>NZ_OZ000532.1:0-222500 GCF_945994535.1 Shinella sp. WSC3-e
GTCCTTCTCCACCGTTGGGGCAGCCGCGACCGGACCGCGGGTCGCCGGTAATTTATAACCGATCTTATGAGCAGCCTCTCGTACCTTCTGCTGCGTCTCAGGCGAAATGCGCGAGCCGGACATCTCGTTGAGGACGAGCGAGACGCTGGATTGCGAGACGCCGGCAATCCGCGCGACATCCGTCATCGTCGGCCGTCCGCCGCCTTCCTTGCCCGAATTGCGCCCGTTACCCCTGGCCATGCGTCCGTTCCTCGCCTCGGCGTGCTTTGCACTGCACGCGGATTTTTTGCAAGTGCTCATAATTTTGGCTCTTGACTGCTAATATTATTAGCGCAAGATTTGCCCATGTGAAGCAGGAATTTGCTCACGTCCGGTAGAGGAGCACCGGCCAGAACCTGGGAGGAGAACCCGCTCATGACCATGATTTCCCGTCGCACCTTCATGCTCGCGGCCACGGCCGCCGGCGCGCTTGCCGTTGCCGGCGTTGCGATCGCCCAAGTGCCGAAGCTCGAACAGAAGGACACCTACAAGGTCGGCTTCGCACAGACCGAATCCAACAATCCCTGGCGCATCGCCCAGACGAACAGCATGAAGGCCGAGGCTGAAAAGCTCGGCTACCAGCTCGTCTACACGGACGCTGCCGGTTCCGCCGCCAAGCAGGTCGCCGACGTCAACTCGATGATCGCCCAGGGCGTCGACGTCATCTTCCTTGCCCCGCGCGAGGAAAAGCCGCTGATTCCCGCCGTCATGGCCGCCAAGAAGGCGGGCATCCCGGTGATCCTGCTCGACCGCTCGGTCGATCCGTCGCTGGCCAAGGCCGGCGAGGATTACCTCACCTTCATCGGCTCGAACTTCGTCGAGGAAGGAAGGCGTATCGCCGAATGGCTGGTGAAGAACGCCAACGGCAAGTCGAAGATCATCGAATTGGAAGGCACGACCGGTTCGTCGCCCGCCAACGACCGCAAGAAGGGCTTCGACGAGGCGATCCAGGCGGCCGGCGGCTTCGAGATCGTCGCCTCGCAGACCGGCGACTTCGCCCGCGACAAGGGCCGCCAGGTGGCCGAAGCCCTGCTTCAGGCGCATCCGGATGCCGACATCATCTACGCCCACAACGACGAAATGGCGATGGGCGCCATCGCCGCGCTGGAAGCGGCCGGCAAAGTGCCGGGCAAGGATGTGCTCGTCCTGTCCATCGACGGCGGCAAGGAGGCCGTGCAGGCGGTTGTCGACGGCAAGATCGCCGCGGTCGTCGAGTGCAATCCGCGCTTCGGGCCCAAGGCCTTCGAGACCATGCTGCGCTATGCCAAGGGCGAGACGATCGAGCCGATGATCATCAACGACGACAAGTTCTACGATGCCTCCAACGCCGCCGCGGAACTCGCCGACGCCTACTGACCAGAACTCCCAAGCCTCTTGCGGCCGGGGCGGCTCCACCGTCTCGGCCGTTTCTTGAACGGGCCTGACCTTTGGTTCGTTCGGGTGTAGGCTCGTGATGCCCGTCCCGGAGGGCGGATAGAGGAGGAACCCGATGCTTCTGTCCATGCAGGGCATTTCAAAGGCGTTTGCCGGCGTTGCCGCGCTGAAATCCGCCTCGCTCGAGGTCGAGCCGGCGGAGGTCATGGCGCTCGTCGGCCAGAACGGCGCGGGCAAGTCCACGCTGATCAAGATCCTCACCGGCGTCTACCGCCGCGACGAGGGCAGCATCGCCTTCGACGGCAGGGAGGTCGACTTCTCGATGCCGGCAGAGGCGCAAGGCGCCGGCATCGCGACGATCTACCAGGAAATCAACCTCGCCCCGCAGCGCTCGGTGGCGGAGAACATCTACCTTTCCCGCGAGCCGAAGCGCTTCGGCCTGATCGACCATGCCGCCATGCGGCGCGGCGCCGAGGCCGTGCTGAAAACCTTCAACCTCTCCATCGACGTCGACCGGCCCGTCGCGCATTTCGATGCCGCGACCCGGCAGATGGTGGCCATCGCCCGCGCCGTCACGCAAAAGGCCCGCCTCGTCATCATGGACGAGCCCACCTCCTCGCTCGACGAGCGCGAGGTCGCCGTGCTCTTCGAGACGATCCGCACGCTGAAACGCGCGGGCGTCGCCGTCATCTTCATCGGGCACCGGCTCGACGAGCTCTACGCGATCTGCGACCGGGTGACGATCATGCGGGACGGCCAGACGGTCGCGAAAAGCCCGATGGCGGACATGCCCAAGATGGCGCTGGTGCGCCACATGCTCGGCAAGGAGCTCGCCGCCTTCCAGGCGATCGCGCCGGATGAGGGCGCGCCCGAGCGGTCCGTCCGCCTCGCGGTCGAGAATGCCGGTGCAGGCGTGCGTGTCCGCGATGTCAGTCTCGACGTGCGCGAGGGCGAGATATCGGGCCTTGCCGGCCTGCTCGGCTCGGGCCGCACAGAGACGGCGCGCCTGATCTTCGGTGCCGACAAGATGCAGCGCGGCACGATCCGCATGGACGGCCGCGTGCGCACCTATCGCGAGCCGGCCGACGCCATCGCCGATGGCATCGGCCTCGTCTCGGAAGACCGCAAGATCGACGGCATCGTGCCCGACATGAGCATCCGCGAGAACATGACGCTGGCGCTGCTGCCGAGGCTGAAGAAGGCCGGCATCGTCGACCGCGCGCGGCAGGACGAGATCGTCACCCGCTACATCCGCGCCCTCGGCGTCAAATGCGCCTCGCCCGACCAGCCGATCAGGGAGCTCTCCGGCGGCAACCAGCAGAAGGTGCTGCTTGCCCGCTGGCTCGCCACCGACCCGCGCGTCCTGATCATCGACGAGCCGACCCGCGGCATCGATATCGGCGCCAAATCGGAAATCCTCAAGCTGTTGCGCAGCCTCGCCGACGAGGGCCTCAGCGTGCTGATGATCTCCTCCGAGCTGGAGGAGCTGCTCGCCGCCGCCGACCGCGTGACCGTGCTCAGCGACGGCACGTCCGTCGCGACCCTGCCGCGCAAGGACTTGAGCGAAGCGGCGTTGCTTTCCGCCATGGCCCATCAGGTTGAATGACATGACGACGATCGAGACCCCCGCCCCGCAGCCCTCCGGCACGCTTTCTCCCGGCAGCCGGCTGTTCACGCTGGCAAGCCGCTACGGCACGTTCGTCGCCTTCCTGGCGCTCATCGTCTTCAACGTCGCGGTGACGCCGAACTTCCTTTCCTGGCAGACGCTCAACGTGAACCTCACGCAGGTCGCGACCATCGTCATCGTCGCGACCGGCATGACGCTCGTCATCGCCACCGGCGGCATCGACCTCTCGGTCGGCTCGCTGATGGCGATAGCGGGCGCGCTCGCGCCGATGATCTTCATGGGCCAGTTCTGGCAGGTGGAGAACATGGCATTCGCCGTGGCGCTCGCCTTCCTCCTTCCTATCGTCGTCGCCGGCCTCTTCGGCCTGTTCAACGGGCTGCTCGTCACGCGCTTTTCCATCCAGCCGATCATCGCGACGCTCGTGCTCTTCATCGCTGGACGCGGCATCGCGCAGGTCATGACCAACGGCAACCTGCAGGTCTTCAGGAACGAGGGCTTCCAGTTCATCGCCATGGGCCGCATCGCCGGCATTCCGGCGCAGGTCGTGCTGATGATCGTCATCGTCGCCCTCACCTTTGCGATGATCCGCTATACGGTCATCGGCCGGCAGATCATCGCCGTCGGCGGCAACGAGAAGGCCGCAAGGCTCACCGGCGTGCCGGTGAAGCGGGTCAAGCTCTTCGTCTACATGATCAGCGGCGCGCTTGCGGGGCTTGCCGGCCTCGTCGTGGTGGCGCGCAACTCCGCCAGCGACGCCAACCTCGTCGGCCTCGGCATGGAGCTCGACGCCATCGCCGCCGTCGCCGTCGGCGGCACGCTGCTCACGGGCGGGCGGGCGAACATCATCGGCACCGTGCTCGGCGCCTTCGTCATCCAGCTCGTCCGCTACACGCTATTGGCCAACGGCGTGCCGGATGCGGCCGCCCTCATCGTCAAGGCCGGGCTGATCGTGCTCGCCGTCTTCATCCAGCAACGCGCCGACAAGCCTTGAGGAGACCCATCATGCACGCCCTCCTCCGCCCCTTCGCCATCAAATCCTCCGGCGACATCGCCCGGCTCGGCGTCATCCTCGCGCTTTTCGGCCTCATCCTCTTCGGGGCGCTGCGTTACGACAACTTCCTGTCGTCCTACAACATCCTCTCGTTCCTGCGCTACAATTCCATGTTCGCGCTGATCGCCCTCGGCATGGCCTTCGTCATCATCACCGGCGGCATCGACCTTTCGGTCGGCGGCACGGCGGCAATGGCGAGCGTGGTGGCGGCGCTCCTTTCGCCCTTGCACTGGGCGGCCGGTCTCCTCGGCGGCATGGCCGCCGGATGCGCGGTCGGCGCGCTCAATGGCTTCATCATCACGAAGATGCGCATCCAGCCTTTCATCGCAACGCTCGCGACCATGCTCGCCGCCTATGGCACAGGCCTGCTCATCGCCAACAACCAGTCGGTCTCCGTCTCCTACGACAGCGGCTTCACGGTGATCGGCCAGGACGATTTCCTGGGCTTTCCCATTCCTGCCTGGATCGCGCTCGCCGCCTATGTCCTCGGCTGGCTGGTGCTCGAAAAGCTGCCCGTCGGCCGCCACGTCCTCGCCATCGGCGACGGCGAGGCGACAGCCGGCCTGATGGGCCTGAAAGTCGAGCGCACGCTTGCCGCCGTCTATCTCGCCTCCGGCACGCTCGCCGGCCTTGCCGGCGTCATCCTCGCCTCGCAGTTCGGCGCCGGCCAGCCGACGGAAGGCGTCGGCTGGGAGCTTTTCGCGATCGCGTCCGTCGTGGTCGGCGGCACGCTGCTGACGGGCGGTTCGGGCTCGGTCGGCGCGACGCTGGCCGGCGCGCTCCTCCTGGCCATGGTGTTCAACATCCTGAACTTCGAAAACGGCCTCGGCTGGATCTCGTTGTCCGCCTACTGGCAGTCCGTCATCCGTGGCGCCTTCCTGCTCGTCGTCGTCGTGCTGCAGGCCAAGCTGATGGCGCGCCACAGGAGCGCCTGAAGCGGGCATGGCCCATCCGTCACGCGCGCCCGTCATGGCCCTGCGCCAGCCGCAAGACCGGTGGCATCATGTCCGCTGGACACTGCACGTCCCGGTGAGCCTCCACGAGATCCGCGATCGAATGGCAATCCAGAAGGTCGAGCATGGAGTTGGTGAGATCGCGCAGAAGCGGTCCCAGAAATGCCTCCTGATTGCTGGTTTCGAGGGCAAAGGCGCGCGGCTGCGTCAACCGCACGACGTCGCCGAGCAGGATGTGGTCAGGCGGCTGAAGCAGCTTGAGCCCGCCGAACCGGCCGCGGCGCGTGGCGATCCATCCGGCTTTCGAAAGCTGAAGCACGACATGGGCGGCCCGGTCCTTCGACGTTCCGGCCTCCGCTGCCGCAAGGTTCGTGTCGATCTGCCTGCGGCGCCGGGCGCAGGACACGAGAATGCTGATTGCGATTTCCGTTTGCCGTGTCAGGCGCATGCTGCCTCCTCCCGATCCCGGTTGCGCTGGAGCAATTCCGGTGGAATCCGGTTCACGGAATTGCTCCAGCATCTGTTTTCACCGCGGCGGTGCCGCTTCGGCTGGAAATGCGTCAGAGCGCAAGGCTCGTCTCCCGGCCGACCCGCCCGATCTGCGTATGGGACGTCTTCTTCATCGCCTTCGGGGTCGTGCCGAACTGCTTGCGGAACGCCGCGGCGAAGTGGCCGAGATTGGTGTAGCCGACCTGGTTGGCCACCGTCGTCACCGACTGCTCGCCCGCCAGCAACGCGCTGCGCGCAACGATCATCCGCCGTTCCTTGAGATAGCCGAAGGGCGTCGTGTCGAAGAGGACCTTGAAGCCCTTCTTGAGCTTGAAATCGTTGATGCCGACCTCATGGGCGAGCGCCACCAGCGAGGGCGGATCGGAGAGGTTCTCGCTGAGAATGTCGCGCGCCCGCTTCAGCCGCTCGATATCGCCCGGCGAAAGGGCGCAATCGCAATGGGCCATGCACAGCCGCTCGAGGCCAAGCGCGATCAGCTCGTAGGCCTTGCTGGTCAGGAAGACCGAGCGCAGGGGCTCGCTGACCTGGGCGGTGGCCATCTGGTACAGCACGGCCTGAATGGAGGCGGACGGCAGGATTTCGCGGCTGAGCCCGCGCGCGCCGTCGCCGGCGAGAAACATCCGGATCGCCTCCGGGCAGGCCGCACTGAAGACGCGGCTCATGTAAGCGTGCGGCAGGCCGACGATGACGACGGAGAGCGCCTCATCGCGCCCGACCGTCGCCGGTTCGGCCGAAAAACCGTTCGAGACGAGCGCCGCCTCGCCACTGCCGAAGGCAATCCCGCGCTGCCCGGCCCGCCCGGGCAGGGTGAGCGTGCCGGCAACGACGAAAACCATCGCCGATCCGCGCCGCGGCAGCGCCAGCGGCAGGTCGCAACCCGTATGGGCCGCGCCGCTCACCATGGTGAGGCTGATGCCGTGATCGAGATGCACGACTTCGGTGCGGATGCCGAACGCCTCTTCGCAATCGGCACTGTCGAAAACCTTGATGTCTTCGCGCTGTCTGGTCTGCATCATGGGACACCTCACGCATTATGGAAGAAGGGACAGAGTCTTCCCGCTGGCATTGGCATCGGCATTTCCCGGCCCGCGCGCCTTCAGCCGGAGACGCCGTAGGCCGGCGCGCCCGCCGCCGGACTGTCCGCCACCGCCCGGTCTTCGCGGTAAAGCTTCAGGGCGAGCAGGCCGGCGAGGACCGCAAGGCCTGCCGCGATCAGCACCAGCGCCTGGTAACCCACCGCCCCGGCGACCTGGAGGGCGACGGCGCCCGACAGGAAGCCCATGAAGCTGTAGAGGCTGTATTGCGCCGTGAAATCGGTGCCCTCGCTGCCCGCCGCCGACCGGTCCATCATGATGGTCAGCATCACGGTGGCGATCGGGTTGTAGATCAGGAAAACGAGCACCAGGCCGGGTACGATCAGCAACGTCTCGCGCGCGCCGCCCGCAAGCGGCAGGACCGAAAGGATGATCGCCGCCTGCGCGAAAGCCGCGGCCACCAGCATGCGCTTGCGGCCGAAGCGGCGGATCAGCAGGCCCGCGCCGAAGACGGCGAGAAGGCCGACCAGCGAGCCGACGATGTTGAGCGTGAAGCCGACGGCCTCCAGCGGCCAGCCGATATCGACCAGCATGGGGCTCAGCATGGCGAAGATCATGCCGATGCCGAGCGGCACGATGACCATCAGCGCCGCCCAGCCCGCCATGCCCGGCCGCGCCCAGACGCGCCAGATGCGGCCGTAACCGGCGGCGGCGAGGGACGCCGGAACCTGCGGTTCCCGGAAGAAGAGGATCTGCACGAAGCAGGCGGCAAGCACGCCGGCCATCAGGAGGAAGCAGCCGGTCCAGCCGATCGTCGGGTAGAGCGCGAGCGTCAGCCCGCCGCCGAGCACGATGCCGACGAGGCCGCCGGCCACCTGCACGCTGTTGCCGAGGCCGCGCAGCTCCGCCGGCAGGAGACGGCAGGTAACGGCGTCCGTCGCAATATCCTGCGTTGCCGAGAAGACGGTAAGCACGAGCCCGAGCACGACCAGCAGCGGGAAATTGGCGAGGCCGTCGATCTGGCCGATGAGGACGAGCATGGCGATCATCGCCGCCTGCATCATAAGCAGCCAGCCGCGATAATGGCCGAGCCGGCCGAAGGAGACGCGGTCGACGAGCGGCGCCCAGAGTATCTTGAACACCCAGACGAAGCCGAGCAGGTACAGCGCGCCGATCTCTTCCAGCGTGCGGCCCTGTTCGCGCAGGATCGCCGGCAGGCCCATGAAGAAGAAGGAGACCGGCAGGAACTGCGTGACGTAGAGGCTGGCGATCAGGATCCAGTTCGCGGGTTTCATTTCGGTCCTCGTCTTTCGTTTTCACCGGCCCGGGCACTGGCCCGGGCCGTCATTTCTTCAGGGTGGCGATCAGAACCTGGTCGTGATGCCGAGGCCGATCGTGCGGCCGCGCGAGACCAGGACGGAGTTGATGTTCGCCGTCATATGCGCGCCCTGCTGCTCCAGCCGGTCGCCGATGAGGTTTTCGCCGAACACATAGAATTCCGTCTGGTCGATCTTCAGGCCCACCCGCGCATCGATGATGTGCTGGGCGTCGAGATCGAAATTGTTGCCGGTGTCGCCGGCGCGCTTGCCGACGAAACGGTAGCCGAGATAGCCGGTGAGCATCGGATCGCCCGACATGTTGAGGAAGTCCGCCTCGCCCTGGTAGGTGAGGCCCAAATTGGCCGACCAGAGCGGCACGTTCGGCACCTCGTTGCCGACCTTCGCCTGCAGGACGCCGCCCGCCGGGATGCCGGTGATCTCCGAATGGGTGAGCGTGACGCCGGCGAAGACGCCGAAGCCGTTGCCGAATTCCTTGCGGACCTCCGCCTCGACGCCATAGGTCTTCAGGTCGAAGTTCTCGATCGGGAAGGTCATGGTCGCCGGGTCGAAGCCGAAGATCGCCTCGTCCGTCACGTCGTTGTAGAAGCCGGCGACGGCAAAGCTCGTGCCGCTGTCGATGAGGTCGCCCTTCCAGCCCACTTCATAGGTCCAGATCGAGGTGGCGTCGTACCCGTCTTCCGGCAGGCCGATCGCGGCATTGCCGGTGAAGCGCGGGAAGCCGCCCGCCTTGTTGCCGCGGCTGACGCTGCCGTAGATCAGGTTCTCGTCGTTGAGCTTGTAGCTGAGCGAGACGCGGCCGGAGAACATGTCGAAGTTGCGCGCGCTGTCCTGCGCGAAGCTCGCCACCGTGCCCGGGAAGCCGGTGCCCGTGTAGAGGGCGTCGATCTTCTTGCGTTCATGGGTGTAGCGCAGCCCCCCGCCGATCTCGAAGCGTTCCGCGAAAGGCTGGGCGATGTCGAAGAAGATCGCCGAGGACGTCGAGGTGAGGTTGACATCGCGCGTGCCGTTGATCGAGGCCGACATGGTCGAGGTCCCGAAGGCATCTTCATGGAAATCGTTATAGGAGAAGACGCCGCCGACCACCCACTTCGTCTCCGAATCGTCGAGCGATTGCAGGCGGACTTCTTGGTAGAACTGGCTTTCGCGCTGGTCCGTGACGTTGAACTCGCCGTCATTGGTGTAGAATTCCGGCGGAATGACCATGCCGAACGCGCCGAAGGTGGCGCTGTTGATGTAACCGTCCGAATTGTCGGTCCAGTTGTAGATGTCGTAATAGGTGAAGCCCGTCGTGGTCTTCAGCGCGAAGGTCTCGAAATCGTGCGAGGTGTTCAGCGTGACATAGCCGAGGTCGCGCCTGAACTCGGGCGTCTCCTGATAGGCATGGCTGTCGCGCAGGAGGTACGGATAGCCGGTGTCGCCGTCGTATTTCTCGTAGCCGAGCGTGAGCTTGACCTCCGTCGTATCGCCCGGCGTCCAAAGCAGGGTGCTCTTGATCGCGCCGACGTCGAAGCCGCCGATGTCCTTCTCGCCGGGATGATCGTTTTTGACGTAGGCCCCGCGGCCCTGGTAACGCACGGCGAAGCGGCCGAAGAGCTCCTCGTTGATCGCGCCGCCGAGGATGAACTCGCCCTTGCGGTAGCCCTCGGTGCCGACTTCCGCGGTGATCTGGCGGATCGTCTCCGCATCGGGAACCATGCTCGTGATGTTGATCGCGCCGCCCGTCGAGTTGCGGCCGAAGAGCGTGCCCTGCGGCCCGCGCAGCACGTCGATCTGGCCGACGTCGAGCATCTGCCCGCTTGCCGCGAAGGCCGGCATGGGCACGCCGTCGATGATGGTCGGCGCGGTCGAGTTGTCGGGCGACAGCAGCGTCGAGAGCGTGCCGACGCCGCGCACGATCGGCTGGGCGGTGCGCGGATCGTCACCGTAATTGGGGATCTGCAGGCCGACGACGCGGTCGGAAAGGTCCTGCACGTCGTTGATCCGCTCGTTCGTCAGCTTCTGGTCCGTCACCACGGAGACGCTGACGGGCACGTCGAGCGGGTTTTCGGCATAGCGGCGGGCTTCGACGGTGATCGCCTCCAGCGTGGTCGAACCGTCGGCGGCCTGGGTCTGGCTCGTCGTCACGCGGTCGGTCTTGTCCTCCTCGCGCACGTCCTGCGCCAGCGCCGAGCCCGCCGCCGCCATCGTCACCGTGAAGGCGACGCCGGCCAGAAGCCGTGCCCGCCGGGTCGGCGCGCCGATCCGTTTGACGCCGGTCGCCGCATGGGTGCGGGCGAGGAAGGTGCGACGCGGTTCAGTCTGTGCGGGCGGCATTCGATACTCCAGTCGAATGGGCGAAGTTCACCGGCGCGGACCAAAAGGCCCACGGTCGGCTTCGCTTCGCGGTTTGAAATCAAAGGAAGATTATTGTCTCGGCTCCGGCATCGCCATAGGGCGGGTTTATGCCGGCGGGCAGTTTCCTTATGCGTGCGGATAAATCTCGCCGCGCGTCAATTGTCCCGGCGAATAACCGAAATAGCGCTGGAAGGCGGTCGAGAAATTGCTGCCATGGCGGTAACCGGCGAAGTGCGCCGCCTGGGTCACGGTCCAGCCGTCGCGTTCCAGCCCGTCGCGCGCCTTCTCCATGCGCACGTCATGCAGGAAGGCGATGACGGACTGGCCGTAGACCTCGCGGAACTTGATCTTCAGGCTGGAAACGCTGACGCCGGCCTCGCGGGCGAGCGAGGTGAGGCTGTGCTCGGCCCCGGGTTCCGACATCATCAGGTCGCGGATGCGCGCCATGCGCATGCGGTCGTTGCCCCTGACATGCGAGCGCTCGTCAGGGCCTTCCCGGCCGGCGGCCTGGATGGCGAGGGCCACGACCTCCAGCGTGTAGCTTTCGACGAGCAGGCAGCCCACCGTGCCGCACAGTTGCGGATTGAAGAGTTGGCCGCAGAGCGCGCTCATGCGCACGCCCGTGCCGAAGGGAACGATCTCGCTGCTGCGCGTGCGCGCATCGACGAAATCGGCGAGATTGGCCTCGGCGATCACCTCGGGCCGAAGCTGGATCAGCATGGACTTGCAGCGATGGCCGCGGCTGTAGCGACCGGTGGTACGTACGTCGTCGGCGAAGGAGAAGAACGCGGCCTCGCCCGGTTGCAGCACCATGGTCTGGCAGCCGTTGCCCGGATTGAACTCGGAGGGCCGGCCCTCCAGCGATAGCACGATGGAGAGCGAGCGCGGAAAGATCGCCGAATGGTCGCTGTCGCTCAGCGCCGTCATCTGCGCGGTGCTGAGATTGATGCCCGTGCTCAACTCGCGCAGCCCCAGCCAGCCTTCGAAGAGCGGGCTTTCCTCGTCGCCACCGGCCTTTTGCGTCAAAAGCGCATAGTCGTCACAGAACACCATCGACGCCTTGGAGAAATCCCGCGCGGAAACCGCAGGTCGATGCGCTTGAGAATGATCCGACAATCCCGTCATCTACGACAACCCGTTCAAGGTGGAACCGCTTGGAGCATAGACGAATGCAACCGCCGGATCGGACCACGGCCGTTCCGGCGGTTGATGCGCCGCCATGTCGCAGACACTAAGTCATGAATTTGCATTTAGCAATAAACATGACAAAAAAACTCCAGATATATAACCCGCCGCAGAAGATCGGGCCATGCCGAGCGCTTCGCGGTCAGCCGTTTCCGCCCTGCGCGTCTGGCGGGCGCAGCGTCGCGGCTCCCGCAAGGATCACCTCCAGCTTGCGCCGCCACCATTGTCGCGGATGACTGCGCAGGACCTCCGCCATGGTGTTGAGCGCGGTGGCGATCGACGCGTCGATCCTGCCCGCCTCGCTCCACGCGCCTGCGACCTTCTCGCCGAGCGTGTCGCCCTCCTCGTGCGTCTGCTGGAGGCTCTGCCAGGCGGAGACGCTTTCCGTGGTCATGTCGATGATCATGTCGACGACGAGGGCGGCATCGGACGTGGAAAAACCGAAGGCTTCAAGCCGGCGCACCGCCTCGGCGAAGGCCTCTATGCCGGACTGGGGGGTGTTGCCCAGCCGCCGCAGCACCTGCGCGAGGCCCGGATGGGTTTCGTAGAGGTCCCACACGGCCTCCGCCATGGTCCTGAGGTAGTCCTGCCAGTCCTCTGTCTCGGATCGCCAGTCGAGCCGGCCGATCGCAAGGTCGGCCGCCGCGAGCAGGATGTCGTCCCGGCTCCTGGCGTGACGATAGAGCGAGGAATGGTCGACGCCGAGGCGGGCGGCGATCCGCACCAGCGTCGCCCCGTCGAGACCGATGTCGAGGGCCGCCACCGCGATCGCCTCACGCGAGATAAGCGCCGGGCGACCGGGACGGGCCTCTCCCTCCACGCCGCCGCGCGGCGCGCGCTTGCGTCCCGTCGTGCTCATGGCCTTGCCTCCGTCTCGTCGTCGCCGATCTGCCAGCGTGCCGCCCGGTTGCGCAAGCCCCAGAGGTGGGCATAGAGCCCGCCGCGCGCCAGCAGGCCGTCATGCGTGCCCTGTTCGGCGACCGCCCCGCCGTCGAGCACGACGATATGGTCGGCGTTGCGGATGGTCGAAAGGCGGTGGGCGACGACGATCAGCGTGCGGTCCCGGGCAAGGCCAGCAAGGGCGGTCTGGATGGCCCGTTCGTTGCTCGGGTCGATGGCTGCCGTCGCCTCGTCGAGCAGCACGATCGGCGCGTCCTTCAGGATGGCGCGGGCGATGGAGATCCGCTGCCGCTCGCCGCCGGACAGCATTGCCCCGCCCTCGCCGACGAGCGTCTCGTAGCCATCCGGCAACGCCATGATGAAATCATGCGCCTGCGCCCCGCGCGCCGCTGCCTCGATGGCCCGCCGGTCCGCCCCCGGCCGGCCTTCCGCGATATTGTCGTGGATTGTTCCGGAAAACAGGTAGACGTCCTGGAAGACCACGGCGATGTGCGCGGCAAGATCCTCGAACCGCATCGCGCGAAGATCGACGCCGCCGAGCGTGATTCGCCCCTCGCCGACCTCCCAGAAGCGGGACAACAGGTTGAGCAGCGTGCTCTTGCCCGAGCCGGACGGACCGACGACGGCGACGACGCTGCGCTCGGGGACTGAAAAGCTGACGTTCCGCAGCACCGGCCGTCCCGGCACATAGGCGAACCCGACCCCTTCGAAGGAGACGGCAAAGCCGTTCGGCCGCGCCGCTGTCTTCGGCTCCGGCAGGAGGGGGGCGTGAAAAATATCGTCCATGCGCGCGAGCGACGCCTCCGCCGTACGCGCCGTCTCCATGACGTTGAGCAGGGAGAGGATCGGCGCGTAGAGCGTCGTCAGCAGGCCGAGCACGCAGACCAGCGTGCCGGCCGGAATCTCGCCCACGACATGGCGATAGCCCGCAAGCGCGACGACCAGCGGAATGCCGAGCATCACGATGGCGGCAAAGCCGACCATGGGCACGACGAGCGCGGCGATCATGCGCACCGAAACCGCATGGAACCGGTCGAGCGCGGCGCGAAAACCCGTCCAGCCGTCGGCGAGCCGGTTGAACGCCCGGATGACCTTCATGCCCTCGACATAGTCGATCATCCGCGCCGCCGCCTCCGCCTGGGCGCCTTGCCGGTCCGCCGCGAGCGCCGCCAGGCGCCGGCTCGACCAGAGGAAGACGGGCGCGGCGAGAAGGACCGGCGCGAGCGCGATCAGCGCCGCAGGCCAATCGGTCGCAAGGAGGAAGCAGAAGACGGCGAACGGCAGGCCGATCGCCTGGGCGATCTTCGGCAGGCCCTCGGCCAGAAAGACCTCCAGCATCTGCATGTCGCCGGTCAGCGCCGTCACCGTGTCGCCCTTGTGGCGGCAGAGGTGAAAGCCCATCGGCAGCAGGCGAAGCCGCTCCAGCATGGCCATCCGCAGGTTCCCCGCGACGAGATGGCTGGCGATCCAGCAGTCGCGGGTCGCCAGCAGGCCGAAGAGCACCTGGCCCGAAAGGGCGCAAAACATCAGCGCGCTCGCCTGCACGGCCCATGCGGCGGTGACGGCGCGGCCCTCGGCGAGATCGGCGACGACCCAGACGGCGACGGCGAAGGAGAGGCCGAGCGCGGCCGATTGCAGGAAGCGGAAAAACGTTCCCCGCACCACCATGCCCCTGTGCGGGCCGGTCAGGCCGAAGAGGCGGACGAGGCTGCGGATATCGGAGCCGGTCGTGACGGAAACGTCATGCGCGTGGACGTTCATTGCGCCGCCTCCGGCATCCTGTTTTCCCCGGTGAAGGCGGCCGAACGTACCGCTTCCCAATCCGCCCACAGGTCGGCATAGAGGCCGCGCCGGTGCAACAGGGCGTCATGGCCGCCGCGCTCGGCCACCCGGCCCTCCGACAGGACGACGATCTCCGACGCCGCCGCGATGGTGTGAAGCCGATGGGCGACGACGATCAGCGTGCGGCCCCGGGCAAGCGCGCTGATCCCCGCCTGGATGGCCGCCTCGCTGTCCGGATCGGCAAAGGCCGTCGCCTCGTCGAGCACGATGATCGGCGCATCCTTCAGGATGGCGCGGGCGATGGCGATGCGCTGGCGTTCGCCGCCGGAAAGTTGCACGCCGCGGCTGCCGATAGCTGTGTCATAGCCCTGCGGCAAGGCCGAGATGAAGCCGTCCGCCTGGGCCGCCCGCGCCGCCGCCCGCACCTCCTGCCGGCTCGCGCCCGGCCGGGCGATCGCGATGTTGGCGGCGATCGTATCGGAGAACAGGAAGACGTCCTGGAAGACGAAGGCGATCTCGTCCATCAGCTGCGCCGTCGGGATGTCGCGCAGGTCGACGCCGCCGAGCGTGATACGCCCGGCGGCGACATCGTTGAACCGCGCGACGAGCGTCGCCGCCGTGCTCTTGCCCGAACCGGACGGGCCGACCAGCGCCGTGACCGCGCCGGCACGCGCTGTGAAGGACACATCCCGCAGCACGAGGCGCTCGCCATAGGCGAACGAGACATTGTCGAAGACCACATCGCGGCCGGAAAACGCCACGCGACATGCCGCCTCCGGCTGGGCCGGCGTCGCCAGCAGGTCCTCCACCGCCCGCGAGGCGACGGAAATCTGCGCGAGATGCTGGAACAGCGCGAAGAGTTTCATCAGCGGCAGGCTGTAACCCGCGCCGAGGATGACGAAGAAGACGAAGGTCACGACATCCAGCGTGCCGGCCGCCATGAGCCAGAGGCCCGCCGGCAGGATCAGCGTGATATTGGCAAGGACGAGCGCGTTGAACGCCCCGCCGAGCGGCACATAGGCCCGCGTGATCTCCGTTTCGATGCGCACATAGTCGCGCACGGCGGCGGCCGCCCCGGCGAGGCTCTCGCCGCTGCGGTTGAAGATCTTCACCACCGGCATGCCTGCGACATATTCCACCACGGCGGCGTTCATGCGCGCGCTCGCCCCCTGGAACGCCGGCACCTTGCGCGCGGAGCGCAGCATGGCGATGCCGATCAGCAGGAAGGAGAGCGGCGTCAGGAACACCGAGGCGAGCGCCATGCGCCAGTCGACGGCAAAGAGCCAGGCGGAGACCGCGAGCCATGTGACGACGGCACCCGTGCCGTCCGGGATGCCGTGCGCCGCGATCATCTCCAGCCGCTCCGGCTCGTCGATGACCAGCGCCTTCGCCTCCCCGCCGGTGCGGGCGGAAAGCCAGCCGAGCGGCAAACGCGAAAGATGCGCCGCGACGGCGAGGCGCAGGTTGCGGATGACGCCGAAGGCGGCGGCATGGCCCTTGGCGACGGCGGCTGCCTGCGCCGCGTGGCCGAGCAGGACGGCACCGGCGGCAAGCCCCGCCGACGACAGGACGGAAGAAAGCGACACGGTACCCTCGATCACCGAAACAACGACCCGCCAGACGATGTAGAGCGGCACGAGCTCGAAGGCGGCGGCGAGCGTGGCAAGCAGCATCGACAGGACGATGGCGCGCCGCGCGCCGCCGGCATGGCCGAGCAACAGGCGGAAGCTCGAAAGGTAGTCCACCCTTTCTTGCGCGCCGGCCGGCCGACAGGTCCGTCCGCGCCGCGCCGTTTGCGTTTCGTCACACTCCATCACGCACTCCCGGGCACACAGGCTGACGGCAGCACTAAACGGCTCGGCGACATTTTGCAACATACTGTTTCAAATTCTCCATGGCGCTACTCGCAAGACTTGTTTTCCTCAACACTTTCAAGGTCGTAAATCGAAAAACTCCGCAAGTGCCTCCCGCACCTAAACTCCGCATCCGGCCTAATTCGCTCCTCTGCGGAGCGGTCCGTACCCGGCGCTTCATTGTTTAAGGGACAACAGACCCGCGACCGCCGGCCGGCGGCGCGTGAACGAGTGCCGGACTGCGGAGAACGCCGTGACTGTTGAGCCCGTTGCGATCATCGGAATGACCTGCCGGTTTCCGGATGCGCCCGACGTCGAGACCTTCTGGAAGAACCTCGTCGAGGGGCATGAGGCGATCCGCCCGCTCTCGCGCGAGGAGATGGAGCGCCAGGGCGTCGACCCGGCGCTCGCCGCACGGCCGGATTATGTGAACGCCGGCACGGTGGTTGCCGACGCCGACTGCTTCGATTTCGCCTTCTTCGGCTATTCGCCGCGCGAGGCAGAACTGATGGACCCGCAGCATCGGCTGTTCCTGGAGGAATGCCGGCGGCTGATGGACAGCGCCAACCTGACGCGCAGCGGCCTCAAGGTCGGCGCCTTCGCCGGCTGCCGCCAGAGCACCTACCAGCCGCTCCTGCCGCCGATCCGGGCCGAGGAGATCACCCGCACGGAAAGCTTCCAGCAGCTGATGGGCAACGACAAGGACTACCTCGTCACCCGCGCCGCCTACAAGCTGAACCTCACCGGTCCGGCAATGACGGTGCAGACCGCCTGCTCCAGCTCGCTCGTCGCCGTGCACCAGGCCGTCGAAAGCCTTTTGGCGCGCGACTGCGACGCGGCGCTTGCCGGCGGGGTCGCCATCTCCTTCCCGCAGGGCGCGGGCTATTTCCGCCAGTCCGGCATGATCTTTTCCGAGGACGGCCATTGCCGGCCCTTCAGCGCGGCCGGCACGGGCATCGTCGCCGGCAACGGCCTCGGCCTCGTCGCCCTCAAGCGGCTGGCGGATGCGGAGCGGGACGGCGACACGATCCACGCCGTCATCCTCGGCTCGGCCGTCTCCAACGACGGCAGCGCCAAGATCGGCTATACTGCGCCCGGCCGGGACGGACAGCAGCGCGCGATCCGTGAGGCGCTCGCCCGAAGCGGGGTTTCCCCCGCCGACATCGGCATGCTGGAGGCGCACGGCACCGGCACGCCGCTCGGCGATCCCGTCGAAATCGGTGCGATCTCGGAGATTTACCGCGCCGCCGGCGCTGATCCGCAGAACACGGCCCTTGGCTCGGTGAAGGGCAATCTCGGCCATCTCGATACCGCCGCGGGGGTCGCAAGCCTCATCAAGGCGACGCTTTCGGTGCGCGAGGCCCGCATTCCCGCAAGCCTCCATTGCAAGCCGGAAAATCCCCGCATCGATTTCGCCGCTTCCCCCTTCGACCTGGCCGTCGAAACGGCAGAATGGCCGGAGCGTTTCAAAAGGCGTATCTCGGCGGTCAGTTCCTTCGGCATCGGCGGCACCAATTGCCATATGATCGTCGCGGCCGCTCCGACACGGAAGGCATCGGCCGGGATCGCCCCGCCGCGACAGGTGCTCGTCTGGTCGGGCCATGGCGCGGAGACGCTCGGCGAAAGCCTTCCCCTCATCGCCGATCGGCTCGACGACGGCCGCCTCACCACCCAATGCGCGACCGCCGCGCTGCGCCGGCAGCATTTCGGCCATCGCATCGCCGTGACCGGACGGACGGCGGAAGAGCTTTCGGATGCGCTTCGGGCGGCAAGGCCCGCCAAGGCCGGCGGAGGCCGCACCGCCTGGATGTTCAGCGGCCAAGGCAGTCAATATGCGGGCATGGGCGCGGCGCTCCATCGCGAGAGCGCGCCGTTCCGCGACGCCATCGAAGCCTGCCTCGCCGGTTTCGCCGCGAACGGGATTTCCGATCTCGATCGCGTGCTATTCGATCCCGAGCGGGCGAGCGACCTCGACCGTACGCTCTATACCCAGCCGGCCCTCTTCAGCTGGCAATACGCCTTCGCCGAGATGCTGCACGGCTGGGACCTTGCGCCCGATCTCGTCTTCGGCCATTCGGTCGGCGAGTTCGCCGCCGCGGTGACGGCCGGGCTTTTGCCGCTCGACGCCGCCATCCGCCTCGTTGCGGCGCGCGCCCGGCTGATGGAGAACGGCACGGAACCCGGCGCGATGATCGCCCTCTCCCTGCCGGCGGAACAGCTCGAAACCCTGCTGAAAAACCATGCCGAGATCAGCCTCGCCGCCATCAACGGCCCCGATCGCTACAGCCTGAGCGGCCCGGAGCCTGCCGTGACAACGCTCGCCGCCGATCTCGCACGCCAGAAAATCGCCCACCGCCGCCTCGCGGTGAACCGCGCCTTCCACTCGCGGACCATGGAGGCGATCCGCGCCGACTTCACCGCAGCCTGCCCGGCACCACAGCAAGACGACGAGAGCTGCATCATGCTCTCGACGCTGACGGCCTATGCCGTCGAGCCTGAAGAACTCGACGCCGCCTATTGGTATCGGCAGCTGCGCGAGCCCGTGAATTTTTACGGCGCTGCGCAGCGGCTTGCCGAATTCGAGATCGACAATGTGCTGGAAATCGGCCCGGACGGCAGCTTCTCGCGTCTGCTCCGCAGCATGGAGCTGCCCCAGACCATCGGGACCGTCGTCGACAGGAACGAAGCGGACCTTGCCGCCGTCATCGCGGCACTCTACCGGCTCGGCTGTGACGAACCGGTAGAGTCTCTTTATCGCGCGTCCGGTGCGGCGTTCACCGAAATGCCCGCCATCCGCCTCGCCAAAAGCCGGTGCTGGCCGGATGGCGAAACCGTGGCAACCGCGCGCAGCGGCACGACGTCCGGCCTCGCGCCACTGCTTTCGCCCCTGTGGCAGCCGCTTGCAGGACGAAACAGCGGCTTCCGCCTTTCCTTCGCGCGCCCGCTGCCGCTGGCGGCCCGTCCCCTGCACGCAACGGACCGCCGCGGCTTCCTCGGCCGCGGCGCGGTCAGCCTCTCGCTCGAAGATGCGACGATCGACGCAACCTATGAGCCGGCCTGCGGGTCCGATCTGCCGGACGCCGCCTCGCTGCCGCTCGCCGCGTGGCTGGCAGCCGCCGCGAGCGCCGGCAGGGCGATTTCGGGCGGCTGGCTCTCGCCCGGCTGGCAGGCCGCGACGGATGTCAGGGAGGTGGAGGACGGCGCCTATCTCACCGATGGCCTGCGCTGCCTCGCCCGCCTCGATCTCGTCACGTCGGAAAGCGCCGAGGAAGACCAACCCGTCCAGCTCTGGCGCTGGCGCTGGCAGGAGCTTGCGCGCCTCTACCAGCAAAAGCTCAGCCGCTCGTCGATCGCGGCCGCCGAGGACTGGCTGATCGTTGGCGACAATGCGGTGGCAGGTGACCTCGCCGCCATCGGCCGCTGGATCGGCCACAACGTCATCCTGCGCGATGCGCCGGTCGACGGCGATTTCGCCCAGGTGGTGGATTGCCGCGGAGCCGGCGCAGCCGGCGCGTTCGCCGACGGCCATGCCCATCTCCAAACGGCGGTGACGCGCGCGCTCGAATGGCTGCGCTACGGCCTCGCCCACCCGGCTTGCCGCATCGCCAATCTCGTCTCGCATGCCTGCGACCCGTTCGACGCCACGGCCCTGGGGCCGGACTGGGCGGTCATGCAGCTCTGGCGCAGCCTGCGCAACGAGCAGCCCCACCTGCCGATCGCCTGCCTCGACATTGGCGACGCCACGGACATCGAGACGCTGGCGGCCCATCTCGAACACCTGCACGATCTCGGCGCTGCACTCGCCTTGAGGGGTGGAAAACTCTACGAGCCGACGCTGGAGAGCCACCCGGCGATCCGCGACACGGTGCCGCTCGCCTGGCCGCAAGACAGGCTGACTCTGATCGCCGGCTTCGGCGCGGTCGGCCGGGAACTCGCCCTGTGGCTCGCCGGTCAAGGATGCCGTCATCTCGCCATCGTCCTCCACCGCGCGCCGGACGCCGCGCAGGACGCCTGCCTTGCGGCCCTTTCCGCCGCTGGCGTCACCGTCACCATGGTCGAAGCCAGCCTCACCGATGTCGAAGCCCTGCGCAAAGGCATCGCCGCGCTCCCCCGGCCGGTCGGCCAGGTGTTCCACACCGCCCATGCCGGAACCAGCCAGTTGCTGGCCGACGAGACCGCGGAGCGCTTCGCCTCCGCCATCGCCGTGAAGGTGGCGGGCAGCCTTGCGCTCTACGAGGCCGTGGCGGACCAGCCGCTGGCGCTGTTCTGCCTCTTCAGTTCCGCCGCTTCGCTGCTCGCCATGCCGGGCGCGGCCTACAACGCCGCCAATGCCTGGCAGGATTCCTTCGCCGCCCATCTTCGCGCCAGGGGCGCGCCGGCGCTCTCCATCGCCTGGGGCCAGTTCGCCATGGACCGGCGCGCCGACAAGCTGGAGCAACTCGGCAAGACGAGCCTTCGCCCGATCCCCGCGGAGACCGGCTTTGCCGTGATGAACCGCCTCCTGAAGGACGGCGTGAGCGGCCTCGTGCCCATCTCGGTCGATCCGTCCGCCCTCGCCGCCGCGACGGGCGGCATGCCCGCGACGCGCGGGCTGCTGCGCCCGCTGCTCGCCGCCGAGATGGCGCGGGAGGAGGAAAGCGTGGTCGATCTCGCGCTCGGCGGCCTCTCCCAGGCCGAGCGCGCCGCGCGCATCGCCCACTATCTGCGCCAGGTCATCGGCAAGCGGCTGAAATTCGCCAGCGACGCGCTGGACGCCGCCAAGCCCTTGACCGAACAGGGTGTCGATTCCCTCATCTTCCTCGAACTCGTGCACATCATAAACGGCCAGTTCGCCCTGACGCTGCCACCGACCGCCGGCTACGAGCACGGCACGATCGACGCGCTGTCGAAACACATCGCCGGCCTCCTCGCCGAAGGCGACGACATCGATTTCTCCAGGCCGCTCGGCAAGGGCGAGATCGAGATTATCGCACGTCCGGAGGAGCGCTTCGAGCCGTTCCCGCTCACCGATCTGCAACAGGCCTTCTGGGTCGGCCGTAGCGGCGGCATGCAGCTCGGCAGCGTCTCCTGCCACGAATATATCGAGATCGATCTCGAAGACCTCGACGTCTCCGCGCTGGAGACGGCCTGGAACCGGCTGATCCGCCGCCACGAGATGATGCGCTGCATCATCACGCCCGCCGGCCGCCAGCGCATTCTCGAAACCGCGCCGCACTATGCCGTCAAGGAACGCGACCTCACCCGCCTCGCCGAGGCCGAACGCGACGAAAGGCTCGGCGCGATCCGCGAGCGCATGTCCTATCAGGTCTTCGATCCGCAGGCCTGGCCGCTCTTCGAGCTGACGGTGAGCCATCTGCCGGGCGGGCTGTCGCGCATCCATCTCGACATGGATCTCCTGGTCTTCGACATCCAGAGTTTTCGCGTGGTCTTCGGCGAGCTCGCCACGCTGCTCGCCGACCCCGATGCCGAACTGCCGGACCTTACCCTTTCCTTCCGCGACTATGTGCTCGCCGAGGAAGCCGCCCGCCGCGGCCCGCAATGGGAGCGCGCGAAAACATTCTGGCTGGAAAAGCTCGACACCATCCCGGCCGCACCCGACCTGCCGCTCCGCCGCGCACCGGCCGAGGTGACGCGCCCGACCTTCCGCACGCTCGACCATCGCCTGTCCTCCGCCCATTGGAAGCGGTTCCAGGCGCAGGCCGCCAAGCTCGGCCTGACGGCGAGCGGCGCGCTGCTCACCGCCTTCACCCATGTGCTGTCGACCTACAGTAAGGCCCCGGACTTCACCCTCAACATCACCTATTTCAACCGCAAGGCCGTGCATCCGCAGGTCATGGACATCTGCGGCGACTTCACCTCGCTGATGCTGCTGCCCGTCGCCGCGCGCGAGGGCGAGACCTTCCTTTCCGCCGCCCGCCGCACGCAGGACGACCTCTGGCAGGCCTTGGCTCACCGCGAATTCAACGGCATCCGCCTGATGCGCGAGCTCGGCCGCCACCGCAGGACGGGGGCCGACGGCGTCGACATGCCCGTGGTCTTCACCAGCATGATCGGCATGGATTTCGACGATCCCGCCCGCGCCGACTGGCCGCTGACCAGCCGCCAGGTCTTCCAGATCAATCAGACGCCGCAGGTTTGGCTCGACTATCAGGCGACCGAATATGGCGGGGCGCTGGTGACGCGCTGGTTCATCGCCGACGACCTGTTCGAACCGCGGCTGATCGAGGGCATGTTCCGCGCCTATACGGACTTTCTTCAGATGCTGTCCGAAGAGAACGGACTCTGGGAGACGCTGGTTCCGGACCTCCGCCCCGCCGAGGACCGCAGCCTCGCCGCCGGCCTCACCGTCGCCGGAGAGCGGCCTTCCGGCTCCCTCATGCCCTCGCTTCTGCAACGCAGCGCCGAGGCGCGGCCGGAGAGCGTCGCCATCCTCAGCCCGCAGGGCGACCGGACCTACGCCGCGCTCCGGGCCGACGTGAACCGCCTCGCGCACCACCTGATCGCGCTTGGCGTCAAGCCGTCCGAACCCGTCGCCGTGGTCATGGCGCGCCAGCCGGATGCGGTGCTCGCGGCCCTCGCGATCCAGGCCGCGGGCGCGTGCTACGTCCCCGTCAACGGCGACTACGAGAACGAGCGGCTTGCCGCCATCCTTCGCGACCTCTCGCCCTTCGCCGTGCTGACCAGCGGCGGCGGTCCCGCCCTGCCGCCCGAATTCCGTCGGATCGAGCTTTCGGGCCTTACCCTCGACGGCCTGCCGGAGACGGCCCCGGAACCGCGGCAGACGGAAACGGACCTTGCCTACATCATCTACACCTCGGGCACGACCGGCCAGCCGAAGGGCGCGATGCTCGACCATCGCGGCCCACTGAACACCATCGCCGCGCTCATCCGCCGCCTCGCCGTCACCGAGACGGACCGCACGCTCTCGCTCTCGGCCTTCCATCACGACATGTCGGTCTTCGACGTCTACGCCATGATGGCGACCGGCGGGGCCGTGATCCTGCCGGACCGCGAGCGCTCGAAGGACGCCATGCACTGGCTGGACCTCGTAAAGCGCCATCGCCCGACCATCATCAACGCCGTCCCGGCCTTCGTCTCCATGCTGCTCGACGCGCAGGCGCTGAGGGGGGCGGACCTGCCCGCCCCGCGCCATGTCATGATGGGCGGCGACTGGATTCCCCTTGAGTTGGTGCGCCGCATGAAGGCGCTGTGGCCGGACTGCGCGATCCACAGCATCGGCGGGCCGACGGAGACCGCGATCGTCTCGGCCTATTACCATCTCGCCGCGCTCGATCCGGCCTGGACGAAAATCCCCTATGGCCGCCCGCTGGAGAACCAGACCTGCCGCATCCTCAACCCGGCCGGACAGGAGTGCCCGACCGGCGTCGTCGGCGAGATCTGCACCGGGGGCCTTGCCATGTCGCTCGGCTACTGGCGCGACGAGGCGCGCACGGCGGAGCGCTACCGCCTGCATGTGCCGAGCGGCGAGCGGCTGTTCCACACCGGCGACCTCGGCCGGCTCGGCGCGGACGGCGAGATCGAGATCGTCGGCCGCATCGACAACCAACTGAAGATCAACGGCATGCGCATCGAGCCGAGCGAGATCGAGGCCGTGCTCGGAGAACATCCCCATG
Source organism: Shinella sp. WSC3-e (assembly GCF_945994535.1). Lineage (NCBI taxonomy): Bacteria > Pseudomonadati > Pseudomonadota > Alphaproteobacteria > Hyphomicrobiales > Rhizobiaceae > Shinella > Shinella sp. WSC3-e. The sequence goes on from NZ_OZ000532.1 coordinate 23,617, forward strand.
TGGCGGAGGCGGCCGTGGTCTATGGCGGCGCGCCGCTGAAGCAGCTGCACGCCTATTTCACCCTGACTGCCGATGCGCCGTCGCAGCGCGGCGAAACGAACGGCGACAACGGCTGGCACCGCGCGCTCACCGTGGGCGACTGGGCCTGCAACGACCTGCCCGACGATTTCGACCTCGACCGCTACGGCGCGCACTTCGCCGCCATGGAGCAACTCAGCACCTGGGTCATGCTCGGCGCGATGCAGGAGGCCGGCTATTTCCGCAAGGCCGGCGACACGGCGCGGGAGGACGAAATCTCGTCCGCCCTCAGTGTGAAGGAGAGCTACGCAAAACTCTTCCGAAGCTGGCTCGACGTGCTGGAGGCGGACGGCTATCTCGACCGCGCCGGGGACGTCTACCGCGCCACGCCGCGCATCGCCGAGGCCGACGGCCGCGCAGAATTGCAGGCCGGCATGGCAGCCCGCGCGGCGGCGGGGGCGGATTACGATCGCCGCATCTGGTCGCTTTACGAGCGCTGCATCGCCAATCCGCGCGCCCTGCTCGACGGCACGCTCAATCCGCTCGAGCTGATGTTCGAGGGCGGGCGCACCGATTTCGTCGAAAGCTGGTATCGCGAGAACCCGGTCTCGAAACACTTCAACATGGTGGCCGGCGAAACCGTGCGCGGCCTGTTCGAGGGCCACGATCCCGCCCGCCCCATCCGTATCCTGGAGTTCGGCGCCGGCATCGGCTCCGTCACGCATGACATCCTGAAGGCCTTGCCGCACGAAAACTTCACCTACACCTTCACCGACCTTTCACGCTACTTCCTCGAAAACGCGCAGAATGTCTTCGCCGACTGGCCGCAGATGCGCGTCGGCCTCTACGACATCAACGAAGACCCGGCGCTGCAAGGGCTGGAGCCCACCGCCTACGACCTCATCATCGGCGCGAATGTGCTGCACGACGCGATGGACGTGAACCGCAGCAGCCGGTTCATCCGCTCGCTGCTGAAGCCTTCCGGCCATCTCCTCCTGGTGGAAGGTACGCGCAATCCGCGCTTCCAGCTCGTCAGCCTCGGCTTCGTGGAAGGTCTCAGCCACTACGAGGACGAGCGGCTGGAAACCCATCTGCCCATGCTGAGCGCGGACGTCTGGCAGGCCATGCTTGAACGGGCCGGCTTTGCGCGCCGCACCGCGCTGCCGAAGCCGGGCAACCCGGTCGAGCGGATGAACTACCATGTCATCCTCGCGCAGAACGGCGATACGGCAACCGTCCTCTCCCGCGAGGCGCTCGACGCCTGGCTGAAAACCCGCCTGCCCGACTACATGGCCCCGCAGCAATGGCATCAGCTTTCCGCCATGCCGCTGACGGCCAACGGCAAGGTCGACCGATCGCGCCTCGCGGCCGCCGTCGAGAGCACGGTGCGCGAGGTCGAACAGGCCGATGATCCCCTTGCCGAAGGGCTGCAAACCACGCTTGCCGCGCTCTGGGGCGAGGTGCTGGGGCAGGAGATCGTCTCGGCCTCGGCGAATTTCTTCGTGCTCGGCGGCGATTCCCTGCTGATGACGCGGCTTTCGAGCCTCATCCAGCACCGCTTCGGCGTCGCGCCGGATCTCGCTTCGCTGCTGCGCGCGCCGCTCTTGAAGGATCAGGCGCGGCTCGTCGCCGATCTTCCGGCGGCGGAGGCCATCGAGGACGAAACCTTCGAAAGCGGAGTGATCTGATGACCGGCGCGGAACCGATGACGCTCGGCGAACTCAAGCGCCGCATGCAGGAAAGCCGCATCCGGCTGTGGGTGGCGGAGGGTGAATTACGCTATGCCGCCCCGCAGGGCTCGATGACCGCCACGCTGCGCTCGGCGCTCGGCCACCACAAGGCGGCGCTGATCGGCGAGCTGACGCAGGCCGCGCCCCTGCTTGTCGCGCGGCCGGAAGCGCGGCACGAGCCCTATCCGATGACCGACCTCCAGCAAGCCTATTGGGTGGGCGAGCATGGCGGCTACGCGCAATCGGCGATTCCCTGCTTCTTCCACCATTGCCGCTTCGAGGCGATGGAGCCGGAGACCGTGCAGGCGGCCCTCCAGCGCCTGCAACGCCGCCATGAGGCGCTGACCGCCCGCTTCCTGCCGAGCGGCGAACAGGTGATCCCGCCGCCCGGCGCAAACCCCTGCCGGCTTTCGGTGGTCGATCTTCGCGCGCTCGCGCCGGACGAAGCGGCATCGCGGCTCGGCGCGCTCTGCGAAGCCTATCCGGAAACGCTGCCGCCGCTGGAAAAGGGCCCGCCGCTCGCCGCCACGCTGGTCCGGCTCGACGGCAGCGACCGCCTCCTCATCGCCTTCCGCCTGATCGCGATCGACGGACCGTCGCTCGCCATGATCTTTCGCGATCTCCTGCGCTATCTCTTCGACGACCTCGCCGGGGACGAGCCGCCGCCGAGCCTCAGCCATCGCGACTACGTGCTCGCCCTGAAGGAAACGACGTCCGCCGAAAGCATCGCCTATTGGGACAAGACCCTGCCAACGCTGCCCGGCCCGCCGGACCTGCCGGCGACGGGGGAAACGCCGCTCTGGTCGGATTTCCGACGCCTCGCCGGCAAGCTCGACGCCGAACGCTGGCGGCGCCTCAAGAGCCGGGCGGCCGAACAAGGCGTCACAGCCAATGCGGCCATGCTGGCGCTCTATGCCGCAGCGTTGCGGCCCTTCGCCACGCACCCGGATTTCACGCTGAACGTGCTGGCGAACCACCGGCCCTTCCAGCATCCCGAGCTTTCGCTGATGACCGGCAATTGCTCGAACACGACGCTGATCGACTGCACGGGAACGGGCAGCTTCCCCGATCAGGCACGGCGGCTTCAGGCGCTGATGGCCGAACGCCTCGCCCATGCGAGCGTCAGCGGCGTCTCGCTGATCCGCCGGCTGCAACTTTCCGCGAGCGCCGAGACGCCCGCCGCCCCCTTCGTCTTCACCAGCGGCATCAGCAGCGGCCGCCCGGTCCTGCCGGACGAACACACGAGCCGCTTCGAACTTGTCGGCAGCCACCTGCGCACGCCGCAGGTTTCGATGGACCATCAGGTCATCGAGAACCATGAGGGCCTGATTTACTACTGGGACTATGTGACCGGCGTCTTCGCCGAGAACCTTCCGGAAACGATCTTTGCCCGCTACGAGGCGGCGCTCCTGGCGCTCGTCGATGATCCGTCCGCATGGCTCCGCGACGATCCGGCAGAGGCCGAGGCGCCTTCCCTCCACGCCCTTGCCGAAGATCATCCGGACGACCGCGCCGGCACGCTGCCCGACCTCTTCCTCGCGACAGCGCAGGCGAGCCCGTCGGCCACCGCGATCATCGACGCCGAGGGTGCGGCCCTCACCTATGCCGACCTGCGCCGGAAGGCTGAAGCGGTCGCCGCAGCGCTCCTTGCCCGAGGCGCACAGGCGGGCGACATCGTCGGGATCGCGCTGCCGAAAGGCCTTGCCCAGATCGTCGCCGTCGTCGGCGTCAGCCTCGCCGGCCTCGTCTGGCTGCCGCTCGACAGCCGCCTGCCCGTCGAACGGCGCAACACCATCCTCAACCACAGCGGCTGCCGCTGGCTGATCGCCGACGACCCGCGCGACCTGCCCGCGGATGCGCGCGCCGTGACGGCCGATGACATCGCGGCGCATGCGGATGAAGCCGTCATCCCGCCCCGCCGCGAGCCCTCGGATCGGGCCTATGTCATCTACACGTCGGGCTCCACCGGCGCACCGAAGGGCGTGGTGATCAGCCATGCCGCCGCACGCAACACGATCCTCGACATCAACCGGCGCTTCGCCATCACGGCGGCAGATCGCGTGCTCGCGCTTTCCGCCCTGAGCTTCGACCTCTCGGTCTACGATATCTGGGGCACGCTCGCCGCGGGCGGGGCCATCGTCGTCCCGGTGGACAGCGAATTCCCCGACCCGCACGCGACGCTCGCCCTTTGCGCCCGCGCCGGCGTCACCGTCTGGAATTCCGTGCCGGCCCTCATCGACATGGCGCTCAGCGCCGCACGCCGCCGACCCGCGCAGGAATTGTCGCAGCTGAAGACCATCATGCTCAGCGGCGACTGGATTCCCCTGCCGCTCGCCCGCCGCCTGCGTGCGGACTATCCCGAAACGCGCCTTTGGAGCCTCGGCGGCGCGACGGAGGCGTCGATCTGGTCGAATTTCTATCCGGTCGAAACGGTCGAAAATCACTGGACCTCCGTGCCCTACGGTTTTGCGCTGGCCGGCCAGCAACTGCATGTGCTCGATGCACGCGGCCGCCCCTGCCCGGCGGGCGTCACCGGCGAAATCCACATCGAGGGTTTCGGGCTTGCCGAGGGCTACCTGAACGACGCGGCCAAGACCGCCGCGAGCTTCATCCGCCACGCCAGCGGCCGGCGGCTTTACCGCACCGGCGATCTCGGCCGGATCATGCCCTGCGGCGCGATCGAATTCCTCGGCCGCAAGGATTTTCAGATGAAGATCCGCGGCCACCGCATCGAGGCGGGCGATATCGAGGCGCATCTGACGCGCCACCCCGACGTGGATCAGGCGGTCGCCCTTGCCGTACCGGGGCCGGACGGCGCATCCATGCTCGTCGCCTGCCATACCGGCGCGGCCAAGCCGTCGATCCCGCTCGCCGCCTGGCTTGCCGAGCGCCTGCCGCGCTACATGGTGCCCGACCGCTTCGTCCATCTCGACGCCCTGCCGCTCAGCGCCAACGGCAAGCGCGACCGCAAGGCCGCCGCCGCGCTCGTCGCCGCCGGCCTCACGCATACGGACACAATGGAAAAACCGGCGCTCGGTGAAACGCTTGGCCCGCTTGCCAGCCTCTGGGCCGAGGTCACCGGCCGCATGCCGCTTTCGCCGGACGAGAATTTTTTCCAGAGCGGCGGCAACTCCCTGCTCGCCGTCCACCTCGCCCGCGCGATCTGCGAGCGTTTCGGCGTGGAGATCGGCCTTGCCGAAATTTTCCGCGAACCGACGCTCGGCGGCCTCCAGGCGGCGATCGCCAGCCGCAGCCCCGCCGCCGAAAGCGCCCTTCCCCAAGAAACCCGACGAGCCGCCTCATGACCTGCCTTCCCTTCTCCGACACGAAACCGCTCGCGACCGTCGATCTCTTCTGCCTCACCTATGCCGGCGGCAGCACGGCGGTCTATCGCGACTGGAACCGCCTCTTCCCGGACTGGATATCCGTGCGCCCCGTCGAATATCCCGGCCGCGGCACGCGCATGGGCGAGCGGCTGGAAAGCGACCCGGCCCGCCTCGCCGACCAGTTGCTCGCCGAACTGAGACCGCATCTTGCGCGCCCCTTCGCGCTCTTCGGCCACAGCCTCGGCGCGGCGCTCGGGTACCGCATCGCGCTCGGCCTGATGGAGAACCTGCCGCCGCTCGCCTTCTTCCCCTCCGGCCGGCACAGTCCGGATTGCGAGGACCCCGCGCCGAAACGCGCCCATCTTGACGACGCCGGCCTGCTCGATGAGGTGCGCGCGCTCAACGGTTCGCCCCGCGAGGTGCTGGATAACCGGGAACTGATGGCGCTGCTGCTGCCGATCATCCGCAGCGATTTCCGGCTCAGCGAGACGATCCGCGCCGAACGGGACGCCCGCCCGCTCGCCTGCCCGCTGCATGTCTTCGGCGGCACCGGCGATCCGGAAGTGCCGGTCGAGGGCATCGGGCGGTGGCGCACCATCGCGGCCGGCGATTTTTCGCAGACGCTGATCGAGGGCGACCATTTCTTCCTGCACCACGCCGGGCATGTGCAGACGATCGCCGACCGCATCGCCACCGTGCTGGCCCCGCTCGCGGCAAGCCAGCCCGCCGCGCGGCGGCGCGCCTAGCGAAGGAGAACACGATGTCCCGCCCCTTCTGCCAGATCGTCGGGTTCGGCCCGGCCTGCATAAGCCTCCTCGTCAGCGCCGACCGGCGCGGGCTTCTGCCGGACTTGCTGGCGCGCGGCCTCGTCATCCACGAGCGGCGAGCCGGCGATGAAGAGTTGCTGCTCGCCGGCGCCAACTACGATATCCCCTCCAATTCCGACGCCAGCGACTTCCTCGACGGCATTTCCGCAGACGGCCTCTTCGCCCCGGTTCTCGACAGCGCGCCGGCTCGTCTGATCCGCGCCCGTGGCACGCAATCCGTGCCGCTCCAGCTGGTAGCCCTCCTGACCGCCGAACTGCGCCGCACCTTTCTTGACGCCGCCGGACGACATCCCAACCTGCACATTCATCGCGGCCATGCCACCCGGGAGATCACGCAATCGTCATCGGGCTGGGAGGCGCATTTCGACAACGGCCCCTGCGTCGAAAGCCGGATCGCCGTGCTCGCCGCTGGCAGCACGCCGCATCTTGCCCCCGATCTCCGGCGCATTACCGGCGAGGCCGGCGTGCCGCTCCTCCATTCGGAGGAAACGCTGCGGCCCGTCGACCTTCAAAATCTTCTGCCGGAAAACGCCCGGCGCATCGTCGTCGTCGGCGCGTCGCACAGCGCCTTCTCCGTGCTGCACAAGCTGATCGAGGCCCTTCCCGAGCGCGACACGGCGTTGACGCTCCTCCATCGCACGCCGATCCGCCGCATGCACCGCAGCGCCGCGCTGGCCGAGGCGGCCGGCGAAACCTTCGATCCCGTCGCCGACGTCTGCCCTTCCAGTGGCCGCGTCTTCCGCTTCCAGGGCCTCTACACCCGCTCGAAGGCGCTCTACGAGCAGATCCTCGCCGGGCGGCACCCGGCGGTCACGCTCCGCCATTGCCCCGATCCGGCGGAGGCCGAAGCGGTGCTGCGCGGCGCGGACGTCGTGATCGCGGCGACGGGCTACCGCCCGAACATCCCGCTGCTCGCCACGGCGGCGGGCCGACCGATCCGCATCGGCCGCAACGGCAGCGCGGCGCTTGTCGACGCCTCCGGGCATCTCTGCGACACGCAGAAGCGGTCCTTGCCGGGCCTCCTCGGCATCGGCCTCGGCTTCGGGCGCATCCGCTCGGATATCGGCGAGCCGTCCTACCGGGGCGCGGCCGTCGGCATCAACATCTTCCAGGGCCCGGACGGCGACGCGCTCTGCGACAGCATCCTCTCGACACTCCAACAACAGGCAGGAGAACCTCTTGGCAAAGAGTATTCTTAAGGAATGGGCCGGGCGCTTCCGCAGCGAAGCCACCGGCGTTTCGGCGAAGACGGAATGGGCCGACCAGCTCACCCGCGCCCGCAACGCCGGCCCGCGCATGACCAATCAGACCACCATCGACCCCGCCCGCCACGGGCCGGGCACGCTCGCCGTGCATGCCGGCACCTATAACGACCCGATCACCGGGGCGGTCGGCACGCCGGTCTTCGCCGCCACCACCTTCCTTTTCCAGAAGGAAAGCTACGAAGCCTTCGACCAGGGCATGATCCGCGACTACCCGATCTACACCCGCTACGGCAACCCGAACCAATGGGCCGTGCAGGAGAAGGTGGCCGCGCTCGAACACGCCGAAAGCGCCATCGTCTTCTCCTCCGGCATGGCGGCGATCAGCACGACGCTTCTCGCGCTCACCAACAAGGGCGGGCACATCGTCACCGCGCGCGACCTCTACGGCGGCAGCTACAACCTGATGCGCGAGGACATGCACCAGTTCGGCCGCGAGGTGACCTTCGTCGACCCGATGGATATCGACGCGATCACGGCGGCGGTGCGCAGCAACACGGAGGTGCTGTTCTTCGAGACGCTGACCAATCCGCTCCTGAAGTTCGCCCCTGTCAAGGCGCTCGCCAAGCTCGCCGCCGAGAACAACATCTTCCTCGTGCTCGACAACACCTTCCTCTCGCCCTGCTGCCTGACGCCGATCGACGACGGCGCGCATGTGGTGATCCACAGCGGCACGAAATATCTCAACGGCCACAGCGACCTCATCGCCGGCACCGCCGCCGGCAGCCGCAAATATCTCGACATGATCTGGGCGCAGATGCTCAAGCTCGGCGGCAGCCTCAATCCGCAGGATTGCGCCATCCTCGAACGCGGCATGAAGACGCTGGCGCTACGCATGAAGGCGCATACGGAAAACGCGTTGGCGCTCGCCGAATGGCTCTCCCGCCATCCCGCCGTCGCCCACGTCTACCACCCCGCTTTGCCGGGCTATCCTTATTCTTGGGCGGCGGAATCGCTTGCACGCGGCAGCGGCGGGATGGTCTCCTTCGAGGTGAAGGGCGGCGACAAGGCGGGGCTGAAGCTGATGGAGAACCTGAAGCTCGTCCATGCGGCGACCAGTCTCGGCGGCGTCGAATCGCTCATCAGCATGCCGTTCAACACCAGCCACAGCAGCCTCATCGACCGGCAGCGGCGCGAGGTCGGCATCAATCCCGGCCTGATGCGGCTTTCCGTCGGCATCGAGGACATCGAAGACCTCAAGGCCGACCTCGACCGCGCGCTCGGCGCAATCGGAGACATCAGACAATGAAGAACGGCATCAACGTCGCCGCCGTCAGCGAACTCGTGCACGAAATCCGCAAAGTGCCGGGCGAAAGCGAGATCTTCTACGGCGTCGACCTCGAATGGCTCGGCGGCCTCACCATGGACATCCGGACAAAACCGCTGCGCTTCGGCAGCAAGCGGCTCGGCCGGGATTTCTCCTTCCGCGTCAGCCATCACGACGATCCGAGCCCGGAAGCGGCCCCGACGCCTGCGGATTATTTCACCACCGGCCTCGGCTCCTGCGTCGCCAACATCCTCGTGCAGGGCGCGTCTTACAAGGGCATGACCATCGACAAGCTCCAGGTGGACACGGTGACGCAGCGCAGCGGCGGGACGCTTTCCGGCACCGCCGTGACGGTAAAACTGAAGGCGGACGGCAGCTGGTTGCAATACAAGCAGATGATGATGAACGTCGCGCGCTTTTCGCCGAACTACATCACCGTCACCCTGCCGAACCGCATCGACCTCACCTATCGCCACGTCCCCTCCGCCTTCCGCAAGAACGGCTCTGCGGCGAACGGCGACGGCCATGCGGCGGCGACCGCCCAGGCGGGCTCCAACGCCCCGATCCATCTCGGCGTCGACATCGCCTGGCGCAACGCCACCCAGTTCGACGTGTCGCTGCGCGAGAGGCAGTACCAGGACGAGCGCTGGTCGCTGCCCGCCCGGTTTTCCGTCGATCAGCCGGCCCCGGCGCTCGGGCTCAACGAAGCGCCCAACCCGCAGGAATATCTGCTCGCCGCCGTGCTCTCCGACCTCGCCCAGCAGCTCGTCATCGTCTGCCGCGAGCGGGGCAAGCCGCTGCGCCAGCTCAACGCCTCCATGCGATGCCGGCTGGATATGCGCGGCTGCTTCAACATCTTCGACAAGTCGGCCGTGCAGCTTCAGGACAATCACGTCGAGATCGCCGCCGTCAGCGACAACAGCGAAGAGGAGATGAAGGATTTTCTCAAGCAGGCGCAGGCCGCCTCCGCCTGCTGGCAGGGTTTCGTCAACGCGACGCCCGCATCGCTGGATCGAGCCGGCTGAGCTCGGCAAGAACCGCTTCGAGGTCGCCGGCGTTCTCGCAAACGGCGATCTCGGGCACCGAACCATCGGCGGCGACGGCGAGCACATGCCCGTCGCCCAGCCGACGCCAGACGCCGGAAAAATGATCCGCGGGAAGGCGCGCCGCGAACCCTGCACCCTCTGCCGTCACGGTCACGCTCTCAGGCGGAATCGCGAAGCCCGCGCCATGCGCCTTGAGAGCGGCTTCCTTCGCCGTCCAGATCTGCAGGTGACCAATGGCGCCCGCCGCGATCTCGGACGGCGCGAGGAACGAGGCGGCGATCTCATCCCAGAAATGCTGCGGCCGGTCTGCCTCCACATCGACGCCGATCCTGCCCGACCGGGACAGCGCCACGGCCACCCAGCCGCCGCCATGGGAAAGATTGAAATCGAGCGAACCCGTATCGGCAAGGAACGGTTTGCCCCCGGGCCTGCGCGAAAAGGATAGGCTGGCGGGATTTCGCCCCGTCGCCGCGCTGAGCAGCCGCCGCACCAGCCCATGCGCTGCGCGATACCGCTCCGTATCCTCCGGCTTCAGGAAACGCCCCGCCTGGGATCGCTCGGCGGAATCCAGCACGGCGTCCGGATCGAAGCTGCCGAGAACGGCGGAAACCGGCATGGCGACGGCGACACCCGCGCACAGCCATTCTCCATCCGCCGTCTTCGACCACTCGAACATTGCGTCCAGTCACTCCGCCAAGGGCACTTATTTCTCCGCATCTGGTCGGACAGGAAGCGCCGAGCAAGCTTAGGATGCCCTCGTTCCGGAAACAAGGCCGGATCACATATTCGTAAATTGAATCATCCACTTAACCGTGGAATGCAGACGTGTGCCCGATGATCGACCCCGCTCCCTCGAAAATTCTTGCCCCGGCGCAGCCGAAGCACGGGCCATCCGCGTGACCGGCGTGGCGGCGCACGACATGCAAGAGGTCTCGGAAGCAATGGACGAACGGGTCGCCGTCATCGGCCTCGCCGGCCGCTTTCCCGGCGCGCCGGATGTGCACGCCTTCTGGAAGATGCTGGAGGCCGGCGCGTCGGGCCTTACGCAGGTGGAAAGCCGGCCGGATGTGGTCGGTGCGCGCTTCGCCCTTGCCGACAAGGAGTGCTTCGACGCCGCCCTCTTCGGCTTCGCGCCCTCGGAAGCAGCGCTGATGGACCCGCAGCAGCGCGTCTTCCTCGAAACGGCGTGGCACGCCATGGAGGACGCCGGCTACGGCGCGGGCGATGGCGGGCGCGTGACCGGCGTCTTCGCCGCCGCCGGGTTCGGCGATTATGTGCTGCGCCATGTGGGCCTGCGCTCCTATGCCGACAGCGCCGCCGACTATTTTGCCATGCTGATCGGCAACGACAAGGATTTCCTCGCCTCCCGCGTCGCCTATCTGCTCGACCTGAAGGGGCCGGCCGTCGTGGTGCAGAGCGCCTGCTCCAGCGGGCTGCTTGCCGTCCACCAGGCCGTCCAGTCGCTGCTGTCGCGCGAGATCGACATGGCGCTTGCCGGAGCCGTCTCCATCTCGATGGACATCGAAGAGGGCTACCATGCTGATCCCGGCGGGCCGATGTCGCCGACCGGCATGATCGCGCCCTTCAGCGCGGGCGCGAACGGCATCGTCGGCGGAAACGGCGTCGCCGCCCTCGTCCTGAAACGCCTCGGCGATGCCGAGCGGGACGGCGATTTCATCTACGCGGTCATCGAGGCCAGCGCCGCCAACAACGACGGGCGCGAGCGCGGCAATTTCACCGCGCCGGGCATCGCCGGCCAGAAGCGGGTTCTCTCCGAGGCGCTCGGCCTCAGCGGCCTTTCCCCCGCCGACGTCAGCTATATCGAGGCCCACGGCACCGGCACGCCGATCGGCGACCCGATCGAGATGGATGCCATCCGCGCCGTCTACGGCCATGGCGGGGCGCCGTGCCTCATCGGCTCCGTCAAAGCGAACACCGGCCATCTCAACACGGTGGCCGGGCTCGCCGGCCTCATCAAGGCCATCGGTATCGTGCGCACCGGCCTGGTACCGCCGACACTCAACTTCACCACGGCCAATCCGCTGCTGGATCTTGCCGGCTCGCGCTTTTCCATCTGCGATCGCCCGACGCGCCTTCCCCCCGCCGAGCGCCATGTCGCGGCCGTCAGCTCCTTCGGCTTCGGCGGCACCAATGTGCACATGCTGCTCTCCAGCCCGCCCCGCCGCGATGCGATCGCGGCGGAGGAGCCCGCGCTTCTCTGCTGGTCCGCCCGCACGCCGGATGACCTTGCGGCCATGGAGCGATCCCTCGCCGCCGCCTGGACCGCCGACAGCGGCGCAAGCCTCGTCGATCAGGCCGGGACGCTGCTGTTCGGCCGCCGGCACTTTCCGCACCGCCGGGCGCTCACGGCCCGCAACCCCGCGGAGGCGCTGCGCAAGCTGGAAGCCGGCGCCGCCACCCATTCCGCCGTGGCCGCACCTAGCCGGCCGATCTTCCTCTTCCCCGGCCAGGGCACGCAATTCGCCGGCATGGGCCGCCCCTTCCACGACAGCCTGCCGGTCTACCGCGAGACGCTGGACCGGTGCGCCGCCCTGATCGAACCTATGCTGGGAGAGGACATCCGCCCCCTGCTCTTCGGCGCCGAGGACGACGCGCTGAAGCCGACGCTGGTCACGCAATTCGCCCTGTTCGCGACGGAATACGCCCTCGCCCGCAGCCTGATGGCGGCCGGCCTCACGCCTGCCGCTCTGCTCGGGCACAGCATCGGCGAATATGTCGCCGCCTGCCTTGCCGGCGTCTTTTCGCTGGAGGACGCGCTCCGGCTCGTCCATGCCCGCGCGCGGCTGATGTCACGCCTGCCGGCGGCCGCCATGCTGTCCGTTCATGCCGGAAGGGAAGCGCTCGTACCCTATCTGCGGGACGGCAGCGTATCGCTCGCCGTCGTCAACCGCCACGATCGCTGCGTCGTCTCCGGTGCGCCCGAAGCCCTCGGCACCCTTGCGGACACGCTCGCCGCCGAGAGCATCGCGACGCGCATGCTGGCCGTCTCGCATGGCTTCCATTCCCACCTGATGGAACCGATCCTCGAGGAGTTCGCAGCGGCCTGCAGCACCGTCGCCTTCGCTGCACCGTCGATCCCCGTGCTCAGCAACACCAGCGGCGATGTCGCGGACGCAACGGAGATCACCGCCCCGGACTACTGGGTCCGGCATCTGCGCCAGACCGTCCGCTTCTCCGACAACGTCGCCAGCCTCGCCCGCCTGTGGCCCGGCGCGACCTGCCTGGAGCTCGGCCCCGGCACGAGCTGCACCGCCGCCGTCACGGGCGCCGCCGCAGATCTTCGCGCCCTGCCGACACTCGCCTCGAACGCCTCGCAAACGGAAGACCTCCTGTCGGCGCTCGGCCGGCTCTGGGTGGAGGGGCACGACGTCGACCCCGACCTCCTGATGCTGTATCGCGCTTGGCGGCGCACGCCGATGCCGGGCTATCCCTTCCAGCGCGTGGTCCATCTGCTGCCGCAGATAGTGCCGGGGCGGGAAAGCATGGCGAACCGGTCGCGGATCCTGCCGCCCGACGAATGGTTCCATGCCCCGCAATGGCGCACGCTGGCCTTGCCGAAGACTCCTTCAACGCCGGACCGCGGGCCACGCGTGCTCTTCCTGCCCGAGGGCGAGGCGGGGCTGGCCGGCCGCGGCGATATCCGCATCCACCCTGGCGAACACTATGCCGCGCTGCCGGACGGCGGGTTCCGGCTTCGTCCGGGACATGCCGGCGACTTTTCGAAGCTTGCCGACGCCTTGCAGGCGCGTGGCGTCACCGGCGCGAACTGCCTCTTCGGCTGGCTGATGGACGAGAAGGCCGACGCCCGAACGCATGGCCATGACAGCCTCGTGCGCCTTGTCCAGGCCTTTGCCCCCGCCGGCCTTCTCTCCCATATTGTCCTCTGCACGCGCACGCTTACCGCGCTCTGCGGCGACGAGTCGCCCGATGCGGAGCAGGCGCTTGCCCTCGGGGTTCTGAGAGCGATCCCGTTCGAGCAGGCCGGCCTTCGTGCAACCTGGCTGGATGCCGACCGGCTCCCCGCTCAGCCCGACCTCGATCGGCTGGAGGCGGTGCAGACCGCAGGCGGCGGCCTGTATGCCGGCGCCTTCGCCCTGCGTCGCGGCCGCTTCTGGCGGAGGGACGTTCCGCCGGTCGCGCTTGCGCCGGCGACGCTTCCCGACGTCATCCGCCCCGGCGGAACCTATCTCGTCGCCGGCGGCAATGGCGGGCTCGGCCGCCGCTTGGTCCAGGCGCTTGCCGCCGAGGGCTGCCATGTCATCGTCATCGCCCGATCGCTCGACGAAGACGCCCCGCATTTCGCCGAATGCCGGCGAAACGGCGGTCGTCTCACCCTCATACGGGGTTCCGCCGCAGACCGGGATCTCCTGCGCTCCGTCGCCGCGAGGCTCGTCGCGGCGGGCGAACGGCTCGACGGCATCTTTAACCTCGCCGGCCGCTATATCTCCCAAACGATCGCGGACATGACGCTCACCGGGACGGACGGCAACCGCCCCGCGAAGGTCGAAACGACGCGCGCGCTTCTCGACGTCTTCGGTCCAATGGAACCGGATTTCCTCGTCGCCTTTTCCTCGCTCGCCGGCGAAACCTCGGGCTACGGCAACAGCGACTACATGGCCGGCAACCTGTTCCTCGATTTTCTTGCCGAAAGCCGGGGGCCAGGCCCGCGCCTCGTCAGCATCGGCTGGGACAACTGGCGGGAGGGCGCGTTCGGGGCCGCGCAGGACGACGGAAAGACGCTTTTCGCCGGTGCGGCGGCCGACTCCATCGGCGTCGAGGCGGGCCTTGCCGCCCTCTGGCGGATCATCGCGAGCGGCCTCTCCCACGTGATCGTCACGCCGCGCAATCTCGACGACCGCCTGCGGGAAACGAGCGAGGCCGCCCGGCAACACCTGGAGCGCATGGCCACGCCCACGCAGCCGGCCACCATCGCGGCGGACGAGGGCTCCCCGCAGGAACGGGCAGTGCGGCTGCTGTTCGCGCAGACGCTGGGCCTTCCGGGCGTCGCCCCCACGGACGACTTCCTGCAGCTCGGCGGCGACTCCATCCTCGCCGTCCGCTTCCTCTCGAAACTGCGCCGCATCTTCCAGGTCGAGTTGGGGCTACCGGATTTTCTTTCGAACCGGACGGCCGCCCTTCTGTCGCGCCGGCTGGAAGCCGTCGCCGGGACGGAGCAGGTCGCCCTCGCCTACCTCCATATTCACGCCCTCCCGGACGCCGAGCGGCAGACGCTCGCGCGCCAGGTCGCCACAGCCTGAGACGGAACGTCATGTCGAGCAGCAGCACAGCCCTCTCCTTCGATCCGGCGCTTCTGAGCCGGCTCCTCGGCGTCGAAGCAGGCGCGGCACCGCCACAGCAGCGCACGGAGGACATTCACACGCCCTTCCCGCTGACGGAGATCCAGCGCGGCTACCTGCTCGGCCGCGATCCGTCGCTGCCGCTCGGCGGCGCGGCCTGCCAGTTCTACTACGAGCTGGATTGCGAGACGCTCGACATCACGCGCTACCGGGCGGCATGGGGCATCGTGATGGCGCGCCACCCGATGCTGCGCGCCCGCATCCTCGACGCGACGCGCCAGGAGATCGCTGAAACCATACCCGCACTGGAGATCGTCGTGCGCGATCTGAGCGACGACGAGGCGCGGGACGCGACGATGGACGCCATTCGCCGGCGTCTCGCGCGCGCCCTTCCGGCGGAGGACCGCTGGCCGATGATCGATGTGGAGCTCAGCCTCCTGCCGGCCGGCCGCGTGCGTGTCCATCTGCGCTTCGACCTCCTGATTGCCGACCAGCAGAGCATCCTCATCCTTCTCGACGAAGTGGCCCGCTTCTACCGCGATCCGGACCTTCACCTGCCCACGCCCGACATCACCTTCCGCGACTGCGTGCTCAGCGAGCCGGACGAGGCCGATCTCACCCGCGCCCACCGCTATTGGCGGGAGCGCGCGGAAAGCCTGCCGGATGCGCCGGCCCTGCCGGTGATCGCGCCCCCGAACGAGGCCGGCACGCCGGTCTACGACCGCCTCTCGCACACCATCGACAAAACGCGGTGGGACCGTCTCAAGGCCACGGCGGCGACGCTCGGCGTCACGCCCTCGACCGTGCTGCTCTCGCTGTTCGGCGAAGCGCTCTGCGCCTTCGCGGCCGACCCGCATTTCTGCCTCAACATGACGCTCTTCAACCGGCCGCCGATCCACCCGCATGTCGATCGCGTGGTCGGCGATTTCACCACCAACATGCTGTTCGAGGCCGATCTCCGGCAGGCCGAGACCCGGCGCGCCCGCTTTACCCGGCTCCAGGCGCTGCTCTGGCGCGGCATGGAGCACAGCCTCGTCAGCGGCACGGCCGTCACCCGCGAAATGGCTTTAGCGCGCGGCCATCTCGACCGCCCCCTGATGCCCGTCGTCTTCACCAGCACGCTGACGCAGAACGACACGCGCCTGTTTTCCGATGCCGCCGCCCAGCCGGGCCGGCCGGTGCTGGCCCTTTCCCAGACGCCGCAGGTCATGCTCGACAACCAGGTGATGGAATGGTCCGGCGCGCTGACGATCAATTGGGACATCGCCGTCAACGTGCTGGACATCGCCGTCGCCCGGCCGCTCTTCGACCGCTTCGTCACCCTGGTCGAAGCCGTCGCCGACGATCCGGCCATGCTGGAGGAGACGGTGGGCGGACGCGCCGACCCGTCCGAAGCGCTGATCGCCCCGGCGATCGTATCACAAGCCGAGCGGCGCGAGCGGCTCGCCGACCTGTGGCTGCGCGCCCTGCCGGACGCGATGGAGCGGCCCGCCGTCGCCACATCGGGCATGGTGCTGACCCATGCGGCGCTCGCCCGGCAGGTGGCGGGAATCGCGAACGCTCTCGTCGTCGCCGGCATCGGCCGCGGCAAGACGGTGGCGATCCGCCTCGAAAAATCGCCGGAACAGATCGCCGCCTGCCTCGCCGTCACGCTCGTCGGCGGCATCTATGTGCCGTTGGACACGGCCCAGCCGCTCGCCCGCCAGGCTCGCATCCTCGAAGATCTCGCACCGGCCGCCATGCTGGAGCGCGGTGCGACTCCCGACGCCCTTGCAACCTGCGCGCCGGCCGCGACGATCGACCTTTCCCGTCTTGGCGAAGGCGACCCCGCGCTGCTGCATCGCCTTGCCGGTGCGCAGCCGGATGATCCCGCCTACATCATCTACACGTCCGGCTCGACCGGGAATCCCAAGGGCGTGACGGTGACGCATGCGGCCGCCGTGAACACGATCGCGGATGTCAGCCGGCGCTTCGGCATCGGCGGCGCGGATTGCGTGCTCGGCATTTCGCAGCTTCACTTCGACCTTTCGGTCTACGACATTTTCGGCGTACTCGGCGCCGGCGGCACGCTCGTCCTGCCCGATCCCGCCGAACAGCAGAACCCCGCCCATTGGCACGCACTCGCGACCCGCCATGGCGTGACGCTCTGGAACAGCGTTCCCGGGCTCTTTTCGCTCTATGTCGACTATCACGAGGTCGCAGGCATCGCGCCGCCGCCGGCGCTGAAGACGGTGATGCTGAGCGGCGACTGGATCGGCCTCGACCTGCCGGGCCGCGCCCGCCGGCTCTGGCCGGACGCCGCACAATACAGCCTCGGCGGCGCGACGGAGGCGGCGATCTGGTCGATCTTCCATGCCATCGATGAGGTCGACCCGGCCTGGACGAGCATTCCCTACGGCCGGGCGCTCGGCCGCCAGCAGGTCTTCGTCCTCGACGGCGACCTCGCCATCGCGCCGATCGGCCATACCGGCGATCTCTACATCGCCGGCGACGGGCTCGCGCTCGGCTATCTCAACGATGCGGAAAAGACGGCCGCACACTTCTTCCCCCATCCGCGCACGGGCCTCGCCCTCTACCGGACGGGCGATCTCGGCGCCTATGGCCCCGACGGCGCGATCATCTTCCAGGGACGCGCCGACGCGCAGGTGAAGATCAACGGTTTTCGCGTGGAGCCTGGCGAGGTGGCGCGCGCCCTGCAGCGGCATCCGGATGTCGAGGAGGCGCAGGTGCTCGCCGTGGGCGATCCGCGCCGGCCGCGGCTCGTCGCCTTCTTCCGGCCGGCCCGGGCAAAAGTCGAGGAGACAGGGCTTGCGGCCCACCTCGCCGAGGAGCTGCCCGCCTACATGGTTCCCGCCGCGTTCAAGGCCGTCGACGCCTGGCCGCTCACGCCGAACGGCAAGCTCGACCGCAAGGCGCTCCTCGCCCTCGTCGCGCAGGAGCCCGAGGCCGCCCCTTCACGACATCGGTCGTCATCGGGCGAAGGGGTCGAGCGGGCTGTGCTGGAGATGGTCGCCGCGATCCTCCAGCGCCCCGCCGTCTCGCTCGACGACAATCTGGTCCATCTCGGGGCCTCGTCGCTCGAACTGATCGCGCTCGCCAACCGCATCGAGGCCTTCGCCGGCGCGCGACCTCCGCTGACGGACCTCGCCCGCGCCGTACGCCTGCCGGACCTCGTCGCCCTGGTGCAGGCGCTGGCGCCGCAAGGGGCGGCGCAGCCCGCCGAGCTCGTCGCCGGAGCCGCGGCCTTGCGCGCCCACCTTTCCCGCAACCCGGTTCTCACCGACCCGGTCGCCCGTCGCCTCTTCAAGAGCCGCCCCCGCCCGGTTGCCGCCGCCGAAGCGCCGGTCTTGCTGTCCGGGGCAGCCGAGCCGCCCGCCGCGGCGGCACGACGCAGCTGGCGCGATTTCATCGACCGTCCGCTGACGGCCGACGAGCTTTCCACCCTGCTCGCCCCGCTTCGCCGCCACTACAGGGATGGCGAGGAGCGCCGGCTCTACGCCTCGGCCGGCGGGCTCTATCCCGTCGGAACCTATCTCGCCGTTCCGCCGGGCGGGATCGAGGACCTCGCGCCGGGCGGCTATCGCTACGACCCGCAGGCGCACGCCCTATCGCCCTGCACGGCGCCGGACGGTTTTGCGGACCTCGCGCTGCTCAGCTCCGGAAGCCGCGAGACGCTGGCCGCAAGCCGCCTCGTCCTCTGCTTCGTGCTGTCGCTGGAGGCGATCGCGCCGCTCTACGACGCCGCGAGCCTCGGCTTCGGGCTCATCGAATGCGGGGCAATGTGCCAGGCGCTCGAACAGCAGGCCGTCGGCCGGCCGTTCGGCCTTTGCCAGATCGGCGACCTGCCGCTCGACGAGATGGGCCGCCGCTTCGCCCTCTCGCCGGACCATGTCTGCCTGCATGCCATGGCCGCCGGCGCGCTGGAGCCGCAGGCGCGCGAGCACTGGCTTTCCGCGACGACCGCCTATGCCCAGGACATGACGGAGGGCACGCTATGAGCCTCACGCAGCTTCTCGACGAGCTCGAACGCCACCGCATCCACCTCTGGGTCGAGGAGGGCCAGCTGCGCTTTCGCGCGCCCGCCGGCGCGATGACCGCCACCCTCAAGGCGAAGGTCGCGGAACAGAAGCAGGCGCTGCTCCAACGGCTGTCGACCGCCGCCGGTGCAGAGGCCGATCGCTTCGCGCCCTTCCCGCAGACGCCGATCCAGCAGGCCTATCTCGTCGGCCGCACCGGCGCGCTCGACCTCGGCGGCGTCTCCGCCAACAGCTATCTCGAATTCGAGCACGACGCCGTCGACTTCAGCCATGCCGACGCCTGCCTCAACGCGGTGATCGCGCGCCATGACATGCTGCGCACCGTCCTCCTGCCGGACGGCCTGCAAGCCGTGCTCGAAAGCGTGCCCGACTACACCGTGCCCGTCACGGACCTGCGCGCCCTGCCGGCGGAGGAGCAGGACCGCCGCCTTGCCGCGCTGCGCGAGGAGATCGGCGAACGGGTGCGCGATCCCTTCGCCTGGCCGCTCTTCGAGCTGCACTGGGTGCGCATCGACGGCGGCCTGCGGCTTCTCTCCTGCGTCGATCTCATCGCGCTCGACGCCTGGAGCAGCCAGCTCTTCCACCGGGAATGGTTCGCGCTGATCGACGGCGAGACGCTTGCACCCCCGCCCGCCATCCGCTTCCGCGACTGCGTGCTCTGCGGCGAGGATGCCGCGCGGAAAGCGGCCTCCCGGGACTATTGGAGCCGCGAACTGGACCTTCTGCCGCCCGCGCCCCGCCTGCCCGCCAGCCGGTCCGGCGGTCGCCCGGGCCGTTTCCGCCGCCGCGCCGGCCATCTCGACCAGACCCGCTGGAGCGCCCTGAAGGTGGCGTGCAAGGGCCTGGGCGTCACGCCCACCGGCCTTCTCGCCACGCTCTTCGCCAATGTGCTCTCCACCTGGAGCCGCAACGAGGACGTGGCCCTCAACGTCACGCTGTTCAACCGGCCGCCGATCCATCCGGATATCCGGCATGTGCTCGGCGAGTTCACCAACACGACGCTGCTCGGTTTTGCGGATATGGACGCCTCCCTCGCCGACCAGGTCCGCGCGACGCAGCAGCGGCTTCTGGAACGGCTGGAGCACAGCGCGGTCTCCGGCGTCGATCTCCTGCGCGACCTCGCCCGCCGCCGGCAGGATTATTCCGGTTCGCTCATGCCCGTCGTCTTCACCAGCCTTCTGATCGGCGAGGAGACGGACGGCGCGAAGGACGGACGGTGGCGGCAGGTCGCCGGCATCAGCCAGACGCCCCAGGTCGCCCTCGACCACCAGCTCTACGAGGAACGCGGCGGCCTCAGCTTCAACTGGGACATCGCCGAAGCCGCCCTCGACCTCGACGCGGCCACGGCCGCCTTCGAGCGCTATGTCGAAACCATCGTCGCGCTCGCCGACGATCCGGACCGGTGGAACCGCGCCGTCTCGCGCCGGCTCCCCGCCGGCCAGGCCGCCACGCGCTCCGCGCTCCATCACCCGCCCGCAATTCCGCTCGATGGCAGCCTCGATATCTCCGCGCCCTTCTGGGAGGGGCTCGAAACCCATTGGGACCGCGATGCGCTGCTGTGGAGCGGCGGACGCATGACCTACGGCGCGCTCGCCGCCCGGGCGGCGGATCTCGCCCGCCGGCTGCGCGAAGCCGGCGCCGGGCCGGGCGAACGCGTCGCCGTCCGGTTGCCAAAGGGGCCGCTGCAGGTCGTCGCCGTGCTGGCGATCCATCATGCAGGGGCGGTCTATGTGCCGGTCGCGCCGGACCTTCCGCCCGCCCGGGCAGAGGCCATGCTGCGGCAGGTCGCGCCCGTCGCCCGGATTCTCGATGCCGACGACGGGGCGGCGAACACGATCGTCGTCAGCCTCGACGACCCGGTTCCGGAGCTTTCGCCCGCCCGGGCGCCGGAGGGACGGGCAAAGGCCGACAGCGCGCGAGCGGCCTATGTCATCTTCACCTCCGGTTCGACCGGCATGCCCAAGGGCGTCACCATGTCCCACGGCGCGGTCGCCAACACGTTGGACGACATGGCGCGCCGCTTCGGCATGACCCCGCGGGACCGCGTCTTCGCGCTCTCCTCGCTCAGCTTCGACCTTTCGGTCTACGACATCTTCGCGCCGCTTTCCGCGGGCGCGGCCGTCGTGCTGCCGGATGCCGGCGCGGAGCGCGACCCGGCGCACTGGAGCGCCATGCTCTCCCAGCATGGTGTCACCATCTGGAATTCCGTGCCGATGCTGCTGGACATGCTGCTCGTCTGGTCCGCCAGCATGGCGGCCCCCCTGCCATCCTCGCTCCGCCTCGCGCTCGTCAGCGGCGACTGGGTGCCGCTCGATCTGCCTGGCCGGCTTTCCGCCGCCGCGCCGGAAACGCGGCTGATCGCGCTCGGCGGGGCGACCGAGGCCGCCATCTGGTCGAACTGGCAGGAAGCCGGCACCGTCGCACCGGAGTGGAAATCGGTGCCCTACGGCCGACCCCTCGCGAACCAGTATTTTCGCGTGCTCGACCGCTACGGCGCCGATCGCCCGGATCGCGTCGCAGGCCAGCTGTATATCGGCGGGCATGGCCTCGCCGACGACTATTGGGGCGACGGAGAAAAAACAGCTGCCGCCTTCGTCACCGCCGCCGACACGGGCGAACGCCTTTACCGAACGGGCGATCTCGGCTGCTTCTGGGAGGATGGAACGCTGGAATTCCTCGGGCGCGAGGACGGCCAGGTCAAGATCGGCGGACATCGCGTCGAACTCGGCGACGTCACCCACGCGCTCGAAAGCCACCCGGATGTGGCGCGTGCCGTCGCGCTGGTGCAGGAGGCCGCCGGCGGCCGGCAGATCGTCGCCCATGTCGCGGCGCGGGCCGTTGGCGCGCTTACCGAGGCAGCGCTGCGGGAACATTGCCGCGCGCTGCTACCGGCCTACATGGTCCCCGCCCGCTTCGGCGTCCATGCGGCCCTGCCGCTCTCGGCCAACGGCAAGATCGACCCGAAGGCGCTGCCCGCCTTCTCCAGCCAGAAGCCGAAAGCCGCCACGGCCGCTACGAGCCCCGTGCGAAAAATCCTCGAAGCGGTGATCGGCCGTCGGGGGCTTCCCGCCGACGTCAACTTCTTCGAACTCGGGGCCACGTCGATCCGGCTCGTCGAGGCGCATGCGCGGCTTCGCCGGGAGCTCGGCGTCGACCTGCCGGTGACCGACCTCTTCGTGCACACGACGATCGCCGCGCTGGAAGCCCACATGACCACCCTTCCCCCGCTTTCCGAGAGCGCCGCCACGGAGACCGCCTGATGCAACACACACCCGCCGCCCGCATCGCGGCAGATGCCGCCGTCACCGAAACGCTGCCCGCGGCCGGCCTTCACGGCCGGACCGTCTACGTTTCGCCGACCACAAGAATGATCGGCCACGGCATCGCGCTCAGCGCGCGGCCCGCCGGCGAGGATTTGCGCGAGACGGTCGCGCGCCTGCTCGCGACCGCCCGGAGCGAAGGTTTTCCGCCGGTCGTCGTCGGCGCGATCCCCTTCGATACGCAATCGCCCGCCAGCCTCTATGTGCCGGAACGCCTGGAGCGGCCGGGCCGGCCTGTTCCGCTCGCCGCGACGCCGGGCGAGGCGCCCGCGATCGTCGACGTCCGCCAGACCCCCTCGCCGTCCGGCTACCGGGATGCGGTGGCCCGCGGCCTTGCCCGCATCCGCCAGACGCACCTGAAGAAGCTGGTGCTCGCCCGCCGTCTCGAACTGGAGCTCGATGCGGCGCCGGACCTTGCCGGCCTGCTGGCGACGCTGATGCGGCGCCATCCGGGAAGCTTCGTCTACGGCGTGCCGCTCGACGCCGGCAACGGCGAGGATGCGGGCGTGCTGCTGGGCGCAAGTCCCGAGCTGCTGGTGCGCAAGGCCGGCGACCGGGTTTTCGCAAATCCGCTCGCCGGCACGATCGCCGCCGATCCGGATCGGCTGCGCAACGCCCGCAACATCGCCCGCCTGCTCGCCTCCGCGAAGGACCGCCAGGAGCACGCCTATACCAGCCGCGCCGTCGGCGACACGCTCCGCCCCTTCTGCAGGAGCCTCGACGTTCCCGAAACCCCGAGCGTGCTCGCCGCCGGTCCCGTCAATCACCTCTCGACCGTCATCACCGGCGAACTCGCCTCGCCCGGCGTGACCGCGCTCGACCTCGCCCTCGCGCTCCATCCGACGCCGGCCGTGGGCGGCGCGCCGACCGCCGAGGCGCTGGCGGCCATCGCGGATATCGAGGGGTTCGATCGCGGCCTCTATGCCGGGATGGTCGGCTGGTGCGACGAGAATGGCGACGGCGAATGGGCGGTGACACTCCGCTGCGCGGAAATCCGCGGCCGCCGCGTCCGCCTCTTCGCCGGCGCCGGCATCGTCGAGGGCTCGGACCCGGAGGCGGAGTACCGGGAAACAGAAACCAAGCTGAAAACCATGCTCCAGGCTCTCGGCCTGGAACCGTCCGCCGCCGGAAAGGCGCGGGCAGAAAGGTAGACCATGCTCCAGGAAACGGCCCAAGATCTTTCGGTGGACGCGCCGACCTGGCCGGAAACGTTTCGCGCACGCTATGTTCGCGAGGGTTTCTGGCAGGCGGAAACCTTTTCCGGCATGCTCGACCGCATCGCCGACCGCCATGCCGGCAAGACGGCGCTGATCGAGAGCGGCCGGCATGTCACCTACGAAGACCTTCGACGGCGCGCGGGCGCGCTTGCGGCCGGCCTTCGCCGCCTCGGCCTTCAAAAAGGCGACCGCGCCGTCGTGCAGATGCCGAACGGCATCGCCTTCGTCGAAGTCGTCTTCGCGCTCCTGCGCCTCGGCGTCGTTCCGGTTCTGGCGCTGCCCTCGCACCGCCATATCGAGATCGGCCGCTTCCTCGACTTCACCGAGGCCCGCGCCTACTTCATCGCCGACCGCGCCGGCGGCTTCGACTACCGGGCGCTCGCCCACGAGCTGCTTCCGGGCCTGCCGGCGCTCCGCCATGTGATCGTCGACGGCGAGGCCGAAGCCTTCACCGCGCTTTCCGGGCTCTTCGAGGACGCCGCGGTCGATGACGCCGCCCAGCCCGAGGATGTCGCGGTCTTCCAGATTTCCGGCGGCACGACCGGTGTGCCGAAGCTCATTCCGCGCCGGCACAACGAATATCTCTACAACATCCGCACCGCCGCCGCCGCAAGCGGCATGGCGGAGGACACCGTCTATCTCTGCGCGTTGCCCGTCGCCCACAATTTCCCCTTCGCCTGCCCCGGCATCATGGGAACCTTCGTCAGCGGCGGCACGGTCGTCATCGCCCCCGATCCCGACCCGAGGACGGCCTTCGCCCTCATCGCGGCGCATGGCGTGACGCTCACCTCGCTCGTGCCGCCCCTCGCCCTGCTCTGGATGGAGGCCGCCGGTGCGCCTGACGCCGACATATCGAGCCTCAGAACCCTGCAGGTGGGCGGCGCGAAGCTCAGCGAGGAAGCCGCGCGGCGCGTGCGCCCGCGCCTCGGCTGCGGCCTTCAGCAGGTCTTCGGCATGGCAGAGGGCCTGATCTGCTATACCGGCCTTGACGACGACGAGGAGACGATCGTCACCACCCAGGGCAGGCCCATGTCGCCGGCGGATGAAATCCGTGTGGTCGATGCCGAGGGCCGGGACGTCGCGCCCGGCGAGCCGGGCGAACTCCTGACGCGCGGGCCCTACACGATCCGCGGCTACTACAAGATCCCCGAGCACAATGAGAAAGCCTTCACGCCGGACGGCTTTTACCGCACCGGCGACATCGTGCGCCTGACGTCCGCCGGCTATCTCGTGCTCTCCGGCCGCGAGAAGGACCAGATCAACCGGGGTGGCGAAAAACTCTCGCCCGAGGAGGTGGAGAACCTGCTGCTTGCCCATGGAGACGTGCACGACGCGGCCGTCGTCGGCCTGCCGGACGAAACGCTCGGCGAACGCATCTGCGCCTTCGTGATCCCCCGGACCGGCGGGCTGAAACCGCTCGCCCTCATCCGGCATCTGAAGGCGCGGGGCCTCGCCGCGTTCAAGATGCCCGACCAGTTCGTCTTCATCGAGCGGTTCCCGGAAACCGGGATCGGCAAGGTGAGCAAGAAGGACCTGCGCGAACGGCTGAAGCAGCTTCACCTTTCCGCCGGCCTCGACAACGGAGATTGACGCGTGCCCTCAGCGAAAGACCTCGGCCTGCGCGCCGAAACGCCCGCGGACTGCCAGGACCTCGGCGACATCCGCCAGGCGATCGACACGATCGACCGCGCGCTCGTCGACCTGTTCGGCCTGCGCATGGGATACGTATTGGAGGCGGCCCGCTTCAAGCCTGACGTCGCCAGCATACCGGCGCCCGAGCGCGTTGCGGCCATGCTGCCCGAACGGCGGCGCTGGGCAGAGGAAAACGGGCTCGACCCGGATTTCATCGTGCCGCTTTTCAGCCAGATCATCCAGTGGTTCATTCAACAGCAGATCCATCATTGGGAACAGAAGAACGCGCCCCGGCGCGAGGCGGAGTAGGACATGGCGGAGCCCGCACTTGCCCGCAGCCGGCATGAAACGGCTGCCGAAACCATGGCGCTCGAGCTGCACCGGCTCGTCGCGGAAGAGCTTGGCGCCGAGCCGGAGGAATTCGGCACCGATGAAAACCTCATCGAACTCGGCCTCACCTCGATCGCCCTGATGCGTCTGCAAAGCCGTCTCTCGGCGGACGGCGCAACGCTCTCCTTCAGCACCCTGGTGGCGACACCGACCGTCGAAGCCTGGGCTGCCCTGGCGGCGGAGGCGCAGCATGGCGCCGGGAGCATGGCCGCGCAGCAACCGGCCGGCCCGGCCGCCGACACCGGCCCGTTCCCGCTCACCGACATCCAGCGTGCCTACTGGCTCGGCCGGGATCCGCATTTCGAGCTCGGCGGCGTCGCCGCCCATGGCTACATCGAGGCGCTGACGCGCGATCTTGACGTCGAGCGGCTGGAGGCGGCCCTCAACGCCACCATCGCCGCCCATCCGATGCTGCGCGCGGTCATCGACACCGACGGGATGCAGCGCGTGCTCGACGAGGTGCCGCGCCTTGCCATCGGGCAGACTGACCTCAGCGACCTTGCCGCGGAGGAACGGGAGCGGCGCCTCTCGGCGCTTCGGGCGGACATGGAGCAGGAGGTGCTGCCCGCCGACCGCTGGCCGCTCTATCGCGTCCACGCGACGCGGCTTTCACCACACGAAACCATCCTGCATCTCAGCTTCGACATCCTCGTCTTCGACCTGAAATCCCTGGAAATCTGGCTTGCGGAATGGCGCGCACGCTATGAGAACCAGGCCGTCGCCCTCCCCCGGCCGGCGGCGTCATTCCGCGAGCACGCCCTCGCGCGCGAAGCGGAGGCGAGGTCGCAGGAAGCCGCCCGCGCGCGGCGATACTGGCAGGATCGGGCCGCCCATCTGCCGCTCGGCCCGGACCTGCCGCTCGCCCGACCGGTCGAGGCGATCGACGCGCCACGTTTCGCCCGTGAGCAGCGTGTCCTTTCGCAGGCTGCGTGGCGACGCCTGCAGGACAAGATCCGCAGCCGGGGCATCACGCCCTCGGCGGCCCTGCTGGCCGCCTATGCACGCGTGCTCGCCCTGTGGAGCGGGAGCGGCGCCTTCACCCTGACGACGACACTCTTCAACCGCCCGCTGTCCGGCCCCTCCTATGACGGCGTGATCGGCGACTTCACATCGCTGACGCTGGTCGAGATCGACACGCTCGCCCCCGCCTCCTTCGCCGCTCTTGCCCACGCGACGCAGGAGCAGCTCTGGCGCGATCTCGACAACAGCGCCGTCAGCGGCGTCGAAGCGCTGTCGATGGTGGCGGCGGCCCGCAATACGCCCGGCCGGGCACTGATGCCCTATGTCTTCACCAGCGCGCTCGGAACGGGAAAAAGCTATCTCGACGCCTTCTCCGGCTTCGGCGAAATCGTGCGCGCCGCGGTGCAGACGCCGCAGACCCTGCTGGACCATCAGGTGCTGGAGCACGAGGGCAACCTCGTCCTCAACTGGGATTATGTCGACGCGGCTTACCCGGAAGGCCTGATGGCAATGATCGCCGACCGTCACCTGTCCCTGCTGGAGACGCTCGCCGCGGAAGACGGCACCTGGAACACCGCCATCCTCTCCCTGCCGGAAGAGCAGGCGGCGCGGCGGATAGCGGTGAATGCAACGGCCTGGCATGCGGGCACGGACGCCGTGTTGCTGCACGATCCTTTCCTGCGCCAGGCGCAGGCGCAGCCGGATGCGATCGCGGTCATCGACGAAGAGCGCAGCCTGACCTATGGCGAACTCGACAGGGCCAGCAACCGCCTTGCGGGCCAGATCGCCGCCGCCGGCGCGATGCCCGGCCCACCCATCGCCGTGCTCCTACCGAAGGGCTGGCGGCAGGTGGTCGCCGTGCTGGGCATCCTCAAGGCGGGCGCAGCCTACATGCCCGTCGATCCCGCTCTTCCCCGCAAGAGGATCGAGACATTGCTTGCGGAAAGCGGCGCGACGCTGGCGCTGATACCCGCCGATGCAGCCGATGGTGACCTTCTCGTCCCCATGATCGTGGTGGACGATCCTTTATTGTCGGAGGCTGGCGCCGAGGAGGTCATCCCGCCACAGGCGGCCGCGGATGATCTCGCCTATGTCATCTTCACATCAGGCTCGACGGGCAAGCCAAAGGGCGTCGCGATCCAGCATGGCGCGGCGCTCAACACCGTGCTCGACATCAATGCGCGCTACGGCGTCACGGCCGCCGATCGCTGCCTTATGGTGTCCTCGCTCAGCTTCGACCTGTCGGTCTACGACATTTTCGGCATGCTCGCCGCCGGCGGCGCGATCGTCATTCCGCCGGCCGCCCCCGCGCCGGATCCCGATTGCTGGCTGCGCCTTCTCGAAGAAGCCGGCGTGACCCTCTGGAGCAGCGTGCCGGCGCTCCTGCAATTGCTGCACGACCGGCTCGCCGACCGCGGCACGCTCGCAATGCTCTCCCGATTGCGGCTCGTCATGCTCTCCGGCGACTGGCTGCCCCTGCCGCTCTGCCGTTCGCTCCTCAAGCTTCCCCGGCCGCCGAAACTGGTGTCGCTCGGCGGCGCGACGGAGGCCTCCATCTGGTCGATCGCCCACGAGGTCGAGCGCATCGAGCCGGGCTGGAAAAGCGTGCCCTACGGTAGGCCGCTCGCCAACCAGACGATCCACGTGCTCGACGAATCCCTTGCCGAGCGCCCCGACTTCGCCATCGGGGAAATCTTCATCGGCGGCGTGGGCCTCGCGCTCGGTTACTGGCGGGACGAGGAGAAGACAAACGCCCGCTTCATCCGCCATCCCCGCACGGGCGAACGCCTCTACCGCACGGGCGATTTCGGCCGCTGGCAGCCGGACGGCGTGGTCGAATTTCTGGGCCGGCGCGACGGCCAGGTGAAGGTCAACGGCCTGCGCGTCGAACTTGGCGAGATCGAAACACTCATCGCCGCCGATCCGGCGGTGCGGCAGGCAGCCGTCGTCGCGGTGCGCGGCGCGGGAACCGGCGACAGCCTTGCCGCTTTCCTCACCCTCGGTGGCAGCGCGGCCTACCGCGAGGAAACGTTGCTCGCCGCGCTGCGCGATCACTTGCCCGCCGCCCTTGTTCCCTCCACCTTCATCGTGCTCGACCGGATGCCGTTGACCGCCAACGGAAAGCGTGACGGCGCGGCGCTGGAACAGCGCGCCCGCGAAGCCGCGGCAGGCACGTGCGCGCCTCCCGCACGGCCGCTCTCCGATATCGAGAAGCAGGTCTGCGATCTCTGGAAGGATCTCCTGGGACGGCCGATCGAATCCCTCGACACCAGCTTCTTCCTCGTCGGCGGCAACTCGCTCCTCGCCACGCGGCTCGCGGGACGTCTTTCCCAGCTCTTCGAACAACCGGTTTCAGTGATCCGGATCTTCGAGCATCCGACCGTCGCCGGCCAGGCTCGCCTCTTCGCGCCTTCCTCGGCCGAAGTGCCGCATCAGCCGGAGAACGGCCCGCGGCGGGTGCGAAACCACCGGCAGAAAAAGAACGGGAGAATGGACGTTAGCGCGTAGCCGGCCGGACAGGCTTGCTGGCGATCTCGGTGGACCGAATACCTTACTGCTTGAAGAACCGGAACGCAGCAGATGCTCCGGCCACGACGGTCAGCACCCGCACGATGTGATGCAGCACCACGAACGGCACATCGACGTTCAATGAAAGCGCGATAAAGCTCATCTCCGCGACGCCGCCCGGTGAATAGGCAAGCACATAGGCGATGAAACGATCGCCGCCAGCAAGGGAGAGCACCGAGGAAAACGCGGCCGTGCAGAGCAGCATCACAAAAGTCGCGCCGGCCGACAGGAGCATGGACTGAAGCACGATCCGTGGCGAAGCCCCTGCGAAGCGGCAGCCGATCGTCGCGCCGATGACGACCTGGGCGCCGGCAAGGGCTGCCGCCGGCAGCTCGAAATCCGTCAGTCCCGTCAGATGGAACACGGCGCTGGCAAGCATCGGCCCGACGAGAAAACGCGCCGGCAGCCGCAACAGGCTTGCAAGCACGGCGCCGCCGATGACGGCAGCCAGGAACCAGAGGATATCGTCGACCGCGACCGTTGCCGAAGCCGCGGACACCGTTGCCGTGCGATCGATGTCAAAACCGGTAAGGGCCTCGATCAGGAACGGGAGCGCCAGGACGACCAGGAAAATCCGCGCGGCATGGATCAGCGCGATCATGCGCTCATCCCCGCCCCTTTCCGAGCCGAGCGTGATCATCTCGACAAGGCCGCCCGGCATCGCGGAAAAATAGGCCGTCACGGGATCGAGCCGGGCGATGCGGCGAAAATAGACGAAGGCCAGCGCACCCGTGATCGCGATGAAGGCGACGAGGCCGAGAAGCGAAACGATCCAGGCTGCGGCATGCCGGAAAATCTCCGGCGAGAAGGACGTGCCGAGCACGGCCCCGATCACCGCCGTCATCGGCGGCCGCGCATGTTTCGGCAGGGACACCGGGACATGCAGGAACGCAGAAAGCGCGGTCGCCAGCATCGCCCCGAGCAACCAGGCAAGCGGCATGTGCGCCAGCCACAGCAGGAAGCCTCCTGCCGTGGCGATGGCAAGCGTCAACGCAAACCGCGCCGCCGAGCTGGCTGCCTCCCTGCACCTCACGGATGGCGTCCCCCCCCTCA
This sequence comes from Shinella sp. WSC3-e, assembly GCF_945994535.1. NCBI lineage: Bacteria > Pseudomonadati > Pseudomonadota > Alphaproteobacteria > Hyphomicrobiales > Rhizobiaceae > Shinella > Shinella sp. WSC3-e. Next base: position 53,588 of record NZ_OZ000532.1, read on the forward strand.
ATAGCCGCCGAAGACGGCTTTCAGTTCCGCGACGTTTTCCGGGGAGAGCAAACGCGTGGGTGCATTGCGCAGCAGAACGAGCAGCCTGGCGGTTTCCTCCAGCTCCTCGGCGGCATAGACCGTGGAGACGATGTCCCTGCCGGCAACGACGGGACCATGATTGGCAAGGAGGACAGCGGCATGGCGGCCGCCAAGCTCCCGTATCATCTCGCCCATCCGCTCGTCGCCCGGCCTGACATAGGGCAGCAGCTTCACCTTGCCGACACGCATGACGACATAGGGCGTGAGCGGCGGGATGCAATCGTCCGGGTCGGTATCGCTGAGGCACGACAGGGCGGTCGCGAAGGTCGAGTGCAGGTGCACCACCGCCCCTGTCTGCGGCCGCGTTTCGTAGAACGCCTGGTGCAGGAACACCTCCTTCGAGGGCTTGTCGCCACTGATGTGGTTGCCGCTTCGGTCGAGTTTCGAGATTCGCGCCGGGTCGAGGAAGCCGAGACACGAATTCGTCGGGGTCATCAGGATCCCGTCCTCGACCACGGCGCTGATATTGCCGGCGGAGCCGACGGAGAAGCCGCGGTCGAACAGTGATTTCGAAAGACGGACGATCTCCTCGCGAACCTTGTTTTCCGCACTCATCTGCCTGCAAGCCTTTCCAATGCCTTGGTGAAGAAATCGGGCGTACCGAAATTGCCGGACTTGAGCGCCAGCGCCACGGGCTCATCGCCGCCCGACAAGAGCACCGGCACACCGGGGTCGATCTCGGCCCCGATGGTCAGCGCGCCAAGGTCGAGCGCCGAAACGACGGCGCCGGACGTCTCACCGCCGGCGACGACGAGCCGGCGGATGCCGGCCTTGACCAGTTCCCGCGCCGTGCTGGCGAAGAGGCCGTCGAGCGCGGCGGCAACCATCTCCCGCCCGAAGCGCGCCTGGACGGCCTGGACCTCACCGGGCGTGCCCGAGGAGTAGACCAGCGGCGCCCTGCCCCGGTTCGCAAGCAGGAAGGAAGTGAGGTCCGCGGCGGTGACCGAACCGTCCAGGACGCCGGCGACGTCGATGGCAAGCGCCGGATGGTCCTTGCGGTGGATGTCGACCTGTTCGCGCGTTGCGCCGGAGCAGCTTCCGGCGAGAATGGCTTCCGGCCCGTCCATGCCGATCACCGCCGCTCCCGTGCCCGCGGCAAGGCCGCGCTCGATGAAGTTGGCGGCAAGGCCGATGGCGATGCCCGAACCGCCGGTGACGAGGCGGCACGATGCCGTAGCGCGGCCGATCGCGACGAGGTCGTCGTCCGTGATGGCGTCGACGATGACGAGGGTGTTGTCCTGCTCCCACAAGGCGGTCTCTATACCGGCAGGACCTTCACGGACGGTTGCGATATCGACATGGCCGACGCCGCCCGTCGTCTGGAGCCGTAGCCAGCGGCGGATATCGGCGTCCGTCATCGGGTTGAGCGGATGGTTCTGCAGGCCGGAATCGTTGAGGAGCCTGTCCTTCACGAAGAGATGGCCCTGATAGACCGTCCGGCCGGCGCCGGGAAACGCCGGGCAGGCGACGACGCCCTTGACATCCAAGGCCCTGGCAAGCGCCTCGGCCACCGGGCCGATATTGCCTTGCGGCGTTGAATCGAAGGTCGAGCAATATTTGAAGACGATCTGCTCGCAGCCCTGGCCGAGCAGCCAGCGCAGGGCGGCAAGCGACTGCTCCACGGCAGCGGCGGCTTCGATCGACCGGCTCTTCAAGGCGATGACGCCCGCCTCGACATCGGCCTCGGCCTTGCCATGGGGAATGCCGAGATATTGCACCGTGCGAAGACCGCCCTCGCCCGGCAAGCCCTTGGCGAGCGTGTTCGCGATGTCGCTCGCCCCGGTGAAATCGTCTGCAATCACGCCAAGCAGCATGGAACGGATACTCCCAAAATCAGGCAGCGCCGAGAAGGCGCTTCAGTTTGTCGATGGCGGCGTCCGGGCTCGAAAGGACCGGGATGTCCGTCGCCGCCCGCACGGCCGGCACGGCGCGCGCCGTGGAAAAATGCGCAAGCACGATGCTGTCGAAGCCCTTGAGACCCGCCGCGGCCGCGGCGACAAGGCGGTTGTGGGTTTCGACATCGCCAGCCCGTACGGCCTCGATCGCGTGCTCCACAAGGAAGCTCTCCAGGGTGGCGGTCGGGTCGATCCGCGCCGCCTCCTCGGCAAACTCCGCCTCCATGCCCTCCCGCGCCGGCGGGAAGGTGTAGAGCATGGCCGTCCGGCCGCCCTTGCGGATGGCGGCCTCGAACATCGCCTCGTTCGGCTTCAGCACCGGGATATCGACGGTCGCCGCCGCCTGCTCGATGGCCCGGCCGAAGGCCGAGCAGGTGAAGAGCACGGCGGCGCTGCCGATCTGCTTCGCATAGTGCGTCAGCGCCGTGATGCGGGCCGTCAACGCCTCGGTGATATCGCTACTTTTCGCCCGGTCGGGCGAGAGGCTGTCTTCGAGCAGGTTGACCATGTCGGCCTCCGGCCAGGCGGAGGCGAAGGCCTGTCTGATCGGCTCCATGGCGATCGGCGTCGCATGGACGAGGGTTATGCGGGGCTGTTGCGACATTCCATTCCCTTTGAAAGGAGCGGCCGCCCGCGGCGGGCCTTCGCCGGGGTAATTCCGTGAAATCCGGTTCGCCGGAACTGCCCCGGCATCTTGTTTCTACCGCATCGTCCGATGCCGAAACGATGCCGCTTCGGCTGGAAAGGCGCTAGCGCTGGCCTGCCGAGAACACCCACACGCTTTCGGAGGGAATGCGCGCCCAGACCGTGCCGGTCGAAAGCTGCTTTGCGCCATGCGCCTTGGCGACGAAGTCGCCGCGTCGCAGGCGATATTCCCAGCGGTCGCCGAGATAGATGCTGTCGTCGAGGTTCATCTCCAGCCCGCCGGCCTGCGGCTGGTCGCTGACGCTGATCTGCTCGACACGGATGACCGCCCGCGCATCCTCCGATGCGGCCAGCCCCGAGGCCTCGCGCACCGTCCCGTCAAGGCTCCAGTTCTCGCCACCGATGATGGCGCTCTTGCCGTCGACCGACTTGACCTTCGCCTTGACGATGTTGTTGGCGCCCAGGAAGTCCGCCGAATAGAAGCTGTTCGGGTTGGAATAGATCTCCTGCGGCCCGCCCTGCTGGACGATCCGGCCATCCTGCAGGAGGAGGATGTTGTCGGCGGCGGCAAGCGCCTCGCTCTGGTCGTGCGTCACGAGGATGGCGCAGATTTCGAGGTCGAGGATCAGCTTGCGGATCCAGTAGCGGGCTTCCTCGCGCAGCTTCGCATCGAGGTTGGAAAGCGGCTCGTCGAGCAGAAGCACGCGCGGCTCATAGACCAGCGCCCGGCAGATCGCGACGCGCTGCTGCTGGCCGCCCGAAAGCTGGGAGGGAAAGCGGTCGGCCAGATGGCCAAGCCCCATGCGGTCCAAGATCGCCTGGACGCGCTTTTCGATATCGGCCTGCGTCACGCCGCGCAGCTTCAGGCCGTAGCCGACGTTCTCCTTCACCGTCCGGTGCGGCCAGAGCGCGTAGGACTGGAAGACGAGGCCGATATTGCGCTGCTCGGGCGGCAGGGCGATCTTCGTCTCGCCGTCGAGCACGGTCTTGCCGCCGATGACGATCTGGCCGATTTCCGGCTGTTCGAGCCCGGCGATACAGCGCAGCAGCGTGGTCTTGCCGCTACCCGAGGCGCCGAGCAGGGCGACGATGGAGCCGCGCTGCGCCGTGAAGGACGCGCCCTTGAGGATCTGCAGGCCGCCCAGCCATTTCTGGACATTGCTGACGACGAGTTCAGTCATGGATTTTTGCTCCCAAACGAAGGGCGAGCGCAAGGCCTGCGCCCGTCAAGACGATGCTGATGAGGGAAAGGGCGGCGATCGTGTTCATGGCGCCGGTCTGGAGAAGCGAGACCATCAGCGAACCGATGACTTCCGTGCCCGCGCCCATGAGGTAGACGCCCGTCGCATATTCGCGAAGGAAGATGATCATGATCAGCGCCCAGGCGCCGGCAAGGCCGGGCCTTACGATCGGGATCACCACGTCCTTCCAGGTCCGGCCGATCGTGGCGCCCGTGGTGCGGGCGGATTCCTCAAGCTCCGGTGCGACCTGGATGAGCGTGCCCTGCAGGAGGCGCAGACCATAGGACAGGCCGACGACGACATAGGCGATGAAGAGGCTGACCAGCGTCGGGCGCAAGGGCGTCAGCAGCGGCACGAACAGGAAGACCCAGAAGAAGGCAAGGCCGATGACAAGTCCGGGCAGGGCGCGCGGCAGGAGCACGATGTAGTCGAGCACCGTGTTCGACAGGCCCCAGTTGCGATGCCCCGCAAGACCGACCATCAGGTAGATGCCGACCGCGACGGCGCCGCCGACCACGGAGAGGAGCACGGTATTGACGATGCCGCGCACCAGGCTCGGAACTTCCAGCATGCGGTCGAAATTCGCGAACGTGAGATGGTCGAGCAGATTGACGCCTTCGCCCCAGGCATCGACGAAGGCGCGCACGGCGATACCCCCGATCGGCAGGGCGACGGAGACGAAGAGCCAGAAGCCGATGATCGAAAGCGCGATGGCCTGACCGCTCCCGCCGAGTTTCAGCGTGGCGACGCGAGCGCCCTTGCCGCCCATCGCGGCATATTTGCGGGCATTGCGCAAAAGCGTGCGCTGCATCCAGACGAGCGGCAGCGTGATGAGGATGAGCACCACGGCGACGACGGCCATCAGCTGATAGGTCGGCGTGCCGAACAGCGTGGTGAGCTTGTAGATGTAGGTGGTGAGCACCATGATGCCGTTCGGATCGCCGAGGACCAGCGGGATGCCGAAGGTCTCGAAGCCGAGCAGGATGTTGAGCGCGGCGGCGAAGATCAGCGCCGGCAGCACCATGGGCAGCGTGACGTCGCGCGAGACCTGCCAGATGGACGCGCCGGTGGTGCGGGCGGCCTCCTCCAGGTCCGACGGCAGGTTGCGCATGGCCGAGGAGACATAGAGATAGACATGCGGCACATGGCTGAGGCCGGCAATCAGGATCATGCCCGGCAGGCTGTAGATGTTCCACGGCACGAAGCCGAGGATGCCGCGGACGAAGAGCGAGACGAAGCCCGTCGGGCCGACGGACACCGTATAGCCGAAGGCCAGCACGATGGACGAGATGAACATCGGCACGAGCACGAGGATTTCGAGCAGGCGCCTGCCCCTGATGTCCGTCCGCGTGATCAGGAAGGCCAGCAGGCCGCCGAGCGGCACGGCAATCGCGACCATGCCGAAGGAGAAGATGGCGGTGGTGCCGAGCGCCTTGTAGAAATTCCTGTCGGTGAAGACGTATTTGTAGGCGTCGAGACCGAATTGAGCGCGCGGGCTGAAGAAGGCCGCCGTCAGGAAGCTCTGGTAGACGATCAGGCCGACAGGCGCCAAAACGGCGATTGCCAGAAGGCCGATGACGACGCGCCGGTAAAGGCTGGCATTGCCGTGCCGCGGCATCCTGGCCGGATACTTCTTCTCGGCCGCGGCTTTCGCCAGGGCGAGCGCAGCCGGTGCTTGTGTATGGGTGGACATTCTATGCCTCTCGCAAACGGTGGCGGAGCCGCGGCGCTATCTGAGCGCCGCGGCCGGCTGAGCATCAGCGGCCGAGGGCGGCCTTCCAGTCGTTGAGGAACTGGACGCGCTTCGTCGGCTCCATGTATTCGAGCACGCCTTCATCGACCGCGATCGGCTTCAGGCCGCCGCCGACGCGCTCGTTCAGCGTCTGGATGTTGAGGCCGGCGGTCACGTCGTCACGCACGGACGGCAGGCCGCCTTCGGCGAGAAGCGACTGCCCCTCGGCCGAGAGCATGAAGTCGACGAAGAGCTTGGCGGCGTTCGGATGCGGGGCATCCTTGGTGATCAGGGCGAGGCGCGAAAAGGCCGGCGTGTAGTCGCTTGCGAAATGCACGCCGAGATTCGGGCTTTCCTTCACCCAGTCGAGCGCATAGGAGCCGATGATGTTGATGGCGATGACGTTTTCGCCCGATACCACCGTTTCCTTCATGCCACCGGAGCTGGAATAGATCTTCGCGCCGTCCTCGCCCATGGCCTTGGCGAGATCCCAGAAGTCCGATCGGTTGCGGGCATCGTTCGAGTGGTGCAGGAAGCCCGAACCGCTCTTTTCCGGGTCGAAGGTCGCGACCTTGCCCTGAAGCTCGGCCTTGTTGTCCTTGAGGAAGGCGATCATGTCGGCATAGGTCTTCGGAAGCTTGTCTTCCGACAGTGCCTTGGTGTTGTAGATCACGCCGACCGGCTCGACGGTCGTGCCGAACAGCATGTTCTTGTAATTGGCCCATGCCGGCAGGTGGCCGGTTTCCGGCGAGGCATATTCGGCCGCATAACCTTCCTGGACAAGCGTCATCTGCAGGTCCATGGCGGAACTCCAGACCACGTCGGCCGTCGTCTGGCCGGCGGCGGCTTCCGAGATCACCTGGTTGTAGGCACCGTTCGTTCCGAGGTCGTTATAGGCGATCTTGATGCCGTATTTCTTGGTGAAGGCATCCTGCAGCTTCTGCGACTGGGCGGCATCGGTCGAGGTGTAGACCGAGACGGTGCCTTCCTCCTTTGCCGCGGCGATGACGTCGGCATAGCCGGCCGGATAACCGGCGGGAACGTCCTGTGCGAATGCGGCGGCGGCGAAGGCGGTCATGAGCGCCGTGCCGACGGCGAAGACGGCCGAGCGGGCGGATATTGTGTAATTCATCTCTCATCTCCCAAAAGATTGGCCCGCGCTTCGGAGCGGCCGGGCACGTCATGCGAGGGCCACTCCCTGCCCCCGCCTCCTCATGCTTTGCATTTTGGATTTTAAAAAATCAAAATGCAAATGCTCTTCTCAGGCACTGGCACGTTTCCGCTCGCCGCCGCCCGCCCGAACCGCGCCCGCGACAAGCGAACCGAAGGTATCGGTGTTGGTGGTCCCGCCGAGATCGCGGGTGCGGGACGCCGGATCGGCGAGAACCTCGTCGACGGCCCGTTCGATTTCCGCGCCGGCCGCCTCGAAATGCGCCAGGCCGCGCTGCTCGCCGAGCCAGCTCAGCATCATCGCCGCGGAAAGGATGAGCGAGGTGGGGTTGGCGATGTTGCGGTTCTGGATGTCGGGTGCGGAGCCATGCTGGGCCTGGGCGCAGACGAGGCCGGTCTCGGCATTGGCATTGATCGAGCCGGCAAGGCCGAGGCTGCCCGAAAGCTCGCTGGCGAGATCCGACAGGATGTCGGAATAGAAGTTCGTCGCGACGATCACGTCGAAGCGCGAGGGGTCGCGCACCAGATGGGCGGCCATCGCGTCGATGATGAAATCGTCGAGCGTCACGTCGGGGAACTCGGCGGCGACCTTTCGCACCTGCTGCAGGAACAGGCCGTCCGTCAGGATGAAGTTGTTGGCCTTGTGGACCGCGGTTACCTTCCTGTTGCGCTTCATGGCGAGCAGGAAGGCCTGGCGGGCAATGCGTTCGCAGGCGGACGCCGTGATCTTGCGCACCGAGAGCGCCACATCCGGCGTCGGCATGAATTCACCCGTGCCGGCATACATGTTGCGGTCGGGATAGAACCCTTCCGTCGCCTCGCGCATGATCACGAGGTCCATCTTCTTGGCATCGTTGAGGAACGGGCGCGAACGCGCCGGGCGGACATTGGCATAGAGGTCGAGCTTGACACGGAAGCCGGCCGAAACGTTCACGCCGCCCTTGTCGCGGGCGGGATAATCCATGTGCGACTGCGGTCCCAGGATGATGCCGTCGAAGGTGCGCGCGCGCTCGATCGTCTCGTCGCGCAGCGTCGTGCCGAACTTTTCCAGGCTCGTGAAGCCGGTGTCCTCGAAGTGGTATTCGAGGCCCAGACCGAACGCCGCATCGGCGACCTTCAGGACCTCCATGGTTGCCGCTGTGATCTCCGGACCGATCCCATCACACGGCGTCACGAATATTTTCATCAGATATCTCCCATGAGGCGACGAGCGAAATCGCCGCTCTGCGTCACGGGGAGATTATTGGCTTTTTAAATCTAAAAATGCAATCACTATTTTTCGAGATTGTCTTTTTCATGCGCCTGGTGCGACCAGGACCAGGTAATGGGCGACTTCTTGGAGAGTGCACCGCCGAGGTGCCGGCGCATCGCGTAGGAAGCCTCCACGACCTCACCGCGCTCCAGAAGATCAAGGATTTCGAGGTGTTCCCGGCACTGGCGCACGGTGCGGCTGCGGTCGACGCGCGAGCGGTATTCCAGCAGGCGCCGCATGCGGTTCACGCGCACGAGCGAGATGTGGAAGAAGGGATTGTTGGCCATCTTGATCAACTCCTCATGGAAGAGCGCGCCATTGTGCAGGAGGCGCTCGGCCGGCAGCCGCTCGATGTCCGTGTCCAGCATGCGGCTCTGGATCCGGCGCTGCTCGTCGATGATCTTGCGGTCGAGCCGGAATTCGGGTTCCAGCATCGCGGCCGGTTCGATCAGCATGCGGAAGCGGTAGATCTGCTCGAAGGCCTCCGGCGTCTTGGCGACCGGCAGGAAGCGCCAGCCGTAGCCCTGCTTGCGCTCGGCCCAGCCCTCGCGGGTCGCACGCATCAGGATGTCGTTGAGTTGCGACTTGGTGAGCTCATAGCGCTCGCGCAGCATCTGTTCGGTGACTTCGGCGGGAATGCGGTCCGTCAGCCAATCCTCCGCCAGCCGCTGGTAGTCGTTGGCGACCTCGAAGGGTCCGGTATCGTCACGCACCTGCTCGACGACACCGCTCGCCGCCTCGCGGACGAAGAAGCCGCGGTTTTCCTTCTGCTCCAGCAGCCCCTGGCTTGCCAGCATGTCCATGGCCTCGCGCACCGGCGAGCGGGACACGCCGAAACGGTCCGCCAGCTGCTGCGTCTTCAGGTGATCGCCCACCGAAAGCTCGCCGGATGTGACGAGAAGCGTGATTTCGTTCGCGATGGTCTGGGCGAGCTGGCTGGAGCGCATGGATACCGTCCGGTCTTCTGAAGCAATCGGCTGGAGGTTATTCCATGCTGCGGGCAAAGGAAACAAGAGGCGGGATTCTTTGCATATATACCGCATTAAAAGCCAATGAATCGTCGGAAACTCGTTGACATTCTCTAATTATTGGCTTTTTACGTATTAAAAATCACTTTGGAGATGCGAAATGGCTCTATGGATCGAAACCGAGACGGGTCCGGTCGAAGCCATTGACCTGCGCGCGGCCTTCGACGAAGTCCGGCGCCTGCCCTTCGTCCTGCGCATCCTGCTTGAAAACGTCGCCCGCCGCGACCCCGCGCGCCTTGCCTCGTTCACCGACGCCCTGCGCGATTGGCTCGGCGAGGGCACGAGCGAGGCGGAGGTGGATTTCCACCCCTCCCGCGTCCTCATGCACGACACGACCTGCGTTCCCGCCCTGGTGGACATCGCCGCCATGCGTGACGCCATCGCGGAGGCAGGCGGCGATCCGTCGCGCCTGACACCCGTGCTGCCCGTCGACGTATCGGTCGATCACAGCGTCGCCGTCGACCGGTATGGCCGCGGCGACGCGCGGGAACACAACATGCGGCGCGAGATGGACCGCAACAGCGAGCGCTACCGCCTGATGAAATGGGCGACCACGGCACTGCCGGGCGTGCGGGTGCATCCGCCCGGCACCGGCATCATGCACACGCTGAACCTCGAACAGCTCGCCACGGTCATGGAGGTCGTCGAGCGGGACGGCACGCGCCGGGCCGCCCCGGATACGCTGATCGGCACGGACAGCCATACGCCGATGATCAACGGCATCGGCGTGCTCGCCTGGGGCGTCGGGGGCCTGGAGGCCGAGAGCGTCTTCTTCGGCCTGCCGGTGACGATCCGCCTGCCCGACGTCGTCGGGGTCCGTCTCACCGGCCGGCTCGGCCCGGGCGTGCTGTCCACGGACCTTGCACTCGAGGTCACCCATCTGCTCCGAAAGCACGGCATATCGGGAGAGTTCATCGAGTTTTTCGGCGAAGGCGTTCCGGCGCTGACCTGCGGCGACCGCGCCGTCGTCGCCAATATGGCGCCCGAATACGGCGCTTCCACCGGCTTTTTCCCGATTGACGGACAAACCGTCGCCTATCTGCGCCAGACCGGCCGCAGCGCGGACCATTGCGCCTTCGTCGAAAGGGCGGCAAAGGCCCTCCACCTCTGGTTCGACCCGGCGGCGGAGCCGCGCTACAGCCGCATAATCGATCTCGACCTATCGGCAATCGAACCGATCCTCGCCGGCCCCCGACGCCCGCAGGACAGGCTGCCCGTCGCAACGGCCGCCGAGGCACTGGAGGCAGCAAGCGGCAAGCCCTTCGAAACCGGAAAAACCATACCGGACGGCGCGATTGCCATTGCCGCCATCACGAGCTGCACCAACACCTCCGATCAGCGTCTCCTCGCCGCCGCCGGCCTCGTTGCCCGGAAAGCACGGCGCCTCGGCCTTCGCCCGCCCGCCTGGGTGAAGACATCGCTGGCGCCCGGCTCCCCCGCGGCCGAGCGTTTCCTGGCGCGCAGCGGCCTGCTTGCGGACCTGGAAGCGCTCGGCTTCGGCATCGTCGGCCACGGCTGCACGACCTGCATCGGCAATTCCGGCCCCCTGCAAGCGGACATGGCCGCGGCAATCACGGACGGAACCGTCGCCGCCGCGCTCCTCTCCGGCAACCGGAATTTCCCCGGGCGCGTCCATCCAAGCCTCCAGTTCGGCTTCCTCGCGTCCCCACCGCTCGTCGTCGCCCTCTCGCTCATCGGCAAATTCGTCTCCGATCCGATGAACCGCGACATCGGCCGCGGCCCGCACGGGGAAACCATCCGCCTTGGCGATCTCCTCCCCGCAAACGGGGAGATCGATGCCATTGTGCGAGGGGCCTCCGAGCCCGCCGATTTCGGACAGGCCTTCGCGCAGGCCGCAGCCAACGCGGCATGGCAGGCGCTCGATGCCCCCGCCTCCGCGCGGTTTCCTTGGGATCCCGCATCGACCTATATCCGCCGCCCGCCCTTCGCCTCCGCACGGACGGCAAGCCGGCTCGGCGCCTACGAAGCCCATCCGCTGCTCGTTCTCGGCGACGACATGACCACCGACCATATCTCGCCGGCCGGCCAGATCGGCGCGGCCAGCCATGCGGGACGGCATCTCGTCGCGCATGGCGACCCGCCGGACGACCTGAATGTCTACGCCGCCCGCCGCGGAAACTGGCAGGTTATGGTCCGCGGCCTCTTCGACAACCGCACCGCCGGCAACCTGCTGATCGACGGCCGGCCCGCCGCCCGCACCATCCATGCCCCGACGATGGAGGAAGGCCCCCTCTGGGCCATCGCCGAACGCTACCGGCAGGAAAACCGGCCGGTCGTCATCGTCGCGGGCGAACGATACGGCACCGGTTCCTCGCGCGACTGGGCGGCCAAAGGCGTCGCCCTCCTCGGCATACGCGCCGTCATCGCCCGCAGCTTCGAGCGCATCCACCGCAGCAACCTCATCGGCATGGGCGTGCTTCCCGTGGTGATCGATCGCGCCGTGCCGCTTTCGATAGGACCGCAGGACAGGATCACGATCGATGCCACGGCGGTGGAGCCGAGAAGCGAGCTGAAACTGCTCATCCGCCGCGCCGACGGCCAAAACCAGGCTTTGGTGGGAAGGGCGGCCGTGGAAACGGAACGGGAAATCCGGATCCTCAACGCCGGAGGAATGATCTCCACGATCTTGTCCGACACGCGAACGCGTTGAAGTATCGCGCCATACGCCAACAGGCCTGGTGGGACGCGCCGCCACGGTATCCCCCCATGGGATGGACGCTGCGCGGCCAGCAGGCATATCTCGCGCGCCATGGGCGTGATAATCACGGGAAGCCGCCGCACGGATAGAACCAGCCCTCGCGGACATCGAACAAGATATCGAGTAGGAGGAAAAAACATGATCGTCGTCACATCTGAGGAGATTGCAGGTACGCCGCGGGATGCGTCGGGTCCCGGCTGGCAGAGCCGCCGGATGATCGTGCGGGAACATGGAATGGGACATTCGGTTCACGAGACGCGGGTGGCAAAAGGTGCCGAACTGCACCTGCACTACAAGAACCATTTCGAAACGAACTATTGCATCTCCGGCGAGGGCGAAGTGGAGAATGTTTCCACGGGAGAGGTCTTTCCCATCGTCCCGGGAACGATCTATGCCTTGAACGAGCACGATCCCCATATCCTGCGCGCGAAGGAAGCGCTCCTGCTGGTTTGCGTGTTCACGCCGCCGCTCTCGGGCAGCGAGGTTCATCGCGAGGACGGCAGCTATGCCGAGGGCTGAGCACCCGTCTCCATTTCCACGGGATGCAAAACCAAAGGCACAAGCCGCGGGTGACACTTGGATCCTCGGCTCAAGGCCGAGGATGACGTCGATGGGTGGGGCGGCGCTCTTCACCAGGCTGGGGCCGGCGTTTCGCCGGCCTTTCGTCGTCTTCGGCTCAACCCATGCGCTCGGAGGCATAGGAACCGGGGCTGGGCGGGAAGACGATGGTCTTGTTGCCGTTCATGAAGACGCGGTGGTGGATATGGGCATGGACCGCGCGGGCCAGAACCTGGCTCTCCACGTCCCGGCCGATCGACACATAGTCGTCCGCCGACTGCGCATGCGTGATGCGCGCCACGTCCTGCTCGATGATCGGACCCTCGTCGAGGTCCTCCGTCACATAGTGCGCCGTCGCGCCGATCAGCTTCACGCCACGCTCGAAGGCCTGCTTGTACGGGTTCGCCCCCTTGAACGACGGCAGGAACGAGTGGTGGATGTTGATGATCCGGCCCGACATCTTCTTGCACACCGCATCCGACAGCACCTGCATGTAGCGGGCGAGAACGATCAGCTCGGCGCCGGACTGCTCGACGATCTCCACCAGCCGCGCCTCGGCCTGCGGCTTGTTCTCCTTCGTCACCTTGACGTGGTGGAAGGGGATGTCGTGGTTGACGATGACCTTCTGGTAATCGAAATGGTTCGAGACGACGCCGACGATGTCGATCGGCAGCGCGCCGATCTTCCAGCGGTAGAGCAGGTCGTTCAGGCAATGGCCGAAGCGCGAGACCATCAGCAGCACCTTCATGCGCTCGTCGCTGTTGTGGAACTCGTAGGCCATGGCGAAGGCCTTGGCGACCGGCGCAAAGCCCGCGTCGATATCGTCCTGGCTTGCGCCGCCTTCGCTCTTGAAGGTCAGGCGCATGAAGAACAGGCCCGTCTCCTGGTCGTCGAACTGCGAACTGTCGACGATGTTGCACTCCTTCTCGGCGAGGTAGCCGGTAATCGCGGCGACAATGCCGCGGGTCGATTGGCACGATACGGTCAGCACATAGGTCTTCATCGGTTCGTTTCCCCTGGAAGCCGGACGGGCGCGCTTCAGGCCGGCCGCGCGGCACGCGCGAGGGCCTTGAAGGCCATTTCGCGGGTCAGCATGCCGATTGCCGCCCCGCCCTCCGTGACAAGGATGGCATTTTGCGCGGCGAGCGGCGCAAAGCACTGGCCGAGGGCGGCATTGGCGTCGATGCTGGCCACGGGCACGGCCTCGCCGGAAGCACCGCGGGCAAGGAGGCGCAACGCGCCGTCCCGGGCGACGATGACGCCCGGATGCTCGCCGAGCAGCGCAGCGGACCGCTCCGGCGTCGCCTCCGCCTGCGTCAGGACCGGAATCCGCGCGAAGGCCTCGTGGGCATAGAGGGCACGCGACAGGTCGACCTTCCGCACGAACCGATCGACATAATCGTCGGCCGGCCGGAACAGGATCTCCTCGCCCGTGCCGACCTGACGCAATTCGCCGTCCTTGAGGATGGCGATGCGGTCGCCGAGATGCAGGGCCTCGTCGAGGTCGTGGGTGATGAAGATGATGGTCTTTTTCAGCCGTGCCTGGATATCCTTCAGCTGCTCCTGCATGTCGCTCTTGATCAGCGGGTCGAGCGCGCTGAAGGCCTCGTCCATCAAAAGCACCTCCGCTTGCGTCGCCAGTGCCCGGGCCAGGCCGACGCGCTGCTGCATGCCGCCGGAAAGCTGGCGTGGAAAGCGGTTCTCGAACCCCTTGAGCCCGACGAGCTCCAGCTGCTCCATGCCGAGGGCCACCGCCTCGCGGCGGTTGACGCCCTGCAGGATCGGCCCGCAGATGGTATTTTCCAGCACCGTCTGGTGCGGCAGCAGGCCGAAACGCTGGAACACCATGGAAATGCCGGTGCGGCGGAAGGCGATGAGCTCCTTCGCATTCATCTCCATGATGTTGCGGCCGTCGACGAGGATGCGGCCGGCGGTGGGCTCGATCAGCCGGTTGAAATGACGGATCAGGGTGGATTTCCCCGAACCCGACAGGCCCATGATGACGAAGGTCTCGCCGCGATGGATCGAGAAGTCGATGTCCTTGAGGCCGACGACACAGCCGGTCCTCTGCAGAACCTCGGCCTTCTGCGCGCCGGCGCGCAGCTCGGCGAGCGCATCGTCCGGGCGGTTGCCGAAGATCTTGTAGACCTTGTCGACCTGGATTTTCACGTCGGAAGTACTCACGCCTCATTCCCCGCTGGCAAGATGTTTCTGGGCACGCCGGCCATAGGACTGGGCGATGCGGTCGAAGATCACGGCGAGGAAGACGATGGCGATGCCGGCGATGAGGCCGCGGCTGACCTCCAGCCGCTGAATACCCTGCAGGACCTGATAGCCGAGGCCGCCGGCACCGATCATCGAGGCGATGACCACCATGGAAAGCGCCATCATCGTCGTCTGGTTGACGCCGGCCATGATGGTCGGCAGGGCAAGCGGGATCTGCACCTTGAGGAGTTTTTGCCGCGGCGTCGCGCCGAAGGCAACGATCGCCTCGACCACTTCGCCGTCGACCTGGCGGATGCCGAGATCGGTCAGCCGGATCACCGGCGGAATGGCGAAGAACACGGTGGCAAGGATCGCCGGGATCTTTCCCGGGCCGAACAGCATGACGAAGGGAATGAGATAAACGAAGATCGGCAGCGTCTGCATGATGTCGAGCAGCGGCAGCGCGATCGAGCGCAGCCAGTCCGAGCGCGCCATGACGATGCCGAGTGGAATGCCGATTACGACGGCCACCACCGTCGCGGCGAGCATGAGCGCAATCGTCGCCATCGCGTCGTTCCAAAGGCCGAGGGCCCCGATGAAGACGAGCATGGCGACGGCCCCGCCGGTTGCCTTGAGGCTCCGTGCGGCCGAATAGGTCAGCGCGGCGATGACGGCGATGGTGACGTACCACGGCAGCCATTGCAGGAAGCTTTCAAGGGCGCTCAGGAGCTTGAGCAGCGGCAGCAGCATTCGTTCGAACGTATCGCCGTAATGCGCCACGACCCAGCTGAAGCCGTCGTCGATGGCAAAGCGGAGACCGCGGGTGTCGATGAATTCGGGGAAATTGTCTGCCACGGCACAAGCCTTTCACGATGCATCTCTTGCCGGCCGCCACGCGACGCGGACCGCCGGCAAAGGAAGGTCGCAAGAGCGGCGCAACCGCGCGGTCGCGCCGCCTCGCCAGAGGACCCTCAGAGCGAGGCCTTGACCTTTTCGGCGACGTCGGCCGGGACCCACTTGGTCCAGATGCTCTCATAGTTCTTGAAGAAATAGGCCGCGACTTCCTCCGGCGAGGCCTTGTTGTCGTCGCCCCAGGCCAGCACGTCGCTGATCTCGGCGTTCGGAACCTGCATCTTCGACAGGAACTCTGCGACATCCGGCGCCTTTTCCTTCAGGCTCGTGGTCGCGGCGACGGCAACCTCGCCCACGGCCCAGCCGGTCAGTTCCGGCTTCTCGCACTTGGCATCGGTGAGGCATGTGAACTTGGCCGCATCATAGGCAGGCATGTCCAGCACCTTGAGCCTGTACTTGCCGATCACCTCGGTCGGCCCCCAGTACCAGCCGACAAATGGCTTCTGGCGCGAGACTTGGCGGGCGATGGTGGCCTTGAGGTTTGCGCCGGATCCGGTCGGATAGACTTCATAGGTCTCTTCGAGGCCGAGCGCCTTGATGAGGTTGTTGGTGATGATCTCGCAGCCCCAGCCGGGCGGGCAGGCGAAGAAGCGCCCCTTGCCGGGGGCCGATGCGTCCTCGAACACCTTCCAATTGTCCTTGAGGTCGCTGACGGAGCGGATTTCCGGATGCGCCTCTGCAACATAGTCCGGGATCCACCAGCCTTCCTGGCCGCCGCTGGCGAAGATATCACCGGCCTTGTACACCGTGCCTTTCGCCAGCATCTGGTCCCAGGTCGACTTGACGGTCGAGACCCAGAGTTCCGGCGCGATGTCCGGCTCGCCCTTGGCCAGCATGGAGGAGGCCGTCGGCACCGTGTCGCCGGGCACGATCTGCACGGTGCAGCCGTAGCCTTCGGCAAGGATCGCCTTGGTCACATAGGCGAGCGTGCCGGCGGAAAGCCACGTCATTTCCGCCACGGTGATCGGATCCGTCGTGCCGCATTCCGCCGCCTGGGCAGCGTTGCCGCCGAGCAGCATGCAGGAGAGGCAAGCGCCCGCGAGAATCGATGTCCTGATCTTCATGTCCGTTCCCTTTGTTGTGGTTGTCGTGCTCGTGACGGTTACGATGTCGAATGCGGTCACTTTTATCAAACCGAAATAACTGATCCGCATTTCAGAAAAACTTTAGCGAATGAACGCCTCGATCCGCTCGATCAGCGCGGCGTCGACGGCCACGCCATCCCGCTCGGTGCGCCGGCGCGCGGCCCGCCGGCGGCCGCCCGGCAGACGTGCGCCCTCCTGCCCGGCGATGGCGCCGAGAAGGTTTGCGACCTGCGGCGAAAAGGTTGGTGAAAAGGCCGACGGATCGAAGGCGATGAAGCACTGGCCGGTCCGCGGCGGCCCGCCCGCCGTGCCGGAGAACGGGCTCGCATCCTTGCTGAGGGCCGCTCCCGATAGGCAGGATGCAAGGATTTCGACGAGAAGGCCGGCGCCGAACCCCTTGTAGCCGCCGGCTGGCAGCATCGAGCCCTTGAGGGCGGCGACGGGATCGAGCGTCGGCGCGCCATCGGCATCGAGCGCCCAGCCAGGTTCGATGGGCCTGCCCTCGCGCGAGCGCAGGAGGATCTCCGATTTCGCCACCACGCTTGCCGACTGGTCGAGCACGAGCGCGACCCCGCCTGCCTCGTCCGGCACGCCGAGCGCGAAGGGATTGGTGCCGATGACGGGCGTGCGCCCGCCGGGCGGCGCGATGGACGCCGGGGCATGGGTGGTGCAGAGGCCAAGCAGGCCCGCTTCGGCGATGCGCTCGGCATGATGGCCGAGCACGCCGCAATTGTAGGAGTTGAACACCGTCAGCGCGGCTACCCCGTTCCGCCCGGCGGCGGCGACGAAGCGATCCCAGCCGGCATCGATCGCCGGATGGGCGAAGCCGGTCGCCGCATCGACGACGATGGCGCCGGGACGCGGCTCCGACACGACGGGCGACGCCCTGCCGTCGACCTTGCCGCAGCGCAGGTGCTCCGCGTAGATCGGCACATAGAGCAGGCCATGGCTGCGAATGCCGTCGCGCTCGGCCAGCATCGTCGACCGGGCGACGGCGGCGGCGTTGTCCGTGCTGGCCCCTGATGCCGTCAGTGCGCGCAGGCACAGATGCTCGACCGCAGCGAGCGTCATCACCCGTTCCGTCATGGAAATATCCTCAATCGTTGTCCGTGGTTCCCGCGCCCGCACCCTGCGCGCGCGAAAAATCCGAGGCCGGGACGCAGGTTCGCGCCGCAAGCGCAAGTGCCGCCGCATAGGCCGCCAGATCGCTTGCCGCCGGTCGCGGCGTTGCCGGCCGCGCAAGGCGGTCGTCCCCGGGCAGGAGACGAAGCACTGCCGCGGACGGCATGAGGCCACCGGCATCCTCCACCAGCGCAAGCGGGACGACAGCGCCCTCGCCGCGCTCCACCGCAAGGCAGAGCCCCATGTCCCCTGCCGTCGCACCGGCAAGACCGATCAGCAGCAGGCCGCAATCCCGGCCGTGCAGCGCGACCTCGTCCCGGCCGCCGCAGCAGAGCGCATCGATATCCGCAAGGCCTTCGAGAATGTCATCCGGCCCCCGCCCGGCAAGCGCGTCGACGACGGCAGCGACGGCATCGACGCCGCGCGCCGCCAACCAGACGGCGGCCTCGCCGATATCCTCCGCAACACCGTAAGGCAGTCCCGCGCCGGCAGCCGCCTTGCGGGCGAGTGTCTGCACTTCATTGTAGGAAAGCAGGATCGTCGTCATGGCAGCACCGGAAGCCAGCAGTCGTCGGTTTCGCCGGCCGTGATCTCGCCGGCCGTCGGGGCGCCCTGGAAGAGCGTGATGCGCGTCCAGCGATCCGAGCGCGGATCGAATTTCGACGCGCCGAAGAAGGCGAGCTTGCAGCGCAGCATGTCGATCGGCAGGCAGCGGTCCGAGAGCAGGTTGTCGCGGATTTCCGCATAGGGCGCGCCGGCCGTCGCCTGGATGCGGCGAACCATGTGGCGATGCTTCGGGAAACGGGCGAGGAAGGCGGCGACGGTCCCGGTCTCCGGCACTTCGGCAAGGTCGGCGGCGAGCCGCTGCGCCTGCCGGGCGATGTCGAGCGGCAGCTCCAGTTCCGCCCCGGGCTCGGCTCCGCGGCGGCCGAGGCGCGGCTCCAGCTTCTCCTGCGAGACATACCAGAACTGGGCGGTTTCGGCCGGCTCCCCGAAGGCGATGGCGAGCGCCCATCCATAGTGCTCGCGCAGGAGCGCGCGGAGGGCCGCCAGGTCCATGCCCGGTCGGAGCACCCCTTCGCGCACCGCCGCCATGCCGCCTGCAAGGTCATCGTTTTCAGGTCCCGCCATCTCGATGAGCAGCGCGGCAAGCAGTTCCTGGAAATCCACGGAGAGGAGCTGCCCGCGGTCGAGCAGGGCCGCGACCGGAAAGGCCGTGGCCAGCAGCCGCGCAGGATCGATCCAGGCTTCGGCCTCGGCCCACTCCGCGCGCAGGCGAACGATGCGTGCCGCAAGCCCGTCATCCTCCACCGACCATTGGTCGAGGTGCCGGGCCGCCTGTCGCCAGAGATCGGCCAGCCTGTTCACCGCCGCCGCATCAAGATGCGGTTTCGACCGCACACGCGCCAGGGCGGTCTCGCGGGCGAGGACCCAGTTGTTCAGCAGCACCGGATGGTTTACCAGGAACGGCGCCATGCCGAGGCCGGTGGAATTGCCGACCCCGATGTGACGGCGCAAGTCCGGCGCCAGCAGCACGGCGGTTTCGGGCGCGCGGCACCGGGCGATGTGCTCGACGAGGTCGTGCGAGAATTCGCGGATCAGCCAGACGGTGAGCATCTCCGCCTGGAAGGGACCATCCAGCCCCCTGCGCCCGGCAAGGACGCAACGGTCGGCGATGCCGAATTTTCCATTGCCGTAGACGGCGGTGGTGCGCAGCAGGTAACCGACCTCGCCGAGACGCGCCCGATCCGGCTGCCGGCCTTGGGCCAGGCTGTCGGCGACATGCTCGAAGAAGCGCACGGACTTGTTGGCGCGGCTCAGCACCAGGTCGCGCGGGCCGAAGCGCCCCGCCTCCTGCCGCGACGCGTTCGCCCGCAGCCGGCCGATCTCGGCGGCATCGGGAATGCCGTCATAGAGCACGTAGCTCGTATCCCAGGCCTCGGCGATCACGCGGTCGGAGCGCTGGTCGTCGGAGAGCGGGCAGGAGAAGGCGACAAGGCTGTAGTCATGGCCGCCGAGCCGCAGCGTATAGACCGCCTCGCCAAACCCCTCGTCGTCCATGCGCCAGACACCGCGATGCACCGCCGCGCCGCTTGCCGCAAGATGCCGGATCAGGCTGCGCAGGAAGCTGAGCCGCGTCGGAAAAGAGGCCCCCATTCGCCGCAGGCGCATGACGACATCCGGCGAGCGCAGTGCCAGCGCAGGCTCCGTCGTTACGTCGAGCGCGCGGCCGGTCATGGCATCGGCCCGAACGAAGCGTTGTAGAAGCGCAGCCAGTTGCCGCCCATGATGCCGCCCATCTCGGCCTCCGAGAAACCGGCCCTGTGCAGCCCGTCCCGCAGGTTGCCGAGATCGGTATTGCTGGTGAACCAGGCCGGCTGGCGGGGAAAGCCGGCCGCGGCGGCCGACCCTTCACCGAAATCCATCACCTTCGACCAGCGGCCATTGCGCATCCATGTCACCACCGAATCCGGCTGGTCCTGGCAAAGGTCGCTGCCGATGCCGACATGCTCGACGCCGTAGCGCGCGGCCGTCTCCGCGACCATGGCGCAAAAACCCTCCAGCGTGCAGTTGGACCCGTCCTTCAGGTGATGTGGATAGAGCGACAGGCCGAGCATACCGCCGGATCGTGCCAGCGCCTTCAGGACCGTGTCGGACTTGTTGCGCAGGGCAGGATGCCACCAGTGCGGATTGGCATGGGTAATGGCGATCGGACGGGTCGAGATCTCTATCGCCTCCAGGGTCGAGCGTTCGGCGGAATGGCTCATGTCGATGACCATGCCGACGCGGTTCATCTCGGCGATGGCCTGGCGACCGAAGCGGGTGATGCCGGGATCTTCCCCCTCGTAGCAGCCGGTGGCAAGCAAGGACTGGTTGTTGTAGGAAAGCTGCATGAAGCGAACGCCGAGCGTATGGCAGACCTCGATGAGCCCGATATCGTCCTCGATGGGCGACGGGTTCTGCAGGCCGAAGAAGATGGCAGTGCGCCCCTCCCGCATCGCCCGCTCGATATCGCTGCCGGATCGGCCCGGGAAGATGAGGTCCGGGTGGCGCTCGAAGTGGCGGTTCCAGGCGATGATGTTGGCGACCGTCTCGCGGAAGCTCTCGTGATAGGCGATGGTGGCATGGACGGCATGCACGCCGCCGGCCCGCATCTGGGAGAAAACGCGCGGGCTCCAGTTGGCATATTGCAGGCAATCGACGAGGGGGCTGGCGATCTTTGCATCCATGGCCTTACTCCGGCTCCCCCGCCCGGATATAGGCGGTCTTGACCTGGGTGTAGAATTCGGCGGCCGAGCGGCCGTGCTCGCGCGAGCCGAAACTCGAATCCTTCCGCCCGCCGAAGGGCACATGATAGTCCGTGCCCGCCGTGGGCAGGTTGACGGTCATGCAGCCGGTTTCGACATGGCGCCGGAAGTGGGTGGCGCGAGCGAGCGAGCTGGTGAAGATGCCGGCAACCAGCCCGAAGCGCGTGTCGTTGACGACGGAAAGTCCCTCCTCGTAGGAGCTGACCTTCTGCACCGCGGCGATGGGCGCGAACATCTCCTCGCGGTTGAATTCCATGGCATTGGTCGTGCCGGTCAGGAGCGCGGGGGCCATGTAGAAGCCGTCATGGGCAAGCTGCAGGCGCTCGCCCCCGACGGCGACCGCGGCGCCAGCGGCGCGGGCACGCTCCATCCAGGCGAGGTTGGCGGCAAGCTGGCGTTCGCTGACCACCGGGCCGACCTGGGTTCCGTCCGCCAGCGCATGGCCGACCTTCAGCGCCGCGACGGCGGCAGCCAGTTTCTCGACGAAGACGTCGTGGACCTTCGCATGCACCAGGAGACGGGAGGAGGCGGTGCATTTCTGCCCCGTGCCCGAATAGCCGCCGCCGATCGAGGCCGCGACGGCAAGGTCGATATCGGCGTCGTCCATGACAAGCAGGGCGTTCTTGGAGCCGAGTTCCAGCTGGAACTTGGTGAGGTTCGCGGCCGCGGCGACAGCCACCTGACAACCGACCTCGTAGGACCCGGTAAACGTGATGGCATCGACCCCGCGATGGCCGGCAAGTCCGTTGCCGACGACCGAACCCGGCCCCATCAGCAACTGGAACGCTCCGTCCGGCAAGCCGGCGCGGTGGATGATGTCGGCAAGCGCGAAGGCTGAGGCCGGCGTCTCGTTGGCCGGCTTCCAGATGACGGCATTGCCATAGGCGAGCGCCGGGGCGATCTTCCAGCTGGCGGTGGCGGTCGGGAAATTCCAGGGGGAAACGACGGCCACCAGCCCCATCGGCTCGCGGCGCATGTCGATCTCGATGCCGGGGCGGACCGAATCCGCGTTCTCGCCGAGCTGACGCAGCACTTCGGCCGCATAATAGGTGAAGAACTGGCCGGCGCGAAACACCTCGCCGCGGCCTTCCGCCAGCGGCTTGCCCTCCTCCCGTGAAAGCAGTTCGCCGAGTTCGGCGGCACGCTCCATCAGTTCCATGCCGATCGTGTTGAGGATCGCCTGGCGCTGTTCGAGCCCGATCTTCCGCCAGGCCGGCAGTGCTGCGCGGCCGGCCGCCACCGCCTCGTCGACATCGGCTGCATCCGCCTGCGCGTAAAGGCCGATCAGGTCGGTGACATCCGACGGGTTGCGGTTCTCGTGGAAACGTTCGCCCTGCCTCCATCGGCCGCCGATCAGGTTGGCGTAGCGTTCTGCCATTTGCATCTCCATTCCGTTCGACCGAAAATCCGCCAGCGCCACGCTTCAATCAAGCAGATATTTCTGTTATCAATTTCAGAAGAATTGAAGTGAGTGCCATGATCAAGCTGGAAGCATTGCGGGTCTTCGTCACGGTGGCGGAGAGCGGGAACATCAAGGATGCGGCCGACGCCGTCGGCCGCACCGCGTCGGCCGTGTCGATGACCCTGAAGCAGCTGGAAGACGAGATCGGCGGACCGCTGTTCCAGACGGACCGCAAGAACAGCCTGACGGCGCTCGGCAACCTGATGCTCGATCTCGGCCGCGAGCAGATCAGGAGTTTCGACAAGTCCGTCAGCATCATGCGCGCTTTCGCGCACAGCCGCATCGGCAGCCTGTCGATCGCCTCGGTGCCGTCCGTGGCGACGAACGTGCTGCCGCCGATCCTGCAACGGTTTCTTCAAACCCGGCCGCAGGTGCAGGTCGAGCTGTTCGACATCGACAGCGCGCAGGTGCGCCGCATGGTGGAAAGCGGCGTCGCCGATATCGGCATTGCCGGCGAAAGCCGCACGGGCGGCGCGGTGGAGTTCACGCCGCTTTTCAGCGACCGGTTCAAGCTGCTTTGCAAGGACGATCACGACCTCTGCCGCCTCGAACGACCCGTCAAATGGAGCGATCTCAATGGGGCGACGCTGATCCGCAATGGCGCGTCCGACCGGATCGAGGCGGCGGATTACAAGCAGCTTTCGGCACTGTCGCTGATCACCGTCTACAACGTCACCTCACTGGTCGCGATGGTGAAGGCGGGCCTCGGCCTGACCATCCTGCCCTCGCTGACCATGCATGGCGCGCATGAGGGCGTGGCGGCGCTGGACCTTGCCGATGCGGCGGCGAGCCGCCGGGTGGGGCTGGTCGAGCGGCGCGACGTTCCCCCCTCGCCCGTCGCCGCGGCCTTCCGCGCCTTCGCCCTGAAGGAAATTCCGGCCATAGTGGCCGAGCGGCTTGGAACCTGACCACCGGGCGCCTTGCACCTCACGAATGAGGCGTGGCGCCGGCGCGCCGGGCTTTTGCCGGCGTATGACCATAAGCGGCCCTGAAGGCGCGGGAAAAATGCCCGGCGCTGGAAAAACCGGTGGCATAGGCGATTTCGGCGATGGAAAGCGGGCTCTGCTCCAGGAGGCGCCGGCCATGCGCCAGGCGGATCGCGCGATAGGTATCGAGGAAGCTCTGCCCGCGATGGGTAAGGAACAGCCGGTCGAGATGGCGCGGGCTGATGCCGGCAAGCCGCGCCATCTCGCTGCGGTTCAGCGGATTTTCGATGGCTGTCTCCATCTTTTCGAGGACGGCCAGCAAAGCCGGATGGTTGGTGCCGAACCGCTCCGCCACCGCGCCGCGCTGCGGGTCGGCCGGTTCGGCAACGGCGGTGTGCAGATACCAGTCGCTGACGCGGCGGGCGAAATCCGCGCCCATGCGCGCGGCGATCACCGCATGCATCATGTCGAGCGGCGCCACGCCGCCGCCGCAGGTGACGCGTCCGCCATCGACCACGAAGCGCGCCTGACGCGGCACAAGATGCGGGAACGTCTCGCGCAGCAGCGGCGCATGTTCCCAATGGATGGTGAAGGCGCAGGCATCGAGCAGCCCGGCGGCCGCGAGCACATAGGCGCCACTCGAAATCCCGCCGATGCGCACGCCATCCCGGGCGAATTTGCGTAAGGGCGCATGCAGGGCGGAACTGCCCTGCCAGTCGGCGGGATTGCCGCCGGCACAGACATACAGCGTGTGGCAGCTGCCGCCGAGATCGGAAAGCCGGCCGCAGGCGATCTCCAGGCCGGCCGAGCTTCTGACCGGAAGGCCATCCGCCGAGAGCGGCACGACCTCATAGAGCGGGCTGCCGGCGATGAGGTTGGCCGCGCGCAGCGGCTCGCTCGCCGAGGCATAGGACATCAATGCGAAATTCGGCAGCAGGATGAAGCCGATGCGTTGCAGGTTTCGGATATCAGGAGGCTGCATGTCCTGATTCTACCTCAAAAAGTCCCTTCAATGCAATGAAGCATGCCCGTTCGCTGCTACTCAAGGACCAACGGCCTCTCTCACGAAAAGCGACGGCGATGCGCTACTCAGCCCTCTCCCTCCTCTGGAACGGACTTCGCGGCAACCGCGACTGGCGACCGGCCTGGCGCCAGCCGCAGCCGAAACCGCATTATGACGTGATCATCGTCGGTGGCGGCGGGCATGGGCTGGCGGCGGCCTACTACCTCGCCAAGGAATTCGGCATCGCCAATGTGGCGGTGCTGGAGAAAAGCTACATCGGCTCCGGCAATGTCGGCCGCAACACGACGATCATCCGCTCCAACTACCTGCTGCCGGGCAACAACCCGTTCTATGAACTGTCGATGAAGCTCTGGGAGGGGCTGGAGCGGGACTTCAACTTCAACGCCATGGTCTCGCAGCGCGGCGTGCTGAACCTCTACCACTCCGACGCGCAGCGCGACGCCTATATGCGGCGCGGCAATGCCATGCGCCTGCACAGCGTCGATGCCGAACTGCTTGACCGCGACGACGTGCGCCGCATGGTGGCCTTCCTCGATTTCGACAATGCCCGCTTTCCCATCAAGGGCGGGCTGCTGCAGCGGCGCGGCGGCACGGTGCGCCACGACGCGGTCGCCTGGGGCTATGCCCGCGGCGCCGACAGGCACGGCGTCGACATCATCCAGGGCTGCGAGGTCACCGGCATCCGCCGCGAGAACGACCGCGTCGCCGGCGTCGAGACGAGCCGCGGCTTCATCGGCTGCGGCAAGCTGGCGCTGGCGGCGGCCGGCAATTCGTCCGAGGTCGCCCGCATGGCGGATCTCAAGCTGCCGCTCGAAAGCCATGTGCTGCAGGCCTTCGTCTCGGAGGGGCTGAAGCCCTTCATCGACGGCGTCGTCACCTTCGGCGCGGGACATTTCTACGTCTCGCAGTCCGACAAGGGCGGCCTCGTCTTCGGCGGCGATATCGACGGCTACAATTCCTACGCCCAGCGCGGCAACCTGGCGACCGTCGAACATGTCGCCGAAGCCGGCAAGGCGATGATCCCGGCGCTCTCGCGCGTCAGGGTGCTGCGCGCCTGGGGCGGCATCATGGACATGTCGATGGACGGTTCGCCGATCATCGACCGCACGCCGATCGACAATCTCTACCTCAATGCCGGCTGGTGCTACGGCGGCTTCAAGGCAACGCCCGCCTCCGGCTTCTGCTTCGCCCATCTCCTGGCGCGCGGCGTGCCGCACGAAACGGCGGCGGCCTTCCGCCTCGACCGTTTCCGACGGGGTCACCTCATCGACGAAAAGGGCCAGGGCGCCCAGCCGAACCTTCACTGACGGAGATTTGACATGGCAAGCCTCGTGCCCTGCCCGCATTGCGGGCCAAGACCGAAAGAGGAATTCACCATCAAGGGTGCGGCGCTGCCACGCCCCGCGCCAACCGCCGATCCGGCCGAGTGGTTCGACTATGTCTATCTGCGCGACAATCCGCGCGGGTCCCATGAGGAATACTGGCACCACACCGCCGGCTGCCGCCGATGGCTGGTCGTCAGCCGCGACACCATCACCCACCAGGTCGCCGCCTGCCGCGATGCCGCAGTGCAAGGACACGCCGCATGAGCTCCCATCGCCTGCCGCAGGGCGGCCTGATCGATCGCAGCAAGCCGCTCGCCTTCACCTTCGACGGCAAGCAGATGCAGGGGTTCCAGGGCGACAGCCTCGCCTCCGCCCTGCTGGCCAACGGCCGCCGGCTCGTCGGCCGCAGCTTCAAATACCACCGTCCGCGCGGCATCCTGACGGCCGGCGCCGCCGAGCCGAACGCGCTCGTGACCATCGGCAGCGGCGGGCGCACGGAGCCCAATACGCGCGCCACCATGCAGGAGCTTTATGCCGGCCTTGCGGCCCGCAGCCAGAACCGCTGGCCCTCGCTCGACTTCGATATCGGCGCGCTGAACGGCCTCCTCTCGCCCTTCCTCGGCGCCGGCTTCTACTACAAGACCTTCATGTGGCCCGCCGCCTTCTGGGAGAAGGTCTACGAGCCCTTCATCCGCAAGGCCGCCGGTCTCGGGAGGGCGACGCATCAGGCCGACCCGGATCGCTATGAAAAGCGCTGGGCGCATTGCGACCTTCTCGTCATCGGCGCCGGGCCGACGGGGCTTGCCGCGGCACTTTCGGCCGCCCGGTCCGGCGCGCGCGTCATCGTCGCCGACGAGCAGGCGATGGCCGGCGGCGCACTGCTGTCCGAAACCGCCACGATCGCCGGCAGGCCGGCGCCGGCCTTCGCGCAGGACTGTGCCGCGGAGCTGGAGGCGCTGCCGAACGTCACGCTGCTGACGCGCACCACCGTCTTCGGCTGGTATGACGGCAATGTCTTCGGCGCGGTCGAGCGGGTGCAGAAACATCTCGCCGAACCGGCGCCGTCCGTGCCGGTCGAACGCCTCTGGCGCATCGTCGCCAAGGGCGCGATCCTCGCCAGCGGCGCGGAAGAAAGACCGCTGGTCTTCGGCGGCAACGACATTCCCGGCGTGATGATGGCCGGCGCCATGCGCAGCTACCTCAATCGCCATGCCGTCGCGCCCGGAAGGGCGACGGCGATCTTCACCACCAATGACAGCGGCTATGCACTCGCCCGCGATCTCGAGGCGAAGGGCCTCGATGTCGCGGCCATCATCGATCCGCGTGAAAGCGGCGGCGCGGACTATGCCGGAAAGGCGCGCCTCATCCGCAACGCGGTCGTCACCGACGCTCATGGCGGCAGGAGCCTGTCCGCCATCGACATTCGCACGGGCGGCCGTACGGAACGGCTGGCGGTGGACGCGCTCGCCCTGTCGGGCGGCTTCAGCCCGGTCATCCACCTGGCCTGCCATCGGGGCGGCAGACCCGTCTGGTCCGACGAGAAGGCGGCATTCCTGTCCCCGGCAAGCCTCGATGGCCTCGTTCCCGCCGGCGCCGCATCCGGCATCGCCGGCCTTGCAGCCTGCCTTGCGGACGGCGCGCGCCAGGGCGCCAGCCTCGCCGCCGCGCTCGGCTTTGCCGCAAGCCCCATCCCCTTCGGTCCGGTCGAGGGCGATGCGCCGGCTGCGCCCGCCAAGGTGCTCTGGTCGATCCCCGGCGTCCGGGGCAAGGCCTTCGTCGATTTCCAGAACGACGTGCACCACAGGGATCTCGATCTTGCGGTGAAGGAAGGCTACGGCCATGTGGAACTCGCCAAGCGCTATACGACCAGCGGCATGGCGACCGACCAGGGAAAACTCTCCAACATCAATGCCATCGGCCTGCTGGCCGAAGCGCGCGGCGTTTCGCCGGGCGAGGTCGGCACGACCACCTTCCGTCCATTCTACACCCCCGTCTCCTTCGGCGCCCTTGCGGGCGCCTATCACGGAGAGCACTTCCAGCCGGTGCGCCGCTCGCCGCTGCATGGCTGGGCGGAGCGCCATGGCGCGGTCTTCGTCGAAACGGGCCTCTGGTACCGTTCCGCCTGGTTCCCGCGCACCGGCGAGAAAGGCTGGCGGGAGAGCGTCGACCGCGAGGTTCTCAACGTGCGCAACAATGCCGGGCTTTGCGATGTCTCCATGCTCGGCAAGATCGAGATCTGCGGGCCGGACGCCGCCGAATTCCTCAACCGGGTCTATTGCAACGCCTTCCTGAAGCTGCCGGTCGGCAAGGCCCGCTACGGGCTGATGCTGCGCGAGGACGGCATGGTCTACGACGACGGCACGACAAGCCGGATCGAGGAAAACCGCTTCTTCATGACGACGACCACGGCCTATGCGGCGGGGGTCATGAACCACTTGGAGTTCTGCGCGCAGGCGCTCTGGCCGGAGCTCGACGTGCGCCTCGCCTCCGTCACCGACCAGTGGGCACAGATGGCGATCGCCGGGCCGAAATCGCGAAAGATCCTGCAAGTCATCGTCGACGAGGATCTCGGCAACGACGCCTTTCCTTACCTGGCGGCCCGGGAGGTCTCGCTGTTCGGCGGCAGGCTGCACGGCCGGCTCTTCCGCATCTCCTTCTCCGGCGAGCGCGCCTACGAGCTTGCCGTGCCCGCGGCCTATGGCGACCGCGTCGCCGAGGCGCTGATGGAGGCCGGGCAGGCCGATGGCCTGATGCCCTACGGCGTGGAAGCCTTGAGCGTTCTGCGCATCGAGAAAGGTCATGTCACCCACAACGAGATCAATGGAACCGTGACCCCGGGCGACCTCGGCTTCGGCAAGATGGTGTCGGCAAGCAAGCCGGACTTCATCGGCAAGGCCATGCTGCAACGCGAAGGTCTCAACGCCCCCGACCGGCCGCGCCTCGTCGGCGTCGTGCCGCTCGATCCCGGTCAGTCTTTCCGCAGCGGCGCGCATATCCTGGCGAAGGGCGCGGCTCCAACCCTGGAGAACGACCAAGGCTACGTTACCTCCAGCGCCTTCTCGCCGCATATCGGCTCGACCATCGGGCTGGCGCTGGTCAGACGCGGCGACGAGCGCCATGGCGAGGACGTCACCGTGTGGAACGGGCTGCGCGGTGAATTCACCGCCGCACACCTCTGCGCTCCCGTGTTCTTCGATCCGGCCAACGAGAAGCTTCATGCCTGACCTTCGCCCCTTCCCGGCGCTTGCCGCCCGCAAGCCTCTCGCCTCGTCGCGCATCCGCCTGTCGGCGCTTCCCGAAGGCACGATCCTGCAAATGATCGCGGGACTGCAAACGCCTGGTCCGGTGGATGGCCTCGAACGGCTTGCCGCCGAGACCGGGCTTGCGCTGCGGGCGATCTCGCCCGGCCAGTGGCTGCTCGTCGGTGACCGGCCGACCCCCTATTCGCAGGCATGCCGCCTGCTCGCGGCACTGGAGCCGCATGCCAGCGGCATCGATCAGAGCCATGGCCGGGTGCGCCTGCATCTGGAAGGGCCGATGGCCGCGGCGGTGCTGTCCAAGGGCACGGCCGTCGACCTTCATCCGTCCGCCTTTGCGCCGGGGCACACGGCCGCGACCCTTGTCGGCCATGTCTCGGTCCACCTCACGCGCCTCGATGCGGAGGCCTTCGAGATCACTGTCCTGCGTGGATTCGCCGAAACCCTGTGGGACGACCTCGCGCTTATGTGCGCGGAATTCCTCTAGCCTGAGGATCCGGCGGCGAGCCTCGTCGTTTCGCGGACGATCCCGTCGAAAGCGCGCCTGGCCCGCAGGGAAAGACCGCGGGCACGCACATAGCCGTGCGGAAGGGCTGCGCCAGCCAGCAGCAATGCCGTACCGCCAGCCGCGCCGATCGCCCGGCAATAGGCTTCTCCCTCGCAGGCCAGCGGATCGTATTCCGCGATGAATACGACCGTCGGGGGCAGGCCGGAAAAATCACCGGCTGCGAGCGGGCTGAAGCGCGGGTCGTCATAGGGCGGCGCGCCGCCCGCCCGCGCCGCGTCATAGGCCCTGACATCGTCCTGGGAGAGCAAGGGGGCATGCGCATGCCGCTCATGGCTCTCGCCGATCCAGGCTGCGGACATCGCCGGATAGATCAGAAGCTGGCCGATCGCCGGCCGCCTTGCCCCCTTCATGGCGTGGCAGAGGCAGGCCGCGATATTGCCCCCGGCGGATTCCCCCATGACGAGAAGGGGCGCGGCGAAGTGCCGGCCGGCCCACCGGAAGGCGCACACGGCGTCCTCGAACGGCGCCGGATGACGATGTTCGGGCGCCAGCCGATAGTCGACCGAGACGACGGACAGGCCGGTCCTTGCGCAGAGTTCGGCGCAAACATCGTCGTGGCTTTCGAGGCCGCCCAGAATGAACCCGCCGCCATGGAAGTAGAGAACGACCGGCCGATCCGGCCGATAATCCGCACCGGTCCGGTATTCCCGGACAGCAACGCTGTGCCCGCAATCCTCGGCTCGACGATCCGTGCGGCTCACGCCGTCGGGATGCGGCTGGCGCAGGGCTTGGCACATGCGGTCATAGATCCTGCGGTTTTCGCCGACCGGCAAGGCGAGCGCATCCGGCGGATAGAACGTGTTGACCGTGTCAACATAGGCCTGCAGGTCGGGATCGAGTCGATAATCCATCTCGGGTCTCTGCATAGACGGGAAAGAGCCGCGCTGACCTTGGAACGCCAGCGCGGCAAGCGGGCCGGACAGGGGTCCGACAGGGGAGCTAGAGGCCGTTCGACGCCAGGAATGCGGCTGCCACCTCTTCGATCGACTTCTTCCGCACGTCGATCTCGCCGTTCAACTGCTGCATGGTCGCGTCGTCCAGTTTGGCGGAAAGCTGATCGAGGAGCTCGCCAAGCCTGGGATTGGCTTCCAGGACATCGCTCCGGATCGTCGGCACCAGCGCATAGTCCGGGAAGAAATGCCGGTCGTCGTCGAGCAGGACGAGGTCCATGGCGGCGATCCGGCCATCCGTCGCGGCGACGACCGCAAGATCGACGTCCCCGTTCTGAAGGGCGGGAAAGACCAGCCCGATTTCCATCGGCCGGATATTCCTCCGGCCCGCCTCGAAGCCGTAGGTTTCCTGGAGGCCGAGCAACCCGTCCTGCCGCTTGGGAAACTCCGCGGTCGTTGCCATCACCGGGTCCTTGCCGGCATTGTAGGCGGCAGCCAGGTCCGACAGGCTCGCCATTCCGTCGGTCTTCGGATTGTCCTTGCGGATCGCAAGCGCATAGGTGTTGTTGGCGCGCGACGGCGAAAGCCAGGTGATGCCGCGCTCGGCATCCTTTTCCTTGACGATCCTGTAGGTTTCATCCGGTGTCAGGCGATCGGTGATCTTGTTGAAGTTGACGAGCGCCGTGCCGGTATATTCCCAGTAGACGTCGATCTCGCCGTTCTCCAAGGCGGCGCGGACGATGTTGGTGCCCATTCCGTCCCGCTTGCTCACCGTGAAGCCGTTCTTCTGCAGGAGCTGCGTCGTCATTTCGGCAAGCAGGAACTGCTCCGTGAAATCCTTGCCGCCGACCTTGATGTCCTGTGCCGCGGCCGCGCCGGCGGCGGTCATGGCAAGACCGGCGACCAGTGCGGCCTGAATGGCAGTCTTCAGGTTATCGATGATGCGCATCATGTCGTTCCCTTCGTTCTGTCGTTGTTCAACTCACTTGAGGGTCTGCCGCGTCGTTCGATGCCGAAAGCCGCACCGCCGTCTCCCAGAGTTCGGCGTCGACGCGGACAGGCTGGTTTCTCCCGGATCGCCCGGGAAACCTCGCGCCTGCGGCCTCGTGAGCCGTGGCCAGCCGGCCGATGGCCTCGGGGAAGTGACCGGCGGAGAAATGGCCGGGATCGATCGCGATCAGGAACTGCCCGACGCACGGCGGGCCGCCCTCATCGTTGCCGAAGGCGCTCGCCTCCGTGCTGAGGACCGAACCGGTCAGCGCGGCGGCCAGGATTTCGACAAGGAGGGCGATATTGGCGCCCTTGCGGCCGCCGGCCGGCAGGAGCGAGCCTTCCAGGCCGGTGGCCGCATCGGTCGTCGGCCGTCCATGCCTGTCCTGTGCCCAGCCCGCCGGGATCGCCTCGCCGCGATTGCGGCGGAGGATCATCTCCGTCTTGGTGACGGCGCTCATGCTCTGGTCGACGACAATAGGGGGAGCTTCCGCCGAAGGCACGGCGAAGGCGAGCGGGTTCGTTCCGAAGAGTGCCTGTGTCGCACCGGGCGGCGCGACGGAGGCCGGCGCATTCGACAGGCAAAGACCGATCAGGCCGTTTTCCGCGAGCGGGAGGACGTGATGAGCAAGCGCGAGACAATTATAGGAGTTGCGCACCGCCATCGCCCCGATGCCGGACCGGCGGGCCGCATCGACCAGGGCCGGCGTACCGGCCGCGATGGCGGGATGCGCGAAGCCGCATCGCGCATCGACCGTCACCGTGGCGCCGCGTGGCGCCACATCGGGAACGGCCTTTCCATCCACCTTGCCGATCGTCAGATGCCGGCAGAAGATCGGCAGGTAGTAGAGGCCGCAGACACGGTTTCCGCCGGCCTCCGCCCTGGCGATCGCCTGCGCCACGGGGCGCGCGTTGTCGACGG
This sequence comes from Shinella sp. WSC3-e, assembly GCF_945994535.1. Lineage (NCBI taxonomy): Bacteria > Pseudomonadati > Pseudomonadota > Alphaproteobacteria > Hyphomicrobiales > Rhizobiaceae > Shinella > Shinella sp. WSC3-e. The sequence goes on from NZ_OZ000532.1 coordinate 85,905, forward strand.
TCGCGCCATGCTTCTCCAGCGCGGCGAGGCAAACCGCCTCGATCGTTTCACGGGTCGTCTCGACCGTGCTCATCGGCTGGCCGCGTAGCGTCTTTCGCCCGCGGCGACGAGGTCGTCGGCGAGGGTGAAACCCAGCCCCGACATCTTGAAGGCATCGAGCCAGCCGTTCCTCGGGGCAAGGCCCGGGGAGGACACGATATCCTTCTCGACGAGCTGCCACATGATCTGGTTGCCGTCGTCGAGATTGGGGATGGCAAGCCCGATGTGATGTTCGGCGCAGGTGGTGATGCCCGTAGTGAAGGACGAATGGATGCAGATCTTCAGCCCGGCGGATTCCGCCACGGCCGCCGCCTTCATCATCGGCTGTATGCCGCCGATCTCGCGCGGGCCGATGCAGATCATGTCGGCGGCCCGCTGGCGGCAGATCTCGTAGACGTCGTAGAGCGTGAAAGCGGCCTGGTCCGCCACGATCGGAATGCCGACCTTCTCGCGCACATGCGCCATTGCGGGAATGCTCCAGCTCACCGTCGGCTGCTCGATGAACTCGATGTCGTATTTCTCCAGCTTGCGGCACATGTTGATCGCGTCATGCACGCTCCAGCCCTCGTTCGCGTCGAGGCGCAGGCGCGCATCGCCGATCTCGCGGCGGACCGCGGCGGTGATTTCGAGGTCCAGCTTCTCGCCGCGGCCGACCTTGAGATAGAAGACCCGCTCGCCATTGGCGTGGCCGGCAGCGGCGTCGCGCGCAAGCTCCTCGGCCGTCTCGCCCTGGAGGAAATAGAAGTAGCCGACCGCCTTGCGGTGCGCGCCGCCGAGCAGCTGGTGGACGGGAAGGCCGGCAAGCTTGCCCTGGAGGTCCCACATGGCCATGTCGATGCCGGAGAACATCTGGTTGGCGGCCCGCATGATGTTCGCGCCGTGCCCGAGATATTCCCGGTGGAAGATGCGCGCGATGAGCGGGGCCACATCATGCGGCGAATGGCCGACGAGATGGCCGGCGAGGCGCTGGAGGATGGCCGCCGTGCCGGTCTGGTCCGGTGCGACCGTGCACTCGCCGATACCGACGGTGCCGTCATCCGCCTCGATCTCGATGAGATTGACGGCAAAGGATTCCCGAATGCCGTAGGACCAGTGATAGGGCTGCTTCAAAGGCAGGACCAGCGGACGGATGCGGATGCTTGATATCTTGACCATTCCCGGGATTCCTCGAAACGACGGCCGGCATTGCCCGGCTTCCTGCATGCGGCGGCCGGCTTCCGGCACGCCTCTTCCCCTCCCGCCTGCAGGACCCGCAGGCGGGCGAGACTGGTAATGAGACGCGAAAAGCGCCGGCTTACATGCCGAGCGGCTTCAGGTAGTCGGCGGCAACGGTCTCGATGGTCTTCTTCTCGACGTCGACCTCGCTGTTCAAACGCTGCATCGTGGCGTCGTCGAGCTTCGTCGAGATCGCTTCGAGCGCGTCCTTGAGATCGGGATGCTCGTCGAGCACCTCCTTGCGCACGACGGGGGTCAGTGCATAGTTCGGGAAGAAGCCCTTGTCGTCCTTCAGCACCTTCAGGCCGAGGGCGGCGATCTGGCCATCGGTCGCCTGTGCGGCGATCGTGTCGAGATCGCCGTTGGCGAGCGCGTTGTAGGCGAGGCCGAGATCCATCGGCCGGACATTGGCGCGGCCCGCCTCGAACCCGTAGACTTCCTGCAGGCCGATCAGGCCGTCCGGACGCTTCGGAAACTCGGCGGTCGTGCCCATGAGGATCGGCTTGCCGTCGTTATAGGCCTTGGCAAGGTCGGAGATCGTCTCCAGGCCTTCCGTCTTGGCATTGCCCGGCTTGACGACATAGGCATAGGTGTTGTTCGCCGTGGACGGCGCCAGCCAGACGAGGCCCTTTTCGCCATCCAGCTGCTTGACGCGGTTGTAGGTCTCCTCCGGCGAAAGCCGCTCCGTCACCTTGTTGAAGGTGATGAGCGACGTGCCCGTATATTCCCAGTAGAGGTCCACCTCGCCGTTCTCCAGCGCGGCGCGGACGATCTTGGTCCCCATGCCGTCCTTCTTGTCGACGGTGTAGCCCTTGCTCCCGAGGAGCTGCTTGGTGATTTCGGCGATGATCAGCTGTTCGGTGAAGTTCTTCCCGCCGACGGTGATCGTCGCAGCGAAGGCGGACGTCGCGGCAAGAGCGATGGCCGCCGCCGACAAAAGGGTCTTGGCAAGTTTCGGTACGAAGGTCATTTCAGTTCCTCTCTCTTTTCTTGTTATCGCAACGGATTTATCCCTCGTGGAACGAGGTGGTACTGGATCTGGCCGAAAACGAAGTCGACCAGGACCGCAATCAATGCCGTGGGAATGGCCCCGGCCATCATCATCGGGAGTTCGTCCAGCGCGATCCCGGTGAAGATCAGTTCGCCAAGCCCGCCCGCGCCGATCAGAAAGACCAGCGGCGCCGAGCCGACGCAGATCGCGAGCGCCGTGCGGATGCCGCCGAAGATGACGAAGAGGGCGTTTGGAAGCTCGACACGCCACAGGACCTGCCGCGGCGTCATGCCCATGCCGGTTGCCGCCTCCACGAGGTGGGGCGGCACCGCGCGCAGGCCGGCATAGGTGTTGCGCACGATCGGAAGAAGGGTGGCGGCCCACAGGCCGAACACCGCGGGCACCGTGCCGATGCCGAGCAGCGTCATGGAAAGCGCAAGGATCGCCAGCGTCGGCACGGTGCTGCCGATGTTGAAGACCTGCATCGCCGCCTCGGAAATGGCGCGGAAGGCAGGCCGGGAAAGCACGATGCCTACAGGCACGGCCGTGAGGATGGCAAGTCCACCGGCCCAGGCGACGAGCTCCAGGTGCTGTACGGCAAGGTAGGAGATATCGTCGGAATAGGTGAGGATCTCCTCCGCCATGCCGCTCGACCACAGCCAGGCGACCGCGCCCGCCAGCACGACCAGCACGAGCACCGGGGCGAGCGCGGGGCGGCGGCGTTCCTGTGGCGGCGTGGTCAGGATGGCGGGAGCGCTCATGCGGTCTCCCCGTGGCCGAGATTGTGCACGATGGAACGATAGCTCATCACGCCGGCCAGCCTGCCGGCCTCGTCGACGCAGGGCAGCAGGGGCATGTCGTGGGCGAACATCAGCGACACCGCGTGCCGCAGATCGCCGCTGACCGGCACGGCGCCCTTTACGGGTTCCGCATGATCGGCGACCGCACCGGAGCGCGCGCCCGCGACCTGTGCGCTCAGAAGGGATTGCGGCACGCCCTCCGCGTCGAGCACAAAGGCGGCGGCGCTGCCCGACGACCGCATGCGTTCCAGGGCGCTCTCGACCGAATCCGAGCTCTGGACCGTTATGAAATCGGTCTGCATGGCATTCCGCACCGGGATCAGCCTGAGGCGCTTGAGCGCCCGGTCGGAGCCGAGGAAATCCTCGATGAAGCTGTTGGCGGGGCGGGCGAGCAGGTCGTCGGGCGTTGCATACTGTTCGAGTTTTCCGCCGCGGAAGATCGCGATCCTGTCCGCCATCTTCACCGCCTCGTCGAGATCGTGCGAGACGAAGATGATCGTCTTGCGGATCGTCTTCTGCATCTTCAGGAATTCTTCCTGGATGACCTCGCGGTTTATGGGATCGATCGCGCCGAACGGCTCGTCCATCAGCATGACCGGCGGGTCCGCCGCGAGCGCGCGCAGGACGCCGACGCGCTGCTGCTGGCCGCCCGAAAGCTCCTTCGGATAGCGCTTGAGAAAGAGGTCGGGCTGAAGGCCCACGAGCTCCAGGAGCTCCTTGGCGCGCATGCGCGACTTCCGGCGGTCCCAGCCGAGAAGATCGGGCACGACACAGATATTCTCCTCGATCGTCTTGTTCGGAAACAGGCCGATCTGCTGGATCACATAGCCGATGGAGCGCCGAAGCTCGATCGCATCGACGGTGCCGGTGTCCTTGCCGTCGATGAAGACCTTGCCGCTGGTCGGCTGGATAAGCCGGTTGATCATCTTCATCGTCGTCGTCTTGCCGCAACCCGACGGACCGAGCAGCACGCAGATCTCGCCGGTGGGAAGGTCGAGGTTGACATTGTCGACCGCCACGAAGGGATTGTGCGCGGGGCCGAAGTGCTTCGTCAGGTTCTCGAGCCGGATCATTGCGTGACGTCCCCCTGGATGCCGCGTGACGTGAGGAGGCGCTGCACGAGCGCCAGGAAAAGGTCGGCGGCGATTGCCAGCAGCGAGACCGCAAGCGCGCCCGTCACCAGCTGGCGGGGATCGGACTGGCTGATGCCCCGCGAGATGAAGGTGCCGAGTCCGCCCGCTCCGATATAGGCCGCGATCGCCGTCACGCCGATGTTCATGACGACGGCGGTGCGCACGCCCGCCATGATGACCGGAATGGCGAGCGGGATCTCGACCTGCCGCAGACGTTGCCAAGTGCTCATTCCCATGCCCTTGGCCGCCTCGCGCAGCGCCGGATCGACATTGGTGATGGCGGTGTAGGTGTTGCGGATGATGGGAAGCTGGGAATAGAGCACGACGGCCACGACGGCGGGCACATAGCCGATGCCGTGCCCGATCGGCGACAGGAGCGGGATCATCAGGCCGAACAGGGCGATCGAGGGAACAGTGATCATCATCGACGCAAGATAGAGAACGGTATCGGCCGTGCTCTTCGACTGCGTGATGGCAATGCCGATCGGCACCGCCGTGGCGACCGCGATGCCGACGGCCAGGAAGACGATCGAGATGTGCTCGATCGCGCGCGCGCCGATGATGTCCAGATTGTCGATGATGAACCGGACGATCTCCATTCGCTGCGGCCTGCCTTTCCTTGACTAGAGTTGCCCGTAGATTTCGGCGGCATTCTCAAACGTGAAGCGCAGGGGCACGGATCCCTCGATCTGCCATGCCTCGACCGTATCGCCGTCCATGAGGGCGCAGGCGGCCTGCGTATCGACGACCGCGCCGCCATAGAGGCGGTTCGCAAGGTTGAGGATGCCCGTCTGGTGCATCGCAAGGCCGCCGCTGCCGCAGGCGTCCTTGACGAGCAGGACATGCAGGCCGAGATTGATCGCGTCCTTGACCGTCGCGTCGACGCAGGCCTCGGTCCATACGCCGGCGACCATCAGCCATTCCACGCCGCGCTCGCGCAGTTCCGCGATGAGCGGACTTTTGCCGAAGGCGCTCGCCTCGTTCTTGACGAGCAGCCGCTCCGACGCCCGCGGAGCGACCTCGGGACAGATCGCCGTCAGCGGATCGTCCTTGTCGCTGAATGCGGAACGCCCGTCCGGTCCCGCGGGATGGAACGGGCGGGCGTGGTCGGCGAGATCGACGATGTAGGCGCAGTGGAAGACGGGAATGCCGTTGCGCCGCGCCGCCGCCTGGAGGCAGGCGGCATTGCGAAGGACGGTGTCGTATCCTTCCACGAGATAGCGCTCGTCATGGCGATGCTCCTCCTGGAGGTCGATGAAGAGACCCGCAGCCTTCGCATGTTCGATCCGCAACGGCTTCCTCATCAAATCTCCCCGCTCAGGAATTCATCCTCATAGGGAAAGCGCGACAGCAGCTCCGTGCCGGTTTCCGTGATCAGGATCTCGTCTTCGAGCTTCACGCCCTCGCGGCCGCCCTTTTCGCCGATATAGCTCTCGACGGAGACGACCATGCCGGGCACGAGATGGCCGTCGCGGCCATAGGTCTCGTAGTCGATCGCATGGGCGATGAACGGCGTCTCGCCGTGCATGCCGACGCCGTGCATCACCGACGTGTAACGCTGGTCGACGAAGCGGTCGGGTATCTTCCATGCCTTTTCGGCGATCTCGCGGAAGGCCATGCCCGGCTTGACGATAGCGATATTGTGCTGAACCTGTTCGTAGGCCATCCGGTAGAGCGATTTCTGGTAGGGCGTCGGCTTGCCGGGGCCGCAGCGGAAGGTGCGCGAGAAATCGGAATAGTAGCCGTAGCAGCCGATCGTATCGGTATCGAGGGCGACCAGCTCGCCGGGTCGGATCTTGCGCCCGCTCGCCTCGTTGAACCAGGGATTGGTGCGCTGTCCGGAACTGAGAAGGCGCGTCTCGATGAACTCGCCGCCCTGCCGGATGACCTCCTGATACATGATCGCGAAAAGCTCGTTCTCCGAAACGCCCGGCTTGATCGCTTCGCGAACGGCCGCAACCGCCGCTTCGGCACCGGCCATCGAGACCTGAAGGCACTTGACCTCCTCCGGCGTCTTGACGGCCCTGACGGCAAGGATCTCGCCCTGACAGTCCCTGACCTCGCAGCCGCGCTTTTCGAGCGCGAGCGCCTGAAGGTGGCTGCAGCGGTCCATGCCGAGCTTCATCGAGCCGCCGCCGTGCTGCTTGAGCAGCTCCGTGATTTCGTCGGCGAACGGCCCGGCGGTCTCGTCGTCCTTGCCGGAAACCGAGGACCAGACGAGCTTGGACGGGCGTGCCTCGTCGATCGTGTCGAGCACCATCGAGACATGATAGCTCTGCGGGTATTCGAAAAGGACGATCGGACCTTCCGTGGGAATGAAGAAATAACGCGTCGAGTTGCGCAGGAAATATCCGAACATGTTGCGCGATCCCGTCGCATAGCGCTGGTTGTAGGGATCGAAAAGCACCACGGCGCCGTAACCGGCCGCGCGCATCCAGTCGCGAAGCTTCCTCAGCCGCCCCTTGCGCAGCGCATCCGCGTCGATGAACGACGGCTCCGTGTCGGAAAGCCACATGCCGCCGGCCGGATCGGCTGCCGCCGGATGGCGCATGCGGTCCTTGAAATCCACGTCTTCCACGCTGTCGGGATCGAATACAACAATGCTCATGGGGTTCTCCTTTTCCAAGAGAATGGAGAAGGACCGGAGCACGCAATTGCGCGGATTCCGCAGATTCTATGCCGAAATCCGCACCCGCCCATTATTTCAGTCCCGCGATTGCACGCGGCGCCTCGCCTGCCCGCGAGACGCGGCGGCGCACGCTGTGCGGCACATAGCCAAACCGCTGCTTGAAGGCCCGGGAGAAGGCGGCCGCATTGCCGAAACCGCAGGCGACGGCGACCTCATTCACCGGCAGGCTGGAATGCGTCAGCATGTCTGCGGCCCTGCCGAGCCTCAGATTGCGGTAATAGGCATTGGGCGCCGTCCCGAGCTCGGCCTTGAAGGAGCGCTCAAGCTTGTCGGACGAGACATTGAGGCGGCGCGCCAGATCCTCGATCCGCAGCACGTCCTCGATGGCGTCCTCCATCATCGCCACGGCGGAGAGCACGAGGTCGTCGCGAATGCCGCTGCGGATGCGCAATGTCAGCAGCCGCCGGTCGGCGTCGGGCCGCAACGGACTGTGCATGTACCAGCCGGCGACGCCGTCGGCGAGGTCTTCGCCATAGTCGCGCCGGATCATCTCCAGCATCATGTCGAGACTGCCGATCCCGCCGACGGACGTGAAGCGGCGGCGGTCGATGACGAAGAGGTCGGAGCGCATGTCGAGATGCGGGAAAGCCTCCTGGAACGCGGGCTGGCTGGTCCAGTGCAGCGTGCAGGCATGACCGTCGAGCAGCCCCTTGCGCGCGAGGAAGAAGGCTGCATCGGCGATCGCGCCAAGCTCGGCCCCGGCGCGGAGGTTCTTACGGATCCACGCCATCTCCTCGTCGGCGACGAGATGTTCGGCATCGCCCCCGGAACACACGACGATCCGGTCGACCTCCGGCGCGCGGCGGACATGGAAGTCCGGCTCGATGCCGATCCCGTTCGACGCCTTGATCCTTTCACCGGCCGCAACGGTGATCCAGGAATAGCACTGCCTGCCGGAGAGCGTGTTCGCCGCACGCAGGGGCTCGATGATGGAGCTGAAGGCCATCAGCGGGAAGTTCGGAAATATCAGAACCGCAAAGCGGATCGGTTCGGACCCTTTCACCGGCTGTTCTCCAAGCTTATGGCTCCCCTGCCCCGATCTCCTCGCGGCGCCGGACGATATAGGCGTCGAGCTCCTCGCGGATGGCCGGATCGAGCGCCGGCTCCTCGTATTCCCGCAAGGCCTGCTGCCAGACGTCGGTCGCGCGTTCCAGCGCATCGCGTCCGCCGGCCTCCTGCCAGCTGCCGTAGTTCTGCCAGTTGGAGAGGATTGGCTGGTAGAAGGCCGTCTCGTATCGCGCCATCGTGTGTTCGGAGCCGAAGAAATGTCCGCCGGCCGGCACCGCCTTGATGGCTTCGAAGCCGAGATCGTCCTCGGAGAAGGGCATGGGCGCGAGGAAGCCCATCATGTTCTGCAGGATCTCGACGTCGAGCACGAGTTTCTCGTAGGAGGCCGTCAGCCCGCCTTCGAGCCAGCCCGCCGCGTGATAGATGAGGTTCGCGCCGCCGAGCACCGCTCCCCAGGTCGCCATCCCCGTCTCGTAGGCCGCCTGAAGATCGACGGTATTGGAGGCATTGGCATTCGACGTGCGATAGGGCAGCCCGTATCGCCGCGCGAGCTGGCCCGCGATGATGTTCGCCTTGGTGTTCTCCGGCGTGCCGAAGGCCGGCGCACCGGAGCGCATGTCCACATTGGACGTGAACGCGCCGTACATGACCGGCGTGCCGGGATTGACCAGCTGGGCAAGCGTGACGCCGAACAGCGCTTCGGCATTCTGCTGGCAGAGCGCCGCCGCCAGCGTCACCGGCGTCATGGCGCCCATGAGGGTGAACGGCGTGATGGTTACCGGCTGCCCATGCTCGGCCATGGCGATGAGCCCGTCCGCCATCGCATCGTCGAAGAGCCGGGGCGAGTTGACGGAGATGATCGTGATGACGCCCGGCGACCGGCGCATCTCCTCGATGTCGATGCCCCGCGCGATCGCCATCATGTTGATGCCGTCGACAGCGCGCCCCCGGCCGATGGCGGTGCAGTGGAAGCTGAGATCGCTGAGCGTGATATTCGCGTTGTAGGTATCGAGGTGGCGCGAATTGGCCGGCAGCTCGATCGGCGCGCAGACCTGGTTCCCGAGGATATGGATCGCGTTGAAGTAATGGGCCAGCCGCGTGAAGTTCCGGTAGTCGGCCAGATTGCCCTGCCGCCGGCCGTTGACCCGATCGTGCACGTTCGGCGGGCCGGCGACGAGGCCGAAGGCCATGGTGTTGCCGCCGATCGTCAGGCGTTTTTCCGGATTGCGGCTTGTGAGCGTGAAGGCGGACGGCGTGGTGGCCAGCGCCGCCGCGACGATGGTCTCGTCGATGCGGATCGTCAGGTTCTCGCGGTCGACGATGGCGCCCGCCCTCTCGAACAGCGCCATCGCCTTTTCGCTCATCACGCGGATGCCGATCTCGGAGAGAATGCGCATCGAATTGCGGTGAAGCGCCTCGAGACGCTCCTCGTCGAGAAGCTGCATCGGAGGATAGGTGTTGACGACCTCCTGCCACGGCAGCTGCGAAATCCCGCCGCCACCCCGGCCTGCCCGCGATCGCCGGCCGCCGCCGCGTCTGTCACTCATCGAGAACTGCCTTTCACACGCTTGCATCCGCCGCAAGGGGGCAATGACGAGCCCTCGGCATCGGACATGCGTTTATGTTCCGCCTCCCTGGAACTATGGCCAATCCCGACCCGGTCTTCACACGATAAGTTCGGCGGCAATGACCAAGAAAAACGATGTCATGGCGCATCCCGCACTTGCGCAGCGCGAAGGGACCGGATTAGCCTCTGGCAAAAAGGGGAATCCGCAATGAAGCCGCCGCCGCCACTGAACTATATCCGTTCCTTCGAATGCTCCGCCCGGCACCTGAGCTTCACGGACGCGGCCAACGAGCTGGGCTATACGCAGGCGGCGATCAGCAATCATGTGCGCGCGCTCGAACAGTATCTCGGCCGCCAGCTCTTCATCCGCTATCCGCGCAGCCTCAAGCTGACGGAAATGGGGGAGGCCTTTCTTCCCACGCTGCGCCAGGCGCTGAACCAGATCGATTTCGCGACGGAAGCCGTGCTCGCCTCAGCCCGCAACAAGACGGTCGTCATCTCCTGCCCTACCAGCCTTGCCGAAAACTGGCTGGCGAAGTGCGTCGCCGGCTTCAGCCGGAAACATCCCGAGGTGGAGATCCTCCTGCACGGCACGATCTGGGAGGATTCGACGGAACAGATCGCCGATATCCTCATTTCCATCCGCCGCTTCGACAATATGCCGGCAAACGGCAGGCAGCTCTGGAACGACCGGCTCGTGCTTCTCTGCGCGCCCCAGCTCGTGCACGGGCAGAATGCGATCAGGACGCCGCAAGACGTCCTGACATCCAACTGGATTGCCGTGCATGGACGACAGGAATTCTGGCAGGACATGGCCGATGCGCTCGGCATCGACGCCTCCGCGAACGACAAGCGGCTTTCCACCAACTCCACCAATATCGCGCTCGAGATGGCGGCAAGCGGCGCCGGTTGCATCGTGACCACCTGGTCGCTCGCCCGCATCTATGTCGACCGCGGCCTGCTCGTCGAGCCCTTCCAGACCCGCGCCAGGAGCGCATGGAACTACTATCTCGCAGAAGGGCAGGCATCGAAAGGAACGACCGTCGCCAAGGTGCGCGACTGGATCGTCGCCGAAGCGCAGACGGTGATCGGCTGATAGGCCCGGTGCCGCAAAAGGCCGACTTCAGACTAGCCGAGCCCCATCCGGCAACAAACGAAAATTGCGGGATCAATGACCTCGTTTTATTTGTCCATCCGAGGTCAAAAGCGGCTGATTTCCCGCTCCCGCCGCCTTTTGGAAGCAACCGCCCGCCCCTAGACTGGGCCTGCCGGCACAGGTTCGCCGGTGCAAAGGTCATCAGTTCAAGGCTGGAATTCTATGCGCTCCCACGCTCAAGCGGTCGTCATCGGCGGCGGTCTCATCGGTTGTTCCATTCTCTACCATCTCACCAAGCTCGGCTGGTCCGACGTCGTGCTTCTGGAGCGCAGCGAACTGACGTCAGGCTCGACCTGGCATGCGGCGGCCAATATCCATGGCCTGCACGACTCCACCAATATCAGCCTGCTCCAGCACTATACGATGGCGCTCTACAAGGAGCTGGAGGTGGAGACGGGGCAAGGCTGCGGGATCTTCCAGCCGGGTTCCCTCTACCTCGCGCAGACCGAGGCGCGCGAGCACCAGCTGAGGCTGCAGGAGGCCAAGGCGCGCCGCTACAAGATGAACTTCTACGAGATCGGCCGCGACGAGGCGGAGCGCCTGCACCCGCTCGTCGACTTCGACGGCATCCGCTGCATCATGTACGAGCCGGAAGGCGGAAACGTCGATCCGTCCGGGGTGACGATGGCCTATGCGGCGGGCGCGCGGCAGCGGGGTGCGGAAATCCACCGCTTCACGCCTGTCACGGGCACCGAGGCGCAGCCGGACGGCAGCTGGATCGTGCGCACGCCAAAGGGCGACATCCGCACCCGATGGGTCGTCAACGCCGCCGGGCTGTGGGGCCGCGAAGTGGCCGCCATGGCCGGGCTGGAACTTCCGCTGATGCCGACCGAACACCAGTATTTCGTGACCGAGACCATCCCGGAGATCGCCGCGCTCGACCGGCGGCTTCCCTCCGTCGCCGACCGCGACGGCGAATATTACCTCCGGCAGGAGGGACTCGGCCTGCTGATCGGCGCCTACGAGCGCGACATGCGGTTCTGGGCGGAGGACGGCACGCCGCCCGGCTTCGGCCACGAGCTCTTCCCCGACGACCTCGAACGCATCGAGGAGAACATGCTGCGTGCCATCGACCGTGTGCCGGTCGTCGGAACGGCGGGTGTCAAGCGCGTGATCAACGGGCCGATGATCTGGTCGCCGGACAGCGCAGTCCTCTTCGGCCCCGTGCCGGAGCTGGCGAACTACTTCTGCTGCAACGGCATCATCCCCGGTTTCTCGCAGTCCGGCGGCATGGGCAGGCTCGCGGCGGAATGGATGATCGAGGGCGAGCCGTCGCTCGACATGTTCGGCTGGGACATGGCCCGCTTCGGCCATTGGGCGGGCAAGGCCTTCACGAAGGCGCGCGTGCAGGACCAGTACAGCCATCGCTTCAAGATCCATTTCCCGAACGAGGAGCGCGCGGCCGGGCGTCCCGTCCGCACTCGTCCGGCCTACGAGAAGCAGAAGGCGATGGGCGCCGTCTTCGGCCTCAACTTCGGCTGGGAGCATCCCCTCTGGTTTTCCGCCGAGGGCGAGCCGAAGGAAGAGACGGCCGGCTTCACCCGCCAGAACTGGTGGGCACCGGTCGGCCGCGAGGCGCGCATGCTGCGCGAGAATGCCGGCATCATCGACATCTCCAACTTCGCCAAATATGCGGTGAAGGGGCCTGGCGCCGCGGACTGGCTGAATGCGCTCTTCGCCAATCGCATGCCGACGGAGGTCGGCCGCTCCTGCCTGACGCCGCTCATCGGCAGGCGCGGCGGCATCGCGGGCGATTTCACCGTGACGAAGCTCGCCGGGGACGAATTCATGGTCTTCGGCTCCGGCATGGCGGAACGCTATCACCAGCGCTTCTTCAAAGCGGTTCCGCTTCCCGAGGACACCAGCTTCACATCGATGACGGAACGCCTCTGCGCCTTCAACGTCGCCGGGCCGAAATCGCGCGAGCTGCTGATGCGCCTGACGAACGAGGATCTTTCCAACGGCAGCTTCCCCTTCATGCGCTCCCGCAGGATGAGCGTCGCCGGCATCGATGTCGTCGCGTTGCGCGTCTCCTTCACCGGCGATCTCGGCTGGGAGCTCTACTGCGACGCCGATGAGCAGGTGGCGCTTTACGACGCGCTGCTGGAGGCCGGCAGGGACCTGGGTGCAGGCCCCGTCGGCGCACGCGCGCTCACCTCGCTGCGCATCGAAAAGGGCTACGGCAGCTGGAGCCGCGAATATTCACCCGAATACAGGCCGCAGGAAAGCGGCCTCGACCGTCTGATAAAGATCGACAAGGGCGCCTTTCTCAACAAGGACGCCTACGTGAAAATCGCGGCAGAACCCGCAAGGCAAAGGCTCTCGATCGTCTCGATCGAAGCGGAAGAGGCGGACGCCACCGGCGGCGAGCCGATCTTCCTTCCCGATGGAACCCCGGCCGGCCAGGTTTCTTCGGGCGCTTACGGCTACACCGTCGGCATGTCGCTCGCCCTTTGCTACATCAATGCCGACCTGGCGAAGCCGGGCGACAAGGTAAGCGTCGCCATCCTCGGCCGCCCGCACGACGCCGTCATTCTGCAGCAACCGCCGTTCGATGCGGAAGGAACGAGGCTTCGCATGTAGCCGACCTTGCCGCCGCAAGGCGGTCAGGCCTCCTCCAGTCCGCGCAGCATCTCGATGATCGCCGAGAAGTCGCGGCCACCCTGGCCCTGCTTCTCGAAAAGCCCGTAGAGCTGCGCCGCCAGACCGCCGAGCGGTGTCGCCGCGCCGGTCGAAAGGGCGGCCTCCTGCGCGAGCATTAGGTCCTTCAGCATCAGCGCCGCCGCAAAGCCCGGCTTGTAGCCGTTGTTGGCGGGCGAGCCGGGAACGGGTCCCGGCACGGGGCAATAGCTCGTGAGCGACCAGCACTGCCCGGAGGAGGTGGAGGCCACGTCGAAAAGGGCCTGGTGCGAGAGCCCGAGCCTCTCGCCCAGGGCAAAGGCCTCGCAGACGCCGATCATCGAGATGCCGAGGATCATGTTGTTGCAGATCTTCGCGGCCTGTCCGGCACCGGCACCGCCGCAATGCACGATCCTGCGGCCCATGGCGGCGAGGATAGGCTCGGCCTGCCCGAAGGCAGCGCCCTCTCCGCCGGCCATGAAGGTGAGCGTGGCCGCCGCCGCACCGCCCGTGCCGCCGGAGACCGGGGCGTCGAGAGACGGGCAGCCACGTCCGGCGGCGAGCGCATGCGCCTTGCGCGCGCTCTCCACGTCGATGGTCGAACTGTCGATCATCAGCGTGCGATCCTTCACGAGCCCGCAAAGCTCGCCCCAGACGGACAGGACATGCGCGCCCTTCGGCAGCATGGTGACAACGCATTCGGCATCGGCAACGGCATCGGCAAGCGTCGCGGCCACCGAAATGCCGGCCGCGGCCGCCGACGCCCGGGATGCCTCGGAAAGGTCGAAGCCGGCGACGGCATGGCCGGCCTTCACCAGATTGGCCGCCATGGGGCCACCCATATTGCCGAGGCCAACAAATGCGATCTTCGTCATGTCTTCCTCACTTCATCCGCAAAAGCGGTTCGTTGCCCGCAAGATAAGCCTCGACCGTGCTCCCCTACCGGTTGTCGGCAAGGATCATGTCCGCCGCCTTTTCGGCGATCATGATGGTTGGCGAATTGGTGTTGCCGGAGGTGATCCGCGGCATGATCGAGGCATCGGCGACACGCAGGCGGCCGAGCGCGCGCAGCCGCAGCCGCGGATCGACGACGCTCTCGGCGTCGCTGCCCATCCGCAGCGTGCCGACGGGATGGAAGATGGTGGTGCCGATGTCGCCGGCAGCCCGTTTCAGCTCCGCGTCGGTCTCGTAGGACGGGCCGGGCTTGTATTCCTCGGGCCGGAAGCGCGCGAAGGCCGGCTTGGCGACGATCTCGCGCGTCAGGCGGATCGCGCGGACGGCAACGTCCCGGTCGCCCTCCGTCGAGAGATAGTTCGGGCGGATCTGCGGCTGCATGGAAAAATCAGGGCCGTTGAGATGGACCGAGCCACGGCTTTCCGGCCGCAGGTTGCATACGCTTGCCGTCATGGCCGGGAAACGGTGCACGGGATCGCCGAACCTGTCGAGCGAGACGGGCTGCACATGATATTGCAGGTCCGGCGTCTCCCTGTCCGGGCCGGAACGGGTGAAGATGCCGAGCTGGCTCGGCGCCATGGACATCGGGCCGGACCGGCGCAGTGCATATTCCAGGCCGATCGACGCCTTGCCGACCAGGCTGCTCGCCTTCTCGTTCAGCGTCGGCACGCCCGTCACCTTGTAAACCAGGCGAAGCTGCAGATGATCCTGCAGGTTTTCACCGACCCCTCGCACCTCAGCAACCACCGGCACGCCCGCCTGCTGCAGTACCTCGCCCCGCCCGACGCCGGAAAGCTCGAGGATGTGCGGCGAGCCGATCGCCCCGGCACTGAGGATGGTTTCCCGCCGCGCCCTGACGTTTCGGGCGACGCCGTCGCGCTGGAACTCAACGCCCGTGACCTCCCCGTTCTCGATCACCAGCCGGCTTGCCTGCGCCTTGGTGAGGATCGTCAGGTTGCTGCGGCCTCTGGCAGGTTTCAGGAACGCCTTCGCCGTGTTCCAGCGAATGCCCGACCGCTGGTTGACGTCGAAATAGGCGGAGCCCTCGTTGTCGCCGCGGTTGAAATCCGCCGTCGGCGGGATGCCGGCTTCTTCCGCGGCCTTGCGGAAGGCGTCGAGCACCGCCCAGCGCACGCGCGACGTCTCGACCCGCCATTCGCCGCCGACCCCGTGCATCTCGTCAGCACCGCCATAGTGGTCTTCCGATTTGCGGAAATAGGGCAGCACGTCCTCCCAGCCCCAGCCGTCGCAGCCCGCCTGGCGCCAGAGGTCGTAGTCGCGCGCCTGGCCGCGCATGTAGATCATGCCGTTGATCGAGGAGCAGCCGCCGAGCACCTTCCCGCGCGGATAGTTGAGGGCGCGCCCGTTCAGCCCCTCTTCCGGCTCGGTGCGGAAACACCAGTCGGTGCGCGGATTGTTGATGCAATAGAGATAGCCGACCGGGATATGGATCCAGTGATAGTTGTCGCTGCCGCCGGCTTCCAGCAGCAGGACGCGATTGGCGCCGTCCGCCGAAAGGCGGTTCGCCAGCACGCTTCCCGCGCTTCCCGCGCCGACGATGATATAGTCGTATTCCTCCATTCCAGCCTCCGTCGTCCATCGTTCCCGCGCTCGATGGGGAGCAGCAGGTCGCCATGATCCTGATTGTCGCAAGCGGGGCCGGCGGCCGGCCCCGGTTCCCTACCGCCTGTGCTCGAAGCCCAGCCGCCGCCCGAGGCGGGAGGCATAGAACTCGCCGACCACGCCGCGGCGGAAGAGCAGCACGCACGCCATGAAGACCACGCCCGTCACGATCGTCACGGGGAAGTCGGACGTGGCGAGGTAGTTCTGCAAGGTCACGACCAGCCCGGCGCCGAAGACGGGGCCGATGAGCGTGCCGATGCCGCCGAGCAGCGTCATCAGGATCACCTCGCCGGACATCTGCCAGGTGACGTCGGTCAGCGTCGCGAACTGGAAGACCAGCGCCTTGACCCCGCCGGCAAGCCCGGCAAGCGCCGCCGACATGACGAAGGCGCCGAGCTTGTAGTACTGCACCGAGTAGCCGAGCGAGACGGCGCGTTGCTCGTTCTCGCGGATCGATTTCAGGATCATGCCGAAGGGCGAGTTGACGAAGCGCCAGATGATAAGCAGCCCGATCACGAAGACGGCGAGCGTGAAATAGTACATGTTGGTGGAGACCGAGAGGTCGACCAGGCCGAAGAGATGGCCGCGCGGCACGCCCTGGATGCCGTCCTCGCCCTTGGTGAACTCCGCCTGCAGGCAGAAGAAATAGAACATCTGCGAGAGCGCCAGCGTGATCATCGCGAAATAGATGCCCTGCCGGCGGATGGCGAAGAAGCCGATGACGAGGCCGAGCACGGCCGCGCCGAAAACGCCGAGCAGCACGCCCAGTTCCGGCGTCCAGTGCCACTCCTTGACCGCATGCGCGGTGAAATAGGCCGCGCCGCCGAAGAAGGCCGCATGCCCGAAGGAGAGCAGGCCCGTATAACCGATCAGCAGGTTGAAGGCGCAGGCAAAGAGGGCGAAGCACAGGAGCTTCATCAGGAACACGGGGTAGAGGAAGGCGGGCGCGACGGCGAGCGCGGCAAGCCCCACCAGGAGGAAACCAAGCCGGATCGAAGACGCCATGGCGCTGTGCGCCTCCGTCCGCCCGCCGGTTTCGGTCGTTTCAGCCATGTCCGCCATGTCACGCATCCTTCCCGAAGAGACCAGCCGGCCGAAGCAGGAGCACGATGGCCATGATGACGAAGATCACGATGTTCGAGGCCTCGGGATAGAAGACCTTGGTGAGGCCTTCGGCGATCCCGAGCATGTAGCCCGTGACGATCGCACCGAGGATCGAGCCCATGCCGCCCACGACGACCACCGCGAAGACCACGATGATGAGGTTCGTGCCCATCAGCGGCGAGACCTGGTAGATCGGCGCGGCGAGCACGCCGGCGAAGGCGGCGAGCGCGGCGCCGAGGCCGTAGGTGAGGGTCAGGAGCAGCGGCACGTTGATGCCGAAGGCCTGCACGAGCACAGTGTTCTCGGTCGCCGCACGAAGGTAGGAGCCGAGCTTGGTCTTCTCGATCAGGAGCCAGGTTCCGAGGCAGGTGACGAGCGAGACCACGACGACCCAGCCGCGATAGTTGGGCAGGAACATGAAGCCGAGATTGGTGCCGCCGGCAAGCGACGGCGGCACCGAATAGGGCTGGCCGGCCGCGCCGTAGAGATAGCGGAACGTGCCTTCGATCGTCAGCGCCAGGCCGAAGGTGAAGAGCAGGCCGTAGAGCGGGTCGAGGTCGTAGAGGCGGCTCAGCATCGTGCGCTCGATCAGCGCCCCGAACAGGCCGACGACGAGCGGCGCGATCAGCAGCGCCAGCCAATAGTTGACCCCGAGATATTGCAGGAGCAGCAGGGCGACGAAAGCGCCCAGCATGTATTGTGCGCCATGCGCGAAGTTGATCACCCGCAGGAGGCCGAAGATGACGGCGAGGCCGAGGCTCAGGAGGGCATAGAACGAGCCGTTGATCAGCCCGATCAGCAACTGGCCGAGGAATGCCTGCAGGGGAATACCGAAGATCGTCGTCATGGCGTCAGACTCCGAGGACTTTGTGGAGCATGGTCATGCGGTCCGGCAGTTCCGAAACCGGGAAATCCGCCACCATCCGGCCATGGTCCATCAGATAGAAGCGGTCGGCGATCTTGCTCGCGAAGCGGAAGTTCTGCTCGACGAGCAGGATGGTCATGCCCCGCGCCTTGAGCTTCCTCAGCACCTCGCCGATGCGCTGCACGATCACCGGCGCGAGGCCCTCCGTCGGTTCGTCGAGGATCAGGAGACGGACGCCGGTGCGCAGGATGCGCGCCATGGCCAGCATCTGCTGCTCGCCGCCGGACAGTTTCGTTCCGGGGCTCGTCCGGCGTTCCAGGAGGTTCGGGAAGAGCTCGTAGATCTCGTCGAGCGCCATGCCGCCATCCGCCACGACCGGCGGCAGCAGCAGGTTTTCCTCGACGGTGAGGCTCGCGAAGATGCCGCGCTCCTCCGGCACGAAACCGATACCGGCATGGGCGGTGCGGTGAAGCGGCACCGACAGCATGTCGCGGCCGGCGAAGCGGATCTCACCGCGGCGCTGGCGGATGATGCCCATGATCGTTCTCAGCGTCGTCGTCTTGCCGACGCCGTTGCGGCCGAGGATGGTGATCATCTCGCCCTCGCCGACCGACATGTCGACGCCGTGCAGGACGTGGCTTTCGCCATACCAGGCATGCAGGTTGCCAACCTGAAGAAGCGCTCCCATGTCAGGCCTCCTCCGTGCCCATATAGGCGACGCGCACCCGCGGGTCCTCGCTCACCGTCCGATAGTCGCCCTCCGCGAGGATCTCCCCGCGCTGGAGGACGGTCACATGGTCGCAGATGTCGGCGACGACCTTCAGGTTATGCTCCACCATCAGCACGGCGCGATCGCGCGCGACATTGCGGATGATGCCCGCCACGACGGCGACGTCCTCCCCGCCCATGCCGGCCATCGGCTCGTCGAGCAGCAGGACCTTCGGATCGAGCGCCAGCGTGGTCGCGATCTCCAGCACGCGCTTGCGCCCATAGGAAAGGTCCGCTGCCATGACATTGCGTGCCTCCGAGAGGCCGACGGCGGAAATGAGCTGGTCGGCGCGTTCGTTCAGCCGGTCGAGCGCCGACAGCGGCCGCCAGAACTGCGTGGCGAGCCCGTTCGGCCGCTGCAGGGCGACGCGCACATTGTCGAGCACGGAAAGGTGCGGGAAGACCGCGGAGATCTGGAACGACCGCACCAGGCCCATGCGGGCGACGCGGTCCGGCGCCATGCCCGTTATGTCGGTCCCGAGCAGGGTGATCGTGCCGCTGGTCGGGGTCAGGAACTTGGTCAGGAGGTTGAAGACCGTCGTCTTGCCCGCGCCGTTCGGCCCGATGAGGGCATGGACGCGCGCGTGGTGCACGTCGAGGTCCACGTTGCTGACAGCGTTGAAGTCGCCGAAGCGCATGCCGAGGCCGCGGGCGGACAGCACCACCCGCGGCTCCTCCTTGCTTTGTGGTACGGCGAGCGTCATCACCAAACCGGCCGCCGCTTACTGCGAGACCAGCGGGCAGCCGCTCTTGGCCGGATCGATGAAGGCCTCGTCGCCCGGAATGGTCGCGAGCACCTTGTAGTAGTCCCACGCCACGTCGCTCTCGCCGGGCTTCTTCACTTCCATGAGGTACATGTCGTGGATCATGCGGCCATTGGCGCCGACCTTGCCGTTTTCGGCGAAGACGTCGTTGACCGGCATTTCGTGCAGCGCCTTGGCGACGGCTTCCGTCTCGTCGGTCCCGGCCTTCTCGATCGCTTTCAGATATTGCAGGACGGCGGAATAGGTGCCGGCATGCACCATGTTCGGCATCGCGCCGGTGCGGTCGAAGAAGCGCTTGCCGAACTCGGCCGCCTCGGGCGTGCGGTTCCAGTAGAAGCCTTCCGTCAGCGTCAGGCCCTGGGCCGCTTCGAGGCCGAGGCCGTGCACCTCGGCCAGCGTGAAGAGCAGCGCGGCGAGCCGCTGGCCGCCGGCGACGATGCCGAATTCCGCTGCCTGCTTGATCGAGTTGGAGGTGTCGAGGCCGGCATTGGCAAGGCCGATCACCTTGGCGCCCGACGATTGCGCCTGCAGCAGGAAGGACGAATAGTCCGTGGTCGCCAGCGGATGGCGCACCGCCCCCGAGACTGTGCCGCCGTTCGCCTTGACGAAGTTGGCGGTGTTTTCCTCGAGCGAATAGCCGAAGGCATAGTCCGCGGTCAGGAAGAACCAGGTGTCGCCGCCTTCCTTCACGAGCGCGCCGCCCGTGCCGACGGCGAGCGAATAGGTGTCGTAGGCCCAATGGAAGCCGTAGGGGCTGCACTGGGCGCCCGTCAGTTCGGTCGTGGCCGCGCCGGTGACGATGTCGATCTTCTTCTTTTCCTTGGAGATCGCCTGGACGGCGAGCGCGACGGAGGACGTCGTCAGCTCCATGATCGCGTCCACCTGCTCGGTGTCGTACCATTGGCGCGCGATGTTCGAAGCGATGTCCGGCTTGTTCTGGTGGTCGGCGGTGATGACCTCGACGGATGCGCCCAGCACCTTGCCACCGTAGTCCTCGACCGCCATCTTGGCCGCCTCGTAGGAATACTTGCCGCCGAAATTGGCATAGACGCCGGACTGGTCGTTCAGGATGCCGATCTTCACCACGCCGTCGGACGCGTCGGCATAGGCCGCCGTGGAGCTTGCGAGCAGTACGGCCATGGATGCAATCAATCTGGTGCGCATGATTTCTCCTCCCAGAGAATACGAAAGTGCAATCTGTTCAAAAATGTCCGGACACTCTCCTCAAAGCGTCTGGCTCGCCTTGCAGTTTCCGGAATTTCGGCGTTGACACAAGGGCGGATGGCTGGCTATTTGCGAACAAAGCCTGTTCATTTTTGAACAGATGGAGCCACGCGCGTGCATCCGCAGTTTACCTGGGACGACCTGCAGTTCTTCCTCGCGGTGGCACGGACCGGACACCTTTCCGCGGCGGCACGCCAACTCCGCACGAGCCATGCCACGGTCTCGCGCCGCATCGACCGGCTGGAATTCACCCTCAAGGTCAAGCTCTTCGAGCGCAATGCGCGCGGCTACATCCTCACGCAGATGGGGCAGCGCTTCGTCGAGACGGCCGAGCGCATCGAGGGCGAGACGGAGCGGCTCCAGGCCGACATCTCTTCCGGCGCGACGTCGCAGCGCGGCGTCGTCCGGCTGAGCGCGCCCGAAGGCTTTTCCAACTTCTTCTTCGCCGAGCACCTGCCGGCCTTCGTGCGGCAATGTCCGGCGGTCTCGCTGGAACTGGTGACGATCCAGCAGATCATGTCGCTCTCGCGCAAGGAGGCCGACGTCGCCGTCACGCTCGATCCGCCGAAGGCCGGTCCCTATTTCGCCGAGAAGATCCTGGACTACAGCCTGCATGTCTACGGGGCACGATCCTATCTGGCCGCGAAGCCGCCCATCTCGACGCGGGACGACCTGCTGGCCCATCCCTTCATCGGCTATATCGAGGACATGATCTTCGCTCCGGGACTGGACTATCTCGGAGACGTTCATCGCGGGATCAAGGCGGCTTTCCAAAGCTCGAGCATCTTCGCCCAGCTGACGGCGACGCGCAACGGCCTCGGCCTCTGCGTGCTGCCGCATTTTATCGCGGCGCGTTATCCCGAACTCGAAATCGTGCTGCCGCAGACCGTGGACCTGCGGCGCAGCTACTGGCTGCTCTGCCACCGCGACATGCGCGACGTGCCGCGCATCCGCAGTGTCATCGGGTATCTCGGCGGCATGGTGCGCACCAATGCCCCCCTCTTCGTCCGCGACCGGCGGGCCGAGGCCTCGACGGACGTTCCGAACGCAAGCCCCGCCGACGAACCCTACCGCCCGCCCCTTTTGAGCCACAGATAGGCAGCTGCGGTCCAGGAAAAGCCGAGGCCGCCGCAGCCCTCGCCGGTTTCCGGATCGAAGTACTCGGCAAAGCCTTCGCGTTCGATTGCCGAAAGCGTCGAGCCCCGCAGCTCCTCGGCGAAGGCGCCTTCGCCATTGCGGCGCAGCCCCTCCATCAGCAGCCAGTTGATGATGCCCCAGGCGGGGCCACGCCAGTAGCGCTTCGGCTCATAGGCGGCAAGGCCGGGCTTCGTCGTCGGGAACGCAACCTTCAGACCGGCCGACCAGCGCCGCATCTCCGCAACGGCCGCCGACGCCATCGCGGCTTCCAGGTCGAGCGCGAGAAGCGGGAGGAAGCCCGCCTGCGTCGCCGCCTCGATGTCCGCGCCGGATACGAGGTCGCGCGAGACGAAGCGGGACAGCGCCGGGCGCCACTGGCCGAGGATGGCCTTGCGGCTGAGGGCGTTGAAGGCCGCGATCTCTTCCGCCTCTTCCGTCCTGCCGAACAGGCGTGCGAGATGCTCCAGATCCTCGCCCGCCTTCAGGAGGATGGCCGTCGTCTGGATTTCGGCGACCTTGAACGGCGCCCTCGCCCATTGATCCGCCGGGTTCCAGCCGCAGTCGGCATAGGTATCCAACAGATGGATGAAGCGGCGATAGTCCTCGTCGCGCGGCCGCATGTCCGCATGCACATGGCCGATGTCCTTGCGCACCACGGGCGTCGTGGTGGTGGTCGGCACGCGCGCCATCGCCGCGTCCCAGGCCGGCGAGTTGTCGCTGCCGCTTTCCCAGGGATGCAGCAGCGCGACGAGGCCGGTCCCCTCCGGGTCGCGGGCGGCATACCACCAGCGATGCCATTTGAGTGCGGCAAGATAGAGCGCAAGCGTGCGCTCCCTTGCCCCCTCGTCCGCGGCGTCGTGCACCTGGCGAAGGGCAATGGCGAAGACCGGCGGCTGTGTTATCCCCGACGTCGGAATGCCGTGCTTCGTGCGCCAGACGGAGGGACCGGGAAAATAGGTGTCGCTCGGCTGGTGGAAGACGATGTGCGGGATCATGCCGTCGGCCCACTGGCCTTCGGCAAGGCGCTCCAGCTCGCGATAGGCCCGGTCGACGTCGTAGAGGGCAAAGCCCATCGCGACGAAGGCCGAATCCCAGTTCCACTGGAAAGGATAGAGACGGTCGGTGGGGACCGTATAACCGCCGCGGTCGTTCACGGCCAGGATGCGTCTGGCTTCTTGGATATGGTCTGTCATGGTCTGCTCTGATGTTTCTGTGTTCATGCCGCCGACGGCGGGTAGGACTTGCCGCTTTCCGGGGAAAGCCAGGTGATGCGGTTCCGGTCGGGCCTGAGGCCGATCACGTCACCGCTCCGGACCGCTTCGGACGGCGGCAGGACGACGCGGGCGGGCTGTCCCTGGATCGAGCCTGTCAGGAGGAGATGCGAGCCCATCGGCTCCGCCACCCTGACCTGCATCTCCAATCCGGCCTCGCGCGGCACAAGCGCCACGGCCTCGCCGCGAAGGCCGAGCACCACGCTGTCGCCGGCGCCCTGCGGCACGGACAATTGTTCCGTCCCCGCGGCCACATGGCCGCGCTCCACCGGCACGGTGATGAAGTTCATCGGCGGATTGCCGATGAAGCCGCCGACGAAGCGCGTGGCGGGATGGTTGTAGATCTCCACTGGATCACCCACCTGCTCGACCACGCCGCCGTGCATCACCGCGATGCGGTCGGAAAGGCCCATGGCCTCCGTCTGGTCGTGCGTCACGTAGATCGTCGTGGTGCCGGCCGCCTGCAGCACCGTCTTGAGCTCGGTGCGCATCTCCAGGCGCAGCAGCGCGTCGAGGTTGGAGAGCGGCTCGTCCATCAGCAGCACCTTCGGCTCGACGGCAAGCGCCCGGGCGACGGCCACGCGCTGGCGCTGGCCGCCCGAAAGCTTGTTCGGATAGCGGTCGAGATAGGGCTCGATGTGGAGAAGGCCGGCCGCCTTCTCGACCTGCTTCTTCACGCGTGCCTCGTCGGCCTTCTGCATGCGCAGGCCGAAGGCGACGTTCTCGTAGACGGTCATGTGCGGGAAGACGGCGTAGTTCTGGAAGACCATCGCAAGGCCGCGCTCCTTCGGCGGCAGGCCGATGATCGAGCGGTCGCCGATGCGGATATCGCCGGCGGTCGCGCTTTCGAGCCCGGCGATGATACGCAGGAGCGTGGTCTTGCCGCAGCCCGAAGGGCCGAGCAGGGAGACGAACTCGCCGTCGTTGATCGTCAGCGAGACCTCTTTCAGGGCCTCGAAGGCGCCGAAGGCCTTGCGGATGCGGTCTATGACAATATTGGCCATGGCTTGGTCCCGTTATTTCGAGGAAATGCCCCAGATCGCGAACAGGTAGCGCCTGACCGCGAAGATGAAGATGACCGAGGGGAGGATGAGAAGGAGGCCGCCCGCGAAGCGGTAGTGCATCGGGCTTTCCGACAGGACCGTCAGCAGGTAGGCCGTCAGCGTGCGGTTGCGTACCGTCAGGACGGAGGCCGCGAAGACCTCGTTCCATGAGATGACGAAGGCGAAGACGGCCGTGGCGACGATGCCCGGCAGCGCCAGCGGCGCCACCACCTTGAAGAAGGCCTGGAGGCGCGTGCAGCCGAACACCCAGGCGGCCTCCTCCAGTTCCCGCGGCACGCCGAGGAAGATGCCCTGCGTGACGAGCGCGGCGAAGGGCAGCGCCAGCACCGTGTGGATGAGGCCGACGCCGACGATCGTGTCGTAGAGCCCGAGCCGGATGAAGGAGACGGTGAGCGGCAGGGCCAGGATCGCGAGCGGAAAGGCGCGGGTGAGGAGAACGAGCAGCCTGTAGCCGTCCTTGCCGGGGAAGGTGTAGCGGGCGAGCGCATAGCCGGCGGGCGCACCGAGCAGGATCGACAGCGCCACGGTGATGCCGGCCGCGCCGAGCGAGTTGAGGAAGCTCTGGACGACGCCCTCGGTCTTCAAGAACAGGAGGAAAGGCTCGATCGACAGGCCGGTGGGCAGGCCGGTCTTCGGCCATTGGTAGACGCCCGTGCGCCCGCCGAGCGCGCCGATCGCCACCAGATAGATGGGAACGATGACCCAGGAGCAGAGCGCGGCGATGCCGCTCCAAAGAAGGAGTCGGCGCGAGGAGGAAAATCCCGCAGTCTTCGTGGCTGTGCTCATGGCAGGCGCTCCGGATCGACCTTGACGATCTTGAGATAGACGAGGGTGGCGGCAAGCGAGATGACCATGATGAGCACCGCATAGGCAGCGGCCACGCCATAGTTCTGGTTCTGGTTCTGCCAGGCATAGGCCTCGCCGACGAGGACCGGGAAATTGCGCCCGCCGAGCGCGTAGACGACGGCGAAGACCTCGAAGGCGAGAACCGTGCGCAGGATGAGCGCCGATTGCAGCGCCGGGCGGATGAGCGGCAGGGTGATGCGCCAGAAGCGCGTCCACGGGCCGGCGCCGAAGACCTCGGCCGCCTCGCGGAATTCCTTCGGCACCTGGTTGAGGCCGGCGACGATGATGACCATGACGATCGCCGTGCCGCGCCAGATCTCGGCGATCGCGATGCCGATGAAGAGCGCCACCGGCGTCTGGTAGGTGAGCCAGGCGGTCTGCCGCTCGATCAGCCCGAGGCCGAAGAGCAGCGAGTTGAGATAGCCGGTGTTCTGCAGGATCGCGAGCCAGACCATGCCGGCCGCAAGATCGGAGATGCCGAGCGGAATGGTCCAGATCCACAGGATCGTCTCGCGCCCCGCGCCGATCTTCGAGACCAGCGTGCCCATGGCAAGGGCGATGGCGATCTGCACGGGGATGACGGCGAGCGCCAGCAGGAACGTGTTCTGCACGGACCGGGCGAAATTGATGTCGCCCGCCATCGTGCGGATATTGGCAAGCGACGGCGCGCCGTTTTCCGACAGCGCGAGCCACACGGTCTGCACCAGCGGCACCACGAAGAGCAGGGCGAGAAAGGCGACGGATGGCAGTATCAGGGCATAGGGTAGCCAGGGGCGATCATTGGTCATGGGCTCTTGCCTCGCAGGACATGCAGCGCACCGCGAGCGGAGGCGGCCTCTGGCCCTCCGCCCCGGCAGGACGTCTGGGATGCGGCCGGGCACGAAGGCCCGGCCGCGGTTGCCTTGGGAGGCTTATTCCACCGGGCAGGCCCCATCGCTTGCGGCATCCGGCGCCCAGCAGGCCGCACCGGTGTCAGCCATCAGCTTGGCAAGCACGTCGCCCTGGGATTTCAGGACATCGGCGACCGGCTCGTTCTGCAGGACGATGCGCTGGAAGCTGTCCATGTAGACCTTGTTGAACTCGCCGCCCTTGTCGCCGAGGCCGACGGGAAGCAGCGAGATGACCGCATCCTCGGCCGACTGCGTCGCCTTGACCGCGCCGGCCAGAAGCGCGACGCCCGGATCGAGATCCGTCGGCAGGTCGATGTTGAGGGTCGGGAAGAAGCCGACATGCGTGGCGGTCAGGAGCTGCGTATCCGGTTTCGTCAGATGCTCGATGACGGCGGTCGCCCCGACCACATCCGGTGCGCCCTTGGGGATCGCAAGGCCGGCGATGACCGGCATGTATCCCCGCCCCTTCGAGCCGGCCGGCGCCGGGAAGACGACATAGTCGTCGGGCGCGGCGGAGATCGCGTTCTTGAGGCGCGCGACGTGGTCCCATGCGACCATCACTTCGCCCGCGGCGAGCGGCTCCTGCATGAAGTCGTAATTGGTGGAGTTCGGCGTCACGACCGACCAGAGCTCCTTGAACGTCTCCCAGCCGGCGACCGCATCGGCATTGCGGAAGGTCCGCACCACCCCTCCCGTGAAGGACGGATAGAAATAGCCCTCGAAATACCGCGCCATCAGCCCCTTCGGACCGGCCGGGAAACCGATCTGCGGCTGGCCCGTCGCCTCCTGCATCGCCTTGCCCCAGGCGATGAGCTGGTCGTAGGTCAGCGCCTTCACATCGGCGCCTTCCGGCAGGTATTGCAACGCATCCTTGTGGGCGGCCATCACATAGGTCGCCTGCAGCCAGGGAATGTACTGCTGGCTGGACTTGCCGAGCTTGCCGAGGTCGAGGAAGGACTGCGGCATGCCGGCTTCGGCCAGTTTAGCGGCCAGCGTGTCGAGCGGCTCCAGCGCGTCCTTGTCGGCGATGGGCGACAGCTCGCCGTGAAGCGCGCCGACGAGGCTGATCGTGTGCTTGCCGGCCTGGCGCTCGGCTTCCATGCGCACGGCAAATTGCGGCGGCTCCTCAACGATGTAATCGACCGGGGCGTCAAGCCCCTTGAGAATCTCCTCGCGGACGACCGTCGCCTCCTCGATCGGGCGGAGCTGCGTGGAGAGAAAGACCGTCTGGGCGAGCGACGGCGAAGCGAGCGCCGCAACGATCGTGGCCAGGATTCCAAATGACAGCAATCGTTTCATGTTCTCCTCCTTATCAACGATGTGAATGTGCTCAGCGCGTCAGCGCGCTGCGGCGATGGCTCTCGCGATCGACGAATTCGATGCCATGCAGCTCCTGCAGGGTTTCTGCCGGCTCGCCGGCAATGGCGCGCAGCAGGAGCGAGGCGAAGTTCGCGCCGAGATTCTCCCCCGTCATGCGCATGGTCGACAGCGGCGGACTGGTGAACGCGCCCATCGGCAGGTCGTCGTGCGCGACGACGTCGACCGCCGCGCCGCCCTCCACTTCGCGCAGCGCCCGGAGCGCGCCGATCGCCATTTCGTCCGTCGCGCAGACGAGCGCGGTCGGCCGATCGGGCCGGCCGAGCAATTCGAGCGCCGCCCGGTAGCCGCCCTGCTCTATCGGCACGCCCTCGGCGCAAAGATCGGCGTCAAGGCCGAGCTCCTCCATGGCCGCCTGCCAGCCGCAGCGCCGGACATGGGCGAAATAGTATTCCTGCGGCCCGGCGATATGGCCGATGCGGCGATGGCCGACGGCGTGAAAGCGCATCGTTGCCCGGTGAAAGCCGGCAAAGCCGTCGCCATCGATGAAGGGATGGGGCACGGGCGATTCCGTCCGACCGTTGGTCACGAAGGGAATGCCTCGCGACTGCAGGAATTCGACGCGCTCGTCCTGTCGCCTGGTTCGCACGAGAAGCATGGCGTCGACGCGGCGGCCATCGACGAAGCGCTGGCAGAGTTCCAGTTCGCTTTCGCCACGCGGGACCGGGGCGATCACCAGGTTGAGGCCCGCATTGGCCAGGTGCTCGGCGCAGCCCGTCAGCATGTCCAGGAAGTGCGGCGGGCCGATATGGCCAGGATCGCTCGGCAGCGGAACGGCGACCAGCTCGGCCCGCTGCTTGCGCAGCCGGCGCGCCCAGGCATTCGGGTGGTATCCGGCTTTCTCGGCGGCCAGGCGCACGCGCTCCCGCGTGGCGGCAGACACATCGGGATAGCCGTCCAGGGCCCGCGAAACCGTTGTGATCGACAGGCCGAGAGCCTTCGCAAGTTGCTTGATGTTGGACATGCCATTCCTCCCGATGGCCTATTTGATTCCCCAAAACGTTTTGGACGTCAAGCCCAAAACGTTTTGGGGAATTGGCGATGCGCTTCGCCGCGGTCTTCCATATCGAAGGAGGCGGTCGGCGCCGTCCTCCTCTACCTTCTGCACGATGCGGGGCTGATGCGGCATGTCGATCGACTACATCGTCGAGCGCATCGGGATCGACCCTGTGGCGCTGGGCTCGGACTTCGACGGCACGGTCATTTCGGACGACATGAAGGACGCCGCCGACCTGCGACCACGATGACGTTCTCGCGCATGCCGCGCAGAGCCGGATCAAGGTGCCCTATCTGGACTACGGCCAGGTCTCGTTCTTCGGTACCGCCCTGCGGCTTTCGCCGACAGGCCGTTCCAACGCCGCACGGTGCACGAAAACTCGATCAGCGTCGGCCTGCGCGAGGTTGCCACACACGGCCGGGGCCTGTGCTGGCTGCCCCGAGATGCTCGTGAAGGAAAATCTTGCCGAACAGCGCCACGACGCCTCAGGCTTGAGCCTTGATGGTCATGCGACCATAGGCAACGAGGCCGAAGCCGGTCGCATACATCAAAAGGCCGAACAATGCCGGCGGTACGGCCACTTCCGGCGAGTGCATCATGGTGATTGCGAGAACCATGCCGATCGCCGCGTTTCGAATGCTGATCGAAAGGGTCACCGTGACGGCCTCGGCAGCAGACAGGCCAAGCACCCGTGAACCCAGCAAACCGAGGGCGATCGCGCAGAAAACCAGGGCGATGACCGCCGGCCCCGCATTGACGAGAATCTCCAGCCATCGCTCATACACCGAAATACCGATTCCGACGATCAGTGCCACCAGCACCACCAGGCCAAAGGCGCCGACCAGCTTTTCCGCACGGACGGCAAGAGCGGGGGCCTTGTGCCGGATCCCCATGCCGACGATCACGGGAAACAGGATGATCGTGATCATCACCCCGATCGTGCGCAGCACGGGGAGGTAGATGCGGGCATCGCCGTCACTCAGGCGTTCGATCGCGAAATTGGCGAAAAGCGGCAGCGTCGCAATCGCGACCAGACTGCCGACGGCACTCAACGCGATCGACAACGCCAGGTCCCCCCGCGCGAGGTAGGAAAACAGGCTGGACGTGGTGCCGATCGGGCAAGCGGCAACGATAACGAGACCGACCGCGATTTCCGGCGGCAGGCCCATGAGCACGGCAAGCGACAGACCCACCAGCGGAAGAAGCAGGAGCGCGGCCGCGATGCCCCAGATCAGGGCCTTCGGCCGCATGGCCACGCGGTGGAAATCAACGGGGGCGAGCGTCATGCCGATGCCCGTCATGATGATGAAGACGGCAACCGGCAGGCCGATGTCGATGAGGACGGACTGTTCCATGCGACTGCTCTTTCCAACAGAGGCGTTACGGTCCCGCCCGGCCGCCTAGCTTTGATCCATCGGCCCCCGGAATGCAACCGGCCTGTGTCGCGCATCCCGGCCGGCACGCCGCCGCCCGCCGCCGCCATCATGGTGACGGCAAGGCCACCGAGCAGCGTGCGCTCCGGCCGCGCCCGGCCGCGCACGAGCGCAAGGCCGATGCCCGCCGAGACGGTGAAGGCGCCGGCCGCCGCGCCGATGGAGAAAAGGACCGGATCGAGCGCCGTCGTCGAGACGACAACAAGCAGCACGGCGATCGTCGCCCCGCGCGAAACACCGAGGGCCTCCGGCGCGGCGAGCGGATTGGAGGTGCGGCCGAGACCCGGGTTTCCTTTACCGCCATTGCGCTCATGAAAGCCTGCCCCAAATATGATGAATTCCTTCATATTTTCGCGGGCGCCGCCTGACAAGCCCAATAGCAGACGCCCGGCGCGGGGGCTCCAGCCTCCCCGCAGGTGGCATTCTGTACGGGCGTGGGAACAGGCCTTCGGCCACGTCATCAAGGAGAATGCCGGTGGCGGTTTCCTTTATCGCAGGCGTCCAGCGATTTTGAGGAAAGATGGGATCAGCCTTGCCATGGCCGGTCACGGCCATCGGGATCATCTTGCTGCTTGTACTTGCTCGTCAGTCGTCCGCGGCTGCCCGGAGGTAAGCCCTCGACAAGAGGCGGGCCTCCTCGCGAAATCTGCTGAGCACCTCGGGCCCTGAAGCCAAGGCGCCGAAGCTTCCGCGAGAGAGCCCGGCAAGGGCTGACAGAAGCGTGAAGGCGACCCGCCCGAAATCGCCGTATCTTGCATCGGAGGCGTTTTCGAGCCCCCTTACGACAGCCGTTTCCAGCCGCTTGTAGACACCTGCGGACAATCGGAACTGATCTATCGCGCCGGCGACCCGGTAAAGAGCGGTCGTTGCATCGGGACGCGCGATCTTCACGGAGACATAGGCATCGGCGATGCTGTCGGCGAGATCGGAAAGTGGTCGTTTGGCCCCGTCGGCGCTGACGCGCTCGATCGCCTCGGCCATGTCCTCGAAATGGCGCAGCAGGATCGCATAGAGCAGCGCATCCTTGTTCGGGAAATACTGGTAGAGCGTGCCGACCGAAACCCCGGCGCGCTCTGCCACCCGTGTCGTCGTCAGCCGTGCCAGACCCTCCGAGAGCAAAACCTGAATAGCAGCCTCGTGAATGGCTTCGATAGTCGCGCCAGCGCGCGCCTGGACAGGCGGTTTTCGTGGCTGGAGTCGTTGAGGAACGGCGCTTTCCAAATGCGAATACCGAAGTGAAGGATTGTTCAGTTATATTGACGACATCACCTGCTGGTCAAGCGCGGCGTCCGGAGCGACGGGCAACGACAGCCTCCAGCGATGGCGTGCAAAGCTCGGTTTCAGGTCGCGGCAAGCAAAGGACAACGAGATGATCGATGATATCAAAGGTTGGAGTGGACCCCGGATGACCCGCAGGCGGTTCCTGGTGTCCGCCGCCGGTGCAGCCGCCGTCACATCCGCGCCCGCGCTGTCGATGACGGCTTCCAAGGCGATGGCCCAGGCGCCCCGTGTCCTCAAGTTCAGCGATCATGAGCCGCTCGGCGGAATGCGAACCCGTTTCCTCAAGGACGTCGTGTTTCCGGCGATCGAGGCGGAATCGAACGGACGCCTCAAGATCGAGGATCACTGGAACGGCGAGATCGCCGCAGCCTATGACGCACTCGGCGCCGTGACCGATGGAACCACCGACATCGGCACCGTCGTGCCGGAATACACCGCAAGGCAGCTGCCGCTGCACCAGATATTCAAGAGTTTCATCACTGGTCCGGTCGGCGGCCGGCAGATCGATTTCTTCGAGCGCGTCTATGCGGAAGTCCCCGCCTTCCCGGCGGAGCTGGACAAGAACAACATCGTCCAGATCTATTTCGGCACGGGATATCCGGTGGCGTTTTTCCGCAACGCGCCCATGGCCGGCCTGGAAGACCTGCGGGGTGGCAAGTGGCGATCCGCCAGCTTCTGGCATCTGGATTTCCTCAAGAACACCGGGGCTATGCCCGTGACCATGCACTGGGGACCGGAAATCCCCGCCGCCTTGAAGGCGAAGGAACTGGATGGCCTCATGGTGAACGTCGACAGCGGCTACATGCTGAAAGTTCACGAAACAGCACCACATGTGCTGGTTTCAAGGGATTTGTGGTTAGGCCATGTCTACATCCTGTCCATGAACAAGGATGTCTGGAACAGCCTTGCGCAGGAAGACAGGAACGCCATCCGTCGTGCCGCCAGAAGCTCCTACCAGACACTGGGTGCTGCCATGGACAAGAGCTTCGACGCGCAGCTGGAGGACCTGAGGAAGGCCGGTGCGACCGTACGGATCCTTGAACCTGCGGAGGTGCGGCAGTTCCAGGCAGCCACCCGGTACAAGGAGGTGCAGGCCGCTTGGGCAGGAGAACAAAAGGGACAGGGCGTTGCGGACGCCGACGTCGTTGTCGGGAAGGTCACGTCAGTTATGGACGATTTTGTCGGGTGAGCGCTCGCCGGAGCCGAAAACCTCCCAAGGACGTCATAGCCCTGCCCTGAGCGGGAGTTCGCGTCAACCACCGCGGCGAAGCAATAGGCGATGAGATGATGACGACCGCCGTGCCGCGGAAGTGGAGCTAGCGATCGAGGTCGGCATGATCGAGCCCGAAGTGGTCCAGCACCAATTGAAGATTACGATGGTTGGACTTGAAATAGACGTCGAAGACGTCGCCAAGCACCGGCACGCTTCCCGCAACCGTGTCGAACCCGACATTGAACAGCATCCTGACGAGCTTGTCATTCGGGACGCCGAGACGACGCGCCTCATTGACGATGACGAGGCTGACGGCGGCTGCGGCAAAATCGCCGATGCCGGGGATCAGGCCCAGGACTGAATCCGCCCCAAGCGAGACCCGCGTGCCGGGAATGCGCAGCGCCGTATCCATCAGCCGTGCCAAGCCGCGCATCCTCCGGAGGCGTGCCAGTCGTTCGATCGGTAGATTATGTTTGTTCATCGCCCACCTGTACTCTGTGTAGGTAGTCCTGCCAGCCCGCCGTTTCCAGCTGACCGCAATGGCATGAGCCGGCACGAGGCACATCACCGCCATGAATTCCGGAGATCGCACCGACCTTTGGATGGCTTTGCAGACTACGCCTCCTTCCGCTTCAGCGTCCCTGGCTTTTCGCCATCGGGAAGGAACGGTTTCCGGATGAAGACCACTCGCTCGGGAAGCTGCTCCGGAGACGGCCATCGTTCGGCGACCTCCTGCGCGCGGTCAAAGCCGTTGCGGTCGCCCGGCATCTGGATATCGGTGAACATCAGGACGAAAGCAGCCCGATGCCGTTCCAACCGGGCGACGGCCTTCGCGACATCCGTTGCTTCGAGCGCGCGCGCCATCGACAGGCTGAGGACGTCGTCTAGCTTACAGCAAACAACCGGATTCGTTTCATCGAGGTCAAACGATCTGCTTGATGAAGCTCTCCAACATGGTTTTCAGGCGCTGGGCATCCTCGTTGCCATAGCTGTCCTCGACCTTGGCCTCATGCTCCTCGACCCGCTTGTTTTGCGACGCAAGCATCGCGGCGCCTTTGTCGGACAGGAACATGCGGACCTTGCGACGATCCGCCGGATCCGGAACCCGGTAGACCAGAGCGTCCTGCACCATGCGATCGACCAGCTTTGTCAGCGTCGGCAGGTTTAGCGCCAACTCCTCCGCGAGCTTGCCCATCGGCAAGCCGCCTGATTCCGAAAGAACCTTCATCAGGCGCCACTGGTCCAGCGACACGCCCTCGGCCGTCAACTGCCGGCTCAGATGGCGATTTGCCTGGGCAAGCAGATGCGAAAGATGTTCGTTGAGCAAGCGTTCGGCCATGATTCTTTAATCAGCAATTGTTTAATCGGAAACTGTATATATAGTGCTTCTGTCCTGCCGCATAGGCTGGCGCCAACGAAAACAAAACATTCACAATCCGGCATTGCGGAGCGTGTGTCTGGGGTGGAGCGAAAAACAAAAAGGGGAGAATGCCGTGACGCTCGATTTCGCCCTGGCCGGTGGCGCCCGCAGCATATGGATGCGCGGCCCGACCTCCTCGCGTCTGCCAAAGGCTCCCCGGGGTTCGTTTCCGTTTTCGCAAA
The DNA here is from genome assembly GCF_945994535.1 of Shinella sp. WSC3-e. Taxonomy (NCBI): domain Bacteria; kingdom Pseudomonadati; phylum Pseudomonadota; class Alphaproteobacteria; order Hyphomicrobiales; family Rhizobiaceae; genus Shinella; species Shinella sp. WSC3-e. The sequence goes on from NZ_OZ000532.1 coordinate 119,535, forward strand.
ACGCGCGCGGACACAAAGCGTTTGCGTCGCGCAAGCGTGAGCCCATCCGGATCGGGCTGCTGGTTCCCTTTCAGGGCGCGGATGCGATCTGGGGGCCATCCTGCCAGTACAGCGCCGTTCTCGCGGCGGCGGAGCTCAACGAAAAAGGCGGCATACTTGGCCGGCAGATAGAGCTTCTGGCGGCCGACGCCGGCGGCAGCCCGCAAGCCGTTGTCGAGCGCGCCCGCGACCTTGTCGAGCGCCAGGGCGCCAATGCGTTGATCGGCGTCCACCTCTCCTCCGTCAGGGTCGAACTCGCCCGTGCGCTGGCCGATCGTGTGCCCTATGTCTTCGCGCCGCTCTTTGAAGGCGGCACGGAAAGCGAGAAGGTCTTCAGCATAGGCGAGGTGCCCGAAAGGCAGTTTTCAGGTCCGGTCAGCCATTTCATGGACAATCAGGCGGCCAGGCGCTGGTTTCTGGTCGGCAATGATTACGTTTGGCCCAGGGCTTCGCACAACTGGGTGCGCGATTTCGTTCTGGGGCGTGGCGGAGCGGTCGTCGGCGAGGAGTATGTCGGGCTTGGCTATGACACGACCCACCTTGTCGATATGATCGAGGCGGCCAATCCCGATATCGTTTTCCTCTCCCTTGTCGGTTCGGAATGCGTGCCGTTCAACCGCATGTTTGCCGAACGCGGCCTTTCCCGCCATATCCTGCGCCTGTCGGGCGCTGTCGAGGAAAATACGCTGATGGCGATTGGCGCGGACAATACCGAGAACCTGTTTTGTGCCGCAGGCTATTTCAGTGCGTTGCAGACGCCGGAGAACCACACCTTTCTCAAACGCTACCGGGATGCTTTTGGCGTGACGGCGCCCGTGCAGGGCGTGTTGAGCGAAGCCTGCTATGAAGGCCTTCGCTTCTTCGGCGCCCTGGCAACCCGCGCGCAGTCGCTTGAAATCGATGCCCTGTCGCAGGCCTTCGAAGGCTTGAGCTTCGAAAGCCCGCGCGGCGTAACCACGGTTCGAAACGGCGTCGCCTCCGGGCCGACCTATCTCGCCCGCGCCGAAGGCACCGAGTTCGAAGTCTTGCGCAGCTTCGACAACGCCTGATCCGGAATTTCCGAGCTTCGATAAACAGATAGCACAGGTTCAGCCCGCAAATCCGGACCGCGCTTGAAAGGCGTGCGCCGCATCTTCCCCATCCGGCTGTTTTGAAAGCGCTTTCCAGCTTCGCCAAAGGGCTGCGGAAGACAAAACCTGTCGCCTTATAAAAATACTTGAAAAAGAAAATATTGAATATATAAACATATCGACCGCATGAAATCCTCCTGCCCGCTTCCTTCCGGTTCGGGCCGGGCCTGCAGGCTGCCGCCTGCCGGAGCGGATTCGTGCGCCTATCCGGAGCTATAAAAGAGGGTGAACTCATGAAAATCAGCAGACGCCTGTTTCTCGGCGGCACGGCCGCTGTTCTGACCGCACCGTGGGTCAATCGCAGCTTTGCGGCCGACGACATCACGATCGCAAGCATCTACGATCTTTCCGGCGGTCTCGAGATCTACGGCCAGCCGATCGACGCCTGCCTCGATCTTGCCGTTTCCGAACTGAACGAGGCCGGCGGCCTGCTCGGTCGCCAGATCAAGGTCCAGAAGTACGATCCGCAATCCAACATCCAACTCTATACGCAGTTTGCGACGGAAGCCGCAACGAGCCTGCAGGCTGCAACGGTCTTCGGCGGCATCACCAGCGCCTCCCGCGAAGCCATCCGGCCAATCCTCGGCCGTTACCAGACGCTCTACTTCTACTCGCCGCTCTACGAGGGCGGTGTCTGCGACCGCAACACCTTCCTGACGGGCTCGACCCCTTCGCAGACGATCGGCCAGCTGATGCCCTTTGCCGTCAAGAACTTCGGCAAGAAGGTCTATGTTCTGGCAGCGGACTACAATTACGGTCAGATTTCCGCCAAGTGGGTACGCGACTTTACCGCGCAAGCCGGCGGCGAAGTCATTGCCGCCGAATTCTTCCCGCTCGACGTCACGGATTTCAGCGCGGCGATCCAGAAGATTCAGCGCGAAAAGCCCGACGTGATCTATACGCTCCTGGTGGGCGGCAACCATATGTCCTTCTTCCGCCAGTGGGCGGCGGCGGGCATGGCAGGCCAGATCCCGATCGTCTCCACGTCTTTCGGAGGCGGTAACGAGCACATCGTCCTGACACCCGCCGAATCCGATGGCGTCATGGCCGCGTTCGGCTACTTCCAGGAGATAAAGTCGCCGGCCAACGAGGCCTTCGTGAAACGCTACCACCAGAAGTTCGGAGACAAGGCGCCCTATGTGACCGAGCACGCCTCGGCGACCTACAACGCCGTCCACCATTGGGCAAACGGCGTCAGGAAGGCGAACTCCCTTGATCGCATGGCGGTCATAGAGGCGATCGAGAGCGGCTCGACGGTGGACGGCCCCGGCGGCTCCTCGACGATTGATCCCAAGACGCACCATTGCGCCACGGACGTCCATATCGGCCGGGTCAAGGACCACAGCTTCGAAATCCTCGAAAGCTTCGCAAACCAGCCGCCAGCCGACACGGCTGCCGTTTGCGACCTGGTCGCCAACCCGAACGACAACCAGCAATACGTCATCCAGTAGCCGCGGACGCATTGCCTCCCGGCGCGTGGCAGGCCGCGCACCGGGAGCCCATACGGGACAAATCCAGTGGACTATCTTCTTGTTGTGCTGCTCCAGATCGCTGGAGCCGTCGGCAATCTCGCGCTTGTCAGCGTCGGGCTTGCCGTCATCTTCGGCATGATGCGGGTCATCAACCTCGCCCATGGCGAGTTCATCATGCTCGGCGGCTTTGCCGCCATCTTCAGCGTGCAGGCCGGCATCAACATCTGGCTCGCCATGCTGGTGATCGCGCCGCTGAGCGTGGCCGTGCTCGGCGTGCTGGTCGAACGCCTTGTGATGCGCCGTCTTTATGGCCGCATGGTCGACACCATGCTGGCAAGCTGGGGCCTGAGCCTGCTGCTCATCGGGCTCGCCACCACCTTCTTCGGCAATCGCGTCGTCGGCGTCGCCGCCCCGGTCGGGAGCTTCCGCATCGGTGAATACAATCTCGGCGCGTATGATTTCGTGCTGGCCGGCATCGCCCTCGTCGTCTTTGCCGCGGGCTACGCGATATTGCGCTTCACCCGCGTCGGCCTGGTTGCCCGGGCAACCATGCAGAACCGGGAAATGGCCTCGTCCCTCGGCATCGAACCCTCGCGGGTCTACGCCGTCACCTTCGCGATCGGCTCCGCCCTCAGCGGCTTGGCGGGCGGGCTGCTTGCGCCGATATCCGGCGTCTTGCCCACCATGGGCGTCGCATATGTCGCCAAGGCCTTCATCACCGTCATCACCGGCGGCGCCAGCGTCATCACCGGCACGGCGCTGAGCTCGACCCTGCTTGGCAGCATAAACACGGTCTCCACCTTCATCACCACACCGGTTCTCGGCGACGTGGCCCTGCTTCTGGCTGCCACCATCTTCCTGCGCCTCCTGCCGACAGGCATCACCGGCCGCATCTTCAAGGGGGCACCATGACATTGTCCACGTTCTGCCGTGCCAGCGGCACGCATGTCGCGCTCGCAGCCGTCGCCATGCTGGCAGCGATCGTCATCTTCCCGAAGGTTGCGCCGCTCTACACGCTGATCAACGTGACGCTCTACATGTCCATGGGCGTCTTTGCGCTGAGCCTTGCGCTTCTCTGGGGCTACGGCGGTATCCTTTGTTTCGGCCAGTCGGCGTTCTTCGGCCTCGGCGCCTATGCCTATGCCATTGCCGCCATCAACTTCGGCGACACAACGCTGGCATCTGCGTTCGCCATCGCGATTCCCGCCCTTTTTGCCGCCGGCCTCGGTTATTTCCTGTTCTATGGCCGTCTCAGCGATGTCTATCTCGGTGTCATCACACTCACCGTCACGCTCATCCTGTTCAAGCTGATCAACAGCACCGGCGGCGACGCCTGGCGGATCGGCGAGGCGCGGCTCGGCGGCTTCAACGGCATTCCCAACACGCCGCTGCTGACAATGCCGTTCACCGGCATCCCGCTGTCCCCTGCAAACCTGTTCACGCTCGCCTGCATCGCCCTGTTTGCAACCTATGCCCTTTGCAAGAGGCTGATCACCACCCGCTTCGGCCGCGCCGTGATTGCCGTGCGGGAAAACGAGGTGCGGGCGGAACTGCTCGGCTACAATGCCAGGCGCCTGAAGCTCGCCATCTTCGTCATCTCCGCGGGCATTGCGGGGCTGGCCGGATTGCTGTTCGCCAACTCCGTCTTTGTCAGCCCGACCATGTTCAGCCTTTCCATGGCCGCGCAGGTGCTGATCTGGGTCGTGGTCGGCGGCCTTGGCACGCTCTTCGGCCCAGTCGCGGCCTGCTTCGCCCTGCAAATCGCGGCGGCGGCACTCGGCAAGCTCGGCCTTATCGACCCCAACATCGTGCTCGGGCTGGTGCTGGTCGTCTTCGTGGTCTTCGTACCGGGCGGCATCCAGCCGGCCCTCGCCGCGCTCCTTGCCCGCATCGCCACCCCGCCCCGCGGGTCCCCGGGACATATGCGCGAGGAGGCCGCATGATGAGCGGCTATCTCCTCGAAGCGCGGGATGTCGCCATGCATTTCGGCGGCGTAAAGGCACTCGACGGCGTGGATTTCCGCCTGAAGAAGGGCGAGCTGCGCTGCCTTCTCGGCCCCAACGGCGCCGGCAAGAGCACCTTCTTCCGCTGCCTCACCGGTACCCACAAGCCAACCCGGGGGCATATCCTCTTCAAAGGCACCGATATTGCCGGCAAGGAGCGGCATGACATCGCCCGTGCCGGCATCGGGGTGAAGACCCAGGTGCCCAGCCTGTTCGACGGTCTCACCACCCACGAGAACCTTTGGCTTGCGCTCCGCACGGTTCGGAACGCTGCCGCACGGGAGGAGAAGATCGCCGATGTGATGGAGCGGGTGGGCATTTCACCGCTGCGGGGCAACGTACTCGGGCGCATGGCCCATGGACAGCGCCAGCTCGTGGAACTGGCGATGGTTGTCGCCAGCGATCCGGATCTCGTGCTGCTCGACGAGCCGGCCGCCGGCATGACCGACGGCGAGGTGGAGCGCCTCGCCTCCATCATTCGCGATCTGAACCGCACCCATACCGTCGTGGTCGTGGAGCATGACATGCACTTCATTCGCATGATCGCGGACCAGGTCACCGTCTTCCATCAGGGCCGCATCCTCGCGGAAGGCCATGTGGAAAGCATCCTTGCGAACCAGACCGTCCGGGACGTCTATCTGGGGAAAAAACATGGCGCCTGATCTCCTGACCGCCGAGAACCTTCAGTCCGGCTATGGCCGCATTCCGATCCTCTTCGGGATCAGCCTGTCGATTGCGGAAGGCGAGTTCGTCGGCATTCTCGGCCATAACGGCATGGGCAAATCAACGCTGCTGCGCACGCTGATGGGCCACATCGTCCCGACTGGCGGCAGCATCCATCTTGCCGGTCGCGACGTGACCAGCGCCTCTCCCGCCGCTCGCTCCCGCGCCGGCATCGGCTATGTCCCGCAAGGGCGCCAGATATTCCCGGCGCTTTCCGTAATGGACAATCTGCGCGTCGGCGCCCCCCACCAGAGCCCGAAACAGGCCAAGGCGATCATCGATCAGGTGATCGAGGACCTGCCGCGGCTGAAGCCGATCCTGTCGCGGGCCGGCGGGGTGCTCTCCGGGGGCGAGCAGCAGATCCTCGCCCTTGCCCGCTGCCTGTGCGCCCATCCCAAGCTGATCCTGCTCGACGAGCCGACCGAGGGCATTCAGCCGTCCATCATCGAGGAAATGAAGGACACGCTGAAGGCCCTCGCCCGCTCGCGCAACCTTTCGATCCTGCTCGTGGAGCAGAACCTCGAATTCATCAGCGATCTCGCCACCCGCGTCCTCGTCATCAAGCGCGGCCAGCTCTCCGGCGAGATCGACCCCGCCAAACTGCACGACGCCGATCTGGCGGGCGAATTCCTGCCCGCCTGATCTCCTTCAACACCCAGAAAACGAGGTCATCATGATCACCATCACCGCCGTCATCCGCGCCCGCAAGGGCTATGAGCAGACCATGGCCCAGGCCCTGCTCGAAGTCGCCGAGCATGTGCGCGCCAACGAGCCGGACACGATCGGCTTCCATATTTCCCAGGATGCGCAGGATCCCTGCCTGTTTGCCACATACGAGCGCTTTGTCGATCGCGCCGCGATGGACCTGCACAACAATTCCGACGTCGTCGCCCGCTTCTTCGGCATCGCAAAGCCGATCCTCGACGGTGAGGTCATCCTGATCACCGCCAACGAAATTTCCGCCAAGGCCTGAACATCGACGAGGGGAGCAAAGTATCATGAACGCACCTGTAACTCTCCAGCGCCTAGGCGCGGATGCTGCCCGCTTCGTGGCGAAGGAAAAGAAGCTCTATATCGACGGCACGTGGGTTCCGGCTATGGAAGGTGGCACCATCGACGTCATCGACCCCGCAACCGGCAAGGCCTTCGATCGTGTCCCGGAGGGCAAGGCCGCCGATATCGACCGCGCCGTTGCCGCCGCCCGCAAGGCGTTCGATGACGGCCCATGGGCCAACATGACGCCGGCCGACCGCGGAAAGCTCGTCTGGAAGCTCGGCGATCTCGTCGAAAGGCATGCGGACGAACTGGCGGAGCTCGAGGCGCTGGACAATGGCAAACCGGTGACGGACGCCAGGAACGGCGACGTTGCCTTTTCTTACGAGCTGCTGCGTTACATGGCCGGCTGGAGCACGAAAATCTGCGGTCAGACCATCCCGCTGTCGGCTGGCGCTCCGTTCCATGCCTATACGCTGCGGGAACCCGTAGGTGTCTGCGGACAGATCGTGCCGTGGAATTTCTCCTTCATGATGGCTGTCTGGAAAGTGGCCCCGGCGCTTGCTGCGGGCTGCACCATCGTCCTCAAGCCGGCCGAGCAGACGCCGCTGACGGCCCTGCGTCTTGCCGAACTCGTCGAGGAGGCCGGTTTCCCCGCTGGCGTTTTCAACGTGGTGACAGGCTATGGCGAAACGGCAGGCGCGGCCCTCGCCGCCCATCCCGATGTCGACAAGGTCGCCTTCACCGGTTCCACCGAAGTTGGCAAGAAGATCCTCGACGCGGCCAAGGGAAACCTGAAGAAGGTCTCGCTCGAGCTCGGAGGCAAGTCGCCGATGATCGTCTTTGCCGACGCCGACCCGGCTGTTGCAATCCCCGCCATTGCCTACGGCATCTTCTACAATATGGGGCAGACCTGCACCGCCGGAACCCGCCTGTACGTGCACAAGGACATCGCCGATACCATCTTGACCGGCCTTAAGGCCTTCGCCGAATCCATGTCGATCGGCGTCGGCCTCGATCCGAAGACCCAGATCGGGCCGCTTGTGTCCCAGGAGCAGTTTGACCGCGTCAGTGCATATGTGAAGGCAGGACTTGCCGATGGCGCCAAGCTCTATTGCGGCGGAAATCGTGCGGGAACGGAAGGATACTTCCTCGAACCGACGATCCTGACGGAAACCACCTCCGACATGTCTGTCGTCAAGGAAGAGATCTTCGGGCCGGTCCTCGTCGTTGCCACCTTCGACGATGACAATATCGACTCCGTCGTCAAGGAGGCCAACAACTCGATCTACGGATTGGCAGGCAGCGTTTTCACGCGCGATGTCAGCCGTGCCCACAAGGTCGCAAAGAAGCTGAAGGCAGGCACGGTCGGGGTCAACACCCACCACGTCATCGACCCCGCGCTTCCCTTCGGCGGCTTCAACCAGTCCGGCTGGGGGCGCGAGCAGGGCTATGAGGCCATTCTTCTCTATACCGAGGTGAAATCCGTCGGCATCGCGCTGTGACCACCCTGCGGCGTGGCGGCTTCAACCGCCGCGCCAACCCTTCCGGTATCGGAGCAAGAAGTGAAAACGCATGCACAACCTGACGATCAACGGCGAACGCCTTTGGCGGACGATCACGCAAACCGCCGCCTTCGGCGCCGGCCCGGATGGCGGCATCCGTCGCTTTACGCTTTCACCGGAAGACAAGAAGGTTCGCGACTGGCTTCGCGAACAGTGCGAAGCCATCGGCTGCAGCCTTAAAGTCGATACGGTCGGCAATATGTTTGCGACACGCCCCGGCACCAGGGAGCATGCACTGCCAATCGCCATGGGCAGCCATCTCGACACGCAGCCAACCGGGGGCAAGTTCGACGGAATCCTCGGCGTTCTTGCCGGGCTGGAAGTCCTGCGGACGTTGCACGACGCCGGTTATGAAACCGAGCATCCGGTGATGCTCATCAACTGGACGAACGAGGAAGGCGCTCGTTTCGCGCCCGCCATGCTCGGCTCCGGCGCGCATGCCGGCGTCTTCGACCAAGCCTTTGTGGACAGCCGCCTCGACACCGGCGGCGTTTCCTTCGCCGAAGCCATCGAAAAGATCGGCTACCGCGGCGAGACCCCCTTGGGAGAAACGTCCTTGGCCGCCATGTTCGAACTGCATATCGAGCAGGGGCCGGTTCTGGAACGGGAAGATATCGAGATCGGCGTCGTGACCGGCGTCCAGGCGATGCGTTGGTACGATCTTGCCATCACCGGTCAGGAAGCCCATGCTGGCTCCACACCGATGGACATGCGCTGCGATGCGCTCGCCGACGCAGCCGCGATTGTCCTTGGCGCCCAGGAAATAGCCCGCAAGCTGGGCGGCATGGCGACGACGGGCCAGCTGTCGATCAACTCGCCCTCCCGGAACGTCATTCCGGGCAAGCTGAGCATGAGCCTCGACCTGCGCCACGTCACAGACGGCGGGCTCGACTCACTGGAGATCGAAGTGACAGATCTCATCCGGAAGCAGTGCGGCAAGCGCGCGCATCTCCAGACGGTCTGGATCAGCCCGGCCGTGCATTTTGATAATGATTGCATTGAAACGGTTCGACGTGCCGCGGAACGGCTCGGAACCAGCAGGCGCGATATCGTCTCCGGCGCCGGCCATGACTCTGTCCATGTGTCGCGCATCGCGCCGACGACGATGATCTTTATTCCATGCAAAGACGGCCTGAGCCACAACCCAGCCGAAAGTGCACGGAAGGAGCATTGCGTTTTGGGAGCCCAAGTGCTGCTCGAAAGCATCATTTTGCACCAGTCCTCCACAGGCATTTGAAATTCCTTCGATCTCCTCCGTACCAGCCGATCAGTGGTCGGGCGCATGTCCAGCATCCGCGAGCGGCAGGGCGTATGCTATGATCATCTGATCGGCCAGGCCGGGACCGAACCCGAGAACGCTTGACGCCGCCAGGTCGTGTGAAGGTTGCCTGCGAAAACCGAGGCCCTCATACAGCTTGCATGCCGCCGTCATGAACTCGGCAGTGTGCAGCGTGAGCGCATGTGCTCCATCTTGGCGGGCGCGCCCTATGCACCACGAACACAGTGCGCGACCGTAGCCATGCCCCTGTGCCGACGGTGCGACGGCCAATGTTCGCAGTCCTGCAACGCCGGAAGGCCAGCCCATTCCCTCATGCGATGCGTCTGCGTAGTAGGTGACCGTCCCGACGAGGCACCCTTGCATCTCGAGCACCGCAATGTCCGTCTGCCCCCACCGGCTCGCGAAATCACACGAGTCCTTCAAATAGGGATCGAAGATGTGCGCCGGCAAAACTCCCCGATAGTGCGCGAAAGCATCGGCAACAAGAGCAGCCACGGCGTCAAGTTCCCGGCGCCCGGCAAGGCGTATCATACGTTCCGTGTCGATCATTTCGTGTCCTCGCTTGAGGTGACGGGAAAGGCTGCTTTCCCTCAAGGCTTACGGCGCTCCGCCTTCGGCAACGTCCCATTGTTCGGAGCAAAGCCGGCCAGGCTTGCATAACCGCGCACGACCTGCTCGCGTTCCTCGTAGGATGCGACCGCCTCGATGTCGTCGAAACCGTCGGGTGCGCGCGCCTCGACGAGATCGATCACGCCTTCCGGCCCACCCCTGCGGTTCGACAGGACGACTTGTGATGTGGGCGGGCGGCGCTCGCTGTCATAGGCGCCGAGCGCGGCCTCGACGGTCCCGTGGGTTCGCAGATGCTCTGCCACGGACCGGGCGTCGAGGATGGCCTGGCTCGCGCCGTTCGAGCCGACGGGGTACATGGGATGGGCGGCATCTCCCAGCAGGGTGACGCGTCCGAACGACCAGCGCGGCAACGGCTCCCGATCGCAATTGGAATATTCGTAGAACGCGCCGGTAGCGCGGATGATCCCGGCCGGATCGACGTAATCCAGGCGGAAGCGATCCCGCACGAACGGCAGGACCCGTGCGAGTTTCCCCGGCCGACTCCAGTCCCCGAGGGTGAAGCGCCCGGCCTGCGGCGCACGGCTGCGGGCCATCACGGCCCAGTTGGTAAGGCGCATGGCCGGATCGTCCGGATCCTTGCCGATCGGATAGAAGACGAATTTGGCATGGTTGCCGCCGGCGACTGCCATGGTGCGGCCGTCCCGCCATTTCGGCCAGCGCGTGGCGCCGCGCCAAAGCATGACACCATTCCAGATGGGCGGACCTTCATCCGGGTAAAGCGTTGCGCGTACAGTCGAATGAATGCCGTCAGCGCCGATCAGCAGGTCACCGCCCGCCTGCGATGCCCTACCACCTTCTGACAGCTGAACGGTGACGCTCCGCTCGTCTTGCGCAAAGCCGTGCACGCGGCATCCCGTGCGGATGATCCCCTGCCCCAGCCGTTCGATGACGGCCTTGTGGATAAGGCCCAGCAGCCTGCCGCGATGGATGCTGACCTGCGGCACGGCATGACCGGCCTCGATCCCGCGCAACTCCTGCCAGACGACCTGGCCGAACCGAGTCGCATAGATCAGCCCGCGCGTGCGGATTCCCGCTGCGTCGAGGTCGTCCATCAGTCCGAGTTCGGCCAGAAGGCCGACAGCATGCGGCAACATGTTGATGCCGACGCCCAGCTCCCGCACCGCATCCGCACGCTCGAAGATCTCCACCTCGACCCCGGCCCGGTGCAGGAAGAGGGCGGCCGTCAATCCACCGATACCGGCCCCCGCGATCAACGCCTTCATGGCCCTGCTCCCGGTTCGCGCTGCATGGCGACGGGTTCGGCAGTACCATGCCCATAGCGAGCTCCGATCTCCCGCAAAGCGCGGAGAAGATAGCGCGTGAACATCCAGCGCTCCGATCCTGCATTGCTACCAGGCTATGGGTATCGAACGCGTGCTCTGACGGAAATGACAGAAATATCGTATTTTCTGCCAAGGCGCCGCCGAAACCCTGGCGGCAGCGATTTCCCGAAGTGTGCGTAGGCCACATGTCTAACTGAGGGACATCCGGGCCTTAACGGATACGTCGGCAACGCCTCACCGATCAGCCCGGCACGGGCCAGTTCTCGCAGCGCTCGATCAGGATAGCGGGTGATATGCCCTCCAGGTCCAGGGCCGGGAGAAGGTCGTTGTCAGCAATCAGGTCGCGGTTCATCGAGGATGAGAAGATGTTGATGCCGGCTTCGTGCAGAATGGCCGGCCGGCCGGCGATGCGGCCGAGCAGGCTGGTGGGCACGAGGCCGAAGGGCACGTCCTCGTAGATGTAGCGGCTGTCGACGGTCGCCGGGCCGAAGCCGCCGCGCCCTTCCGCATGCATCTGCTGGTTCATCTCGGACACGGTGCCCATTGGCACGTGGAAGGACAGGGAGAAGTGTTCCTGTACCGTGCGAACGGACAGGCCGAAGCTCTCGGCGATCCTCAGCCGTTCAAGGTCGAGCGCCTCGATGAGCCGCCCGACGGCGGGCGTGACGTTTTCACCCTGGCCCCATTTTTCGCCCTTTTCCATGCGGGTCAGGTTGAGAAGCGCGATGCCGAGGTGGTTCTGCGGATTGAGGTTTGAAAGCGCGATGGCGAGGAGGCCGTCGCGGATGACGAACCGGTCGCCGAAGAGCTCTGTGCAAAGCGCCTTGCCCATCTCGGCTTCGGACTTCGGCAATGTTGCCACATCGACCTTCTGGCGCACGGAATTGACCGCAACGCTGGTGCCGTCCGGCTGCTGGCGGCCGGTCAGGAGCGTCGTGCCCCAGATGATAATGGGCAGGCGCACGCCGCGTTCGGCGAGACGCCCGGCAAGGTACAATGCGCCGAAGGAGCTGTGCGAGCTGATGATGACGGGCTGTCCGGAAACAAGGTGGGGAACGGCGGCGTCGAAGACATGGCGGTGGCCGTTGGCGGGCAGGGCGACGACCACCGCATCCACGCCCTTGACCGCGTCGGCGCAGTCGCGGGCGACCGCAACCGTTCCGGAGAATTCGACCGCGCCTGTCGCTGTCAGCGGCGCGCCTTCTGCGAGCTTGCGGGTGCGCTCCCCGGAGGGAGACCACAGGACGGGCTGGTGTCCAGCCCTAGCCAGGAAAGCCGCCATGCCGAAGGCGATCGCGCCCGCGCCGAGAATTCCAATCCGCATCGATTATCTCCCTGTTCGTTTCGAGCACCGGGCAAGGCTGCCACCGGCACCGTTTGGCCAAAGGTTTCCCTGCCGATATGGCAGCCGGGGGTGTATTTTCTACAAAAACACCAGACAAAAAAATCTTGTGTTTTGTCACTAGCGCACAGAATGCGTTTTATGCACAGTAGAATTGTCATAATGCAAGGAATGCATGATACCCATGGAAGTCCGCGACCTCGAGGCATTTCTGGCAGTCATGTCCACCGGCAGCATCACCGCTGCCGCCCGGCTGCTCGATCGCTCGCAGTCGCAGGTGACGCGCCTCATCCAGGATCTCGAGACATCGCTGGGCTTTCCGCTGTTCGAGCGCAACGGTCCCAAGATCACGCCGACGGACGAAGGGGTCGCCTTTCATGACGATGCCGAGCGCTTCTTCAGCGGCATCGGCCACCTGCGCGACCGGGCCAAGGCGATTGCCGGCCGCGAGCCAGAACCGATCGAGATCGCCGCGACGCCGGCCTTCGCAAGCGGCATCATTCCGCTCGCTCTCGCCGAATTGCCCGCGGAGCGGCTTCCCCGCACCATGCAGCTGCGCAGCATGCCGGCGGAAGCCGCCATCCAGTCGGTGCTCGGCCGCACCGCGGATTTCTGCGTGACGTCACTGCCGGCCGACCAGCCGGGCCTGGAAGTGCAGGGTTTCTTCGAGGGGCGCTGCGTCGCTGCCGTCGCCCATCACGATCCGCTGGCGAAAAAGTCCGTCATTTCCATCGCCGACCTTGCCGATCGTACACTCGTGACCATGGCGAACCCGTTCCGCCTGCGCCACCGGGTCGATCAGGCGCTCAAGGCGGCGAATGTCCGCCCCGCCCGCGTCATCGCGACGAACGCGACGATGAACGCCGTGCAGATCGCCTCGACCGGGCTCGGCATTGCCGTAATCGAGCCCGCCACGGCCTACGGCCTGCAGTCTGCGCCCGTTGCGATCCGGCCGCTCGATGTCGATGTCCCGTTCCTCTGGGCGATTTTTTCCGCAACGGCGCGCCCGCTTTCGGCCGGCGCGCGCGCGCTCATCCGGCAGATCGTGGATGTCGCATCCAGGCGTATTCCGGATCTCGTCATCCATGACCCGCGCCAGATGGCGCGCATCGCGGACCGCACGTTTTCCGGCCGCGCCGGCGACCCCGCTCCGGCCGGCGGCGATGCCCGCGACATGCCCGACGTGAATGAAAATGAGCCCGCAAAGACCAAAACAAGGAGAGAGTGACATGAAGGACTTTACCACAACACGCCGCTCGACGCTGAAGCTGCTTGCCGCCGGCACCGGCATCCTTGCCGCTCCGGCCATTATCCGTCCGGCCTTTGCCCAGAGCAAGGTCGTCAACATCACGACCTACGACAAGTTCGTACCCCAATCCTTCATCGACCAGTTCCAGAAGGATACCGGCATCGAAGTGCGCATCCGCCTCACCGACGACCAGGGCAAGCAGTACAATCTGCTGACCGCCGAGGGTGCGACGCCTTCCACCGACATCGTCACCGTCACCGGTCACCGCCTGTCGCAGTTCCTGAACTCGAACCTGCTTTCGGCGCTCGATACCGGCCGCCTGAAGAACTGGGACAAGCTCGCCGCCGCCTACAAGGGCGCGCCGCAGCTCACCATCGACGGCACCACCTACGGCCTGCCGCTGCTTGCCGGCTATGAAGGCCTGGCGCGCAACACCGAATACACCAAGGAGACCGATACCTGGGGCCTTATGTTCGAGGACGAGTTCAAGGGACTTACCTCCTATATCATCACCGACTTCCTCTCGATAGTCATGACCTACCAGGGCAATGACGGCGACTACGTGACCTATGGCGACAAGCCGGATGTCGCGCAGACCGCCACCAACCAGGCCCGCGACTTCCTGATCCAGCACAAGGACAAGGTGCGCAAGTATTACGACGCCGGCTCCGAGGTGCAGCAGATGTTCCTCAACGAGGACATCTATCTGGCACAGGTCTGGTCCGGCCCGGCCGCCAAGCTCATCATGGACGGCCACCCGATCGAGATCTCGGTGCCGAAGGAAGGCACCTATGGCTTCCTCTACTCGTTCAACGTCGTCAACAACGCGCCGAATGCGGACGCCGCCTATACCTTCCTCGACGCGATCCTTTCCTCTCCGGAAATCGGTGCGGCGATGACCCGCCAGTCCGGCTTCGCCTCGGCCTTCGCAGGCGTCAACGACGTGCTGGACGATCGTGAGCGCGCAGCCCTTTCGCTGCCCGACGAGCAGGCCCAGCGCATCCAGTTCTTCAGCTCCGTCAACCGCGACATGAAGAACGAGATGATCGACAAGGCCGCCGCCGAGATCAAGGCGGCCTGATCCTGACGACAGGCGCGGCCGGTCTTCGGCCGGCCGCGCATGGGCATCCTTCGAAGCCGGGAACGACGAGAATGGTGGATACGACGATGCAGCCCCGAACCGTCACCTCGACGGCGCCGCCGCGCTACGCCGGATGGATCGGCAGGACGGTCAATTCGACCCTTTACCGCAATACGATCGGGCTTCTGGCCAGCAACCGCTGGGTCCGGCTTGCCGTGCTGGCGGGCGTGCCGCTCGTTTGGATCGCCGCGTTGCATCTCGGCCCCATTCTGCAGATGGCCAATATCAGCTTCCTTGCCAACTACCCGCCCCGGCCGGGCGTGGACAGCGGATACACGCTGGAGAACTACGGCTTCTTCTTCTCCGACCGGCTCTATTTCATGCCGTTCGTGCGCAGCCTCATCTTCGCGGCCGTCGTGACGGTCTCGACGCTGGTGATCGTCTATCCGGTCGCCTACTACGTCGCGAAAGTGGTGAAGCCGAAGAACCGGATGCGCGCGCTGCTGCTGCTGCTCATTCCGTTCTGGGCCGGCGAGCTGATCCGGACCTTCTCGGTCATCATGCTGCTTGCAAACCGCGGCGCCGTGAACGTGCTGCTGCGGGAGCTCGGCTTCATCGACCGGCCGATCCCGATGCTCTACACCTTCTTCTCGCTGAGCTTCGGCGTCGTCTACCTGCTGGCTCTCTACATGCTGCTGCCGCTCTATTCGGCGATCGAGAAAATCCCGACGCCGCTCATCCACGCCGCATCCGACCTCGGCGCCGGGCCGTTCCAGCGCTTCCGCCGGGTCATCCTGCCGCTTTCCAAGGACGGCATCGTGTCGGGCTGCAGCCTCGTCTACCTCACCACCATCGGCGTCTTCGCGGCGCCCCTGCTGCTCGGCGGACCGAACGCGGTCATCTTCCCGGAGGTCATCGCCACCCTCTTCCACGGTTCGAACGACAAATGGCCGGAAGGCGCCGCCTTCTCGATGCTGATGCTCGCCGTCTCGCTGACGACGGTCGGGCTCTTCATGCGGATCGTCGGCGGACGCTCCGTCCGGCTGATGTGAGGAGAGGATGATGAGAACCTATTTCAACGACCTGCCGAAGACGGCGCTTGGCGCGTCCTACTGGCTCTTTGCGGTCTATCTCGTCCTGCCGCTGTCGCTGATGATGGTGATGAGCCTCAAGGATGCCAATTTCATCGCCTTCCCGATCAACAGCTGGACGCTCGACTGGTATGCGAAGGTGCTGCAGGACCGGCAGTTCATCAACGCCTCGCTCTACTCCATCGGCATCGCGCTCGCGACCACGGTCTGCGCCACCATCATCGGGGTCTGGATCGCGCTCCTGATCTCGGCGGAGAATATCTGGGGCAAGGCGGCGATCTTCGCGCTTGCCTGCCTGCCGGCCGTCGTCCCCGGTCTCATCAACGCCATTTCCATGCGCATCTTCATCCGCGCGCTGGACATTCCGACCGGAACCTTCGCCATCGTGCTCGCACACACGGTGCACGCGGTTCCCTTCGTGGTGATCATGGTTCTGACGCGCCTGCGCTCGATGCCGGCGAACCTCGTAGATGCCGCGCGCGATCTGGGGGCAGATCCGTTCATCGCCTTCCTGCGCGTGACGATCCCCTATCTGATGCCCGCGCTCATCGGCGGCATGATCTTCTGCGTGCTGACCAGCATCGACGACTTCGTGCGCACCTTCTTCCTCGGCGGATACCAGCCGACCCTGCCCATGCTGATCTTCGCCAAGGTGCAGGGCGGCATGTCACCGGAAATCAACGCCATGGCGACGATCGTGCTCATCGTCACGACCATTGTCGGCCTCTATGCCGAATACTTCACCCGCCGTTCCAGGAGCTGATGCGTATGCAGCCTGTCGTCCAATTCAAGAACGTCAACAAGTTCTACGGAACGCAAGCCGCCGTAGAGGATCTGGACCTTGCCATCGATGCGGGCCAGTTCGTCACGCTGCTCGGCCCGTCGGGCTGCGGCAAGTCGACCACGCTACGCATGCTCGGCGGCTTCGAGGACCCGACCTCCGGCGAGATCTATCTCGATGGCAAGCCGATCTCGCACCTGCCGCCGAACCGGCGCAATGTAAACATCGTCTTCCAGGACTATGCGCTGTTCCCGCATCTCTCCGTCATGCGCAACATCGCCTTCGGGCTGGAGCTGAAGGGCCTGGCGCAGGATGCGATCCATCGCCGCGTCACGGAGCTTCTCTCCCTCGTCTCGCTCGCGGATTATGCCGAGCGCATGCCGGCCCAGCTGTCCGGCGGCCAGCGCCAGCGCGTGGCGCTGATGCGCGCGCTCGCACCGGACCCGAACGTGCTGCTGCTCGACGAGCCGCTCTCGGCGCTCGACGCCAAGCTGAGGCAGCAGATGCAGATCGAGCTGAAATCGATCCAGCAGAAGACCGGCAAGACCTTCCTCTTCGTCACGCACGACCAGGAAGAGGCGCTTACCATGTCCGACGTCATCGTGGTGATGAACAAGGGACGGATCGAGCAGATGGGCGGGCCGGACGAGCTTTACGCCCGTCCGCGCAGCCGCTTCGTCGCCGACTTCATCGGCCGGAGCAACTTCATCGAGGGCAAGGTGGTCTCCGTCTCGGGCAATATCGCCAGCCTGGACTGGCAGGGCAACATCATCCACGCGGACGTCAACGGCACGTCGCCTGCGACAGGCAAGGTCGTAACGGTCGCGCTGCGCCCGGAAGCCCTCTACTGTCTGACGGAGAAGCCAGAGGGACGGCTGGCGCTCAAGGGGCGCATAACCGGCCGCGTCTTCAAAGGCGCGCATACCTCGCTCACCGTCACGCTCGAAAACGGCACCAGCCTGCTGGTCCAGCTCGACCCCGTGGCACTGTCGCATATCGAGGGGGACGACGTCTGGATCGGCTGGCGCGAACGCGACGCCGTCCTCCTGGCGGATTGAAACGGAGAGTGGAATCATGATCGACAGACAGCAGCAGCAAAGCCGGCTCTCCAGCCTCAATGCGCGCGTGAAGCAGGACCTCGGCTATCTCAACTATCCGCCGGCCAACTGGTCGAAGCCGGTCACGACGGCCGACGGCGGGCCGGTCAGCGACGTCGTCGTCATCGGCGGCGGCATGTGCGGCCTCGTCGCCTGGCATGCGCTGACGCGCGCCGGCATCGTCAACCTTCGTATCGTCGACCGCGCGCCGAAGGGGCTCGAGGGCCCCTGGCTCACCTATGCCCGGATGGAGACGCTGCGCTCACCGAAGATCCTGCTCGGCCCGGCGCTCGGCGTCGCCTCGCTCAGCTTCCGGGCGTGGTTCACCGCGCTTTACGGCGAGGGCGAATGGGAGGAGCTCTACCGCATCCCCAGGCCCATGTGGATGGATTACCTGTCCTGGTATCGCGAGGTCATGGACGTCCCGGTCGAGAACGACACGCATGTCACCCGCATCCTGCCGCGCGAGGACAGTCTTCTCGAACTCGAGATCGCCGGCGGCGCCCGTCCGTCGATCGTTACCCGCAAGCTGGTGATGGCGACCGGCCGCGACGGCCTCGGCGAGCCGACGATTCCGGATTTCGTCAAGGGCATGGAGCGGCACAGGTCCTGGGCGCACTCGGCCGACGAGATCGATTTCGACCGGCTGAAGGGCAAGCGCGTCGTCGTCATCGGCGTCGGCGCCTCGGCGGTGGACAATGCGGCCGAAGCGCTGGAGCAGGGTGCCGGCGAAGTCCGCCTTCTCGCCCGCCGCAAGGAGATGCCGACGATCAACAAGCTCATGGGCATCGGCTCCTACGGCGTCATTGCCGGCTTCGCCGAGATCTCGCCGGAATGGCGCTGGCGCCTGATGGACTATGCCGCCAAGCAGCAGACGCCGGCACCGCACAATTCGACGTTGCGCGTCAGCCGTCACCCGAACGCCTATTTCCATTTCGGCTGCGCCATCGCCTCGATGAAGGAGGAGGACGGCGAGGTCGTCATCACCACCACGAACGGCCGCGTCTTCCGCACCGATTTCGTCATCCTGGGGACCGGCTTCTCGATCGATCCCATGAGCCGGAGCGAGCTTGCGCCCTACCAGGACAGGATCGCCTGCTGGGAGGACCGCTACGACCCGCCGGCGGGCGAGGAAAATCCCGGCCTCGGCCGCTTTCCCTGGCTGAACGGCGATTTCTCCTTCACCGAGAAGGAACCGGGCACGGCACCCTGGCTGAAGGACATCCACTGCTTCAACTACGGCGCCTCCGTCAGCGTGGGCAAGGTGAGCGGGGACATTCCGGCGATCAGCGAGGGCGCGCTCTGGCTTGCGCGCGGCGTCGCCGCCTCGCTCTTCATCCGCGATGTCGATTATCACTGGGAAGCGCTGCTCGCCTACGAGAAGCCGGAACTCGACGGAACCGAGTGGACCGATGCCGACGCGCCGGTGCAGGCACAGAAAACCGCGTGAACGAACGCGCGAAATGAGGACACGCCCATGACCGCCTCCCCCGCCGCCGATGTCATCGACACCGTGCTCGGCCTCGACCGCTTCCCGGACCTGAAGGCGCTGCGCGAGCAGCGCGGCAAGCTCAAGCACCTGACCCAGACGAGCTACGAGGCTGCCCTTCGCCCCGCCGAGCCGCGCAACTTCTCCTACGGCATGAGGGCGGCGCTTGCCGCGCGCATGGCCACGCTCTGGAAATCCGGTGAACTCGCCGCCCATTACCGGGCGCTTCTCGATGGCGAAGATCCGGTATTGAGCGCCATCGCCGATCCGGGCACCGGCCCGGCCGATGCGGATGCGCGCCTTTCCGCGATCCTCGCCCATGTCGACCTGGTGACGCTCGCGCCCAAGGAGGCGACGCGCGCCAATATCGAGAAGCTGGCCGCCGCCGGCCTCGACGACCGCGATATCGTCACGCTCGCCGGCCTCATCGCTTTCGTCAACTACCAGGTGCTGGTCGTGGCCGGCCTCAAGATGCTGAGGGACAACTGACATGTCGGACGCCGTTCACGAATTCACCGTCGAGGCGCTCGACTGGAAGCCCTATGTCAGGCCGGTCGACCTGGACACGGCAACGCCCGAACAGCTGGACGCCTTGAAGGTCACGCCGTCCAACAAGAAGGTCTCAGCCTATGTGCTGGTGCTCGCCAACGAGGCGGAGACGCTTCGCGAGCGCACGCCGCTCTTCAACGACATCATGTACAGCGAGGGCGGGCTTTCGCGCGGCGGCCGCGAGATCGGCGCGCTCGCCGCCTCCTTCGTCAACCATTGCATCTACTGTGCCGCCGTGCATGCGGCCCGCTACATCCAGATCGAGAAGCGGCCAGAGGTGGTGGAGGAAATCTACAGGAACGGTCTTGACGCCGACCTGCCGGAGTTCGAGCAGGCGCTTTTCAACTTCGGCGTGGACCTGACCGCCCATCCAGACAATGTCGGCACCTACCAGTTCTACCACCTGCGCGAGACCGGCCTCGACGATCTTGAAATCCTCGACCTCATCCATTCGGTCGCGATCTTCGGCTGGGCGAACCGGTTGATGCACACGCTCGGCGAACCGCACCGGCAGGAATGAGTGGAACAGCTTTCCCGCACTGACGGGGGCGGCGCCGTCCGCCCCTTCGACATCACCCATCGCGACGTCCTGACGATCGCGCTTCCGATGATGATCGCCTATCTGTCGAGCCCGCTGGTCGGGCTGGTCGCCACGGGCGTCATCGGGCAGCTCGGCGACGAGGCGCTCATCGGCGGCGTCGCCCTGTCGGCCGTCATCTTTGACGTCATCTTCGTCACCTTCAATTTCCTGCGCGGCGCCACGACCGGTTTTACGGCACAGGCGCTCGGTGCGGGCGACAGGCACGCGGAACAGCGCATGCTGGCGAGCGGCCTGATCATCGCGCTCGTCGGAGGTCTCGCCCTCCTCGTCTTCCACAAGCCGCTTGGCGAACTCGGCCTTGCCGCAATGGGCGCGAGCGGGGCCGTCGCCGAGGCGGCATCGACCTATTTCGCCTGGCGCATCTGGTCGGCGCCCTTCGTGCTCTTCAATTTCGTCGTCTTTGGCTGGATCATCGGACGCGGCGAGGCGCTCTGGGGCATGATCCTGCAGACGCTTCTGAACGGGATCAATGCCGGGCTCAGTATCTACTGGGTGCTGGGGCTGGGCTGGGGCGTCGCGGGTGTCGCCGCCGCCTCGCTCGTTGCGGAAGCGGTGACGGCGGTCGCCGGCCTGTACCTCATCTGGAAGAAGACCGATCCCAAGGCCTGGAGCCTGCCGGGTGCTGCGGCTTTCCGCCGGGCCTTCTCGGTCAATGGCGACATGATGATCCGCTCCTTCGCGCTGCTGATCGGCCTGTCGCTCTTCACCCGGCAGAGCGGCACGCTCGGCATCGAAATCCTCGCAGCCAACACGATCCTCCTGCGCTTTTATTTCTTCGGCGTCGCCTTCCTCGACGGGGTCGCGACGGCAGCCGAGCAGCTTGCCGGCAAGGCCGTCGGCGCGCGCTACCGCCCGGTCTTCGACCGGACGATCAGCCTGACGACGCTCTGGGGCTTCGTCTTCGCAGGGCTCGTCTCTCTCGCCTTCCTCGCCGCTGGCGACTGGGTGATCGGCATCACGGCACCGACGGAAGCGGTTTCCACGCTCGCCCATCTTTACCTGCCCTATGTGGTGGCGCTGCCGATCTTCGGTATCGTCGCCTTCCAGATGGACGGCGTCTATATCGGCGCGACCTGGTCGAAGCAGATGCGCAACCTGATGCTGCTCTCGCTTGCGCTCTATCTCGTCGCCTGGAAGGTGCTGCCGGCGCATTTCGGCAACCACGGCCTCTGGATCGCGCTCATCCTGTTCCAGAGCGTCCGCAGCATTGCCTTCCGCTTCATGCTGCCTGGTCTGGCCGACCGTACCTTTCCCCGCTAACGCCATTTAGCCGACCGGGAGACCCTGGAAAGACTCGATCGTTTCGTCAAGACGCACCCATTCGTGTTTCGATTGTTCGAATACCGACATTGTCGGTGCGGCGAAGGCCGGATAGGCAAACGAGCCGACGGCCACACCGATCCAGGAGGGCGAGGCATCGGCCTTCCAATAGACCGTCGAACCGCAGGCCGGGCAAAAATGCATCCGGACCTTGCGGCCACTGTCGGCAATGCGGATGAACTCCGTGGACGGTCCGGATATCTCGACACAGTCGATTGAGTAGAACGCATTGGCGCTGAACGGCGCGCCGGTTCTTCGCTGGCAAGCGAAGCAGTGACACAGGGCGGTCAATTGTGGCAGTTCGCTGAATGTCAGTCTCAGGGCACCACAGGCGCATTGGGCATCGGCCATGGAAATTCCTCCCGCTTGCGTGGTCAAATTTTGCTGGTTGAGGGCTGAAGTGCAGGTCGGAACCGCGAGTCCTTGCGGTCGACGATGCGAAGGGCCGAAGCCTGATAGGTTTCAGGCTAGCCGGAACAGCAAAATAGAACGAGGGAATGCCGAGGTCCAGAGGCTTACGGTCGTTTCTGCCCGTCTGCCTTTCGCGAGACTCATAGGGAGTATAGCGGCCGCACGGTCGGCGGTTCTGAAGGATATCAGACCGCCGACCGTGCCAAACGGTGACCTATGCCAACGCTGGCAGCAACTGATCGACGCTTTTCTTTGCATCGCCATAGAACATGCGTGTGTTGTCCTTGTAGAACAGCGGGTTCTCGATGCCGGAATAGCCGGTGCCCTGGCCCCGCTTGGAGACGAACACCTGCTTGGCCTTCCACACTTCGAGCACCGGCATGCCGGCAATGGGGGAGTTCGGGTCCTCCTGTGCCGCCGGATTGACGATGTCGTTCGAGCCGATAACGATCACGACGTCCGTCTCCGGGAAGTCGTCGTTTATCTCGTCCATCTCCAAGACGATGTCGTAGGGCACCTTGGCTTCGGCGAGCAGCACGTTCATGTGGCCCGGCAGGCGGCCGGCGACGGGGTGAATGGCGAAGCGCACGGTCTTGCCGGCCGCGCGCAGCTTGCGCGTCAGCTCGGAGACCGACTGCTGGGCCTGTGCCACCGCCATGCCGTAGCCCGGCACGATGACGATGCTGTCGGCTTCGTTGAGCGCGGCGGCGACGCTTTCCGCGTCGATGGCGATCTGCTCGCCCGATATCTCCATCTGCGGGCCGGCCGTGGCGCCGAAGCCGCCGAGGATGACCGAGACGAAGGAGCGGTTCATCGCCTTGCACATGATGTAGGAGAGGATCGCACCCGAGGAGCCGACCAGCGCGCCGGTGACGATGAGAAGGTCGTTGCCGAGCGTAAAGCCGATGGCGGCGGCCGCCCAGCCGGAATAGCTGTTCAGCATCGAGACCACGACCGGCATGTCGGCCCCGCCGATGCCCATGATCAGGTGGTAGCCGATGAAGAAGGCGGCGAGCGTCAACAGGATGAGTGTCCACGCGCCCGCGCCGTTCACGTAAAGCACGAGGAGAAGCAGCGAGAGGATCGCCGCACCGGCATTCAGGAAGTGCCCGCCCGGCAGCTTCTTCGCCTTGCCGTCCACCTTGCCGGCCAGCTTGCCGAAGGCGACGACCGAGCCGGTGAAGGTGACGGCGCCGATGAAGACGCCGAGGAACACCTCGACCTTCATGATCGAAAGCTCGACCGGCTCCTTGTGGGAGAGGATCACCGCGAAGCCGGTCAGCGTGGAACGTGCGGCCTCGTCGAGGCCGGCGACGTGCGCCGCCTCGATATGGGCGTTGAAGCCGATGAAGACGGCGGCGAGGCCGACGAAGGAGTGCAGCGCGGCGACGAGCTGCGGCATCTCGGTCATCTGCACGCGCGAGGCGACATAAGACCCAAACACCGCGCCGCCGGCGATCATCAGGAGAATGACGAGCCAGTTGCCGACACCAGGCCCGAAGACCGTGGCGATAACTGCGAGCGCCATGCCTGTTATGCCGTACCACACGGCGCGCTTGGCGCTTTCCTGGCCCGAGAGCCCGCCGAGGGAGAGGATGAAGAGAACTGCTGCCGCAATATAGGCGGCCGAGACGATACCGATGGTCATGACAGATTCCCCCCGATCAGGATTTCTGGAACATGGCGAGCATGCGCCGGGTGACGAGGAAGCCGCCGACGATGTTGATCGTGGCGATCAGCACCGAGAGCGCCGCCAGGATAACCACCAGCCCGTTGCTTGATCCGACCTGCAGCAGCGCGCCGAGGATGACGATGCCGGAGACCGCATTGGTGACGGCCATCAGCGGCGTGTGCAGCGAATGCGAGACGTTCCAGATCACCTGGAAGCCGACGAAGCAGGCGAGCACGAAGACGATGAAGTGGCTCATGAAGGCCGCGGGCGCGAAGGCCCCGACGATCAGCAGCAGCGCCGTGCCGACGGCGAGCAGGACAAGCTGGCTCTTCGTCTCGGCCCTGAAGGCGGCGGCTTCGGCCGCGCGCTTCTCCGCCGGCGTCGGCTCCTTGACCTTCTCCTTCGGCTTCTGCGCGGCAATGGCCGCTATCTTGGGCGGCGGCGGCGGCCAGGTGATGTCGCCGTCCTTGGCGACCGTCGCGCCGCGGATGACGTCGTCCTCCATGTTGTGGACGATGACGCCGTCCTTGGCCGGCGTCAGATCCGTCAGCATGTGGCGGATATTGGTGGCGTAGAGCGCCGAGGACTGCGCGGCCATGCGGCTCGGGAAGTCGGTATAGCCGACGACAGTGACGCCGTTGTCGGAGACGATCTTCTGGTCGGCGACGGTAAGGTCGCAGTTGCCGCCGCGCTCGGCGGCGAGGTCGACCACCACGGAGCCCGGCTTCATCGCCGCCACCATGTCGGCCAGCCACAGTTTCGGCGCGTCACGGCCGGGGATCAGCGCCGTGGTGATGACGATGTCCATCTGCGGGGCCAGTTCGCGGAACTTTGCAAGCTGCTTCTCGCGGAACTCCGGCGAGGACGGGGCGGCATAACCGCCGGTCGCCGCGCCATCCTGCACGCCGCCGTCGAAGTCGAGATAGACGAATTCCGCGCCCATCGACTCGATCTGCTCGGCCACTTCGGGCCGCACATCGAAGGCATAGGTCTGCGCGCCGAGCGAGACGGCGACGCCGATGGCGGCAAGGCCCGCCACGCCTGCGCCGATGACCAGCACCTTGGCCGGCGGCACCTTGCCGGCGGCGGTGATCTGGCCGGTGAAGAAGCGGCCGAAATTGTTGCCCGCCTCGATGACCGCGCGGTAGCCAGCAATGTTGGCCATCGACGACAGCGCGTCCATCTTCTGAGCGCGCGAGATGCGCGGCACCATGTCCATGGCGATGACATTGGCGCCCGTCGCGCGGGCCTGTTCCAGCAGCTCGGCGTTCTGGCCGGGATAGAAGAACGAGATCAGCGTCTTGCCGGCCGACAGGAGGTCGACCTCTCCCGTCGTCGGCGGGCGAACCTTGACGATGACTTTGGAAGCGGCGACCAGCGCAGCCGCATCCGCGACCACCGTCACGCCCGCGGCGCGATAGGCGTCGTCCGATATGCCCGCCAGAAGGCCCGCGCCCGCCTCTACGAAACACGCATATCCAAGCTTTCGAAGCTGAACCGCACTGTCAAGCGTCAGCGAAACGCGCGACTCTCCAATGGCCAGCTCCCTGAGAGCTCCAACCTTCTGTCCCATTTCTCTTCCCGGCAGAGCCGGCCCTCTTGTGTAGGCATGTGTTCCGAAATCGCCGCGCGGTGCCCCCGGCGATGCTGCGATCGGACCAATCCAGATGTTCAGCGGCGATGCTTGCCGGCATTTTTCCAGCGAAACGGCGATCACTGGTGATGCGAAAACACCGAGCGCGGGGCCACGCAAGCTGTTCCCTAGCGGCTTGCCCTAGTGAGCAACCAGAATGCCCTTGGCCTCGAAGATGTCGCGGATCTTGCGGACATAGCCGTGATAGTCCTTGTTCTCGTGTATCCGGCTCCACTGACGGGGGCGGGGCATGTCGATATTGAGATCAAGGTCGACGCGGCCCGGGCGGGGCGACATGACCAGCACGCGGTCCGCCAGGAACACCGCCTCGTCGATGCCGTGGGTGATGAAAAGCACGGTGTTGCCGAGCCGCATCCACATGGCCTGGAGATCCATGATCATCTGTTCGCGCGTCAGCGCGTCAAGCGCGCCAAACGGCTCGTCCATGAGCAGGAGGCCGGGCTCCTGGATCAGCGCACGGCAGATCGCCACACGCTGGCGCATGCCGCCGGACAGTTCCGAAGGATACTTGTTGCCGAACCCTTCGAGCCCGACCTGGGCCAGCAGTTCCTCCGCGCGGCTGCGGTATCGCGCCACATCCAGCCTCTTGATCTCGATAGGCAGCAGAATGTTTTCGAGCACGGTGCGCCAATAGAGCAGAAGATCGGACTGGAAGACGACGCCGATCTTGGGATGCGGTTTGTTGATGGTCTCCCCATCGATGGCGATCGTGCCGGTCGATGCGCCCGTCAGGCCTGCCAGCAGCGAAAGGAGCGTGCTCTTGCCGCAGCCGCTCGGGCCGACCACGGCGACAAAGGTGCCGGGCTCGAACTTCAGGTCGATCTTGTCGAGGGCCACGACATCTTCGTCTTCACGCGTCTTGTAGATCTTCGAGAGCCGGGCGATGTCGACCGCCGCACCCGCCTGGATAATAGCATTCATGGGATTACCTCATTGAATCTTCATTGCTTCGCCAGCCGCGGGCGGCCTGCTTACTTGGTGTCGCGCTTGTAGGTGACGCGGCTCTCGACGAAGTCGATGACGAAATAGAGCATCACGCCCAGGCCGGAGATGGCGACGACGGTCGCGAAGTTCAGCGTGGTATCGAACAGGGAATTGGCCTGGAGCTGCAGATAGCCGAGGCCGCGTTCGGCGGCGACGTATTCGCCGATGACCGCCCCGATGACGGCAAGCGACACCGCCACCTTGAAGCCACCGAATATGTTCGGCAGCGCTGCCGGCAGGCGTACCTTGAAGAAGGTCTGCCATTCGCTGGCGCCCATGGAGCGGACGAGGTTGACGAGGTTCTTGTCCAGCGCCTGGAGGCCGACCACCGTCGAGATGACGATGGGAAAGAACGAGATCAGAAAGGCGAGCGTGATCTTCGGCGCCCAGCCATAGCCCAGATACAGCACCAGCAGCGGTGCCAGCGCCACCTTCGGTACCGTCTGCAACGCGACCAGGATCGGATAGATGGCACGTTCGAACGCGCGCGAGTAGAAGATCGCGAGCGCCAGGGGAATGCCGACGAATACGCCCATCGCAAATCCGGAGACGACTTCGAAAAGGGTCACATAGGCATGGCTGGCGAGCAGAGGAAGCTCGTTGACGATACGCGTCGCGATGGCCACCGGCGTCGGCAGGACGAATTCCGAAAGTCCGGAAAGCGGAACCAGGACCTGCCACGCCCCAAGCAACAGGGTTGCGAGAATGATCGCCGAATAGCGTTCGAGCCACGGCCCCCGCGATTTCTTCCTGCGCATGGCCTTATCCTGTTTTGACTGGGCGCGATCGGCGCCGAATACATTCGTGCTCGCCACCTTAGCCTCACTGTGTCAGAAGTTCGTTGGTAAAGAAGGTCGATGCCGGCTTGGGGTCGCCAATCTCCTCGGCGCTGCTGACGAGTTTCAGCGCATCGACGACCGCCTTCTCTTCGATCCAGCCGAGCGGCGTGCCGCTCGTCGGTGCGTGGATCGATGCCGACGTCGCCTCGATCTGCTGCTGGATGACCTTGTCGGAGGGACCGGCCTGCCAGACCGCCTTGAGGGCCGCCGTCGCACCCGCCGGATCGGCTTTCGTCATCTCGATCGCCTTGGCATTGGCGGCAAGGAAGCTCTTCAGGGCAGCGCCCCGCTTGGCAATGCCGCTGTCGCTCACGACCACGGCCATGCCGGGGATGGCAAGGCCGTATTCCACCATGTCGAGCGTCGGGAAGGTCTGGCCGGTCTTGTCTTCAAGCACCGGCAGGTCATTGGTCTTGTAGACGCTGACCACGTCGACCTGGCCCTGCAGGAACTGCGGCACCCGCGACTGGGAATCCATCTGGACCTTCGAGACCTTGCCGCAATCGACCTGGTTGATTTCGCAGAAGGCGTCGAGATAGGACGTGCCGGTTTCCCCGACGGCATGGGCGATGGTCTTGCCCTCCAGATCCTTCGGCGTCTTGACCGGCTTTTCGGCATGCGAGATCAGGGCGATCGGCGTTTCCGGCTGGTAGAGCGCGACGATCTTGACCGGCATGCCCTTCTGGATGGCCGAGATGGCGAAGATCCCAGGCAGGATGACCGCGTCTTCCTGGCCCTGGATGAGCGAACCGAGCGCGGCCTGCGAGCCGGCGCCTTCGCCGAGCTTCAGGGTGACGCCGGCATCCTTGTAGACGCCTTTCTGTTCGCCGAGATAGAAGAAGCCGTATTCGCCCTTCAGTTTCCAGCTGAAGCGGACCTTCACCTCCTCGGCCATTGCACCCTGGCTCGCCACAAGCGTGGCGATGGCGGCTGACGCGACGAGTGCGGCTCCGCGAATGACACGTCTGACATGCATCATTTCACTCCTCCCTAGCGGACGCCCGCTGGCGTCCCGTTGGCTTCCTGCCTCATTCATTCCCCAAGGATCGAACCAGGGCCTCCTACCCGTTAGCTCAATTCTTGATCTCATAGTGTGATCACACATTGGGATTGTCAAGTAAAGAATCTGAGAGAGATCACATGTTCTTGCCCATGACGCACGCGCACGGCCGAAAGCCTCGCACATCATTCAATGTCCGGAAATCGCTTGTAAATTTTATTCGAACGACGCTGTCACCACCCTCCGTTGCCGGGGCGTGGTGCATGGTGTCGGCGTCCATGGGCAGGACCCGACGAGGCCCCTCGTCACGTCACGGTGTCGAGGCGAAAATGCTCGGCAACGAGTTTTCTATGGCCGAACGGCTGAGGTCCCTGGCGATGAACACCAGCCATCCGCCCGAGACGCCGTCCGGCCAGCGCGGCAGGTATTCGGGCGGGTAGACGACATGCTGAACCCCGTGAATGACCACGGGGCGGGAATCGCCCGCAACGGACAGCAGGCCCTTGACCCGCAGGATGGACTGGCCGCGGCTGGCGAGCAGCAATTCCAGCCAGTCGACAAAGGCCGGCCAATCCACGGCGGCGGCGACTTCGACGACGAAGGTCTCGACGCCGGCGCTGTGCCGGCCGAAAAGCGGCCCGTCGGAAGCATCGAGGTAGCGCGGGCGCTGGTCTCCGGTGCTCTCGAAAAGCGCGCCGGCGCCCGGCATCTTCGCCTTGCTGGAGACGAGCTGGCTGACCGTCGGGTTGATCGCGGCAATGTCATTGCGCAGCGCATCGAGCCGCCAGGGCTCGGCAAGATCGGACTTGGTCACCACCACGCGATCGGCCAGCGCCACCTGCTGGACGGCTTCGGCGAAGCGGGCGATCGTTCCCGCGCCCCCGACGCCATCGACCGTGGAGACGATCGTGCCGGCGCGGTAGCCGCGCCTCAACCGCAGATCGCTCATCACCGCCTGCATGATCGGCGCGGGGTCGGCAAGTCCCGTCGTCTCGACGACGACGCGGCGAAAGGGCTCCACCTCCCCGCGGCGCACCATCTCGAACATGTCGGCGAGCGTCGAGACCAGATCGTCCCGCACGGCACAGCACAGGCAACCCGAAGACAAGAGCACGGCGTCTTCGGACACTTCGCGCACCAGGAGATGATCGAGGCCGACCTCGCCGAACTCGTTGATGACCACAGCCGTGTCGGCGAAGTCCGGTTCGCCGAGCAGATGGCGGAGAAAGGTCGTCTTGCCGCTGCCGAGGAAGCCCGTCAGGACATGGACGGGAATACGATCATCCAGCGCGGGAGCGGCAGGCTGCACGGTCAGGCCACCTCGAAGATCGCGTCGATCTCCACCGGCACGTTTCGCGGCAGCGAGTAGCAGCCGACCGCCGCGCGGGCATGGCGCCCCGCCTCACCAAAAACCTCGACCATCAGATCGGATGCGCCATTGATGACCTTCGGATGGTCCTTGAAATCCGGTTCGGCATTGACGAAGCCGCCCAGCCGGATCACGCCGACGACGCGGTCGAGATCACCGCCCAGCGCCTCCTTGAGCTGGGCGAGGATGTTGACGGCGCAAAGCCGCGCTGCCGCCTGGCCGTCCTCGACCGAAAAGTCGGAACCGAGCTTGCCGGTGAACTTGTCCCTGCCGCCCTCGGCCGGCACCTGTCCGGAAATATAGACCTGGCTGCCATGGCGGCGCGCCGGCACATAATTGGCCAGCGGCGCCGTCGTCGTCGGCAGCACGATGCCCAGGCTCGCCAGTTTGTCGTCGATCTTCCCCACCACGATGCGTTCCTCCCCGATCATTTAGTAGTCGAATTGCAGCTCCGGCCCGTGCGCGAAGGGCAGTTCCAGCCCCTGCGGGCCGGCGACGCTGAGCAGGGCCTTGCAGGTGGTGCGGATGTCGTGGACGATGCCCTTCTTGGCCGCCGCGGCGTTCTTGTCCTTGAGGGCTGCCAGGATGTTTTGGTGGTCCGACGCATTCCAAGGCATCGAGGGGATCAGCAGCGACATATACATGGTCGGGCCGAACTGCAGCCAAAGCGACTCGATCAGCGGCATCAGGACTTCGCTGTCCGCTGCCTGGTACAGCGTGAAATGGAATTTCTGGTTGGACGACAGGCAGTTCAGGATGTCGCGCTTTTCGATGGCCACCAGAAGCTGCTTGTTGATCGCCGACAGCTCTTCCGCCAACCCGGTCGGATCCTTTTTCACGGCGAGCTCGGTCGCCATGCCCTCCAGCATCTCCCGGATCGTAAACAGCTCGGTCAGTTTTTCGGGCCGCAGCCTCGGCACGCGGACCGAACCGCCCTTGGTTTCCTCCAGCGCATTGGCAGCAACGAGGCGGCTGAGCACTTCGCGCACCGGCATCGGACTGGTGCCGAGCCCGACAGCCAGCTTGCGCAGGCTCATCACCTGTCCCGGCAGAAAGGCGCCGACCATGAGCCCACGGCGCATGTAACGAAGGACATGCTCATGGACATGGCCGCGTGCCGGCTTTTCGGCAGCGTCGCTGTTGACCTCGTTTTCCGGCTTCTTGATCGGCATCTTGTCTTCAGACTCCGTCATCTCGTCTTAAATCCGCGATCCGCCAGAAGGCCAATCCCGCCACACCGCCCGTCTGCCCCAGGGGTTGACAGGTCAAAATTTGTGATCTCACATTGTGATCAATAAACGACTTTTCTCAAGACGGCAACCTTTAACTGTCCTGCCGCTCCGCAGACGCCAGCCGACGGAAAAGTCGCCCTGAGACTCCGATGGGAGAATGAGACATGACTGCGACCGTTTCCGACCAATCCGCCTTGCGTGCCCATATCGACCGCGCCGCCGGTCTCGGCCGCTATGTGCTGCGCAACGTGCGGCTTCACACGGCGACCACAAGGGCGGACGCTGCCGATGCCGCAGACAGCGCGTTCTTCCTGGCCGATGTGAGTGTAGAGAAGGGCAGAATATTAGCAATAACGCCTGCACGTCCGCGCACCACCACGGCGAACGACCCGAACTTGCCGCTCATCGACGTCGGCGGGCGCGTCGCGCTGCCGCCCTTCGTCGATTGCCACACGCATCTCGACAAGGGCCACATCCTGCCGCGCACGCCCGCGGCGGACGGGACGTTCGACGGCGCGCTGGCGGCGACGCGCAGCGACCGCACGGCACGATGGTCAGCCGGCGACCTTGGCAGGCGCATCGAGTTCGCCCTTCGCTCGGCCTTTCACTACGGCACATCCGCCATTCGCACGCACCTCGATTCGCAGCCGCCGCAGGCCGAAATCTCCTGGCCCCTGTTCACGGAACTCCGCCAGCATTGGCGCGGGCGGCTCGCGCTACAGGCTTCCTGCCTGTTCCCCATCGACATGGCACGGGACGATGCATTCCTGCGCGACATCGCAAAACGCGTCGCCGATGCCGGAGGGATCCTCGGCGCCGTCGCCTATCCGGTGCCCGATATCGATCACCTGCTCGACCGGATGTTCCGTGCCGCCTCGCACTACGGCCTCGATCTCGACTTTCATGCCGACGAGAGTGCCGACCCGGCCGCCGATATGCTGTGCCGCATCGCCGAAACGGCCTTGCGCTCCTCTTTCGCCGGCAGGATAGTGGCCGGACACTGCTGCTCCCTGGCGATGCAGGAAACCGCGATTGTCGACGCGACGCTCGACAAGGTCGCGGCGGCCGGCATCACCGTCGTATCGCTGCCGACCTGCAACCTCTACCTCCAGGATCGCAGGAAGGACGGCACGTCGCCACGCTGGCGCGGCGTCACCCTGCTGCATGAAATGAAGCGGCGCGGAATAGCCGTCGCGCTCGCCTCGGACAACACGCGCGACCCGTTCAATTCCTACGGGGACCTGGACATGCTCGATACGTTCCGCCTCGGCACGCGTGCCCTTCATCTCGACCATCCCCACGGCGACTGGATCAAGGCGGTTTCTACGACGCCGGCCGGGATCATGCGCCTGAACGGCCACGGCGCCATCGCAGCAGGGCAACCGGCCGACCTGATCCTTTTCGAGGGACGCTCCTGGTCGGAGATCCTCTCCCGGGCGGAGAGCGACCGTATCGTCATCCGAAACGGTTCCCCGAGCTCGGCCCCCCTGCCCGCCTATGCGGAACTGGATTCGCTGGAGGGATTTGCGCTTACCTGAAGCACCGGCCCGCCAAGAAAAACCCCGCCTGGTCAGGCGGGGTTCCCAACATTCCGATCATCTCGAAGCAGATCAGGCCGTCGCGCCGACCTGGTAGAGCTCGACCTTCGTACCATCCGGGTCGGCGATATAGATCGTCAGACCATAGGGACCGTCGTGAAGGTCGGTATAGTAGCGGACGCCGGCTTTCTTCAGCTTCGCATCCATGGCGCGCACATCGTTGACCTCGAAGGCGATATGGTCGAGCTGACGGTGCTCGCGCGTCTTGCCGTGGATGAGGGCGATCCCCTGATGGAAGGCGGTGAACGGGCGGCCGTCGGCGAGCGGCTTGGCCGGGCGGATCGTGAAACCCAGCAGGTTGGTGTAGAAATCGACCGACGTGTCGATATCATCGACCATGATCAGCTGGTGGCCATAATTCGTCACGCGCGGCTTGACCTGTTCGCCGATCCAGTCGAGCACTTCGGAAGAGGGAGCGATCTCGCAGAAATACTGCTTCCACACCTGCTTGGCCGTCGCCTCCCAATCGGCATTCACCCCCGAGATGCAGTCATCGACGGCAATGACGTCGAGGTCGCGCAGATAGGCTTCGCGAATGGAGGTCTCCACGCAGGCATTGGTGGTCGCCCCGGTAATGAAGAGATGCTGGGTGCCCAGCATCTTCAGCATCATCTCGAGACGCGTCTCGTAGAACGCGCCGAAACGATGCTTGCGGATGACGAAGGCCGGATCGAAATCCGCAAGGTCCTTCAATTCGTCGATGATCTGCTCGTCCCAGGTTCCGGCAAGCGCGGAAACGCGCTTGCGGCGCGCGGTATGGCCGAGCAGCTTTTTCCTCGCGCGGTTGTGGTCGATCGCAAAATGCTCCTGCATCGTCCAGATGACCGGGATGCCCGTGTCCTGGCAACGCTTGATGAGCTTGGCCAGCGGCGGCACGATGGAGGAGAGCCGTTTGGTGTCGACGCCGGAAACACCCAGCGTTCCCTCCTCGTGAATGAACGCATTCTGCAGGTCGATGACCAGAAGCGCCGACTTGCGATAGTCGAGGGTTTCAAGGGCCATCACTTGTGCTCCACCATGTCGATGCCGAGCACGCCGCCGCGGCCCCAGCTATCCTTGGGCGTCTCGTGGATCACAACATGCAGGTGATCCGGCTTGCAGGCGGCCTCTTCGACCATGGCCTTGGTGATGGCTTTCACGAGGTTGCGCTTCTGCTCGACGGTGCGCCCCTCCCACATTTCGACGACGACGAATGGCATTCTATGTCTCCTCTCTTTCAGCGGGCGTGGCGCCGGAGGCCCAGACGGGCACGGCGGACGCAAAGCCCGAAACCAGGTCATTGTCGGCCCGGTCGGCGCCGGAGAGCAGCCAGAGCGGGCGGTTCGAATAGTTCACCAGGACCTGCTCTTCCATGCAGGCCCGGTTGGCCGGATGCGCAGGCTCCCGCACGAAGCGGCTCGTCGCCGGCATCAGCCGGATCACGTAAAGCGGCTCCGCATCCTCAAGGCCGCAAAGCGCCTCGGGACCCATCGCCGCCAGCGGAACGGCCCGCGGAATAGGATCTTCTCCGGCGACAGGCACGAGCACAACGGCGCCGGCGAGCGGCGCCACCGGCCAGTACCGGCCTTCCCTGCGCGCATCCAGAAACGCGCGATATCGACCGGCCTCTGTGAACAGTTCGCTGTCCCAGAGGATTATATCGGCCCCGAGCACGCTCCTCGCCGCGTCCACGACGAGGTCGCTCTCGCACAGTTCGAGGAAGGCCCAGGGGTCGGTCAAGGCGATGCCGTGGCCCCAGGGATTGTGGATGCCCGACAGTCTCTCCTGGCGGATCGACGCCTTGCGGCCGACGATCCTGGCGACGGCCTCGCGCACCGGCAGTCGCGCCGGTGTCAGCGGGACCCGGCCGGCCAGGTCGAGATGGTCGGGAATCGCCACGGTCATGCCGGCACGGTCACGCAACGGCCACGGCCGTAATGCCGCTCGTCGACCGCGCCGTTTTCATAGACGACCTCGCCGCGGGCGACCGTCATCACCGGCCAGCCCTTCAGGGTCCAGCCCTCGTAGATGCAGGTGCCCTTGCCGGTGTGCTCGACCGTGCGCTCCTCATCAAGATCGACCAGAACGAGGTCCGCATCGAAGCCGACATCGATATGGCCCTTGCGCGGCCAGAGGCCGAAGCGGCGGGCCGGATTGAACGAGTTGAGCTCGACCAGGCGGCTGAGCGGCAGCCCGCGCTGGTGCACGCCGAAGTGCAGCATCAGCGACAGTTCCCAGGGGAAGCTGACGACACCGGGGAACTCCGTCCAGAGATCCTCGAGCTTCTTGGGCAGGAACGGCACATGGTCGGTGCCCAGGCTGTAGACCGAGCCGTTGAGCATGCCGGCCCACAGGCCCTCGAGTTCGTTGCGGTCGCGCAGCGGCGGCGAGATCTTGGCGCGCATGTCGAGATCGTCGTCGTAGCAGGTGCGCGTCAGGTAATGCGGGCAGGTTTCCACCGTGACATGGATGCCGCGGGCCTGCGCTTCGGCGGCGAGGACCGGCCCCATGCCGACCGATGTGTGCACGAGATGCAGCGAGCAACCGGTCTTCTCGGCCAGGAAGATCATGCGCCGGATCGTTTCGACCTCGCAGAAGGCCGGGCGCGATTCCGTGTAGGCGCCGAGGTCCTGGCGGCCGGTCGCGGCGATCTCCTTCTTGATCCACGAGGCGATCTGGGTGTTCTCGCAATGCACGTTGATCACCGCGCCGGGGATCTTCGACAGGATGCGCATGGCGGCGTAGACCCAGCCGTCGGTCGCCGGGACGATGCCGATCGGGTTGTCGGGCTCATAGCCGAAATAGCATTTGAAGGACTTCACGCCGGTCTTGGCGACGATTTCAGGGATTTCGGCGATGTGCTCCTCGCGCTGGATGCCGAAGTGGAAGCCGAAATCGATAACCGCATTCTCCTCCCCCAGCGCCTTGCGCTCCTCGTAGAAGGGCAGGTAGGATTCCTTCAGATTGCGGATGTAGAGCAGCGCCGTCGTTACGCCACCGGAGGCGGCGGCGGCCGTCTCGGTCCGCATGTCCTCCGGGAAGGGGAACTTCACACCGAGATGGCAATGCGGGTCGATCAGGCCCGGCATCAGGACCCGGCCCCCGGCATCGATGGTGCGGGTGGCTTCCGGCAGGACCTCGTCCGCCCCGGTCAGCACGATCTTGCCGTCCTTGACGGCGACCCCGCCGAAATATTCGCCGTCGTGGCGAACCACGCGGGCGTTCTTGATGACGAGATCCGCCTTCATTGCTTTTGCTCCAATATGCCTTCGATACGCCGGCTGATGCCGGTCCACTGGCTGCGCCCAACGGTGATCGGCGCGCGCGCGCCCATGCCCCGGGCCCAGATCGCCTTCAGCCCGAGTTCACCGGCCGCCTCGCGGTCGATCGTGCCGGGCGGGGCCGCCACATCCACCAGAAGCGCATGCTTGGGCAGCAGTTCGAGCTGCGCACGCTCCATCAGGCGCTTCGGAACGCTGCCGATGACGATATCCATCCGGGGCAGGTAGTCCGGCAGCTCCTCCAATGTCAGCGACTGCGCGCCGGCCGCATAGGCCGCGGCCCGCTGCACCGGGTTTCGCGCCGCGACATGGACATGGGCACCGAGCGCCACCAGCGTGTTGGTCAGCAACGAGCCGATGGTGCCCTGTCCCACGAGCATGACGTTCGACTTGTGGATGGTGATCTGCGTGTTCTCGATGATCACCTTGAGCACACCCTCGACGATGGCGGGGCCGCGCAGCAGCATCAGATCGACATCCCACTCATATTCGTGCAGCGTGATGCCGAGCGCCTCGCAATGCCCCTTCAGATTAGCGTCGGCCCAGCCGAGGATGATGTGGCCCGGCTTGTTCATGCCCGCGAGCATGTCGCGCGTCGGGATGATCTTCTCGGGGCACTTCGGCGCGAACAGCGCGCCCTCCGCCGTGATGCCGGGGATCGGGAAGAGGGCGATGTCGGCCCCCTTCAGCGCGTCGGCCGCGTCCTTAGCGTGGTAGACGCCCTCGATGCCCTCGTCCGGCCAGGGGAAACCATAGGCCCGAACGGTCGCGCCGGCCCGCAGGGCACAGCGGGCAATCTCCTGCTCGCGGGCATCCCCGGCGACGACCGCGATGACGGTGTTCTTCCAGCTCATTTCGCCCTCACCTTCTCGATCACCTGCTCCTTGCTCATCCCTGCTATGCCCATCGCCTCGGCGGTACGGCCGCCCTCGCGATAGTTGGCGCCGACCGCGATCTGCGCCAGGCTGTAGAGGGAATGGGCCACCGGCGTCTCGACGCCGCCGATCCGCGCAAATTCAAGGAACGGCAGCAGGCCGTGACCGAAATCCTCCTTGTAGTAGCGGTATTCCAGGGAGTCGGGTCCCTTGATGCGCTTGTTGGCTTCGCCGCCGGCAATTGCCGCCCGGTAGTCGCTGGTGTCGACCACATCCGCCTCTACCGTGCCGAGAAGCTTCATCTCCTCGATCAGGTTCGGCAGGTCGTGCCCGAAAGCCCTGGCGACCGCCAGCCGTTCCTCGTCGAGCTGCTTCATGACGCGGGCAACGCCGGGGGTCATGGCATCGACATAGAAGGTGAAGTTGCCACCCGTCGCCTCCACCCATGCGGCCGCCAGCACTGCGCCCGGCGGATGCAGGACCATGTTGACGTTGGAAAGGTCCGAGGCGATGACATCGGCAACGGGATCGAGGCCCGGAAAGAGCTTGCCGGCGATCTCCAGAACCTCCGCCCCACCCTTCAGGGCGGCCGCCTTGAGCCGCTTGGCCCGGCCGGAAACCGTCACGCCGTCCGGGCGATACTTGCGCGCCACAT
This sequence comes from Shinella sp. WSC3-e, assembly GCF_945994535.1. NCBI lineage: Bacteria > Pseudomonadati > Pseudomonadota > Alphaproteobacteria > Hyphomicrobiales > Rhizobiaceae > Shinella > Shinella sp. WSC3-e. Next base: position 156,801 of record NZ_OZ000532.1, read on the forward strand.
AGGTCAGCGTCGAGAACTCGACCACGGCCGGCGCCGCACGCCCGCTGCGCGCGAAGGTTTGCGCAAACTCCAGGGCGCCGCCGGTATGGCCCGGATTGAGGATGACGGGGCTGGACGAGGGCCAGCCTGCGGCCGCGAGCGCCGCGGCAATCGGCGAATGCGAAAAGGTCGGCAGTGCCACCACCGCGACATCGACCCCCGCGATCGCCGCCTTGAGGTCGGTGGTGATCAGCGCCGGCTTGGCGACACCCTCGCCGAGCTTGCCTTCATGGGCAACGCCGCCGAGTTTGATATGCGGCTCCAGCGTTTCGGCCGATCTCGCCCAGAAATGCACGTCGTGCCCGGCCTGGACCAGCTCCGCAACCGAAGCCGCCCCACCGGCGCCTGCACCTAGTACTGTTACCTTCATTCTGTCCTCCCGGGGGAAAGCGTGGGCAAGACCACCTGTCCCCATTCCCGGAGCGGGCTTAAGGTCCCGGCTCCACTGGTTGCTCCTCAACAACTTTGATCACACTTTATGATCACAGATAGAATTGTCAAGCAGAAGAATATGCTTTCGCATGCTCAATTCGCCCGATCGGTGAAGGCTGCTTGCCCCGCCGGGCGAGAACCATGCGCCCGTCTTATCCGGACGGATGCTCGCCGGCGCCCACACCGGGTTTCGCACTGAATCCGTCGCGAATGAGCAGATTTATCGGCTCCCGCACACCCAGCGTGATCCGCTTCACCGACTTCCTTCCGGAATATTGTTTCTACGGCATCATCCAGCGGCACGCCCTTTCGGCGCGATCCGCGATGCAGGGGGCCGAGAAGTCCAACACCACCATCATGAACGGCAGCTTTATGGTATCCCCTGCAGCGCACGGTGCCCGGAACGAGACCACCCGTCGGACCTTCGACGGCAGCGCACCATTGCTGCGCGGCCACCCTTCAGCCAGGCCGACAGGCCGAGCTTCGACATGCCGCCCCAAAGCGCCCGCTTCCGACAAGGCAGACTTCAGGGCAGCCTCTCGGCCGCAGCTTGCCCCGGCCGGCGCCGAACGCCGGCCAGACAGGCCCCGGCTCAGTTTCCTTCGTCGTAGAGCGTCGTGGTCGTCTCGACATTCCCGTGGTGGAGACCGGCCCGCACCACCGCGGCGGCGGCCAGTTCGCGGGCCTTGGCGCGGATCGCCGCCTCGTCGACGCCCTGCACCTTGCCGTCGGCATAAAGTGCCTTGCCGTCCACCCAGGTCTGCGTGATCGACGCGGTGGATGCGGAGAAGACCAGCGCCTGCAACGGATCGTAGAACGGCGTCCACTCGATATGGTCGAGGTCGAAGAGAATGAAATCCGCCTTCTTGCCCACTTCGAGCGAGCCGATTTCATCGTCCCACATCAGGGCCCGCGCCCCTTCGATGGTGGCGGCGCGCAGCGCCTCGCGCGCGGTGAAGACGTCGGGCTTCAACCGCGCATCCTTGAACATCCCGGCCACGACCAGCATCTGCCGCATGAGGTTCATGTTGCCAGCCGCCGACACGCCATCGGTCCCAAGCCCGACCTTGACGCCGGCCTTGACCATTTCGGGATATTTGCCGATGGACGTCGCGCCCTTGCCGAGCTTGAAGGAAGAGCACGGGCAGAAGGCGACGCTCGCGCCCCGCTCCGCCAGCAGCCTGACCTCCTCGTCCGATACCGCCGCACCATGGGCGATGACGAGATTCTTGCGGATGCCGCCGGCCTGGTCGACCCGGGTGATCGGCCAGCAGCCATATTTGCTCTCGCAGACCCTGGCCTCCTCGATCGAGGTCGCCAGGTGGTAGGTCGTGCCGACGCCCAGCTTCTCGGCCAGCGTGACGGCGCCGACATGCAGTTCGAGGCTGCACGGCTCCTTGCCCTCGATGTTCACCCAGCAGCGGGCGCGGCCGTCGAGCGTGTTGTTGTAGCGTGTGACGCATTCCTCCAGCACCTTCAGCGCCGTCTGCGCGTCCGGGAAGAAATGATGCTCGGCCATTTCCTCGGTCCAGCCACGCGGCAGCTCGGCCGGCCGGTTGTCCGCGGCATGGCGGCCGGTAATGCCGCGCATGCCGGTCTTTTCCATCGCCCGGATGACGATCCCGGGATCGTATTGCGAGCCCATGTCGAGGAAGCAGGTCGTGCCGCATCGGAGCATCTCCGTGATGCCGAGCAGCGCGCCCCAATATTCGTCCTCTTCCGTGATGAAAGCGTAGAAGGGCTTGGCCCAGTGGAAGACCCAGGCGCGCGTGTTAAGATTGTCGGGGAAGACCGCGCGCGAAAGCGTTTCCGACAGATGGACGTGGCTGTCGACGAAGCCCGGGCACATGCCCAGCATCCTGCCGTCGATCACCTTGTCGAAAACCCCGCCCTGGTGGCGCGCCTTGACTTCATCCGCCGCTCCGATGTCGGCGATGCAGTCGTTCTCGATCACCACGCTGGCATTGCGCAGCACCGTGTCGTCCTTGTCGACCGTGAAAGCGAAGTTCAGATTTTCAATCAGCGTACGCATGCGGCTCCACCCAATGCTTCAACACGTTTCCCTCCCGATCGCCCGCCGCGCGAGATGGCGGGCGACACTCATGGCGGCCGGGCAGGACACCGGCCCGGCCGCCGTAGCGCCCTCAGGCGACGGCCTGTGCCTTCACGCCCTGCCTGGCGGTGCCGCAGACGATGAGCTTGTCCGTGTTCGTGTAGTCGGACAGGAGTTCCGATCCGTTCGACGTCACAAGCAGCATGTCCTTGTTCTGCATGCCAAAGCCGTAGCCGGTGTTGTAGCAGAGCGGCTCGAAACCGAGGACCATGTTTTCCTCCAGCGGCGCGTCGCTGCCCGGCTTGCCGAGCACCGGCGTGAGGCCGAGATAGGGATCCTCATGGAGATGAAGGCCGATTCCGTGGCCGACGAAGGAGATCGGCGGCAGGTCGAGCTTGGCGAGCTTGGCGATGAACGCGTCGTAGATCGCGCGGCAGCTGGCACCCGGCTTCACCTTCTCCATGATCTCGTACTTGCATTCCACCAGATGGGTCCAGATCTTGTCGGCCATGGGCGGCGCTTCGCCGACGATGGCCGTCCGGCAGACGCCGGCCTGGTAGCCGTCGATGACGGAGAAGATTTCCACGCGGCAGACATCCCCGCGCTTGAGGATGCGGTCGGACGGGCCGACATTCGGCAGCACGCTACGCTCGCCGGTGGCGACGATGAGGAGCTTGAAATGCTCCGCGCCAAGCGAATAGACGTTGCGCGTCAGGTGCCCGGCAATATCCATTTCGCTGTCGCCCGCATCCACCTCCGCCAGCGCGTCGGCAATGGCCTGGTCGGCGATGCGCGACAGTCTGCTGAGCAGCGTGATCTCCTCGGCCGTCTTGATCTGGCGCAGCCGCGCGAGGATCGGCTCGGCGTGCTCGAAGCGCGCGCCGGGCATCGCCGCGATCAGGCGGGCGAAGTCGCCGGCAGGCAGATAGTCCATCTCGAGGCCGATGCGCGCCGCCGCAAGGCCAAGACCGGAGAGCTGGTCCGCAAGGACCAGCATCGGGTCATCGGAAAACTCCGCCCAGATGCGTGACGGCACGTCGGGCATGCGCCGCTTGATCGTCGACGCTTCCATATCGACACCGAAAATGGCGCTGCGCCCGTCGGCGGTGACGATCGTCATCGCGTGGCGATGGCGTATCAGCGGTTGCGACGGAACGACGAAGCCTGCCGTATAGGCAAAGTTCTCAGGCGAGGAGCAAATGATGGCATCGAGCCCATGCTCCGCCATGGCCCTGACCTGTTTTGCAACGATTTCTGCCCGCATGTTCTTTCCTCTCTCCTTGCGTTTGCTGGCGGACGCTCAGTCGCGAACGCGATATTTCTCGACCTTGGCAAGATCGACATCGATGCCCATGCCAGGCCCCGTCGGCACGACGATCGCGCCATCGACGAACTGCATCGGCTCGACCAGAAGGTCGTCCTTGTAGTAGATGCCGCCAACCTGGCCATGCTGCGCCTCGGCCGGCGTCGATACGGGAATGACGCAGGACAAGGTCACCGCCGGTGACGCGGCGGCGAGCTGGACATTGGCGAGGTTGCCAATGCCGGTCTCGATCGATCCGTTGACGTTGCAGAGGATGCCGGCGGCCCGGCAGACCGCGCCCACCTCCATCGCCTTGTAGAGGCCGCCCGCCTTTGTCGTGTAGATCGAGACGATCTGGATACCGCCATTCTGGACGATCTGGATGGAATCATGGGCATTCCAGGCCGATTCGTCGGCCATGACCGGCGCGTCGATCCGGCGCCCGACCTCGGCGATCCGCTCGATGCCCATCACCGGCTGCTCGACATATTTGAGCCCGTTCTTCTCCATCTTGCGCACGGTCTGCACGGCCTCGCCCGGCGTCTTGTAGCCCTCGTTGGCATCGACGCAGATCTCGACCGCATCGCCGGCGACCTCCCGCACGGCATCGACCATGGCAACGTCCCGCGCCGGATCGACGCCGATCTTCACCTTGATCGTCCTGACGCCTTCCGCGACCAGCTTGGCGACCTCGGACCGCGCCTCTTCGATGGAGATCAGGCCGATGGAATGGGTGACCGGCACCCGTTCACGCGCCTTGCCGCCGAGCAGGGTGTGCACGGGAACGTTCAGCCAGCGGCCGGCAAGATCATAGGCCGCAAACTCGACCGCAGCCTTCGAATAGGGATAACCACGGATGATCGCATCCATCCGGGCATGCAGTTCCGCGAAATTGCCGAGTTCCAGCCCGATGACCGCGGGCGCGAGATAGGTGTCGATGACCGCGCGGGTGATCATGGCGGATTCGCCGAAATAGCGGCCGAATTCCCCGCCCCAGTCCTTGAGCGCCGGCGCCTCGCCCCATCCGACCCGGCCGTCGCTATCGGTCATCCTGACCATGACGTAGCGGCCGATGACCTCGGTGAGGCCCGCCCACTTGTGCTCGCGCCGCGTGGGCAATTGGACAATCAATGTTTCGATGGACTTGATCGTTGGCACTGGCTCCACCTTCTCCTTGTCGTCGCAGACATCTCGTTGTAAAATGCGATCATCTATTGTGATCACACTTTATGATCATGATTTGGAATGTCAAGGATGGCCGGATCGATTTTTTGCACCGGCAGGCGGGAGGGAAAACATGATCGTCGAAGCGACCAACTACTTCGCCAGGGAGGGCCTGGCCGACGCGGTGCTCGAGCAGCGCCGCAAGGCAAGCGAGATCAGGCGCGGGCTCGGGCTCGAGCCAGGGCTGATCCTCGTCAAGCTGGAAGGAGACGGTCCCGATGTCCGCTGGGAGTGCAGGTTCGCGTCCAGAGCAGCATATGAAGCCGACCGGGCAGCCAGGGCCGCGTCCCCCGACTTCGAGGAAGCACGCAGAGCCATGCATCGCCTGCTGGCAAAGTTCGAACGGCACGTCAGCCAGGAAGCCGACGCGGTGCAGAACCGCTGAGATCCTCGCCTCTGCACCGGAGAGCGCCATTTTGAGTGACGGCGTGTAAACCCGCAAAGACGGGTGCAGATATCGCCGTCCGTTGCTTTGCCCGTCCACCCTGAAGGACATGCCGCATCGTCCAGCGCCGAATGCACGCCTCCAAAGAGCTGCCCATGACAAAATTATCGCTTCCTCATCTGTCACGACAGGCAGGCATGCTTCGGCGATCGCACTTGCCGCCGAAGCACTGAGGCCGGTGCGGTATCCACGGCAAGCCGGTCGTCCCATGCAAATCTGGCCAGTTCAGCAACGGCCTTCGAGGAGAGGGCGGGCCCTTCGCACGGAAACTTCTTCGAAGGCCAAAAGCACCCATCCGTAAAGCGCGAGCGAGCAGCATCGCTTCGTCCTCACCGCAGGCGGTCAGCCGTTCGGCGACAGAGCCACATTTCTGGGTTTCGCGAGATTGCCGGCACCCGGTCCAGACAAGCCCTAAGCGCTTACAATATTTCAGCTTTTTTAACACCCAGCCGGGTAATCTGCGGCAGTCTCACAGGAGACGCTGAAGAGAGCACGCAGACTAGTCCATGGCAAACAACTAGAGTGTGCGAGCGGTTTAACCGTTTTTTTCCCGTCAAAACAACACCGCTCGCAAAATCTCCACAATGCCGGATAAGCTTGCCTTATCGGTCGTTGTGTTCATTATGAAGCAATGAGCCGAATCGACGACCGCAACAGCGAACTTCATCCTCCGCAGACCTCTGCACCGCCGCACAGCGCGCCGGCCGTCGACGGCATGGCCACCGCCGTTGCCGCGCCGTCCGCCTCCCCTGCCCTGCCGGCCCACCTGCAGGACCTCACCGAACGCGCCCGATCCTATGTCGAGGCCGCCAGCGCCGCCAACACGCGAAAGGCCTACGCCTCCGACTGGAAGCACTTTTCCGCCTGGTGCCGCCGGCAGAACGTTTCCCCCTTCCCTGCCGACCCGCAGGTCGTCGGCCTCTACATCACCGCCTGCGCCTCCGGCACGGCAGAGCGCGGCGGCAAGCCGAAGACCGTCTCCACCATCGAGCGGCGCCTTGCCGCGATCGGCTGGAACTGCGCGCAGCGCGGCCAGCCCCTCGACCGCAAGGACCGCGCCATCGCCACGGTCATGGCCGGCATCCGCAACCGCCATGCCGCCCCGCCGCGCCAGAAGGAGGCCCTGCTTCCCGAGGACCTCATCGCCATGCTGGAGACGCTCGACCGCGGCACGCTGCGGGGCCTGCGCGACCGGGCCATGCTGCTCGTCGGCTTTGCCGGGGGCCTGCGCCGTTCGGAGATCGTCGGCCTCGACCTTGGCCGCGACCAGAGCGAGGACGGACGCGGCTGGATCGAGATCTTCGACAAGGGCGCGCTGGTGACGCTGCGCGGCAAGACGGGCTGGCGCGAGGTCGAGATCGGCCGAGGTTCCTCCGATGCCACCTGTCCCGTCGCCGCGCTGGAAACCTGGATCCGCTTTGCCAAGATCGCCCGCGGCCCCCTCTTCCGCCGCGTGACGGGCCGGGGCAAGGCCGTCGGTCCGGACCGGCTCAACGACCAGGAGGTGGCGCGCCTCGTCAAGAAGGCGGCGCTTTGCGCCGGGGTGCGCGGCGACCTGCCGGAGGCCGAGCGGATGCAGGCCTTCGCCGGCCACTCGCTGCGCGCCGGGCTCGCCTCCTCGGCCGAGGTCGACGAGCGCCATGTCCAGAAGCATCTCGGCCACGCCTCGGCCGAGATGACCCGCCGCTACCAGCGCCGCCGAGACCGCTTCCGCGTCAACCTCACAAAGGCCGCCGGGCTTTAGCCGAGGGCCGGCCCGGTTCGAAGCCGGTTCCTCAGAGACTGTGCAAGCTCGGTTTTATGAGCCTCCTATCGCCGGCATTAGGGCGGTGGCTAGAACCGGCCAGGAAGACCCCTGCCCTCTCGGCGAGACGGGTAACGTCCCTGCGCCATCAGTTGACGGATGGGCCGCACGACAGAGAAGGGCTTGCGCGCGTCGCGGGGACGGGGCCAGTATCGTCGGGGCCGGCTGGGGAGGGTTCCATGGTGCGACGGTTCACTGCAGCGATCTCGTCCCTTATCCTCGCCATGGCCATTCCGGCCCAATCGAGCGTACCAAAAGGCTGGTTTCTGCATGAAGACCAAGCGCCGACGCTGACCCTAGCCTATTATGACCCCTCCTCCGGCGACGTGGTGTTCGCCGTGACCTGCACTGGCCAAACGTCGATGGAGCAACGCCTTGTCGATCTGTTGCACGGTGGTTTCACGCTGGCCTCGGACGGACAAGAGATGCGGACATTCTCGACGACCGGGCAGGATCCCGTGCATGTTCGCAACCTCACCGAGGCATGCCGAGGCTAGCACAATTTTAGCAAATGTATGGCCTAGCCGGCATTCTCGACTGGCACCGCCTTGCCATTCGCGCGCAGCAGCGCCATGAGCATGGGGCCGAGCGAGAACTCGCCGCGTGCCGCTTTCCGTGTCAGGTCACGCAGATAGCCGCCGGGCGAACTGATATGCCCCGCCCTTTCGAGAATGCAGGCGATCGCGACGGCCGCGTTTTCGGGTCCCATGGTTTCGCAGGCCTCCTGATAGGCTGATGGGCTGACCCCGAGCATCGAGCGGACGACCACGGCGGCCGCCATCAGGTCCCGCCAGCGGGAAATTGCCCCGTCCGGTCCGTACATCCCTATTTCCGGGCACGCCCGCAGCACCATGCCCAACGGGAATGCCCTGCCCGGTTCGGCTGGACGCTCCCGGTTGGAAACCGACGGTTCGCCCTGCTCTTTTTCAGAGCTAGGTTCAAGTTCATGGATGGAGTCGGATTTTGAATTTTGTATATGCTGACGGTATTCGACATCATTGGTGTCGGATTTTTTCGAAATAAGCTGATCTTCCAGCATGTTGACGATCTCATCGCGCAACAGGGCCAATTCGTCGAGGCATCCTTCCAGCTCGGTTGCCTGTTTTGCGAAACGCAGCCGGGCGACAGCCGCCACATAGTGATCCTCGATGAGGCTCCAGTCGCCGGCAGCCCCCTCCTCCATCGCCGCGGAGATCAGCTTGCGGATATCCCGACGCGTGATGGAGATGCGTTCCCGGACGATCTTCTGGTGCCGGCGCTCCTCAGCCACCTGCTGGGCCATCCGTGCAAGCTCTTCCGAGCGCGCGAGCAAGGGCGCCAGGCTGAAGCCATAGGCGGTCTCGATCACGCCATCCCTCCCCTTTCGCGCGTAGCGCTTGCCATTGGGGCTGTCCTGGCGGTTGATGAGGCCCGCCTGAACGAGGAGCGACAGGTTCTCACGAAGGGTCGTGCCGGCAATGCCGTTTGCCCGTGCCGAGAGCTGCGCGTTGGAAGGAAAGACGATCAGATTGGCGTCCTCCTTCAATTCCACCTCGGGATGGAACGATAAAAGCGCGTTGAGAACGGCTAGCGCCCGGTCGCGCAGGCCCATCAGGGAACGCGCATCGCAGGCGTCACGATAGATCTTCCACTTGTCGGCGGATTTCCCGCGTTTGATATTGGCCGCCTCGAACTGGTTTTTCACCAGCGCAAGCGTCATCGGCCGCCGCCCGAAGGGCGTCGTCACATATCCACTCTGCATTTCCTTCACCTTCCAAAAGGCAAAAGAAATCCGCTCACCAAAAAGGGTGCCAAAGACTCTTGACTGTGATTCGTGGAAATGCGATTCTCGGGGTGCTTAGTTCTGAGAGAGGCTTCCACGTGGGCAACCGCTTGGGGGCCTTTTTCTTTTGCTGTTCAGTCTCCCTTGTTTTCCTCGTCCAGGAACTGCGCATAGAGCGAGTCCAGATTGCGCGAAAGAAAGTCACCGAAACGGGCGGCATTCTTCGCCTTCATCGACAGCGAAAAGACCTTGCCGCTGTTCTTGATCTCCGCCAGCACAGTCTTGTCCTGCGGCTCCCACTTGGCCTTGGTCGAAGCGGGCTCGGCCTTCCGGACCGGGCGTGTGCTCTTGTTCAGCGCGGCATAGAGCGCCAGGAAGCGCTCGTCCGGCGCCAGCGCCTGAAAGTCGGCGTCACGGACGATGCCGCGCACCTTGTCATTGTTGGATGCCTTGCCGGCGAGGAGCGAAAGCTCAACCCAGCGTTCCCGCCCGATGCCCGGCGCCGCACCGATCGCGCGGATGATGTCGGCCGGGATGCGCTCAGTGACGGACATCATCTTGGAGATCGCTGCCGCATTGGCGGCCAGTGCCGAGGCAATGACCTCCCGGTCATAACCGAGATCCTCCAGGCGCCGCGCGAAGAGCGCCCGCTCGATGAAGGTCAGGTTGGCGCGCGCGGAGTTTTCCTGGCCCTGCGCGATGACGTGAGTGCGGTCGTCGATCGACTTGACGACTGCCTTGACCTTGCGGCCGAGCTCCCGCGCCGCCCGCAACCGCCGGTGACCGAAGACGACCTGGTAGCGCCCGGCCGCCGTCGCATGGGGCCGCACGAGGATCGGCGTGTCCTGGCCCCGTTCGCGGATTGCCTCGACGAGCTCTCGGAAATCGTCATTGTCCTGCGCCAGGCGATCCTGCACAAAGGAATCGTCGATCAGGTCCGGATCGAACTCGACGACCGCTTCCCCTTCGAGGAAGCGGTCCGCCTGCTTGGCAAGCTCGTCGAGCGAGCGGACAAGCGACTTGCCGGCGCCCCGCATGGGATAGGAAGCGGCGACGGTGCTGTCGTCGGTCAGGGCCGCCAGGCCTTCGAGGAGATTCTTTCTTGCCATCTTGTCAGTTCCGATAGGCCTCAGCCTATTGTTTTTCCTTCAATAAATACCGATTTTGTCAGCCGACAAATCAGCGCCCCCACGAACGGTGGATAAGATCTGTGATTTCCTCATTGACGGCGTCGAGCGATTCCAGCGCGCGGTCATAGGTTGCGCGATTCATGGCGGCGCGTTCGACCTCGTAGAGCGTCTGCTTGGTGATGCCGGCATCGGAGACGGCCGTGGATTTCACCATCTGGTTCTTCAGCATGAACTCGTGGAACATGGTCGACATGAAGCCGACCATCTGCGCCTGCGGCACATCCATCGGCTCGTAGCGGGTGATGAGGTAGCGGTACCAGGAAAGATTGACCTCGGCCCCGGCCGCGCGGATCGGCTTCAGAATGCCGCCCAGCATCAGCAGGAACTGGCCCATCGACATGACGTCCAGCATCTGCGGATGGATGGTGATGAGCACGCTGGTCGCGGCCGTCAGAGCCGTCAGCGTCAGGTAGCCGAGCTGCGGCGGGCAGTCGATCACCACGACATCGTACTTGTCGTCCACCTCCGCCAGCGCCCGCGAGATGCGGGTGAAGAAGGTCTTGCCCTCGTTCGACGATTTGTCCGCCATGGCAAGCGGCGTGTCGTATTCGTATTCCTGCAGGTCGAGATTGGCCGGAACGATATCGAGCCCGGGGAAATTGGTCGGCCGGATGATATCGGCAAGAGCCTTCTTCTCCCCATCATAGCGGATGGCATCGTAGATCGACGCCACCTGGTCGAGCTCCGGCTGAAAGCCGTGCAGGGAGGAGAGCGAGGCCTGCGGGTCGAGATCGACCGCCAGCACCCGATGCCCGGTCAGGGCGAGATATTGCGCCAGATGCGCCGCGGTCGTCGTCTTGCCGGAACCGCCCTTGAAGTTGACGACGGCAACCACCTGCAGCTTCTCGCCATTGCGGCGATGCGGCACATACATGCGGCTTTCCGAACGGCCGTGCTGGTCGAGATACTGGCGCAGCTCCAGCATCTGCCCGGCCGTATAGGAGCGGCGGCCGGAAGGCGAGGTCTGCGGGGAGGGGCCTTTGCCGTCGAGATGCAGTTTCTTCAAGGTGCTCTGCGAAACACCGACATAGTTCGCAACCTCGGCCAGCGAAAACGGCCGCAAGGTCTTCCTTGCATTCGGCGGGAATCGTTGCACGCTGAGCAGATGCAGCTTCTTCGAGATCAGATCGCCCTGTTCGAGGATTTGGTCCTCGAAATTCACGGGGTTGTGCACCGAAGCGCTGGGATTAGCGTTCATGAACGGTCATTCTCTCAGATAACGATTTTCAGCCGTAAAAGGCTACATAAGCGTGATTATGTGCGATTCTCTAGGGGGGGCAAGGTTTTTAAGGTTAACAACCTGCCAGCCGGCTGACATGAAACGGCAGCGAGAAGCTAACACCTTGCCGCAGCTTTGCTTTTTCACCCAGCCGCAGGCGACCGCCGCGCGCCTTCCGATGCTTCGCGGCGCCCTTGCGTCATGGTCGCGCCGGCGGCCGACGATCCGGGCGGCCGAATCGCGTTTCATCCTGCCATCCGCGTCGCATTCCGCCCATGCCTTGCGACAATGGAAGGCCCATCGACAGATTTGTCGGGATCAGGCCTTGTTGGAGACAGGGATTCGATGATGCATTCATGCGAAAACCCGCGGCAGGCGCGAGGCCTGCCGGGCGAAGCACGGACCGGTTCGAGGAGCCCGCGATACAATGAGCAAGTCCAACTACAAGGACATTGCCCGCCTTGCCGGGGTCGGCACCGCGACGGTGGAGCGGGTATTGAACGGGCGTGGCGGCGTGCGCCCCGAACTGACCGAGAAGGTGGTGATCGCCGCCCGCAGCCTCAACTATCCCCGCACGCTGCCCGATGCGCATCGCGGCTTGCTGCGCATCGAAGTCCTGATGGTCCGTCCCGAGACGACGTTCTACCGGCGCCTGTCCAAGGCGTTCGAGCGCATCGCCGCGACACTGGATCCCTTGGTCGTGGTGCATCGCAGCTTTACCGAGGAGATGAACCCGGAGCAGATCGCGCGCCATATCCGCTCGACTGACCTGCCGCGCGCGGGCCTCATCCTCGCCGTGCCCAACAGCCCGCTCATCAAGGCGGCGGTGGAGGCGGTGGCGGCCCAGGGCGTGCCCGTCGTACATGTCGTCACCCGCGCCTCGGAAAAGACCGGCGCCTTCGTTGGCATCGACAACCAGGCCGCCGGGCGGACGGCCGCCTGGTTCATCGGCCGTATGGCCCGGGCAGAAGGCCCCGTCGTCGCCCTCTGCCATCCGATCTATCAGGTGCACCGCGACCGCATCCGCGGCTTTTCCGATTATTTCGCCGCCCATCCCGGCCCGATCGCCTTCGAATGGCTCGGCTTCACCCGGGATGAGGAGCATTTCAGCGCGGAGACCCTTGCCATCGCGTTGGAGAAATATCCCGGTCTCGTCGGCCTCTACAATGCCGGAGGGGCCAATTCCGCGCTGATCAGCGTGCTGCGTCGCCATCCACGGGGCAGGGACATCCTGTTCGTCGGGCACGAGCTGACCGATTATACCCGCGCGGCGCTCAGCGAGGGCATCATGGATGTCGTTCTCGACCAGGCGCCGGAAGCACAGGCCCAGCGCGCGCTCGATCTCGTCCTGCGCCGCATCGGCCTGACGGATGTCGAACCAGACCCAAGCCCCATCCGCTTCATCACCATCACCGCCGAGGGCCTCTGATCTGATTTGATCAAAGAACCCTTCGGCATTCCGGCGAGCTCTTGATAATTTCCAAGTCGGGAGGAAAGCCGGCATTGCGCAAGGCGCAACGCGGCGAGCGGCGCGGCATGCGCTCCTTCCAACAGGGAAATTCCGCGGGTGCCGATGCACCCGCACGTCCGAGGGAGAGCGCAATGGACGATCTGCAATACGGAACGCGCAACAAGCGCGGGGACTGGGCGCCGAACCAGCCGGTGGAAACCGCGCCGCTGTTTACCTTTCCGCCCCGCTTCCTGGCGATCCTCAAGTGGTTGCCGCACTATTTCTTTCCGTGGAACGCCATCTTCGCGGCCTCTGCCGTCGCCTACTGGGCCTGGGTGATCCCGCCGGTTGAGACGATGCAGACCCTCGGCATCGGCTGGGCCGCCTGGCTCTATGCGGTGAATGCGGTTTGCGTTCTTCTCTTCTACGGCGCCTTCGAACTGCATCTCTATGTGCTGAAGCGGCAGGAAAACCGCTTCAAGTACAACGGAAAATTCCCCGCCGACCAGAAGAACAAGGCCTTCTGGTTCGAGAGCCAGAACCTCGACAACATCCTGCGCACGTTCCTTTCGGGCGTCACCATCTGGACGGCGATCGAGGTCGCCATGCTCTGGGCCTATGCCAATGGCTATGCGCCCTGGCTGAGCTTTGCCGAAAATCCGTGGACGCTGGCACTCGTCGCCCTTGTGGTGCCGATCATCCACGAGTTCCACTTCTTCTGCATCCACCGGCTCATCCACACGCCGTTCCTCTACAAGTGGGTGCATTCGGTCCACCACAATTCGGTGAACCCGTCGCCCTGGTCGTCACTGTCGATGCATCCGGTCGAGCACCTGCTCTATCTCGGCACCGCCTTCTACCACCTGATCCTGCCGTCGAACCCCGTCCTGATGCTCTACCAGCTCCACTATGCCGGCTTCGGCGCCATCCCCGGCCATGTCGGCTTCGACAAGGTGGAGGTCGGCGAAGAGACGCTGGTCGACAGCCATGCCTATGCGCACTACCTGCACCACAAATATTTCGAGGTGAACTACGGCGACGCCCTGATCCCGCTCGATAAATGGTTCGGCACCTGGCACGACGGCTCGGCGGAAGGCGAGGCCCGCATGCAGGAGCGCTACCGCAGGCGCAAGGAAAAGCTCGCCGCCCGCAAGGCCCGCGCTGAAGTCCAGGGAGCCGCCGAATGACCTGGGTTCAAGCCTGCAAGCTCACCGATATCGAACAGGAAGGCGCCATCCGCTTCGATCATGGCGGCCGCACCTACGCGATCTACCGCGCGCCGGACGACAGCGTCTATTGCACCGCTGGCCTGTGCACCCACGAGGCGATCCATCTTGCCGAAGGGCTGGTCATGGATTTCGAGGTGGAATGTCCCAAGCATTCCGGCGCCTTCGACTATCGCACCGGCGAGGCCCTGCGCCTGCCGGCCTGCGAGAACCTGAAAACCTATCCCGCCGAGGTGATCGACGGAGAGGTTCGCGTCGCCCTCGGCTAGGGCGGCGTGCCGACAAGCGGGCCCGTCGGGCCTCCGGAGTGCGAGCGGGTGGACCGGCACCCACATTGGGAGGATACCATGAAATCCATGTGCCTGGCGGCCGCTCTGGCCGCCTTGATGGGAAGTGCTGCCGCAGCCGAGACGATCGGCGTCTCGATGCAGAGTTTCGACAACAACTTCCAGACCCTCTTGCGCGAGGGGATCGGCGCGCGGGCCGCCGAGATCAATGGCGTCAATGTCCAGATCGAGGACGCCCAGACCGACATTTCCAAGCAGCTCAACCAGGTGAACAACTTCATCGCCGCAGGGGTGGACGCGATCATCATGACGCTGACGGACACCTCCGCCGCCCCCGGCATCAGCGAGGCCGCCGAAAAAGCCGGCATCCCGCTCGTCTATCTCAATCTCGAGCCCGACAATGTCGGCGCGCTACCGCAAAAGCAGGCCTATGTCGGATCCAAGGAGACCGATTCCGGCGAACTTGGCGCAGAGGCCGCCTGTTCCCTGCTGAAGGAAAAGGGCAAGGCGAGCGATGCGCAGGTCTACATCCTGATGGGCGACCTTGCCCACCAGGCCTCGCGCGACCGTACCTCCTCGTTCAAGGACGCGCTGGCCGCCAGCGACTGCAAGGGTGTCACCATCGCTGACGAACAGTCCGGCGCCTGGACGCGCACCAATGCCATGGACCTGACGACCAACTGGATCACCGCCGGTCGGCCCATCGATGTGGTTTTCGCCAACAATGACGAAATGGCGATCGGCGCGATCCAGGCCCTCAAGGCAGCGGGCGTCTCCATGGACGACGTGATCGTCATCGGCATCGACGCGACGCAGGACGGTCTTGCCGCCATGGCGGCGGGCGACCTCGACGCGACCGTGTTCCAGAATGCCAAGGGCCAGTCGGCAAGCGCGGTGGATACCGCGGTGGCGCTGGTGCGCGGCGAGGCGATCGAAAAGCAGGTCTGGGTGCCCTTCGAGCTCGTCACGCCGAAAAACATGGCCGACTACGCCAGCCGGAACTGATCCTCCCCGACCGGCGCCCCGCGCCGGTCCCTTTCCACGGAGACCAGCATGGACGATATCGTCATCATCGGGGCGGGCGAGGCCGGCACCCGCGCAGCCTTCGCCACCCGCGAAACCGGCTTTTCCGGCACCGTCACGCTGATCGGCACGGAGCCGCACCTGCCCTATGAGCGTCCGCCGCTCTCCAAGCCACTGGACGGAGCCGTGCAGATGAAGGCGATCTGCACGGCCGGGGCGCTGGAAGCCGCCGGCATTGCCTATCACCAGGGCCTCGCCGCCATCCGCATCGACGCCGCCCGCCGCAGCATAGCCCTCAGCGACGGCCGGATATTGTCCTATGGCAAACTCCTGCTTGCCACCGGCGCCCAGCCCCGCCGGCTGGCATGCCCCGGCGCCGAGCGCGCGCTCGACTTCCGCACCTATCGCGATGCCGAGACCCTCTTTTCCCGCGCCGAAACCGGCGGGCCTGTCGCCATCATCGGCGGCGGGCTGATCGGCATGGAGCTTGCCGCGGTACTGCGAGGCAAGGGCATTGCCGTCAGCATCATCGAGGCAGCATCCAGGCCGCTCGGACGGGCGGTTCCGCCACGCTTTACCGAAAGGCTGCATGCCCGGCACCGGGAGGAGGGCGTGCATTTTCATCTCGGTCTCGGCATTGCCGAAATCACCCCCGATGCCGTCATGCTTGCCGATGGCAGCCGCGTTCCCGCCGGCACCGTCATCTCGGCCATCGGCGTTCTGCCCGACATCTCGCTTGCCGAGAGGGCGGGGCTCGCAACGGCGAACGGCATCCTCACCGACAGCTTCCTGCGCACGAGCGACCCGCATATCTTCGCCGCCGGCGATTGTGCCGCCGTTTCCCAACCGGGCGGCGGCGCCATGCGGTTCGAGAGCTGGCGCAATGCGCGCAGCCAGGCCGAGACGGCCGCGCGGAACATGACCGGCGCCCACGAGGCCTTTGCCGCCACGCCCTGGTTCTGGTCCGATCAATACGATCTCGGCCTGCAGGTGGCAGGCCTGCCCCAACCGGGGCACCAGAGCATCCTGCGACCGGTTGCCGGGGGCGAACTGGAATTCTACCTTGCGGACGGTCGCCTCGTGGCGGCAGCCGGCCTCGGCGCCGGCAACGCGGTGGCGAGGGACATCAAGCTGGCCGAGATGCTGATTGCCGCCGGCATCCGTCCCGATCTCCCGGCGCTTGCCGATCCGGCCGTCAACCTCAAGGCGTTTCTCAAGAGCGCCCGGGCCGCCTGATGCAGATGCTGCTCGTCTTCCAGTCGCTCTGGGCCATGGAGCGCCGCCATACGGATGGCCATGAGCGCAGCCTTGCGGAAAACATCGCGATGATCGCAAGGGCAGGGTTCGACGGTGTCAGCGCGCACTATACCAACCGCGCCGATGTCACCCGCCTTAACGAAACACTAAGCGGCACCGGCCTGAAGATCGAAGGCGTCTGCTTCCCCCGCAGCGTAGACGACCTGCGCCTGCCGCTGGAGCTGGCCACCGAATTCCCGGTCAGCCATATCAACCTGCAACCCGATGTCCGCCCGCGCCGGATCGAGGATTGCCTGCCGCTTCTCGACGGATGGATGGAGCTTGCCGAAAAGGCAGGCGTTCCCGTCTATATCGAGACGCATCGCGACCGGATGACCACGGACCTCTACTTCACGCTCGATCTCCTCGACCGGCGGCCCGACCTGCCGCTTCTCGCCGACCTCTCGCATTTCCTGGTCGGCCGGGAGTTCGCCTTTCCGGTCTCGCAGGAGAACCATGCGCTGATCCGGCGCATCCTCAACAATGCCCAGGCCTTCCACGGCCGTGTCGCCTCGCGCGAGCAGGTGCAGATCGAAATCTCCTTCCCGCATCACCGCCCCTGGGTCGATCTCTTCCGCGCGTGGTGGGACTACGGCTTCCGCGACTGGCGCTCCCGCGCAGCCGAGAACGCCACGCTGGTCTTCACCTGCGAGTTGGGGCCAAAACCCTATGCGATCACCGGTCGGGACGGCAACGACACGACGGACCGGTGGGAGGAGGCGCTTCAGCTCCGCGGGATGGCGCTCGATCTCTGGGCTGCCAGTGCCGCGCCCGCTCGGGATGGTTAACGAACGCTTACCTACTGGTCCACCGAAAGGAGCAGTGCCGCAGGGGACTTGGCGAAGAGGAGGGAAAGTGGGAGATCCTGGCCGAGCGTGAAAGTATCTCCATCGAGAACGGAGCGCAGGACGCGGCCAACCAGGCGAGAGGGGAGGGCAGCGGCCATCTCGCGTAGGGCTGTATCCTGCAACAGCAGAGTGCCGGGCGTCACCTTTCCAAAGGTGAGCCGGGGAACGGCGACGATCGCGAAGGCCTGCTGCGTGCCGCGCAGGAAGGCAAGCGCGCCACCGTCGCCGCCGGAAACGGCGAGGGGCTGGTAGGGACCCGAGAAGGGGAGGGGGCTCATCCGTCTTGCCGTCAGCACGGTCGCCGTGAGCCATTGCTTGTAGAGGGGAAACGTCGCGCCGGTGGGTTCGGGCCTTTCGGGGATCGCCATTCCGGCGACATCCAGCATCGCCCGGTTGTCGGGATCGACGAGGGAGAAATCGCAGCGCTCGCTGCCCTGGTAGAGATCGGGAATCCCTGGCGCCGTCAGCTTGATCATCGCCTGGCTGAGGGCATTCATCCGGCCGGCATCGATGAAGGGAGCAAGTGTCGCGTCGAAATCCCGCAGGAAGGCATCGTGCTGCATCAAACCATCGACGAAATCACCGACCATCCGTTCGTATTCGGCATCGGGTTCTGTCCAGCTCGTGGCGCGTTTCGCCTCGCGCAGGGCCTTGGTGGCGTAGAGCCTCATCCGCTCCCCCAGCATCCCCAGTGCGGCGGGGTCGTCAGAAGCACCGGACGGCCAGATGCCGGCGAGCGACTGGTAGATGAGCCATTCCACCTCCGGTTCCGGCACGCTTCGCCCACCGGACGCATGGCGCAGGGATGCATTGAGCCCGCCCCACCGCCGTGTCGCGGCAATCCAGGCATCCGGCGCCTCGGTCAGCGTGTAGAGCCGGGCGCGGGCGTCCTCGCCCCGTTTCGTATCATGGGTCGAGCTTGCCGACAGGCCGTTCGGCATGGCCTCCGCCCGGTTCGCCATGAAGGCATCGAATGCCGGCACGCCGCCGGCTGCGGTGCCGGGGTCGCCGCCGACCTCGTTGAGGGCGATAACGGCATTTTCCCGGTAGAACAGGGTGTCCTCCACCGCCTTTGCCATGATCGGGCCGCTGAGCTGCTGGAAGCGCCGCCGGAATTCGGCGCGGGGTCCTGCTTCGGCGGGAACCGGATCGTCGATCAGAAGCGCGGCCACGAAATCGATCGCAGGACGAAGCGCGGCCTTCTGCGCGGCTTCGATAGCATTCTTGCGTACCGCATGCACCAAGGCGCGGTCGCCTTCGGGCACGACGGTCTCCGTCGTATAGGTACGGTAGACGGGGAGCGCGATGATGAAGACACGGATCGCCTCCGCCAGGATCGCGTGGTCGAAACCCAGCCCGCCCGCATCGGCGATCGTCTTCGCAAGCCTTGCGACGCCCGCCACTTCGCCCGCGAAATTCTCCGTCAGCATCTGCCGTTTGGCGCTCCGCCTCTCCTCGGAGTAGGCGTGCTGCCGGTCCGGCGGTTTCAACGCGGCGAAAGCCTGTTGCAAGCGCTTCTGCCCCCGTTCGTCGACAAGGGCATCCGCCAGCGCCCCGATGAATTCGTAGCCGGTCGTGCCCTGGACGGGCCAATCCGCCGGGAAGGGCTCGTTCCTCTCAAGAATCTTTTCGGTGGCGATATAGGGGGCGGAGCCGACGGCGGCCCGCAGAAGCCCAAGATAGCCAAGAGGATCGGCAAGCCCGTCGATATGGTCGATCCTGAGCCCGTCCACGATCCCCTCGCGCACGAGGTCGATGATCAGGCGGTGGCTGTCTTCGAAAACGCGGGCATCCTCCACGCGCAGGCCCACCAGGCCGGCGATCTCGAAGAATCGGCGATAGGTCAGGTGCCGGCCGGCGGTCTTCCAGTCGGTCAGCTGCCAGGGCTGGGCATCGTGGATTGTACGAAGCCGGGCGGGATCCCGCGATATCGCCTCCAATCCTTCGGTGATCGCCTCCCGATTGCCCGGGACAGCAAGCACGCCGGACAGACGGTGCAGGTTCTCCGCCTCATCCCCGGGATGGAGGACGGCACCGGCCGCACGCAGATCCGCAAGGGCCGGCGGCCCCGCATCGGCCAGGACCAGCGGATAGCTGCGCGGATGAAGTGGATAGAAGGTCTCGTGATAGCGAAGCGCCAGCAACCCGTCGCGCGGGTCGAGCGCGAGGCTCATCGCCCCGCTTGCCAGCTCCGCGTCAAAACCATCGCCGAGGAAGGGAAGCGTCAGGCGCTCGGACCAGTCGATATCGAAGTACCGGGCGAAGGGGCTTTCCGCGCCCCATGTCACGACATTCCGCCACCAAGGATTTTCCAGATTGGCGGCCATGTGGTTGGGCACGATGTCGAGGATGAGCCCCATGCCGCGGGCACGGAGATCGACAGACAGGCGCCGCAAGCCATCGAGCCCGCCAAGGCCGGGGTCGATTTCGTTTGCATCGGTGATGTCGTAGCCGTGGGTCGATCCACCGACCGCGGTCATGACGGGAGAGGCATAGAGATGGCTTATGCCGAGCGCCTCGAGATAGGGCACAAGCTTGCATGCCCGGGCAAAATCCATGCCGTTGCGGAACTGGAGGCGATAGGTCGAGCGGATCGGGATCAAGGCACTGCCTCGCTGGCCGGCGGCACGAAGAGGTCAAGTCCGGCGGCGCTTGAAATCCGATTGTGAAACTACCCCGGCCAGCCGGTTCTGCCGGTCGAGCACGGCGAGGCGGCGCAGATGCAGCGACTGCATGTTGGCCAGCACGCCCTCCGGCTCCTCATCCTCGAAACAATAGGTGATGTTGGTCGTCATGACGTCGCCGACCTTCGTCGTTTCCGCATTGAGCCCCGGCGCGACGGCCCGCAGGATGATGTCGCGATCGGTGAGGGTGCCGACGAGGCCGCTTGCGTCGGCCACGGGCAGGAAGGCTATATCCCATTCCGCCATCAGGCTTGCGGCGTATTGAAGGGTCTCTTCGGGCCGGACGAGATGGACATTGCGGGTCATGATGTCGCCGATGGGCATGGGGACCTCTTGCTGAGCGCTTTCGCTAGGAACCGGCGAGCGCGACTTTGGTTCCAATGGGCGCGCTCGCGGCGTGATCGACGGTGACGACAATCGCCGGGCCGGCCGCGGTTTCCGCCGCAAGTTCGAAGATCGCATCTCCCCCGGCCGCCGGCCAGGCCTTGCGTTCCCCGGTCAGGTTTGCCCGCAGGCAAAGAGTGGCGGCAGGAAAACGCCAGTCGATGGCAAGAACGCCGTCCTCGGCGGGCAGGATATGCGGGGTGGCCTCTGCCGAGAGCAGCGGCGCGACATGCGTCTGCCGAAGCCGGATCAGCGCGCGCACGAAGTCGATGCGCCGCCGGCCACCGGGCGAGGTCGCGCGGGACCAGTCGAGCTTCGAGCGCTGCAGGGTCTCCTCGGCATTCGGATCGGGAAGGTCTTCCACGGTCTGGCCCGCCGCCAGCCCGCCGAACTTCTCCGCCTCCTTCTTGCGCCCCTGCCGCACGGCCCGGGCCAGGTCGCCGGTAAAATCGGCGAAGAAGAGGAAGGGCCGATCCTCGCCATACTCCTCTCCCATGAAGAGCAGGGGCACCGGCGGAGCGAGCAGCAGCAACGCCGTCATGACGTCGAGCAGCGCCGGATCGGCAAGCCGCGCGAGCCGGTCCCCGAAGGCCCGGTTGCCGACCTGGTCATGGTTCTGCAGGAAGTTGACATTGACCTGCGGCGGCAGGCGATCCTGCGGCGCCGGCCCCACCCGGTCCCGGCTGCGATCCGCATGCACGAACCCCTTGGCCGCCGCCTCGCGCAGGAGTGCATAGGTGTCCTGCGCAAAGGGCGCGTAGTGCCCCTGCCGCTCCCCGGTCGCGACGACATGCAGGGCATGGTGGAACTCGTCGTTCCAGCCGGCCGTGTAGTGGCGCACCACGCCATCGTCGCGGTTCAGAAGGCTCTTGCGGCTCAACTGGTCCTCGACGACGAGGTGGACCTGCCGATCCGGGACGGCCTGCCGGATCGTTTCCGCCATTTCGATGAGGACGTGCCGCTCGCTTTCGTCATGGATCTCCTCGGTCGCATCGAGGCGCAGGCCATCGAACCGGTAGCCGACGATCCAGTGCAACGCGTTGTCGATGAAATAGCGGCGCACCGCCTCGCGCTCGAAGGCGAGCGCCGCGCCCCAGGGCGTATGGCGTTCGGGATGGAAGAAGGGCGGGGCTATGCGCGGCAGGACGTTCCCGACCGGACCGAAATGATTGTAGACGACATCGAGCAGGACCATGATCCCATGGCCATGCGCGGCATCGATCAGCGCCTTCAGGTCGTCGGGCGTGCCATAGGCATTGTGCGGCGCATAGTGCAGCACGCCGTCATAACCCCAGCCGCGCTGCCCGGCGAAATGCGCGACGGGCATGATCTCGATGGCGGTTATGCCGACATCGCGCAGGTGCGGAAGCCGCTCGATGGCGGCACGGAAGGTGCCTTCCGGCGTGAAGGCGCCGACATGCAATTCGTAGAGAACCGCCTCCTCCCATGGGCGCCCCTTCCAGCCGGAATGCTGCCAGGCATAGCCGGCATGGTCGATAAGAACGGAGGGGCCTTCGACATCCTTCTCCTGCGCATGCGTGGCGGGATCGGGGATCACGAGGCCATCGGAAAGCCGGAAGGAATAGCTGTCGCCCGGACGCGCAAGGTCCGTCTCGACCGCGTACCAGCCGTCGCCGGCCGGGCGCATGGCGATCTCGTTGCGTCCGACAAGCAGCGTGACCCCGTCTTCGGCGGGTGCCCAGAGGCGGAATTGCACCCGCCCGTCCTCAAGGAGGGCCGGCCCCCAGCATCTCGGCGTCAACGATGCCTGCGTCATGCGGATCCTCTTGCTGAATGCGGGGAAGGGAACCGGGCAGCGGTGAAAATGTTCCGGAACAAATCCCGTCTTTTCGCGTTGCACCATCGCTCTCCTCGCACCGGACCGGCGCTCTCCGTTCCTCCCGGCGAAACCCGTCGCGGGCCACGATGAGAACTGGCGGCGGCGGCACGGGATTTTCGGCCCGTCTGCCTGTTGCTTCAGGGGAGCACCTGCTCGACCGAAGGGGACGCATCGCATGAGCTATTCATTTTCCGAACTCGACTTCATGAAGCCGGAGCTCGGCGCCGAATTCACCGGCGAGGGCACGCATTTCGCCGTCTTTTCCGCCCATGCCGAGCAGATGGAACTCTGCCTGTTCTCCGACGACGGCAAGGAGGAGACCGACCGGCTGCCGCTGCCCAAGCGCGAGGGCGACATCTGGTCCGGCTATATCGCCGGCCTGAAGCCCGGCACCGTCTACGGCTACCGGGCGCAAGGCCCCTACGACCCGAAGAACGGCCACCGTTTCAATCCCAACAAGCTGCTCCTCGATCCCTATGCCAAGGAAATCGTCGGCGAGATCGCCTGGGACGACGCCCTCTACGGCTACAGCATCGGCGATCCGGCCGGCGACCTCTCCTTCGACGAGCGGGACAGCGCACCCTTCATGGTCAAGGGCGTGGTGCAGGATCCGGACTTCGACTGGGCGGGCGATGCCGCCATCCGCCGGCCATGGACCGAAACGATCATCTACGAGGCGCATGTGCGCGGCATGACGATGAGCCATCCCGGCGTACCGGAAGAGCTGCGCGGCACCTTCATGGGCATGGCGAGCGATCCGATCATCGAGCATCTCGTCGATCTCGGCATTTCCGCCATAGAACTCCTGCCGATCCAGTATTTTCCCGACGACCGCTATCTCGTGGAAAAGGGGCTGCGCAACTATTGGGGCTACCAGACGCTCGGTTTCTTCGCGCCGCAGCCGCGCTTCCTCTCCGGCCGTGCCATCACCGAGTTCAAGACCATGGTCAAACGCTTCCATGCCGCCGGCATCGAGGTCATCATGGACGTCGTCTACAACCATACGGCCGAAGGCTCCGAACGTGGCCCGACCCTGAGCTTCCGCGGGCTCGACAATCTCAGCTATTACCGGCTGTCGCCGGGCGACCTGCGCCATACCTATGATACGACCGGCACCGGCAACACACTCAACATCGCCCATCCCATGGTGCTGCGCATGGTGCTCGACAGCCTGCGCTACTGGGTCGGCGTCATGCATGTCGACGGCTTCCGCTTCGACCTTGCCAGCACCCTCGGGCGCACGCGGCACATCGAGTTCGACCGCGAAGGCACGTTCTTCGATGCGATCCGGCAGGACCCGATCCTTTCCGGCGTGAAGCTGATCGCCGAGCCCTGGGACGTCGGCGACGGCGGCTACCAGGTCGGCGGCTTCCCGCACCCCTTCCGCGAATGGAACGACAAGTACCGCGACGACGTGCGCCGCTTCTGGAAGGGCGATGGCGGCCTCGTTTCGGGGCTTGCGACACGGCTCACCGGCTCGGCACCGCAGTTCAACCATTCCGATCGCGGCGCCACCTCGTCGGTCAACCTGATCAGCGCCCATGACGGCTTTACGCTCATGGACACCGTCTCCTATGACGGCAAGCACAACGAGGCGAACGGCGAGGACAACCGCGACGGCCATTCCGACAACCATTCGCACAATATGGGTGTCGAAGGCCCGACGGAGGACCCGGCCATCCGCTCGGCACGCGATCGCCGCCGGCGCAACATGATCGCGACCCTGCTGCTCAGCCAGGGCGTGCCGATGCTGCTCGGCGGCGACGAACTCGGCAACAGCCAGAACGGCAACAACAATGCCTATTGCCAGGACAACGAGACGGGCTGGACCGACTGGGACGGCCTCGATGATCCGTTCCTCAACTTCTGCAAGGGCGCCATCGCCTTCCGCAAGCGCCATCCGGCGCTCCGGCAGGAACGGTTCCTGACGGGCGAGGCAGGCGAGGACGGCACCGTCGAGATCGCCTGGTACGGACCCGACGGCGCCCTCATGACCGACGCCGCCTGGAAGGACGGAAATCTGCGCACCCTCGGCCTCTTTCTCGCCAAGCCGGCCAACGGGGAAGGGGTGGACCAGCTCTTCATGGTCTTCAACGCGGGCGGGGACTGCACGGTGACGCTGCCCGCAGCGAACGGCATCACGGCATGGAAACGGGTGCTCGACACGGGATCTGACGACGATGCCTTTGCCGAACATCCCGCCGACGGCTCCGTCATGGTCTCCGGCGCGAGCATTGCCGCCTTCGAACCGGCAGGCTGACCATCGACCATGGCACCGGAAAACCTCAAGGAAACCGGCCTCGTCTATGTCAGCGACAGCGAGCCCGGCATCCGGCGCCAGCGGTCCGGCCGCGGTTTCTGCTATCGCCTGCCCGACGGGGCGCTGCTGCGCGATGCGGATATGAAGGCGCGCATTGCCGCGCTCGGCCTGCCGCCGGCCTATGAGAATGTCTGGATCTGCATGGAGGCCAACGGCCATCTGCAGGCCACCGGCTATGACGCGCGCGGGCGCAAGCAGTATCGCTACCATCCCGACTGGCAGGCACTGAAGAGCGGCGACAAGTTCGACCAGCTCATCGCCTTCGGCCGCGCGCTGCCGAAACTGCGGCGCGCGGTCCGGCGCGACCTTGAAGGCGCGCCCGGCGCGGTCGATACGATGCTGGCCGCAATCACGGTACTGCTCGACGAAGCGCAGCTTCGTGTCGGCAACCGGGCCTATGCGGTGGAGAACAAGACCTATGGCGCGACGACGCTCCTGAAACGTCATGTCTCGCTTGCGGAGGGACGCATCGCGCTACGGTTCACCGCCAAAGGCGGCAAGCGCGTGCGCCGGACGCTGAAACATCCCCGCCTCCAGCGCCTGCTCGAGGACTGTGCCGACCTGCCGGGCCGCCAGCTCTTCGTCTGGAAGGACGAGGGCGATCTGGTGCGGCCGATCGATTCCGGGCGGCTCAACACCTATCTCGCCGAGATTTCCGGCATCGCCATTTCGGCGAAGACCTTTCGCACCTGGGCCGGCAGCCTCACCGCCTTCACCCATGCCCGCCACGCGATCGAAGAGGGCGGCCGCCCGACGATCAAGGGCATGGCCGAGGCGACGGCCGAAGCCCTGCACAATACGCCGGCCATCGCCCGGTCGAGCTACATCCACCCGGATATCATCGCACTCGCCGAAACACCGGAAGCCCTCGGCCTTGCCCTGAAATGCCCCGTGCTCGACATTTCAGGATTGCGGGTGGAGGAGGAACGCCTGCTGCGCTTTCTCGAAAACCGGAAAAGGGCGCAGCAGGGTTAGGGTCGCCGCATCAATGGCTAAGGGCAAGCGCCTTGCCGTCTTTCCGCGGCGGGCGGCGGATCGCGTCGACGGCCCTGCGGGTGGCGTCGTCGATATCGTTGGAATTGCGTTTCGTCTTCAGATGCTCCGGCAGGGCGACCCGCTCCAGTTCGGCGCGCTCGCGTGCCGCCTGTTCCCAATGCTCGCGATCCTTGCCGTGCGGGCGGCCTTCCGCCTCCCATAGGCCATAGGCACGCTTGCTGATCCATTCCTGGCGTTCGTCGTTCACGATGATGTCCCTTCGGTAGTGGCAGCGGTCTATGCCGCCGTCCATGAATTCACGCGGAAACCGGCTTCCTTCGCCGCTTCGATGAAGGCGCGGCGCGCGAAGGCCGGGTCGTCGTCGTTTGTCAGCCCCTGCTCGCAGACGCTTCTGGCTATCAGCGCTGCAGGTCCGTCTTCGATCGGCCAATGGTTCTTCAGGCACAGCAGGGCGTCCCGCGTGCTCTGAACGCGAAGAACCTGCTTGTCGCCCTCCAGCACGACCGCTTCGTCCCATAGCCGGTCGGTTGCAAAGATGGTCATTGCGACCCCTCCATTGCGGGTCTTTCGGCGGGAATATCGACAAGGCTGACGATGCCGACGACCCGCCGGTCGTCATTCACCACCACGAGGCGCCGCACGCCGAGTTCGCGCATGCGGGCCGCCACCGCGGTCGTGTCGTCGCTCTCGTTACACACTTCAGGCGACACGGTCATGAATTCGGCAATTGCCATGGAGGTGGAATGCCCCCGGCCGAGGACCGACACGACGATATCGCGATCCGTGATGATGCCGACGATGGCGCCGACGCCCGGCACCTCGACCGGAAGGGCGCCGACCTCGGTTTCCAGCATCAGCCGTGCGGCCGATTGTGCGGTATCATTGGGAGAGACGGTCACGATCTGGGCGGACATCACGTCCTTCACACGCATCTTCGTCGCCCCTTCATAACCGCCCATTGATGAGGCTGCGGCCGTTCGGCGCGGCGGGGACGACCACCTCGTCGTGGTCCGGTCGGTTGAGCGGCAAATCGACCTGCTGCGGCACGATCACCTGCGGCTCCCAGGAATTGCGGCGTTTGCGGGTGTTCCGGAGGTCCGCATCGGGGGTAACGGCGGGTTTGCGGGCTAGCGGCTTCTTCTTCTGGCGCACGTCGGACTCCTGCGAACGGTTTTGTCTTTTCAACAAACGCAAGCGCCCGCGCTTGGTTCCCGAAAAACCCCGGAACCGACGTGCCTTCCGAGCATTATTGCCGAGCCGGACCGGTATCACGCGGAGAAAGTTGCCCATGCTGTTTGCAGGAAAGATCGCCCTCGTCACCGGCGCTGGGTCCGGGATCGGCAAGGCGACGGCCCTGGCATTCGCGCGCCATGGCGCCAGTGTCGGTGTCTTGAGCCGCAACCCGGACGAGGTGGAAGCGGTCGCCACCGAGATCCGCCGGCAGGGCGGCGAGGCCCTGGCGCTTGCAGCGGATGTGGCGGACGAGGCGTCGATGCGCGCTGCCGTGGAGCAGCTCTCCACGGCGTTCGGCGGCCTCCACATCGTCGTCGCCAATGCGGGGATCAACGGCGTCTGGGCGCCGATCGACGACCTGACGCCTGCCGAATGGGACGAGACGATCGCCACCAACCTACGCGGCACCTATCTCACGCTGCATCTCACCGTCCCCCTGCTCAAGCGGGCAGGGGAGGGCGCGATCGTCGTCGTCTCCTCGATCAACGGCACGCGCACCTTCTCGACGGCGGGCGCGACCGCCTATGCGGCCACCAAGGCGGCGCAGGTCGCCATGGTGCAGCAATTGGCACTGGAGCTCGGCAAGGCGCGCATCCGCATCAACGCCGTCTGCCCCGGCGCCATCGAGACGCGCATCGACGACAACACCGAGCGGCGCGGGGCGGGCGAGGCCGGCATCCCCGTTATCTGGCCGCAGGGCGATATACCGGTCTCGCAGGGCAAGCCCGGGACCGCCGACGAGGTTGCCGACGCGATCCTCTTCCTCGCCTCCTCCAAGGCGCGGCACATCACGGGTATCCCGCTGTGGATCGACGGCGGACAGGGTCTGTTGCGCTAGGGTGCGGGTGCCGGGATATGGCGCCTGCCCGTCGTTTGACGCGGCGGGGCCGCGCCCTATCTCCTCTCGCGGTTCCGCCGTCGTGAGAGGTGCGGATCGAGACGGGCAGCATGGGCAGCGGCTTTTCCCGGTGACGCCAGATAAGGCGCGTAGCCGGCCGCGGGGCATTTGAAAGAGGCAGTGAATGGGGCTGGGTGAGGGTCTGAACGACGCGGTGGACAGCCGCTATCCATTTCTAAGCGGTGGCGGCGATGCCGCCCTGTTGATTGGTGCTTTCGATTGGTCCCGAACACCGGTCGGCCCCTTGGACGGATGGCCGCAGAGCCTCAAGACGACGGTAGGCTTTCTGTTGCGCTCGCCGGTGCCGATCGTCCTGCTCTGGGGGGAAGACGGCATCATGATCTACAACGATGCCTATTCCGTCTTTGCCGGCGAGCGGCATCCGGCCCTGTTCGGCAGCAAGGTCCGCGAGGGATGGCCGGAGGTCGCCGATTTCAACGACAATGTCATGAAGGTCGGTCTAGCCGGCGGAACGCTCGCCTACAAGGACCAGGAGCTGACGCTCTACCGGCGCCGGGGCGAGCCGGAACAGGTCTGGATGAACCTCGACTACTCGCCGGTGCTCGGCGAGGATGGCCACCCGGCCGGGGTCATCGCCATCGTGGTCGAGACCACCGCCAAGGTGAAGGCCGAGGAGCGGCTGAAGACGGAGCGCGAGCGGCTTCGCCTGATGTTCGAGCAGGCACCCGGCTTCGTGGCGACGCTCTCCGGCCCGGACCATGTCTTCGAGATCGCCAACAATGCCTATCTCCAGCTCGTCGACCGCCGGGACATCCTGGGCAAGCCGATCCGGGAGGCGCTGCCCGAGGTCGTCGAGCAGGGCTTCGTCGATCTGCTCGATCGTGTCCTTTCGACCCGCCGCCCCTATTTCGGCAGGGGCGCGCGCGTCCTCCTGCGGCGCGGGCATGACGAGGCGCCGGTCGAGCGCTACCTCGATTTCATCTACCAGCCGGTTTTCGACGACAGCGGCAAGGCGACCGGCGTGCTCGTCCAGGGCCACGACGTCACCGAACAGCGGGCGGCCGAGGAGGCGCTACGGGAAAGCGAAGCCCGCTTCCGGCTCGCGGCGGACAATGCGCCCGTCATGCTCTGGATGGGCGACCAGAACGGCAGGTGCCTCTACCTGAACGCAGCGAAACGCGCCTTCTGGGGGGTGGCGCCGGAGGACGTCGCCAGCTTCGACTGGAACGACACGGTGCATCCCGACGACCGGCAGGCACTGGCCGCGACCGTCGGCGAGGCCATGCGCCGGCAGGTGCCGTTCACCGCCGAGGCACGCTATCGCCGCAAGCTCGGGTGCTACCGGCTGCTGCGCACGCAGGCGCAGCCGCGCTTCGGCGCGGGCGGCGAGTTCCTCGGCATGATCGGCGTCAATGTCGACGTCACGGAGGAGCGGGCGGAGGAGATCCGGCGCAACGCCCTGATCGAACTCACCGACCGTTTCAGCCAGCTCACCGACCCCGCCGACATCGCCTTCGCCGCGGCCGAGACGCTGGCGAAGGCGCACAATGTCAGCCGCGCGGGATATGGTACCATCGACCTCGTTGCCGAGACGATCACCATCGAGCGCGACTGGAACGCCCCGGGCGTCAAGACGATCGCCGGCGTGCTCAATTTCCGCGAATACGGCACCTATATCGACGACCTGAAGCGCGGCGAGACCGTCGTGGTGGCGGATGCCGAACAGGACCCCCGGACGAAGGCGACCGCCGAGGCGCTGAAGGCGATCAAGGCGCGGGCGTTCATCAACATGCCGGTGACGGAGGCTTCGGGCCTCGTCGCACTGCTCTACCTCAACCATGCCGAGGTGCGCGAATGGTCGGAAAGCGAGCTCGACTTCGTGCGCGACGTCGCGGCCCGCACCCGCATCGCCGTGGAGCGGCGGCGTGTCGAGCAGAAGCTGGAGCAGCTCGCCAACTCGCTCGAACGTCAGGTCAGCGAGCGCACGGCGGAGGTCAACCGTCTCTGGCGCAATGCCCGCGACCTGCTGGTGGTGACCGGCGAGGACGGCACGATCCGCTCGGTCAACCCGGCCTGGACTGCGGTGCTGGGCTTTCCGGCGCGCGAGAGCATCGGCCGGCGCCTCGGCTCCTTCGTCTGGCCGGAGGATGCGGCCACCTTCCTTGCTGCCAGCCGGCGCGCCGGCGTCCCGGACCTCGACGTGCGCTTGCGCCATCTCGACGGCTCGGTGCGCTGGATCTCCTGGCGCATCTTCGCCGAGGAGGGCCTGACCTTCGCCTACGGCCGGGACGTCACCGCCGAACGGGAACAGGCCCGCGCGCTCGCGGAGGCGGAGGACCAGCTTCGCCAGGCCCAGAAGATGGAATCGATCGGCCAGCTGACGGGCGGCGTCGCCCACGACTTCAACAACCTCCTGCAGGTCATCTCGGGCAATCTCCAGCTGCTCGGCAAGGACGTGGCCGGCAACGCCCGCGCGGAGCAGCGCGTCGCCAATGCCATTGCCGGCGTCAGCCGCGGCTCCAAGCTCGCCAACCAGCTTCTCGCCTTCGGCCGCCGCCAGGCGCTGGAACCGAAGGTCATCAACATCGGCCGCTTCGTCATGGCGCTGGAGGACCTGTTGCATCGCACGATCGGCGAAGCGATCGAGATCGAGACCATCCGCTCCGGCGGCCTGTGGAACACCTTCGTCGACCCCTCGCAGATCGAGAACGCCATCCTCAACCTCGCGATCAATGCCCGTGACGCCATGAACGGCATCGGCAAGCTGACGATCGAGGTGGGCAACGCGCATATCGACGACGCCTATGTCCGCCATCATCCGGATATCAAGACCGGCCAATATGTCGTCATCGCCGTCACCGATACCGGCGAGGGCATGTCGGCGGACGTGCTGGGGCGCGCCTTCGAGCCCTTCTTCTCCACCAAGCCCGCCGGCAGGGGCAGCGGCCTCGGCCTTTCCATGGTCTATGGGTTCGTCAAGCAGTCGGGCGGGCATGTGAAGATCTACAGCGAACCGGGGGAGGGCACGACGGTGCGCATCTATCTGCCCCGCTCGCTGGAAGAGGAGGACCGTCTCGCCGAGGTCGATTTCGGCCCGGTCACCGGCGGCACGGAGACGATCCTGGTGGCCGAGGACGACGACGAGGTGCGTGCAACGGTCGTCGAGATGCTGGGCGACCTCGGTTATTCGGTGCTGAAGGCGCGCGACGCGGCAAGCGCACTGTCGGTCATCGAAAGCGGCGTGCCCATCGACCTGCTTTTCACCGATGTCGTCATGCCAGGCCCGCTGCGCAGCCCCGACCTTGCCCGCAAGGCCCGCGAGCGCCTGCCGAACCTCGCGGTGCTCTTCACGTCCGGCTATACCGAAAATTCCATTGTTCACGAGGGCCGGCTCGACGCCGGCGTCGATCTCCTCTCCAAGCCCTACAGCCGGGAGGCGCTGGCCCGAAAGATCCGTGCCAGCCTCGCAGGCCGCCGACCGCCTTCATCGCAGGCCGACACGCCCGCGAACGGCGGGATGGTCGCGGCGCCGGAAACAAAGCGGCTGGCGATCCTGCTGGTCGAGGACGATTTCCTGATCCGGCTCAATGCGGTCGATCTCGTGCAGGAACTCGGCCATGAGGTTGTGGAGGCGGCGACGGCGGAACAGGCGTTGCCCCTGCTGAAGGAACGGCGCTTCGACGTCCTCCTGACCGATATCGGCCTGCCCGCCATGTCGGGGGCGGACCTTGCCATCCATGCCCGCGCGGAAGACGCGGAGATCGGCGTCGTCTTCGCCACCGGCCACGACCGCCTGCCCGCCATTCCCGGCGAACGGGCGGCCGTGCTGCTGCTGAAGCCCTATGACAGCCGCGAGATCGCCGCGGCGCTGGCGGCGGCGACCGCCTGAGACGTTTTCCTCGATGCGCACGCGTCGAGGGAACATTGCATGGCCTTGCGGGTTTGGCGGGGAGATTCCCAACGAGGAGGCCATTCCATGCCTGCAAAATCGAAAGCACAGCAGAAAGCTGCCGGGGCCGCGCTCGCAGCCAAGCGCGGCGACATCAAGAAGAACGAACTGAAGGGCGCATCGCGCAGCATGGAGAAATCCATGTCCGAGAGCGAGTTGAAGGAGCTGGCATCGACGAAGCGCAAGGGCAAGCCCGAGCACGCTTCGAAATCCGCCTGACGCTTTGAACCGGGAGGAGCCGATGCGTGTTCTGATCGTCGAGGATGAATTCCTGATCGCCAAACTTCTGGAAAATGTGGTGGAGGACGATGGCTACGAGGCCATCGGCCCGGTTTCGACCGTCGAGCAGGCTCTCGCCTATGCTCCGCGCGCCGACATCGCGCTGGTGGACCTCAGCCTTTCCGACGGAAACAGCGGCCAGCTTCTGGCGCGCCGGCTGATCGACCGTTTCGGTATCGACGTGATTTTCGTGACGGGTGATCCGGGCTCGGTGCAACAGGGGTTCGACGGCGCGCTTGCGGTGGTCAACAAACCGTTCCGCGACGAGGAGATCACCGGCGCGCTGGCCATGGCGCTGGACAAGCGCAGCCGGTCGATCGCCCGCCGCGCAGCCCCCTGACGGCAGCGGCCGGCCAGAGCAACTCCGGCGAAACCCGGGATTGCTCTGGAAACCAGTTTCTGCCGCACTATCCCGGCTGGGAATGCCCTAGAGAACGAAGATGTCCGCGGATGTAAGGCGCAGGCCCGGATCCAGCGTTGCGATCTGCTGGCGCGCGGCATCGCCCGAACCGTCCGCCTCATAATAGAGGGCGCCGGTCTTGTTGTCGTAGATCACCCTGTCGCTGGCATCGACGGCCGCATTGCCGATGCCGATCGTCTTGAACAGCGCCGAGCCGGCCGGCCTCGCCGAGGCCTGCAAAGATATCGTTGTCCAGGCCGATCATATCGGCCCCGCGCTTGAAATCGGTGATCACGTCACGGTTCGCCGCCGTCGGCGCATGGCGGAAGATGAAGGTGTCGTTGCCCGCGCCGCCGCCAAGACGGTCGGCCCCTCCGCCGCCGAAGAGCACGTCGCCACCGGCACCGCCGAGGAGCCGGTCCTTGCCGGCCCCGCCTTCGATGACATCATTACCGGCGCCGCCATTGATGACGTCGTTGCCGCCGAGGCCGCGCAGCGTGTTGGCGGCGCCGTTGCCGGTGATGACATTGGCCGAGCCGTTACCCGTCCCGTCAAGGGCGGCCGTGCCGGTCAGCGTCAGCTTCTCGTGATAGCGGCCGAGCGTATGGGAGATCGAGGACAGGACGAGATCGACACCGTCGTCGGAATACTCCCATTCGAATGTGTCGCCCGCGCCGAAAACATAGGTATCGTTGCCGCCGCTGGTGCAGCGGTAGATATCCGCGCCCGCGCCGCCGTCATAGAAATCATTGCCGGTGCCGCCGTTCAGCACATCGTTACCGTTGCCGCCAAAAAGCCTGTCATTGCCGGAATAGCCGAAGAGATAGTCGTTGCCATTGCCGCCGTAGAGCCTGTCCGCCTTGTCGCCGGCTTCGGTCGCGTAATAGCCGCCGCCGTCGATATAATCGTCGCCGTCGCCACCATAGATGACGTCCGCGCCGTTGCCGCCATCGACATTGTCGTCGCCGCCGGCGCAGTACAGCACGTCATTGTCGTCGCCACCGTCCATCTCGTCATTGCCGGCACTGCCGTAGAGCCTGTCATTGCCGGCATCGCCGAACAGCGCATTGCGGATGGTTTCGAAAATCGTGTCGTTCTGCAGGCCCGCCCAGAGCACGTCGTTGCCGTCGCCGCCGCGCAGGGTGTCCCCGCCGCTGCCGCCGACCAGAAGATCGTTGCCCGTGCCCCCTTCCAGCCTGTCGTTGCCGGCCTGGCCGTAGATACGGTCGTCGCCGGCATCGCTGTAGAGCACGTCGCTCGCGCCGTTCTGGCTGGTCTGCCAGTTCGGTTCGTCGGCGCCGCAATCGCCATAGATCACGTCGTTTCCGTCACCACCATAGATTGTGTCACCCTCCGTGTGGTCATCGCCGTTGTTGTAGATATCGCCGAAGATGATGTCGTCACCGCCGAAACCGCGCAGCGCTCCCTTGGTGTTGGCGGAATCGTAATCCCCGTAATTGTCGTAGGTGCCGTCGCTCAGCAGCAGGGCCGTGCCCCAGAGGATGTCGTTGCCGTCGGTGCCGTTGTTGTTGCCGTTTGGATCGCGTGCCATGTTTCCCTCGTTTGCCGTGGCGGCCCGCGCCGCCGTTTCCGGCGCTTCCGGCCGCGAACCATCGGTTTCGCGGCAGAAGACACCGACCGTCCCATCGCCGCCCGGGTCAGCCGGGCTTCGACAGGATCGCGAGCCTACACCGCTGCCGGACGCGGTGGCTTGGGGAGGGAATCAGGGGTTTGGGATACTGCTGCCCGTCAATTCGAGAGGAAATGCTGGCGGATATCGGACGGCGTCGCCTGGAAGCGGCGGCGGAAAAGCTGGTTGAACCAGGAGATGTCACCGAAGCCGGCCATCAGGGCGATGGCGGCGATCGTATGATGTTTCAGGCCGGGATCGCGCAGCAGCCCGTGCACATGATCGAGCCGCTCGGCGGTCACATGGTCTGTGAAGCTGGTGCCTTCCTCGTAGAACAGCGCGCGCACGTAAGGCACGCTGATGCCGTGGCGCTTTGCGAGCCATTCGAGGGAGAGACGCGGATCGCTAAGATGCGCGGCGATATCGGCCTTGAGCGCCTGCCGCCGCGCCGCGCGCGCACCGTTCCCGCGCGCCTGGTGGGCGGCGTCGCGCTTTGCGCCCAGCATCAGCACGGCAAGGTCGACGAGATGGGCGGCAAAGACCGTCTGGTCCTCCTCGGTGATATCGGCATCGCTGTCGAGCAGCGAGGCGGCATAGCTGTTCAAGAGATGGGCCGCCGGGTCGCGCAGCGACCGCGTCTTCAGCAGGCTGTCTGAAGACGCGATGCGATCGATGACCAGGGCGCGCGGAATGGCGATGCTGAGACAGGAGCTCTTCTCGGCGACCATGGTCACCGTCTTGCGGTCGCGCCGCATCACGTTGACGTCGCCCGGCCGGATGAAAAGGTCCTCGCCGCGGGCATCGTGCACGCCGTTGCCGCCGGCAATGCTGAGATAGAGCAGGGCGTCCTCGTCGGACGGGGTGAGCAGCGTGACGGGCGTCGTGTCGGCGGCCGCGATATGCACGCCGCCGACCCCGCGCAGCCGCATGTCGATATCGACCGGCATCTCACCGAGAAAATCGATCGTGGTGCGGACGTGGCCGTTGTAGACCGCTTCGACCAACTCCTTGCGCAGGCATTCGGCAGTCTCTCGCGTGGAAAACTGGACGACGGTCATCAGGCCCCCGGCAATCGTTGATCGTTCGACCCGAAGCGCAGACTATGTCGCTGGAGGCCACAGGATCAAGACGTGCCGATGCACGCGCCTATTCGCGCGGCAGTAGAACGGCAAACTAGTAATCGACCAGCCGCATCTCCGCCTCCGGCGTGCCGAAGCGCGGCTGGACGCCGAGAAGGGGCGCGACGCGCTGGATGATCGCCTTGATCATCGGCGCCGCGGTGGACGCCGCGGTTCGCCCGCCATTCTCTCCCGTCCGGGGTGCATCGATGATGGAAAGGACGATGTATCGCGGCTTGTCCATCGGAAACGCGGCGACGAAGGCGTTGAAATTGATATCCTTGGCGTAGCGCCCGTTGATAACCTTGTCGGCCGTCCCGGTCTTTCCGCCGACATGGAAGCCGTCGACCTGCGCGTTGCGGCCCGATCCCCTCTGCCCATTCCAGTCATAGAGGAAGCGCATGTCCGCGCTCGTCGTTGCCTTGAGGACGCGGGTCGCGAGCGCCTGCGCCTCGTCCTTGGTACGAGGAAGGAAGGTCGGCGGGATGAGGTAGCCGCCGTTCACCAGCGCGGCGGCCGCGACGGCGGTCTGCAGGGGCGTGGTGGCGACCCCGTGGCCGAAGGAGATCGTGACGGAATTGATCTTCTTCCATGTCCGCGGCTGGGTGGGCGTCGCGACGCCCGGCATTTCCGTCGCCAGTTTCGACAACAGGCCGAGCCGGGTAAGGAACTGCTGGTGGCCGTCGATGCCAACCATGTCGGCCACCGCGGCGGTGCCGATATTGGAGGAATACTGGAACACTTCCGGTATGGAGAGCGGGCGGTTCTTGCCCCTGAAATCCCGGATGGTGAAGCCGCCCATGCGGATGGGACGGGAGGCATCGACGACGGAGTTCAGCGTGATCTTGCCCGCATCGAGCCCCATCGCCAGGGTGAAGCTCTTGAAGGTCGAGCCCATCTCGAAGGTCGCGTTGCTGATGCGGTTGAACCAGCCTTTCTCATAGTCCTTGTCGACGCTTCCATCCGCCAGGGTGCGGGACGGGGCATTCGGGTCATAGTCGGGCACCGAGGCCATGGCCAGCACCTCGCCGGTCTCCACGTCGAGGATGACGGCGCCGGCCGCTTCCGCCTCGTAGTCGGTCATCGCCTTGGCGACGACATTGCGCACGATGTTCTGGACGCGAAGGTCGATCGACAGCCGGACCGGTGCAAGGCGGGCATCGTCGGTCAGCCCGGCGGCCCGGAGGTCCGCCAGCCCCTGCTGGTCGAGATAGCGCTCCATGCCCGCAAGGCCCTGGTTGTCGACATTGACATGGCCGACAATATGCGCGGCGGTGGCGCCGCCCGGATAGAACCGCCGCTTTTCCGGCCGGAAGCCGATGCCCGGAAGCCCGAGCGCCAGGATCTCGGCCTGCTGCCTGGGCGTCAGCTGCCGCCGCAGCCACTGGAAGGCGCTGGGGGAGCGCAGCTTTCTGTGCGTATCGCCCCAGTCGAGGTTGGGAATGACGAGGGCGAGCTTTTCGACCACTTCGTCTGCATCGACGATGCGGCGGGGATCGGCATAGAGCGAGACCATGTGGAGGTCCGTCGCCAGCAGCTCGCCATTGCGGTCCATGATGTTGGGGCGTGAGGCGATCGCATGGCCATTGCCGCCGATCGACGCGGAAAGGACAGGCTCGGAAAGGCCGTATTGCAGAAGGCGCCCGCCGATCAGCAGATAGACCGCCGAAAAGATCGCGATCATGATCGCCACCCGCTGCCGCGCCTGCTTCCGGCGGCGCGCATTGGTGCCGACGAATGCCTCGCCCCTGGCGTTCAGGCCCCGGTCGAGGACGAAATGCGCGCGGCTCTTCAGCCGGATGACGAACGAGATCATTCCACAGCAATCCAGGCCGTGTCGCCGCAACGAAGGGCGGATCCCCGCGCGCTGACGGGAGGGAGCCTGCATGCAGACGGCCGGGAAACCAAGGAAAGACTGGGCAGGCACCGGCACGCGATTAAATTTGCATTAATATACATTTAAAGTCGTGCCGGCCGTCTTAACGGTTCATTAGGCGGGCATCCGCCGGAGAAAATGGAAAAGCTGTGCGAATGCGCTGGAAAAAACAGCACAAACCGCACGCGCCATGTAAACTCGCCGGCATGGATTCGCGCGCACGCCCACCTGTTCCCGTCCTCCTGCCGCCCACGCATCTGCCCGGCTGGGCGCTGCCGCGCGGCCGGACGCCGGATGAGCTCGACGCCGCCTTCGCCGCCGGCATCGCCCTGAAAACCCTGGACGACCTCGTTCGCGCCGAGCCCGTCTGGGCCGGCTGCTGGCGCGCGCGCCAGGCGCTTGCCTGTGCCGTCGCCGCCGTCCGGCTGGCGGGCAGGGGAGAGGACGAGGCGGCCCTGCGCGATGCGGCCCTGCTGACGGCACCGGGCGACGATCCAGGCCCGGCCGGAAAGCTCTTCCTCGCTTTCGGCAAGCTCGCCGGCCGCAAGGGCGCCATCACCTCGAAATTTGTCGCCGAGCTTGCCGATCTCTTCGGCCTTGCCTGGGACGCCCGGCTCGGCGCGGCCGTCGATCATGCCGACGCGATCCTCCAGTCGGGTCGCCCGGCGCCCTTCGCTGCGGCCGAGCTCGTGGCCGCCATCCATGCCGAGCGGCCGGACGCCGAAGCGCTCGCCTGGGCGCTCGGCGATGCGATGATCGCGGAAAAGCTCAAATGGCAGCACGCCGTGCCGCTGCTGATGGCCGAACGCCATGGCCCGGCCTTCCGCACGCTCGGGGGCAGGGGGCGTGTGCGCCCCGGCGAGCCGGGCTTCGAGCGCGCCGTCTGCCTCGCGCTGGCCGAGGGTGCCGCGGCGGCGCTGCGCTCGGCCGGCGAGGTCGCGCGTCGTGCCGAACAGCTTCTTGCCGCCGCACCGAAGGTGCGCACCAAGGGGGCCGGCGCCGTCATCCGCAAGCTGCTCGACGAGGACGCCATCTCGGCCTCCGCACGCAGCACCAACCTCTCCCGCTGGGCCAGCACGCGGCTGTTTGAGCGGCTGGAAGGGTTCGGTGCCGTGCGTGAGCTGTCGGGCCGCACCACCTTCCGGATCTTCGGGCTGTGACGATGACCGGATCGACCGCTCCCAGGACACCGCGCGCCGGCAAGGCGAAGACGGAGAAGGAAATCCTCTTCGATCGCGAGCTGGAGGATTTGCCGCCGGACCTGCGCTGGCGGGAATGGATGCTGCGCGTCGAGGCCGTCATCTTCGCTTCCGCCGAACCGGTCACACGCGAGACGCTGTCCCGCATCGTCGGCAAGGATTGCAGCATCGACCTCCTCATCGACGATCTCAAGGAAGACCTGCACGGGCGCCCCTACGAGATCGTCGCCGTCGCCGGCGGCTGGCAGCACCGAACGCGCCCACGCTACACCGATGCGATCCGCGCGTCCTCCACGCCCACGCGCGGGGGCGGGGCGCTGCTTTCGGAATTCGAGGCGATGGTGCTGATGGCGGTGGGCTATTTCCAGCCGGTCACGCGGGGCGAACTGTCGAAGATCTTCGGCAAGGAGGTCAGCCGCGACACGATCGGCGCCCTGCGCAATATCGGCTTCATCGGTTCAGGGCCGCGCAGCCCGACGCCGGGCGCGCCCTATACCTATGTGACGACCAAACAGTTCCTCTCCGCCTTCGGCATGGAGACGCTGCGCGACCTGCCGGATATCGAGGCGCTGGAAGATGCCGGACTGCTGAGCCGCAAGGAAATGGTCGATGAAACCCTTCCGGCCCCGGCGGATGACGGGGAAGGATGACCGGGCCGGACATCACCGCCCATCCCTGAGGGCGTCCTCACGATCGCTTTTCGGTCGGCTTTATCCCGGCCGGAATGGGGCAGACATAGGGTTTGCCGTCCTTCTTCTCCAGCCATTCCCGCTTCGCTTCGGCAAGCAGGGCCGGGTTGGTCATCAACGACAGACCGGTGGCGGCCAGCGTCTTTGCGGCATGCGCCATCGCCTTGTGCGCGGCCGGGCTCTTGCCCTGCGCCACCACCTGCCAGGTGTGCGGGTTGGTGCCGATCGCCCAGGCGGGCGTCCAGCACTGCGCGGTCGGCGTCACCCAGCTGACATCGCCGACATCGGTCGAGCCGGCGCGGAAATGCGACTCCCCTTCGAAGGCGCGCAGGCCGAGATGCAGCGGGGTGGTTCCATCGACCTTCGCATTGGAAAAGACATCGTCCCTGATCCGGTAGAGCCGCAGGCTGCTGTCGACCGCCTCCTGCGTGAAGGTGTCCTGGATGGCCTTGGCGAAGGCGATATCCCCCTCGTCGAAGGCGACCGGGCCAAGCGCCACCATGGTCTCGTGCATCGCCGTCTCGAGCGCGATATTGGGCAGGAGGTTGGTCGAGGCCGTGTCGAAGACGATCTCCACCTCCGTCTCCGTCATCATCGCCGCGCCGCGTGCCACCTTCTCCACGCGCGCGGCGAGCGCCAGCGCCTGCGACATTTCCGGGGCACGGATGAGATAGAGCACCTCCGCCCGCGCCTGCACGACATTCGCGGCCTTCCCGCCGGTATCGGTGATCGCATAATGCACCCGGCAATCCTGCGGCATGTGCTCGCGCAGGAAGTTGACGCCGACATTCATCAGTTCCACCGCATCGAGCGCCGAGCGGCCGAGATGGGCGGCGTTGGAGGCATGGGCGGCAAGGCCCTTGAATCGGTAGAAATATTCGAGCACGGCAAGATTGTTGGTCGAGCGCACGCCGTTGAAGGGGGCCGGATGCCAAGTCAGCGCCGTGTCGACATCGTCGAACAGGCCGGCCCGCACCATGAAGGTCTTTCCGGAGCCGCCCTCTTCGCCAGGGCAGCCATAATAGCGGACGGTGCCCGGCAGGCCCTCTGCCTTCAGGTGACGGGCGAGCGCGACCGCCGCAAGCAGCGAACCGACGCCGAGCAGGTTGTGGCCGCAGCCATGCCCGCTTTCACCGGCGGCCATCGGAGCGGCTTCGGCAATGCCCGAAACCTGGCTCATTCCTGCCAGCGCATCGAACTCCCCGAGGAAGGCGATGACCGGGCCGCCGCTGCCGCATTCGCCGATGAAGGCCGTGTCCATCTCCGCCACGCCGCGCCGCACCGCAAAGCCGTTCTCCTCCAGCGCCTTCGCCAGGACCTCCGACGATCGCCGCTCCTCGAACTTCAGCTCGGCGAAACCCCAGATGGCGTCGCTGAGCGTGGTGAAATCCGGCGCCATCGCCTCGATCGCCGCGGCGATCGATTGTACCTCTTCATGGTTCATGGCCTGTCCTCGCAGTGTATCCGCCCGTTTCGGGCGCAGAAAAGTGTCCGGCGGGCGAGCCGCCGGATCCGGTTTCGATGGAATGGAAGTCCCGCGCCGGGGGCCGCCTCCGGCGCGGGACGGCAGGGCTCAATCGTCGACCGAGACTTCCCAGAGCCGGGCGTTCGACTGCCAGACCGGCTGTCCCTTCAGCTTCCTGGTGGCGCCCCAGACGTCGACCATGTCGTAAAGGAAGATGCCGGGCATTTCCTTCAGCATCAGTTCGTGGAACTCGTCGAAGATCGCCTGGCGCTTGGCCGGATCCGCCTCGACATGGGCCGCCTTCATCAGCTCGATCGCCTTCGGATCGTCCCACATCAGCGAGGCGTTCTTGTCCTTGTCGCCGACATAGAAGGCGTACATCAGCGCCGGATCGAGACGCGGGGCGACGGACTGCGAGATCACCTGGTAATTGCCGGAGCGGCGGCGATCGACCTGGGTCGCATAGTCCAGCACCTCGATCTGGATGTTGAGGCCGACCTGCTGCATCATGGCCTGCGCCATCACGGCCGCCGGGAAGCTCGGCACATTGCCGCGCTTGTTGGCGATGATGGTGATCGGCTCGCCATTGTAGCCGGCTTCCGCCAGTTCCTTCCTGGCGGCTTCCAGATCATAGGGCAGGCGCTTCTTCTGCGTTTCGCTGAAATAGACCGAATCCTGCGAGACCATCGAGCCGTTCGCCTCGCCCGTGCCGTTGGAGGCGGCCGCGGCAAGCTCGTCGAGATCGAGCGCCATCGCCATGGCGCGGCGCACGCCGGGCTTGCTGAGGACCGGATCGCGCGTCTGGATGTAGAAGAGGTT
The DNA here is from genome assembly GCF_945994535.1 of Shinella sp. WSC3-e. Lineage (NCBI taxonomy): Bacteria > Pseudomonadati > Pseudomonadota > Alphaproteobacteria > Hyphomicrobiales > Rhizobiaceae > Shinella > Shinella sp. WSC3-e. The sequence goes on from NZ_OZ000532.1 coordinate 198,142, forward strand.
CTTGCCGTTGTTGCGCGAGACGATGAGCTGCGTCTTGTCGCTCTCCTTGAATTCGGGGATCAGGTCGGGCGAGATTTCCGCCGTGTCGAGCACGCCGGATTCCAGGCCCGCCTTCACGGTCGAGGCATCGGGAATGACCATGAACTTGACGCCGTCGGCAAGCGGCCGCTTGGAGCCGACCATGCCGTCCGGCTTGCCGTCGTTTGCCGGGGAGACATAGTCCGCAAAGCGGGTGAGATGGATGTATTCGCCCTTCTTCCACGCGTCCCACTGGAAGGGGCCGGTGCCGATCGGCTTGTCGAAGGCACCGTCCGCAGAAACGCTCTCCGGCGAGATCATGCCGGTATAGCCGCATTCCGGACGGGACATCAGGCCGAGGAAGACGGCGGACGGGTTTTCGAGCGTGATCTCGACCGTCTCTGCATCGAGCGCTTTGACGCCGGCCACCGGCGCCGCGCCGCCCTCCGTGAAATCCTTCACGCAGGTCCATTTCGTTTCGGGGTTCAGGTAACGCGTCCAGTTCCACACCACGTCGTCCGCCGTCAGCGGCTTGCCGTTGTGGAACGTCACGTCCGTGCGCAGCGTGAACGTATAGGTGAGCCCGTCGGCCGAGGTCTCGAAGCTCCTGGCGAGAAGCGGCTTCACCTCGCCGCTGTTGTTGTAGCCGACGAGGCCTTCGACGATGTGCAGGATCACGCCGTCCGTATTGCCGTCGCGGTTGACGCCGGGATTGTTGCTGCGCAGGTCCGAGCTCTGCGCGACGGTGATGTCGCGCGCGGCGGCGATATGGACCATGGCAAGCAGCGCCGTGCCCGAAAGGAGAAGTTTCTTCATTGTTCTACCCTCTTTGCTGTCGTTGATTTTCAAGCCTGGAAGCCGTCCCAGCAGGCGCGCGAGAGCCTGCCGATGGTCTCGAGCGCCATCGTGTATCCCGGCGTGCCGTCGGGCACGACCTGCGGCACCTCGTCGGTGAAGGCGGCGATGATGTAGAAGGGGGCGCCGTCACGGTAGACGATGCCGGCATTCATGCGGCCGCGCTTGCCCGTGCCGCCCTTGTGCGCCACGACGGTGGCAAAGGGCAGGCGCGAGGGGATGGCGTAACGCAGGATCTGGTTCTTCAGCGTCTGCAGCGCATAGGCGCAGAGTGCCGGCGAGGTGCCGAGCCGCGCGGCGGCCTCGGCCGAGGTCTGCGCGTCGAGGATCGTCTGCAGGAGGAACGCCTGGTCGCGCGCCGTCGTCGTGGTCACCGAGGTCAGCGCGTGGTCCGGGGCCAGCGCCAGCGGGGGAATGAGGAAGCGGTGATGCGTGCCCGTCAGGCCGATGGACTTGCAATAGGCATCCACCTCTTCGAGGGTCAGCCGCTCGAACACCATCTTGGTGCAGACATTGTCGCTCAGCACCATCATGCCGGTGATGGCATCGCGCAGCGAGATGACGAGGCCGGGCGTCATGTAGCGCAGCATGCCGCTCGCCACTTCCTCGGCAAAGCGCGCCTCGTAGGTGATCTGTTCGTCGAGATCGAGCCGGCCCTCGTGCACCGCCTTCAGCGCGGCCATCATGATCGAGGTCTTGCGGGTGCTGGCCGAAGGGGTCTCTTCATCCGCGCGATGCTCGATCGTCTCGCCGGTCTTCAGGTTGCGGACGAAAAAACGCGTGACGAAAGGCTGCGCATTGCAGATGTCCGCCAGCCGCGCGGCGACCGGGCCGTGATGGGAAGAGGTGTCCACGTCAATTCTCCAGGCGCCACTTGAGTGTCACGCCGCCCTTCTCGTTCTGGTCGAGGGCGGGGATGGCCGAGAGGAGCCGGCGCGTATAGGCCTCCTTCGGGCTGTCGAAGATCGTGTCGCGGTCGCCTTCCTCGATGATCCGGCCGTCCTGCATGACGACGACGCGGTCGGCGACCTGCTCGACGACGCCGAGATCGTGGCTGATGAACAGGCAGGAGAAGCCGTAGCGCTTCTGCAGGTCGGAGAAGAGGTCGAGCACCTGTGCCCTCACCGTCACGTCGAGGGCGGAGACCGGTTCGTCGGCGATGAGGAAGCGCGGGCGGCGGGCGATGGCCCGGGCGATCGCCACGCGTTGGCGCTGGCCGCCGGAAAGCTCGTGCGGGTAACGCTCGGCATAGTCCGCGCCGAGGCCGACCTCCTCCAGCGTTTCGAGCGCGCGTTTGCGCTTGGCACCCGCATCGAGGCCCGGCACCAGCCGCAGCGCTTCCTCGACCAGCCCCAGGATGGTCATGCGCGGATCGAGCGAGGAATAGGGATCCTGGAACACCATCTGGCAATTCAGGCGATAGTCGGTCCAGTCCGCTTCGCGCGAGCGGCCCTGGAACCGGATCTTGCCGCCGCTTTGCTTGACGAGGCCGGCAATGGTGCGGCCGAGCGTCGTCTTGCCCGAGCCGGAGCCGCCGACCAGCGCCACGACCTCGCCCTCGTGGATATCGACGCTGACGCCCTGCAGTGCCCGCTTCGCCTTGCCCCGGCGGAACAGCGACCTGCGACCGGCATAGTCGACCACGACATTGCGGGCCGAGACCATCGGCGCCTTGCTCATGTCGATGGCGCGGGCCTCGCCGCGAAAAGGCAAGGAGGAAAGCAGCTTCTTCGTATAGGGATGCTGCGGAGCCTCCAGCAGGTCCTCCGTCCGGCCCGCTTCGACGATGGCGCCCTTTTCCATGACGACGATGCGGTTCGTGTAACGCGCCACCATGGGAAGGTCATGGCTGATCAGCAGCACGGCGGTGCCCTCGGCCCGCGTCAGCTCCACCATCAGCTCCATCACGTCGCGCTGGATGACGGCGTCGAGCGCGGTGGTCGGCTCGTCGGCGATCAGGAGCGCCGGCTTCAGCAGCATGACGGAGGCGAGCATGATGCGCTGGCGCATGCCGCCGGAGAATTCGTGCGGATAAGCGGTAAGCGCCCCTTCCGGATCGCGGATACCGACCCGCTTCAGCATGTCGAGGATGCGCGCCCGACGCTCCTCGGGCGAAGCCTTGGTATGAAGGATCAGGCCCTCTTCCAGCTGCCGGCCGATGGTCATCGACGGGTTGAGCGAGGTCATCGGCTCCTGGAAGACGACGCCGATCTCGGCGCCGCGCAGGTCCCGGAGTTCCCGGTCCTTCATGGCGAGGACATCGCGCCCCTTGTAGCGCATCGATCCGCCCTTCACCCGGATGGCCGGCGGCAGGAGCGCGATCAGCGCACGGGTTGCCAGCGTCTTGCCGGAGCCGCTCTCGCCGACGATGCCGAAGATCTCGCCCGGAGCGATATCGAAGGCGATGGACTGGACGACCTCGCGGCCGGTCCCGGCGACCTGAAGCGAGAGGTCGCGAACGGTCAGAAGCGTATCCGTCGTCATTTCAGGCCCCTCATGCGCGGGTCTAGCTTGTCGCGAAGGGCGTCGCCCAGGAGATTGATGCCGAGCAGCGTCAGCGCGATGCAAAGGCCGGGAAACAGGCCGAGCCAGACGGCCTGCTCGACGAAGGGACGGCCGGCCGCCAGCATGTTGCCCCAGGTCGGGGCCGGCGGCGGCACGCCGAGGCCGAGGAAGGAGAGCGCGCTTTCCGACAGGATCGCCCAGCCGAACATGGAGGTTGCGAGAACCGTGATCGGCGCCAGGCAGTTCGGCAGGATGTGGCGGACCATCGTGTAGAGTTCGCCATTGCCCATCACCCGCGAGGCCTCGATGAACTCCCGTTCGCGCAGCGACAGCACCGCGCCGCGCACCACGCGGGCCATGGAAGGCGTATAGGCGATGCCGAGCGCGAAGATGATGCCGTACTGGTTGGCGCCGAAGACGGCGAGCAGGCCGAGCGCCAGCAGGATGCCGGGAAAGGCGAGCAGCGCATTGTTGACGGCCATGATGACGCCGTCGACCCAGCCCCGCGCATAACCGCTGACAAGGCCGATCAGCGTGCCGCAGATCGTGGCGAAGCCGACGGTCAGCGCGCCGATCCAGACGCTGGCGCGGGCACCGACCATCAGGCGGCTCAGGACGTCGCGGCCGAATTCATCGGTGCCGAGCAGATGGTCGGCTCCCGGCGCGGCGAGGCGGGCGGTGAAGGACAGCTTCATCGGATCGAAAGGCGTCCAGACGAGGCCGAGGGCGGCGGAGAGGAGCAGGATGGCGATCAGGATGCCGCCGATGAGCCCGTTGAAGGTGAACTTTTTCATTCGGCGACAACACGCGGATCGAAGAGGGGATAGAGCAGGTCGACGACGAGGTTGACCAGCACATAGGACAGCGAGACGAATAGAAGGCACCCCTGGATGACCGGGTAATCGCGGGCGAAGATGCTGTCGACCATCAGCCGGCCGAGGCCGGGAATGGTGAAGACCGTCTCGATGACGGCGATGCCGCCGAGCAGGTTGCCGAGGATCAGGCCGATCATCGTCCAGGTCGGGCCGAAGGCGTTCTTGAAGGCATGGCGCCAGAGCACGGCTCCCTCGGAAAGCCCCTTGGCACGGGCATGGGTGATATAGTCGAGGCGCAGCACTTCCAGCGTCGAGGCGCGCGCCATGCGGATCAGCACGCCCGCCTCGTGGATCACCAGCGTCATGATCGGCAACACGAGATAAAGCATGCCGCCGGCAAGATCGTCGCGGATCGACACGTAGCCGAGCACCGGCAGCCAGCCGAGCTTGAGGCCGAAGAACAGGAGAAGCAGCAGGCCGAGCCAGAAGGTGGGGATCGACAGCAGCACCGTGGCGGTGCCGACCAAGGCAAGGTCGGTCAGGCTGTTCTGGCGCCAGGCGGCGATGACGCCGGCCGGCACGGCGACCAGGCTGGCGAGAAGAACGGCGACGACGACGATCTCGGCGCTGACGAGGAAGCGCGACACCACCAGCGGCAGCACCGCCTCGTCGTTGACGATCGACCGGCCGAAATCACCCTGCAGCACATTGCCGGCCCAGATCAGGAACTGCTGCGGCATGGACTTGTCGAGGCCGAGCTCGGTGCGCATCTCGGCGATCTGCTCGGGCTGGGCCATGTCGCCCAGCATGAGGGCGGCAGGGTCTCCGGGAATGAAGCGGATGAGCGCGAAAACCGTCACCGACACGAGCGCGATCGTCGGCAGGGCCATCACGAGACGGCTCAGGATGAATCTCAGCATTGTTTCCCCACGATTGGGGGCCGACTTTCCTCTCGGCCGCCATCGGTTTCGTTGGATTGACTATGACGGAATGAATAAAACTACGCAATATTATGCGATTTTGTCATACTGTTATGCAGACTTGCGAGCACTGCCCATCGCCGCCATCGACGGAAGCCAAAAGCTATCAATTTGATTTCAATGGCGTTCCTGCGAAAGCAGAATCTGCCGCTTGAGCGCATCGCTCAAGGCCTGGGCCGCAATCGAGAGCGGCATCCCGGCGGCGCGCGCCAATCCGAATTCCTGCGTGGTCTGCGGCACGAACGGGCGGTGGACTACCGGAAGATGACGATAGAGATTCGCATAGAAGCTGCTGATGATCGTGATCCCCAGCCCGTGCGCCACATAGGAGCAGGCGGAGCTGTTGGTGTGCGTCTCGATCTTGACCATCTGCTTCACGCCGGCCCGTTTGAAGACCTGGTCGAGCGCCATGCGGTTCGGGCGCTGCCGGCCGATGAGGACGAGGGGCACGTTCCGCAGATCGCGGACGGTGACCTCCTCCAGTCCGGCCAGCGGATGGTCCTTCGGGATGACGCAGACGCTTTCGCCGCTGGCGACCTTCTCGACGGCGATGCCCGGCCCCACCTCGCCCTCCATGCGCAGGAAGCCGAGGTCGATCACCCGTTCCCCGACGAGCTTGTTGATCGCCGTCGTCGATTCGAAGAACGTCTCGATGCGCACGCCCGGAAAGTCCCGCACATAGTCGAGCAGCATGGCCGGCGCGAAATTCTCCCACATGCTGCTCGGCAGGCCGATGCGGACGATCTCCGGCCCCGAGGCGCCGTTGCGCAGGTCCTCCGCATGCCCCGCCATGCGATCGACGGCGAGCAGCACGTTTTCCGCGTCCCGCGCAAGGATAACGGCCTCCGGCGTCGGGATGAGCCGCCCCTTGTCGCGGGCGAACAGGGTTAGCGCCAGATCCGCCTCGAGCTGCGCCAGCAAGCGGCTGACACCCGACTGGCTGAGCCCCATGGCCTTGGCGGTCGCGATGGTCGAGCCGGTGGAAAGAAGCGTGCGCAACACGTCGAGCTGCCTGATGTTCATGATGCCGGCACCCTCAAGGCAAGATCGATCACGCCGCCGATGCGCTGAAGGACGAAGGCGGCGGCCCCTCGCAGCACATTCCGTCGCTGCCGGAAAGGCAATAAGTCACCGGCAGCGCCTGTTCAAGCGCGATGAAGCGCAGGTACCACGAACAAAGCCAGGGTCCGCCGTCGCGAGCCCGCGACGGCAACGGCGTCATGGGTCCCGACGGCTTCAGGCTCCGTCGATCTGCCGCTTCTCCTTCGCATAGCGCACCAGCGCGAGGAAGCGGTAGATGCCGTGCACGAACTTGCCATAGGGCATGGTGACGAACAGGCTGAAGACGACGCCGAGATGCAGGGCGAGCAGCAGGCCCATGGCCGGCGTGGCGCGCAGGACGAGCAGCAGGAGGCCGGTCAGGCTCGTCAGGAACAGCATCACGAGGAAGGCGACGTCCATGCCGGTGCGCGAACCGTCCTTGAGAACGGGATCGCGCCGCCATTTCGCGTGGAGCAGGCCCGCCGGCCCGACGAGGAGGCCGATGCCGCCGAGCGTGCCGAGCACGACCGGCAGATCATAGACGGGGTAGGGGGCTTCGAGGCCGAGAAGGTAGTGGTAGAGCGTCGCCGTCGAGGTCGCGGCAAAACACAGGAGGAAGCCGTAGAACGTCATGTGATGGTAGAGGCGCCGCCGGTCGGTCGGCCGGTCGTCCTCGTTCATGCAGCCGACCCCGCCGCCATCGAGATAACGCAGGCTTCCCGCATCGCGGACTGCCTGCCAGATCGAGGCGGGTTCCCCGAGCGTGCCTGCGGGCTCGCCGATATCCTTCCAGAAATTGCGGATGCCCATCGCCATCGCCACCACGGCATAGGCGAAGGCCGCGCCGAAGAGCAGCGCCATCGCATTGTGCGGCATCAGCTTGTAGAAGGCGCCGGGCCCGGTATGCACACCGAAGAGCACAGCAGGATCGTGCCAGGCGGCAAAGCCGGCAATGAAGAGCGCGACGCTCAGCGCCGCGATCAGGCTGATCGCCAGCCCGTTGCGATGGAAAAGGCCGGAAAAGGCACGCGGCCAGGCATAGGCCCGGTAGGAATCGTTGCGCACGATCGCCAGCGTCTTCGGCACGTTCACGTCGAACTCGTGCGGCGGCGAGAACTGGCAATCGTGGAAGCAGGCGCCGCAGCTGTGACAGAGGTTGGCAAGATAGTTGAGATCGCCATCCGAGAAGGCCCGCCGCATTTCCATGGCCGGAAAGACGGCACAGAGCCCCTCGCAATAGCGACAGGAATTGCAGACCGTCATCAGGCGGTCCGCCTCGGCAAGGCTTGCCGTCGCATGGACCGGCTGGAGCGGAGTATGGATGTTCATGCGGCCTCCGGGGACTGGCTTGCGGACGAAACGAGACGGGCGGCCTCCCGCCCGGCAATGCGGCCGAAGACGCTGCCGATCGTCATGCCGATGCCGGCGGCATAACCCTGGCCGAGCACGTTGCCGGCCATGATCTCGCCGGCGGCGAACATGTTGGCCGCCGGGCGTCCATCCGCCATCACCATGCGCGCCGCCCGGTCCACCTTGACGCCGAGATAGGTGAAGGTGATGCCCGGCCGGACCGGATAGGCATAGAACGGCGCCGTCTCGATGCGCCGCGCCCAGTGGGTCTTGGCCGGCTCGAGGCCCTCGGTGCGACAGTCGTCGAGGGCCGTATGGTCGAAGGTGCCGGGCCGGACCGCGGCGTTGAAACCGGCGACCGTGCGCTTCAGCGCCGCGGGCGCAAGGCCCAGCTTCTCGGCAAGCCCACCGATCGTATCGGCTTCTACCGGCGGGAAGAGAGACGGCATGAAGAGTTCGAGCGAGGGCGCATCGAAGACGATATAGGCGATCTGGTCCGGCTGGGCGGCGACGAGCCGCCCCCAGATGGCATAGCGCTTCGGCCAGACATCCTCGCCCTCGTCATAGAAACGCTCGGCATGCCTGTTGACGACGATGCCGAAGACGACGCAGTCGAGGCGCGTGATGATGCCGCCGTCGAATTTCGGCGCACGCGCGTCGATCGCGACGGCATGGCACTGGGTGGGATCGCCGATCTGCATCACGCCCCTGTCGATCAGCATCCGCAGCACCGTGCCGCGATTGTAGGGCGTGCCGCGGATCAGGAAGTTTTCGGCGATCTCGCCCCAGCCTTCCTTCAGCCAGTCGATATTCGCCTCGAAGCCGCCGCTGGCCGCGATGAAGGTCTTTGCGCGGATGGAGACGTCCCTGCCGGCATGCCGCACGGTGGCGGAGCGGAACCGTGCGCCCTCGATCGCAAGGTCCACGACTTCGGCGTCATAGACGATCTCGACGCCGAGGCTTTCGGCCGTCCGGTAGAGGGCGTTGAGCATCGCCCGCCCGCCGCCGAGGAAGAAGGAATTGGTGCGCCCGAGGCTGAGCGTGCCGCCGAGAGAGGGCTGGAAGCGCACGCCCTGCTCGACGATCCAGGTCAGCATCTCCTTGGATTCGGCGATCATCATGCGCGCCAGGGCCTCGTCCGTCCGGCCGCCGGTCACGCGCAGCAGGTCGTCGAAGAACTCCTCCTCGCTATAGGGGCCGGAAAGCGTTTCGGTCGCCGCATCGTGCGCGCAGCGCATGTTGCGGGTGTGGCGCGTGTTGCCACCCCGATAGAAACGCGGCGCACCCTCGGCAATGAGCACCCGCGCGCCGGCCCGCCGGGCGCTGATCGCCGCGCAGAGCGCGGCGTTGCCGCCGCCCGCGATGAGCACGTCGTAGTCTGTCGAACCGTCAAGCATGCTGGAGCCGTTCCGCCTTTGCTGCACTGCGCCGTTCATACTGCACACATTTGTATACAGTCAAGCACGGGTCGAAAAGACGCTTGCTTCCGCGCGGCATCGATCGGTAAATCGCAAATGAAAACAGGGCCTCGCAATTGGAGAAGCCCCCATTCGCCGAACGGCAGTATGCAAATGGATACATTGCTGTAGCGGGGCGCCCGGAAATTATCTATAACGCGGTCGCCACGCCAGCGGTCGGCGTGAATTTGATGTTCAGCGCCGAACACGGGGAGTGATTTCCGGGTACGGACAGCGGAAATGGCCGCACCCGCATCCCACAGGCGCTTTGGCGCGAGGGCGTTCGTACGTCAGTTTCTGGCGACCAGACGGAACGGGGTATAACGTGTCCAGATCCCTAGACAGTTTCCATTGTCGTTCGACCTTGACGGTGAACGGCACCGACTATGTGTATTACAGCCTGCCGAAGGCCGAGGCGAACGGGCTTGCCGGGGTCTCGAAGCTGCCCTATTCGATGAAGGTGCTGCTGGAGAACCTGTTGCGCTTCGAGGACGGCCGCTCGGTGACGAAGGAGCACATCCTGTCGGTCGCCGAATGGCTTTCCAACAAGGGCACGGTCGAGAACGAGATCGCCTACCGCCCGGCGCGCGTCCTGATGCAGGATTTTACCGGCGTTCCGGCGGTGGTGGACCTTGCGGCGATGCGCGATGCGATGGTCTCGCTCGGCGGCGATCCGGAGAAGATCAACCCGCTGGTGCCGGTCGACCTCGTCATCGACCATTCGGTCATCGTCGACGAGTTCGGCACGCCGACCGCCTTTGCCCGCAACGTGGAGCTGGAATACGAGCGCAACGGCGAGCGCTACCGCTTCCTCAAATGGGGCCAGCAGGCGTTCAAGAACTTCCGCGTCGTTCCGCCCGGCACGGGCATCTGTCATCAGGTCAATCTGGAATATCTGGGCCAGACGGTTTGGACCAAGGACGAAGACGGCGAGATCATCGCCTACCCGGATACGTGCGTGGGCACGGACAGCCACACGACGATGATCAACGGCCTCGGCGTGCTCGGCTGGGGCGTCGGCGGCATCGAGGCGGAGGCGGCCATGCTCGGCCAGCCGGTCTCCATGCTGCTGCCCGAGGTGATCGGCTTCAAGCTGACGGGCAAATTGAAGGAAGGCGTGACGGCGACCGACCTGGTGCTGATGGTCGTGCAGATGCTGCGCAAGAAGGGCGTGGTGTCGAAGTTCGTCGAGTTCTTCGGCCCCGGCCTTGACAACATGACGCTGGCCGACCGCGCGACGATCGGCAATATGGGCCCGGAATACGGCGCGACCTGCGGCTTCTTCCCGGTCGATGCCGAGACGGTCAACTACCTCACCATGTCGGGTCGCGAAGAACAGCGCATCGCGCTGGTCGAGGCCTATTCGAAGGCTCAAGGGATGTGGCGTGACGGCGACGGCTCCGACCTCGTCTTCACCGACACGCTGGAGCTGGACCTAGGCGACGTGGTTCCGGCCATGGCCGGCCCGAAGCGCCCCGAGGGCCGCATCCCGCTGGAGAACATCGCCTCGGGCTTTGCGAGCGCGATGGAGGCCGACTACAAGAAGCCGGGCCAGCTTGAGAACCGCTATCCGGTCGAGGGCACGGACTACGATCTCGGCCATGGCGACGTGGCGATCGCCGCCATCACGTCCTGCACCAACACGTCGAACCCGTCGGTGCTGATCGCCGCCGGGCTTCTCGCCCGCAACGCGGTCGCCAGGGGCCTGAAGACCAAGCCGTGGGTGAAGACGTCGCTTGCGCCGGGATCGCAGGTGGTCGGCGAATACCTTGCCAAGTCCGGCCTGCAGGCCGATCTCGACGCGCTCGGCTTCAACCTCGTCGGCTTCGGCTGCACGACCTGCATCGGCAATTCCGGCCCGCTGCCGGCGCCGATCTCCAGGACGATCAACGACAAGGGGCTGATCGCCGCGGGCGTCCTGTCGGGCAACCGCAACTTCGAGGGCCGCATCTCGCCGGACGTGCAGGCGAACTACCTCGCCTCCCCGCCGCTCGTCGTGGCTTACGCGCTGGCCGGCTCCGTGCAGAAGGACCTGACGAGCGAGCCGCTCGGCGAGGACAAGGACGGCAAGCCGGTCTACCTCAAGGACATCTGGCCCTCCTCCAAGGAGATCCAGGCCTTCATCATGAAGTATGTCACGCGCGAGCTCTACGCCACGAAATATGCCGACGTGTTCAAGGGCGACGCCAACTGGCAGGACGTGCAGGTGCCGGCGGGCCAGACCTATGCCTGGGACGACCAGTCGACCTATGTGCAGAACCCGCCCTACTTCGTCGGCATGGGCAGGACCGGCTCGGGCCTTTCCGACATCAAGGGCGCGCGGGTGCTGGGCCTGTTCGGCGACAAGATCACCACCGACCACATCTCGCCGGCCGGCTCGATCAAGGCGGCCTCGCCGGCCGGTGCCTACCTGATCGGCCATGGCGTCGGCGTCGCCGACTTCAACCAGTACGGCACGCGGCGCGGCAACCATGAGGTGATGATGCGCGGCACCTTCGCCAATATCCGCATCCGCAACCACATGCTCGGGCCGAACGGCAAGGAGGGCGGCTACACGATCCACTATCCCTCCAAGGAGGAGATGTCGATCTACGACGCGGCGATGAAGTACAAGGAGGAGGGCGTTCCGCTCGTCATCTTCGCGGGCGTCGAATACGGCAACGGCTCCTCGCGCGACTGGGCGGCCAAGGGCACCAACCTTCTCGGCGTCAAGGCCGTGATCGCCCAGTCCTTCGAGCGCATCCACCGCTCCAACCTCGTTGGCATGGGCGTCGTGCCCTTCGTCTTCGAGGACGGCACGACCTGGGCGTCCCTCGACCTCAAGGGCGACGAGACCGTCACCATCGAGGGCCTGGAAGGCGACATCAAGCCGCGCGAGAAGAAGATCGCCAGGATCACCTATGCCGACGGAACCGTCAGGGACGTCCCACTCCTCTGCCGCATCGACACCCTCGACGAGGTCACATACATGAACAACGGTGGCATCCTACAAACCGTCCTCAGAGACCTCGCTGCCTGACGAACGAAGGGCACCGGGTCGCGGCCGATCCGGTGCCCATCCATGCAAGGCGGCGGCGCTGCCGCCGAACGATGCCGCGCCGGGTCTTTCGCCCGGACAATCCCGAGTTCTCCATGACCGTTGTTCTCTTCGCCGGCATGACCGTCACGGTTTTCCTGACATCGCTGCTCTCAGGCATTTTCGGCATGGCTGGCGGGATGATCCTGCTCTGGGTCCTCCTGTTCCTCGTGCCCGTCGCGACCGCGATCGCCGTGCATGGCCTGGTTCAGATGGTGTCGAACGGATCGCGGGCCTGGTTCTCGCGCGACTATCTGGACTCCCGCATCCTCGCGACCCTCACGGCCGGCCTCTTCAGCGCCGCGATCCTGCTCATCCTCGTCGCCTATCGCCCGAGCCTCATCGTCGTCTCGATCGTCGTCGGCCTCCTGCCGATCCTCGTCTGGCTGCCGCTCGGCAAGCTGGAGCTCGACGCCTCGAAACCGCTGCACGCCTTTACCTGCGGCTTCCTGTCCGGCGGGCTGGCGATCGGCGTTGGCGTTTCCGGGCCGAGCATCGACGTCTTCTTCATCCGCACCAACATGGACCGGCGCACGGTCATCGCCACCAAATCCGCCATCCAGTTCCTCACCCATGCGACCAAGGTGGCCTTCTACTGGGATGCGGCGATGACGCTCTCGTCGGAGGGCTGGCTGGCGATCGCCGCGGCCGTGCCCATCGCCGTATTGGGAACGCGCTCCGGCAACATCATCCTGCACCGCATGACGGATGCCAATTTCCGCGCCTGGACGCGCTGGATCGTGACGGGGATCGGCGCCGTCTATTTCGTTTCGGGGATCATGCAGCTCGCCTGAGGGAAGAGCCCGGGCGGGGAGGAGGGAAGATGACACAGATTTTCATACCGGCCGTCTTCTATCGCGGCGGCAGCAGCAAGGGCCTCTTCTTCCATGCCCGGCATTGTCCGCGGGACCCGGCCGCGCTCGACCGGATGCTGCTCTCGGCGCTCGGCAGCCCCGACCCCTACGGCCGCCAGCTCGACGGCATGGGCGGCGGCACCTCGTCGCTATCGAAGGCCGTCATCATCGGCCCGCCGACGCACCCGGACGCCGATGTCGACTATACGTTCGCACAGGTCGCGGTCGACCGTCCGGTCGTCGACTGGGGCGCCAATTGCGGCAACCTCTCCTCGGCCGTCGGCCCCTTCGCGGTCGATGAAGGGCTGGTGCGCGCAGCGGACGGCGAAGCGCTGGTGCGCATCCACCAGGTCAACACGAAGAAGATCATCCATGCCCGCTTTCCCGTGCGCAATGGCAAGGCCGTGACGGCGGGCGATGCCACCGTGGATGGCGTCGCGGGAGCGGGGGCGCCCATCGCGCTCGACTTCCTCGATCCCGGCGGCACGGTGACATCCGGCCTTCTGCCGGCAGGGCAGGTCATCGAGAGGGTCGAGGTCGACGGCCGCATCTTCGAAATGTCGCTGGTCGATGCCAGCAATCCCGTCGCCTTCGTGGCGGCGGAAGACGCAGGCCTCACCGGATCGGAACATCCCGACGCCATCGAGGGCAATCGCGAGGCCATGACGCTGCTCGACCGGCTGCGCCGCGCCGCCGGCGTGCGGATGGGACTTGGCTCGACGCCGGACGGCGTCGGCCTTGCCAATCCCAAGATCGCCGTCGTCTCGGCGCCTGCCCCCTTCGTGACGCTCGACGGCCGGACCGTCGGCGGCGAGGCGCAGGACATCGCCATCCGCATGCTCTCCATGGAACGCGCGCACCGGGCGGTGACCCTGACCGGCGCCATGTGCCTTGCCGTCGCCTGCCGGATCGAAGGCTCCCTGCCGCATCGGCTCTGCTCCAGGGACGCCGGCACGCAAGCCATCCGGATCGGGCACCCCTCCGGCATCGTCGCGGCCGGCGCAACCGTTTTCCCGCGCGGCGGAGGCTGGCATGTCGAGAGCGGCCGGGTCTACCGCACCGCGCGGCGCCTGATGCAGGGCGAGGTGGCCGTGGCCCCGTTCGACGGGGAGGGGAAGCCATGAGCCTCGGCGCGGCGGAAAGGCCGCTGCGTGACCTCCTCAATGCCATCGGCTGGGACGATGCGCCGGTCGAACGCCTCACCATCGAGGAGCGGCCCAAGGTGCTCGCAACACCCTGGCCGGTCGCGCCGCTCGCCGCGGCGGTGCTCGGGGCCGTGGGGCTGGCCGCCTCGCGCATCCGCGAGCTGAGGACCGGCGAGCGCCCGCGCATTTCGCTGGACATGCGGGAGGCGGAGCTTGCCATGGCGAGTTCCAGCTACCTGCTGGTGGACGGAAAGCCGGCCAAATTCCGCGATCCCTTCACCGGCTTCTATGAGGCGGCGGGAGGGGAATGGGTCTATCTGCACGGCAACTTCCCCCATCTGCGGGACGGGCTGCTCGCCCTCCTCGGCGTTGCCAACGATACCGATGCGGTGAAGGCGGCGGTGGCCGAACGCCGGGCGGACCATATCGAGGCCGAAGCGATCCGGCGCGGCCTGTGCGCCGCCCGGGTGCGGGAACGCTCGGCGTGGCTGCGCGAACCGCAGGCCGCGGCCATCGCCGCACAGCCTCTCGTGCATCTCGAACGAAACGGGGCAGCGGTCATGCCGCTACCGCAAGGCGGCGAACGGCCGCTTTCCGGCCTGCGCATGCTGGACCTCTCCCGCGTCATCGCCGGCCCCATGGCGGGCCGAACGATGGCCGAGCACGGCGCGACGGTCATGCGCATCGCCAGCCCCCGTCTTCCCTCGATCCCCTCTCTCGTGATCGACACCGGCTTCGGCAAACACGCGGCCTTCGCCGAGCTGGACACCGCGGAAGGGCAGGCGTCCTTGCTGGCGCTTGCCGCCGATGCCGATATCGTCCTCGATGCCTACCGGCCGGCATCGCTCCGCAGTCGCGGCTTCGGCCCCGATGATCTCGGCCGTCTCAATCCGCATCTCATCCACCTCTCGCTGTCCGCTTTCTCGCTGCAAGGCCCCTGGCAGGGGCGCCGGGGCTATGACAGCCTGGTACAGGCGACGACGGGCATGGCGGCGGAGGGACGCGAGGGCAGGGGACCGGCGCTGTTGCCATGCCAGCCGCTCGACTACCTTACGGGCTACCTTGCCGCCTTCGCCGGCATGCTCGCCCTCATCCGGCGCCAAGAGCAGGGCGGGCGGTGGCAGGCGACGCTTTCGCTTGCCGCGACCGCGCACTGGATGTGGCGCATGCGCGATGCCCTGGGTGACGACGCCGCGTACCCGTCCGCCAACCCGGACGTCGCCGCCGTGGCCGATCTGCTCGACACGCACGACACCGCCTTCGGCCGCGTCACCGCCCTGCGGCCGGCGCTTCGTTTCGACGGCATGCGCACCGCCTGGAGCCGCATGCCCGTGCCGCTCGGCAGCGATCCCGCCCACTGGCCGCAATCATGACGGCGGCGCGGGCGGCGGCGCACCGAAGCGCTTCAGGTCTCGCTTTTCGTGATGATGAGGCGGGCTTCCAGCGCGGCCTTGATGTGCGCGGCGGCCGCCTTTTCCGCCCCGTCCGCATCGTGCCGGCGGATCGCGTCTATGATCGCGACATGTTCGTCGGTCGCCGTCGTCGTGCGGCCCGGCTGGATGAAGGTCGTGTCCGGCAGCAGCGCGATCGTCTCCTGCAGGTCTTCCACCGCCTGGCGGAGGTAGCGGTTGCGGGCGGCGTCGTAGAGGCGCGCATGGAACTGCCGGTTCCACTGGGCGGCGACCTTGGGGTCCTCCGAGGCGGCGAATCGGGTATTGAGCCGTTCCAGATTGGCGATCTCGGCCTCTGTCGCATGGCGCGCGGCAAAGCGGGCGACGATACCCTCCAACTCCTCGCGCATCGCATAGAGCTCGAAGATCTGCTGCATGGAAAGGATCGAGACGGCGACACCCCGGCCGGGCGCCGCCTCCAGAAGGCCCTTTTCCTGCAGGCGGCCAAGCGCCTCGCGCACCGGCGTGCGGCTGACGCCGAGGCGGGTCGCCACCTCCTCCTCGCGCAGCGGATCGCCCGGCCGGTAGATACCGTCGCGAATGGCCGTCAGAATGGCCTGGTAGGTGCTCTGGCCGCGCGTCTTGGAAAGCAGGTCCTTGGATGCGGTCATGACTGGCTCTCCCGTCCGTGTGGACTTTCCGGCTACAGAAGGAAAAAGGCGTTGTCCACGGGGTTGTTTAATTGCATGCCATTGGATGCAAAGCAAAAGCGAAATGGTACGACCTGTGTCGAAGCATGAAATCCCACCCCTGAAGACGGCCGGGCACGGCAAGACCGTCCCGCTGCTTCATACCCTGCGCACGCTCGCCATCGGCACGGTCGGCGGCTGGTGCGGCTATATGCTCGGCCTGCCGCTCGGCTGGCTGCTCGGCGCAATGGCGCTGACCATGGCGCTGGCGGTTGCCGGCGTGCGCGTGAGCGCCTCGCCGAAGCCGCGCGCGGCAATGATCGCGGTGGTGGGGCTGATGGTCGGCAGCGCCTTCAAGCCGGAGGTGCTGCGCCAGGCGGCCGAATGGCCGGTGAGCCTTGCCGCGGTCGCCGTCTATACGGTCATCGTCGCGGCGTTCGGCATCGTCGTGTGCCGCCGCCTCGGCCGGCTCGACCCGGCAACGGCGGCCCTGAGCGGCATGCCCGGCGGCCTCAGCGAGCTGATCTCCATGGCGCCCTCCTTCAAGGCGGATGTGCGCAGCGTGAGCATGGTGCATGCGACGCGCCTCGTTCTCCTGATCACCATCGTGCCGCTGTCGCTCACCCTTTCGGGCGCGCTTGCCGCGCTCACCGGACGCACGGTCGACCGGACGATGCACTGGGCGCTGACGCTCTCGGCCCTCGACGCCATCGTGCTCGCCGGCTGTGCCATGCTCGGCATCTTCCTTGGCCGCCGCCTCCGCCTGCCGGCGGCGAACCTTACCGGCCCGCTGGTGCTGAGCGCCGCCGCCCACATCACGGGCCTCACGGACGCGGCGGTGCCCGACCTCGTCATCGCCGTCGCACAGGTGGTGATCGGCGCGACGATCGGCCAGCACTTTGCCGGCGTCGCGCGGCGCACCATGCTGACCGGCGTGGTGCTCGGGCTGGTGCTCACCTGTTTCAGCCTCACCATGGCCGCGCTCTTCGCCATCGCCTTCGACCGCTATCTCGACATCCCCTTCGCGCTCGGCCTGCTCGCGCTGGTGCCGGGCGGGCTGCCGGAGATGAGCCTGATCGCCATCTCGCTCAATGCCGATCCGGCCTTCGTGAGCCTGCATCACCTCTGCCGCGTGGTCATCGTCGTCCTGGCGGCGCCGTCCATCCTGCCGCTCTGGTTGCGGTTGTCGGGCGGGGAGGGTAAGGGCTGAAGGCGAAAGGCGGGTGTTGCCGAGGCGCGATGCCCTCCTCGCCAACCGTCGCTACCCGCAAGCAACAGGAACCGATAGGCCATGGATATCGAGCAACCCCCAATCGGTGGAACGTGCCATGATCCTGGTCATCCTTTCCAACATCGCCTCGGCCATCGAGCGCTATCTCGCCTTCGTCCGGCGCTGCGCGGACTATTCGCTGCATCGTTTCGACGCGCGCCTCATGGCGCGGGTGTACCGCGACTTCGGCTTGGCCGACCCATCCCCGCCGCCGGCGGCATCGGAGGTGCGCCATGCAGCCCTTCGATCCGGTAACGGCGCGCCTCGTCGTCGCGGTCTCCCGGTACGGGTCCATCGGGCGGGCGGCGGAGCATGAGAACATCGCGCCGTCCGCCGTCAGCCGGCGCATCAGCGAGCTGGAGGCCCGACTCGGCGTCGCGCTGTTCGACCGCTCCCTGCAGGGCGCGCGCCTGACGCCGGCGGGCGAGGTCTATGTCGCCGGCTGCCGCGAGATCCTGCGGCAGGTCGCCGACCTCAACACGCAGATGGTCGATTTCTCGGCGGGCACGCGCGGCTCGCTGCGGCTCGCCTGCACCAGCTCCTCGCTGTCGGGCCGGCTGCCGGAGCTTCTGGCGGCCTATGCGCAGAGCCATCCCGGCATCGGCCTCGACATCCAGGAAATGTCGGCGGCCCTCTCACTCGCCGCGATGGACGACGGGCAGGCGGACATCGCCTTCGTCGCCGACAACAACGATGTCGCGCGGTTCGAGACAGAGGTCTTCGAGGACGACAACGTGCTCGTCCTGTGCTCGCCGGATCATCCGCTGGCCGCGCGCCTGCAATCGGGAAAGCCGATCAGCTTCGATGCGGTGGCCGAACACGAGGTGGTGGGCATCCACCAGAGCGGCGCGCTCGACCGGCTGCTGAACGAAGCCGCCGCCCGCAGCGGCCGGGCACTCGGCGAGCGGGTGCGCGTCGAAACCTTCCCGTCGCTTGTGCGGATGGTGGAGGCAGGTTTCGGCATCGGCTTCCTGCGCTCGACGAGCCTGCATCTGCTTGCGGGAACGGATGTCATCAGCGTGCGCCTGTCGGACGCATGGGCAAGCCGAAAGCTGCTTTCCGTGCGGCGCGGGTCGAGTCCGCTCTCCCGGCCCATCCGCGAGTTCCTGGCGCTGGCCCGCAAGCGCTAAGGATCGAAGCAGGGAGGCGGAATTTCATCCGAAATTTCTGGATACAATAGTATACATTGGCATCCATGGCTGATAGTCCATGATGTCGTGAGCCGCGGGGTTTCTGGAGGAGGATGGTCGTATGCAGGCGAAGGATGGAACGATCGTGCATGCGGATGCCGCTCGGCTGGAGGCCGCGGTGGCGGGAATCTTCGCCGACCTCGACGTCCCCGCGCAGGACGCGGCCACCGTCGCACATTACCTGGTCCTCGCCGATCTCCGTGGCGTCGGCACCCACGGCATTTCGCGCATTCCTGTCTACGCGGACCGCCTGCGCCGCGGCCTGGTGCGCGCCCGGCCCGATATCCGCGTCTCGCATCCCATGCCCGCCGCCGCGCATGTCGACGGCGATGACGGCCTCGGCTTCGTCGTCGCCCGCCGGGCCATGCAGGAGGCGATCGCCGCGGCGGAACGATGCGGCATCGGCATGGCGAGCGTCCGCAACAGCGCCCATTTCGGCATGGCCGCGGCCTATCTCCTGGAGGCGATCGATGCCGGTCATGCCGCCTTCGTCTTCACCAATGCCTCGCCCAGCATGCCGATCTGGGGCGGGCGCACGCCCTTCCTCGGCACCAGCCCCTTCGCCTTCGGTGCACCGGGCGGCGAGGGCTCGCCGCCGATCGTGCTCGACATGGCGACCTCGGTCGTCGCGCGCGGAAAGATCCGCCGGGCGATGCAGGCGGGTGAACCGATCCCGGCCGGCTGGGCGCTCGACATCGACGGCCGGGAAACGACGGATGCCCGCCGGGCCTATGAGGGCATCGTGCTGCCGCTCGGCGGCCCGAAGGGATCGGGACTGTCGCTGATGATGGAAGTCCTTGCGGGCGTGATGAGCGGCGCGGCCTATGGCGGCAAGGTGGGCGACCAGTATCGCGATCTCGACCGGCCGCAGAATGTCGGCCACAGCTTCATCGCCTTCCGCCCTTCGCTCTTCCTCGGCGAAGATGCTTATCGAACGCGCATGGACGATCTCGTCAGCCGCGCCCGCGCCTGTCCGCGGGTGGATGACGGTCAGCCGATCCTGATGCCGGGCGAGCCGGAGGCGAACCGGATGAAAACACGGCTGGCCGAGGGAATCCCGCTCACCGCGGCCGACCTTGCCATGCTGCGCGAGCAGGCGGATCTTGCCGGCCTCTCGATCGACCTCGACACGCTTGGAAAGGCCTGAGCCATGCTGCGGATCGCGATCCTCGACGACTATCAGGATGTGGCGCTCACCCTTGCCGACTGGGCCTTGCTCGGCGACGACTGCGAGATCGTCCGCTTCGGCCGCAACCTTGCGAGCGAGGACGAGGCCGCGGGCGCACTCGCCGGCTTCGACGTGCTGTGCCTCATGCGCGAGCGCATGCCGCTGTCCGCCGCGCTGATCGAGCGGCTGCCGGCGCTGAGGCTGATCGTGGTCACCGGCGCGCGCGTGCGCACCATCGACATGGAGGCCGCCGTCGCCCGCGGCATCACCGTCTGCCACACCCATGCCGGCGAATCCGCCCATGCGACGCCGGAAATCGCCTGGGGGCTTATCCTCTCGCTCGCCCGGTCGATCCCGGAAGAGGACGCCCGCATCCGCGCCGGCGGCTGGCAGCACACGGTGGGAACCGTGCTCGGCGGCAAGACGCTGGGGCTGGTCGGGCTCGGCAAGCTCGGTGGCCGCATGGTGCCGATCGCCAAAGCCTTCGGCATGGAGGTGATCGCCTGGAGCCAGAACCTGACGGACGCGCGTGCCGCGGAGGCCGGCGCCCGCCGCGTCGACAAGGAGACCCTGTTTCGCGAGGCCGACGTGGTCTCGCTGCACCTCATTCTCGGCGAGCGCAGCCGGCACACCGTCTCCGCCGCCGAACTCGGCCAGATGAAAC
Organism: Shinella sp. WSC3-e; assembly: GCF_945994535.1. Classification (NCBI taxonomy): domain Bacteria; kingdom Pseudomonadati; phylum Pseudomonadota; class Alphaproteobacteria; order Hyphomicrobiales; family Rhizobiaceae; genus Shinella; species Shinella sp. WSC3-e. The sequence goes on from NZ_OZ000532.1 coordinate 218,610, forward strand.
AGGGGGCATGGCTGATCAACACCGCGCGCGGCCCGCTGGTCGACGAGGCGGCGCTCATCGAGGCGCTGCGGCAGGGCCGCATCAAGGCCGGGCTCGACGTCTTCGACATTGAGCCGCTGCCGGCCGATCATCCGCTGCGCACCATGCCGAACACCGTGCTGACGCCGCATCTCGGCTATGTCACCGAAGGCGCCTATGCCGCCTTCTACCGCGACACGGTGGACAATATCAGGGCCTGGCGCGACGGTGCGCCCGTGCGGGTGCTCGCCGCACCGAAGACGGAGGAAAGAACGTGACGGACATCATCAAGACGGCGGATCTGGTCGACAGCAACGATGCCGAGGTGCGCTTCTGCGAGATGCAGTGGAAATCCTACGGCCGGCGCAAGGGCTTCCATGGCGAGATCGTCACGCTGAAGACCTTCGAGGACAACCGACTGCTGCGCGCGACGCTGGAGGAAAGCGGCACGGGCAAGGTGCTCGTCGTCGATGGCGCCGGCTCGCTGCGCTGCGCGCTGGTGGGCGACCAGATCGCCGCCCTCGGCCAGGCGAACGGCTGGCAGGGCCTCCTGATCAACGGCGCGATCCGCGACAGCGCCGATATCGACGCCATGGATTTCTGCGTGATGGCGCTCGGCCAGGCGCCCAAGAAGAGCGGCAAGACCGGCCATGGCGCCCGCGACGTGCCGCTCGTCTTCGGCAATGTCGAATTTCGCACGGGGGCCTATCTCTATGCGGATGCCGATGGCGTGCTGGTGGCGGACGGACCGGTGCATCCGGTCGACTGACCAAGACCACGCGAGGAGGCGAAATTGCTGCGGCACCGGGGCAGGCGCCCCGGTGCCGTTTTCCTTGCCGGCCTAGCCGAGGGCCGCAACGACCGTTTCGGTGAACTGCGCCGTGCCGAGCGGTCCGCCAAGGTCCCGGGTGCGGGTGGTGGCATCGGCAAGAACCCGGTCGATGGTCTCCTCGATGAGGGCTGCGGCTTCGATGTAACGCGCGTCGCCGGCGCGTTCGCCGTGCCAGCGCAGCAGCATCGCGGCCGACAGGATCATCGATGTCGGGTTCGCCTTGTCCTGCCCGGCGATATCGGGTGCCGAGCCGTGCTGGGCCTGCGCGGCGGCATGATCGGCACCGGCATTCAGCGAGCCGGCGAGGCCAAGGCTGCCGGAGAGCTCGGAGGCGATATCGGAGAGCGTGTCGCCGTAGAAATTGGTGGTGCAGATGACGTCGTAGCGGCTCGCATCGCGCACGAGCAGCGCCGCCATCGCGTCGATCAGCACCTCTTCGAGCTCCACGTCGGGATAATCGGCGGCGACCTTGCGCACCTCCTTCAGGAAGAGCCCGTCGGTCAGCACGAAGGCATTGGCCTTGTGCACCGCCGTCACCTTGCGGCGGCGCGCCCGCGCCAGCGCGAAGGAGGCCCTGGCGATGCGTTCGATCGCCCTTGCCGTCACCTTACGCATCGAGATCGCCACGTCCTCCGTCGGCATGTATTCGCCGGTACCGGCAAACATGTTCCGATCGGGATACATGCCCTCCGTCGCCTCGCGCATGATGACGAGGTCCATCTCCGTGCCGCGATGGAAGACGCCCCTGCGGGTGCGGGCCGGGCGGATGTTGGCGAAGAGGTCGAGCTGGGTGCGGAAGGCGGCCGAGACGTTGATGCCGCCCTTGTCGCGCGGCGGATAGTCGAGATGGGAGATCGGGCCGAGCAGGGTTCCGTCCATGCCGCGGGCCTCGTCGAGCAGATCCGCGGGCAGCGTCGTGCCGGTCTTATCCAGCGAGACGAAGCCGATGTCGCGCGTCGTGTAGCGGAAGCCGAAGGCGAAGCGGCGGTCGACGGCATCCAGCACCGCGACGGTGGCGCCGACGATTTCCGGGCCGATCCCATCACCTGGAAGAACAAGCAGTTTCATGATTCCATAAACTCCAGAAACAGAGGTACCGGTGACTCAGGCCGCAGGGGATGCCGGCAGCAGGGTCGCCGCCGGCACGAAGATGTTGCCCTGCATCAGCTTGCGCGCGGTGCGCACCACCCCGCCGCTGATGATCTCGACGGCATTGCCATGCGGCTTGCTCGTCATGGCGACATCGATGAGACCCGTCGGATGCTCGATGACCACGGTACAATCGTCCCCCTGCGGCCGTTCTGCAAGGCCATCCGCCACGGTGCCGGGCACCAGCACGCAGGAGGAGACGCAGAGGCCGCCCGTCACCGCGAAGGCCGCATGGGTCTTGTGCGGCACGAAATAGCGGGCGGCGACGTTCCCGCCCTCCCGCGGCGCGGCCAGCATGGCCATTTTCGGCACCACCTTGCCGGTGACGTCGCCGAGACCCATGCGGCGGCCGGCCTCCATGCGCATCGCTTCCATGCGTGCGAAGAAGGCCCCGTCGGCATCGAGCTCGGCGGCGCTCTCGTAGCCCGTCTTGCCGACATCGGCGGCGCGCACGATCATCATCGGCACCGCGACGTCGATGAGCGTCACATCGATCCCCTCGATCTTCTCCATCGGCTTGCCGGTGGGCAGCAGCGCGCCGGTCTTCGAGCCGACGATATCCATGAAATTGAGCCGGATCTCCGCCGCCGTGCCCGGCACGCCGTCGATGCGGGCGTTGCCCTCGTAATTGACGGCGCCGTCCGGCGTCTCGACGATCGCCTCGATGCGGCTCTGGGTGTTGATGTCGTAGATGACGACGCTGGTCTTCTCCCCGCCGACCGGCACCATGCCCGTCTCGATGGCGAAGGGGCCGACGCCGGACAGCATGTTGCCGCAGGAGGGCGAGGTGTCGACGATCGCCTTGTCGACGGAGACCTGGGCGAAGAGATAATCGACATCGACCCCCTCGCGGCTCGACGGGCCGACCATCGCGACCTTGCTCGTCAGCGTGTCCGCACCGCCGAGGCCGTCGATCTGGCGGATATCGGGCGAGCCCATCGCCGCCAGCAGGACGCGCGCGCGGATATCGGGATCCTGCGGAATATCCTGCATCTTGAAGTAAGGCCCTTTCGACGTTCCACCACGCATGAGGATGCAGGGGATGGGATGTTGTGCTGGCATGATGCCCTCGCTGATTGATGTAGACAATTGGATGCAATTGCACACCATGAAAACCGGCGTGCGAGCCCCGGCATCGCCGCCGGGGCCGAAGGTCAGCGCAGAGGCCAGACCAGCTGGTCGTAGAACTGGTTCTGCAAGAGGCCACCCGGCAGGTTCATGTGCAGGATCGACGTCAGCAGCAGCACCAGGCCGACGGCGGCGGCGGTCAGCACCAGCGTCTGCAGCCAGCTCGACCTGGCGACGATCTTGAGGAAGGCGACGAAGAAGCCGATCAGTGCAAGCGTGAAGCCGACGAGGCCGATGGCTGCGACGAAGCCGACCAGCCAGCCGACGAAGCGCCAGAGGCTGCCGCTGGTCGTGCCGTCATCGAGATCGAAGTTCATGTTGCCGGCCGTGCCGCGCCCCGTGGCTCCCCGGACCTGCCAGAACAGCACGGTGGCGGCCGTCAGCAGGCCCACCATGCCGACGGCGATCGGGAAGACGGCATCGAGGAACGAGTTCTCCGCACCTTCGACGATGGTGAAGACAAAGAAGGCGACGGCGATGGCGGTGAAGACGACCTGCGGCCAGAGGTTCTTCGCGGCAGCCGTCTCGTCCTCCTCGCGCTCGAACTCGATGTCGGTGGTGATGCCGCCCGGCACGGCCTCCTCCTTCTGGCGCATACGCGAGCGGCTGGTGAACCAGAGCGAGGCGACCGTGACGAGCGCGATGACGATGGCGATCGGGCGCAGCGGGAAGCCGTAGCCGTAAAACTGCACCGCCTGGTAGAAGTAGGTCTCGACCTGGCCGGCAAGCACGAAGCCGATGAGGAAGGCGGGGCGCGGCCAGCC
>NZ_OZ000532.1:227500-427952 GCF_945994535.1 Shinella sp. WSC3-e
CGCGGGGAGAAGGGCGGCATCGTCATGGCCGGACGCCTCGCCACGCAGGTCGGGAAGGACCCGCGCATCCATCTCGTCGGCTACGGCCCCTCCGCCTCCACCATCGGCGCCAACCGCGCGGGCGCGGCGGCGGCGCGCGAGCTTGCGACCCATCTCGGCCTGTTGTGAGCCCTGCACGGGCCGCGGCGTCGGAACGGCAAGGCGGCTGCGATCGAGCCGCGCCCTGAAAGGAAGACGACGAGTGCCGCTTGGGGATAGGATGGCGCATCGTCCCTGATCCCGGTGGAGCACCATGCCCCTTCAAAACCGCGTCACCCCCTTCGGCGAGATCGTCGCGCTCCCGCAGCGCGGCCTCTTTACCGGCAATCGCGGCATCATCCATGACCCGGCGACGAAGACGCTGCTTTCGAAGCGCTGGGCGTCCAGGGCCTGGCTGGTCTGCCTCTGCGACTTCCAGGGTCGCCGCCGGAAGGTGATGGGAGGGCGGAGCTGGACCGAGCTGTTCTTCCTCGACGAGGCGGTCGCCCTTGCCGCCGGCCATCGGCCCTGCTTCTTCTGCCGCAGGGAGGCAGCGCAGCGCTTCCAGGCGTGCTGGGCATCGGCGAAGGACGAGCCGCCGCCCGCCGCCGGCGCAATGGATGCCGTCCTGCACGGCGAACGCCTGGAGCGCCGGCGCAAGCGCCTGCACCCGATCGCCGGGCCGCTGGCGGCGCTTCCCGACGGCGCCGTCGTGGCGGCGGGCGGGCACGCCTTCACGCTTCGTGCCGGCCTCGCCCACCGCTGGACCGCCGAAGGCTACGCCCTACCGCAACGCCTCGACAGCGCGGATGCCCTGCTGACGCCGCCGTCGACGGTCATGGCCCTCGGTGCCGGCTATCGGCCCGTCTTCCATCCATCGATCGAGCGAGGTCCGGTTTGAGCGACGATCACAGGAGTGTCACGGCCGTGTAATACGCCTGTCATCCAGGCTTTCTATGCGCAGGGGGCCAACGCACCGCTCAAGAGAGGCTCCTCCCATGCGTGAACTCATCCTCGCCCTGGCATCGGCAACGATCCTGGCCGGCACTGCAAACGCCGCAACCGTCTATCCCATCGATCGCGCGACGATCCTCGTCGGCTCGCCATTCGACTTCAAGGTCGAGTTCGATGCGGTCGTGACACCGGAAGACGTGAAGGTCACCGTCAACGGCAAGGACTATGCCGACGTCTTCGGCAAGGCCGCCGAATTCGTCGCGGAGGAAAAGGGCGCCGAGGACAAGGTACTGGGTTCGGCGCTCATCCTGCGCGACCTGGCGATCGGCACGGCCGGCGCCTACACGGTCGAGGTTTCCGCCGGCGGCGAAACACAGTCGGTCAACTGGGAGGTCTACGAGACCGCCGCCCAGCCGAAGGCGAAGAACATCATCTTCCTGATCGCCGACGGCCTGTCCGTCGCCCACCGCACCGGTGCACGCATCATGTCCAAGGGCATGACCGAGGGCAAGGCGAACGGCCGCCTGGCGATGGACGACATCCCGCCGGTCGCCTTCATCGGCACGTCCTCCACCCATTCGATCGCCACCGACAGCGCCAACACCATGTCGGCCTACATGACCGGCCACAAGTCGCGCGTCAACGCGCTCGGCGTCTATGCCGACCGCACGCCGGCAAGCCTCGACGACCCGAAGGTCGAGACCATCGCCGAGGCGCTGCGCCGGAACACCAAAAAGTCCATCGGCATCGTCTCCACCTCGGAACTTCAGGATGCGACACCCGCCGCGCTCGTCGCCCATACGCGCAAGCGCGCCGACAAGGCCGAGATCGTCGGCATGATGCTCGACGTCAAGCCGGACGTCCTGCTCGGCGGCGGCTCGGCCTATTTCCTCTCCAAGGATGTGCCGGGCTCCAAGCGCAAGGACGACAAGGACTATATCGCCGAGTTCCGTAATGCCGATTATGCAATCGCGACCGACAAGGCCGAGCTCGCCGCGGCCGCAGGATCGAACCAGGAGCGTCTGCTCGGCCTGTTCCATACCGGCAATCTGGACGTGACCCTCGACCGCGAATTCCTCAAGAAGGGCACCGTCGACAAGTTCCCGAGCCAGCCCGGCCTCGTCGACATGACCAGGGCCGCGCTCGACAAGCTTTCCAAGAACCCGGAAGGCTTCTTCCTGATGGTGGAGGCCGCGTCGGTCGACAAGATGAGCCACCCGCTCGACTGGGACCGCGCGCTCGTCGAGACGATCGAGTTCGACAAGGCCGTCGGCGTTGCCCGCGAATTCGCCGAGAAGAACCCGGACACGCTGATCGTCGTGACCGGCGACCACACGCACGGCGTCGCCATCATCGGCACGGTCGATGACGAGAAGCCCGGCGAGGTGATGCGCGAGAAGGTCGGCACCTATGACGATGCCGGCTTCCCGAACTACGAGGACAAGGACGGAGACGGCTATCCGGACCGCATCGACGTCTCGCGCCGCCTGTTCCTGGCCGCCAACAACGGCCCGGACCATTACGAGACCTTCCGCCCGAAGCTGGACGGCCCGTTCGTGCCGGCCGTGCAGAACGAGGCGAAGGAATACGTCGCCAACGAGGCCTACAAGGATGTGCCCGGCGCCGTCTTCGTCGAGGGTAACATCCCGAAGGAAGGCGACACGGGCGTGCATGCCGTGGACGACGTCGTGCTGCAGGCCGCAGGTCCCGGCTCCGAAGGGTTCCGCGGCTACATGGAGCAGAGCGACGTCTACCGCGTGCTGGCCGATGCCTTTGCGCTCGGCGTACCGAAGGAATGACACCAGACCTTGCTGGACAGGCGGCCCGCGCCGCCTGTCCACGCTCCTGCCGATAAAGAAGGAGGCCCGGCCATGACGCAGATGGACCGCGTGTCGTTCGAAAGGCGCCGGCTGCTTTGCGCGCTGGCGGCCTTGCCCGCTCTCGCCCTTTCCCGCCCGGCCCTTGCCGGCGAAACGCTCGGCTTCGGCGAACTCTACAAGAGCTTCGGCGTGCTCGGCCTCGAATTCTCCGACAAGGTGAAGCGGCTGAACGGGCGGGAGGTCGCCATGAAGGGTTTTATGGCCCCGCCGCTGAAGGCCGAGGCGAATTTCTTCGTGCTCACCGAAATCCCGATGTCGCTCTGCCCCTTCTGCTCCTCGGATGCCGACTGGCCGGACAATATCCTTGTCGTCTACCTCGCCGAAAAGCAGACCTTCGTGCAGTACAATGCGCCGATCGAGGCGCGGGGCATGCTGGAATACGGCTCGTGGGTCGATCCCGAAACCGGATTCGTCAGCCAGCTGCGCCTGCGCGACGCCGCATTCGAGACGGTCTGACGATGCTCGCGCTCGATATTGCCGCCCTGGAGATGCGCTTTCCCGGCCTTGATGCGCCGGTGCTTTCCATCGAAAACCTGCACCTTCCCGCCGGCGGCGGACTCGCGATCACGGGCGCCTCCGGTTCGGGCAAGAGCACGCTGGTCAATGTCGTCACCGGGCTGGAGCCCGCAACGCAAGGGTCCGTTTCCTGGGGGGACATGGAAATCACCCGCCTGCCCACCGGCCGGCGCGATGCCTTCCGCGCCGCCCATATCGGCCTCGTGATGCAGGATTTCCACCTCTTCCCCGGCCTTTCGGCCTACGAGAACGTCGTGCTGCCGGTGCGGCTCGCCCGCCGCCTGAAGCCGGGCGAGCGCGAACGCGCCCTCCACCTGCTCGAAATCAGCGGCATTGCCCGCCCCGGCCAGCCCATCGAGACGCTGTCGCGCGGCGAGATGCAGCGCGTGGCGGTGGCGCGGGCGCTGCTGCCGAAACCCGGCGTGATCGTCGCCGACGAACCGACGGCGAGCCTCGACCGCCGCATCGGCGGCGAGGTGGCCGACCTCATCGTGCGGCTTGCCCGCGCGGAAGGTGCCACGCTGCTCGTCGTGACCCACGACCCGGCCCTGGTGGAGCGCATCGGCCGGCATATCATCCTCGACGGCGGCCGCATCATCGAGGACGCCGGGAAGGCGGAAGCGGCATGATGGGCTTCATCCTCGCCGATCTTCGCCGGTTCAAGGGCGGCGCGCTCGCCGTCGTCGTGCTGATCGCGCTTTCGGTCGCGCTCAGCGTCGCCGTCACGCTGCAGGAGCGGGCCGTCCGGCTCGGCAGCGCGCGGGCGGCGGAAAAGTTCGACCTCGTCGTCGGCGCTGCCGGCAGCGAGACGCAGCTTGCCCTGTCGGCCGTCTTCCTCCAGCCATCCCCCCTGCCCCTGATGTCCGGCGCCGTGCTGGAAAAGCTCGCGCGGGATCCGCGCGTTTCCTTCGCCGCCCCCGTCGGCTTCGGCGATTCCGCCGATGGCCGCCCGGTCGTTGGCACGACGACGGCGCTGGTCGCCGCCCTGTCGCCGACGCTTGCGGAAGGGGCGGTCTTCGCCCGCCTCGGCGAGGCGGTGATCGGCGCCGACGTGCCGATGCGCCTCGGGGCGCAGATCAAGCCGATGCACGGCGCGGCCGATAGCGGCGGCCATACCCATGTCGAACTCGCCTATACGGTGCGCGGCCGCATGGCGCCGACCGGCACCGCCTGGGACCGGGCGATCCTCGTGCCGATCCGGGCCGTCTGGCAATTGCACGGCATGGGAGCGGAGGCCGAACACGAGCACGACCACGGCGACGAAGCGCCAGACGGCGCCGCGGCGGAGGATCATGACCACGCGGTCCATGTCGAGCCGGACGCGGCGCTCGACGAACATTTCGATGCCGAAACGCCCGGCATCCCCGCCGTCCTCGTCAAGCCGAAGACCATGGGCGACGCCTACCGCCTGCGCCAGGAATATCGCAGCGAGACGACGCTCGCCGTGTTCCCCGCCGAAGTGCTGACCCGTCTCTATGCGACGCTCGGCGATGCCCGCAGCTTGCTGCTCGCGATCGCCATCGCCACGCAGGCGATCGTCGTCGCCGCCATCCTGCTCGTCACGATCATGCATGTCGGCGCCCGCCGGCGGCAGATCGGGGCGCTCAGGGCCTTTGGCGCCCCGCGGCGGGCGGTCTTCGCCATCGTCTGGGGTGAACTCTTCCTGCTGCTGCTGGCCGGTTTCGCCCTCGGCCTTGCCGTCGGCTATGGCGCGGCGCGGGCCATCTCCGCCGCCCTCGCCTCCGCGACGGCGGTCCATATGCCCGTGGAATTCGCCCGGGCGGATCTCCCGCTGGCGATATGGTTCGCCGCTCTTGCGGTGCTGGTGTCGATCGTACCGGCGCTCTCGGCTCTCCGCCTCAGCCCGGCGGCCGCCTTGAGAGCCTGATGCAGCTGAAGGCAGGTTGGTCCGCATGGCCCGGCAAAAATCGCCGGGCCCGTTTCCGGAATTGCTCTGTCGACCGGTCAGATAGCCTCGCCGATGATCTTTGCGACCAGCGCCAGTGAAATCGCGCCGGCGTCCGGATGGCCGATGCTGCGTTCGGCGAGCGGGCGGGCACGGCCGAGTTTCGGCGTCAGCGCGGCGGTGGCGTCGGCCGCTGCCGTCGCAGCGGCCGCAGCATCGATCCAGGCGGATTTCAGCGGCTTGCCGGCCGCAAACGACGCCTCCAGCGCCTCGACGAAGGGCACGAGCGCATCGACGAGGGTCTTGTCGCCGACGCGGGCGCGGCCAAGCCGCGTCACGGCATCGAGCGCAAGACGCGCGCCCCTGACCACGGCAGCGTCATCGAGAACGGCATCGTCGGAAAGCGCGTTGCTCCAGGCGCGCAGCAGCAGGCCCCAGATGGCACCCGACGTGCCGCCCGCGCGGTCCGCCCAGGCATCGCCGGCGACCGCAAGCGTGCTCGCGGCGCCGGCACCGGCGGCGAGTGCCTGCCTGACGGCGTCCGCGGCGGCGGCGGAGCCGCGGCGCATGCCCTGGCCATGGTCGCCGTCGCCGGCCTGCGCGTCGATGCGGCCCAGCTCGTCCTCCGCGTCCTTCAACCCTTTCGCGGCAAGGCCGAGAAGCCTTGCGATGCAGGCCGCGTCCTTGCGCGAGGCGGCCGAGGACGGGCCGAAGGTCGGCGCGGCATCCTCGTTGACGATGGCGTCGGTGGCACGCTCCGTGCGGATCTCGCCGCCGCGGCGGAGGACGGGCGCATCGCAGGCCGCTGTCCAGTAGGTTTCGAGCTCCGCATCCAGCCACATCAGCGTCAGCGAGCAGCCCTGCATGTCGAGGCTGGTGACATATTCCCCCGCCTCGGGTGCCACGATCTCCAGCCCCGCCGCCTTCAGCAGCCCGGAGATCGCGGTCCAGAGGACGAAGAGCTCCTCGTATTTCGTGGCGCCGAGACCGTTCAGCACCGCCGCGACACGCGTGACGCCCTGCGGGCGCTCGGCAAGAAGCCTTTCGACGAGGAGGGCCGCAAGATCCTTCGCCGGCACGACGGCCTCCTCGCGGATGCCCGGTTCGCCATGGATGCCGAGGCCGAGCGCCATGCGGCCTTGCGGCACGGTGAAGAGCGGGCCGCCGGCGCCGGGCAAGGTGCAGCCGTCGAAGGCGACGCCGAAGGAGACGGTGCGGTCGTTGGCATGGCGCGCAATGCGCTCCACCTCGTCGAGGGAAAGACCGGCTTCCGCCGCCGCGCCCGCGACCTTGAACACGGCAAGATCGCCCGCAATGCCGCGGCGCTTTCCATGCGCCTCGGCCGGCGCGCTCGCCACGTCATCGGTGACCGGAACGATGCGGACATCGATGCCCTCGGCCCTGAGACGCTCGGCGGCGACACCGAAATTCAGCACGTCGCCGGCATAGTTGCCGAAGCCGAGCAGGATACCGCCGCCGTGATCGGCCTGCCGGCAGACGCGGGCGACCGCCGCCGTCGAGGGCGAGGCGAAGACATCGCCGGCAACCGCCGCGTCCGCCATGCCCGGGCCGACATAGCCGGCAAAGGCCGGATAATGCCCCGAACCGCCGCCGACGACGACCGAGACCTTGCCCTTCGGTACCCGCGTCGCCCGCACCACGCCGCCGCGCACGAGGCGGACATGGCGGCTGTAGAGATCGGCAAAGCCGGCAAGCGCGGTGGCCGCGAAATCCTCCGGTGCATCGAAGATGGTGGTCATGGTGATCGTCCCTCGTCTTGTGCTGGATCGTCTTGTCAGCGGCGCGGCAGGATGCGCCGCAGGTAATCGCGGTTGGCTGCCGAGACCGAAAGGCCATCGCCGCCGTAGTGCTCGCAAAGGAAGGCGCTGCGGAAGCCGTGCGCAAGCGCCATGCGGATGGCGGCGCGGTAATTGATGATGCCGGTCTCCAGCGGCGCCGGATGGGTGACGATCGCCCCCGTTCCCGGATCCTCCGTGCGCGTATAGTTCTTGACGTGCCAGTATTTCGCGAAGGGCGCGACCTTCTCCATCATCTCCTGCCAGTGCTCCACGGGGCGGTGCAGGCGGATGAGGTTGCCGATATCCGCGTTGATGCCGACATTCGGCAGGCCGACCGCCTCGACGAAGCGCACGCTGCTGTCCGCCGTGCCGAGATAGGTGTCCTCGTACATTTCCAGCGCCATCTCGATGCCGAGCTCCTCGGCATGGCGACCGAGCTCGCGGATGCGCGCGACGGCCTTCTGCCAGACGGCCGGATCATCGGGATTACACGGGCCATCGACCGTCCAGAACCAGAGCGCCTTCTTCTGCCCGGCCGTCAGCGGCTCGAAGAGGCCGAAGGAGACGGCGCTCGCGCCGATCGCCTTCGCCGTGTCGATGACGCGGTGGCCATAGGCGAGATAGGCATCGCCGTGGACGGCATCGATAACGCTGCGGCGGGAGGTCGAGATCGCCGGGATCGTCAGGCCGAGCGAGCGCACCAGCGCCATGAAGGCGTCGAGCCGTGCCGGCGAAAGATCGGCGAGCCGCAGCCAGCTGTCCGTCGGGTCGAGCTCGGTGAAGCCGGCATCGACGACGTCGTCGAGCGTCGCGGCCCATTCCTCGACGGACTGGTCCTGCACCGAACGGCCATCCGCCAGGAGGTTCGGATACTGGATCATCGCGGCCGCGATCGGCCAGGTTTCACGGGTCCATGCGGGCGCCGGAACGGTCATGACGAACTCCTGGTGCGGAAAAGGCGGGGAGCCGGCGGATCAGACCGCCGGCGTGCCGTCCTGCGGGGACTTGGGAACGCCGAGCCGGCGGCGGCGCGAGATGCCGAGGAGCCAGAAGACGAGCGGCGAGAAGAGCAGCGCAAGGCCGACCAGCATCAGCGTCGTCACCAGCCCGTTCGACCAGAAGACCGAGAGCTGGCCGCCGGACAAGAGCATGGACTGCCGGAAGGCATCCTCCGCCTTGTCGCCGAGCACCATGGCAAGCACGAGCGGGGCAAGCGGATAATCGAGCTTCTTGAAGACATAGCCGAGGAGGCCGAAGAGAAGCACCAGCCACATGTCGCTGACGGCATTGCCGACCTGGTAGGCGCCGGACAGGATGATGGCGACGATGATCGGCCCGATGATGGCGAAGGGCACGCGCAGGATCGAGGCATAGAGCGGCACGGTGGCGATCACCAGCACGACGGCGACGATGTTGCCGAGATACATGGAGGCGATCAGGCCCCAGACGAAATCCGGCCGGTCGGTGAAGAGCGTCGGACCGGGCGTCAGGCCCCAGATCATCAGGCCGCCCATCATGACCGCCGCGGTGGCCGAGCCCGGCACGCCGAGCGCCAGCATGGGCAGCAACGCGGAGGTGCCGGCGGAATGGTCGGCCGTCTCCGGCGCGACGACGCCGCGCGGATCGCCCTTGCCGAACTGCGACTTGTCGCGGGCCGAGCGGCGGGCGACGCCGTAGCTCATGAAGGAGGCCGCCGTCGGGCCGGCGGGCGTGATGCCCATCCAGATGCCGATCAGCGTGGAGCGGGCAATGGTGAACCAGTAGCGCGGCATCTCGACCAGCGTGCGGCCGATCTCGACGAGCCTCACGCGCGCCTTGATGCCCTCGAAGCGCAGCCCCTCCTCCGTGGTCAGCAGCAGTTCGCCGATGCCGAAGAGACCCATGACGGCGATGAGGAACGAGACGCCCTTGATGAGTTCGGGAATGTCGAAGGTCAGGCGCAGGTTGCCCGAGATCGTGTCCATGCCGACGGAGGCGAGCGCGAAGCCGATCATCATGGAGACGAGCGTCTTGAACGGCGACTGGGCGCCCATCGAGATGAAGCTTGCGAAGGCGAGGAAATAGACGGCGAAATATTCCGGCGAGGAGAAGCGCAGCGCGAAATTGGCGACCCAGCCGGAGAGCAGCGTGATCATCACGACACCCGCAAGCGCGCCGAGGCCGGCCGAGACGAAGGCGAGCGTCAACGCCCGGCTCGCCTCGCCCTTCTTGGCCATCGGATAGCCGTCGAAGGTGGTGGCGACGGAAGAGGGCTCGCCCGGAATGTTGAAGAGGATGGAGGTCGTCGACCCGCCGAAGAGCGCGCCCCAATACATGCAGGAGAGCAGGATGATGGCCGAGATCGGATCCATCGAGAAGGTGAGCGGCAGGAGCAGCGACACGCCGTTGGGCGCACCGAGGCCGGGCAGCACGCCCACCAGGATGCCGAGCGTGACGCCGAGCATCATGAGCAGGATGTGGTTGAAGCTCAGGATATGGCCGAAGCCGTCCATGAGAAGACCGATATTTTCCATGTCTTTCCTCCGAAGACCGGCGCCCTCGCGCGATCAGTAGATCCCGAAGAAGGCCTCGACCGGACCCTTCAGGAGCGGAACCTTGAAGCCGATCTCGAAAATGACGAAGAAGAAGAGGGCGACGCCCATGCCCGCGGCAAGGCCGGCCCACCACTTGTACTTGCCCTGGAAGGTCATCGTTCCGGCGATGTAGAGCGCCGTGCCGACATAGAGGCCGAGGAGGGTGGAGACCGCCGCGAAGGCGACGAGCGGCAGCAGGAAGCCGAGCACGACCTTGAAGCGCGCCATGTCGACGAAGATCTCGCCGCTGCCGCGATGCTTGACGACAGCGTAGACGAGGTTCATCGCGCTGCCGAAGACGATCAGCAGGCCGATATAGAAGGGGAAATAGCCGGCATCCGGCCCCATCTCCGTCCAGCCCGCGCCGGCCTCTATCGAGCCGTAGGCGACGGCGATGCCGAAGGCGCCCGTCAGGAGGGCGACGCCCGTTTCCATGGCGAAACGGGAAAGCCCATTCGCGCTGTTCTCACGCATGGATCAGACCTTTCCGAAAGGGGGTGCGGATGCCGTGGGGCATCCGCGCGGAACCTTGGGAGGTTCAGTTCGCAAGCCAGCCTTCGCGTTTCAGCACGGCGCTGACGGCGGCTTCGTCCTTCTTGATGAAGTCCGCAAACTCCGCGCCGCTCATATAGGTGCCGGACTGCGAGGTGTCGGCAAGATATTTCTGCCATTCCGGCGTCTCGGACACCTTCTTCAGGACATCCGCATAGAAGCTGACGACCTCGGGCTCGACACCGGCGGCAAGCCAGACGGTGCGCGGCATGGCGTAGTTGTCGATGGCGATGCCGCTGTCCTTGCAGGTCGGGATGTCAGCCCAGCCCTGGTCGCCGGCCACCTTCGCATCGCTCTTCAGCTTTTCCGACTTGAAAACGCAGACCGGCTTGACCATGCCGGCCTGCCACTGGCCGAGGTTCTCGCTCGGATTGTTGACATTGGCCGCGACGTGGTCGCCGGCAAGCTGCACGGCCGCCTCGCCGCCGCTCTTGAACGGAACGTAGCCGATATCGGCACCGGTCGCCTCGTTGATCATCGAGGTGAGGATCTGGTCGACGTCCTTGGACTGGCTGCCGGCGACCTTCAGCGTGCCCGGCGCCGCCTTGGCCTTCTCGACGAAATCGGCGGCCGTCTTGATGTCGGACTTGCCGTTGACCCAGAGCACGAACTCGTCGGAGGCGAGCGCGGCGACCGGCGTCAGGTCGGCGGCGGTGTAGGGCACCTTGGCGCGCACGGGCAGCAGATAGGCATTGTTCGTCCCGAAGGTCAGCTTGTGGGCATCGCCCTTTGCGGTCGCGGCATAGACGAAGCCCTCCGCGCCGCCGGCGCTGCCCTTGTTGGTCACCACCACCGGCGCCTTCATCAGCTCGTACTTGGCGATGATCGACTGGATGGTGCGGGCGAAGATATCCGTGCCGCCGCCGGGGCCGGCCGTGACGACGAATTCGACCGGGCGCTCCGGCTCGAAGGCGAAGGCCGGCAGGGCGACGCCCGATGCGGCCGCGACGATGCAGGCAATGGTAAGGGACTTTTTCATCTTGCTCCTCCGTTGGGATGATCCCGGCACGAACCTCCTCCGTGCCGGTATACCTCAAAAATTCGACAGGTCAGGCGGCGGCCGAAAGCGCGGCGGCCTTTTTCGCCATGCGCGCGGCCAGAAGCAGCGCCTCGCGGCTCGCCCCGACATCGGCAATGCCCTTGCCGGCAATGTCATAGGCCGTGCCGTGGGCCGGCGTGCAGAGCGGGAACGGCAGGCCGCCCATCATGGTGACGCCCTTGTCGAAGCCCATGAGCTTCATCGCGATCTGGCCCTGGTCGTGATACATGGTCATGACCGCCTGGAAGCCGTCCTTCAGGGCACGCAGGAAGACGGTATCGGCCGGGAACGGACCCTCGACATCGAAACCGCGCGCCTTCGCCGCCGCGACGGCAGGCTCGATGATGTCGATCTCCTCCATGCCGAAGGAACCGCCGTCGCCGGCATGCGGGTTGAGGCCGGCGACCGCGATCCTCGGATTGTCGTAGCCGGCATTGCGCAGGCAGGCCGCGGTGAGCTCGATCTCGGCGAGGATCGCCTCGACCGAAAGCGCCGCCGCCACGTCCTTCAGCGGAATGTGCGAGGTGACGCGCGCATTCCAGACCTTTTCCAGCACGTTGAACTCGCGGACCTTGCCGGTGAAGCCGATGACATCGGCGACGAAGCGGATCTCGTCGTCATAACCCGGATAGGCATAGCGCATGGCCTTCTTGTTGAAGGGCGTGAAGCAGACGGCCCCGGCCTTGCCCTGATCGGCAAGCTGCAGCGCGGTGCGGAAATTGGTCGTCGCGAATGTGCCGCCGGCAAGCGTCGCCTCACCGCGCGCCACGTCCGCCGGATCGAGATGGGCAAGGTCGATGAAGACATGGCGCTCGCCGCCCGCCGCACCGAAGGTCTCGAGCGTTGCGGCCTCCAGGTCGAGGGTGAGGCCGGCCGCTTTCGCGCCCTCGTCGAGAATGCGGCGATCGCCGATCACCACGAGATGGGCCGCGGCCTTGACGTCGTCGAGCGCGATGATGCGGGCGGTCAGCTCGGGGCTGATGCCGGCCGGGTCGCCCATGGCGAGCGCGATAACGGGACGCGCGTCTTTTGCGCTCTCGGTCATGATGAAGCTCCTCCGCTGCATTCTGTATGCAGCTTTCATACGGCATCCAAAATGCTGCATCAAGTCTTTTGTATTCTGTATGCAGCATTTTTTATTGACGCCACCGTCCCGGCTCTTCATGCTCGCACCAAATCGCCAACGCGGCCGGCGCCCTCGGGCCGGACCTGAAAGACGCAAGATCAAAGACATGGATGAGATCAGAAGCTTGGGGCTCCCGGAAAGCAGCCTGCCGGAACCGATCCGCCGCACGGCGCTGCACGACACGCTCGTCGGCCGCCTGCGCGACATGATCATCGAGGGGCACCTGTCGCCGGGAACGCGCCTCAACGAAGGCCAGCTCGGCCAGATGCTCGGCGTTTCGCGCACCCCCCTGCGCGAGGCCATCAAATATCTGGCGAGCGAAGGCCTGGTCGAGCTCGTTCCCAGCCGCGGCGCCGTCGTGAAGCGCTTCGGGGCGAAGGACGTCAAGGACATGCTTTCGGTCCTCGCCACGCTGGAGGAACTGGCCGGCAGGCTTGCCTGCGCGAGCGCGCGCGACGAGGAGATCTCGGAAATCCGCGCCCTGCACGACCGCATGGTCCGGCATTACAAGGCGGGCGACCGCCTAGAATATTACAAGCTCAACCAGGCGATCCACACGCGAATCGTCGCCATTTCCGGCAATGCCGCGCTGGCCGAGGTGCACGGCATGCTGCAGACCAGGCTGAAGCGCATCCGCTTCGTCGGCCACGAGGGCGCCGAGAAATGGGCGGCCGCGGTCGGCGAGCACGAGGAAATGGTCGCCGCGCTGGAGGCGCGCGATGCCGACCGGCTGTCCGAAGTTCTGGGACGCCACCTGAAAAAGGCCTGGGAGCGCGTCAGCGAGACGCTGGAAGGCGCCGGCCGTTAAGAAACCGGAAGCCCCTTATAAACCGATCCCCTGTGGGAATGCCCCCCGCCTGCTTCCCCTTCCCCGGGGAAGGAAAGAACGGCAATGTTGCATTCCAAAGGCAATTGCCCCGCTTGTAGACCAGATGGTTCGCCCTGTTTCGACGAGAGCGCTCCGCTTTGCCGTCGTCGAGGTTCCGGCCATATCTCGGCAGCACCGGCCCCGAGAGCGTGCATGCTTCGATCGCACGGGCGAATCATCGATCGGCTATCCACTGTGGGACCCTTGCCCGTTCCACGGTTTCGCCGGCATCCCTGTCGGCCCCTCGTTCTTCTGTTCGCCGCCTTGCCCGCCAGCATGGGCTCGCGAACGGCAGCGGCGCCTGTTCCAGCGCGTGTTCAGTGTTTCCGCCGCAAGGCAGGCGATCTTTCGCATTCGCCGACAAGCCCTTGAAACAGCTTGCAGAACCCATCCGGCAATTCGCGCCCCTGCCCGCCTCCACGCAAAGAAAATCCCGGCACCGCAAATTTGATGGTTTACAATAGTAATACAATATGATGTTTTACCTTCGCTGCTGAGGAGCAGCTTTCTTTGGGAGGACATCATGAAATTCAAAATCGCACTCGCGAGTGCCACGATCCTTGCTGCCTCGATGTTCAGCGCCGCGTCCGCGGCCGAGCTGACCGTCGGCTTTTCGCAGATCGGGTCCGAGTCCGGCTGGCGCGCCGCCGAGACGACGCTCACCAAGCAGCAGGCCGAACAGCGCGGCATCGACCTGAAATTCGCCGATGCGCAGCAGAAGCAGGAAAACCAGATCAAGGCCCTGCGCTCCTTCATCGCGCAGGGCGTCGACGCCATTCTCGTCGCCCCGGTCGTGGCAACCGGCTGGGACGAGGTGCTGCAGGAAGCCAAGGATGCGGAAATCCCGGTCATCCTGCTCGACCGCACGGTCGACGCCCCCGACGACCTCTACCTGACCGCCGTCACCTCCGACCTCGTGCACGAGGGCAATGTCGCCGGCAAGTGGCTGGTCGACACGGTCGCCGGCAAGCCGTGCAACGTCGTCGAGCTCCAGGGCACGACCGGCTCCTCGCCCGCCATCGACCGCAAGAAGGGCTTCGAGGAAGCGCTCGCCGGCCATGACAACCTGAAGATCGTCCGCAGCCAGACAGGCGACTTCACCCGCACCAAGGGCAAGGAAGTCATGGAGAGCTTCCTGAAGGCGGAGGACGGCGGCAAGAACATCTGCGCGCTCTATGCCCACAACGACGACATGGCCGTCGGCGCCATCCAGGCGATCAAGGAAGCCGGCCTGAAGCCGGGCACCGACATCCTCGTCGTCTCGATCGACGCCGTGCCCGACATCTTCCAGGCGATGGCTGCCGGCGAAGCCAATGCCACGGTCGAGCTGACGCCCAACATGGCAGGCCCCGCCTTCGACGCCCTCGACGCCTTCCGCAAGGACGGCAAGGCGCCGCCGAAGTGGATCCAGACCGAATCGAAGCTCTATACGCAGGCTGACGATCCGGCGAAGGTCTACGAGGAGAAGAAGGGCCTCGGCTACTGATCTCACCCTGGAGCCCCGTGTCCGGCCAATGGCCGGGCGCGGGGCCTCCGCCAGGCCCGTTCGCCTCCTAGGCTGCGGGCGGCCATCCTCATCCGGGTCGGGACCATGCAGCCTGCCAGTTCCTATATTCTTTCGGCGACGGGGATCGACAAGATCTTTCCAGGCGCCAAGGCACTGAACCGCGTCGATTTCTCTCTGCGGCGCGGCGAGGTGCATGCCCTGCTCGGCGAAAACGGCGCGGGTAAGTCGACGCTCGTCAAGTGCCTCACCGGGGCCTATCGCCGCGACGGCGGGCGCATCCTCGTCGATGGCGCCGACGTCGATCCGCAGAGCACGCTGGAGGCCCAGAACCTCGGCATCGGCACCGTCTACCAGGAAGTGAACCTGCTTTCGAACCTGACGGTCGCCGAAAACCTCTTCCTCGGCCGCCAGCCGAAGCGCTTCGGCCTCGTCGACGCCCGCGAGATGAACCGCCGGGCAAGGGCGCTGCTTGCCGAATACGACCTCGACATCGACGTCACCGCCGAACTTGCCGCCTATTCCGTCGCCGTGCAGCAGGTCGTCGCCATCGCCCGCGCGGTCGACCTGTCGGGCAAGGTGCTGATCCTCGACGAGCCGACGGCCAGCCTCGACACGCACGAGGTGGCGATGCTGTTCCGCATCGTACGCCGGCTGAAGGAGCGCGGCCTCGGCATCGTGTTCATCACCCACTTCCTCGAGCAGGTCTACGCGATTTCCGACCGCATCACCGTGCTGCGCAATGGCCAGCTCGTCGGCACGCGCGAGACCGCCGATCTGCCGCGCCGCGACCTGATCGCCATGATGCTCGGCCGCGAACTGGTGCAGGAAGTGGCGGGCGAACATGGCGCGAAGGGCGAGGCCGGCCCCGTGCGCTTCAGCTTCCGGGGTTTCGGCCGCAAGGGCCATATCCAGCCGTTCGACCTCGATGTCGGCACGGGCGAGGTCGTCGGCATTGCCGGCCTGCTCGGCTCCGGCCGCACGGAAACGGCCGAGATCCTCTTCGGCGCCGAGCGCGCCGACAGCGGCACGGCGGAGAGAGACGGCCGGACGCTCGACCTCTCCTCCCCCCGCGCCGCCATCCGCGAGAAATTCGGCTTCTGCCCGGAAGACCGCAAGGTCGATGGCATCGTCGGCGACCTCTCCGTGCGCGAGAACATCGCGCTCGCCCTCCAGGCCCGGCGCGGCTGGGCCCGGCCGATCAGCCGCGGCGAGCAGGACCGGCTGGCGGACCACTACATAAAGGCGCTCGACATCCGCACGAGCGACCGAGAGAAGCCGATCAAGCTGCTCTCCGGCGGCAACCAGCAGAAGGCGATCCTCGCCCGCTGGCTCGCCACCAATCCGGATTTCCTCATCCTCGACGAGCCGACGCGCGGCATCGATGTCGGCGCGCATGCGGAAATCATCCGCCTCATCGAATCCCTGTGCGAGAAAGGCATGTCGCTGATCGTCATCTCCTCCGAACTCGAAGAGCTGGTCGCCTATTCCAGCCGCGTCATCGTGCTGCGCGACCGGGCGCATGTCGCCGAACTCACTGGCAGCGCGGTCACCACGGACGGCATCGTCGAGGCGATCGCCGCCTCCGCCGGGAGGGTCGATCCATGAACGCGACCTTGAAAACCTATGCCGTCAGGCTCTTTCCGCAGGTCGCCGCACTCGCCGTCATCCTCCTGATGGTGTCGATTGCCTTTCCGGGCTTCTTCCGCCTCGAAATGCAGAACGGCCGGCTCTATGGCAGCCTCATCGACATCCTCAACCGCGGCGCGCCGGTGGCGCTGCTGGCGATCGGCATGACCGTGGTCATCGCCACCAAAGGCATCGACCTGTCGGTCGGCGCCGTCATGGCGATCTGTGGGGCTGTCGCCGCCGCCTGCATCACGGCGGGTTACGGGCTGGCGCTGACGCTGCTCGTCACCATCGGCACCGGCCTCTTGTGCGGCCTGTGGAACGGGTTCCTCGTCGCCGTGCTGGATATCCAGCCGATCATCGCCACGCTGGTGCTGATGGTCGCCGGCCGCGGCATCGCCCAGCTCATCACCGAGGGCGCGATCCTCACCTTCAACGATGCCGGCCTCATCTTCCTCGGCAGCGGTTCGCTCTTCGGCTTGCCCATGCCGGTCGTCATCTGGCTCGTCTTCGGCCTTGCCGTGGCGCTTATCGTGCGGCGCACGGCGCTCGGCATGCTCATCGAGGCGCTCGGCGTCAACCGGCGCGCCTCCATGCTCTCGGGCGTTTCCACCGGCGTGCTGCTGATCGCCGCCTATGTGCTCTCGGGCCTCTGCGCCGCGCTCGCCGGCATCATCGCCGCCGCCGACATCCGCGGCGCGGATGCCAACAATGCCGGCCTCTGGCTGGAGCTCGACGCGATCCTCGCCGTCGTCGTCGGCGGCACCTCGCTGCTCGGCGGACGTTTTTCCATCGCTGCCTCGCTGCTCGGCGCGCTCATCATCCAGTCGATCAACACGGGCATCCTGCTGTCCGGTTTCCCGCCCGAATTCAACCTGATCATCAAGGCGGCGATCATCGTGCTGATCCTCGTCATCCAGTCGCCGCGCGCGCAGTCGGCCTTCGTCTTCCTCTCCCGCCCGCAGGCGGCAAGCAAGACGGGCGAGGAGACGAAATGAACCCGCGTTATCTCCCCCTCACCGCCACGATCGCCATCTTCCTCATCGCCTATGCCGTCTGCATCGCGCAGTATCCCAACATGCTGTCGACGCGGGTGATCGGCAACCTCCTGACGGACAATGCCTTCCTCGGCATCGCGGCGGTCGGCATGACCTTCGTGATCCTGTCCGGCGGCATCGATCTTTCCATCGGCGCGGTCATCGCCTTCACCGGCGTCCTTCTCGCCGTGCTGCTGCAATCGACCGCGATCCATCCGCTTGCCGCCTTCGTGCTGGCGCTTGCCGTCACCACGGCCTTCGGCGCCTTGATGGGCGCGATCATCCATCACCTCGAAATGCCGCCCTTCATCGTCACGCTTGCCGGCATGTTCCTGGCGCGCGGCATGGCCTTCGTGCTGTCGATCGATTCCATACCGATCAAGCATCCCTTCTACGCCACGCTGAAGAGTGTCTATTACAAGCTGCCCGGCGGCGGACGCATCACCCTGATCGGTGGCCTGATGCTCCTCGTTTTCGCTGCCGGCATCCTGATCGCCCACCGCACCCGCTTCGGCGCCAACATCTACGCGCTTGGCGGCGGCACGGCGACGGCGCGGCTGATGGGCGTGCCGATCGGACGCACGACGGTGATGATCTACGCCCTCTCCGGCTTCCTCGCGGGCCTCTCCGGCATCGTCTTCTCGCTCTACACCTCCGCCGGTTACTCGCTCGCCACCGTCGGGGTGGAACTCGACGCCATCGCCGCGGTCGTCATCGGCGGCACGCTTCTGACGGGCGGGTCCGGCTTCGTCGCCGGCACGCTGGTCGGCATCCTCATCCAGGGCCTCATCCAGACCTACATCACTTTCGACGGCTCGCTGTCGAGCTGGTGGACGAAGATCCTGATCGGCCTCCTGCTCTTCGCCTTCATCCTGCTCCAGAAGGGCCTGATCCTCGCGACGGACCGGCGGAGGCGGCATGCCTGACATGCATCCCGCCGCCCTCGCCCGTACCCGAAACCCCAACGGCCAGAGCACTTCCGCTTTTCTTCAGAACGCGAAAGCGCTCTAGCCTTTTGTTTTAACGCAATTCCGGACGCAAAACCGCTTCGCACCTTTGCTGGAATTGCTCGATGCGAGGACGGACCGGTGCGCAAGAAGGGCCTGCTCGAAACGATGATGAACGGACCCGTGGCCCGCACCAGCCACTCGCAGGTCGTGGGCGAGCTCGGCAGGGCGATCATCGCCGGCGAGTTTGCGGTGGGTGCCACGCTGCCCGGCGATGCGGATCTCGAAGCCCGCTTCGGCGTCTCGCGCACGGTGCTGCGCGAAGCGATGAAGACGCTGGCGGCCAAGGGGCTGGTCGTGCCGCGCGCCCGCATCGGCACGCGCGTCACCGCAAAGACCCAGTGGAACCTCTTCGACAGCGACATCCTCACCTGGCATTTCGCAGTCGGCGTGGATGAGCAGTTCCTCGTTCATCTCAGCGAGATCCGCCTCGGCTTCGAGCCGCAGGCCGCGGCCCTTGCCGCCCGTCACGCCAGCGAGGCCGACATCAACCAGATGATGCTGCTCGCCGTCGCCATGGGCGACCCGGCCCACACGCCGGAGACCCTGGCGCTCGCCGACCTGCGTTTCCACCTCAGCGTCATCGATACGGCGCGCAATCCCTTCATGCGCACGGTGGGCAGCCTCATCGAGGCGGCGCTGGCCGGCATCTTCAAGCTCTCCTCGCCCGCCGCCGACCACATCAAGATCGGCGATGTCGCCGCAAGCCACATGCGCATCGTCGAGGAAATCCGCCGGCGCGACGAGGACGGCGCGCGGCGCGCCATGGAAACCGTCATCCGCGTCGGCCGCAGCCGCCTGACGGATACGCTGGTGCAGAAGCGGCCATAGCGCCCAAGCCCCCGGAACTAGAACGTCATCGCCCCATGGGCGCTCGCCACCGCCTTGCGCAGGTCCTCGATCGCCCCGTTGGACGCCGCGGGAAGCTCTTCGCCCTCCAGTTCGCGCGGCATCTTCCAGCCGGGATCGACGCCCTCCATGTTGGGCAGCTCGTGGGCGATGCCCTTGTGGCAGTCGATGCAGGTCGCCTTGCCGGGCAGGAGGAACTTCGCGTGGATATCGGCCGCGCGCTGGGTCTGCTTGGTGAAGTCCATCGCGACGGCCGAATGGCAGTTGCGGCATTCCAGGCTGTCGTTCGCCTTCAGCCGTGCCCATTCATGCTGGGCAAGCTCCAGCCGATGGTCGAGGAATTTCTCGCGCGTGTTGATCGTGCCGAAGATCTTGCCCCAGACCTCCTTCGAGGCCTGCATCTTGCGGGCGATCTTGTCGGTCCATTCATGCGGCACATGGCAATCCGGACAGGAGGCGCGCACGCCGGAGCGGTTGGTGAAATGCACCGTGTTGGTCAGCTCCTGGTAGACGTTGTCCCGCATCTCATGGCACGAGGTGCAGAACTTCTCCGTGTTCGTCAGCTCCAGCGCGGTGTTGAAGGCGCCCCAGAACATGACCCCGCCGACGAAGCCGCCGAGCGTCAGGAAGGCGAGGCTGAGGGTCGCCGCAGGCGTGGTCAGAATGGTCCAGACCCAGGCGAGGACGGCCTTGATGCGCGCCACCATCACTCGCTTCCCGCCTTGGTGACGCCCATGTCGCTCATGTCCTTGAACGTGTTCTCGACGAGCGGCTTGTGATCGGCCTGCGGCACATGGCAGGCGGTGCAGAAATAGCGCCGCGGCGAGACGTCGGCGAGCATCTGGCCCTCGCGCGTCATGTAATGGGTGATGCTGATCATGGGCGCGCCGGCATCCTGCGAGAATTCACGCTTGTGGCAGGAAAGACAGCGGTTGGCGTTGACCGACAGCTGGTAGCCGTCGATCGAATGCGGGATGACGGGCGGCTGTTCCGGATAGGCGCGCATGCGGCGGATGTCGTCGATGACCCATTTCGGCAGGGGATCGGCCGGCAGGGTCTGCATCGCGTCGCCCTGCGGGCCGGAAAGCTGCGGCACCATCTGTGCCATGGCGCCGGTGGCAAGCACCGCCACGCCGATCGCGGCGAAAATCCATCCGGGGCTCGGGGTCAGGCGACGGGTTCGATCTTGACTGCGCATTTCTTGAAATCCGTCTGTTTCGAGATGGGGTCGGTGGCGTCGAGCGTGACCTTGTTGATGAGCTGGCTGGCATCGAACCACGGCACGAAGATCACGCCCGGCGGCATGCGGTTGCGCCCGCGCGTCTCGACGCGCGAGCGGATCTCGCCGCGCCGCGATATGATGCGGATCTCCGATCCCTGGTTGAGGCCGCGCTTGCGCGCATCGTCGGCATTCATGAAGCAGCGGGCGCCGGGGAAAGCCTTGTAGAGCTCGGGGACGCGCATGGTCATCGAACCGGAATGCCAGTGCTCCAGCACGCGGCCCGTGACGAGCCAGATGTCGTATTCGTCATCCGGGGATTCGGCCGGCGGCTCGTACGGCACGGCGATGATCGCGGCCTTGCCGTCCTTGTTGCCGTAGAACTTCACGCCCTCGCCGGGTTTCACATAGGGATCGTACCCTTCGCGATAGCGCCACAGCGTCTCCTTGCCGTCGACCACCGGCCAGCGCAGGCCGCGCACCTCGTGATAGGTGTCATAGGGCGCAAGGTCGTGGCCATGGCCGCGGCCGAAGGCGGCATATTCCTCAAAGAGGCCCTTCTGGATGTAGAAGCCGAAATGCTGTGCCTCGTTGTTGGCGTGCTCGGGCTTAACCTCGTCGATTGAAAATTTCGCGACGTCGCTCTCGGCGAAGAGCACTTGATAGAGCGTCTTGCCCTTGTAGTCCGGGTTGGCGGCGAGAAGCTCCGCCGGCCAGACCTCGTCCGTGGTGAAGCGCTTGGAGAACTCGACCATCTGCCAGAGATCGGAGCGCGCCTCGCCCGGCGCCTGCACGAGCTGGTGCCAGACATGGGTGCGCCGCTCGGCATTGCCGTAGGCGCCCTCCTTCTCCACCCACATGGCGGCGGGAAGGATGAGGTCGGCGCTCATCGCCGTGATCGTCGGATAGGCATCCGACACGACGATGAAGTTTTCCGGATTGCGGTAGCCCTGATAGGTCTCGTTCGAAGTGTTCGGGCCGGCCTGGACGTTGTTGTTGACCTGCACCCAGTAGAAATTGAGCTTGCCGTCGCGAAGCATGCGGTCCTGCTGGACGGCATGATAGCCGGGCTTTTCCGGAATGATGCCATGCGGCACGCGCCAGATCTCTTCGGCATGCTTGCGGTGTTCCGGGTTCGTCACCACCATGTCGGCGGGCAGGCGGTGCGCGAAGGTGCCGACCTCGCGCGCCGTGCCGCAGGCCGAAGGCTGGCCGGTCAGCGAGAAGGGGCTGTTGCCGGGCTCGGAAATCTTTCCCGTCAAAAGGTGGAGGTTATAGACCATCTGGTTCGCCCAGACGCCGCGCACATGCTGGTTGAAGCCCATGGTCCAGAGCGACATGACCTTGCGGTCGGGATCCGCATAGAGCTCGGCGAGCTGCCTGAGGAAGCCGGCCTCGACGCCGGTCATCTCGACCGCCTTTTCCAGCGTGTATTCCGCGACGAAAGCCTTGAAGGCCTCGTAGTCCATCGGCTCCGTCTTGCCCGGATCGGCGGAATTGGCGGCATTCACCTCCACCGGATTGTCCGGCCTGAGGCCATAGCCGATATCGGTGACGCCGCGCACGAACTTCGTGTGATTGCGCACGAAATCCTCGTTCACCCGGCCGGACTGGATGATGTGGTTGGCGATGTAGTTGAGGATCACCAGGTCCGTGCCCGGCTTGAAGACCATCGGGATATCGGCGAGGTCCATGCTGCGATGGGTGAAGGTGGACAGCACCGCCACGCGCACATGCTCGTTGCCGAGCCGCCGGTCGGCGATGCGCGTCCACAGGATCGGGTGCATCTCCGCCATGTTCGAGCCCCAGAGCACGAAGGCGTCGGCATGCTCGAAGTCGTCGTAGCAGCCCATCGGCTCGTCCATGCCGAAGGTGCGCATGAAGGCGACGGCTGCGGACGCCATACAGTGGCGGGCGTTCGGGTCGAGATTGTTCGAGCGGAAGCCGGCGCGCATCAGCTTTGTCGCGGCATAGCCCTCGAAGATCGTCCACTGGCCGGAGCCGAACATGCCGACGGCGGTCGGCCCCTTTTCCTTCAGCACCTTCTTGGCCTGTTCGGCCATCACGTCGAAGGCTTCTTCCCAGGTCACTGGCTCGAACTCGCCGTCCTTGGCATAGACGCCGTTCCGCCTGCGCAGGAGCGGCGCCGTCAGGCGGTCGGAGCCATACATGATCTTCGAGAGGAAATAGCCCTTGATGCAGTTGAGGCCGCGGTTGACCTCCGCCTGCATGTCGCCGTGCGTGGCGACGACCTTGCCTTCCTTGACGCCCACCATGACGCCGCAGCCGGTGCCGCAGAAGCGGCAGGGCGCCTTGTCCCATTTGATCTCCAGCGCACTCACCCCGCCCGGAACCGGCTGCGCGGCAGCGGGAAGCGCGATGCCCGCCGCCGCCGCCGCGACGCCCGCCGCCTGGGCCTTCAGGATGTCACGCCGCGTCAGTTCGCTGCCCATGCACCTCGTCCTCTTCCAATTCGACATGTTCGAAAACCATGTTCGCCGCGATCACGCCGTCGAGGACGGAGATGCGCATCAGTGTATCCCCGAGCACGCCGGTGCTCGGCCCCTCGATGACCACGACGATCCTGCCCTTGTCGCAGCCGTGCACCTCGACATTGGCAAAGCCGGCAAGCGCCTCGAGCACGTCCGCCACGAAGCCCGGCTTGACGGCGATCACCGCGCTTGAAATGTGATAGCGGCGCCCATCAGGCATAGGCCACCTCCACGCTGCGGGGCGCGATGGCGACCGCGCCGACCGGACAGACGGAAATGCAGGCGCCGCAGCCGGTGCAGGCCTCGGCCACAAGCTGCGGCACGAAGGGGCCGCCGCGCACCGGACGGAAGCGGATCGCCTCCGCCGGACAGGCGTCCCGGCAGGCCTGACAGTCGACACCCTGGAACGGCAGGCAGGAGGACGCGATGGCGACGACATGATCGAAGCGGCCGGCGACGCCATCGGCGAACACCGGCTCGGGACAGTGCTCCGCGCAGGCACCGCAGAAGGTGCATTCCGCCGCCGCAAAATCGAGCACGGGCAAATCGTCAGTGAGGCGTATCACGCCGGTGGGACAGTGCTCCACGCACGACCCGCAGCCCGTGCAGGCGGCAAGGGCGTCCTCCGCGATGCCGGGCGGACGGATGCGGGCGGTCGCGTCATGCCTTCCGCCGCGCAGGAAATTCCGCCTGGAAAGAACTTGCTGCGTCATGGCCTTCCCCTCAATGGCCCGGCGGACCGGGCGGCCCATAGAGGATCTGGAACATCCAGACGAGGAAGCCGTAGCCGCCGACGACACCGACGGCGACGATGGGCCAGATGCCGAAAGCAAGGACGAAGAACGTGATAAGCTCGCGCCGCCGGCGTGATCCGGGCGTTTGTGGCGTCAGTTGTTCCGGGGCGACGTCAGACAAGGTATGCGTCCTCCGATACCAATCATCGTCGTGATACTAGCATCGCCCCAATGAAAATAAAGTGAAATAAACTTTCCACTTTCACTCATGAATATACTTGTGAAACATCAATTATCGATATATTTTTATAAATATAACGAATTGAAGAATTTCGTATAAAATGAACAAAAAATACAGGATTAATTCATATTACGCCGGAGAAATATTAGAAGACCATCATTCCAAAGACATGGCTATTCATGGAAGCCCGGCTTTCGCACCGCAATCGACGACGCAAAAGCCGGATATTGCCGGCACGCATCCGGAGCTACTCCGGAACCTTGTTTTACCTGGATTGTCCGGCACCGAAGCGATGCCGCTGCGGCCGGTTCTAGTCCTCTTCCGCGCGCCCGCGACGCCAGTAGGAAACGACGAGGTGCTCGGTGTTGGAAAGGCGCCTTTCCTGCCGCGCGAAGCTGCGGATCGCCCGGAAGGCTTCGAACTCGCAGCCCGCCCAGACATAGACGGCCTCGCCATCCATCGGGAATGCCACGGACCGCACGGCATCGATCAGCAGGCTCGTGCTGCCCGCCGGCCGGCCATCGCGGAACAGCCATTCGACGATGACCGCCGGCGGCGGCGCGAGGACCTGAACCTCGCCGGCATCCTCGACCTCGATGAAGACCCGGCCACGCGCCCCTGCCGGCAGGTTTTCCAGCATGCGGGCGATGGCCGGCAGCGCCGTCTCGTCGCCGGCGAAGAGATACCAGTCGGCCGCAACGAGGCCGCCGCCGCCGGGACCGACCACGCCGACCCGGTCGCCGACCGCCGCGGCCGCCGCAAAGCCGGAGCCGGGACCTGCATCCGCATGGAGCACGAAATCGATATCGAGCGTGCCGGCGGCCAGATCGACGGAGCGCACGGTATATTTGCGCATCAGCGGACGCAGCTCGGGTTTCTCCCAGGCAATCACCCCGTTCGCGCCGACATGCGGCCATTGCGGTTCGCCCGCCTCCGGCCGCTGTACCATGAGATTGAGGTGCAGCGCGTCGAGCCCGGCGAACCGCGCAACGTTTTCGCCGGACAGCGTCAGGCGGCGCATGTGCGGCGTCAGCGTCCGGCAGGCGACGACTTTGAGTATCTGGAAGTTCGGCGGGCGGACGATCTCCCCGCCATCGCCCGTCCAGGTGATGGCCGGCGGATCGTCGCCGGCAAATTCCAGGATATGCGAGGCGACGGCCATGCGGGCGAGATAGAGCCCTTCGAGATCCGGCGCGGCGACATCGACCAGCGTCGCCTCGCCCTCGCGCGAGAACTGCGCGCGGATGCTCCCGAGCCGAAGCAGCGGGCCGGTCGGCCCCTCGCTCACTTCTGCATTGTGCTCCTGCATGTGGTCGCAGAATTCCGCGATGACGGGAGCGGGGTTGCGCAGGGCGATCCGCGCCCGGGCGGTGTACTGTCTTGCGTGCATGTCAATTTCCTATTGCGCGTCGATCCAGAAGGTGCCCTCCAGCGGCACCGCCAGGAAACGGTCGTTGATCTCGGCGAGCGTCTTGGCGGGATCGACATCCGCGAAGAGATCGGGGTGCATCCACTTCGCGAAACACTCGAAGACGAGGATGTTGAGAACCGAGATCGACAGCTGGTGCGACACCGCATGCGCCCGGCCCTGCTGCACCGCCGTCAGCCCGTCGCGCAGGCCCTTGCCAAGAATGCCCGCGAAGGATTTTCGCGCGCTTTCGGCATCGACATCGCCGCCGAGCACGAGGCCGCCCTGGGCGGCAAGATGCGGGCCGCCGGTCGCGATATAGACCGTGGGATCCGCGCCGAGCACGAATTCCGGGCTGAGCTGGCCGTCATAGCCCGGCACATCCGCGCCTATGCTCTCGCCGCCCGCAAGCCGCAGATAGTCCGTCATGCGGTTGCCCTTTCCGGGCGTCGAGCAGCACGTAGCCCCCGCATGGGCATCGACCAGCACGGAAACCGGTTTCGCCCTCGCCGTGCGCTCCGTGATGCGCCGGTAGCGTTCGCGCAGGAAATCGCCGAACGCCCTGCCCTTCGCCTCCTGGCCAATGGCGGCGGCAAGCAGCGTGACGGAGAAGGCGGTCGTTTCCGCCGGTCCCTTGCCGTCATTGACAGGCCCGTCGAGGAAGAGGACGGGCACGCCCGCTGCCTCCAGCATCGCGGCCGCCTCCGTCCAGCCGCTCTCCCAGATGGAGACGACGAAAAGGTCCGGCTTGACCGAAAGGATCGCCTCGACAGAGGTCTTCCCCGGCAGCACGGCGCCGACGGTGGGGATGGCGTCGATGGCCGGGAAGCGCCGGCGATAGGCCTCGTACATGCCGCGATCGATGCGCTGCGGCGCGGCCCAGCCGGCGATGCGCGCGACGGGATCGGGATCGACAAGGGCGAGCGAGAGGAGCAGCAGGCTTTCGTTCGTGACGATGCGGCGCGCCGGCTCCGCAAGGCGCACGCTGCGCCCGGCGGCATCCGACAGCAGGATCTCGGCCCGCGCCGGCAAGGCGAATGCCGGAAACGCCAGCAGCAACAGGAGCGACAGCCGACAGAGGGCCGCCGGCAAGCCGGCGCCCCCTCCGCTCGTCCGGGTTCGATGCGAAGCGCTCACCACGAATATTTCAGGCTCGCGGTGATGGCGCGGCCCGCGCCGTAGTTGCAGCTTCCGCCGGTGCTGTTGAGGCAATGGGAGACATACTCCTTGTCGAACAGGTTGGTGACGTTGACCCGAAGCTTCGTGCCGGAAAAGTCCTTGTCGATGGCGCCGAAATCGTATTCCGCGCCGATATCGACAAGCGCCCGGCCGGGAATGCGCAGCTCCGCCTTGTAGGTGCTGTCCGTCTGGTAGGAGGACATGGCCCGCACGCCCCCGGTGAGCGTCAGCCCGTCGGCGAAGGCCGGCCGATAGCTGAGCCAGACGCTGCCCTGATGCTCGGGCAGGCGCAGCACCTCACGGCCGAGCTCGACGGGATTGTTGGACTTCAGCACTTCCGAATGGGAATAGGCATAGGCGGCGAGAAGGTCGAGCTCCGGCGTCAGCTCGTACTTGCCCTCGATCTCCAGACCCCGCACCCACTGCCGGCCCGATTGCACGTCGAACAGGATATCGGCCGGATCCGGCGTCAGGGCATTGTCGAGCGTCAGGTCGAAGAGCGAGGCGGTGATCATGCCGCGGCCGCCCGGGGGCTCGTATTTCAGGCCGATCTCATACTGCTCGGCCGTCTGCGCCCGGAAGGGATTGCCGTCCCGGTCCGTGCCGAGCGTCGGCAGGAACGAAGTGGCGTAGCTGGCATAGGGCGCAAGACCGTTGTCGAAGAGATAGGTGAGGCCCGCGCGCCAGGTCAGCTCCCGGTCCCGTGTCGTCACGGTCGGCGTGCCGGCAAGGCGGTTCGTGCTGTCGATCTCGGACAGGTCGTAGCGCAGGCCGAAGGTGCCCACCCAGTTGTCGTAGCGGATCTGGTCCTGCATGTAGAAACCGATCTGCTGCTGCTCCTGCAGGCCAGAGCGCTGGATGGCCGGCACGGGGATGTCCACCTCGCCGTAGCGCGGGTCGAAGAGGTCGAGCGGCGGCACGCCGGCGATGGCATTGCCAAAATTGGTGGAGGACGTCGCCTTCAGGTAATCGAGGCCGAAGAGCATCGTGTGGTCGAGCGCGCCCGTGTCGAAGCGGGCTTCGAGCTGCGTGTCGACATTGAAGGCCGAGACCCAGTCGTCGGAAATCGCCGAGGCGCGGTTGAGCGTGTGCCCGTCCGGCTGCCAGGCAAAGGCCGGGTTGACGAGGACGAGGAACATGTTCTGGTCGGAGCGGCTGTAGCGCAGGTTCTGCCGCACCGTGAAGGTCTCGTTGAACTCATGCTCGAATTCATAGCCGAGGGCATAGAAATCCCGGTCGAAGACATCCGCATTGGGATCGCCGAGATAGATATCGCGCGGCACGCGTGCGGTCGGATTGTCGATCAGCGTGCCGACGGCGGGGTAGAAGCGCGGGCTGAAGGTCGGGCGGTCCTTCTGGTAGTAGCCATAGAGCGTGAGCGTGGTCTGGTCGGTGGGCGACCAGGTGAGGCTCGGCGCCATCATCAGCTGCTTCTCCCGTTCCCGGTCGACCTGGCTGCCCATGTTCTTGCCGAGCGCGACGAGGCGGTAGAGCCAGTCGCCGTCCTCGGTCAGGGGGCCGGTCATGTCGAGCGTCGCCTGCACGCCGCCATGCGAGGAGGTCTGGAGGCCCACCTCGTTGTGCGCCGTCGCCTGCGGGCGCTTGCTCACCTGGTTGATGAGGCCGCCCGGCACGGTGCTGCCGTAGAGCACGGAGGCCGGCCCCTTGATGACGTCGATGCGTTCCAGCGCGAAGGCATTGACGCTCGGCGTCGCATAGTTGCTCGGGTCGCCCGGCAGAATGAGCCCGTCGAGCCACATCGTGCCATAGGCGTTGAAGCCGCGGATATAGAGCCAGTCGTAGCGGATGTCGTAGCCGTTCGGATCCGGATGCACGCCCGGCGTATAGCGCAGCGCCTCGGCGACCGTGTTCACACCCTGCGCATCCATCTGGTCGCGCGTGACGACGCTGACCGCCTGCGGTGTTTCGAGCAGGGACGTGTCCGTCTTGGAAGCACTGAGGCTGCGCTTTGCGACGAGGCCCTGGTCCGGCCCCTTCGGGTTGTCCTCGCCGCCCTCGACGGTGATCGTCTGGAGCGCCGTCGCGCCGGCCTCCTGCGCCTGTGCCGGGCCGGCAAGCCCCGCCAGCGCCACGGTCGCGGCCAGCCACAGGCGCCTGCGCCAGATCGCGCGCCCCGCCCTCTCCGTTGCTCCCATCACCGTCTCTTCTGCCAATCTCATGATCGCGGTCCCACCGTCCGATAGCCTTTTCCTAAACTTGACCTTGTAAATCAAGTTAAGCTATCTCTAGGGCAACACTTGCACGACGGACAATGTCGGCACCTTTGCGCACCGCGCAGATGCCTTTGCGCACCGGCAAATCTCCGCGCGGTGCCGGAATTCGATCACC
This sequence comes from Shinella sp. WSC3-e, assembly GCF_945994535.1. Lineage (NCBI taxonomy): Bacteria > Pseudomonadati > Pseudomonadota > Alphaproteobacteria > Hyphomicrobiales > Rhizobiaceae > Shinella > Shinella sp. WSC3-e. Next base: position 256,380 of record NZ_OZ000532.1, read on the forward strand.
AATCACGGGTCATCCTGCGCAATGCCGGTGACCGGAACAGTGAAGGACAGGGGATGGCGGCCGCACCTGGCAACGCCGGAAACGAGGGCAAGGGGGGCCGCGTGCGCGTGCGCGATTTCCTGCGCCATGAGGGCATCGCCTTCGACAGCCCCGACGACCGGCTTTCGCCCGACGACACGCTGATGAAGGGTAAGTTCCTGCACAGGGAGCTGCGCCGCGGCCTCGTCCTGCATGTCAGCGACGCGATCGAGGAGAGGGCCTTCACGGCCACCTCGCTCCTGCCGGAGGAGCTTTCCTGCATCTTCTTCCTGGAGGGCAGCGTCGATCTTTCGATCGGCGACCGCCGCTTTGCCTTCCAGGCGGACCGCAGCGCGGTGCGCGGCGTGGCGATCATGAATGCCTGCCCGGAAAATTTCGAACGCGCCTCGCGCGGCGGCCAGCACCTGCGCCATCTCGTGGTCTCCGCAACGCCGGAATGGCTGCACCGCGACGCGCTGGAAGCCGTGGCGGATACGACGGGCGGCGCGCGGCTGCTGCGCGATCACCTCAGCGAGCACCGCTGGACGCTGACGCCGCGCATGATGGAGCTGGTGCGGCAGATCTTCAGCCCCTCGCCGCTCATTCCCGAACTGCGCGACCTCTATCTCGAAGGCCGCGCCGTCGAGCTCGTGGCGGAGACGATGGCGGCGGTGCTGCAGGCCGACCGGCGCGGGGCGGGCGGCACGCTGCTGAGCCGGCAGGACGCGATCTGCCTCGGCCGCGCCCGGGACTTCATCGCAGCCCGCGCCACCGAGGCGCTGAGCGTGGAAACGATCGCGCGCGAGGCCGGCATCAGCGCGAGCGGCCTGCAACGCCTGTTCCGCGTCGCGGAAAACCGCAGCGTCTTCGACTATGTGCGCAATATCCGGCTGGAGCGCGCCTTTGCCGCCCTCGACCGGGAAAACGTAACCGTACAGGAGGCGAGCGCGATCGCCGGCTATACCAGCGCCGCCAATTTCGCCACCGCCTTCCGCCGCCGCTTCGGCATTGTGCCGACGGCCGTGCGCAAAGCCGATCCGCGCTGACGGGCTGCCGTCAAAGGCCGAGATCCCGCGCAAGCGTCTCCATGTCGCCAAGATAGCGCTGCAGGCGCGCGGAATTGTCCGGAAGCTCCGGCCGCGCCGCCGCCCAGCCGATATAGGTGAGCGCGCGCAGCAGCAGGAACAGCGGCAAGTGCCGGAACTCCGCTTCCGCCTGCGGCCGGACGGCGGCATATCCCTCCAGCAGGGCCGCACGCAATCGCGGATAGTCGGGTTCGTGCCGGTTGCGCAGCAGCGCGGTGGCCAGATCGAACAGCCGGAAGCCGAAGCCGCAATCGTCGAAATCGATGAAGGCGACGGCGCCTCCCGCCACGAGGACATTTTCGCGGACCAGGTCGGCATGGATCAGGCCGTAGTCCAGCCCCGGCGCCAGCGCCGAAAACCGCGGCAGGAGGCGGGCGCGCAGGCGCGCCAGGGCATCCCGCTGCACCGGCGTGATGACCGGGCAATCCCAGAACCGGCCCCAGAAGGGCGCTTCGCCCAGCAACCCCTCGACATCCCAGGCTGGACGCTCGAACCCGGCCAGCCGCACGAAGGCATCGGCCGCATCGTGCAGGCGGGCCATCTCCCGGCCGATGGCGCCAAAGAGCGCCGGCAAATCCCGGCCGCCGCGGGGAAGCGGAGCGCCCGTATCGCCGAGCGGCTCGCCCTCCATCCAGTCGATCAGGTCGGCATAGTGTGGTTCGCCCGGCGCCAAAGACGGCAAGACGGCAAGCAGGCTGCCGTCCGGCGCGGCGATCGGCAGCGGCACGGCGATGCCCTTTTCGCGCAACGCCGCCATGAAGACGAGTTCCGAGGCGAGCGCCGCCGGCGAATGATAGGCCGGGCGGTGCAGCCGCAAGGCCGCCGGCCGGCCGTCGCGCAGGCGAACCTTGAAGACCGCGTTCTCGCGATATTTCAAGAGTTCGGGCACCTGGTCCGGCAGGTCCCAATGGGCAAGGGCGCCCGCCGCCCGGGCCGTCAGGGTTGCGATCATGTCGTCCATCGCGTCACAGCCCGCTCAGCACGTCGTCGAGCACCGCCAGCATCAGGTCGGCATTCTCCCGGGAAAAGGGCATGGGCGGGCGGATCTTTGTGGCGTTCTGGTGGATGCCGAGCTTGCCCATCAGGACGCCGCGCTCGCGCATGCCGTTGATCACCCGCGTGGCGATGTCCGAGGCCGGCGTCTTTTCCTGCCGGTCGAGCACCAGCTCGGCGCCGAAGAACAGGCCGCTGCCACGCACATTGCCGATCAGCCCATGCTTGTCCGCCAGCTTCCGCAGCCCCTCGCGGGCATGGGCGCCGACATGAAGCGCGTTCTCCTGCAGCTTCTCCTCCTCAAGCACGTCGAGAACGGCCATGGCCGCCGCGCAGGAGACCGGATTGCCGCCGAAGGTGTTGAAGTAGCGGAACGCCTTGCGGAAGGCATTCAGCGTTTCGGATGCCGCCACGACACCGCCGACCGGATGGCCGTTGCCCATCGGCTTGCCAAGGGTGACGATATCGGGAAGGATGCCGGCCTTCTGATGGCCCCAGAAATGCGTGCCGGTGCGGCCGAAACCGGGCTGAACCTCGTCGCAGATTACAAGGCCGCCGGCCTTCCTGACAGCAGCGACGGCGGGCGCGAGGAAATCCGCCGGCAGGTCCGGAAACCCCTCATTGGCGAAGAAGGGGTCGATGATCAGCGCGGAGAAGCCGAAGGGGCTTTCCTGCAGCGCGGCGATCGCCGCCTCCACCGTGGCGGCCCAGGCCTCGGCGAAGGCCTCTCCGCCCTCTCCGCCAAGCGGACGATAGGCATCCGGCGCCGGCACATGACGCACATGCCCGCCGTAGCCGCCGACCGGCGGCATGCGCGTCGAGAGCTGCGAGACCGCCGTCGTGTTGCCGTGATAGGTGAAGTCGGTGGCGATGACGCCCGTCCGGCCGGTCACCGCCTGTGCCATGCGCAGGGCCACGTCGTTGGCCTCGCTGCCGGTGCAGGTGAGGATCGCCGTGTCGAGGCTCCTGTCGAAGGTCGCCGTCAGCCGCTCGACATAGTCGAGAATGCCCTCGTGCAGGTAGCGTGTATGGGTGTTGAGCATCGACGCCTGCCGGCAGATCGCCTCGACCACCCGCGGATGGCAATGGCCGACATGCGGCACATTGTTGTAGCAGTCGAGATACCGTCGCCCGTCCGCATCCCACAGCCAGACGCCCTCGCCCCTCACCAGATGCACCGGGTCATCGTAGAAGAGCGACATGTTGCGGCCGAGCAGCCGCTCGCGGCGGGCGCGCAGGGCCTGCACATCGGTCATGGCGACACCCCTCGTGCTGCCGACAGCCCCGCATCCAGCGCCGAGACGATCTTCTGCACATCGGCCGCCGTGATGACGAGCGGCGGCGAGATGATGACATTGGCGCCCGACGTGCGGACCATCACGCCCTCGTCATAGGCGGCATCATAGACCTTCTGCACCACGTCCTTGGCGGCCGCGCTCTTCGTCCGGCGGTCGGAGACGAGCTCCAGCGCGGCCATCAGCCCCTTCCCGCGCACGTCGCCGACCAGGTCGTGCTTCGCCTTCAGGCCTTCCAGCCCGGCGATCAGCTCGGCGCCGCGTGCGGCGGCATTGACGGCTGTGTCGATCCGGGCGGTTTCCTTCAGCGTCGCCAGCGCCGCCGCCGCGCCGACCGGATGGCCGGAATAGGTATAGCCGTGGCCGATGGCGCCGAAGGAATCCCTGTTGGCTTCGAAGGCATCAGCAACCTTGTCCGCGATCATCACCGCGCCGAAGGGGAAGTAGCCGTTGGTGATCGCCTTGGCGGTGGTCATCATGTCGGGCTTGACGCCAAAGCCGCGCGAACCGGTCCAGGCCCCGGTGCGGCCGAAGGCGGTGATGACCTCGTCGGCGATGAGGAGGATGCCGTGCCTGTCGCAGATCGCACGCATCAGCGGCATGAAGGTCTCGTGCGGCACGATGACGCCGCCGGCGCCAAGCACCGGCTCCATGATGAAGGCGGCGATGGTGTCGGCGCCCTGGAAGGCGATCTCGTCCTCGAACTGGCGGGCGATCGCCTGGGCGATCTCCACCGGATCGGCCGTGTTGAAGGGGTTGCGATAGGGATAGGGCGCGGCAAGGTGGAAGACGCCGGGCAGCAGCGGCTCGTAGTTGCGGCGGAAATTGGCATTGCCATTGACCGAGGCGCCGCCGAAATGCGTGCCGTGATAGCCCTTCTTCAGCGCCACGAACTTGGTGCGCTCCGGCTGGCCGTTGATCTTGTGGAACTGGCGGGCGAGCCGCAGCGCCGTCTCGACGGAATCCGAGCCGCCCGAGGTGAAGAAGGCCCGGGTGAGCCCGTCCTCCCTGAAGAACGCCGCCAGTTCATAGGACAGTTCGATCAGCGGCGAATTGGTGGTGCCGCGGAAGGTGGAATAATAGGGCAGCTCGTCGAGCTGGTCGCGGATCGCCTTCTTCACCGGCTCGCAGGAATAACCGAGATTGACGTTCCACAGGCCGCCGACGGCATCCAGCACCGTCTTGCCATGGATATCCACCACCGAAACGCCCTCGCCCGCATTGATGATGCGTGGGGGCTTGGCCTGCATTTCCGCCGGATGCGCCATGGGATGCCAGAGATGACGGGCATTGTTCTCGATCAGGAAGTTGGAATCGCGCATGGGATATCCTTTCAAAGTCCAAGCATGTTCAGCGCCTGCGCATAACTTTCGGCAGGCCGCGTCACGTCGAAATGCACATGGGGAAGGCCGAAGGCCGCCGCGCCCTCGATGTTCTTCTTCTGGTCGTCGACGAAGACGCAGTCGGCACGGCTGAGAGCGAGTTCCGCCAGCACCTGTTGATAGGCGCGCGGATCGGGCTTCAGGATCTTCGTGTATGTCGCATCGACGATGACGTCGAAAAGGTCGATCAGCGGGAAGCGCCTGCGGAAGCTCTCGCCGTAGAAGAGGTCGAGCTCGTTGGAGAGGATGGCGAGCTTCAGCCCGGCCGTCCTGGCTTTCAGGATCGCATCGCGCGCCTCGGGGCGCAAAACGAGTTCGGGATCGGCCCCGCGCGCCCGCTGCACGAAGGTCTTCATGTCCGTCCAGTCCTCGCCGAGCAGCGCGCCGACCTCCCGCGTGCGCGTCATCCAGTAGTCGCGCTCGGTGATTTCTCGCGCTTGCATCGACTGCCAGAGCGGATCGCTGGCCGGGTCGAAGGGACCACGCCAGGTTAGCGTGCCTGCCGGCAGGCCGAGCGCCCGCTCGGTGATGTCATGCGTTTCGAACAGCGTGCGGGTGACGACGCCGCCGAAATCGAGGATCAATGCCCGCCTGGCGTCTGTCATGCCGCCTGTCCCTTCTCGACGATGCCTTCGGCCACCCAGCGGTCGAAGATTTCCAGCGCTCTTGCGGCAAAGTCCGGGGCGTTGATATGCGCGTCGACCTCCTCGAAGGCGACGGAGGCCGGCACGGCCCGGCGCATCTCGTCGAGGAAGGCCTCCAGCGCGTCCGGTTCGTGCAGCGGCTCGCCCTCCCGGTCCCATTCCTGGATGCCCTTCGTCGGCAGCAGGAAGGCGACGGGGGCGCTCGCCCCCTCCAGCTTGGCGGCGACGACGCGGGCGACCGCGCGACGCTCGTCGGGCGAAACGGTGACGGAGGCGATCAGCCGGTTGTGCGCATGATAGGGCCGGCCGGCGAAGCGGTCCGGCGTCTCCTGCCAGGCGGGCATGTCCACCATGTCGACCGCGCCGGGCGCGACGATCTGCGGAATGCCGGCGCGGCCGGCATTTTCCAAACGGTCCGGCCCGGAGACGGCGACAGAGCCGTTCTGCGCATTGGTCACCTCCTGGATGCAGAAATCGAAGACGGCGGCAAAGCCCCGCTGCGCCGCCACCGCCTCATAGGCGCGCCCGCCCATGCCGGTGGAATGGAACACGGCGACATCATAGCCGCGCCGCTCCAGCTCCGGCTTGAGCAGCTTCATGTAGCTGAGGCAGGAGGAGCCGAGCGAGGTCATGCCGACCAGCGGGCGCTGGCGGCCGGGCCGCTCGCCGGCCTTGGCTGCGCCCACGACCGCGCCCGAAGCCTGCGACAGCACCGCCCGGCAGATCGGGTTGAGGCCGTAGAGCCCGCCGGCCCACAGGATCATCATCAGGTCGGGCGCGATGCGCTCCGGCGGCAGCAGATGGGAATAGGCGATGGTGGAGACGATGAACTTCGGTACGCCGAGCGGCAGCACGGCGGCGACGTCGAGGGCGAGGTCCGTGCCGAGCGAGCCGCCGAGCGCGATCATGCCGTCCACCTCCCCCGCCTCCGAAAGCCGGCGCACCAGCGCCGCGGCGCCCTTTGCCATCAGCGCCATGGCGGTGTTCTCGTCGCCACTGCCGGTGATCGCCTCCATGGTGGTGCCGGCCGCGGCGGCGATGTCGTGCTTGGAATGGTCCGGCACATAGGGCGGGTCGCCGAGCACGCTGACATCGACCAGGACGGGAACGCCTCCGGCCTTGCCGATGACATCGGCCATGAACAGGAGCTCCTCGCTCTTGGTATCGCCGGTGCCGATCACCAGAATATGGGGCGGACGGCCGTTCGCGCTCATCGACCATTCCTCCTCGATACGAGCAGCGGAACAAATCGCCCGACCTGCCCCGAAGGCGCATCCGGCCGGCGCAAGACGTGGCATGCCGTCTCGCTGCCAAGACGGTCTCCCGCCGGAGGATAGCGGGCCGGCACGGCCTGCGTCAGCTCCATCTCGATATCCGGTGTGGACAAAGACCCCCGCAGCATCCGGGCCGTGTCGTCGACGTGCATTTCCGTTCTCCTCCCGCTAAGTCCGGCTCCGCCCGCAGCAGCCTTCGGGAGTCGCGGCCAATATACTTAACATGCGAATTAACTTGGCAGGAAGCGCAGCCGTTTGCAAGTCTATATTTGAAGTGTCGGTTCATATATTGAACCAGAGATGAGTTTCCCCATCGCAACCACGGCGCTCGCAGCCGCATCGACAAATGCCCCTTCGCGGGCTTGACAGGCACCAAAAATTATTAACGCGTTAAATATATTCGTGCGGATACCCTGCGGAAACCGCGCACGGCAAGCTCGGATTGCAGGACCCTTCACGGGCCTTGCAAATCGACGGACGAACACCGAGAACTGCGTAGCGCCAGACAGGAGCAAGAGATGGACAGCGAAGAATTCCGCAAGTGGTCGCGAACGGCCGCCGACTGGGGCGCCGACTACCGCGCGGGCCTGCGCGACCGGCCGGTGCGGGCGCAGACGAAGCCGGGCGACATCGCCCGGCAGATCGCCAGTGCAGCCCCGGAAGACGGCGAGGCGATGGAGGCGATCTTCGCCGATTTCGAGCGCATCATTCCCGATGGCCTCACCCATTGGCAGCATCCGCGCTTCTTCGCCTATTTCCCGGCCAATGCCGCGCCCATTTCGGTGATTGCCGACTATCTCGTCACCTCCGTCGCCGCCCAGTGCATGCTCTGGCAGACCTCGCCGGCCGCCACCGAGCTTGAGACGCGGGTGGTCGACTGGCTGCGCCAGGCGCTCGGCCTGCCGGAAGGCTTTTCCGGCGTCATCCAGGATTCCGCCTCCACCGCGACGCTCGCCGCAGTGCTGGTCATGCGCGAGAAGGCGCTCGGCTGGAAAGGCAACAGCGAGGGGCTGGCGGCGCACGGGGCGGTACGCGTCTATGCGTCGAAGCAGGTGCACACCTCCATCGACCGGGCGATCTGGATTGCCGGCATCGGCGAAGCGAACCTCGTGCGCATCCCGATCAAAGGCCCCCTCAACGGCATGGACCCCAAGGCACTCGATGCCGCGATCCGCGCGGACCGTGCCGCCGGCCATATCCCGGCCGGCGTCATCGCCTGCACCGGCGGCACCTCCATCGGCGCCTGCGACCCGATCCGCGCTGTGGCGGCAGTGGCCAAGGCGCATGGCCTCTACCTGCATGTCGATGCCGCCTGGGCGGGCTCGGCCATGATCTGCCCCGAATTCCGCGAGCTCTGGGATGGCGTCGAGGCGGCCGATTCCATCGTCTTCAACCCGCACAAATGGCTCGGCGCCAATTTCGACTGCTCGGTACAGTTCATCCGCAGCCCGGAAGACCAGGTCCGCACGCTGGCCATCCAGCCGGAATACCTGAAGACGCACGGCCATGACGGCATCATCAACTATTCCGAATGGTCCGTGCCGCTGGGCCGCCGCTTCCGCGCACTGAAGCTGTGGTTCCTGCTGCGCTATCATGGCCTCGAAGGGCTGCGCACGATGATCCGCAATCATGTCGCCTGGTCGAGGGAACTGGCGGAGCGTCTTGCCGGCGAGCCGGATTTCGAGATCGTCAGCGAGCCGGTGCTCTCGCTCTTCTCCTTCCGCCACAAGGGCGGCACGGAGGCCGACCGGCACAATATCGCCCTCGTCAACGCCATCAACGACGACGGCCGCATCTACCTGACACAGACCCGCGTCGACGGCCGCATCGCCATCCGCTTCCAGGCCGGCCAGTTCGAGATGACCCGCGGCGACGCGGACACCGCCTTCACGGTCATCACGGAAATCGCCCGCGCGCTGGAAGGCGCCCAGGACCGATCGACATTCAGTTCGGGCCGTGGCGAAAATGGTGGTTTTCCGCGACCCGGAGCGCAGCGTACTGAACGTACGTGAGCACCGGAAGCGCGGAAAAGCGCCATTTGCAGACCGGCATGGATTGAATGTCGATCGGTCCTAGAGCTGGATCCAGGCCGTCTTCAGGTCGAGATATTTGTCCAGCGCATGCAGGGACTTGTCGTGCCCGTTGCCGGACTGGCGAACGCCGCCGAGCGGCACGGTGTTGTCGGCCCCGCCATAGGTGTTGACATGCACGACGCCGGCGCGAATGCCGCGCACCATGCGATGCGCCCGTGACAGGTCGGCGGTCCACACGGCCGAGGCGAGGCCGTAATCCGTACCGTTGGCGATGCGCAAGGCCTCCTCCTCGCTGTCGAAGGGGATGACGGAGAGGATCGGCCCGAAAACCTCCTCGCGGGCGAGCGTCATGTCCGGCGTGACGTCGAAGACGGTGGGCTGCATGTAGAAGCCGCCGGTCTCGGCAAGGACACGTTTGCCGCCGGTGCGCAGCTTGGCGCCCTCGGAAAGCGCCTGTTCGGCAAAGCCGAGATTCTTGCCGAGCTGCGCCTCACTGGAGACGGCGCCGGCCTCAGTGGTCAACAGCAGCGGATCGCCGACCGTCATCGCGGCGGCGATCTCGGCCACCTTCTGCGAAAATTCCTCCGCGATGGAGCGCTCGACGAGCAGCCGCGAGCCGGCCACGCAGACCTGCCCCGAATTGCGGAAGATGCCATAGGCCGAGACCTTGGCCGCGCGGTCGAGGTCCGGCGCGTCGGCGAAGACGATATTCGGCGACTTGCCGCCGAGCTCCAGATAGACACGCTTCAGGTTGGAACGGGCGGAATATTCGAGCAGGCGCCGGCCGACGGGGCCTGAGCCGGTGAAGACCAGCACGTCGATATCCGGATGCAGGCCCATCGCCTCCCCGGCCACCGCGCCACGGCCGGTCACGACGTTCAGCACGCCCTCCGGCAGCCCGGCCTCGGCGCAAAGTTCGGCAAGGCGCAGCAGCGTCAGCGAGGCGGCCTCCGCCGGCTTCAGCACGACGGAATTGCCGGCCGCGAGCGCCGGGGCGATCTTCCACGCGCCGATCATCAGCGGGAAATTCCACGGCACGATGGCACCGACGACGCCGACCGGCTCGCGGTGGACGAGGCCGAGGATGTCGCCGGCCGTCGGCGCGATCTCGCCATAGACCTTGTCGATCGCCTCGCCATAGTAGCGGAACGTGCCGGCGGCGCTGCCGGGTTCGGCCTTCAGCGCCATGGAAATCTCGGTGCCGTTGTCACGCACGCCGAGCACGGCGAGTTCCAGGGCATGTTTCTCGATCAGCTCGCCGATCCTCAGCAGCACCCGCTTGCGCTCGGCCGGCGCCGCCTTCGCCCAGCGGCCCCTTTCGAAGGCGGCGCGGGCGGCCTTCACCGCTCGGTCGACATCCTCCGCACCGGCATCCGCGATGGTCGTCAGCCTGCGCCCGTCGATGGGCGAGACGACATCCAGCACCGCGCCATCCGCCGGGTCCTGCCGGATGCCGTTTATGAACAGCGCCTGCGGCGCGACGGCGAGGTTGCGGAACGCTTCGATCTTTTCCTGCATGATCTTTCCTTCAAGGACGGGTGGCGCCAGAGCGCCACCCGGATTCTCACACTTCCCGGCGGACGCCGAGCCGGGCAAAGGCACCGGCATCGCCCGCCTTCAGGCGCAAGGCGCACAGGAGGCCGATGATCGCGGCGATCAGCACGAGGCCCGGCAGGAACACCGCAAGCGCCCCCTCCGCACCGGCCAGCGCGCCGAAATTCGTGGCAATGTAGAAGACCAGCGCCAGGAGGATAAGGCCCGTCAGCACCGGCAGCACCGTCGTGACGATGCGGTTGCCTTCGAGGCCCGGATTGCGGCCGAAGAAGGCGACGATGGAGAAGGCGGTCAGCGCCATCAGCAGGATGATCGCCAGCGTGCCGACATTGGTGAGCCAGGAGAACAGCGCCAGCACCGGATCCTGCCCCGTGAAGGCGAAGAGCGCGACGACGGCGACAGCAATGACCGTCTGCACGACCGAGCCGGCATGCGGGCTCTGGAACACCGGATGGGTGACGCCGAGCGCCCTGGGCAGCAGGCCCTCGCGGCCGGCGACGTAGAGATAGCGGGCAACGCCGTTGTGAAAGGCGACGACGCCGGCAAAGAGGCTGGTGATGAAGAGGATGCTCATGATGGTGGTGATGCCACCGCCGACATAGCGGTCCGCCAGGCCGAAGAGGAAGGTGGTCGGGTCGGCGAGGCCCTGGATTTCCGGCACCAGCTTGTCGACGCCCGCGCCGTTGACCATCAGCCAGGAGGTCAGCATGTAGAAGAGGCCGATGATCAGCACGGAGATGTAGGTGGCGCGCGGCACGGTCTTTTCCGGCTCGCGGGCCTCTTCGCTGTAGATGGTCGTCGCCTCGAAGCCGATGAAGGCGGCAAAGCAGAACAGGATGCCGATGGCCGGCGTGCCCGAGAAGAAGGCCGACGGCGTGAAGGGCGCGGCGGAAAGGCCGCTGTCGCCGCCCTTCACGAGGATGGCGGCGTCGATGACCAGCACGACGAGATATTCCAGCACGACGAGCACGGCGAGCACGCGGGCGGAAAAATCCACCCTGCGATAGCCGAAGACCGCGACGAGGGCGATGCCGATATAGGTCCAGACCCACCAGGGCAGGTCGAGGCCGTAGCCGGCGAGGAAGCCGGCCGTGGCGGCGCCGAACAGGCCGAAGACGCCGATCTGCATGGCATTGTAGGCGAGGATGGCGACGAGCGCCGCGGCGCCGCCGGCAAGGCCGCCGAGGCCCTGCGCCGTATAGGCGTAGAAGGCGCCGGCATTGCTGATATGCCGGGCCATGGCGACATAGCCGATAGCAAAGAGCAGCAGCACCGTCGTCACGAAGGCGAAGGTCAGCGGAATGCCCGGGCCGTTGCCCAGCATCATCGACAGCGGCACGCCGCCGGCAACCGCCGTCAACGGCGCGGCCGCCGAGACGACGAGGAATGTGACCGCCCCGACGCCGAGGCTGTTCTTGCGCAACTGGTTCGCGCCGCCGGGCGGCACGCTGTGTTCTGTCATGATCTTGCTCCCATCCTGGCGGCCGCCTTCATGCGTCCGGCAGCCGCTTGTCCGATGCCGTGCCGAGGCGACGGCGGTTCCCACGAAACATTTTCCTTGAGGTTCATTATTTGAACCAGTATTTTAATTATAGATTTGCAAAAGCCAGTTCCGCCGTCAAGTTATTTCTCATGTTAAGTATCTCGATTGGTCGAGCGTGCGGAAACAGGAATGGCAGGCAGCAGGAACTGACCCTTGCGGGATGACAGACACAACGCCGCGGAGCGCAGCATGAGCACCATCGGAAAGGCCCTTTCCCTCCTCGACCTGATTTCCGAACTCGACAAGGATATCGGCCTCAGCGACCTCGCGCGGCTTTCCGCGCTCGACAAGGCGACGGCGCGGCGCTTTCTGGTGGAGCTGGAAAGACACGGCTTCGTGGAACAGGACGAGGAGACGCGCCGCTACCGTCTCGGCGCGGCACCCGTCCGCCTGGCGCGCCTGCGCCAGGCGCGTTTCCCCTTCGTCGCCGTGGCCGCCCCCTTCGTCAAGGCGCTGGCGGAAGAGGCCGGCGAGACGGTGCACCTGTCGGAATTTTCCGGCGGGCGGCTCTCCACCATCCATGTGGAGGATTCCGCGCAGGCGCACCGCGTGATCGTCGATCCCGGGGCCGTGCTGCCCTTCCATGCCACCGCATCGGGGCTCGCCTATCTCGCCTTCCTACCGCCCGGCGAGATCGACCGTGCGCTGGCGCGGCCGCTAGAGCGCTTTTCCGCCCATACGGCGACGGATGCGGACGCCGTGCGCACGCTCCTGCGCGAAACGGTGGAGCGGGGCTATTCGATCAGCCAGCAGGGCTTCGAGATCGGCGTCATCAGCGCCGCAGCGCCGATCCTCACGCCCGGCGGGCGGCCGATGGGCGCGCTGGCGGTGGCGGCGCCGACCGCGCGCGCCGACATGGCCCGCATGCATGAGATCGGCCGCAAGGCCGCCGCCGCCGCCCGCGGCATCGCGGAGAAATACTACGGCGGCCGGACCTGACGCCCGGGGTTCCGCCTACCGCCGCCCCCGCGGCCGCGTCGCCAGCACGTTGCGGATCGCGAAGCTCGAATGGATGCGCGAGACACCCGGCATGGCCGAGAGGATTTCCTTGTGGATGCGCTCGAATTCGCCCGCATTGGCCACCTCGACGCGCAGCAGGTAGTCCGAACCGCCCGTCATCAGGAAGCATTCGCGGATTTCCGGATGCTTGCGCACCGCAGCCTCGAAGCGATCGAGATGATCCTCCGTCTGCCGCTCCAGCGTGATGTTGATGATGACGGCGATGCTCGCCTCGACATTCGACGTGTCCACCAGCGCCGTGTAGCCGCGAATGACGCCCGCCTGCTCCATCAGCTTGATCCGGCGAAGGCAGGCGGACGGGGAGAGGCCGACATCGGCCGCAAGGCTGGCATTGCTCATGCGCGCATCAAGCCGCAGGAGCCGGAGGATGTTGCGGTCGATCGCGTCGAGGGCGGCCATGGCAGATCATTCCAAATCGTCGTCGTTTCGTTCAAAAATCATGCTTTGACGCAACAATCAATCGCTGTTTCCTCGGCAATTTCACGATCGTTTCACTAGGCTTCGCGCAACTGAGGGGGCTTGGGATGGACGGCGGCATACTACGGGACAGGACCGGCGGAACGACCGTGATCGACGGTGCATCGGGTTATCTCCGCATCGATCTCGGGGCGCTCGCCCGCAACTATGAAAAGCTCGCCGCCGAGGTCGCCCCGGCGCGCGCCGCTGCCGTCGTCAAGGCCGATGCCTACGGGCTCGGCGCCGGCCGGGTGGCCGAGAAACTCTACGCCCATGGCTGCCGCCACTTCTTCGTCGCGCAGTTCGTCGAGGCGCTTCGCCTGCGCCCGCTTCTGGCGGCCGACGCCGCGGTCTTCGTGCTGAACGGCCTGCAGCCCGGAAACGAAAACGCCTGTGCCCGCGAAAACATCGTGCCGGTCGCCAATTCGCTGGAACAGTGGCACGCGTGGAGCGGCATGGCGAAGGCCCTCGGCCGCACGCTGCCGGCGGTACTGCAATTCGACACCGGCATGTCGCGCCTCGGCGTGCCGCCGGAAGAGCGCGCGGCGCTTGCCGGCCTCGTCAGCGCCAGCGGAATCGACGTCCTGTTCCTGATGAGCCACCTCGCCTCCGCCGACGATGCGCAGAGCGAACAGAACGAAGACCAGCGCACCGAGATGGAGCGCGTTGCGGCGGAATTTCCCGGCCTCGACGTCTGCTTTGCCAATTCGGGCGGCATCTTTCTCGGCAAGGCCTATCACGGCGTGCTCGCCCGCCCCGGCATCGCGCTCTATGGCGGCGCGCCAACCGCCGGCCGGGCGAACCCGATGGAGCCGGTCGTCAGCCTCGACGTCGCCGTGGTGCAGACCCGTTGCGTGCCCTCCGGCACGCGCGTCGGCTACGGCGCCAGCCATGTCACGGCCGGTCCGGCGCGCCTTGCCACCATCGCCGCGGGCTATGCCGACGGCCTGCCCCGCAGCCTCTCGGGCCGGGGCGCCGCCTATTGCGACGGCGTGCGACTGCCCATCGTCGGGCGCGTTTCGATGGACAGCATCACGATCGACATCTCCGCCCTGCCGGAGGGCCGCCTCACGCTCGGCAGCCGTGTCGAGATCCTCGGCCCCAATCAGAACCTTGAGGACGTGGCGCGCGATGCGGGCACCATTGCCTACGAAATCCTGACCGGCCTCGGCCAACGCTACCGGCGGCAGTACCGCTGAGCCTTCTTCTTCCCCAATGAGGACATCATGAAAGTCATCGTTCTCGGCGCCGGCATCGTCGGCGTCACCTCGGCCTACCAGCTTGCCCGCGCCGGCCACGAGGTCACGGTCGTCGACCGCCAGCCCGGCCCGGCGCTCGAGACGAGCTTTGCCAATGCCGGCGAGGTCTCCTTCGGCTATTGCTCGCCCTGGGCCGCGCCCGGCATTCCGATGAAGGCGATGAAGTGGCTGTTCATGCAGCATGCGCCGCTGATCCTGCGCCCCAAGGTCGACATGGCCATGCTGTCCTGGATGACGCAGATGCTGCGCAACTGCACCTCGGCCCGCTATGCCCTCAACAAGAGCCGCATGCTGCGCCTTGCCGACTACAGCCGCATCTCGCTCGCCGCGCTGCGCGCGGAGACGGGCATTTCCTATGACGAGCGCATGCAGGGCACGCTGCAGCTCTTCCGCACCGAGGCCCAGCTCGACGCCTCGGCCAAGGACGTCAAGGCGCTCGCTGCCGACGGCATTCCCTATGAAGTGCTCGACCCCGAGGGCTGCATCCGCGTCGAACCCGCGCTGAAACATGTGCGCGAAAAGATCGTCGGCGGTCTCTTGACGCCGAAGGATGAGACCGGCGACTGCTTCAAGTTCGCCAATGCGCTGGCGGCGAAGGCCGCGGCACTCGGCGTCACCTTCAACTATGGCAGCATCATCCGGGGGCTCGACGTGGACGGCGGCCGTGTCCGCGGCGTCGTCACCGCCCACGGAGTGCTCGCGGCCGATGCCGTGGTCGTCGCGCTCGGCAGTTTCTCGCCGCTCCTCGTTCGCCCGCACGGCATCCGCCTGCCGGTCTATCCGGTCAAGGGCTATTCGCTGACGATCCCGATCACCGATGCCGCGCGCGCACCGGAATCGACCGTGATGGACGAGACCTTCAAGATCGCCATCACCCGCCTCGGCGACCGCATCCGCGTCGGCGGCATGGCCGAGATCTCCGGCTATACCAACGATCTCGGCGAGCCCCGCCGCCTGACGCTGCAGCACTCCGTCACCGATCTCTTCCCCGGCGGCGACGTGTCGAAGGCGAGCTTCTGGTCCGGTCTTCGCCCGATGACGCCGGACGGCACGCCCGTCATCGGCCCGACCAAGGTCGCCGGCCTCTTCCTCAACACCGGCCACGGCACGCTCGGCTGGACGATGAGCTCCGGCTCGGCCCGCGTCATCGCCGACCTCGTTTCCGGCCGGAAGCCGGAGATCGACGCCACCGACCTCGCCGTCGCGCGTTACGCCTGAAGTCGCACCGGCGCGGCCCGCGAAGGGCCGCGCGGTCTCTGCAGCGTCAACCCTTCAGGCGCGTCCAGATGCGGTCGCGCAGCTCGCGGGCCTTGCCGTTGCAATCCTGCGTGGCCACGAGGCGCGAGGCGAAGTCCTCGGGCATGTTGATGGCATCCATCTTGCGCCACTGGTCGCTCAGGAACTCGTCGGACTTCATGGCATTGGCATAGGCGATGGCGTTGGAGACGGCCGCGGCGTTTTCCGGCGCCATCATCCAGTTGATGAAGATCTTCGCGTTTTCCGGATGGGGCGCATTGGCGGGAACCGCGAAATTGTCACGGAACATCGGCGTCCCCTCCTTCGGATAGAGGAAGCGGATCGTATCGCGCTGGGCGGTGGCCCGCGCCGTGGCGCCGTTCCACAGATGGTGCATCGCCACCTCGCCCGAGGCCATGCGGTCGACGGTGCTGTCGGAGCTGTAGAGCTTCAGCTTCTCCTTCTGCGCCTGCAGCAGCGCCAGGATGCGGGCGGCATCCTCGTTGCTCTCCGTGCACTGCGGAATGCCGAGATAGAGCGAGGCGGCGAGGATCTCGTCGCTTGCGGTGTCGAGCGCGGCGATCTTGCCGGCGAGCTCCGGCCGCGGCTCGAAATACTCCTTCCAGCTCGGCTCCAGTGTGCCGCCCGGCACCTGGGCGCTGTCATAGGCAAGGCCGGTGACGCCCCACAGATAGGGCGCGGAATATTCGTGCCTGGGGTCGAATTCCGGGTTCTTGAAGGCATCCTTCATATGGGCGTAGTTCGACATGGCATGCGTGTCGATCTTCATGAGCAGCCCGTCCTTGACGAGGCCGGGGATGACATAGTCGCTGGGCACGATCACATCGTAGGAGGCACCGCCCGACTGCAGCTTGGCGAGCAGCGTGTCGTTGCTGTCATAGCCGTCGAGGATGACCTTGATGCCCGTCTCCTTCTCGAACTTCGCCAGAAGCTCGACCGGGTAGTAGTCGGTCCAGTTGTAGAAATAGAGCGTCTTTTCCGCATCCTGCGCGCCCGCGGGCGACGCAAGAAGGGCGACGGCGGCAAAGGCCGCGCCGAGGCAGGATTTCAGGGACATTGCGGGGCTCCTCCAGGTTATCGGCGCAGGCGGCCGAGGAAAAACGAAAGCGACACGAGCAGGACCGAGACGACCAGCATGACCGCCGAGATCGCGTTGATCTCCGGCGAGATACCCGCGCGGATGGCGGAGAAGATGTAGACGGGCAGCGTCGTCATGCCGGGGCCGGCGAGAAAGAACGAGGTCAGGAAGTCGTCGAGGCTGGTGACGAAGGCGAGCGTGAAGCCGGCCATGACACCGGGCCAGAGCAGCGGCATCGTCACCCGGCGGAAGGTGCGGACGCGATTGGCGTAAAGGTCGTGCGCCGCCTCCTCGTAGGTGCCGCTGATGCCCTCCAGCCGCGCGCGGATCGGCAGGTAGGCGAAGGGGATGCAGAAGGCGGTGTGAGCCGCTACCATCGCGCCGAGCCCGAGCTTCACGCCGAGCGAGACGAAGAGGATGAGCGTGGCGACCGCCACCACGATCTCCGGCAGGATCAGCGGCATGTTGAGCACCGCCTCCGAGGCGCCGCGGCCGAGAAAGGCGCGGCGGGTCGCAAGCGCCGCCAGCAGCGCGAGGACGGTCGCGGCCGTGGCGGCGCAGACCGCGATGACCAGCGAGTTCCAGGCCGCCGCCTGGATCGAGGGATTGACGAGGATGCGGCCGTACCAGTCCACCGAGGCATGGGTCCAGACCGTCGCCGTGCGATTGGCATTGAACGAATAGACGATCAACACCACGACCGGCACGTAGAGATAGGCCAGCACGAGCAGCGCGGTTTCGCGCGTGAAGGGGAAACGCCGCGGGCTCATGCGGTCCTCCTGTTGCGCCAGAGCGCCATGGCGGTCATCACGACGAGCATGATGGCGAGCAGCACGACCGCGAGCGTCGCCCCGAAGGGCCAGTTGCGCGAGGCGCCGAACTGCATCTGGATGATGTTTCCGAGCATCAGCGTCTTGCCGCCGCCGAGCAGCGCCGGCGTCACGAAGGCGCCGAGGCAGGGAATGAAGACGAGCAGCGCGCCCGCCACGATACCGGGCGTGGCGATCGGCAGCACGACCCGGCGCAGCGCCCGCCGGCGCGTCGCGCCGAGATCGTGCGCGGCCTCCAGCAGGCGCCAGTCGAACTTCTCGAACACCGTGTAGAGCGGCAGGATGGTGAAGGGCAGGAAGGAATAGGTGAGCCCGATCGCCACCGCCGCGTCGTTGTAGAGCAGCTGCACCGGCCAAGGCGAGAGCATGTTGACGAATTGCGAGACCCAGCCGTCCTCGCGCAGGATGATCAGCCAGGCGTAGTTGCGCACCAGAAGGTTCGTCCAGAACGGAATGGTGATCAGCAGCAGCATGACGTCGCGCCCGGTGCGCGAAAGGCTCGCCATCCACAGTGCCACCGGCAGGCCGAGCGCAAGGCTGAGCACGGTGGTGACGGCGGCGAGCGCCACCGACCGCAGGAAGATCACCAGATAGCCGGTGTTGAGGATCATCGTTCCGTCGAAATCCTCCTCCCAGACGAGGCGCACATAGTTCGCCGCCGAGGGAGCGGACGACCAGTCGACCCCGGCACTGCCGCCCTTGTCGAGCAGCGAGACCCAGGCCATGAGGCACAGCGGCACGCCGACCAAAAGCAGGATGACAAGAAGGGCCGGCGACAGGAGGCAGAGACGGCGAAAGGCGACGCTCATTGCGCGAGCACCCGCAGCGCCTCGCCGGGCAGCGAAAGGCCGACGCGGCGTCCCGCTTCCGGCGCGGCCTCGGCGGGATCGGACTGGCGCAGCAGGAAGGTGCCGCCGCCGGGCAGCTCGAGCTTGTGCAGCATGGCGGTGCCGAGATAGGCGGAATGGACGAGCGTCGCCTCCAGCGCCCCCGTGCCGGCCGGCACCAGCCGCGCCCGCTCGGGGCGGATGGCGACCGTCACCCGGCCGGACGCAGCATGAGCGGCCGGCAGCACGGTGCCGCTATCGAGGCGAACGCCGCCGCCCGGCAGCGCCTCGCCATCGAGCAGGTTGATGTCGCCGATGAAGTCGGCGACGAAACGGTGGGTCGGCGCCTCGTAGATCTCGCGCGGCGGCCCCATCTGGAGGATTCTGCCGGACTGCATGACGGCGACGCGATCGGAGAGCGTAAGCGCCTCCTCCTGGTCGTGCGTGACGAAGAGGAAGGTGATGCCCGCCTCCTCCTGCAGCATCTTCAACTCGATCTGCATTTCCTTGCGCAGCTTCAGGTCGAGCGCCGAAAGCGGCTCGTCCAAGAGGAGCACACGCGGCCGCGGCGCCAGTGCGCGGGCAAGCGCCACGCGCTGCTGCTGGCCGCCGGACAGCTCGGCCGGGCGACGCCTGGCGAAGGCGCCCATGCGCATCATCTCCAGCGCCTCGCCGACGCGCCTGCGGATCGCATCGCGTGCCATGCCCTGCTCCTCGAGCGCGAAGGCGACGTTCTGCTCCACCGTCAGGTGCGGGAACAGCGCATAGCTCTGGAACACGGTGTTGACGGGACGGTGAAACGGCGGCTTTGCCGTGACGTCCTCGCCCTCGATGGCGATGGCGCCGCTATCGGCCGTCTCGAAACCGGCGATCAGCCGCAGCAGCGTGGTCTTGCCGCAGCCGGACGGCCCGAGCAGCGTGAAGAACTCGCGCCGTCCTATGTCGAGCGAGACATCATCGAGCACGCGAAAGGCATAGATTCCCTTGCCGAAGCTCTTGGAAACCGTCCGGATCGAAACCGCCGGGGATGGGGGCACCTGGGTCATGCTTTCCTCTTGGCCATTTGACCAAGCGTCCTACAAGCTATCACATCTGTCAATATTGTATGCAAATATTTGCAACAATCATGCATGCGATTATGCCTGGGATGGCCAGAATTACCTTTCCGCTTCCACTTCGAGACGAGCCCCGGAAAAGAAGCAGCCAGCCGCTCCCGGCTCGACGCCACCATCCAGGGTCCTTGGATTTTTTATTATTTTTCAAATGTTAAGCGTGCACGATATGATATGAAGCCCTATCCTGGCGCCTCCAATCCGAGGCCACTTTTTTGTAAGGAGCGACTCGTTCTCCGAAAATCTTCTGCTGAAGATTGCACGCCTCACGAGCCCAAGGGTGTTGAGGAGACCCAGCTCGCTCACAAATCTCCGGTTTTATTCAATGAAAGCAGAGAGTAATTGTATACATAAATCATGATCCAAAGGCGAGCTTAGCGGCCGCCTAACCAGCGCTGAACCAAACGCTCATGTCCGCCTCTTTCGCCTTCCACTACACAAATCCGCATGGGTCGGCTGCAAGGTCGACGCTTCGGCAAGGGAAGAGGAAAGCGGCATGCCAGTGGAAAAAGTGGACACGCTCGTCATCGGTGCCGGCCAGGCCGGCGTCGCGATGAGCGAGCATCTCGGCAAACGCGGCGTGCCCCATCTCGTGATCGAAAAAGGCAGGATTGCCGAAAGCTGGCGCAGCGCCCGCTGGGACTCCCTCGTCGCCAACGGCCCCGCCTGGCACGACCGCTTCCCCGGCATGACCTTCGAAGGGCTCGACGGCGACGCCTTCGCCTCCAAGGAACAGGTGGCCGACTACTTCGTCACCTATGCCGAGAAGATCAAGGCGCCCATCCGCTGCGGCGTCGAGGTCAGGGTCCTGCGCAAGGAGGGCGACGCCTTTCGCGCCGAGACGTCCGACGGTGTGATCGAGGCGAGACGCGTGGTCTCCGCCACCGGCGCCTTCCAGCGCCCGGTCATCCCGGCCGTCGTGCCGGCCGAGGCGGGCATCCGGCAGATGCATTCCAACACGTACCGCAATCCGGGCCAGTTGCCCGAAGGCGCGGTGCTGGTGATCGGCGCCGGTTCGTCCGGCACGCAGATCGCAGACGAGCTGCTGCGCGCGGGCCGGCGCGTCTATCTCTCCGTCGGCCCGCACGACCGCCCGCCGCGGCGCTATCGCGGGCGCGACTTCTGCTGGTGGCTGGGCGCGCTCGGCATCTGGGACCTCAAGGTTCCCGCCCCCAATACGGAACATGTCACGATCGCGGTCAGCGGCGCCTATGGCGGGCAGACGGTCGACTTCCGCCGGCTCGCGACGCGCGGCATGACGCTCGTCGGCCGCGCCGAGGCCTTCCGGAACGGCGTGATGACATTCGCGCCGGATCTCGCCCGGAACATCGCGCTCGGCGACGCCAACTACCTCTCCCTGCTCGACCTCGCCGACGACTATGCCGCCCGCAACGGCCTCGACCTGCCGGAAGAGCCCGCCGCGCGCATCCTGGAGCCCGACCCGGCCTGCGTGACCGATCCGCTGCTCACGCTGGACCTCCGCGAGGCCAGCGTCACGACGATCCTGTGGGCGACCGGCTATGCGGTCGATTACGGCTGGATGAAGATCGACGCCTTCGACGAGAAGGGACGGCCGGTGCACGAGCGCGGCGTCTCCAAGGTGCCGGGCCTCTATTTCCTCGGCCTGCCCTGGCTATCACGCCGCGCCTCGTCCTTCATCTGGGGCGTCTGGCACGATGCAGACCATCTGGCAGGCCACATCGCCCGGCAACACGAGGCCGCATCCTCATGAAGGGCCGCCCCTTGGAGGGCGGGCGCCGCCAAGCGGTTCGTTGCAGCGGTCAGGAAGGACGGCGCGTGGGTATCGGCACGTCGTCCGCATTGTCCACGGCCCAGGTGCTGATCACGCGGACCTGCCCCGGCACCTCGTCCTGCAGATAGGTCTCGTGACCCGGCAGGCCCATCGGATAGAGCGCGTTCCGGCTCGCCTCGTAGGCTGCGCTCTTGTCGGTGCAGAGAAGGATGCGCATGTCCTGCGGCGCGACATCGGTCCGGTTCTTAAGGTCTTCCAGAAGTCCCGCATCGGAAGACAGGCGGCCATCGAAGGCCTCCGTCAGGTATTGCGCCGACCGTTCGTTGCGTTCCCGTTCGGTCGTCGCGCCCAGAACGACCACCATCACGCGTTTTCCATTGCGCGTCGCCAGTCCGACGAAATTCCGCCCGGATGCGCACAGGAAGCCGGTCTTCATTCCGATGGTGCCGCTGAAGCGGGTCAAGAGCAGGTTGTTCGACTTGATCTCCTTGCCGTCGATCGTGACGGCCGACGCCAGAAAGAAGCGGCGATATTCCGGGAACAGCCGGTCCACTTCCATGCCGAGAACAGCAAGATCGCGCGCCGTCGTATAGTTCTTCCGGTCGAACAGGCCGTTCGGATTGGAAAAATGCGTGCCGGTGAGCCCGATGCGCGCCGCCGTCTCGTTCATGCGTCGAACGAAGGAGGCCTCATCGGAGGCCACCGCCTCCGCCAGCGCCACGGCGACATCGTTTGCCGAAGCGGTGATCATGGCAAAGAGCGCGTCTTCGAGCGTCATCGTCCGACCGAGGGTGAGGCCGGATTCCAGAAAGGCCTGCTTCGTTGCGTTGCGGGTCATGGTGACGGGTGTCGTCAGGGTCACCTCGCCGGCGCGGATCGCTTCGAACACGACGAGCGCCGTCATAAGTTTGGTCGTCGAGGCGGGATACCAGGGCACCCCGGCATCCTCCGCATGCAGCACCCGATGATTGTCGGCATCCACGACGAGCACGGGCGTTGCATGTGCCGATGTCCACAGGAAAAGGGATGCAACAAACACCAGGCTCTTCCATGGTCGTCCGGCCATTGTGTTCTTGATCATGTACCAGTCTCCGCAGGAAGACGTCCTAATGGCATGATGCGCCCCGGCAGCACAAGGGTTTGCTGTAGCGCGACGCCGGCTGTGCCGCGCCGAGGCGGAGCAGGCAGCGCTTTGCCGCTCCCCGCCTCTGCCGCAGGATTTCGCCGGATTGGGGCCGGCTCAGGCCAGCGATGCCTGCCGCGTCTCCGCATCGATCAGGAAGGCCGCGACCGCGGCGGCGACGAGAAGGCCGGCAAAGATGCCGATGGCAAGGCCGAAACTCTGCTCCACGACAAGCCCCGTCAAGGACGGCGCCAGCAAGCCGCCGAGCCGGGCCACGGCGCCTGCCGTGCCCATGCCTGTCGCCCGCGATGCCGTGGGATAGAGCTCCGGGGTAAAGGCATAGAGCGCGCCCCAGGTGCCGAGCAGGGCGAAGCTCATGAGCAACAGGGACGCACCGATCAGCATCCCCGTTCCGGCGACGACGAACAGCAGGCATCCCAGCGCCGACAGCAGGCAGAAGCCCGTCAGCGTCGGCCGGCGTCCCCATGTCTCCACGCCGTAGGCGGCCAGCGCATAGCCGGGTATCTGGGCCAGCGCGAGGAAAACGAGGAAGCCGTATCCCCGGACGAAGCCGAAGCCCTCCCCCGCCAGCCTCGGCGGCAGCCAGGTGAAGACACCGTAATAGGAGACGGAGACGAGAAACCAGATCGCCAGGATCATCAGGCTGCGCTGGCGCAGATCGGCGCCGAAGATGCCGGGTTTACCGACGACGGGCGGCGAGACCAAGGGCACATCCGCCGCCAGCGGCGCCTTGCCATTGGCAACGAGGATCCTGTCGAGGACGGCCTTCGCCTCCTGCGTCTTCCCGAGGCGCAAGAGGTAGAGGGGGGATTCCGGCACCAGGAAGCGCAAGCCGATGCCGATGAGCGCCGGAAGCGCTGTCGCCGCGAAGATGTAGCGCCAGCCGTCCGCGATGCCGGCAAGGCTGACGGCCCAGGCGACAAGCGCGACGATGAGCGTACCGACGGCCCAGAACCCTTCGAGCATGACCAGCCAGCGGCCGCGATTCCTGGCCGGCAGGAACTCCGCCATCATCGCATAGTCGACGGGCAGCGTACCGCCCACGGCCACGCCGGTGAGGAACCGCAGCACGAGCAGGATGGTGAAATCCGGCGCGAAGACCGACAGCGTGCCGAAGAGCGCATCGCAGGCGACCGTGACGATCAGAACCCGTCGCCGGCCTATGCGGTCCGCAAGCCTGCCGAAACCGGCGGCGCCGACGAGCATGCCGAGGAAGAAGAGCGTGCCGGTCTGCAAGGCTTGCGGAACCGTGAGGCCGAACGTGGCGGCGATCGATGCCGCCGTAAAACCGACCGCGAGCACCTGCATCGCATCGGCCGTCCAGACCAGGCCGAAGATCGCCAGAAGCCGCCGCTGATAGGCCCCGGCGCCGGCACGATCGAGGACCGCGTCCACTGTGATTGTCGTCATTCGGCCGCTCTCCGCATGTGCAGTCCCCTGGCAATGGCAGCGGCACCTTAGCCGCCCGGCCGGACCGGTGGAATTGCCTGTGCGAGGAAATCCACCGGGAAGGGCAGCGGCAAGCACTCAAATGACATGATGCGGCGCAACAGCAGCCGGCCTGCCGACGTTCGACAGGAGCGAGGCCTGGGAAGGTGCCACTCCGGCCGGGGAGGAGCCGGAGTGGCCTTGCTCAGAACAACGCCGCGACCTTGTCCGCGATGGCGTGCCCGAGCTTGATATTGGTTTCCGCCGAGAAATGAATGCCGTCGACGCCATCGGTGGCGACGTGGTCGCCGGCGGCCAGGAACTCGACCTTCATGAAATCGGCAAGTGCCTTGTAGAGGCCGGCCAGCTGCTTCGACTTCTCGTAGCCGCCGCCGAACATGCCCTCGAACCAAGGGTCGGGCATCGGCGCCAGCGGCGGCGGGGCGACGACGAGCACCCGCGGCGCCGGATAGGGCGTGCCGACGCCGCCGGCCGAGGTCAGCACCTGGCCGACGAGCTTGCCCATGCCGTTGGCGATCTCGTAGGGCGTACGGTGGAAATAGGACTTCGTGTCGTTCGTGCCCAGCATGATGATGACGAGATCGAGCGGCAGGTGGCTGGCGAGCGCGGCCGGAAGATAGGCACTGCCGTTGAGCCGCGTGTCGTTCGGATCGTCGAGGCTGGTGGTGCGGGCGCTGAGGCCTTCCTCGATGATATGGTAGCCCGTGCCGAGCCTTGCGGCCATGGCCCCGGTCCAGCGTTGCTCATAGGGATAGCGCAGGGTCGGTGCGGATTCCTTCACCGGGATCCAGCCCCATGTCAGCGAGTCTCCAAAGCACAGGATTGAGCGCTTGTCCGCCATTGACGTCCTCCTTGAATGGCTGTCGGTTGTTGTCACTTGCCGGCGCGAAGGCCGTAGAAAATGGCCGCGAGCAGGATGATCAGGCCCTGGGCGACGAGCTTGCCGGCGTCGCCCACGCCGAACATCGTCATGACGACGAAGAGGAAGGCGAAGCAGAGCACGCCGAAGAACGGCCCCCAGACGCCGCCCTCGCCCCGCCCGAAGACGACACCGCCGAGAATGGTCGCGGCGACCGAGAGAATCGGCAGGTCGAGCCCGACGCGCACGCTGCCGACGGCGATGGAGGCCGTCTGGACGAGCGCGGCAAGCGCGGCCATGAGGCCGGCGAGCGTGTGGGCAAGGATCACCGTGCGCTCCACCGGCACGCCGGAGAAATGCGCGGCCGGCATGCTTTCCCCGACGGCGGCGACGAAACGGCCGAAGACGGTCTGCGACAGCAGCAGCGCCATCAGCGCGGTGAGCGCGATCCAGAAGAGAACCGGGCTCGGCAGGCCAATGAAACGGGTATTGAACAGCTCACCGAAGATTTTCGGCACGTCGCCCGGCGGCTTGCCGCTCGAAAGGTATTGCACGAAGCCGACGAGCACGATGGAGAGCGCCAGCGTGACGATGACCGCCGAAACGCGACGCTTGGCCACCATCAGGCCGTTGAAGAGGCCGATGGCAAGGCCGGTCGCCAGCGCGAGCGCGACGTAGAAACCGAGCGAGGCGCCGGGAAAGATGCCGGACGAGATGCAATAGTTGATGAGAAGGATGATGCCGCCACCCGACAGGTCGATCGACTTCACCCGCATCACCAGAAGCTGGCCGAGCACGAGGATGCCGAGCGGCACGACCTGGCGCACGAAGACGCCGAGTACATTGGCGTTGAGCATCTGCGGGCGCGCGACGAAGAGGATGACGAGCAGCGCGGCGAGCAGGTAATAGGATGGCGGGACCCTGGAAATCCGCCGGAAGAGAGGCGAGCTGACGAAAGCCGACATGGTCACAGTCCGATCTTCTTGCGCGACTGGAGCGCGACGACCGCCAGGAGCAGGACGCCCTTGACCGCCGTCTGGACGAAGGGGGTAACGTTGAGCAGGTTCATGCCGTTGGAGAGCAGCGCGAGCACCGCAACGCCGATGATGGTGCCATGCAGGCTGCCGACGCCGCCGGAAAGCTGCGTGCCGCCGATCGCGACCGCCGTGATGGCGTCGAGCTCCATCAGCAGGCCGACATTCGGATCCCCCGAGACGATGCGCCCGGCAAGGAACACGCCGGCAAGAGCGGCAAAGAGCGAGCAGATCACATAGGCGAGAAGGATGTTGCGGCTGGCGGGAATGCCGAAGTTGCGTGCAGCATCGCTCGAGCCCGAGGCAACGCCGCCGCCGATGGCGAAGAGATGCAGGCCGTAGCGCGAGCCGTAAAGCAGCTTCCAGGCGAGAAGGATCGTGACGATGCCCCAGAAGACCGGCAGCGGAAGGCCGAGAAACGTTCCCTCGACCATCCAGCGCACGCCATCCGGCACTGCGCCGCCCGAGACCGGGCGCAGCACGCGGGTGATGCCGAGCACGACATATTGCATGGACAGCGTCGCAACGATCGGGTGCACGTTGAGCCGGGTGACGCAGTAGCCGTTGGTCGCGCCGATCAGCGCGGCAAGCAGGAAGACGCCGGGAAGGGTGATGACGCCCGGCAGGTCGAGCGCGAGGATCGCCGTGGTGAAGCTGACGACGGAACCGATGGACAGGTCCAGCCCGCCGACGAGCACGACGAACATCTGCCCGACCGCAGTGATGAGCAGCGGCATGCCCTGCGCGACGAGATTGGCAAGGTTGCTCCACTGGCCGAACTGGCTGGTGGCCGCCGCAAGCCAGAGCGCCATGGCAAGCGCGATGACGAGCGGCAGCAGCCAGAGGCCCTGCCGGCTGCCGCGGCCCGCCAGCAGTTTTCCGAAGAGGGAGGAAGAAGAAGGGTTCATCGGGCGGTCCAGTCCGTCATGCGCTGAGGGCCGCGTCGAGAATGCCGTGCTCGGTCGCATCGCTGGCCCGCATTTCCGACACGATGGTATTGCCGTGGATCACGTAGAGGCGGTCGCAGAGGCCGATGAGCTCGACCGTCTCGCGCGAGAGCACGAGCACGGCGCCGCCCGCCTCGGCGAAATCGCGCAGGATCCGGTAGATTTCCGCCTTGGCGCCGACATCGACGCCGCGCGTCGGCTCCTCGATCAGGAGGAGGTCGGCATCGGTGGCGAGGTAGCGGCTCAGCAACACCTTCTGCTGGTTGCCGCCGGAAAGCGCGCCGACAGGGGCGGATGGACCCGAGGCCTTGATGTTCAGCCGGCGCATCGTCTCGGCGATGACGGTGCCGTAGCGCCTGGCTGCCTTCAGCGCCGGCCGGCCGGCATGCAGCGCCGCGACGATGTTCTGGCCGACGGAATGGCCGAGGAACAGTCCCTCATCCTTGCGATCCTCGGGCACGAACGCCCCGCCGAGCGCCTGCCAATGCCGCATGCCGCTTTCCTTCGCCACGGGCAGGCGGATGGTTTTGCCGCGCCGGGACACCACGCCTTCAACGGGCGCGAATTGCCCGACCAGTGCCCGCAGCGCCTTCTGCTGGCCCTGCCCTTCCAGCCCGGCGAAGCCGACGATCTCGCCCTTTTCGACCGTAAACGAAAACGGCCGCGCCGCCGCATCGAGCCGCAGCCCGGAAACCGAGAGCGCCGCCACGCCTGTTCCTTCGCCCCGTTCCGGGAAGAGGTCCTGCAGCTCGCGCCCGACCATCATCGCGATCAACGAGGCCGGCGTCATCTCGGCGAGCGGCTTCGTGCCGACGCGCTGGCCGTCCTTCAGCACCGTGACCACGTCGCAGATCGCAAAGATCTCGTCCATGCGATGGGAGATGTAGACGATGGCCTTGCCGGCATCGCGCAGCGCGCGGATATGCCGGTTGAGGATCTCGACGTCGGCGGCGTTGAGCGCGGCGGTCGGCTCGTCGAGGATGAAGACGTCGGCATCCGCATCGATGCCGTGGGCGATCTCGACGAACTGCCGCTCGGCGATGGACAGTTCGGAGACCAGCATGTCCGGATCGAGCGTCAGGCCGAGGCGGGCGAGCGCGCCCTTCGTCTCCTGCCGCATGCGCCGCCGGTCGATGCCGCCAAGACGGCCAACCGGCTCGCGACCGAGGAACATGTTTTCCGCGATCGTCATGTTGGGCAGCAGCGACAGCTCCTGGAACACCGTCGATATGCCGGCTTCCAGCGCGGCGCGCGGATTGGCGAAGGCGACGGGGCGGCCCGCACGGCGGATCTCGCCGCTGTCCGGCTGATGCACGCCGGCAAGGATCTTCATCAGCGTCGACTTGCCGGCGCCGTTCTCGCCCATCAGGGCGTGCACGGTGCCAGGCGCAAGCGCCAGCGACACATCCCGAAGTGCGACACTGCCGCCGAATGCCTTGGATATTCCAGACATTTCAATGAGATGCGACATGGATTCCCTCCGCCGTGACGGCGGAAGGCGGGTGATGGCCCGCCTCCCGTGCGGCGCGCCTACTGCTTGGCGTAGAACTGCTTGAGCTGATCCTCGGAGAGCTCCGACGGCCACCAGACATTGGCCGAAAGGTCGTCGCGGTAGTATTTCTTGACCTTTTCGAGGTCCCAGCCCGGCGGGTTGTAGTCGTAGTGCTTGTGGAGCGCTTTGCCTTCCAGGAGGGCAACGGCGGCGCGGATGCCGGCAGCGCCCTGGGCAGGGCTGTATTCGGACGATACCGACTTGAAGCCGTCGGCGATCCACTGGCCGAAGAAGCCGTTGTTGCCCTCGCCGGAAATCGGCGGAATGGCCGCGCCGAATTGCTTGAAGACGTCGACGCAGGCACGCGTCATGTCCGCGCCCGACGACCAGATGCCGGCGACATCGGGGTCGTTGAGATAAAGCGTCTCGCAGACCTTCTTGGCCTTGTCATATTGCCAGTCGCCGTGCTCCTCGGCGGTGATCGTGATCTCGCTGCCTTCGAGCGCCTGCTTCAGGCCGTTGTAGCGGTTCGTGTCCTCCGGGTGCCCGGCGAGGCCGCGCAGCACCCAGATATTGCCCTTGCCGCCGAGCTCCTTGACGAGGAAATCGCCCATGACCTTGCCGAAATGCTCGGCGCCGCCCTGGATTTCCGTCGTATAGGCATCGGATTCGATGCGGCCCGTGTGCAGCACGACGGGGATGCCCGCCGCCACGGCCTTCTCGATGCTGGCATTGGCCGAGGTCGAGGTGACCGGCTGGACGATGATCGCATCCACCTTCTGGGCGATCAGGTCCTCGATATCGGCGACCTGCTTCTTCTGGTCGAAGCCGGCATCGAGCAGGATGAACTTGGAAATGCGCGTGTCGCGGTCGGCGGCGGCCTGCGCCTCGTGTGCCACCTGCACCGTCCAGGTATTGGCGTTGACGCCGAAGCTGCTCATGCCGATGACCCAGGGGGCATCCTTCTTGTATTTGCCCTCTTCCACCGTCGGATTGTTGTCCGCGCGGGTCGTCACGCCGTCGAGCAGAGGCACGTCCTGCGCCAGGCTGTTCGTTGCGAAGACCACGCCGGCCAACAGAACCGACAGGCCGATTTTCCTGATGATGCTGCTCATACTTCTCCTCCAAAAAGCTGGCGTCCAAAGAGGCCAAGGCCGGCCGGAAGGCATGCGGCATCACCAGCCCGCGACCCATGTCCGGTGCTCGCCCGCAGCCTTTGAAACGACCTGAAACTCTCCTCCGGCCAACACAAAACCACTGGCGCTTTCGGCTGTCAATAGTTATTCAGACTGAATGAATAATCTGCCGTCCTTGCAAATCGCCCCTGCGGATGCGAAGTCTCAACCGCAATTGCGGGCATACGGCCCGGTGGAGGAGACAGTGACGCGGACCGTTCTATGCTTCGGGGATTCCAACACCCACGGCCAGATTCCCGGCCGCGGGCCGCTTGAGCGCTATCGCCGGGAACAGCGCTGGGCCGGCGTTCTCGAAGGCCAGCTCGGCCCCGGCTGGCAGGTCATCGAGGAGGGCCTCAGCGGCCGCACGACGGTGCATGACGACCCGATCGAGGGCGCCTTGAAGAATGGCCGGACCTATCTGCGCCCCTGCCTGCAGAGCCACGCGCCGCTCGACCTCATCATCATCATGCTCGGCACCAACGACCTGAAACGGCGCTTCAACATGCCGCCATCCGAGGTCGCCATGGGTATCGGCTGCCTGGTGCACGACATCCGCGAGCTGTCCCCCGGCCCTGCCGGCCACGATCCGGAGATCATGATCGTCGCCCCGCCGCCGATGCTGGACGATCTGAGGGAATGGGAATCGATCTTCTCCGGCGCGCAGGAGAAATCCCGCAGGCTTGCGCTGGAATTCGAGATCATGGCGGATTCGCTGGAGGCCCATTTCTTCGATGCCGGCACGGTCTGCCGGTGCTCGCCGGCTGATGGATTTCATATCGACGAACAGGCGCACCGCCAGCTCGGCGAGGCGCTTGCCCAAGAAGTGCTGGCGATCGGGTGGCCGGATGCCTAGGCGTTTCCACAGCACCGTCATCGCCCTTGCCGGGGAGCGCGCCCATGCCTGACATGCGTTTCGCGCCGCCCAACCCGCTCCGCATCGCGGACCGCGCCAGCGGCCTCAACTCGCTGAGCGTGCGCAGCCACAACGAGCGTCTGGTGCTCTCGCTGCTGCTGCAGAACGAAGCGACGACCCGCCTCGAGATCGGCGAGAAGACCGGCCTTTCGGCGCAGACGATCTCCGTGATCGTGCGCTCGCTCGAACAGGAGGGCCTTGTCGTGCGCGGCGCGGCGCAGAAGGGTCGCGTCGGCCCGCCGACGACGCCTCTCATGCTGAATTCCGAGGGCGCCTATTCCGTCGGCGTCAGCGTCGGCTACCGCAACACCCACATCGTCGTCGTCGATTTCATCGGCAATGTGCAGCATCACCGCGTGATGCCGCACAGGGCGGCCGATACGTTCGACGCGCCGGAAGCCCTGGCGCTCGAAATCCACCAGGCCATCGCCGGCCTTTCGGAAAGCCGGCAGGCGCGCATCGCCGGCGTCGGCCTGGCGCTGCCCACCCCGCCGATCCGCTCCGGCCCGGACCATGACGTGCTGCACCGCCATCTGGAGGCCGAGCTCGGCCTGCCGGTTTTCGTGCAGAACGACATCACGGCGGCGGCAGGCGGCGAAAGCCTGTTCGGCACGGCGCGGCAGTTGCAGGATTTCCTGTTCTTCTATCTCGGCGCCCGCCTGCACGGCCGCCTCGTGCTCAACCACCAGATCTACAACGGCAATTCGCCGCTGAGCTACGATGTCGGCGTGCTCGCGCTGGAACGCGCCCTGCCGTCCGGCAGCACGCTGGCGGAAAAGCTCTGGGGAGAGGTCCCGTCATGGCCGCCCATGGGGCCGGCCCTTGCGGCCTGGCAGCAGGCCTGCGCGGAAAGCCTCATCCAGCTAACGCAATCCCTCCTGCAATTCATCGAGCTTAAGACCGTCGTGCTCTCGTCCTTCGTCCCCACCGAGATCTGCGAGGCGTTATGCAACCTCATCCGGCAGGAAATCCCCTCGGTGAGCGCCGTCGTGGGAAGGACATCCGCAGCCCCGAAAGCCGTCGGCGCCGCAAGCCTGCCCTTCAGTTCGCGCTTCATGGTGCACTAGGCCGGATCCATATTCCGCAGACGGCCCGGATGCGATCCAGGCCTTGAAATTGCATGCGACAGATGACATATTCCAAGCGACAGATGACGCGGGAGAATAACCATGGCCGTCGCAGCAAAAGCATCGCAGGCAGCAACCGGTGGCGAACTGCAGAAAATCGAAGCCCTGCTCGGCGGTTCGCGCATCCTGTCGCGCCGCCTGACCAATGCGCTTGACGCGCATGAACTGCTTCTGCACGGCCTGCCCGCATCGGCGCTGGATCACCTTGTCGGCAATCTCGTCTTCATCGGCAAGAACGAATCGCTCGAAAAGGCCGTGGGCATGAGCCTGCGCACCTGGCAGCGGCGGAAGGACACGCCCTCCAAGCCGCTCAGCCTGGAACAGAGCGGCCGGACCTGGAAATTCGCCGAGATTCTCGCAAAGGCGACGGATATTTTCGGATCGCAGGCGGAAGCCGAGCAATGGCTGGAGCGGCCGGCCATCGGGCTCGACCAGCGCCGCCCCATCGACCTTCTCGGCACGCCTGCCGGCGTGGAGCTGGTCGAGGATCATCTCGACCGCCTGGAATACGGCGTCTACGCATGACCGTTCTGCCCATCGCGCTCGGCGGGAGCGAGCTGGTCGCGTGGCGGCTCGACCAGGCTGTCCATGCGCCGAGCTGGGATAGCGGCGAAGGCGCCTACCGCGTGGGCGGACGCTGGAACAGCAAGGGCACGCGCGCGGTCTACTGCTCGCTCGATCCTGCGACCGCAATCCTCGAAGTCGCGGTCCACAAGGGATTTCATGCGCTCGACACGGTGGCCCATCGCATGACGGCCGCCGTCATTGCCGATATCGGCGATGTCCACGTCGTCGATCCGCAAACGGTGCCCAATCCCAACTGGCTGCGCCCGGGCATTCCCGGCGCGGGCCAGCAGGCCTTCGGCGACGACCTGCTGCGACGGCACCGTTTCGTCGCGATCCCCAGCGCGGTCTCGCCGCACAGCTGGAACCTGATCTTTCTCGCAGGCGCCGCGCCGGGCACCTATGCCCTGAAATTCCAGGAAAGCTTCGCCCTGGACACGCGGCTGCATCCATCGACGGCCTGATGCGCCTGCACGACCTTCCCGTGCCCGCAGAGTGCGCACCGGCCAGCCGACCACTCCAAAACCGGCGGCGGGACGACTGACCCAACCGGCCTATGCCGTCTGGGTCAGGAAGGCCGCTATGGCATCGATCTCGTGCTGGCGCACCTCGTGGCCTCCGTCACCAGGGTTCACAAGGGCGGGGAGCGCACCCACCACGGCACGCCTCGGCCCCAACCCGGCGCGGTAAGCATCGGACCCATAAGGCTCGCTCCCTGCGGAGCCGGCCGTATCCCTTCCCCGGTGGCATGATCCTGACGGCGTTGGTGCTGGCGCCGTTGCCCGGCCAATTTCTGCCGCCCATGACTGTGGGTATGGCCTTATGCCCCTTGACCGGGCTTCGCAACCGCCAATAAGCTTTGTTCGCGACACAGGTTCCGTCAGCCCGACGGATGAAAAGGGAACACGGTGAGGATTACCCATCAGGGGCCGAGACCGTGGCTGCCCCCGCAACTGTAACCGCCGAGCTTGCCTCACGATGCCACTGTGCGTTCTGCACGGGAAGGCGAGGATAGCGACGACGCGGAAGTCAGGAGACCTGCCTGTGCCGGTCACCCATGCCAGGATACGGGGTGTGTCCGGGCGCGGCCGTCCGTAGCGGTGACATTGTCGACGATGTCGCCGCGCCGGTGGACGGTTCGGGAAAGTGCCCGCTTTTCCATGATCCTCTCTTGCCCGCGGTGGAAAACCGTGCAGGCGCGTCCTGCCTTGGGGGAAAGATGAAAAAGCACCTGGCGGGGGCCTCCCTGCTCGTTATCGCGCTGTGTCCACCGGTTTACGCCCAGGAAAGGGCCGCGGCCGATGCGCCGACCGATCTCGACGAGATCGTCATCACCGACGGCCTGACCTCGGTGGACCTCAAGAAATCCGGCCGCGCCGTCACCGTCATCACGGGGGAGCAGATCGAGAAGAACCAGGTGCGCTATGTCGCCGATGCGCTTCGGCTCGTGCCGGGCTTCGCCGTGTCGCGCACCGGGTCTTTCGGCGGCCTTACGCAGGTGCGCGTGCGCGGGGCGGAAGGCAACCACGTGCTCGTGATGATCGACGGCGTCGAGGCCAACAACAACGACCAGGGCGAATTCGATTTCGGCAGCCTGATCGCCGACGATATCGAGCGCATCGAGATCCTGCGCGGCGCGCAGAGCACCTTCTGGGGCGCCAACGCCATGTCGGGCGTCATCAACATCATCACGAAACGCGGAGAGCGCGGCACCGCCACGTCGAGCGCGCGCACCGAGGTCGGCAGCGACGGCACCGTCATGGGCGCGCTTTCCACCCGGGGCGGCGGGGAAAACTACGATTATTCGCTCTCCGGCATGCTGCGCCGCACCGGCGGCTTCAACATTTCCGACATCGGCGGGGAAAAGGACGGCGACCGCAACGGCACGCTGAACGGCCGTTTCTCCGTCGACCTCTCGCCCGAGACGACAATCGATGGCACGCTGCGCTACGTGAACCGCCGCAGCGACCTCGACCAGCAGGACAACGACACGGCCATGGCCTATGACGTGGGCGACTATACGAAGAACCGCGAGCTTCTCGGCTCCATCGGCTTCAGCAACAGCGCGCTCGACGGCGCGTTGACGCAGAAGGCCCGGTTCTCCGCCTATGACCTTCACCGCTTCGATCATTCCGAAGCGTTCGGCGACAGCTGGAACGACGGCAACCGCTACAACGCCACCTACCAGGCCTCCTACCGCCATGACGCGCTGGAAAACCAGGTGCACCAGCTGACCGCCGGCTACGAATGGCAGCGCGAGACCTTCTCGCCGTCCCATCTCACGCAAACCTTCAGCCGCAACACCCATTCGCTGATCGGCGAATACCGGGGGGAATTCTTCGAGCAGTTCTATCTCAACGGCGGCATCCGGCAGGACTGGAACGGTGCATTCGCCGATGCCGCCACCTGGACGGTGAGCGCGGCCTGGCAGGTGCCGCAGGCCGATACGCGCCTGCATGCCTCCCTCGGCACCGCCGTCACCAACCCCACCTTCTACGAGCAGTTCGGCTATTTTCCCGGCACGTTCAAGGGCAACCCCAACCTGAAGCCGGAGGAAAGCCTCGGCTGGGACATTGGTGTCGAGAAGAGCCTCTTCGACGGCGGCCTCGTCGTCGACGTGACCTACTTCCGCCAGAATCTCGAAAACGAGATCGCCACGGTCTTCAATCCGGACTTCACGTCGACGCCGGTCAACCGTGACGGCGAAAGCCGCCGGCAGGGCGTCGAGGTCTCCGCGACGGTCGACTTCTTCAACGGCCTCACGCTGACCGGCGCCTATACCTATACGCATGCGACCGAGCAGGCGGAGGCCGGCGGGCCGCGTCTTGAGGAGGTGCGCCGGCCGCGCCACATGGGCTCGCTGAACGCCGCCTATGTCTTCCACGACGAGCGGGCGCGCGTCTTTGCCGAGGCGGTGTTCAACGGAAGGATGAAGGACGTGGTTTTCGCCACCCTCGTTCCGCCGCGCGTGACGCTCGGCGGCTACACGGTGGTCAATGTCGGCGGCAGCTTCAAGGTCAACGACACGGTGGAGGTCTTCGGCCGCATCGACAACCTGTTCGACCGCGACTACCAGGAAGTCTACGGCTTCAACACGCCGGGCCTGACGGCCTTCGCCGGCCTGAAGGCGACCTTCTGATGGGCAGCCGGCGCTGGCTTGCGGTGACCCTTGCCGGCCTCGCCTGGCCGGCCGCGGCCACAGGTGCCGACAACGTTCCGCAGCGTGTCGTGTCGATGAATGTCTGCACCGACCAGCTGGCCATGCTCGTCGCACGGCCCGGCCAGCT
This sequence comes from Shinella sp. WSC3-e, assembly GCF_945994535.1. Classification (NCBI taxonomy): domain Bacteria; kingdom Pseudomonadati; phylum Pseudomonadota; class Alphaproteobacteria; order Hyphomicrobiales; family Rhizobiaceae; genus Shinella; species Shinella sp. WSC3-e. Next base: position 291,787 of record NZ_OZ000532.1, read on the forward strand.
CCATTCGGTCTCCTATCTGGCGCGCGACGCCGGCACCTCGGCCATGGCGGAGGAGGCCGGCGCCTATGCCGTCAACCATGGGCTGGCGGAGGAGATCTTCCTGATGAAGCCTGACCTCGTGCTCGCCGGCACCTACACGACGCGCACGACCATCTCGCTGCTGCGCCGGCTCGGCTTCCGCGTCGAGGAATTCCAGCCGGAAGCCTCCTTCGACGAGGTCCGCGCGAACCTCGCCCGCATGGGCGACCTGCTCGGCAATCCCGTGCGGGCGAAGACGCTGATCGCCGGCATGGATGCGCAGATCGCGGCGCTCGAAGCCGCAGGGACGCCGCGGCTGCGCACCGCCCTCACCTTCGCCAACAGCTACACCGCCGGCTCCGGCACGCTCGTTTCCGAAGTGGTGAAGCGCGCGGGCCTCGACAACATCGCCGAGATGCTGGGCATGACGGGAACCGCCCGCCTGCCGCTGGAACTGCTCGTCCTTGCCGATCCCGAGCTGATGGCGGGCGGCCGGTCAGAGGTCGAAGGGCCGGCCCTTGCCGAACAGAACTTCGCCCATCCGGCCTATCGCGCCCTTGCGGCGGCCACCGCCGAGGCACCCCTCGAAAACCGGCTGACCGTCTGCGGCGGGCCGTTCACCCTTGAGGCCGCCCGCGCCCTGCAGGCCGCCGCACGCCGGGCCAGGGGAGCCGCACCGTGACCATCCGCTCCCATTTCCGGACCACCCTCGTCTTCCTTGCGGCGATAACCCTCGCGCTCTTTCTCCTCTCGCTCACCATCGGCCCGGCCGACGTCGCCTTTTCCGACAGTCTTCGCGCCCTGTTCGGCGGCGGCGAGGAACTGCTCGTCCTGGTGATGCAGGAGATCCGCCTGCCCCGCGCGCTGCTCGGCCTCATCGTCGGGGCGACGCTCGGCCTTTCGGGGGCGGCGCTGCAGGGATATCTGCGCAATCCGCTGGCCGAGCCGGGGCTGATCGGCATCAGCGCCTCGGCCTCGCTCGGCGCCGTCATCGCCATCTATACCGGCCTTTCGGCGCTTTTCATGCTCGCCCTGCCGCTCATGGCGCTGGCCGGCGCGATGCTGGCCGTCCTCGTCCTCAAGGCGATGGCAGGCGTGGACGGGCGGCCGCTCACGGTCATCCTCACCGGCATCGCGATCTCCAGCCTTGCCGGCGCGATGACCTCGCTGGTGCTCAACCTCTCGCCCAATCCCTTCGCGGCGACGGAGATCATGTACTGGATGCTCGGTTCGCTCACCGACCGCTCCATGCCACATGTCTGGCTGGTGCTGCCCTTCACGGCGGCCGGCTGGCTGCTGCTGTTCCGTCTCGGCCGGGCGCTCGACGCGCTGGCCCTCGGCACCGATGCAGCCGCGAGCATGGGCGTCGACCTTGCGCGGGTGCAATGGCTTGCCGTTGCCGGCACCGCGCTCTCGGTCGGGGCCGCCACCGCCGTCACGGGCGCCATCGGCTTCGTCGGCCTCGTCGTGCCGCATGTGCTGCGGCCCCTTGTCGGCGCACAGCCCTCGCGGCTGCTGCCGGCCAGCGCGCTCGGCGGTGCGGCGCTCCTGCTCTGCACCGACACGCTGGTGCGCGTCATCGCCCCGGATCGCGACATCAAGCTCGGCGTGCTGACGGCCATCGTCGGCGCCCCCTTCTTCTTCTGGCTCGTCTGGTCGCACAGGAGGGCGGGGCTGTGAGCATCCTCACCATCGAGAACCTGTCGGCGACGCTCGCCGGCAAGCGCGTCGTGGACGGCGTCTCGCTCACCGTCGGCAAGGGCAGCTTCACCGGCCTCATCGGTCCGAACGGCGCCGGCAAGTCGACCTTCCTGCGCGCCTGCCTCGGTCTCGTGCCGGCCAGCGGCACGGTCCGCCTCGACGGCGTCGACCTCGCCGGCCTTCGTGCCGCGGAGCGCGCACGCCACCTCGCCTATCTGCCGCAGGAACGCGAGACCGCCTGGGCGATGAGCGTAGAGGCCGTGGTGGCGCTCGGGCGCCTGCCGCACCATGCGCGCTTCGCCGCCCCTTCGGAACGGGATCGGGCGGCGATAGAGGCCGCGATCACCCGCATGGACCTTTCCGCCTTCCGCCACCGCGCCGTCACCAGCCTTTCCGGCGGCGAACGGGCACGCGTGCTCATCGCGCGGGCGCTTGCGCAGGAAACGCCGGTGCTGCTGGCGGACGAGCCGCTGGCCGGGCTCGACCCGCAGCACCAGATCGCGCTCATGCGGCTCTTCCGGGAGTTGGCGGTGGAGGGCCGGATCGTCATCGCCTCCATGCACGACCTGACGCTCGCCGCGCGCTGGTGCGACCGGCTGCTCCTCCTGCATCGCGGCCGCGCCCATGCGGAAGGCCGGCCGGAGGCGGTGCTGACCGCAAGGACCCTTGAAGACGTCTATACGGTCGAGGCGTTCATCGGCGCCGCCGCCGGCGGCCTGATCGTGCAGCCGGTCGACCTGTCGCAGAAGAAGGATGAAGACGACCATGGCTGATCTCCGGGATATCCTGCAAACCCACCTCGTCGACGAGAAGGCGGGCTGGAGCATGGGCTCCTTCGGCGCCATCGCGGAATTCCACCAGGACAAGGGCGAATATCTCGAAGCCGATGCGCCGGCCCTCTTCGTGCGGGCGACCCGGCGCGGCGCGATCCGCCTCAATGCCGTGACGGTGGACCGGATCGAGCCCGTCGCCTACGAGACGCTGAGCCCGAAGCCGCACCGCTGGAGCCACGCCGTCGCCCTGTGCCTGCCCCACCGGGAGGCCGCCGGGAACCGGCGCGATACCCTTACGGAACTCGGGCCGGACGAGGATGCGGTGCGCCCCGCCGACCGCAGGGCGATCCTCTTCGACATGGGCCTCGGCCTGCCGCAATGCGATTTCTGCATCCGTACCGCGGATCCGGACCTCCTCGCCCTCCTCCGGGAAAATGCCGGGCGCAGCCTGTTCGATCCTGCAAATCCGGCCGGCGGCGCCATCCTGAAGGCCCATCCCCACCGGGTCGCGCTGACGCGCATCGGCCGCGTCGAGGTCTTCCAGAAGATCGGCGGGCCGGATACCGGCGGTGTCTCGCCGCCCGGGCCCCATACCCACCTCCTGCCGCAGCTCCTGAAAGCGAACCGCACCCATTCGGCCAACACGCCGATCCCCGGCCATCTGGTGCCGCTCGGCTATCTCCACCCGGCCAACCCGGTCATGGACGGCATGGGAGCGGATACGGACTTCGACATCGACGCCCACGCCCGCTTCCAGGGTCTCTACGACCAGTTCGCCCGCCCCGACCTGCCGCTTCTGCGCAAGGCCGTGCTGGAGGCGCTGGGCCGGAAGGTCGAACCGGATGATTTCATCGCCCCCTCTGACCGCTTCGGCCGCGCGGCGCTGCGCCTGACGCTGCGCCAGCAGCACCGCCTCGCCGAAAAATTCTCCGGCAGCACCTATTGCGAGCTGGTGGCGCGCTGGCGCGCGGTCTTCGACAAGGCCTCCGACACCGCAGCGGCGGACGACGATGCGCCCGGCCATTGAACGGGAAGGATCCGCAGGCCGCATACACGCCTTCTCGATCCGCTGGGCGGCGCCTTTCCTCGTCGCGGAATTCACCGAGCCGCAGAACATGCTGAGCTGGTCGCTCACCCGGCCGGGCTTCGTCATTGCACGCTCCGTCGCCTGGCTCGAGGTCCGCGACGGGGACCTGCCGGCGCATGTCGATCCCGTCGCGCTCTTGCGCAGGCGCATGGAGGCCGCCGGCCATGGCGAGGCGGTGCATCTCATGACGTCGCGCAGCCTCGTGCACCACCATCTCGCCAGCGCCGAGGCCGGCGCCGTCACCTCCTCCTGCCTCGCCACCGTCGGCCTTTCCAATGCCGGCCGGGTGGGCGAACCGTTCGACGGAAGCGCGCCGGCCGGCACGATCAACCTCCTCGCCCATGCCGGAACGCCGTTGTCCGATGCGGCGCGCATCGAGGCACTGTCGATCGCCGCCGAAGCCCGTACGGCCGCCGTCATCGATCTCGGGCTCATCCGCGATGGCCACGTCGTGACCGGCACGGGAACGGACTGCATCGTCGTCGCCTCGCCCTGCGGAAACCCCGAAGCCCCCTTTGCCGGGCTTCACACCGACGTCGGCCTTTCGCTGGGGCGCGCCGTCTACGACGCGGTCAGGGCAGGCGGGCTGCACTGGCTCGCGGAGCGGCGGAGCCCACGCCCGCAAAATGCGGCGACGGGGATTTGACCGCTGCGGGATTCCACTGGCGTGCCGGGATGATATGGATATCCATCGGCGGCGCGCCAGCGCGGCGTCCCTTGTCCCTTGACCAGCGTGGAGCATGGATGGACGTGAAGACGGAAGCAGAAGAGCCGAAGCCGGCCGCAGGCAGGGCCACGCGCCTTGTGATCCTGTGCCGCGGCGCGACCGTGGCCAATCAGCAATCGCGATTTTCCTCCGGTGATCCGCTGCTGCCCAGGGAGCAGGCGCGACTGGGCGAACTGGCCCGGGGCCTCCGCCGGTTCGAGACCGTGCTGCACGCACCCGAGCGTCCTGCCATCGAAACCGCTGCCGCCTTCTCCCCCGTCGCGGCATCGTGCCCGGCGCTCCGGGATGCCGACTACGGACGATGGAACGGCCGGACGGTTGCGGATGTGGCGGAACGGTCGCCGGAGGACCTGCAGCGCTGGATGTCCGACCCGTCCTCTACCCCGCATGGCGGCGAGCCGTTCGAGACGGTGCAGGCCCGGGCGGCGACCTGGCTGGAGAGCCGGCATGCGAAAGGCGGCAACACGCTGGCCGTCACCCATGCCATCGTCCTGAAGCTGCTGTTCCTGCATGTGACCGGTGCGCCGCTGGCCTCGATCTGGCGTATCGACGTCGAGCCGCTCGGCATGCTGGCGCTTTCCAGCGACGGCAGGCGCTGGGCACTGCGAAGCTTCGGCACGGGGCTGCCGGGCGGACCGCCGGAAAACGGCTGACCCGCCGCGCGGAATCTCGGGCTCCCGGCCTCAGAAGTCCCAATCCTCGTCCTCGGTCGCCACCGCCTTGCCGATGACATAGGACGAGCCGGAGCCGGAGAAGAAGTCGTGGTTCTCGTCGGCATTCGGCGAGAGGGCGGAAAGGATGGCCGGGTTGACCTTGCAGGCTTCCGGCGGGAAGAGCGCTTCGTAGCCGAGATTCATCAGGGCCTTGTTGGCATTGTAGTGCAGGAACTTCTTGACGTCCTCGGTCAGGCCGACGCCATCATAGAGCTCCTCGGTATATCTCGCCTCGTTGTCATAGAGATCAAGCAGCAGGTCGAAGGAAAAGTCCTTGATCTCCTGCCGCTTCTCCGCGCTCAACCGCTCTGTCCCGCGCTGGAACTTGTAGCCGATATAGTAGCCGTGCACCGCCTCGTCGCGAATGATGAGGCGGATCATATCGGCGGTGTTGGTGAGCTTGGCGCGGCTCGACCAGTACATCGGCAGATAGAAGCCGGAATAGAACAGGAAGCTTTCGAGGAAGACGCTGGCGACCTTCTTCCTCAGGGGATCGCCGGAGACATACTGCTCCATGATCAGTGCTGATTTCTTCTGCAGGAACTCATTCTCCTCAGACCAGCGATAGGCGTCGTCCACGTCGGGCGTCAGGCACAACGTCGAGAAGATCGAGGAGTAGGAGCGCGCGTGCACGGCCTCCATGAAGGAGATGTTGGAGAGCACCGCCTCCTCGTGCGGCGTGACGGCATCCTCCATCAGCCTCACTGCGCCGACACCGTTCTGGATCGTGTCCAGCAGGGTCAGGCCGGTGAAGACGCGGATGGTGAGCTTCTGCTCCTCCGGCTTCAGCGTCGCCCAGGAGGGGATGTCGTTGGAGAGCGGCACCTTCTCCGGCAGCCAGAAATTGCCGGTGAGCCGGTTCCAGACTTCCAGGTCCTTGTCGTCCTCGATGCGGTTCCAGTTGATGGCGCGCACGGCGGTGGCCGCCTTCGGGGTCTTGGTCTTCACTTGGATGTTCATGGCGTTCCTCGAATTCGAAATCTTCTTGCTCTGCCCCTCATCCGGCTGCCGCCACCTTCTCCCCGCGGACGGGGAGAAGGGATATGCCGCACCGTTTTCCACAAACATCCCCGCTTCGGCGGGGCAGGTCCCCTCTCCCCGCTTGCGGGGAGAGGGTTAGGGTGAGGGGCAGCCCGGGTTTAAAGCGCGCACGACACGCAGCCCTGCACTTCCGTGCCGGACAGCGCCATCTGGCGAAGGCGGATATAGTAGATGGTCTTGATGCCCTTCTTCCAGGCGTAGATCTGCGCCCGGTTGATGTCGCGCGTCGTCGCCGTGTCGCGGAAGAACAGCGTCAGTGACAGGCCCTGGTCGACATGCTGCGTCGCCGCCGCGTAGGTATCGATGATCTTCTCCGGACCTATCTCGTAAGCGTCCTGATAATAGTCCAGGTTGTCGTTCGTCATGAAGGCGGCCGGATAGTAGACGCGGCCGATCTTGCCCTCCTTGCGGATCTCGATCTTCGAGACGATCGGGTGGATCGAGGAGGTCGAGTGATTGATGTAGGAGATCGAGCCCGTCGGCGGCACGGCCTGGAGGTTCTGGTTGTAGAGCCCGCCTTCCATGACGGCCTTCTTCAGCTCCAGCCAGTCCTCCTGCGTCGGGATATGGATGCCGGCTTCCGCGAACAGGCCCTGCACCTTCTCCGTCGCCGGCAGCCATTCGGCCTCGGTATATTTGTCGAAGTACTCGCCCGAGGCGTATTTCGAGTTCTCGAAGCCCTTGAAGCTGACACCCTTCTCCACCACCAGCCGGTTGGAGGCGCGGATGGCGTGGTAGGTCACCGTGTAGAAATAGATATTGGTGAAGTCGACGCCTTCTTCCGAACCGTAGAAGATGCGCTCGCGGGCGAGATAGCCGTGCAGGTTCATCTGCCCGAGGCCGATCGCGTGGCTGTCGTCATTGCCCTTTTCCACCGACGGAACCGAGGAGATATGGCTCATCTCGGAGACCGCCGTCAGCGCGCGGATCGCCGTCTCGATCGTCTGGCCGAAATCCGGCGAATCCATCGCAGCGGCGATGTTGAGCGAGCCGAGATTGCAGGAAATGTCCTTGCCCATCTTCGAATAGGAGAGGTCGTCGTTGAATTCGCTCGCCTCGCTCACCTGCAGGATTTCCGAGCAGAGATTGCTCATGGTGATGCGGCCGGCGATCGGGTTGGCCCGGTTCACCGTGTCCTCGAACATGATGTAGGGGTAGCCCGATTCGAACTGGATCTCGGCGATGATCTGGAAGAAGTCGCGCGCCTTGATCTTCTTCTTGCGGATGCGCCCGTCCTCGACCATCTCGCGATACTTTTCCGTCACCGAGATTTCGGTGAAGGGCACGCCGTAGACGCGCTCCACGTCATGCGGCGAGAAGAGGTACATGTCGTCGTTGCTGCGGGCGAGCTCGAAGGTGATGTCGGGAATGACGACGCCGAGCGACAGCGTCTTGATGCGGATCTTCTCGTCGGCATTCTCGCGCTTGGTGTCGAGGAAGCGCATGATGTCGGGATGATGGGCATGCAAGTAGACCGCCCCCGCGCCCTGCCGCGCTCCGAGCTGGTTGGCGTAGGAGAACGAGTCTTCCAGCAGTTTCATCACCGGGATGACGCCCGAGGACTGGTTCTCGATCTGCTTGATCGGCGCGCCCATCTCGCGGAGGTTGGTAAGCGAGAGTGCGACGCCCCCGCCGCGCTTGGACAGCTGCAGGGCGGAATTGATGGAGCGGCCGATGCTCTCCATGTTGTCCTCGACACGCAGCAGGAAGCAGGAGACGAGCTCGCCGCGCTGCTTCTTGCCGGCATTGAGGAAGGTCGGCGTCGCCGGCTGGAAGCGGCCGGAAATGATCTCGTCGACGAGGCCGCGGGCAAGCTGCTCGTTGCCGCGCGCCAGGGTCAGCGCCACCATGCAGACGCGATCCTCGTAGCGCTCCAGGTAGCGCTTCCCGTCGAAGGTCTTCAGCGTATAGGACGTATAATACTTGAAGGCGCCCAAAAAGGTCGGAAAGCGGAATTTCCTGTCATAGGCATGATCGAACAGATCGCGCACGAAGTTGAAGGAATACTGGTCCAGCACCTCCTGCTCGTAATACCCCTCCGTCACCAGGTAATCGAGCTTTTCCCGGAGATTGTGGAAGAACACCGTGTTCTGGTTGACGTGCTGGAGGAAATACTGCTTTGCCGCCAGCCGGTCCTTGTCGAGCTGGATCTTCCCCGTCTCGTCGTAGAGGTTCAGCATCGCGTTCAGCGCGTGGTAGTCCAGCGCCGTGATCTCCGGTGCCTTCGGTGCTTTTTCGAGCGTCATCGTGTCCAAAATCGTTCCAGTCCCTGTCTGACGTTGTCGACATCCTCGTCCGTCCCGAGCAATTCGAAACGATAGAGGAACGGCACGGCGCATTTTGCGGAGATGATGTTGCCCGCGACGGCATAGCCGGTGCCGAAATTGGTATTGCCGGCCGCGATCACGCCGCGGATCAGGCTGCGGTTGCGGGGATTGTTGAGGAAGCGGATGACCGGTTTCGGCACCGCCCCCTTCTCCCCGCCCCCGCCATAGGTCGGCGAGACCAGCACGAAAGGCTTTCCCGCCTCCGGCGGTTCCCCGGCCGCGTCGACCGGGAGCCGCAGCGCCGCGACCCCGAGCTTCCCGACGAAGCGGTGGGTGTTTTCCGACCGGCTGGAGAAATAGACGAGCCGGGTCATCGCGCGGGGTCAGGCGAGCGCGCTGATCATGTCCGGGCGGAAGCCGGCCCAGTGCTGCTCGCCGGCAACGACGACGGGCACCTGGCGATAGCCGAGACCCTGCACGAGCGCGAACGCATCGGCATCCTCGGAGATATCGACGACGCTGTAGTCGATGCCCTGGCGGTCGAGCGCACGGGTGGTCGCGGTGCACTGGACGCAGGCGGGTTTCGAATAGACGGTGATGGACATGGCTTTCCTCGTGATTTGGCAATCGGGCATCAGGAATCGTTCGGACATCCGCCGATGACCGTTCTTCAGGCTGGGAGATGACAGGGGCGGCCGCCCGCGAACGGCCGGACGCGGGGCGCCGCTTACTCGCGCGGAGGAACTGGAAACAAAATCGACATGACTTCACCCCGAGACATTTCTGCGGGGCATCAGGGGAGACGGCGGGGCGGCATCACTCGCGCCCCAACGCTCGCCGACCGGACACCCCGCCCGTGGACGTTCATGCGCGAGGCAGGTCTCCTGGCTTGCGGGTCGCGGCATCCGTTCGCCTTCCCAGGACATACATCCCAGTGGCTTTGTCGAACGAATGCTCACCGCTTACAGTTGCGGGGGCAGCTCCGGATTGACGCGGCATCATGCCGCCCCGGATTCCCGTCTTAGCCTTCGATCCTCTCGAATCGAAGGAACCTCGAACACAAGATATAGTAGACGAGGTAAAAAATGCGTCAACGGCTATGATGGCTTATCAACGGTTTCGTGACGGCCGACGGGAACGGGACGGTCCTGCCGATCGACCGCGACCATGACGAAACGGCCGTTCGCGGTGCATGTGCGGGTCCCGCTCGTCAGGTCTTCCGACCAGAGCTCGACCGCGACGGTCATCGACGTACGCCCGACGCGGGCCACGGTGGCCACCGTATCCACGATCAACCCCACGGCGACCGGCGCACGGAAATCGACCCGTTCGGAGGCGGCAAGCACCGTGATGCACCGGCCGTGGCGCGTGGCGGCGACGAAGGCGGCCTTGGTCATGGCGGCGAGTGCCTCGCCGCCGAACATGCGGCCGGAACTGTTCGCCTGGTCGGCGAAAACGATATCGCTCGTGCATGCCCCGTGGCTGGGCGGCTCCCGCATGTCCGCCAGCGACGGAAGGCACCAGCCCGGCGTCTTGCCTTCCGGAACGGCCACCATGCTGAAGCTGCCGCGCGTGCACAGCCGCCGTTCGCCGCTGACGAGGCCTTCGGCGACCATCTCCACCTCCACCGTCATCGATGTGCGGCCGACACGCGAGACGCGCGCCACAAGCTCGACCAGCTCCCCGACGCGCGCGGGGGCCTGGAAATCGACGCGATCGACGGATGCCGTCACGAAGGGCACGCGCCCGTGGCGGGTCGCGGCGATGAAGGCGATGCGGTCCATCAGCGCCAGCCCGGCGCCGCCGAACAGCGTGCCGTGATGGTTGGTATCCCCCGGGAAGACAAGATCGACGAGACGGCTGGGCGATGCCGGGATTGCTCCCGGCATCGCAGTGTCTTCAAGCGCACGCTTCATTGCGCCGCCACCGCCGAGCCGTCTTCGCCCCGCAGGCGGCGCGCGGCCTCCACCATGTTGACGAGCGCCGGCCTGACCTCCTCCCACTTGCGCGTCTTGAGCCCGCAGTCGGGATTGATCCAGAGCTGGCGGTCCTCGAGACGCCGCCGGGCGAGCGACAGGAGATCGGTCATCTCCTCCACGTCGGGCACGCGCGGCGAGTGGATGTCGTAGACGCCCGGGCCGATTTCGTTCGGATACTGGAAGTTCCTGAAGGCATCGAGCAGCTCCATCTTCGAACGCGAGGTCTCGATGGAGATGACGTCGGCATCCATGGCGGCGATCGCCGCGATGATGTCGTTGAACTCCGAATAGCACATGTGGGTGTGGATCTGGGTTTCGTCGGAGACCCCGGAGGAGCAAAGGCGGAAGGATTCGACTGCCCAATCCAGATAGTGCTGCCAGTCCTTGTGGCGAAGCGGCAGGCCTTCCCGGAGAGCCGCCTCGTCGATCTGGATCATCTTCGCACCAGCCTTCTCCAAATCCACGACCTCATCGCGGATGGCGAGCGCGATCTGGCGGCACGTCGCGCTCCGGAGGATATCATCCCGCACGAACGACCAGTTGAGGATGGTCACCGGTCCGGTCAGCATGCCCTTCACCGGCTTGGCGGTGAGCGACTGGGAATATTGCCACCAGCGCACGGTCATCGGGTTCGGCCGCGAGACGTCGCCGAAGATGATCGGTGGGCGCACGTAACGCGAACCGTAGCTCTGCACCCAGGCATGCTGCGTGAAGGCGAAGCCCGAAAGCTGCTCGCCGAAATACTGCACCATGTCGTTGCGCTCGAACTCGCCGTGAACAAGCACGTCGAGCCCGATCTCCTCCTGCCAGCGGATGGCCGCCGCCGTTTCCTGCTGGAGGAAGGCTTCGTAGTCCTTGTAGCTGAGCGTGCCCCTGGCATGGGCGGAACGGGCCTTGCGAACGTCACCGGTCTGCGGGAACGAGCCGATCGTCGTGGTCGGGAAGAGCGGCAGCTTGATCGTTTCCGCCTGGACCTGCCGGCGCGCCTCAAAGGCGTGCTTGCGGGCCTTCATGCCGGCGTCGATGCCGGCAATGCGCCCCTGCACGAGCGGGTCGGTCACTTTCGGCGAGGATGCACGGGCGGCGATAGCCTGCGAGGCGCTGTCGATGGCGTGCCGGACGGCATCCCTGCCCTGCGCAAGCCCCTTGCCGAGCGTTGAGAGCTCGCCGAGCTTCTGCGTGGCGAAGGACAGCCAGGACTTCAGATCGGGATCGAGTGCCGTTTCCAGTTCAAGGTCGATCGGGACATGGAGGAGCGAGCACGAGGCCGCGACCTCCACCAATTCGCCACCACGCCCTTCCACGAGCGGGGCCAGCCGGTCGAGAATGGCGGCGAGGTTCGCCCGCCAGATGTTGCGCCCGTCAACGACGCCGAGCGACAGGACCTGCCCGGGGCGAACGGCGCTTGCGACCGCGTCGAGCTGTTCGGGCGCGCGGGCAAGATCGATGTGCAGGCCGGCCACCGGCAGCACGGCCGCTGCATCGAGATTGTCCGCAAGCGCGCCGAAATAGGTCGTCAGCATGACCTTCAGGCCGGGCGCGGCCTTGGCCAGCGCCTCATAGGCCAGCTTGAAGGCATGGCGCTCGCCCTCCGTCAGATCGAGCGCCAGGATCGGCTCGTCAACCTGCACCCAGTCGGCGCCCGCAGCGCCCAGGCGGCGGAAGAGTTCTTCGTAGACCGGGAGCAGCCGCGTCAGGAGGTCGAGCGGCTTGAAGGTCGAGGGCCGCGCCTTGGCGAGCTTGAGGAACGTGACCGGGCCGAGCACCACCGGGCGCGTGTGGATGCCGAGGGCCTTGGCTTCCAGGAAGTGAGCGACGGGCTTCTGCGTGGTCAGCCTGAAGACCTGGTCTTCCGCGACTTCCGGAACCATGTAGTGGTAGTTGGTGTCGAACCACTTCGTCATTTCCAGCGCCGGAACCCCGTGGCCGTGACGGGCGTGGCCGCAATCCGCATGGCCGTCGCCCTGGCTGCCGCGCGCCATGGCGAAATAGAGGGACAGCGGCACCTCCCCGCCATCCCACCCATAAACATGCGGAATGGCGCCGACCATGACGGCCGTGTCCAGAACGTGATCGTAGAAGGAGAAATCGTTGGAGGGGATCCGCGTGATCCCGTGTTCCTGCTGAAGCTTCCAGTGTTCGGCACGCAGCGTCTTCGCCGTTTCGATAAGTTCGGTGTCCGGGATCCTGCCGGACCAGAAGGCTTCGAGCGCAAACTTCAGCTCGCGGTGGCGGCCGATGCGCGGAAAGCCCAGAGAAGCGGTCGCAAGAGATTGATGTGACATTGTCATACCCCATTGGTTTCTGGGGGCATGGGTAAAGCGGACGCGTGCAGGCCCGCCGTCTTGACGGGCAGGTGCAGCAACCACCGGGACACCCCGCCCGTGGACGTTATTTCGTCTTGGCAGGTCTCCTGGCTCACGGGTCATCGCCGCTGTCCGTCTTCCCAAGGCTCTCGCCTCAGTGACATTGCTGGACAGCGGCTCGCCGCTCACAGTTGCGGGGGCAGCCCCGGCATTGCCGAACGATCGGCGCACCGGATTCCCTCTTAGCCCTGAAGCGGACATACCGCCCCAGGGAACCACGACGCGACGACTTCACGCCATCACGGACAGATTGTCAATATACATAAAGAAATCTTTATATCTTTATTTATCTGGTTGCTCCGAAATTCTCAGGGGCGGCCGATCTCGTCGAGATACCAGTCGATGTAGCGCAGCTCGTTATGTTCCATCGGCGCGATGGGGCCGGGCACGAAATAGTGCGATTGCACCCCGCGCGCCGTATGCTCGATGATCGCCTTGTCCTCCGCCGTCGTGACCTTCCAGAGCCAGGTCAGCTTCGCGAGGTCGTAGTCCCTGCCTTCCTCCGCCTTGCCGTCGACGAGCCAGATCAGTTCCATCTCGCAGCTTTCCGCCGTCTTCGGAATGAAGCGGTAGATCATGCCATGGTCCGGATAGCAGACGAGGAAGGTCGTGCCGCCGAGATGGATGGAGGTGACGCCGCCGTCGAAACCGGTGAAGCGCCCCATCAGCGGCGCGACCGCCCTGCCGTCCTCGCTGCCGCTCTCCACACCCTCATAGAGCGCGTAGCGGAAGGCGTGGATCGCCTCGCGGCCTTCGCGCGAGGTCTGCCAGTGATTGCCCGAGCCGACCTCGATGCCGAGGGCGCAGGTGCGCTGCTCCATCGCGGCATTCATCGCCTCGATCATGTGCAGCGGCTGCTCCAGCGCATGGGTCTGCGAATATTCGGGGTGCGCGGGACCGCAATGATAGCATTCGACGTAGTTTTCGACGGCGAGCTTCCAGTTGGCGGCAACCGGGTAGCTTTCGCGGTGGGCAACCTTGGCGCTTCCCCAGCCATACTGGCCACAGGTCGCATGCAGGAGGTGCTCGACCTCGGAAAACGCCAGCGGCACCTCGGCGAAGGAGATGAAGATCAGGCCTTCCACGACGCGGACATGCAGCGTCTTCAGCCCATGGTCCTCCCGCCTGAAATCCTTCGGCATCAGGCGCGCGGCGCGCAGGCTGCCATCATTGCCATAGGTCCAGGCGTGATAGGGACAGACGAAGACCCGCGCATTGCCCTTCGGCTTCGTGCAGACCTCCGCGCCGCGATGGCGGCAGACATTGAGCATGGCATGGATCGAGCCACCCGGCGCGCGGGTGACGATGACCTGCTCGGTATCGATGCGGAAGACCTCGAAGTCGTTCACGTCGGGGATGACGCTCTCGTGGGCGATGCAGTGCCAGTGGCGCCGGAAGATGCGCTCCATGTCGCGCCGGTAGATTTCCGGATCATGGTAGAATGGGCGGGCGAGACCATGGCCCGGCCGGTGCCCGGCAACAAGCCGGTCGATGAAATCAGCAGTTTTGTCGATTAAGGCTTCCGCGGTCGTTACCATGCTCGTTTCCCATAAATACCGGCTTTTGATCAGTATTCAGGGATGGAAGAACTAAAACAAGATCAATGGCTTGCTCCTATTAATCGATAAAATCGATCACGACGTCAGGCGCCGGAGACGGTTTCATGTCGCGATTGGAGATTCCGCGATCTTGCCGCACACGGTGCACCTCCCTCGCGCATCCTCCGGCGGAAATGCCAAATCCGGCAATCGGATCATCGGGATGCGATAGATCGGCCGAAGAATAGATCGCCCGTTCCGGGCTGGCAGACGGGCCGACGGAGCCGGGCCGGGCTTCCTGAATGCGTCATCGTGGTGGGTGGGTGACCGGCATCCGCGATCCGCCATGGCCGGGGCGTGCTCGAAGATCATCGGCGCCTTTCGGGAATCGGGCCGAGGCCGGCAGGCCGGTTGACAGCACCGACCGAGGCTGTAGGTTCACCGCGTCATGGTTCTCCTGCCGTCGGCAGGAGCTAAGAGGGAATCCGGTGGAAGACCGGAGCTGTCCCGCAACTGTAAGCGGTGAGCCTTTCGCCCACGATGTCACTGGCAGAGATGCCGGGAAGACGGGCCGAAGGCCTCGACCCGCAAGCCAGGAGACCTGCCTGACATCGTGTGATTCCGTGGTCGGGGTGTGCCGCAGGAATGACGGCTGTCACCGCAGGCGCTGTGAGAGAAACCCGTCATTTCGATGCCGCCTCGCAAATGAGGCAGCGTTGACGACCAAGAGCACCAGTCCTTCTTCGAGCCCCCCGGCGCCGGACGCCGTGCTGCTCCTTGCCAAGTCCGCCTTCGCCGCCGCACCGCACCAGGACATGCGGCGCCTCGCCACGCTCGCCGAGGGCCTCGCCGGCGCCCGGATCGTACGCTTCGCCTTCACCGAACAGGGCACGCCCTCGCTGCGCGAGGCCCTGCTCGATCTCGTCGAAGAAAATGCCGGCAGGATCCTTCTCGTCCCGCTGATGCTGCCGATGGAGCCGAGCTTTCACAACTGGCTGACGAAAACGCTGAAGCGCTGGCGGGCGGCCGATCCGCGTCCCTGGCCGTCGCTGTCGATTGCCGCAAGCCCTGCCTCCAGCACCGTCATGGCGCGCCTCATCGAAGACCTTGCCGGGACGTCGCAGGACCTGGATCTGTCCGCCCCTGCCCGGCCGGCCGCCGAAGGCTCGCTCGTGCCGGCGCAGAAGCGCCGCGTGCTCGTCTGCCAGGGCGGCCCCTGCAACTCGGCCGGCGCGGACGCCATCTGGGGACACCTGCGCAACCAGCAGGAGCGGCAGAAGCTGCGCGTGACCGGCGATGGCGTCATGACCGCCAAGTCCACCTGCCTCGGCCCCTGCAACCTCTCGCCCGTCCTGCAGGTCTTCCCGGAGGGGACCTATTACGGCGGCGTCACGGAAGAGGCCGTCGACCGGATCATTGCCGAACACCTCGTCGGCGGCCGGATCGTCGAGGCCTACGCCTATCACCCGACCGGCCGCAAGCAGCGGCTGCGCCATCTTCCCGAACAGACCTGAAGGAGAGACCATGTCTTCCAAAATCCTTTCGCGCCTTGCTGCGGCCTGGCTCGCCGCGATCGCCATAGGCGGCACAGGCCCGGCATCCGCCGCCGAGCCGCTGCATGTCGGCGCCACCTACATCACGAGCGGGCTGGACCCGGCCAAGGGGTCGAACGGTTGGGCGCTGGTCAGCCACGGCGTCGGCGAAAACCTCTTCACCGTCGACAAGGACGGACGGCTGGTGCCGGCGCTCGCCGAAAAGGCCGAGCGCACGGGCGACCTCACCTGGACCGTCACGCTGAAGCCGGACCGGTCGTTTTCCGATGGCTCGCCGGTGACGGCTGCCGCGCTCGCCGCCGGCTTCGACCACACCTTCGCCACCAACAAGGCCGCGCTCGCGACAGGCGGCAGGCTGACCTTCGAGGCCGCCGACGACCTGACGTTGAAGATCACCACGGAAAAGCCGGTCGCCTTCCTCCAGGCGCTCTTCGCCGAATGGCCGCTGATCGCCTACACGCTCGCCGACGACGGCAGCGCCGTCTTCACCGGCCCTTACCGGATCGCCGACTTCAAGGCCGATACGGCGCTGGCGCTGGAGCCGAACGCGCATTTCTCCGGCGCGCAAACGCGTTCCCCGGTGGAATTCCGCCGGTTCGGCGATGCCCAGAGCATGACGCTGGCGCTGGAATCGGGCGAGCTCGACCTCGCCTTCGGCCTGCCGTCCGAGGTGGTGGGCCGCCTGAAGGCCAATCCGGACCTGACGATCAAGTCCTTCCCGGTCGGCTACCAGTATCTCGCCTTCCTCAACACGGCTCGGCCGGCCCTGGCCGACGTGAAGGTGCGCCAGGCGCTCGACCTTGCCTTCGACCGCAGGGAGCTGGCCGCCGCGATCAACGGCGGGGAACCGGCAACCGGCGCCTACGCCGCCTACTTCCCCTTCGCCGGCAAGGAGCCGCGGCCGACCGATATCACCAAGGCCGAAGCGCTTCTCGACGAGGCGGGCTGGACGAAGGATGCCGCCGGAATCCGCCAGAAGGACGGAGCGCCGCTGCGCCTGCTCGCCATCACCTATCCGCAACGCCCCGATCTCGTGACCATGCTGCCCGTGGTCAAGTCGCAGTTCGCCAAGATCGGCATCGCGCTCGACACGCAGGTGATCGAGAACATCCAGGAAGCGGCATCCACCGGCAATTTCGACATCGCGCTCTGGGCGCAGCACACGGCGCCGAACGGCGATCCCGCCTTCTTCCTCAATTCCATGCTGCGCACGGGCGCCGCGCTGAACTACGCAAAATACGCCTCCGCCGAATTCGACGCGATCCTCGACCGCTTCGCCTCCGAGGGCGACGCCGACCGGCGGGCGGCGATCGCGTTCGACGCCCAGGCGAAGCTCTTCGTCGACGCCCCGGCCTCGTTCCTCGTCTCGCCGGTCTGGTATGTCGGCCTGTCGAAGCGGCTGCAGAACTACGAGCCGTGGGGCTCGGACTACTACGTCCTGCGCGCCGATATCGGCGAGGCGAGATAAGGCGCCAGAATGGGCTTCGTCCGGGCCGGCGTCTTCTCGATGGTGGGGTTGGTGGCGCTTTCCTTCGCCTCCTTCACCCTCATCGCGCTGATGCCGGCCGATCCGGTCGAGATCGCCATCCGGGCCTGGAACCTGCCGGCGACGGAGGAGACCGTCGCCGCGCTTCGGGCGGATTGGGGCCTCGACCGGCCCCTGGTCCAGCGTTACCTGCATTGGCTTGCGGATTTCGTGACGGGCGACTGGGGCCGCTCCTTCCGCACCGGCGAGCCCGTGTTCGCCGAGTTCCGCGCGCGGCTGCCCGTCTCGCTTGTGCTCGGCCTTTCCGGCCTTCTTCTCGCCATCGCCCTTGCGGTTCCCCTCGGTTTCCTCGCCGCCGCGCGACCGGGCGGTTTTGCCGACCGCGGCAGCCGGGCGCTGTCGGTCTTCGTCCAGGCGGTTCCCGGATTCTGGCTCGGGCTCATCCTGCTCTGGGTGATCGGCGTGCAATTTCGCTGGATCCGCCCCTTCGCCAATGACGCCGCCGCCTTCGTGCTGCCGATCCTGCTGATCGCGCTGCATTCGGTCGCGGTCTTCTGCCGGGTCTACCGGCGCGACATGGCTGAAACGGCGCGGCGACCCTATTTCCGCACGGCGCTTGCCAAGGGCCTCTCGCACCGCCAGGCGCTCTGGCGCCATGCCCATCGCGGCGCCTTCTACGCTCTTCTATCCGCAGTGCGTTCGGAGGCCGGCTGGGTGATCGGCTCCACCGCGACGATGGAGATCCTCTTCAACCTGCCCGGTCTCAGCCAGTTTCTGGTGCAGAGCATCGCCGTGCGCGACCAGATGGTGCTGCAAGCCTATGTCATGGTCATCGCGCTCTGGCTGCTGGTCATGAACGCGCTCGTCCACCTCGCCCTCCGCCTTCTCGATCCCCGGCTCGCCTGATGGTCCGCACGTTCGCGCTTACGGCATTGGCCGTCTTTCTCCTCCTCGGCGGTCTCTGGCAGCCGCACGACCCGGACGCGGTGGACATCCTGGCGCGCCATTCCGGCATGACCGCCAGCCATCCGCTGGGCACAGACCATCTCGGCCGCGACCTCCTCTCCCGCATCCTGGCGGGCGGCTGGCGCACGGCCTGCGTCCTGCTTTCGGTCGGCTTCATCGGCTTTACCGCGGGTACGCTGCTCGGCACGGCCGCCGCCGTGCTCGGCGGCTGGCGGGAAAGCGTGCTGCTACGCTGCTGCGAATTCTTCATCACCGTGCCGACCCTGATCATCGCGCTCACCGCCGCCGCGATCTTCGGCCTCACGCCTTTGAGCGCTGGCCTGGCGCTCGGCCTTGCCGGCATCGGTCCCCACGCCCTGTTCGCCCACGCGCTGAGCCGGCGGGTGATCAGCCAGCCGTTCATTCTGGCGGCAAGGGCGCTCGGCGTGCCGCCGGGACGCATGATCGCCCGGCACCTCCTGCCCAACACCCTGCCGCTGATGTTCTCCCATGTCGGCAACCAGGCGGGCCTTGCCGTCGTCGCCTATGCCTCGCTCGCCTTCATCGGCCTCGGTGCCGATCCGTCCAAGCCCGACTGGGGCTCCATGCTCTTCGAATACCGCGTCTTCATCTTCGACCATCCTGCGCTGATGATCTGGCCGGGCATCGCGATCGCGGGCACCGTAGCCGTGCTGAACGCCGTGTTCGACGATCCTGACTAGATCCATACGATGACCGACGAAAAAGCCGGTTATCCACCAGCCATGTCGCAAAACGCGCCTCACGCGTTTGTGCACGGCCGCGTCCCGTAAGAAACTGGTCAAAACAGAATCGCATCGGAGGCGGCCATGAGCCAGGACAGCAAGACCATCACCACCTGGTATGTCGATCCCGACGCGGAAGACCGGATGTCGGATGGCCATGCGCCGATCTGGCGGCACCTCTTCGACCTGATCGTCGAACGGGACCTCCGCGCGAAAAGCGTGCTCGATTTCGGCTGCAACCAGGGGGGCCTGCTGCGACACCTCTATGCGATCCGTCCCTTCCGCAAGGCCCTCGGCATCGATATCGCCGAACAGTCGATCGCCAAGGCCGAGGCCTTCAAGGGCAACATTCCCGTCCAGCATGCCGTGGGCGGAACGCTCGAGGGCTGGGTCGAGGAATTCGATCTCGCGATCAGCCACGAGGTGATCTATCTCATCGAGGACATCGATGCCCATGCCGCCGATATCTTCAAGGCGCTGAAGCCGGGCGGCGTCTACTACGCCGTCACGGGCTGCCACACCGACAACCCGCTCTGGCCGAAGTGGCGCGATCTGGTGGCCAAGCGCACGAACACGGTCGTCCAGGATCGGTCGATCACCGACTATGCCAGGGCCTTTACCCGCGCCGGCTTCGAGGTTTCCGGCCGCAAGCTGGAGTTTGACGGCTTCATCCCCTTCATCGCCGACGGCTGGACGCCCGACTTCGCCGACGCCCTCGACTACTACACGCAAACGAAGATCGTCTTCCGCCTCGTCAAGGCCCCGAGCGGTTCAGCTTCGTAAGCTCGACGTCGAAATGGGGCGGCTTGCCGGGGGCGACCTCGACGAACGTGCCCTTTACCCGGAAGGTCTTTTCGACAAGGCCGCTTTCGGAGAGCGCTTTCGGCGCGCCGTCGAACCGCAGCTCGCCCTTCTCCAGAAGCGAGATGCGGTCGCTGACGGCGATCGCCTGGTTGATGTCGTGGATCGCCATGACGATCGTCACGCCGCGCTCGCGGCTCAGGCGATGGACGAGGTCCAGCACCTCCACCTGGTAGCCGATATCGAGGAAGGATGTCGGTTCGTCCAGGAGCAGGATCGCGGCCTCCTGCGCCAGGGCCGCCGAGATCCAGGCGCGCTGGCGCTCGCCGCCGGAGAGCTCCTGGAGCGTTCGGCCGGCAAGGCCCGTCAGGCCCGTGCTTTCGAGCGCCCATGCGATCGCCTCCTCGTCCTTCCGGCCATAGGACCGGAACAGGCCGACATGGGGAAAGCGGCCCTGGCGCACGAGCTGGGCCACCGTCATCTCGTCCGGGGCGACGGGCTGCTGCGGCAGGAAGGCGAGTTTCTTCGCGATCGCGCGCCGCGACATCGAGGCGACCGATACGCCCTCGATCTCGGCCCGGCCTTCCGACGGGGCGATCAGGCCGGCCAGGGCCTGCAGCGCGGTGCTCTTGCCCGACCCGTTCGGGCCGATGAGGGCGCGGATTTCCCCCTTTTCCATGGAAAGGGAAAAGCCGGACAGCGCCCTTCGGCGACCATAGGAAACCGACAGGTGCGAACAGGTGAGCGGCATTAGCGATCTCACGGAACCTTGCGCAGAAGTGCGAGCATGACGGGAACGCCCATGAGGGCAGTGACGACGCCGATCGGGACCTCCTCCGGCCCGCCGGCCAGCCGGCCGACCAGGTCGCCCAGCGTGACGATGACGGCGCCGAGGACGATGGTGAGCGGAAGGACCAGCGGGAAATGCCGGCCCGCGAGGAACCGCGCCAGATGCGGGACGATCAGGCCGACGAAGACGATCGGCCCGACGGCACCCACGGCGCTGGCCGCGAGTGCGCAGGAGACGAGCAGGACGAGCGAGAACTGCCGTCTATAGGAAAGCCCGAAGGAACGGGCGACGGCCGCATCGAACCGGAGCAGGATGAGCGGCCGATAGATCAGCGGAAGCATGCCAAGCCCCGCGACCGTGAACGGCAGCAGGAAGAGCGCATGATCCCAGGTGCGTGCATAGAGGCTGCCGGAGAGCCATTCGAGAATGATCTCGATGCGCGCCGAGCCCCACCCCGCGATGAGCCCGATGGCGATGGCGTGCAGCACCGCGCCGATGGCGATGCCGCAGAGCGTGATCCGCAGCGGGCTGAGGTCGAGGCGGAAGGCGAGCAGGTAGATGATGCCGCCCGCGGCCATGCCGCCGATCATGCCGGCGGGCGGGAGCCATGCGATCGGCAGTTCGTTCACGGAATAGGAATCCGGATTGGCAAGATAGACCGTGAACAGGAGGAACAGCGTCACCGTCAGGGTCGCGCCCTGCGAGACGCCCATCAGCGAGGGATCGGCGAGCGGGTTGCGCGTGATCGTCTGGAGCAGGAGACCCGCCAGGGCGAACTGCATCCCGGCGAGAATGCCCGTCACGATCCGCGGCAGCCGGATGTCGAGGATGATCGACCGGGCTTCCGGCGACCCGGTCCCGGTCAGCGCCGACAGGACGTCCCGGGCGGGGATATCGACGATGCCGAGAAAAACGGCCGCCACGAAGGAGATGAGGACGAGCGCCAGGGCGGCGAACAGGATCCAGCGGCTCGGCTGGCCGATGGCCGGGGCGTTCGCGCTCATGCGCCCTGCCCCTTGAAATCGAGCCGGCCCCGCTGGATGAGATAGACGAAGAGCGGCCCGCCGATGAGTGCGGTGACGATGCCGACCGGCAGTTCCTTGGGAATGGCGATGGTTCGCGCGACGAGGTCCGCCGACGTCACGATCAGCGCGCCGAGCGCGGCGGTAAGGCCGATCTCCCAGACAGTGCCGCACGGTTTCAACAACCGGGCGATATGCGGCGCGGCCAGGCCGACGAAGGCGACAGGCCCGGCGACGGGCGCAACGCCCGCCACGGGGCATATGCCGAGCAGGAGCAGGACCGGTTTCCATAGAGTGAGCTGCACCCCCATCGCCGCGGCGGAATGATCGTCGAGGCAGAACATGGCGAGGACCCGATGGAGGATCAAGGCGCCCGACACCCCGACCAGCACCCATGGCAGCATCTGGATGAGGTTCACCCAGGTCCGGCCCGCAAAGCCCCCCGCCAGCCAGAACAACAGCGCGGTCGACTGCGGACCGGCGAAAAGCAGCACGTAGATCGTGATCGCGCCGAGAAAGAGCGAGACGCTGACGCCGCCGAGCGCGAGATGAAGCGGATGGCCTTTGCCGCCACGCGCCACCCAGAACGTCACCGAGGCAGCCGCAAGACCGCCGGCAAGGCCGACGAACGGATAGTAGAGCCCGGAAACAGAGGGCAGGAAGACGAAGCAGGTGACGATCGGCGCGATCGCCCCGGCGGTGACGCCGGTGATGCCGGGATCGGCAAGCGGGTTGCGGGTGAGCGACTGGAGGAGATAGCCGGACACGGCAAGCCCCGCCCCCGCCGTCGCGGCGGCAAGGCTGCGCGGCAGCCGGAGGGTCCAGACGAGGATCGATTCGATCTTGCCATCCGGACTGAAGAGCGCCCGCAGGACGGCGTCGAAGGAGAGCGTTCTTGCGCCGGGCATCAGCCCGGCCGCGATGACGAGAAGGGTCGCGACGACGATGAGGCCGATGGCTATCGAGGATTTCCGTGCGTCCATCGTCGTCGCGGCCAACCGCTTACTTCTGGAGTTCCGCCGGGATGATCTTGGCCGCTTCCGCCTTCACGTCGACCTTGGGGAAGATATCGGGATAGAGGTAGTGGGCCGCCTCGCGCAGCACGATCTCGCGGGCGATCGGGCCGTTGGTCTCGACCCATTGGTCGCCGACATAGAAGACCCGGTTGTTCTTGACCGCCGTGAGTTCCTTCCAGATCGGGTTGCTCTCGTGCGGGCGATCCGGACCGTAGTCATAGATGAAGAGCACTTCCGGATCCTTCTCGAGCATGGTTTCGAGGCTGAGATCGATGCCGAACTCGCCGCCCGGCGTCATGGCGCCGGCGATGTTCTCGCCGCCGATGGCGTTCACGATCGAGGCGGAGGTGTTCTCGTCATGGAAGGCGAACGGCACCTCGCCGCCCCACATGATGGCGTAGCGGGGATGCGTGTCCTTCGGCGCCTTGGCCGCGACCTCGGCAAGATGCGCGCGAAACTCCCTGTTCAGCTCGACGCCGCGCTCGGGCTTGCCGAGGATCTTGGCCAGCGCCTCGATTTCCTTGTCGCTGCCGTCGAGCAGCTCCATGTTCCAGGCGACATAGGGCGCGATCTTTTCGAGCTGCGGCGCGTTGCCGACGGTGTAGCGGCGGATCGCGACGATGAGGTCCGGCTTCGCTTCGGAGAGAAGCTCGAGGTTCGGCTTGGCGCGCTGGCCGATCTGCGTCATGTCGCCGGTGAGGCCGAGCAGGAATTCCGGCGGGCGGTCGGCCACCATGTAGGTGCTGGCCACCGGCTTGATGCCGAGCGCGAGCGCCACGTCGTCGGCGAAGAACGAGATCGACGCGATGCGTTTGGGATGGGCGGGAACCTCGACTTCGACACCGCGATCGTCGATCACCTTCTGCGTGGCATCCTGGGCAAGACCGGGACCCGAGAGCGCGACGAGGCAGGCGGCGAACAGCACGGCACGGCTGCGCGGCAAGACAAAACTGGACAACATGGTTCTCTCCCTGAGATGTGGTCAGCGATGACAGTGGCGCGCTGCAGGCGGGGCTTGCCGTTGCGCGGAATGCACGCCGCCGCGCGGCATGAAGCCCGGCGTGCTCAGGTCGCACCGATTTCGCCTGTCGGTCTTCACGTCGGGCTTCCCGGATAATTCTTGTCGCGTCGACACAATGTGGATAGATACGGTCAACTTATTTGCAAGCGAAAGATTCTCACGCCGGCATGAGAAATCCTCAATCCACGCGCGCCAAACTGCCGCCGCTGGCAACGCTCCCCGCCTTCTCTATCGCGGCGCGCACGGGCAGCCTCACGCTGGCGGCGCGCGAACTGCACCTGACGCCGGGCGCGATCAGCCGGCAGATCAAGTCGCTGGAGGAGGCGCTGGGCGTCCAGCTCTTCCATCGCGGGCACAACACGATCTCGCTGACCGATGCGGGCCGGCAGTACCTGACCCATGTGAATGCCGCCCTCGCCACGATCGACAACGGCACGCGCGCCCTGCTGCCGGATCGCGTGCGCCTGGTGATCCAGGCGCCCATCACGCTGGCGCGGCGCTGGCTGATCCCGCGGCTCGGGGCCTACCTGCAGGAAAATCCCAATGTCGACCTCAACATCCAGTCGCTCGCGCTCGGCGCCAGCGACGTTCCCGACGTCACGGTGACCTACAGGCGCGGGGCGGACGAAGCCCGCTTCGCCTCCGCCTTCCTGCTCGACCGGACGGTCGCCGTCTGCTCGCCGCTGCTGATCGGCGGCACGGCGAAGACGATGACGCCTAGCGCCTTGCTCGATCTGCCGATCCTGCTCGACACGGCGGATGCGTGGTCATGGCGGCGCTGGTGCGCGGCGGCGGATATCGCGTTCCAGCCGCGCGGCGGCAGCATCACCTTCGACACCGACGAAGCGTCGATCGACGCCTGCATGACCGGCCTCGGCATCGGCCAGGCAAGCCCCTCGCTGATCGAGCGGGAGCTGCGCGAGGGCCAGCTCATCCTGCTGTGCCCGAACATCAACCCGATCGTCGGGGCCTACGAGATGGCCGGATCCACGCCGACCGGCCTTGCGGCCGGGTTCAATCAGTGGCTTCTCACCTGGCGAGAATCCTGACCGGGGCGGGCCGCGATTTAGCCGCTCCGCCCCGGCCTATCCCCAGCCTCGCACCGAAACAACCCTTTCCCTGCGCGCCGATCTGCTCCTTAATTGACAGACAACAAGGACACCGGACATGGTCTTGCGCTTCACCCTCCGCCAGCTGGAATATCTCGTCGCCGTCGGCGAGTACGGCTCCGTCACTGAAGCCGCGGAACGGGTGAACGTCTCCGCGCCCTCGGTTTCCGCAGCGATATCGCAGCTCGAGCGGGAATTCGGCATCACGCTCTTCGTGCGCCGCCATGCGCACGGGCTGTCGCTGACGCAGGCCGGCCGGAGCTTCGTCGAGCAGGCCCGGCATGTCCTCGGCGAGGCCGCCAAGTTCAACGCGCTGTCCAACGAATTGACCGGACAGGTGCGCGGACCGCTGCATGTCGCCTGTCTCGTCACCTTCGCGCAGGCCGTCATTCCAGCACTGCGCCGCGCCTTTTCCGATGCCTATCCCGATGTCGATTTCTTCCAGTACGAGCGCGACCATGCCCGCATCCTGGAAGGCCTGCGCATGGCGCGCTTCGACATCGCGCTCAGCTACGATCTCGACATCCCGGCCGACATGGAGTTCCACGAGCTCGCCGTGCTGCCGCCCTATGCGGTGCTCCACGAGGACCATCCGCTGGCCGGGCGTCCCGAGGTGACGGTGGAGGAGCTTGCCGCCCACCCGATGATCCTGCTCGACCTGCCCTATTCCTCGGCCTATTTCCTCTCGCTCTTCCGCGAGGCCGGCCTTGCGCCGCATATCGTCGAGCGCACCCGCGACATGTCCGTCATGCGGGCGATGGTCGCCAACCGCTTCGGCTATTCGATCGCCAACATCCGGCCGGTCTCCACCTATGCGCTGGATGGCGGCAGGTTGAATTTCGTCTCGCTTGCCGGCAACCTGCGCCCCATGCGCATGGGCATCATCGCCATGCGCGGCGCAAGCCCGGCGCTCACCGTCCGGCGTTTCATCGATTTCTGCAGCGAGAGGATCCGCGGCATGGGCATGGACCTGCCGGTTTGCGCCGACGATACCCAGGAGGAGAAAGGCACTTCATGACCACCACGACATCCGACTGGCGCACGCGCGCCGCGAGCCTCACATTGCGAAACCGCCTCTATATCGACGGCGGCTTTCGCGAGGCGGCCAAGGGCGGGCGGTTCGAAACCGTGAACCCCGCCAACGGGCAGGTCCTCACCGCCGTCGCCCGCGGCACGGCCGAGGATATCGATGCCGCCGTCGCCGCCGCCCGCCGTGCCTTCAACGATGGCCGCTGGTCCGGCAAGTCGCCGGCAGAACGCAAGGAGGTGCTGCTGCGCCTCGCCGCGCTCATCCGACAGAACGTGCCGGAACTCGCTTTGCTCGATACGCTCGACATGGGCAAGCCGATCAGCGACAGCTCCACCATCGACGCGCCCGGCGCGGCGCATTTCTTCCAGTGGCACGCCGAGGCGATCGACAAGCTCTATGACGAGATCGCGCCCACCGGCCAGGGCGATCTCGCGCTGATCCGCCGCGTGCCGCTCGGCGTCATCGGTGCGGTCGTGCCGTGGAACTTCCCGCTGGACATGGCGACCTGGAAGCTCGCCCCGGCGCTCGCCACCGGAAATTCCGTCGTACTGAAGCCGGCCGAACAATCGCCGCTCTCCGCCCTGATGCTGGCCGAGCTTGCCTCCGAGGCCGGCCTGCCGGACGGCGTGCTCAACGTCGTGCCCGGCCTCGGCGAGGATGCCGGCCGCGCCCTCGGCCTGCATGCGGATGTCGACGCGCTGGTCTTCACCGGCTCGACCAAGGTCGGCAAGCTCTTCATGACCTATGCCGGGGAAAGCAACATGAAGCAGGTCTGGCCGGAGACCGGCGGCAAGTCGCCGAACCTCGTCTTCGCCGACGCCGATCTCGACAAGGCGGCCGAGATGGCGGCCTTCGGCATCCTGTTCAATTCCGGCGAGGTCTGCTCCGCCAATTCCCGCCTGCTGGGCCACCGCTCCGTGCAGGAAGAGTTCACGCAGAAACTGATCGCCGCCACCGCCGCTTGGCCACTCGGCGACCCGCTGAATCCCGCCACCCGCATGGGGCCGCTGGTCGAGAAGAGCCATGCCGACCGTGTGGCAGGCTATATCGACATCGGCCGCAAGGAAGGCCGCCTTGCCCATGGCGGCGAACGCGAGACGCGCGACGGCTCGGACTGCTACATCCAGCCGACGATCTTCAACGAGGTGCCGCCGGATGCCCGCATCGCGCGGGAGGAGATTTTCGGTCCCGTGCTCGCCATCACGCCCTTCGACAGCGACGAGGAGGCCCTGCGCATCGCCAATGACAGCGAATACGGCCTTGCCGCCTCCGTCTGGACGCGCGACCTTTCCCGCGCGCTCTCGGTTTCCGACAGGCTGCAAGCCGGGACGGTCTCGGTCAACACCGTCGACGCGCTCTCGGCCATGACGCCCTTCGGCGGCATGAAGCAGTCCGGTTTCGGCCGCGACCTCTCCATTCACAGCTTCGACAAGTACTGCGCGCTCAAAACCGTGTGGGTGAAATACTAGGCATCTGCCCGCGCCAGCGGCGCGGGCACGCCCAAGCCTTGAGCACGAGCGGCACCGGCTCCCGAAAGCGTCCCGATACGCGATCGGGAGCCAGTGATCGGCTTCACACAAGAAATTGAAAACAAAAGAAGATTTTTTATCCGCCTTGGCGCGGCGGCGCTTTCGCGCAAAAATTGAGAACATAGCTAAAGAACACGCGCGCTCGTGATTAGCCTGAGCCTAATCCCCGTTTCCGGAACGCGTCATTTACCAAAAACCCTTCGCCCCATCCAATAGCCGCGGAAACCCCGGGGACTGCCATGCGCGATGCCAAATACGATATCCTGTTCGAACCGCTGGCGATCGGCCCGCATGTCGCCAAGAACCGGTTCTACCAGGTGCCGCATTGCAATGGCGGCGGCTATCGCGACCCATCGGCGGCCGCAGCCATGCGCGGCATCAAGTCGGAGGGCGGCTGGGGCGTCATCTTCACCGAGCAGACCGAGATGCACCACACCTCGGAGATCACGCCCTTCATCGAGCTGCGCCTGTGGGAGGACAAGGACATTCCCGGCCTTCGCCGCATGTCCGACGCGATGAAGGTGCATGGCGCGCTCGCCGGCATCCAGCTCGCCTATTCCGGCATCAACGGCCCGAATTTCTACACCAAGGAAGTGCCGCTCGCCCCCTCCGCCCTGCCGATCCGCACCTTCACCAACGACCCGGTGCAGGCCCGTGCACTCGACCGCACCGACATAACGAATCTGCGCCGCTGGTTCGTCAACGCGGCCAAGCGCTCGAAGGTCGCCGGCTTCGACCTGATCTGTCTTTACGGCGCGCACGGCTTCGGCATCTTCCAGCACTTCCTGTCGCGCGCCACCAACCAGCGCACCGACGACTATGGCGGGAGCCTGGAAAACCGCTCGCGCTTCGCCCGCGAAGTGGTGGCCGACATCCGTGACGCCGTCGGCGACACCACGGCGATCACCATGCGCGTCAGCCTGGACGAGACCATCGGCGAGCTCGGCTTCTCCAATGCGGAGGTGCGCGAATTCGTCGAGATGAACACCGACCTGCCGGACCTCTGGGACCTGGCGCACGGCGCCTGGGAAGACTGTTCCGGCCCCTCCCGCTTCAAGGAGGAGGGGGCGCAGGAGATCCTGGTGAAGGGCATCCGGGAACTTTCGTCGAAACCCGTCGTCGGCGTCGGCCGCTTCACCTCGCCGGATGTGATGGCGCGCATGATCCGCCAGGGCGTGCTGGATTTCATCGGCTGCGCCCGTCCCTCCATCGCCGATCCCTTCCTGCCGAAAAAGATCGAGGAAGGTCGCATCGAGGATATCCGCGAATGCATCGGCTGCAACATGTGCATCACCGGCGACATGACCATGTCGATCAGCCGCTGCACCCAGAACCCGACCTTCATGGAGGAATGGCGCAAGGGCTGGCACCCCGAACGCATGAACGAGAAGGGCGAGAGCCAGACCGTGCTCGTCGTCGGCGCAGGCCCCGCCGGCCTCGAAGCCACCCGGGCGCTCGCGCTGCGCGGCTACGACGTGACGCTCGCCGAAGCCACCACCACGCTCGGCGGCCGTGTCGCCCGCGAACGGCTGCTGCCCGGCCTTTCCGCCTGGGGCCGCGTCGTCGATTACCGCCAATACCAGATTTCCCAGCGCACCAACGTCGAGACCTATTTCGACAGCCGCCTGACCGCCGAGGACGTGCTCGGCTTCGGCTTCGAGCATGTCGCCATCGCCACCGGTTCGCACTGGCGCCGCGACGGCGTTGCCAGACAGCATGTCGTGCCCATGCCGATCGATCCGGCAATGCCCCTCTGGACGCCCGACGACATCATGGCGAAGACGCATCCCGAAAGCCTCGCCGGCAAGACAGTCGTGGTCTATGACGACGACCACTACTATATGGGCGGCGTGATGGCCGAGGTGATGGCGAAGGCGGGTGCGGCAGTCATCCTCGTTACGCCCTCGGCCTATGTCTCCGACTGGACGCGCAACACGCTGGAACAGGGCGCGATTCATGTGCGCCTCGACGATCTCGGCGTCGATATCCGCCTCAACCGCGGCGTCACCGCCATCCGCGCCGGCGAGGTCGAGACCAGCTGTACCTATACCGGCCGCCGCAGGCCCATTGCGTGCGACGCCGTCGTCATGGTCGCCTCGCGCCTTTCCGAGGACGCGCTCTACAACGATCTCCTTGCCCGGCAGGCGGATTGGGCCGATGCCGGCATCAGAACGGTCAAGATCATCGGCGATGCGAGCGCACCCGCGCCGATCGCCTGGGCGACCTATGCCGGCCACCGCTATGCGCGGGAACTGGACACGCCCGATATCGGCGACGCCCTGCCTTTCCGCCGCGAAGTCACCCAGCTCGAACCGGCTTGAGGAACACGGCATGATCAAGCCCCATCCCACTGGAGCCCAAAAGGCCATCGAAGTGAAATCGGTCTCCAAGAGCTTCGGGACCTATCAGGCGTTGAAGTCCGTCAGCTTCGACATCGGCAGCAACGAGTTCTTCACGATGCTCGGCCCGTCCGGCTGCGGCAAGACCACGCTCCTGCGCATGCTCGCCGGTTTCGAAAGCCCGGACACCGGCTCGATCCTCCTCACCGGCCAGGAGGTCGTCGCGATCCCGCCGCACCGGCGCCGCGTCAACACGGTGTTCCAGAGCTACGCGCTCTTCCCGCATATGACGCTGGAGCAGAATGTCGCCTACGGCCTGGAGAACCTCGGCTGGGAGAAGGGACGCATCAGGACCCGCGTCGGCGAGATGCTGGAGCGCGTGCACATGGCGCCGATGGCGAAGCGCAGGCCCGCCCAGCTTTCGGGCGGCCAGCGCCAGCGCGTCGCGCTCGCCCGGGCGCTCGCCCCCGAACCGGAAGTGCTGCTGCTCGACGAACCGCTCTCCGCCCTCGACCTGAAATTGCGCCAGGCGATGCGGGACGAGCTGCGCACCCTGCAGCGCGATACCGGCATCACCTTCGTCTTCGTCACGCATGACCAGGAAGAGGCGCTCGACATGTCCGACCGCATCGCCGTGCTGGGCGGCGGCGAGGTGCAGCAGATCGGCACGCCGACGGAAATCTACGAGGAGCCGGTCAACCGGTTCGTCGCAGATTTCGTCGGCGAAACCAACTTCCTGGATGTGGAGGTCGTGGAAACCGCGCCCGGACAGGCGACCGTGCGCACGCCGTTCGGCGTCGCCCTCACCGTGCCGGCGACCGGCACTGCCAGCCGCGGGCGTGCGACCCTTTCGGTTCGTCCGGAAAAGATCAATCTCGGCGACCAGGCCCAGGGCACCGTCTTCGAGGGGCGCATCATCAACAAGAACTACATGGGCGGCTACACGCATTACACGCTCGATGTCGCGGGAACGGAGCTGCGCGCCTCGCGCCGCAACGCCTCGCGCGAGGGCGACGCGATCCCGCTCGGGGCGACCGTCCCGGTAGGCTTCGTCGCGGGTTCGGCGCGGGTGCTGGCCGCATGACGGAGAGCGCCCTCCACGCCGCCGCCGGCGGAACGGACCGCTCGCCCCGCGCCCGTTTCTGGCGCGACCTCTCCTTCTGGGGCCTCCTGCCGTCCTGGCTGCTGATGGGCCTGGCGCTGATCCTGCCGATCGCCATCATCGCCGCCGTCTCGCTCGCCACACGCGGCGCACATGGCGGCTTCACCTGGGATTTCAACCTCGCGGGCTACCGCCAGATCCTCTTCAACGAAGGCTGGACGGGGGAGCTGGAATTCACCCCGCAATATCTCCTGATCGTCGCCCGCACCTTCGCGCTCGCCGGCGCGACGACGCTGATCTGCCTCATCTTCGCCGTTCCGGTCGCCTATTTCATCTCCCGCCAGCCGCCGGGCCGCAAGGCAGCGCTCGTCTATCTCGTGACGCTGCCCTTCTGGGTCTCGATGATCCTGCGCGTCTATGCCTGGATGATCATCCTCGGCAAGGACGGCACGCTGCCGCGCTTCCTCGAGACTTTGGGCCTGCCCGCAGGCATGAGCTTCATGTTCAACGACGGCGCGACGCTGACGGCCATGGTCTACACCGCCATGCCGCTGATGGTCCTGCCGGTCTTCGCCTCGATCGAGAAGCTGGACGGGACGCTGATCGAGGCCTCGCACGATCTCTACGGCAACCGCTGGGTGACGCTGCGCCGGGTGATCCTGCCGCTGACGGCTCCCGGTCTCGTGGCCGGCGCCATCCTCGTCTTCGTGCCCGCGCTCGGCGCGGTGCTGGAACCCTCGCTGATGGGCGGCGGCAAGCAGATGATGATGGGCACGCTGATCCAGCTGCAGTTCGGCGGCGGGCGCAACTGGCCCTTCGGCGCGGCGATCGCCATGACGCTGATGGCGCTCGTCCTCGTCTTCCTCCTCGTCATGGCGCTGCGCGCCGCCCGCCGGGAGGACGTCCGGTGATGAAGGGCCACGACGTCAAGCACTATCCCGGCCTCGGCCCCCTCGCCGTCTTCTTCTTCATCTATCTCTATGCGCCGCTGGCGGTGATCATCGCCTATTCGTTCAACGCCAACCGGGTTGCCGGCGTCTGGACGGGGTTTTCGACGCACTGGTACGCCTCCGCGCTCAACAACAGGGCGCTGATGAACGCGCTCGAAACCTCGCTGACCGTTGCGGCCGTCGCGACGGTCGTCTCCACGCTCATCGCGCTTTCCGCCGCGCTCGCCATCATCCGCGGCAAGAACGTGCGCTACCGCAAGCTCTGCGAAACGATCGTCAACCTGCCGCTGCTGCTGCCGGAGATCGTGCTGGCCGTCGCGACGCTGATCCTTTTCTCGCTCGTCAACGTACAGAACGGCATGCTGCGGCTGGTCATCGCCCATTCCGCCTTTTGCACGCCCTTCGCCTTCCTGCCGATCCGCGCCCGCCTGCAGGGCATGTCGCTCGACCTGGAGGAGGCGAGCGCCGACCTCTATGCCGACCGCTGGACGACCTTCCGCCGGGTGACGCTGCCGCTGATCTTCCCGGGCGTCTTCTCCGGCGCGATGCTCGCCTTCCTGATCTCGATGGACGACTTCATCACCTCCAACATGCTGTCGACGGGCGGTTCGACGACCCTGCCCGTCTACATCTTCTCGCTGATCCGCGCCGGCACCTCGCCGGAACTGAACGCCATAGCGACGCTGCTGATCCTGGCCTCGCTCATCCTTGCCACCGTCGCGCTTCTCGTTGCGGCGCGCGGCGCCCGTGAAAATGCCGAACCATAACGAAGAGAGGAACAGACAATGAAACGATACCTCGCAGCGACCGCCCTTGCCCTATGCCTTGCCACCGCCGCGCGGGCGGAGGGCGAGCTGAACATCTACGCCTGGGCCGAGTCGATATCCCCCGCCCTCATCGAAAAGTTCTCCAAGGAGAACGACGTCAAGGTCAATGTCGACAGCTTCACCTCCAACGAGGACCTGCTGACCAAGCTGCAGGCCGGCTCCTCCGGCTACGACATCGCCACGCCCTCCCAGCACTTCCTGCGCGTGATGATCGACGAGGGGCTGATCGAGAATTTCGGGGCCAGCAAGCTGCAGGCCTACCAGAACATCGAGGAGCGCTGGCGCAATCAATGGTGGGACGAGATGCAGGATTTCTCGATCCCGCTCGCCTATGGCACCGCCGGCTTCGTCGTGAACACCGAGGAATACAAGGGCCCGACCGACAGCTTCAAGTATTTCTTCGAGCCGGAAGGCGAGCTCAAGGGCAAGATCGCCATGCTCTCCTATCCCGACGAGGTGATCGGCGCCGCCCAGCTCTATCTCGGCGTGCCCTTCTGCTCGGAGGACCAGGCGGAGATGAAGAAGGTGCTGGACCTCCTGATGGCGCAAAAGCCCTCCGTCGCGGTCTATTCCTCCGACAATATCGCAAGCCGGCTCGCCTCGGGCGAGGTCTCCGCCCATTTCTGGTGGGACGGCGATTCCCTCAAGGCCCGCGTCGCCGGCTCGCCGGTCAGCCTCGCCATGACCAAGGAAGGCCTTGTCGGCTGGATGGACAGCCTGGCAATCCCGAAGGGCGCGCCGAACCGGGACAATGCGGTCAAGTTCATCGAGTTCATCTCGACGGTGGAGAACGCCACCGAGCAGATGAACTTCTACGCCCATTCCTCGCCGATGAAGGTCATGCAGGAGAAGGTCGTCTACACCAAGGACAAGGCGCCGGAACTCTATCCGGACGTGCCGATCACCTTCTCGCGCACCTGCTCGGCCGCCGCGCAGGATCTGGTGACGCGCGTCTGGACCCAGCTGCTGCAATAATCCCGCATAAGCACCGCGGGCGGCAGGCCGGTCCCGGCATAGCTTTTTCCGAAGCGGGGGATCGGCAAAAACGACTTACCCCGCCCGCGGCGCACCGATACGTTCAGGGCTCGGCCATCAAGGAGACAAGCATGCCCGTGCACACCCGCATCCGCCCCTTCAACACCAAGGACACCTATCCCGAGCAGAAGCTGGACAACGACCTCTGCCAGGCGGTTGTGGCGCGCGGCACCACGGTCTTCGTGCGCGGACAGATCGCGCAGGACCTAGACACGCGCGAAAGCCTGCACATCGGCGATGCCGCCGCGCAGGCCCGCAAGGCGATGGAAAACATCAAGATGCTGCTGGAAGAGGCGGGCTCCGACCTCAGCCATGTCTGCCGCGTCGTCGTCTATCTCATCGACATCCGCTACCGCGAGGCCGTCTATCGGGAGATGGGCAAGTATCTGAAAGGCGTCTTCCCCGTCTCGACGGGCCTCGTCGTCACGGCGCTCGCCCGGCCCGAATGGCTGGTCGAGATCGAGGCCACCGCCGTCATTCCCGACCAGGCCTGACGGGAGGGCGGCATGACCTTTTCCGTTTCCGGCCGCTGCGCCGATACCGGCATGTTCGGCATCGCCGTCTCCTCCTCCTCGCCGAGCGTCGCGGCGCGCTGCGCCCATGTGCGCGCGGGCATCGGTGCGGTCTCGACGCAGAACGTCACCGACCCGCGCCTCGGCCCGAAAGGGCTCGACCTGATGGCGGGCGGCCTTTCGGCGGAAGCCACGCTTGCGCGGCTGGTGGCGGAGGCCCCCCATGTCGAATACCGCCAGCTGGCGCTCGTCGACGCCGAGGGGCGTACGGCCGCCTTTTCCGGCGCCAAGACCCTCGGCACCCATGCCTTCGCCCGGGGCAACGGCGTCGTTGCCGCCGGCAACATGCTGACGACGACGGCCATTCCGCAGGCGATGGTCGAGGCCTTCGAGGCCGCGGAGGGCCGGCACCTCGGCGACCGGCTGATTGCCGCCATGCGGGCGGCGGTCGCCGCCGGCGGCGAGGAAGGGCCGGTCCATTCGATGGGCCTGGTGATGGTCGACAAGGTCTCCTGGAACGTCGCGGATCTCCGCGTCGACTGGACCGAGGGCGATCCGATCGAGGAATGCGCCGCGCTGTGGCAACGCTGGCGCACGGAAATGGACGCCTATGTCACGCGCGCGCTGGACCCCACCCGGGCGCCGAGCTACGGCGTGCCGGGCGACCTGTGAACGGCGGCAGGCGCATGATCCCCGCGACCCCGGATATCCTCGCCCGCCTCGTTGCCGAACCGACGGTGTCGCGGACATCCAACCTGGCGCTGCTCGATTATGTCGAAGGCCTGCTGCGCCCGGCCGGCGCGCGGATCGAGCGCTTTTCGCATCCGGATGGCAGCCGGGCCAATCTCTGGGCGACCATCGGTTCCGAGGGGCCTGGCGGCGTGGTGCTGTCGGGCCATACCGACGTCGTGCCGGCCGAAGGACAGGACTGGAGCACCGATCCGTTCCGGCTGGCCGAGCGGGACGGGCGGCTCTACGGCCGCGGCACGGCGGACATGAAGGGTTTCGTGGCCGCAGCGCTTCACGCCGCGCTTTTCGCCGCGACCCGCCCCCTGAAAGCGCCGCTGCACCTCGCCCTCTCCTACGACGAGGAGATCGGCTGTCTCGGCGTGCGCGGCATGATCGAGGCGCTGGTGAAGCGGCCGGCAGGGCCGGCGCTCTGCATCGTCGGCGAGCCGACGGGCCTGCGCATCGCCAGCGGCCACAAGGGCAAGCTGGCACTCAAGGCCTGCTGCCGCGGCGAGGCCGGCCATTCGGCACTTGCACCCAAGGCGCTGAATGCGCTGCATCTCGGCGCGGCCTTCATCACCACCCTCCAGGCGCGGCAGGACATGCTGGCTGCGCGGGGCGCGCGCGACCCGGACTACGACATCCCCTATTCCACCATCCATGCCGGCCTGATGCACGGCGGCACCGCGCTCAACGTGGTGCCCAGCCTGTGCGAGATCGACTTCGAGATCCGCAACATTGCCGGCGACGATCCGGGGCGCATCCTCGCCGATATCCGCGGCGATGCCGAGGCCATCGTCGCGCCGCATCGCGGCCGGTTTCCGATGGCCTGCATCGAGATCGAGCCGGTTTCCGGCTATCCCGGCCTCGACACGCCCTCCGACGCGCCCGCGATACGGCTGCTGCGCCGGATCCTCGCGACGGACGAGCCGACCGTGAAGGTAGCCTTCGGCACGGAAGGCGGCCTCTTCCATCAGGACCTCGGCCTTTCCACCGCGGTCTGCGGCCCCGGCTTCATGGAACAGGGTCACAAGGCCGACGAATTCGTCAGCATCGAGCAGCTCGACCGGTGCGACGCGATGCTGGCGCGGCTCGTCGCCGAACTCGAACGCGGCCCGGCCTGACGCCGCTCAGCCGGAGGCCTCCTGCCCCGTGCCGAGATGCAGGCCGACGATCGCGATCACGATGATCGCCACATAAGCGATGCGCTGGGCGCCCAGCGGCTCGCCGAACACGATGGTGCCGACGGCAACGGAGCCGACCGCGCCGATGCCTGTCCAGACCGCGTAGGCCATTCCGAGCGGCAGGACGGACAAGGCCCTGGCGAGCGAGAACACGAAGGCCGCCAGCAGGAGGATGGAGAGAAGGCCCCAACCCCAATGCGTCATGCCGTTCGATTTCTTGGTCGCCAGCGCCCAGAAGACATCCAGCACGCCGGACAGAACCAGGAGCGCCCAACCCGTCGCCGCGCTCATGCGTCCACCCTCGCAAGCCGCTCCGCAAGGGCCGCCAGCTGCGCCTGCGCCTTTTCCGCCGCGGCCAGCACGTCGCCCGGCTTGCCGACGGTGGGGCCGACGGGGACGATGTCCACATCGCGAAAGCCGATGAACTTCAGGGCCTGCCGCAGATACGGCGTGGCAAGATCGGGCCGGCCCCAGGACGGCCCCTCGGAAAAATCGCCGGAGCTTGCGAGGATCGCGACGATGGGGCGCGGCCGCAGAAGCGGCGTATAGCCGGTTTGCGGATCGAAGCGGAAGCTGAGGCCCGGCTGGGTGACGAGGTCGATATAATGCTTCAGCCGATAGGGAATGGAGAGGTTCCACATCGGCGTGGAGAGAAGCACTATCTTTGCCGCATCGAGCCTGCGCACCATATCCTCGATCGCCGCCCAGCTTTCGGCCTCCTGCGGCGTGAAAGGACGGCCGGCGAGGCGCGCATATTTCGCCGCGAGCAGAGGGCCGTCGAAAGCCGGCAGGTCCGCCTTCCAGACATCGATCTCGCGGACCTGAAGCGCGGGATGGTGTTTTTCAAGCGCGGCGATGAACCCCGCCGCCGCCTTGCCGGAATGCGAGAGGTCCGCACGGGGCGAAGCCTTGATGTGCAACAGTTCGGTCATGTCGATCTCCTTTGATCGACATATAGATTTGCAACAGCGCGAATTCTTCTGCATGAATTGCGAAACCAGTTCGCAATGGTGCGAAAATGCTATCGACCGACGACCTGCTCCTGATCGCGGCACTGGCGCGCAGCGGAAAGCCCGCCCCAGCGGCCGCCGGCCTCAATGTACACCTCGCCACCGTCTACCGCCGGCTGAAGGAACTGGAGCAGGAGGCCGGGGCGCCGCTGTTCCAGCGGCTCGGCGGGCAATATGTCCCGACCCCGCTCGGCAGCGAGCTGGTCCGTGCCGCGATGGACGTGGAGGCAAACCTTGCCGAGGCGCGGCGGCAACTGGCGGGCGGCGAACAGCGGCTTGCGGGCCGCATCACCCTGACGACGCCCGATTCCCTGGTCCCGCTGGTTTCCACGCTGCTCCCGCCGGTACGCCGGAAACATGCCGGCATCCGCTTCGATCTCGTGGTCTCCAACACCTTTGCCGACATGGCGCGCTATGAGGCCGAAGTGGCCATCCGCCCAACCCGCTCCCCGCCGGAAACGCTGGTCGGCCAGCGGGCAGGCGCGTTCCGCTATGCGATCTACGTGAAAAGCGGAACCAGGGAAGACCTGCCGTGGATCGCGCTCGACGACAGCCTTTCGGCCATTCCCGCCGCACGCTGGCTGACCGCCCATGTTGCGGAGGAGGAGATCGTGCTGCGGGTGAACAGCATGTGGGCCGCCGCCCAGGCCGCCGCAGCGGGCCTCGGAAGAGCGCTTCTGCCGGATTATCTCCACCGGTCGTTCGATCTCGACCGGCAGGGCGATTTCATCGGCGCGCTGGAATCGGAAGTCTGGCTCCTCATCCATCCGGACCTGCGCCGCACGCCGCGCATCCAGGCCTTCATGGACCTCGCCGCCGGCAAACTGCGGGCGCAATTGAAGGCCTAGCGGCTGCTGTCGCGCACGATCAGCCGCGGTTCGATCGTGACATGCGGCACGTCCGGCCGGTCGTCGAGGAGATCGAGGATGAGGCGGCCGGTGCGCTCGCCGATCTGCCGCGCCTGGGCGTCGACGGTCGTCAGCGCCGGCACGCAGATGCCGCCGATCTCGTAGTTGCCGAAGCCGCCGATGGCGATGCGCCCGGGCACGGGCACGCCGCGGCGCTGGCACTCCGTCAACGCCCCGAAGGCCGAAAGGTCGGACACGCAGATCACCGCTTCCGTATCGGGGAATTCCGCCAGCAGCCGCGCCATGGCATTGGCGCCTTCCCGCATCGAGATCGGCGGCACGCCCGCATCGATGAGGCGGGAGGCGTCAAGGCCGTGGTTGTCGAGCGCGGCAATGAAGCCGAGACGGCGGTCGCTGCCGCGGGTATCGCGGCTCGCGTCACCGCCGATGAAGGCGATGCGGCGATAGCCGGCCGCCACGAAATGATCGACCATGCTGCGCACGGCGTTGGCATTGGAAAAGCCGACGAAATGGCCGATCGGCTCGGCCGGCACGTCCCAGGTCTCGATGACGGGCACGCTGGCGTTCTCCAGCAGCCTCCGCGCCCGCGGCGTGTGTTTTCCGCCGGTCACGACGATGGCCTGCGGCTTGCGGCGCAAGAGCTGCTCGATCAGCCGCTCCTCTTCCTCGACATCGTAGTTCGTATAGCCGAGCAGGATCTGGAAGCCGCGGGCGCTCAGCGTTTCGGAAAGACCGCCGACCGTATCGGCGAAGTTCGCATTGTTGATCGACGGGATGGTGACGGCGATGAAATCCGTCTTCTGCGAGCGCAGGTTCGAGGCGGTGGAATCGAAGACATAGCCGAGCTCTTCCGCCGCCTTCAGGATCGCGTCGCGCGTATCCTTGTTGATCAGGCTGCCGGACTTGAACGCGCGCGATACCGTCATCGGGGAAACACCCGTCTTGCGGGCGATGTCCGCCATGGTCGGCGCCTTGTCGTTGCGCATTCCCCGTGCTCCGTTATCGTTACCACACCGTAGCGCGCCGGCCTTCCATGCCGCAAGCCGGGCGCCAGCAGAGCGTTCCGTTATCCCCACGCGCGCAAAGGCCGGTCACGCCGCGTCCGCGCCGATAGCGGCCAGCGCCGCGCGGGCGACCTCCTCGTCCTGCTCCCCCGAGCCCGAACCAACGCCGATGCCGCCGAGGAGCACTCCGGCCGAGCGGATCGGCAAGCCGCCGCGAAGGCCCGTCACCTCGCCCCGGGTGGCCGCCGCAAGCGGTAGCTTCGCATGGTCGGGCAGGCTGTGGCTCGGGGCGCCGATGGAGGCGGCGGTGCGGGCCTTGGCCGTGGCGCTCTTCAGCGAGAGATAACGCGAGCCGTTCATGCGGAAGGCGCCGAGCACCACGCCGCTCTGGTCGACGATGACGATGCATTGCGGCTGGCCCGAGGCCTTCGCGGCATCGATGGCGCCCTGCAGCATGGCAAGCACGCCCTCGTCCGTCAGCTTCGCGGTCGTTTCGGTGAATGGCATGTCCGGCGTTCCTATCGCGTGGTCCGGACCGCGCCGCGGATGGCGAGCGAAACGGCATAGAGGGATGTGGTGGCGGTGATGAAGAGCCGGTGACCATGCCGGCCGCCGAAGCAGATGTTCGATACCGTCTCCGGCACGAGGATTTTCCCGAGCCGGCGGCCGTCCGGCGCGATGCAGTGCACCCCGTCGCCGGCCGAGGTCCAGAGATTGCCGGCCGCATCGACGCGCATGCCGTCCGCGCAGCCGGGACTGACGACGTGGAAGACGTCGCCTCCGGCAAGCGACCAGCCTTCGCCGACATCGAAGACGCGGATATGGCGCGGATCGTCGGAGAAGATGCGGCCCGTATCGGCAACATAGAGTCGCGTCTCGTCCGGGCTGAAGGCAAGGCCGTTCGGGCATTGGAAATCGGTGAGCACCGCCCGGATCTCCCCCGAAAGCGGGTCGACCCGGTAGACATTGCAGGGCAGCTCCTGTTCGGCGCGCGTGCCCTCGTAGTCGGAGGCGATGCCGTAATGCGGATCGGTGAACCACACGGCACCGTCCGAGGCGACGACGACATCGTTCGGCGAGTTCAGCCGCTTTCCCTCGTAGCGGTCGGCGATGACCGTGATGGAGCCGTCATGCTCGGTGCGGGTGACGCGGCGCGTGCCGTGCTCGCAGGTGACGAGCCGACCTTCCCGGTCGCGCGTGTTGCCATTGGAGAAATTGGCAGGCTCGCGGAACGTGCTTATACCGAGCGCCGGGCTCCAGCGCAGGATGCGGTTGTTGGGAATGTCGGAGAACAGCAGGCAATCGTGATCGCCGAACCAGACCGGGCCCTCGACCCAGTCGAACCCGCCGGCCAGCTTCTTCAGCGGCGCATTTCCCAGCACGAAGGTTGAAAACACCGCGTCCTCGGCCTCGAAAAACGACATGGCACTCCTCCCTCGCAATCCAACGCCCGCGCAAGATACCGATCATGCCGTCCCGGGCAAGGGCAATGGAGACCGGGCTTTGATCGCGCCCGGGGACGGTCCTCCCGCCCCCGGACGCCGGAAGGAGGCTTATTTGCCCCAGATCTTCTTGTATTCGTCGCGATAGCCGTTGTCGGGGTCGAAGCTGTTCTTCGGCCCGCCATCGAACTCGACATTGTCCACCGTCACGACATGGAGCGGCGAGACGTAGCCCGACCACTGCTCGCCCGCGAAGGCGCGGTTCAACTCGTCGACGAGCTGCCAGCCCTGCAGGTTGAGCGGCTCGGCCACGGTGACGGACTGGTACTGCCTGGCGCGGATGCGCTGGTAGGCGCTTTCCGAGCCGTCGCCGGCCGCAACGCTCTTCGGCGCGCCATCGCCCGCAATGCCGGCCGCGGCGAGCGACGGGCCCATGAAGTCGAAATAGATGTCGTTGATCGCCAGCGAATGGGTCCACTGCTCGCCGTATTTTTGCAGGAGCGTCGTGGTGAGCTGCGGCATGCGCTGCGATGTCTCGGCGATCGGCGTGTCGACATATTCGAGCACCGTGCCGCCGAGCGCCTCGATCTCCGCCTTCATCTTGTCGGCCTTGGCGATGGCGATGGCGTAGGTGGAATCGGTGAAGATGATCACGCCCGGCTTGCCGCCGGCATCGACGAAGGCATAGTCGGCCGCCGCCTTGGAGACTTCCATGGCGTCCGTCGTCACGTTGGCGAAGACGCCGACCTCCTCGACCGGGCCGACGGCAGGCGCCGCATGCCAGGCGACCATCGGAATGCCGGCTTTCTTGGCCTCCTCCATCGCCGGCTTCTGCTCGACGGCATCGAAACCGGTGATGATGATGCCGCCCGGCTTCAGCGTCAGCGCCTGGCCGAAGGAGGCGGTACGGCCCTCGATCGAGCCCGCGCTGTCGAGCACCGTCACCTTCCAGCCGATGGCGGCGGCCGCCTCCTCGATGCCGTTGACGACGCCGAGGATGCCGCCGTTCTTCATGTCGGCGGCGACCACGACGACGGTCTTACCGTCCGCCGCCTTCGGGCCGCCCGTCGGGCCGTCCCATTTCTCGACCTTGCTGGCATATTTCTCGACGACGGCCTTCGCATCCGCCATGGCATCCGCGAAGGCCGGACTTGCGAGCATCAGGCCGAAGGCGACGGCGGCCGTGGTGGCCAGGAAATCTCTGCGTTTCACGATAGTGTCCTCCCTTTGGACGTGAGACATGCGACGATGGAACGAAGGTTCAGGATGGCTTGCCGGCCGCTTCCCCCGGCGCGCCCTTCGGCTTGATGGCGCCCGCAGCGCCACGGCGGCGCTGGGCGTAACCGGCAATACCGATGGCGACGAGCAACGTGACGCCGTTGAACAGCGGCTCAACGAAGAAGGAGCCGCCGAACTGCTGGATGCCGGCAATGCCGACGGCAAGGATGATGACGCCGATCATCGTGCCCCAGACATTGACGCGGCCCGGCTTGATGGTGGTGGAGCCGAGGAAGGCGCCGACGAGGGCCGGCAGCAGGTATTCGAGGCCGACGCTCGCCTGGCCGATGCGCAGCCGCGAGGCGAGCAGCACGCCGGCGACGGCCGAGAGGACGCCCGAGGCGATGAAGGCGCCGATGACGAAACGGCGGACCGGAATGCCGTTCAGCGCGGCCGCCTTCGGATTGGCGCCGATGGCATAGACATAGCGGCCGATCGGCAGGTATTCGAGCACGATCCAGAGCACGATCGCCAGCGCCAGCACGTAGAAGCCGGTGATCGGCAGGCCGAAGAGCATGGTGCCGTTCAGCGCGAGAAACCCGTCCGGCAAGACACCGACCACCTGCCGGCCGCCTGTGTGCCAGAGCGCGATGGCATAGATGACCGTGCCGGTGCCGAGGGTCGCGATGAAGCTGTCGATCTTGGCCACCTCGACCAGCAGGCCGTTCAGGAGGCCGGTCAACGCGCCGAGCATCAGAACGACGGCGACCGCCAGCGGCCAGGGCAGGCCCAGCATGGTCTGCAGGCTGATCGCCAGGATATGCCAGAGCACGATGCCGTAGCCGATGGTCAGGTCGATGCGCCCGCACGCCATGGGGATCATCGCGGCCAGCGACAGGATGGCGATGATCGTCTTGTTGGCGATGATCGAGCGCAGGTTGAGCAGCGTCGGGAACGTATCCGACAGCAGGACCG
The DNA here is from genome assembly GCF_945994535.1 of Shinella sp. WSC3-e. Lineage (NCBI taxonomy): Bacteria > Pseudomonadati > Pseudomonadota > Alphaproteobacteria > Hyphomicrobiales > Rhizobiaceae > Shinella > Shinella sp. WSC3-e. Next base: position 334,259 of record NZ_OZ000532.1, read on the forward strand.
AGAAGACGAGGATGAGCAGGACCGTCAGGATGACGAGGCCATAGACCGGCAGGAGGCGCTTCAGCTTCTCGCCGGTCGAAAGCCCCTTCAGTTCGGCGGGCGTCGGCTCGAGCGCGTTGGACTGGATGGATTGCATCGTCTTTCTCCCGGAAATCAGGCCGCCTCGGAGGCGGAGGCCGCAGCGATGACGGCGGAGGTGGTGAGGTCGGCGCCGGACAGCTCGCGAACGATGCGTCCGCGCGAGAACACGAGCGCCCGATGGCAGATATGCGCGATCTCCTCGAAGTCGGTGGAGATCACGAGGACGGCGAGCCCTTCCTCCACCGCCGCGGCGATGAGGCGGTAGATGTCGGCCTTGGCGCCGACATCGACGCCGGCCGTCGGGTCCTCGGCGATCAGCAGCCTGCGGCCGGTCGCAAGCCAGCGCCCGACCACCACCTTCTGCTGGTTGCCGCCCGACAGCGCCTCGATGGCGAGCGCCTGGTCGTTGGGGCGCAGCCCCACCTTCTCGCCGATGGCCGCGGCCATGCCGGCTTCGCGGGCCGGCGACAGGAAAGCCGCAAGCCCACGCCCGGACGCGCCGGGATTGAGGAAGGTGTTTTCCCGCAGCGTGAGCGACATGGCGACCGATTCCTCCGTCCGGTCGCGGGCGATCAGCCCGATGCCGGAGGCGATCGCCGTTTCCGGGCTGGAAAGATCGGGCGCCGCACCGCGGATCGTCACCACGCCCGTCGCGGGTTCGGCGCCGAAGAGGGCGCGGCCGATCAGCTCCTGCCCCGCGCCGCGCAGGCCGACAAGGCCGAGAAGCTCGCCCTGCCTGAGCTCGAAGGAGACGGGGCCGGCACCACGGCAGGCAAGGTCGCCGACCGACACCAGCACCGGACCGGGTGTCGAATGGGCCTTGGCAAAGAGCTGGTCCGCCTTGCGGCCGACGATCATGCGGATCAGCTCGTCCGGATTGGTGTCGGCGACGGCCGTCTCGCCGACGAGATGCCCATCGCGCAGCACGGCGACGCGGTCGGCGATGCGGAAGATCTCGTCGAGGCGGTGCGAGACGTAGATCATCGCCACGCCGCGGTCCTTGAGCGGCCGGATGGCGTCGAACAGGCGCTCCACCTCGTCGGCCGGAAGGCTCGCTGTCGGTTCGTCTAGGACGAGCACGTCGGCCTCGACGGCGAGCGCCCGGGCGATGGCGACCAGCGACTTTTCGGTGCGCGTCAGGCTCTGCACGCGGGTGGAGGGATCGAAATCGCAGCCGACCAGCTTCAACGCCTCGGCCGTGCGCCGCGCCGTGGCGTTCCAGTCGATCAGCTTGCGGCGCAGCGAAAAGCCCTGTGCCAGGCCGACATTCTCGGCCACCGTCATCCATTCGATGAGGCCGAGGTCCTGGTGGATGAAGGCGACCGATTGGCGCTCGTTCGGCCGCGGCGGGCGATGGTGATAGGGCTCGCCACGAAACAGGATGTCCCCGCCGTCCGGCCGGTAGATGCCGGCGAGCGTCTTGATGAGGGTCGACTTGCCGGCGCCGTTTTCGCCGAGAAGCGCGAGGATCTCGCCGCTCCTGAGGTCGAGCGACACGTTCGTCAGCGCTTTCGTGCCACCGAACTCCTTCGACACGGCGCGAAATTCCAGAAGTTTCTGCGTTTCCACCTGCTCCTCCCAAAGCCGATGGAATGATCGTATGGTATCGATAACATCATTGTCAAGGGCGCTATATAAGCCTCTTCAACACCCCCATAGCTTTTTGAAATGGGGCTGGACAATTCCCTGCGGCACGATATGTTATCGATAACAAAATACATATCGGAGGAATCCCGTGAGCAAGATCGAGCTGTTGCAGGTTGGGCCGTATCCAGCGTGGGACGAAGAGCGCCTGAACGCCAACTTCACCATGCATCGCTATTTCGAGGCGGCCGACAAGGCGGCGTTCCTGGCCGCGCACGGCGCCAACATCCGCGGCATCGCCACGCGCGGCGAGCTTGGCGCGAACCGGACGATGATCGAGGCGCTGCCGAAGCTGGAGGTCATCTCCGTCTACGGCGTCGGCTATGATGCGGTGGATCTTGCCGCCGCCCGCCAGCGCGGCATCCGCGTCACCAACACGCCCGACGTGCTGACCAAGGACGTCGCCGACCTCGGCGTGGCGATGATGCTCGCCGAGGCGCGCGGCGTCATCGGTGGCGAGACATGGGTCAAAAGCGGCGACTGGGCGAAAAAAGGCCTCTACCCGCTGAAGCGCCGCGTGCACGGCAAGCGCGCCGGCATTCTCGGCCTCGGCCGCATCGGCTACGAGGTCGCAAAGCGCCTGACCGGTTTCGACATGGACATCGCCTACAGCGATACCGGCCCGAAGGATTTTGCCGGGGACTGGACCTTCATCGCCGACCCGGTGGAACTGGCCGCCCGCTCCGACTTCCTCTTCGTCACGCTGGCCGCCTCCGCCGAGACGCGCCACATCGTCGGCCGCAAGGTCATCGCGGCGCTCGGGCCGGAGGGCATGCTGATCAACATCTCCCGCGCCTCCAACATCGACGAGGACGCCCTTCTCGACGCGCTCGAAAGCAAGGCGCTCGGTTCCGCCGCGCTCGATGTCTTCGAGGGCGAGCCGAACCTCGATCCGCGCTTCCTTGCGCTCGACAACGTCCTGCTCCAGCCGCACATGGCCTCCGGCACGGTCGAGACGCGCAAGGCGATGGGCCAGCTCGTCTTCGACAACCTGTCGGCCCATTTCGACGGCCGCCCGCTGCCGACCCCGGTTCTGTGAGGAAGAGACCATGAAGGCGATCGTCATCCACGCGGTGAAGGACCTGCGCATCGAGGAGAGCGCCGTTGAGGCGCCCGGCCCCGGCGAAGTGGAGATCCGCCTTGCCGCCGGCGGCATCTGCGGCTCGGATCTGCACTACTACAACCACGGCGGTTTCGGCACGGTGCGGCTGAAAGAGCCGATGATCCTCGGCCATGAAGTGGCCGGCCATGTCGCCGCGCTCGGCGAGGGCGTCTCCGGCCTTGCCATCGGCGATCTCGTCGCCGTCTCGCCCTCGCGGCCCTGCGGGGCTTGCGACTATTGCCTCAAGGGCCTGCCGAACCATTGCTTCAACATGCGCTTCTACGGCTCGGCCATGCCCTTCCCGCATATCCAGGGCGCTTTCCGCGAGCGGCTGGTCGCCAAGGCCAGCCAGTGCGTGAAGGCCGATGGCCTCTCCGCCGGGGAGGCCGCGATGGCCGAACCGCTTTCGGTCACGCTGCACGCCACGCGCCGGGCCGGCGAAATGCTGGGCAAGCGCGTGCTCGTCACCGGCTGCGGGCCGATCGGCACCTTGTCGATCCTCGCGGCAAGGCGGGCCGGCGCGGCCGAGATCGTCGCCGCCGACCTCTCCGAACGGGCGCTCGGCTTTGCCCGCGCGGTCGGCGCGGACCGTACGGTCAACCTGTCGGAAGACCGCGACGGCCTTGTTCCGTTCAGCGAGAACAAAGGATATTTCGACGTGCTCTACGAATGCTCCGGCGCGCAGCCGGCGCTCGTCGCGGGCATCCAGGCGCTGCGCCCGCGCGGCGTCATCGTGCAGCTCGGCCTCGGCGGCGAAATGAGCCTGCCGATGATGGCGATCACGGCCAAGGAACTGGACCTGCGCGGCTCTTTCCGCTTCCATGAGGAATTCGCCGTGGCGGTGAAGCTCATGCAGGGCGGGCTGATCGACGTGAAGCCGCTGATCACCCATACGCTGCCGCTCGCCGACGCCCTGAAGGCCTTCGAGATCGCCTCGGACAAGGGCCAGTCGATGAAGACGCAGATCGCTTTTGCCTGACGGCAATGGCAGGAAAGCGTAAGACGGCTTTCATCCGCCCTTGCGGGAACAAAGAGACAAAGGATCCATGAGCACGCAACTCTTCGACCTTACTGGCAAGCGCGCCCTCGTCACCGGCTCCTCGCAGGGCATCGGCCTTGCGCTCGCCAAAGGCCTTGCCGATGCCGGCGCAGAGGTCATCCTCAATGGCCGCGACGCGGGCAAGCTGGCGGCCGCGGCAAAGGAACTCGGCGCGAAACACACGCTCGCCTTCGACGCCACCGACCACGCGGCCGTGCGCGCGGCAATCGATGCCTTCGAGGCGGAGGTCGGCGCCATCGACATCCTCGTCAACAATGCCGGCATGCAGCATCGTACACCGCTGGAGGACTTTCCCGCCGACGCCTTCGAGCGGCTCCTGAAGACCAATGTCTCCACCGTCTTCAATGTCGGACAGGCCGTCGCCCGCCACATGATCCGCCGCGGCGCGGGCAAGATCATCAACATCGCCAGCGTCCAGACGGCGCTCGCCCGCCCCGGCATCGCCCCCTACACCGCCACCAAGGGCGCCGTCGGCAACCTCACCAAGGGCATGGCGACGGACTGGGCGAAATACGGCCTGCAATGCAACGCGATCGCGCCCGGCTATTTCGATACGCCGCTGAATGCCGCGCTCGTCGCCGATCCCGCCTTCTCCGCCTGGCTGGAAAAGCGCACGCCGGCCGGCCGCTGGGGCAAGGTGGAGGAGCTGGTCGGCGCCTGCATCTTCCTTTCCTCCGACGCTTCCTCCTTCGTGAACGGACACACGCTCTATGTCGACGGCGGCATCACGGCCTCGCTCTGAGGAAAACAGGCGCATCGTCCTGATGGGCGTTGCCGGCTGCGGCAAGTCCGCCGTCGGCGCGGCGCTTGCCGGCCGCATCGGCGCGATCTATCTCGATGGCGACGACCTGCATCCGCCGGAAAACATCGAGAAGATGAGCCGCGGCGAACCGCTGACCGACGAGGACCGCTGGCCCTGGCTGACCCTGGTCGGTCGTACGCTCGCGCAGCCGGACGGCACCCTGATCATCGGCTGCTCGGCCCTCAAGCGCCACTACCGCGACCACATCGCCCGCGAGGCGCGCGGTCCCGTCACCTTCGTCCACCTTTCCGGCAGCAGGGACCTGATCGCCGCCCGCATGTCGGCCCGCGCCGGCCATTTCATGCCGACGAGCCTCATCGACAGCCAGTTCGCCGCCCTCGAACCGCCGGCGCAAGACGAGAATGCCATGACCGTCGATATCGACGACACGCTCGAAAGCATCGTCGACCGTATCGCCGCGAAACTGGAGGAGACCCCATCATGACGAACACCGTCGCGCTGATCGGCGCGGGCGCCATGGGCGGCGCCATCGGCACGCGGCTTGCCGAAACCGGCAACCGCCTGACCGTCTTCGATCCGAACCCGGAAAAGGTGCACGCACTGGTCGGCAAGGGCGCGGCCGCGGCGCCCACGGCCGCCGCGGCCGCCGCCGCCAGCGACTATGTGATCCTCAGCCTCAATTCGCCGGCCATCGTGCGCCGCGCCGTCTTCGGCGAGGCCGGCATCGCCGCCGGCGCGCGGGCCGGCACGCTCATCATCGACATGTCCTCGATCGACCCGGACGCCACGAAGCAGCTGGCCGCCGATGCGGCGGAAAAGGGCCTGCGCTGGGTGGACAGCCCGCTGTCCGGCGGGGCACCGAAGGCGCTGCTCGGCCAGCTCACGCTGATGGCCGGCGGAACGGCGGACGACGTGGCGGATGCGCATAAGGTCCTGCGACATGTCGCCAGCAACTACACCCATATGGGCCCGGTCGGCGCCGGCCAGACGACCAAGCTGATCAACCAGGTCCTGTGCGGCCTCGGCTTCCTTGCCGTCGCCGAGGCGACGCAACTGGCGCTCGATGCCGGCGTCGACGCGGCAAAGATCCCCGAGGCGCTGAAGGGCGGGCGGGCCGACAGCGCCATCCTGCAGGAATACATGCCGCGCTTCGTGGCGAAGGACTACCGCCGCACGGGCCGCATCGACAACATGGTGAAGGACCTTTCCGGCGCACAGGACCTTGCCCGCCGCACCAACACCGCCATGCCGCTGACGGCGGCCTGTGCCGAGATCCACCGCATGCTGACGGCCGCCGGCCTCGGCGGCGAGGACCAGGCGGCGCTGATGGAATTCTTCCGGGGCCCGAACAAGGAGAACTTCGAATGATCACCCGCTACGCGCTGTTCGAGGGCAAGGTGAAGGAGGGCCGGACCGACGCCTTCCGCAAGGCCGTCATCGAGCGCATCCTGCCGAAATGGCGGCAGTTTCCACATGCCACCGACGTGCGCGTCTCGTTTGCCGAGGCCCGCGACGAGGGTGCGCCGGAACTGCCGATGATCCTCGCCATCAACTATCCGAGCCTTGCGGCCGTCGAGGAGGCGTTGGCAAGCCCGGTGCGCGCCGAAGCCCGCGCGGCGACCGAGTCGGTTCTGGCCGAATTCTTCGAAGGCCGCATCCACCACCATGTGACGCTCGCCAGCGAATACAGGCTCTGAGCCCCGCCTCCCTCGCATCCGGAATGTTTTCGGCCGAAGTGGAATCGCGTCGGCGCCGGACCTGCCCTAACCCTTTTCCCCGTCCCTTTTTCCGTCCTCACGCTCGCCCGCAAGGGTGAGCATGTCGGCGAACAGGGCCGCCCACTGGGCCTCGGTGATATCGATGAGGCCGAAGGCCTTCAGCAGGAAGGCGCCTTCGCCGGCGAGGAAGGCGAGCGCGGCCTGCCTGTCCTCCGCCTTATCCATGTCCAGCCCCGCCAGGCGATGCGTGTACCAGACGCGGCTCGCCGCAACCTGTTCGGGGCTTTGCAAGAGCGCCGTCATCATCACGGCGGAGCGTGAATATTCCGCCTCGTCGCTGTCGCGGGTCGCCAGCAGGTGCCCGCGGATGACGGATTGCGGCGAGCGGTCGTTTCCCGCATGCGCCATCACTTCCGCCTCGAACGTGCTGCCCCAGCGTTCGATCATCGAGCGGATCAGGTTCTCCTTCGTGCCGAAGCAATATTGCACGCCGCCCTTCGTGATGCCGGCGGCGCGCGCAACGGCATCGAAGGTCAGCCCCGCCGCGCCGTCGGCGGCCACGATGGCCTCGGCGGCGTCCAGAACGCGGTCGCGATCTATGCTGCGCGGTCGTCCTGCCATCTCACCTCTTCCATTTCAATACGAATGTATTTATATAGCGCCCCACGCGCATGCAACCGCGAAACACCATGCCCAAGGATCATACCGATGTCCCGTGGTAAACGCTGGCTCGTCCTCGCCGTCGTCTCCAGCGCGCTCTTCCTGATCGTCATCGACATGACGGTGCTCTATACGGCCCTGCCCAAACTGACGCACGCGCTTTCCGCCACCGCGGCCGAGAAGCTCTGGATCGTCAACGCCTATCCCCTCGTCGTTGCCGGCCTCCTGCCGGGCCTCGGCACGCTGGGCGACCGGCTGGGCCACAAGCAGATGTTCATGGCCGGCCTCATCGTGTTCGGCCTCGCCTCCCTCGGTGCGGCCTTCGCCCCCTCGCCCGCCTTGCTGATTGCCGCGCGCGTCGCCCTGGCGGCCGGGGCGGCGATGATGATGCCTGCCACGCTGTCGCTCATCCGCCTCACCTTCACGGATGAGAAGGAACGGGCCTTTGCGATCGGCATCTGGGCCGCGGTCGCTTCGGGCGGGGCGGCGCTCGGCCCGGTCGTCGGCGGGCTGCTGCTTGAATATTTCTGGTGGGGCTCCGTCTTCCTGATCAACGTTCCGGTCGTGCTCGTCGCGCTGGCGGCGAGCGCCGTGCTGCTCACCCGTGGTGCGGGAGACCGCAGCCGCCCCTGGGATCTCCTCGGTTCCGTGCAGGTGATGTTCGGCCTCGTCGGCCTCACCTATGCCGTAAAGGAAGCGGGAAAGCGCGATCCCTCCTGGGAAAGCGCGGTCATCGCGCTTGTCATCGGCCTTGCGGCCATGGCGGTGTTCATTCGCCGCCAGCGCCGCAGCGCGGCGCCGTTGATCGATTTCGCGCTCTTTGCCGATCCACGCTTTACCGCGGGCGTCGCCACAGCGCTCGTCGCCTCCGCCGCCCTTATCGGCGTGGAGCTGGTCTTCAGCCAGCGGCTGCAGCTCGTGCTCGGCTATTCCCCGCTGGAGGCCGGCGTGCTCATCCTGCCGATCCCTGCGGCCGCCTTCTTCGCCGGGCCGCTCACCGGGCTCGCCTTGCCGCGCCTTGGCGGCGAACGGGTGCTCTGGGCCGCGCTGCTGCTGTCCGGCCTTGCGCTCGCCGCCTTCCTCGCCACCCACCAGGGTCCGACAGTCTACTGGATCGCGGCGCTCGCGGCGATGGGCTTCGGCGCCGGCGCCTCCATGACGGCGGCGTCGACCGTCATCATGCTCTCGGCGCCCGAAGAGCAGGCCGGCATGGCCGCCTCGGTGGAGGAAGTCTCGTTCGAACTGGGCGGGGCACTCGGCATCGCGCTGCTCGGAAGCCTGATGTCCGCCCTCTATTCAAAGGCGATGGTCGTGCCGCAGGGCATGGCGCTCGCCGACGAGGCCCGCGACAGCCTCGACGAGGCGCTGGTGCTTGCCGATGGCCTCAAGCCGGACCAGGCGCAGCAGGTCATCGCCCTCGCCCAGTCCGCCTTCGACCACGCCTTCGTCGGCGTCGTCGGCGCCGCCGTGGCGATGCTGATTGCGGTCGCCTTCACGCTCTACTGGAAACTGAGCCCGCGCTGAGCCTCGAAAAGGAGGCCGTGCAGACGTTGCATGGCCTCACGCCACCCAGGTGCCGTCGCGCGCGACGATGCGGCCGCGCTTGACCACCAGGCTGCGCTTCGGCCGGTCGACGAGGATCTGCGCCCGGTTTTCGCCCTCGATCAGCACGAGGCTGCCCTCGCAGCCGACATTGAGGCCGTGGCCTTCGAGCGCGAGAAGGTCCGCGCCCCGCCCGGTGCCCATGTCGAGCGCGGCGACCAGCTCCTCGTCCGTGCGGCAATAGGAACGGTAGGACAATAGCCAGCAGCGCTCCAGCATGTCGCCGTTGCCATGCGGGTTCCAGGTGTCGCGCAGGGAATCCGAGGCGACGGCGCATTTGACGCCGCGGCGCGCCAGCTCGAACATCGGCGGGAAATCGATCTCGCCCGGCACCGCCGAGATGATGCCGATGCCGTTTTCCGCGAGGATATCGATCATTGCGTCCACCGCATCGGCAGGCCCATCACCGAGACAGAAGGCATGGCTGACGACGACGCGGCCTTGCATGCCGTTCGCCCTGGTGCGCTCGGCGATCATCTTCAAGGCGGACAGGCCGAGTTCGCCCGCCTCGTGCAGATGGATGTCGATCTTCGCGCCCTTGCGGCTGGCGATGTCGAAGATCGTGTCGAGGTGTCCCTTGGGGTCGCCGTCGATATCGGTCGGGTCGATGCCGCCGATGACGGAAGCGCCCTCGTCGAGCGCCGCCTCCATCAGGTCCGCCGTGCCGGGATCGATCATCATGCCGAGCTGCGGGAAGGCGACGAGTTCGAGGCCGACGGCGTGGCACGTCTTTTCATGGGCGCGCAGCACCGCATGGAGGTTGTCGAGCCTGTAGCCGCTGGAGATATCGACATGGCTGCGGATATGGGTGGAGCCCATGGCGACGCACTGGCGCATCAGGTTGCCGGCCCGTTCCTCCGTGTCCCAGGGCAGGTTCTTGCGGATCTCCACCTCGTTGTCGATCATCGCGCGCAGCGAGGGCGGCACGTTGATGCTGTGCCACGGCAGGCCCCAGAGGATCTTGTCGAGATGCACATGCGGCTCGACGAAGGGGGCGATGGCGACGGCATTGCCGCCGTCATGCACGGGAACGCCCGCTTCGCGCGGCAGGTTCGCGCCGATGGCGGCGATCCTGCCGCCCTTGATCAGGATGTCGGCGGTCTCGCCGCCATCGGGCCGGACATTGGTCACGAGCAGGTCGGTCATTTCTGAGAATCCTGAAATCAGCACGGATGCGGGCGGAGAACAGCATTCTTTCCCCGCTTTGCCAACCTCCGCTCTCACGCTATCCGCCCGGCAACCGATGACGGCATCAGCCCTCAATCGACCTGGGCGACGAGACCCGCTGCCTCGATGCCGGCGACCGCGCAGATCTCGTCATTGTCGGAGGTATCCCCGGTCACGCCGACCGCGCCGAGCAGCGTTCCGGCCGCATCGCGGATCAGCACGCCGCCGGGAACGGCGACGATCCTGCCGCCCGAGACGGCAGTCAGGCCCTCGATAAAATGCGGGCGTTCCTTCGCATTCTTGTCCAGCCAGCGCGAGCCCATGCCGACGGCGAGCGAGCCATAGGCTTTGCCGAAGGCGATCTCGTAGCGCAGCATGGAGGCGCCGTCCTGCTTCTGGAAGGCCTTCAGGTGGCCTCCGGCATCGAGCACGGCCACGGTGAGCGGCTTGAAGCCGGCCTTTGCACCAGCCTCAAGGGCGGCGGCGATGATGGTGTTGGCGGCAACAAGGGTGAGTTCGGCCATGTCTGTCCTCGTAGGGTTGCGGTTTTCCATGAGGTCCCGGCAGCCTGCCGCCGGGACCTGAATTATCGAAAGATTCGTCGTTCTTCTATCAGGCGGCGATGGCGCAGTCTGCCGCCATCTCGCCGGCAATCGTGTCCGTCACCATCTGCGCGGTCGCCGCCGAAAGCGTCCAGCCGAGATGGCCGTGCCCGGTATTGTAGAACACGCCGGGCTGGCGCCCCCTGCCGACCCGCGGCATCATGTTGGGCATCATCGGGCGCAGGCCCGCCCAGGGCACGACACGATTGGTGTCGACCTCGGGAAACAGCATGCGCGTCCAGTCGACGAGCGGCTTGACGCGGTCGTGGCGGATGTCGCGGTTCATGCCGTTGAATTCGGCCGTGCCGGCGACGCGGAAGCGGCCCGGGCCGAGGCGGCTGGTCACGATCTTCGCCCGGTCGTCGAGCAGGCTCACCCAGGGCGCCGCCGCCTGGCTGCGCTCGTCATCGAGATGCACGGTGATCGAATAGCCCTTCACGGGATAGATGTTGACCCGGTCGCCGAGCATGGCGGCGATCTGACGGCTGGCCGTGCCGGCGCAGACGACGACGCCATCCGCCTCGACCTGGTGCGCCGCGCCCTCTCCCGTCGCATAGCCGATGCGGAACGCGCCGTTCCTGCCGATGGCCGTGACGCGGGCATCGAAGAGGAAACGGGCGCCCCGGCGCTGGCAGGCCTTCGCAAGGCCCGAGGTGAACTTGTGGATGTCGCCGGTAGAATCCGAGGGCGTGTAGAAGCCGCCGTGGAAGGCCCCGTGCAGCGTCGGCTCGATCGACTTGACCTCTTCGGCCGTCACCGCCCGGCGGTCGAGCCCGCCCTCGGTCAGCAGGGCATTGACCTTCGCCGCATGGTCGAAGCTCGCCTTGTCCCAGTAGATGTGCAGGATGCCGCGGCGCACATGGTCGAAATCGATGTTCTCGCGCTCGGCGATGGAGAAGAGATGCTGCCGGGCGGCGATCGCCAGCCGCGTCGTCTCCACCGTGTTGTCGCGATAGCGCATGATGTTCGAGACGAATTCGGCGAGCCAGGAATATTTGTGCCAGGTCGGCCGCGGGTTCATCAGCAGCGGTGCGTCGTTCCGCATCATCCATTTGACGCCCTTGAACAGGGTGGACCAATGGTTCCAGACCTCGGCATTGCTGGCGGAAAGCTGGCCGCCATTGGCAAAGGAGGTTTCCATGGCGGCGTAACGCTGGCTTTCGAGCACGGTCACGTCGAAGCCGCGTTCCAGAAGGGCATAGGCAGTGGTGACGCCGGTGATACCGGCGCCGATAACGGCGATATGGGGCATATTAAGTCTCTCGCTCCGTATGACATCAGGGTACGGGCCGGAGCCCGCGTTTTCCCCAATCTGTCACGGTACCTGAGAGTTTACCCGCCACAGCGGCTTTCCCCTTCGGTGGGCGCCCGCAGCGCCTCTCTCCAGATCGTTCAACTGCACGGTCACTGGTGCCTGAGAGTTTCCTGGGGGGTTGCTCCGTCGGCGCCGGCCTTACGGCCGATCTCTCCCATGCAGTCTTGTCGAACGCGCGCAGGCTACCGCAATCTTGAAGAGAATCAAGAGGGACGGCGGCGATGTCCCGAAACTTCCGCCCCGGCGCCGGCCGGCAGCGCGAGGAAACGCAGGGCCGAGACGAGGCCGATGGCGGCGATGCACAGGAAGGCGGCACGGATGTCCGTCAGCATGCTGCCGCCGGCGGCCTCGGGGAAAAGGGCGGCCGAGAGGCGGATGACGGCGGCGGCCACGGCGACGCCGAGAAGCTGCGCGAGCTGCTGCAGCATGGCCGAGATCGTCGTCGCCGCGCTTCGCTGGGCGGGCGTGACATCGGCAAAGGCGATCGTCGTCAGCGCGGTGAACTGCATCGAGCGGGACAATCCGCAGGCGATCAGCAGCGCAAACAGCAGGAGGCGCGGCGTATCGCCGTCGACAAGGGCAAAGGCGCCGATCGTCAGCGCGGCGACGAGGCCGTTGACGACGAGCAGCGTGCGGAAACCGAAAAGGCGCAGCGCCGGCGTCGTCACGCTCTTCATCAACAGGTTGCCGAGGAAATAGACGAGCACGAGCGAGCCGGTCTCGACGGCATCGAGGCCGAGGCCGACCTGGAACAGGAGCGGCAGCAGGAAGGGCGTGGCATTGACCGCAAGCCGGCCGGCGGTGCCGGCCGAGAGCGTCGCGAAGGCGAAGGTCGGCACCTTGAGCACCGCCATGTCGAGCAGAGCATGCGGCGCGCGCCTCAGATGACGGATGGCGACCCAGCCGGCGGCAAGGCCGAGGGCGAGAACGGCAAGCGTACCGGCACCGCCCGTCGGCGCGCTGGAGAGCTCCAGACCGGCAAGCGTCAGCGCGAGCGCGCTTCCCGTCAAGAGGAAGCCCTTCAGGTCGAAAGGTCGCGCGCCTTCGGCCGGCGCCTGCGGTACGAAGAACAGGACGAGCAGCACGCCGACCAGGCCGAGCGGCAGGTTGATGAAGAAATTCCATTCCCAGCCGGCATGGGTGGTGACCCAGGCGCCGATCAGCGGCCCGACCACCGGCGCGATCAGCGCCGGCCAGGTGATGGTGGCGATCGCCCGCACCAGTTCCGCCTTCGGCGCGCCGCGCAGCACGAGCTGGCGCCCGACGGGCGTCATCAGCGCGGCGGATGCGCCCTGGAGGAGCCGCGCCGCGGTGAATTCGGCAAGCGAGCCGGAAAAGCCGCAGGCGACGGAGGAAAGCGTGAAAAGAACGATCGCCGTCAGGAAAACCTCGCGTGCGCCGAACCGGTCGGCAAGCCAGCCGGCCGGCGGTATGAACACGGCCATGGCGAGCAGATAGGCCGTGAAACCGATGTTGAGCGCCACGACATCCGTCGAGAAGGCCTGCGCCATCGCCGGCAGCGACGTCGCGATGATCGTGCTGTCGAGCATCTGCATGAAGAAGGCCACGGCGACGACGGCCGGGACGATGCGGGTACGGTGAAGCGGTATCGGCGGAGAGGGAATGGAGGACATCGCAATCGCAAAACGGGCGACGACGTTCGAACGCCGCCGTCCCGTCCTATAGAGCAATTCCGGCGAAAGCGCGAAGCGGTTTCGCCGGAATGACGCTGAGATGAAAGAATAAAACGTTTCCGCAATCGGGAGAATGCGGAAACGCCCGAAAATCAGTTGCTGGCATCCACCTTCTTGACGGCTGCGTCGTAGAAGGAGCGGTCGATCCAGGTGTCGTAGTTCACCTTGCCCTTCAGGAGGCCGGCATCGGCCATGAAGGCCTCCTCGCCCTGAAGCGCGCGCACCGCCTCTTCGGTGATCTGGGGATCCTGGAAGAACTTGCCGTCCGGATAGGTCGCGCGCACCGCATTGTCGCTGTTGCCGGTTTCCTTGACGAAGATCGCGATCGTCTCTTCCGGGTTGGCATCGGCCCAGCGCGCCGCCGCGATATCGACGGCCAAAAGGCGCGTCACGATGTCGGGATACTTGCGGGCGAAATCGCCGTTGACGCTGAGGAGATGCGGCACGGCCCATTCCGGGCTGCCGGAAACGCCGGCATCGAAGATCACCCGGGCCTCGCCTTCCTCGACCAGCTTCTGCACGGGGCCGGTGCTCTCGACCACCGCATCGACATCACCGCGCGAAAGGGCCGGGCCGGAGCTCTCGATGCCGAGGTTGAGGCTTTCCACGTCATTGATCGAGAGACCCACCGTCTTCAGCGCCTTGGCGAAGGTCGAGTGGCGCACCGTGCCGGCGAGATAGGCGACCTTCCTGCCCTTGAGATCCTCGATCTTCTGGATCGGCGAATCCGGCTTTACGACGATCTGCGTCTCGTTGGAACGGTTCCAGCTCGACAGGCCGACGAGCTTCACATCGGCGCCGGTGGCCGCAAGGCGCAGCGACGGGTTGTTGCCGATATAGGTGAAGTCGATTGCGCCCGAACCAAGGGCGACAGTCGCCGCCGAGCCCCCGTCGAAGGTTGTCAACTCGATCTTGATGCCGTCCTTGGCGAACTCGTCCTCCAGCAGCTTCTTGTTGCGGTAGAGAATGAACTTCAGGTGGCCCGGCGCAGTGGAGCCGATGCGGATGACGTCGGGCTTCGCCTCGTCGGCCAAGGCCGGCGCAAGGCCTGCAACGGGCAGGATCGACAGCGCGAGCGCGATTTTCAGGAGCGTCCGGCGCAGCGGACGGATGGAAAACGATGTCATGGATGGGTCCTTTCGGAACAGGCCGTTGATTGAGGAAGCAATGCGATCGGGATCAGTTCGGGCCGCTTTCGCCGCTGCCGCGCCAGTGCGTCGCACGCCGTTCGCCGGCGACGAGCAGGTAGTTGAGCAGGAGTCCGATGATCGTCAGCGTCAGGATGCCGGCATACATGCGGTCGGTTTCCAGCATCAGCGACGAATTCTGGATGAGGTAGCCGATACCGGACTGGGCGGCGAGCATCTCGGCGGCGATCACCGAGAAGAGCGAGGTCTTCACCCCGAGCCGGGCGCCGGCGACGATCGAGGGTATGGCGGAGGGGAAGATCACCTTCTTGAAGAGGTCCCAGTCCGAGGTGCCCATGGAGCGCGCCGCCTTGACGAGCAGCGGATCGACGGACTTCACCCCGACGATCGTGTTGATCAGCAGGAAGAACACCGCGGCATAGAAGGTGATGGCGATCTTGGAGGCCTCGCCGATGCCGAGAACGAGGATGAAGACCGGCAGCAGCGCGAATTGCGAGGTGTTGCGCAGCGTCTGGACGAGGAAGTCGGAGGCCTTCTCGAACAGCGAATAGCGGCCCATCAGGAAGCCGAGCGGCACGGCGGTGACGACGGCGAGCAGGAAGCCGATCGCGGCACGCTGCAGGCTGATGCCGATATGGTCGGCAAGCTGGCCGGAGACGATCATCTCCCAGAGCACCGCGAGCACCTGGCTCAGCGGCGGGAAGAACAGCGCGTTGATCCAGCCGGCGCGCGGCGCGATCTCCCAGAGCAGCGCGAAGGCGACGAGCGCCGGCAGGCCGAGCGTGATGGTGGAGACGGTCTCGCTGAAAGCGCTCGGCGCCTTGGAAGGGGTGCGCTTGCGGCGCAATGAAAAGGTGTTGCGGAGCGGCAGGTTGCGGTCGACGATGAGGCTCATCGGATCCTCCCTCAATTGGCGTAGGTGGAAGCAAGGGTCCAGTCGCGCTGGGCCTTGCCGACTTCGTCGCGCAGGCTTTCCCAGACGCGGCCGCGATAGGCGTTGAAGGCCTCGCTGTTGCGGATTTCGAGATCGCGCGGGCGCGGCAGGTCGATCGTGACGATCTCCTTCACGCTCGCCGGCCGGGCGGTCATCACCACGACGCGGTCGGCAAGATAGATCGCCTCGTCGATGGAGTGGGTGACGAAGACCACCGTCGTCTTGATCTGCTCCCAGATGCGCAGGAGCTCGCTTTGCAGGATGTCGCGGGTCTGCGCGTCGAGCGCGGCGAAGGGCTCGTCCATCAGGAGGACCTGCGGATCGGTGGAAAGCGCCCGGGCGATCGCCACGCGCTGCTGCATGCCGCCGGAAAGCTGCGAGGGGAAACGGTCCTCGAAGCCCTTGAGGCCGAAAAGATGCAGGAAATCTTTCGCCCGCTCGCGCCGCTCGGCCGCGGGAACGCCTCGCACTTCCAGCGCGTATTCGACATTCTGCAGCGCCGTGCGCCAAGGAAAGAGCGCATATTGCTGGAAGACATAGGCCGTGCGGGCGTGGGGCTTGGTGACTTCGACGCCGTCGATGCGGGCGACACCCGAGGTCGCCTCGGTCAGCCCGGCGATCACGTCGAGCAGCACCGACTTGCCGCTGCCCGACGGGCCGACCAGCGTGATGAACTCGCCGCTGTCGATGGTGAGATCGACGCCGTCCAGCACCGCGATGCGGCTGGACGTGACGCCGTCGACGGTCACGGTCTGGCCGGGCTTCAGGTTGAACGATTTGCGCACGGCGCTGACGGCGATGCGTTCCATGGATATCTCCTTTTCAGACCTGCGCCACGCGGATGTGGCGGGTCGGGTCATTCCGTGTTCCCCCGGCGCGCCCGCGATTCCAGCCGAGCGCGCGGGCATAGGCACCGAAGAGGTCGCGCTCGAGGACGTCGGGCTCTGTGATGCCTGTCGGTCCATCCGCCTGTTCGGCGACATAGAGGGCATCGGTCGGGCAGTAGATTTCGCAGAGGAAGCAGGTCTGGCAGTCGTCCTGCCGGGCGATGACGGGAAGCCCCGTCTCGTCCCGGTCGAAGACGAAGGCCGGACAGATGCGCTCGCAGATGTCGCAGCGGATGCAGCGGTCGGCCGAGACGACTTCGATCATGCTTAGCCCTCCTGCGCTGTTTCGAGGGCAAGGGTCTCCCGCACCGCCGTCACCCGGTCGAGGCCGGAAACGATTATGCGGCTCGCCTGCACCTCGCTCTCTCCCGGAAAATCGCGCCGGCGGTGCACGCCGCGGCTCTCGGTGCGCAATGTCGCTGCGGCGACCGTCCAGCGGGCGCTGGCGGTGACGGCGGCGACCTCGCGGGCCTGCAGGCGTTCGATGCCCGTCGCCGGCCGCGCCCGGTTCAGCCGGGACCAGATGTCCTCCAGCGTCCTCTCACTCGCTTCAAGCGTTGCCGACGTGCGCCAATAACTCTTGTCGAGCGGGGCGATCTCGTCGTGCACCGTGCGGGCGGCCGCGGCAAGGTCGATGGCAGGCCCGGCCATACCGCCGCGAAGAGCCGTCGTGCCGAGCGGGCGCAGGCGGCTTCCATCGCGCCCCTGCCGGCGGTGGGCGTGCCGGGCCGCGCCGTGGCCGGCCCACCAGCCGCTGGCGATCGCCCAGGAGGCGTTGATCGCACCGCCGCCGGAAATGCCGCCCGTCACGTTCTCGCGGCTCGCCGCGTCACCGGCGGCATAAAGGCCGGCAATGCCGGTGCCGCAATCGGAGGAGACGATGCGGATGCCGCCGGTGCCGCGCACCGTGCCCTCGTATTTGAGATCGACACGGAAGAGGTCTGTGAAGGGATTGATGCCCATGCGCTCATAGGGCTGGAAGCAGTTGGGCTGGCCGCGCCGCAGCCAGTCCTGCATGGCGGGCTCGGCAAGGTCGAGCCGGGCATAGACCGGGCCGGCCAGCAGCGCTTCCGCCACCTGCCGCTCGCCGCCGCCGATGCCGTTCGTCAACGGCTCGCCGCGCGCGTTGCGCAGCACCTCGCCGTCCGCGCCGTAGAAGGTGGCCCAGCGGAACGGCAGGCCCTTGTTCAGCGACGAGCCATGGGGAGCGAGCGTATATTTGCCGGTGAATTCCATGCCGGACAACGATGCACCGGCCTCCGCGGCGAAGAGGTAGCCGTCGCCCGTCAGCCCCGTGCCGCCGAGGATGCGCTCGAAAAAGGCGCAGCCGCCCGTGGCCAGAACCACGGCCCCCGCCAGGACCTGGAAGCTCGCCCCGTTGCGGCGCGCAAGGCCCGCGGCGCCAGCGACGTGATTGTCGTCGCCGAGCAGTTCGAGGATCGGATGATGATCGAGGATCGTAACGCCGGCCTTCTGCACGCGCTGGCGCAGGAAGCGCATGTAGTCCGGCCCGCGCAGATTGGCGATATAGAGGCTGCCGTCCTCCTCGCTCGGGAAAGGATAGCCCCATTCCACCAGCTTCTGGAGGTTCTCGTAGGCCTGGTCGGCGGCGCGCAGCATCCAGCGACGGTCGGCAAGGCCGGCCGTGCGCTTGAAACGCTGCTCGACGGAAGCCGCCCGCCCCTCGCCCGGCGGCACGCACCAGGTTCCCGTGTTCGACGGCGCCGTGGCGCCGCTCGTGCCATGATAGCCCTTGTCGGCCAGGACGACGCGGGCGCCGGCCTCGGCGGCCGACAGCGCCGCCCAGCCGGCGGCGGGACCGCCACCGACGACAAGCACGTCCGTTTCGATGAGGCGCCCCTCTTCGGGGGACTGTTCCTTGCGACGCGATGCCATGATGCTCCGGTTTCGTGCGAGGGATGCGGGTATCGGTTCAGGCGGCGGTGGAGAACCAGGAGGGCTCGTTGCCGGCGGTCCACTTGATGTTGCAGCCGATGGAAGGAACCTGGGTCGCCTGAGCGGGGCCGCCCTTCAGCACGGCCTCCACGGCCGCCCGCAGGTCCGCACCGGTCACATCCTTGCCGTTGCCGGGGCGGGCATCGTCGAACTGGCCGTGATAGGCGAGCCGGCGCTCGCCGTCGTAGAGGAAGAAGTCCGGTGTGCAGGCCGCGCCATAGGCCTTGGCCACCGCCTGCGTTTCGTCCTTCAGGTAGGGGAAATCGTAGCCGTAGGTCTTCGCCTCGATGCCGAGCCGTTCGAGCGTTTCTTCCGGATGCGCCTCCGCGTCGTTGCTGTTGATCGCGACGACGGCAAGTTCCTGCCCGCCATGGTCGCGAGCGAACTGCGCCAGCGCCTCGCGGATCAGCACCACGAAGGGGCAGCGGTTCGAGATGAAGGCGACCAGCAAGGCCGGGCTGTCCGCGAAGTCCTTGAGGTTGAACTCGGCACCGCTCGCATCGGGCAGAACGAAGTCCGGAGCGCGGGTTCCAAGCGTGATGGGATTGGATTCGGTCTTGGGCATGATATCCTCCTGGCAAGTCAACGGGATCATTAAAAGATATAATCCATAGATTTTATAGGCAATAGATTGCCACAAACCCCTGTGCGCGGAGTTATTGTTCGCGCCCTATCCCCGGCATCGGGGAATTTTTTCCGCCTGGCTGGCCATTCCTGCCTGCCCGGCGCCAAGCAGCCGCCAAGGAGAGTCCGGGCCTGTCATTTCCGCGAACAGAGCCGGCCGGCCGGTCGAATTTCTACGCAACACACCGATCCGCACCGGCGAGGCGGTCCATGCCGCGCATCAACCGATGCAAAGGCTGCCGGCCTCGAAAATGAGCGATGCCTCAAAGCCTGCCGTGCACCGCCTATTTTTTGTGCAATCCGCCCCTTCTTTCAGCGGCATCGCCGCCTTGCCCGAAGGCAGCCGCAGGCCGGGCGGATGAATTTCTCGCGAATATCGGCGCCCGCTTCGATCTGGCACGGTTGATGCATTTCATTCGCTATCCGGCTGCCGGCTGCCCAAGCGTCCGGCGGTCTTGCAAAACCAGCGTCAGTGAGAGACCGAAATGACAAAGTACAAGCTCGAATACATCTGGCTCGACGGGTACAAGCCCACCCCGAACCTGCGCGGCAAGACCCTCATCAAGGAATTCGACGCTTTCCCGACGCTGGAACAGCTTCCGCTCTGGGGTTTTGACGGCTCCTCGACGTTGCAGGCCGAAGGCTCGAGCTCGGACTGCGTGCTGAAGCCGGTCGCCAGCTATCCCGATCCCGAGCGCAAGAACGGCGTGCTCGTCCTCTGCGAAGTCATGATGCCGGACGCCAAGACGCCGCATCCGTCCAACACCCGCGCTTCCATCCTCGACGACGAAAGCGCCTGGTTCGGCTTCGAGCAGGAATACTTCTTCTACCAGAACGGCCGGCCGCTCGGCTTCCCGGACGCCGGCTTCCCGGCTCCGCAGGGCCCGTACTACTGCGGCGTCGGCTACAGCAATGTCGGCGCCGTCGCCCGCAAGATCGTCGAGGAACATCTCGACATCTGCCTCGCCGCCGGCATCAACCATGAAGGCATCAATGCCGAGGTCGCCAAGGGCCAGTGGGAATTCCAGGTCTTCGGCAAGGGCTCGCGCAAGGCGGCCGACGAGATCTGGCTTGCCCGCTACCTGCTGCAGCGCCTGACCGAAAAGTACGGCATCGACGTCGAATACCACTGCAAGCCGCTTGGCGACACCGACTGGAACGGCTCGGGCATGCACGCCAACTTCTCGACCGCCTACATGCGCGAAGTCGGCGGCAGGGACTATTTCGAAGCCCTCATGGGTGCTTTCGCCGAGGCCCGCGCCGATCACATCGCCGTCTACGGCCCGGACAATCACATGCGCCTGACCGGCAAGCATGAAACGGCCTCGATCCACCAGTTCAGCTATGGCGTGGCAGACCGCGGCGCCTCGATCCGCGTGCCGCACTCCTTCGTCAACAACGGCTATCGCGGCTACCTCGAAGACCGCCGCCCGAACTCCCAGGGCGACCCCTACCAGATCGCTTCGCAGATCCTGAAGACGATCTCCACGGTCCCGACCGATATCGAGAACCGCGAAGCAGCCTGACCGGCCTTTCGCGACACAAGACGCAACGCCCCGTTTTCACGGGGCGTTTTTTTGTCCGCCGCGTGCCGATAAGCGGCGCTCATGTCTCCATCATACCTACTTATTTGCGCCGCAGCATGGCGCAACATAGGCTTTCCTCACAGCCCGCGATCAAGACGGGCGGCGCGACGGGCATTTGAATCTGTCTCCAGAGAGGAATTTCCATGTTCAGAAAACCCATGTTTCTGGCAGCGACGACGCTCGCCTCCTGCTTGCTCCTCGGTGCGGCGAACGCCGCCGATCCGCTTTCCGTCATGAGCTTCGGCGGCGCCTATCAGGACGCCCAGCGCAAGGCCGTGTTCAGCGCCTATGCCGAGGAAACCGGCCGGGCGGTGTCCGAGCAGGAATACGGCGGCGAGATCGCCAAGATCAAGGCGATGATCGACAGCGGCAACACGACGATAGACGTGGTCGATGTCGACGCGCCGACCCTGCTGCAGGGCTGCGACGAAGGCATTTTCGAAACGATCGACTGGGAGAAGATCGGACCGAAATCCGAATGGCTCGCCGGCACGACCTCGGATTGCGGCGTCGGCACGATCGTCTATGCGACGGTGCTCTCCTATGACGAGGACAAGCTCGAAAAGGCCCCGACGAAGCTTGCCGACCTCTTCGACCTCGCCACCTTCCCCGGCAAGCGGGGGCTTTGGAAGAACCCGGCGACCAACCTCGAATTCGCGCTCCTGGCCGACGGCGTGCCGTCGCAGGACGTCTATGCGACGCTCGCGACGCCCGATGGCCTCGACCGCGCCTTCGCCAAGCTCGACACGATCAAGGACCAGATCGTCTGGTGGGAGGCGGGTGCGCAGGCCCCGCAATTGCTCGCCTCCGGCGAGGTGACGATGACGACGGCGTGGAACGGCCGCATCTTCAACGCCAACAAGGAAGGCCGCAATTTCGGCATCGTCTGGGACAACCAGATCCTCGATTCCAATTACTGGGTCATTCCCAAGGGCGCGAAGGACGTCGAGGGCTCGCTCGCCTTCATCCGCTTCGCCGTCGAGCCGAAGGTGCTGGCCGGCATCGCGAAATATATCCCCTACGGCCCCGTGCGCTCGACGGCGGCCGCCGAGGTGGCGCCGGAAGACGCCAGGAACCTGCCGACGAGCCCGGCCAACCTGACGACTTCGCTCACGCTCGACAACGCCTTCTGGGCAGACCACGGCGACGAGATCCGCAAGCGCTTTACCACCTGGCTTTCCAACTGAGGGGCGGGCGGATGAACACGATGACGCTGGAAAGGAGGCGGCTCGGCGACGAGCCGCCGCCAACCCCTGCCGCCAGTCCGATGGTCGTCTTCGAGCGGGTGCAGAAGACCTATGACGGGCGCACGCTCGTGGTGGAGGACCTGAACCTTGCCGTGCGGCGCGGCGAATTCCTCACCATGCTCGGCCCTTCCGGCTCAGGCAAGACGACGACGCTGATGATGCTCGGCGGCTTCGAGCAGCCGACGAACGGGCGCATCCTGCTGGAAGGACAGGCGGTGGAACGCCTGCCGCCGGAGCGGCGGGACATCGGCTTCGTCTTCCAGAACTATGCGCTCTTCCCGCATATGACGGTGGCCGACAATGTCGGCTTTCCGCTGCGCTACCGCGGCATCCGCGGCGCGGAGGCGGCAAGGCGGGTTGCAGAGGCGCTCGCCATGGTCAGGCTCGACGGGCTTGGCGAACGCCGCCCGGCGCAGCTTTCCGGCGGGCAGCAGCAGCGCGTGGCGCTCGCCCGCGCCATGGTGTTCAAGCCGAAGCTCATCCTGATGGACGAACCGCTCGGGGCGCTCGACAAGCAGTTGCGCGAGCACATGCAGATCGAGATCCGCAGGATCCAGCAGCAGCTCGGCATCACCATGGTCTACGTGACGCACGACCAGTCGGAGGCGCTGACCATGTCCGACCGGATCGCCGTCTTCAACGACGGCCGCATCCAGCAGCTTTCCGATCCGGTGACGCTCTACGACCGCCCGGAGAACCGCTTCGTCGCCGGCTTCATCGGCGACAACAACACGCTCCCGTGCGAATTCCTCGGCAGCGAGAACGGCCTGGCGTTCGTGCGGATGAAGGATGGAACGCGCCTTGCGGCGAGCGGGCCGGCGCACCCTGCGCGAAGCGATCTCACCGTCTCGCTGCGCCCCGAACGGCTCGGTCTCGACGACGCGGGAAGCGCGGAAAACCGCATAAAGGCCCGGGTGCTCGACAAGACCTTCCTCGGCGATCGGGTGCGCCTCACCCTCGAAGCCTTCGGCAACGAACGCCTTGTCGCCAGCCTGCCGGCGGCCGAAGGGGCTGCGGTCTTGCCGGGATGCGATGTCGGCATGGCGTTTTCCGCCGCCGATTGCAGATTGCTGGCGAGGTGACCATGACGCAGACCCTTTCCCTCACCTCCCCCGCCTCGGCCCCGAACCTGCGCGCCGCGCTCCGGCGGGCCGAACGGCCGGGCCGGCTCGGCGCGCTGGCGCTGGCGCTGCCGGCGCTCCTCTTCCTCATCGTCACCTTCGCCGCGCCGATCGGGCTCTTCCTCACGACGGCCGTGCGCAACCCGGAGGTGCGCGATACCCTGCCGCAGACCGCCGCGGCCCTTGCCGGCTGGGACGGGCCGGCTGCACCGGGCGAGGCAGCCTTCGCGGCGCTGCTTGCCGATCTCACCCGTGCGAAGGAAGACAACACCGCCGCCGCGCTCGGCAAGCGATTGAACTACGAGAGCGCCGGCATGCGCAGCCGCATCATGTCCGTCGTGCGCCATCTCGGTAATTTCAAGGACGGCGCCCTCGCCCCGCAATTCGCCGCGCTCGATCCCGTCTGGGCAAGCCCGGACCTCTGGGCGATCATCAAGCGCAATGCCGCGCCCGTGACGCCCTACTACCTGCTGACGGCGGTCGACCTGCAGCAGGATGCGTCCGGCGACGTCACCCGCGTGGCAGAAGACCAGGCCGTCTTTCTCGGCATCCTCGGGCGCACCCTCTGGATCGCCGGCCTCGTGACCGGGGCGACGCTCCTCCTCGGCTTCCCGACGGCCTATGTCATTTCGCTGGCGCCCGCGCGCATTGCCGGCTTCATGCTGCTGATGGTGCTGCTGCCGCTCTGGACCTCGCTTCTGGTGCGCACCACCGCCTGGGTCGTGCTTCTGCAGACGGACGGCGTCATCAACCAGGTGCTCCTGGCGCTCGGCCTCACCACGGAGAAGCTGCAGCTGATGCTGACGCGCTTCGGCACGGTGACGGCGATGACCCATATCCAGCTTCCCTTCACCATCCTGCCGATCCTCAGCGTCATGAAGTCGATTCCCGAGGGGCAGATGCGGGCGGCGCGTTCGCTCGGCGCCCCGCCCTTCTTCGCCTTCTGGCGGGTCTATGCGCCGCAGACGCTTCCCGGCGTCGCCGCCGGCTGCCTGATGACCTTCATCCTCTCGCTCGGTTACTACATCACGCCCGCGCTGGTCGGCGGCCCGCGCGACCAGATGCTCTCGAACTTCATCGCCACCTATATTAACCGCGACCTGAACTGGGGCATGGCGGCGGCGCTGGCCGGCCTGCTTCTCGTCATGACGCTTTCCATCTACCTCCTGTTCCTGCGCCTCGTCGGCGCGGAGCGCATCAAGCTCGGATAGAACCATGTGGCTTCCCGCTTACGCGACCCGCAGCGAACGGCTCTGCCGCCTCGCCGTCGTCCTCTTCGCCTTTGCCGTGCTCGCCTTCCTGATCGGGCCGCTCTTCGTCGTCTTCCCGCTCTCGGTTTCGAAGGATCCGTTCTTCACCTTCCCGATCCGGGAATATTCGTGGCGCTGGTATGCGGATTTCTTCCAGAACGCGCGCTGGATGCACAGCCTCGCCAACAGCCTCGTCGCTGCCGCCGCCAGCACCCTTCTTGCGACCTTTCTCGGCACGCTCGCCGCCCTGGGCATCAGCCGCCCCGGCTTTCCCGCCCGCAAGGCCGTTATGGCGCTGATGATCTCGCCGATGATCATGCCGGTCGTCATCGTCGCCGTCGGGGCCTACATGTTCTTCGGTTCGCTGGGACTGACCAACACGCGCACCGGCCTCGTTCTGGCCCATGCGGCCCTTGCCATCCCCTTCGTGGTCGTCACCGTGCTCTCGGCGCTGTCGACCTATGACAGCAATCTCAGCCGGGCGGGCGCGAGCCTCGGGGCCGGGCCGGTCAGCGTGTTCTTCGCCGTCACGCTGCCGCTCATTCTGCCCGGCATCGTCTCGGGTGCGCTGCTCGCCTTCGCGGTGTCCTTCGACGAGGTGATCGTCGCCCTGTTCCTCACAGGCGCCGACCAGCGCACCCTGCCGGTGCAGATGTTCTCGGGCATCCGCGACCAGATCAACCCGACGATCATGGCGGCGGCCAGCCTGCTGACCACCGTCTCAATCGCGCTCTTCGTTGTGCTGAACCTGATCGGGCGGGCACGCCGCGCCTGATCAGCCGTCCCGGTTGCTCGCAAGGAATGCATCGGCGAAATGCGCCGCGAAGCTTTCGGCGACCGGCGAGCGCTTGCGATCCGAGCTCAGATAGATGCCGACCACGACATCGGCGAGGCGCGGCAGGCCGAGCGCCTCGTCGAGCGTCGTCAGCTTGTGCGGCACGATGCGGCGGGCAAGCACTGTGTTGCCGAAGCCGGAGCCGACCGCGGCCTCCAGCCCGGCAAGGCTGGGGCTGGTATAGACGAGATCGTAGCCCCGCCCGTCGCGCTGCAGCGCCGTCAGCATCGCACGGCGATAAAGGCAGCCTTCCGGATAGCAGACGATGCGCAGGTTGGCGTTCCCGTCCGTCACGACGGATGTCGGCGTATCGCCGACCCAGGCGAGCGGTTCCTTCCAGGTCATGAACGCGCCCTCCGCCGGCCCGTCCGGCGTCATCGCCACGACGAGGTCGTAGAGCCCGTTGCGCAGGCCTTGCAGCAGGACATGCGAGAGATCGCACACCACCTCGAAGCGGAAGTCATGGCCGCTGCGGGCGAGGCGCGGCATCAGCTTCGGCAGGAAATGGTCGGCATAGTCGTTGGGAATGCCGAGGCGGATCTTGCCGTGCTGGTCGCGCCTCGACAGGCGCAGCACCATCTCGTCGTTGAGCGTCAGCATCTGCCGCGCATAGCTTGCCACGAGCTCGCCCGCCTCGGTCGGCTGGGCGCTGGCATCCTTTGCGAAGAGGGAAACGTTGAGCAGTTCCTGGAGCTTTTTCATCTGCAGGCTGATGGCCGGCTGGGTGCGGCCGAGCTGCTCGGCGGCGCGCGTATGGCTGCGCAGGTCGATGACCGCGAGAAAGGTGCGAAGGAGATCGGTCGGAATGTTTCTCACGGGATCGGCACCGCTCCAAAAGGAAACGGGCCGATCGGGCGGCCCGTTCCAAGTTGCCCGCGGACGGGTCAGGCGGGGAGGATATTATGCTCCGGACCGAAGGGGAAGCCCGTGAGGTTCTCGCTGCCGGTCTCGGTCATCACGAGGATGTCGTGCTCGCGGTAGCCGCCGGCGCCGGGCATGCCGTCCGGGATGGTCAGCATCGGCTCCATCGACACGACCATGCCCGGCTGCAGCACGGTGTTGATGTCCTCGCGCAGCTCCACGCCCGCCTCGCGGCCGTAGTAGTGCGAGAGCACGCCGAAGGAATGACCGTAGCCGAAGGAGCGATAGCCGAGCAGGCCGTGCGCGCGGTAGATCTCGTTGAGTTCCGTCGCGATGTCGCCGCAGCGCGCGCCGGGCTTCAGCAGCTCGAGGCCGCGGCGATGGACGGCGCAGTTGATTTCCCAGATGCGCAGGTGCTCGTCGCTGGCATGGTCGAGGAACAGCGTGCGCTCCAGCGCGGTATAGTAACCCGAGATCATCGGGAAGCAGTTGAGCGAGAGGATATCGCCCTTCTCCACCCGGCGCGAGGTCACCGGATTGTGCGCGCCGTCCGTGTTGATGCCCGACTGGAACCAGACCCAGGTGTCCATCAGCTCGGCATGGGGAAAGCGGTTCGCGATGTGGCGGACCATGGCCTGCGTGCCCGCCAGCGCCACCTCGTATTCCGGAATGCCCTCGCCAACGGCGTTTGCCACCGCCGCCCCGCCGATATCGGCCGTCGCGGCGCCCTCCTTGATGAGCGCGATCTCCTCGGCCGACTTGATCGTCCGAAGCCACATGGTCGGCGCGCCGATATCGACGAATTCGACATGCGGGAACGCCTCTTCCAGCAGCCGGCGCAGGTCGAGATTGACCTGGTCGAACTCGATGCCGATGCGCGAGACCTTGGGCAGCAGGGTCTGCAGGGCATGGAAGAAGTTGTCGCGCTGCCAGTCGGTATAGGTGATGTTGTCGCCGAAGGTGCGGCGCCAGGGCTGGCCCGCATCGATGCCGGCGGAAACCGAGGTCGCCTTTTCCGGCGTGATGACGAAGGCGTAGCGGCGGCCGAAGGAGCAGTAGAGGAAGTCGGAGAAATAGCAGATGTTGTGGTAGGAGGTGAGGATCGCCGCGTCGAGCTTCAGCTCCTCCAGAATGCGCCGCATGGCGTTCTGCCGCCGCTCCATCTCGCCCGCCGAAAATGTCGGCCGGACCTTCTCGCCATTGTGCATCTCCTGCAGCCGCAGCAGCTGGTTCGGCATCCCTCGCGCAAACATGTTCATTCGAAAAACTCCCTTGACCGCGGCCAATCGCGCCGTTTGACGGGTTCAAGGTAGAAATCTTCGCTGCCGCTGGAAAATTAGAAGTTCCAATGGAGCCATAAGGGGATCGCTCTGGTCGAAAAAGAAAGGGCGGCGCCAGCGGCACCGCCCCCCTCCTTCCGTCAAGGGCCGTCGCTCAGGCCGCCCTTGCGGCCGTCACGAAGGCCTTGATCCTGTCGATGTCCTTGCGGAAGCCGCCTTCGGGCAGCGGCTTGTTGGTGTGGGTCAGCGAATCCACCGCCCAGGGCTTCACCGCGGCGATGGCGGCCGCGACATTGTCCGGACCGAGCCCGCCGGCGAGGATGACCGGCAGCCTGCTGCGCTCGACGATCGCGCGGCTCAGCGACCAGTCATGGGTGACGCCCGCCGCGCCGATGCCGCCGATATGGGCGGCGACGGAATCGAGGATGAAGCTGTCGCAATAGGGCTCGAAGGCGGCGGCGTGATCGAGTGCTTCCGGTCCGGTCATCGGAATGGCCTGCAGGATGCCGAGGTCCGGATAGAGCGGCAGCAGGGTTTCGCGCAGCTGGCGCACATGATCCGGCGTCACCAGCGTGATGTCGCCGCACAGATGCAGCACGTCCGGCCGGACGGCGGCGACCATGTCGGCGATGGCAGCAAGATCGCTCTCCACCGACAGCGCGACGCGCGAGGCCTTGCCCTTCAGCGCATCGGCGATCTCGCGCGCCGTCGCGAAGCTGATTTCGCCCGGCAGGCCGCGATTGGAAGGCGTCAGGCCGAGATAGTCGACGCCCGCTTCTGCCGCGGCGATCGCCTCGGAAACGGTCTGCATGGTGTAAATCTGGATCTTCACGGCAATACCTGTCTTGATGCTAGATGGACTTGGGAAGGATGGCGTTGACCATCCGCTCCTCGGTGAGCTGGGCCCGCTCGGCATTGCGCGCGACGAGGGCCGAATAGAGCGCGTCGATCAGCGCCATCTGGGCGATCTGCGCGGCCATCGGCTCACTGCCCTGCTCGTGGGAGACGCTGACGAGAACGACATCTGCGAGACGCGCGAGCGGCGAGGCGCTGTTGCCGGTGATGCAGAGCGTCTTCGCCCCGCGCGACTTTGCCTCCTGGAGCACGAGCACGGGGTCGCTGGTGATGCCGGAATAGGAGATGACGACGACGAGGTCTTCCGGCCCGGTGAGCGCCGAATGCATGATCTGCAACTGCGAATCCACCGGCGCATCGCAGCGCAGCCCCAAGCGGATGCAGCGCTGGTAGAAGGCCTGCGCGACGATGCCCGACCCGCCGACGCCGCCGACGAGGATATGCCGCGCCCCGGCGATGAGATCGAGCGCGCGGGCGAAGGTCGCCTCGGAAAGCACCCCTTGCGTATCGCTGATCGCCTGCGCCACGGCGCGGAACAACCGGCCGGCCGCCTGGAGATCGCTGGCATGCGGCTCGCTGGAGATGGTTTCCTGGCTCTGGCGTGGCTCCTGCGCCAAGGCCAGCTTGAGGTCGGTAAAACCCTCGAAGCCGGCGGTGCGACACATGCGCAGCACGGTCGTGTCGCTGACATCCACCGCCTGGGCGATGGCCGACATCGAGTTGCGGATGGTCGCCTCGGCATTGTCCAGCACCCAGAGCGCGACGCGGCGCTCGGAGTCCGAGAGTTTCGGCAGCACGCTGCGCAGCCGGCTGCTCGCGGGATTGGACGGACCACGCAGGTCAACGGTCATGGCGGCTCTTTCGCGGTCTGACGCTGTCGATTGAAGCGGACGCTAGCATGGGCATGTTGTGGTGTCACTATGGACAGCATGTTTTTGTTGTGGCATCACTGCATACGGCGGCGGAGGGCGCTGCCCAACCGTTTCGGGAGGATATCGTGAAGCTGAAACGTCTTCTCATCGCCGGCGCCGCGCTTGCGCTCACCGCATTTCCGGCCGCGGCCGGCGCGCTTTCCTTCTGGCATGCCTATGCCGGCCAGCAGGACAAAATCGATTTCATCACCTTCGCGCTCGACGAATTCGCCAAGAAGCATCCGGATATCACGCTGGATGTCGTCGCCGCAGAACAGTCGGCCTACAAGACCAAGCTCAACACCGCCATGGCCTCCGGCAATCCGCCCGACGTGTTCTACACCCTGCCGGGCGGCTTCCTGAACGCCTTCGTTAAGGGCGGCCAGATGTATGCGCTCGACGCGGACCTCGCCAAGGACGGCTGGCGCGAGAGCTTTTTGGAAAGCGCCATCGCCCAGACCATGAAGGACGGCAAGACCTATGCCGTGCCGGTCGACGTCGACTCGGTGGTCTTCTGGTACGATAAGGCGCTGTTCGCCGAAAAGGGCTGGACCGTTCCGAAGACTTATGACGAGCTGATGGCGCTGGCCGAAAAGGCCAAGGAAGAGGGCCTTGTGCCCTTCTCGCTCGGCAACAAGGATTCCTGGCCGGCCACCTTCTGGTTCCAGTACATGGAAATGCGCCTGAAGGGCTCCGGTGTCGTCGCATCCTTCGTCAATGGCGATGCCGGCGCGACGCTCGGCGCGGAGGGCGAGAAGGCCTTCCAGACCATCGCCGAGATCGCGCAGAAAGACTATTTCCCCATCGGCTTCAACGGCATGAGCGACCAGGAAGCCAACATGCTCTTCCTCAACGGCCAGGCCGCCATGCTGCTCAACGGCACCTGGCAGATCGGTGCCTCGGCCGATGCGCCGGAAGGTTTCGAGCTCGGCTATTTCGCCTTCCCGAGCGTTTCGGGCGGGGCCGGCGACCAGAGCGACGTTCTGGCCGGCGTCGCCGCCTCCTTCGGCATTTCGGAGAAGGCGGAGAACAAGGCCGACGCCGTGACGCTCCTCAAGTTCCTCACCTCGCCCGAGGTGATGACCAAATATGTCGAGCTGCGCAAGACGATGGTGACCGTCAAGGGCGCCACCACCGAGGCCGCCGCCGGCCCCGTGCTCTACGGCATCAGCAACGAGCTGATGAACGCCGCCGGCCATCTCGACTCCTTCTACGACACCGCGATGCCGCCGGCCGCGACCAATATCTACTACACCACCCTGCAGGGCGTTCTCGACGGCTCCGTCGCGCCGGCGGATGGCGCCAAGCGCCTCGAAGACGCGCTGAAGGCCAACAAGTAGGAAGAAGCCCGCCGGCGCTTCTTCGGCGGCGGGCAAATACCTCCAGGAAACGGCGGGATGATGCGCGCGGACATCGGCTTTGCGAAGAGACACAATCGGGCGGCGCTGATTTTCCTCGCGCCGGCCCTCCTCTTCGTCTTCGCCTTCGTCGCCTATCCCGTCGTCTATGCCGGCTGGCTGTCGATGTTCCAGTGGGACGGCGCGTCCGCCCCGGTCTTCGTCGGCGTGGGCAACGTGCTGCGGCTTGCAGGCGACCCGATCTTCTGGGCCTCGCTCGGCCGCAACCTGCTCGTCGCGCTCTCGGCCATCGTCTTCCAGGTCTTCCTGGCGCTGGTCATCGCCTACTGCCTGGTGCGCATCGTGCCGGCCTTCAGCCGCATCTTCCTGTTCTTCTATCTCGTGCCCGTCATGGTCAGCGAGATTTGCATCGGCCTGCTCTGGCGCTTCATGTACAATCCCTATTTCGGGCTGGTGAACGCCGCCCTGAAAGCCGTCGGACTGGACAGCCTGAAGCGCGGCTGGCTCGGCGAATCCGACACTGCCTTCCTTGCCGTCGTCGTGGTGATGAGCTTTACCTATCTCGGCCTCTACGTGCTGCTCTTCACCGCCGCCGTGCGTTCCGTGCCGGAAAGCGTCTACGAGGCGGCCGAGATCGACGGCGCGGGCCATGGGCGCAAATTCGTCTCGATCACCGTCCCCATGGTCTGGGACGCCGTGCGCGCCAATTCGCTGCTCGCCATCATCGGCTCGCTGAAAACCTTCTCGCTGGTCTTCGTGCTCACCAATGGCGGGCCGAACCATGCCAGCGAGGTGGTCTCCACCTATCTCTACAAGATGGGCTTCGGCAGCTTCGAGATGGGCTATGCGGCGACCATCGGCTTCGCGCAGATGGTGCTGACGGCGCTCGCCGCCTGGATCGTCTTCCGCTACATGAAGCGCAAGGGGGACGCATGACGCCAACCGTCGTCCACCGCTGGAACCGCACGAACAGCATCGTGCTGGCCTTCCTCACCCTGCATGTGCTGATGGTGATCTTCCCCTTCGTCTGGATGATCTACAGCACCTTCAAGACCAACAGGGAATTCATGCGCTCCGTCTGGTCCTTCCCGACGAGCCTCAATTTCGACGCCTATATCGGCGCCTGGAGCGGCGGGGCGCTCGGCGGCTATGCGGTCAATTCGCTGATCGTCATGGCCGGCGCGACGCTGATCACCGTGCTCGTTTCGACGCTCGCCGGCTACGCGCTCGCCATCTACCGCCCACGCTGGATGCCGGCGGTCGAACTCTCCCTCACCGCCGCCATGGCGATCCCCGCCTATGTGGCGCTGGTGCCGCTCGTCGTCATGCTGCGCGGCGCGGGCCTGCTCGATACCCATCTCGGCGTCATCCTGCCGACGGCCGCCTTCAACGTGCCGGTGTCGATCTTCATCATGCAGGCCTTCTTCAACACGTTGCCGCGCGAGCTTTTCGACGCCGGCCGCGTCGACGGCGCCTCCGAATGGCAGATCTTCCGCAAGGTCGCCCTGCCCATTGCAAGGCCGGCCATGTTCACCGTCGCCATCGTCAACATGATCTGGGTGTGGAACGACTTCCTCTTCCCGGTCGTCTTCATCAACAACCCAGCGCGGAAAACCCTGCCCGTCGGCCTCACCGATTTCGTCGGCGAGCACATCACCAACTATCCGGTGATGCTGGCGGCCATCCTCATCGCCGCCATCGCCCCGCTTATCCTCTTCATCTATTTCGAACGCCAGATCACGGCCGCCCTCATCGGCGGGGCCGTGAAGGAATGATTTTCCAGGAGTAAAACCATGTCTGCCAAGGACTACCAGTTCGCCAGCCGCGCCGTCTTCTACGAGCCGGAGGAACATTCCCAATCGATCAGCTATCCGATCTACATGTCGGCGAACTTCCAGTATGCCGGCGACATCTACGACCAGATCGTGGCAGGCGCCCGCAAGGAAGTGAACATCTACTCGCGCTGCGGCAACCCGACCGAATACAAGCTGGAGGAGCATATCGCACAGCTGACCGGCGGCACCGCCTGCCTTGCCACCGCCTCCGGCATGGCGGCCATCTCGCACGCGCTCTTCGGCATCATGAAGGCGGGCGACCATATCGTCGCCGACCTCACCACCTATTCCTCGACGCATGAATTCTTCGACCACCGCGCGAAGGATTTCGGCCTGAAGGTCAGCCTCGTCGACTGCACCGACGTGCGCGCCGTCGAGAACGCCTTCACCGACGAGACCAAGGTCTTGTATGTCGAGGCCATCGCCAACCCGACGATGAAGGTGCCGCCGCTCAAGGAACTGGTCGAGATCGCGCACGCCCGCGGCATCGTCGTCATCTGCGACAACACCTTCGCCTCTCCCGCCGTCTGCCGCCCGCATGAATTCGGCGTCGACGTCGTGGTGGAAAGCGCCACGAAATTCATCGGCGGCCACAACGATGCCGTCGGCGGCGTCATCACGCTGAAATCCGACATCCTGCCGGCCGACTGGCTGGAGGACGTGCGCTGGAACACGCTGAACAAGCTCGGCGCGCCGCTCTCGCCCTTCAATGCCTGGCTCCTGCTGCGCGGCGCGCAGACGCTTTCGCTGCGCCTCGAAAAACAGTGCGCCAACGCGCTGGCGCTGGCAAAGCACCTCGAAGCCCATCCGCGCGTCAAGCGCGTCTTCTACCCCGGCCTGCCCTCGCACCCGAACTATGCTTCGGCGAGCGAGCAATTGCAGGGCGGCGGGGCGATGCTGTCCTTCCAGGTCGCCGACGAAGCCTCCGGCGCGCGCCTGCTCAAGCGGCTGAAGCTGTGCTCCTTCGCCGCCAGCCTCGGCGGCCTTCGTACCACCACGCAGGTTCCCGCCACCATGGCCTTCCTCGATATTCCGAGCCAGGAGCGCGAGGCGATGGGCGTGGTCGACGGCCTGGTGCGCTTCTCGGTCGGCATCGAGCATATCGACGACATCATCGCCGACGTGGACCAGGCCATCGAGCAGATGCACATCGATCTGTGAGGCCGGTCCGATGGCCGCGGTCGTCCTGCTCGGCGATGTCAATATCGACCTCGTGCTCGATATTCCCTTCTACCCGCCGGAGGGCGGGGAAGGCATCGCCACGCGCCAGACGGTGGCCCTCGGCGGCTCGGCGACCAACACTGCCATCGCCCTTGCCCGCTCTGGCCACGAGGCACGCCTGATCGGCCGCATCGGCGCGGATGCCTGGGGCCGGCAGGCGCTTTCGGACCTTGCCGGGGCCGGCGTCACCACCCGCTACATCGGCGAGGACCCGGCGGAGCCAACGCAGATCAACGTGGTGACGGTAAGCGCCGGCGGCGAGCGCACTATGTTCGCCTATCGCGGCGCCAATGCGCAGCTGGCGCCTAACGGCGTGGCGGAGGCGGCGTTCGAGGGCGCCGCGCTGTTCCATCTCTCCGGCTACGCGCTGCTGCAGACCCCGCAATCGCAGGCGGCACGCCGCGCCATCGACATCGCGGCGGCGCGGGACATCCCCGTCAGCCTCGACGTGCCCGGCGGCGTCGCCTCGACGATCGCCGGCACGGTGCTGAACCTTCTGCCGAAGCTGGACACGATCCTGCTCGACGGCGCCGACCTTCCCCGCCTCCTGCATCGGCCGCAGGGGAGCGACCTTGAGCCGATGCTCGCCGCGCTGCTGGCGGGTGGCGTGCGACGCATCGCGCTCAAGGGGGACGGTGCAGTATCGAGGCTCTGCCAGCGCGGGGGCGCCGAAAGCGCCCCCTGGTTCCCCGTCGCCGTGGTGGACACGACCGGCGCGGGCGACGCCTTCGCCGCCGGCCACATCCATGGCCGCCTGACGGGCATCGGCGGCCACGACTGCTGCCGGCTTGCCAATGCCTTCGGCGCCGTCACCGTCACGCGCAAGGGTGCAGGCACCGCCATGCCGGGCCTTCCCGATGCCCTGCGGCTGATGAACGATTAAATCCGGACGCGCCTGCCCGCCGCCGCCAAGTCTCATCGAAGAGCGTGACGCGACGGTGATGGCGAGGATATCCGCGTCGCCGTCGATGCATCGCAGCACGAAACATTGCCGGCGGGCACCCAGCAGCACCGTACCCTTGACTGTGCAGTATACTGCTCATAAACTCCTTGCAGCATAGCAGCCTTCATCATTCGACAGATTTCCACCGCGCGTTCCCGGCCGGGACATCAAAGGAGTTGCCCATGAAAATTCGCGATTTCGGCGTTGAAATCTGGATGAACCGCTACGAGAACAACTGCGAGCTGAACATCGCCGAGACCTGCGTCGAATCCCTCACCGTCGCCGAACTCCTGGAGATGGCGGGCAAGACCGACACGATCCTCTCCGAGCTTCTGCCGATGAAGCTGACCTATGGCGCGATCGAAGGCAGCGAGCGCCTGCGCAAGCTGGTCGCCGGCCTCTACGAGAAGCAGGCGATGGAAAACGTCGTCATCACGCATGGCGCGATCGGCGCGAACGCGCTGGTGCACGGCACGCTCGTCGAGCCGGGCGACCGCGTCATCTCGGTGCTGCCGACCTACCAGCAGCACTATTCCATCCCCGAAAGCATCGGCGCCGACGTGCAGATCCTCCGGCTGACGGAAGCGACCGGCTTCCTGCCCGACCTGGAAGAGCTGAGGCGGTTGGCGACAGCGGGCACGAAGCTCATCGCCATCAACAACCCCAACAACCCGACCGGCGCGCTGATGGACCGCGCCTATCTGGAGAAGATCGTCGAGATCGCCCGCGGCGCCGGCGCCTGGATCCTCTGCGACGAGGTCTACCGCGGCACGGACCAGGAGGGCGACGGCATGACCGCCTCGATCGCCGACCTCTACGAGAAGGGCATCAGCACCGCCAGCATGTCGAAAACCTTCGCGCTCGCCGGCCTGCGCCTCGGCTGGATCGCCGGCCCGGTCGAGCTGCTGCACGCGGTCTCGATCCATCGCGACTACAACACGATCAGCGTCGGCATGCTGGACGACCACTTCGCCGCCATCGCGCTGGAGAACCGCGACAAGATCCTCGCCCGCAGCCGTGCCATCACCCGCACCAACCTTGCCACGCTCTCGGCCTGGGTCGACGGCGAGCCGCTGATCTCCTGGATCAAGCCGAAATCCGGCACAACCGCGCTCTTGAAATACCATCTGCCGATGTCCTCCGTGGCGTTCTGCGAAGACCTGCTGGCGCGCACCGGCGTGATGCTGACGCCCGGCAGCGCCATGGACATGGAGGGTTATGTGCGGATCGGCTTCACCAACAACGGCACCGTGCTGGAGGAAGGGTTGAAGCGCATCTCGGCCTTCCTCAAGGACCAGCAGGCGGCCGCCGCCTGACCGACAGGGCGGATGAGCCTATCCCAGCCGCGACGGAATGGCATGATGCATCCCGCTCAGGACGCCGCCGTCGCCTTCCGGTCGCCCGCAGCGGCGATCGTGGCCAGCGCCGAGCGGATGGCCGATGGTGACGACGCCTTGGCGAGGGCGCAGGTGGCCGTGGCGAGCGAACCGACGCGGATCGACTGGCCGCCACGGGCATTGGCCAGCGCGAACATGGTCTCGTCCGTCAGGTCGTCGCCGATCGCGATCGGCAGGCGTCCCGCAAAGGCGGGCTGCTCCAGATAGGTGGCGACGGCCTCTCCCTTGTCGGCGCGCGCGGGGCGGATCTCGAAGACCATCTTGCCGGGCTGCAGCACCCAGGCGGGGCCTGCCTCCTCGGCAAAGTCCCGCATGATCTTCTCGAGCGCCGTGTCATAGGCGGGCGCCAGCCGGTAATGGGCTGCGACGGCGGCGCCCTTGTCCTCGATCAGCACGCCCTCCATCCAGGCCGTCCGCTCGGCCAGGCGCTGCTTCAGCGCGGCGAAGGCGGGCGTCACCGAGACAACCGAGGTCGCTCCGTCCGTCCCCCTGAATTCCGCGCCGTGCAGGCCGGCGATGGGAAAGCGGAAAGGCGCGAACAACCCGTCTGCGAAGGGAAGGCTGCGCCCCGTGACCAGTGCCAGCGCACCGCCAAGGCGGGCGGAAACCGCATCGAGGGTCGCCGGAAGCGAAAGGGGGACCTGGATGGCATCCGGCGTCGCCGCAAGGTCGAGCAACGTTCCGTCGATGTCGAGGAAGAGCGCCCAGCGCTCCGGTTCGTCGACAAGTCGCCGGACGAGATGGCGGGTTGCGGCGTCCGACGGCCGCAATTTGTCCTGTTTGTTCATCGGCAAGCAAGTAGTTCGCTCCGGCCGGGCGGCAAGGGCTGACGGCGAAGTCTCGCCAGGAACAAGTTTTTCTCCGGCGCATTGTGTCCTCGCATCGGGCAGAGGAGACGACATGGGCAAGCAGCAGAAGAAGGCGCAGCGAACGGAAGAGAACAACGCCCCCGTCACTCACGGGGCCGATGATCTGCCGGCCGTCGAGGTGACCAGCTACAATCTCGAATTGCGCGACAAGGAAGGCTTCATTGGCGACAAGGCCAACAAATCCGCCTTCCGCGATGCCATCGAGGCGTGGCGGAAACGGGTTCGCGCGGGCGGACCGGATCCTCTCGGCGACGTGCCGACGGACGGGCTCTCCAAGAAGGAGGTCGATGCGCTGCTCAAGGAACAGGAGACGGAGGCCGCATCCCTGGTGCGCGCGGCGGTCGACGACTTCGCAGCGGATTTCACGGACATTCTTGCCCGCTACCTCAAGGAGGAAACCTGGAAGGGCACGGAACGGATCGTGGTCGGCGGCGGCTTCAAGGATAGCCAGGCGGGCCTCATGGCGATCGCCCGTGCCCAGATCCGGCTCAAGGCCGAGGGCCTGAAGGTGGAGATCGTGCCGATCGCCCATCATCCGGACGAGGCCGGGCTGCTCGGCGCCGTGCACCTCATTCCCTCCTGGATGCTGAAGGGCCACGACGCGATCCTCGCCGTCGACATCGGCGGCACCAACATCCGCGCGGGCGTCATCAAGCTCAACCTCGACGACAAGCCGGATTTTTCCAAGGCCAGGGTGTGGAAATCGGAGCTATGGCGCCATGCCGACGACGAGCCCCGCCGCACCGCGACCATCGAATATCTCGTGCGCATGATCGAAACGCTCATCGCCAAGGCGAAGAAGGCCGAGCTCGCGCTGGCGCCCGTCATCGGCATCGGCTGCCCAGGCGTCATCGCTGCCGACGGATCGATCGCGCGGGGCGGACAGAACCTGCCGGGCGGCAACTGGGAAAGCACGCACTTCAATCTTCCCGAAGCCCTGCGCAAGGCAATCCCCGAGATCGCCGACCAGCCGACCTTCGTCATCATGCACAACGACGCGGTGGTGCAGGGCCTGTCGGAGGTGCCGCGCATGGCGGATGTGAAGCGGTGGGCCGCCGTGACGATCGGCACCGGCCTCGGCAATGCCAGCTTTGTCCGCAAGGAGACATGACTGCCGGGTGGATGCGGCTCGCCACGCCCGGTTCCGCTCGGGAGCCAGATAGACCAAGCGGCATCCGCCGCCATCAGTTTTCGAACAGCACGAAGGCGGCCCAGACAAGCGGATCCCGGGCCGCGGGGATGCGGCCTTCGATAGCGTCGCGACGGGTGCTGCGCAGCGCTTCGGCATAGGCCTGCCCGTCCTTCAGGTGCTCGTAGAAGCGCACCATGAAATCGGCGGTGCCATCGTCGGCGACGGGCCAGAGCGTCAGGAGGGAGCGCCTGGCGCCGGCAAGGTTCGCCGCGGTCGGCAGGCCGCGCAGTCCCCCCACGAAGGCCTCGTCGCCGCGGCCGGTTTCGCAGGCCGACAGCACCAGCAGGTCGAGACCGGAGAGATCCCAGCCCATCAGCTCGAAGGCGTAGAGCCGCCCGTCCTTCTCGTCGCGGCGCATGGCGTGCGTATCGCCCGACCGGGCGAGGATGACCTCGCTCTGCCACAGCGTATCGACATTGCTGGCCCCGCCGTTCTTCGCGCTGCCATAGGCGCCGTGCGTCGCCAGATGGGCGACGGTCGCCCCCGCCATGCGCTCGCGCAGCGCCGCCTCGCCGACGGCCTCACCGGAAAGGGTCTCGATCTTCAGGCCCGGACCGGACAGGATCTTGCCGATCGCCTCCACCTCGCGCAGCGTTCCCGGCAGCGGCATGGCGCCCGCCTCCTCGCCCTTCGCATAGTCGATGCCGCCCGCCAGCACGATCCGGCCGTCGGACGGCAGCGCACGATCCTCCACGGCCCGGTAGAGCGCTTCCGGCTCGGTCAGGAGCCTGAGCGTGAAACGCTCTTCGAGCAGCGTGCCGGCCCGGTCCTCGAGAAGGGAGAAGGGCAAGGCGAACAATTGCCCGTCCGGCACGATGAAGACGGTCCCGGCGCCGGCGATGTCGGCATCGATCGGCGTAATCAGCGCGTCATGCAGCCGCGCGAAGGCGCGCTTGCTCGCCTGGACCAGCAGCCCCCTGCCCTCGTCAGCACTGCGGTCACGCGTCTGGAGCGCCGCCACCATGTCATCGCCGCCCGCCAGCAGCCTGCGCGGATCGCCGAGCGCCCGCAGGATCGGCGCCGCGTCCTTGCGCCAGACGATGGCGTAGAGCCGCGCATCCGCGACCGGATCGGCGCTCTCTCGGTCCACCCGCCATTTGCGGGTCGTGAAATACTGGACGAGCGCCTGGTCCGCGCCCAAGAGGTCCCCCGGGGTCGGCAACGGCTGGTTCAGGATCGTCTCGCGATCCAGCCGATAGCGCGCGACGATGCGCTCGTGCAGCTGCTGCTCCAGCGCCTTGGTGTCGGAGAGATAGGCATAGGCGAGATCCTGCTCGACATCGGCGGCGAAGATCTCGCGGGCGATGCGCGACAGGCGTGTGATGCGGTCGAGCAGGCGGGCGGTCTCGCTATCCGAGCGATCGATCAAACGGGCAAGTTTCAGCGCGTTGTCCGCATCGGCGGTGGCAAGCGAGGGCCAGCGCCGGGCGGCATCCGCAAAGGCCGGCACGGCGGACGGGTGTTGTTCGGCAAAGCGCGCATAGTCATAGAGCATGCCGTCGGCCATGGCGCGCACCGCCTCGCCGACCTCCCGCCCGCCGGCCACCGAGACCTGCAGATGCACCCAGCGCAGCATGTCCTGGTCGATGCCGGCGAATTCCCCGGCGGCCGTGGCCGCATCCGTCGCGGCCTTCGCATTGGCGATGGCGATGCGCCCGGCAAAGGCGAGCGGATGACCGGTGCTCATCTCGCCCGCGGCGATGCTGTAGGCCTGCTGCAGATGCTTGATCTGCCGTTCCGCATTGCCCGCCCTGGCGAAATGATCCGCCAGCAGATAGGCCGCCTTCATGCTGAGGATCGCCGGATAGTTGGAATCGGTGACGAGCGCCTCGACGCGCCCGACCGCCGCCGCATCCATCGGCCGGGCGCCCGAGATCAGGTCGGTATAGGCGAGCCAGGCCTCCATGCCGGCAATCGTCACGGGATCGCCGAGTGCCCGGGATATTTCCAGGCACAGCGCGAAATAGCGGCGTGCCTCGGCATAGTTGCCGAGATCGAGATAGTTCTGCGCGGTGTTGTTGGCGCTCACCAGCGTGTTGAAATGGTTCCGGCCGTAGTGACGGGTACGGTTCTCCAGCACCTTCAGGTCATATTCCAGCGCCCGCGAGGGCGAGCCCATGCCGCGCAGCATGTCGGCGAGGTTGTTGGCGATGCGCCAGGTGACGGTGTCGTCGTCGCCGAGCGATTTCTGCGCGATCTCGTAATTGCGCCGTTCGAGGTCGATCGCCGTGCCATATTGCCCGACATCCGACAGCGCGCTCGCCAGCTTGTCGGTCGCGTGGATCAGTTCCGGAGACTCATGGCCGTAGAAGCGGGCATAGAGATTGGTCGCCATCGAATAGAGCGGCACGAAATGCTGCTGGCTGTCGGGCACCGCGCTGCGGAACTCCGCATAGGCGAGGTAGAAGTCGGCAAGCTCCTTCACCTCGGCGCGGACGGCGGGCGTCTGCTCCGCTTCCCGCAAGAGCGCCGCCGCGTCGTCGTTGAGTCCGCTCGCCTGGAAGCTGCGCACCGCCTGCGTATAGTGCCGCAGCGTCACGGCATGCAGCTCCGTCTTCGCCGAGGCGGCCAGCGCGGCGCGCAGCCGCCTGCGGCCGTCCTCCAGGCGCTGGCTCTCCAGCAGGCTGTAGGCGGTGCGCACCCGGGCGTCGATGTCCTCGGCGCTGTCCTTGCCGTGGGCCTTGCGGATCCGCTCCTCATAAAGCTCCGCCAGCGCATCCTGCCGGTCCTTGTCGCCGAGCCGGCCCTTCGCGTCCATCAGGAGTTCGAGCAGGAGATTGGCCCGGGTCTCCTCGACCGGCTCGAGCGTTGCGAGCAGCTCCCCCATGCGCGGATAGTAATCGGCATCGACACGCGCCGCATCGCCCACGCGCATCGCATAGTCGACAGCCGAGACCGCATAGCTTGCCGCAAGCCAGGCTTCTCCCTCCGCCTTGAACCGGGCGCTCGCCGCCTCCGCCTTGCGGCGTGCGCCTTCCAGGTCGCCGCCTTCGGCAAGCGCCTTCATCTCCGCCGCGATGACGTCGGAGCGCGCGATGGCCGCCTGCGTCGGAGCTTGCGCGAATGCGGGCGCGGCGAGGAAGACGAGAAAGACGAGGGAGAGACCAATGCGGAAGGAACGGGGGAAAATCTGCATGAAGACACTTCTTGACGATATCGAACGGCCTGACCGGTCACGGGCGCGACCCAGATAAGACGATCAACATAACCGGCTTATTTCAAATTCAAGGCCGAAACGCATGCCGGTCTTCGCTTTTGACGGCCCTGCCGGCCGGTCAAGCCAGCCGCCGGTCTTCATGCTCATGGTTCCGGCAGGCCTCCAGGAACGCCTCGGCCGTATCAGGGTCGGCGCGAAACCGCTCGAACGCTTCGGCGCTGATGCGGAAATAGGCCTCGTATTCCGCGGCGCGGTTGAAACCGCTGACGGGCGTTGAAAGGTAAAGGGCACCCGTTTCCGCGTCCCGCCCCAGGCTGAAGCGATGCGCGCGAAAGACAG
This sequence comes from Shinella sp. WSC3-e, assembly GCF_945994535.1. Lineage (NCBI taxonomy): Bacteria > Pseudomonadati > Pseudomonadota > Alphaproteobacteria > Hyphomicrobiales > Rhizobiaceae > Shinella > Shinella sp. WSC3-e. Next base: position 375,473 of record NZ_OZ000532.1, read on the forward strand.
CGATATCGACGAAACGGCCCATCCCCTCGCTCCCGACAATTGCAGGACCGGACGAGCCTCGCAGGCGGCCGGCGGCCGCGCAAGATGGCACCGCGCCTTTCGTGCGCAACACGCGTTTCGCGAAAAACGACAGTCGGCCAACCGAAGAGTCTGCCGGCCTCATCCGTTGAATAGGCAGTCGCTTAAAATTTGGCCTTGAAAGCACCAATGAAGTGCTTTATATATTTAACCATGGCAACGAAGTTCACATCCAGCCTCAGGCTCGTCCTTCAGCCCACCCCGGACATGCGCCAGGCGCTGTCCGAGACGCTGGAGGCCTATCAGCAGGCCATGGCGATCCTGGACCGGACCAAGGGCGCCAATGTCGTGGCGCTGCACCAGGCGGCCTATGAAGAAATCCGCGCGGCGACGGGTCTTCCCGCCCGCCTCGTCACGCTTGCGCTGCGCGACCACGGCCGCCGCAAGCCGGGGGAAATCGTCGCGGACATTCCGCTCGATTCCAAGCTATTCGCCGTCAAGGGCCCGGACAGCGTGAGCATCGCGACGCTCGGCGGCCGCATCGTGCTGCCCTACGCGGCGAGCGGCTATCGCGAGGGCTGGGTGGATTTTGCCGAAGCGCGGCTCGTCTTTGCCGGGTCGTCCATCTGTCTCTATGCCGGCATCCAGGCCGGCATCCATTCGAAGAAGGAGGCTTCCATGTCCAACGAAGGTATCCTCGCCCGTCTCGGGCGCGTCATCGCCGGCGTCGTCAACACTGCGGTCGATGCCGCCGAGGCATCGAACCCGGTCGCCGTGGCGCAGCAGGCCGTCCGCGAGATCGGCGCGATCGCCGAGGAAGCCCGCGCGGCGCTCGGCGTCGCCATGGCCGCCGGCCACCGGCTGAAGGCCAAGGCCGACGACCTCGACGCGGAGATCCGCGACCTCGACGAGAAGATCAAGGTCGGGCTGGAAAGCGGCCGCGAAGACCTCGCCCGCGCCGCCACCGGCGTCCAGATCGACCTCGAAGCCCAGCGCGACGCGCTGTCCAAGGCCATCCTGGAGAATGCCGGCGAGATCGCCGATGCCGAGGCGACGCTGCGCAGCATCGCCTCGGCCCGCGCCGACGCGATGAAGCGGCTGGAGGATGCACGGCGCGCCGAGCGCGCCGCCCCGCCGGCCGCCACCCCGTCCCAGCGCAACGACCGGCGCCTTGCCGATGCGCTCGAAGCCGTCGAGCGCGTCACCGGCGTGCCTTCCAAGCCGGCCATGGACGGCACGGCGGAGGTCGAGGAACTGGGGCGCCTGCAGCGCCAGAAGGCGATCGAGGCGCGCCTTGCCGCCTTCAAGCACGGTGAGCGCTGATGGATTCCATCGTCCACCCGGGCACCGCTCCCTTCTGGATCGCGCTCCTGACGGTGGCGGGCCTCGGCATCGTCGAACTGGTCTCGGTGCTGCTCGGCGCCTCCGCCTCCGGGCTGATCGACGACGGCCTCGACTTCAACGGGCCGGGTGACGCGGAATCGGGCCTTCTCGGCGGGTGGATGTCCTGGCTCAACGCCGGCGGCGTGCCGATCCTCGTTCTCGCCGTCATCCTGCTTTCCGCCTTCTCGGCGACCGGCTTTGCCCTGCAGGCGGTCATCTCGCAGTTCCGCGATCCGCTGCCGCTCTATGCCGCCGTCACCGGCGCGCTCGCCGTCGCCATCCCCGTCACCCGCTGGTCGTCCCGCGGTCTGGCGCGGATCATCCCGCGCGACGAGACCAGCGTGCAGGAACAGGCCGATTTCATCGGTCTCGTCGGGACGGTGACGCTCGGGCCGCTCGACCAGGGCCATCCCGGCACGGTGCGGATCAAGGACCGCTACGACAACATCCATACGCTGCGTGCCCGGGCCGTGCCGGGGCATGTGATCGAGACGGGCGCGTCCGTGCTCATCGTCGATGGCAAGGACGGCCTCTTCCAGGCCATTCCCGCCCCGGCGGTGCTCGAAGACGGCCACTATCCCAACAACGGAGGGTAAACGATCATGGACTTCCTTTCGGTAGGAATCATCGCCGGGGTCATCGTGACGGCTATCGTCGTCATCGGCATCATCATGACCTCGCTCTACACCCGCGCCACGCGCGACAAGGCCTATGTGCGCACCGGCCTCGGCGGCAAGAAGGTCGTGCTCGACGGCGGATCGGTCATCCTGCCGATCTTCCACTCCTATTCCTGGGTGTCGCTCAGCACGCTGCGGCTCGAGGTCAAGCGCGCCGAAAACGAATCGCTGATCACCAAGGACCGCATGCGCGCCGACATCACCGCGGAGTTCTATGTCCGCGTGAAGCCGGATTCGGAGAACATCGCCCTCGCCGCCCAGACGCTCGGCGACCGCACGAACGACGCCGATGCGCTGAAGACGCTCGTCGAGGCGAAGTTCGTCGACGGCCTGCGTTCGGTCGCCGCCACCATGTCGCTGCGCGACCTGCAGGAGCAGCGCGCCGAATTCGTCAAATCCGTGCAGGCCGCCGTTGCGCACGACCTGCAATCGAACGGCCTCGAACTGGAATCGGTGTCGCTGACCCGCCTCGACCAGACGGATATCAAGCATTTCAACCCGAACAACAGTTTCGACGCCGAAGGCCTGACCGCACTCACCAAGATCACCGAGGAGCGCAAGCGCGAGCGCAACCAGATCGTCCGCGACAACGAGGTGGAGATCGCCACCAAGGACCGCGAAGCCACGCTGCGCCGCCTCACCATCGAGCGCGAGCAGCGCGACGCCGAGCTGACGCAGGAACGCGACATCGCCAACAAGACCGCCGAGACGCGCGCGGAAGCGGCCAAGGCCGAGCAGCTTGCCCGCCTCAGCGAGGAAACCGCCCGGCTCGACACCGAAAAGGGCATTGCCGAACGCGACTCCCAGGCGCGCCAGGCCCGCGAGACCGCTCGCATCGATGCCGAGCGCGGCATCGCCGAGCGCGAGGCGGAAGCCCGCCGCGTGACGGAGACGGCCCGCATCGACGCCGCCATCGCCGTCGCCGAGAAGAGCGAGCAGGAACAGGCCGCCCGCGCCAAGGCCGACGAGGCGAAGGCCGCCGCCATCACCGCCGAGGAACAGGTGGCGACGGCACGGGAAGTCGAGATCGCCGAGCGCGCCAAGCGCATCGCGGTGCTCGATGCGCGCAAGGCCGCCGAACAGGAGGCGACCGCCATCACCGTCAAGGCCGAGGCCGAGCGCCAGGCGGCGGAAAACCTCGCCGCCGCGACGAAGATCCAGGCCCAGGCCGATGCGGAAGCCGCCAAGATCAAGGCGACGGGTGTCATCGAGCTCGGCCAGGCCGAAGCCCAGGCCGAACGCGCGCTCAACGAAGCCCGCAACGCGCTTTCTGCCAGCATCATCGAGTTCGAGCTCGCCCGCGCCCGCGTCGCCATCATCCCGCAGGCGCTGGAACAGGCCATGAAGCCGATCGAGAAGATTTCCGACATCCGCATCTTCAGTGCCGGCGGCCTCGCCGGTGCGCTGGCGGGCAACGGCAGCAATGGCGGCGATGGTGCGGGGCATGCCGTCGGCGACCTCAGCAGCCAGCTTCTCAGCTTCACCGCCCAGAAGCCCATCCTCGACGAGATCCTCGCGCAGGCGGGCTTCAAGGGTGCGGACCCGACGCAGGCCCTGCTCGCCGCGTCGGTCGGCAACGCGGCGGCAAGGGTGCCCGCCGAAGGCGCCAAGGCAAGAACCGGCGACGCCGATTGAGCGCCTGAAGAAAACGAGGCCGCCGGATGAACCCGGCGGCCTTGCGCTTTTGACGGAAGGAGACAGATCATGGCAACCACCCGTTCGATCAGCCGCCCCGCCCGCCATCTCGGCATCGCGCTCCTCGCGCTCGTGCTCACGGCGACATCCGCCCTTGCCCAGGCCACCGATGTGCTCGGCATACCGGGCCCTATCGATTTCGAAGGCGACGCCTACAAGCTCGCCTGGAGCGCGCAGCCCTCCGCAACCTACATCAAGCAGGAATATCTTCCGGACGGACAGCGCGCCGAGCGATACGACCAGATGATCCTGGTCGAAACCGTCACAAGCGGCATCACCGTCATGGATGCCGTGCGCGCCCAGGTGACGATGCTGAACCAGCGCAAGGCGACGGACCCGCTCGTCAACATGGACGTCATCCAGAACGAGGCGGCCGGCGAGGCGCTGCTCGACTTCATCGTCAGCAGCAAGGACACCGACGGGCAGTACATCGTCGAATGGAACGCCTACCGCTATGCCCGCTACAGCGATGCCGGCGGCAAACCCGGCGTCATGCTCTTCGGCATCAGCCGCCGCGCCTATGGCAACGCCGCCGCCAAGGATCTGCTGACGCAGCTGAAGGGGCTCCGGCCCGGCCGGGTCAAGTCGCTGACGCAGGTGCGCCTGCCAAGGCCTGCGCGGTGAACCGACACGGCTTTCACCCGGCCTGTGCCGGGGCCTCAGCGCAGCGAGGACCGGTGATGGCGGCCCTGCCTGGCCAGCGCTTCCGCCAACGCCCGGCGCGCGTCGGCACCGCCCGTCCGCAAGGCTTCGAGTTCCGCCGCCGTGATGATCGTCACCGGCACCACGCGCACCGGGGAAAGCGGCATGCCCTCCACGGCCGTGGAAAACCCCTCGACCGGCATCCCGATCAGGACGCCGAGACTGTCATCGGCCGTCACATAGCGCGCCGGTACCTGCTTTCCGATCGCGTGCGATTGGCTGACGCCGGGGAGCTCCATGGACAGGACGCCATACTGGTCGAGCTGGGCGGAGATGCCGCCGACCCTTGCCACCGTGCCGGCGACATGGCTGACGAGCTCGAAGGCCCAGCTTTCGGAAAGCCTTGAAATATCCCCGGGCCGGCCTGCATGGGCCGGCAGGATGTCCGCCGTCTCGACGAAAAGCTCCATGCCGAAGCCATTGCCCTTACGGCCATCTTCGAACGGATCGGAAAGGCCGTCCGTCGCGATGACGATGGAATGTGCCCGCCGGACGACCTTGTAGGCCTGGCGGGTCGTCGGCCATTGCGGACCGCCCATCAGGCCGGGGCTGATCAGATGGCCGAGCACATCCTTCTCGACGCTGCCGACGCCCGCCCAGAAGGCATCCCGCTTCTGCCAAGACTGCTCGAAGGCAGCATCCGCCGCCTCGCCGCCCTCCTCTGCCGCGGTCGCCGCCTTGTCCTGTGCGGCGGCAGGCGATACGCCGATGCCGGCGCCTGCAAGCTGCCTGATCCGATCCCAAAATCCCATGATTACATCCTTTTCCCTGTCGGCCGGCCGCAGCTCCGCCGTGTCGGAGTGGACGCCGATCCGGCGCTTGCATGCATGCCCCCTGCGTTCACCTGCGGCATCAGCCGACGGGCGGGCGCAGTCGAGGCCAGCCCGCGCCTTTCCGTCATCAAGGCGAGTAGCAAAGTCGGATTGCGCCGGAATGACGATCGTGCCGCAGGCCTCGAGATAACCGTAGAGTCCCGGAGGCGCATCGAGAAAGAACGGGCACAGGGACAAGGTGGCCGCGAGGAAAACGCTTTGCATGATCTTTATCTTTCCAGTAGCGGATCGCAAAAGGTGGGATCCACGCTCTGCGACCCCATACCGGAAACCGACGTCCGAGGCGGGCGCGCTATTCGTTTATTCCGGGCTCATTCTGGGAAGGTTGCTTTCACGGCGAAGGCCGAAACGTCACGGCGAGGCCGGAATATAGCTGGCAGGCCCCGTCTTCCTCGCGCACATGCGTTTTGCCCTTCTGCGCCCCTCAGGTCGGAAAAAGCATCGACGGGCGAACGATCCTTTCCATATCCACAAGCGCATCAAAGCTCAGAAAATTTCGCCAATCAATCCGATCGCGAATTTTTCGAACAAAAACTTGACTCAAGTACTCCTGTTAATATAGGTCAGCATCACTGACACATCATGACAGGAGGATGCACGTTGGACCCGCGCGAAGAAACCTTCGGCCTTTACGATCCCTCGCAAGAGAAGAGCAGTTGCGGCGTCGGTTTCATCACGCGAAAAGACGGCAAACAGACGCATGACGTCCTGAAGAAGGGCCACGGGGCGCTTTGCGCCGTGCCGCATCGCGGCGGCACGTCGGCCGAAGGCGTCGGCGACGGCGCCGGTGTTTCCGTCGATATCTCCCTCGGCTTCTTCCGCAAGCTGACGGGCCGGGACGACCTTCAGCCGCGGCGCTTCGGCGTCGGCAACTTCTTCCTGCCGAACGACCCCGTCTTCCGGCTGGAGGGTGAGCGTATCATCGAGGATGCCTTCTGCGCGCAGGGATTTCCCGTCTTGCTAACCCGCGACGTGCCGATCGACGAAAGCGCCATCCGCCCGGCGGCGATCCGCCACCAGCAGCCGATCCGCCAATGGGTCTTCGGATGCCATGACGAAAAGGCGAGCCAGGCGGAATTCGATGTCCACATCCACAGGGCGCTGCTGGCGATCGAGGCGCGCGCCTATACCGAGCCGCAGCTCGCCGGCCTCTATCCGCTCTCGCTGAGCGCGCGCACGCAGGTGCTGAAGGGCCGGCTGAACTCCAACGAGGTGATGCCCTATTTCCGTGATCTCGTGGACCCCGACCACACGGTCAACACCATGTATTTCCACACGCGGTTCTCGACCAACACCGACCCGCATCCCTCCATGGCCCAGCCCTTCCGGCTGATGGCGCATAACGGCGAACTCAACACCGACCGCAAGAACCGCCTTTCGGAGGCCGCCATCGCGCTCGCTAGGAACGCCTCGATCATCCGCCCGAAGGGCCAGTCGGACAGCTGCCGGTTCGACCAGACCTTGCAGGCGCGTGTGTTGGAGGACGGTCTCGACCTCGTCACCGCCGTCGTCTCGATGATGCCGCCGGCCTGGGAGAACGACGACACGCTGTCGCCCGACGTCGTGGCGATGCTTGAATATTTCTCGCTCTACGAGGAGAAGAACGACGGGCCTGCCGCCCTCATCTTCGGCGACGGAGACATTATCGGCGCACGGCTCGACCGGCTGGGGCTGCGCCCGCTGCGCACCGTCGAGACCGCCGACTATCTCTGCGTCATGTCGGAGGCCGGCCAGATCGCCTTCCCGCCGGAAAGCGTGCTGCGTCGCGGCCGCATCGAGGCCGGCGGCATGCTCTGCTACGACCATGTGCAAAAGCGCGCCTTCGGCACGAACGAGGCGCTGGAGATGCTGGCCGCCCGCCGCCCCTATCGCGAGCTCCTGCGCGAGGCGCGCGTGACGCTCGCCGAACTGCCGGAAATCCCCGCCGAGGCCCAGGGTTCGCCGCTTCGCTACAACGGCGACCTCGAGCGTCATCAGCGGTACGTCGCCTATTCCTTCAACCAGGAGAGCTTCAAGTTCCTGATGGACCCGATGCTGCAGACCGGCGCGGAGAAGATTTCCGCCATGGGCTACGGCAATGCCATCAACGCGCTCTCCGACCAGGAAGGCGGTGTCGCCAAATACTTCTCGCAGCGCTTCGCGCAGGTGACGAACCCGCCGCTCGATTCGATCCGCGAGGCGGACGGCATGACGCTGCGCGTGGCGCTCGGGGCCAAGCCGAACATCGGCGCGAAGGCCGCGCGCCAGATCGTCGTGCCCTCCCCGATCCTGACGCATCTCGACATGCTGCGCATCCGCGAGCAGGCGGAAACGCCGGTCAAGCGCTTCGAGATGCTCTATAGGCCTGATCTCGAGGATGCCGACGCCAATGAAGCAGCGCTGGAAAAGGCGATCGATAATCTGTGCGAGGCTATCGCGGCCTTCGCCCGGGAAGAGGGCGGCATCGCCGTCGTCACCGACCGGCATGTCGCGCGCGCCCGCGCCGCCCTGCCGATGATCCTCGTCGTATCCGCCGTCAACCAGAAGCTCATCGAGGAAGGCCTGCGCCTCCGGCTGTCGCTTGTCGTCGAAAGCGGGCAGATCGCCTCCTCGCACCATGTCGCCGCCGTGCTCGGCTTCGGCGCGTCGGCGGTCTATCCGCTCGGCGTGCAGTTCCGCGCCGAGGAGAAGTTCGGGGGCGAGGCCGACAAGGCCTTCAAGCGCTTCGCCAAGGCGGCGGAAAAGGCGCTGATGAAGACCATGGGCAAGGTCGGCCTCTGCACCGCCGAAAGCTATATCGGCGGCGAGTTCTTCGAGCCGAACTTCCTCGACACCGGCGACCGCGTGCTGAAGCGCTACTTCCCCAATGTGAAGACGCCCGTCGGCGGCGTGAACTTCAAGGTGATCGCCGCCGCCGTCGCCGACTGGCACGCGAAGGCCTTGACGGTGACGCGCGAGGACGACATTCCCCTGCTCGGCCTCTTCAAGGAGCGCGCGGAGGGCGCGGGCCACTCCTTCGGCACCGCGGCCGTGCGCGGCTTCGTCGACATGACGGAGGAGAAGATCGGCTTCGAAAGCCGGCAGGAGGACGACGACCCGTTCCTGCGCCTCCTGACGCTCAACCGGCTGGACGACGCCTTCGGCCTCGATGACGCGGCCTACCGCAACAACGGCTACGAAAAGCTGACGCCGGAAGCGATAGACCGCTTCGCCATCACCCCCGGCTACCGCACCTTCATCCGCCAGATGACCGAGGAGCGCGCCCGTCGCCCCGCTGCCCTGCGTGACGTGCTCGCGCTGCCGGCTGACGTCACCTACCTCTCGTCGGCAGAGGATTTCCGCAAGGAGATGGGCCGCTTCTCGCGCAAGGGCAACAACAGTTTCTTGGTGCGTGGCCTTGCCTGTGAAACCCTTGCCGGCGATACGTTCCGCCTCACCCTCACCGGCGGCGAATTGGCGCGGCTGGCAGCGCTCGGCCAGTCGCTCGTCATGCGCTTCGGCGGCGATATCCTCGGCCATTGGCTGGAGGGCGGCGCGCTGATGGTGCAGGCGGACGGCGAGGCGCGAAATTATCTCGCGCTCATCCGCACCGCGCCGGACAGCATCCCGCTCGAAAGCGTACAGCCGGCGAGCGAGATCACCCCGCTGCTTGCCTCCGGCGCGATGAGCCACGGCGCGCTGGTGGCAAACGCCCACGAGGCTGTCGCGCACGGCACCAACATGGTCGGCGGCATGTCGAATTCCGGCGAGGGCGGCGAGCACATTTCGCGCTACGGCACCATCCGCGCCTCGCGCATCAAGCAGTTCGCCTCCGGTCGCTTCGGCATCTGGGCCGGCTACCTCGCCGATCCCATGCTGGAGGAGCTGGAGATCAAGATCGGCCAGGGCGCCAAGCCCGGCGAAGGCGGCCAGCTGCCCGCCCAGAAGGTGACGGTGGAGATCGCCGCGGCCCGCGGCGGCACACCCGGCGTCGAGCTCGTCTCCCCGCCACCGCACCACGACACCTATTCGATCGAGGACCTCGCCCAGCTCATCCACGACTGCAAGGCCGCAAGGGTGCGCGTCATCGTCAAGCTCGTCTCCTCCGAGGGCATCGGCACCATCGCCGTCGGCGTCGCCAAGGCGGGCGCGGACGTCATCAATGTCGCCGGCAATACTGGCGGCACGGGGGCCGCCGCCGTCACCAGCCTCAAATATACCGGCCGCGCCGCGGAGATCGGCATCGCCGAGGTGCATCAGGCGCTTTGCGCCAACGGCCTGCGCCAGAAGGTGCTGCTGCGCTGCTCCGGCGCGCACCAGACGGCGAGCGACGTCGTCAAGTCGGCGCTGCTCGGCGGCGACAGCTTCGAATTCGGCACCACTGCACTGATGATGCTGAAATGCGTGATGGCGAAGAACTGCAACATCAAGTGCCCCGCCGGCCTCACCACCAATCCGGAGGTCTTCGACGGCGATCCGCGGGCGCTGGCGCAATATCTCCTCAACATCGCGCACGAGACGCGGGAAATCCTCGCCGCGCTCGGCCTGTCGTCACTGCGCGAGGCGCGCGGCCGCAGCGATCTCCTTCATCTCCTCGACCACCCCGCGAGCGTCGGGCAGCTTGACCTGCGCGCCATGCTCGCCGTCGTCGAGGAGGTGAAGATCGCCGATCCCGTCTACATGGAGAAGGATTTCGCCGTCGACGACAACTTCATCGAACTGGTGCGCTCCGCCCTCGTCGACGGCCGGCGCGCCGACGTGGAGCTTGGCGGCAACCGCCATCTCAACAATTGCAACAAGACGGTCGGCGGCCAGCTCGCCATCGACATCGAACGCCTGCTCAACCACGAACTGACCGGAGAACAGGCGCGGCACCTTCCCGCCGTCCGCCAGGACGACCGGGGCCGCCGCTTCCTCGATGCCGGCAGCGTGCGCATCGCCACCTCGGGTTCGGCCGGCCAGTCCTTCGGCGCCTTCTGCAACGACGGCATGGCGCTGACCCATACCGGCACCTGCAACGACGGCGTCGGCAAGAGCGCCAATGGCGGCGTCATCGCCGTACGCTCGCCGGGCGGCGGCTCGGACGAGGCGGGCGGCAACGTGCTGGTCGGCAACTTTGCGCTGTTCGGCGCGACGGGCGGGCGGCTCTTCGTCGAGGGCCAGGCCGGCGACCGCTTCGCCGTGCGCAATTCCGGCGCGACGGCGGTGGTCGAAGGCGTCGGCGATTTCTGCTGCGAATACATGACGAACGGCGCGGTGCTCAACCTCGGCACCTTCGGCAAGGGTTTCGGCAATGGCATGAGCGGCGGCTTCGTCTACCAGTACGACCCCTATGGCGACCTGCCGAAGAAGATGAGCCACGATTCCATCCTGCTCGGCTCGATCGGCGACGAGACGGAACCGATGGCGGCCGTGCATGCGGACACCGTGCGCCTGCTGCTGGAATGGCACCTGGCGGCAACGGGCTCCCGCAAGGCGCGCTGGCTCCTCGAAAACTGGGAGAGCGAGAAGCACAATTTCGTCTACGGCCTGCCGCGCGCCTTGCTGCTCTACCAGGACAGCGACGCCATCCTGAAGGCGAAGAGCCGCAAGGACCTCGTCGAGGAACTCTCCACGGCGCTCGCCGCCCATCAGGTGCGCAAGTTCAAGCTCGCCTATCGCGACCGCAGGGCGATCCTCAACGGCGCCGTGCCGGGCTATGGCGAGACCGATACGGAGGGCATGTTCGCGCTTCTCAACAACTACACGGTGCTCAGCATGGCGCAGTCGATTGCCCTTGCCCGCGTGCCGGGCGCGCGCGGCCCGTCCGATCCCGCCGTGGAGAAGGCCGTGCGCAACCTCTTGCTGACGGAGGATTTCTCCCTGATGCAGAAGCTCGCCCGCTACGCGCGCGACGCCATCGCGGATTATGACGACGAAGCCTTGGCAGTGATGGTCGCCGCAAAACGCCTCGACGACTACCGCCAGGCGCTGAAGGGCCGCAACACGCGCGCCATCGACAGCCCCGGTACCTATGGCTGGATCCTCCACCAGTCCGCCCGCAACATCGAGCGCATCGGCCGCATCCCCAGCTTCGAGGAGCTGTTCGCGCGCCAGGCGATTTCCGGCTTCGCGCCCGCGAGACAGTGAGACAGAGACGATGAAGATCCCCTACATCCCCGAAGACGCGCCCTTCAACGCCGACCAGCGGGCCTGGCTCTCCGGTTTCCTCGCCGGTCTCCATTCCCGCCTTGCCATCGAAACGCCTGTCACTGCCGCCGCCGCTGCGCCTGTAAAAGCCGCCAGCCTCCACATCCTCTACGGCACCCAGACGGGCAACGCCGAACGGGTGGCGATGGACGCGGCGGCGAACGCCCGCGCGCTCGGTCTTTCCCCCGAGGTCGCCGGCCTCGACGATATCACCATGGAGCAACTCGCCGCCATGGAGCGGCTGATCGTCATCACCTCCACCTATGGCGAAGGCGAGATGCCCGACAACGCGCAGCTCTTCTGGGAGGCGATTTCCGCGTCCACCGCGCCGCGGCTGGAGAGCCTGCGCTTCGGCGTGCTGGCATTGGGCGACACCGGCTATGACGGCTTCTGCCAGGCCGGAAAGCTCATCGACATGCGCCTCGAACAGCTCGGCGCGACCCGCATCCTCGCCCGGCGCGACTGCGACATCGACTATGAGGATCCGGCTGCGGCCTGGGTCGGGCAGGCCCTGCCGCTCGCCGCGGAAAACGCCGGCGGAGTACCGGTTTCCGGCGGGACGCTTGCCGTCGCCGTGCCGAAGACGGCGGGCTGGGGCCGCAAGAACCCCTATCCGTCCCGCCTTGCCGTCAACCGCCGCCTTTCCGGCAGCGCATCGGCCAAGGAAATCCGCCACTATGAATTCGACCTCGGCGACAGCGGGCTGGAATACGAGGCCGGCGACGCGCTCGGCGTCATGCCCGTCAACGATCCCGCCCTCGTTTCGCTGCTCCTCTCACACCTCGGGGCCGATCCGCATACGCCGGCCGGCGAGACGAGCCTTGAAACCGCGCTGACCGAAAAATTCGAGATTTCCACGCCTTCGCGCGACCTGATCGCCGAGGTGGAGCGCCGCGCCGGCAACGAGGAGCTGACCCATGTGCTGCGCAACGGCGACAAGGAGGCGCTGGATGCCTTCCTCTGGGGCAAGGATATCTGCGACCTCCTCGCCCTCGCGCCGCCATCGGCCTTTTCGGCTGCGGACCTTCTCGCCCTGCTGAAACCGCTCCAGCACCGCGCCTATTCCATCTCCTCCAGCCCGCATGCGGCCGCCGGCGGCGTGCACCTCACAATTGCCAGCGTGCGCTACCACGCGGACGGCCGCGACCGCGGCGGCGTCTGCTCGACCTTCCTTGCCGACCGGGTGGCGGAGGGCGCGGAAGCGGGGATTTTCGTCTCGCAGAACAAGTCCTTCCGCCTGCCCGCCGACAATGACGCGCCCGTCATCATGGTCGGGCCCGGCACCGGCATCGCCCCCTTCCGCGCTTTCCTCCAGGAACGCCGTACCCGGGGTGCCAGGGGCCGAAACTGGCTGTTCTTCGGCGACCAGCACCGCGAAAGCGACTTCATCTACGAGGACGAGTTGTCGGAGATGAGCCGCGACGGGCTCCTGACCCGGCTCGACCTTGCCTTCTCCCGCGACCAGCAAGAGAAAATCTACGTGCAGACCCGCATGCGCGAAAACGGCAAGGCGCTTTTCGCCTGGCTGGAGGAAGGCGCCGCCTTCTATGTCTGCGGCGACGCCAGCCGCATGGCGCACGATGTCGACAAGGCGCTTGTCGAGATCATCGCCACCCAGGGCGGCCTGACGGCGGATAAAGCGGCCGACTATGTCGCAGGGCTCAAGCGGGAAAAACGATACCTGCGCGACGTCTATTGACCACGCAGGCTGATTGCCGTCCTTCAACGATAGTGTCGCGGCCGCGTCGGATGCCGGCCGCACGCCACCCTAGGGAAGATATGCGAACAGGCCGCCGGGAGCGCCGCCGAACAGGGAGAGCGAGCCGGCCCCGACGGTGGCCAGAGCGAAGAAGCCGCCTGCCATGGTCACGTTCTTCAGAAGTTCGGTCATGTTGCCCCTATGGGCATCATAGCCCGTAACCAGGCACCAGAGGCCGAGCAGGATGCCTGCGGTACGCGCCGGATAGCCGAGGACGATCGCGATCCCGCCGACAAGCTCGCAGAATCCGATAAGGTAGGCGAAGAACACGGCATCGGGCAGTCCCAAGGCCTGAAGGCCCGGCACCAACTTGGCTTCGCCGCCACGCAGCTTCAATATTCCCCACACGATGAACGGTACGCCCAGGAGCAGGCGTGCAATCAAGAGACCCTCGTTGTACATATTGGCTTCCCCTTCCACCTTGTTTCTCGCTGGCGACAGGGATGAGGCAAAGAGCATACCAACTGAAAAACTTTATCCTTTCAAAGAGATGACTAGAATTCCCCTGGCACGGGCGGACAACATGTCGGACAGAGGAAGGACAAGTCGTCCGGAAGGGCGCCGCCGCCTGCAGGGCGCGCCTTCCGGATGCGCCTGTCTTATCCGGCCAGCCTGCGCGGCTGGAACGCCGCCGGGCGCTGGTCGTGCAGGTCCATCGACCGGCTTCTGCCGCTATCGTCGCCGACGCGGAACTGGCCCAAGAGGTTGAAGAGGGCTTCGGCCTCCCGGGCGAGACTGTGGCTGGCGGCCGTCGATTCCTCGACCATGGCCGCATTCTGCTGCGTGCCCTGGTCCAGCGTGTTGACGGCCTGGTTGATCTCGCCGAGGCCGGTCGCCTGCTCCTTCGCCGCCTCGACGATGGCCGCGACATTGGTGTTGATGGCCTGCACCTGCCGGACGATCTGCTCCAGTGCCTCGCCGGTCTGGCCGACCAGCGACACGCCGTTCTTCACCTGCTCGCCGGACGTGTTGATGAGCGCCTTGATCTCCTTGGCGGCATTGGCGGAACGCTGCGCCAGCTCGCGCACCTCCTGCGCCACGACCGCGAACCCCTTGCCGGCCTCGCCGGCGCGCGCCGCCTCGACCCCGGCATTGAGCGCCAGGAGGTTGGTCTGGAAGGCGATGTCGTCGATCACGCCGATAATGTTGGAGATCTCCCGCGAGGAGCTTTCGATCTGCCCCATGGCCGTGATCGCCTTGCGCACCACCTCGCCGGACTTCTCCGCATTCTCGCGGGTGCTTGCGACGAGCTTTCCGGCTTCGTCGGCGCGGCGGCTGGAATCGGCGACCGTGGTCGTGATCTCTTCGAGCGCCGCCGCCGTTTCCTCCACCGAGGCGGCCTGCTGTTCGGTGCGCCTCGACAGGTCGTCGGCGGCAGAGCGGATCTGGCCCGAGCCGGCGGCAATCGCCTGCGCGTTCTCGCCGACCGCGCTCATGGCCGCGCGCAGCCGCTCGGACGCGCCGTTGAAGTCGGTGCGCAACTGTTCGAGGCTCGGGATGAACGGGTTGGCGAGGTGCAGCGTCAGGTCGCCCTGTGCGAGCCGCGTCAGAGCACCGGCCAGCGTCTCGACGTTCTCGACACGGCCGGTCACGTCGGTGGCGAACTTGACCACCTTGAAGACCTTGCCGTTCATGTCGAAGATCGGATTGTAGGAGGCCTGGATATAGATGCGCCGGCCGCCCTTGCCGATGCGCATGAATTCCTCCGCCACGAACTCGCCGGCCCTCAGCCGGTCCCAGAACTGGCGGTATTGCGGGCTCTGGCAATAGGTCGGGTCGCAGAACATCGAGTGATGCCGGCCCTCGATCTCGGACAACTGGTAACCGAGCGTGGCGAGGAAATTCTGGTTGGCGGCGAGGATGTCGCCGGCCGGCGTGAACTCGATGACGGCCTGCGCGCGCGACAGGGCTTCCAGCTTGCCGGCATCCTCGGCGCCCTTCAGCTTCTGCGCGGTGATATCGGTCGCGAACTTCACGACCTTGAAGGGCCTGCCGCGGCGGAACACCGGATTGTACGACGCCTCGATCCAGATCTCCTTGCCGCCCTTGCCGATGCGCTTGTATTGACGCTGATCGAATTCACCGCGCGCCAGCTTGGCCCAGAAGGCGCGATATTCCTCGGAGGCGGCCTCCGCCGGATCGACGAAAAGGCGATGGTGCTGTCCGATGATCTCCGGCAGCGCATATCCAAGCGCGCGGCAGAAGTTCTCGTTCGCGGTCAGTATTTTACCCGTCAAATCGAACTCGATGATGGCTTGGGATTTGTGCATTGCGGCAAGAATGGCGCTTGCATCCGATGCAAGGCCGAAAGAAAAGGCTGTCATGGTTCCTCCTCGGCAGCGGGTCTGGTTGAAAATTTCGCAGCAGATCGCCCCACGCAAACGTCTTGTCGACCTGCCGGCACTGCGATCCATTCGAATGGTTGAATAGCTGAAGCGCGGCGGGAACTGCCCGGCGCCTCAGGTCCACGAACGTGCGGACGGGCTCAGTGGGTTGGGCCGTCCGGCGTGGAGTCCGTCATGGACATCTCGACCAGCGCCAGATTGGCGAGAAGGCCGTCGAGCATCCTCTTCGCCTCGGTCATGCGGGCAACAAGACGCCGGATGCGCTCGGCCTCCTCGTCGCCCGTGATGACGGACGGAGCTTCAGACGCGGCTGGAGTGGAAGAAGGACTCGACTGCATGGGGCACCTCGGCGGCTTTCTCGATGATGATGTCTAAGCCCCGAATCCGTCTTCATGTCGGACCGATACGATCGCATCTATTCGGATGCCCTAAAGTAGCAAGGCTCCCTTGACAACCATGAAACGAGACCGGCCCCTTTCACTCGCCCTGTCCATGAAAACTGCGCTTATTCTACTCAAAAGCTGAATTCTGCCCGCAACAATTGAATAAGATTGTATAATTCCACGCGTCGACCTCCGTTCAGTCGGGCATGTGCGAATGCCGGAGCCTGAGGCCCATTTCCGTGGAAGAGGAGGTCAGCACGAGGCCATGCCGCGCCAGCGCGGCGACGATGGCGGAGACCGTCGCGTCCTTCATGTGCTCGCCGGTGGTCTCATATCGCCTGATCGTTGCGATGGAGACACCTGCCTCCTGGGCGAGTGTCTCGGCGGACCAGCCGAGCATCACGCGCGCGGCACGCAATTGTTGCGGACGAAGCGTCGGGTCGTTCTGCGACCCCACCGTATCGCGCCGCCATGTTTCCTCGATGAGGCCGATCCACTCGATCGGCGTGCCGTTTTCCTGGCGCACGGGCGTCGTGCGCGCCAGCACCTCCCGGTATTGGCCATCGGCATAGAGCAGCCGATAGGATATGTCGCGCGGAAGGCCGTCGCGCTCGCAGGCTTCCCTTGTCTCCTCGATCCGCTCGCGGTCGTCGGGATGGATCGCCTCCAGCCAGCCTTCCTTGCCGCATTGCACCGGAGGCTGGCCGGTCATGCTGTCCCAGCCGCGCAGGTCCCCCACCACGCTGTTCAGGTCGCGCGCCCAGAAAGCCCCGCCGACCATCTCGATGAAGGCGTTGAGCCGCGCGCGCTCGCGATAGAGGGCGGCCTTCGCCTCCCGCTCCGCGGCGGCATCCTGCACCAGGCCGACGATGCGGTTCATCGTCGTCGGCTCTTCCACGGCGATGCGAATGCGCCGCGGCGGGCGATCCCCGTCGACCAGCCGCACCTCCCGGGAAACCGAGACGCCCATGGTGACGACGGCGTACAGGGAGCGGAAATCCTCGCGATCGTCGGGGTGGAGCAGGCTAACCCAGCGATGGAGGCTGAACGCCTCGTCCCGCGGCAACCCCAGGATCCGGTAGAATCCGTCCGTTCCGCGCACCTCCCCCGTCGTCATGTCGGCGTTCCAGAAGCCGACGTCCAGGAAGCGCTCCGCGACATCCATATAGTGGCGGGAAGAAACGAAGCTCGGTTGTTTCTGCTGCATGCTCAGGTCCGTTTAGGCGGCGTGATCGGCAAGGAGGCCTGCTTGCCCCGGGATATTCCCGCCATATCGCAACCGCGAAACGCCCGCCGTAGCATCCGGCAGGAGCGGGCACTATCGGGTATACACCCGAGGCGGCCGGCTTTTCCGTCCACCACCTGACAAGCGTCAAGGAAATCGCCGGTTCGTGAGGAAACTATGGCTCTATGATCTTGTTGCGGATCGCGAAGAGCGTCACGTCAACGGCCGTATGGAGGCCGAGCTTGCGCATCGCCGCCGTCCGGTGCGTATCGACGGTCTTCACGCTGACATTCAACTGTGCGGCAATGCTCTTGTTCGTCTCGCCGAACGCCACCAGGCGGACGACCTCGATTTCCCGCGGCGTCAGCACGGAGGCGGCGCCCTGCATGGTCTTCCGGTTCGCCGCCTCCGGCGAGATGTGGATATCGCCCGCCGCCACGGCATCCATCGCGGCGAGCAAGGCGGCGTCGTCCTCCGTCTTCAGCACATAACCCCGCGCCCCCGCCTCGAGCAGAGCCGGAAGCATCCGCTCGTCGGCATGCATGGTGTAGACCAGCACGCCGATCCCCGGCATCTCCCGGCAGAGCTGGCGCGTCACCTCCAGTCCGGTGATCCCGGGCAGGGAATAATCCAGCACGGCGAGATGAGGCCGCAGTTCGCGCGCGAGCCGAAGCGCGGCCTCGCCCGTCTCGGCCTCCGCGCAGACGCGCCAGTGCGGACGGGCGGCCAGCAACGCCCGGATACCCGCGCGGATGAGGGGGTGGTCATCCGCAACCAGCACGTCCAGTGCTTCATCCGCCTTCACGCCCTCAGACATCGGCTTCCACCTTCTCCGCCCCGTTCATCTCCTCTTCACCGCCCCGATCCTGCGGCAGGCGAAGCCGGACGGTCGTGCCCTCGCCCGGCTGGCTGAAGATATCGGCGCGCCCGCCGCATTGCCGGACGAATTCCTGCGTCTGGCTCAACCCCATGCCATGCCCCTCCCCCGTCCCCTTCATCGTGAAGAACGGATCGAATGCCTGGCGCCGGACCGCCTCGCTCATGCCGATCCCGTCGTCCGTGACGCTGACATCCACCCAGCTCGTGGCGCCCGACAGGTCCATATCCTCCACCGAACGGACATCGATCGTGATCGTCCCGCCCGAGGGCATCGCGTCGCGGGCGTTCAGCACCAGGTTGACGATCGCCGCCTGGAACTGTGCCCTGTCGATGCGGCAGGCCGCAGCTTCGCCCGCCGAGGTGGTGGCGACCGCGATGCCCGGCCCTGCCGCCTGCCGCGCTATCGGCAGGATTTCCCGGACAAGCTCGCCCGGATCGGCGGCTTCGAGACGGATTTCGGTGTTGCGCGCATAGGCGAGCAGCCGGTTGACCAAGGCCCGCCCGGCGTCGAGCGAGGTGTCGACTTCATCGAGCAGCTTTTCCGCCTCCTGCCGGTCCCTGACCAGGGGGCGCAGGACGACGGTCGCCGAGCGGATGATCCGCATCAGGTTTCCGCAATCGTGCGCGATGCTGCCGGCAAAGCGGCCGATGGCCTCCAGCCGCTGGGTCGTCTCCAGCCGCTGCCGCGCCGCCTCCTCGCGCCGCCGGCTGCGGCGCGACAGCCATTCGAGGCCGGCGAGCAGGGTGAACAGAATGGCCGCGCCGACCAGAAGAACTGTCGCATGGGAACGCCACGACCGCATGACATCGGCCTCGCTGAGCGTCACCACCACGATCACCGGCGCAATGTCCAGCCGTTGATAGCCGGCGATGCGCATCACCCCGTCGATGGGGCTCTTGCGCCAGTCGACGCCGGAAGTGCGCATGGCGAGCAGGCTGCGGAAGGGCTCGACACCCGCAAATGACGTGCCGATCAGCTCGTCCCTGGCCGGCGAGCGGGCAAGCAGGGTCCCCGGGGAAAGAAACAGCGAGACCGTTCCGCCGCCCACCCAGAGCTGCTGGTAGAAGCTCTGGAAATAGAGCGGTTCCACCGCCGCGACGACGATGCCGCCAAAGCTGCCGTCCGCCGTCTCGATCCCCCGGCTCAGGCTGATGAACCAGACGCCGCGCGAACGGCTCTTCAGCGGCCGGCCGATATGCATTCCAACGGAAGGATCGTTCTGGTGGATCCTGAAATAGTCCCGGTCGGCCAGGCTGACCCTGGGCGTGCTCGGGAAATCGGTGTCATGGGAAATGTAGCCGCCGCGGTCGATAACGAAGAGCGCGCGCACGAACGGCATCGACGCCAGTCTCTTGTGCAGGCGGGCGCGGAAGGCGGGATCGTTGTCGGGCATGGCCGGAGCGGCCGCGAGTTCGCCGGCAATGTCCTGCAGGTTGACGTCGACGGACTGGATCGTGCGGGCGACCTGCTCGGACATGACGTGGATGAGGTTCGAGACGTTGCGTTCAGCGTCCTCGCGGGCCGCGGCATAGCTGCGCCAGAGCTCGTAGGAGAGAAGAAGGGCCGCGCTCAAGGCGAGGATCAAGGTCGGCAAGGACCGGAATGACTGCCGTGCCAAGTTGGGCAATGAGCCGGACGCACCGGCAGAACCAACTCGCAATATCAACCTCCCCTTAAGCCTGCCCAGCCGCCGCCCGCCATGGGCGCCGGACAGGAACCATTCGCCGCAGATGTCCGTTCAAGCGCTACGCCCGCTGCTCGGGCATCACGGCATCTGCCATGGGTATACGAACGGCTAAGCCTAACCCTGAAATCCCCAGCCTATCAGTCACTATAATGACTGGTAAAGCTGAAGGTTTACTCATCGCTATGCGGCCCATGCGTATGGCACAGATTTTAGGGGAGAACGTTCGAAAGGTCCGTCTGGAACGCGGCATGACTTTGGAGTCTCTGGCAATCGAGGTCGGTCTTGCCTACTCCTACATGGGCGGCATCGAGCGTGGCCAGAAGAACCCGACGCTCGCCGTGGTCGAGCGGATTGCAGAAGCGCTGAACGTCGAGCCTGTCCTGCTGCTCACCCCGAATGCGGGATAGCGCGTTTGGAACGCCGCTTGGCCTCCGCGGCAGCGTGCTCATCCTCCGCGCGAAAAACCTCGCAATCGACCGCTCCGAGGGTTCTTGAAGTCGCGAAAGCATTGCCCATATCGAACAGGC
Organism: Shinella sp. WSC3-e; assembly: GCF_945994535.1. Lineage (NCBI taxonomy): Bacteria > Pseudomonadati > Pseudomonadota > Alphaproteobacteria > Hyphomicrobiales > Rhizobiaceae > Shinella > Shinella sp. WSC3-e. Next base: position 395,734 of record NZ_OZ000532.1, read on the forward strand.
CAGATGTCCAACTGAAAGGAGGAATTCGATGCTGGCTGACGTATTCTTCTCGACGCCCCTGCATGTGCACCTGTCCAACGGGCTTGGCCGTACCTTCGACAGCGTCAACGATACTCTCGACTTTCTGGAAAACGAATGGCCGCTTCGCCATGGCCAGCGCTACAAGCGCGCCTGCGAGAAGTGCCGCGCCGCACTCCTTCGCCAGGTGCCGGTCGCCGTTGCGCGGGAAGCCTTCGTTGCGGCCTGCCTTGAAGCGGGCTTGCCTGTCCAGGCCATGCCGCCGGTCTGGCAGCGGTCCGGGCCACCCACCCCGCCGCGCATGAGTGCCTGAATGCAGCGGCCGCCCGGGCTGACGCTTCGGGCGGCTCTCTAGCCGCGGCATTCTGGCGGCTGCGGGTTGCAGATGGCCGGTGGCGACCAGACGCCAATCGGGCCGGTGCGCAACGGCGATCAGGACCTTCTTACTTGGCGTCATATCAGGAAGTGCCGGAACCGGCGGAGCGAGAACGCAAAGAGCGCTGCACCGATGAGGAACATGGCTGCCAGTTGCGGCCAGACGACATCGAGCCCCGCGCCGCGGAACAGGACGGCCTGCGCCAGCATCACGAAATGCGTGTTGGGCGCCGCGAGCATGATGATCTGGATGATCTCCGGCATGCTTTCGCGCGGCGTGACCCCACCCGACAACAGTTGCAGTGGCATCAGCACCATCATGAGGAGTAGCCCGAACTGCGGCATCGAACCGGCCACGGTGGCAAGGAAGATGCCGAGGCAGGTCATGGCGAAGATGTCGAGCGCGGCGCCGGCGAGGAACAGGCCCAGCGAGCCATGAAGCGGCACCGCCAGCAGCCCCTCCACGACGAAGACGAGGCAGAGGGCGGACGCCGCCAGCACGATAAGACCCATCGACCAGATCTTTGCCAGCATGATCTCGAAGGCGCTCACCGGCATCACGAGCAGGTGCTCGATGGTGCCGTGCTCGCGCTCGCGGATGAGCGCCGCGCCGGTCAGCACGATCGACAGCATGGTGATCGAGGTGATGACGTCGCTGATCGCGCCGAACCATCCCTTGTCGAGCTCCGGGTTGAAACGGGCGCGCAGGTCGAGGGCGACGGGCGGCGTGGTATCCGGCCGGTGCCCGGCGAGGAATTCACCGATCTCGCCCGACAGGATCGACTGGACATATCCCCCGCCGACGAAGGCCTGCGACATGCGCGTCGCGTCTATGTTCAGCTGGAGCGTCGGCGTGCGGCCGGCGATCAGGTCGCGCTGGAAGCCGGGCGGGATATCGAGCGCGAAAGTGTCGAGACCGGCATCCATGCGGCTGTCCATCTCGTGATGCGAGATGAGCCGCGGCGGGACGAAATAGGGCGGATAGAAGGCGCTGGCGATGCGCACCGAGACGGCCGACCGGTCTTCGTCCACGATGGCGATCGGCGCGCGGTTGAGCGTTTCCGGCATCGCCTTGGAGGCGGTATAGATCGCGAGCGTGAAGGCATGGACGATCAGGATGAGAAGCACGGGGTCGCGCGCAAGGCCCCGCAGTTCCTTCACCCCGAGATGAAAGATGTTTGCCGCCCGCATCACCGCGCCTGCTTTCTGAGAAAGACCGCGCCGAGGCCGATCAGGACCGGAACCGCGACGAGCAGCGGCACGAAGGCGCCGGCGAGGTCGGCAAAACCGAGCGCCTTGGAGAAGGTGCCGCGCGCGATGGTGATGAAGTGGGTCGTCGGGTAGATCCGGCCGATGAAGGCGCCGAACCCCTGAAGCGACGTCACCGGATCGATGAGGCCCGAATATTGCGAGGCCGGCAGCATGGTGACGAGCGCGGTCGCGAAGATCGCCGCGATCTGGCTGTTCAGGAAGGTGGAGAGGACCAGTCCCATGGCGGTCGCCACGACGACATAGAGCAAGGCGGCCGCCGCGAACGTGACGAAACTGCCGGTAAAGGGCACGTCGAAAACGTAGATGGCGAAGGCCGTCAGCAGGAGGAAATTCATCATCGCCACGAGCACATAGGGGATCTGCTTGCCGATCAGGAATTCCAGCCGCGTGACCGGCGTGACGTAGAAATTGACGATCGATCCCAGTTCCTTCTCGCGCACGACGCTCAGGACCGCCAGCATGGACGGGATCATCAACAGCAGCATGGGGATGACGGCCGGCACGATGGCGTCGAGGCTGCGCACATCCGGATTGTAGCGGTAGCGCACCTCCAGCTTGAAATCGCCGGAGGCCGCGGCCTTGCCATAGACCTCGCGCGCCCTCTGCGCGAGCCAGGTCATGTGCATGCCTTCGATATAGCCGCGGACGGTCTCCGCCCGCGTGGGCATCGCGCCGTCGATCCAGGCGCCGATGGCGACGGTCCGGCCCCGCGCCACGTCGCGCCCGAAGCCCGGCGGGATTTCCAGCGCGAGGCTGAGTTCGCCGCTTTCCATGCGCCGGTCCATCTCCGGATACCCGGCAAGCGGCGGCTTTTCGGTGAAGAAGCGGGAGCCGGAAAGCTGGAGCACATAGTCCCGGCTGATGGCGGTATCGTCATGGTCGAGCACGGCGAAGGAAAGATTGTCGACATCCATGTTGATGCCGTAGCCGATGACGAACATCAGGATCAGGCTGCCGATGGTCGCAAGCGCCGCGCGGATCGGGTCGCGCAGCAGTTCGAGCGTTTCCCGCCGCGTATAGGCGAACAGGCGGCGAGGCGCGAAAAACCTCGATTGCGGCCGCGGATGTGTCGTGTGGCCGGCCGGCTCCATGGCGGGGGCGGGCGTTTCCTGCGCCGTTGCCGCCTCCTCCAGATAGCCGACGAACGCGGCATCCAGCGTTTCGGCGCCGCGGGCGGCCTTGATGGCCGCGGGCGTGTCGCTGACGAGGACCTTGCCGGCATGCATCAGCGCGATGCGGTCGCAGCGCTCGGCCTCGTTCATGAAATGGGTCGACACGAAGATCGTCACGCCCTCGCGCCGCGACAGATCGGCGAGGATACGCCAGAAGGCGTCGCGCGCGACGGGATCGACGCCGGACGTCGGCTCGTCGAGGATAAGGATATCGGGCTTGTGGATGGTCGCGACCGCCAGCGACAGCCGCTGGCGGATACCAAGCGGCAGGGCGCCGGGCAGTGCCTCCATGTGATCGGCAAGCTGGAATCTCATCGCCGCCTCCCCGACCCGCACCGCGATATCCGAAGGGGGCATGCCGAACAGGCGCGCGTGCAGCTCCAGATTCTGGCGGACCGTGAGTTCCGAATAGAGGGAGAAACCCTGCGACATGTAGCCGACGCGCCGCCGGACCGTCAGGTCGCGCGGATCGATCTGCCGACCGAACAGCCGCGCCTGTCCGCCGCTTGCAGGCAGAAGGCCGGTCAGCATCTTCATCGTGGTCGTCTTGCCGCAGCCGTTCGAGCCGAGGAAGCCGAAGATCTCGCCGCGCGCGATGCGGAAGCTCACATCGTCGACGGCCGTGAAATCACCGAAGCGCTTGCTCAGATGGTCCGCCTCGATCGCCGTCTCGCCGGCCGCATCGGCCGGGCGCGGCGGCATGACGACGGCGCGGTGGCCGTCGCGCTTTCCGGCGGGCAGCAGGGCGATGAAGGCGGCGTCGAGGTCGGCGGTATCCGTGCGGCGAAGAAAATCGGCCGGCGTGCCCGAGGCGAGGACCTTCCCCTCGTCCATCGCCACCAGCCAGTCGAAGCGCGCCGCCTCCTCCATATAGGCGGTGGCGACGATCACGCTCATGCCGTCCCGGCCGCTGCGGATGCGCTCGATCAACCGCCAGAACTGGCGGCGCGACAGCGGATCGATCCCGGTGGTCGGCTCGTCGAGGATCAGGAGGTCCGGATCGTGGATCAGGGCGCAGCACAGGCCGAGCTTCTGCTTCATGCCGCCCGAAAGCTTGGCCACGGGCCGGTCGGCGAAGGGCGCAAGCCCGGTGCCGTCGAGCAGCTCGGCGATGCGGCGCTCCCGCTCCTGCCCGCCATGGCCGAAGAGCCGGCCGAAGAAATCGATGTTCTCGACCACGGAGAGGGTCGGGTAGAGGTTTCGCCCGAGACCCTGGGGCATGTAGGCGATGCGCGAGCACACGCCGCGCCGGTGGGCGGACCGCGCCATGTCGCCGCCGAGCACCTCGACGCGGCCCTGCTGGATCGTCCTCGCCCCCGCGATCAGCGAGAGCAGGCTGGACTTGCCGACGCCGTCGGGTCCGATCAGGCCCACCATGCAGCCGGCCGGCATGTCCAGGCTCACGGCGTCGAGCGCGCGCGTCCCGCCGTAGGAAAGGCCGACCTCTTCCAGCCGGACCACCCGGCGCTCCACCGGCGTGCCCGAGGTCATTGCAGCAGGTTTCCTTGCAGGAAAGCCGGCCATTCGGCTTTCGGATCGATGCGGATATAGGCGACGCCCGGAAGCCCGGTCTTCACCTGCTGGATATATTTCTGCAGCAGCTCCGGCGCGATCCGCGCCTTGATGCGGAACATCAGCTTCTGGCGCTCCTCCTCGGTCTCGACCGTCTTCGGCGTGAACTGCGCCACGTCCGAAACGAACGTCGCCTTCGCGGGAATGACATATTGCGGCGCGGCGTCGAGGACGAGCCGGACCTCGGTGCCGATCGCCACGCGGCCGGCCTCGCTCGTCGGCAGGAAGAACGTCATGTAGACGTCGCCGAGATCGACGAGATTGAGCACCCTGCCGCCGCTGCCGAGCACTTCCCCCGGCTGGGCCACGCGGTACTGGACGCGCCCGTCGCGGGGCGCGCGCAATGTGCCGTCGTTGATCTCCGTGTCGATCGCCTCGATCGCGGCATGCGCGGCGGCGACCGCCGCCTCGGCGTCCACGACCAGCGCCCGCGCCGCGTTGATCGCCGCCTCGCTCGCCGCAAGCTGCGCGCCGGCGGCCGCGACGGCGGCGGCGGCACTGCGCTCGGCGGCCCGGCCGTTGTCGAGGATCTGCTGGGAGATCGTGTTGCTGGCGGCAAGCTGTTCGGAGCGCGCCAGCGTGCGCACGGCGACATCGTGCTCGGCCTCGCGCTGGGTGACGACGGCCTGCGCCGCCGTCCTTTCTGCCTCCCGCTGGACGATCAGCGTCCGTGCGGTGTCCACGCCGATGGCGGCCCGCTGCGACTGCGCCTCGGCCTGCCGGCGGCGGGCCTGGAGTTCGGCCGTATCCATGCGGGCAAGGATATCGCCCGCCTTCACGAAATCGCCCTCGTCGACGAGGATCTCGCTGATGCGCCCCGGCGATTTCGCCGAGACGTCGATATCGACCGCCTCGATGCGCCCGTTCCCGCTTGCAAGCCCTTCCGGCAGGGCTCCGTTTCCGGCCTGCCGCCAAGCATAGACCCCGCCGGCGGCAAGCACCGCCAGCAGGACCAATCCCAAGCCGAGGCGACCGCCTGCCATCATCATCCCGCCACTCCTTCAATCCGTTTACAATCGTCCCGCCATCGCCTCGCCGGCACGTGAACTCCGTCAGCTCGACATGAAACGGTTGAGCCGGGTTTCATCGAGCAGCGAGCGGGTCATACCGCCGAAGGCCCATTCCCTGAGCCGGCTGTGCCCGAAGGCCCCCGAAACGACGAGATCGGCATCGTAGCGGTCGACAAGCGCGATCAGGCTGTCGCTTTCGCGGTAGCTCTCCACCGTTTCATTGCGCGCGGCCACGCCATGGCGAGCGAGAAAGGCGGTAATGTCGGCAATGCTCGCGCGCGCACACTGGTCGATGGTGGATGCCACCGTGACCACGATGACATCATCGGCTGCCTGGAGCAGCGGTATGGCATCAAAGACCGCCCGCCGCGCTTCCTTCGTGTCTTTCCAGGCGACCACGATCTTCCTACCGATCCTGTGTTCCGTGCCCGTCCCGACAATCAGCAGGGGGCGGCCCGTCTGGAGGACAGCGCTTCCCGGATCGGACCGGCGCGCCGTATCCCGCGTCGCGGCGCCGTCGGCAGCCTGCATGACGACGAGATCGGCCGCCCTCGATGCCTGGACGAGGGCATAGGTCGGTCTTTCCATGGCATCGCGCCATTCGGTCTCGGCGGCGCCGGCGACCAGGGCCTCGAATTCCTTGCGCCGGTCCTTGAACCGGCGCTCGTCGTCATCGCGCATCTGCTGCCAGACCTCCCCGGCGAGCGTCGCGCCTTCCGGCCCGGTGACCGGCAGATAGGCGTCGGCCGCGCAGAATCCGATCAGTCTGGCGTTCCAGCGCTGCGCCAGCGCGCTTGCCGCCTTCACGACCACAACGTTCGATCTGTCGGCATCCAGATTCACGAGAATGGACTTGTAGCTCATCGGACTGTTCCTCCGTCCTGTTTGCCTCGCTGGGCAAAGGATAGTGCACCCGCAAAACACCACCTTGACGCGGATCAAGCGCTGGCCGCTTCAGGGGTCGACCGGCTCTATCCACGTCCCGCGCAGTCCCGCGACGATCTCCACGGCATCTTCGAGCCGTCCGATCGCCGCCGGCTTGCCGGCAGCGCGGGCAAATTCGATCCCCGCCTCGACCTTCGGCCGCATGGAGCCGGCGGGGAAGTCGCCCGGCGCGAGATCGCAGGCCATCACGAATCCGAGCGGGCGGGCCGAAGGCCGGCCCCAGTCGGCATAGACCGCATCGACGTCGGTCAGCATCAGGAGGAAATCCGCAGCGAGCTGCCGCGCCAGGAGCGAGGAGGCGAAGTCCTTGTCTATGACGGCCTCGATGCCGATGAGGCTGCCATCCTCCCGTTCCACGACGGGGATGCCGCCGCCGCCCGCGCAGATGACGATGACGCCGCGTTCGACGAGGAAGCCGAGCACCTCCGCCTCCAGGATCGCCACGGGTTTCGGCGAGGCGACGACACGGCGCCATTTGTCGTTGTCGGGCGCAACCTGCCAGCCACGCTCCGCCGCCAGCCGGCGGGCCGTCGCCTCGTCATAGACCGGGCCGATGGGCTTGGTGGGCGTCGCGAAGGCGGGATCGTTCGGATCGACCTTCACCTGGGTCAGGAGCGCGGCGAACAGCCTGTCCTTCACGGCATTGCCGAGCTCCTGCTGGAGGACATAGCCGATCATGCCGGCGGTTTCGGCATCGAGCACGTCGAGGGGGAACGGCGGGCCGGGCGAAGCGGCCGCCTGGAGGGCGAGCAGGCCCACCTGCGGCCCGTTGCCGTGGGTGATCACCAGTGAATGGCCGGCGGCGACAAGGTCGGCCAGCACGGCCGCCGCCCGCCGGATATTGGCACGCTGGTTCTCGGCCGTCATCGGCTCGCCCCGCTTCAAGAGGGCATTGCCGCCGAGGGCGACGACGATCCTCATGTCAGGCCCCGATGGTGGCGACGAGGATCGCCTTGATCGTGTGCATGCGGTTCTCCGCTTGGTCGAACACGATCGACGCGGCGGATTCGAAGACCTCGTCGGTGACCTCCATGCAATCGATGCCGTAGCTTCGGGCGATGTCCTGCCCGACCTCCGTCTCCGCATTGTGGAAGGCCGGCAGGCAATGCATGAACTTGGTATGCGGCCTTCTCGTCGCGGCCATAAGCGCGCGGGTCACGCGATAGGGCGTCAGGAGCTCTATCCTTTCCCGCCAGGCGTTCTCGTTCTCGCCCATGGAAAGCCAGACGTCGGTATAGACGAAATCGGCCCCGAGCACGGCGGCATTCACGTCCTCATCCAGCCGGAAGCTGCCGCCGTTCGCCTCCGCCATGGACCGGACGCGATCGCAGAACGCATCATCCGGCCAGAGCGAACGGGGCGAGGCGAGGCGCATGTCCATGCCGACCTTCGCCGCGCCGATCGCGAGCGACGTCGCCACATTGTCCCGCCCCTCGCCGACGAAGACGAGCGTCGTGTCCGACAGGTGCTTGTGGGTGAACTCGCGCATCGTCATGAAGTCGGCGAGAACCTGGGTCGGATGCGCCTCGTCGGTCAGTCCGTTATAGACCGGCACGCCGGCATAGGCGGCCAGCACATCCGCCTGATGCTGGCTGAAGCCCCTGAACTCGATGGCGTCGTACATGCGCCCGAGCACGCGCGCCGTGTCCTTCATCGTCTCCTTGTGGCCGATATGGCTGCCGGACGGACCGATATAGGTGACATGGGCGCCCTGATCGTAGGCCGCGACCTCGAAGCCGGAGCGGGTGCGGGTGGAATCCTTTTCGAAGATCAGCGCGATGTTCTTGCGGGCAAGGCGCGGCACCTCCGTGCCGGCCTGCTTCGCCGCCTTGAGCTCGGCGGCGAGACGCAGCAGGTAGCGGATCTCCGCGCCGGAAAAATCGTCCAACGTCAGCACGTTGCGGCCATGCAGATTGACGGGCATGTCGGTTTCTCCTCTGTCAGATCGGATCGCGTGCGATGGGGCAGGTCATGCAGTGGCCCCCGCCGCGGCCGCGACTGAGCTCGGCGCCCTCCACGGTGATGACCTCTATGCCGGCGCGGCGCAGCAGCGTGTTGGTGTAGACATTGCGGTCGTAGCCGATGACCACGCCCGGCTCGACGGCGACGACATTGTTGCCGTCGTCCCACTGCTCGCGCTCGGACTCGTAGGCGTCGCCGCCGGTGGAGACGATGCGCAGGCTCTTCAGCCCCATCGCCTCCTTCACCACCTCCACGAAGGGTCTTTGCTCCTCGACCACATCGACGGCAGCCTCGCCCTCCCCCGGTCGCAGCGAGAAGGTGCGCAGCCGCTCGACCACCGGCGGATACATGGTCGCCAAGTCCCGGTCGCAGAAGGTGAAGACGGTATCGAGATGCATGAAGGAGCGGTCGCGCGGCATCAGGGCGGCGACGACACGAGTCGCCTCGCCGGCCGCAAACAGGCTGCGGGCCAAGCCGCCGACCGCCTGCGGCGTGGTGCGCTCGCCCATGCCGACCAGCACGACGCCGCCGCCGACCGGCATGACGTCGCCGCCCTCCAGGCTCACGCCGGGACCGGGATTGTCCGGCGAGACGAAGGGCAGGTCCGCATCGCGAAAGCGCGGATGGAACCGGTAGACCGCCTCCACATTCGCCGCCTCCGGCTTGCGCGCCGGCCAGTACATGGCGTTGACGGAGACCGCGCGATAGATCCAGCAGGAACTGTCGCGCGTGAAGAGCTGGTTCGGCAGCGGCGGCAGCACGAAATCCTGCGGCAGCAGCGTCCTGCCCGTCAGCCCGGCCGGCCGGAAGGGCAGCTCCGCACGGGCAATGCCGCCCACCAGCAGCGATGCGAGTTGTTCGGCCGGCATCTCGTCCAGCCAGCCGCGCAGCTCGCCCACCATGTCGTAGCCGACGATCGAGGCGTCGACGCGCCGGTCGAGCAGCCAGTCGCGCCCCTCCGGCAGGGCCAGGGTCTCGGCCAGCAACTCGCCGAAGAGGTGAACGGTGACGCCGCGCTCGCGAAGGGCATCGACGAAGACGTCATGCTCCTGCCGGGCGCGCTTGACCCAGAGCACGTCGTCGAACAGCAGCGCCTTGCAATTTTCGGGGGTGAGGCGGCGGAGGCTGAGATCGGGACGGTGCACGATCACCTCGCGCAGCCGGCCGACTTCGGAATGGGCGCCAAGAGCAGCCATGACGGTTCCTTTCGACGGTTGGGTTCAAAGGGCGCTGACGGCACCGGTCCACATGGCGTAGGCGGCATAGAGCCCCACGGCGACGAGCGCGGCGGCAAGGGCGGCCTCCACCGGGTGGAAGACGCGTTCCCCATTCTCACGCCGCGCCCAGACGAAGAAGACGATGCCGGGCGCATAGAGGACGGCGCACATGAAAAGGTAGGAGAGGCCCGCCGCATAGACGAGCCAGAGGCCGTAGACCGTCGCCAGGAGGCCGATCAGCATCGGACCGTTGCGGCTCTCGCCCTCGCGATAGCCCTCGCCGGTGATCGCGAGCTTCGCGGCATAGGCGCCGGAGAAGATGTAGGGCACGAGGATCGCGGCCGAGGCGATGAAGAACAGCGCCTGATAGGTGCTCTGGGCGAACAGCGTGATGACGAGGAAGGCTTGCACCAGGAGATTGGTGATGAGCAGCGAGGTCGCCGGCACGCCGCGCGCGTTCTCATGGCCGAAGAATTTCGGCATGGTGCCGTCCCGTCCGGCGACATGCGGGACTTCGGCGGCAAGCAGCGTCCAGCTCAGGAAGGCGCCGATGACGGAAACGACGAGCGCCAGATTGATGAGCACGGCGCCCCACGGCCCGACCACGGCTTCCAGTACGCCCGCCATGGAGGGGTTCTTGAGCGCGGAAAGCTCCGGCTGGCTCAGGATGCCGACGGACAGCAGCGAGACCAGCGCATAGAGCGCAAGGCAGGTGAAGAAGCCGAGCACGGTGGCCGTGGCGATATCCTTGCGCCGCTCCGCGCGCGCCGAGAAGACGCTCGCGCCCTCGATGCCGATGAACACCCACAGCGTCACCAGCATGGTGCTCTTCACCTGGTTCATGATCGAGCCGAGATCGGCATTGCCGAGGCCGGTGAAATCGGCATTGAAGACATCCACCTTGAAGGCGACCGCGACGATGCCGGCGAACAGCACGATGGGCGCGACCTTGGCGACGGTGACGACCAGGTTGATGACCGCCGCCTGGCGAACGCCGGCCAGGATGAGGAAATGGATCACCCAGAGGAGGACGGAGGCGCCGAGCACCGCCTGCCAGGTGTTGCCGTCGCCGAAGGCGGGGACGAAATAGGACAGCGCGCTGAAGACGACCACGGCATAGGACACGTTGCCGACCCAGGCGCTGATCCAGTAACCCCAGGCGCTGTTGAAGCCGATGAACGGCCCGAACCCCGCCTTGGCATAGGCATAGGGGCCGGCATCCAGGTCCGGCTTGCGGGTCGCAAGCGACTGGTAGACGAAGACCAGCGCCAGCATGCCGACCGCGGTGATGGCCCAGCCGATCATGATGGCAAGCGGCCCGGCCCCGGCAGCCATGTTCTGCGGCAGGCTGAAGACGCCGGAACCGATCATCGAGCCGATGACCAGGGCGGTCAGCGCTCCCAGGCGCAGCTTGGCCTGCCTGGCCGTCGAGGCGGACGTCGGGGAAGTGGAATGAACATCTGCGGCAGTCATGGCTACGTCTCCCGGAGTTCGAAGGTCTGGAAAGACTGCACCCGATCCCCCCGCTCCGCCTTGACCCGTGTCAAAGCCGGGGCGCGGCGACGGGTGCACAATGACCGGTATCCGTAATCAATCGAACCGTGCGAAGGAGACTGTGATGACGACTCTCGTTTACGAGGAACCGGAGCGGGCGGGCGGCGCATCCGCGCGGGATGCCGCTGACCTCTGGAGCTGCGATCTGGTCACCCGCAGCGGGCTCGTGCTTCACATTCGCCCGGTCCGCCCCGAGGACGAGGCGCTTCTGGCCGACTTCTTCGCCCATGTGGCACCCGCAGACCTGCGCTTCCGTTTCCTCGGTGGCGTGCGCGAGGTGAGCCATGAGCGCCTCCTCGCCATGACGCGGGTCGATCATCGTGCGACCGAACACTTCCTTGCCTTTGCCGATGGCGGCAAGGCGATCGTCGCGGCGGCGATGGTGGCCTGCGATCCGTCGATGACGAAGGCGGAGGTGGCGATCTCGGTTCGCGCCGAGGACAAGCACAAAGGTGTCGCCTGGGAAATGCTGCGCCATGCGGCGCGCTATGCGCAGGCCCGCGGCGTCGACGCGCTGGAATCGCTCGAGAGCCGCGAAAACCACGAGGCCATCGAACTCGAACGGGAACAGGGTTTCGTCGCTATCCCCTATCCCGACGATCCGACCCTCGTCCTGATCCGCAAGGACCTCCGCTCCGCCTGAGCCCGGGCGGCCGGGCTCACAACGCGAATTCCTGGTCGAGGCGCGGCACGACGCTCGCCCATCCGAGCTCCCGCGCGATGCGGATGCGCAAAGCCTCCGAGGCTTCGGCCTCGCCATGCACGATGAAGACCTTGCGCGGCGGGCGCGGGCAGGCGGAGAGCCAGCGCATCAGTTCGTCGGCATCGGCATGGGCCGAGAGCATGTCGAGATGCGCCACCTCCGCATTGACCGGCACCCAGGCCCCATGGATCTTCAATTCCCTGGCGCCCTCCTGAAGCGAGCGGCCGCGCGTGCCGGCCGCCTGGAAGCCGGCAAGCAGGATGGTGTTGCGCGCATCGGGCGCGAAGGCCTTGAGGTGATGCAGGACACGCCCGCCCGTCGCCATGCCTGAAGCGGAAATGACGATCTTGGGGAACCGGTTGGTGCTGATCGCCTTCGAGGCCTCGACGTCGTCGGTGTAGCGCGCGATGGAGAACACGTCCTTGCAGGTTTCCATGTCGAGGCGGTGATCCTGCATGTGCCGGCCCATCAGCCCGGTCGCGTCGATGGCCATGGGACTGTCGAGGAACAGCGGGACGGCCGGGAGGCGGCCCGCCCGTTTCAGCTTCCAGAAATAGTAGAGCAGCTCCTGCGCCCTGCCGACGGCGAAGGCCGGGACGACGAGCGTGCCGCCGCGCTTGACCGTCCGGTCGATGACCGCTTGCAGGGCATCGGCCGGGTCGGTCCTGTCGTGGATGCGGTTGCCGTAGGTGGATTCGATGAGGATATAGTCGGCCTCCGGCGGCGGAGCCGGGTCCGGCATGAGCGGATCGTCGTAGCGGCCGATATCGCCGGAAAAGACGACCCGGCGGCCGCCCCATTCGAGGTCCACGCTCGCCGCGCCGAGAATGTGCCCGGCGGGACGGAAGCGGAAGGTCGCGCCATTGGCAAACCGCACCGTCTGCCCGAATTCCACGGTCGAGACATGCTCGACGGCCCGTTGCGCGTCCCGCACGCCATAGAGCGGAAGGGCCGGCTGGTGGCGCGACAGCTTGTGCCGGTTGAGGAAGTCCGCATCCTTTTCCTGCAGGTGACCGCTGTCCATGAGGATCAGTTCGGCGACGTCGCGGGTGGCCGGCGTCGCGTAGACCTTGCCGCGATAGCCCTCGCGCACCAGCCGCGGCAGGTATCCGCTATGATCGAGATGGGCATGGGTGAGGATCACCGCGTCGATGGCGTGCGGGGAGACCGGCAGAGGCGTCCAGTTCAGGTCACGCAGGTTCTTCAGGCCCTGGAAGAGACCGCAATCGACCAGAATGCGATGCTCACCCAGGGAAAGCAGATGCTTCGAGCCGGTGACGGTTCCGGCGCCGCCGAGCGATTTCAATGACAGCATGATCCCTTCCCCTCGCGGACCGCTTTGCCCACGGCACGGCTATTGCCGCGGATAGGGCCATTTCCAGTCCCGGATTTCCGGCATGTCCTCGCCATGCTCGCGCACATAGGCATGGTGTTCGGCAAGCTTGCCCTTCAGCCCGGCGACGATATCCGCCGCCTTCTCCCCCAGAACCGGCAGGCGTTCGACGGCCTCGATGGCGAGGTGGTAACGGTCGAGTTCGTTCATCACGGCCATGTCGAAGGGCGTCGTCGTCGTGCCCTCCTCGATGAAGCCCCTGACATGGATGTTCGCGTGGTTCGTACGTTTGTAGACCAGGCGGTGGATGAGGTAGGGATAGCCGTGATAGGCGAAGATCACCGGCCGGTCGCGCGTGAAGACCCGGTCGAAATCCCCGTCCGAGACACCATGCGGATGGTGCTGCGGCGATTGCAGCGCCATCAGGTCGACGACGTTGACGACGCGGATGCGCAGATGCGGCAGCGCCTGGCGCAGGAGGTCGACGGCGGCGAGGGTTTCCATCGTTGGCACGTCGCCGGCGCAGGCCATCACGATGTCGGGGCCGAGCCCTTCTTCCGTGCCCGCCCAGTCCCAGATACCGAGCCCGGCCTCGCAATGACGCACCGCCTCGTCCATCGTCAGCCATTGTGGCGCCGGCTGCTTGCCGGCGACGATGACGTTGATGCGGTTCCAGGTCTTCAGGCAATGATCGCCGACCCAGAGCAGCGTGTTGGCGTCCGGCGGCAGGTAGACGCGCACGATATCCGCGCCCTTGTTGGCGACGAGGTCGACGAAACCGGGATCCTGGTGGGAGAAGCCGTTGTGGTCCTGCCGCCAGACATGGGAGGTCAGGAGATAGTTGAGCGAGGAGACCGGCTTGCGCCAGGGCAGCTCGCGCGCGACCTTCAGCCACTTGGCATGCTGGTTGAACATCGAATCGACGATATGGATGAAGGCCTCGTAGCAGGAGAAGAAGCCGTGGCGGCCGGTGAGAAGGTAGCCTTCCAGCCAGCCCTGGCAGAGATGTTCGCTGAGCACCTCCATGACGCGGCCGTCCGGTGCAAGATGATCGTCCGTCGGCAGCGTCTCGGCCATCCATATGCGATCCGTCGCCTCGAAGACGCTGCCGAGCCGGTTCGAGGCCGTCTCGTCCGGCCCGAAGACGCGGAAATTGTTCTCCGCCGCGTTCAGCCGGATCACATCGCGCAGATAATCGCCGAGAACCTTCGTCGCCTGCGCATCCACAGCGCCGGGCCGCTCCACGGCGACCGCATAGTCACCGATATCGGGCGTGCGCAGCGCCTTGCGCAGGATGCCGCCATTGGCGTGCGGGCTGGCGCCCATGCGGCGTTCGCCGCTCGGCGCGAGCGCCCGCAGGTCCGGCTTGAGGCGGCCGTCCGCGTCGAAGAGGTCTTCCGGATCGTAGCTGCGCATCCAGGCTTCGAGGATGTCGCGGTGGGCGGCGTTCGTGCGGCATTCGGAAACCGGCACCTGGTGTGAGCGCCAATGGTTCTCGACCACCTTGCCGTCCACCTCCTTCGGGCCCGTCCAGCCCTTGGGGCTGCGCAGCACGATCATCGGCCAGCGCGGCCTTCGGGCGGGATCGTCCTTCGCCGCGGCGCGGATGGCCGCGATGCGGTCGAAGGCCGTATCGAGCGCGGCCGCCATGTCCCTGTGCATGGCCTGCGGCTCGTGGCCCTCCACGAAGATCGGATCGTAGCCATAGCCGGTGAAGAGATGGGCAAGCTCTTCGTCCGGCAGGCGCGCCAGCACGGTCGGGTTGGCGATCTTGTAGCCGTTGAGATGCAGGATGGGCAGCACCGTGCCGTCCCGCAAGGGGCTCAAAAATTTGTTGGAATGCCAGGCGGCGGCGAGCGGGCCGGTCTCGGCCTCGCCATCTCCTACCACGCAGGCGACGACGAGGTCGGGATTGTCGAAGGCCGCGCCATAGGCATGCACCAGCGCATAGCCGAGCTCGCCGCCCTCGTGGATCGAGCCCGGCGTCTCGGGCGCCGCATGGCTCGGGATGCCGCCGGGGAAGGAGAACTGCCGGAAGAGCTTTTTCAGCCCCGCCTCGTCCTCGCCGACTTCCGGATAGACTTCCGAATAGGTGCCCTCCAGGTAAGTGTTGGCCACCATGCCAGGCCCGCCGTGGCCGGGGCCGCAGACGTAGAGGATGTCGGCATCGCGGGCCTTGATGATCCGGTTGAGGTGGACGTAGATGAAATTGAGACCCGGCGTGGTGCCCCAGTGGCCGAGAAGGCGCGGCTTCACATGCTCCGCCTTCAGCGGCTCGCGCAGCAGCGGATTGTCCATCAGGTAGATCTGGCCGACGGAAAGATAATTGGCCGCCCGCCAGTAGCGATCGATCAGCGCGAGGTCCTCGGTGTTCGGATCGTTTGCCATGCACTCTCTCCCTGCCGCCTGTTCGAAGGCTTCAACGTCCATTCTGTCCGGTTTGCTCCGAAAAAGCGGAGATGCTTATTGCGGCAGTGCCCGGTCCACGGTCAGCTGCTCGCAGGCCGTGTCCGTGATCGCGTCGACGCCGCGGCGCAACTCGTCGAGACCAGCCACGACGGATTTCTCGGCGAACTCCGTCTGGCAGACCAGCATGTTGAGGGGATCGGCGCATTCGGCGAGATTCTGGAGATAGGCGGACTGGTCCTGAAGCAGGCGCGACGATGCCCCGAGCCATTGCCGGTACATCGCAATGCCGATCTCGAACGACATGCGGAACAGCGGGTCGGCGCCAACAGGAACCATCGGCCAGGTGAAGGCGGATGCAATTCGCTCCGCATCCGTCGTATTGCCATGAGACATGACGAACTCCCGTTTTCCGTTTCGACATGGTGTCATTCTAGGCGGTTTGGCGCAATGAAACTTGATCTGTGTCAAAGGACGTGGAGACTGCCCTCTATAGGGTGGCGCCATCCGCCGGACCGGTGCGCCACCACCCGAACCCGGCCCCGCCCTGCACGCCGCTCGCGGATGCCCGGGCAGCCATGTCTTGCAAAGGTGAACCGCCGATGGACGACTTTCTCCGCAACAGGACCTTCGATGAGCTGCAGCCCGGCGATACGGCCTCGATCGTCCGGCTCGTCGGGCACGACGACATCGACCTGTTCGCCGCCATCTCCGGCGATCAGAACCCGGCGCATCTCGACGCAGCCTTCGCGAAAACCGGCCTCTTCGGCCATGTCGTCGCCCATGGCATGTGGACGGCGGCCCTCGTCTCGGCCGTGCTCGGCACGCGGTTGCCGGGGCCGGGCACGATCTATCTCGGCCAGGACCTGCAGTTCCGCAAGCCCGTCGCCCCCGGCGACACCATCACCGCCACCGTCACGGTGAAGGAGAAGCAGCCGCAAAAACGCATCGTCGTGCTCGACACGGCCTGCACCAACCGCGAGGGCGAGGTCGTGCTGAAGGGGACGGCGACGGTGATCGCGCCGGAGCGCAGCATCGAATGGCCGCGCACGCGGCTGCCCGATGTATCGCTGAGAAGGCACGATCGCTACGAGGCCCTTGTGAAGCAGGCGCGGGCGCTTCCTTCGATCCGGGCCGCCATCGTGCATCCCTGCTCGGCCGCGGCCATCGCCGGCGCGCTGGAAGCGCGCGAGGCGGGTCTGCTGGAACCGATCCTCATCGGGCCGGAGGGCAAGATCCGGGCCGCCGCCGAAGCCGCGCAGGTCTCTCTCGACGGCATCGAGATCGACCCTGTCGCCCACAGCCATGCCGCGGCCGCACGCGGCGTCGAGCTTGCCGTGGCGGGCAAGGTCGCCGTGCTGGTCAAGGGCAGCCTGCACACGGACGAGCTTCTCGGCGCCGTCGTCGCACCCGGCTCGGGCCTTCGCACCGAACGGCGCATCAGCCATGTCTATGCCATGGACGTCCCGGCCTACGACAAGCCGCTCATCGTCACCGACGCGGCGATCAACATCCAGCCGACGCTGGAGCACAAGCGCGACATCTGCCAGAACGCGGTCGATCTCCTGCGCCGCCTCGGCATGGCGGAGCCGAAGGTGGCGGTGCTTGCCGCCGTCGAGACCGTGAACCCGAAGATGCCGGCGACGCTCGACGCCGCGGCGCTGACCGTGATGGCGGCGCGCGGGCAGATCACCGGCGCGAAGGTCGACGGGCCGCTCGCCTTCGACAATGCCATCAGCGTGGATGCCGCCCGCACCAAGGGCATCGTCTCCCCCGTCGCGGGCGAAGCCGACATCCTGCTCGTGCCGGACCTCGAGGCCGGCAACATGCTGGCCAAGCAGCTCATCTATTTCGCCGGCGCCACGGCGGCCGGGCTGGTGCTGGGCGCGCGGGTGCCCATCGTGCTGACCAGCCGTTCCGATCCGCTTTCGGCCCGCATCGCTTCGGCGGCGCTCGCCAAGATGGCCGCCGCACCGTATCCGGCGGAGGGATTGCCCGCGTGAAGACCCTGCTGACCTTCAATGCCGGCTCCTCCACCGTGAAGATCGGCCTGTTCGCGCTTCGTGCCGGCGGACCGGACCGGATCGCCCGCGGCGTGATCGATTTTCGCCACGATCCGCTGACGCTGCGGGTGAGCGAGGGGGAACGGCGGATCGAAACCGCGCTGGAAGCCCGGCCGGACGAGGATCTGAGCGGCATCCTGTCGGAGACCCTGGCTGTTCTCGGCCGCCACTTCGACCTGGGCGACGTGGCGGCGGCCGGGCACCGCGTCGTGCATGGCGGCGACCGGTTCGACGGCCCCGTGCGCCTCGATGCGGACACGATCGCGGCGGTCGACGCGCTGACGGCGCTGGCGCCGCTCCACCAGCCGCAGAGCCTGCGCCTGATCCGCGCGATCGCCGGCCTGCTGCCCGACCTGCCGCAGACCGCCTCCTTCGACACCGCCTTCCACCGGACGAACGACGCGCTCGTGCGCCGCTTCGCCATCCCGCGGGCCCTCCATGACCGCGGCATCAAGCGCTACGGCTTCCACGGCCTTTCCTACAGGTTCATCGCCGGCGAACTGGCCCGCGTGGCGCCGGAGGCGGCCGGCGGCCGGGTCGTGGTCGCCCATCTCGGCAGCGGCGCGAGCCTGTGCGGCATGCTGGGCGGCATCAGCCGCGACACCAGCATGGGCTTTTCGACCCTCGACGGCATCCCGATGGCAACGCGCTGCGGCGCGCTCGATCCCGGCGTGCTCTTGCATCTCCTGCAGCGCGAAGGGCGGACGCCGACCGAGGTGGAAGATCTCCTCTACCACGAATCCGGCCTCCTCGGCGTCTCCGGCATCAGCGCCGACAGCCGCGACCTTCTTGCCAGCGATGCGACGGAGGCGACGGAGGCGATCGACCTCTTCACCTTCCGCATTGCTGGCGAGATCGCCCGGCTCGCCGCAACGCTCGGCGGCCTCGACGCCGTCGTCTTCACCGCCGGCGTCGGCGAGAACCAGCCGGCGGTGCGGGCCGCTGTCTGCAAGCGGCTCGGCTGGCTCGGCCTCGACCTCGATCCCGCCGCCAATGCCGTGAACGCGATCCGCATCAGCACCCCTGCAAGCCGTATCGCCGCCTTCGTCATCGCCACCGACGAGGAACAGGTGATCGCCGAGGAAACCGTCTCGATCCTGGGGGACACCGCCGGGTGAGCCCCGCCGCCATCAACCGCGCTGCCTCGCTGCGCCAACGCGACAAGGAAACGTGCCCATGGCCGAAACGCCCCCTCGCCACCTTCTTCTTGCAACGGACCTCAGCGCGCGCTGCGACAGGGCGCAGGACCGTGCGCTCGACCTCGCGCGGGCATGGAAGGCGAAGCTGACGATCGTGCATGCGCTCGACGTCGTGAGCATGACCGCCGCCGCCTCCACCGTCCTCGCCGCCGCCAGGCGGCGCGCGTCCAACCATCTCGATCGCGAGTTCGCGGATGTCGGCGATATCGCCTGGGATGTCGATATCCGCGAAGGAGAACCGGCCGACGTCATCCTCGCCGTCGCGCGCGAAAGGAAGTGCGACATGATCGTCACCGGCATTGCCGGCAATGACGCGTTGGGGCACATGCTGGTCGGCGGCACGACGGCAAGCGTGGTGCGCCAGGCCGGCCTGCCGGTGCTGGTGGTGAAGAAGCGGGCGCGGCAGGCCTATCGCCGCATCGTGGTGGCCAGCGATCTCTCTGAAGCCTCCGCCGGCGCGCTCCAAATGGGCGCCCTGCTCTTCCCGCCGTCGTGCGTCACGCTTTTCCACGCCTTCGACATGCCGTTCCGCAGTTTTCTCGACGACAAGGATGGTTCCGAACAAGGCCGGGCGAACCTGGCGCGGAAGGATGCGAAGACCTTCCTCGCAAGCCACCTGCCGGAAGGAGGAGAGGATGTCGGCATCCAGGTGGCCCATGGCGATCCCGCGACCCTTCTGGCGGAATTCGCAGTGAGGGAAGACATCGACCTGCTCCTTTCCGGCACTTACGGGCGGACCGGCCTTCTCGGCGCGCTGATCGGCAGCGTCGCCGAGGCGCTTCTCGACGGGGTGGAGTGCGACGTGATGATCGTCCCCGGCAGAGGCGCGCGTTCGGATGGATGACGGGCACAACGGAAAAGGAGGCATGATGGCGAAGGAGAAGGGCATGAGCGCAGTCGATATTCAACCCCGCCCGCAGGCCTGGCACGCCCGAACGAAGGAAGAGACCTGCGCGGCGCTGGCGACGGGCCTCGACGGCCTCGGCCACGACGAGGCCGGGCGCCGCCTCGGCACCCATGGACCCAACCAGCTGCCGGCCACCGCCCGCACGCATCCGGTCCTGCGCTTCCTTGCGCAGTTCAACAACGCGCTCATCTATTTCCTCCTGTCGGCCGCGCTCGCCGCCATGCTGCTCGGCCATGTCATCGACGGCGTGGTCATCGTCATCGTCGTCGTGGTCAACGCCGTGGTCGGTTTCATCCAGGAGGGCAAGGCCGAGCGGGCGCTCGACGCGATCCGCGACATGATCGCCCCGCACACCGTCGTCGTGCGCGAAGGCGAACGGCACACCGTCGATGCCCGCGAGATCGTTCCCGGCGACGTCGTCGTGCTGGAGGCGGGCGACAAGGTGCCGGCCGACATCCGGCTCATCAGGGCGCGCGGGCTCACCGCGGACGAGGCGATCCTGACCGGCGAATCCGTGCCCGCCGAAAAGCGGGAGGAGACGGTGCCGGCCGACACCGCGCTCGGCGACCGGCTGCCGATCCTCCATTCCGGCACTCTCATCACCACCGGCCAGGGGCACGGCGTCGTGGTGGCGACGGGCAGCCGCACCGAGATCGGCCGCATCTCCAACCTCATCGGCAACGTGCAGACACTGACCACGCCGCTGCTGCGCCAGATCAACGAATTCGGCCGGTTCTTCACCTGGTTCGCCATCGGCACGGCCGCCGTCCTCTTCGTCTTCGCCGTGCTGGTGAGGCACTACGACTGGCTCGACGCGCTGATGGTGGTCGTGGCGCTCGCCGTCGGCGTCGTGCCGGAAGGGCTGCCGGCCGTCATCACCATCACGCTGGCGATCGGCGTGCGGCGGATGGCGGCGCGCAATGCCGTGGTGCGCCGGCTGCCGGCCGTCGAGACGCTCGGCGCGACCTCGGTGATCTGCTCCGACAAGACGGGAACGCTGACGAAGAACGAGATGACCGTGCGCCATGTCGTGACGGCCGGGGGCGTGACGGAGCTTGCCGGCGCGGGCTATGCGCCGGAGGGCAAGCTTGCGGCCCCGGACGGCGGCGCGGCACGGTCGGACCCGGTCCGCGACGCGCTCATCCGCGCCGCGCTGCTGTGCAACGACGCGCGGCTCATCGAGCGTGACGGACAGTGGGCGGTGCTGGGCGACCCCATGGAAGGCGCGCTCGTCACGCTTGCCGCGAAAGCCGGGCTGCACCCGGAGACCGAACGCGAGATCTGGGGCCGGCTGGACGAGATTCCGTTCGATGCCCAGCACCGTTTCATGGCGACGCTGCACGACGATCCGGACGGCACGCGCCGCATCTTCGTCAAGGGCGCGCCCGAACGGGTGCTGGCCATGTGCACGAACCAGGCAGGCGAAGGCGCACCGGGCGCCATCGACCCCGCCTACTGGCGCCAGCGCATCGACGCGGCCGCCGCCGAGGGCGAGCGCGTGCTCGGCTTCGCGGTCGGGACCGCCGGACGGGACGTCGAGCGGCTGACTTTCGCCATGGTCGAGACCGGCCTGACCTTCCTCGGCGTCGCGGGTTTCATCGACCCGCCGCGCGAGGAGGCCATCGCGGCGGTGGCCGAATGCCGCTCCGCCGGCATCGCCGTCAAGATGATCACCGGCGACCACAACGGCACCGCCGTCGCCATCGCCCGCAAGCTCGCCATCGCCGACGATCCGAAGGCGCTCGAGGGCAGCGCGCTTGACGCGATGACGGACGAGGACCTGCGCCGGATCGTCGAGGAGGTCAGCGTCTTCGCCCGCGCCACGCCCGAGCACAAGCTGCGCATCGTGCGCGCCCTCCAGGCGAACGGCCATATCGTCGCTATGACCGGCGACGGCGTCAACGACGCGCCGGCGGTCAAGCAGGCCGATGTCGGCGTCGCCATGGGCCGCAAGGGCACGGAGGCGGCCAAGGAGGCCGCCCAGATGGTGCTGCTCGACGACAATTTCGCCTCCATCGTCGCCGCCGTGCACGAGGGCCGCACGGTCTACGACAATATCCGCAAGGTGATCGGCTGGACGCTGCCCACCAATGGCGGCGAGGTGCTGTGCGTGATCTTCGCGATCCTCCTTGGCCTGACGCTGCCGATGACGCCGGTGCAGATCCTCTGGATCAACATGATCCTTACCGTGACGCTCGGCCTGGTGCTCGCCTTCGAGCCCTCGGAGCCCGGCGTCATGCGCCGCCCGCCGCGCCGGCGCGACGCGCCGATCCTCTCGCGCTTCCTCGTCTGGCGCATCGCCTTCGTCTCCCTCATCTTCATGCTCGGCGTCTTCGGCATCTTCGAATACGCGCTCCACAGGGGCTATGCCGAGGACGGCGCGCGCACCATGGTGGTCAACATGCTGGTGGTGATGGAGATCTTCTATCTGTTCAACGTGCGATACCTGCACCGCACGTCGTTCAGCCTGATCGGTGCCATGGGTACACCCGCCGTGCTCGCGGCCATCGCCGTCGTCGTCGCCGCGCAGCTCCTCTTCACCTTCGCTCCGTTCATGCACGCTCTCTTCGGCAGCGCGCCGGTCGCCTTGACGGATGGCCTGCTGATCCTGGCGATCGGTTTGGTGACGATGGTGGTCCTGGAGCTTGAAAAGACGCTCATGCGAAAGGTGTCGCCGGCAATGTCCTGGAACGCCTGAACGGCGGCGGAAGCGCCCCGGCGCCGGGAAGGCGGCCGGGGCGCTTCGAGGGTCACCGCACCATGAAGACGGGCACGTCGCAGCTCTCCAGGATCGACGCGGTAACGCCGCCGAAGATCCGCTCGCGCAGACGCGAATGGCCATAGGCTCCCATGACGATCATGTCGCAGCCGAGTTCGAGCGCATGCTGGCGGATGACGTCTTCCGCCTCGCGCTCCCCGCTCGAGCGCTGCTCGACGACGACTTTCGCCCCATGGCGGGCCAGGAAGGCCGCCATGTCGGCGCCCGGCTCCTCGCCGTTGCCGAAATAGGAGGTATCCGGATCGATGACGACGAGGCGGACCGCATCGGCCCCCACCAGCATCTCCATCGCGGCCTTCGCGGCGCTGGCAGCCTGCGGGCGGCCATTCCACGCCAGGAGGACGTTTTTCGGCTTCAGGCTGACACGGCCCGCCTTCGGCATCAGGAGAAGCGGTGTGCCGGAATGAAAAGCCGTGGCCGCAACGGCGGCGCTGCGCAGGTCGGCATCCGAACGGATCCCCTCGCCGGCAACGACGACGTCGGCATACATCGCACGCATGCCGATATTGCTTTCGATCATGTAGCGGTCATCGTAGAGGTGATCGATGCCGAAGGACAGTCCGCCTTTCCGGCAACGGTCCTCGGCCATGCGCCGGACGTCCATCAGCCCGTCGATCTCCTTCTGGCGCGCATCCAGCCACGCGGCCGCGGCCGGGTAGCTTGTACCGAACGGCGATATCGCGGTTCGCAGTGCCAGCACGGACAGGTGCCCCTCCAGCTCTGCCGTCAGTGCCACGGCCTTGTCGATATCCGCTTCGGTGTCTGTCGTGCCGATGAGCGAGAGTATGGTCTTGAAAGGCATTTTCGAGCTCCTTCGCCTGAATGGTTACCCAATGAAGGAGAAGCTAGCCTTCGACCCGGCCATGCTGCGATGATCTGCGTCAAAACCGCTGCGCGGACCTGCCGAGACTTGACGAGGGCAACGCAGCGGCCGATGGCTTGGTGCCCGCGCCGCTGGTCGCCGAGCTTGCGCCCTGCCGTCGATCCGAGGCGACACCATCATGAGCATGATCAGGCTGGAAACTGTCCCGAGCACCCACCCCTCTCACGACGACCATCTCGTTCTTCGAAAGGCACTGACCATGGACGCCGTCATCTACCACAACCCGTCCTGCGGAACGTCCCGCAACACGCTGGCGCTGATCCGCGCGGCCGGGATCGAGCCGACCGTCATCGAATACCTGCAAGATCCGCCGACGCGCGAGCAGCTCGAAACGATGATCGCGGATGCCGGGCTGAGCGTTCGGCAGTCCATCCGTGAGAAAGGCACGCCCTATGCCGAACTCGGCCTCGGTAATCCGGGCCTGACCGACGACCAGCTGCTCGACGCGATGATCGAGACGCCGATCCTCATCAACCGCCCTTTTGTCGTGACATCGCTCGGCACCAGGCTGGCCCGTCCTTCCGAGGTCGTCCTCGACATCCTGCCAGACACCTTCAAGGGACCGTTCTTCAAGGAGGACAGCGAGCAGGTTCTCGATCGGGAAGGAAGGCGCATCGCCTGACACATTTCCCGCGCGGCACCCGGCATTTTTCGTTCCACGGGCTCCGTGTCGCTTACCTTCATAAGAACGTCTCGATACGGTCCTTCACAGGAAGTCATCGCGGCGCGGCGTGAACGTGTCGATCAGCAGTCCCTTCGTCAAGGCGACCACGCCATGCACGAGATTGGGCGCGACGATGAAGCTGCCCCCCTGTTCGAGGCGTGTGGTGACGCCGTCCACCGTGACGTCGAACGCGCCTTCGGCGACGTAGCTGACTTGCGTGTGCGGATGCGAATGCAGGGCGCCGACGGCGCCCTCGTCGAAGCTGAAGGCGACGAGCATCAGTTCCGGGCGCTCGCTCAGCACCGCACGGCGGTTGCCGGGGGCGACTTCGGTCCAGACGGTATTCTCGGGCAGGGAATAGAACTGCATTTCGGTCCTCTCATCGGGCAAGCCATCCACCGTCGACCGGCAGGATGGCGCCATGTACATAGTCGGAGGCCGGGCTCGCAAGGAAAACCGCGGCACCGGCCATGTCCTCCGGCCGCGCCCAGCGGCCCGCCGGAATACGCTTCAGGATATCGGCATTGCGCTCGGCATCCGCCCGAAGCGCCATCGTGTTGTTGGTCTCGACATAGCCGGGGGCGATAGCATTCACATTGATGCCGCTCCCCGCCCATTCGTTGGCCAGAAGCCTGGTAATGCCGGCAAGGCCGCTCTTTGCCGCCGTGTAGGACGGCACGCGTATCCCGCCCTGGAAGGACAACATCGAGGCGATGTTGATGATCTTCGCCCGGCGCTCTGCGGCCAGCGCGGCCCTCGCGAAGGCCTGGCACAGGAAAAAAACGGACTTGAGGTTGGTGTCGAGCACCGCGTCCCAGTCCTCCTCCGTGAAATCCAGCGAATCCCCCCGGCGGATGATGCCGGCATTGTTGACGAGAATGTCCGGCGTTGCGCCAGCCTCCAGCGCCCCGGAAATGACCCTTGCCGCGCTGCCGGTCCGGGAAAGATCCGCCGAAACGGTGACAAATCTCCGGCCGAGAGCGCGCACATCCGCCTCGGTTTGCGTTATGGCGGAACGGCCGACGCCGACGATATCGGCGCCCGCCTTCGCAAGCCCGACTGCGATGGCCTGGCCGATGCCGGTATTGGCACCGGTGACGATCGCCCAGCGGCCGGAGAGATCGAAGCGGCTCATCGCAGAGATTCCATCGGCACCTTGTCCATGTCGGTGAAGCTCATATTGTCGCCGGCCATGGCCCAGATGAAGGCGTAGCGGCCCGTTCCCGCGCCCGAATGGATCGACCAGCCGGGCGACAGCACCGCCTCGCGGTTCTTCAGCACGACATGCCGCGTCTCGCCCGGTTCGCCCAGGAAATGGAAGATGCGGGTCGCCTCCTGCATATCGAAGTAGAGGTAGACCTCCATGCGCCGGTCGTGCACATGGGCCGGCATGGTGTTCCAGACGGAGCCCGGCTCGAACATGGTGAGGCCGACGAGCAGCTGGCAGCTCTCGCAGACATCCGGGTGCACATACTGGTTGATGGTGCGGGCGTTGCATTCCTCCGCCGACCCCAGATGCACCTTCTTCGCCATGTCGCGGGTGATGTGCACCGTCGGGCAGGTCCGGTGCGCCGGCGCACTCAGGACGTAGAACAGCGCAGGCTCTGCGGGGTCGTCGCTTGCAAAGCCAAGCGTACCCTCGCCCATGCCGACATAGACGGCCTCCCGGAAGCCGAGCGGATAGGTCCTGCCGCCGACGCTCACCGTGCCGGCACCACCGATATTGACGATGGCGGCCTCGCGGCGCTCGAGGAACTGGCCCGTGCCGGTTTCGGCAACATGACCGATCTCGAGTTTTTCGCCCGTCGGCACGACACCGCCGACGATCATGCGGTCGAGATGGCTATAGGTGAGGTTCACCTGACCGGGCTGGAACATCGCCTCGATGACGAAGCCATCGCGAAGTCCCTGCGTGTTGCGCCGTGCGGCGTCCTGCGGCCCGACGACCTGGCGTACTGATACGGAAATAGTCACGGCATTGCCTCTTGCTTTCAGAAATGAAGATCAGGTGAGCACGACATATTCGGTGAGCTGGTTGATCGTCGTCTCCGCCTTGGCGACGTCGAAGACCTTGGTGCCATGGCTCATGATCACGAACCGGTCGCAAACCTGGTAGGCGTGGTAGATGTTGTGCGTCACCAGCACGCTGGAGACGTTCTCCGCCTTCAGCTTCAACACCTGGTTCAGCAGCGCCTCCGTCTCGCGCACCGAGAGCGCCGAGGTCGGCTCGTCCAGCAGCAGCACGCGCTTCTTGAAGTAGACGGCGCGGGCGATGGCAACGGCCTGCTTCTGGCCGCCCGAGAGATTTCCGACCAGCGTATCCGGTGAATCGATGCCGGAGATGTGAACGGCGTTCTGCAAAACCTCCATGGCGATATCGCGCATCTCGGCCTGCCGGAGAAAGCCGAAGCGGTCCGTCAGCTCCCGCCCCATGAAGATGTTGCGGGTGATCGAGAGGCTGTCGACCAGTGCGGTGTGCTGGTAGATCGTCTCGATGCCGGCATCCGCCGAATCCGACCGGCAGGTGAAGAGCGTCTTCCTGCCGTCGACGCTGAGATAACCGTCGGTCGGCTTGTGGATGCCCGAGATCAGGTTGACCGTGGTGGACTTGCCGGCACCGTTGTCCCCGAGCAGGCCCACCACTTCGCCTTCACCGATGTGGAAGCTGAGATTGCGAAGGGCGGTGAGCGCACCGAAGCTCTTGGAGATGTTATGCAGTTCGAGGAGATGAGACATCACGCAAGCCCTCGCCGCTCGATGAGATGGTTGAAGATGGCGGCCAGCACGATCAGCGTCGCGATGAACATGTCGAGGTAGAAGCCGGGCGCGCGCAGCAGCAGCAGCACATCCGTGATGGTGTGGATCAGCAGCACGCCGAGGAAGATGCCGATGATCGATCCGCGGCCGCCCCGCAGCGACAGGCCGCCGATGACACACGCGGCGATGGCCTGGAGTTCGAGGCCGGCGCCCTGCCCCGGCTGCACGCTGCCGACGCGGGCCGTGGCAAGAATGCCCGCCATGGCCGCCATGCCGCCGGCGATCGCAAAGGCGATGAGCTTGACGCGGTTGGTGTTGATGCCGATCGCCTCCGCCGCGCCGCGATTGCCGCCTGTCGCAAAGACGTGGTTGCCGAAGCGGTGGCGGTGCAGCAGGAAATGGAAGCCGACGACGAACAGCACGATCCAGATGAAGGCGGCGTTGATGCCGAGCAGCGTGCCGGAAAACAGGCTCGTGAAGATCGGCTCGGGATCGAAGCGCACCTGCACCGCGCCGTTGTAGAGCAGCACGGCGCCGCGCCAGAACAGGAGGCCGCCAAGCGTGACGATGAAGGACGGCAGGCCGAAGCGCAGCGTGATATGGCCGTTGAGGAGGCCGATCATCAGGCCGACGACGATGCCGAGCGGCGCGGCGATGAACGCGCTCACGCCGGCGCCCACGAGGCTTGCCATCAGGACGGCTGTGAAGGTGTAGACGGAGCCGATGGAGAGATCGAACTCGCCCGCGATCATCAGCACGCCGGCACCGAGCGCCAGGCAGCCGAGCACGGGGATGGCCTTCATCAGGATCGTCAGGTTCTGCGGCGAGAGATAACGGAACTCGTTCGGATAGAGCAATGCGCCGGCGATGCAGACGATCTGCAGCGTCATGAAGACGAGGAAGATCGCGCCCGCGGGCATGCCCATGATCTTCCTGAGAGTGGATTGTCTTTGCGTGCGCGAACGGGGCGCGGCACTGTCGGCGAGGATAGGTGTCACGGTCTGGCACTCGATCGTTGGGGAACGGGGAACCCGCCAGGTCACGCCGGCAGGCTCCCTCGGGTCCGGTTAGCGGAAACTGCCGATCAGCGGCTTGACCGAGCTGATGCGCGACTTGTCGAGGAAGGCGCCCTGCCCGGTGTCGACATCCGTCGGGGTCAGCCCGTACTTCTTGGCAAGCGCGATCTGGGCGATCGGGTAGTAGCCCTGGAGGTAGGGCTGCTGGTCCATGGTCGCGAACATCGCGCCGGATTCCACCGCGTTGACGATCTCGACCGCAAGGTCGAAGCCGCCGAACGGGATGTCGACGCCGGCATCCTTGATGGCGCCGGCACCGACCGTCGAGGTGACCGAACCCGTGCCGAACAGCGCCTTCACGTTCGGATTGGCGATCAGGAACTGCGCGATGATGTTCTGCGCTTCCGCCGGGTCGAGACCGGCACGCACCGTTTCCACCTTGATGCCGTTTTCCGCCATGGCCTTCTCGATGCCGCCGCCACGGGCGACCGCGAAGCTCGCCTCCGGAATCTCGCGCGGATTGAAGACGACGTCGCCGGATTTCAGGCCGAATTCCTTGATCATGCGGTTTCCGAGTTCATAGCCCGAGGCGAACTCGTCCATGCCGACATAAGCCTGGCGGCAATTGCCCTTGGCGCCTTCGAGGTCGTCGTTGTTGAAGCCGATGACGATGATGCCGGCTTTCACCGCGGCGCAGATGCTCTCGTCGAAGGCATCCGACGAGGAGATCGCCACCGCGATGCCGTCGACGCCGCTGGCCGTCGCGCTTTCGATCAGGTCGTTCTGGCGCACCGGGTCGTTGTTGGCATATTGCACGTCGAGATCGACGCCGAACTGGCTGGCGGCGTCTTGCGCACCCTTCACCACGGGATTAAAGAACTGGACACTCGGATCGAGGTAGATGATCATCGTGGCCTTGACGTCTGCGGCAAGCGCCGTAGATGCCATCATGGCAAGGCCCGCGGCCATGGCCACGGTTTTCAACCTGGTCAACTTCATTTGCGTATCCTCCCTTTGGATGTGCAATGCGGGTCCCAAGGGACCCAGGTCCCGGCTGGCGGGCTCCGACCAAAGATCGCGCCAGCCGGGATTCTCCTCCTCCTGACCGCCGAACGGCAGCCGGTTATGCGAACCACGGCGCAGGGCGCCCGAGCGTGACGTGCACGCCCTTGAACTGGGAATATTCGTCGAAGCCGTAGCGGCCGAGCTCGCGGCCGAGGCCGCTCTTCTTGTAGCCGCCGATGGGCAGCTCCGGCGTGCCGTCGATCACGCTGTTGATCCAGCAGCGGCCGGCGCGGATCCGGCGGATGCTCTGCAGCGCGTTTTCGAGATTGGTGGACCAGACGCTGGCCGACAGGCCGAACTCCGTGGCATTGGCCATCGCCACCGCCTCGTCCGCCGTCCTGAAGGTCAGCGTCGAGAGCACCGGCCCGAATATCTCCTCGCGGGCAATCGACATGTCGGGCGTGACGCCCGCAAAGACGGTCGGCGCGTAATAGAGACCGGCCTGCCTGCCGACCCTCTCGCCGCCGAGCAGGAGTTCAGCGCCGGAGGCGACGCCCGCCTCGACATAGGAATGCACCTTCTCCGCATGGGCCTCCGAGATCAGCGCGCCGATCCTGGTGCGCTCGTTCAGCGGATCGCCGAAGGTGACCTTGCGGGAAATGTCGAGCAGGCGCTCCATCAGCGCATCGCGGATGCTTTCCTCGACCAGCAGGCGGCTGCCGGAAATGCAGCACTGGCCGGCATTGTGGTAGACGCCGTAGGCGATGCCGTCGGCAGCGGCTTCCAGGTCCGCGTCGGCGAAGACGATCTGCGGCCCCTTGCCGCCGAGCTCCAGCCCGACGCGCTTGACGCTGCGCGCCGCGATCTCGCCGAGCTTCGTGCCGACACGCACGGAGCCGGTGAACGCGACCATGTCGACACCGGGATCCTCCGCCAGCACCTGGCCGGCCGGATCGCCGTAGCCGGTGACGACGTTGAAGACGCCGTCCGGAATGCCGGCCTCGCGCGCCAGCTCCGCCATGCGGATCGAGGTGCCGGAAGTGAATTCGGAGGGCTTCAGCACCACCGTGCAGCCGGCGCCGATAGCCCACGGCACGCGCTCGGAGGCGATGATGAAGGGAAAATTCCACGGCGTGATGATGCCGACGACGCCGACCGGTTCGCGCAGCACGAGGCCGAGGCGATCATCGCCGATATTGTTGTGGCTCTGGCCTTCCAGCGCGCGGGCTTGGCCGGCGGCATAGGACCACAGGTCGGCGCAGAAGCCGATCTCGCCGCGCGCCTGGGCGATCGGCTTGCCGACCTCCAGGCTTTCCGCGAGCGCCAGATCCTCCTGATGGGCAAGGATAAGGTCCGCCACCTTGAACATCAGGCGCGAGCGCTCGGCGCCCGACATGCGCGGCCAGGGGCCGGTATCGAAAGCCCGGCGCGCGGCGGCGATCGCCAGCCGCACGTCATCCGCCGACGCTTCCGGCCAGGTGCCGACCACGGCGCCGGCATGTCCGGGGCTCACGCGGTCGATCGTCCTGCCGGATGCCGCATCGACGGACTTGCCATCGACAAGCATCTGATAGCGGGATTTAATATTCAGCCGCGGGTCACGGGAATCGGGTGCAATGAAATTGGACAGCAATATCGTCTTCCGGCCGGCAAGATGGCGCCAGCCCCTCCCTGTTGATCCGGTTCTCAGGCCACCGGATTTTTGTTGCGCATGAATTGTATGGTACTGTATGGTGGCTTCAAATGGATGTCAACGCATGACGGCGGTAAAAGACGTGAACCTTGAATCCCTGAAGATCGATACCGGCGAAACCGCGGCGGCGCAGGTGGAACGGGACCTGCGCGAATCCATCATACGGCTGGAGCTCGCCCCCGGCACGCGGCTCTCCGAACAGGAGATCGCCACCCGCATGGGTGTCTCGCGCCAGCCCGTTCGCGAGGCGCTGATCGCCCTCGGCAAGTCGAAGCTGGTGGATATCCGCCCGAACCGCGGCACCGTCGTGGTGCGCATCTCGGCCCGCCAGATGATGGAGGCGCGTTTCGTGCGCGAGGCCATCGAGACCGCCGTCGCGCGCCGCGCGAGCGAATCCTTCGACACCTGGACCCGGCGCAAGATCGACACGATCCTCGCCCGCCAGAAGGCCGCGCGCGATGCGAACGATCACAACGCCTTCCGTCGCGAGGACGAGCAGTTCCACATCGCGATTGCCGAAGGCGCCGGATGCGGCCTGGCCTGGAACGCGATCTCGGACATCAAGGCGCATATGGACCGCGTCTGCAACCTGCAGCTCCGCCATCCGGACTCGATGACACGGCTGATCGGCGAGCACGAGGCGATCATCAACGCCATCGACACGCGCGACGCCGAAACCGCCGAGGCCGCCATGCGCAGCCATCTCAACGGCATCCTCACGGACCTGCCGCAGATCGAGGCGGCCAACCCCGACCTTTTCGAGTAGGGCGCGATCTGGAGCATTTCCGCTTTTCTCCGAATCGCGAAAACGCTCTATCCGTTTGTTTTTTTTCGCAATTCCCGACGCAAAATCGCTGCGCACTCTTGCTGGAATTGCGCTAGCGAGCGGCTGTTTTCGCCGCCGTCGTGTCCCGGACCACGAGCGGCCCGTCGACCTTGATCGTCATGGCACGCGTCTGCTTGCCGTGGATCGCCATGTCGATGAGGATCTCGGCGGCCTTCTGGCCCATCTCATAGTTGGGCAGGACGAGCGTCGAAAGCGGCGGATGGGTGTAGCGGGCGAGCTCCTGGTCGTCATAGCCCATGACGGAGAGGTCCTGCGGCACCCGCAGCCCCTTTTCCTGCGCCGCCTCCATGACGCCGATCGCCATCAGGTCGTTGCCGCAGAAGATCGCGGTCGGGGGATTGTCCAGGGAAAGCAGGTCGAGCCCGGCCTCGTAGCCGCGCAGCGGCAGCCAGTCGCCATCGCGCACCAGGCTCTCGTCAAAGGCGATGTCGGCGGTGGCAAGCGCCTGCTTGTAGCCCTTGAGACGGTCCATCGCCGCGTCCATCCAGGGCTCGCCGTTGATGAAGCCGATGCGCTTGTGGCCGAGCGCGGTCAGGTGCGCCGTCGCCGCAAAACCGCCCGCCACCTCGCCCGGCACGATCGCCACATGCTGGCGCGGCTCGCAATAGCAGTTGAGCAGCACGGTCGGGATGGATTTCAGCGCGGGCGGGACGGAGACCTTTCGCGTGAAGATCGTCGCATAGACGACGCCGGCAATGGCGGGGTCGCGCAGGACGGAGCGCAGCACCGCCTGCTCGAGGTCCGGATTGGAGCGCGTGGCATGGGCGGAAACCAGCAGTCCCTGCTCGAAGGCGTAGTCGCGGATGCCGTCGAGGCTGACGACGGGATGGGGGCTGGTCGAGATTTCGTCGACTATGAAGGCGATCG
>NZ_OZ000533.1:0-388751 GCF_945994535.1 Shinella sp. WSC3-e
GCCGTCACCCGCGGCGATTTCTTCGAGCGCCACGGCATAGGCGACCGCGCCCGTCTCCGAGCCGCCATAGGCTTCCGGCACCAGCATGCCGAGGAAGCCGAGTTCGCCCATTTCCTTCAGTTCCTCGCGGGGAAAACGGCTTTCCTTGTCCCGCTCGGCCGCGCCCGGCGCCAGCCGCTCGCGGGCAAAATCGCGCGCCATGTCGCGGATCTGGGTCTGCTGTTCCGTCAGGATCATGTCCGGTCTCCTCCCCGAAACCGTTCAGTGCCTCTCGATGGCCACCGCCGTCGCCTCGCCGCCGCCGATGCAGAGCGTCGCCATGCCGCGCCGCATGCCATAGCGCTCCAGCGCGGAAAGCAGCGTGACGAGCACGCGCGCGCCGGAAGCGCCGATGGGATGGCCGAGCGCGCAGGCACCGCCGTGGACATTCACCTTGTCGTGCGGCAGGTCGAGATCGCGCATCGCCGCCATGGCGACGACGGCGAAAGCCTCGTTGACCTCGAAGAGGTCGACATCCGCGAGATTCCAGCCGGTGCGTTCGGCAAGTTTCCTCAGCGCGCCGATGGGCGCAGTGGCGAAGAGATTGGGTGCCTGCGCATGGGTGGCATGGCCGACGATGGTGGCGAGCGGCGCAAAACCCTCGCGTTCCGCCTGCGAGCGCCGCATCAGCACCAGCGCCGCCGCGCCGTCGGAAATGGAGGAGGCGTTCGCCGCCGTCACCGTGCCGCCGTCGCGGAAGGCAGGCTTCAGCGTCGGGATCTTTTCCAGCTTCGCCTTGCCGGGCTGCTCGTCGCGGCCGACCACGGTTTTCGCGCGGCCCACCGTGACGGGGACGATTTCGGCATCGAAGGCGCCGCTCTCGATGGCATCGCGGGCGCGGGTGAGCGAGGTGACGGCATAGTCGTCCTGGGCGGGGCGGGTGAACTGGTAGGCTTCGGCGCAGTCCTCAGCGAAGGTGCCCATCAGGCGGCCTTTATCGTAGGCGTCCTCCAGCCCGTCGAGGAACATGTGGTCAATGACGCGGCCATGGCCGAGCCGGTAGCCGCCGCGCGCCCGGTCGAGCAGGTAGGGCGCGTTCGTCATGCTCTCCATGCCGCCGGCGACGGCGATCGACGCGCTGCCGGCGGCGATGAGATCGTGCGCCAGCATGACGGCCTTCATGCCCGAGCCGCACATCTTGTTGACGGTGGTGGCCCCGGCGGAAAAGGGCAGGCCCGCGCCGATGGCCGCCTGCCGCGCCGGCGCCTGGCCCTGGCCGGCCGGCAGCACGCAGCCGAACACCGTCTCCTCGACGATTTCCGGGCTGACGCCGCTGCGCTCCAGCGCCGCGCGGATCGCGGTCGCGCCGAGCTCCGGCGCGGTGGCATCCTTGAGGTCGCCCTGGAAGCCGCCCATCGGGGTACGGGCCGAGCCGACGATGACGATGGGATCCTGCAACATCATAAACCTCCCGAAACGAACTTCAGCGCGGCGCCATGCGCAGCGCGCCGTCGAGGCGGATGACCTCGCCATTCAGCATGACGTTCTCCAAGATGTGGCGCACCAGGGCCGCGAATTCCACCGGTTTGCCGAGGCGCGGCGGAAAGGGCACGCTGCGCCCCAGCGAATCCTGCACCTCCTGCGGCATGCCCGCCATCATCGGCGTCTCGAAGATGCCCGGCGCGACGGAGACCACCCGAATGCCGGAGCGGGCAAGCTCCCGGGCGATCGGCAAGGTCATGGCCGCAACGCCGCCCTTGGAGGCCGCATAGGCCGCTTGCCCGACCTGCCCGTCGAAGGCGGCGACCGAGGCCGTGTTGACGATGACGCCGCGCTCGCCATCGGCTTCCGGCTCCAGCCGCGCGATGGCCGCGGCGGCGAGCCGGATCATGTTGAACGTGCCGATGAGGTTGATGCCGATCGTGCGGGCGAAGCTGTCGAGCCGGTGCGGCCCGTCGCGGCCGATCACCTTCTCGCCGGGCGCGACGCCCGCGCAATTGACCAGCCCGTGCAGATGGCCGAAACGCTCCAGCGCGAGGTCTATGGCGGCCTGACCGTCCTTCTCCTGCGTCACGTCCGTCCGGATGAAGGCTGCGGCGGTTCCAAGTTCGTGGGCGATAGCAGCACCGGCCTCGGCATTGACGTCAGCGATCACGACATGCGCGCCCTCGCCCGCCAGCATGCGCGCCACGGCCGCGCCAAGGCCCGAACCGCCACCGGTGACGACAAAGGTCTTTCCGCGGATCAACATGGCTGCTCTCCTCCAGCGCATTCGATTTCCGTAAGGCCGGCGCCAAGCGCATTCCCCGCCAGGGACTGTCTTGCCTCACTCTACGATGGTGCGGTATTGCATGCGATGACCAAAGCGTCTCGAACTTTCGGCCAGTTTTACCACATCCCGCAGGGCATGACGATGACGGAAACCGGACGGCGGATGATATCACCCTTCTTCGTGGAAGAGGCGATAGACTGCCTGAAACGACAGGGAAAAGCGCCCGGGCCAGTGTTGGCGGCCATCGGCCTGCCCGGCCGGATCGACGCGCCGATCTCCGCCGAAAGCTACGGCGCCCTGTGGCTGGCGATCGCGGCCGAGATGGACGACGAGTTCTTCGGCATGGGCGGCAGGCCGATGCACAGCGGCAGCTTCACGTTGCTCTGCCATTGCATCCTGCATGCCAGGACCCTCGACCAGGCGCTGCGGCGCGCGTTGCGCTTCCTCAACGTCATGCTGGAGGACCCGCAAGGACATCTCGAAATTTCCGACGGGCTAGCCCAAGTCGTGCTCCGGGACCTGGCGGAGGCCCGCTCCGCCTTCGCCTACCGGACCTACTGGATCCTCCTGCACGGCATCACCTGCTGGCTCGTCGGGCGGCGCATTCCGCTGCGCATGGTCGATTTCCGCTGCGCCGAGCCGGACCACGGCGCAGACTACAGGCATTTCTTCGGCGCGCCCGTGCGCTTCCTGCAGCCGGTCAGCCGCCTCGCCTTCGATGCTTCGGTGCTGAAACTGCCCATCGCGCGCAGCGAGCAGGCGCTCAAGCAATTCCTGCGCAACGCACCCGCCAACATCCTCGTGCGCTACCGTTATGATGCCGGCCTTGCCGCCAGCGTCCGCAAGCGCCTGCGGCAGGTTCCCCCCGCCTCGTGGAGCGCCTTCGACGACCTCGCCGCGCAGATGCGCATGTCGCCCTCCACCCTGAGGCACCGCCTGCATGCGGAAGGCCAGAACTACGCGACCATCCGTGACGAAATCCGCCGCGACCTCGCCATCGAGATGCTGCAGACGACGACGCTGGGTGTCAGCGAGATCGCCACGCGCCTCGGCTTTTCAGAACCCAGCGCGTTCCACCGCGCCTTCCGGAAATGGACGGCGAAGAGCCCGGCGGCCTTTCGCCGGGAGACGATGGCGAAAAGCCGGTAA
Source organism: Shinella sp. WSC3-e (assembly GCF_945994535.1). NCBI lineage: Bacteria > Pseudomonadati > Pseudomonadota > Alphaproteobacteria > Hyphomicrobiales > Rhizobiaceae > Shinella > Shinella sp. WSC3-e. Next base: position 3,401 of record NZ_OZ000533.1, read on the forward strand.
TCACGACAGCGTTTCTGTCGTTCATTCCCTATCGTCACGTCCATTGCCGTCCCTGCACGACCTCACGCTTGCCTGCCAGTGGACGCAGCCGCAGCCAAATCCTTGAACCGGCTCAAGCGGCGCGCGATGCGCGGGCCACGGAGCCACGTTCCTCCGCCTCGAAGCGGAACTGGGCGATGAGCGCCATGAGCTCGTCGGCCTGGCCCGCGAGGTGCCGGCTGGCGCTCGTCGTCATTTCAACCATGGAGGCATTCTGCTGGGTCATCTGGTCCATCTGATTGACGGAACTGTTGACCTCCTGCAGCGCCGCCGACTGATCGCGGCTCGCTGTCGCGATCAGCGCGACATGATCGCTGATCCCGACGATCTGCCGGCTGATCGAAGCGAGAACCGCCCCGGTTTCCTGCACGAGACGTGCCCCCGTGCTGACCTCCTGCGTCGACTTGTCGATCAATCCCTTGATCTCCTTGGCGGCATCCGCCGAACGTTGGGCCAGTTCGCGCACCTCCTGCGCGACGACCGCAAAGCCCTTGCCGGCGTCTCCGGCCCGTGCGGCCTCGATACCGGCGTTGAGCGCGAGCAGGTTGGTCTGGAAAGCGATGTCGTCGATCACCTCGATGATCTGCTCGATCTTGCGCGACGCGTCCTCGATCCGCTCCATCGCCTCGATGGCGCTGGTGACGACCGCGCTTGAATTGTCGGCGCTTGCCTTGGTCTCGGCGACCCGGTTGTTCGCCTCCTGGGCGCGCTCGGCCGAGGAGCGGACGGTGACGGTGATCTCATCGACCGCGGCCGCCGTTTCCTCAAGGGAGGCGGCCTGCGATTCCGTCCGCCGCGACAGGTCGTCGGCGGAACGGCGCATGTCGGCGCCGCTCGACTGGATCGCCGTCGCATTCGCCCGGATGCTGCCCAGCGTATCTCGCAGCCGCGACAAGGATGCGTTGAAGTCCTGGCGAAGCTGCTCAAGGCGGCCCGAGAACGGTACGTCGATGGCTTGGGAGAGATTGCCCTGTGCAAGGCGGCCGAGGCCGGCCGCAAGCTGGTTGACGGCAAGTTCGATCTGCCGGTCGGTTTCACGCTTCTCCGCGTCCGTCAGCTCGCGCTCGGCCGCAGCCTCCTCATTCTGGCGTTGCGCAATCCCCTCCATCTCGATCCTCCGCTGCGCGTTCTCGCGGAAGACCTCCAGCGCGCGGGCGATCTGGCCGAATTCGTTGGCCTTCGCCCGGCAGGGGATGTCCGTGTCCAAACGCCCTTCCGCGATGGCGCCGACGGCGCCAATCAGGGAACGCAGCGGCTTCGTCGCCCGACGTACGGCGAAATAGGCAAGACAGCCGAAGAGCAGCATGGAAACGACACCGGCAACGATGGCGTGGAACTGCAGGTCGTGGATCTTCTGGAAGTAGACCTCCATCGGAATCCCGATGAACAGCAGTCCGATATTGGCGCCGGCCGTATTCTTGACCGGGAAATAACCGGTCATGAAATCGCGGCCGAAGAGCTTGGCCGGGCCGAAATAGGGCTCTCCTCTGGCAAGCACGGCCTGCGCGGGATGATCGGCGGCGAGTTTCGTGCCGACGGCGCGTGTCCCATCCTCTTTCTTTACATTGGTGGAGATGCGAACGTATTCAGGGCCCTGCTTGGCAAAGATCGTCGCCACGCCGGCAATCGAGCTGGCCGTGCGGTCGACGAGATCGTGGCTCGCCAGCTCCGGCATCGTTTCGCCACGCACCGCGGCAAGGGCGCCATCCTTCAGCTCCATCGTGGCGTTCTCGATGGCGGCATCATAAAGCACGGCCATGGTGCGGGTGGCATCCCGGGCGTCGTTCGCCGCATCCCCAAGCACATAGCGCCCCAGATTATAGTACATGACGCCAACGATGACGGCAGCACTGAGGAAAATGAAGGCGAATGTCATCGCCGCATACTGATAGGCGATGGAAGATCGGAATACCTTGCTCATTGTCGGACTCCCCTGATCCGCCAATGGTAAGAATCAAATATATAAGAAAAACTGAAAATTCATTGCAATATCCTGCGAAGTCAGGCCCTCGCATTCACGGCCTCCACCAGGTATTTTGCTCCTGGAACCTCATGGTTCCGCTGTTTCCGTGACGAATGCCTCAGCGCTGCCAGACAAGGCCTTCGAGATTTTCTCGGAAGGCGAAGCGCACCAGATGGCTTTCGATGGCTGCCTGGGCCCATGCGACGGCCTCCTCGGTCTGAGCCTTCACGACCAGACGCAGGCCCTCCGCATTTGCGTCAAAGGTGGCGATACCACCGTCAAAACGGCATTCGCCATGGGTATCCGTATATTCGACGTCCACCTTGTGGGCGAAGTGCTTGCACATCTGGACCAGATACTTGGCCGCGAATTCGGTCTTCACCAACGCGATCGTTTCGATCATGCGATTGCTCCTGTCATTGGTTGCTGCACCCTCACAAAGGCCAGATGTCTTGATCGGCATTAGCGGATGACGATCAGCGGGCCGATCCGTGTCACCTTCACACCGAGCGCCTGACGGATGAAGGAAAGAGCGGCAGTGGTGTCGGAGACGGTGATGGTGCCGCTCACCCGGCGATTGGCGAGCCCGCTGCCGGCAAGAACGATCCGGCCGGAGAAATGACGGCCGACCTCCTCGATGACATAGGACAGCGGCGCGTTTTCCACGGCGAGCTGGCCGCGCTGCCAGGCAAGCGCCACGATGCCGTCGACTGGCTGGACATCCGTCTTTCCGCTGGCCCGGTCATAGCTCGCCTGCTCGCCCTGCGAGACGCGCATGGACGACGAACCTGCGCCCCCCGGCTCGAGCAGAACGGTGTGCTCGGTGACCGTTACCTCCGTGTCGAGAGCGCCATAACGAACATCGAATGCGGTGCCGAGCGCCGTCACCCGCGTATCCCCGGCCTCGACGGTGAAGGGCCGTTCGGGGACGGAGGCAACCCGGAAGAAGGCCTGTCCGCGCAGCAGGCGGATCGTGCGGCGCTCTTCATCGAAATCGACGGCGATCGCAGACGACGCATTCATCTGCACGACGGAACCGTCCTCCAGTGTGAGAACCGGCATTTCACCCACACCCGAGAGGGCATCGGCCTTGAGGCGCATGGGGCCGTCGAGGGCGAGAAACGTCGCCGTGGCGCAGGCCAGAAGCACAATGGCAGACAGAACCGGCTTGGCGCGACTGCGTGGCTCGGTCCTGATGTTGCGCAGCACCGGATCGGATTGGATGGCCGAACGGGCGTCACCCATCAGCGTCTCGGCGATCCGGTACGTTCTACAGTTTTCCGGATCGCTCAACCAATCTTCGAAATGCGCCTTCTCTTCCGCAGTTTGCGCAGGATCACGGTTACGCAGAAGCCAGTCCGTCGCTTCCCTGTTGCGCTTTCGCTGGATTTGATTGGCACGGTTGCCCCGCATCGACTTCTCCCGGAGCCTCGGTCCTGCCTTGTAGACGATTGGCATCGCCCGTTCGGGACTCTTACTCGATCCGAAGAAGACGGTCGAGGCAATGCGCGAACGCCCGGCGAAGGTGTCGGTCGACCATGTTGCGGGAAATCTTGAGTTTTATGGAAATTTCGTCCGGCGAAAGATGGTGCAGCCGGTGAAGGATGAATACCATCCGGCGCCGCTCGGGCAGTTCCGCAATGGCCTCGCGGAGAATGGCGATGCGCGCCTCGATCTCAAGCGCCAGATCGGGTGCGGGCCCAGCGCTGGCAACGGCCAGCGCTTCCTTTTCCGTGCCGGAGAAAAGGTGCGCTTCCCTGTTTTCACGCCGCAACCGGTCGATACCCAGATTGATGGCGGAGCGGCAAAGGAAGGCCTTGATGGAGCGCTTTTTGCGCAGGACATCGGGCTGGGCCGCCAGCTTGATATAAAGGTCGTGGACGACATCCCTGGCGGTGGAAAGCGGATGCCCCTTGCGCCGCACGGCCCTCGTCATGTCGGCATAGTGAGCCTCCATGGCACGATTGAGCAAATCGTTGCTATCGAGGGCGTCCCAACCGAGCGGAGAGGAGGAGTTAGACATCAGCACCCTGTTCCCAGTCGCATGACGAAAGCCTGCGTCGGCCACGCAAAGCACATTCCGGACCTTCAGAGAGAAGGGCTACCGATTCCGTAAAATGCCTGCAAGTGCAATAGGTTAGAATTCGGAAAGCCATCCGGTTAAATCAAGACAAAAAAACTCATCTTTATCCCTGATTTCGTTGCCAGAATCCTTTTGCCCGTCGAACCGCCGGCTTTCGGCGCCTGCCCGGAAAACCGAACACCGTGATATTCCCGCAACACTTCCAAGCCTATAACGGGATGCAAAGGGGCGTTCCAGCGACGGGATCGCGAATGACCATAGACCGTACCCCGAACACATCGGCGATCGCCTCTTGCGAAATCACATCCGATGGACGGCCCGCCGCACTGATCGTTCCACCTTTGAGCAATACGATGTGTTCGGCATAGCGCGCCGCCTGATTGAGGTCGTGCAGCACGGCAACGACGGTCTTGCGGTGATCGCGCACGAGAACGGTGATCAGGTTCATCAGCTCGACCTGATGCGCGAGGTCGAGATAGGTCGTTGGCTCGTCAAGCAGCAAGACTTCGCCTTGCTGTGCCAATGTCATTGCAATCCACGCCCGCTGCCGCTGGCCACCGGAGAGCGTATCGAGAGGGGTGTCGGCCAAAGTCGTCATGCCCGTCAGCATCAGGGCTTCGTCACAGGCCGCCTGATCGGCCTCGGACCAGCGCCCGAAGAGAGAGCGATGCGGATAGCGGCCCTGCTGGACGAGATCGCGCACCGTCAACCCCTCCGGCGCCACCGGCCCTTGAAGAAGCACGCCGACGCGTCTTGCCATCTCCCGCGTGCCGAGCGTCGCGATACTCCTGCCATCCAGAAAGATCGAGCCGCAAGAGGGCGCCATGAGCCCGGCAAAGGTGCGCAGGATGGTGGATTTGCCGCTGCCGTTTGGCCCGACGAGCGCCGTGAAGCGGCGCTCCGGCACAAGAAGATCAAGGTTCTCGACGATCCGGCGGTCACCATAGGCGATGGAGACGTCCTGCCCGGCAAGTTTCGCGCGCGTGTGGCTTTCATCCCCGGACATGGCGGCGCTTCCATAAAAGAGAGGCGAAGAAGGGGGCTCCGATCAGCCCCGTCACGATCCCGGCCGGAAGCTGGATCGGCGCAATGATCAGGCGGCCGACGAGATCGGCGGCCACCACGAGGATCGCCCCGCACAGGACGGCAACGGGAAGGATCCTTGCATGGGACGGGCCGACCAGGCGGCTTGCGACATGGGGAGCGACCAGTCCAACGAAGCCGATCAGCCCCGCTGCGGCGACGGCGGCTCCGCAGATGAGCGTGCAGAGCACGATCATCAGGCCGCGGATGCGATCCACCGGCTGACCGAAGCTCTTCGCCGCATCGTCTCCGAAACGGATCAAATCCAGCTCCCGGGATGCCATCCAGGCCAGGACCAGTGGAATGATCAGCCAGAGGAACAGGAAGCGCACCTTGGAGATGTCCGCGTCATAGACGCTGCCTGCCAGCCAGATCATCGCGCGCTGGACATTGCCGATCTCGCCGAAAGCCGAAAGGAAGGTGGTGGCGGCGCTGGCCAGCGAACCGAGGCCGATACCGATCAGGATGATGCGCAGCGACGAGGTCCCGGCACGCCACGACAGGAGGAAGACGGCCGCCGCCATCGCCGAAGCGCCCAGGAAACCGGCGGCGGGGAGCAGGAGGACCGGTGGATCCCGCATGAGCACGATGACGGCGACCACCGCGGCCGCAGCGCCACTGTTGATGCCCAGAACACCCGGTTCGGCGAGAGGGTTGCGCATGACGGCGAGCGTGATCGTTCCGGCCGTCGCCAGCGCCGCACCCACGAGAACGGCAAGCAGAACGCGCGGCAGGCGCAGATCGAAGACGATCATGGCGTTCTGCGGGCTCACGTCCTGTGATCCGATCAGCGTTTCCCAAAGATCCCGCCATGACAGGGCGATGTCCCCCAAGGCAAGGCTGGCCATCACCATCCCGACGAGGACGATCGCGAGAAGAACGAGCCAGCGCGTCATGTCGCGCTCCCTGCCCGGCTGCGCGCCAGCCAGAGGAAGAACGGTGCGCCGATCAAGGCGGTCGTCACGCCCACGGGAAAATCCTGGCTGCCGAAGATCATGCGCCCGGCGAGATCGGCGACGACGACAAGCAGGGCGCCCCCGACCGCGCTGAAGGGCACGATCCAGCGATAATCGACGCCGATCGTCAGCCGCGCGATATGGGGAACGACCAGCCCGACAAAGCCGATGGGACCGGCGAGAGACACGGCGCTGCCGGCCAGCAGGATGACGACGCCGATGGAGATCGCCCGCCAGACCGCCTGGTTCTGCCCCAGCGAGCGCGCCGCCTCCGCCCCCAGGCTCAAGGTGACAAGATGCCGCCCGAGGAGAAGACCGATGGCGAGCCCCGCCAGAATGTAGGGGGCCACTCCGGCGTTTTGCGCCATCGTGCGGCCGGAGACGGACCCTGCTGTCCAAAGGCGAACGGCGTCCAGCGTGTTCTGGTCGAAGATGAGCACGGCACTCGTGAGTGCCGTCAGGAAGGTTGCGACGACGGCGCCGGCGATGACGAGCCCGATTGTCGAATGACCTGCCGGCCCGAAGGACCCCATTGCATAGACGAGCAGCGCGGCCGCGCCGGCACCGCCGAAGGCGAACCACATGTAGATGTCCCCGACGCCTGCTCCAAAGAGCGTCATGACCAGCACGACGGCAAAGGCCGCGCCGGCATTGATGCCGAGCAATCCCGGCGAGGCGAGAGGATTGTTCGTCACCGCCTGCATGATGGCCCCGGAGACGGCAAGCGCGCTGCCCGCGAGCACGGCCGCAAGCACGCGCGGCAGACGGATCGTCATGACCAGCAGGTGTTCGCGCGATCCATCGAGGTCGACAACCGCTGCCCATATCGTCGGGAGCGGGATGCGTGTCGCGCCCATCGCGACCGACCACGATGCAGCCGCGACAAGCAGACAGAGAAGCAGGAACAGGCCCAGAAGCCTGCTTCCGTCATGCGCCACGCGACCACGATGCCGAGCGATATCCATGCCGGCGCGGCGATTCATCGATCCGCCAGGATGTAGCGCTCGACGTCGTCAAGAATGCGGTGTGCGGAGGCGATGCCATGAAAGCTCTGCCAGGCTGCCCGGTCGACCCGGTGGGCCCGGCCGTTCTGCACAGCGGGCAGGAGCTGCCAGAGCGGGTTGCCGGTCACCTCCTTCTCGAGCGCATCGTCCGGACCGCTCTCAAAGCCGCTGGCGGATACATAGAGAAGAACGTCGCCGTCGAGATTGGCGAGTTCCTCCCAATCCGGCCGCTTGACGATCGTCCCGTCCGTCACCGTTTCATAGGCCGTCCGCTTCACGCCTGCCTCGTGCAGGACCGCAAAGGGCGCGTAGGCGGCAGGACCATCGAGGAAAACGACAAACCGGCCCGGCGCGAAGCGGACGGCGGACACGGTGATATCCCTGTCCTTCATGCGCTCGCGGATCGCGGCAACCCGCTTTTCATAGCCCGCAAGCGCCTCGTCAGCCATCCTTTCGCGGCCGGTGATTTCCGCGACGCGCTGGCGATATTGCTTCCAGTCCGTATGATCGAGGAGCACCGTCGGCGCGATCTTCGACACCGTCCCGTAAATCGCGGCATGCCCCTCCGTGCTGCCGATGATGAGGTCGGGTTTGAGGGCCGCGACACGCTCCAGGCTGGGCTCGCGCGGATTGCCCAGGTCCACCATGTTTGCCTGCTTGACGACATCCAGCACCTGCTCGTCCTGGATGGCCATGTACGGGGTGGCGACAACGGGCGCCTTGAGCTCGATGAGAAGGCCGAGCGTCAGCAGCGGATCGAGCGTCACGATCCGCTTTGCTTCCAGCGGAACACAGAGCGGTGGATTGTAGACGCCTTCCGTTATTTCCCTTCCCTGGCAGGCGGCGCTTGCCAGAGAGAGGGAGACGAGAAGAAACATGACGGTCAGGCAGAAGCGCAAGACGAACACCATTTCAGACGAATGCGGGCGGTGAGATCGCGGGGCTTACGCCCCGCAACCGGATTTCAGAACTTGGCGCGGAGATTCAGTCCGAACGACCGGCGCGCGCCGGCCTGGCCAAAGGCCAAAGCGGCATCCGGATCGACGATGGTGAAGTATTTCTCGTCGGTGAGGTTTTCCGCAAAGGCGGTGATCTCCCAGTTGTCCTTCTTGAACCCGGCCTGCGCGTTCACGAGGAAACGAGAATCGATCTTATACATGCCTTTCGTGCCGAACCGGGAATTGTAGTCCGTGGTGTATTTGGCATCCGCTCCGACATAGACGCCGTTCTCGAACTCATATCGGCCACCGAAACCCACGGTCCATTCCGGCGCTTCGGGGAAGGCCTTTCCAGCCTGATCCCCGACACCGGCGTGGTTCCATTCCAGGAACTTGGTGTTGAGATAGCCGATCGACGCGAAGGCCGAGAACTGGTCGGTGACCTGATAGCTCGGCTCGATCTCGAAACCCCAGGCGCGGGAGGATGCGGCATTTTCCGTCACGCGGTAGCCGGGCACGTCCGACCGCGGCCGGATTTCAACCTGCTGATCCGTGTACTTCGTGTAGAAGAGGTTGGCATTCAACGTGAGCCGGTCATCCAGCAGCATCCCCTTGTAGGACAGCTCATAGCTCTGCGAATATTCCGGATCGTAGGTATCGATCGTGTAGACCGGGGCCTGGCTGCGGTTGACATAGGAACCGCCCGAGCGGAAGCCCTGCGAATAGGTGACGCCAACCTTGTGATTGTCGCCGAACTCTTTCAGCAAGCCGAGTTTCGGCACGAAATTGACTTCGGTGAAGGACGACGTGCCATTCGGCGGCGACCACACCGGATCCATGCCGTAGAGGACCATCGAGTTCAGTTCCGTGTTCTTTTCCCTGAGGTAATCCAGGCGTCCGCCGGCAGTCGCAAACCATGTGGGTGCGAACTCATAGGTCGCTTCGCCAAACACCGCGAGGTTCGTGGTGGTACGCCGCTGATCGTCATCGACCTGATAAATCGTGCCCGGCATGAAATCGGGATAAGGCTCGGCGATGAAGCGCGACGAGCCGTCGAAGACCTGATGGCTCCCGAAGACGCCGGCAACCCATTTCCAGCGGCCCTCCTCGTAGTTCAGGCGGAATTCCTGGGTGGCGATCCAATCGTTATCCGTGCCCCAGATGCCGGTTACATAACCGGGCGTGTCGCCGTCCACAGAGCGCCGGTTGTTGATGCCGTACTGGTAGCCGGTCTGCGAGGTGAAACGAAGCGCATCGGAAAAGTCGTGCGTCACTTCAAGGCCGAGATTGTGGACCTCGGTCCAGCGATATTCCGTATAAGTATCGGGATTGTTGTTGAAGTCGCCGCGCCCATTGTAGAGGCCAACCAGGCGATCGTTCGGGCGATCCTTCGAGTAGGAATAGGTCACGACCGCACGGGTCTCCGGCATCTCGGACGGCGTGATGAGCACCTTGGCCCGAATGGTGCCGCTGATATCCGTGGTCAGATCGTCATAGCCGGCATAGTGCTTGAAATTCGAATAGCTGACATCGGACCGGGAGCGTACGAACGCACCGGCGATGCGCAACGCAATCTGATCCTCCACCAGCGGCGTGTTCATGACGAAGGCGCCTCCCACAAGGTCGTTGCTGCCGACCGTGCTGGAAAGCTCCACTTCCTTGTCGAAAGTCGGGTCCTTCGACTTGATATAGACCGCTCCCGACATGGCGGCGCGGCCGGAAAGCGTTGACTGCGGGCCGCGATACACCTCGACCTGCTCGACGTCCCAGAGGTTTCTTGCGCCGAAGCGCGCATTGTAGCGGGTCTGGAGAATGCCATCCACGTAAAGCGAGCCGACCGGCGCGCCGCCGGGAACGAAGCCTTCCGAGCTCATACCACGGATGACGAAGCCGGAATTGACCGTTGCGCTGTCCAGCACGTTGGCAAGGCGGCGATAGACATCCTGCGTGTGCCGGATCTGGCCATCCCGGATTGCCTCGGCATTGACGATGCCGACGCTTGCGGTCGTGTCGTTGAGCGCCGTTGCCTCGCGCGCGCCGTAGAGCGTGATTGCTTCCAGAAGCGTCGCGCCCTCCTCCACCGCGCCCGTCGTGACGTCGGGTCCCGCCGGGTCCACGCTCAGCGTCACCTGGTTGCTTCCGGCAAACCGGGCGTCCAACCCCGTGCCGGCCAGCATCGCGGTCAGCGCCTGCTCCGGCGTCAGGTTGCCGCGCGCCCCGCCCGTCGATTTTCCGTTTGCCAGGGATGCGTCGTAGAAAATCTGGAGGCCGGTCTGCGCGGCAAGGCTGTTCAGCGCCGGCGTGAGCGGGCCCGCCGGCACGCTGATGGATCGCGCTGCGGAGTGCGATTGCGCCGGTGCCTGCGCATTTGCCGGCGCCGGCGCGCCGAGCACGAGCGCGGCGGCCCCGGCCGAGAGCATCGCCCTGACGGAAAAACTCATATTCATGAAACCCCCAATCCATACGGCGTTCAAGGCGCCGCAGTCCATCACAGGAGCGGAACACACCCGCTCATTGGCTTTGACGATTGGGTTTGTCGATTTGGGACTCTCGGGCGCTCAATGTTTTTTGAAGGCAATCAATTCCGGTCCGGCGCGGAACCAGCCGCAAGACCGGCCATTCCCGACGCCGGGTGAAAACGCCATGTGCTGGAATTCGTCGCGCCCCTCCGGATGATCGATGATCCGCACATCCATCATCCGGACGCCGTGTCCAGCCAGATCGTCACGGGACCGTCATTGGCCAGCTCAACCCGCATGTCCGCGCCGAAGACGCCATTCGCAACGGCAACACCAAGGGCCGCAACCTTGGCGGAGAAGTCCTCATAGAGACGTTTTCCCTCGTCCGGCGGCGCGGCCGTGGAAAAGCCGGGCCGGTTGCCTTTCGTCTCGGCGGCGAGCGTGAACTGGCTGACGATGAGAGCGGAACCGCCCACATCGACAACCGAACGGTTCATGCGATCCGCATCGTCCCTGAAGATGCGAAGATTGACGATCTTGCGCGCCAGCCATTCGCTTTCCTTCTCCGTGTCGCCCTTCATCGCGCACACGAAGACCAGCAGGCCATTGCCGATTTCCCCCGCTATCGCGCCGTCAACGATGACGCGGGCGGATGAAACCCGCTGGACGAGTGCTCTCATGGGAATGGTTTCCTGCTCTTATCGGCTCCGAGACGGTCGCGGACAAGCTCTACCCAAAACCGCGCACCGAGAGATAGGAGAGCATCGTTGAAATCGTAGTCGGACGCATGAAGCGGCCGGCCGTGCGCACCCGTTTCTCCATTTCCGAGAAGAAGAAAGCAACCGGGTACGGCCGCGCAAAAGTGGGCGAAGTCCTCCGAGAAACTCATCGGCGGCCGATCGGGGATGACCTCCAGTCCAGCCGCCCTGCCGGCACGGACGACGGCGGCGACGGGCTCAGGCGCATTAATCGTCTCGATGAATTCCGTCTTGCATGTCAAGGATGCCGAGACCTTGTGCGTGGCGGCGACGCCATCGACGATCTGCTGCATGAAGCCGACCGCGGCCTGCCTGTCCTCGGGCGTGCGGGCCCGCATGTCCCCTTTCAACGTCGCATGACCGGGAAGCACGTTTCGCTGACCGTCTGTCAGGAACTCCGTGACAGAAACAACAACCCCGGCTCCGGGCGGAAGCTTTCGCGCCACGATGGTTTGCAGGGCAAGCACCATTTCCGAGCCAACCGTAATGGTATCGACGCCGACATGCGGCATCGACGCGTGGCCGCCCTGGCCATCGATTTTGATTTCGAACAGGGTTTCGCTCGTGCAGATCTGCCCGATGCGCGTGGAAAGCTGACCGACCGGAGCGCCGGGAAGATTGTGGATACCGTAGACCTCCTCGATCGAAAAACGCGACAGCACGCCCTCGCCGATCATCGCCTGCGCACCGAGGCCATGCTCTTCATTCGGCTGGAAGAGGAAGACGACCGTGCCGACGAAATCGGGGTTGCGGGCAAGGGTCTCGGCCGCGGCCAGCAACATGGTCGTGTGGCCGTCATGGCCGCAGGCATGCATGACGCCGGCATTCGTTGACAGGTGGTCGTGGCTGCCGGTTTCCTGGATCGGAAGCGCGTCCATGTCGGCGCGCAGGCCGATCACCCGGCCGCCGGTTCCAGCTTTCAGCACGCCGACCACACCGGCGCCCTCGTGAACCTCAATGCCGAGATCGCGCAGGAACGCGGCGACCGTTGCCTTCGTGCGGTGCTCCTGGAAACCGAGCTCGGGATGACGATGCAGGTCATGGCGAAGCGCCACCATGCGCCGGGTGAGATCGTGCATGTGGGCAGCATCGATTGCCATGGTCATGCCGCGTTCTCCTTCAGCACCGTCTCCGGGTCCTTGCCGACGATCTCCCGGTAAAGCGCAGGGTCCGTCGCGCCTTCGGTGTTGATCACCAGGGCTCGTGCCTCGGGGCCAAGCCCGATAGCGGCGGCCGCACCAGGGTCCTTCAGGACGGTAAGGAGGCCGGCGAGACCGGCGCCGCCGCTTTCGCCCGCGACCACCGCGGGATCGCCAGCCAGGGGATTGGCAAGCCGGCGCATGACCTCAACGGCGATATCCTCGTCCACCGTCATGAAGCCGTCTGCCACGCGTTCGAGGATGCGGAAGGCCACCAGCGACGGCTCGTAGCATTCGAGCATGGCCATGACCGTCGATTGCGATTCATCGACCTTCACGGGCCTGCCCTGCTTGGCGCTTTCATAGAGGCAGGCTGCGCGGGCAGGCTCAACCACCGTCACATGCGGCCGCCGGTCGCCCAGCACCATCGCCAGGTGGCCTGCGACCGCAGCGGCGAAACCGCCGACGCCGGCCTGGAGGAAGACGTGGGTCGGCGGTTCTTCCAGTTCGGCGAGGATCTCGCGGACCATGGCGGTGTAGCCCTGTGCCACGAGGCCCGGAATATGCTCGTAGCCGGGCCAGGACGTATCGGAAAGAACCGTCCAGCCGCGCTCGGCGGAAACACGCGCGGCCTCGGCGACGGAATCGTCATAGTTCCCGGCGATGCGGACCATCTCCGCGCCAAACCGTGCGATCGCTTCGATCCGCCCCTCGCTGACGCCGGCATGGACGAAGATGACGGCGCGCGCGCCCATCAGTTGCGCGCCCTGCGCCACGGAGCGGCCGTGGTTGCCGTCGGTGGCACAGGCGAAGGTCATGCTTTCGGCGACCGCGCGCACCTCGGCAGACAACAGCTCCTCCACCTTGACGGCGCGGCCCAGGCGGCGGCTCGCCTCCTCCTGCACGAGGATCATCAGGGCATAGGCGCCACCAAGCGCCTTGAAGCTGCCGAGCCCGAGCCGGAACCCTTCATCCTTGAGGTGAAGCGACGTCAGTCCCAGTTCGCCGGCGAGCCCCGGCAGCGCGCGCAGCGGCGTCGCCGCGCTGTTCTCGCGCAGCGCCAGGACCTTCGCGACGCGGTCGGCGGCCTCGGGAGAAAGCGTCCCGGCATCCTGCGGGGTGAGAGCCTGGCCGTGCGTTTCAAGCGTGTTCGGGAGATAAGGGTTGGTCATCGCGTTACGCTCCAGATTGGCATTCACGCAAAGCTAGTGCAAAAGAGATGAAAGTTCGGCTGTATTTTCGGCCTCGTTATGCAAGTATCTTTCATCTCGCACCGGTAAACAGGCCATGGCGCCCCTCGACAGCCTCGACCTCGCCATCCTGCGCATCCTGCAGAAGGACAACCGGACGCCGCAGCGCGAGATCGGCGAGGCGGTGAACCTGTCCGCCCCCTCGGTCCAGCGCCGCATCCGGCGCATGGAGGCGGATGGCGTCATCCGGGCGCAGGTCGCTCAGATCGCCCCGGAGGCCGTCGGCCTGCCGCTGACGATCATCGTCCAGGTCGAGCTGGTCAGCGAAACGCCCGATGCGATCGATGCTGCCAAGCAGCGCTTCCGCGACGCTCCGGAAGTCCAGCAATGCCACTATGTCACGGGCGAGGCGGATTTCATTCTGGTGGTCATCGTCGCCAGCATGTCGGCCTACGAGGATTTCACGCGCCGCATGTTCTTCGAAGGTGCCAATGTCAGGAAGTTCCGCACCATGGTCTCGATGGGCGAGGTCAAGACCGGCACGATGCTGAACATCTGACGCCCGCTCAAGGAGACGCACGGTTTTCGCCTGGAGCCATTTCTTGAAGACGCTCGGCCAGCCTGCCGCCGAGGCCGCAAAAGTCCATGCGACACTTTGGATCCGGGTGACGACGGAAAACAAGCCGGACGCGGAGGTACCGCTGATATCGGTGCCTACGAGCGCATGGACTGATGATGGGCGCCGCCATTGCCGATGGGAAGCGGGTCGCCGCTTTCTGGAAGAAAGCCGTTGGCGACCAGGATTGACGCCGCACGCTCCGTCAGCAGAAAGTCCTTGAGCAGCGTGGCGCTCTGCCCGGCAGCGTTCCGGACCGCGACGCCATAAGAAATGCTCGGGGCAAGGCGGGCCGGCAGTTGCACAACGGTGAGCGCCGGATCTTTCGCGTGCAGGCGCGCATTGGAGGCGTAGCTCAGGAAAAGATCGACGGCGCCATCTGCGATCAGGCCGCTCGCGCCGAGCCCGGGTTGAGAATTGCGCCCGCCGACCAGCTGCAGGGCGCGGGATTTCAGGGCGTTGCCGAGCCCGGGGCGATCGGCCTCCAGGCGATCGAACATCTCAAACTCGTAGTCTCCGGACGGATCGTCGCCCGGCGTCGAGGTGCCGATGCGGATCGAAGGGTTTGACAGTACGTCGGCGACATTCTCCGTCGTCAGCCCAAGATCGGCGCGCGCGATGATGGCGAGGCGGTTTCGGGCAAAGCAGAGGGCGTCCTTCGCCAATCCGATCGAAACGAGGCGCTGCGGATGGGCCATGTTGGCGGAGGCGAAAAGATCGAACGGCTCACCGGCCTCGATCCGCTCGCGCAGCAGCCCGGCCGGGCCAAGCGAGATGGAAACCGCGGCCCCGCCGGCTTTCTCGAAGGCGGCGGCGATTTCGGGCAAGGCGTGCCGCAGGCTGCCGGCGGCGAGGACGCGGACCCTATTACGCATGGGGATCTCCCTCGCGCATCCGTCGGCGGAACAGCGGCACGAAAGCGCTCTCCTGTCCGGCGGCGCCATCCAGACGCACAGCGCGAACCGGAACGCCATAGAGCGCTTCGAGGCTCGATTCCGTCATCGCGGTCCCCGTCGGGCCGAACAAGGTCTGTGTATCGGGAAGCATCAGGAGAACCTTGTCCGCAATCGCCGAGGCATGGTTCGGCTGGTGCGTGGTGAAGGCGATCGCCAGTTTCTGGCTGTCGGCCAGCCTGCCGAGCAGGGAGAGCACGATGTCCTGGTTCTTCAGGTCGAGCGCGGAGGCCGGCTCGTCCAGCAGCAAGACGTCGTTCTCGCCGGCAAGCGCCCGGGCGATCAGCACCAGCTGGCGCTCGCCGCAGGAGAGGGACCCGATGCTGCGTGCGGCATAGTCGGCCATGCTGGTGGCCTCCAGCGCCGCCATCGCCTTCTCGACGTCGATCACGCCCGGCGTGCCGAACAGCGCGATGTGCCGTGCCCGGCCCATCAGCACAATATCCAGCACGGAATAGGGAAAGGAGCCGGAAAATTCCTGCGGCACGAAACCGGTTCGCAGATTGCTTTCGACGGCACCGGAGGCCGGCTTCAACAGACCGGCGAGCACACGCAGCAGGGTGGATTTGCCGCGGCCGTTCGGGCCGAGGATGGCAGTGATCTCGCCGGCGCCGAGATCGAGATCGAGCGCGCGGAACTGCCAGCGTTCGCCGTCATAGGAATGGCCCGCCTTGCTAAGGCGGAGCCTGATGCGATCAGAAGCCATTCGTGCCTCGCTGGGTCTGCCGCAAGACCAACGCGAAGACCGGCGTGCCGATCAGCGCCGTGAGAATGCCGAGCGGTATCTCCGTTGACGTCGCCGTGCGGGCGACCGTGTCGATGGCCAGCAGGTAGAGCGCACCAATGATCAGCGAGGCCGGCATCATCACGCGATGATCCGGCCCGACCAGCAGACGCGCCATATGCGGCACGACGAGCCCGACCCAGCCGACGATACCGCTGACCGCGACTTGCGCGGCGACGATGCACGAGACGAGCACGAGCACCAGCCAGCGCAGCGGCTCGACATGAACGCCGAGAGTCCGGGCGTCTTCGTCGCCCATCGACAGAAGGTTGATGCGCCAGCACAGGCCAATGAGCAGCAGGCTGCCGGCAAGCACCGGCGCGGCGACGAGAACGAACTTGTCCCAGTTCCCGGTGGCGAAGCTGCCGAGCAGCCAGAACACCATGGCGGGAAGCTTGTCTTCGGTGTCGGCGAGATATTGCAGGAGGCTCACCAGCGCCCCGAAGAAGCCGGTGACGACGACCCCGGCGAGGACCAGCGCAAGTATGTTGCGGCGTGCGACGATGCCGTTCAGGGCATAGACGAGCACGAGGGCCGACAATCCGAACGCGAAGGCGGACGCAAGAAGCCCATAGCGCGGAAGGCTGAGCAGGATGGCGAGCGTGCCGCCGAAGGCCGCACCCGAGGAGACGCCGACCACCTGCGGCCCGACCAGCGGATTGCGGAACACACCCTGCAGCGCCGCCCCGGACAGGGCGAGCCCTGCCCCCGCCAGCACGGCCAGAAGAATGCGCGGCAGCCGCACCGTGAAGACGACATTCGCCTCCATCGGCGTGACCACAATCTCCGGCGGACTGACGGGCGCCAGTAGGAATCCGCCTCCTTCTGCATGTCGATATCCGCAAAACGCTCGGGATAAAGCTCCTTCGCCATCCAGAGTTCGCCGAGCGCCATGGCTTCCGGCATCGGATAGCCCCAGGCCTTGGCATATTCGGGCATCAGGGAGATGCGGCCGTTCCTCACGGCATCGATCGTCTGCCAGGATGCCGTCGTCCTGATCTCGTCGACCACGGCCGGATAACGCTCCTGCACGAAGATGACGGCGGGGTTCCATTTGAGGACGTCCTCCATCGTGACCTGCTTAAAGCCGGCGATCTCGTTGGCAACGTTGCGGGCGCCGGCACGCTCCATCATCAAGCCGGTATATTTGCCGCGGCCATAGGTCGAGAGATCAGGATTGGCCATGTAGACGGGAACGCGCTTGTCCTCGGGAATGTCGGCAAGGCGCTCGGCAACGAGCGTGCGGCTCTTCTTGGTGACGGCGATCATCGCTTCCCCCCGATCCTTGCGATCGAGGATGTCGGCGATCAGCCGCACGCCGGCCGCAAATCCGGCATCGATCGCCGCCGGCTCGTCCTTGACGGCCGGATTCATCTTGACGGCCTCTTCCGGCGGCACGTCGAGCAGCGAGATGGCGACGACCGCAAGCCCGGCATCCTCGATCTGCTTGACCATGTCGGTCGGCGCATAGTTGGTGACGAACACCACGTCCGGCTTCAGCGTCAACAGCTCCTCAATGTTCACCCTGGTCAGGCCGCCGGGCATGGCGAGTTCCGGGAGCGTCGGGGCCAGTCGCACATATTTCGCGCCGAGCTGCTTCTTCCATTCGTCGAGCACGCCGACCACCTTGTCCATGGCATCGAGCTGCACGGCGATGTTGAGCGTCTGGTGCTGCAGGATGACGACACGGTTCACCTGGTCGGGCACATGGACCTCACGGCCGATCTGGTCGGTTATCGTCCGGTCCGCCCAGGCGGGCGTGGCGAGCAGCAGGCCGGCGATGGCAAGCGCGGTCTTCGAGGCGGAGGCAAGGCGTGCGAGCATGAATGGGTTCTCCCTTTACGGTTCAGGGATAGCAGGTATCCCCGGCTGGCAACAACGTTATATTTAAAAGAATATTACGCCATATGGCGCGATGATAGGCTGCTCGGGCTTGCCGAACATGCCTTCGAAGCCGGAACTGTTCTCCCGGTTCGAACGGTAGTCGCCAGGCGGGCTGACGTGCTATGGCGGTGCCTTTGCATAGGCCAATACGGGAGAGTTCCATGAAGATCAGCGCGCGCAATCGTCTCAAGGGCAAGATCGTCGAAGTGACCAAGGGCGCGACCACCGCGCATGTCCGCATCGAAGTCGCCGGCGGCGCCATCGTCACCGCATCGATCACCAATGAATCCGTGGACGAACTGGGCCTTGCCGTCGGCGGCGAAGCCTATGCAATCGTCAAGGCATCCGACGTGATGGTCGCGGTCGACTGAGACCCATTCCTTGGATCCCGCTTGCCGCGACATGGAGCGCGGCAAGCGCCTCGATCCCGACCCGGGGCCTGCGGCCACATCGCAGATGAGCGCGGGAAGGGCCGCGTCACGACCAGCCTCGCTTTCCGGCGATCAGCAGCCACAGGAAGAAGGGCGCGCCGACCGTGGCGGTGAGGATGCCGAGCGGCACTTCGATGTCGGCGATGGAGCGCGCCAGCATGTCGACGACGATGAGATAGGCCGCGCCCAGCATCATGGCGGCAGGCAGCAGGCGGCGGAAATCCGGGCCGACGAGCATCCGAGCGATATGGGGAATGACAAGGCCGATCCAGCCGACGATACCCGTCACGGAAACGGTCGCCGCCGTCACCAGCGTCGCGCCGGCGATCAGCACGATGCGGGTCTTCAGCGTATCGACGCCCAGCGTCTTCGCCTCCTCGTCACCAAGCGTCAGGATGTTCATGCGCCAGCGCAGAAGCACAAGCGGCACGAGACCGAGTATGACGGCCGGCAGGATGGAGAGCACGTCGAAGCGGCTGATCGCCGTCATGCTGCCGAGCAGCCAGTAGGTGATGGCGGGCAGCTGATCATAGGGATCGGCAAGCACCTTGATCAGCGAGATGCCCGCGCCAATCAGCGCCTGGATGGCGATGCCGGCAAGCACCAGCGTCAACACGGGATCGCGCTCGCGCACCAGCGCGCCGATGACCGTGACGACCAGCACCGCGAGAAGCCCGCCGGCAAAGGCGGCGAGCTGGATGGCGAACACCGGCAGCGAAAGAAAGATGCCGAGCACCGCCCCGAGGCTGGCGCCGACCGACACGCCGAGCAGATCGGGCGAGACGAGCGGATTGCGGAACAAGCCCTGGTAGGTCGCCCCCGCCGCCGCAAGCCCTGCCCCGACGACGATGGCGGCGAGGACGCGCGGCAGGCGCACGTTCCATAGCACGGTGGCGAGCAGCGGGTCCGTCGTCTCACCCGTCACCAGCTGCCGCAGGGCGATCAGCAGCGGCTGCAACCCGCCGCCATATTTGCCGACCATCATGGAGGCGAGGGCCAGCATGCCAAGCCCCAGAAGGCCGACTGCGGCGAGCCGACCGGTCAGGGCGGCGGATGGCCGCATCTACTTCGCCGCGCCCTTGCCGAGCAGGGTTGCAAGCTGCGCGTCGCTGAGCTCGACCTGGTAGAACAGCTTGAAGAAAGTCCGGACCTCTTCATCGAGCGCAGTCGGCACCGTTTCCGGATAGAGCGTGTGCTCCAGCCAGGAAACGCCGACCAGGCGGTTGATGCCGGGCGGGGAATCGATCCAGCCGAACGGCAGGCTCGGCGTGACATGGACGCGGCCTGCCTTGACGGCATCGAGTTGCGCCCAGAGCGGATCATCCTTCACCGCCTCGGCGAATTTCGGCGAAGCGGCAAGGATGGTATCCGGCTTCCAGGACAGGATCTGTTCGAGCGAGACCTGCGTCAGGCCACCCTTGCCGGCCGCCGCCGCAACATTCCGCGCGCCGACCGCTTCGAGCAGCTCCATGTTGATCGAGCCGGCAAGGCCCGTTTCCAAGCCTTCTCCGCCACGGCCATAATAAACCGAGGGCCGCTTGTCCGTGGGAATACCAGCAAGGCCTTTTTCCAACGCAGCGAATCTCTCGTCGGCATAGGCTGCAAGCGTTTCGGCCCGCGCCTCGACGCCGAGCATGGCGCCGGTTTCACGCAGCATCGCGCCGCTCCTGGCAAAGGCACCATCGACGAGCACATAGGGAATGCCGGTCTGTGCCTGCACCTTGTCGGCCAGCGAGGCATAGGTGGGATTTACCGTGCCGACATCGATGATGATGTCGGGCTTTGCGGCCAGCACCGCCTCGATATTGGCCGTGCCGCCCTTACCGGTCAGCTGGCCGAAGACCGGCAGGTCGCGGACGGACGGCAGCAGGAAAGCCTTTTCCTCCGGCTTCGGCTCGCGCACCCAGCCGGCAAGCTTGTCCGGCGCCAGCACATAGACGAGAACAGAGGCTGGCGGCCCGGCAGCGAGCACCCGCTCCACTTTGTCCGGAATCTCGACCACGCGCCCGGCGGCATCCGTGATCGTCCGCGCCATAGCGGGGAGGAACGACGCCAGCAGGGCAATGATGACCAGAACACAACGAAAAACCGGCATGTTTCTCTCCCACGATATATTGTAGCAAACATATCGCTGGTTTGCGACGGCATGGCAACATTCGCGCCATTCCCGTGTCCGCTGCTATGGAAGGATGCCGGCGTCAAACCGGCAGGACGTCGACAAGCTCGCCGGCCGCGATATTCCCTTGCTCTGGGGAAAGGACAAGCATGACATCCGCGAACGCGAGAGCACGAAGGCTGGCCGAGCCCTCATACGGCAGCGGTTCGACCGCCGTTGCATGGCCCGGCTCATGGCAAAGCCGCCCCGGAAGAACCTGCGTCCCGCTGCCCGATCTGGAGACCGGCCGGCTGACGGGAAGCCGCCAGGTGTTCCTCTCGGGTGCCTTTCCTTCCAGGCAAGCGATAATCGCGCGGCCGATAAGGTTGCATCCGACAGCGGCGGCAAACGGGCTTCCCGGAAGAAGCAGGATCGGGCAATCGTCGATATCGCCAAACCCGATCGGCTTGCCCGGCCGCAGGTCGAGCTTCCAGAATTCGAGGAAGCCGCGACGGGAAACGATCTGCGTCAGATGATCGGCGGAGCCGACGGAGGCACCGCCGGACGAGATGAGGAGATCGTGACCGCTCGCGGCCTCGACGAGCCGCGCGAGGATCACTTCGGGATCGTCCCCGGCAATGCCGATATCCGTGACCTCCGCGCCGGCCGCCTGGAGCATGCGGGACAGCATCGGCCGGTTCGTATCGTATATCTGGCCGTTCTCCAGAAATCCGGGGCTGGCGACAAGCTCGTTGCCGGTGGAAAGCAACGCCACCTTCGGCCGCGGCACGACCAGCACGGAACGCAGGCCGAGCGCCGTCAGGAGCGCAAGCTGGCCCGGGCCGATGCGTGTCCCGGCCTTCAGCAGGACATCACCCATCGAGACGTCTTCGCCGACGCGGCGGATATGCGGTTTTCCCCCGGCCTGTGCCCGCAGGTGAACGGCATCGCCCTCCACCTGCGTCGCCTCCTGCACGACAACCCGGTCGGCGCCGGGCGGTACAAGCGCGCCGGTCATGATGCGCGCCGCCTCGCCCGGATGCAGCGCATGCACGATCCTTTCGCCGGCCGTGATCGTCTGCCCGATCCTGAGGCTTGCCATTCCGTCCGGCCGGATGTCCCCGGAGCGAACGGCAAAGCCATCCATCGCGGCATTGTCGAAGCGCGGCAGGGGGACTGGCGCGACGATATCTTCCGCCAGCACATGGCCGAACGCTGCAGACAGGGCCATCCGAACCGGCGGGATGGAGGTTTCGATATAGGCCTCGATGAACGCCAGGGCGTCCCGGAGCGATTTCGGCGTTCTTTTTTCCATGCGTCTTTTCCCGGGCGAAGCGGTGCCCATGCGGCACAGGCCCCTGCACGAAATCTATCACATGGACCTTGCCAGCAAAGCGGTTGCGCGAAGGCTGCGGCTCCTTCTCCAGACCGAACGACCGAGAATACCGAGCCGGCTACGACAATCCGCCAGCCATGCCTTCGTCTTGCCAGGCATTCCCGGCTGCCTGGTTCAACGAAGACCACCAGGAAGGTGGATCGCCTGGGACGAGAGCGCCTTGCATCCACCGGGCAACATCGACAAGATGAGCCGGGGCGTCCCCTTGACGGACGCCGACCGGATGCCTTGGCTGCGCGACATCGGCCGCAGGCTGAATGCGGCCGGCGACCGGATGATCATCGGCTGCTCGGCGCTCAAGCGAGCCTATCGGGAAACCATCGTCGCCGAAGCCCGCCATCCCGTGACCTTCATCTATCTGGCGGGCACCCGGCAGGTCATCGCCGCGCGGATGAGCGCAAGGAGCGGTCATTTCATGCCGACAAGCCTGCTGGACAGCCAGTTCGCGGCGCTGGAGGAACCGGAGGACGACGAGAATGCCATCCGCGTCGATATCGACCAGCCGCTCGACGCCCTCGTGCGGACAACCGTCGAACTGCTCGCCACGCCATCCGGTGCAACGCGGCTCGAAACCGCTGACAGGAGATAAAGCGATGCCCAAGTTTATCACGATTGGATACGGCGATCCGACCGACTACGATCGCACGCCCCAGGCAGTCAGAGACGCCGCTCATGCCCAGGACGCAAAGCTTCGGTCCGAAGGCGCGTTGATGGGGATCGCGGGCGCCCCGGTACAGGTCCGCAATCCAGAGGGCAGCGGAATAGACACGCGTGACGGACCGTTCATGTCGTCCGCCTTGCCGGTCGCCGGATTCGCCGTCATCGAGGCTGCCAATCTGGCCGAAGCCATCGAGAAGGTGTCAGCCGTCCCTTGCGCGGTGGCGCATGGTGTCGTTGAAGTCTGGCCACTGGAAGAGGCACCCTGATCTGAGGCCGCACCGTAGCGGGCGAGGTGGAAGCTGTGCGCCAGATCATCAAGGCGCACAACCAGCGCCTCTACCGGCTCGCGGCACTCGGAATAACAGGTGCTCGCTGACCGCGGGGACAGTGGTGAAAAGATGGCGGCTGGTCAGAGCGCCGGCTCGCCTTTCTCTGCGTTCTCCAGGCGAAGGTCCGGTTCGGCGCTCGTAGACACGATGGACAGACCGTTAGGGAGGTCGTTCTCTTCGACCTTCCTGTTGACCTCCGCTTCGTCCAGGCCGTAGCCGCACCACCGTTGCTGGAGGCGCCGCCGCAGTTCCCCCTCATCGACATCGACAAAGATGGTGAAGTCGAAAATCGGCTTGAGACGATCCCAGGGCGCCTGTCGAGCAAGCAGATAGTTCCCTTCGCAGACGATGATGTCGGTGGATTGCGGGATGAGCCTGCCGCCGGCGCGGGCAATCTCGATCGAGCGGTCGAAAACCGGGATGGCGACGACATCATCCTCGTTCGCCTTCAGGCGTTGCAACATGTGCCGCAGGCCATGAGCATCGAAGGTATCGATCGCGCCTTTGAACGCACGGCGCCCCATGGCCTCCAGCACCGCGTCATCATAGTGATATCCATCCATGGGGAAGAGCGCGGCCTTGACGGAGCGCTGTTCATTGATGAGGTCGACGGCGCGTTCCGCCAAGGTCGATTTTCCGGAACCGGGCGCCCCCGCAACGGCGATTAGAACCCGCCGGTTTCCGGCATCGATAAACCGCTGCAAGGCAATGTCTGCGATCCGGCGTGCGTTGTCTTCTATGCTGCTCATGGAAGTTTTCCTCAGGTATTGCGGACGGGCCGCGGCGACCGCAACGCCGCGGCTGAATTGACGGTCGGCGCGAGCGGATCGAGCTATGCCTCTGCCCGCAAGCAGTTCCGCCGGCAGTCAACCTCCAAGCACGAAGCGAGAGAATGCGAGTGCGTTTTTCGCGTCCTCGTCCATTTTCGCTTCGTCTGCGCCCTCGCTGAGATCGCGCCAAACCCTGATGTCGGATCCGATGGTTCCGCCGGTCTTTACGAACGGCTCCATGACGACAGCACCGGTGTATTTGATATCGCGGAGGGCGAGACCGACCTCGTGCCAGGGAATCCTGCCTTTACCGGGTACACGGCGATTGCTTTCCCCCGTGTGGAAATGACCGAGCAGCGGGCCGGCGGTACGGATCGCCTCGCCAAAGCTATCTTCCTCGATGTTCATGTGGAACGTATCGAGCATGACTTTGACATTCGGCTTCCCGACATCCTTCACGAAGGCGACCCCTTCAGCGGCGGTGTTGACAACGTGGTTCTCGAAGCGGTTGAGCACCTCGATGCAGAGGTTGATGCCCAGATCGTTGGCAAAGTCCGCAATGTCATGGATTCCCTCGACACCACGCGCACGGTCACCCTCCTTGTCGACCGGCTTGGAATAGTCGACAGGCCAGTAGGAGTGCAGCGCGCCACCGATCGTCTTGATATCGAGCTTGGCGACGTTTGTGAGCGTTTGCTCGAAGAATGCCCTGCCCGCCTGGCGCACCGCACTGTCAGGTGACGACAGGTTCCTCGTCTTGGAAGGGCCGATCCCGGCCGTGAGGATGATATTGTTATCCTTTGCGGTCTGCCTGATGATGGCGAGATCCGCATCGCTGTACTCGTTGATATGGTGCGCAGCGACCTCGATAATATCGAAACCAAGCTTCGCAACCTTCTCGACATAAGGGCCGAACTTGGCGCTCCATTCTTTTTCCCAGTAAGAGTAGTAAATTCCGTGCTTCATTGGAGCCTCTCTACGATCTTGGTTGTGTGTGTTCGTACCGGCCACTCGGCAGGCAACCGGGGGACGCGATCAGCGAATGAAATTTCGGTATCGGTTTCGAGCGTGGGCGCGCGCTGCGATCACCAGCAGGTGAACCCGCCGTCGACCGGGACGATTGCCCCCGTCATCAGGCTTGCGGCGTCGGAAGCGAGGAAATGCACGACGCTCGCCACCTCGCGCGCCTGGCCGAAACGGCCCATCGGCGTATCGGCGCGCCAGGCGGCTGCAAGGCCGCTTGCTTCGGCGTGGGCGATGAGCGGGGTTTCGATATAGGTCGGAGCGACCGCGTTGACGCGCACCCCGCGCCCCGCCCATTCGGCGGCGAGCGAACGGGTCAGGTGATGCACGGCCGCCTTGGAGGCGTTGTAGTGCGACTGCCCCTGCGGGCGGTTGACGATCAGGCCGGACATCGACCCGATGTTGACGATCGCGCCACGGCTCCTGACGAGCATGTGGCGGCCGAAGGCACGGTTGCACCAGAAAACGCCGTTCAGGTTGACATCGTTGACGGCGAGCCAGTCGGCATCTTCAACATCCTCTGCGGCGACCGGCGGCCGTCCGATTCCGGCGTTGGCGACGAGGATGTCGGCGACGCCGTGCTTTGCGGCGATCTCATCAGCGGCGCGTTGCACGGCGGCGGAGTCGGTGACATCGGCGGTATACGTTCCGGCATCGAAGCCCTTCGCCAGCAGGGCAGCCCGGCCCTCTTCAAGGGATGCCGCATCGCGATCAAGCAGGATGACGCGCGCGCCCGCCTCGGCCAAGGCCTCTGCAATAGCAAGGCCGATCCCTCGGCTGCCGCCGGTCACGACGGCAAGCTTTCCATCAAGTCTCAGTTTTTCCATATACATGGTCATTCCTCTTGGAACGTGAAGTTGATCAGGCGGTGCCCGTCTGCACCAGCGCTGCCGTCGAGCCGGAAGCCATAGTCGTTGGCCGCGTCAGCGCCCTGTCCTGCGCATCGAAGACATGTGAGCGATCCGGATCGGGTGTCAGGAAAATGGTGTCGCCGCGACGGTAGCCGCGTTCACCGACCGCGCGCACGGTCAGCGTACCGAGTGATTTCACGTCGAGCGTGAAATACGCATCGCTGCCGAGCTGCTCCTCCACGAGGATCGTACCGCTCCATACGCCGACATGACGGTCGTAGCGCAGGTGCTCGGGACGGATGCCGAATGTGAGCCTGCCGTCAGGAAGCGGCTCCTTGAGATTGGTGATATCGAGGCCGCCGGCCGACGTCTCGATGCGATTGGGACCGGCCGCGGTTGCATCGATGAAGTTCATCTTCGGCGAGCCGATGAAACCGGCGACGAAGCGGTTGGCGGGCGCATCATAGAGCGCGATCGGAGTGTCGAACTGCTCGACGCGGCCTGCGTTGAGGACGACGATACGGTCGGCCATGGTCATGGCCTCCACCTGGTCATGCGTCACGTAGATCATCGTCGTCTTCAGTTCGTCATGAAGGCGGATCAGCTCGAGACGCATCTGGACGCGCAGCGCGGCGTCAAGGTTCGACAAAGGCTCGTCGAACAGGAATGCGCAGGGCGCGCGCACGATCGCCCGGCCGATGGCGACGCGCTGGCGCTGGCCGCCGGACAACTGGCGCGGAAACCGGTCGAGATAGGGTTCGAGCTCCAGCGCACGCGCTGCCGTCAAAACCCGTTCGCGGATCTCCTTCTTCGGCCGGCCGGATACACGCAGGCCAAATCCGATATTGTCGGCCACCGTCAGGTGCGGGAACAGCGCATAGGACTGGAACACCATGGCAAGCTGCCGTTCGGACGGTGCCAGCTTCGTCACGTCGCGGCCGTCAATGAGAACCTGACCGTCCGACACGTCCTCCAGGCCGGTGATCAGCCGCAGCAGGGAGGATTTGCCGCAACCGGACGGGCCGACGAACACGACGAACTCGCCATCCTTCACCGTAAGGCTGATGTTGCGGATGACATCGAGTTCGCCGAAGCGCTTGACGATATTCTGGAGCGCTATTTCGCCCATGATAGTTCCTCCTCTTGTGTGCGGCGACAAGGCGGCCGCGCATTGTCCGGGCGGCGGCTCAATGGAAGATGATTCCGCCGTCGACGTTCAGCGACTGGCCGGTGATGAAGGCAGCGTCGTCGGACCCGAAAAATGCGACCGATCCGACGACATCCTGCGGATAGCCCACGCGGCCCATCGCGGTTTTCTCAAGAACCCTTCTCAAGGTTTCCGGATCTTCGAGATGGGACCGGCCCATATCGGTATCGATGACACCGGGGCATACGGCGTTGACCGTGATCCCCTCCTTGGCGACCTCGACAGCGAGAGCCTGCGTGAAGTTGATGACCGCGGCCTTGGACGCGCAGTAATGGGACTCGCCCGGTCCGCCGCGCTTTCCGCCAATGGATGCGATGTTGACGATGCGGCCAGATCCCTTTGCCCGGAAATGCGGAAGGAAGGCCTTGGTCACGAGGAACGTGCCCTTGGTGTTGACGGCGAACATCCGGTCCCATTCGTCGGGCTCGATTTCGCCCGTCTGGTGGACAGAACGTACACCGGCATTGTTGACCAAGAGATCGAGACGACCGCTTGCTGCCAGAAGGTCCCGCGCCATCGTCTCGACCGAGACCGGATCGCTGACGTCACAATGGATGACTTCGCAGAGTCCGCCGGCATTCCGCACTTCGGCAGCAAGGTCCGAAAGGTCGGCCTCGCGCGCCTTCAGGTCGTTCGCGAAGACCCTGTATCCTTCGGCAGCCAACCGCTCGGCGATCGCCCGTCCGATACCACGGGACGCTCCGGTGACGAGCGCTGTCTTGTTTTCTCCACGTCGAGGTATCATTGCAATCTCCCTTGAATGCGTTTGCGTTCAGTCCTTCACGGCGCCCATCGTGACGCCGGAGACGATGTGTTTCTGCATGAAGAAGGTGAAGAGCACCGGCGGCAGGCACTGGATGATCGAGGCTGCCGCGATGTATTCCCAATAGACGCGGCCCGTGCCGACGAAGGACGAGATGACGACAGGGAAGGTCTTGGCCTCGCGGGTCGTCAGGAACAGCGCGAGCATGAATTCGTTCCAGGCGAAGATGAAGACGAAGGTTGCAACCGCCGCCAGGCCGCTTTTGCTGAGCGGAAGGACGACATCCTTCAGCACCTGCCACCAGGTGCAGCCTTCCAGGCGCGCGGCCTCGATGAGCTCCTTCGGCACGCGGCGAACGAAGGACATGGTCATCCAGACCGCAAACGGCAGGTTGAAGCCGGCATAGGCGATGATGAGGCCCGGCAGCGAGTCGAGCAGGCCGACGCCGCGGAAGATCACGAAGAGCGGCACGGCTGCGGCGATCGGCGGCATCATGCGGGTGGAAAGGATCCAGTCGGCCAGCGCCTCCCTGCCCTTGAACCGATGGTTGACCAGCGCGAAGGCGGTCGGCACGGCGAGAACCAGCGCCAAGATGGTCGCGCCTATGGTTGCCACCAGCGAGTTGACGATGAAGGGCCAGAATTGCGTCAGCACGTCCCGGAAATTCTGGAGATAAGTAAAGTCGGGGATCCACACCGGCGGAATCGCGATGATGTCGGCCGTCGGCTTGAAAGCACCGAGCGTCAGCCAGAGGATCGGAGCGACCGAGATAAAGACGAAGCCGAGGACCAGCACCAGTGGGCCGACGTCGCGAAGCCGAAAGGTACTATTCATCTTCGATTCTCCTGAGGAGCTTCACGGCAAAGGTGGTGATGACGATGGAGATGACGAGGATGATGACCGCGGCGGCAGAGCCGACGCCCGCCTGGAAGAACTGGAAGTTCTGCTGATAGGCGTAGAGGGTCAGCACCATGGTGGAATCGCCGGGACCGCCTCGGGTGGTGACATAGACGACATCGAAGAAGCGCAGCGTATCGATGATGCGCAGGATGACGCCGAGCAGCACGATGCCCTTGATCGACGGAATTTCCAGGAAGCGCATCACATGGTGCCACTTCGCCCCGTCGACACGCGCCGCCTCGTAAAGATCGGCGCGGATCGACAGGAGACCGGCCATGATCAGCAGCATCATGAACGGCGTCCACTGCCAGATATTGATCAGCAGGATCGAGATCATCGCCGCGGTCGATCCCCCGAACCACGGGACCGGCCCGAGGCCGACGCCGCCCAGCAGGTAGTTGGCGATGCCGAGCACCGGGTTGAACACGTAGGAGAAGATCATGCCGACGATCAGCGGCGTCACCATCATGGGGATCATGAACAGCGACCGCAGGCCGTTCACCCATTTGAGATGGCTGAGACTGACGAAGGCCTTCGCGATCACGAAGGCAATGACGATCTCGCAGGTGATCGACGTGACCGCGAGCATGCCGGTGTTCAGCATGGCGCGCAGGAACAGCGGGTCTGTCAGAAGATTGATGTAGTTGTCGAGACCGATGAAGACCGCCCGCTGCATCGCCGTCAGCTTCACTGCATGCAGGCTCAGATAGACCGAATAGATGAAGGGCCAGATGGTCAAAAGCGCGAGGAAGATGCAGGTCGGCGCGATGAACGCCGTCATCTGGAATCGATCATCGTGCAGGAAGGAGCGCCTGGTCGCCTCCTTGGGCGCGCGCGTCATCGAAACGGCATAGGCCATCGAGAGATCCTCCGTGAAACGGGAAGTCGAGGGAGCCAAATGCCTCCCCCGACAGAGAGCGTTAGAGCAGACCGTTCTGCTTCAGCAGTTTCGTCACGTCTTCCTGGGCGCCGTCCATGGCTTCCTTGGCGCTCTTTTCGCCGATGATGGCCTTGTTGACCTGCGCGCCGACGGTATCGATGAGCTGGAAGGCCAGCGGATGACGCGGGCGTACCTCGACCCAGGCATCCTTCTGGGCTTCGAAGAGCACTTCGGTCCACGGGAACTTCGCCTGGACGTCCTTGTCCTGCATGGCGGAAAGCCGGCTCGGCGGGCCGCCCGCGAGAACGAAGTCACGGTGGACCGGCTTGCTGGCGAACCATTTCAGATAATCCCAGGCCGCATCCTTCTGAGCGCCGTGCGTGTTGACGCAGGCGATCCAGCCGCCGACCGGCGAGACGGTCCTGCCGCCGTCCTTGTGCGGCATCAGCGCCGCCTTGAACTTGCCCGCGATCTGGCTCTGCTTGGGATCGTTTGCGATCTGGGCACGCACCGACCAGTCGTTGATCATCGCGAGCTTGCCGGCTGCGAACGCATTGGCACGCTCGTCCCAGGCGAAGGATTCGACGCCCGGCGGGCCATAGGCGACCATATCGCGGAAGAACTGCACGAGGTCGACCGATTCCTGCGAGTTCAGCGTCGGCGTCTGGTCCTTGTACGGTTCGGCGGAGCCGATATCATTCGACGCCCACGGCTTGCCGCCGGCGCTGTAAATCCACTCGAACCATTGCTGGCCTGCCGCCGCCCCGCGCTTGTTGTTCATGGCGTAGCCATAGACGCCGGGAAACTCCGGATTGTTGGTGAAGGTAGCGGCCGCCTTCTTCAGCTCCTCGAAGGTTTCCGGCACCTTGATGCCCGCCTTCTCGAAAAGGTCCGTGCGGTAGTACATCAGCTCGTAATAGATGCCGACCGGCAGGCACATGCGCTGGCCTTCCCAGCTCGCCTGCCCGGCGGCCGACGGCGTGAAATCATCCCATGCGAAGGTATCGGGATTCTCGGAGATCTTGTCCTCTGCGCTGTCGAGGCAACCCGCCTCGGCGAATTCGCCGATCCAGATGCCATCGATCAGCAGGACGTCATAGCTGCCGTCGTTCTGGGAGCACGCGAGAAGCTCCTTTTCGTGCAGCGCGTCGTAGCCGTAGCCGTCGATCTCGACATTGGCGCCGGTAAGATTCGTGAAACCGTCCTTGACGGCCTTCATCGAGTCGATGAACGGATCCGTGATGGTCATGACGCGCAGCGTCTTGCCGCTATGGTCGCCGAGCTGGCTCTTCCAATCGATCTCCTGTGCCATGGCGGTCGATGCCGCGAGCAGCGCCATGACGGAAATCGAGCTAATCATTTTTGCGGTTTGCATGCCATTCTCCTCCATTTTAGGCGCGTCTTCACATCCCCTGCCGACGGCGCCTGAACGCCGGCAAAGGTTTTCCCGTGCGGTGAAGAGGCCTCACCACATCGATTTGTCGCTGTTCGCAGCCGCTTATCTGTTCGCGTCTATCTCACGCGATACGGAGCGTATCTCCGAGCGAGGAAGGCGCCGCTGTCGAAGCCCTCACCACCAGTTCACATGTCAGCTTTTCGCGCGAGGCAGGCTCTGAACGGCCATCGAGATGACCGCGCAGGCGGGTCCAGATTGCCTGTCCCATCTGCTTCACCGGCTGGCGGATGGCCGTCATCGGCGGCGATACCGCATGCATCCAGGAATAGTCGTCGAAGCCGACCACCGAGATGTCGCGCGGAACCGAGAGACCGGTCTGGTGCGCACAAGCGAGAATGCCGAGCGTCGCGAAGTTGGTGAGCGCGATGAAGGCGCTGGCCTGCTGCTCCCCTTCCATGAAGACGCCGAGACGCTCCGTCGCCGTGTCGAAATCGAGACCGACCTCGATCAGGGTAGGCGGGGCAAGGCCTTCCTTCGCCAGAACCGCCTCGATGCCGGCGCATCGTTCCCGGATGTTCTGAAGCTTCAATGTCGAAGCAGCCACGACGAAACGGCGATGTCCAAGGGCGACGAGATGTTCCGCGGCCTTGGTGCCGGCATCGATGTTGTCCATCGTCACCGCATCCCCCTGGAACAATGAAGGGACGCGGTCGGCGACCACGAACGGAACCTGAGTATCGGCAAGGATATTGCGGCTGGCAAACTCGTCGCTGCAGGGGATGATCACGATCCCAGCCGGTCGCCAGGCCAATAAAGCAGAAAGGCGCCTTGCTTCCTCGTCGGCATCCCCATGCGAACTGGCAACGATAATGTCGAAGCCCTCGTCACGGACCTGCGCCTCGATCGATGCGATAAGGCTCGTGAAGAAGGGGTTGTTGAGGTCGGGAACGAGAGCAGCCACCACGCGGGCCTTTCCAGCCCGCAGCTGGGAAGCGGCCCGATCGGTTTCATATCCGAGCTCGGCGGCAGCGCTGCGAACGCGCTCGATCAGCTCAGCCTTGACCGCGCGATTTCCGCTAAAAACGTTGGAGACGGTTCCAGGAGAGACACCGGCTCTCTTGGCGACGTCCTTGATTGAAACGGGCATCTCGCCTGCCTCCTCCAGCAGTGCAATTCACGTAAAACGATTTACGTAAATCGTTTTACAGGATTCCGACGCGGAAACAAGCGGAAAATCGCCTCGACCAAACAAGAAATCGCGCGCTCACCTGTGCGATTTTGTTTTTCTCAATATTTGCAATGTTTTATACTTATCATGGGGCCATTTGGGCGCGCCGCCTACCGCTGAACTCGGTCGGCGTCGAGCGGGTAGACGCCTACCGCAGATACTGAATATGCGGGCGCGCATGATAGGCCGAGCTTTCGACCCGGGCCTCCACCGAGAACACCTCCTTCAGGAGATGTTCGGTCAAGACCTCGTGCGGCGCCCCGCAAGCGACGATCCTGCCCTTCTGCAGGACGATCAGGCGATCGCAGAACATCGCTGCGTGGTTCAAATCGTGCAGGGCGATGATGCTGGTGATCGGCAGGCCGGAGACCAGCCGCATCAAGCCGATCTGGTGCTGTATGTCGAGGTGGTTCGTCGGCTCGTCGAGGATCAGTTCCGATGGCGACTGGGCCAGCGCCCGGGCAATATGGGCGCGCTGCTTTTCCCCGCCCGACAGGCTTTGCCAGCGGTCGTTGCGCTTTTCGAGAATGCCGGCGCGGTCGAGCGCATCTTCCACGGCCTCCTCATCGGCCGGCGTCCAGCCGGAGAACATCGACCGGTGCGGAAACCGGCCCAGCTTGACGACATCGACGACCCGGAGATTGGCGTTTGTCGTGGCATGCTGTTCGACAAATGCCATGCGCCGGGCGACGGACCGGCGGCCGATGGTCCCGATATCCTGCGCATCCAGTGTCACCTTTCCGGAGTGCGGCCGCTTCAGCCCGGCAATCAGGCGCAGAAGCGAGGTCTTGCCGGAGCCGTTCGGGCCGAGCAGGCCCAGCATCTTGCCCTTAGGCGCCTCGAAGGAAATGCCGTCGATGATCGTCTTCTTGCCGATCTTCCAAACGATGTCGTGGACCTCAATGCTCATGATGCACGCTGGAACCGGTACAGAATGACGGAAAAGAAGGGGACGCCCACAAGCGCCGTCACGACGCCGATCGGCAGAACCTGCTGCGGGACCAGGGTGCGGGAGGCGACATCGGCGAGCACCATGAAGATCGCCCCGGCCACGGCGCAGGCCGGAAGCAGGCGGATATGCACCGGCCCGACGAGGAACCGTGCCGCATGCGGAACGACAAGTCCGACAAAGCCGATCGAGCCGACCATGCTGACGATCGTCGCCGTCATCATGGCGGTCAAGGCGAAAAGCACGATCCTTGCCTGGCCGACATTGACCCCGAGCGCAGAGGCCGCCTCGTCCCCGAAGGCGAAGGCATCCAGCACGCGGGCGTAAAACAGACAGGCGATCAGCCCGAGGCTGATGATGACGGACACCAGCGCGAATTCCGGCCAGCGAACGCCGCCGAAGCTTCCGAGAAGCCAGAACATCACGTCGCGCGCCTGCTGTGCGTTGCCCGACGTCGTGACGATATAGGCTGTCGCGGCATTGAACATCTGCGATGCGGCGACCCCCGCAAGGATGGTTCGATCCGCCCCGCCCCGCGTACCGTTCGAAAGCAGCGCCACGAAGAAGAAGGCCGCAAAAGCACCGGCAAAGGCACCGGCCGACAGGGACACGGCCCCCGCGCCGATGCCGAGGATGACGACAGCAACCGCCCCCGTGGATGCGCCGGCCGAGATGCCGAGCACATAGGGCTCGGCAAGCGGATTGCGCAGCAGCGACTGCATGATCGCGCCCGAGAGGGCAAGCCCCGCCCCACAGAAGGCCGCGACCAGCGCCCGGCTGAGGCGATAGTCCCAGATCACCGTCTCGTGGATGCGATTGAGTTCCACCGCCGTCCACCCCAGCCGGTTGGTTACGGCAGAGAAGGTCGTGGAAAGCGGAATCGGCAGATCGCCGATTCCGACGCTCACCCCGACGACCAGCGCGATAGCCGCCAGCGAGGCCAGCAGCAGCACGCCGAAGACGACATGCTGCCGCCGAGGATGGTGCGAAGCGATCACTTCAACAGACCGAGCGCCTTGAGCTGCCCGGCCACCTGCTCGGCACCGTAAACCGTGCGTATGGTCGGGTTCATGGCCTGGCCGTCCATCACGACGATCGCCTTGTTCTGGACCGCCGGCATCTGGCTGACGGCCGGATCGCTGTTCAGGAACGCGATCTTGGCCTCGGGCTTGTCGAGTTCCCAGCGATTGCGGTCGAGACTGGCGACGACGATGACGTCCGGGTTGGCGGCAATGATGCTTTCCCAGCCGAGCGTCGGCCATTCGGCCTCCGCCGTGATGGCGTTCCTGCCGCCGAGCAGGTCGGCGATGTAACCCGATGCACTGTTCTTGCCGCCAAGATAGGCATCGGCGGAAGGCGACTGGCTGGAGAACCAGAAGACGTAGGAGAGCGGCTTGCCGTCCTTCGACACGCCGGAGCGGAGGGCAGCCTCGCGCTTCTTGAAGTCGGCGATCAGCGCCTGGCCACGATCGGCAACATCGAAGATCTGCGAAAGCTCGTCGATCTCCTTGTAGAGCAGCTCCATGTTCCACAGCTGGTCGCGGCTGCCATACTCGTTCTTGACCTTTTCGGTGCTGAGGCAGGTGCTGGGCGAAACGTAGGACGGCATGCCGACCTTCTCGAAATCCTCACGCTTGGCGACCTTGCTGCTCGGGCCGATCAGGGTCGGCAACGCGGCAGCGACGAAATCCGGGTTCTCGGCCAGGATCGCCTCGAATGTCGGGAACTCGACCGTCAACAACTTGACCTTGGCGTTGGCCTCGGCGAGCTGCGGCAGCACCTTGCTCGGCCAGAACGCCGTGCCGACCATCTTGTCTTCAAGGCCGAGCAGCAGCAGGATTTCCGCGCTGTTCTGGCCAAGACCGATCGCCCGCTCGGGCGCCTTGGCGAAGGTCACCGTCGCACCGCAGTTTTCGATGGTCAGCGGATAGGCGGTGGATGCGAATACCGGCTGCACCGCAAAGGCGAGCGTGGAAGAAAGGCCGAACACGGCCAGAAATCTGTTGAGTGCTTTCACCGTCGATGTCCTGATGGGGAGTGGATCAAAATGAGCGTATATGCCCTGCCCCTCATTAAAACAAGACTTTTATACTCATGTTTCTGTGTGGCGAAATAAGGAACTTGCAGCCATCTTCAGGCGCGGCAACATTACCGCGTCGCACTTTCTGAAGGCCGGCGCGCTGATCCGTCCCTTCACCCATTCGGCGCGGACCGCCAACTCGCTGTTCATCATCCGAGCGATCGTCACTGCAGCCGGCCAATCCTCCTTGTCAAAGATCGATCGCCGGTTCGACGATCGCCATCGTCGCCTCGACGTGATGCCGCGCGGCACGTTCAGCTTCGTCTTCGTTTCGATCGACGAGCGCTTCGAGAATGCGTCGATGCTGGAGATTTGTCTCCCGAACCTCGGATTCGGAAAACAGGATCGGCACCCGCAGCATCCAGTAGTGAAACTGTGTCCGCTCATGGAATTGAGCAAGAAAGGGGTTCTTCGATGCGGAGACAATCTGCTTGTGAAACCGCGTATTGAGGCTGTTCAATTCGCTGCGCGTCAATGTTTCACCAGGCTCCATCGCCTCGATCAGCTGGGCAAGCGTATCCAGCTCGTTTTGCTCGGCGTGACGCGCAGCCAGCCTTGCCGTGGCCGATTCGATTGCGGCGCGGCTTTCGAAAATGGCGCGCACCTGGCTGCGATCGATCGTTTCGACGACCCAACCCCGTTCACGGCTGAGAAAGCCTTCCCCCTGAAGCAGCAGCAGTGCTTCGCGCACGGGCGTCCGCCCGACGCTCAGCCGCTCACAGAGATCGTCTTCGACGAGCCTTTGCCCGGGCTTCAATTCCGCGCCGAGAATCATGCTGCGCAGGCGATTGCGTACATCCGATGCGATGAATTCGCCGGCGGAGGCCTTTCTTGATGCCATGAATACTGTTCCTTTCCCGGTGGCTCTCTGCCCGCTCCGGTGGAGATGGATATATCTCTTCGTGTATGGAGCAATGGCCTCCGGCATTCAAGGGCTGCGGCAACACAAGAAGGGCTCAGGCCGTTCCCTGCCTATGCACCCAGCTCCTGCGAGCGTCGCCGCGCCGCCTCGACGCCGTGCGCCCTCATGCGCAAAGCCTCGTGCATGTCGATGGCCGAGAAACGGTGGCGAACCCCATATCGCCCGCCCCGATCAAAGCATGTCCGTCATGGCGAAACTCGCTTTCCGCTCGATTTCACGCCGGTTGCTTCCCTCCCTTGCGGGCCACCAGCCCGCTTGCGATGATCAGCGCCGCGCCGGCGACCGTCATCACGTCCGGTATCGTGCCGAACACGAGGTAGCCGAAGCCTGTGGCCCAGAGCAGATGCGTATAGGAAATCGGCGCGAGGCGGGAAACCTGCGCCTCGGGCCGGCGATAGGCGAAGGCGATGGCGACATGCGCTGCCAGCCATAACACGGCCGTCGCCCAAGACAGCGCCAGATCGGCGATGCTCAACCCCCGGAAGACGAGAGGCAGCGCCGCGGTCAAGAGCACGAAGCCCGTCAGGGAGGAATAGGCGAGCGTCGTCGCCAGGCTGTCGGCCACCACCGCCCGCCGCGTCATCACGAGCGCCGTCGCCCAGCACGCGGCCGACGCGATCGAAAAGAGGGCGGCGGGATTGTAGCCGGCAAATCCCGGACGCAGGATGACCAATACCCCAAGCAGGCCACCGAAGACGCCCACCCACCGCCACGCGGGCACGCGTTCCTTGAGGACCAGCACGCACAGCAGCGTGACGAGGCAAGGGGAGATGAAGACGAGTGCGGTCGCCTCCGCCACCGGCTGGAGGCTGAGGGCGGCCACCAGCAGGATCGTTGCTCCGGCCATGCCGACGCCACGGATGATCTGCGCCGCCGAAGCCGCGCTGGGAGCCGGCCTGCCGAAGCGCAGACAGACGGCCGCCAGCAGGGTCGAAGCCGCGAGGTAACGAAACCAGGCGATCTGCAGGGGGTGGAACGTCACCGACAGATGTTTGGCGACGATGTCCGACGCGGCGAACAGCACCATGGCGGCAAGGCACAGCAGGACGCTTTCACGCCCCCGCACGGCCGCGCCGAGATCCGGCCCGGCCTCCCCGCCGGAAAAGATGCGCATCACCCCGAGGCTCAGGACTTGCGGACTTCGAGCACGATGCCGGCCTTGTCCCGCGTGTCGAAGTAGCAGAAGCCCGAACCGTCCATGCGCCTGCCGCGGGCCACGACCCCGAGGCCGAGCGCGCGGCCATGGGCTTCGGCCGCATCGCGATCGGCCACCTCGAAGCCGAGGTGATAGACACCCTCGCCCCGTTCGTCGAGAAATCGCTTCTGGGGCGAATCCAGTTCGCCCGGATCGCAGAGCTGGATCTGCACGTTGTCGAGATCGCAGCACTTGTAGCGCATGGCGTCCGAGGCTGCCTTGTTGGGCACGTCGAATTCGAGATAGGCGCCCTTCTTGGGGTAGTCGAACCAGGGGCCGACCCCGAGGCTCTCATAATAGGCGACGGTCTTTTCGAGATCGCGGACCACGATGCAGACGTGATGCAGGTTGTTGAAGAGCGGGGGCATGTTTCCTCCTTCGGAATGCGCAAGGCTTCGATGGCCCGCCTGAGAGCGAACCGCCGGGCTCACAAAGAGAATCTGGTGAGCTAGTGGGCCGGCAGCAGCCGGGCGAGAAACTGCCGGGCGCGGTCGCTCTTCGGCGCGGTGAAGAAGTCCTTCGAGCGCGCATCCTCGGCAACGCGGCCGCCCTCCATGAAGATCACCCGGTCGGCGACGTCGCGGGCGATGCCCATGTCGTGGGTGGCGATCAGCATGGTCTGGCCTTCCTCGGCGAGCTTGCGGATCGTCTCGACCACCTCCTGCGCCAGTTCCGGATCGAGCGCCGAGGTCGGCTCGTCGAGCAGGAGGACGCGCGGCTGCATGGCGAGCGCCCGCGCGATGGCGACGCGCTGCTGCTGGCCACCGGAGAGTTCCGACGGATAGGCGTCTGCCTTGGCCTTGAGACCCACCTTGTCGAGCAGGTCCATCGCCAGCGCCGTGGCTTGCGCCTTCGGCCTTTGCAAGACGTGGACCGGGCCGCTCATCACGTTCTGCAAAGCCGTCATGTGCTTGAACAGGTTGAAGTGCTGGAACACCATGCCGATCTTCTGCCGCTGGCGGCTGATCTCCGCGTCCGACAGTTCGTAGAGCGCCTGAGCGCCCAGCCGGTAGCCGATCAGGTCGCCGTGCACGTAGATGCGGCCGGCCGAGATGGTCTCGAGGTGATTGACGCAGCGCAGCAGCGTGGACTTGCCGGCGCCGGACGGGCCGAGCAGCGCCACGACCTCGCCCTGCGGCACGTCGAAGCTGACATCGGTGAAGGCCGAGACGGCGGCCCATTTCTTGGAAACGCCGACCACGGAGACGGCGGGGGTCTGTTCGGGTGCGGTGCTCATCTTTGCGGGAAAACCTTTTCGAGGACGGTCTGGATCGCTGTCGCGAAGGCGGTCATGACGAGATACCAGAAGGCGGCGACGGCCAGCAGTTCGACGACCTGGAAGTTCGAGGAATAGATGTCGGTCGCAACACGCAGGAGTTCGAGATAGCCGATGGCCGAGGCCAGCGAGGAGGATTTCAAAAGCATGATGTACTGGTTGCCCGCCGCCGGGATGATGATGCGGCCGGCCTGCGGGATGACGACCTGCGCCAATACCTGGCGCTGGGTCATGCCGAGCGCCGTCGCCGCCGCCCGCTGGCCCTTGTCGACCGCGAGGATGCCGGCGCGGATGATCTCGCTCATATAGGCTCCTTCCGCGAGGCTAAGGCCGGCAAGCGCGGCAAGGAACGGCGTGACGAGCGAGGTGGTGGGCGTGGAGACCAGCGGCTCGGCCATGAAGGGCAGGCTGATGGTGATCGACGGGAACATGATCGGCACCGCGTTGAACCAGAAGATGAGCTGGATCAGCATCGGCGTGCCGCGGAAGAGATAGACATAGGTTGCGGAGATGGCGACCAGGATGGGATTGCCGCTGACCCGCATCAGGGCGGCGATGAAGCCGATGATCGTGGCGATGAACAGCGCCAGCGTGCCGAGCATGAGGGCGTTGACCGCCCCCATGACGATGAGCGGATCGAAGATGTAATCGGCGAAGACGCCGAGATTGACGATTCGCGCGCGAATGGCCGCGTGGACGATCGTCACCACCACGACGAGGGCGACGGCGCCGAGGAGCCAGGCTCCCCAGCGGCGTCGATGCACGATCGGAAGTTCCGGGGCGGAAAGACGGTCCGTCATGGCCATGGCCTTTCCTCCCCGTCAGCGCTTGCTGGCCGGCAGGTTGACGGTGATCTCGGGCAGCACGGCGCCGCCGACGCCCCACTTGTCCATGATCGTCTTGTAGGCGCCGTCGTCCAGCATTTCCTGCAGCGTCACCTTCACCGCATCGCGCAGCGCGGTATTGTCCTTGGAAAAGCCCCAGGAGGTGATGTAGGGCGTCAGCATGTAGTTGCCGCCGACGATGGAGTATTTGCCGGGGAACTGCGTGCCCATGTAGACGAGCGCCGGGAAGTCGCCGAGATAGGCGTCGACGCGCTTGAGGTCGAGCTGCATGCGGGCATCCGGCGCGGAGGGAAGCTGCTCGGCGCGGATTTCCGCCTCGCCCTTGCCCGTGCAGGCGGCGGACGCCTCCTCCACCTTGGCCATGATGACGCGGCTGCCGAGCAGCGTGGCGACCGACTTGCCGCAGAAATCCGCGATGGTCTTGTACTTGTCCGCATCCTCGGTGCGCACCATGGCCGAGCCGCCGGAGAGCATGTAGTTGACGAAATCGAGCTTCTGCTCACGCTCCTCCGTGTCGCTGATGCCGCCGGAGGCGACGTCGAAGCGTTTCGCCTCGATGCCGGGAATGAGCGCGGCATATTCGGCCTGGACATATTCCAGCTTCAGTTCCAGCCGCTTGGCGATCTCGGCGAGGAGATCGGCGCTGGCGCCGGTTACCACGCTTAAGCCCGGCTCGCGGAATTCGATGGGCGGGAAGGTCTGCTGCGAGCCCACCGTGATCTTGCCCGCCTGACGGACGGGCTCGGGCACGAGCTTGGCGCCCTCCCCGGCCTGGACGGCGCCGGCGAAGACGGCTGTCGCCGCGGCGGCCAGCATGAAGGTTCGGATGATCCCATGTTTCATTGCATTACCCCTGTCGTTATTGATCTTGCATGCAGTCGGCATGGAGACGGCGGCGCCGGCGGGCCGGCGCCGCCGGTCGGGTCAGCGCGTGTCGGCGCCCTTGCCCGGGATGGCCGACGGGTTCGGGCGGTCGGCGCGCGGGCACTCGGCGGCAGCATCGAAGACCGCCTGCACCTTGGCGATGTATTCCGGCGGGAAATTCCACTGCTTCAGGCCGGTCGGGATATGCTCCCAGTAGAAGTTCGGCGGACGCATGGCGATGCCGGGGCGGATCAGCCGGTAGGTCCAGCAATCGTACTGCTTGCCGTCCTCGCCGTGAACCGTCACGCAGCAGCGCTCGAAATCGTCGTAGTCCTCGGAAAAATGCGTGTCGTCATGCTCGAAGACAACGCCTTCGGCGCGCTCGCCCCAGGCATCCGCCGTGCCGAGGAAATGGCACCAGCCGCGATCCGTGCGGTCGCCCGCCGCATGGAAGCGTAGCGCGTGGTTGGCGGCATAGGCCTTGGTCACCGGCTTTGCCTCCGGCATGAAGCGGGCGATCTCGATGTCATGCAGCCATGTGCAATAGGCGAAGTAATACATGAAAACCTCTTCCAGGGGGCGGCGGCAACCGCATCCCTCGTTGTTGCGTTGCAATGGAGATTGCCGTTCGTCACAACTCCATATATGATTTCGTATATGAAGAAATATGTACGGTCAAGCGTTCCCCGGCTGCGACCTTTCGGAAAGGAGAAAGACAATGATCAGGATGATGGACAGCCATGCCTATCCAGGATGCCCGGCCGTGGCGGACGAGCCTCCGCAGGAAGGGCCGGTGCATGTGGAATTCAGCGATGGCGCGGTGGCGGGCGGGCGCGTCGAACGCCTCGACGACGACCGGATCACCTTGACGATCGACGCCTACAAAACCGGCAAGGGAACGGCGATCGCGGAAAAATCCTGGCTGCTGGAGAACCGGGGCGAGGATCGCTGGCGCGTCAGCCGCCGGCTCGACCGGGAAGAATGAGGGGACGTCAGGCCGGCTGCCGTCCCGAGAGTTTTGCCGAAAGCGCCACGAGGCCGAGCGAGACGAGGAAAATCAGCGTGCCGACCACGGCGATCTGCGGCGGCAGTTCGCGGCGCATCAGGCCGTAGAGCCAGGTCGGGAACATGGTCGTTCCGCCCGCGGTGAAGTTGGTCAGCACGAAATCGTCGAGCGAGATGGCGAAGGTGAGCAGCGCGCCGGAGAGGATGCCCGGCAGGATGATCGGCAGCCAGATCGTGCGGAACGCGGTGAAGCCGGAGGCGCCGAGGTCGCGCGCGGCCTGTTCCAGCGTCACGCCGGCACCGATGACGCGGGCGCGCACGTTGATGATGACGAAGCTGAGGCCGAGCGTCGTGTGGGCGGCGATGACGCTGGGAAAGCCGAGCGGATAGAACAGGCCGCCGGTCAGGGTCTTGAGGAGCGGGATCGTCGCCGTCGCCACGAAGAGGATCAGCATGCCCGCGCCGAGCACCACTTCCGGCGTCGCCAGCGGAATGAAGGTGAGGCCCGAGACCGCGCCGCGGCCGATGAACTTGCGCCGCCCCAGCGCAAAGCCGACCGGCGTGCCGAGCAGGGCCGCCAGCAGCGCCGAGGCCGCCGCCACGACGAGGCTGTTGCGGATCGCCACGCCAAGCTGCGGCACGGCGAAGGGCTCGCGCCAGGCGTCCAGCGAGAAGGTGCCGAGTTCGTAGTTGAAGCGGCCGCCGGGATCGTTGAAGGAAAAGACGATCATGGTGAGGACGGGCGCGAACATGAAGACGAGCGCCAGCCCGATCATGGCGCGCACCGCCAAGCCTTCCCGTTTCGTGGGGGTGCTAGACGACATCGAGAAGCTCCGTGCCGCGGATGAGACGCAGGAGAAGGGTGAGCAGCAGCATGGCGGCGACCAGCAGCGTCGCCGACAGGGCCGCCGCCCCGGCATAGTCCAGCTCCACCAGGAACTTCGCCTGGATGACGTTGCCGAGCATCTGCGTGCGGATATCGCCGAGCAGCGCGGCATTGACGTAATCGCCGAGCGCCGGGATGAAGGAGAGCACGGCGGCGGCGATGAAGCCGTTGCGCGAAAGCGGGAAGACGATCAGCGCGAACCGCTCCGTCATCGTGCCGCCGACCGCCGCGCCAAGAAGCGCCGCCGCCAGCACGAAGAGCATCGGCCCCGGCGCGGCAAGGCCGCCCGCGCCGAAGAACACCGCGGCGAGCAGCAGACCGACGGCTAGGCCGCCGGCCATGCCGAGCGTCGCCCCGCCTGCGCCACAACGGCCGGAGTAAAGATCGTCCGCCGCGGCGCAAAGCGTGCGGTCGATGCGATTGAAGGCGGTGTAGAGCGGCAGGAGCACGAAGGGCACGAGCTGGTAGGTGAGGCCCGCCACCACCGCGAAGGGCGTTCCGAGCACTCGCACCTCTAGCCCCGTCGCCGCATGGAGTGGGGCGAAGAGCGGACCATTGGCGCCGAGCAGCGTCTGCCAGGCGACGATGCGGATGAGATAGCTGGTCAGGAACGGCGCGAAGAAGGCGAAAAGCAGCACCGCCTTCCAGCGGCCGCCATAGAAGGAGATGCCGTAGGCGACCGGCATGGCGATGGCGAAGGCGAGGATGGTCGCCGACAGGCCGATCAGCACCGAGTTGAGCAGGTTGTTCCAGTAGAAGGGGATCGAATCCGCGTAGTTGGCAAGCGACCAGCCGGTCGCCGTCAGCGCGAAGGGATCGGCGCTGAACGACATGCGCAGGATATAGACGAGCGGCAGGACGAGGAGCGCGACGAGCCAGGCCAGCGTCGGCAGCATTTCCGGCCAGCCGGCCCGCGCCCCGGAGGAGCGCGCGCCGGCCGCCTTTGTGAGCGAGACCATCTCAGCCACTGATCATCTGCGTCCAGGTCCGGGCGATCTGGGCGCGCTCGCGCTGGTCCCAGGGCGCCGGATAGGGGTAGAGCCGGTCGAGCACGTCGGCGGGCGGGAAGATCAGCGGATTGGCGGCAAGCGCCGGGTCGATCTTCTCCAGCGCCTCCTTGACGCCGACCGTATAGGGATATTGCAGCGTGTAGCGGCAGAAGCTCGCGGCATTTTCCGGCCGGAACCACCAGTCGATGAAGGCGAGCGCGGCCTCAGGGTTCGCAGCGCCCTTGGGAATGCCGAGCCGGTCGACATAGGCGGGCGCGCCCTCCTTCGGCACGGCGAAGCCGACCTTCTGCGGATCGAGCTGCGAGATGTTGACGGGCGGGGCCATGGCGGCGATGAGGTCGCCGTTCGACAGTTTCTGGCCGGCATTCTCGCCCTGCGCCGGCAGCAGCTGACCGCTTTCGATATGCGGCTTCAGGAAGGCCAGCACTTCCATCGCCTCGTCGAGGGTCATTTCGGCGGGAACGTTGTCGATCTTGCCTTCCGCCTTGAGATAGAGTCCCCAGGCGGCGACGTTGACGATGGGCGTCGCATAGAGCCCGACCTTGCCCTTCACCGCCGGGTCGAGCAGCTGCCCCCAGGACTCCAGCCCGTCCTTGAAATGCGCGCGGTTGAAGGCGAGGCCCACGGGCGCGAAATCGAAGGGGATGGCGATATCGGCATGCTTCACCGATTTCAGCGAGGGCAGCAGGTTCTTCTGCACATTCGGCAGCGCGGCGGGATCGAGCGGTTCGAGCCAGCCGTTCTCCGCGTAGAAGGAGGTATACTGACTGGAGATGCAGATCACGTCGTAGCCGATCGGCAGGCCGGCGGAAAATTGCGGGCGGACGCTGGCGAAGAACTGGTCGGCGTCGGAGATGACCTCGCGGTAATCCACCGTGATGCCCGTCTCCTCCTTGAAGCGGGCGATGTCGGCCGGGTCGCATTCGCCGGAATTGGCAGCCCAGACGATGGTGCTCTCCGCGGCATGGGCCGCGGAGAACGGGATGGCGAAGCGGCCGCCCATGACGCCCGCTCCGGCAAGGATGAGCTTGAGGGCCTGCCGGCGATTGGCCGTGAAGCGATAACTATGCATGGACGTTCCCCTTTTTGCTTGATGGTTGATGATCGATCAGTCGCGCACGTGGATGAAGATCTTGCGGATCGGGCCGGGCTGCTCCCAGCTGCCCTCGTCCTTTTCGTTGTAGATCAGGAGGTCGCCGGAATTGGCGACGTGGCTGACGCCATGCTGGTCGGTCACGGTGACATCGCCCTCGATGACGAAATCGAAGCACTGGCCGGTGCCGAGCAGGTC
Organism: Shinella sp. WSC3-e; assembly: GCF_945994535.1. Taxonomy (NCBI): domain Bacteria; kingdom Pseudomonadati; phylum Pseudomonadota; class Alphaproteobacteria; order Hyphomicrobiales; family Rhizobiaceae; genus Shinella; species Shinella sp. WSC3-e. Next base: position 47,502 of record NZ_OZ000533.1, read on the forward strand.
GCCGAAATCGGCGTCGCGCCGCCACAGGCCGACCGTCACGCGGCCATCGGCCGATTTCCAGACGGAAGCGTGCTGGCCGATCGGATTGCCCGGCGTGCGGTCGCCCGGCATGTCGCCGTAGTCGTGCCATTCATTGGCCGGATCGCCGAACTTGATGACCTGGACGCCGCTCTTTGCGGCGGATTCGGTGCTGTTGTCCTTGGGCATGGTTTCCTCTTTCACGATGCTTGGGGCCGCGGGAGCGGCTCGGGTTGCCTGCTAGGATGCAGGGATGACGTGGGCCTTCGTCTCGTCGAAGGCGATGCGGCAGGGCGCGCCCGGCGCCAGCACCGGCCGCGCCTGCTGCCGGAGCGTGACCGTGCCGCCATCGGCGAGCGTGGCCGAGATCTCGTGGTGGTCGCCGACATAGGTGCATTTGGCGAATGTCGCGGCGAGACCGCCGGCCTCCGCCAACCACATGTGCTCCGGCCGCACCATCAGGAGGCAGCGCGGCCCTTCTAGCGTCAGGGCATCGGCAAGGCGCACTGTCGCCCCGGCATCGAGGACGATGGAGCCGCCCTCCGCGACCCTGCCCGGCAGCAGGTTGGCGCTGCCGATGAATTCCGCGACGAAACGGGTTTGCGGCCGCTCGTAGATTTCGTCCGGCGTGCCGATCTGCTCGATCCGCCCGGCATTCATCACCGCGATGCGATCCGACATGCTGAGCGCTTCCGACTGGTCGTGCGTGACGAAGACCGTGGTGGTGCCGACATCGCGCTGGATCGCCTTCAGCTCCTCGCGCAGCTGCTTGCGCATCAGGAAATCGAGCGCCGACAAAGGCTCGTCGAGCAGCAGCACGGCGGGGCGGTTGACCAGCGCGCGGGCGAGCGCCACGCGCTGCTGCTGGCCGCCGGAAAGCTGGGCGGGCCGGCGGGCGGCGAAATCCTGCATGCCGACGCGCCTCAATTCGGCCGAAACGCGCACACGCCGCTCTGCCGCCGGCACCTTGCGGCGCTTCAGGCCGTATTCGACATTCTCCGCCACGCTCATATGCGGGAAGAGCGCGTAGTTCTGGAACACGTAATTGGTCGGCCGGCGGGCCGGCGGCAGGTGGGTGATGTCCTCGCCGCCGACGAGGATGCGCCCGCCGGAGGGCGGCGCGAAGCCGCCGATCGCCTGGAGCGTCGTCGACTTGCCGCAGCCGCTCGGCCCCAGAAGCGTGAAGAATTCCCCCGGCGCGATCGCAAGGTCCATGGAGCGCACGGCCTCCACCGCGCCGTAGCGGCATACCAGGGAACGCAGTTCCACGCCCGTCTGCGATGGGGACATCGGCTCACCCTCACGTCTAAAGTTTTTTTCATCTCAAAACTGAAATTTCAGTAAGCCTATCTTTTCCTTCGCGCTTGTCAACGCTATTTTCCGGAAAACCGACCGGGACAGGACGACGGATGCGATCTGAAATTTTTGAAGTGCAGGCCAAGGGACAGCGCGAGGCGGGCTCCGCCGTCGGCCTTGCCTATGAGAGCATCCGCGACCGGATCATCTCGCTTGCGCTTCCCCCCGGCGCGCCGCTCAATGAGGCGGAGCTGGCGAGCGCTCTCGGCGTCGGGCTGACGCCGGTGCGCGATGCGATCAAGCGCCTGGCGCTCGAACATCTCATCGTCGTCTATCCGCGCCGCGGCACCTTCGTCAGCGAGATCAACCTTGCCGACGAGCGCTGGCTGACCGAAGCGCGCGTGGAGATGGAGGGGCTGGCGGCGGAGCTTGCCGCCGCGCGCGCCAGCGTGGAGGAGCGGCGGGCGATCACCGCCTGCGTCGAGGCCCTGCTCGGCGAAGCGCATCAGCTCCGCATCAACGCGCTCGACACGAAGTTCCATCGCCTGCTCTACCGCGCCGCGCACAACCCCTTCCTGGAAGCCTCGCTGAACCAGTATCTCAATCTCAGCGTGCGGCTCTGGTACTATTGCCGCGACCGCCTGCGCGCCAAAACCTCCGAGGGTGACTTCCACAAGCAGGTGGCCGATGCCGTCATGGCCGGCGATCCGCAGGCCGCCCGGGCCGGCATCGTCGCGCATCTGCGCCAGTCCTCGGCGGACCTGCGCGAGGTGATGTGAGGCTCAGCCCTTATAGGCCGCGATCAGCTGCCTGAGCCGGGTCGGCCCGAAACTCTGGAAATGGCCGCCGTGGACGATGCGCACGGGGTGCGTCGCGAGGCGGTCGAGCGAGGCGCGATAAGCCTGCCTGTCCGAATGGAACGTGTCGTCGACGAGATCGCCGTCATAAATAATATCGCCGGCGATCAGCGTGCCGGTCGCCTGCTCGAAGAGCGCGATGCCGCCGGGCGAATGGCCAGGCGTGTGGATGACCTCGAAGCGCCGGTCGCCGAGGTCCACGACGTCGCCGTCCTCCAGGAAACCGGTCGCCGGGCAGGGTTCGACGCGGTAGGCGACGCTGTCCCAACCTTCCGGCGGGGCGATGAACATCTCCTCGTTGGCATAGCCGGCGGCGAGCGTCCATTCCGGGCGCGGATCAGCGAAGATCTCCGCTTCGGCCGGGTGGGCGAGGTGCAGGTCGAATTCGTGCGTGCTGCCGATATGGTCGAAATGGGCATGGCTCGACACGCAGACGACCGGCCGCTCGCCGAGCATCGGCACATGCGCCCGCAGGCTGAAATGACCGAGGCCGGTATCGACCAGCAGATCCCGCTCCTTCCCGCGCACGAGCCACATGTTGCAGCGGAAGAACGGATGGATCCACGGTTCGTGGATGAGGAACACCCCGTCGGCGAAGGGCACGACCTCGTACCAGTCGCTGGCGGGAATCGGAGAGCTTTGCATTGCCGGCCTCCATGGCGGAACGGATTGCGCACCGCCCGCAAATCCGGGCGATGCGCAAGGCGGGAGGAAATCGGCCGGATGCCTAAAGCACCCAGACGCCGGACAGGTCGTGCATGTTGACGCCGCGCAGCGACGGCTCCAGCCCGCCGAACTTGCCGCTGACGGCCTGCAGGCTATCGCGGAAGCCCCAGACGATCCAGCCCGCCTTGTCATGCACGAGCTGCTGGAAATCGTTGAGATACTGGCGCGCCTTGTCGGCATCGCCGGTGGAGGAGGCCAGCTTGAACAGTTCGGCCGCCTTCTCGTCCTTCCAGTGGGATTCGTTGTAGGGCGAATCCGGCAGCAGCGAATAGCCGGCCGTCACCGACAGCGGGTTCGGGCCGAACATGTCCTGGCTGAACTCGACCTTGAGGTACTTCTGGTCGTAGAAGCTGGAAAGATCGGCCGAGGCCACCAGCTTGACGGTGACCCCGACCTTCTTGGCCTGCTGGGCGAGGACCTGCGCCGCCGCCGAATTCCACGGCGCTTCGGGGCTGGGATGAAGCTCGATCACGAGGTTCTCCTGACCGGCCTCCTTCAGCAGGAATTTCGCCTTGTCCGGATCGTAGGCGCGCTGGGGAATGTCGGCATTGTAATAGGGATCCTGCGCCCAGCCGAGATCGTTGCCGATGCGGCCGCGGCCGGCATAGACGTTGCGCACCAGCTGCTCGCGGTCGACCATCAGCTTGAAGGCTTCCAGCACGCGCGGATCGTTGAAGGGCGGCTGGTCCACCCGCATGGTGAACGGCTCGAAGGAAGCTCCGGCGGCCGACAGCAGCTTCAGGTCCGGCCGCGCCTCGATGGTGCGCGCCTGCGTGAAGGCGACGTTCGGCATGGCGTCGATCTGGCCGCTCATCAGCGCGTTGAGCCGCGCCGTCGTCGGATCGGCGAAACCGATCACCTCGATCCGGTCGAGATAGGGTTTTCCGTCCAGCCAGTAGTTCGGGTTGCGCTCGGCGACGAATGTCTGGTCCTCGAAGCTGACGAACTTGAACGGCCCCGAGCCGATCGGCGTCTTCGCGTCGAAGTCGGTCGGGATGATGGAGAGGCAGGGGTGGAAGAAAGCCTGCTTGAAGAAGGAATAGGGATATTTCAGGCGCAGGCGCGCCGTCAGCTTGCCGTCCTTCTCGATGCCCTTGGGGTCCAGCGCCTCCAGGCTGCGCGCGGCGAGCGAGCCGGTCGTCGCCATGGCGCGGGTGATGGAGAAGACGACGTCGTCGATGGTCAGCGCCCTGCCGTCATGGAAGGTCACGCCGTCGCGGATGCGGATGGTCCAGACCTGCGCGGTCGCATCCGGCTCGAAGACCTCGGCGAGCGAATCGTAGGGTTTTCCCGTCGCGTCCTCCTTGACGAGGGAATCGTACATCGCCCGGCACATCATGGCGGCAAAGCCCGAGAAGGCGAGCGCCGGGTCCAGGTTGTCCTTGGCGCTCGCATCCTCCGCGCCGACGCGGAAGGTGCCGCCCCGCTTCGGGACGGCAGTGTCGCTGGCCCGGGCGCCCGTCAGCCAGGAGGGGCCGGCGAGCGCCGCGGCGGCAGCGCCCGCACCGAGGAGAACGCTGCGTCGTGTCACCATTGCGGGCATGAGCAAAGTAGGTTTCATCACCGGCTCCTTCTGGCCTTGGAGTGATCAGTTCGTGGCGGCGGTCGCGCTGAGGCGCGGCGAGACGTAGAGCGGCGTCGTGCGGCCCGAGGCGTTCATATGGACCTTCTCGTTGAAGACGAAGCCCGGCGCGTTGTCGTAGGAGAAGGCCGCGACCATGCGGTCCCGCTCGCCATAGGAGGGGGCGACGCGGTGGACGGACTGGTCGCCATAGAACAGCACCAGCGTGCCGGCCTCCTGCGACACGGAGATGACCTCATCCGACGTGCCGCGCAGCACGGCTTCGACGCGGTCGAGGCCCGGATTGTTCTTGTCGCGCGTATGCGGAATGAACTCGAACTCGCCGCCCTTTTCCGGGCGCTGCAACAGGAGCGTCACCACCCAGTCGTTACCGTCGAAGTGCCAGTCGTGGGTCTGGCCGTTGTTCATCATGATCACGGCGAGCGACAGGAACGGGTCGGCGATCTGGTAGACGCTCTGGTCGAGGATTTCCGCCAGGAACGGTGGCAGGCCGCCCCATTCGTAGATCTTGCGCAATTCGCTCTCGCCGTCGAACACGTCGGCCGACAGCATGCGCTGCACCAGCGGCTGTGGCTTGCGAAACGGATGATCGGCCGGGAGCGACGGATCAAGCGTTTCCTGCGGATAGATGAAGCGCTGGAGATTGCGGGCGTAAGCCTTGCTCTTCAGGCTCTCCACCTCGGCGACGCAGGTTGCCAGCCCCTTCTCGGTCAGGAAGCCGGGGAAGGATGCAAGGCCGTTTTCGCGCAGCGAAGCCTTGGCGTTCTCGATGATCTCGCGCCGCTTCGGGCTTTCGAGATCGTCGATCGGGTAGCGGTCGAGATCGACCAGGTGGCGGACATCGGGGGCCTTGGTTGCATTCATCGTCTGTCTCCTCGTTTGGATGGTCAGCTCCACCAGAGCCGTGGCGTGCTCTGGAGGAGATTTCGGGTGTAGGGGTCCTGCGGGGCATCGAGCACGGCGTTGCTTTCCCCCTCCTCGACGAGCGCGCCGGATTTGACGACGGCGACCCGGTCGGCGATGGCGCGCACCACCGCGAGGTTGTGGGTGATGAAGATGATCGTCGTGCCGGATTGCCGGTGCAGCGTCTTCAGGAGCTGCACGATCGACGCCTGGACGGAGACGTCGAGCGCGCTGGTGATCTCGTCGCAGATCAGGATTTCGGGGTCCGCCGCGATGGCGCGGGCGATCGCCACGCGCTGGCGCTCGCCGCCGGAAAGCTGCTGGGGATAGCGGTCGTGGAGACGCGGGTTGAGCGCCACCATCGACAGGAGGTCGGCCACCGAATGGCACGGCGCCCTGCCCTTTTCCATGAAGGCGGCGATGGACTGCGCGACCAGCTCGTGCACCGTGCGGCGCGGATTCAGCGAACTGTAGGGGTTCTGGAAGATGTATTGCACCGCGCGCCGCTGCCCGGGACTGCGCCGGCGGGCGCCGAAGGGCAGCGGCTCCCCGCGCAGCTGGACGCTGCCCGTGGCGTCGGTGTGAAGGCCGCCGAGGCACTTGGCGAGCGTCGTCTTGCCGCTGCCGGATTCGCCGACGATGGCCGTGCAGCTGCCCTCGCGTATGGCAAGGTCGACGCCCTTCAGGATGCGGACGCTGCCATAACCCGCATCGAGGCCCGAGACACGCAACAGCACGGGCTTTTCCATCTTCTCCGGCGCGGGCTCGATGTCCGGCACGCGGAACGGCACGGTGGCTTCCGCCCCCTGCCGTCGCAGGCAGGCGACCTTGTGCTCCTCGGCATGGAGCCGCAGCAGCGGCGGCTCCGCGCGGCGACAGTCGTCGAGCACGTCCGGACAGCGCGAGGCGAAGACGCAGCCGCCGTCGCGGTTCATGACGGAGGGCGCGTGGCCGGCAATGCCGCGCAGCTTGCGGCGCACCGTCGGATCGGGGATCGCCGAGATGAGGAGCCGCGTATAGGGATGCTCCGGCGAGCGCAGCGTGATGCCGGTCGGGCCGGATTCGACGATGCGGCCGAGATACATGACCGACACGCTGTCGGCGAGATCGTTGACGACGGCAAGGTCATGGCTGACATAGACTGCCGCCGTGCCGTAGCGTGCGCACAAGTCCCGGACGGTCGCCAGCACATGGGCCTGCGTCGTGACGTCGAGGCCGGTCGTCGGCTCGTCGAGGACGACGACGGCCGGCCGGCCGATGAAGGCCATGGCAAGGCCGATGCGCTGCTGCTGGCCGCCGGAAAGCTGGTGCGGGAAACGGCTGAGGAAGTCCGGCGACGCCGGCAGGGCGACATCCGCCAGCGCCTCCGCCACCCGCTCGGCCGCCCCGGCCTCCCGGCCGTCCTTGTTAAGGGCTTCCAGCATCTGCGCGCCGATCCGCATGGCGGGGTTCAGCGAGGCGCCGGGGTCCTGCGGCACATAGGAGATCAGGCGGCCGCGCTGGCGGCGGATTTCCTTCCAGGGCAGCGTCAGGATATCGACGCCGCGGATGCGGATCGAACCGGCGGTGATGGCGGTGCCGACCTTGGCATAGCCGAGCAGCGCCAGCGCCGCCGTGGTCTTGCCCGAGCCGGACTCGCCGACGAGGCCCATGATCTCGCCTGCCTTGAGGCTGAAACCGATATCGGCGACGATATTGGTCTTCGAGCCGGCGACATCGACCCGCAGCCCCTCGACCTCAAGGGCGGCCTGCGTCTCGTCCGCCGGCACGCGGAGGTGTTTCGGCGCAACGTTCATCATTCGCTCCCGGAGGTGATGGTGCGGCTCACGCCGGCCGTCTTCTGGCTGAAGGCGTCGGTGAAGAGGTTGGCGCCGATGGTCGCGACACAGATCGCCGCCACCGGCAGGATGACCGGCCAGGGCTGGAAGAGGAGGCCCGGCTGGTTCTCGTTGATCATCAGCCCCCAGTCGGCGGCCGGCGGCTGCACGCCGAGGCCGATGAAGCTGAGCGAGGCGACGATGCCGATCGACCAGGTCGCGCGGAGCCCGAGTTCGAGCGCGACGAGGCCGGCAAGGTTCGGCAGCAGTTCGCGCAGCATGACGGCGAAGCGGCTCGCGCCGATCATCTCCGCATAGACGACGAATTCGCGCTCGGAGAGCTGCAGCGCCGAGGCATAGATGACGCGCGCCGTGCGCGGCACATGCGACAGCGCCACGACGATGCAGACGAGCGGCAGCGAGGTGCCGATCATCGAGGCGACGAGCAGCGTCAGCACGAGGGCGGGAAAGCACAGGAGCACGTCGAGCGCCCGCATGACGACCGCGCCGACCGCCCCCTTCACATAGGCCGCGACGAGCCCGAGCGCCGTGCCGAGGCCGACGCCGAGAAGCGCGGAGACGGCCGCCAGCACCATGATGACGCGCCCGCCGTGAAGGAAGCGGCTCAGCGTGTCGTGGCCGAGATAATCGGTGCCGAACAGGCGGCCGTCCGTGCCGGGTGAATCGAAAGGGATGCCGACCAGTTCCTCCGGATCGACCGCGGTCAGGTAGGGCCCGAGGATCGCCAGCAGCACGACCGATCCGAGCAGGATGGCGCCGATCCGGCCTTTCGGCGTGCGGAGGGTCGAAAGGAGGATGCCGGCCGGCTTCTTCTTGGCGACGGGTGCGGGATGGTCTTCGTGGGCTTGAAGGACTGTCATGCCGCCACCTTTGTGCGAAGACGCGGCGTGAGGGCGACGACGACGAGGTCGGCCAGGATGTTCACGCCGATATAGACGATCGCGAGGATGAGGGTCGTCGCCTGCACCACGACCAGATCGCGATTGCGCACGGCCTCCACCAGGGCGCTTCCGAGGCCCGGGAACTGGAACACGGTCTCGACGATGATGGCCCCGCCCGCCATGTAGACCAGCGTCACGGCGAAGACCTGGATGAGCGGGCCCGCCGCATTGGCGAGCGCGTGGCGCAGCACCACGCGCCCCTCCGGCACACCCTTCAGCCGCGCCATGGCCACGAAATCGCTGTCGAGGATTTCGATCATCGAGGAGCGGATGGTGAGCGCGATATAGGGCAGGATCGTCAGCAAGAGCGTCAGGATCGGCAGCACGAGCACGTCGAACTGCGCGAAGATCGGCTGGTCCGCATTGTAGATCGACACGGCCGGGAAGAGCTGGAAGACCGTGGTGCTGAGCAGCAGCACGGTCAGCACGGCGAGCGCGAATTCCGGTATGCCGGTGATCACCAGCATGGTGAGCGAGACCGCGTGATCGGCCGTGCTGTTGCGCCGCACGGCCGCGAAGACGCCGATCGCCGTGCCGAGCGGAAAGCCGATGACGACGGCGAAGGCCATCAGCGTCAGCGTCCTGAGGCCCCGGCTCACCAGGAGCTCGCCCGCCGGCTCGCCGCTGACGACCGAGGTGCCGAAATCGCCCGTGGCCAGATCACCGATCCAGGCGAGGTAGCGCAGTGCCACCGGCTGGTCGAGATGATGCTCGGCGCGGAAGGCGGCGAGCGATTCCGGCGTCGCGGTCTTGCCGAGCACGGCAACGGCGGCATCGCCCGGCAGCGCGATCGTGGCGATGTAGATGATGAGGGAAACGAGCGCGAGTGTCACCGCGCCGCTGCCGAGGCGGCCCACCAGCAATTTGAGCATCTCAAAACCCTCCCATCGGGCCGTCGCCGACGAAGCCGCGCCGGGTGCAGCCTCCGCATGGCCGGCCGCAAGCTGCCGATGCCCCATCGTGAGGGCACGGAGCCGGCTTGGCGATCAACAGCATCGAGGCTGCGCCGAGCGTCCCGTCGGCTGCGCTGCGGGCGGGTTGGCTGCACTGTGTCGAAATTTGCCTATCGTCATCCATGGCGCGCGTTCCCCTGCTTATTCGCCACTTCGTATACGAAACCATATATCAAAGTTTCATGGGGTCAAGAGATAGTCGAATGGCTTGCCGCAAAAACTTTAACGATATAAACATTAGAGCCACGAAATTGAAAATACGCAAGGGCGGCCGGTCGGAAAAATCAATCGGCCGCCGCGTGGAGCACCCGAATGCGCGAGAAGGTTTCAGACGACAATCCCGCGCAATTCTTGGCTGACGCGGTCGCAAGGCCGTTGTTCTGGTGAGGGCTCGCGTACTAACGTCGCACTGGCCGAATGCAGGGTGAGGAGCGCAGGTGGACAAGAAGACGAAGCCCCCGACGATCGCGGATGTCGCGGCTCTGGCCGGCGTTTCCGCGCAGACCGTATCCAACTTTCTGACCGGCCGCTTCAAACCGCGTGGCCAGAATCTCCAGCGCCTCGAGGCTGCCATCAGCCAGCTCGGATATCGCCCGAGCGCGGCCGCGCGTGCCCTGCGGCTGAAGCAGTCGGGCATTATCGCCATGCTGCTCGAAGATGGCGCGGATCACTCGCAGATGCGGCTGCGGGAGGGGTGGGAACCGCTGCACGGCATGTTCCTCTACGGTGCCACCACCAAGGCGCGCGAACTCGGCTTCTATGTCACGCCCATCCTCACGCGGCAGGGCGCGGCGGAGGAGGAAGCCATACGGCTGGTTCGCGAAGGCCGCGCTGACGCACTGATCTGCAGCACCGAGCTGATGCCGGAAACCCAGCTGGAGCGCCTGCAAAGGATTGCCCGCACCGAAAGGGTCCCCATCGCGATGCTTCAGGAAAACCGTGAACGCGAGTTCATCTGCAGCGTCGCTGCGGCGGACGAGGATGGCGGCGAACAGGCCGCCCGGCACCTCGCCGAGCTCGGCCACGAACGCGTTGCCGTCATGACCGTGAAGCCGAGCTGGCCGGGCCCGGTTCGCCGGCGCATCGGTTTTGAAGTGGCGGCGGCGAAGCTTGGCCTTCACACCGAGGTCTGGGAGGCCGAGCACTATACCGTCGAAGCGGTCCGCCGCCGGGCGGCACCGGAACTGTCGCGCGAGGACCGGCCGACGGCCGTGTTCGCGGTGAACGACGTGATCGCGGTTGCCTTGATCCAGCAGGCGATCGAGTTGAAGCTGGATGTGCCGCGAAATCTCTCCGTCCTCGGCTTCAACGACCTTGATGTGGCAGCCTATGTCCGGCCCGCCCTCACCACCCTGCGCACGCCCGGAGCGGCGATGGGCGCGCGGGCGGTGGAGGTTCTGGTCGATGCGATTTCCGGCAAGCCGCTCGTTTCAACCGCTTTGCTGCCGATTGAGTTCGTTTCCCGTCAAAGCACCGGCGCGGCGCCTGGGAAGTAGCCGGCCGCATCGCCTACATCATCGAGCGCGTGTCGGACCACCGCGGCGATCACCTTGCCAGATAGCCGCCATCGACCTCGTAGCAGGCACCGGTGACGAAGGAGGCCGCGTCCGACAGCAGGAAGAGGATGACGCTCATGATTTCGTCCGGCTGGCCGAGGCGCGCCACCGGATGAAGCATCGCCGCCTCCTGCTTCTTCTCCTCGCTGAGATGGGCAAGCAGCGGCGTCTCGATGAAGCCCGGCGCGACAGCGTTGATACGCACGCCCTGCGCCGCGTGATCGAGCGCGGCCGCCTTCGTAAGGCCGATGACGCCGTGTTTGGCGGCCGTGTAGGCGGGTTGGCCGGCAAAGGCGCGAAAGCCCATGATGGACGAGACGTTGACGATCGAGCCGCCGCCGCGCGCGAGCATGGCCGGTATCTGGTTGCGCACCGCATTGAACACCCCGGTCAGGTTGACCGCGATGACCTTGTCCCAATCCTCCGCCGGATAGTGTGCCGTCGCGCAGCGCGGCAGGTCGATGCCGGCGGAGTTGACCGCGAGGTCGAGCCCGCCGAAACGGGCAATGCCGGCGGCAACCGCCTGCTCGACGCTTGCCATGGACGTCACGTCGACATTAAGGGCGAGCACGTCCTGCGTCGCCAGCTGCGCCGCAAAGGCAGCAAGCCGCTCAGCGTCGCGATCGGCCAGGACGAGCCGTGCGCCGAGACGGGCGAGCCTGCCCGCGGTCGCGGCCCCGATCCCCGAGGCGGCGCCCGAGATGAAGGCGACCTTGCCGACGAAAGCCGCGGGGTCCGGAAACGATGTCGTCATGGCGATGGCCCGCTGCTTCGGCCGGCGGCTATTTATAGACGCCGACCCAGATGATGATGGTCGGTTCGGTCTTCGATGGATTGCGCGAGTGATAGGTCGAGGAGCGGTTGAAGCGGTAGCTGTCCCCTTCCAGGAGATCGAACTTCTCCTCGTCCACCCACAATTCCAGCCGCCCCTTCAGGATGTAGCCGTATTCGGCGCCGGCCGTCGGCACGTTCTTCAGCTCCGTCTCAAGCCCCGGCTCGAAGGTGGACATCATGAATTCGACGTCGGAATCGAGCTGCGGCGTCAGGAGTTCGGTGCGTGCGCCCCGATGCAGCATGAAACGGCGCTGGCCGGCACGCACGACGATATCCTTCTCGCGCTCCGCTTCCGGCTGTTTCTCTTCCAGGTCGACGAACCAGCTCATCGGCACGCCGAAGATGGTACAGGCAGCGTAAAGGTCCTTCAGCGTCGGCTGGGATAGGCCGCGTTCGAGCTGGCTGACATAGCCTGTCGACCGGTTGAGGCCATCGGCAAGCTGTTGAATGGTGATGCGGCGGGAGCGGCGCAGTTCACGCAGCGTCTTGCCGACATGGTCCGGCGTCCGCGCCTCGGAAGTGGATTTTGGCATTGAGCATAACCTAACGAATTCACTTGCATGATGAAATCGAACAAACACTTCATGAAGTCAATGTCATGCGCTTGCCGCCGCTGCTGGCGGCGCGATTGTCCCCACCTGAGGACCTCATCCAAAGGTGCCGGCGGTGGTGCCGCCGTCGAGCACATAGACCATGCCATTGGCATAACTTGCCTGGGGCGAAAGAAGATGGAGCACGGCATCGGCAACCTCCTGCGGCCGGGCAAAGCGGCCGAGCGGCACGCGCCGTTCGTAGAATGCGCGGTCGTAGGTCCCGCCCCCTTCCCGCAGCAGGCCGTCTGCCATCGGCGTATCGACGAAGGAAGGGCAGACGACATTGCTGCGCAGGCCCTGCGGGCCGTGATCGAGCGCCATGCAGCGGATCAGGCCGACGACGCCGTGCTTGGACGCGCAATAGGCGGCATAGCCGCGCGAGCCGCGCACGCCGGAATCCGAGCTGATCGCAACGAATGCGGAAGCCTCGTTGCGCAGAAGATACGGCACGCTGTGGCGCGCGAGAAGGAAGGGTCCCGTCAGGTTGACCGCCAGCGTCGCCTGCCATGTTTCGTCGGAGAGCATCGTGACATCGCCCTTGCGGGCGATCCCCGCGGCCGCCACCGCGCCGGACAGGAAGCCGTGCCCCTCCACGGCCTGCCGCACGGCGGACGCCATATCGGCATCCGACGATGCGTCTCCCGCAACGTCCACGACCGCGGCACCTGCCGCGCGGCAGGCATCGGCCACCGCGCGCAAGGCCGGGGCGTCCCGGTCGAACAGCGTCAGCGCCGCGCCCTGCGCGGCCAGCGCATGCGCGATGGCGCGTCCGATGCCGGACGCCGCTCCGGTGACCAGGATGGAGTTTTCCCGTTTTTGCATCCGTCCTCTCCCCCTCCGGCCTCAAGCGCCGAGATAGGCCGCCTTGAGGTCGGGATCGTTGAGCACGTTGTGCGCCCCGCCTTCCACCGAGCACCGGCCCGCATCTATCACATAGGCGTAGTCGGCGATCTCCAGCGCCACGGCCGCATTCTGCTCCACCACGATAAGGCTGATGCCGGACTTGGAAAGGCCGATGATGATCTCGAAGATCTGGTTGATGATCTTCGGCGCAAGGCCGAGCGAGGGCTCGTCCAGCATGAGGAGCTCGGGCGTCGCCATCAGCGAGCGGCCGATCGCCAGCATCTGCTGCTGCCCGCCGCTCATCCGGCTCGCCAGCGAATGGCGCCGCTCCCTGAGGATCGGGAACATGTCGTAGACCTCAGTGCGGATCTCGTCGAAGCTGCGCCCTCGGCCGGGAAGATAGCCGGCGAGCAGGTTCTCTTCGACCGTCAGCCGCTGGAGGATCTGGCGCCCCTCCGGGCAATGGGCAAGGCCGAGGCGGGTGATCTCCTCCGGCGGCAGCCCCCTGATCGGCCGTCCCTTGAATTCGATCTCGCCGGCATAGACCTGCGTCAGGCCGGAAATGGAGCGCAGCGTCGAGGTCTTGCCGGCACCGTTCGCGCCGATGATCGTGACGATCTCGCCGGCGCGGACCTCCAGGTCAATGCCGAACAATACCTGCGTTCGACCGTAGCCCGCCTTGAGCCCGGCGACCTTGAGCAAGCTTGCGGATGTCGTCGAGTTCTTCCGTGGTTCCAAGATAGGCCTCCTGCACCCTTTCATTCGCGCGCACCACATCCGGCGTGCCGGAGCAAAGCAGCTCGCCGTAGTTCAACACGTCGATCCGGTCCGAAATCGACATGACCATGTCCATGTCGTGCTCGACGAGGATGATCGCCCGGTCTGCGCGCTTCAGGCCGGCGATCATCGCCGCCATGTCCTTCGTCTCGGTATGGTTGAGACCCGCCGCCGGCTCGTCCAGCAGCACGATCGGCGCCTGCGTGACGAAGGCGCGCGCCAGTTCGAGGATCTTCTGCCGCCCGTACGGCAGGTCGCCGGCGAGCACGTCCGCCACATCCGACAGATGGAACTCGGCGAGGCAGGCATGGCAGATGTCGAGGCGCTCGGCCTTGCCGAGGCGTTTCGTCCCGCTGAGAAAGCTTATCCAGGACTGCGGGAAGAAACACACCTCCAGGTTTTCCAGCACCGTCATGCCGTCGAAGAGGCGCAGGTTCTGGTAGGTGCGTGCGACGCCGAGCTGGGCGATGCGATGCTTCGGCAGCCTGCTGAGTTCGGTCGTGCCGAGCCGGATCGCGCCCGAGGTGACGGAATAGGAGCCGGCGATCATGTTGACGACGGTCGACTTGCCCGCCCCGTTCGGCCCGATGATCGAGTAGATCGAGCCGACGTCGAAGGATAGCGTGAGGTTCCTGATCGCCACCAGCGAACCGAAATGCTTGCTTACGTTTTCGAGGGCGAGAGCCATAGCGACCGAACCTTCCGAACGATGAAGCCGAGGTTGAAGCGGGGCGAGACGAGGCCGCCCGGGCGAAGCACGATGACCGCCACGAGCACGATCCCGTAGATCAGCAGGCGGTATTGCGCGGCGAAATGCAGGACTTCCGGCAGGATGACGAGCACCACGGCCCCGGCGATGACGCCGACGATGTTGCCGACGCCGCCGATGATGATGATCAGCACGACGAGCAGCGATTCCTGGAAGGTGAAGCTTTCCGGGCTGACGAAACGCTGGAACGAGCCGAAGATCACGCCGCCGGCACCGCCGATCGCCGCGCTCAGCGCGAAGGCGAGCAGCTTCAGCGTCGTCGTGTTGATGCCGAGGCCCCGCACGACATCCTGGTCCTCGCGCATCGCCCGCCACGCCTTGCCGAGGATCGAGCGCTCCATGTAGTAGACGCCTGCACAGACGATGATCGCCAGCGCCAGCAGCAGCCAGTAGAAATGCACCGGGCTCGTCAGCGGCAGGCCGAAGAGGCTTGCCCGGTCGAGGCCGGCAATGCCCTGCGGGCCGTTGGTCAGGTCGTCGGCATTGTTGATGGCGATGCGGATGATCTCGCCGAAGCTCAAGGTGACGATGGCGAGATAGTCGCCGCGCAGCTTCAGCACGGGAAAGCCGAGCAGGATGCCGGCAAGCGCCCCGACGGCGGCGCCGATGAAGAGGATCACGATGAACGGCAGGTGGATGTCGAACTGGCCGCTGGCAAGGAAGGCATAGGCATAGGCGCCCACCGCGTAGAAGGCGATGAAGCCGAGATCGAGCAGGCCCGCATAGCCGACCACGAGATTGAGCCCGACGGCGAGGATGATGTAGATCAGGATGCTGTCCACGACGCGGACGTAGTAGGGCGGAAGCTTGGGCACGAGCGCCAGCAGGACCACGCAAAGCGCCAGTACTGCCAGAAGGCCGATCCGACGGACGATCACCGGGTTCCCCATGACTCAGTAATCCTTCTTTGCGACGGTCGTTTCTTCCGAGACGGTCTCGCCGAGCAGGCCGGCAGGCTTGAACAGAAGAACGAGGATGAGGACGGCGAAGGCGAAGACGTCCCTATATTCCGTGCCGATGAGGCCGCCGGAGAGGATCGGCAGGAAGGCCGTGCCGAAGGTCTCGATCGCGCCGAGCAGGAAACCGCCCAGCATGGCCCCCGGGATGGAGCCGATGCCGCCGAGAATGGCCGCGGTGAAGGCCTTGAGGCCGATGACCGAGCCCATGGTCGGCTGCATGATACCGTAATAGGAAGCGTACATGATGCCCGCCATCGCGCCGAGGCCGGGGCCGATGAAGAAGACGAGGCTGACGGCACGGTTGACACGGATGCCGAGCAGGCTGGAAGTCGTCCAGCTCTCGGAGGCCGCGCGGATCCAGATGCCGAGGCGCGTGCCGTTGACGAAGAGCGTGAGCCCGACCATCAGCAGGACCGCGGCGGTAAGGATGCCGAGCTGCACCGTCGTCACCATGCCGCCGAGCGCCGCGATCGGCGTGCTCGGCACGATCGCCGGGAAATGCACCGGCTGCGGGCCGACCGTCACGCGCACCGCGCTCTGCAGCACGATGGACATGCCGAGCGCGCTCAGCATCGGCGCCAGCCGGCCATAGGCACGCAGCGGCCGATAGGCGAAGCGCTCGATCGCCACGCCCAGAAGGCCGATGATCACGAAGCTCGCGACGATGGCGATGGCCGAATCCAGCACCGGCGCAAGCCCACCGAGACCGACGAGGCCGCTGAAGATGAAGGTGTAGACATACGGCCCGAGCATGAAGAACTCGCCGTGCGCGAAATTGATCAGGCGCATCACGCCGTAGACCATCGTATAGCCGAGGGCGATCAGTCCGTAGATCGCGCCGATCGCGAGCGCGAAGATCAGTTGCTGGAGAAAATAGTCGAACAAGGGGATCGCCTCTCTGCGACGGGCCGGCGCGGCAGCGCCGGCCCCATTGACGATGCGTCCGGCCGTTATTGCTTGATCAGCTCGAACTTGCCGTCCTTGACGACATAGAGATACATCGGCGCGGTGGTGTTCTCGCCGTTCTCGTCGAAGGCGACCGGGCCGAGCAGCGTGTCGACCGTCACGCCGTGCAACTGGGCAAGCACGCCCTCGCGGTCCAGCGTCTCGGCCTTCTCGACGGCGGCGGCCATGACCTGGGCATTCGCAAAGCCGAGCGAGGCATAGGGGCCGGGCGCCCGGCCGAACCGGGCCTGGTGGCGTTCGGAAAAGTCCTTCAGCTCCGGCGAGGAATCGTAGGGCGGCAGCTGGAACGTCATCAGCGCGCCTTCGGCGGAGGCCGCCCCAACCTGCGTGATGAAATCGACGGTGAAGCCGATATCCGGGCCGATGAACTGCGCCTTCAGGCCCTGCTCGCGCATCTGCTTGAGGAACAGGGCAAGCTGCGGCATGCCGGCGCCCATATAGACGACATCGGGGTTTTCCAGCTTGATCGATGCGATCAGGGCGGAAAAGTCGACATCCTCAGGATTCGTGCCGTGGGTGCCGGAGACCTTGCCGCCGCCAGCTTCGAAATTGTCCTTGAACACGCCGGCGATGCCCTGGCCGAAGACGGTCTTGTCATGCACCAGAACGGCGGTCTTCAGGCCGAGCTTCTCCGTCACGTACTTCGCCGGCAGCGCGCCCTGCACGAAATCGTTGGCCACGGGGCGCACGACGGTCTTGAAGCCCATGCGCATCAGTTCCGGATTGGTGGCGGGCACGACCTGCGGCATGCCGCATTCGGAATAGATGTCGAGCGCGGGCATGGTGACGCCGCTGTTCATGTGGCCGATCACACCGATCACGGCGCTGTCGTCGCAGAATTGCTGGGCGACGAGCGTGCCCTGGCGCGGGTCGGCGCGGTCGTCGAGCGGACGGAACACCACCTTGTTGCCCTTGATGCCGCCCTTCTCGTTGAGCTGGTCGAAATAAAGCTGGGCGCCGTCGATCTGCGACTGGCCGAACTCGGCCTGCGCACCCGACATGGGGGCGCTGCCGCCCAGCACGATATCGTCCGCCATGGCCGGCAGCACGCTCGATGCCAACAGCAGGGCGGCGGAAAGAAGTACACGGTTTCTGGTCATAAGGTTCCCCTTTCGTTTGGTGCGATTGGTTGCACGGAACTCCCATCCGGGCAACGCATGCGTGAAATTATTATATGCATTCTTCACGACAGTGACCGGGCATGCGACTACTTGACGTTTTCGTCCGACCTCCTCATTTCGCGAGATAACCACCGTCGACCGCCAGCACATGACCGGTGGTCATCGCCGATGCAGGCCCGGCCAGGAAGACCATGGCCGCAGCCACTTCGTCCGGCTCGGCAAGACGGCCGAGCGGCGTCAGGCTGCGGATCTTCTCCATCTGTGCCGCATCCGCGGTCAGATGGTCGATCAGCGGCGTGCGGACCCAGGTGGGCGCGACCGCGTTGACACGAATGCCGCTGCCGGCCCATTCGACCGCAAGCGTGCGGGTAAGGTTCACCACGCCGGCCTTGGTCGACTGGTAGGAGACGTTCGGGTGCAGGCCGCCGCCCGAATAGCTCATGATCGACGCGGTGTTGACCACTACGCCCGGAACGCCACGGCCGATCCAGGAGCGCGCCGCCGTCCGCGAGCAAAGGAACATGCCCGTCAGGTTGACCGAGACGACGCTGTTCCAGTCCTCCAGCGCAAGCTCCGTCGACGGACGGCGGATCGAAATGCCCGCATTGTTGACGAGGATGTCGAGGCCGCCAGCCTGCCGTTCCGCAGCGGCGAACACGCCGAGGACGTCCGCCTCGTCCGTGACATCGAGGGCAGCGGCCGTCACCGCGCCGCCGGTCTCCGTCACGTCCCGGCAGACGGCTTCCGCCGCCGCCGCATCCCGGTCGAGAACCACGACATGCGCCCCGAAGGCAGCGAACATCCGCGCCGCCGCGCGGCCGATGCCGCCGCCGCCACCGGTGATGAAGACCCGCTTTTCATCGAGCCTGAACATTTTTTCGGGCGCTTTTGCACACATCATGTGTACGGTTCCCTGTAGCTGTCCCTTCAGCCGACGATCTTGCCGAAGGCGAGCACGAAATTTGCGACGATCATTTCCGCGCCGACGATCTCGCGGATCTGGAAATCGGAGAACGGATCGCCGGCATTGCCGCCGATCTTGAGGTCGACCGTGCCATAGGCATGGCGAAGCGTTTCGGACTGGCCCAGCGAATTCTCGATGATCTGGGTCTCGACGGCAGCGCTTTCCGGCGACGGGATGATGCGGGTCTGGAAGCGCGGCTGCAGAACGGGCTTGTCGAAGGCAGGGCCGCCGGCCTTGAAGTCGATCTCGATCAGCGAGGTGCCTCGGCGCGACAGCTTCGCGGTGACCGCCGCCTCGCTCGCCTTCCAGTCCACTTCGCCCATCTTCTTCGGATAGCCCCAGACCTCGCGTCCGACGGCCATCGAGTCGTCATTGGTGACGATCTCGTAGAGCACATGGCCGCCCGGGCGCCCCTTGTAGCTCATCGGTACGACGATGCCGCCCTCGGCATAGGTGCCGAGCGAACCGCCCGCCGGAACGTCCATGATGAAGAACTCGATCACGTCGCCCCTGACATCGAACGGCGCGGGCAGCGCCGCGCGGATCGCCGCCTCGTCGACACGGCAGAACACGCTGACCTTGCTGAAGGCTTTGTAGTCGAACGGCGGCGCCTGGTAGAGGGGCGCGCGCTGCGGGAGGGAATAGGCCTGCTGAGACATCGGAGATCGGGTCTTTCCTGTATGTTCATGTCAAGCAGAAGTTCACACTAATGAAAAAATGAAGTCAAGATTTCATTTGAGTGATTTCTATAGATTCGTCTGCGAAACGAACTTTATGGACTGGAAGGTTTCCAGCGCCTCCGGCCCGCCCTCGGAGCCGTAACCGGAATCCTTCACCCCGTTGAACGGGACCTCGGCATAGGCAAGACCATAGTCGTTGATCGAGAGCATGCCCGTCTCGATGTCCTCGGCAAAGCGTTGCGCGTTCTTCTGGGACCGCGTGAAGGCATAGGCGGCAAGGCCGAAGGGCAGCCGGTTCGCTTCAGTGATCGCCGCGTCGACCGTCGCGAAACGGTTGACGACCGCCACCGGCCCGAACGGCTCCTCGTTCATGATCGCCGCATCCTGCGGCACGTCGGCGAGCACCGTCGGCTCGAAGAAGAAGCCGGCATTGCCGATGCGGCTGCCGCCCGCCAGGAGGCGGCCGCCCCGCGCGACGGCGTCGCCGATCAGGCGGTCCATGGCGTCGAGCCGGCGCGCATTCGCCATCGGCCCCATGTCGACGTCTTGCGAGAGCCCGTCCCCCACCTTCACGGCCTTCGCCGCGGCGACGAAACCGTCGAGCACAGTCTCATAGACGGGTTCTTCCGCCAACACGCGCGTCGGCGCGATGCAGACCTGGCCGGCATTGTGGAACTTATGGCCGGCGAGCATCGAGACGGCGGAGGAGAGGTCCGCATCCGCGCAGACGATGCAGGGCGCGTGCCCGCCGAGTTCCATCGTCACCCGTTTCATATGCGCGCCGGCAAGCGCCGTCAGGTGCTTGCCGACCGGCGTCGAGCCCGTGAACGAGACCTTGCGGATGGTCGGGTGTGGAATGAGATATTCGGAGATTTCCGAGGGTACGCCGTAGAGAAGGTTGACCGCCCCGTCCGGAAAGCCCGCATCGGCGAAGGCGCGGATCATCGCGGCGCAGGATGCGGGCGCCTCCTCTGCGGCCTTCAGGATGACGGTGCAGCCTGCCGCAAGGGCCGCGCAGATCTTCCGGATGGCCTGGGCGACCGGATAGTTCCATGGCGTGAAGGCCGCGACGACGCCGATCGGCTCCTTCATGACCATCTGCTGCATACCGGGCCTGCGCGCCGGGATGATGCGGCCATAGGAGCGGATCGCCTCCTCCGCGAACCAGCGGATCACGTCATCGGCATTGCGCAGTTCGGAGCGGGCTTCGGCAAGCGGCTTGCCCTGCTCCATGGTCAGGATCGGCGCGATCTCCTCGATACGGGCGCGCAGGTTGTCGGCAGCGGCATGCAGCAGCTTTGCGCGCTCACGCGCGGTCGTCTTGCGCCATATGGCGAAAGCCGCAGCGGCGGCGGCGAGCGCACGATCCATGTCGGCCGTCGCCGCCTTTGCGACGCGGCCGATCTCGCCGCCGGTCGCCGGGTTGAGGACGGGCAGCGTCTCGCCGCCCGCGCCATTGATCCATTTGCCGGCGATGAAGAGTTGGGTATCGGGATACATGTCTTCCTCGTTCGATAGGATGGGTCAGCGGTCGAAGCACACGAGCGTGCGGGCAAGAACGCCCTGCTCCAGCCAACCGAAGGCCTCGTTGATCCGCTCCAGCGGCACGCGCTCACCGACCTGGCGGTCGAGGTCGAAGCGTCCGGCCCGGTAGAGGCCAAGGATGCGCTCGAAATCACGCTCGGGAACCCCGCCGCCGTAATTGCTGCCGATGATGCGCTTCTGGGTGTTCGGCAGCGTCGAGGCCGGCAGGGAAACCATCTCGCCCTTCGCCGCGATGCCGACGGAAATCACCGCGCCGCCAAGCCGGACGCCGTCATAGGCAAGTGCGATGGCCGCCGGCCGGCCGGTGCAGTCGATCATGCTGTCCGGGCCACGGCCGCGGCTCAGCGCCTTGAGTTCCGCAGTGACGTCCTGCGTCGCGGAATTGAGGAAGTGCGTCGCCCCGAACGAGCGGGCGACCGCTTCCTTTTCCGGGTTGATGTCGATCGCCACGACCGCTTCCGCGCCGGCCAACGATGCCGCATGGATGGCGTTGATGCCGACGCCGCCGACGCCGATCACACCGACGACCTCGCCGGGCTCGACGCGCGCATCGTTGACGACGGCGCCGAAGCCGGTCGTCACCGCGCAGCCGACGAGCGCCGCCACCTCGAAGGGAATGTCCTTCTCGATCCGCGCGCAACCCGATTCCGGCACGACGGCGAATTCGGCAAAGCTCGACACGCAGGTGAAGTGATGGACTGGCTTTTCGGCGTTGCCGAGCCTTTGCGCGCCGTTCCAGAGCGTGCCGCCGCCGGCGGCCTCGCCATAGGTGTCGCACATGGTCGGCAGGCGCTTGTGGCAATAGAAGCATTCGCCGCAGTTCGGCGCCCAGGAGAGGATGACATGGTCGCCCTTCCGGACCTTGGATACGGCCGAGCCGGTGCGCTCGACGATGCCGGCCGCCTCGTGCCCAAGGATGATCGGCAGCTTCGGCCGCGACTTGCCCCTGGCGGCGCTGAGGTCGCTGTGGCAGACGCCGGTGGCGATGATCCGCACGAGGACTTCGCGGTCGCCCGGCTCGCCGATCGCCACATCCTCGATCACCAGGTCCTCGTTGTAGCCATAGAGAACGGCGGCCTTCATTCTGCGTTTCTCCTCTCGAGGCCTTGAGCCTGCCGCCTGTCCCAGCTTCCTTCGACAGAGGCGGGCAGCCGGTGCTTCATGATGCGCTGGCTCGGCGTGCGCTCGAAATCGTCGACCACGGCGAGGTAGCGGGGGTTCTGGAACGGGGCGAGCCGCTGGCCGAGCCAGGCGGAGAAGGCCGGCAAATCGATGGCGGCTCCCGCCTTCGGCTTGATGAAGAGCTTGATCTCCTGCTCGCCGACCTCGGCCGCAACGCCGATCAGCGCACAATCCTCCACCATCGGATGGCTGCCGGCGACGTGCTCCACCTCGAAGGCCGAGACGTTCTCGCCCTTCACCCGCACGCTGTCCGTCAGGCGGCCGAGGAAATAAAGGTTGCCGTCGGCGTCGATGCTGCCGAGGTCGCCGGTATGGAAGCCGTCCGGGCGCAGCGCCCTCGCCGTCGCCTCCTCGTTGCGGAAATAGCCGGCGAAGACCGCGCCTTCCCGACGCGGATGGACGACGATCTCGCCCGGCACGCCCGCCGCCACGGGCGCTCCCTGCTCATCGCGGATTTCCACCGAAAGCCACGGCACCGGCGTGCCGACCGACCCGACGATGCCGGCGGCGTTGAACGTAGTGATGCTGGAGGATTCCGTCATGCCGTAGCATTCACGCAGCGGCGTGCCGAAGCGCTCCTCGAAGGCGCGCCAGATGTCGCGCGGGCAGCCGCCGCCCCAGGCAACGCGCACTTTGTGGTCGCGGTCCCGACCGCTTTCCGGCTGCTTCAGGAGAATCTGCAGGACGCCGCCGAGATAGTGGATCTGCGTCGCGCCGCAGGCGCGCACCTGATCCCAGAATCGGCTGGCGCTGAAGCGCTGCACCATGGCGAGCGTGACCTCGCGCAGCAGCGGGATCGGGATGAGCTGCGCGCCGCCGATATGGTAGAGCGGCTCCCAGACGAAGAAGACGTCGCCGTCCCGCGCGTCCGAGCAGAGCATCGCCCCTTCGGCGGCGTAGCGCAGCATGCGGTGGGTGACGCGCACCCCCTTCGGCCGGCCGGTGGTGCCGGACGTATAGTTCAGCGCAAAGAGGTCGTCCGCCGCGGGCAGCGGTTCGGAAAAGACATGGCCGCGGCCGGCGAGCCCATCGAGGCTATCCGCCTCTCCCGCCTCGGCGACGAGCCGGAAGGCACGCATGTCGGCGCCACATGCCAGGATGTCCGGGAAGAGATCGCGGTCGGCGAAGACGACGCGCGGATCGCAATGGTCCAGGATATATTTCAGGCCGTCGCCGCGTAGCTGCACATTGACGGGCACCCAGACGGCGCCGCATTTGGCGATGGCGAACAGGACGGCAAGGCTGTCGGGGCTGTTGCGCAGCATGAGCGCCACGCGATCGCCCTTCGCAACACCCAGGCGGCGCAGCTCGACCGCCACGCTGTCCGACTTGCGGTGCAGATCCGCGAAGGTGATCGGCTCGCCATCGAAGGTCGCATAGATGGCCTCGGGCGAGGCGGCGGCGCGGGCCGGCAGGCGGGAAACGAAACCTTGGTCTTGCACGCTGAGGTCCTGGAACGTCGTTGATATCGAAAGCGGACGCGGTTCAGCCGGATTTCGCCCCGGACTTCGCGGCGAGGAACTTTTCCATCATCCGGTTGGGTTCGCCATCGCCATAGGCGATGCGCTGGTTGCGCACGCCGGCGGCGAGCGCATCGCGGAAGCGCGCCTCGGTGACTTCGCGGAACCGCTGCTTGTTGAGCTTCATGGCGAGCCGCGGCTTGGCAGCAAGCGCCTCGCCCAGCGCCAATGCTGCCGCAAGCACCTCTTCGCGCGGCACGATCCGGTTGATCAGGCCGATCGCGGCGCATTCCGCCGCCTCCATCATACGCCCGCTCAGCGTGAGGTCGGTCGTGCGCGCAAGGCCGATCATCTCCATCATGACCCACGGGCCGGTGGTGCTGGCAATACCGGAATTGATCTCCGGCTGCCCCATCTTCACGCCGTCGTGGCCGATGCGGAAATCGCCGAGCAGCGCGACCTGGAAGGCCGAGCCGGCGGCGAGGCCGTTCAACGCCATGATCAGCGGCTTGGACAGGCCGCGGATGCAGTCGTAGAGCCGTTCCCACTCGCCGATCCACATTTCCGCGCGGTCGGGATCGAAGGTCTTGGTCTCGTTGAGGTCCTGCCCGGCGCCGAAGGCACGCTCCCCTGCCCCGGTCATGACGATCGCTCCGACGGACGCATCCTCTTCGGCAGCTTCCAGCGCCTCCACGAGATCGGCACGCATTTGCGCGTGCCAGGCATTGAGAACCTCGGGACGGTTCAGCGTGATGACACGGCATGCGCCATGCTGCTGCGTCAGGATGAAATCTGCCATGTCAATCACCGTATTTCTATTTAATACGATGTATTGTATTTCGATGCATGAAATTGTCAACGGGATTCTTCATGACGTGCAGGATCGGCCGCCGGCTGGCGGAGATGCGCGAAAAGACCTTGTGTCAGGATTTCAGAACGCCGGGGACGCCTGCGAGATCGAGCGCGCGGCGGCGGTGACGAGCGGCGCAAAAAGCTCCTCGGCTTTCTCCGGCGTGTAGCGCGCGTTGGAGACTCCGATATTCACTGCCGCCACGGGCCGGCCGGCCTGGTCGAGCACGGCGGCCGCGACCGAGAGATCGCCGGGGAAGAATTCGCCCCAGGTCGTGGCATAGCCGGCATGGCGGGCCGCATCGAGCTGCGCGACAAGGGCCTCGACCGTGTGCACCGTTTGCGGCGTGAAGGCCTGCAGGGGCGAACGCCCGAGGAGCGAGATAGCCTCCTCGGCCGGCAGGCGGGAAAGGATCGCCCGGCCCGGCGCCGTGCAGAAGGCGGGCATGCGCGTGCCCACCACCACATCGGTGTTGAGCATGTGCCGGCTCATGAAGCGGGCGGCGAAGACGATATCCACGCCGTCCGGCAGGGTCAGGTTCACCGCCTCCTCCGTCTCGCGGCTGAGATGGAGGAGATAGGGCATCGCCTGGTTGACGATCGGGTTGGCGGTGATGAAATGGCGCGCCATCTCCAGGCTGCGCAGGCTGAGTTCGAAACGCTTCGTCACCGGGTCCTTCCGCAGGTAACCCAGCCGGTTCAGCGTGTGGGTGAAGCGTTGCGCCGCGCTCTTGTCGAGCCCGACACTGGCGCCGATCTGCGCCAGGCTGAGGCTGCGGTTCGTGCCGTCGAATGCCTCGAGCACGCGAAACGCCTTTTCCACCGACCGCACCATCAGCGGATCGGCGTCGTCCGGACCCTTCATGTTGTCAGCAGCCAAACTCGTTACCCCGGCAATCGCGTCGATGCCCTGTGGCCCCGTGTAACCCGGCCTCCCGGCAACGGCAAGCCCGCCCGGGCCGCGATCAGCCGGCGCTCTTGAACAGGAGATCGCGCACGCGGTCGGAATCATGGGCGACATGTGCCCGCATCAGGCCGCGCGCCGCCTCGCTGTCGCCGCCGAGGATGGCGACGGCGAGCGGCCGGTGATCGACCGCTTCGGGGCTCTGCGAAGGTGCGCTCTGGTTGCAGAAATACCAGAGTCGGAGAGCGAGATTGAAGTTCTGCGTCAGCATCGCGGCAAGATAGTCGTTACGCGCCATGCGGTAGATGCGACGATGGAACTCGGCGTCCCCGGCGATCTGGAGCGAGATGTCGCGCTCCTCCACCAGCTTTTCGGCGAATTTCATCAGCGATTGACGCTCCTGCGTCGTCGCGCGCACGGCCGCAAGCGAGGCCGCCAGCCCCTCGATCTCCAGCCGGATCTCCTTGATCGACTGCTGGTCCCGCAGGCCGATATCGGCGGCGAAGATGCCGCGCCGGGGGTAGATCACCACAAGATGCTCGCCCTCCAGCCGCCGCAGCGCCTCGCGGATCGGCGCAAGCCCGATATCCAGCTCGGCGGTCAGTTCCCGCTCGTTGAGCGGCTGCAGGGGCTGGTAATGCAGGCGCACCAGCCGGTCGAGCAGGATGCCGTATACCTTGTCGCTGAAGCGCTCCTCCGATTTGGCCGCCTTGTCGCTGTCCGGCAGCATGGCCGCACCCGCCGCGATGGTCGTCATGACATGTCCTTCACTGCCTGCCCGGCAGGCGCCCCGCGCCCGCCTTCACCTCATAGCCGTCCTGCGGCCGTCACCCGGCGCAGGAAGGATTGCGTCGCCGCCTCGCGCGGCGCGCCGAACACCTGCTCGGGCGGACCTTCTTCCAGGATCCGGCCCTTGTAGAGAAAGCATACTTTATCCGAGATTTCCCGCGCAAAACTCATCTCGTGCGTCGTGAGTAGCATCGTCATGCCCTGCCGCGCCAGATCGCGCACCAGATCGAGCACCTCCATCACCAGTTCGGGATCGAGCGCCGAGGTGATCTCGTCGAGCAGCAGCACCTCCGGCTGCATGATCATGGTGCGGGCGATGGCGACGCGCTGCTGCTG
Source organism: Shinella sp. WSC3-e (assembly GCF_945994535.1). Classification (NCBI taxonomy): domain Bacteria; kingdom Pseudomonadati; phylum Pseudomonadota; class Alphaproteobacteria; order Hyphomicrobiales; family Rhizobiaceae; genus Shinella; species Shinella sp. WSC3-e. Next base: position 73,743 of record NZ_OZ000533.1, read on the forward strand.
GCCGCCGGAAAGCTGGTCGGGAAAGGCCTTCGCCTTGTCGCGCATGCCGACGCGCTCCAGCATGGCGAGCGCCCGCGCCTCCGCCTCCTCCCGGCCGCAGGCGCCGGTGATGACCGGCGCGACCGTGCAGTTGCCGAGCACCGACATGTGGGGAAAGAGGTTGTAGCTCTGGAACACCATGCCGACGCGCCGGCGCAGCGCCACGTGGTCGATGCCGAGGCCGGAGATCACCTCGCCGTCGAGCCGGATCTCGCCCTGCTGGATGTCCTCCAGCCCGTTGAGGCAGCGCAGCAGCGTCGACTTGCCCGAGCCGGAGGCACCGATCAGCGAGACGACCGAATGGCGCGGGATATCGAGGTCGATGCCGTCGATGACGCGGAAGGTGCCGTAGGACTTGCCGATGCCCTCAAGTTCGATCAGCGGCCTTGCCATCTCAGCGGCCCTCCTTGGTGTCGGCGCGGGCGACGAGGTAGTCGACCAGCCGGGTCTGCGGAATGGTGATGGCGATGAAGAGGATGCAGACCACCGTGACGGACGAGAGATTGTAGTAGTTGGCCGAATAGATCTTGGCCTGGGTGAAGGCATCGACGATGCCGACGATGTTCACCAGCGCCGTATCCTTCTGCAGCGCGATGAAATTGCCGAGCATGGGGCCGGCGATGCGGCGCATGGCCTGCGGCAGCACGATGAGGCGCAGCACTGCGCCGGGCGGGATGCCGAGCGACTGGGCGGCGGAGATCTGGCTGTGATGGATGCCCTTGAGGCCGGCGCGGAACTGCTCGCCGTTATAGGCGGCATAGGTCAGGGACAGCGCGACGATGGCGTAGAGCATCGGATCGCCGTCGCTGAGCACGGGAATGCCCATCAGCGGCACGCCGAAGCAGACGAGATAGATGATGACGATGGCCGGCAGGCTGCGGAAGATATCGACATAGAAGATGCAGACGCCGCGCACCAGCGCGAAGCTCGATCCCTGCAACGAACGGCCGATGGCGAGCAGCAGGCCGAGCAGCATGGAGAGGACCTGCGCGGCGACGGCGATCGTGAGGTTCGCGCCGAAGGCCTTGGTGACGTCGACAAGGCTCGCCAGGATGACGTCGCCGCGCAGAAAGGTCTTGTAGACCACCGCATCGTTGATCGTCAGGAAGGTCGCGACCGCGAGCACGGGCAAAAGGAACAGGCCGAGCCCCATCGCCGTGAAGGCATGGTGGCGGGCATGGGCCGCCTCGACACGCGCTGCGACGGGAACGCCCCCGCGCCAAGCCTCGGCCGAAAGGCGCCGCGCCCGCAACGCGCGGCTCATGGGGATGCCAAGCGCGAAGGCCACGGCGAGCGCGGCCGCAATCGCGCCGGCAAGCCGCATGCTCTCGCCGGCAAGCGTCGCGACGCTGCCGCCGGCAAGAAAGGCGATACCGATCGAAGCCGTGGCCAGCGCCGCGGCGAAGGCAAGGGGCCAGCCCATCGGAAGCGGGGGCGTCTGGTGCGCCCCCTCCCTCGTTCCCGACAGCGCCGGCGCGTCGATGCTCTTCGTCACCGTCATTCGGTCGTCCACTCCTCGATGCTGGAGACCGGCGCACCGAGGATCGGCGCGAGCCACTTGACCTCGATCGCCGCGAGCGAGCCGTCGGCGCGCATGTCGGCGAGGATCGCATCGGTGGGCGCGACATTGGCGGAGCCCTTGGGGAAGAGGATCGCGACGTCCCCGCCGATCGGATAGCGGCCGAACACCTTCAGCGCGCCGTTCGAGGCGGTGGCGCGCGGCAGCGCCGTTTCCGTATCGGCCAGCGCCGCGTCGATCTGGTTGGCCATCAGCGCCGCCCACATATCGTCGTTCGACTGGAAGATGCGCAGGTCCCCGGTCGGCTTCAGCTTCTCGCGCACGAATTTCTCCTGCACCGAGCCGAGCAGCACGCCGATGCGCTTGGCGCCCAGTGTCTTGGCCGTCACGTCGCTGCCGGCCTTGGCGATCACGCCGGTATCGGTGAAGCGGTAGCTGCCGGAGAAATCGACCGACTTCTTGCGCTCGTCGGTGGGGAAGAGATCCCAGATCGACATGTCGAAATCGGACGCCTTGCCCGTTACGAGGGACTCGAACGAGGCGTTCTTGACGACGATCTTGCCGATGCCGCCACGGCTGGCGATCTCCGCGCCGAGGCAATAGAGATAGCCGCCGTCGATGGTTTCCGGCGTGTTGCCCTGGTAGGCCTGCGGCGAGGGCAGCGGCACGGCGATGGTCAGCACGCCCTCGTGGGCCGGGCTCAACGCGTGCTTGGCGGCGCCTTCCTTCAATTCGCAACGGCCGAACGCCGCCGTTTCGGCCTTTGCCGGCAGCGCTGCCGCCAGCACGGCGAAGACGGCCGAGGCCAGGAGTGTCTTGGTGGATACCTTGCTCATGTCGTGATTCCCCTTTTTGGTCGAGCTTTATCGGGTATCGGCGCCGGATCCGCAAAACCGGATCCGGCGCCGCAAATGCGTCAAACGAGCGACGCGACGACGGTCGGCACGCCGTTTTCCGGCGTCGAGGCGAAATCGCCCACCGTATATTCGGCGCCGAGCACCTCGGCGATCCGCAGCCGTTCCCCGCCAACCGAAATCGTCGGGCCGAGGGAAACGCGGCCGCGACCGACCTTGCGCTCCGTCAGCTTGTAGTCCTTGATGGTGTTGCGGCTGATGATGTCGAAGGTCTGGAAACCCGGCCCGTTGACCTCAGGCACGGCACGCACCTGGTAGTGCGGGAAGAGGCGCAGGTCCGCCCAGGCCTCGCGGCTGACCGAGGGGTCGAAATCCACCGCGATCTCGAACATGACGTCGTCGTAGAGCGAGGTCTTGCCGCGCATGCCGGTCGCCGTCTCCTCCAGTTCGATCCGGGCGAAATGCTTGGGATACCCCCACAGCTCCCGCCCGCCGGCGACGGTCGTGTGCTTGTCCTCGTATTCGAAATAGTAGGTGCCGCCGACATGCTCGCCGTATCGGACCGGCAGGATGACCGCGGCGTCGAAATAGGTGCGGCCGGAATTGTTGCCGAAATCGGCGATGGAGACGACGAAGCGGTCATCCGCCAGCTCGAAGGGCAGCGGGTCCAGAAGGCGCTCCATCTGCGCGCGCTCGCCCCGGCAATAGACCGAGAGCGTCTTCAGGCCGGGGCAGGCATAGGTGACGTTTCCCGGGCCGAAGCGCAGGAAATTCCAGAATTGCAGGGGGTCGTACGGTTTCATGTCGCTCACAGCCGTTCAAAATTTCATTGCACTGACATTTCAGATCAATTTTGAAATTCTGTCAAGCGAACTTCCCGCCAAGCCGCTCGAACTCTTCATATCTCACTGATCAGAATACATTATTTCGATTCCCGGCAGGAAATAAGGCTTGGGATTTACGCTCTTCCAAGTGCTGGTAGCCGCGGAAATCGCTTGACGACACGAAAGTCCCCTATATCAAATTCATATAAATGAATTTTGCAGAATATTTCTTCACGCACCGCTAAGAGGACCGCCATGAATCGCATCCCCCTTCAGAACGGCAACAACATGCCGCTCCAGGCTCCCCTGATTCCCGATCCGTTCGTGCCCTACGAATGCCCCGGCAACCGCAGCCTCAACGCGATCTGCCGGGGCGATCCGGCCATCCTCGGCCAGTATTTGGAAAACACGCCCTTCACGCTGAACGGCGACCGGTTCCTCGTCTACGTTTCCGACTTCACCAACTGCCGCAAGGCGCCCTTCATGGATGCGGGCATCGTCATTCCGGTCCGCTTCGGCGAGCGCGAGGGCGGCTATTTCCTCTTTGAATACGAGGACAACGACGCCGCCATTGCCGCCGGCCGCGACCTCTGGGGCTATCCGAAAAAATTCGGCACGATCACGCTGGAGGAGAAGGACGGCGGCGCGAGCGCGCGCGTCGTGCGCCACGGCGTGCCGCTCATCACCATCGACTGCCGTTTCGACGGGACGGAGACGGAGCCGCTGAAGACCACGCCGCATCTCAACATCCACATCCAGCCCGCGCCGGACGGCACGATCCTCAACAAGCGGGTGATCGCCCGCGACACCTCGCCGGATTTCCGCCTGACCTCCTGCCGCTGGGGCTCGGCGGCGGTGTCGCTCGGTTCGCTTCCCACCGATCCGATCGGCCCGCTCGGCCCCGTGACAGTGCTGGCCGCCAGCTATGTCGTCGGCGATTTCTTTGCCACGGAAGAGAACGGCTGGGGCAAGACCATTGCCGATCTTGTGGTCAACGGCGTTCCGACGACGGAGGCCTGACATGGACGACAATACCATGAGCGGCCCGCTGTTGCTGGTCGGATGCGGCAATATGGGCCGCGCGATGCTGCGGGGCTGGCTGGACGCGGGCTTCACCCGCGCCGACGCGGTTCATGTCGTCGAGCCGGCCGGTACGCTGCGCGAGGAGGCCGGTGTGCTCGGGGTCAGGACCCATGTCTCGACGGAAACGCTCGAACCCGGCTTCAAGGCCGCGCTCGCGATATTCGCCGTCAAGCCGCAGGCCATGGCCGCAGCACTGCCGGCCTATCGGCCGCATGTGGCCGAGGGTGTCACCGTGAGCATCGCCGCCGGCATTCCACTGGCCTCCATCGCCGCCGGCCTCGGCGAGGTTGCGATCGTCCGGGCCATGCCGAACACGCCGGCGGCCATCGGCAAGGGCTCCATCGTCCTTTGCGCGAACGAACGGGCGAGCGCGGCGCAGGTCGCGAGTGTAACGCGGCTTTTGTCGGCGAACGGGACGGTGCACCGGGTGGAAAGCGAAGCGGCGATCGACGCGGCGACCGCCATTTCCGGCTCCGGTCCCGCCTATGTCTTCCATTTCATCGAATGCCTCGCCGACGCCGGCGTAAACCTGGGCCTTCCCGCTCCCCTCGCCCTGGCCCTTGCAAGGGAAACGGTCGAGGGAGCCAGCGCCCTGGCCATGGCGACGGGCACGCCGCCGTCCGACCTGCGCCGGCAGGTCACCAGCCCCGGCGGCACGACGGAGGCGGCTTTGACCGTCCTGATGGGGGACGAGGGGCTGCGGGACGTGATGCGCAAGGCGGCGGTGGCGGCGCATCGGCGCGCGGTCGAACTGGCCGGGACGACATCCGCCTGAAAGCCGGACGCTGCCGGAGGCGGTCGCCCGCCTCCGGCGATCATAGGCGTTCAGCGCACGGGCATGGCGTATTGCAGGCCGTGGTCGGTCCACAGCCCGTTCAGGCCGCGGGCGATCTTGAGCGGGCTGCCCGAGCCGATATTGCGGTCGAACACTTCGCCGTAATTGCCGACGGCCTTGACGATGCGCACCACCCAGTCCTCGGTCAGGCCGAGGTCGGTGCCCAGCTTCGCGTCGGCTTCCATGCCGAGCAGGCGCTTGACCTCCGGATTGGGCGAGGTCTTCATCTCATCGACATTGGCCTGGGTGATGCCGAACTCCTCGGCCTGCACCATGGCGAAATGCGTCCACTTCACGATGTTGAACCAGCGGTCGTCGCCCTGGCGCACGACGGGGCCGAGCGGCTCCTTCGAGATGATCTCCGGCAGGACCGCATGTTCGGCCGGGGCCGACAGCGACAAGCGGGCGCTGTAGAGGTTCGACTGGTCGTCGGAATAGACGTCGCAGCGGCCGCTGTCATAGGCGGACTTGGCCTCCTCGATCTTCTCGAAGACCAGCGGGGAATATTCCAGGTTGTTCGCCTTGAAATAGTCGGCAAGGTTCAGTTCCGTCGTCGTGCCGGCCAGCAGGCAGATCGTCGCGCCGGAAAGGCCGAGCGCGGAGGTCACGTCGGGCATCTTCTTGCTGTTGATGAGAAAGCCCTGGCCGTCGTAATAGGTCACCGCCCCGAAGAGGAAGCCGAGGCTCGCTTCGCGGCTCAGCACCCAGGTCGTCTGGCGCGACAGGATGTCGATCTCGCCGGATTGAAGCGCCGGAAAGCGGTCCTTCGCCGAAAGCGGCGTGAACTGCACCTTCGTCGGATCGCCCAGCACGGCGGCGGCGACAGCCCGGCAGAGGTCGACGTCGAAGCCTTCCCACTCGCCCTTCTCATCCGGCGCGGAGAAACCGGCATTGCCGGTGGTCACACCGCATTTGAGAATACCATTGGTTTTGACGTCCTCCAGCGTGCCCGCCGAGGCAACACCCGCCACAGCCAGCACCGCCCAGCAGGCAGCGCCCCACATCGCGATTTTCTTCACAGCGCAGTTCCCTTGTTGTCCTGGATTTTCGGTTCATGGGCGCTTTCGCACGCCCTCTCCTCACACACTGATCGTATAACAAATCAGGTAAATTACAATCCATTTCTTTATAATTACATTGTAATTAATAATGCGCGATAGAATCCTTCCTTCTTGAGCCATTCATCGCAAAAAAGAGAAAAAGCGCCGTCAGTTTCCGGCGAGTTCGCCGGCAAGATTGTCGACCACGCTGACGAGCAGGTCGCACGCCTGGGCATGCACCTCCTCAACGCTCGTCGTGCCGCTGAAATAGGAAAGGCCGATCGCCGCAACGTCGCCGGTCGCCGGATCGGTGAAGCCGCAGGCGAGCGTGATGTCGCTCGCCATGTCCTCCTCCACGCCAAAGGCGTAGCGTTGCGCGCGGGTCTCGCCGATGCGCTCCAGGATCCTGTCGGTCTGCCAGACCGTGTTCGGCATGACAGGCCTGAGGTCGCTGCGTGCCAGCACGTCCCGCACCTCGTCGTCCGGCAACCGGGCGAGCATGGCGATGCCCGTCGCCGTGCAATAGGCGGGCAGGCGCGCGCGCACGCCGAGCTTGTTGCCGAGCATGTCCACGGTCGTGTGCCGCTGCACGAAGACCGTCTCCGTGCCGTCGAGCATGGTGAGATTGACGGAGGCCTGCGTCTTGCGGCGCAGGAGCGAGATATAGGGCGCGACCGCCTCGACGATGCGGTTCGTCTCGGCAAAGCGCATGCCGATGTCCTGACAGCGCAGCGACAGCCGGTATTCGCCGGAGCCGGGCGTCTTTTCGAGGTAGCCGAGACGCCACAGCGTATGGGCGGCGCGCTGCGCGGCGCTCTTCTCAAGGCCCGTCACCCGGGAGATCTCGGAAAAACCCATGCTGCGGTGCGGACGGTCGAACGCCTCCAGCACGCGGAACGCCTTGACGACGCTGCCCACCAGCAGGTGATCGTCCGTATCCTTCTTCTCTTCCGCCATGCGTCCATCCACTCCCGTTCCGTCCGGCCGCCGACAATGCCCGCCCGCCGGCACCGCGTCGAGGGGACGAGGCCAGATAGATGTGAACGACGGATATTATGGCCGCCAGATCGCATCGCGCGTGATCTCCGACAGGCGCGAGCGTCCCGTGAAGGCCATGCAATGGTCGAGTTCCTCGGCGAGGATGTCGATCACGCCCTTCGCGCCCTTTTCGCCGCCCACCGCCGTTCCATAGAGGGTCGCGCGGCCGACGAGCACGGCGTCGGCGCCCGAGGCGATGTATTTGACGATGTCGCTGCCGCGGCGGATGCCGCTGTCGGCAAGGATCGTCATGCGCCCTCCGACCGCATCGGCGATCTTCGGCAGGGCGTCGAGCGCCATCGGGGCGGAATCGAGATTGCGTCCGCCATGGCACGAGACGACGACGCCATCGGCCCCGAGCGACAGCGCGCGTTCGGCATCGGCCGGGGAGAGCACGCCCTTGAGGATGAGGTTGCCGTCCCATTCTTTGCGCACCTCGGCGAAATCGTCCCAGGTCAGCCGCCGCGCCAGCTTGACATTGTCCCAGACGGCGGCGCGCGTGATGCTGGTGCGGTATTCCGGCGGATAATGCGCATAGGTCGGCACGCCCGTCGTCAGCACGTAGCGTGCCATCACGGCGAGCGACCAGCGCGGATGGGTGAGAAGATCGAGCCCGCCGGCCAGCGACGGCTTGATTGGGATGCCGAAGCCGTTGCGGGTGTTCCACTCCTTCTTCGGCGAGCGGGGCGTATCGGCGGTGAAGAGCAGGTTGCGGATGCCGAGGGCCTTGGCGCGCCGCAGGAGGTCACGCGTCAGCCCGCGATCCTCGAAGACATAGAGCTGGAACCAGAGATTGGCGCCTTCAGCGCCGGCCGCGATATCCTCCATGGAGGTCATCGACTGCGTCGCCACGCAGAAGGGAATGCCCGCCGCCCGCGCGGCGCGGGCAAGCTGCACCTCGCCGTCGTGCCAGACGAGACCCGCGACGGCCGTCGGCGAGATGATGACCGGCAGCGGCAGCGTCTCCCCGAAGATCACCGTCGAGGTATCGGGCGCGGAGACGTCGTTGAGAACGTGCTGATTGAGCCGGGTCGCGTCGAGGGCGCTGCGGATGCCCCTGAGGCCGACCTCATCCTCCGTTCCGCGGTCGATATATTCGAACATGCCGCGGGGAAGCCGCCTTTTTGCGGCCAGGCGGTAATCGGCGACGTTGAGCGGCTTCATGGTTCACCAGGGTTTCGGGCTGCATCAGATATAATCACAATGCAATTCATATGGATTTCAATACGATTTCTTGCGCGTACCTGTCAACGCAAAATCGAATCGCGCCACGATCGTTTTCCGCCTCGTTTTCGGAAAGCCGAGTCGGCGTCTTGTCAGGCCGGCAATTATCGTCTATCGTATTTCAATTATTATAATCGAAATGCAATCACTTGGGAAGACCAATGACCAAGACCCTGATTGAAGAGCTCACGGACCTCATCGGCGCCGACGCGGTGTTGACCGACGAGGCGGCGATGGCCTTCGCGACGGAGGACTGGCGCAGCCGGTATCGGGGCAAGGCGCTGTGCGTCGCCCGCCCCGCCGATGCCGCAGAGGTCGCCGGCATCGTCGCCTGCTGCGCGCGGCATGGGGTGCCGGTTCTCCCCCAGGCCGGCAATACGGGCCTCGTCGGCGGCTCGGTTCCGGCGGCCGAAGGCCCCGCGCCGGTGATCGTCGCGCTGGAGCGCCTGCGCCGCATCCGCAAGGTCGATCCGGTCAACAACACGATGGAAGTGGAAGCGGGCTGCGTGCTCGCCAATGTGCAGGAGGCGGCGCGCGCGGCGGGCCGCTACTATCCCGTCAGCCTTGGCGCGGAAGGCTCCTGCCAGATCGGCGGCACCATCGCCACCAATGCCGGCGGCACCTCGGTGCTGCGCTACGGCAATACGCGCGAGAACGTGCTCGGCCTCGAAGCCGTGCTGCCGGACGGCACCGTCTGGTCGAACATGACGGCGCTCCGCAAGAACAATACCGGCTACGACCTGAAACATCTCTTCATCGGCTCGGAAGGCACGCTCGGCATTGTCACCGCCGCCGTTCTGAAGCTGCATCCGCTGCCGACGCGCCACGCCGTCGCCTGGGCCGGCCTTGCCGATCCCGAGGCCGCCGTGCGGCTGCTGACGCGGGTGCAGGAGCAGGGCGGCGCAAAACTCTCCGGCTTCGAGCTGATGAACCGCAAGCAGCTCGACCTCGTGGTGCGCCATGTGCCGCAGCGCCGCTCGCCGCTGGAGGCCGCGCACGACTGGCACCTCCTGATCGAGCTTTCCGACACCGGTGGCGAAGACGACCTCGACGCCGCCCTTGAAGGTCTTCTCGCCCGGGCGTTCGAAGACGGTCTGGTGACGGATGCCGTGATCGCCGCAAGCGAAGGCCAGCGTGCAGCCATGTGGGAACTGCGCCACAGCGTTTCGGAAGCCAACAAGAAGGGCGGCGTCGGCCTCACCACCGACTGCGCCGTGCCCGTTTCCGCCACAGCCGACTTCATCCGCGAGGCAGGTGCCGCTGTGAAGGCACTCGCGCCGGAGGCCGAACTGGTCATCGTCGGCCATATGGGCGACGGCAACGTCCACTTCATTCCCTTCTTCAACTTCGACCAGTGGGATAAGCTGGAGGATCGCGACGCGCTGGCCGAGACGATCCGCCATGCCGTCAACGATGCCGCCCATGCGCTCGGCGGCACGTTCAGCGCCGAGCACGGCGTCGGACAGGTCTCGCTGAAGGAAATGGCCCGCTACAAGAGCCCCGCGGACCTTGCGCTCATGCGCGCCGTCAAAGCTGCCCTGGACCCCAAGGGGTTGTTCAATCCGGGCCGCCTCATTCCGCCGGACGCCTGATCCAGCGGCGACAATGCCACACCGGCGGCCATGCCGGTTCCGACAATCAACAGCGAAAGAGGAGAACTGAAATGAGCATTCTGAACCAGGGCTGGTCGCGCCGCCGGCTTCTCAAGACCACCGCCATCGCGGGTGCGGCGCTGGCCGCCCCTGCCATCTGGACGCCCTCGCGCGCTGAGGGCAAGCGTATCGTCGTGCGCGACGACGGCGGCATCTATACCAAGGCCTACGGCGCCGTCTTCTACGGCCCGTTCCAGGAGGCGACGGGCATCGAGGTCGTCGGCGTGCAGGCCAATGCCGAGCCGACCGCGCAGATCCGCTCGATGGTCGATGCCGGCGCCTATACCTGGGACATGGCCAAGATCAGCCAGCCGGCCATCCTCATGCTGACCTCCGGCGACAAGAAATACCTGGAGCCGCACGGCCTCGAAAGCGATCCCGTCATCGCCACAATGCCCAAGCAGTACATGTCGGAATACGGCGTCGGCAACAATGTCTACACCACCGTCCTCGCCTATCGCTCGGATGCCTTCGAGGGCCGCGAGGCGCCGAAATCCTGGGCCGATTTCTTCAATGTCGAAGGTTTCGAGGGCCGCCGGGCGCTGCGCAAACATCCCTTCGACACGATCGAGCAGGCGCTATTGGCCGATGGCGTCGCCACCAAGGACGTCTATCCCTGCGACATCGACCGCGCCTTCAAGAAGCTCGACACGATCAAGCAGAACATCGACGTCTTCTGGACCAGCGGTGCGCAGGTGGAGCAGATGCTGACCTCCGGCGAGGTCGACCTCATCCCGACCTGGGTCTCGCGCGCCCAGTCCGCCCGGGCCGGCGGCGCGCCTGTCGAGATCGTCTGGGACCAGAACATCTGGGGCCTCGACAGCTGGTCGATCCTCGCCGGCACGCCCAACGCCGACGCCTGCCGCGAGTTCATCAAGTTCGCCTCCGACGCCAAGCGTCAGGCCGCGCTGATGGAATATTTTGCCGCCGGCGTCACCCAGCCGGCCGCCTTCGACCTGATCGACCCGAAGGTCGCACAGGATTCGCCGACCTTCCCGAAGAACATCGAGAGCGGGGTGCAGATCGACGCCAAGTACTGGCTCGACAACCAGGCTGCCGTCATCGAGCGCTACAACAGCTGGCTGCTCACCTGATCCGCTGATCCGTATCCGGGGGCTCGCGCACGGCGTGGGCCCCGCCCCTCTCTCTCTTTTCAGCAGGGCACCCCATGTCGTCATCCAGCCTGACCGTGCAGAAACTCTCCAAACGCTACGGGGATTTCGTCGCACTCGCCGAGACGGACCTCGTCGTCGCAGAGGGCGAATTCCTCACCTTGCTCGGGCCGTCCGGCTCGGGAAAAACGACGCTCCTCAGCCTCGTCGCGGGCCTGGCGCGGCCAGACGGCGGCGCGGTGCTGATCGGCAGCGACGACGTGACCTACAGCGCGCCGCACCTGCGCGACATCGGCGTCGTCTTCCAGAACTATGCGCTCTTCCCGCACATGACCATCCTGGAAAACATCGCCTTCCCGCTGAAGATGCGCAAGGTCGAGGCCGGAGAAGCCCGCCGCCGCGCGCAGGAGGCGCTGGAGATGATCCGCCTGCCGCATATCGCGCAGCGCTATCCCAAGGAGCTTTCGGGCGGCCAGCAGCAGCGCGTGGCACTGGCCCGCTGCATGGTCTACCGGCCCTCGATCATCCTGATGGACGAGCCGCTCGGCGCGCTCGACAAGAAGCTGCGCGAGCACATGCAGCTCGAGATAAAGCGTATCCACCGGGAGCTGGGCGCGACGATCATCTACGTCACCCACGACCAGGAAGAGGCGATGACCATGTCGGATCGCATCTGCCTGATGAATTCCGGCCGGATCGAGCAGCTCGGCACGCCGGGCGACCTTTATTTCCGCCCCGAGACCCTCTTCGTCGCCGACTTCCTCGGCGAATCGAACCTCCTGCCGGCAAAGGTCGAGGCGGTCGAGGGCGGGGAGATCGCCGTGGCCATCGGCGCCGGTGCCGTCAAGGGCCGCGCGCTCGCCGACGGCCGGCTCGCGCCGGGCGCGGCCGTGCACATCATGATCCGCCCGCAGAACCTTTCCATCGCCCCGGCGGGCGAGGCGGACGGCGCAAGGCTGCAGGCGACCGTCACCGACGTCATGGTGACGGGCAGCCTCACCAAGGTCTACATGAAGGCCGCCGAAGAGGAGCTTCCCGATCTCGTCGCCGCCTTCCCGACCCGTGCGAGCGGCGAGACCTTCCGCATGGGCGACCGCGTGGCGCTTGCCTGGCACGGCACGGACGCCGTGGCGATCCCGGAAAGCGCGAGGACCTGAGCCGATGAGCGCCGCTTCCAACCGCACCCGCTCCGCGCCCATGCCGGACTGGATCAAGAACTGGCTGATGATCGCGCCGCTCCTGCTGCTGCTCGTCGGCTTCCTGGTCTATCCCGTCGGCAAGCTCCTCTCGCTCAGCTTCGTCGATGCGGAGGGCTTTTCGCTCGCCGCCTACAGGCAGCTCTTCGCCTCCGATCTCTATCTCCGGGTCCTCTGGATCACGCTGAAGATCTCGCTGATCACCACGCTGCTTTCCGTGGCGCTCGCCTATCCGGTCGCCTACCTGATCTCGACGGCCAGCCCGCGCATGAAGGGCCGGCTGATCTTCCTGGTGCTCCTCTCCTTCTGGACGAGCTTCCTGGTGCGCGCCTTCGCCTGGGTGGTGATCCTCGGCCGTAACGGCGTCGTCAACCAGTTCCTGCTGTCGATCGGCGTCATCGACCGGCCGGCCAACCTCATCTACAGCCTCGGCGCGGTCCTCGTCGGCATGGTCCACGCCATGCTGCCGCTCGCCGTCATGACCATGCTCGCCGTGATGGAGAACATCGACCGCAACCTGCCGCGCGCCGCCTCGACGCTCGGCGCCCGCCCCGGCGCAGCCTTCTGGACGATCTATTTCCCGCTCTCGATGCCGGGCGTCGCCGCCGCCGCCATCATGGTCTTCGTCACCGCCATCGGCTTCTTCATCGTACCGGCCCTGCTCGGCAGCCGGTTCGAGACGATGATCACCCAGCTCATCATCGACCAGGTGCAGCAGACGCTGAACTGGGGCCTTGCCGGCGCCATCTCCGTGCTGCTTCTCGTCGTGGTGCTGATCGTCTTCATCCTCTACGACCGGGTGTTCGGCTTCGCATCGCTGACGGGCGAAAGCCCCGCCGGCACCACCAACCGCGACACGGCAGCCCGCCGCGCCGGGGCGAAGATACTGACCATGGTGGGCGATGCCAGCGACGGGCTGATCGGCCTCTTTCCCGGCAGCGGCAAGAGCACCGACGCCGGCAAGACGCCCTGGCCTTTGACCGTCTTCGTCTGGACGATCCTCGTGCTCATCAGCGTTCCCGCCTTCCTGATGGTGCCGATCTCCTTCAGCCAGGCCGGTCTCAACTGGCCGCCCTCCGGCTTCACCACGGAATGGTATGCGCAGATGTGGAACACGCCGGTCTGGACGCAGGCGCTCTGGCGCTCGCTGACGGTGGCGCTGGGCACCGGCATCCTGTCGATGCTGATCGGCGTTCCCGCCGCCTTCCTCCTTGCCCGCGCCAATATCCGCGGCAAGGCGGCGCTGCTCGCCTTCGTGCTGTCGCCCATCGTCGCCCCGCGCATCATCATCGCCGTCGGCCTGTTCTATGTCTTCGCGGAACTGAACCTCGTCGGCACCTCGCTGGGCCTCATCATCGGCCATACGGTCGTCTGCGTTCCCTATGTGGTGATGACCATGGTGGCCGTGCTGCGCAATTACGACACGCGGCTCGACCTTGCGGCCCAGAGCCTCGGCGCGAGCCCGGCGAAGAGCCTCTATTACGTGACCTTCCCGATCCTCGCGGCAGGCATGTTCTCGGCCTTCCTCTTCGCCTTCGCCACTTCCTTCGATGAGCTGACCATCGCGCTCTTCTCGTCCGGCGGCCTCAGCGCCACGCTGCCCAAGCAGTTCTGGGACGAGGTGACCTTGCAGGTCTCGCCGGTCATCGCGGCGGTCTCCACCTGCCTGCTCGTCTTCATCTCGGTGCTGATCTTCACCGCCGACCGCATGCGCCAGCGCAGCCTCGCCCGCTGATCTCATTGCAGGGCGGCTCGCAGCCGGGCCGCCTTCACCCTCCCGCCGTTTGAAAGAAAGGAATTTCCATGCTCGACTCTACAGGCCTTCACGGCATCCTTCCGGCGATCGTCACGCCGGTCGAGGCCGACGATACGATCGACGTCAAGGCGACCGACGCGCTGTTTGCCTGGCTGAAGCAGCAGGGCATCGACGGCGTCGTGCCGCTCGGCGGCACCGGCGAATACGGCGCCGTGTCGCGCCGCGAGCGCAATCGCTTCGTGGAAATGAGCGCCAAGGCCATGGCCGGTGCGGGTCCGGTCATCCCCGGCGTGCTCGACACCGGCTTCCACGACGCGCTCGATGCCGGCAAGGATTTCGCCGCCGCCGGCGCGGACGCCCTCCTCGTCATCACGCCCTATTACACCAACCCGACGCAGGCCGGCATCCGCGACTATTTCCTGCGCTATGCCGACAATTCTCCGCTGCCGATCCTGATCTATGAGATCCCCTACCGCACCCGCATCGCCATCGATCCCGAAGTGCTGCACGAGCTGTCGCGCCATGAGCGCATCATCGGCATGAAGGCCTGCAACACGGACATGTATCATTACCTGCGCGTCGTCGCTGGCGTCGATCCGTCCTTCACGGTGCTGAGCGGCGAGGATTCGCTGTTCCCGCTGCATGTCACGGCCGGCGCAAAGGGCGGCATCGTGGTGACCGCCAACCTGCTGCCCCGCACCTGGCGGCGTCTGTTCGATCTCGCCTCCTCCGGCAAGACGCAGGAAGCGCTGGCGCTGCACCGCGAGCTGATCCCGCTGATGAACCTCGCCTTCGCCGAGACCAATCCCGGCCCGATGAAATCGGTGATGGACATGATCGGCATCGACGCGCCGCGCACGCTGATGCCGTTGCGCCAGCCGAAGGACGAACTGCGCAACGCCTTGCGCGCGGAATATGCCCGCCTGCTCGAACGCCTCGAAAAGGCCGCGTGACAGGTTTTCCGCGCCGGTGGACAACGGATATGGCTGGGTTTACAGCCATATCCGAAACGGAAGGTCCGACAGGACGGCGAGAACGGAAGACCAGCATGTCACGCAAGGCCGACATCCCGGCGACACAGGAAGAGACGAAGGACGACGGCGGCGATCCGAAGCGGTCCTCGCTGTTCGTGGGCTCGTCGGAGAAGATGTTCCGCATCCTGCACGCCTTCGACGGCCCGGCCCGGCAGATGCCGCTTTCCGACATCGCCAAGGCGGCGGGGCTCGACCGCAGCGCCGCCCAGCGGCTGGTCTATACGCTCGAAACGCTCGGCTACCTGCGCCGGGCGCACAACAGCCGCAACTATGCCCTGACCTCGCGGGTCCTGCAATTCGCCTACAACTACCTGCATGCCCATGAGGTCTTGCACAAGGCGGCCCCCTATCTCCTGCAGATCAGCCGCGGCGTCGGCGAGACCGCCAACCTGCAGGAACTCGACGGGCCCGAGATCGTCTATGTCGGCCGTTTTCCCGGCCAGCATCTCGTCAATGTCGACATCATGGTGGGAAGCCGCCTGCCGGCACTCTTCACGGCATCGGGAACCGTCATCCTGTCCCGCCGCACCGCCGCCGAGCGGGACGAGGTCTTCGCCCAGACGGACCTGCGCCCGCTGACGCCCGCCACGGTGACCGACGAGGGCCTGCTGCGCGCGCGCATCCAGGAGGCGGCCGAAAAAGGCTACGCCATCGTCGCCAACGAGACGGTGATGGGGGATATTTCCGTCGCCGCCGCCATCACCGACGACCATGGCCAGGCCGTCGCCGCCGTCAATATCGCCGCGCCCACCACCCGCTGGACCGTCGAGCGCGTCGAGGCCGAGCTTGCCCATCACGTCCAGGTGGCGGCGACCTCCATCTCCATGACGAAATTCACCCTCTTCACACCGTGACCGACCGCGCGGTATAGGCCGCAGGCTGGCAGGAATGGCGGTCGTACGGGATCGAGATCAGCCCTTCGAGATCGGCGGTGCGTTGCACACAAAATTCAGCAATGATAATCAAGCGACATGACACAGAACGCGTCCTTGAAGATCGGCACCCGGGGTTCGCCTCTGGCACTTACGCAGGCCATCGAAGCCCGGTCGCTGCTCATGGCCGCCCACGGCCTGCCCGAAGAAGCGTTCGAGATCGTCGTCATCAAGACCACCGCCGACCGGATCCAGGATCGCGCCCTGCGCGACGTCGGTGGAAAAGGTCTTTTCACCCGGGAAATCGAGGATGCGCTGCTCGACGGCACCATCGACATGGCCGTGCACTGCGTCAAGGACGTGCCGGTCGAGCGGCCGGAGGGCCTGGCGCTCGGCTGTCACCTGGTCCGCGAGGACCCGCGCGACGCCTTCGTTTCCGCCCGCTGGGAAAGCCTGTGGGACCTGCCCGAGGGCGCGGTCGTCGGCACGTCGAGCGTCCGGCGGCGCGCCCAGCTTCTCCATCGCCGGCCCGACCTGGCGATCGTCGACTTCCGCGGCAATGTCGAGACCCGGCTGAAGAAGCTGGAGGACGGTGTGGCCGTGGCGACGCTTCTCGCCGTGGCCGGCCTCAACCGGCTGCACATGTCCGGCGCCGTCGGGCGGCCGATCGACACGGGCGACATGCTGCCGGCCGTCGGTCAGGGCGCGCTGACCATCGAGCGGCGCGCGGACGACGCCCATGTCGCCGAACTGCTTGCGCCGCTCGACGATGCGGCGACCGGCTGTCAGATGGCCGCCGAGCGCGCCTTCCTCGCCGTGCTCGACGGATCGTGCCAGACGCCGATCGCCGGCCTCTCCGAGATCATCGGGGACCGTATTCACCTTCGCGGCGAGATCCTTCGCCTCGACGGCTCCGAGGTGATCTCGGCCTCCGGCGAGGCGGATGTCGCGGACGCCGCCGAACTTGGCCGCAGGCTGGCCCGGCAATTGCTCGACCAGGCCCCGAGCGACTTCCTGGTGAAGACCCTCTGAATGACGAAAGGCCACGTCCGGCGGGCGCGGCCTTTCCATAGGGATCACCCCGAGCGGTTCAGAGCGCGGCGTAGGCGCGCAGCCCCTTCGAAAGCGCGTGCAGCGTGGTTTCGATATCCCCATCCGTATGGGCCGCCGAGAGATACATGAGACCGCGCGGCAGCGGCATCAGCCCGTTCATCATCAGCATCTCGGTCAGCCGGACGATCCTGCTCCTGTCCGCCTTGGCAAGATCGGCGATGTTCGCCATCTGCCGGACGCCGGTGAAGATCTGCACCGCCGAGCCGACGCCGTTGGCGCAGACGTCGAGATCGAGAGCCGCCGCTTCCGCATTGATATGCGCCTGTATGGCCGCAGCCTGTGCCGTCATGCGCGGATAGATCTCCGCGCCGTCCCGCTGCAGCCGTTCCACGCAGGCAATGGCCGCGCTGACCGAGAGGGGATTGCCATTGAACGTGCCGCGATGCATCACGCGGCCATCAACCAGCGCCTCCATGACCGCCCTGCTGCCGGTCACCGCGCTGATCGGCATGCCGGCGCCGATGGCCTTGCCGAGGACGGCGATATCGGGAGTGACGCCGAACATCTCCTGTGCGCCGCCGAGCGCCAGCCGGTAGCCGGTGATGACCTCGTCGAAGATCAGGACGACGCCGTGCTTGCGCGTCAGGTCGCGGACGGCCTGCAGAAAACCTTCCGGCGGCGCGAAGCAGCCGGCATTGACCGCGGCCGCTTCGAGGATGACGGCGGCATAGTCGCTCGATATCACCTTTTCGAGGGCGGCGGCGTCGCCCCAGTCGACGACCGTGATGTTTTCCGACGCCTTGGGGTCCTGTCCCCCCGAGCCCGGGCCGTCGTTGCCGGGTGCATTGGCGACATGAACGCTGTCGAACCAGCCGTGATAGTTGGCGCGAAACTTGATGATGCGGGTGCGTCCGGTCGCGGCGCGGGCGATGCGCAGGGCAAGCTGCACGGCCTCGGTCCCGGTGCTGACGAAGGAGGAGATCTCGCCGCAGGGCACGGTCTCGGCGATCAGCTCGGCCAGCCGCCCCTCCCCCCGGTGAACGCTCGCCGTGCGAAAACCCTTGTCGATCTCCGCCTTCAGCGCCGCGACCACCTCCGGCGGATTGTGGCCGAGGATCAGCGGGCCGTAGCCCATCGTGTAGTCGATGTAGTCGTTGCCGTCGACATCGGTGAGGATCGCGTCGAGGGCACGGTCCATGGCGACCGGCACCGGAAGCTGCGCGGTGCGCGGCGTCGAGGAGACGCCGTTGGCGAGATGCCGCACGGCATACTCCCTGTATTGTCTGGAATTGGTGAAGCCGGGCGTTTCGCGCTGCGTGGTCTGCATGGGTCTCTTCCTTGCTGGACGGTCGTCCCGCCCCTGTTTTCAGTCCCTCGCGCGGCGGACGGCGCCGCCGCGCGAAAAAGTCTCAGTGATCGCCCGCCCAGAAGACGACGCGGCGCTTGGCCATGCCGACGATGGAGTGCATCGTCATGCCGATGGCGGCGAGCACGATGAGGATGGCGAACATGCCGGCGATGTTGAACTGCTCGTTGAATTGCAGGATCATCTTGCCGAGCCCCTTCTGCGCGCCGACGAATTCGGCGACGATGGCGCCGACCAGCGCGAAGACCACGCCCAGTCCGAGGCCCGCGAAGACGTAAGGCAGCGAATTCGGCACGCGCACCTTCATGAGGATCTGGAGGCGGCTCGCGCCGAAGGCTTTCAGCATCTGCACCTCGTCGCGGCCGGAGGCTTGCAGCCCGGCGATGACGTTGACCAGCATCGGGAAGAAGGCGATCAGCGCGGCCATGACGATCTTCGAGGCGAGGCCGTAGCCGAACCATTGCAGGAAGATCGGCGCGAGCGCGACGCTCGGGATTGTCTGAAAGGCGACGATGTAAGGCATCAGGCTGAGATCGAGCAGGCGGATCTGCGAGATCAGGACGCCCAGCACCACGGCGATCAGGATGCCGAGCACGTAACCCATCAACACCTCATACATGGTGACCCAGAAATTATCCCAGAACATGGCGTTGCCGAGCAGCGAGAAGAGCTGCTTGCCGACGACGCTCGGCGCGGGCAGCACGAAGGCCGGCGTCTCGCTGACCCAGACATAGAATTCCCAGCCTCCGGTGACGATGAAGAAGACCAGGACGACCAGGACGGCCTGAAGCAGCTTGGAACTATCGCGATACATGGGACGGTCTCCTCAGTCGATCATCGAGCTGTCGGCGAAATGGCCGCGGATGCGGGCAAGCTCGTCGCCGGCATGGGCGAGGTCGCCGAGCTTACGCTCGCGCGGCAGGCCGATGGGTACGATCTCGCTGATGCGGCCGGGGCGCGGGCTCATCACCACCACCCGGTCGGCGAGGAACACGGCTTCCGGAATGGAGTGGGTGACGAAGACCACCGTCTTGCCGGCGCGCATCCAGATCCGCTGCAATTCCGCATTGAGGAATTCGCGCGTCATGGCGTCGAGCGCGCCGAAGGGCTCGTCCATCAGCAGCACTTTCGGATCGCGCACCAGCGCCCGGCAGATGCCGGCGCGCTGGCGCATACCCCCGGAAAGCTCCCGGGGATACTTGTTCTCGAAGCCCTTGAGGCCGATCATCTCCATGAGATCGAGGGCCCGCTTGGTGTAGATCTTGGTGTCCATGCGCACCAGTTCGACCGGCAGCATGATGTTTTGCAGGATCGTGCGCCACGGCAGCAGCGTCGGCTCCTGAAACACCACCCCGACTTCCAGGGACGGCTTGGTGATGGCGACATTGCCGAGCCGCGCCTCCCCGGAAAAACCGCCTTCTAGCCCGGCGAGAATTTTCAGGAGGGTGGTCTTGCCGCATCCGGAGGGACCGACGAGGGCGATGAACTCGCCGTCGCCGATGTCCAGGTTCACCTTGTCGAGAGCCACCGTGTCGCCGCTGCGCGTCGGGTAGGTCTTGCACAGGTTCTTGATGCGGATCAGCGGTTGGGAAATGCTATCCATCGTCGTCTCTTTCCATCGGGGAGCCGTACGCTCACTTCTTCTCGGTGATCGCCTTCACGTCGAAGGTGTAGATCTCGGGCATCAGGGAGGCGTCCCAGACCTGCGCGACGTCGAGCTTCTTCTCGGTCTGGCCGGTTTCGTGGGCGAAGGTCAGCAGGGCTTCCCAGCGCTCGGCCGGCAGGTTCAGCCACTCGCCCCACTTGGCGGGGTCCTGCTCGTCCGGGATCGAGTCGCCGAGCGCGATCTTCATGGCCTCGGCGGTGTTCTTGGCCTCCTGGCCGGCCGGATCGGCAGCACCGGCGAGCTGCGGGAACTCGGCGAAGGCGAGCTTCAGCGCGCTGTCGGGATAGAGCTGCGTGTAGACGATGCCCTTGTAGGCGGCGCGGGCGAAGCCGGCGAGTTCCTTGCCGCGGGTTTCCAGCGTCTTCGCGCTGGTGACCATGGTCACGCTGAACAGCTTCTCCATCTCCGCCGGACGCTCCAGCAGGGTCAGGTCGACGTCGTTCTGGCGCATGACCGTGAAGCTGTCGGAATAGCTGTCGATGGCGTCGACCTCATCGGCCTTGAGGGCCGCCGCGGCGCGCGCGCCGGCGCCGACCGGGATGACCGTCACGTCGGCTTCGGTGAGGCCGGCGATCTTCAGGTTGGCGCGAAGGTCGGCATAGGAGGCCGAAGCGAGGCTGATGACGCCGACGCGCTTGCCCTTGAGGTCGGCGATGGTCTTGATCGGCGAATCCTTCGGCACGCCGATGAAATAGGGCCACTTCACGGTGATGCCGGCGAACGCCTTCAGGCCGACGCCCTTGTCGATGGCGGCCGCGATCGCTGCCGAAGAGGCATAGCCGACATCGGCGGAGCCGGAGGCGACGGCCTGCAGCGCGGCGGTGGAGCCGTCGGTCTGGAGGATCGTCGGGCTCAGGCCCTCCTCGGTGAAGTAGCCGAGCTGCTTCGGAATGGCGTAGGTGAAGGTCTCCTCGGCGGCCGTCAGCGTGTTGCGCGCGAGCGCCAGCGTGAAGTTGTCTTCCGCCTGCGCGGAGGCGACAAGGCCGAGGCACAGCGCCAGGGCGGTCAGAATTTTGCGTTTCATGCATATCCCCTATGGTTGCAGGTTTGATCGGTTGTGCTTTGCCGCTCGCGCGGCCGGGGCCTCATGCCCTTCTCGTTGTTTATCTCTTCAAGACCGGAGGCCGGCCGGCAGGGCCGCGCCCATCCAGGGCGAAGAGGGTCCCCAGTTGCGGGTCAGGCTCCAGATCGAGCAGATGTTGGAGGCGAGCACCGGCGCGGGCATTTCCGCGGCGGTCGTCGCCAGCATGTCGATGGTGCGCATGCCGGTGCCGCTGAGGATGATCGCCCCGCCGTCCGCGACATCCATGCGCTTCAGCGTCTTGCCGATCTCCTCCGGCGTCACGCGATAGGCGACCAGATCGTCCTCGAACTGGCTGACGGAATGGACGCGGTAGCCGGCCTCCTTCCAGTAGGCGATGGCGAGCTGGGTCTGGATGTTCGGATAGGGCGACATCAGGCTCACCGTGTCGATGCCGAGCGCCTTCAGCATGCGGTCGATGGCGATGGTGCCGGTCTCGACCGGAATGCCGGCCTGGTCGGACAGCCGGTCGCAAAGCTCCCGGTCGCCCTTCGGCGTCAGGCGATATTGCGAGCCGGTGAGCGCGATGGCGATGGCGTCGAGCTTCAGCGAGCCGAAGCCCTTGATCATCTGCGGAAAGCTCTCGACATAGCCGCGGTTGCGGTCGTCGAGCGTTCCCGGCAGCACCGGCAGGCGCATGGTGTGCAGCGCCACGTCGGCCGGCAACAGCACCGGATATTCGATCTCGACGGTTGGATTGGCCGGCGGCACCAGCGCGCCGAAGCGGTATTTCGGGGCCGGCAAGGGCGGAAGGTGAGCAGTCATCGAAAATTCCCCTTGAAGTCGGTCAGCGGGCTGGAAGCTCCACCATGTCGAGCATGGCGGTCTGGGCGAGATAGGCGGCGGCCTTCTCCTTGTCGGAGAGCAGGCCGTTGACTTTTTCGATCCACGCCTTTTCCTGCGAGACCATGGTGTCGGTGCGCGGAAGCAGCATGTCCCTGGCCACCCGGTGGCGCTCGGCGGCGGCCTGTTTCAGCGCCGTGTCGTCGCCGGTGGAGAGCGCCGAGACCATGGCATTAGAGATGACGAAACCGTCATGGATGCCGCAGTTCATGTTCATGCCGCCGCGCGTGTTGGTGAGGTGGAGCGCATCGCCCGCCAGATAGATGTTGCCGGCCCGGCCGTCCGAGGCGAGGCACTTGCGCGCCTTGTAGCAATCCTTGTCGACGACGCACGGCATGGTGAAGCCGGGGATCAGCGCGGCAAGCCGCTCGACCGCCCATTCGTCCGTCAGCGCGGTCTCTTCCGAAATACCCTCCGGCACGCGCAGGATCACCCGCCAGTTGTCCGGCATGTGCAGGAAGCTGACCGAATGGGTTTTTCCGACCAGGTAGGTGACAGGCCCGAGATCCGGCACCACGTCGCGGATGCTGTCGTCGGTGCGGATGCGAAGCTGGAAGCCCGGATAGGCCGCGCCGTCGAAGGTCATGCCGGCGGCCTGCCGCACGGCGCTGTGCGCCCCGTCCGC
Organism: Shinella sp. WSC3-e; assembly: GCF_945994535.1. Taxonomy (NCBI): domain Bacteria; kingdom Pseudomonadati; phylum Pseudomonadota; class Alphaproteobacteria; order Hyphomicrobiales; family Rhizobiaceae; genus Shinella; species Shinella sp. WSC3-e. Next base: position 96,455 of record NZ_OZ000533.1, read on the forward strand.
GCCGAGGATCAGCCGTGCGGTTACACTTTCGCGCTCGCCGTTGCGCTCGATGGTGGCGGTGACGCCATCGCCGTGGTCCTCGGCCTCGACATAGCCGGCATCGAAGCTGAAGGCGGCGTTCGGATAGGTCTTCAGCCGCTCCAGCAGCATCGGCGTCAAGAGCGACTGTTCCAGATGCTTGCGGAACGGGAATTCCGTGCGTTCCTTCAGGAGATCGAAGGTCAGTTCGCCGAGGATGCCGCCCTCGACCGTGCGATATTGCAGCCGGTCGATATGCAGCGCCTGCCGGCTGAACTCTTCATAAACACCGACGCGGTCGAGGATATCGAGCGTCGGGGCGTGGAAGGTCGAAGCCTTCGACACCTGGTTGAGCCGGTCGCGCTTTTCGAAGACGGCGACCTTCAGTCCGGCCTTCGCCAGGACCAGCGCGGCGACCAGGCCGACCGGCCCGGCTCCCGCGACGATGACGTCATGATCGTGCATGTTCCTGCCCCTTCCGGCGGTTCAGCGGCGAACGAAGGGGTTCGGAATGTTGGTCTCGGTGGAGATCCACACGCTCTTCACTTCCATATATTCCTTCATGCCGGCGATGCCGCATTCGCGCCCGATGCCGCTCATCTTGAAGCCGCCGAAGGGCGAGGTGACGGAGGTGGAGCGGTAGTTGTTGATCCAGATCGTGCCGGCGCGCACGCGGTTCGACATGTTGATGGCGCGGCCGATGGATTGGGTCCAGATGCCGGCGGCAAGGCCGAACTCGATGTCGTTGGCGATGCGCACCGCATCGTCCTCGTCCTTGAAGCGGATGATCGAGAGGATCGGGCCGAAGACCTCCTCCTGCGCGATGCGCATGGAGTTGTCGACATCGACGAAGACGGTCGGCTCGAAGAACAGGCCGTTCGGGCAACCTTCGACCTTGGCCGGCTTGCCGCCGAGCGCCAGCTTCGCCCCGCCGGCGAGCGCCACCTCGACATAGGATTTCACCTTCTCGAACTGCGGGCGCGTCGAGATCGGCGCGATCTGCGAGTCCGGGTCGGCCGGGTGGCCGAACTTGGCCTGCTTCACCATCTCCAGAAGGCGCTCGACGAACACATCGTGGATGCTCTCCTGCACGAGGAGGCGCGAGCCCGCGACGCAGGTCTGGCCGGAGGCCGCGAAGATGCCGGCAATCGCGCCCTTCAGCGCATTGTCCATGTCGGCGTCCTCGAAGATGATGTTCGGCGACTTGCCGCCAAGCTCCAGCGTCACGCGCTTCATGTGCTTGGCCGCCTTCTCGTTGATCATCTGGCCGGCGATCGGCCCGCCGGTGAAGGCGATGCGCTCGACATGGCGATGGCTGACCAGCGCATCGCCGACTTCCGCGCCAAGGCCGGTGATGACGTTGACGACGCCCTTCGGCACGCCGGCGCGCTCCATGATCTTCATCAGCTCGACCAGCGAGGCGGAGGTGAATTCCGACGGCTTCAGCACCGCCGTGTTGCCGGCGGCGAGCGCCGGGGCGATCTTCATGCTGGCGAGCGGCAGCGGCGAGTTCCACGGCGTGATGCAGGCGACGACGCCGAGCGGCTCGTATTTGGTGTAGTTGAGGACACCCGGCTTGTCGGTCGGGATGACCGAGCCCTCGATCTTGTCGGCAAGGCCGCCGTAATAATAGTAGTAGTTCGCCATGTAGCGCATCTGCATCGACAGTTCGGCGATCAGCTTGCCGTTGTCGCGCTGCTCGATATAGGCGAGCCAGTCGGCGTTCTCCGAGACGAGATCGCCGATCCGGCGCAGCAGCGCGCCGCGCTGGCTGGGATTGAGCTTCGGCCATTCGCCCTCGGTGAAGGCGCGGTGCGCGGCGTTGGCGGCGCGGTCGACGTCCTCGGCCGTGCCGCGCGTGATGCGCGCCCAGACCTCGCCCGAGACGGGATCGACGGTATCGATCATGTAGCGCCCGTCCGTCGCGGTGAATTCACCGTCGATATACATGCCGTAGAGGCGCACGCCCGCGGCATCGGCCGGGGTCTGCGGCAGGGTGGTTTCGGGGGCCTTGGGCGTGAGGGTCGTGCTCATCGGTCGGTTTCTTCCAGTGACGGGATGGTAAGGGGCGGCTTACTTGCGCGGCTCGCGCACCGGCTGGGCGCTGAGATATTCAGCGACCTCGGCCTGCGGGATGACGTCGGCATATTTGCAGTTGAGGTCGAACAGGTTGATCGCGTGGCTCGCCTCGAAGCGGTCGAAGGCGGCTTCCTCCGGTATGATGACCTTGAAGTTGAAGGAATAGGCGTCGACGGTCGTTGCGCGCAGGCACCCGGAGGTGGTGCAGCCGACAAGGATCAGCGTGTCGACGTCGAGGAAGTTCAACTGGCTCATGAAGGTCGTGCCGAAGAAGCAGGACGGCTTCTGCTTGGAGATCAGCATGTCCTGCGGGCGCGGGGCGATGGGCTCGACGGTGCGGGTATCGTGGGTGCCGGCGACAACGGTCTTCTCGCCACCGCGATGGTTCTTGCCGACCTGCACGCCGGAATCGAGCAGGTCGGGACGCCGGCCGCTCTCGGTGTAGAAGATCGGCAGGTTCTTTTCGCGCGCCAGTTCCACGAGGGGAATGATCTGCTCCACCGCCGCCCAGGCTTCGCGGCCGCAATGGGTGCGGTACTGCTTCAAGCCTTCCAGGATATCCTCCGGCTTGTCGCCGCAGAAATTGTACTGCACGTCGATGATGAAGAGCGCCGGGCGTGTGCCGAAGCCGCCGCGCTTGCCGTAGCCCGCGGCCTTGTAGACCTGCTGGTCGCGCTCGGTCAGAAATCGGTCCCAGATTCTCGTGTTTTCGGTCATGTCAAAATCCGTATCGTTCCAGAGTGTCAGCGTGGCATGCGTTCGAGATAGCGGCCCCAGGGATTGGCGCGGGCCTCTTCGGTGATGCGGCCGTCCTGCATGACCGTGCGGCCGCGCACCAGCGTGCGCACCGGCCAGCCCTTGAGCCGCATGCCCTGATAGGGCGAATAGTCCGAGTAGGACTCCGAGACGGCGTGGTCGACGGTGCGTTCGAGATCGGGATCGACCACCAGAAGATCCGCATCCTTGCCGACCGCGATCGCGCCCTTCGACGGCATGTTGTAGATGCGCGCGGCATTGGCCGAAGTCAGCTCGACGATCCTTGAGAGCGGCAGGCCGCGGCGGTGGTAGCCCTCGTGCAGCATCAGCGGCAGGAGGAGGCCGGAGCCCGGGAAGCCGGCGCTGGCGCCCCAGATGTCCTTGTCCTTGGTCTCGCACTTGCGGGCGACGTGATCGGAGCCGATGGTCGTCACCGAACCGTCGAAGACACCTTCCCACAGGGCCTCGATATCGGCCCGGCCGCGCACCGGCGGGTTGACCTTGGCGAGCACGCCCGCCGGCCATTCGTCATCGACGACGAGGTAATGCGGGCAGGTCTCGACATGGATCGGCGGGCCGGAGCGGCCGCGCATCTTGCGCTGCTGGCGCACGATTTCCAGAGAGTCGCTGGCGCTCATATGGACGATGTTGACCGGCGTGCCGGTCTGGGCGGCGAAATAGCAGACTCGGAAGACGTTTTCCGCTTCGAGGAAGCCGGGGCTCTGCTCGTTCCATGCCTTGAGGTCGTTGCGCCCGGCGGCCTTCAGCGGCGGGCGCAGGACCGGGATGACCTCGACGTTCTCGCAATGGACGCCCATCACCGCGCCGGGAATGGCGGCGGTGGCGCGCAACGCCGTGTAAAGCAGCGCGTCGTCGATCTCGGTAAAACCCTTGGCCGCGCCGGCCGCGCCCTTGTACATCATGTAGAGCTTGAAGGAGGTGACGCCGAAGCGGCGGGCGATCTCCTCCAGCGTCTCGACATGAAGCTGGCTGGTCAGGCCGAAATGCAGGCCGAAATCGATGCAGCTCTGCCGCTCCGCCCGCTCCTTGACGACCGGGAAGCTGTCGCGGATGTCCTTCGAGCGGTGGAAGGAGAGGATCGACGTGGTGCCGCCGAGCGCGGAGGCGCGCGATTCCGTCTCGAAATCGGTCTCCGGATTGCCGAAGTCGAAATGCACATGCGGATCGACGACGCCGGGCAGCAGCAGGAGGCCGCCGCAATCGATCATTTCGCGCGCGGCAAGATCGTCCGCCGTTTCGGCGATGACGGCGATGCGGCCGTCCTTCACGCCGACGGCACCGAAGGAAAGGTCGCCGCCCGGTAGGGCGATCTGCGCATTCTTGAGAACCAGATCCAGCATCATTCTTCCATTCCTTTGCTGCCGGAGGCCGGCGAGAACGCATCGAGGACATGCATCAGGATGCCGCCGGACGCGATCAGCGCCCGTTCGGCCTCGGTGAGGAGTTGCGGCACGGCCTCGAATTCGACGGTCCCGCCCTCGCCTTCCGCGGTGACGCGCACCGGCGCGCCCGTCCGCACGGCCTCTTCGATGCCGGCGAAGGAGAAGAGTTCGCCGCCGGTGAGGCCGAGCTGACGCCAGCCCTCCCCCGCCCGGAAGGCGAGCGGCAGCACGCCCATGCCGACGAGGTTGGCGCGGTGGATGCGCTCGTAGCTTTCCGCGATGACGGCGCGGATGCCGAGCAGCGCGGTGCCCTTGGCCGCCCAGTCGCGGCTGGAGCCGGTGCCGTATTCCTTGCCGCCGAGGATGATGGCGGCGGTCCCTTCCGTCCGGTAGCGCCGTGCGGCATCGAAGATCGTCACGGTCTCGCCGTCCGGGAAATGGCGGGTGAAGCCGCCTTCGACATCCGGCAGCAGGGCGTTCTTGATGCGGATATTGGCGAAGGTGGCGCGGGTCATCACCTCGAAATTGCCGCGCCGACCGACATAGGTGTTGAAATCCTTCTGCGCGATGCCGGCATCCGCCAGATAGCGGCCGGCCGGCGTATCGAGCGGGATTTCACCGCTCGGGGAAATGTGGTCAGTGGTGAGCGAATCCCCGAAGGCGGCGAGCACCCGCGCTTTGGAAAGCCCCTGGGCGAGATCGGCGACCGGATCGCGCCCGGCGGCCCCTTCGAAGAAGGGCGGCTCGACGAGATAGTGCGAGCTGCGATCCCACGGGAACAGCGCGCCGGCCGGTGCTTCCAGCGCCTCCCAGGCGGCGGCGCCGGCGGCCTCGCGGCCGTAGACGGCGGAGAACAGGTCCCGGTCGCGCGCCTGCGGCAGCAGCGCCTCGATCTCCTCCGGCGTCGGCCAGAGATCGCGCGCATGGACCGGGTTGCCGTCCGCGCTGAGGCCGACCGGCTCGCGGTCGAAATCGATATCGACGCGGCCGGCGAGCGCATAGAGCACGACGAGCGGCGGCGCGCCGATATAGTTGGCGCGGATGAGCTTGTGGATGCGGCCCTCGAAATTGCGGTTACCCGACAGCACCGCCGCCGCGACCAGCCCGCGCCGTTCGATGGCGTTCGCCACATCCTGCGGCAGCGGTCCGGACTTGCCGCCGCAGGTGGTGCAGCCGTAGCCGATGATGTTGAAGCCGAGGGCTTCGAGGAAGGGCAAGAGCCCCGCCTTTTCGAGATAGCGCGTGACGACGCGCGAGCCCGGGGCCATCGAGGTCTTGACCCAGGCGGGAACCGTCAGGCCGAGTTCCACCGCCCGGCGCGCGACGAGGCCGGCGGCCATCATGACGGCGGGGTTGGAGGTGTTGGTGCAGGAGGTGATCGCGGCGAGCGCGATGCTGCCATGGCCGGGCAGCGCCTCCGCCGGATCGGCCTCCACGGCCTCGGCGCCGAAACCGCCCTGCGACAGCGGCAAAGTGAGCTTCTCGCGAAAATCCTCGGCGACGCCGGCGAGCGTCATGCGGTCCTGCGGGCGGCGCGGGCCGGCAAGGCTCGGCTCGGCCTCGGAAAGGTCGATGTCGACGATGCGGTCGTAATCCGGGCACTCTTCCGCATCGGCGCGCCAGAGGTGGTTGGCCTTACAATAGGCTTCGACGAGACCGATATGGTCTTCCTCGCGGCCGGTCTGGCGCAAATAGGCAATGCTCTGCTCGTCCACCGGGAAGAAGCCGCAGGTCGCGCCGTATTCGGGGGCCATGTTGGCCATGGTGGCGCGCTCGGCGACCGTCAGGTGCGGGATGGCCGGGCCGAAATACTCCACCATGCAGCCGGTGACGCCCGCCGCGCGCAGTTTCTGCGTCACGAGAAGCGCGGCGTCCGTCGTCATCGCCGGCGGGCGGATGCGCCCGGAAAGCCGGACGCCGACCACCTGCGGGCGCGGGAAGATATAGGCTTGCCCCAGCATCGCCGCCTCGGCATCGATGCCGCCGACGCCCCAGCCGAGCACGCCGAGGCCATTCACCATCGGCGTGTGGGAATCGCCGCCGATGACGAAATCCGGGAAAGCCCAGTCCGCGCCGTCCAGCGTCTCCAGCACCACCACGGAAGCGATGCTCTCGATATTGACCTGATGGATGATGCCGGTGCCCGGCGGATGGATGCGCAGGCGCCGGAACGCCTGCTGCGCCCATTTCAGGAAGCGGTAGCGCTCGGCATTGCGCTCCAGCTCGCGGGCAAGGTTACGCTCCTCGGCGGCCGCATCACCCCAGAAATCGACTTGCAGGGAATGATCCACCACGAGATCGACCGGCACGAGGGCATCGACCGCGGTGACGTTTCCGCCCACCCGGTCCACCGCGCTGCGCAGCGCCGCCAGATCCTGCAAGGCCGGCAGGCCGGAGGAATCCGGCAGGATGACGCGGGAGACGAAAAGCGGAAGCTCGGCCGCATCGCTCTTTTCGAGAAGGGCGGCGATGTCGCGCTCCCCCACCGGGCGGCCGGCGCGCTGGCTGCGGCAGAGGTTTTCAAGGAGGATGCGGTGGACGTAGGGCAGGCTGGAGACGGACCGGCCCGCCGCCTGCGCAGCTTCTGCCACGCCGGCATAGCGGATCGTGCGACCCATCCATTGGAATTCCTGCTGCGTCATCGTGCGTTCCCAGCGGCTTTTGTCCGTCCTTGTGGCAATTAAGCGGTCATCACCTCTAAATGTCAACACTTTAAAGCTAAAAAATCACAATACTGCTTATATCGCCAAAAACTGTTGACATTTTAGCTTCAGATGCCTAAAAAGTTGACACTTCTCCCTGCCCAACCGATGGTGGATGAGCCGAAAAGGGAGACAGAGGACATGACGGTGGATGCTCAGTTCGAAACGATCGAGGCAACGGGCAGCGAGGCGGGAACGCCGCGCTCCGACATGATCTACCAGGCGATCCTCGACGCGATCTACCAGGGCCGCCTGCCGCCGGGCAGCGTGGTCAACGAGGCGGCGCTGGCGCTGGAATTCGGCGTCAGCCGCGGCCCCGTCCGCGAGGCGATCCGCCGGCTTCAGGGCATCCAGCTCATCACGCGCGAGCCCTATATCAAGTCGCGCGTCGTCACGCTCGACGCCACCACCGCCCGCGAGCTCTTCGAGCTGCGCATGGCGCTGGAGGGCATGGCCTGCAACATCGACGCGCGCCGCATGAGCGATGCGGAGATTGACGGGCTGATCTCCGAGCTGGAGCGCAGCCGCCATAACTATTCGGCGGATGTGCCGGGCGACGGCAGCGTCTTCGACTTTCACGAGCGCATCGCACGCGCCTGCGGCAATGCCCGCATCATCAACCTTCTGTGCGGCGACCTCTACCACCTGCTGCGCATCTACCGCCGGCATTCCGGCGCCATCATCGAGCGCAAGGAGGAGGCGTACGACGAGCACTGGCAGATCCTGCGCGCCATCAAGGCGCGCGATCCGCAGCTTGCCGAATCCCTGATGCGCTCGCATGTGCGCCGCGCCGCGCGCAATCTCTTCGATCACCTCGACGGTGAGAACCTTCCCGATATCTGACCCATCGCTAGCCTTGGAGTGCAGCCTTCATGACCACAGGTGCCAAGAAATTCCGTGAAATCCTGAGATCGGGCGAGTTCATCGTCTCGCCCGGCGTCTATGATGGCTATACGATCCGCCTCGTCGAGGATGCCGGCTTCAAGACCGCCTGCACCAGCGGCGCGGCGATCTCCAACGCGCTGCTCGGCATCGCCGATATCGGCGTGATGGGCCTGACGGAGAACGTCAACCACTGCCGCAACCTCGCCCGCTCCGTCTCCATCCCGCTGACGGCGGATGCCGACAACGGCTACGGCAACCCGGTCAACGTCTACCACACCGTACGGATGTTCGAGGAGGCCGGCGTCGCCGGCATCAACCTCGAGGACCAGGTGAGCCCGAAGCGCTGCGGCCACATGCCCGGCAAGGCGGTGGTGAAGCCGGCCGAGATGGTCAAGAAGATCGAGGCCGCCTGCATGGCCCGCCGCGACGACGACTTCGTCATCATCGCCCGCACCGATTCCCTCGCCATGGAGGGCATCGAGGGCGCGGTGAAACGCGCGCGCGCCTATGCGAAAGCGGGCGCCGACATGATCTTCCCCGACGCGGTGCGCAACGAGGACGACATCAAGCGCATCGTGGACGCCGCCGGCATTCCGGTCACCATCAACATGGGCTTCGGCATCCGCCACCGCCCGACCACCCCGCTCATCCCGCTGCCGCGGCTGAAGGAAATCGGCGTCCGGCGCATCAGCCTGCCGCGCATGCTGCCGGCCGCCGCCATCCATGCGATGAAGACGGCGCTCTCGGTCATGCGCGAGGTCGCCGAGACGGGCGTGCCCGTCAACCGCGAGGACCTTCTCGTCGGCATCGAGGACATCATGGCGGTGATGGACTACGAGGAAATGCGGGCGCTGGAGAAGAAGCTGACGACCTTCGACGTCGACGCCGTCTTCGAATAGGTTTCCCTGCCTCCCCGGCGGTCGCCTCGTCAGGTCCGCCGCCGGGGCTTTTTCGCAGGCCCGAGGTCGATGTTGTGTCGATGGGCCGGAATGGACTAAACTCGCCCGACCCGGACATGATGCGGAAAGCGAGTCACTGCCATGCAAAACGCCAGCGCACCCTACAAGCTGACCCTTCACGACGTCACCGTCGATACGGCGCATGCGCCGGCGCAGTTGAGCGTGCGCTACGAGGGCCAGCACGCACCGGCGACGGTCACCCAGTCCATCGACGGCGTCGCGGTGCCCGATCTCATGAAGGCCTGCGAGACCGTCGCCAGCCGTATCTTCCACGACGAATTCCGGCTGAACAACGCGGTGGAGATGACGTTTTCCCTGCGCGACGAACAGGGCCTCTCCCTCTGGCACACCAAGCCGACCCTCTACATGCAATGCCCACTCACCATGTCGATGAAGTGGTCGTGCCTTCACCTCAGCAACACCTACAAGACCATGACCACGCTCGGCCTGATCGAGCTTCCCTCCACCCTGCCGCTCGACGGGAACCAGATCGACCTGAACAGGACCGCCCGGGTCATCATGGATTCCATGGCCAACGGCGTGGAATTCATGGGCAACCTCATGCGCATGCGCAACACCCTCGATCACGAGGCCGCCAAGATGGGAGCGCCCGTTTTCTCCCACCCTCGAGGAGCGGGGGACAGCGTTGCGCGATCAACAAGGCCCGAAGGCCATTAGGAACCCGGCAACCATGTGCTTTGAGGTTTGCGTGATGCTCTAGTCTCGCAAACCCTATCCGTCCGGCGTTTCGGATAAAGAACTGGCGCTGAAAAGGCCCTGGTTCGATACGGCCGGGCTGCCGACATGCATCGCTTCTTCAGCCGGGATCGGCCGCCCCAAAGACCCTTTGCAGGAAGCCGAGCATGCCGCACCGCGTCAGCAGCGCGTAGTAGTGCGAGGCAAAAGTGTTGACGAGGATGCCGCGCACCACTTGGAACCCGACGACCGTCGGAACGGCAAGATGCAGGATTTCCGCCGTGACCGTCATTTCGGACAGGCCACCGGGCGATGTCGCAAGGATGGCGGCCGGATAGCTCAACCCTGTTGCGACGGACAGAAGCAGGGCAAAACCCACCATGACGCCGCTCAGCCCGAAAATGGAGATGACGCTGAAAAACGCCACCCGCGGAAGCCTGGCGAGAATATCCCGGCGAAAGCGGCAACCGACGGCAAAACCGACCATCAACTGGGCAGCCGCGAAAAGCGGCTGATACATCTTGCCGGCGACGAGCCCGCGTGACGCGAAAATGGCCGTAAACAGGACCGCCCCGATCATATAGGGATTGTTGAGGTGGATGCGCCCGAGACAATAGGCGAAACCCGCCCCTCCCGCGATCAATCCCACCGTCCAGTACGGATCGACGATCATGGTGCCCGGCGCGATGGCGAAATGCGGCGGGCCGAAAGTCAGCAGGATCGACGGGATGGTGACGGCGACCAGCGTGACGCGCAGCGTATGGACGATGGCGATCGGCTCGGCCTGCGCGCCCATCTGGACGCCGATGTTGCCCATCTCCGCCAGCCCGCCCGGCAGGCTCGCGAAAAACGCCGTCTTCATGTCGAGCCGGGCCTGCCGGGCGAGGATGACCGCGGCCACGCAGGACACGAGCACGGAGACGATGGCGCTGAGCACCATGAGCGGAAGCCACCCGCCGAGCTCCGCCAGGACGCTTGCCGTCATCGTCAGCCCGACGGCGGTCCCGATCGTGAGCTGGCCGAACCTCCTCACATTATCGTTGGGCCGCAGATCGAACCCGGCCGCCGACAGGCAGGCCGCTACGAGCAGCGGGCCCAGCATCCAGGCCAGCGGGACATGGCAGGCCGCGCCTGAAAAGCCCACGAGCGCGGCAAGCCCGAAGGCAAAGGTGGTCGTGGCCAGCCTTTTCCAGGCATTCAACGAGGGAATTGGCGCACTCCTTGAAAGATAGGGATTGTTTTGCAAGCCCACCGGGGAAGGCCGAAGGAGGACTCCGGCGGTTCGATGCCCCGATTTCTATCCGGCGTCCAGGTCCTTCAGCACCTCGCGGCCGATCCGGAAGCTGTCGACCATCGCAGGCACGCCGCAATAGATGCCCACTTGGAGAAAGACTTCCTTGATTTCGTCGCGGGTCACGCCGTTGTTGATGGCGCCGCGGACATGCGCGGCAAGCTCGTGGGGACGGTTGAGCGCGCTGATCATCGCCAGGTTGATGATCGAGCGGGTTTTCCGGTCCAGCCCCTCGCGGCTCCAGACCTCGCCCCAGCAATAGGTGGTGACGAGTTGCTGCAGGTCCCGCGTGAAGTCGTCGGCCTGGGCCAGCGCCTTGTCCACATAGGCGTCGCCAAGCGTTGCACGGCGGATGGCGAGGCCCTTGTCGTATGTTTCCTGGTCCATGTGCATTTCCTTTCAAGAGATGGTCGGATCGATGAATGTCCGGCGCGCCGGCAGCCCATGTACGTACCGGTTACGAGGCCGCGCGCAGGCGCTCGGCTTCGGCTATCAGCTCGTTCAGGATGTAGGGCATGACACCGCCGCTGCGCGCATACTCGACCTCGACGGGCGTATCGAGGCGAAGGATCAACCGGACCTCCGCCCTCGCCCCGTCGGCCCGATGGATGACGAGCGTCAGCGACTGTCCGGGCTCCATGTCGTCGCAAAGGCCGAGGATATCGAAGCGCTCCGAACCATCAAGGGCAAGATCCGTCGTCCGGGTCCCCTCCGCAAGCTGGCACGGAAGCACGCCCATGCCGGCAAGGTTGCTGCGGTGGATGCGCTCGAAGCTTTCGGCAACGACCGCGCGCACGCCGAGAAGCCGCGTCGCCTTGGCCGCCCAGTCGCGCGCGCTGCCGGTTCCGTATTCCTGGCCGGCCACCACGATCAGAGGAACGTCGTCGGCCTTGTAGCGAAGCGACGCCTCGTAGATGCTCATCGTTTCCCCGTCCGGCTGGTGCGTGGTCACGCCGCCTTCCACGCCCGGAACCATGAGGTTGCGCAGGCGCTGGTTGCCGAAGCCGCCGCGCACCATGACCTCGTGATTCATCCGCCGGGCGCCGAAATTGTTGAAATCCAGCGGGGCGACGCCGAGGCTGGAAAGATACACGCCGGCCGGGGAACGCGCCTTGATGTTACCGATCGGGCTGATGTGATCGGTGGTGACGGAATCGCCGAGGATCGCCAGCGCCCTCGCCCCCGTGACCGGCTTCAGGACGGAGGCCGACAGTTCGGGCGCGAGGAACGGAGGCTCCTTCAGGTAGGTCGATCGCTCGTCCCAGGCGTAGAGGCTGCCTGTCGTTTGCGGAATGGTCTTCCAGTTCGGATCACGCGCGGCGATGTCCCCGGCATAGGTTTCCCGGTAGAAGGCGGGATTGGCTGCGATCGCCTGCGCCGCCCCGAGCTCTTCGGCTGTCGGCCAGATGTCGCGGAGATAGACGGGCCTGCCGCCAAGATCGACGCCCAGCGGCTCGTTCAGGAGGTCGATGTCCATCCGCCCCGCCAGCGCGAAGGCCACGACGAGCGGCGGGCTTGCAAGAAACGAGGCGCGGACGGCCGGGTGGATGCGCGCCTCGAAATTGCGGTTTCCCGACAGCACCGCGCAGGCGACGACATCCCGCGCGGATATCTGTTCCTCCAGTTCGGGATCGATCGGCCCGGAGGCACCGACGCAGGTGGCGCAACTGTAGCCGGCGACGGCGAAGCCCAGCGTGTCGAGCGCGTCCTGAAGGCCGGCCGCTTCCAGATAGCGGCTGACCACCATCGACCCCGGCGTCAGCGATGTCTTGACCCACGGCCGGGTGCGAAGGCCCTGGGCGACCGCATTGCGGGCGACCAGCCCCGCCGCCAGCATCACGCCCGGATTGGACGTATTGGTGCAGGACGCGATGGCCGCGATTACGACGTCGCCGTCGCGCACCCCGCGCCCGTCCTCGCCGGCGACGGCCGCCGGCGCCTTTCCGTAGCCGCCCTCCGCCACCGGCGCCGCGAGCACGTCGGCAAAACGTTCCTTCAATCCGTCGAGCGGGATGCGGTCCTGGGGCCGCTTCGGCCCGGCAAGGTTGGGCACGACGATCGATAGGTCCAGTTCGAGCACGTCGGAATAGTCGATGTCGCCGGGCTTCGGCGCGCCGAAAAAGCCTTGCGCGCGATAGAGCGTCTCGACCGCCCGCACCGTCTCCTCGCTGCGTCCCGTCTGGCGCAGGTAGGAACAGGTCTGGCCGTCGACGGGGAAATAGCCGATCGTCGCCCCGTATTCGACCGCCATGTTGGCGATGGTCGCGCGGTCGGGCACGCTCAGCGTCGTGACGCCCTCGCCGAAGAACTCGACGAACTTGCCGACGACCTTCGCCTTGCGCAGCATCTCGGTCACATGCAGGACGAGATCGGTGGCCGTCACGCCTTCGCGCAGCCGGCCGGCGACATGCACGCCCACCACGTCCGGCGTGAGGAAGAAGAGCGGCTGGCCGAGCATGGCGGCCTCGGCCTCGATGCCCCCGACACCCCAGCCGACGGTGCCGAGGCCGGCGATCATGCAGGTGTGCGAATCCGTCCCGACGAGCGTGTCGGGATAACAGATCCCGTCCTTTTCGAGATAGCCGGGGGCGAGAAGCTCGAGATTGAGCTGGTGCAGGATGCCGGCGCCCGGCGGAAACAGGCGAACGCCGCCATAGGCCTGCATGGCCCATTTGACGAACCGGTAACGCTCGGCATTGCGGCGGATGTCGAGCGCGGTATTGAGCGCCAGCGCATCCGGCCGGGCATTGAAATCGACCGTCAGCGTATGATCGAGCGCCATGTCGACCGGCACCTTGGGGCCGACGGTCCCGGCGGGATAGCCGCGGCGCATCATCGCGCCGCGAATGGCCGTCAGGTCGCCGAGAAGCGGAATGCCCGCCGCGCAATTGAGGACGATGCGCCCGATCGTGAAGGGGATTTCCGTCTCGCGCGGCGCGTCGGGCCGCCAGTTGGCGAGCGATTCGACATGGTGTGGCAGGACCTTCCTGCCGTCGCAATTGCGCAGGACGGATTCCAGCACGATGCGCAGCGACACGGGCATGCGCGAGACCTTGCCGATGCCGTTCTCCTCCAGCGCGGGGACGGAGAAGTAGCGGTAGTTCAGGCCCGGCCCGAGGGGGATGTCACGGCGGGTCATGTCCTTGAGATTCACTGTCATCGGGAACTCACTGAGGAAAGGGGTTCCATGAGCGCACGGACCGAGGAGAGATCGGCAAGGGTGCGGACGCGCTCCGTGAGGGTCTCGGCCTGCGCCTCGGGCAGGCGTCCGCGCGTCAGCCGCCTGAACTTCTCCCGGCTTTCGGCCTGCGTGCAGGGATCGGCGGGCGTGCCGTGACAATCGAGCACCATGCCTTCGAACGATCGTCCGTCGGCGAGCCTCAGCGAGACGCAGGCGCCATACTGGGCGGGATAGACGGCGTCGATGCGGGGATCGACGCCGATCTCTATCCGCGCCGCCAGCTCCCGGATATCCGCGCGGCCGACCGCCTCGGCGGCAAACATGTCCGGGTCGCGCGGATCACCGAGGAGGGAGAGCGCGGCGCAATAGGGGATGCTGTACTGCGCGCCCATCGTATCGATCGGCACGGGCTCGCTGTTGTTCTGGGCCGCATATCTGCTGACGCCGACGCGCACATGGGCGATATCGGCGGATGCGAGCGGCCGGGGACCGCGCATCTCCAGGAGCAGTTGCACGGTGGACTGGATCCATCCGCAGATCGGATAGACCTTGAACCAGGTCTGCGCGATCGCCCATTGCGACCCCAATCCGGCGCTCAGCCTGGCTGCGTCCGCGCTGGCGCCGCCGAACACCTCCACGAGGCCGAAGCGGCTGTCGATGGCGAAGGGCGGGCCGAGGAAGCCGCGCCGGGCAAGCTGGGCGGCGCGCACGCCGGCTTCGGCCGCGCGGCCGAGATGCAGCCGCTTCACCATGCCGCCCCCCTTGCCGACGGCAAAGCTCTTGATGCCGCCGGCGGCGGAGCAGCTCAGCCCGATGGCGGAGAGAAGCTCGTCGCGCGTCAGGCCCATGACGATGCCCGCGGCGACCGCGCAGGCGGCCGGGGCCGAAAGGCTGGTCACATGAAAGCCCCGCCGGGACGGTTCGGCGCCGAGCGCCAGGCCAATGTGGTGCATCACCTCGTAGCCGGCGACGATGGCCTCCAGAAGCCGCGCGCCGCCGGCCTCGACCGCTTCTCCGGCGGCAAGCGCGGCCGGGATGACGGCCGCGCCGGGGTGCACGACGGATTGCGCGATCAGGTCGTCGAGCTCGTAGCCATGGATCGCCGTTCCGTTGCACAGGGCGGCGGCAGGCGCGGCGAGCCTGCCGCGGCCGATGACCGTGCTGAAGCCCCGGCTTGCCTCCGCGACCATCTCGTCGGCGAGGAGGCGCGACCAGGGCTGCGAGGCGCCGAAGACACCGCAACCGAGCGCCTCCAGAAGGCAGATCCGCGCCTGCTCCACGACGGCAGGAGGCAGCGTGTCGAGGGATATCCGGCGGACGAAGTCGATCAGGTCGTGGGCGTGGCTGTTGGTCGTCATGCTGTCCATGCGTGGTCCTCTGCTGTCCTTTGCAATGCGGCCGTCAGAGCCGGATGACACCGATGCCCTTCTCGATGTCGATCCGCGTGCCGAACGGCTCGGAAAGCGACTTGAGGCGTCGGAGAACCGCCTCGCCGGTTTCCCCGTCGGCAAGGAAGGGGCGGCCTTCCGTCAGGGCATGCGAACCTTTCCCCGTCCGCCGCGTGATCACCGTTCCGTCCGGCGTCGTCCGGCGGCCCATCTCGACCGGGTGCAGCCGGATCTCCTTCAGGACGTCGCCGTCGTAGGCTAGCTCGAACACGGCGGAACTCCACCAAGGCGCAAGGTCGAGGCCGGGATGGAGCGGATGGGCCGCGGCGTTCAGCGTCGTCAGGCGGTCGACGTCGTGGTCCCACGCCTCGTAGCTGTCATAGGGCACCCGGCGGACGAATTCCGATTGGCAGATGAAATTGCCGACGCCGTAGAAGATCGGCTTGCCGTCGTGGATCTCGATGCCGAGCGTCTTGTGCCAGCCGTGGCCGATGCAGATATCGGCGCCCGCCTCTATCGCGGCATGGGCGAACTGGCGGGCGAAGCGCGGAGGATTGTCGCTGCGCGGCCCTTCCGAGACATTGAAGTGATGGGCGACCATGACGAGGTCGGCCATCGCCGCCGCCTCGCCGATCGAGCGGAGATTACCTTCGAGGTCGCGCGGATGGCATTCACTGAACACCCCGAACCCCTCGCCGGCGACGAAGGCCGGTGCGGTGCGGGTCGACTGGTCGCCGGGAAAGTTCAGCACGATCTCGCCCGCCTCCCTGCGGCCGCCGATGCCGAGCCGGCCGGCAAGCCTTTCCAGCTCGGCGGCGGCGGCCCTGTCGATCTCGTATTTCATCGACACGCGCAGGGGATTGACGCCCGGCCGGCCGCGCAACTGCGCCTTCGGATGGCTCGCCCATTCGTAGGCCTTGTTTCCCGAACTCGTCGAAACGAGCGCCACGCGGCCCTTGCGCGTCTCAAGGAAGGCCGGCTCGCGGGCCTCCTCCAGGTCGCGCCCGGTGCCGGCGCAGGCAAATCCCGCCGCCCGGCAATGGCGCGCCGTCGCGAGCAGGCCGGACGGACCGAAATCGAAACTGTGATTGTGGGCAAGGGACAGAAGGTCGATCCCGACCGCCTTCAGTTCCGCGGCAAGATCCGGCTCCGCGATCATGTAGCTCGCGATCCAGTCGCCGCGCGCGGCCCATTCCAGATCGTCGGCGGTGCCGAAATTCATCTCGAGATGCGCGTAGGTGACGTCGGAGTCTGCGAGCAGGTCGAGGACCGCGCGGAACTTGGGCTCCTCATAGGCCGAGAAGGGCCGGGACATCATGCATTCGCCCGCAAGGACGACCTTCCAATCCCGTTTCCGAGACATGTTCTCACCCCGTTTGCTTGATCGATCAGTCGGCGGCGCCCGTCGCAGGACGGGCGCCCGCGCGCGCGCTCAATAATAGGCGCGCTCGGCACCGAGGAGATTTTCCCGGAAGCGATCCTTCAGATGGGCGCCGTCGCGCACGCGGATCGACATGGGATAGCGCTGGGTGTTCACCTTGATCGCCGCGAAGAATGGCCCGTCCGTTTCGAACAGCCGGGGCACGACCGCGTCGAGTTCGGCCGGGGTATAGACCGTCTCGGCACCGGCAAAACCGCATGCCTGCGCGACGCCGGCAAGGCTCACGCCGCGCTGCGTGTGGGTCGGCTGCATGCCGGTCTCGCTGTAATACTCGTTGTCGATCACCACGATGGCGAGGTTCTTCGGCCGTTGCGCGCCGATCGTCGCGAAGGCGCCGATCCCCATCAGCATCTCGCCGTCGCCCGTCACCACCAGCACGCGGCGCTCGGGCTGGGCGAGTGCGAGGCCGAGGCCCGTCATGGCCGCCGCCCCCATGCCGCCCCAGAGGCAGAACGTGTTGGGGTGGTCGACCGTGCCGGCATCGTAGGTCGCCGAGCCGAGCCCCGTGACCATCAGCGCGGTTCCGCGTTTCGCCACGATCGTTCCCATCACCTCGCGGCGGTCCATCGTGCCCTTTTTCGTATCGGTCATCGTCATTTGCTCCAGTCCTTGAAGCCGAGAAGCCGCTGGCTGAGGAGCACCGCGACCGCGCAATTGGAAGAGAAGGCGAGCTGTGCGGCGGCGTAGACGATCTGCCCCACCTCCTCGGCGTGGTTCGCACGATGAATGTAGACGCCCATATCCTGCAGGACCCGCTCGGCGTTCTGGCCCATCGGCAATTGCCAGGGGTTGAACTCGCCCCACTCGCCCCGCATCGTGACAATCATCAAGAGCGGCATGCGGCAGTGGAGCGGAACGCTCAGCATATTGATGCAGTTGCCGACGCCGGACGATTGCATGAGGAGCGCACCGCGGTCGCCGCCGAGCCATGCGCCGGCCAGCATGGCGACACCCTCCTCCTCGGTGGTCAGGGAGACGGCGGACATGCCGGGGTCCGCCTCGCAGCTCGCTATCAGCTCGACATGGCCCGCATCCGGAACGTAGGCGACCTGCCTGACATCGCTCCGCTTGAGCGCCTGGAATATCTCGCCGGGCCAAAGCCGGGGGGTGGGTTCTATTTTCACATCGACTCCATGGAAGGCTTGAACAGTATTTGAAACGTCGGGTTCCGGCTGCGCGGCCGTGGGCCGCGCAGGCGATCGGCATTCTTCGGGGTCTATGCGGTCAGAGCTGGTTGGCTACGCCGGACTGCTTGACGACCTCGGACCACTTTCCGATATCGTTGACCACCTGCTTGGAGAACTCCTCCGGCGTGTTGCCCACGAGCACGGCGCCGGTCGGCTCGAAGCGGCCGCGGAAATCGGGATCATCGATCAGCGCCTTGGTGCCCTCGTAGACCTTCTGCACGATCTGCGGGTCCGTTCCGGCGGGGACCAGGAGGCCATACCAGAGATCGGATTCGAAGCCGTCGAGGCCCGGCAGCTCGGCGACCGCCGGAATGTCCGGCAGGGACGAGTTGCGTTGCAGGCTGCTGACCGCCAGCGGGCGGAGCTGCTCCTGCTTGATATAGGGCGAAGCGCTGAGGATCGAGACGAAGAGGCAGTCGATATGGGCGCCGAGGAGCGCGGTGATCGACGAGCCCGTTCCCTTGTAGGGGACATGCGTGATGTCCACGCCCGCCCTCGCCTTCAGCATCTCCAGCGCCAGGTGCGCGCCGCCGCCGACACCGGACGAGCCGCAACTGAGATCGCCGGGGCTCTTTTTCGCCAGCTCCAGGAATTCCTCCATGGTCTTCGCCGGCGAGGACGGCGGCACCAGGAAGACGAAGGGCAGGCTCGAAAGCATGGAGACGGGCGTGAAGTCCTTGACCGGATCGTACTTGACGCGGTCCCCGAAGAGCTGCGGATTGATGACGATCGTGGCGTTGGTCGTCAGGAGCAGCGTATAGCCGTCCGGCTTCGCCTTCGCGACGATGTCCGTCCCCAGGTTGCCGTTCGCGCCGGCCTTGTTCTCGACGATGACGGGATTGTTGTTCCACAGGCCCTGGAGCTTGTTGGCGAGCTCACGCGACATGATGTCCGTGCCGCCGCCCGCCTCGAAGGGCGTCACGATCCGGACCGTCTGGTCCGGATAGTCCTCGGCGGACTGGGCGAGAGCCGGCGCGGCCTGCAAGGCGATGAGCGATATTGCTAGCCCGGCGATATGATGGCGATATGAAAACATGACTTCCTCCCTTTATGCGTCGGGAGTTTAGTGAGCCGGTTTTGCGGGCGCAAAGCGTCATTTTCGATAGTAGTATGCGCTGGCGGCATACTGGAACCGGGCGCGCGGATGCGCGCTCTCCTGCCGCACGAGGATGTGCCAAGCTTACTTCGCCGCGCGTTCGCGCTCCCGCGCCCGCAGCGTCGCGCGAACGTGGTCCGGCGTCAGCCTGGGCGCCAGGAGCTCTATGAAATCGAAGATGAAGCGTCGGATATAGGTGTCGGTCCGCAGGGTGACGTAGCTGGTGCTGGCCTCGAAGAGATGGCTGGCATCGCGCGCGCGGAGCGCCCTGTCGTGCGTCGGGTCGAAGGCGTCGGTCGCCATGACGGCGATGCCGAGGCCCATCTCGACATAGGTCTTCCCCACGTCGGCATCCACGGCGTTGAAGAGGATCATCGGCGAGATCCCCTTCTTCTCGAACGCATCGAGGATCTTCCATCGGCCGCTGCGATGCGGATCGTGCGCGATCATCGGATATTTGGCGATGGCCTCGAGCGTCAGGGTCTTGACCCGGAAGATGGGGTGGCCTTTCGGCGCGATCAGGCTGCGCGTTATCTGATAGCAGGGCATCCGCAGGAGGCTCGGAAAGGGCCGCATGGTCTCCGTGCCGACGGCGATGTCGGCCTTGCCGGTCTCGACCGCCTCGCAGATCTCCGTCGGGTTGCCCTGCAACAGACCGATGCGCACCAGCGGATGGCGCTGGACGAAGCTCTTGATGACGCGCGGCAGGATATATCGGGCGTGCGTATGGGTCGTGGCGATCGTCAGCGTCCCGCCTTCCTGGGCGCCGTAGTCCTCGCGGATGTTCTTCAGGCTCTGGACTTCGTTGAGGATGCGCTGGGCGATCTCGACGACCTCGCGGCCCGGATCCGTCAGGCCGGTCACGCGGTTCCGGCTGCGCTGGAAGATCGAGAAGCCGAGTTCGAGCTCCAGCTCCTGGATCTGCTTGCTCATGCCCGGCTGGGAGGTATTCAGCGCCTCGGCGGCGGCCGAGATATGGTTGCCCTGCCGGTTGACCTCAACGACATATCGGAGTTGGCGAAGCTGTACCATGGGCGTGTCCTGCGGTGATGACCTCACGCCCAGTCTATGCGGCCCGCACCGGCGTCGTCATGAAAAATATGGGGCTTTTCACAGGACGCCGGCCGCCTTCCGTCAACCCTCCTCGATCGCCTGGTCCTTCTGCTGGCGAACCAGCGGAACCACCATCAGCGCCATGAGGCCGAACGCGATCGCCAGGAAGACGGCGCTGAGGGGCGAGGTGACGAAGACCTCGGGATTTCCGTGGGATTGCAGCAGGGCGCGACGGAAGTTCTCCTCGATCATCGGCCCGAGCAGGAAGCCGAGGATGAACGGCGCCGGCTCGCAGTCCAGCTTGAGGAAGATGTAGCCGAGCAGCCCGAAGAAGGCGGCGAAGGCGACGTCGCTGGCGCTCATGTTGACCGTGTAGATGCCGATGCAGGAGAACACGAGGATGAGCGGATAGAGCCAGCGATAGGGCACCTTCAGGAAGGAGACCCAGAGCCCGACCAGCGGCAGGTTGAGGATGACGAGCATGACATTGCCGATCCACATACTGGCGACCAGCCCCCAGAACAGGCTGGGATGCGAGGTCATCACCTGTGGTCCGGGCGTGATGCCGTGGATCATCAGCGCCCCGAGGAGCAGGGCCATGGTCGCGCTACTGGGAATGCCGAGGGTCAGCGTCGGGATGAAGTGCGTCTGCGCGGCCGCATTGTTGGCCGATTCCGGCCCGGCCACCCCTTCGATCGCGCCCTTGCCGAAGCGGGACGGATCCTTGCTGAGCTTCCTTTCGAGCGCGTAGGACGCGAAGGAGGCGATGGTCTGCCCCGTTCCCGGCAGGACGCCGAGGATGGAGCCGATGCCGGTGCCGCGCAGGATCGGCTTCCACGAGGCCTTCAGGTCCTCCCGCGTCGGCATGAGGTTGGTCACGCGCGCCGTCAGGACATCGCGCTGCAGCGAGACGCCGAGATTGACGACGATCTCCGAGAAGGCGAAGAGGCCGGCGGCGACGACGACGAAGTCGAAGCCCTCGGCAAGGCCGTCCATGCCGAAGGTGAAGCGGTCAATGCCGGAATTGACGTCCGTTCCCGCCAGGCCGAAGACCGCGCCGCAGAACGCCATGCCCATGCCCTTGACCAGGGAGCCGCGCACGAGGGCGGACGAACAGATCAGCGCCATGAACATGAGGGAGAAGTACTCCGCCGCGCCAAACTTAAGCGCCACGGCGCCGAGCGGCGGCCCGACGAAGGCGATGAGCAGCGTGCCGATGCAGCCGGCGACGACCGAGCCGATGGCGGCGATGGCCAAGGCCGGCCCCGCCCGCCCCTGCCGCGCCATCTGGTATCCGTCGATGCAGGTGACGGCCGAGGAGGATTCCCCCGGCAGATTGACCAGGATCGCGGTGGTCGAGCCGCCATAGGCGGCACCGTAGTAGATGCCGGCGAGCATGATCATCGCCCCCTCGGGCGGAAGGCCGAAGGTCAGCGGCAACAGCACGGCGATCGTCACCAGCGGCCCGACGCCCGGCAGGACGCCGATGAAGGTGCCGAGCAGCACGCCGGCGAAGCAATAGGCAAGGTTCATCGGCGACAGGGCGACACCGAAACCCAGCGAAAGATGCTGAAGGAGTTCCATCACCAGGGCCTCAGCTTGAGGGGAATGTTCAGTCCGTAGACGAAGATGCCCACCGCGATCAGCGTCATCGCAAGAACCATGACGGCGAGTTCGCGCATGCTGCCCTCCCGTCCCGCCAGGCGGCTGATCAGGACGAGCGCCACGACCGCGACGATGAGACCGCGCGACTCGATGAGCAGGCTGAAGACGAAGACGGCGGCAAGGATGAAGGCGAGCGGCCGGATTTCCCAGCTCGTCACGCTTTCGGAAGCCTCCGGATGAAGCGTCGAGCGGACGACCATCGTCAGGCCGATGAGCGTCATGATGGTTCCGAGGATCGCCGGGAAGTAGCCGGGGCCCATGTTGCCGGCCGTTCCCATGTCGTAGCTCTGCCCCAGCACGATGGTTCCAAGCCCGATCGCGCCGAAAAGGGCGCCGCTCAGGAAATCTTTTGTGATGTGAAGCTTCATTCTTCCTCCCCGTCCCGTGACATCGCGATGCCGGGGCGTCCTCCCGCCCGGCGCTGCTGTCACAGGCGCCTTTTCCGCATTCCGCAGCGAGCCTTCGCCGCCACGGACGATCTCAACTCGCTTTCGCCTTCACCGCTGCACGAACGGATTGGCCGACGGCGCACCGTAGTTCATCCAGACGCTCTTGACCTGCAGGTATTCCTTGATCATCTCCGCACCGTTCTCCCGGCCCACCCCGCTCTGGCGATAACCGCCGAAGGGCGACATGTAGCTGGTCGCGCGATAGGTGTTCACCCAGACGGTGCCGGCCTTCAATGCCTCCGTCATGCGCACCGCCCGGCCGATATCCCTTGTCCAGACCCCGGCCGCAAGCCCGTACATCGTGTCATTGGCGATCCGCACGGCATCGGCCTCGTCCTTGAAGCGGATGACGGAGAGGATCGGGCCGAACACCTCCTCCTGCGCGATGCGCATCGTGTTGCGCACGTCCTTGAAGATGGTCGGCTCGACGAACCAGCCGTCGCCGCATTCGGGACGCCTGCCCGGCTCGCCGCCCATCACCAGCGTCGCCCCCTCGCCGAGGGCGACGTCGATATAGTTCAGCACCTTCTCGTATTGCGGCCTGGTCGTGACGGGGCCGACCTGCGTCTCCATCTTAGCGGGGTCACCCATGCGGGCCGCCTTTACCGTCTCGACGAGGCGGTCGAGGAAGGCGTCGTGGATGGAATCCTCCACCAGGAGGCGGGAGCCTGCGAGACAGGTCTGGCCGGTGGCCGCGAAGATACCCGCGATGGCACCGTTCACCGCCTCGTCCAGATCGGCATCCGCGAATACGATGTTCGGCGATTTCCCGCCGAGTTCCATCGTCACATGCTTCATGGTCTGCGCTGCCGCGGCATAGATGCGCTTCCCGGTCGCGTCCGATCCGGTGAAGGCGACCTTGGCGACCTTCGGATGCTCCACGAGGGGCGTGCCGACCTCGTTGCCGAAGCCCGTGACGACGTTGACGAGGCCGCCCGGCGCGCCGGCCTCCTCGATGATCTTCACGAATTCCAGGACGGAGGCGGAGGTGAATTCGGACGGCTTGATGACAACGGCATTGCCGGCCGCGAGCGCCGGCGCCAGCTTCCACGCCGTCAGCATGAGCGGCGAGTTCCACGGCGTGATGATCGCCACGACGCCGAGCGGCTCGTAGCGCGTGTAGTTGAGATAGCCGCGTTTATCGAGCGGGATGACGGAGCCTTCCACCTTGTCGGCGAGCCCGCCGTAGTAGTGGTACCAGTTCGGCATGTAGCGCATCTGCGCCAGCATCTCGGCCATCAGCTTGCCGTTGTCGCGCACCTCGATGGCGGCGAGATGCTCGGCGCGCTGCGCGGCGAGGTCGCCGATGCGGCGCAGCAGCGCGCCCCGCTCGCTGGCCGTGCTCGAAGCCCAGGGGCCGGCGGTCACGGCCGCGTGGGCGGCTTCGACGGCCCTGTCCACGTCCACAGTGTTGCCGCGCGCGACCCGTGCCCAGGGCTTACCGGTGAAGGGGTTGTACGTATCGAGCCATTCGTCGCCATCGGGATCGACGAACCTGCCGTCTATGTAGTGCTGAAAATCCTGCATTCCGGTCTCTCCCGTCATCGTCATACACCCGGCTCGTTCGGCGAAGCCCACTTCGCGTGCTCCGACACCGTGCCCTTGAGAAGCCTGTCGATATCGAGCGCGCCGTGGGCCGGGTCGGGCAGCAGTTCGTTCAGCGTGCCGTTCTCCATCGACAGGGCCTCCGCGCGCTCGCGCTGCAGCGCCCTGGCGAGGACCTGCTCGGCCAGCAGGCGCGGCACGACGGCGATGCCGTCGTCATCGCCCACCACGATATCGCCGGGCGAAACGATGACCCCGCCGACCTCAACCGGGACATTGATTGAGCCGGGTGTGTTCTTCTGCGGCGCGCGCGGCGACACGCCCCGGGAAAAGACGGGAAACCGGTCGCGGCGCAGCAGCGCCACGTCGCGCACCGTCCCGCTCGCGACGACGCCGACGCCGCCCCGGCCGCGCACCTGCAGGGCGCTGCGATGGCCGAAACAGCCGCTTTCGGAATCGCCGGCATCGATGACGAGCACGTCGCCCGGCTGCATCATCTGCACCGCCTTGTGCGTCATGATGTTGTCGCCGGGAAAGCAAAGCACCGTGAAGGCGGATCCCACCAGGGCGATATTCTCGAAGATCGGCCGGATATCGGCCTTCATCGCGCCATGGCGGCCCATCGCATCGCTCAGGGTGGACGTCGGCACACCCTTGAACCTGTCGATCAAGCCGGACGGCGCCCGCTGGAAATCATGATAGATATGGCCATACATGGCCTTCTCCCCTTAAAAGTTCTTCATGCCGTCCGCTCAGGCCCGCTCCGCCACGAGCGTTTCGCGAACACCATCAAGAAAAGCCCGCGCCGGACCGGCGACGAACGCCTTCACGTGAACGTTGACCCAGCGCAACCCCAGGCGGCGATAGTGCTCGACCATGTGCAGATCGCCCTGAACATTCATCCCTGCCACGCGTCCGGCCCGCTCTATCGTGCCGATGGCATCTTCGACCGCCTGCCGCAC
This sequence comes from Shinella sp. WSC3-e, assembly GCF_945994535.1. Classification (NCBI taxonomy): domain Bacteria; kingdom Pseudomonadati; phylum Pseudomonadota; class Alphaproteobacteria; order Hyphomicrobiales; family Rhizobiaceae; genus Shinella; species Shinella sp. WSC3-e. Next base: position 121,211 of record NZ_OZ000533.1, read on the forward strand.
CTTCGGATGGTCGGGCTGCCCCTTGAGGCCCATCGATTGGGCAAGGTCCAGCGCGCCGATGTAGAAGACGTCGACGGCCTCGGACATCAGCATCCTCGGCAAATTGACGAGGGCGGCTTTCGATTCGATCATCGCCACGAGCAGCGTCTTGCCGTGGTCGCCTTCCCATTGCGTGATGCCACGGGCGATTGCCGCCAGTCCGGCGGGCGTATCCACATGCGGCGCCTGGATGCCATCGACGCCACAGCTCAGGTATCGGTTGATCAACCCGATCTCATGGGACCAGGGGCGCACGATGGACGCCATTCCCGATGCGCGCGCCGCCCGGGCCAGATCCTCAACCGCCTGGAAGTCCGTGCCGGCATGTTCGCAATCGATGAAAACCGCATCGAAGCCGAGGCCGCCGACGAACTCAACGAGGCGCGGGGTCGGAAAATCCGTGTTACAGACCGCGACCGTTCCGCCGCCCTTCAATCGGTTTTTCAGATCGTGGCTCATCGGCTTGCCCTGGCCAGATTCGCGGTCGTCGCACTTTCCGCAACGAAGCGCGCGAATTCCGTATGATCGGCATTGGGTCCGTTCCAGGCGCGCGCTTCCTCCCACAGGTCAAGGCAGGCACGGCCGAGGGTGGCGGGAACCTCGCAGGCGTCGGCCACGTCCATGGCCAGCTTGAGGTCCTTGACCATCAGTTCAAGCGCGAAGCCGGAATCATAGGCATGGTTGAGAACGTACTGCTTGAACTTGTTCTCGGTGCTGTTGTTTCGCCCGGTCGAGGCGTTGAGCACATCGATGACGACCTCGCCATCGATGCCGAAGCGTTCTGCGACGAGGAGCGCTTCGGCCACCGCCGCCAGACCGGCGGCCGAAACGTAGTTGTTGAGGACCTTGATCGCGTGACCCGAACCCAGCGGCCCGATGTGGAAACGCTTTCCCATGGTCGCAAGAAGCGGATCGAGGCGGTCGGCCAGCGCGCGGTCGCCACCCACCATGATCGACAGCGTCGCAGCGATGGCGCCCTTCATGCCCCCGGAGACGGGCGCGTCGAGCAGGCCGATTCCGAACACACCGAGATCCTCTCCGAGTGCGCGCGTGCCCACCGGTGCGGACGAGCTCATGTCGACGATCGCCGTGTCCGCCCGCATGCCCCGCACCAGACAGTCGCTCCCGGCACCGTCGCCGAGCGCGACGTTGCGCACGATCCTGCCGTCCGGCAGCATCAGCACCACCACATCCGATCGCTCGCCAAGCTCGGCGAGCGAGCGGGCGCTGCCGCATCCGTGCTCCGTGGCGAAAGCGTCCGCCTTCTCACGATCCACGTCATAGATCGTAACCTGCCAGCCGCCGGCAATCTGATTGGCCGCCATAGGCCGGCCCATGTTTCCGATGCCGACGAAACCAACCCTCGTCGTGCCCTTTGAAGCGGTCACCACAGTCCTCCCTTTATAAGTCCTTGCCAGCGGGCCAGCGCCGGAACTACATGGCCGATACCTTCGCCGTCCTGACGCTTTCCCTGGTCGCCCGCGCCGCGATGGCGGCGTTGCGCCCCGCGATGCGGCCGAAGACCGCGCCACTCATGAGGCCCGTCGCACCCGGATAGTTGAAGTAGAAGAGGCCCCCGACCAGTTCGCCAGCCACATAGAGGCCGGGGATCGGCCGTTCGCCACCGTCGATCGCCTGTGCGTCGGTGGAGATGCGCAACCCGCCGAAGGTGAAGGTGATGCCGCAGGTCACGGCATAGGCTTCGAACGGGCCGGTCTCGATGGGGTTCGCCCAGTTGGACTTGGGAATGTCCAGGCCTTCGGTGCGCCGCCCGTCCTTCACGGTGGGGTCGAAGGGCACGTCGCGCGTGATCGACGCATTGTAGTCGCGCACCGTCTTGAGGAAGGTCTCCCGGTCGACATCTCCCATCCTGTCGACCAGCTCCTCCAGCGTATCGGCGACCACGCGGGTCACGCGGCGGGTCTTGTATTCCGGCCGCAGGAGATGAACGACGGTCGAGTCGAAGATCTGCCAGGCGAACTGGCCGGGCTGTTCGAGAATGACCTTGCCGTATTTCGCATAGGTGTAGTTGCGGATATCCGCACCCTCGTCCAGGAACCGCTTGCCGGCCGCATTCACCATGATCGACCAGGGATAGCTGTCGCGCTCATAGTCACCGGTGACGGAGAGGTCGCCGAAGTCCTCGGCATAGCGCTCCCAGCCGACGGCATGGCAGCCGGACCAGTTGCCCTTGGGCTGTGCGCCGACCTTCAGCGCCATGTCGAGCCCGTCGCCGGTGTTGAACTTGCTGCCCCGCACCTTGGCGAGGTCCCAGCCCGGGCCGAGATACTTGGTGCGCCATTCACTGTTCGCCTCGAAACCGCCGCAGGCCAGCACCACCGACTTCGCCCGAACCTGTTGCGTCACGCCGTCCAGCTTGACGACAACGCCCTCGACGCCGGCATCCGAGCTGATGAGCTCGCGGGCCCACGCATTGTAGCGCACGTCGATGCCCGCCTTCTTCACAGCCGCGTAGAGCGAGTCGACAAGCCCCTGCCCGCCGCCCCAGGCCGCAAGCGTCGCGCCGCCCCAGAACTTGAACTTTCCATCGACCTTGAAGGACTGGCGGCCGAACTGCGGATAGAACTTCACCCCCTGCTTCACCATCCAGTGCATCGTGGCATTGCTCTGGCGGACGAGAATCTCGCAGAGATCGGGGTCGGTACGGTTGTGCGTGATGCGCGCCATGTCGTCGAAGAACATGTCCTCCGTATAGCTGCCGAAATCGCTGTCCATTTCCTCGGGCGTGAGATCGGGGGAGAGGGCCCGGATGTCGTCCGAGCCCGTATAGGCAAAGCGCATCAGGCCTTCGGTATAGGAACTGTTCCCGCCACGCTCCTCCTCCGAAGCCCGCTCAAGAACGAGCACGCTGCCGGCGCCATTCTCCCGCGCCGACAAGGCTGCGCACAGCGCTGCGTTGCCTCCTCCAACAATCACAACGTCATACTCGATCTCACTCATCGGCCGCTCCATAACTCCATCCTCGAACTTTCGTGCTGGCTCCTTCCTAGCAAAGTCGTTGAGCGAATTATCAGACTATCTGGTGCTTCTAGTATTCCGCACCGACATACTGGAGATGACCTTCCGTGATCATGTGCAAACGATGCGACCGCTCCGGATCGCAAGGGCGTTATCCTTTGCTGCTGCAGCGGCAATGAGGTCGGAAGGACGACGGGGCAGACATGGAATACGATCGTCAGATTCCCATTGACAATCGATATCTCAAATATATCCTAAAAATATATTTTATGAGGGAGCACCCTTTGAAACCCTTCTCCGCCGGCAGGATGCGTCTCAGCGACGTCGCCTATCACGGCCTGCGCAACGCCATCATCAAGGCGGATCTGCTCCCGGGTTCGCCGATCGACGAGAAGGAATGCATGGAGCAGCTCGCCGTCGGCCGGACACCGCTGCGGGAAGCGCTGCAACGGCTGGCGCAGGAGGACCTGCTGCTTGCGGTTCCCCAGCGCGGCTATTTCGTTTCCTCCACGTCGGCCACCGATTTCTTCCAGCTCCAGGAGTTCCGCCTCCAGGCAGAAGTCTGGGCCGCGCGGCTGGCGGCGACGCGCATCAGCGACGTCCAGCTCGATCGCCTCGCCGCGCTTATCGAGGAAGCACGCGCGGGCGTCGAGGCACGCCGCATGGAGATCGAATGGCATCTCGGCATCGACGAGGAGATGCACAAGCTGATCGCCGAGGCCTCCGGCAATGCCTATCTCGCGCAGGCGCTGACGCGTCTCTACGCCCTTTCGGTCCGCAGCCTTTACGTGTCGCGCATGCCGGTGGCGCTGCTCTTCGAGGATCTGAAGGACATGGTGGTGATCCACGAAGCGCTTGCGAGCCGCGATCCCGACAGGGCCGAAGCGGCGATGCGGGCGCACCTTTCCGTCAGCGCGACCAACCTCATCCGGCCGGTGGAGCCGGTCCGCCACAACCGCGTGGAGGTGGGGAAATGACCGCCGCGCGCCGAGGCAACCTCGTGACGCTGGCGCTTCTCGCCCCGTCCCTCCTCAGCGCGGTCCTTCTCCTGGTCATCCCGATCCTGATCGTCATCGCCTTTTCCTTCGCCGAGCAGGATACCTATGGCGGCGCCAGGTTCGGCTTCACATTGACGAGCTACCGCGAGCTCTTCCAGACGATCTACCTGCCGATCTTCACGAATTCGCTCCAGCTTGCGGCGGTCTCGACCATCGTCTGCCTGCTGGTCGGCTATCCGATCGCCTATTTCATCGCGTTGCGCGCCGGGCGCTATGCCGGCCTCCTGCTCGCGTTGCTCCTCATCCCGTTCTGGATCGATTTCATCGTGCGCATGTCGGCCTGGATGGTTCTGCTCGGCCGCGGCGGCACGATCAACAGCGCGCTTCTCGGCCTCGGCCTGATCGAACAGCCGATCCGTATGATCGGCACCTATCCCGCCGTGCTGGTCGGCATGCTCTACGCCTTCCTGCCGACGACGGTCCTGCCGATCCACGCCGCGCTGAACGGCCTCGACAAACGCCTTCTGGAAGCCGCCGACGATCTCGGCGCGACGCCGCTGCAATCCTTCTGGCGCGTCACCTTCCCCCTGTCGCTGCCCGGCGTCATGGCGGCGATCCTCTTCGTCTTCGTGCCGGCCATGGGCGTCTACGCCATCCCCGTCCTGCTCGGCGGCGGCAAGAGCATCATCCTCGGCAACCTCATCGTCCAGCTCTTTCTCGACTTCCGCAACATCCCGCTCGGCGCTGCCGTCTCCGTGGTGCTGCTCGCCATCTCCTCGGTCATCATCGTCTGCTACATGCGCGTGCTACGCTCGGTCGAGGAGGCACGGGCATGAGGAAGGTGCTCGCCCTCTACGTTCCCGCCGCCACGGTCGTCGGCTATATCTTCCTCTTCGCGCCGCTCATCGTGCTGGTGGTCTACGCCTTCAACGCCGGCCGCTCGACGGTGGTCTGGGAGGGCTTCTCGCTCGCCTGGTTTACGGAAGCGCTGCGCGACCGCAGCCTCCGGGCCGGCTTGCAGGTGAGCGTCATCGTCGCGATCGCCTCGGCGGCGCTTGCGACCGTCATCGGCGCAAGCGCGGCACTCGCCGTTGTTAAGCGGCCCTTCGCCGGCAAAAGCCTGTTCTCCACGCTGGTCATCGCCCCGCTCGTGCTGCCGGAAATCGTGCTCGCCGTCGGCCTGCTCGTCGCGACCGTCTGGACCGGCATTCCGCTCGGCTACGGCACGCTGATCGCCGGCCATGTGCTGGTGTCGATCCCCTTCAGCTTCCTCATCGTGCGCGCCGCGGCCTCCGGCCTCGATCCCCGCCTCGATGAAGCCGCCGCCGACCTCGGCGCCAACGGCAGCCAGGCCTTCCTGCGGGTGACGCTGCCGCTCCTTGCGCCCGCCATCCTCTCGGCCTTCCTGCTCTGCGCGGTGATCTCCTTCGACAATTTCGTCGTCTCGACCTTCGTCTCCGGGGTCGGTTCCACGCCGCTGCCGATCCAGATCTACGCCATGCTGAAGACCGGCCTCACGCCGAAGATCAACGCGCTCGGCGCCATGCTGATCGCCGTCAACGTCATCGTCATCCTGGTCGTCATGGGCCGCTATCTCAAGACGATCCGCAAACAATCATAACCACCAACCAAAATGGGGAATGCGACAATGAAAAACTGGAGAAGCCTGCTTACATCGGTCAGCCTGATCGCCTTCGCATCGGGAGCCTCGGCCGCCGAACTCAACATCTACGCCTGGTCCGGCGAAGTGCCGCAGGAAATCGTCGACGACTTTGCGAAGGAGACCGGCATCACCGTGACCTTCGACACCTACGATTCCAACGAGACGATGATGGCCAAGCTCTCGGCCGGCGCGAGCGGCTACGACCTCATCGAGCCGAGCCAGTACACCGTGCAGGTGCTCGCCAAGCAGGGCCTGCTGCAAGAACTCGACCACGCGAAGATCCCGAACCTCGGCAATCTCGGCGCGCCGTTCAAGGAAGTCTCTTACGATCCCGGCCAGAAATGGTCCGTGCCCTATATCTGGGGCACGACCGGCTTCGCCTACAACGAGGACTGCGTGAAGACCCCGCCGACGAGCTGGAAGGCACTGTGGGACCCGCAGTATGAAGGCCGCATCTACATGCTCGACAACATGCTGGCGGCCTATATCGCCGGTCTCCAGGTGAACGGCTTCAAGGCCGGCACCACCACGCCGGCGGAAATCGAGAAGGCGACGCAGTCGCTGATCGAGCAGAAGAAGGTGCTCGGCGGCTACAACAGCACCAATTTCGGCGACCTCGTCGCCTCGGGCGAGGCCTGCATCGTGCAGGGCTGGAACGGCAACATCGCCCAGGTGATGGCGACCAATCCCAAGGTCAAATATGTCGTGCCGGATGAGGGCGGCTCGATGTGGATCGACGGCTTCGCCATTCCGAAATCGGCGAAGAATGTCGAGGAAGCCTACAGGTTCATCGACTACATCATGCGCCCCGAGGTCGCCGCAAAGGCCGCGAATCTCTCCAAGTCGGCGACCGTGATCGACAAGGCCAAGGAGCTGTTGCCGAAGGAAGTGGTGGAGAACACCGCCATCTATCCGCCGGAAGACAAGCTGATGAAAGCGGACTTCATCCTCGATGTGGGCGACGCGACGAAACTCTACCAGGACGGCTGGACCAAGGTGAAGACCGCCCAGTAACGCGCCGGCGGCCGGATGCGGACCTCCGGCCGCCCCTTCTTCCCTCATGAGCTGCGAATGATATGCCGCCTGACACCATGACAGAGACGGCCGGCGCAAGCCGCGCCGCCATCGAGCTGATCGATATCCGCAAGGCCTTCGGCTCCGCCGGCGGCGAAACGACCTATGCGGTCGACCGGATGAGCCTCGCCATCAGGGCGGGCGAGTTCTTCACCTTCCTCGGCCCCTCCGGCTGCGGCAAGACGACGACGCTGCGCATGATCGCCGGCTTCGAGGAGCCCACGTCCGGGCGCCTGCTTTTGGATGGCAAGGAGGTGACCGGCGTTCCGGCCCACCAGCGCAACGTCAACACCGTGTTCCAGAGCTATGCGCTCTTCCCGCACCTGAATGTCGGCGAGAATGTCGGCTTTGGCCTCTCGGTGAAGGGTGTCGCGAAGGACGAGATCCGCCAGCGCGTCAAGGCCGCGCTCGAAAGCGTGCACATGGCCCACGCCATCGACCGCAAGCCTTCGGCGCTTTCCGGCGGCCAGCAGCAGCGGGTGGCGCTCGCCCGCGCGCTGATCAACCGCCCCTCCGTGCTGCTGCTCGACGAGCCCTTCGGTGCACTCGATCTGAAGCTGCGACGGGAGATGCAGATGGAGGTGAAGGAGATGCAGCGCAAGCTGGGCATCACCTTCATCTTCGTCACCCACGACCAGGAAGAGGCGCTGACCATGTCGGACCGCATCGCGGTCATGAACAACGGCGTCGTCCAGCAGGTCGGAGGACCGGCCGATATCTACGAGCGCCCCGCCAACCGCTTCACCGCCGGCTTCATCGGCGACATGAACCTCATCGATGCGCGCGTCATCGCACATGACAGCGACCGGCTTACCGTGGACGCTGCGGGCGGCCGGTTCGACCTCCCCAGCACCCTGCCGCTGCAGCCGGGCGATCCGTGCACGCTCGCCATCCGCCCGGAGGCGCTGCATTTCGTCGAAGGGGAGGCCGGTGGCAGGGTCCGCTTTTCCGGTGCGGTGAGCGAGGCCGTCTATATCGGCACGGACACCGTCTACGGCCTGACGCTCGCCGACGGCGCACGCCTTAACGCCCGCGTCCGCAACGGTGACGGCCAGCCCATGCCGCGAACCGGCGCGCCGGGCACGCTCGCCTGCGCGCCCTCCGCCATCAGACTTCTCACGCAATAGGACCTTTCTGCACCATGTCGATCAAATCCTACCGGATCGCCGACCCTGCGCCGCAGCTCGATACCGGCCTCCTCGCCCGTTTCGCCCGCGTCGAGGCGGCGACCGTCGGCCACTACCTGCATGACCGCTTCATGCGCAACGACCTTCGCCCGCTGATCGACGGCGTGCGGGTGGCGGGCACGGCGCAGACGGTGTCGATCCCCGGCTCCGACTCCACCCTGCTCTACCACGCGATGGACCGGGTGCGGCCGGGAGACATCCTGGTGATCGACCGGGCGGGCGACGAGCGCCATGCCGCCTGGGGCGGCTTCATGGCGGCGGTCGCGAAGGAGCGCGGCCTTGCCGGTGTCATCGTCGACGGCATGATCACCGATCCGGCGGCGATCCGCGAGGCCGGCGTGCCGACCTGGGCGCGCGGCGTCTCGCCCATCACCACGAAGCTGCTCAATCTCGGCGGCGGCTACAATATTCCGGTCTCCTGCGGCGGCGTCACCGTCAATCCGGGCGACGCGGTCCTTGCCGACGACTGCGGCATCCTCGTCCTTCCGCCCGCCGAGGTGGCGGGCATTTCGGATATCGCGCTCGCCGACCAGGAGGACGAAGGAACCTGGGTGGCCCGCATCCGTGCCGGAGCCAAGCTGCAGGATCTCGTCGATATCGCCGGCATGATCACCGAACGGCAAGAGAAGGATGGAGCCGCCCATGGCTGACATATTGAAGAATCTCGCCGTCTGGCTCTCGACCCCGCATCAGGCGATGATCGAGATCGCCCATGACATCGGCTATCGCCATGTCGTCCTCGACATCGAGCACGGTCTCTTCGACCTCGAAGCGATGGACCGCATTATCGCACTCGGCAAGGCGCTCGGCATGACCATGCACGCCAAGGTGCTGGGACCCGAAGCGATCCCGATCCAGCAGGCGCTCGACATGGGGGCCGACAGCGTCATCATCCCCCATATCGGCGATGCCGGGCACGCGCGCCGCGTCACCGCCTCCGCCAAGTACCCGACGCTCGGCACGCGCAGCTTTTCCGGCACCCGCCCCGCCCGCTACGGCGGTGTGAAGCCGGACTATTACGACAACGAGAACGCCAAGACCCGCTGCTATCCGATGATCGAATCCGCCGCAGCGCTACAGGATGTCGAGGCAATCCTGGCGCTCCCGACGGTGGACGGCCTCTTCGTCGGCCCAAGCGACCTCTCGCTCGATTCCGGCCGCGGTGCCTACCGCAACACGGACGCCGACAAGGCCGATCTCAAAAAGATCGCGGACGCCGCAGCAAAAGCGGGGAAACCCTGGATCATGCCCGCCTGGTCGCGGGCCGAGCGTGCCTTCGCGCAAGACCTTGGCGCGAGCCTGATGGTCGTGGCCGACGAGTACGGCTCGATCTGGATGGGCCTCGAAGACGCCGCCAAACCCTGACATCGATTTTCCGAACGGACACTTGCCATGAACGAGACCATTTCCTGCGGCAGCCGCCTGATGCAGATCCTGAAGGCCTATGGCGTCGACACCGTCTTCGGCATGCCGGGCGTGCACACGCTCGAAGCCTATCGCGGCATGGAGGCCGCCGGAATCCGCCATATCGGCGTGCGCCACGAACAGGGCGCCGGCTTCATGGCCGACGGCTATGCCCGAATGTCGGGCAAGCCGGGCGTCTGCATCCTGATCTCCGGCCCCGGCGTCACCAATGCCGCAACGCCGATCGGCCAGGCCTATTCCGACAGCGTGCCGATGCTCGTCATCACCTCCGTCGCCGCCAACAAGGATCTCGGCATGGGCCGCGGCACGCTGCACGAGATCACCGACCAGTCCGCCGTCACCCGTCCCCTCACCGCCTTCTCCGAAACGGCGGGCAGCCCCGAACAGGTGCGCGAATACATCGCCCGCGCCTTCGCGCTCTTCGACAGCGGCCGCCCGCGCCCCGTCCATCTCTCCATCCCGCTCGATGTCTTCAAGGCGCCGGACGACAAGCCGGCGAGCCGACGCACCACCGCCCGCCGCCGCGCGCCCGACGCCGCGCAGGTCGAGGCCGCCGCCGCCATCCTCGATGCCGCCAAACGGCCGGTGATCCTTGCCGGCGGCGGCGCGGTCTCGGCCGCCGCCGAGGTCAAGGCGCTGGCGGAGAAGATCGGCGCGGCGGTGGTTCCCACCATCGCGGCCAAGGGCATCCTGCCCGACGACCATCCGCTTGCGCTGGAGGTGACGGTTGACCGCGGCGCGACCCAGGCTTTCGTGCGCGAGGCGGACGCCGTGCTGCTCGTCGGCACCGAGCTTGCGGAACCCGACATCTGGCTCGACGGCCCGCTGCCCATGGACGGCAGGCTGATCCGCATCGACATCGACCCGGCGACGCTGGTGCGCGACTACGACGTGGACGTCGCCATGGAGGCGGATTCGAAACTGGCGCTGGCGGCCATCGCCGAAAAGGTCGCGCCGGCCGAGGGCTTCAGGAATTCCAACGCCATCGCCGAACTGCGCGCCGCCGAACGCAACGCGCTGACGCCGCTCGAACAGAAGCATGTGCGCGTGCTCGACAGCCTGCGCAACGCCATACCCGACGACGGCGTCGTCTATACCGACATGACGCAGCTCGCCTACACCGGCTACGCCTTCTATCGCAGCGCCCTGCCGCGCACCTGGCATTTCCCGGCCGGTTTCGGCACGCTGGGCTATGCCCTGCCCGCGGCGATCGGCGGCAAGATCGCAAGCCCCAAGACGCCCGTCGCCGCCATCGTCGGCGACGGCGGCTTCCAGTTCACGCTTCAGGAACTCGGCACGGCGGTGGAGAACAGGCTGCCGCTCGCCATCATCCTGTGGAACAATGACAGCCTCGCCCAGATCCGCGACGGCATGCTCGCCCGCGACATCCCGACCATCGGCGTCAACCAGCACAATCCGGATTTCGTGAAGCTCGCCGAGGCCTATGGCTGCCAGACCGCCGAGCCGAAGAGCTTCGAGGAACTGGAAGCCGCGGTAAGGATCGCCTTCACTGCAGACGGCCCGACGGTCATCCATCTGCGCGAGAATGCTCCTTTCTTGAATGCAGGCTAGTCGCCTGGATCAGCGGCGCGAGTGCTCTGCCCCCCGAAACCTCAAGGGAATTCGGGGATCAGGTCAACCGGCCGGAACCAAACCGCCGACCATAGTACGCCAGCGGCCAAGCGGCTCAAGAGGTGCAGACCCTTGAGATCGAGGAGCCGCCGGGACGAGGATTCGCGTGGGTTTGACCCGGCGCATGGTCTACGCAACCGTTGATGGCATGGCAGGCACGCTCGAACATGTCGGAAACCGGAACAGCGAAAAACCACCGGCGGACCGCTGCCATTCCCGGTCAGGTCGCGTTGCCCTTGCACCGTACGGCGGCGCCACCAGCGGCCTTGAGCTCATCGATCGAGGCAATGCCCATCAGGGCGAGGCTGATCGAGATTTCCCGTGTCAGGATCGCGATCACCTCGGCGACGCCGGCCTCGCCTGCCGCCGCAAGGCCGTAGGCATAAGCCCGGCCGAGCATCACGCCATCGGCGCCGAGGCCGACCGCCTTGAGGATATCAGTGCCGCGGCGGATGCCGCCGTCCAGCATGAGGCAGAAATCCGGGCCGACGGCGGCCCGGATCGCCGGAAGCGCGCCGATGGTGCTCGACGCGCCGTCGAGCTGGCGGCCGCCGTGATTGGAGATCACCACCCCGTCGCAGCCAAGCGTCCGTGCGGTCACGGCATCCTCCGGCGCAAGAACGCCCTTGACGACGAGTTTTCCGGTCCAGCGCTCGCGCAGCCAGGCGATGTCCTTCCAGGACAGGGTCTTGTCGATGCGACGCGACAGGTTGGCCGCCTGTTCCAGGGCGCCGCGGCCGAAATCCGGACGGTGCTCGATCGCCCGCACCGACGGCATGCCGCCGAGCGCCACATCGGCAAGCCAGCGCGGCTTCAGCGCGAGCCGCGCCAGAAGCCCCGGCGTCACCCGTGTCAAGGAACGGAAACCGTTGCGCACATCCCGTTCGCGAATGCCGGTAATGGCCGTGTCGACCGTGACGAACAGGGTGTCGACGCCGGCCTGTTCGGCCGCCGCAAGGAACTCCTCCGAGAGCGAGCGATCCTCCAGCACATAGAGCTGGAAATGCAGCGGCCCGCCCGTCACCACGCGAAGATCGGCGAGCGAGGCGATCGAGAAGGTCGACAGGCAGAAGGGGATGCCCGCGGCATGGGCGGCGCGCACTGCCTTCTCCTCGCCGCGACCGGAATAGAGCCCGAGGAACCCGACCGGCCCCAGCATGAACGGCAGGGGATGGCGACGTCCGAGATAGGCGGTCGAAAGATCCTGCGGGCCGGCTTCCGCCAGCACGGTCTGGCGCAGGCCGAACCGGGCGAAATCCGACCGGTTCGCCCGCATGGTCTCCTCCTCGAACGATCCGCCGTCGATGTAGTCGAAGAAGATCTTCGGCAGGCGCCGGCGGGCGAGATCGCGAAAATCGTGGATATTGACCAGGACCATCTCAGCCCCTGCCGGGGTCGATCGCGTCGAGGAAGCGGGTGACCGCATCCTCCCCCGCCACCGGCTCGCTGCCGGCCATCACCGCGATGGACAGGCCGATGAGCGAGGAGACGGGATTGTGGCTCGTCGCTCCGGCACGCAGGTTCATGACAAGCGTCGGGCAGAGGAAGAGGCCGAGCCGGACGACCCGCCGCCAGTCGGCAGGCAGCATGTCCCGTGCCTTCAGGGCCGCCAGCAAGGGACGCCACAGGGCCTCGGCCTTCACCTCCAGCAGCGCCCGCCGGACCGGGCTCGGTTCGAAATCCATCGTGACGTGCAGCCGATCCCCCTCAAGACGCGCGCTGGCCTCGTACCGCTCCGCCGCCAGGGCAGGATCGTACAGCCAGAAGGGATGGGCGAGAATGTTGTGGAAGGTCGTCTTCACCTCGGCAAGAAGCGTCGGGATGTTCTCGCCGGCAAAGGCCGGGTCGAAGAAGGCAAGGCGTGCGGAACCCTCGCGCTGCTCGTACCAGACGTTGGCGTTGTGGGCATCGCCATGGGCGACGACACCGCCGGCATCCGCAAGACGCGCCGGGGCAAGCCGCTCGTGCGCGGCATCGAAAAGCGCGCCGATACCATCCTTGTATTCGACGCCATTGACGACGAAGCGGCAGCGCGAAAGCCGGTCCCAGCCGAGCGTGAGGCCGGGAAAGGCGAAGTCCTCGCCGACATAGAATCGCGAAAGCCGCCCGCCCGGATAGAGGCCAGCCGGCGGATCGATCAGGCGTTCGTAGAACAGGCGGTGGATCGGCTCGGCCGCCACCTCGGCGGCGCTCACCGGATGCAGCGTGTCGAGATAGACCTTCAGCACGGCCTCGCTCAGCGCGCGCTCGGCTTCGACGGCCCTTTCGCGCGCTTCGGCATCGTCCGTCATGTCCAAGGCCCGCAGCACGTCGGAGAAGCGCGGGTCGGTGCGGCGGCGATAGACGAGGATCTGCTCGCCCGGCAGCACCGACATCAGGAGCGGCTGGTCCACCGGGAGCCCGGCCTTGGCCAGGATGTCGGCGCGATAATATTCGCCGCTCATCGCCTCCTCACCCTCTTCCTGATGGAACTTGAAGAAGAAGGCGCCATCATCGGTCTCGAAGAAACCGTTCAGCGAATTGAGGCTGTACTGGTCGTGGTTGATCGCCACGTTGCGTGCCTCGACCGCGAAGAGATCGCGCAGCAGGTCGGCCAGAAGCCGCTCCGCCCCCCCGCCCCCGGCTTTCGCGAGCGTCCTGATTTCCGCCGTGCGGCTGGTGGGCTGGGTCATGGCATTCTTTCCGGATGGACGAGGATCATTTGCTGCCGTGCAGGTAGCGGCTGCCGAGCGAATAGCGGCTGCCGACATAGGTCAGCGTGTTGACGGTGGCGACGACCTGCCCCGTCCAGGTCTTGCGGTGCAGGACGAGGCAGCAGTCGCCGGGGCGGATCTGCAGGAGGCGTGCATTGTCCTCGCCCGCCGGCAGCGCGCTGATGAGGTGTTCGACCTCGGTCAGCGGCGTTGCGGTCTGGAGGTAATCATATGTGGCCGCGACGCTGAAATCCTGCTCGACATAGCCGGAGACGAGGTCCGGATTGACATAGCGCTCCTCGAGCTGGACGGGCAGGTCGTTCTCGAAATGGATCACCACGGAATGATCGACAGGCCTCAGGGTCTCGAACTCGAAAGCGAGCAGCAGCTCAGGCTCCGGCCGCCTGATGCGCTCGAGCACGACCACCTCGGCCCGGTGGCGGCTGCCGCGCGCCTTGATCTCGGTGATGATGTTGCTGATCTCGATCAGCGTCGATTGCGGCTTCGGCGGCGCGACGAAGGTGCCAACGCCCTGGATGCGGCGCAGGTGCCCCTCCGAGGTGAGCTCCCGCAACGCCCGGTGCACGGTCATGCGCGAGACGCCGAGCGTGGAGACAAGCTCGTTTTCCGAGGGAAGCCGGCTGTTGCGGCTCCATTTGCCGCTGCCGATATTGCCGAGGACGAAATCCTTGACCTTCTCGTAAAGCGGCGATGCGGAATCCGAAAGCGTGTTCATGGTTCACTGTCTCCACCGGCAGGCAGGGCCGGCATCCGGAATGACGCGGCGGCTAGTCCGCCACCGCGACGATCGTCTTCAGTGCGCGGCTTTCGCCCCGCAAAAGCCGCTCATAGGCTGCCGGCACCGCGTCGAGCCCCGGCAGGACCTCGATCAGCTGCTCAAGCGCCGGGGCGAGTTCGGGAAGCAGTCCGACCGCCTCGGCCAGTTCGTCCGCAAAGGCATGGCAACCGATCAGCGCGATTTCCCGCTCGACGAGAAGGTTGGGGTCGAGATCGAGCTTGCCGTGGCCGATGCCGACGAGGGCAAGCGCGCCACCGCCCGAGAGGAGGTCAAGCGTCCCCGCAATGGCCCGGATGCTGCCGGTCGCGTCGAGTGCGTAGCACAGGCGCCGGCCGGAAAGCGCCGCATCGAGGGCCTCCCGTTCGAGAGCGACCACCGTGCCGCCCGCAACAACCTTCACCAGCGCAGCCTTCTCTGGGTTGAGATCGGCGAGGAGGAGCGGGCCGTCATGAAGGCGCGAGAGAAGCAGCGCGCTCAGCCCGCCGATCGTGCCGCAGCCGACGACGAGCACCGGTTCGCCGGCCGGGGCGGCCAGCCGGCGCACGGCATGCAGCGCCACCGCCGGCGGTTCGGCCATCGCGGCGACATGCGGCGAAAGCGTCGGATCGTGGCGCAACACGAGCCGCGCGGGCAGTTGCACCGCCTCGGCAAAACCGCCGTCGCAGACCTCGCCGACGAAGCCGAGAGCCTCGCAGACATTGGCGCGGCCGCTGCGGCAGGCCGCGCAGGTGCCGCATCCGACGCGGGAATCCGCACAGACCACATCCCCGACGGCGACATGGCTAACGCCCTCGCCGACCGCCGTCACGCGGCCGCAGAATTCATGCCCCGCCGTCGAGGGCCGGCGGGTGATCCACTGGCCGGTGCGGTAGTTGTGAAGGTCGGAGCCGCAGATGCCGGCGGCTCTGACAGCGAGATTGACGAAGCCGGCGGGCGGCGCGGAGAGCGGGGCCACCGCCTCCACCCGCAGGTCCTTCGCATCGTGGAGCCGCACCGCCTTCATGGTCTCAGCCGCCCTTCTTCAGGTAGGTCTGGCGCAGCGGCGACACGGCCAGCGCATGGGACGAGAAGCCCTCGTAAACCGCCAGATTGTGCGAGTGCCGGGCGAATTCCGGATAGGCCGGCGCGGTGACGTAGCCGATCGAGCTGCGCTTGACGAAGTCGGTGACGGAGAGCGGACCGAAGGTGCGGGCCCAGCGGCTCGTCGGCAGGACGGCGTTCGGCCCGAGCGAGAAATTGGCGATGCTCACCGGCGTATGCGTGCCCATCAGGATTTCCGATGCCTCGGTGATATGGCCGAGATGGATGAAGGGGTCTTCCGAGAGAAGCTCGAGATGCTCCGGCGCATAGGCGTTGACGAAAGCGTAGCTCTCCTCGATCGAGCTCGTCAGTACGATGCCGCCCGTCCTGCCGGTGAGCACAGCCTTGGAGAAGGCGACGCGCTGCTCCGACATGCGCGACCAGTGGTCCGGCAGGGCGGCAAGCGCTTCTTCCGCGACGCGGCGGCTGTGGGTGACGAGATAGGCCGAGGAATCCGGACCGTGCTCGGCCTCGATCAGGAGGTCGAGCGCGGCGAGGCCTCCATGCACTGTTTCGTCGGCAAGGATCATCACCTCGGAGGGGCCGGCCGGAAGGCCGGTATCGATGACGCCGGCCAGCGAGCGCTTGGCCGCGACCACCCATGGACTGCCCGGCCCGACGATCTTCAGCGCCGGTTTGACGGTCTCGGTGCCATAGGCGACCGCCGCCACCGCCTGCGCGCCGCCGACCTTGTAGACGGTCTCCACGCCGGCGAGGCGCGCGGCGACCAGCGTCGCGGCATCGACGGAGCCATCCGGCGCCGGCGGCGTGACGATGGCAAGGTTCGGCACGCCGGCAACGACCGCGGGGACGGAGGTCATCATCGTCACCGACGGGAAGGAGCCCTTGCCGCGCGGCACGTAGAGCGCCACCGACCGGATGGGCGTGAAGCGGTCGCCGGCAAAGGCACCGGGCCGGATCTCCTTCAGCCACATGGCTTCCGGCTTCTGCTCCTCATGGAAGGTGCGGATGTTGTCGATGCCGAACTGGATCGATTCGACGACGCTCGCATCGACCAGCTTGAAGGCCGCGTCGAATTCCGCTTCGGTGACCTTGAGGTTGGCCTCGGTCACGGCGGCCCTGTCGAGCTCGCGGCCGAAACGCGCCAGCGCCTTGTCGCCCTCGGTGCGCACGGCCTCCAGGATCGGCGCGACCTTCTCGATGAAACTCGAAATATCGGTCTCCGACCGGCGCAGGAGGGCCGCCTTCTCTTCGGCGTTGAGCTTGGAATACTCGTAGAAAGACACTGATGTCATCGTCTTGTCCTTGATGTCTGACCCCTCAAGGGCCGAAGGGTCATTTCGATTTCAGGAAGATGTCGAGGCCGACCAGACGATCGAGCAGAGCGATCACGAAGGCGGCGCAGGCGATGAAGACCACCGAGATGGCGGCAAGGTCCGGCGTGATGATCGACCGGATGGAATTGTAGATCTGCACCGGCAGCGTGACGCTCCGGGCGTCGACGAGCAGAAGGCTGACCAGGAACTCGTTGAGCGCGAGGATGAACATCAGGAGCGAGCCGGTGATGACGCCCGGCAGCACCGCCGGCAGCGTGATGTAGAGGAAGCGCTGCAGGGGCGGCGCGCCGCAATTGGCCGCGGCCAGTTCCAGGTCGGGCGACAGGTTGCTGGCACTCGCGGTCACGGCCCAGATCATGAACGGCAGGTTGATGACGCAGCAGGCGATGCCGACGGGCCAGAGCTTGCCGAGCACGCCCGCATTGCCGAACACCAGCATCAGGCCGATGCCGGAGCCGATCAGGGGAATGGTGAAGGGCAAGAGCAGGTAGATCTGGATGGAGCGGGCGAAGCGCACGCGGTATTTCGCAAGCGCGATGCCGGCGAGCGTGCCGACGGGAATGGCGACAACCGTGCAGATCGTGGCGACGATCAGCGAGCGCACGAAAGCCTGCCTAAGATCGCTCGCCTGCGCAATCGCGCCGTACCATTTCAGCGACAGCCCGTCCGGCGGGAAGGTGATGATGTTGCCGGCGGTGAACGAGGCGCCGAGCACCACGACGGTGGGCGCGGACAGCATGAGGAGCGCGGCGATGACGAAGGTCCACAGGACGACGGACTTGCTGCGGCTGCCGGTCATTTGCGCGTCTCCCCCATGGCGAGCGTGCCCGCGCCGAACAGCATGAAGACGACGCCGACGAGGATGGAGCCGACGGCGACGAGCATCAGCGACAGCGTCGCACCGAGGCCCTGGTCGGAGGTGCGGAAGAACTGGTCGTAGATCGCGTTGGCGATGAAATCCTGCGTGCCGCCGCCGAGGATGGCGGGGATGGCGAAGTCCGTGAGCGACAGCGTGACGACCACGAGGCCGGCGCCGACCAGCCCCGGGCGGGACAAAGGCAGCACGACATGGCGGAAGGTGCGCACCCAGCCGGCGCCGAGCGAGGCGGCCGCGGCCTCCAGCTCGTTCGGGATCGCCGTCAGCGCCGGAGCCAGCATCAGCACCGCGAAAGGCAGCATGTATTGCACGAGGCCGAACAGCACTGCCGGATAGTTGTAGAGCAGCCGCATGGGCGGCACGCCGACGAGCCCCAGCGCCTCGTTGACCATGCCCTGGTTACCGAGGATGATGAGCCAGCCATAGGCGCGCACGACCTGGCCGATGAAGAACGGCAGGAACAGGGCGACCAGCAGGAACTTGCGCAGCGCCGAAGAGGGCGTTCGCACCATTAGGTAGGCATAGGGGAAGGCGAAGAGCAGCGTTACTGCGGTGACGATCAGCGAGCCCATCAGGCTGCGGCCGGCGACCGTCGCGAAGAAATTCTCCGTCAGCACGCGCTGGTAATTGGCGAGCGTGTAGTCCTCCGACATCAGGAACGTGTTGGTATCGAGCACCCTCAGGCTGGTATCACCGATCTGCACGAGGCCGAGCACCAAAAGCCCCACCAGAACGACCGCTGGCAAGAGCATGAGATAGGGCAAGCCCCGCTGGAAACTCGATAGCCAGACGGCCGCCGCAAGGCGTTCGAGCATATCCATGACACGCCATGTCACGGGATATGCGGCACGGGGAGCGCGCATGAACCGATCCTCTTAACGAAAGGAGACGGCCCGCCGCCAAAATGCCGCGGCGGGCAGGCAGGGCCTCAGCCCTGCATGATTTCCTTGAACTTGGCGAACCACTGGCTCTCGTTTTCGACCTGCACCTTGGACGAGATGCGGATGAGGTGCTTGAAGGCCTCTTCCGTCACCGGATAGGACGGATCGTCAACGAGGTCGGCCGGAGGGGTAAGACCGGGCACGACACCGGGCAGGCCGAGACCGTCGAGCCAGACCTGCTGGGCTTCCTTGGTCAGCGCATGGTTGATGTACTGCTTGGCCCAGTAGAGTTCGTTTTCCGGCAGGCCCTTCGGGATCCACAGGCCGTCCGTATCGAACTTCGCGCCCTCCTCCGGCACCACCCAGGCCAGCTCGATGCCGTTCTTCTTGGCTTCGCGCGCATTGGTGGAGATGGTGCAGGCGGCGTCGATCTCACCCTTCTGGAACCAGGTGGTGAAATCCGGGTCCTCGCCGAGCAGCGGCTGCTGCTCCTTGATCTTCGAGATGAAATCCCAGGCCGGCTGCATGTTGCCGGGGATATCCTCCAGCTTGCCGCCGCCGGCGACCTGGGCTGGGAAGTGGAAGCCGATGCCGTCGTTATAGAGCGCGATGCGGCCCTTGAGCTTGGGATCGAGCAGGTCCTTCCAGGACTTCGGCGCACCGTTCGGGAACGCCGAAGGGCGATAGGCCAGCACGTAGACATAGCCGTAGGTGTTGACGATCGGATAGCCGTCGAGCCCGACGGGCTTGGCAAGCTCGGTGGTGCCCTTGAGGTTCGGCAGGTCCGACAGATCCTCCGTCACGCCGCGCAGCGCCGACTTGGTGGCGTTGGTGGTCGTGTCCCAGTTCACATGGATCGGCGGCACGCGCTTCTGGGCGACGGCCGCCCACACTTTCGGCTGGATCTCGTTGTCTTCGGTCAGGTCATGGCGAACCGCAATGCCGGTTGCCTTGGTGAAGCTGTCGGAAACGCCCGCCTTCAGCGCGTCCACCCAACTGCCACCCCAGGCGCGGACGATGATTTCGGCCGGCTTTTCGGGCTCCTGGGCAAAGGCACGGCTGACGCCGAGCGTCGAAAGACCTGCGGACGCACCCGCCGCGGCCATCGATGCCAGCAGCGTGCGGCGGCGGATCTGCATGGAAGAAAGTTTATCATGCGACATTACGCGTTCTCCTCTGGCTTAGCCTTCGTTGGTTATTTTGGAAAGACATGCATGTCCCTTGCATTCCAGCCGAGGCGAACCGCGTCACCCGGGCCGAATTGCAGGTGGGATTCGGGATCGTGGTCGAAGACGCGCATCAGTACGTCGCCGAGTTGCGGAACCCGGATTTCATAGACGACGCGCTCGCCTTCGAAGATGCAGTCGACGACGAGACCGTCGACCACCGTTTCGAGGCCGTCGAGATGACCATCCTTCGGCGCGACGCGGATCTGTTCGGCGCGCACCGCGCCGGCACAGGGTTTGCCGCCGGCAAGCGTCGCGTCAGCCGCCAGGCCGGCAAGATGCAGGCCATTGGCCTCGATCGTCGCACGCGACCCGGCAAGCTCGACCACCCTGCCCTCAACGAAATTGGTGACGCCGATGAAATTGGCGACGAAGGCGTTCGAGGGCGCGCGATAGGCATCCACCGGACGCGCCTTCTGCTGGATCGAGCCACCGTTCATGACGATGATCTCGTCGGAAACGACCAGCGCCTCGCGCTGGTCATGCGTGACGTTGATCGTCGTCACGCCGAGCTCCTTCTGGATGCGGCGGAATTCCAGCTGCATCTCCTCGCGCAGCTTGCGATCGAGCGCGGCGAGCGGCTCGTCGAGCAGCAGGAGGTCCGGCTCGAACACCAGGGCGCGGGCAATCGCCACGCGCTGCTGCTGCCCACCGGAAAGCTCGTTGATGCGCCGGTTGCCGTAACCGCCGAGACGGACGAGATCGAGATAGCGCTCCACCTTCTCCGGAATGCGGCGGGCATCGTGGCGGCGCATCTTCAGCGGGAAGGCGACATTCTCGGCGGCCGTCATGTGCGGGAAAAGCGCCAGCTTCTGGAACACCATGCCGATGGCCCGGCCATGTGGCGGCACAGCGCTGACGGGCTGGCCGTTGATGAAAATCTCGCCGCCGGTCGGGCGATCGAAACCGGCAATCATGCGCAGCAAGGTCGTCTTGCCGGATCCCGAGGGGCCGAGGATCGTCAGGAAACGGCCTTTCGGCAGGTCGAAGGATGCGCTCTTCACAGCATGGACATTGCCGAAGACCATGCTGACGTCCTTGACGGAAACGGCAATCCGGTCGCGCGGCTCCACCGCGGGCTGCTCGGCATCGACAACGCCCATGGCATTCCCCTGTATTGCCCTACCGGCGACACGGGACCGCTGGAAGGCTTCCTCTTGTCACTGCGGCCACGGGCGGGCGGCCGAGCATCTCACGTAGTTGTCTATACATATGCATACAAGTTCCGTCAACCACACTTGCGTATTTTTTGCACCGCAAAGACGGATGATTAAATATTGTGCAGCTGCGAAAAATAACTTCTGTGGCCCGCCTTAAAGCGGCATGACCAATGCTGGGCGCTGCCGCGTTCAGATCGAGGCAAGGTAACCGCCATCGACCGGAATGCAATGGCCGGTGACGTAGGCGGCGGCATCGCTGCACAGGAAGACGGCGACGCCGCCGATATCGCCTTCGCTACCGAAGCGGCGCTGCGGGATCTTGTCCAGCATCCGCATCTGCCAGTCCTCGTTCTGGTAGAACGCCTCTGTCATCGCCGTGCGGAAGTAGCCGGGCGCGATCGCGTTGACGCGGATGTTGTGCGGCGCCCATTCCGTGGCGAGAGCCCGCGTCACGCCGAGAAGGCCCGACTTCGACGCACCATAGGGTACCGCCGTTGGAATGCCGACATAGGAGGTCAGCGAGCAGAGATTGACGATCGCGCCGCCGGCGGCGTCAGCCATGATGCGGCCGGCCGCCTGCGCACAGAAGAAGGCGCCCTTCAGGTTCGTCGAGAGGATCGATTCCCAAAGCGCCTCGTCAACATCGAAGGACGGGCGGACATCTTCAAAGCCAGCATTGTTGACGAGGATGTCGAGACCGCCGAGCGCATCAGCCGCGGCGTTCGTCACGGCCGTGCACGCCTCCACGTCGCGCACATCCTGCGCAAGCTCCACGCAGCGCCGGCCGGCCTTCTCCACCAGCGCCCGGGTCTCGGCCAGCCCGTCGAGCGACCGCGCCGTGATCGCCACGTCCGCGCCCGCCTCGGCAAGCGCCACAGCAATCGCCTGGCCGATTCCGCGACTGGCCCCGGTGACGAGCGCACGGCGACTGGAGAGATCGAAGACCGGACGGTTCATGGCGACACCTCGATTGACTTCCCGGCGAATGACAGCACTTCCACAAGAAAATGTCTATACATATATACAGATCAAAATTCCCGGCGTATGAATGCGGCATGGCAAACCGATCGCATGGAGCCGCAAAATGGCAGACCCTTCAAGCCTGATCCGCGAAGAAATCCGCTCTATCCAGCCCTACAATGCGGGGCTGACGCTCGAAGAGGTGCGGGCGACATATCAGGTGGAGACCATCGCCAAGCTCGGCTCCAACGAGAACCCCCTCGGCCCCTCCCCGGCACTGCGACGGCTGTTTTCCGACATCGGCGAACTTGCCCGGCTCTATCCCGATCCGCAAGGCCGCGCCCTGTGCACCCGGCTCGCCACCAGCTTCGACGTCGATAGCCGGCAGGTCATCCTCGGCAACGGTTCGGAGGACCTGATCGGCGTCATCTGCCGCTCGGTCGTGCGCCCCGGCGACACGGTGGCGACGCTCTACCCCTCCTTCCCGCTGCATGAAGACTATACGGCACTGATGGGCGGCCGGATCGAGCGCGTGCCGGTGACGCAGGACCTGACCATCGACATGGCGGCGCTCCTTGCCACCGTGGCCCGCAAGCCGCGCATGTTGATGTTCTCCAACCCCATGAACCCGGTTGGCTGCTGGCTGACGCCGGACGATCTGGCAGAGCTCATCGCCGCACTCGACGCTCAGACGCTGCTGGTCGTTGACGAGGCCTATGCCGAATATGCCGCCGGCGACGACTACCGGTCGGCGATCGGCATGCTGAGGGGCAAGGACATCCCGTGGGTGGTGCTGCGCACCTTCTCCAAGGCCTATGGCCTCGCGGGACTCCGCATCGGCTACGGCATCGTCAGCGGTGGTGGCCTCTGCGATTTCTTCAACCGCGTGCGTACCCCGTTCAACACCAACGCCATCGCCCAGGCCTCTGCGGTCGCAGCTCTCGACGATCCGGACCATCTGGCGCAATCGGTAAACGCCGCCATCGAGGAACGCGAACGCATGAAGACAGCCCTCGCCGCCACCGGCTATCGGTCAGCGCCGTCGAAAGGTAACTTCCTGTTCGTCGATGTCGGGCAGAACGCAACGGACCTGGCCGCGGCGCTGCTCGAGCGCGGGGTCATCGTCAAGCCCTGGAAACAGCCCGGCTTCAAGAGGTTCATCCGCGTCAGCATCGGCACGCGAGAGGAGAACGACCATTTCCTGCGCGCGCTCCGGGATGTGGAGGGCAGGGGCGAAACACCCCGCCGACGCTGAACGGATCTCCTTTTCCGCTAAAGCTTCCCCGACGAGGGTGACGCGCGACACGCCATGCGGTGGGCTATTCACGGCCCTGGATGCCCGCCTCCTCGTCAGCCGTCAGCGGATCCGACACGCCGAGCGCATCGAGGTAAGCGTCAACGCTTTGAAGCGCGGCGTCGGATGCCGGCGCATAGGCATTGCCGCCGCTCCGTTCGACGGTGAGCTCCACTGTCCAGCCCGTTCCGCGGTCGCAGCCGATCCCGGTCAGCGATGCACGCGCCCCGCCGATATCGAAGCTGCGGCAGATTCCGCCCTCGATCCGATAGGTGGCGAGCGTCTCGAAGCGTGCACTCTCGCCTGAAAGGGAAATCGAGCGCTGCTCTCCCGACCGGGTGGCCGAAAGCGCTTCGGCGATTGCGGCGCGGCCGAGGGGATCGTCACTGCCGGCGCCCGTCCGGCCGGCGAGATAACCGGCTCCCCCGACGACAAGCAGGAGAGAGGCGGCAAGCGGCAGGGCGAATCGGGCCCGGATCCGGCTCCGTAACGGAACCACATTGTCGCGGCGGCCGAGCACCGCCTCGATCAGTGCCTGGGGCAGCTCCTCCCGCCGCGCATCGCCGAACGCTTCGCGCAGCAAGGTGCGGCTGCCGCGAAACAGCTTGGCACGGGCGGCAAGGGCGGCATCGGCGGCAAGCGCCCGCTCGATGGCCGCGCGGGTGGTCTCGTCGGTCTCGCCATCGACAAACGCCATCAGCATCTCGTCCGTCACCTTTCCTGTCATGACCGTTCTCCACCTGCCCGCGCGGGGACATCGCCTTCCATAGCCGCGACCAGCGCCACACGCGCACGCGCCAGCCGGCTCATCACCGTGCCGATCGGAACATCCAGCATTTCAGCGGCCTCCCGATAGGTCAGGTCCTCGACGCATACGAGCAGAAGCACGGCGCGCTGTTCGTCCGGCAGGGAATCGGCGACGCGCCGGACCTCCGCAAGCGCAAGACGCGCCTCGACCACCCTTCGGCCATCTTCCGCCGGCAAGGCCATCTCGGCGCCGCCGTCGTCGATCAGCATGTCGGGCCGGCTGCGGCGCATCGTGTCGACCCAATGGTTACGCATGATACGGAAGAGCCACGCATCGAGCCGCGTGCCGGGCGTCCAGCTTTCGCGATGCCGCAACGCCTTCTCGCACGCCGCCTGTACGAGATCGTCGGCTGCATCGCGAGAACGCGTCAGGGTGCGCGCGAGGCCCCGAAGCCTCGGCAGCAGCGCCACGATGTCATATCCGAAATCCGCCATACACTATCCGTCCTCGCCCAAGAACGCCGAAGACACCACCCTTATTCCAGCCGCGCATGAAAATTTCCCCTGTCTGGAATAGAGGTGAGCCTGCGACGTTTTCGTCTCTATTGTCGAATTCAGGAGCCTCGATATGGGAAAAGACGATGGAAACCGGCACGGCGCAGCGGAACTGACCAGGCGCCGCATGCTGCAAAGGCTGGGCATCGCCACCGGGCTTGCCTATGCCGCGCCGGCCCTCCTGGGACTCGGTTCCGCGCGAGCATCCTCCTCCGGGGGCAGCTCCTCCGGCGGGCGCGCCTCGCGCGGCGGGGGCTCGGGGAGAAGCTCTCCCCGGCCGCGACGGCAGCGCCCGCGTGCTCGCAGGCCCCGCCCGGAGATCGTCGTCGCCGCGCCCTCGCCGGCCGCGATCGACCTCATCGCCGCGCAGGGATATGGCCTCGTCGCCCGTGACCGGCTCGGTCTGCTCGACACGGAGATCACCCGCTTCACGCTGCCGCAGAACCGCACGATCGAACAGGCCCGCACCGAAATCCTCCAGCTCGTTCCATCCGCCCTTGTCGACCCGAACCATATCTACCGGACCAACGAGCTTGCCTGCGGCAGGGACGGATGCGCCGCCTTCGGCATGATCGGCTGGAAGGAGGCCCCGCACGCCTGCCCCGTCGACATCACCATCGGCATGGTCGATACCGGCGTGAACACCGGGCACGAGGCGCTCGCAGGAACGGTTCTCCAGCGTGTCTCGGTCGTCGATCCGAAGAGGCGCCCGTCCTCGCGCACGCACGGCACCGCCATCGCGGTGCTGCTTGCCGGCCGCGCGGCGTCGCGGACCCCCGGCTTGCTTTCCGGTGCCCGCCTCGTCGCGGTCGATGCGTTCCACAGCGACGCCAGGGGGCAGGATGCAGCGGACGTCTTCGACATCGCGCGTGCGCTGGATCGTATTGCGGCAAGCAAGGCCCGTGTCGTCAATCTGAGCTTTGCCGGCCCGGCCAATCTGGTGCTGGAACGGGTCGTGCGCGCCCTTGTCGAACGCGACGTGGTGCTCGTCGCCGCCGCCGGCAACTCGGGGCCGCGGGCGGACCCGCTCTACCCCGCGGCCTATCCCGGCGTCGTCGCGGTGACCGCGGTCGACAGCCGCCTGCGCGCCTATCGTCGGGCGGCGGCCGGCGAGCATATCGATTTCGCCGCCCCGGGCGTGCGCGTCTGGGCGGCGGCCTCGGTGCGTGGCGGGCGTTTCCGTTCGGGCACGTCCTATGCGGCGCCCTTCGTGTCGGCCGCCCTTGCCGCCGCCCGCGCGGCCGATCCACAGGCATCGGGCCGGGAGATCGTGGACAGACTTGCCGCCGGGGCCATGGACCTCGGTCGCGGCGGCCGCGACACGACCTTCGGCTGGGGGCTCGTGCAGGCGCCCGCAGTCTGCGCCATGCCGCCGGCGGATATCCTGCCGGCAGTCGAAGCGCAGCCATAAAAATTCGATGCGGCATGGAATAGGTGGTGCGTCGCCTGCGTTTGCCCTGCCGAAGTTCCCTGGATGGGAGCTTTTCCAACCAGGAAAGGAGCTGACCATGTCGATCGAAGATACCAAGCCAGGCGGCCTGTCGCGCCGCGCGATGTTGACGAGACTGGGACTGGCGGCCGCCACTGCCTATATGGCGCCCGCCATGCTCAAGCTGGATGAGGCCCATGCTTCCTCCGGGAGGAGCGGCGGCAGCCGGGGAAGCGGAGGCCGCGGCAGCGGTCGCAGGAGCAGCGGCCGAGGCGGCGGCGGAAGCTACAGCGGCGTCCGCAGGCGCAGGACCACCCGGCGCCGCACGATCTTCACCTGAACGCATAACCGGGCGGAGCGGCCTTTCCGCTCCGCCCCGCTTGACGATTGCACGGAGCGGAACCATGCGCCTCGCATTCGAGGGACTGAAGGCCAACATCGACGTGCCGGATCATCCGGCGTTTCTCGCCGCGCTGAAAGCCGCCGCGATCGACTGGCCGTTTCACCGCGTCGAAACCGACGAGGAGCCGATCGCCCGCATCATCGCCAGGGGCACCTCGCTCGTCGTCCACCACCCCGAGGAGGAGCCGGTCCCGACGACGCCGGTCGCCGCGGCCTGCGACGTGATGGTGAGTCTGGCCGGCGCGCTCGTGACGGAAAATCCGCACCGCCTCTGCCTCCACGGCGCGGCCGCCCTTTTCGCCGGCCGGCTGCTCGTCTTCCCCGGCCATTCCCATGCCGGCAAGAGCACCCTGACCGCAAGGCTGGCGGCGGACGGACACACGGTCTTCGGCGACGACATCGTACCGCTCGACGAGCGAGGCGACGGTGTCGCGCTGGGCGTCGCCCCACGCCTGCGGCTGCCTCTGCCGGCTTCGGCCACGCCGGCCTTTCGCGATTTCGTCATGCGGCACGCGGGCGCCTCCGACGGGCGCTACCACTATCTCGCCCTGCCCGAGGGCCGGCTCGCACGCAAGGGAACGACCGCCCCCATCGGCGCGATCGTCCTGCTCGACCGCCAGCTGCAAGGCCCCGCCGAACTCCGCGCGGCGCCGCGCAGCCTCGCCCTGAAGCTGCTGGCCCGCCAGAACGTTTCCTATGCCGAGGACGCCCGCCCCCTGCTTGCCCAGATGAGCGCACTCGTGCAGAGGCTGCCCTGCTATGTGCTTGCCTATGCCGATCTCGAGGTGGCCGCAGAACAGCTCGCATCGGCTTTCGGCCGCTGGCCGGCGGCCCCGCAGCGCCTCCCGCTTGCCGATCCCGACGCGCTTTCCAGGCGGCTGCTGCAGCACGATCCCCTGGCGGAGGCGGATATCGAGGTCGACCAGGACCTGTCATGCGAACCCTACCGGCCGGGAATGCGCCTCGTCCGGAATCCAGACGTGACGATGCACGAGGTCGAAGGCGAAGCCTTTCTGGCCGGCGTCGATCACACGGCGGCGATCAACAACCTCAATCCCGTCGCGCTCGGCATCTGGAACCTCATGATATATCCGGTCGATGAGGCGGAGGCCGCGCATGTCCTCTCGGACGCCTTCCCCGAAACGGATCCGCACGTCATCGCGCGCGACGTAAGCGCCCTGTTTCAAAGCCTCCACGACTCGCGCTTTGCCATCGAAGCGACTGACGCTCACCCCAAGCAGGGTATCCGCTCGTAGCTGTTCGGCCGCCTACCCGATTTCAAGAATTCCTTGAGGTCAGATAGGTTTTGGCGATTTCCCGCAAACGGGCGCTTCCAAAGCTCGATCCATGACCACCATGGACGACTTCCAGATCAAGCTGCAGCAGGCGTTCCATGCTCGCCTTGTAGGCCTCGATGTCGCATCCGGGCAGATCGTCTACAAGACTTCCCTCGTAGATCGCGTCTCCGCTGAAGAATATCCCCGTCTTCTGATCGAGGAGGCCTATCGATCCCGGGGAGTGACCGGGAAGATGCAGGACCGTGTAGCAGGCGTCGCCGATGTCGATGATGTCATTTTCGGCCAGGATCGTGGTCAGCGGCGCTGGTGAAATTGTATAGGCTTCAGGCCTAGTGCCCATCGGCGGAACCTGCGCGAGAACATCCGATTGCATGCGAAAATACGGGGCCAGCGTGTCGGCGTCGAGCATATGCGCGAAGGCTTCGGCCTCAGCTTCATGACCCAACCGGTTCTCGAACTCGTGAAACGAGCCGACGTGATCGACATGGATGTGTGTCGCCACGGCAAGGACGGGTTTGCCGGGGGGAATGGTCAGCACGCTTGCAAGGTTACCGAGGCCCATGCCGAAATCAATGACGAGATCGGCGTCACGGCCGACAACGTGGAACATGTTGGCCCGAAAGAAGGGGTGGACATGCGGTTCGTATATCCGGGTCAGCCGAGCCGAGATCGCTTCCGTTGAAAACCAGTCAGCGTTGTTCATGGCGATCTCGCTCAATGCAGCAGCTTGCCGAGAAAGCGCCGCGTGCGTTCATGTGTCGGCGCCGAAAACAGCATGTCCGGCTTGTTGCGCTCGATGATCTGGCCACCGTCCATGAAAACCACTTCGCTGGCCACTTCGCGCGCAAAATTCATTTCGTGGGTGACGCACACCATCGTCATGCCGTCGGCGGCAAGCGAAATCATCGTGTCCAGCACTTCCTTGACCATTTCGGGATCGAGCGCCGAGGTGGGCTCGTCGAACAGCATGATGCTCGGGTTCATGCAGAGGGCCCGCGCGATGGCGACGCGCTGCTGCTGGCCGCCCGAGAGCTGGCCCGGATATTTGTCTGCTTTTTCCGGGATATGCACACGTTCCAGATATTTCATGGCGATCTCGGTCGCCTGCTTTTTCGGCAGCTTGCGCACCCAGCGCTGGGCGACCGTGCAGTTTTCGAGAACCGTCAGGTGCGGAAACAGATTGAAGTGCTGAAACACCATGCCGACGTCGCTTCGAACGCGGTCGATGCGCTTGAGCTGGTTGGTGAGCTCGATGCCGTTGACGATGATCGAGCCTTCCTGGTGAACCTCGAGACGGTTCATGCAGCGGATCAGCGTCGATTTGCCGGAGCCGGAGGGTCCGCAGATCACGATGCGCTCGCCCTTGTTCACCGT
The DNA here is from genome assembly GCF_945994535.1 of Shinella sp. WSC3-e. Lineage (NCBI taxonomy): Bacteria > Pseudomonadati > Pseudomonadota > Alphaproteobacteria > Hyphomicrobiales > Rhizobiaceae > Shinella > Shinella sp. WSC3-e. The sequence continues at coordinate 150,281 of NZ_OZ000533.1, forward strand.
AAGGTCGATGCCCTTCAGGACCTGGAAAGCGCCATACCATTTGCTGACGCCAGCCACCTCGATCGCGGCCTTGTGCGGAAGATCGGTCTTCGTTTGCGTGTTCATGTCCAACTCGTGGGTGAAGCGGGGATCAGCGATAGCCGCGTGACAGCACATGCTCGATGCGGTTCTGCGCGAGCGTCAGCACCGAGACGATGACGAGGTAGTAGACGAGCGCGGCGCCGTACCATTCGAGGAAGCGGAAGCTCGTCGCGATGGCGAACTGCGAAACGGTCATCAGTTCCTTGAGCGAGATCACGGTCGCAAGCGACGTGGTCTTCAGGAGGGAAATGAATTCGTTCATCAGCGCGGGAACCGCGATCCGGAGCGCCTGCGGCATGGTGATGACCAGAAAGATCTGCCAGCGATGCATGCCGAGGGCCGCCGCCCCTTCCCGCTGGCCCGGGCCGACGGCGGCAAAGGCGCTGCGCAGGATTTCCGCCAGATAGGCGATCTGGATGAGCGACAGTGCCAGGAACGCCGCGACGAAAGGCGTGAACCAGCCGGCGCGGAAGATCTCCGAAATCTGCGGCAGGCCGTTCCAGACGAAGAGCAACACGAGCAGGGCCGGCGCGCCGCGGAAGAGCCAGACATAGAGCGTCACCAGCCACCGGACCGCCGGCCGCGGGGAGCCCGCCATGGAGCCAAGCCCCATGCCGAGCACCAAGGACACGGCCATGACACAAACGGAAAGGCCGATCGTCAGGAGCGCCCCCTTGAAAAGGGGGGCGCTGAAGATCGCGTGCAGGAAGAGGTCGAGCTGGAACAATGCTGAACCGTCCTGTCGTCAGTTGACGTCATGGGAAACGTCGGTCGCCGTTTCCGGCAGGTTCCATTTCTGGAGCAGCGCCTTCATCTCGCCGCTTGCCTGCAGGGCCTCGATCGCTTCCTTCAGCATCTGGCGGTCGCCATCGCTCTTTCTAAGATAGATGCCATAGTTCTCGCTCTCCTCATAGGTGTAGGGAATGCTCAGGCGGCCCGGCACCTGAAGCATGCGATAGGCGGCCGTCGTATCCTGCGTGATGGTGGCGGTCGCGCGGCCGACGAGGATCTGCTCGATCACGCCGGATGCCGAAGGATAGGTCTGCGCCTGGATCGGCGCCTTGCCGGCGGCCTCGAGCTCCGCATTGAGGTCGGCGACGATCTTTTCATAGGACGTGCCGGCCTCGATCGCCATCACCTTGCCGCTGACATCGGCGGGGACCTTGGTCTGCGTGTCGCTCGCCGCGGTGACCAACACGATATGCGAGCTGAAATAGGGGATGCCGTCGTATTTCTCCAGGCGGGCGGGCGTGATCAGGATACCGCTCGCGACAAGGTCGCAGCGCTTCGAATCGAGCGAGGGGAGCAAACCCTTGAAGTCGCCGACGATATATTCGGCCTTGGCGCCCCACCGCTTGGCGATCGCGTCCATGACGTCGATCTCGAAGCCGATGAGGTCCTTGTCGCCGGGGTTCTCGTAATATTCCATCGGCGGGAATTCGCCGCTGGTGCAGACCTTCAAGACGCCGCCCGATACGAAGTCGGGTTTCTGGTCCGCGGCAAGACCGGCGCTTGCGCCAAAAATAGCTGCCAGCATGGTGCCGGCGAGAAGAGACGGTTTCATTCCCAGTCGTGCAGTCTTCATTGTCGTGTTCCCTTGTTTTGGCTTCTTGGATGGATGTTTTGTTAAGTCGTATATGAACGTTCCTTGCAGACAAGCTAAATATTTTCGCTGAAAAAACTCAGAAAAACTAAACGATAGTCGTGAGGATCTGCCCGTACATGTCCGTGTCGAAGGCCGGAAGGATCAACGGTTCGACATGTCCGTCCCGGCGGGCAGTAAGGACGTATTGCATCATCGCTTCATTGCTCGGCATCTCGAAAACCTGCACGAAATCATAGGGGCCGAGCAGGGCGTAGAAGGCGATCGAGCGGCCGCCGAGCGCCGCCACGCGATCCTCGCTGACCTTGCGGCGCTTGGCGCTGTCGGTCAGCTCGGTGAGCCCCTTTTGCGTCAGGCGCATCAGGGAAACGTATTTCTGGTTCGCAGGCACCCCACTCATTTCGCAGCGGTTCCAAGCTTCTTCAGGCCTTCAAGAACCGCGGCCGTGTCGGCGAGCGCGCCGAAAATGCCGTTCTCGACGGTGACCATGTGAAGAGCCGCCTCATGGGCGTATTGATCGCCGCTGGCGCAGGCATCGGAGATCGTCAGGCATTGGAAGTTGCGGTCGCAGGCCTCCCGCAGCGTGGTGTGGACGCAGACATCCGTGGTGCAGCCGGAAAACAGGAGATGCGTGATGCCCTGCGCGCGCAGGACATGCTCGAAGTCCGTATGGGTGAAGGCGCTGTTGCAGGTTTTGTCGACGATGATGTCCTCCGGACGCACATCCAGTTCGGGAACGATCTGGAAGCCGGGGCTGGACCGCAGCAGCGCGGTCGTCCCCTCAAGCCCGGAGCGCTTCCGGCGCCATTTCTCATAAGGGGTCATGTCCGCGAGATCTTCGCGATAGCCCTGCCGCGTGTGGATGATCCGAACCCCCGCACCCCGGCAGGCGGCAATCAGCCGGTTGACCGCGGGAAGGATTGCGCGGAGCGGCGCCGGGTCATAGCCCTGCCGGGCGAAATAGCCCGTCGTCGAGAGGAAATCCTCCTGCAGGTCGATGACGATGAGCGCGGTCTTTTCCGCCTCCAGATTGCCGTCATAGGGAAAATCGAATGGCTTTGCCGAAATCATGAACGTTCTCCTCTTTGTCGTTGGATAACACTCTTAACAGTTTGGAAAAATCAATTTATAATCACCGATATCGTTCTGTTATTATAAACAATAAACCGGACCTTCGATGAGTCGCCTGCCCCCGTATCTGCAATATCTGCCGGCCTTCGAGGCAACGGCGCGCCTCGGCGGGGTCCGGCATGCGGCCGAGGAACTGAACCTCAGCCCGAGCGCGATTTCCCTGCAACTGAAGAAGCTCAGCGAAGCCACGGGGATCGTGCTGTTTCAGAAAGCGGGCCGGAATGTCGCGCTGACCCAGGCGGGCAAGGACTTTTCGCAGGCCGTTGCCATATCGCTCGGTCAACTCGACACGGCGACGCGCGCCTCGCGGAAAATCACCGCCGGCGACCAGCCCGCCGCGCTGTCGGTCTCCGTGCCGACCGCACTCGGCATCGCCTGGCTGACAGCGGCCATCGTCGACTTCGCCCAGTCGAACGGCATAGCCAGCCTGACGATCAACGAGGCCATCACCGCCGCGGACGTTGACTGGGACAAGAACGACCTCGCCATCGTCTACGACAACCCGCCGTTTACCGGAAAATACTGGCGGTCGCTCAGCGAAGTCAGGCTCTGCGCCGTCTGCTCGCCGACGCTGTTCCCCCGGCTCGACCTGCGCAACCGCGACAGGAAGCTGAGTTCGGTCGTCCTGCTGCATGAGGACGATGGCGGCGAATGGGCGAAGTGGTCCGTCGCCGCGCGGATCGGCCTTGAGGGCAACATTCGGGTGCGGGTGAATTCAGTGGCGCAGGCGATCGCATCTGCCGTTCAAGGCCGCGGCGTGGCGCTGGTCTCGGACGTCCTGACGCGGAACTATCTGAGCGAGGGCCGGCTCATTCAGCCGTTTTCGACGACCATCAACGCGGCGCGGGAATATTACATCGTCTGTCCCGTGGATCGGGCGGGCGATCCGGTCCTGCGCGCGCTTGCCGATCGCGTGATCGAGCAGTTGCGCCCCGGACGCGACCAGAATGCCTGATCATCAAGTCCCCGATTGAGGAACGAAACCGATGGTGCTGCCTCCCCTTCATGCATTCCGCGTCTTCGAGAGCGTCGCGCGGCTCGGCAATGTCAGCGCGGCGGCGGCGGAACTGCATGTGACGCCGGGCGCCGTCAGCCAGCAGATTCGCGCGTTGCAGACGGCGCTCGGTGTCGACCTGTTTCAAAAGCGCGGACGCCAACTGGCCCTGACCCGCAGCGGAAGCCAGCTCCAGCGCTCGGTGGCGAGCGCGATGGACGCGATCCAGACCGGCGTGCGCCAGCTTTCGGTGCAAAGATATGGCGACGCCGGCAGGCGAACCCTGACCATCTCCATCCCGCAGGTTCATGGCGTCACCTGGCTCGCCACCCGGCTTTTCACCTTCATGGCCGACATCCCGAACTTCCAGTTGAAGGTCGTCACGTCCAGCCACTTTCCCGGCGTCGACTGGCGCAAGACGGATGTTGCGATCGTCTATGGGGCGCCGCCGTGGCCAGGTTTCTGGTGGCGCCTGCTGCACGGCATCCGCATGACGCCCGTCTGCAGCCCGCAGCTCCTGCGCGGGCCGAACGCCATCCGCCAGCCATCCGACCTCGCCTATCACCGGCTGCTTCACGAGGATGACGGATCGCAATGGCGTCGCTGGCAGGCGGAGGCGGGCATTGCCTATGCCGGCGAAGCGGACGTCTATTTCGACGACTTCGGCATCGTCCTTCAGGCTGCACGGGATGGTTTCGGCGTCGCGCTCAGCGACGAAGTCGTTTCCGCCCGCGATCTCGACGAAGGCCGGCTGGTACAGCCGCTGCAACTCAGCGTACCGGCTCTTCACAATTATTATTGCATCTGCCCGGAAGCAAAGCGGGAAACTGCCGAGGTCAGCTATTTCATCAACTGGCTGATCGAGGAAGCGACGACACCTTGAAGCCCCAGCGGCGGCGATAGAAAATTCCCGCGGGTTTGGCGTTGACGGGATTCTTACCAAAACCTGAGAACTCCGGGTGCTCGACAGCCGGACGATCTGGAGGCGGCCCGCGGCAGGCGTGCCAGGCGATCGTCACATCCGCCTGCGTGCCGACCTCCTGCATGCAGGCCTAATAGCGGGTATGACTATAGCTTGAGTACCTCCCCCTTGCGGCCGGCCTCTGCGAGTATCGGCTTGTGGGCCATATTCCGCATATTCGAGGAAATTCTCGTCGAGATAGGCGCTAGTCAGCGGCACGCCGGATAATTCCCGGACCTATCTCGCAGCAGCTGAATACCTATTAATTTGCATGCACATGCATAGATATTGACTTATTCCGCCAGCTTTAATATGCATGCACATGCAAGTAAATAAACCGGTGCACGAAGCTCTGCCCACCAGGCGCAGGCCATCAAGCCCAACCAGTGATGAAAGGAAAACACGATGAGCTGGCTATATCTTGGAGTAGCCGTGATCTTTGAGATCGCGGTCGCAATCAGCGCAGGCAATGCGAAGGGATTCACGCGGCTTGGGTGGACTATCGTCACCCTTGTCAGCGGCGCAATCGCCACTTTCTTCCTCAGTCTTGCACTTCTTACCTTCGACGTTGGCGTTGGTTACGCCATCTGGACCTCCGTTGCGGGCGTCGGGATCGTCGTCCTGGGTGCGCTGTTCTTCGGCCAGCAACTCAACCTGAAAAAGATACTCGGGATCGCCCTCGTCATCGGAGGCGTCGTTGGCCTGCGCCTCAGCGGCGCAGCGTAGAGAACCGTCGCCCTTAAATTCCCATCCGACCTGAAAGGAACTTGACATGACGACTACGGATGAAAACCACCAAAGCAGCGGGCGCGCATGGATCATGTTGATGCTCGCAAGCGCCTTTGAAATCGGATATGCGCTCAGCGTCGGGGGCAGCCAGGCGTTTACCGTCCTGAGCTGGTCGGCGGCCGCTTTGGTGTTCTTCCTGCTCACACTTTACTTCCTTAGCGCCGCCTTGCGGACCATCGACGTGGGGATCGGCTATGCGGTATGGGCAGGCATCGGCTCCGTGGGCGCGGCTGTCTTCGGGAGCATCCTGCTCGACCAGCCGCTCACGCTGGGCCAGGCATTCTGGCTGGCAGTCATCATCGCCGGTATCGTCTGGCTGAAGCTCGCCGACAGCGCAAAGCTCCAGGGTCGAGCCTGATGGCAGCCGATCGTTCGACCCGCGACAAGCAGCTCATGGAGGAGGCAGTCGCCTTCTCCGTGAAATCCTGTCCACGACGGTGGCATTCCATTCACCGCCTTCGCGGTTGACTAGGATGACGTGATTTTTTAGGTGAGGCGCCAGTTGCGACTGGAAGCATTTCAATCATACCCGCGCTTGGGTTCGGCGATCGCGGCATGTATCTCTTCTTTGCCGATAGTCCGCAAATCCGACGGTCGCCTGCCATGAGCAAGATCGCCATCTTGAAGGGCTTGCCCCCACGCTTGGCATTTCGCTTATGGCTGCGCGTATCATGGCGACGCACATTCCTTGAGTCGGCGGTTGCATGGACATACATATGAAGAATGCCCCACTGATTGCTCGAAAGGAGTCTACGCCGGTCATGTCCAAGAGAAGCGATTCATGGCTCAAGCTGATTCATGTCGTAGCCAACGTCGAAGCGGAGCTGGGCAAGGTTTTGCAAGAACAGCACGGGCTTGGCCTGTCGGAATATCGTGCGCTCCAGATATTGTCACGATCGGCCAAATCCGAACTTCGAATGCAGGAGTTGGCCACGCATCTGCATCTGAACCAGAGTTCGGTTTCGCGAATGGTCGAGCGTCTGGAGCGCGGCGCGCTCACCATTCGCGATCTTTGCCCGGACGACAAGCGCGGGGTCTACACGGTCCTGACCGAAAAAGGGCGTTCACGCTTCGAAAGCGCTCAGCCCGACTACGAGGCGACGCTGGCCGCCGCGCTCAAGGACCACGGCTTCGAGGAAACACTGTCAGCAAAACTTCTGAAGACAGAATAGCCGCCGGCTCCGTTGTCAGCCATTCGCGCTGCAGGTTCCCTATATGTGAACTTCCAGTAGCTGCCATATAGGCCGAACCGAGAAGGCTGGAGTTACCGAGCCGCGAACGCCTGCCATTCGTGCCATATGGGATTGGCGGCCTGCGCTTGCATATCGGTGTCGAGGAACTGCGTATAGCGCGTGAAGCCGGCAATGCCCTTGGGATAGGTCTCGATGATCGCGTTGATCTTGTCGATCGGCCGGAAGAACACGCCTACCACGAGCAGGAAGCCGACGAAGCCGCCTCGTCGGGCGGCGACTTGCTCGCCTGCGGGAGCGGACAGGTGGAACAGTAGTCGAGCCTGTCGACGAGATAGCGGATGCAGCAGATACGCTGGCGCCGCCCGAAACAGCGTGGTAGCGCACGGGCGCGTGAATGGGGTTGGAGCGCCCGTCAACAAGGCGCCGTTTCCCCATGAGGGCGAGCGCATCCGCGATGGACGCACATGCCAGCGGGCTTAGCAACAATACCTTGTCCACCGCACGTGACTTGCCTCCTTATCATGTTATCGTGAAGAGGTTCGGGCCGCACACCTGCCGTTGGGAACATGTTTTCGACGTTCATTTCTCCTCGCACCATCACCGTTTTCAAATTGGCCGACCTACACAACCTTCCCTTGCCGACACTGCGCACCTTCGAGGTGGCGGCACGCCACCAGAGCCTCGCGAAGGCTGCGGCAGAGCTGCACCTGACGGACAGCGCGGTGAGCCATCAGATCCGCCGGCTGGAAGAGGCGCTCGGCTGCGAGCTCTTCGTCAAGGCCGGACGCGGCGTGGTGCTGACGGATGCGGGCAGGATCCTCGCCAAGACGGTGTCCGCCGCGCTCCAGGAGATTCTTGCCGCCACGATGCGCCTTGCCGACGCAAGCCAGGTCGGCGGCCGGCTCGATGTCGCCTGTCCGCCGATGTTCGCCAATACCTGGCTCGCCCGGCACATCAGCGACTTCTGCCAGGACCATCCGTCGATCGAATGCCACATCCGCCTGGTCGAGAACCAGCGAGTGCACGAGCTCGGCGACATCGACGTCGGCATTTCCTTCGGCCCAGGCGGCTGGGCGGATCGCTGGTCCGCCCTCCTCGCCCATGTCAATGTCACGCCGGTGTGCAGCCCGCTGCTGTTCGAGCGCATCGGCGGGACGATCACCCGGCCCGCCGACCTGCGCCATTGCCTCCTGCTTCACTGGGACGACGGCTCGGAATGGCGGCGGTGGTTCTCCGAGGCCGGCGAAACCGACTTCGACCAGCAGGCCCGGCACCTCTATTGCAGCGACCTCGGCATGGCGATCGATCTCGCGATCCACGGCACCGGGGTGGCGCTGGTGAGCGATACGCTCTCGGCCTCCGATCTCAAGCGGGGCGTCCTGATCAAGCCCTTCTCGTTTTCCATCGACGCCTTCGGCGGCTGGCACGTCGTCTGCAACAATGCGAGCCTTCGCCGCTCGGCGACCCGCCTCTTCCTGCGCTGGCTGCTTGCCCGTTTCGGCCGCGACGCCGCATGGGAAACCCTGCCCTGACAGGGGTTTCCGGGAAAGCTGACTGAGATTCACAAATCATTCCATCGTCTTCGGCCCATGCCCCGGACGAATTCGCAATACATGATTTCACGTCATGTATCGGGTGAAGAATCGTCATTTGCGCAAAACGGCGCCATGTCCCTAGATGGCAAAAGAAATGAGCAGAAGAGCGGTCCGAGCCGCCTTGCCGAAAGGGAACCGATGCTGAAACTCAGCGCGACAGACATCCACAAGTCCTACGGTGCGCACGAGGTGCTGAAGGGCGTCTCGCTCCAGGCCGAGGCGGGCGACGTGATCAGCGTTATCGGTGCCAGCGGCTCCGGCAAGAGCACGTTCCTGCGCTGCATCAACTTCCTGGAGCGCCCGAGTGCCGGCACCGTCGCCATCGACGGCGAGGTGCTGGCGACCGTCCGGGACCGCGACGGCATGCTGCGGGCCAGCGACCGGCACCAGTTGCGCCGCATCCGCAGCAAGCTCGCCATGGTCTTCCAGAACTTCTGCCTCTGGTCGCACATGTCCGTGCTTTCGAACGTGGTCGAGGCTCCGGTCAGCGTCCTCGGGCTCTCGCGGAAGGAAGCGGTCGAGCGGGCGAAGGCCAACCTCTCCAAGGTGGGCCTCAACTACGAGGTTCTGGAAAGGTATCCCTCGCATCTTTCCGGCGGCCAGCAGCAGCGCGTGGCAGTCGCCCGCGCCCTCAGCATGGATCCGGACGTGATGCTGTTCGACGAGCCGACCTCCGCGCTGGACCCCGAACTCGTGAGCGAGGTGCTGCGCGTCATGCAGGCACTCGCCGAGGAAGGGCGTACGATGATCGTCGTCACCCACGAGATGGGCTTCGCCCGCCACGCGTCGAGCCGCGTCGTCTTCCTCCACCTCGGACGGGTGGAGGAGGAAGGCGCGCCGGACGCGATCTTCACCCGGGCGAGCAGCCCGCGGCTGCAGCAGTTCCTGGCCGGCCGGCTGAAGCACTGATCAGGCGCCGGTCCCGACGGCCGGGCCGGGGCCGCAAACCCTGCCGAACCAACAAGAACGATCAACCCCAGAGGACAGAAGAATGAAGGCTACGCTCAAGACCCTTTTTGCCACCGCGATCATGGCTGCCGCGCTCACGGCGGCACAGGCGGCCGAACAGATCGACATTGCCACCGACGCCACCTTCCCGCCCTTCGAATACATCGATTCCGAAGGCAAGCTCGTCGGCTACGACATCGAGCTGATGGAAGCGATCTGCGAGGCGGCCGCGCTCGACTGCAACATCTTCAACGCCGCCTGGGACGGCATGATTCCCGGCCTGATCGACGGCAAGTACGACGCGCTGATCTCGCAGCTCACCGTCACGGAGAAGCGCCGCCAGGTCATCGCCTTCAGCGACATCTACGATCGCCCCATCTTCCGCTTCGTGGCGAAGAAGGGCGCCGCCTTCGACTTCACGCCCGAGGGGCTCGCCGGCAAGACGATCGCCGTGCAGACCGGCACGCCGATGGACGCCTACGTCACCAGCCATTTTCCGACGGCCAGCATCAAGCGCTACGACACGGGCAGCGCACCCTATCTCGAGCTGACGGCCGGCCGCGCCGACCTGCACATCAGCTACCAAGCCCAGATCATCCACGGCTTCCTGAAGAACGACGCCGGCAAGGACTTCGAACTCGTCGGGCCGCAGCTCACCGGCGCGGACGCGGAGGAATTCGGCGAGGGCGTGGCGATCGCCATCAACAAGAAGAACGCCGAGCTCGTCGAGAAGGTGAACAAGGGGCTCGCCGCCATCCGCGAGAACGGCAAGCTCGACGCCATCAACGCCAAATATTTCGGCGAATGACCGGCATGGTCGGTGCATTCACCGCGACGATACTGGCGGCAGGGTGGACGACCCTGCTGCTGGCCGTCGCCTCTCTCGCCGTGGCGACGGTTCTCGGCATGGCCGCGGCCTTCGCCAAGCTTTCCGGCAACCGGCTGCTGCGGAGCGCTGCCTCGCTCTATACCTTCGTCGTGCGCGGAATTCCCGATCTCGTGGTCATGCTGCTGATCTACTACAGCCTGCCCGCGCTTCTCAACCAGTGGATCGACGCGATGGGCATCGACGCGCGCATCGAGTTTCCGCCGATTATCGCCGGCATCGCGACGCTCGGGCTGATCTTCGGCGCCTACATGACCGAGACCTTCAAGACGGCCCTGCAGAACATTCCGAGAGGCCAGATCGAGGCCGCGATCGCCTACGGCCTCACGCGCCGCCGCATGTTCGCCTGCATCATCCTGCCGCAGCTCGTGCGCCTCGCCCTGCCCGGCTTCACCAACAACTGGCTGGTGCTCGCAAAGGCGACGGCACTGGTGTCGCTGATCGGCCTCCAGGACGTCATGTTCCGCGCGAAGGGCGCGGCGGAAGCGACCGGCATGCCCTTCACCTTCTATCTGGTTGCCGCCGGCTTCTACCTTCTCGTCACCATCCTCTCCCTCCTGCTTCTCGGGCTCGCTGCCCGCCGCTTCGAGATCGGCCTTCGGGAGCTCGCGCCGTGAACTGGACCGTCATCGCCGAAAACCTTCCCCTCTATGCCGAAGGGGCGAAGCTGACGCTGTTCCTCGCCTTCGCGTCGCTTGCGATCTCCTTCATGCTCGCCGTGCCGCTCGCCTTCCTGCGCAACAGCCGGGTTACGGCGGTGCGCTATACGGTCCTCTTCTATACGCTGGTCTTCCGCGGCACGCCGCTTCTGGTACAGTTGTTCCTCGTCTATTTCGGCCTCGCCCAGTTCGAGCTGATCCGCACGAGCATCCTCTGGCCGTGGCTTTCGAGCCCGATGGTCTGCGTGCTCCTCACCTTCGTGCTCAACACGACCGCCTACACGACGGAAATCTTCGCGGGGGGACTGCGCCACATCCCCGTCGGCGAGATCGAGGCCGCGCGCGCCTACGGCATGTCGCGCCGCACGCAGGCCTTGCGCATCCTCATCCCCGCCATGCTCACCCGCTCCCTGCCGCTCTATGGCAACGAGATGATCATGATGCTGCACGCAACCTCGCTCGCCAGCACCGTGACGCTGCTGGAGACCACCGGCGTCGCGCGCATGATCACCCTCACCGACTACATCCAGTTCGAGCCCTACGTGACCGCCGCGGCGATCTATCTCGCCCTGACCTTCGTGCTGGTCTCGGGCTTCCAGGTCGTCCAGCGCCGCTGGGCCGGCTATCTCGAAAACCGGATCGGCTGAGCGCCACACGGCGCGGCCCGTCCCCTCATCCAGCCCGCTTCCCGGCCGAAGGCCGCAACACAGGAGGACAATCCATGAATGAAAAGCCTGACCTCGGCGCGCTCTTCGGCGCGGCGGCCGAGACCACGACCTTCCTCGGCCTTGCGGCCTGCCCGGACCTCGACGCACTCTCGGCGCCGGTGGCGCTGATCGGCGCGCCCTGCGCCACGCCCTATGCCTCGGTGGGCGCCTATTGCCGCAACGCGCCGGATGCGCTGCGCCGGGCCACGGGATCGCTGACGGCCAATGTCGACCGCCACGATTTCGATCACGGCGGCCCCGTCTTCCCCGTGCCGGACCTGCGGCCGGTCGATTGCGGCAACCTGCCCTTCGACGAGGCCGACACCGCCGGCAATCGCGCGCACATCGCCGAGGCTGTGTCGAAGGTGCTGGCCCGTGGCGCCGTACCGGTGCTGCTGGGTGGCGACGATTCCATCCCGATCCCGATGATCGAGGCGATCGGCGCTACCGCCAGCGGACGGAAGTTCACGATCCTGCAGATCGACGCCCATATCGACTGGCGCGAGATGCACATGGGCGAGCGGCTGGGCCTGTCCTCCACCATGCGGCGGGCTTCCGAAATGCCGCATGTCGAGCGCATCGTCCAGGTCGGCGCACGCGGCATCGGCTCGGCGGCGACCGGCGACTACGAGGATGCGCTCGCCTGGGGCGTCAGCTTCGTGACTGCCTACGACCTGCACCGCAACGGCGTCGACGCCGCGCTCGATCTCATCCCCGAAGGCAGCGACATCATCATCTGCATCGATGCCGACGCGCTCGATCCCGCGCTCGTTCCGGGCGTCATCGGCCGCGCGCCGGGCGGCCTCAGCTATTATCAGGCCGTCGACCTCATCAAGGGGGCAGCGAAGCGCGGCCGCATCGCCGCCATGGATTTCGTGGAGTTCATGCCCGAGCGGGACGTCGACGGGATCGGCGCGCTCACCTTCGCCCGCCTGATCACCACGGCGCTCGGCGTCCTCGTCCGCCAGGCGGCATAATCCCGCTGCGAGGCCTGCCAAGACATTCCGGCAGGCCTTGCGTCTCCTATGCCCGCGGGGTCGGGTGATGACGGCCAGCGTGAGCGGACCGAGCCACCGGCGCGCTCCACGGCCGGAATGGCGAGCGTGGCGAGCGCCATCCTCGATCTGCCGGTTGGTCAGCCCGACGATGCTGCGACCGAGCGCTCGAGTCTTATATAACCCCTGCGGCGCATGGGCTGCTGAATGCATCCTCCGCAGCGCGGCGGAGAACGCGGCCTCCCCCGGGAATCAGCCTGCCAGCTGCTGGCGTATGGCCCTGACGGCGGCAAGGGCTGTCCGGGTCCGTGCCGTGCTGACGAATTCCGGCCAGCTCGACAGGATGACCGCCGCGAAATCCGCTGCCGGGTCGATATAGATCAGCTGCCCGAAGACGCCGCGGGCCATATAGGCGCCGCGGGCGGTGTCCTCGATCCAGAACTGGTTGTGATAGGCGCCGGCGGGAAGGACGTCTTGATAGATGCCGCCGAAGAGCGCGGGATCGGCCTTGAAGCGCGTTGCGGCGATCCAGTCGGCCGGCACGATGCGCCGGCCGTCGATCTCCCCGCTGCGCAGATGCAGCAGGGCGAAGCGCGCATAGTCGCGCAGCGTGGCGTTGAAGCCGCCGTCGCCGAGGGCGTAGCCGGCAGCGTCCACGGTGAAGCAGGCGTCCTCCTCCGCCCCCATCGGCGCCCACAATTCACGGCTGACGAGCTCGGCCAGCGGCGTGGCGGCCGCACGCTGCAGCACGAAGGAAAGGACGTCCGTCTCGATCGAGCGGTAGCGGAAGGAGGCGCCGTGCGGGCACTCCAGGTCTTTCAGCGAGAGGATCAGATCCCAGACGTGCAGCGGCCAGTCCGGGCTCTGGCGGTCCTTCCAGCCGCTGGCGGCATCCAGCAGCGCCATGTGGGAATCGAGCGCGGTATAGGTCTCATCGAAGACCACGCCGCTGGTCATGTCCAGCACATGCTGGACGGTCGCGCCGCGATAGGCCGTCGCCTCCAGCTCCGGCAGGTAGTGCGTCAGCGGCGCGGCGGGATCGACGCGGCCCCGGCCGATCAGGATGCCCGCCACCGTGCCGACGACCGACTTGGCGACCGATTGCGACAGGTGCAGGGTGTGAGGCGCCATGCCGTTCAGGTAGCGCTCGGCAACGACCTTCCCGCCATGGAGGACGAGAAGGCCGTCGGTAAAGCTCTCGGCGAGGAAGCCGGCGATGGTGCCCTGCCGCCCGTCCGCCTCGAAGGCGATGGCGTCGATATCCTGCGGATCGGCCGGCAGCACGCTCGCCGGCCCCGCGCCGCGCCACACCCTTGCGGTCGGCAGCATCTCGCGGATGTGCTGGAAGGTCCAGCGGTTCCAGGGCGCGCGGTCCCAGTCTTGCCGGGGAATGGGGGGCTTGCCCGGTGCGAGGGGATCGCGGAACGGCGGCATGACGGTCATGAGGGATCTCGCTTTCGGTTGGGAACGGGCGCGCGTTCAATCGGTGCGGCGCAGGTAGCTGCCGCCGACGAACTCCCCGAACAGGCTGCCCATGTCGCTCATCATGGCGAAGTTGGCCTTCGCCTTCGGGCCGAGCCTGGTGGCGACGGCGTCGATCATCAGGTTGAGCACGACGCTGAGGCTTGCCGTGGAATCCCAGAAGGTCTTCACATGCGTATGGGCCTCGAAGGCGAAGCGCGTATAGGCGAAGGCCCAGTGGCTGAACTTGTCGGTGACGACGACGAGCGGCATCTCCATCGCCTTCAGCTTTTCCGCCAGCTTGATGCCGCGCGTGGCATAGGAGGCCGTATCCACGAAGACGACGGCGCTGTGCCTCGGATCCGCATTGAGGATCTCGCCGAACGTGCCGGAGGCATTGTCGATGAAGATGACGTTGGAGCGGGCCCACAGCAGGCGGCTGGCGAAGTCCATCGCCAGCCCCTTCGAGGCCTGGAAGCCGACGACATAGACGGTGCGGGCCTTGACGAGCAGGTTCGCCGCCTCCTCCCAGACCTCGGTGGTGGTCAGCGCATAGGCCTTGACGATGGCGTCGAGCTCCAGCCGCAGGCTCTCCTGCAGCATCTGCTGGCGGCCCTCGCGCATCTGGAAGCGCGCCATGTAGTCGTCGATCTCGCTGTCCTTCTCGGCGACGGCGACGCGCAGCCGCTTCTTGAGGTCGCGCAGGTTCTCGAAGCCGAGGCCGCGCACGAAGCGCGTGACGGTCATCTCGCTGACGCCGACGGCCTGCGCGATGCTGCTGCCGGTCTCGAACGGCAGGATCTGGATATTGTCGAGGATATAGGCCGCAAGGCTCTGCTCGGAGGGCGAGAAGCCGGCCATGCGGTCGCGCAGGATCGCCTCGATGTCGATCTTCTCCTCAACGCCGTTCGATCCTGCGGCATGCTTGCCGCCTCGCGCCTTCGCCACGGTCACAGTCCCCTAGAAATTGCCGGCATGCGTCGCCGGATGCCCCTGCCCCCAGATACCGGAGGCACCGCCTATGTCTTCCTCGATTTGCCGCGCCGCCGCAAGCAGCAGGTCTTCCCGGCCGAAGCGCGCCACGAGCTGGATGCCGATCGGCAGGCCATCGCCGCTGCGCCCGAGCGGCAGGGAGATCGCGGGCTGCCCCGTCGCGTTGAAGAGCGCCGTGAACGTCTCCTTGGGCGCGAGGTCGTCGAAGACGCCGTCCGCGTCGATGCCGGCCCGGTTGGGATCGAAGGTGCCGATCGGCTCCGGCGCGATGGCGCTGGTCGGGGTCAGGAGCAGGTCGTAGCCGGCAAGGAAGCGGCCGACCTGCCGCGTCACGCGGTCATAGACGGCAAGGGCCTCGATGAGTTCCGCGCCGCCGATGCCGCAGCCCCAGCGATAAAGGGCATGGACGCTCGGGCCGAGCGCGTCTTCCAACCTGCGGCCCCTGTGGCGGGCCATGGCCGGCATGTGCGCGGCGGCATCCGCGGCCCAGATGACCTTCTGGGCGTGGAGGAAGGCGGGATAGTCGAAATCGGGTGAGGCCTCCTCGACATGATGGCCGAGGGAGGCCAGCCGCTCGGCCGCCGCTCGCGTCGCCGCGGCGACCTCCGGATCGAGCCGGACGCCGGACCAGGCTGTCGTGCACAGCGCGATCCGCAACGCGCGCGGCGTGCATTGTATGGCCTCCAGATAGGTTCCGGCGGGCGCGGCGATCTCGTAGCCGTCGCCGGCGTCGGGACCGTGGCAGAGGTCGAGCAGTGCGGCGGTATCGCGCACGGAGCGGGTCAGCATGAAGGCCGTCGCCAGCCCGAGAAGCGGGGCATTGGCGTTCGGGGAGCCGGTGACCCGGCCGCGCGAGGGTTTCAGGCCGATCAGGCCGCAGAAGGCGGCGGGATTGCGGATCGATCCGCCGCCGTCGCTGCCCTGCGCGAAGGGCACGATACCGGCCGCGACGGCGGCGGCCGCCCCGCCGCTCGACCCGGCGACGCCGCGTTCCAGGTTCCAGGGATTGCGCGTCGCCCCGTAGAGCGGCGATTCCGTCGCCGCCGGCACGCCGAACTCCGAACTCGTCGTGCGCCCGGCATTCACCAGTCCGCCGTTGCGCAGGCGCGTCCAGTAGACCGCGTCATGGGCGGCGCGGAACCCCTGCGCAAGGCGGCTGCCGAATTCCGCCGGCCGCCCCGCCTCGACCGGAAAGTCCTTGGTGAGGGTGGGAATGCCGCCGAAGGGCGTGGCGGACGCCGTCTCCGGCAGGCTTTCCAGCGCGTCCGGATAAAGCTCGATGACGGCGTTCAGCGCGGGATTGACCGCCGCCACGGCCGCCGCGACGCATCGGCCGAGCTGCCGCGGGGTGATCTCGCCCCTGGCCAGCAGGCGGGCGAGGCTGGTGCCGTCATGGGATACGTATTCGTCAAGTCGCATGGGTCTATACCGGTTGTGAGATCGTGCCTGTCTGGGCGGGCAGCCGGGTGAGCGAGCCGACCAGCGCCTGCGTATAGGGATGCTGCGGCCTCGACAGCACCTGCTGCGCCACGCCCTGCTCCACGACGCGCCCGGCCTTGAAGACATAGACGCGCTGGCAAAGGCTGCTGACGACGGAGAGGTCGTGCGAGATGTAGATGAGCGTCAGCGACCGCTCGCGCTGCAGCCGCACCAGAAGCTCCAGGATCTGCGCCTGCGTCGTGACATCGAGCGCGGAGGTGATCTCGTCGGCGATGAGCAGCTGCGGCTTCAGCGCGAGCGCGCGGGCAAGGCCGACACGCTGGCATTGCCCGCCCGAGAGCTGGCGCGGCTTGCGGTCGTAGAGGCTCGCCGGCAGCTCCACCATCTCCAGCAGCGCCTCGGCCTCCTTCTGCGCCGTTTTCCGGTCGGCAAGGCCATGCCGCCAGATCGGTTCGGCAACCGCCTCGCCGATCGTCAGGCGCGGGTTGAGGGAATCGTACGGGTTCTGGAACACCATCTGCACGCGGCGGCGGAACGCCGTCAGCGCATCGCCGGAGAGCGCACCGATATCCTGCCCGCCGAGGCGGATCGCCCCGCCGCCCGGCGTGTTGAGGCGGATGATCGAGCGGGCGAGCGTGCTCTTGCCGGAACCGCTTTCGCCGACGATGCCGACCGTCTCGCCGGCGCCGATCTCAAGGTCGATCCCGTCGAGCGCCTTGAAGGCACCGCCACCGCCGAGCCCGCCGAGCAGGCCCCCGCCCGTGGAGAAGGACACCGAGAGCTTTTCCACGCTGAGCAGCGGCTTGCCGCCGTCCGGCCCGTCCGCCGTGCCGTAGGTCTTGCGGCCCGGCTGGGATTCGATCAGCAGCTTCGTATAGGGATGGCGCGGCCGGTTGATGACGTCATCGATGGCTCCCTGCTCCACCACCTCGCCGTTGCGCATCACCACCACCTGGGAGCAAATGTCCGCGACCACGCCGAGATCGTGCGAGATCAGGATCATCGCCAGCCCGGTCCTGCGGTTGAGGTCCTTGAGCAGGTGCAGGATGCGGGCCTGCACCGTGACGTCGAGCGCGGTGGTCGGCTCGTCCGCGATCAGCAGCTTCGGCCGGCAGCCGATCGCCGCGGCGATCATCGCGCGCTGCTTCATGCCGCCGGAAAATTCATGCGGATAGGAGCGCGCGCGCTTTTCCGGCTCGCGGATACCGACATCGTCAAGCAGCGCGACAGCGCGCTTGAGGCCTTCGCGCCGGGTGATGCCGAGATGGCGGACCATCGGCGCGGCCACCTGCTCGCCGATGCGGCGCAGCGGGTCGAGATGGGACGCCGGGTTCTGGAAGATCATGCCGATGTCGCGGCCGCGAATGGCGCACAGCTCGTCCTCGCCGAGCGCCAGCAGGTCCCGCCCTTCGAGCGTCACGCTGCCTTCAGCGCGGGCGGCGGCGGCCAGCAGGCGCATCACCGCGCGGCAGGTCACGGATTTGCCCGAGCCGCTTTCCCCGACGATACCGAGGATTTCGCCCGGCCGGAGCGCGAACGAGACGTTCTTCACCGCCGCAAATTCGCCGAAGCTGACGGAGAGGTCCTTTACCTCCAGCAGCGGCGGCGTGCCGTTCCTGAGCCAGCTCATGCCGTCACTCCCCTGCGCTGCAGCTGTCCCAGCCCGTCGCCGAGCAGGGCGAAGCCGAGGCCGAGGGAAATCGCGGCAAGGCCTGGGAAGAGGCAGATCCACCAGGCCTGCTGCACGAAGGCCTGCCCGTCGGCGATCATGACGCCCCATTCGGCAAGCGGCGGCTGCGCGCCCATGCCGAGGAAGCCGAAGCTTGCGCCGGCCAGCATCACCAACACCGCATCGCTCACCGCATAGGCGATGACCGGGCCGATCGCGTTGGGCAGCACATGATGGGCGAGGATGGCGGCCGGCGGATAACCGAGGCATCTGGCCGCCTGGATATATTCGCTTTCGCGGATCGTCAGCACCTGCGCGCGCACCAGCCGCGCATAGCTGACCCAGCCGACCAGCGTCAGCGCCAGGATGAAGTTCAGAAGGCCGGGACCGAGCACGCCGACGATGGCGAGAACCAGCACGAAGAAGGGGAAGGCGACGGTCAGGTCGTAGATGCGCATGAACACGGTATCGACCAGCCCGCCGAAATAGCCGCTCAGAAGACCGATGGTCGTGCCGATCACCAGCGGCGGCAGCACCCCCGCCACGCACAAGAGCAGATCGACGCGGCTTGCGAAGAGAACCCGCGAGAAGACGTCGCGGCCGACCTGGTCCGTGCCGAACCAATGGGCGGCGCTCGGTGGCGAAAGCATGTTCAGGATGTCGATGGCGTCGGGATCGTAGGGCGCGATCACCGGGGCCGCCAGCGCCAGCACCAGCCATCCGCCGAGGATGGCGAGCGCCACCAGCATGACGGGCGTGACCGTGCGGACGGAGGGGGCGGTAATTGCCGGAGCGGGTGTGTCAGCCATGGGCGGTCTCCTCAAAGCCGGACGCGCGGATCGATGAAGGCGGTCAACAGGTCCACCGTCAGCGTGATCAGGACGGTCGAGACCGCGAAGACCAGCGTCAGGCCCTGCACGACGTAGTAGTCGCGGCCGAGCAGCGCGTTGACCATCAGTGTGCCGAGGCCCGGCACCGCATAGACGGTCTCGACGATGACCGCGCCGCCGATCATGAAGGCCACCATCACCCCGAGCAGGTTGAGCGTCGGCAGCACGGCATTGGGCAGCATGGTCTGCCAGAAGATCTGCCGCTCCGTCGCGCCCTGCGCCCGCGCGGCCGTGACGAAGTCGGCGGCGGTCTTCTCGATCAGGGCGGCGCGCAGGCTCTGCGTCAGCACCGGCACCAGCCAGATCGCGGTAGAGACCGCGGGCAGGAAGAGGTGGTGCAGGTGCCCGGTGAAGCCGACGCCGTAGCCCGAAACAGGGAACCAGCCGAGGCTGACGCCGAAGAAGCGCGACATCATGATGCCCAACCAGAACACCGGGATGGTGAGGCCGGCGATCCCGACGAGGCGGATGATCTGGTCGGCGATGCCGCCCGGCCGGCGAGCGCCGAGGATGGCCAGCGCGACCGTCGGCGGGATGGCGAGGCAAAGGACATAGGCGGTCAGGAACAGCGTCGGCCACATGAACTGTTCGATGAGCTGGATGACCGGCCGCTGGAAGCGCAGCGACAGGCCGATATCTCCCGAGAGGAGATTGGCGAGATAGGTCAGGAACTGGCGCCAGAGCGGCAGGTCGAGCCCGTATTGCGAGCGGATCGCCGCCACGGTCTCGGCGCTCGCCCTTTCCCCGGCGAGAAGCCGCGCGGGATCGCCGGGGGCCATGTGCACGAGAAGGAAGGTCACGAGGCTGATGCCGGCGAGCACGCCGATAAGTTGCAGCAGGCGCCGCACAAGGAGCTGCAGAAGGGGCAATCCGGTTCTCCGCTTCGGGCGTGAAGGGCGCGCCCCGCTTGTGGGGCGCGCTTGAGGCGGTTTACTGGCCGATGGACGTCTCTTCGAGCGTCCACTGCAGCGAAGGGGTCAGCTTGAGCCCTTCGATACGCCTGGAATAGGCGACCGCGTTCGGCGCGTAGTAGAGCGGGATCTGCGCCACCTCCTCGGTGGTGATCCTCTGGATCTCCTTGTAGACCTCCGCGCGTCTGGCCGGATCGGCCTCGCGGGTGCCCTCCTCCACGAGTTCATCCACCTTCGGGTTGGTGTAGAAGGTGTTGTAGGAATTCGAGCCGCAGGTGCCGCACACCGCCCAGCGGACGGCAAGGTCGGGATCGGGGGTCTCGTTGTACCACCAGTTGGCCGCCGCGTCGTAGTCGCCCTTGCCGGTGGCATCCCACCAGGCGCCGCCGTCGACATTGACGATCACAGGCTTCAGGCCGATGGCCTGCCACTGGGCCTGGATCAGCAGCGCCGTCTGCTGCGAGGGCGCGTCGGCGGCCGCCAGGATCTTCACCTCGCGCCCCGCCATGCCGGAGGCGGCCAGCAATTCCTTCGCCTTGGCAGGATCATGGGGAATGCCCGGATAGTCCTTGTCGTGGAAATCGACGCTGCCCGGCAGCGTGGTATTCGCCGGTTCGGCATAGCCGCGCGTGATGGCCGCGGCCATGGCCTTGTTGTCGATCGCCATGCCCGCCGCCTGCCGCGCCGCCAGGCTGGAGAAGGGCTCGCGCTTGTGGTTCAGCAGGGTCATGTAGATGGTTGTCGAAGGCTCAAGCCGCATGTCGATCGTCTCGACCGTCTTCAGGTCGTCGACCTGCGCCCACGGCACGGCGCGGACTGCATCGATCTCGCCGGCCTTCAGCATGGCGATGCGGGTCTCGGGCGAGGCGATCTCGATCAATTCGACGGTGGCGTCCGATTTCGGATAGCCCTTGCGCCAGTAGTGCGGATTGGGTTCGAGCACAAGCCTCTCGTTCGGCTTCCACTGCTTGACGCCGTAGGGACCGGACGTGACCGGAACCGTGCCGAAAGCCTCCTCCTCCCCCCGCTTTTCCACGTCGGCCCTGGACACGATGCCCATGTTCCAGATTTCCGCATTGCCGAGGAACGGCGCGAAGGCCGACTTCAGCGTGACCACCACGGTCTTCGGATCGGCCGCCGTCACCGCTTCCACCGCGCTGAGCGGGGCCGGATAGGCCGAGCGCTTGTCGGTGCGGATGCGTTCGAGGCTGAAGGCCACGTCATCGGCCGTGATCGGCGAGCCGTCCGAGAACCGGGCGTCGCGAAGATGGAACGTATATGTCCTGCCATCCTCGGAAATATCCCAGGTCTCGGCCAGCCCCGGCTCCAGCGCGCCGGTCTCCGGATTGCGCCGCAGGAGGCGCGAATAGAGCTGGCCATAGGTTTCGATATTGCCCGCCGCCGCCGACCGCATCGGGTCCAGCGTCGTCGTCTGGTAGGGCGAGGCGACGCGGATGACGTCAGCCGCCAGGGCCGGCGCAAAGCCGGCGAGGCCCGCCGCCAGGATCGTCATGCCGCCCAATACCAGACCCTTGCCCCGCATGGAGGGCTTGCGCCAAAAACTCATTCTCTCTCCTCCCGAAATCCAACATCCCATCGGACACATCGCGGAGGCTATGTTAGATTATACACAAATGTCAATATCAATGTTATATATTCAACATCGATGGGAACGGCACCGACCGCCTGCCTTGCCGGTCATGCCGCGAGCCTCGCCTTGAAGAAGGGGCCTGGCTTCGGCATTTACGCGCGAACGGCATGCCGCCAGCCGGTGCTGAGGCAGCATTGCATTTCGCATATCTATTTTAGATTTCCCTTGTTTTTCGTGCGTGCTAGTTTGGGGGCAAGGATGTGTCCGGCACGGACTTCCGTGCGCCGGTCCGTCCCCGGACGCCGGTGTCCTGTAGCAATCGCAGCTATTTCTGACGGTAGGCAGCCATGATCGCATTCAATGTCGTGCGTTTCAAAGTCAAGTCCGGCATGGAGAACGCCTTTCTCGATGCGCACCGCAATGTCGCGACCGACTGGGCGGGCCTGCGCCATGCCAGTATCGTTCAGACGGGAGAAGGGCGTTATTGCATCGTTGCGGAATGGGAGAGCATGGATGCTCTTGCCGCCAGCAGGCCGCAGATGATCGCTACGCTCGACGGCTTTCGCGATACCCTCGAAGACCTCGGCGGCGGCCTCGGCATCACCGATCCGATCGCCGGTCCGGTTGTTCTTGCGCTGAAGTGATACGCCGCAGCATAGCGGGAACCCATAACAGGCCGCGCGGCGGTCTTGGACCGGTCGACGGATCAGACCGCCTCCCGGCACCTTTCACGCCGGATAGGCGCGCTTTGAAACAAACCGGTGGTAGAGCCAGGCGAGAAGGACAAGGATTGCGGTCCCCGTGGCGATCGGCAGGAGCAGGAAGGGCCATCCCGCACCGGCGAGGATGACGACCAAGGGGTCGCCGCCGGCCGGCGGATGAAGCGTGCCGCTGAACTGCATAAGCGCGATGGCAAGGCCGACGCCGAGCCCCATGGCGATAACGCCATCGCCAAGGACGGTCAGGACCAGCAGGCCGACCAGCGCGGAGATCAGGTGCCCGCCGATCACGTTCCGCGGCCTAGCGAGCGGACTTTGCGGCAGAGCGAAGAGAAGGACGCAGCTTGCCCCGAAGGGGGCGATCAGGAGGAACTGGCCGAGGTTTTCCGTCAGCGCGGCGAGCAATGAGATCGCGAGCGCTCCCGGGATCACGCCGAGCCGCAGCGTCCCGGTCAAGCCGCCCTTCTTCCTGCCTCTCAGGTCATCGTGAAGGCTCTCGTAGTCAGCGAGGATCTGCCGCCCCCAGCGCAGGACCTTCTCGCCTTCGGCGGTCAGCGACAGGAAGCGGTGCCCCCGAACGATCAGGGAAAGGTTCAGATCCTCCTCGAGCTTGCGGATCGCTTGCGAGAGCGTGGGTTGCGTGACGCTGCACTGTTCTGCGGCGCGCCCGAAATGCTGTTCTTCGGCGAGCGTCACGAAAAACTTCAGGTGCCTGATCAGCATGTCCTCATCCTGTCTCGATCTCCGGTCGGCATCGACATGGCTCTTCCCAATACGTTATATTTTGTGAAATATAACGATTAGAGGATTTGCGGCCGGAGCCAAAGCGCCTTCGGGCGGCGGCGCGCCATCGTTGGAAGAGGAATATCGGGTCATCATGCAGGAAGAAATCCGCATCGCGGTCGCGCTCGTCACCCGGGAGAACGGCGACACGCTGCTCGTGCGCAAGCGCGGCGGGCCGCAGTTCATGCAGGCCGGCGGCAGGATCAGGGACGGCGAAGTGCCGAAGGCGACACTTGCCCGCCGGCTGCACGAGGAACTGGGCATCCTCATTCCGCCCTCGCGCATGGCGCCCTTCGGCTGCTTCGAGGCCGAGGCGGCCGACGAGACGGACCATCTGCTCGTCGCCTATGTCTTCAGGGTCCAGCTCGAAGACGAGGTCATCGCGCCGACGAGCGAGATCGACGAGGCGCGGTGGATGCCGATCCAGGACACGCCCACGCTGCCGCTCGCCCCGCTCACGCGCAACCACATCCTCACCCTGTTCTGGCAGATGCAGTTCGGCACCGACCTGCCGCACCAGCACGGCCGGGAGGCCGCGGCGTAAGCGCCGCCCGTCTCGAAGATCGGAACGTCCATGCCGACCCTTCCGCACCTGACTGAATAGCCCCGAGTTTCGTAGACACCCTCGGGTTAGATTTTCTGCTGCTTTTCGAACTCGACGGGCGACAGCATCCCGTTCCTGACATGCTTTCATTTCGGGTTGCAGAACATCTCGATGTAATCGAACACATCCTGACGCGCCTCATCACGAGAGCGATAGACCCTGCGGCGTATCCGTTCACGCTTCAGAAGGTTGAAGAAGCTCTCTGCGACTGCGTTGTCATGGCAGTTGCCGCGTCGGCTCATGCAATGAACCAGTTTGTGGTGTTTGAGGAAGGATGCCCAGTCCATGCTGGTGAACTGGGAGCCCTGGTCCGAATGGACCGGCACCAGTTCTTATGGCTTGCGTCGTCTATCGAGACATGGACGAACTCCCGCAACGGCTGTTGGACTGGCCGGTGCGGTCGCCGGTGATGCAGTGCCCTCGGCGATGCGCCGAAGGATGCCGGCGAGCGAGGAATGAACCTCACACATGCTTGCGCCCCTCCGCGTCGAAGAACCAGTCATCCGGATAGGGATACCACCAGCCCTGGATCACCGGTTTATGGTCAATGATGACCATTTTCGAGCGGCGGAAGGCATCGAGGCCGAGTTTTGAAAGCTCCCGTCCGAGGCCGGATTTCTTCCAGCCCCCGAAGGGCAACGCGTCGTTGTCGATCAGCGGGTTGTTGACCCAGACCATGCCGGCCTCAAGCCGATCCGCCGCCTCCATCGCTTCTTCGAGTGAGGTGGTAAAGACGGACGCGCCGAGGCCGAACTCGCTGTCGTTGGCCCGTTCGATCGCCTCGTCGAAATCCTTGACGCGCATGATAGCGGCGACAGGACCGAAGCACTCTTCGTTCATGATCGCCATGTCGGGTGTGCAATTGACAAGGATGGTCGGCTCGTAGAACCAGCCGGTCGGCTCAGTGTCCGGGATCTTCCCGCCTAGCACCACCGTCGCTCCCGCGGCCTTGGCATCCTCGACCAGCCGGATGACCTTTGCGCGCGCCGCCTCGCTGACAAGCGGACCTATCTCAGCGCGCGTGAGACCGTTGCCGATGCGCAGACGCTTCGTCTCGGTAGCGAACTTCGCGAGGAACGCGTCATGCACCGCATCGACGACGAAAAACCGCTCGGCCGAGGTGCAGACCTGGCCGGACATGTGAAAGGCGGCGGTGACGGCACCGGCCGCGGCCACATCGAGCGGCGCGTGGGCCGTGATGATCATCGGGTCCGAACCGCCTGCCTCGATGACAGCGGGCTTCATCTGCGCCGCGGCGGCCATCGCCACGGCCTTGCCGGCGGCAACTGAGCCAGTGAACGCGACGGCGTGAGTCTTCGGCGAGGCGATGAGTGCGCTGCTCAGCCCGACACCGCCCGGCAGGCAGGCGATCAGGCCATCCGGCAAGGCCTTGAAGACCCGCATGAATTCCAGCGTGGAGAGCGTCGTCGCGGGCGCCGGCTTGATGATGCACGCATTGCCCGCGGCGAGCGACGCGGCGACCGTCCAGCACATCAGGAGGATCGGGAAATTGAACGGCATGATATGCACGCTCACGCCGAGCGCCTCGTAGCGCGCATGTTGGAAGGAGCCGGCCTGCGTGGTGCCCGCCACCTTGCCGCCCTCGTCGCGCGCCATTTCCGCGAAATAGCGGAAGGCGCCCGCGCAGTTCGCCACCTCGCCGATCGCCTCCGGATAGGGCTTGCCCATCTCGCGCGACATCAGTTCAGCGCAGCGGCGCATGTCTGTTGCCTCGATGCGGTTGGCGATGCGGTGAAGGATGGTCGCGCGTGTCTTCGCGTCGAGCCGTTTCCAGTCCCGCTGCGCCATGGCGGCGGCATCGAGCACAGCTTCCATGTCGTCGAGCGCGGTGTCGGCGATGGTGCCGACGGTGGCGAGCGTTGCGGGATCGATCACGGCATGGCGGGCGCCCTTGCTCGGGACATAGGCCGGGTGCCGGTAGAACACGGGTTCGGCGGGGTTGAACATGGCAATACTTCCTTGGTGTTCTGGAGAACCGGGCGACGGTCCCTCATCCGCCTGCCCGCCCCCCTCTCCGCAGGCAGGGAGAAGGGGCCGACCGCAGCGTTTCGTCTCGCTCTCCCCGCTTGCGGGGTGAGGGGAAAATATGCCCTCAGCGGATCATGTAGACCTTCTTCACGGTCTCATGGACCGTGCATTCACCCTTCCAGTCCTTCGGGAAGAAGGCGGCGGTATCCGGCGTGATCTCGATCACCTCACCGCTTTCATGGACATAGGTGCAGCGCCCTTCGAGGAAGTGGCAGAACTCGTCGCTGGTGACGTGGCAGAACCACTTTCCCGGCGTGCAGATCCATAGGCCGCTTTCGGATTCGCCGTTCGGGCCCTTGTAGATGACCTTGCCGGAGGTGCGGCTCTCGCCCTCGATCATGGTGGGAATCACGCCCCAGTCCTTGAGGTCGGTCTCTTCCAGCGGCTTGCGCATCAGGGGTGTCGCGGTCATGGGATATTTCCTTTCATTTTCTCTTTACGTCAGACCAGCATGTAGATGTTGCGCATGGTCTCGGTGACGGTGCATTCGCCGGTCCAGCCGCCGGGGAACATAACGACCGTGCCCGGTTCGACCACGATCACCTCGCCTTCGTCCGAGCGATACACCGCCCGGCCGGCCACGAAATGGCAGAATTCGTCCCGTGGGATGGACAGCCGCCAGCGGCCGGGCGTGCAGACCCAGATGCCGGATTCCGGCTGGTTGTTCGGCCCCTTGTAGACGAGACGGCCCGAGGAGCGAGACTGGCCCTCCAGGCTGTCCGGCTGGTCGCCCCAGTCGACGAGGCCGGAAAAGGTAGTCGCGTTATGGATGTGCGGGGCGGATGCTTTCGTCGTCTCAACCATTGTAGGCGCCCGTCTTCACGAGGTCGTCGAGAATGCCCGCGGCCTTCTTCGGGCCGTTGCGGGCCTGCATATGGGCGCTGGTGGCGGCAAGGCGCGTCTTCATGGTCGAATTGTTGAGGCAGGCGTCGAGTTTTGCCGCAAGGTCGGCATCCGTCCAGTCGTAACGCGGCATCTTGAAGCCGTGGCCGGTCTCGTCGACGCGCGTCGCATTGTCGTGACCATCCCAGACATAGGGCATGATGATCGCCGGCTTGCCGAAATAGAGGCACTCCGTGAACGAATTGTTGCCGCCGTGATGGATGACCGCATCGACCTGCGGGATGACCGAAGGCTGCGGGAACCAACTGTCGACGATGACGTTGCCGGGCAGGTTCTCGTACTGATCCTTGTAGTCGCCGACATTGACGAGCGCGCGATAGGGCAGCTTGCCGATGGTCGTGATCAGGCGCTTCAGGAGGTCCGTATCCCCTGCCCCCAGCGAGCCGAAGGAAATGTAGATCAGCGGCTTGTCGTTGTTCTCGGCAAAGGTCGGCACCTCGTAGGGCTTCTCCTTGCGAACGCAGCCCTCGAGATACTGGAACTGTTTCGGATCGAGCGGATGCTCGCGCTCGAACTTCACCGGCTCCGGATAGAGCAGCAGGTTCATGAAGGGCGAGGCTTCGAAAAACTGGCCGATCGGATAGGACGCCTCGTTATTCTCGGCAAGGAAACCGTTGAAATCGTCATGGATCGGCTTGATGACGTCGTTGAAATGGTCGCGATAGGCGGCGTGGCAGGCGAAATCCTTCTCACCGCAGCCGGAAAGATGCGGCGGGATTTTCGGATCCTCGATCTCGTTTTCCGAGCAGGAGATGATGCGCACCCAGGGCGTGCCGTATTGCTTGATCGCCGGGAAGAGGATGACGTTGTCGACGCAGATGAGGTCCGGCTTGATCTTCGCCAGCACGCCCGGCAGGTCTTTCTGCGCCCATTTTGCGCTGTCGACGATCGCCGTCCAGCAATCCTTCACGTAGTTGTCGACCTGGTCGTAGGGAGATCTACGAAAATTCGGGATGTGGCCGTTGATGAAATCCTCCCAGAACTTGGCCATCTGCTCCGGCGGCATGGGTTCGGAAAGGTTCACGGCATGTGCCTCGAAACCGTAGCCCTCATAGACCGATACGAAGCCGGGGTCGGAGAGGAAGACGGCCTTGTGGCCGAGCGCTTCGACGGCCTGCGCGATGCCGACCGAGTTCAGCGCCGGGCCAAAGGCCGCTTCCGGGAAGAATGCGATGGTCCTGGACATGGTGTTCCCCTCTTTATTCATTGGAAGAGCCGGCATCTCGCCGGCTCGATCTTGAGGCTCAGCGCATCGCCGATCTTCCAGTTGCCCGCCCCGCTCGCGGGAATGCGGACCTGAAGCGGCGTTGCACTCGCGGTCGTCTTGACGTGCAGCACGCGGTCGAGGCCGTGATAGGCGATATCGACGACGGCGCCGGACACCGGCAGGTCGCCGGGCGGGCCGACGGCGATGTTTTCCGGTCGCACGGCGAGCGTCGCGGAGCCGGCATTGCCAGATGCCTTCACCTGCAGACCTTCCGCGGCGAAGAGACCGTCGACCCCGACCTTGCCGTCGATGAAATTCATGACGCCGATGAAGTTGGCGACGAAGCGGTCGGCGGGGCGCTCATAGACGTCCTCCGGCGCGCCGACCTGCAAGAGGCGGCCGTCCTTGAGGATCGCCATGCGGTCGGCCATGACGAGCGCTTCCTCCTGGTCGTGCGTGACGATGATGAAGGTGATGCCCACCTCGTTCTGCATGCGCTTGAGTTCAAGCTGCATCTTCTCGCGCAGCTTCTTGTCGAGCGCGCCGAGCGGTTCGTCGAGCAACAGCACTTTCGGGCGCTTCACCAGTGCGCGGGCGAGCGCAACACGCTGCTTCTGGCCGCCGGAAAGCTGTTCGGGCTTGCGGTCGGCAAATTGCGTGAGGTCCGTCGTCGCCATGGTCTCGTCGACACGGCGGCGGATTTCCGTCCTGGCGAGCCGCTCCATTTCGAGACCGTAGGAGAGATTCTGCCTGACCGTCATATGCGGAAAGAGTGCATAGGACTGGAACATCAGGTTGAGCGGCCGCTTTTCCGGCGGCAACGGGGAAATATCCTTGCCCTCAAGCAGGATGCGGCCGGCATTCGGGCTCTCGAAGCCGGCGAGCATGCGCAGCAGCGTGGTCTTGCCGCAGCCGGAGGGGCCGAGCAGCGCGAAGAATTCGTTCTCGCGGATATCGAGCGTCACATCGTCGATGGCCGTCACCGGCCCGAACGCCTTGCCGACACCCTCGATGCGCAGGATCGGATTGCTGGATGCGTTCATGGGACCTGCTGCTGTCTGTTAAGCCATTGCGAGATCAGGAGCGCCGTCGCGCTGACGCCCATGACGATGGTGGCGAGTGCATTGACCTCGGGCGTGATGCCGAAGCGGATCATCGAATAGATCTGCATGGGGAGGGTGATGGACGAGCGCCCGGCGCCGGCCGTGAAGAAGGCGATGATGAACTCGTCGACAGAAAGCGTGAAGGCGAGCAGCGCACCGGCGACGATGGACGGCAGCAGCACCGGGAAGGTGACGCGCCAGAAGGTCGTCCAGCCCGACGCCCCGAGATCGCGCGAGGCCTCGACGATGGAAAAATCGAAATGCTTCAGCCGGGCGCGCACGACCGAGCAGACGAAGGCAAGGTCGAAGATGACATGGCTGATGACGATGGTGTGCAAGCCCATCGTCAGGCCGAGACGCGAGAAGAAGGTGAGCAGCGCCACGGCGAGCACGATATCGGGGATGACCATCGGCGCGAAGGCGAGCGCTTCGAGACCGTTGCTCTTGCGGCGCCGCGTCTCCATGCCGAGCGCCAAAAGCGTGCCGAGTACGGTGGAGATGACGGTCGCGAAGACGGCGACGATGAACGTGTTGCCGGCGGCGCGCAGGATGTCCGTATTGGAAAGCAGCGCGCCATACCAGCGGGTGGAGAAGCCGGACCACGAGGTCGGCAGGCCGCTGTCGTTGAAGGAAAGCAGCACCAGCACGGCGATCGGCAGATAGAGGAAGCCGAAGACCAAGAGCAGCACGATGCGCCCCGGCAACTTGCTGGAAAGCGTCACGTTCATTGCGCCGCCTCCCCTTTGCGCTCGCCGCTGGCATGGGCCGTGGCGCGGGCCTGCAACAGGAGCAGCACGATCATGGTGAGGATCAGCGCCGCGCCGAGGGCTGCGCCGAAGGGCCAGTCGTTCGCCGTCAGGAACTGGTCGTAGACGAGGTTGCCGACCATCTGGAACCGCCCGCCGCCGAGCAGCGCGGGCGTCACGAAATTGCCGATGGAGAGCACGAAGACGAAGACGCCGCCCGCCGCCACGCCGGGCAGGGTCAGCGGCAGCGTGACGCGCAGGAAGGTGCGGACGGGGCCGGCGCCGAGATCGCGCGACGCTTCCATCAGTTCCGGGTTCAGCCGCGACAGCGTGGAATAGATCGCGAGGATGACGAAGGGCAGGTAATTGTAGACGAGACCGGTGATGACGGCACTCTCGGTATAGAGCATCGACAGCGGCTCGCCTGTGTAGCCAAGCGAGCGCAGCAGGTTGTTGATCAGGCCCTCGCGGTTCAGCAGCACGATCCACGCATAGGTGCGGATCAGGTAATTGCTCCAGAAGGGCAGCACGGCGAAGAACAGCAGGATCGGCTGCGACATCCTTGGCGCCCGCGAAATCGCGTAAGCCGCCGGATAGGCGATGAGGATCGCCGCTACTGTCGCCGTCAGGGCGATGCGCGCGGAATTGAGAAAGATCTTCGCATAGAGCGGATCGGCGACGCGGGCGAAATTTTCCAGTGTAAACGTGTATTCGACCCCGCCCCAGACACCGCGCTCGAAAAAAGCATAGCTCAGCACCAGCAGGCACGGGACCACCATGAAGGCGACGAGCCAGGCGACGCCGGGCGCCGCGAGCAGGGTCGGTCTGGTGGCATTGAAGGACAAGGCTTTACTCCCGCGGGGGCCGTCACAGCATCGCGCATAAAGGATTGCAGGAAGAAAATTGCCCGTGGCGGCGGGCCGCCTTCCAGTCGCCACGGGAAGGGGCCGCGTTCAGTTCGCGGCCTTGATCTCGCTCACGATGCGCGAATAGTCCTTCTGCGCCGTCCCGAGGTCGCGCAGCAGCTCGTATTTGACGAGGTCCGCAGGCGCCATGGCCATGTTCGGGTATTGCTCGGACAGCGCCTTGTCGAGGCTTTCCATCGCGGCCTTGTTCGGCACCTTGTAGAGGATGTTCTGCGCGGCCCAGGCGTGGTTCTTGGCATCGAGGATGAAGTTGATGAACTTCATCGCCGCATCCTTCTTCTCCGAGCTTTTCAGGACGACGATCGTGTCGATCCAGAGGTCGGAGCCTTCCTTCGGCACGACGAACTTGATGTCCTTGTTTTCGCCGATGCCGTAGTTGCACCAGCCGTCCCAGGCATGCACCAGCGAGGCCTCGCCGGAAACGAGCTTGGAATAGAAGGTCGTGTCGTCATAGGCGAGCAGCGTCTTCTTCGCCTCGATGAGCAGGGTCTTCACCTCTTCGAGCCTGGCCGGATCCTTCTCGTTGACGGAAAACCCCTTGGCGAGCTCGCCCGCCGCCATCAGCCAGCGGTCGGTGGCGAGCATCGTCGTCTTGCCCTTCAGCGCATCCACCGGCTGGAGCAGGTTCAGCCAGCTGTCTGGCGTACCTTCCACGAGGTCGGAGCGGTAGCAGAGGCCCGTCGAGCCCCAGGTATAGGGCACGGAAAACGTGTTGCCCGGATCATAGGCGAGCGTCGTGGCTTCCGGATAGAGATTGGCGAGGTTCGGCACGGCCGCCTTGTCGATCGGCTCGGCAAGCCCTTGCCCGTTGAGGATTTCGGCGAAGGGTGAGGAGACGAAAACGACGTCGTAGCCCTTGCCGCCGCTCGCCATCAACTTGCCCATCACCTCTTCGTTGGTGGCGTGGTTGACCACCTCGATCTCCAGCCCGGTCGCGGCCTTGAATTGTTCGGCGATGTCAGGGGCCATGTAGCCATCCCAGTTCGAGATGACGAGATCGGCGGCGGAAGCCGCGCCCGTCGCAAGACATGCGGCGACAAGCGCCGCGGCCGCGCAGGTCGCAGTCAGTCGGTTCTTCACGGTCACGGAAGACTCCCTTGTTTTACGTTGTTCCAACCTCTTCGACGGGCGCGCCGGTTCTCCGGTCTCATTCCCTGTCGAATGGAAGTATTATTTATAAAAAAAATACGTCAATAGGGTCGATGCATTTTTGCGGTCCGCGCATTTCCGGGCTTGCGCGACGAAAGCTCAAAGGGCAGCATGCACGGCGATGGAGGGCAGAGGCGAGCCATGACACCGGAGCCGAAACGGACCAATTTCCGCCATGTCGAACTGGCGCAAAAAATACTGGATGTCGCCGGCGAGCGTGGCATGGCGCCCGGCGAGCGGCTGGCCGAACAGGCGCTCGCCTCGCTCTGCAACGTCTCGAGAACCCCGATCCGCAAGGCTTTGCAGATTCTTGCCGAGCGAGAGCTTGTGACGGCGGATGCCGAGGGCGGCTATCTGCTCGCCGTCGATCCCGCCGCCATTGCCCGCCTCGAAGACACGGCGGAAGGCGATGGCGAGAGTGAAATCTATGCCGCGATCCTACGCGATCTCGCCGCCGGACGCATTGCCGAAAGCCAGACCGTCGCCGCGCTGCAGCGCCGCTATGAGGTCTCACGCCAGACGGTACAAAATGCGTTTGTGAAACTGGCAGAGGAAAATCTGGCCGAACGCGGTTCCGGCCAGCAATGGCTGCTGAAGCACTTCGCCATCAGTGGCGATGCGGCGGCGAAAAGCTACGAGTTCCGCCTTGCGACCGAACCGCTCGCGCTGACCCTGCCGGAGTTCAAGCGCGATATTCCGGCGATGACGGCGCTGCGCCAGTCCATGCTGATCCTGCGCGGGATGAACGAGACGAATTTCGACCGCAAACTTTTCGACCGCACGGACTACGATTTCCACCTGTTGATCGCGCGCTCCTGCGGCAATCCCTTCATGGCAGAGACGCTTACCAACCATCACCGCCGCCGCCGCGCCAGCCCGCCGGCCGGCCATGTCAACGCCTTCCGGCTGATGCAGTCCAACCTCGAGCATATCCAGATTCTCGAGCAGATCGAGCGCGGCCAGATGGAGCTTGCGGCCGATCTCATGCGTGTGCATATACAGCTCTCCCAATCGCAGCGCCCACGGCTGGCCGGCCGTGGCGTTCCTCCCGCCTTCAAGCTCGTCGTGCGTTGATCCTCCATGACGCCAGCAAAGACCATCGCCCTCTTTCCGGAAGCAAGCTACGGCGCAGCGCTGAACTGTGTGGGCATCGCCCAGGAACTGAGGCGCATGGGCCACCGCCCCGTTTTCATTTGTCATCCCGGTTTCAGCGGCGTCTTTACCGAATACGGCTTTGGCGAATACCAACTCGGCGACGATACGTCCGCACCCGCGACCGACTGGAACGATTTCATCGAGCGCCATCAGGACGCCTTCCGCCAGAGTCCGTTCGACCAACTGCAAAGCTATGTCGGCCCGACCTGGGATGCGATCGTCGATACGGCGATCCGGGTGGAAGAGCCGCTCAGGCAACTTGTGGCCCGGCTGAAGCCGGATGTGATCGTGCTCGATAATGTCGTGATGTTTCCGGCGATCGCCAATGCCGGCGTACCTTGGGTCCGCGTCGTCTCCTGCGCCGAAACCGAAATTCCCGATCCGTGCGTGCCGCCCTATCTCTCCGGCTGCAGCGAAACACCGGGCGAGGAATGGGAGCGGTTTTCCGCGCGATACCGCGAGGTGACGGCTTCTGCCCACCGACGGTTTTCCGCTTTTCTCGGCCAGTCGGGCTTGCGTCCACCGCCAACGTCAGTTTTTCTCGAGCCGTCGCCCTACCTCAACCTGCTGCTAGCGCCGAAAATCATTCGCCGCAAGCGCCGTAACGTGCTGGATGAGGAGCTTTTCGTCTTCCTCGACGGTTGCGTGCGGCATGAGGCGCCCTATGTCTCGCCCCGCTTCGCCAGTCATAATGAAGCGCCGCTGGCGCTCATCAGCTTCGGCTCGCTCGGCGCCATGGACGTGGCAATGATCAAGCGGATGATCGAGGCCTTCTCGAAACTGCCCTACCGTTTTCTCATCAACGCCGGCCACTGGCGCGACGATTATCGCGACGTGCCGGACAATGTCTTCATCGACGACTGGTTTCCGCAGCCTTCCGTGGTCGAACAGGCGAGCCTGTTCATCCACCACGGTGGCAACAACTCCTTCTGCGAGGCGCTTTATTTCGGTACGCCATCGATCATCATGCCCTATTGCTGGGATGGTCACGACAATGCCCGCCGCGCTGAAGAAACCGGCGTCGGCCTGCACCTCGACCGCTATGGCTGGAGCGAGAACGAGCTGGCAAGCGCCATCACCAGCCTGATGGATGATGCGGCGATGCGGGCGAGGCTAAAGGACAATGCGATCAGCATGCAGAAGGCAGCCGGCGTGAAGCGCGCGGCCGAAGCGATCCTGAAGGTGGCGACCACGATGCCAAGCACGGGACTATCGGTAAAAGCATAAACCCGAGAAATGATCTCGCGGCAAATTTGAGGATTGCGATTCCAACGCACAGCCGACCCGGCACACCCCCTCATCTCTGGCGATCTCCGCCGCCAGCGCCTTCAGCCATGGAGTACGATCGTTGGCGTCGAGCGGACTGCCGGCGGACATCTTGGCCACGTTCTCCGGGGGATGGAAGCTGTCGCCCTCGATGAAACGCCAGCCGAGCCGTTCGGCAAGCGCTTCCCCGACGGTGGTCTTGCCGCTGCCGGAAACGCCCATCACCACGATATGATGCAGCTCTCCGCTCATAGTATCCACCATCCGACAAGGGCGAAAGCGAAGCCGATGACGCCGAGCAGGGTTTCCATCACCGTCCAGGTCTGGAGCGTGGTCCGTTCGTCCATCTGGAGGAAGCGGCCGAGGCAAGCTAGGCTTAAAGGGAGGAGGCGCAAAGCGAATATGTCGATGGCTCACAGAAAGACGGCGCAGGCGCCATGCTGGACGGAGTCGAGCTCGGCCTACCCGCAGTTGAGGGACAAGATCGAGCCGCCGGCTAGGCACGGAGGCAGCAGAAGACTACCAGCGCAGCAGACGACGGCCAAGAAGCGCGCCGCCAACGGTCACGCCGGCAATGGCGATCGTGTACCAGGTGGCGAGGAAAAGCGGGCTGTCGTCCGGGCAATGCCAAGCATAGATGGCCGCGGCAATCGCGCCGGCGGCAAGGCCCGCGGCAGCGCCCGCCGCCGTGGGGCTTTGCGGCGCGCCTTTTTTCAAAGCCCAGAAGAGACCGGCGAAGGGCGCGAGCGAAAGGGCCGGCACGAAGAGCAGGCAGAAGAGGGCGTTACGGCCGACCGCGTTTGCCCGCCACGCATCGGCCGGCAGCGCAAAGAGCTCGGCGACGACCGCGGCGGCGACCATCGCGGCAGGAACAGCGAGCAGAAGCGCGGGACGGCGCGTTTCCTCCCCCGGCCGGCCGATGCGCATGGCGAGCCGCACGGCGAAGATGGCAAGGACGATTGTAACGAAGATCTTGAACAGCACGCGCGCCGTCTCGAAGACGCTCACCATATTGTGCCTCGGCCCCACCGTCGCGATGAGCAGCACGGCCGAGACAACGACGCCCGCGCCAAGCGCAAGCGCAAGCGCGCGGCCGTAGCGCATGCCGACGGGCGCGTCTTGCGTCATCAGGGTGATCAGGTCGTCGGTCTTCATTTCATTCGCTCCGATAGAGGGCGGCCAGCGATTTCAGCGCCCGATGGAGGGCGACACGCACCGCGACTTCCGTCATTTTCAGCCGCGCTGCCGTCTCGCGGATACCGGCCCCCTCGATGGAGATCGAGCGGACGATATCGCGCTGCGGGGCCTTCAGTCGGGCGAGCACGGTCTCCGTGTCCAGCCGGTCCGCGGCCTCGTGCGTTTCGTCCCCCGCCGCCAGGAAATCCGCAACATCCTCGAGCGGCACATTCCCATGCCGGCTGCGGCGACGCAGGCTATCGACCAGCTTATTGCGCACAATCGTCGCCAGCCACGGCCCGAGCGGCCGGGTCGGATCCCAGGTGCCGCGCTTCAGATGGACGGCGAGCAGCACTTCCTGCACCACATCCTCCGCCTCGCTCGCCGGCGCACCGTACTGGTCGCAGCGTCGCCGCGCCATGCTGCGCAGATGCGGCGTCACCGCAACGAGGAAACGATTATAGGCCTGCGCGTCGCCCTTGATGGCGAGGCGCAGCCATGCCGCCCATTCCTCTTCGCGCGCCGACTGTTTCACTGCTGCATACCCTACGCCAGGAGACACGGTTTTGTTACCGCGTCTGTGCCGAGAAATCCGCAACGAGCCTAAGAGACTGATGTGAAAGGCTTTTTTCGTGTAACGATAGCTGCGCGACAAGAGCTGCCGAAAAAAGCCGGAACCTCCTCCTGTAACGAACCATCATCCCTCTCCGTAGCCGTCCATGCATAGCCAGTCGCGGCTGGCCCAAAAACGGAGACAGAGAATGAAGACCACGATCGTCACCCTCACCCTTGTCGGCTCGCTCGCTTCCGCGCTTGCCGCCATTGCCACGCCCGCCACGGCCGAAGAGGCCAAGGAGAAGTGCTACGGTATCGCCATGAAGGGTCAGAACGACTGCGCCGCAGGTCCGGGTACGACCTGCGCCGGCACGTCGAAGATCGACTACCAGCAGAACGCCTTCAAGCTCGTTCCGAAGGGAACGTGCCTGTCGATGAAGACGCCTGATGGACACGGCATGCTGGAACCGGGCATGGCGCCGGCCTGAGCCCCGCATCTGCCCTGCCGGACGGCGCCTTTGCGGCGCCGTCGCCTTCCTCGTCGAAAGGTTTCGCCATGATCCCCTCAGCCCTGTCCCAGCGCGCCGGCGCCGGCTTCAAGCCCGAGTATTTCGCAGCCATCATCTCCGAACCGCAGCCCGTCGGTTTTTTCGAGGTCCATGCCGAGAACTACATGGGCGCCGGCGGCCCGCCGCATGCCCAACTCGGCAAGCTGCGTGAGGATTATGGGCTCTCCATTCATGGCGTCGGCCTTTCCATCGGCTCCATGCAGCCGCTCGACCGCGATCATCTCGCCCGGCTGAAAACCGTGTGCGACCGCTACCAGCCGGAGAGCTTTTCCGAACATCTCGCCTGGTCGACGCACGACGGCGTCTTCCTCAATGACCTCCTGCCCCTGCCATATACGCAGGAAACGCTCTTCCGCGTCGGCGAGCACATCGATGAGGTACAGGAGGCTCTCGGCCGACAGATGCTGCTCGAAAACCCGGCCACCTACCTGCTCTTTGCGGAAAGCACGCTCGAGGAAACCGACTTCCTCGCCGAGATTGCACGCCGCACCGGCTGTGGCCTGCTGCTCGACGTCAACAATGTCTTCGTCGCCGCGATAAACCACAATCTCGATCCGCGCGACTACATTGCCCGCTTCCCGCTGGAGGCTGTGCGCGAGATCCACCTGAGCGGCCATTCCGAAACGGTGGATGACCTCGGTGCACCACTTCTCATCGACAGCCACGACACGCCGGTGAAGGATCCGGTCTGGGCGCTCTACGAAACGGTCCTTGGCCGTATCGGCCCGGTCGCGAGCCTCATCGAATGGGACAACGACGTGCCCGCCTGGCCGGTGCTTCGGAGGGAGGCCGTGGCGGCACAGCGCCTGATCGATGCCGCCGCGCGCCAAAGGGCAGCCTGAGCCATGCCGGAAGCGACCCAGAGTGCCTTCGCCGCCGGCCTCCTGAAAGCCGCGCCGCCACCTGCCGGCGTCATGGCCTGGAATTCGCCGTCACCGCACCGCCGCTACAGCGTCTATCGCAACAATGTGTCGGCCAGCCTGACCGGCGCCCTTGCCGCCCGGTTTCCTGCATCCGAACGGATCGTCGGAGCCGAGTTCTTCCGGGCGATGGCCGAGGCCTTCATCCGCGTCCATCCGCCGCGCTCGCCGCTGCTTCTGGTCTACGGCGATGATTTTCCGGATTTCGCAGCAGCCTTCGAGCCGGCTCGCGAGATCGTCTATCTCGCGGATGTCATGCGCCTCGAAGCGGCCCGGACCCGCGCCTATCATGCGGCCGACGCGGCATCGCTCCATCCGCAGGCCCTTGCAAGCATCGAACCCGATCGGCTGGGCGACCTTGTCTTCCTCTCCCATCCCGCCCTTTCGATCGTTTCGTCGTCTCATCCGGCAGCAACGATCTGGGCGATGAATGCGGGTGAGCGTCCCATTGCACCCATTCCGGACTGGCGCGGCGAAGACGCCCTCGTGGTCCGACCCCGCATGACCGTCGAGGTCGTGCCGCTGCCGCCGGCCGGCGCATCCTTCTTCGGGCATCTGGCGCAAGGCCGCACATTGGCAGAAGCCACCGGCGCGGCGATGACCGACGATGCCGCCTTCGACCTTTCCGAAAATCTCGCAATCCTGCTCCGTGCCGGAGCCTTCACCGCCACCAGGAAAGACCAAGACGATGAAGACCGTGACCGCGCCTGATCTCGCCACGCCGCTACCGCAGCGCCTCCTCGAACAGGCGATACAGGCGCTCGACCGGATTCCGAACGACCTCATCGCCCTGGTCGCACGCCTTTCCATAGCCGCCGTTTTCTGGCGATCCGGCCAGACGAAGCTGGACGGCTGGTCGGTTTCCGACAGCGCGGTCTATCTCTTCGAGAACGAATACAAGCTGCCACTCGTCGATCCCTGGCTTGCCGCACACCTTGCCGCCTTTGCCGAACACCTCTTCCCGCTCCTCCTCGTCATTGGTCTCGCCAGCCGGTTCTCCGCGCTGGCGCTGCTGGCGATGACGCTGGTGATCGAGATCTTCGTCTATCCGGATGCCTGGCCGACGCACGGCACCTGGGCCGTCTCTCTCCTGTTCATCGCGGCACGCGGGCCGGGCTTATTCTCGATTGACGCCACCATCGACCGCCAGGCACGCTGCAGGCATCGATCCGGCTAGAGAGAGAGAGAGAGAGGAAAGGCATCTTCCCGGCCCTTGCCGAAAACCTATCCGATTCTTCGCTCGATTCTTCCACCCTCATCCGACGAACACGCATCCCGGACCTGTACGATGCCATGGTGTGCACTGGGGTGATGGGCCACTCGCCGCCCATCGTTGGATAGCCCCTGTCCGCAGCCGGTGAGAATGATCGGCCGGACTTGACTGGCTCACTCCCTGATCAAGCTCTTCCTGCTCAGCAGGCGCAGGCACAATAGCGGCAGGAGTGTCGTCAGGATGATGGTGACGAAAGCCATCGCCATGCCGAGGCCGACGGAGCCCTGCTCGAACTGACGCCAGATGAAGGTGGCGATGGTCTGCATGCCGACCGGGGCGACAACGACGGACGCCACCAGCTCCCGCGAGGCGAGCGCGAAGACGAGGAGCATCGCCGAGGCGAGACTGGGGAAGACCAGCGGGATCAGGATGCGCCGGAAGGCGACGGCGCCGGTGGCACCGAAGACCCGCGCGGCGGCTTCGAGATTGTCGCCGATCTGCACGAAGGCGGCCGTGGCATAGCGCGCGGTCTGCGGCAAGAGGATGCAGCAATAGGCGAGCAGCAGGATGAAGCCCGTATTGTAGGGCGTGAAAGGCAGGCCCGGCATGTTCCAAGCGAGGATCAGGCCGACGGCGACGACGATGCCGGGCAGCGCATTGGGCAGCACCGTCATGATGTCGATGAGCGCCCGGCCCCGCATGCGCGTCTTGACCACCACATAGGCCGACACGACCCCGATCAGGCCCGTCAGCAGCGCGGTCGCGACGCCGAGCGTCAGGCTGTTGGCGAGCGCCCCCAGCGCACCGGCGGAATTGCCGAAGACGGCGGCGAAATTGTCGAGCGTCAGGTTGTCGAGGGCAAGCCCGCCGGAAATCGTCCGCGATAGCGCGGTCGAGAGGATCGCCAGCATGGGAACGCCCGTAGACAGGAAGGCGACCACGCCGAAGAGGGCCAGAACCGGCAGCTTGAGATAGCCGAGGGGGCGTTTGTCGCCATTCTGCGGCTTGCCGCTCACCGTCTGGTAGGAACGGCGGGTCAGGATCCAGCGCTGGAGGAGGAAGGCCGCCAGCGACAGGGCGACCAGCAGGAGCGACAGGGTGGCCGCGCCCGGCAGGTCGATCGGCCAGTCGCCGACGCGCGTATCGATGCCGGTGACGAGGACGTCGAAGCCGGCGCGGCGGCCGAGCGCCGCGGGCGTGCCGTATTCCTCGATCGCGGCGGCAAAGACGAGCAGCAGGCTCGCCGCAAGTCCCGGCGCGGAAAGCGGCAGCGTGATGCGCCAGAAAGCCCTTGCCGGCGTCGCCCCGAAGACCCGGCCGACATCCGCATAGCGCGCGCCGACCGCCTCGACGGTCCGTGACACGGCGAAATAGACGACGGGGAAGGTATTGAAGGTCATGACCAGCGTCATGCCGAACAACGAGAAGAGCACCGGCGCGAGGTTGAAGCCGAAAAGCTGCTCGAGATAGCCGCGCGGCTGCAAGGTCATGATCCAGCCGAGCGTGGCGATATAGGGCGGGATCATGAAGGGCACGAGGAGGAGCACGTCCCAGGCCGGCGCGAAGGGGACGCGATAGAGCGCGCGGGCAACGCCGAGCGGGATCGCCAGGAGCGCCGAGGCGATCACCACGCAGGTTCCGAGGAGCACCGTGTTGCCGGTCATGCGCAGGAGGCGCGGATCGGCGAGCGTCGCCACCAGGAGCGAGAAGGGCTTCGCGAAGGAGCCCATCCCGATGGCGGGGAAGATCGCCTGAAGGACGATCGCGACGAAGGGCACGGCGACGACGACGACAAGACCACCCAGGGCAAGCCAGGCTGCCGGCGCAACGCCGCCGATATCCTTCGCACTCATGGGATCACCTCAGTCGGCGCCGAAGATGTCGGAAACCTGCTGCAAGGTTTCCTTGCGCTTGCCCTGAACGGCCGCCGCATCGTAGCTCAGCAGCTTCAGGTCCGCGATGAGCGGGCGATCGGCCGGGATGTCGCTGCGGGCCGGCATCAGGAACGTCTTGGCGACGAGCGTCTGGCCGGCATCGGACAGCATGTAGTCGACGAACTTCTTGGCCTCGTCCTGGTTCTTGGACCAGTTGAGGATCATGACCGGGCGCGGCGCGATGACGGTGCCCGATTCCGGGAAGATCACGTCGATGCTCTCGCCCTTGGCCTTGCTGCCGAAGGTGATGTAGTCGACGGCGCCGAAGACGGCGGCCTTGGCGCCCTGTAGCACCGGATTCAGCGCCTCGGCATTGGCGCCGGCGATGACCGCGCCGTTCTCCTTCAGGTCCTTGAAGAGCTTGAAGTCGTCCTGGCCGGCGAGCGCCGCGGTCAGCTCGAAGGACGAGCCGGACTGTGCCGGGTCGGGAATGTTGACGAGGTCCTTGAATTCCGGCTTGGTGAGGTCGGCCCATTCGGCGGGCTTCGTCGTGCCGCTCTTGGTGTTCCAGGCAATGCCCAGGGCAGAGACGCCCTGTGCGACGGCGGTTTCGGTCTTCAGGAAGGCCGGCACCTTCTCGGCATTCGGGCTGGCATAGGGCACGAGCCAGCCGCGTTTTGCAAAGTCGGTCGCCGTATCCCAGGAGGCCGAGATCAGGACATCGACCACCGGATTGGCGGCTTCCGCCTCGATGCGCGCCATGACCTTGCCGGTCGTGGCCTGGAACACGTTCACCTTGACACCGGTCTCGGCGGTGAAGCCTTCGGCGAGCTTGTCGATGAGGCTCTGCGGTCCGGCGGTGTAGACGGTGATGTCGGCATGGGCGACACCTGCCAGGAGCAGGGTCGATACGGCGCTGGCAACGAGCCCCTTGATCGATTTCAACATGTCACAACCTTCTTTTCTTGCGTGCTATGGCTTTCCTCCCCGAACCAGCGGATCCGGCCGGGGTCTATGGAAAGTCCGATCTGTTCGCCGGGGCGCAGCCGCGCGGCGCTGAGAAGCTGCAGCTCGACATCGGGCGAGCCGGCGAGCACCACCGTCGCCAGATGGCCGTCACCGCGG
Source organism: Shinella sp. WSC3-e (assembly GCF_945994535.1). Taxonomy (NCBI): domain Bacteria; kingdom Pseudomonadati; phylum Pseudomonadota; class Alphaproteobacteria; order Hyphomicrobiales; family Rhizobiaceae; genus Shinella; species Shinella sp. WSC3-e. The sequence continues at coordinate 191,820 of NZ_OZ000533.1, forward strand.
AACTGGGAGCGTACGACCCTGGCCGGAAGCGCCTTGTGGGACGGTCCGCTCAGCGCGACGGCGGCAAGCGGCAGCAGGACCTGTGCCTCGCGGCCACGGGACGGTGCGGCCTCGTGCGCCACCGCGTGGTCGCTGCCGGCGAGAAACCAGGTGCCGCCGCGCCAGGAAAGCCGCGCCGTTCCGCCGAGCCGCAGGAAATCGGCCACCTCGGCGCTCGCCGGGCGCGCGACGAGATCGTCCGGCGCCGCGAGCTGGGCGATCTCACCGGCGCGCATGACGGCGACCTCGTCGGCAAGGGTCAGCGCCTCCGCATGGTCGTGGGTGACGTAGATGGCGGTGAGCCGGAGTTCGGCAATGAGGCCGGCAAGCTCGCCCACCATGTTCTCGCGCAGCTCGCGGTCGAGATTGGACAGCGGCTCGTCGAAGAGGATGAGCTGCGGCTCGGCCACGATGGCCCGCGCAATGGCGACGCGCTGCTGCTGGCCGCCGGAAAGGTCGCTCGGGCGCCGGTCGACATAGGCTTCGAGGCCGACGCGCCTGAGGGCGCGCATCGTGCGCGCCGCGCGCGCCGCCCGGGCGACACCCCGCATTTCGAGCGGGAAGGAGACATTGCCGCCGACCGTCAGATGCGGCCAGAGCGCGTAGTCCTGGAAGACCATGCCGAGATTGCGCCGCTCCGGCGGCGCGAAGAAGCCGGTCTTCGCATCGGCGACCGGCTGGCCGGCGATCCTCACCGTGCCGCGGGTCGGCTGGAGAAGCCCGGCGACGAGCCTGAGAAGCGTGGTCTTGCCGCAACCCGAGGGCCCGAGCAGCGCAAGGGTCCTGCCCCTCGAAAGCGAAAGGTCGATGCCCTTGAGGACGATCGTGTCGCCATAGTGCAGCGCTAGGTCATGGGCGGATACCGCATCGGCATCCTGGTCAATTTTCTTCGACATCGGCAATGGCTTCTTGCAACAATTGCCGGTGCAATATTCGCCTTGGATGACAGTTGGATGACGGTTTCAGGCCGGGCCGGCCAGCGGCTCCACCGTGACGGTGCCATCGGCGGAAACCGCCGTGCGCAGGAAGTGCGACAGCCTGCCCTCTTCGAAGACGGCGGCCGTCAGATGGCCGGACTTGAAGGCATGGGTGTCGAGCGCGATGCGGTTGGGGTAGACCTCCGGCAGGCCGGAGGCGGTCGGCGTATGGCCGTGGACGATGCGGTGCTCGAAAGCCCCGCGATAATCGAGGAATTCCGCCTTGATCCACATCAGGTCCTCGGCGGACTGCATGGCGAGCGGCACCTGTGGCCGCAGGCCGGCGTGAACGAAGCAGAACGGCGCTTCGACAAGGACGTGGCGTGCCGCGCACAGCACATCGCGATGCCCGGGCCATCCGGCGAGGATCCGGCGGCGCGTGGCGGTCCAGTCGGCCGCGGGATCGGCGATGCCGTAGGACAGCAAGGCCCCCGTCGCGCCATAGTGATCGATCCACCGCCGGAGATCGTCGGCAGCGAGACGGTCGAGCAGGAATTCGCGCAGAAACCAGTCATGATTGCCGAGGATGAGATGCGAGGCGCTGTTCTCCCGCAGGTGGGCGGCCACCATGTCCAGCACGGCCCGGCTGTCCGGCCCGCGGTCGATGAGATCACCGAGGAAGATGACGCGGCTCCCCTCCTCCGCCGAACGGATATGGGCAAGCAGCCTATCGAGAAGATCGGCACGCCCATGAATGTCGCCGATCGCATAGAGGCGGCGCCCTGTGGCTGGGACCTGACCTGACATTACGTTCAAACCTTTTTTGGATCGACCTCTTCAGTGAGCATGTTCGTCGGGACTGAGGCCAATAAAGCATCTTATGCATCTATACTTCATCGTTCGAAGGGCCGGCGATACGATCCGGATTGCATACCTAGAACCGCAGGCTGATGCCCGCGCGGCGCAAGAGCCAGTAGAACAGCGCGGTCGCGGCGATGCCGAGCATCATCGCCCACAAGAAACCGGTGTTGCCCTCGCTGAAGGGAAGCCCGCCGGTGTTCATGCCGAAGACGCCGACGACCAGCGTGCCGGGCAGCAATAGCGCGCTCATGACGGCCATTGCCCTCAGGCTCCGGTTGGATTCGTCCGCAAGCTCCGCCGCCATCTCCTCCTGGAGCAGCCGGGCGCGGTCGTTGACCATGACGATTTCGCGGTCAAGCCGTTCCAGCCGCATGGAGAGCCGCCGGAGAACGGCATGGGCATGCTCGGAGAGTGCCCAGTCCTCCCGGTCCTCCTCCTCGAAAAGCGCTACCATGCCCGCGACGGGCCGATGCAGCGAGACGGCGAGGCGCCGCACTTCCTTCAGGCTGCGCCGCTCGTCGCTGAGCCGCTCGGTGACCAGCCGGTCCTCCACCGCGTCGAGGATCGCCGCGGCGTCCTTGAGCCTGATGGCGGTGTTCTTGCAGAAGGCCGCAACGATGGCCTCGAAGAGTTCGTAGGCCGTCGCCGGGCAGAAGCCGTCGGCGAACGAGCGCCGCACCCGGTTCACCGCCTCGACGGGATGTCGCCGGCCGGTGACGAGCAGACGCTCCGACAGGGCGAAATGCAGCCGGCCGATCGTGGTGGAGGTACGCTCCATGTCCTGCTGCAGGTCGGCGACGACGCCGTGAACCGTGCCCGCCTCGTAACCGAGGACGAGGCTTTCGTCATGGCCTTCGAGGATGGAGCGCGCCGCCGCCGGCAACGGGCACTTGCCGGCCAGCCAGCTCAGCATGCGCTGGTCGACGAGATCGACATGCAGCCACACCCAGCCGTCCTCGGCGGCAAGCGCAGCGTCGATGTCCTGCGGGACAATCGGCATGAGCGGACCGCCGGGGTGGCCGCGATAGGCGCCGACCAGGCCCGGCGCCATGCCTCTCTCCCTCTGGTCCAGCAGGTTCAAGTGCGGGAACCGGCGTCAGTAGACTTCCGGGACATACATCTCGTCCGGCGGCTCATGACGGATATAGTCGTCGTTGCGAACGCGCTCCGGCAGCTCGATGGCAGGCTTCGGAATATCCTCGTAGGGGATTTGCGCCAGAAGATGCGCGATGCAGTTGAGGCGCGCCTTCTTCTTGTCGACAGCCTCGACGATCCACCAGGGCGCTTCCGGAATATGTGTGCGCTCCAGCATCTCTTCCTTCGCCTTGGTGTAGTCTTCCCAGTGGACGCGGCTTTCGAGGTCCATCGGGGAAAGCTTCCACTGCTTCAGCGGGTCGTGGATGCGCATGCGGAAGCGGAATTCCTGCTCGTCGTCGGTAATGGAGAACCAGTACTTGATAAGAATGATGCCGGAGCGCACCAGCATGCGCTCGAATTCCGGCACGGAACGGAAGAACTCCTCCAGCTCGTCGTCCGAACAGAAGCCCATGACGCGCTCGACGCCGGCGCGGTTGTACCAGGAGCGGTCGAAGAGGACCATTTCGCCCGCCGTCGGCAGATGCGGCACATAGCGCTGGAAGTACCATTGATTGCGCTCGCGCTCGGTGGGCGCCGGCAGGGCGACGACGCGGCAGACGCGCGGATTGAGGCGCTGGGTGACGCGCTTGATGGCGCCACCCTTGCCCGCGGAATCGCGCCCCTCGAACAGCACCACCACCTTGAGCTTCTTGTGCTGCACCCAATCCTGCAATTTGACCAGCTCGTGCTGGAGGCGGAACAACTCACGGAAATAGACCCGGCGTTCAAGGGTCTGGACGGGCACTTCGGACATGCCTTCGGCGATGAGATCGTCCAGCCGCTCCTCCTCGATCTGCATTTCCAGCTCCTCGTCGAAGCTGTCGGCAATCTCCGCCTTGATGCGGTTGAGATGATCGTCGTTGAACATGGGGCGATATCCTCAAGGGGTGGAAACGGCACCCGGAAGCAGGCGCCACCGGGACGATCGAAGGGCAATCCGCGTCAGGACACCGAAGCAGGCAATGACGACGACGGTGGCTTGGCGGCGCCAGTCGGCGCATGGCCGAAACGACCTGCCCGGCCCGGCTGTTCCGCGCCTTTCCCGCCGGAATCCTATAGGAAACATCGACGACGCTTTTGTGACGAAGCGCAATTCGGCGCCCTCCTGGAACGGCCTCATATCCACTTGTAGCGCTTGAACCGGAAGTACAGCACGCTGCAGAAAATGGCGATTATCCCGAGAACGACGAAGTAGCCGTAACGGGTTTCGAGCTCCGGCATGTTCTCGAAGTTCATGCCGTAAATACCGGCGATCGCCGTCGGTACGGCGAGGATCGCCGCCCAGGAGGCAAGCTGGCGGGTGATCGTGCCCTGCCGCTGCTGCTCGAGCAGATTGCTCGCCTCGAATACCGAGGTGATGACGTCCCTGAGACCGCCGACCGTCTGCTCGACGCGATGCATGTGCTGCAGCGCATCGCGGAAATAGGGCTTCGCCTCGGCATCGAGGCACGGCAGGTCCAGATGCACCAGCTTGCCGCACAGATCGAGCATCGCATCGAGAACACGCTGGAACAGGATGACCTCGCGGCGCAGGCGGAAGATCAGCTTGATCTGGTCCCGGTCGAGAAAGGCGTCGAGCATGGTGCGCTCCATGTCGAGCACGGAATCCTCGATCGTCCGGACGATCGGTAGGTAGCCGTCGACGATGAAATCGAGAATGGCGTGGAGAATATAGTCGGTGCCGTGGCTGAGCGTATGCGGCGACATTTCGAGCCGGCCGCGCAACGCGCCGTGCCCCCGCTCGGATCCGTGCCGCACGGTGATGATATAGCGCTCGCCGACGAAAATGCCGGTGCGCCCATAGACGATCCTGTCGCCTTCGAGCTTCGCCGTCTGGGCGAGCACAAAAATCTGGTCGTCGTAGGCGCTGAGTTTCGGCGTTTGCAGCGGGTTGAGCGCATCGTCGACGGACAGTTCGTGCAGGTCGAAGCGCGCCTTCAGCAGCGCCATTTCCTCGGCGGTCGGCTCATGCAGACCGATCCAGATGAAGTCGTGGGGCTCTGCCGGCACGGCGACGGCGGAAAACGGCACCTCCTCCATGCGGCGTCCTTCGCGATAAAGGCAGGATGCGACGACGGCCATGATGTCTCCCAGCGAATCCGGACGGTCGGGAATGCCCGACCGGGCCAGCAGATAGCGGCCGGTCTTGACAGCCATGTGAAAAGCAGGGAGCGCGATCCTCGCGAAGCCGGGCAGCCCTTTTTCGTTCAGCGCCAGAAGCGCCTGGCGTCGCAGAAGGCATCATGCGCCTCCACCGCGACCTTCAGTATCTCCGCCTCGTCCGCCCCCTTCTTCTGCGGCATCTCTTCGGGAAAGAGGCCGGCCTCGGCGAGGTGCCTCGATGTGTTCGCCCTGTCGTTCAGCACACCGAGAGCGTCCTGCAGCGTTTTCAGCGCCTCGATGAAGTCGCCATAGCGCCGCCGCTGCTTCCTGCCCTGGAAAAGGCTGGCGAAGAACTCGGCTGCATAGCGCAGCTTCTTGGCGTCCTTGCGCATCCTGTGGCGCACCTCGTCATCGAGGTCGGCGAGGTCGCGACCCTGCCTTTTCACCTTCCGCCGCAACCGGTCGAGGGCGGCGATCGCGAAATCACGCAAGGGCATCGCGCGCATTTCCGCCAGCGACGGACGATGATGCCAATCGCCGCAGGCAAGCCATTCCGACAGGTCGAGCATCAACGCCTGTGCCCGGGGCGACGCCAGGGCATCGGTCGCCCTTTCGAAGGCCTCGCGGCGCGCCTGCTCCAGTGCGGCGCGTGCCGCCGCATCCCGTTGTTCGGGGATCAGTACGTCGAGGTCGCGCACCGCGCCCAGAACGCCGGCCAGCCAGCGCAGCTCGTCCTTCAGGTACTCCAGCGCATCGTCCGCGACCACGGGCGCGAACGCGGCCAGCGCCGAACGCAGGCGCCGAAGGGCGACCCGTGCCTGATGCACAACCTCCACATCACCGCGACCGAACAGCATCTCGTTCAGCCTGAACTGGCGAAGGCAAGCGCCGGCGACGACGCGGAATGCCCTCTCCACGTCCATGTCCTGCGACAGAAGGACCGGCTCGGCCGGCGCCGAGGAGAATGCAGGGCCAAGCAGCCTGTAGCCCCGCTCCGCCTTGCTGAGCACGCCGGGACGCAGCGGCGCCTCGGCGGCGACCCCGCGCGCGTAGGAAAAAAGAGCGGCGGGATCGCCCGACTTCAGCTCCAGCTCGATCTCGCAGACCGGCGTGTGCCTATCGCCGGCGGCGATCTCGCCCCGATCGAGCACGAGCTCGATCTGCGCCTCCCGCCAGGATACGAGCCAGGTCATCCGCGTGACGGCAACCTCGAACACCGGACGCAGTACCCGTGCCCGCTCGCCGAGAAGGGCTTTCAGCGGCGTCGTGTCGTCGAGGACAGGCACGTCGCTTTCGACGAGCTGCTCCCATTCCGGACGCACGAAGAGGCTGGCCGCGCTCTCGCCCGCGGCCTTGACGGTCTGGATGCGCTGGTCGCCCGTCCGGCGGATGCGCAAGGAGAAGCCGGCAGCATGAAGCTCCTCCTCCGGCGTGTCGAAATAGATCGCCCTGAGTTCCGACACGGCGGGCTCCGCCGGCAGCAGGCCGGAAGACAGGAGCGCCTGCGCGGCCTCGGGCGTCAGGTCCAGCTTCAATTCGATTTCCGATGCCAAGACGGCTCATCTCCAAAGGTTATGGCCCGCAGGGGGTATTCCGTCACAAGCGAGGCGGATCAAGCTGCGCGAAGCCTGCGAAGGCGTCCGCTCAGCCAGCGCCATACCGGCACGATGAATCCGCCGACGGCCGGGATCATCGCCGCGCCGATCGCCAGGCCGAGGATACCGGAACCCGTGGCCTGGACCAGCCAGGAAAGAAAGCCGCCGAATGCCGGAACGGCTTGCGCAGCCGCCTCGGCGGCATCATGCAGGATGTGGCTCGGCCATGCGAAGCCGAATATCTCGGCGCCATGCAGCAGGATACCGCCGCCGACCCAGATCATCGCCGCCGTACCGACCATGCCGAGGAGCTTCAGGAGATAGGGCATACCCTGAACGAGACCCTGACCGATGATGCGAAGGCCGGCGTCGATCGGCGAGCGGGAGGGGCGGCGCGCAAGCCAGAGGCCGGCGTCATCTGCTTTCACAATAAGCGCGACAACACCATAGACACCGACCGTGATCACGACGCCGACGACGGCCAGTATCAAGGCCTGGCTGGCGATGCCCGCATCCGGCACGGAACCCAGCGTGATCGCCATGATCTCGGAGGACAGAATGAAGTCCGTGCGGATCGCGCCGGCGACTTTCTCGTTTTCGAAGGTCTTGGCGTCGACCGCGATGGTATCCAACGCCTCTTCATGACGATGGGCGCCGTGCGGAGATATGAGTTCATAGACCTTTTCCGCACCCTCGTAGCAGAGATAGAGACCACCCAGCATCAGGAGCGGCGTGATCGCCTGCGGCGCAAGAAGGCTCAGCACCAGCGCCGCCGGGAGCAGAAAAAGCAGCTTGTTCTTCAACGAGCCAAGGGCAATCCGGCCGATAATCGGGAGTTCGCGCGCCGGTGAGAAGCCGGTGACGTAACGCGGCGTCACGGCGGCATCGTCGATGACGACGCCGGCTGCCTTGGCGCCGGCCTGCCCGGCCTGGGCGGCAATGTCGTCAAGCGATGCAGCGGCAGCCTTTGCAAGGGCCGCGACATCGTCAAGAAGAGCAATCAGGCCGACACTCACGAGGGACTTCCTTCTCGGTAAATCGGGGAAGCATAAGGGACTATGCTCAAGGGATGTTCCCAAATGCGAAAACTGTCCGGCAGGCCGGAGCCGGCGGCCGAGCAGTCACCGCAGCGTAGCCGCCGCGGTGACCGATAGCATATGGCCTATTCGGCGGGAACCGGGCTCAAGCCGCCGTCATCCATCCGCTGCTCGCGGTTCTCCCGCCGGATATTCGCGCGGGCGAGCACGCTCTGCCGGTTTACCGACTTGCGCTCGGCATCGATGCGACGGATCAGGATTTCCGCACGCTCGACGGAACCGAGCAGAGCAAGGATGGTGCCCCGTTCAGCAGCACCGGCATTCGGACCGAGCGCCAGCGTCTTGGCGCGCAGTTCCTCCACGTCGGGATAGCTGACATGGCCCGCCGGCATCTGCGGATCGGCGATGCCATGGTCCGGCATGATGGCGCGAAGCGAGACATCGAGCTTGTTCAGCGCGGTTTCGACGATCGCCTGTGCCTGCGGCGAGAATTTCTCACGCTTCACCCGGCGCGCAACCTGGTGCATCGATTCCGTGAGCGCCGCGGTGAAGTCCGCCTCCTCGATCAGGCTGGCGATGAGGTCGAGCTGATCGTAGGGCAGGTCTTCCTTCATCAGGTTGGCCGTGTACGCGCGAATATCGCGGCTGAGGATGTCGGTCGCGAGATAGTGCTCGCCCGGATCGGAGGGTGCCTTCTTGTCGCCGCGTGCGATGTTGAGGAACATCGCACCGGCCTGGAGGTGACGCGTCGTTTCCTGCTGGATGGCCGGAACGGCACGAGCGAAGTCGTTGGCAACCTCGCGGCTGAGGAACTTCGGGGTCGAATAGTCCTCGATATCCTCTTCGTCCGACCGCCCGACACGGGACAGAACACGCTCGAACACGCCGACGAAGGGAAAAAGCAGTGCCGTGTTGAAGATGTTGAAAACCGTCGAGTAAAGGCCGACCGCGACAGGAACGAGCGGGAACGTTTCCTTGCCGTCGACCATGACCGCAAGACCCGGATCACCCATGCCGAAGACGCCCATCGTCCATTGCAAGACGCCGATCGAGACGAAGAAGAGCGGGACGGTGATGCAGACGCCGATAATGTTGAAGGAGATATGCGCGTAGGCCGCGCGCTTGGCATTCTTGGACAGGTTGAGCGAGGCCATCCACGAAGTGATGGTGGTGCCGAGATCGGCGCCGAGCGAGAAGGCGACGGCGGTCGTCCAGTCGAGCACGCCGGCCGCACCCAGGCCCATGACGATGCCGATCGTTGCCGACGACGAGTGGATCATCGCGGTGATGCCGGCTGCGATGAGGACGCACTTGATGAGGTTGAAATAGGAATCCGCCCGAAGCGTCTGAAGCAGTTCCATGACCTCGGGCATGTTGCGCAGGGGACGCAGGCCACCCGTCATCAGGTTGAGACCATAGAAGATCAGCGCGAAGCCCATGCAGGCGAGCGCAATGTTACGGACTTTCTCACTCTTGGCGAAGCAGTAGACCAGCGCGAAAACGCCCCCGCAGATCAGGCCAAGCGGGCCAAGCGGCAGGGCGATCAGGCCGTTGCCGAGCGTCGTACCGATATTGGCGCCCATGATCACGCTGATTGCCGGCCTGAGACCGACCACGCCGGCATTGACGAGACCGACCACCATCACCGTCATGGCCGTCGAGGACTGAATGACGCCAGTGATCAGAGTTCCGGCCATGACACCCTTGATCGGCGTGCCCGCAGCCTTGGCAAGGAAGTTTCGCATGCTGTTGACGGAAAGCGCCTGGATGCCGTTGGCCATGAACTCAAGGCCGAGCATGAAGATTCCCAACCCGCCGATGACGGGGACGAGAATGTCCTTGAAGATATCAATTTCCATGGGAAGACTCGCTTCTATTAGAACGATTGCGACGAAGCCGGGCTCAGTTGCTCACGGAACCCAGATTCGTGGTCCAGTACGCTTCGATCTTGCCGGCCAGCGCCGGCGGGATGGGGATGTAGCCGAGTGCGCTCGCCTCATCGCCACCGTGGCTGAAGGCAAGGCGGAAGAGATCCAGCACGCGGTTGACGCGCCCCTTTCCGCGATCCCGCGGCACGACAGCGTAGGTGACGACCGCCATCGGATAGGCCCTGTCACCCGTCGTCACCGTACCGGTGGCGGGAGAGCCGGTCGCGGGATCCCAGGCGAGGCCTTCAAGGCCTGCCTGGAAACTCTCCGGGCCCGGCTGCACGAAAGCGCCGGCCTGGTTCTCAAGCGTTGCATAGGCAAGACCAAGGCGGACGACCTGGCCATATTCGAGATAGGAGATGCTGTTCTTCGTGGCAGCCGCGAGGCTCGCAAGCCCGCCGGTGCCCTTCTCGCCCTTGCCGAGCGGCCATTTGACCAGCGTATCCGCGCCGACCTTCTCCGCCCATTCCGGGCTGACCTTGGCGAGGAAACCGGTGAAGGTGAGGGTTGAGCCCGAACCGTCCTCGCGGCGAAGGACTGCTATCGCCGCATCCGGCAGCGCCAGACCCGGGTTGAGCGCCTTGATCGCCGGATCGGACCATGTCGTCACCTTGCCGAGATAGATGTCGGCCAGGACGGGTCCGGAAAGACGCAGCGCCCCCGCACCGACACCGTCCAGATTGGCCACGACCACGATGCCGCCCATCACGATGGGAAACTGGGCATAGCCGCGCTTCTTGAGTTCATCCGACGGCAGCGGCGCATCGGTTGCCGCAAAGTCCGTTTCCGGCTGGTCGAGCCGCATGATGCCGGCGAGCGAGCCGACCGGCTCGTAGTCGACGCGCCAATCCGGCGACGTGAAATCACCGCCATCCGTGCGCATCGCCTCGTAGTCGCGCGACCAGAGATGGATGATCGGTGCAGCAAAGGTCGATCCGGCGCCCCGGATGGGTTCGGCGTGGGCGGCATGGACGGATAGAAGGATGACAGCGCCAAGGGCCAGCGCAAGCCTGCGCCAGACTTGGCAGCCGGGATGCCGTAACAAATTCACCATGAATCTCCCCTCGGTATTGCGCAATTTCAGACAACAGAGGGCCTCTCCGCCAGTCATGACCGACTGGCAGGTATGGAAATGCGCACGACTTCAAGACGTAAATTTAATACACTGCGTGTTCGACCACTATTTACTAATAATCTTGTTTGACGCTCTCGTGACGATATTGACCATAATTAAAAACAGCACATAGATGACCAGGAACAACTGTCATCGCAATGAAATATCGGTGTGCTCCAGATCACGCCACGACCGCTCAAGGCCGAAGATATGGAGCCCCCCGATGAACGACGCGACCCAGCCGAATACCCTCGCCAACCGAACCGCCATCGTCACCGGCTCCACCAGCGGCATAGGCCTTGCGATCGCCCGGCGCTTTGCGTCGGCGGGCGCGAATGTTGTCATCAACGGACTGGGCGATGCTGCGGCAATCGAAGCGGAACGTGCGGCTATCGAGGCGGATTTCGGCGCGCGCTGCCTCTATTCGCCGGCGAACATGCTTGATGGCGAAGCGATCACGGCGATGGTCCAGCTTGCAGTCGACACGTTCGGCGGCTGCGACATCCTCGTCAACAATGCCGGCATCCAGCACGTCGCCCCGATCGAGGAGTTCCCCGCCGACAAATGGCAGGCGATCATCCAGATCAACCTGATCGCCGCCTTCCATTCCATCAAGGCCGCCCTGCCCGGCATGAAGCAGCGCGGCTTCGGCCGCATCATCAACATCGCCTCGGCCCATGCGCTGGTCGCCTCGCCCTACAAGTCCGCCTATGTCGCGGCCAAACACGGCATCGCAGGCCTGACCAAAACCATCGCGCTGGAAGCGGCGACGAACGGCGTCACGGTCAATGCCATCTGCCCCGGCTATGTCTGGACCCCGCTCGTCGAGAAGCAGATCCCCGACACGATGGCTGCGCGCGGCCTCACCAAGGAGCAGGTCATCCATGACGTGCTGCTCGAAGCCCAGCCGACCAAGCAGTTCGTGACGGTCGAGCAGGTTGCCGGCCTCGCCCTCTATCTCGCCGGCGAAGGTGCAGCTTCCATGACCGGTGCCATCCTGTCGCTCGATGGCGGCTGGACGGCACACTGATCGCCCCTCACAATTTCGCAAATTCAGGAACGACCGACATGAAGGCCGCCGACGTCCGCAACGCCTATGCCATGCCGCTGACCAACCCCGCCTATCCGCCGGGTCCGTACCGCTTCATCGACCGGGAATATGTCATCATCAGCTACCGCACCGACCCCGATGCGCTGCGCGCCGTCGTGCCGGAACCGCTGGAGATCGTCGATCCCGTCGTCAAATACGAGTTCATCAAGATGCCCGACTCCACCGGCTTCGGCGACTACACCGAATCCGGCCAGGTCATCCCCGTCCGCTTCAACGGCGAGGAGGGCGTCTATGTCCACGCCATGTATCTCGACGACGACGCGCCGATTGCCGGCGGCCGGGAAATCTGGGGCTTTCCGAAGAAGCTTGCCTTTCCCAAGCTCGTGCATGAGGGCGAGGTCATCGTCGGTACGCTGCACTACGGCTCCGTGCTCTGCGCCAGCGCCACGATGGGCTACAAGCACCGCGCGGTCGATACCGCCGACGTCGCCCGTTCGCTCGGCAAGCCGAATTTCCTAGTCAAGATCATTCCCCATGTCGATGCAAGCCCTCGCATCTGCGAACTGGTGCGCTACCATCTCGAAGACGTGACCGTGAAGGGCGCCTGGACGGGGCCGGCCGACCTGCAGCTCTTCCGCCACGTCATCGCCGACGTCGCCCGCCTGCCGGTGCTCGAAATCGTCTCGGCCGTGCATTTCATCGCCGACCTCACCCTGGGCATGGGCGACGTCGTGCATGACTACATGGCCGATCCGGCTTGAGGAACAGGATGATGGACGAACAGGCAAGGCTGAAGCCCAGGCGCAAATCCGAAACGCCCGATATCGCCGATCTTCTCTCGGCCTATCAGTCGGTCGGCCTGGTCTTCCAGGGCGGCGGGGCGCTCGGCGCCTATCAGGCCGGCGTCTTCCAGGCCCTCGACGAGGCCGGCATCGAAGCGAACTGGCTGTCGGGCGTATCGATCGGCGCGGTCAACGCCGCCATCATCGCCGGCAACGCCAGGGAGAACCGCCTCGACCGGCTGCGCGATTTCTGGGAGACGATCTCCGCCCGCAAGATCTGGCATTTCACGCCGGAGGGCGACTTCTTCCGCAAGATGCGCAACCAGGCGAGCTCGATGATGACGATGATGTCGGGCCTGCCCGGCTTCTTCGCGCCGCATCGTGTCAATCCCTGGCTGCAGCAACCGGGCGCCTCGGGGGCGACCAGCTTCTACGATACGTCGGAACTGAAGTCGACGCTCGACCGCCTCATCGACTGGGACGTGCTGAACGACCGCCGCCAGCGGCTCAGCGTCGGTGCGGTGAACGTCCGTACCGGCAACTACCGCTATTTCGACAGCCATATCGAAGTCCTAGGTCCCGAGCATGTGATGGCGTCGGGCGCCCTGCCCCCGGCCTTCCCCGCCACGCTGATCGAGAACGAATATTACTGGGACGGCGGTATCGTCTCCAACACACCGCTGCAATATCTGCTGGAACAAGAGGACGTCCGCGACACGCTGGTCTTCCAGGTCGATCTTTTCAGCGCGCGGGGCATCCTGCCGCGCGACATGGCGGATGTGCTCGCGCGGCACAAGGACATCATGTATTCCAGCCGCACGCGCAACAATACCGATACGTTCCGCCGCCTGCACAACCTGCGTCTCAGGCTGCACCAGGCGCTGCTGCGGGTGCCGGCGGAGGCGCTGACGGACGAGGACCAGGCTTTTCTCACGGCCATGGAGGACGTGCCGCAGATCAACATCGTCCATCTCATCTACCAGCAGAAAATCTACGAAAGTGACGCCAAGGACTACGAGTTCTCCGGCACCTCGATGCGCGAACATTGGGATTCCGGCTACCAGGACACGCGAAAGACCCTGAAACACCGCCGCTGGCTCGAAAAGCCGCCGGAATCCATCGGCATGGTCGTCCACGACGTCCACCGCGACGATCCGAGCTGATTCCCCCTACAAGAAAATATTACATTCGACAGAGGGTTATTTCCCGCTGCGCAGATTCACCAATCCGCGCAGTATACAGAAGATACGTAAATAATATCATGTAAATACTATCAAAACTTCATCGTTGTTTTGCAGTCGAACGCTTTCATGCTGCTGCCAACTGCTAAACAGAGGATCAGTCATGGAAGCAGAACGCGAAATCCAGAAGACCTATTCCATAGCGGAATTCGCAGCGGAACTCCGCCGGCTGGCGGATATGCTGGAATCGAACGAAAACTACTCGATCCGGCTCGAGGACGAGGAAGTCGTCATCCCGCAGGACGCCGTCGCTTCGATCGTCTACGAGATCGAGGAAGGCAGCGCCGAAATCGAGTTTCAGTTGAGCTGGGAAACCGGCAAGACCGAGGATGACGACAAGGTCGAGGAAGAAGGCCAGACCGAAAACGCCTGAGGCATGGACCGTCCGGGTGGTGTCGGTCATTCGATCACCATCCGGCCGTTCCTCCTCGCAGCGACACGAGGCGAGTACTCCTCGCCTCAGATCCCGAAGCACGACCGACCGGCGGCTTCGTTCAGCAATCGGCGGTCGTGTGCCCGCACGCCCGCCAAATCGCGGATGATTGGCAAAGCATTCCGGGCGGCCCCAGCCCCTATGAGCCAGTCCAGCACGAGCCATCGAGCGGTCAGGAGTGCAAAGGGGCCTCAGGCCAATCTTAAGCCTTTACGGGTTTCCGCTTCTTCACCAAGGCCTTGTCGGCCGTCGGCTCCTCGCCGGGCTCGAAATCGTTGTCCATCACCGGGTCGAGCCGATGCCTGATGGCCAAGGCATAGACGACCTTCAGAATTTGGGCGTCCTTCACGCCCGGATCGGTCAGCGCCAGCAGCGAAGCCTTCACGATCCTCTTGCTGCTCGCCTTTGGACATTCCGCCAGGACATGGCGGTAAAGCGCGTCATCCTCCAGCCCTCGTTCTGCGCCACCAATGAGAGCGTCATATATCCTGTCAATTTTTCCGGCCATTTCAAGAAGCTCCAAACTAAGGATCGTCTTGAAAGAGGTCGCCAATTCCGATGTCACAATCAAGAATGCCGGGTGCATAACGACTATAAGATGGTCAAAAGAGCTACCGAAGGCAGGGGCGTCTTTCTTGGCGGCCCTTTTGGACCAGCCCCCCACCGATTCAGCGGCTGGCAGCTCCGTTTTCAAAGATCAAATCAGGCAAATCCTATCCCCACCAAGGAACAGATCGTCCCACTGGCTGCCTGCGCCAGATGGAAACCCCGAGCCGATACTGCTGACGCAGCATGATGCGCACGGTGGCCCGGCTGAAGCGGTCGGATTGCGCTAGGAATTGCTCGGGGTCTATCCTGCGGGCGAGCCCGTCCAGCACCGCCTTGCGCAGGATCGGCAGAGCCCGGCGCGCGAAGCGCTCGAACAGATCCTGGAAGCGGCGTGATCATCGATGTCGAAATCCCGATCCCCGCCCATCACAGGATTGGCGGGCTGAAGACCTCGATGCGGCCGATGCGAGTCAAGGCGACGCGATGGGGGTAGGCCCTCCTCATCGCGTCGCTTGCCGGATTGCCGGGATCGAACAGGCTGCGGCCGGCATTGGCGCGCAGGATCACCAGCAAATCCGGGTCCTCAGTGCGGATGCAGAAATCGCAGTGGGGCAGATTGAGACCAATGTCGAAAAGGATTGCCTTCCGGTCGGCACGACGGACGGCGTCCTCATCCGCCCGAGCTCGGTCAGGACCCTGCGTCCCGCCATGATCGAATCTTTCTGCGGCAGGCAAAGTGCCAGGCCGTGGCTCCATCGATGCGGCTTCGGGCTGAGGGCCTCATAGGCGAGAGGGACGATCTCCCGACCGTTCCGGCATTCAGCCGGATTGCATCACGCGGCGTCGCGCGCACGAACATCGTCGGCGCGTCGGCTTCCAGATACTCGCCCCGATCCCGATGAAACTCGGCGACAGCACCGAGGGAGCCCATGCTCCAACCGGATCTGTCATCGACGATGTGGTCCTTCAAGACATCCCGAAGGTGAGCCATGCCGGTATCCTTGATCGATGAGGCGCAATCCTGCGGCCCGTGTGGCAGCGCGCATTCCATCGTGCTTGCGGCGCCGGCCATGAGAACCGACCGGCGCCCGTTTCATGTCATCAGGCCGCCTTCAACAGGTCCCCATGGGGATCGAGTACGAACTTTGTTGCCGCGCCCTGGTCGAAGCTCTCGTAGCCCTGCACCGCATCGTCGAGCGCGATGATTTTCGCATTGACGATATCGGCGATGGGCAGGCGGTCGTGCAGGATGGCCTGCATGAGCTGCCGGTTGTATTTCAACACCGGCGTCTGGCCGGTGTGGAAGGATTGCGCCTTCGCCCAGCCGAGACCGAAGCGCAGCGACAGGCTGCCCTGCTTGGCTGCGTTGTCGACCGCGCCCGGATCTTCCGTGACGTAGAGGCCCGGAATGCCGATCGAGCCGGCGGCGCGGGTGATCTCCATCATCTGGTTGAGCACGATGGCCGGCTGCTCGCCGCCCGCATGGCCGCGCGCCTCGAAGCCGACGGCGTCGATGGCGCTGTCCACCTCGTTCGTGCCGACCACGTCGGCGATCATGTCGCCCAGCCGGTCGCTCTTGGAGAGGTCGATGGGCTCGAAGCCGACCTTCGCCGCGTGGGCGAGACGGTCCTTGTTGAAATCGCCGATCATGACGACCGCCGCACCGAGGATGCGCGCAGAGGCGGCGGCGGCAAGCCCGACAGGGCCGGCGCCCGCCACATAGACCGTCGAGCCGACGCCGACGCCCGCGCGCACCGCGCCGTGGAAGCCGGTCGGCAGGATGTCCGAGAGCATCGTGAGGTCGCGGATCTTGGCCATCGCCTTGTCGCGATCGGGGAATTTCAGGAGGTTGAAATCGGCATAGGGGATGGTGACGTAGCGTGCCTGCCCGCCGATCCAGCCGCCCATGTCGACATAGCCATACGCGCCGCCGGCGCGGGATGGGTTCACCGTCAGGCAGACGCCGGTATCCTGCGACTTGCAGCAGCGGCAGCGGCCACAGGCGACGTTGAAGGGCACCGAGACGATATCGCCGACCTGAAGCATCTCGACGTCGATGCCCTTCTCGATCACTTCGCCGGTGATCTCGTGGCCGAGGACGAGGCCCGGCATCGCCGTCGTACGGCCACGTACCATGTGCTGGTCGGAGCCGCAGATATTCGTGGAAATTACCTTGAGGATCACGCCGTGCTCGATGCGGCGGCCATCCGGCGCTTCGAGTTTCGGATCATCGATGTCGCGGACCTCGACCTTGCCGGGCCGCATGTAGACGACGCCTCGATTCCTGCTCATGCTCTGTCTCCTCCTGTGTTGAAGCCGCCCGGCCCGCTCCTCCGCGGGCAGGATCGTGGTCAGGACGAAACGCGAACCGCCGGGCGATCCGCGAAACGTCTCTCGACGAAGGATGGAAAGGAGAAAGCAACGGAGCGTCCACGAAAGGACGCCGTTCGCCTCTCGATCGCCCACCGCAATCGGCCGAGTCATGGATTCAAGGCTGGTTTCCGGGCTTCGGAACCGTCCCTAAGGACCCTCTCGACACCTTCCCGGCCGGCCGGCCAGTGGCATTCGTCGAGATTTCGTTCCGCTACCGTTGCGGGGGCAGCGCCGGCATTGGACCGGCTTCCCAATTATCCATCCCGGCAAGGCCGGGATGGCACCCTGAATGCCGCCAGCATTTCACTTGAGGGGCAAAAGAACCGTCGAAATTACGACATCCGCGGTGTCTTGAACGACAGCTTTTCCCGACCGCTCGGGCCTCCTCACGCAGCCTGCCGGAACTGGCGCGGCGTCTGCCCCACGATGTTCTTGAACTCACGGGCAAAATGCGATGCGCTTGAGAAGACGACTTCCAACGCGATATCAATGAGCGGCGATTTGGATTGCAGCAACAGCGCCTTCGCATGCTCGGCTCTCACCTGCTTATATGCGCGGGCCGGCGACATCTTCAGTTGCGTTATCGAGATGACCTTCCATGAGGATCAGGACAGCCGCAGGCGATTGTCTTTGACCTGAGCCCCAAGTTTCGTCCGGGATTTCGGAGAGTCTTTGGTTTTCAATCTGGCCTCATGCGGCCTGTTTTTCCATCGCCATTTTCATGGCGAATTCGTTGGGCGTGATGTTGCCCAGCGCTGAATGAGGTCGCTGTCTGTTGTAATCCTCCTTCCATGCGGTGATTTCGGCTCTGGCGTGAGGCAGTGACGAGAACAGCGTTTCGTTGAGGCACTCGTCGCGGAAACTGCCGTAGTCGACCGATCCACGGCCAGGATTGCACACGCCCGGCGCTGGCTCACATCATGCTCTTCGCAGACATAAGCCACCGCATCCCGCCTTGCGCCGGGCTTCACCATTTTTTTGATGCGATACCCTTCAAAATGGCGTTGTCCAGCATCGTGTCCGCCAAAAGCCTCTTCAGCTTGGCGTTCTCATCTTCCAAGGCCTTTTCCGAGCGTCGGAGACATCCATGCCGCCATACTTCGCCTTGTATTTGGAGAAGGTTGCCTCGGATATTCCGTGCTTGCAGCAGACATCGGCCGTCCTCTGGCCGCTCTCCTGCTCCTTCAGCATCCCGATGATCTGCTCGTCCGTAAACCGTGCACGCTTCATGCCGTCCGTCCCCGTAATACGACAGAACCCACAAAAATCTGGACGAAGTTCTGGGGTTCAGGGCAGAAGTCGCCCCGCCTCCCCTGCTCAGAACCGGTACCCGCTCGATCCTGCGTTCACCTGAAAACAAAAAGGCCCGGCGCTGATGCGTCCGGGGCTTTTGAGTCCGCCTATCCCCTTGATTTCCCTGTTAAACGGGGGTTTCAAGGGTCGCATGCTAGAAACTGGTTGCGGGGCCTAAGTCCACGGAAACTTGTAAAGTGAGGCGTTGAAAGAATTCGAACCAACGACCGCTCCCGCCAGAGGGGGAAAGCAGCGGCAGAGGAATCCTTTAAATAAACGGAATTATAATGGTGGGAACGATTTGCGAGTCTGCGATATAGGGTTCAACTGGCTCTGCTGCGAATAAACCGTGCCTGGTGACGAGGATCGTGTCGAGGCCGGCAGCTTGCCCTCCGAGTATATCGGTATGCAAGGTATCGCCGACCATCGCCAGCCTGCCTGCTCCGACACGGCCGATCGCATTCTCGAAAGCGGCCGCAAAGGGCTTTCCGAAAAAATGCGGCGTGACGCCGGCGCGGTCCTGGAGGTCATGCGCCCACCAGCCTGGTTCGAGGGTAAGCCCGTCTTCGCGCGGTGCGATCAAGTCGGGATTGGCGATGACGACGGGGCGGGGATTCATGAGCAGTTCGGAGACGAGACGATCCTGCAGGACCTCTGTCCACCGGGCGGACGACAGGAAGAGGAAACCTTCTGCGCGCGACCAGTCATCGCCCGCATCTAGGAGATCGATGACGCCGACAGCCGCGTCCTCGAAACCGTCTCCCGAAGCACAGATCGCGGACCATCGAAGGTCCGGCGCGAGACCGTCGAGATGCGCGAGGGCGACATCCCGGCTGGAGACGATCTCCTCGCGTCGCACGTCCAGTCCGAGACGCCGATATTTCCCGTAGGCGATCTCGCTGGTGTAGCTCGCCGCATTGGTGAGAATGCAGAAGGGCTTGCCCATGGCACGCAGCGCCGACAGGCATTCCGCCGCGCCCTCGATCGCCGTCTCGCCGACGTTCAGCACGCCGAACGAGTCGAACAGGAATCCGTCGTAGCGCTCCGCCGTTTCAATGAGGCTTCCGGCATAGACCGGCGCGCTGGGGAAGCGCGCGCCGGGCAGGCGCGAGCGGATTTCCTGATACCGTTGATAGGCGCGCGTGAGGCTGATCGTCGGAACGACCGTCATCATTTCAGCGTCCGATTGTGCGGCGCTATGCAGCGTCATGGGTGGCATCCTGCAATTGCCTGAACTGGTCGCGAAGCGACGGGTAGACGGTCTTGTAGATCTCATAGAACCGGTCGTACTTCAAACCGCGTTCCCTGTCGGGCAGGTAGACCCGCCCGCTGCCGCTCATGGCGGAGGCCGCATCCTCGACGCTATCGAAGAAACCCGCGCCCTTCGCGGCGAGCATGGCCGCGCCGAGGCATGTCGCCTCGCCCTCGCGCGCGACCTCCACCGGCCGCTGCAATATGTCCGCGACGATCTGGCACCAGAGTTCGCTGCGCGATCCGCCGCCCATAACCAGAAAGCGATCGGTTGTCGAGCCGGTCACGCGCTCGGCGCTCGTTGTTGACAGGCGTTGCTCCATCGCCAGCCCCTCCAGTATCGCACGATAGAAATGCGCTTTTCCGTGCCGGCTCGACAGGCCGAAGAATACGCCGCGCGCCGCACTGTCCCAGTAGGGCGTTAGCACGCCGGTGAGATAGGGAAGCGCCAAGAGGCCTTCCGAACCGGGCGGGAGGCTGGCGGCAGCGGTCTCAAGGATCTGCTCGGGCGAAAGGTCCAGATGAAACGGGTCCCTGCCGATATCCGAGAACCGCTCCACGAACCAGTTGATGTTGTAGGTGCCGCCGCCGAAGAAGGTCTCGATCAGATAGGAGCCGGGCACACCGCCGACCATCAGGCGAAATGCGCGATCCACCTGGTAATTCGCACTGAACGTGCCGGAAACGATCCCGGTGCCGAGGTTGAGATAGGCCTCGCCCGGCCGCGTGATGCCGACACCGAGACCGGCCGCCTGCCCATCCCCGAGCCCCGCAACGACCTTCAGACCCGGTATCAGCCCGAAGTCGGCGGCCACGTCAGGGCGCACCGTTCCCAATACCTCGCCAGGCGCAACGATGTCTCCAAAATGCTCAGGCGCAAGACCAGTTTGTCCGATCAGCCCGCCATGCAACGCGAAACGCTTCAGATCAAGCACGCCCAGCGGATCAATGCTTCCATAGGAGCCGCGCCACTCGCCGGTCAACCGGTGGACGAGATAACCGTGCACGTCCACCACGCGGTGCGCTCTTTCGAGGACACGCAGCTCGTGCTTCTTCAGCCACAAAAGCTTGTACCAGCTCGTGGCGGTGTTTGGCGGCTTGCCGGTGATCGCGTGGACGGCGTCCGTTCCGAAGTTCTCGACCTCCTCAGCCGCACGCGTATCGAGCCACAGGATGGCGGGCCGCAGCGCATGCCCGGCCTCGTCCAGGCAGACGAAGGTTTCGCGCTGATGGGCGATCGAAAGGGCCGCCAGGCGGGAGGGATCGATCTGCCGGCACGCCTGCCCGATTGCCTCGCAGGTGGTCCGCCACCATTCGACGGGATCCTGCTCGCCCCAGCCCGGCTTCGGCGTCGAATGACCGAACGCCGCCCGGCCGCTGCTGACGGCACGGCCCTTCTGGTCCCAGACGATCGCCTTGGCCGCGGTGGTCGAGCAATCGATGCCGAGAACCAGATCCGCCGTCATCTGCCAGCCCCCCTGGCGGCATTGCAGGCTTCATCGACGCGGTCGAGGACTCGCTGGACGCCCGCCTCGTCCCACCAGCCGGCAAGCGTCAGAAGGTCGGCAACCGTGAAGCGCTCGCGCATGAACTGGCAGTTCGCCACCACCCAGCGCGCGAGATCTGCCGACGGCATGGGATCGAGCTGGTCGTGACGCATGGGTGCGTTGGCCCTATGAAGGTAGCGCGCAATCTCGTGCGAGCCAAGCACGAGCGCATCGTGCCGCGCGCGGTTTTCCGCCCAGTCCGCGAAGAACGCCTCGACGCTTCCGCGGGCGCCGTGCCAGTCGGCCAGCTTCCTGCCGTAACGCGACCAGCATTCGGCGCCGATACGGCCGCTGGGATCGAGCATCGCGAATACCTCGCCGACGCGGGACTCCCAGGTTCCGATATCGGGAAAGAGGCTCGCCGGGTCCGGCCGAGCCTCGCTCCAGCGTTCGCTGAAG
Organism: Shinella sp. WSC3-e; assembly: GCF_945994535.1. NCBI lineage: Bacteria > Pseudomonadati > Pseudomonadota > Alphaproteobacteria > Hyphomicrobiales > Rhizobiaceae > Shinella > Shinella sp. WSC3-e. Next base: position 213,470 of record NZ_OZ000533.1, read on the forward strand.
ACTTCCCAGGCGGCCGCGCGGATCACCGAACCAACGCCGACCTGCGCGCCGTGCAGGCCCATCGGCGCGCCGCGCTCGCCGGCGACCATGTCGAGCATATGGCTGAAAAGGTGCTCCATGCCAGACAGCGCCGCCGTGGTGCCGCCGACGCCCGTGACGATGCCGCGCATCGCCAGCGCCGAGGCGAGACGCGCGCAGGCGTCGTGATCGCCCTTGCCGACGCCTTCCGACCAGTCGCCGACCCCTTCGCCGCACAGGGCGAGAAGATCCAGCAGTATCGGCGCGAAGGTGCTGTCCAGCCCGAGACGGCATGCCAGGAACCAGTCACCCGGCGCACTGTACATCGACATGAGCTCGCCGAAGCCGGATGCGTTCAGGACATGCGGCGCCTCGCAAACGGTGCGCGTGTCGGTCAGCACCGCCTCGGGCCAGCGCGTCAGCAGCGTACGCTTGACGCCGTTCTGCAGGACCACCGAGAAATTGTCGGTGTAACCATCCACCGAGGCCGCCGTCTGGATGACGATATGCACGGGCACGTTCGACCGCATGGCTGCGACCTTGGCGATATCGGTGATCGTGCCGCTCCCCACCGAGACGATGCAATCCGCCCCGACCGCGCGACGGGCGGCCTCGTCGAGGATCGGATCATCGGCATGCAGCACGGCGTGGCCATCGTCGAGCGTGACGCGGGTGACCGCGTAGCGCTCTGAAAGCTTGCGAAAAACCTCGCCTTTGAGGTCTCCCCCATTCCGCCGGATGACCACGGGATCCACCATCAGATGGACGCGGATTGCCGGGCCGGAGGCGAGACCGGCAGCCGACAGATGACGGTCGATCGTTCCGGTGAGGCCGTCGAGCACGTCGCCCGATATCGCCACTTCCTTGAGGCCCAGCGGCTCGAATTGTCCGCGCGGGTCATTCTGGCTCAGCGCCGCCCTGATCGTGTCAAGGCGTGAAAGGTCCGACAGCCGGAGGTCAAGCGACATGATACACTCACTTTCCAATAAGACAGGCCGACCGGACACACTCAGCGGCCGGACCGGCGATCCAGGATCACGGCAATAATGATCGCGACGCCGATGACCACCGGTTGGAGGTTCGGTGAAACGTTGATCAGCGCCATGCCGTTGCGAAGAACGCCGATGATCAGAAGGCCGACGAACGTCCCGAGCATTCCGCCCGACCCGCCGGAGAGGCTGGCACCGCCGATGACCACGACGGCGATGACGCTGAGCAGATCGCTCGCGCCGGCCGTGGGATGGGCCGTGTCGAGCCGCGAGCCGAGGATGAGGCCGGCGACGGCGGCCAGCACGCCGGCGATCACGTAGACGCCGAGCTTGACACGCTGCGTGTTGATCCCGGAAAGCCGCGCCACCTCCTCGCCGCCGCCCACCGCGTAGAGCGCCCGCCCAGCCGGCCGGAAGGTCAGCCAGTAGGCGGCGATCAGGTAGATCGCGATCATCAGGATCGTCTCGAGCGGAATGCCGAGGATGCGCGTCGCCGTCAGCGCGGTGAAATAGTCGGGAAAACCGGTGATGGGGCCACCATTGGTGATGAAGAGCGCAATGCCGGAACAGGCTGACATGGTCGCAAGCGTCGCGACGAAGGGCTGGATCCGCCCGTAGGTGGACAGAAGACCGTTCACCAGCCCGACGAGGGCTCCGACTGCAACGCCGGCAAGGCACGACAAGGGAAAAGGCACGCCGAACTCGCGGTAGAGCCAGGCGTTCACCATCAGGCTGACGGCGAGCACGGCGCCGACCGACAGATCGATGCCGCCGATGATGATAACGAGCGCCGCACCCACGGCCATGATCCCGATTTCGGAAACCTGGCTGAAGATGTTCAGCATGTTCCGCGTCGTCAGGAAGTACGGCGACAGATAGGAAAACACGATGCAGATCAGGATCAGGCCGATCAAGGGTCCGGGCAGGATGCGGAGGGCGGAAAGGACCGCGCTGGAAAAGCGGTTCATTGCGGGAGCCTCGCTGTCCTGCCGACGCGTCTGCGCGTCCGGAAAGGCCGTCTGCGTGACGTCAGTGTTGGTTTTGACATCTGACATGGTCGTCATCCCTGCTGGATATCTGAAGTTGAAGACGCGCGGCCGCCGACCGCCAGCGCCATGACCTTTTCCGGACTGGCCTCCTCGCGGGAGAGGATCCCGCATTGCCGGCCTTCGGACATGACGAGGATCCGGTGCGAGAGGCCCAGGACCTCCTCGAGCTCCGAGGACACCACGATCACCCCCATGCCGCTCGACGCAAGGCTGCGCAGGATCTCGTAGATCGCCATCTTGGCGCCGACATCCACCCCGCGCGTCGGCTCGTCGACGATAAAGACCTTCGGCGCCTCCACCAGCCATTTGGCCAGCAGCACTTTCTGCTGGTTGCCGCCGGACATGAAACCGACGGGCAGGTCCAGCCGTCCGCGGATATCGAAACGCTTGCGCTGCTGCTCGCCGACCTTCCTGACCGTCGACGGAAGGATCTGGCCGAAGCGCGCGAGCTTCCTTTCCCAGGGAAGCGTTATGTTGGCGGCGGCGGAGCGATCGAGGTTGAGGCCCAGCCCCTTGCGGTCTTCCGGGACCATGAAGATGCCTGCATCCATCGCGCCGCGCGGGCTCTTGAAATTGACGCGCTGCCCGGCAACCCAGATCTCGCCGCTATCGAGACGGTCCGCGCCGCTGATGGCTCTGACGACATCGGTGCGCCCGGCGCCGACCAATCCGGCGAAGCCGAGGATTTCGCCCTCCAGCAATTCGAAGGAAACGTCGCGGAACGCACCCTGCCGGGCCGCCCCATCTACCTTGAGCACCACCTTCTGGCCGCGCGGCTTGGGCGCATGGTGCTCGAAAGTGAATTCGCGTCCGACCATCGCGTTGATCATCTGCTCCTTCGGTACGGGCTTCTCTTCCCATCGGGCCACCATTGCGCCGTCGCGCAAGCAGACCACCTGGTCGGCCACGGACTGGATCTCGTCGAGCCGGTGCGAGACGTAGATGACGCCGGTTCCTTCGGTCCGCAGACGGCGCACATGCTCAAGGATCTGCTCGGCCTCCACCTCACCGAGCGTGGCGGTCGGCTCGTCGAATATGATGTAGCGAGGCTTGCGCAGTAGCGCCTTGGCGATCTCAATGCTCTGCTGCACCGCCATGGTGAGGCCGTTGACGACGCGCCGGGGGCTGATGGTGACGCCGAGGGAGCCGAGGATCGCGCGGGATTCCTCCTCCATGCGCGCCCGGTCGACACGGCCGCCTCGCATAGGCAGACGGCCCATGAACAGGTTCTCCGCGACGGATAGCCTCGGCAGCAGGCGGATTTCCTGATGGATCAGCGCGACGCCCTTCTGCAGCGCCTCGGAGGGGGAGCGCGGCCGGTATTCCGTGCCATCGAGCCAGATCTGTCCTTCGGTCGGCGAGACGATACCAGCGATGATCGCGTTGAAGGTGGACTTGCCCGCGCCGTTCTCACCGATCAGGCCCACCACATTGCCGGGCCGCAAGGAGAAATCGATCGATTTCAGAACCTTTATCTTGCCGTAGTCCTTGACGATCCTGTTGCAGAACAGGCCGACCTCTGCGGGAGCGCTGGCATCCATGACCGAGATCCGTTTCGAATAATTGCTTGATGCTGACGGCGGACCCGGCCCATGACGGACCGGGTCCGACCCCTGTCAGAAGCGGTCGGCGGCCGGGCCGTAGAAATCCGACGGCTTGATCTGGTCGACATTGTCGGCCGTGACCAGAACAGTGTCCTGGTACTGGATCTCCGGGATCGAGCCCGCCTCGCCGTTGATGACGCGCAGCGCGTCCCGAACTGCCATCTGACCCATCTTATACGGAATCTGGGCCATGGTCGCCTGGGTCAAGCCGGACTTGATCGCCTTGAACATCGTCGGGAAGCCGTCGATGCCGACCGACAGCAGGTCGTCGCGGCCAGCCTGCCGGGCGGCCTTCGCCGCGCCGAGCGACATGGCGTCGCTCTCGCCGAAGACGGCCTTGAGGTTGGGGTTGGCGGTCAGGATGTTCTGGGTCGCCGCGAAGGCTTCGTTCTCGTCCCAGTTCGCGGCCTGTACGGCAACGACCTTGATGTCGGGATAGTTCTTCAGCGCTTCCTCGCAACCCTGCGTGCGCTGCTGCTCGGCCGTCGAACCGAGAACACCCTTGAGGATGGCGATCTCGCCGCTGCCGCCCATCTTGTCGAAGAGCCAAGTGCAGAGGTCGCGCGCCGCCTTCACGCTGTCAGTCGCGATGAAGGTGACGAGCTCGCCGCTGCCGGATTCCGGCCGCTGGTCCACGGCGATGACGGGAACCTCGGCATTGTTGGCGGCCTTGACGCTGGCGGCTGCCGCCGTCGAATCCTGCGAGATGAAGAGCAGCGCCTTCGGCTGCTGGACCAGGAGGTTCTGAACCTGGTTGATCTGCTCGCGCGAGCTGTTGGAGGCAGAGGCCACGTTGAGATCGAGGCCTGCTTCCTTCGCCGCATCGCGCATGCCATCGACCGCCGCGATATAGAACAGCGATTTCTGGTCGGCAACGGAAGCGGCAATCAAGGGCTTTTCCTGGGCCGCGGCGATTGCCGGGGCCAGGGACAGGGCGAGCGCAGCACCGAGCAGGCCCCGGACCACGGATGCACGTAGTTTACTGTTCTTCATAGCCATATCCTCCCATAGTTAGGCTATTCATTTTCCAGTTTCGCAGTGCTTACGATCCATTCGCGGATCGACTTCAGTTCGCAGGCGCCTCCTTTTCGAGACGCTTCTTCAGGGCAGCCATGAAGCTGGCCGCCTGTGCTCCGTCGAGGGCGCGGTGATCGCAGGTCAGCGTCAGCTCGCTGATCTGGCGCCATTGGGGATCGCCGTCGTTCCAGACCTGACGCCGGCTCGTACCGCCCACCGCCAGGATCGCCACCTGCGGCGGGTTGATGATCGCGGTAAACCGCTTGACGTCGAACATGCCGAGGTTGGAGATCGTGAACGTGCCACCCACCACGTCCGTAATCGCGATTTTTCCGTCGCGTACCTTACCCACCAGCGCCCGGCGGCGCTCGGCGATCCCTGCAAGCGACAACCGCGCCGCATTACGGACGACAGGCACCGTCAGGCCCCTGTCGGAGGCCACGGCAAGGCCGACATTGATGTCGTCGTACTCCACGATTGTGTCGTCGCGGTAATGGGCGTTCACCGCCGGGTGCTCAGCCAGCGTGGCGGCACAGTCCGACAGGATGACGTCCGTCAGCGTAACCCCCTCCGTGCGCCGCGCCATCGCGGCTTCCATGTCCACCTCAACCGTGATGCCGAACATCGGCGCCTGCCAGGCCGTGCCCATGTGCCGGGCCATCAGCTTCGCCGTCTTGGAGAGCGGCTTTTCGCGGCCAACCGGTTCTGCTTCGAGGGTCTTCGTCATGGCCGGGTTCCCTCAAGCCGCCTTGCCGGCGCAGCCGTAAAGCTGGATTTTCTCGACCGTCGCATCGACCATCTGGCTGCGGCCTTCCGCCATTGCCTCCTCGAGCTGTCGGTCGCCCTTCGCCCAGACCGACTCGAAGCCGCGCCGGAAGGCATGGCGCAGATCGGTATCGGCGTTGAATTTGTGCACGCCGGCCGCCCTCGCCTCGCTGACCTCGCGTTCGGTGAGACCGGAGGCGCCGTGCAGAACCAGCGGAATGCCCGTCGCTTCGCGGATCTCATGGATACGTTGGATATTGATCGGCTCGGGCGTCAGGCCGGGAATCACGCCATGGACGATCCCGACCGAGATGGCGAGATAATCGATGCCCGTCTCGGCCGCGAAGCGACGCGCCTCTTCGACATCGGTGTAGTAATCGGCCCAGTTTACGGTCTCGCCGACATCCGGGATCTTGCCGAGCTCGGCTTCGACCGGAATGCCGAAGGCGTGGGCGATCTCGACCACACGCCGCGTGGTGGCGATGTTCTCCTCGAAGGGCAGATGGGCGCCGTCATACATGATCGACGTGAAGCCGAGGCGGATCGCCTCCATTACCTCATCCCAGGACCCGTGATCGAGGTGGATCACATATTTGGCATTCGACCACTCGGCGATCCTCTGCGTCATCTCGAACGCACGCCGGACGCCAATATGAGGAATGATGGCGCGGCCGACCTGAAGGAACACCGGCGCTCTGGCACGCTCCGCGGCCCAGACGAGCGCCTCGGTGGTCTCCTCGTTGTGCATGTTGAACGCACCGACCGCATAGCCGTTGCGGCGAGCGTCTTCGATGATCGCTCTGGGGTCGGATTGGGTCATGTGGTCTGTCCTCCGAAATGTCGTGTGTCGATGCGGGCGGCTGTGGTGTCCGGGACGGCAGGCGACGGCGCGCCTGCCGCGGGCGCCGCGGCCATCCGGGGGAGATCGGATCGGCCCGGCACGTCGAAACGGCGGATGTAGCGAAGATAGTCACGAACCTCATCCGCCCGGCGCTGCTCGCTCCAGCCGAGATGGCGGGCGAGGATATCGGCCGCACGGTCGAGAGCAGCGCGACCACAGGTCGAGTTGAGACCGACCATGACGCGGCGGATCAGGGCGTCGGTCAGGGTGCGGCAGAATTCGTTGCGATAGGTGAAGACGAGCTCCGCGCCGAGGGCACCCGTTTCGGGATCGAAGACCTCGGCGAGATCAGGGTGTTCGTGCGCCAGGGCAAGGATATCCGCCGCCCGCGCGCCATAGGTCTCGACAAGGCGGTGCATCGTGGCGGGCGCAGCGGCGCCGCCGCGCTCCAGTCCCTTGCGGAAGGCGTTCCAGTCGCCCACCCTGGCGCCCGGGAATAGTGTCCGCGACGTCGAGCACGGCGGCGCCTTCTTGCCGAGCTGCCTGTAGATTTCGTCGACAGCTTCCTCGGCGAGGCTGCGATATGTCGTCAGCTTGCCGCCGATCACCGACAGAAGCCCCCTGCACCGCGGCGCATGATCGTGCAACACATGGCTTCGCGGCACTTTCCACTCCGACTTGTCGGGAACAAACGGGAGCGGGCGCACGCCGCTATAGGTGTAGAGGATATCGTCTTCCGTCAGACCGGCAGAGGGGATGAGCTGGTTGACCTCGCCGAGCAGATACTCGACCTCGGAGGCATCGGCGCAGGCCGTGTCGGGGTCGTCCGCGTAACGCTTGTCGGTCGTGCCGATCAGGTAGCGCTCGCCCCAGGGAATGACGAGAACGAGACGGCCGTCGGCGCGCGACTCGTAATAGATGACGTCCTTGGGCGCGCCGGGGAACGGGTCGACGACCAGATGGCTTCCCTTGGCGCCGCCGATATGGCGCTCAGTGCCGCCGCTCGAACCGTCGAGCACCATGTCGACCCAGGGGCCTGCCGCATTGACGACGACGCTCGCGGAAAGCGCGTGCCGCTCGCCGGTCAGGACATCAGTGAAGAGCACGCCGCCGACCGATCCGCCCTCCTCCAGAAAGCCGTCCACCTTGGCATGGGTGAAGATGCGCGCGCCGTCGGCGCGGGCGGCAAGGGCCACCTCCACGCACAGCCGCTCGGACCAGACCACCTGCCCGTCCATGAAGATCGCGCATCCTTCCAGCCCGTCGGGATCCATCCCGGGGAACCGGTCGAGCGTCTCCTTGCGGGAAAGGACCTTGTGCGAATGGGTCGACTTGTCGAAGGAGAGAACGTCGTAGGTCACCATCCCGGCACGGATCATCCAGCGCGACCGCCTGTTGTGCCGATAGAAGGGGATCATCAGCGGCACGGGCTTCACGAGATGCGGAGCGAGGCGGAACAGCCGCTCGCGTTCGCGCAGGGATTCGCGCACCAGCGCCACATCGCCCTGCTCCAGATAGCGCAGCCCCCCATGGATCAGGCGGCCCGACCAGCTCGAGGTGCCGCTGCCGATATCCTCCTTCTCCACCAGCGCCACGCGCAAACCGCGCGCCGCCGCGTCGCGGGCGATGCCGGCGCCATTGATGCCGGCGCCGATCACGATCAGGTCGAAGACGTTCTCCGGGGCCGGGGGCCCGTCGGGTCTTGTCTCCGCCGCGCGGCTATCTCCTGGAATATCGGTCATGGCTCATCGTCTTGAACTATGGACTTCGGGACCGGCCAGCCGGCCGGCGGCATCGTCTGTCTCAGTCGTCGGTCTCTATGATCGCGAGGACGCTGCGGACCTTGGCCTCCTCGCCCTTCTGGACGATGATCTCGGTCAGGACGCCGGTGGCGGGGGATTCAAGCTCCTGCGTCGCCTTTTCGGCCTCGATCTCGGCGAGCGGCTCGTCCTCGCTGACGCGATCGCCGACCTTCTTCAACCAGTCGGTGACCGTGCCCTCGCTCATGCCCATGCCCCACTGGGGCAGAAGAACTTCCACTCTCATACAACCAACCTCCGGTTCTTCGTCATGTTCTGATCGACCGCGCAGACCGCTTCGAGCGCGGCGACGATCTTCTCCGTCGTGGGATAGATCTGCGGCTCCAGCGCCGGGCTGAACGGCACCTGCATATTGAGCGACGCCACCCGCTTGATCGGCGCCCGCAGGGCCTCGTAGGCTTCGTCCGCCACCACGGCGGCGATCTCGGCCGCCGCGCCGCACATGCGATGGGCCGGCTCGGTGATCACCAGGCGCCCGGTGCGCCGGACGGATTCGACGATCGTCTTGGTATCGAGCGGAACCAGCGTGCGCGGATCGATCACCTCCACCGAGATGCCCCGCGCTGCCATCTGCTCCGCCGCCTTGAGCGCGAGCGGGACCGCGCCGGAAACGCCGACCAGCGTCACGTCCGTTCCCTCCCGCCGCGTGCGCGCCTTGCCGAACGGGATCCAGTATTCGTTGTCGTCGACCTCCTCCTTCGCCCCCCAGAGCGGCACCGCCTCGAAGACGAGAACCGGGTCGTCGCTGTCGATGGCCGTGCGTAGCAGGCCTTTGGCGTCACTGGCGGAAGCCGGAGCGACGATCTTCAGGCCCGGCACGTTCATGAACATCGGATAGGGGCGGTCGGAATGGTGCGCGCCGGTGTTGAGGCCGTAGAACATGGCCGAGCGGAACACGACCGGGATCGAGCTCTGGCCGCCGAACATGTAGCGGTTCTTGGCCGCCTGGTTCACAAGCTGGTCCATCGCCATGTAGAGGAAGCTGGAATAAGACAGATCGACCAGCGGCCGCAGGCCGGTCATCGCCGCGCCGATCGCGGCGCCGACGATGGCTTCCTCGGCGATGGGCGTGTTGCGGATGCGCGAACGCCCGAACTGCTGGACGAAATCGCCTTCCTCGGCACGCTGCTTCCCGCCGCCGGTCGTGCCATAGACATTGGCCTCGACGTCCTCGCCGATGATGATAACGCGCTCGTCGGCGATCATGGCCTCGCGCTGGGCGGCGCCGATGGCGCCGATATAGGTCATCTGGCTCAAAGCACGTCCTCCAGCTTGTAGGGATCGGTGTAGAGATCCTCGAAGGCCACGTTCAGGGCGGGGTCCGGGCTCTCCAGGGTGAAGGTCACGCAATCCTCGACCTCGCGGGCGATGTCAGCCTCGACGGCGTCCATCTCCCCGGCGGTGGCGATACCCTTGGCGATCAGCATTTGGCGGAAGAGGACGATGGGATCGCGCGACAGCCAGTGTTCCTTCTCGGCGGCGTCGCGGTAGTCGACATTGATGCGCAGGCCTTCGGAATGCTCGCGGAAGCGGTAGGTCATGACCTCGACGAGGGTCGGGCCGGCGCCGATACGGGCACGCTCGGCGGCCTCCGCCACGGCGTCATAGACCTTCAGCACATCCTGGCCATCCTCGACGCGCACGCCCGGAAGGCCGAAACCATGGGCGCGGTCGCAGATCCTTCCGGCGGTCACGGTATGGGCCGGGGTGGAGAGGGCGTACTGGTTGTTTTCGCACAGGAAGATGACCGGCAGCTTCCAGACGGATGCGAGGTTGAGGGCCTCGTAGAAGACCCCCTGGTTGGCCGCGCCGTCACCGAAGAAGGAGAGCGCCACACGATCCTGCTTCAGCACCTGCGCCGAGAGACCAGCGCCCACGGCGATCGGAATGGAGGATCCGGTGATGCCGGACTCGCCAAGGCTGCCGACCGCGGCGTCGGCGAGATGCAGCGAGCCACCCTTGCCCTTGCACACGCCGGTCGCCTTGCCGACCAGCTCCGCCATCAGCGGCCCGAGGGGCGAGCCCATGCCGATCGGATGGCCATGGCTGCGATGGTTGCCGGTCATGTGATCGCCGGGGCGCAGCGCCATGCAGGCGCCCACCACCTGAGCCTCCTGTCCGATGCTGGTATGCACCGTGCCGGGAATCTGGCCGCGCTTGACCATCTTGGATGCGCGCTCGTCGAACAGACGGATGCGCAGCATGCGACGCTGCATTTCCAGCAGCGTCTGCGCCGATAGGGTCGCAGACCGCTCCATGCCTCTCCTCCACTTGAAGCAAATGTTCTTTATATGAACTTATGTATCAAACAGGGCAGATGGACGCAAGCGGCGAAATCGTCCGGCCGGATCTTTTTCAGGCGCGCGCCCCTTCCCACGCAGCAAAAAGGGCGTGACGCGGCGCGATTTTTCGTGTTTTTCGTCACTATGCCGCCGATTCAGGGTTGAACCGGCTCCAGCCGGCAATAAGCCGGACGCCCGTCGAGAACCGCAGTGGACGAGCGGTTTGTCATCAGGCAGGACTTGCCCGGGAAATAACGAGGCCGCGACGAATGAATGAGATGGACAGGATCAGCAGCGAACCGGCACGGGCGGCTTGGCTCTACTATGCCGAGGAGCTTACCCAGAGCCAGGTCGCCGAGAAGCTGGGCGTCAGCCGCAGCACTGTCATCCGCCTGCTCCGACGCGCCAAGGAGAGCGGACTGGTCCAGATCACGCTCGGCGTGTCGTCGGAGACATTCGAGGCCGAGCGAAACCTGGAGAACCGCTATGGCCTGAAGAAGGTCCGTATCGTCCCCACCGCCGAGGATGACGCGATGCAACGCCGTTGGATGGGGCAGGTCGCAGCCGAGACCCTTGTCGGCATGGTTCGCGATGACGCCGTTGTTGCGGTAAGCTGGGGGACGACGCTCCAGGCGATGGCCGACTCGCTCTATGGCGAGACGTCGGTCTCCGGAATGCAGATCGTCGCCCTTGTCGGCGGGCTGCATAACGCGACCCGCGGCACGAATCCGTCGGAAGTGGCCGAGCAGCTCGGCCAGTATTTCCGTGCTCCGGCGCGTGCCCTCTACGCGCCGGTCTATGTCAAGAACGAGGCTACGGCCTCCGGCCTCAGAAGCGATGCAGGCCTGCGGGAAGCACTCGAACTCGCCCGCAAAGCCTCGCTCGTTGTCTTCGGCCTCGGCGCGCTGCACGACGATGCGACGATGTTGAAGCTCGGATATGTCGACGCGGCAGAGAAGGAATTCCTGGAGCGGCAGGGCGCAGTCGGCGACATCGGTTGTCGCTGGATCGACCGCGATGGGCAGGCGGTCGCCCTGCCGCCCACCATCCATCCGATCGGCATCGAGCTCGAGGATTTGCGGCATATTCCGGAGCGGCTGGCGGTGGCGGGCGGCGCAAACAAGAACGAGATCGTGCGTGCCGCGCTGCACGGCGGCTATGTGACTCACCTTGTGACAGACGAGCAATGCGCCTCGTTTCTCCTGGCGGAGGGTGGGGAAGCCGCCGCATCGAAACGGCACGCGCCGAAGCAATCGCGCTGATATTCAGCGCGAGGTGGCATCGCGGCCGCCACGCGCGGGGCATCCGCGCCGCTTGACATATTTGTTCAAATGGTGAACATTTGCTTCAATAGAACCTGACTGGTGCCATTGCCGTGAGGAGCGGTGCGCTATCGGGATGGGAGGAGCCATGATTCTCGGGATCGACCTTGGAACCTCGGTCGTGAAGGCGGCCAGCTTTTCGCTGGAGGGACGCAATATCGCCGTCGCCTCGCGCCGCACCATTTTCGACCCGTTCGGCGATGGCCGGATCGAGCAGGACCTTGAAACCCTCGTGACGTCGGTCGGCGAGGTGGTGGCGGAGGTCTGCGCCCGGTCCGGCGGCCCGCCGCAGGCGATCGGCATTACTGGCCAAAGCGACGGCCTCTGGCTCCTTGATGAAGCCGGACGGGCCGTCAGGCCGGCCATCTCCTGGCTCGACGACCGCGGCAACCCCTTCCTGCAGCGCTGGATCGATTCCGGCGTATTCGAGGCGGTATTCCGCCGCAATGCCAATGCGATCTTTTCCGGCTCCCAGGCGCCGCTGATGGCCGCGCTGGCGGCCACCGACCCGGCTTCACTCGAAGCCGCGACCACGGCCAGCTACCTCAAGGACGCGATCCTGCAACGCCTCACGGGCGTGCGCGTCACGGATGCCTCCGACGCCTCTCTGCCTTTCTTGGATATTCGAAAGCGTGACTATGATCCCGAAATCCTCCGCCTCCTTGGACTGGAGCGTTACGCGCGGCTGCTCGCGCCGGTAATGCCCGCCCCCGGCCAAGCCTTTCCGCTGAGCGCCACCGGCGCCGCGCTGACCGGCCTTCCCGAAGGAATCCCGGTTCATGCCGGACCATTCGATCTCGTGGCCTGTCCCATGGGCGCCGGGGTGAGAACGGTCGGCGATGGCCTGATCATCGTCGGTACGACACTCGCCTGTGAAGTGATGGTCGATACGATCGACACCACGGCGGACCCCGTCGGCATGACGCTGTGCATGCCCTCCGAGGGCCGTTGGATCCGCTCTCTGCCGGCGACGGTCGGCACGGCCGCGCTGGACTGGGTGCTGAACCTTGTCGGTATGAAGCACGATGCCCTCGACGCGCTGCTTGAGCAAAACGCGCCGGGCGCCAATGGCGTCACCGCCCTGCCCTATTTCTCGGCGACCGGCGAACGCGCTCCATTTTGCGACGTGAATGCGCGCGGCCAGCTCGCAGGCTTGAGCACTGCGACCACGCCGGCCGACCTCGTGATGGCGGTATGCGAATCCGTCGCCTATGCGGCCCGCCATTGCATCGAGGCCGCCGGCCTGTCGGGGCGGCTGGCGATCTGCGGCGGCGGCAGCAGTTCCGCCGCATGGACCCAAATGCTCGCCGACGTCTTGCAGAGGCCGCTGCACATCGCCCCAAGGCCCGAGGTGGGCGCGAGGGGCGCCTGCATCGCCGCGATGGATGCGTTGGGACTGCAATACGATGTCGGGGCTTGGACAAGCGCCGAGGGCCTGATCGAACCGCGGCGCAAGAGCGCCGAGCGTTACGCCGGCGGCTACGCCCACTATCTCGAAACGATCTCCGCCGCGCGCCCGCTCTGGCACAGCCCGCACCGCAGGCCGCGCGCCGTGGCATGACGCCGGCGAACGCTCAACCGAACAACGTGCATCGAGAGAAACCCGCCATGGCGAGAGACCTGACGATTCCCGAACAGCGCCACCCGGAAAAGGCGCATCGTCCGCACACCCCGGACCTGGAGAAACCGGCCTGGATCCGCGTGAAGGCGCGGGTCGGCGACAGCTACAGGGCGACACGCGACATCGTCCAGGCGCATGGCCTCACCACAGTCTGCGAGGAAGCCGGCTGCCCCAATATCAGCGAATGCTGGAACCAGCGCCATGCCACCATGATGATCATGGGCGACATCTGCACGCGCGGCTGCACCTTCTGCAACGTCGCAACCGGCCGCCCCGACGCGCTGGACCCTTTCGAGCCGGCACGGGTGGCCAACGCCGTCAGGAAGCTCGGCCTTGCGCATGTCGTCGTCACCAGCGTCGACCGCGACGACCTGGAAGACGGCGGCGCCGATCATTTCGCACGGACCATCCGCATGATCCATCGGCACGCACCGGGCACGACCGTCGAGATCCTCACCCCCGATTTCCGCCGGTGCGGGCCATCGGCGCTCGAAACCGTCGTGGCCGCGGGGCCGGACGTCTTCAACCACAATCTCGAAACCGTTCCCGGGCTCTATGCCGAGGTGCGCCCCGGCGCGCGCTACTTCACGTCACTGCGACTGCTGCAGCGCGTCAAGGAACTCGCCCCCGCAATGTTCACCAAATCCGGCATCATGGTCGGGCTGGGCGAAACGCGGCGGGAGGTCCTGCAGGTGATGGATGATATGCGCGCGGCCGACGTCGACTTCCTGACGATCGGCCAATACCTGCGCCCGACGCCGAAACACCACACGGTCGCCCGCTATGTCACGCCGGAAGAGTTCCGGGAATATGAGGCAATCGCCTTCGCGAAGGGTTTCCTGATGGTATCTGCGACACCCCTCACGCGGTCGAGCCATCACGCCGGCGACGATTTCGTAAAACTGAAAGCTATGAGAAGAGAACGTTCGGAGCATCTATGAGACCTATAGAATCGACGCCTCTGTGCTGTGAACCTATTACTTTGGTGTGATTCAGGCTCTCCCTTGATGCCGCAGGCAGGTTGCCATTCGGTTTTGCGACAGAGACAGCACGAGCAGGCGAAGCCGCACGGCGGCGTTCCTCCGGCGACAATCACCGTTGTGCGGAAACAGGTATCATCCGACGCTCTGGAGAACTTTTGCCGGGTCCTTGGCCTTCACGCGGAGGATGAAGTCGAGCGCCGCGTCGAGATCGGTGACGCCCGCCTGACTGCCGAGGCCGCTGGCATTGAGGGCGGAGGACGCCTGGGCCAGCCGCATTGTCTCTTCGGGATTCATGCCCCTGATCAGCCCGGTGGCAAAGCCGGCGTTGAAGGCATCGCCGCACCCGCAGGTGCACACGACGTTGATGTCGAAGGCAGGCATGTGAAAGCGTGTTCCGTCGCGGTGGTGGTAGTAGGCGCCTTCAGCGCCCATCGTCATGACAATGCAACCGACACCGAGGTCGACAAAGTGGCGGCCGATGTCCTCCTTGTCGGTTAGACCGGAAAGCGCCTGCGCCTCCTCGATGGAGGGAATGAAGTAATCGACATTCGGAAGAAGCCCGGCGACATTCGCCATATCCTTCTTGTCCGCGGCGAAGACATCGAGCGTGGTGATGCACCCGCGCCGGCGCGCTTCGGCCATCAGCGCGAAGCTCTTCTCGCCGTCCATCAGGTCCATGAGGCCAGTACCGCCCATATGAACGATCTTCGCGTCCAGCACCTGGTCGAGATGCTCCGGCCTGACGTCGAAGGCGCCAGTCGCCCCGCGCATGTGGAGCGCCGGGCGTTGCCCATCGGGTCTCGTTGTGACGATGGAGGAGGAAGTACCCACATTCTTGCAGAGTTCCATTCGAGAGGTGTCCACGCCGAAATGGTTGAGGCGGTCGATGACCCATGCCCCCATCAGGTCGTCGCCGATGCCGCCAACCGCGAGCACTTTTAGGCCGTACTTGGCGGCGACGATCGCCGCCGCGCCGGCCGCACCGGAGACGGCCATGGTGATTTCCTCGACGAAGTATGTGTTGCCGCCCGGCGGAATGGCCGTCACCGGCCTGCCGAGGCAATCAAAGGTGTAGAAACCGATGGAAGTGTAGTCGTATGTCGTCATGGTCTTCCTCCCGCACCGCCTTCCGACGGTGACCTCAAACTGACGGTATTAGGCGTTGCGCTTGCGGGCAAAAGCGACCGCAAGGATGATGATCGCGCCCGAGATCATCATCTGCTCGGAAACGTCGAGCCCCATGATGATGAGGCCGTTGTTGATCGTGCCGATCATCAGCGCGCCGGTGAAGGTGCCGATAATGGTCGCCCGGCCGCCGAACAGGCTGGTGCCGCCGAGGATCACCGCCGCGATGACCATCAGCTCGGCGCCCTCGCCGAAATTGTAGCGGGCCGTCTGCATCATGCCGGAATAAAGCAGGCCCGCGAGCGCGGCCGCCGACGCCGTCAGCAGGAAGGCGAGGAACTTGATGCGACGCGTCTTTACGCCGGAATATTCCGCCGCCAGGCGATTGCCGCCGGTGGCGAGGATCTGCCGGCCGAAGGAGGTATAGCGCAGAACCACATGGCCGAGCGCCGCCACGATCACCGACCAGAAGAGCAGCGAGGGAACGCCCCAGAGGCTTCCCGACCCGAACAGGCTGTTGAAGGTCGCGTTGGAGATCGAGATCGGGTTGGTGTAGGTGACGCGCATGTCGAAGCCGCGAATGAACTGCATCATGCCAAGCGTCACCAGGAAGGACGGAATGCCGACCACCGTGACGAAGAAGCCGTTGAGGCAGCCGACGACGAGGCCGGCGCCGAGCGCCGCCGCCACCGCAAGTCCCCAGCCATAGCCCGCCTGCATGACGAGCGCGCAGACGAGGGCGGAGAGCGCCGCGGTGGAGCCGACCGACAGATCGAGCTCGCCCGCGCCGATGACGAAGGTCATGGCGGTCGCCATGACGACGATCATGGCGGTGGTCCGCGCGATGTTGAACATGTTGCGGACGGTCAGGAAGCCGCTGTCGCCGATCATGATCGCGAAGTAGAGGAAGACCGCCGCGAAGACGATATAGACGATGTAGTCCTGCAGGGCGCGAATCTTGAACATGCCGTCAAGCCGCGGCGCCTGCAGGGGCCGCTCCGAGACGATGGCCTTGGATTGCATGATGAAGCTCCTCCTCCGAGCCGATATCCTGACGCCGCACGTCCTGGAATATGCGCCCGTTGTGCAGGACGAGCAGCCGGTCGCTGACGGCCAGCAGCTCCTCCAGTTCCGATGAGATGATGACGACCGCGACGCCTTCGTCGGCCATTTCGCGGACGACGCGGGCGATCTCCGACTTCGCGCCGATATCGACGCCAATGGTGGGCTCGTCGAGGACGAGCAGGCGCGGCCGGCGCGCCAGCCACTTGCCGAGAACGATCTTCTGTTGGTTGCCGCCCGACAAAAGCCGGGCCGGCTTGTCGGCGCTTTCCGTCTTGATGTTGAGCGCATCGATCATCCGGCGGATCATGCGGGCCGCGCCGCGGTCGTTGACGAAAGCTCCGGCGGTAAAAAGGCCGAGGCTCGGCAGAAGCATGTTCTGGCCGACGGAATGCTCCAGCACGAGGCCCAGACGGCGGCGATCCTCCGGCACGAGCGCGATGCCCTCGGCGATCGCCTGCGCCTGGCTGGTGACCGGCTTCCCGTCGATCAGGATTTCTCCAGCGGCCAGCGGCCGGCGCCCGAAGATCGCCTCGGCGATCTCGGTGCGTCCCGAACCCATCAGCCCGGCAATGCCGACGATCTCGCCCGCGCCTACGTCGAAGCTGACATCGTTGATGCGGGGCGGCAGGCTGACGCCGCGAAGCGTGAGAAGCGGTGGGCCGGAGCTCCGGTAACCGCGGTCGTGCCACTTGAAGCCTTCCACCTCGTCGGATCCCAGCATGGTCTCGACCAGCTCGGCCATGCTCACCTCGCTGCAGGGCGCCGTCAGGCGCACCCCGCCGTCGCGCATGACGGTGACGCGGTCGCACACGCTGAATATCTCCGCCATGCGGTGCGAGATATAGATGATGGAAATGCCGCTCGCCTTCAGCCGCCCGACGAGTGCGAAGAGCGCTTCGGTCTCGGCTTCGGACAGCGAGGCGGTCGGCTCGTCCATCACGAGGATCTGTGCCTGGCGCGACAGCGCCTTGGCGATTTCAACCATCTGGCACTGGCCGACGCTTAGTTCGCTGACGGGCACGCGCGGATCGATGTCGACGCCGAGCTCGTCCAGGATTCGGCGCGCGCGGCGCACGGCTTCCCCGTCACGGATGAAGATTCCCTTCTTCGGCTCACCGTTGAGAAAGATGTTCTGCGCCACGGAGAGCGTGGGCACGAGGCTGAATTCCTGGAAGATCATGGCGATCCCGGCGCGCCGGGCGCTGATGGCGTCGCCGAAGGCGACCTCCTCGCCCTCGATCCGGATGGTCCCGCCATCCTTTTCGTAGACGCCGGACAGGATCTTCATCAGCGACGACTTGCCGGCGCCGTTGCCGCCCATCAGGGCATGGACTTCGCCGCGGTTCAGCGTGAAGTCGACCTTGTTCAGCACCTTGTTTTGCGCAAAGGACTTCTCGATGTCGCGCATTTCGAGAACGGCTCGATCTTGCGGCATTGGATCGTTCTCCGGTTCGGGCGAGGCTGGAGAGGAGCGCTACCAGCCAGCGCCCCTTTGCTTTATCGGTTCTTTTACTGCGAGAGCGCCGAGCTCATTTCCTGCGGCAGATCGATCCGGTAGATCGTCTTGTAGGAGTCCGGCAGGTTGGCGCGCTTCACAGCGAGCGGCGGCACGACCACATAGGGCGGAACCTTCTCGCCGATCAGCGTCAGCGCGCCGATCCTGGCTTCCGCGGTACCCTGGTCATAAGGGCGCTGCGAGGAAATGCCGGCGATGAAGCCGTTCTGGGCCATGTTGAGCGCGACGATCTGGTCGAAGTTCTCGTTGACGATCTTGAAGTCGGACGGCGTGCGGCCGTTGACGTTGGCAGCCGTCACCGCGCCCATGGCCGGAATCGACCAGCTGGCATACATGCCGTCGATATCGGGGTAGCGGGCAAGCACGCCCTGCGCCACTTCCTGGCCCTTGTTCGGGTCGTCGTGGCCCGCGGCGGCGACGAGCTTGACGTCCGGATACTTGGCGCGCAGGCGGGCGATGAAGCCTTCATAGCGCAGGTTCGTCACGTAGAAGTCGTTGGCGAAGTAGAGCGCCGCGACATTGCCCTTGTAGTTGATCGATTCGGCCAGAAGGTCGGCGAGATACATGCCGAGCGCCAGATTGTCGGACGAGATGATCGCCGCATAGTCCTTGCCGGGATCCATGCCTTCCACGGCCTGGTCGATAAAGACCACCTTGGTGCCGGCTTCCGAAAGGCGCTTGTAGGCGCTGGCCGTCGTCTTGCCGTTGAGCGGTATGGAGACCAGAAGGTCGGGCTTCAGGACGGAGATGGCCTCCAGGTCGGCGATCTGCTTGGCGTCGTCCCAGTTGGCATTGGTCTCGGCAACGACCTTGATGCCGAGCTTCTCGAAATTTTCCTTGAGGCCGATGAGCTGCTGGGAGGCCCAGTCGTCGCCGAGCCAGCCCATGGAGATGGCGACGGTGAAGTTACCGGCCTTGATCTTGGCGAGCTGCTCGTCGGTGATGGCGATCTTGGAGGCCGGGAAGCCTTCCTCGCCGCGCTGGCCGTCGGAGACCACCACGTCGGTGAGGTCGTCGATCTGGGCGAGCTTCATCGTCTTTTCCGACGGCTCCTTGTACCAGAGCGGGTGCTTGACGCCCTCGGTGTTGTCGGCGAGCGCCGCCATCGGCAGGGACGCAACCACCATGGTCGCGAGGGCTCTCTTCAGGACATGCAGGGACATTGCTTGGCTCTCCTCCCAAGGTTACAGCCGCCTCTCATTGAGACAGCAGAAAGAATGCTGGCATGGGGCCGGCTTGCCGGCCCTTCGTCATCCGTGTTCGCGGATGAAATCGAGCAGCGCGGCCGCCAGGCGGTCAGGCGCCTCGAGCGCAAGACTGTGGCCGCATTCCTCGAACACGTCGGATTTGACGACGCGCTCGGCGACGCGCTCCATCTGGTCCTTGACCAGCTCGCCGAAGAATTCCGGGGCGCCGATGGTCATGACCGGCATCTTCAGCTTCGTCTTGATCAGTTCGTCGTTGATGCGGGCGTTCTTGAGGCCGGCCCGGTAGGTCTCCAGGCAGCCGCGAAGGCCGCCGGGCGCCGAAAGGCGGGCGATCCATTCGGTGATCGCCTCGTCGGCGATGGCATTCGGGTTCCAAGTCTCCGCCTTGATCCAGAATTCCCAGAACTCGCGCTCGCGGCCGGAGATCAGCATTTCCGGCAGATGGGGGATCCAGAAGAACGGGATGTGCCAGAGCCAGACGCCCGCCATGCGGAACTGGGACGACACCTTCTCCGGCGTGAAGTTCGACCATTCCTCCAAGCCCTGCCCCGACAGGAGCATCTCGGCGAAGGAGAGCGTGCGGACGCGATCCGGCTCGCTGGCGGCCAGCGCATAGGCGAATTCCGCGCCGCGGTCCTCGCCGTGCAGGTGGAAGGTCTCGTGCCCGAGCTGCGTCATCAGCTCGGCCATGTCGCGGGCGTTGGTGCGGCTGTCGTAGCCCTCCTCCGCTGGCGGCTTGTCCGTATCGCCGAAGCCGCGCAGGTCGGGCGCCACGATGCGGAAATACGGGGTCAGGAGCGGGATGAGGCGGTACCAGTAGAAATGCGTCTTGGGCGTACCGTGCAGAAGAAGCAGCGGCTCACCCTCCCCCGCCGTCACATAGTGCATACGGATACCGTTGACGCGGGCGCGCCCGTGCTTCACCGCCTTGCCATCATGATCATAGATCTCGACCAAGCCACCACCCTCCCGATCTGCTTGAACATTCATGAGTTATCATTTACAACTGTACAAACAGATTGTCAATGGCTTGCAGGAAAAGTTCGCCCTGACGGCAGGAATTGCCTGAAACCGGAAACCGCCGAATCCAAGGGGAAGAAAGATGTATTTCGTTAAATTCAATAGGGAATTTTAAAACTTAGAGCTACTACGGCACGCAAAGCGGCGGCGCACGAAAGCAATCAAATACGTACTTTTGATTACAGTTATTAGTTTTTGTTCGTTCATATGAAAACATACGGAAAGCGGGAAATGGTTTGCCATGAGACACCAGAACTCTTCATCTTCGACTGTGACGGCGTGCTCGTGGACAGCGAGATCCTGTCGGTGCGGGCCTATGTGCGGGCCTATGCCCGCCACGGGCTCGCCATTGCCGAGAGCGACGTTGCCCGTTGCTTCGGGATGAAGCAGGCCGATATCTTCCAGTCTATCGGCGCGGCGACCCGGCAGGTTTTTCCGCCCGAGCATGCGGGCGACCTGTGGGAGGAAATCCGCACGCTCCTCGAAGCGGAGCTCGTCGCGATCGAAGGGATCGACAGGCTTCTCGATACGCTGCCGGCAAAGCGCTGCGTTGCCTCCTCGTCGGCGCCGGAGCGCATCGCGCTCAGCCTTTCCCTACGGGCCTGGCGCAGCGCTTCGGCGAGGCGGTGTTCAGCTCGACGATGGTCAGGGCGGGAAAGCCGGCACCGGACCTTTTCCTCCACGCGGCCGCCTGCATGGGCGCAGCGCCGGACCAATGCATGGTTTTTGAGGATTCCATCTACGGGATCGTCGCGGCCCGGGCGACCGGCATGCACGCCATCGGCTTCACGGGCGGACGCCATCTTCCACCCGACCATGGCGCGCGGCTGCTGGAAGCCGGCGCCCATCGCGTCTTCGGAAGTTGGCAGGAGGCGGGCGAAGCACTCGGCCTTGGCGCCGTGATGGAGCGCGTCACTCCTCGATGAGGCGCTGGGCGATCTCGATATCGGTCAGGACCACATGTGGCGACAGCAGCTTCAGCGCGCCGCGGAAGGCCGCATATTTATGCCAGCCGCCGGAGGCGAGCACGACCTTGCGCGCCGTGCGCAGCGAGCGCGGGTCGACGGCTACGACGCGGCGGTTGACCTCGTGGTCGATGATCTCGCCATCGGCATCGATGAAGCGGCAGAGTATGTCGCCGACCGCACCCGCCTTCTGCAGCGAAATCAGCTCGTCGCGCTCAAGCAGGCCGTAGCGGCTGAAGGTGGAGCCGGGCGAGAGGTCTCCGACGCTGACGATGGCGACGTCGAGGTTTTCCGAGCGGCGGAAGACCTCGCGGATGCCGGGATGGGTTAGCAGCGCATCGCGGGTGCGTTCGTCCGGGGCGAAGACTGGCGCGGCGATGAGGTAGGCTTCCGCGGCGAGACGGTCGCCGAGGCGCCAGGCGAACTCGGAAGGATTGAAGGCGCTGACGCGGGTCAGCCCACCCAACAGCGACACGACGGAGATATGCGCATCCGTCTGCTGAGGGATCGCCGGAAGGCAGGAGCTCAGCGTCTTGCCCCAGCCAAGGCCGATGATCATGTTCTCCTTGAGCAGATCGGTGACATATTCGCCGAGCACGCCGCCGATGATCTCGGGAAGCTGCTCCGTCTGCTTGGGAACGGGCACGACGATCGCCCGCTCCAGATTATATTTCTTCTCCAGCTCTCGTTCCAGCGCGACGCAATTGCTCTGCTTGGACAGGACGCGGATCTGCACCGTGCCGTCGAGGCGGGAGGCGGCCAGCATGCGCAGCACCTTGGCGCGGTTGAGGCCGAGCTCCTGCGCCACCTGGTCCTGCGTCATGCCTTCTTTGTAGTAGAGCCAGGCCGCCCTCGTGCGCAGATCATCGGACAGGTCGGACACCAGCGTCGCTTCTCCAAGACATCAGATGTCCCACCTATAGAGCAGGCCCGGACGTTTTTCCATGCGCCGCGAGGGCCGGTTGCCAACAACCCTCAGTTTTTACGCCGGAAGAGATCGACGAGGACGGCGATCAGTACTACGCAACCGACGATGACCCGCTGCCAGAAGCCGGAGACGTTCAGCAGAACCGTGCCGTTGGCAAGGACCGTCAGCAGCATGGCGCCGAGCATCGTGCCGACGATGGAACCCTGCCCGCCGCGCAGGCTCGTGCCACCCAGAATTGCGGCGGTGATGGCGCCCATCAGCCAGCCTTCGCCCACCGAGGGCTGGCCCGCATCCATGCGGCTTGCAAAGAGAATGCCGGCGAGCGCGGCAAACATGCCGGCAAGCCCGAAGACCAGGAACTCGACCAGCTTGACGCGGATGCCGACGAGCACGGCCGCTTCGCGGTTTCCGCCGACGGCGAAGATGTTGCGGCCGAACCGCGTCTGGGTCAGCATCCAGATGAGGACCGCGCCGGCGAAGAGAAAGACGAGAACAGGCACCGGGACGCCGAGGATCTCGCCCTTGCCGAAGAATCCGAACTGTTCGCCGAGCGGCCGGATCGGGTAGCCCTTGGTCAGCACCATTGTCATGCCGGCGAAGATTTCCCAGGTCGCGAGCGTGACGATGAAGGGATTGAGCCTCAGGCCCGCGACGAAGAAGCCGTTGATGAAGCCGAGCGATAGGCCGAAGAGCATCGTCAGGGGAATGACGAAATAGGGATGGATGCCCAGCATGTTGAGCATCATCGCGCCGACGATGGCTGAAAGCCCGGCCGCCGCGCCGACGGAAAGGTCGATGCCGCCGACCAGCAGCACCAGCGTCTGCCCGAGCGCCACGAGGCCGACGAAGGCCGCCTGCCGCGCGACGACGGACATGTTGTAGGACGAGAAGAAGTTGTCGGTCGCCAGCGACAGGACCACCATCAGCGCGATCAGCGCCACGGTGATGCCGCTCGCCTCCCAGCGCCAGAAGCGTGCGACAAGGCTCGGCCGGCGGTCGTTCTTGCGGATCGCACCATCGGACATCGTGTTCTCACTCATGGTCGTCAACCTTTTCTGTGTGCTGTCGCGCCGGCTCAGCTCATCGCAAGCTGGAGCAGGGATTCCTGGGTGGCCTCGGCAGCCGTGGGCATCCCCTTCACGCGGCCCTCATGCATGACGAGGATGCGGTCCGAGACATCCAGGACCTCCTCGAGCTCGGAGGAAATGAAGATGATGGACAGGTTCTCCCGGTCGGTGAACCGGCGGAGCTCCTGCTGGATCTCGAACTTGGCGGCGACGTCGATCCCGCGCGTCGGCTCGTCCATGATCAGCACGCGGGCGTTCTTCATCAGCCAGCGGCCGATGATCACCTTCTGCTGATTGCCGCCCGAAAGCGACGTGATCGGATCGCGCGTGGACCCGAGCTTGATGCGCAGGCGGCTGACGAAACCGTCGACCTCCTTCATCATGTCGCCGTTGCGCAGGCGCAGGAGACCGCCATAGCGCCCGAGCGAGGGCATCGCCATGTTCTCCGAGATGGACAGCAGCGGGAAGATCCCCTCCTGCTTGCGTTCCTCCGGCAGGTAGACCAGGCCCTTGGCGATGGACGCCAGCGGGCTGCGGTTGTCGAGCCGCTCGCCGAACAGGTCGACGCTGCCCGCATCCGCCCGGGTGAGGCCGAAGATGCATTTGGCGACCTCGGTGCGCCCGGCGCCCACGAGGCCCGAGACCCCGAGGATCTCGCCACGGTGCAGGTCGAAGGACACGTCCTCGAACTCGCCCTGGCGCGTCAGTCCGCGCACGGAGAGCACGACCTCGCGGTTTTCCAGGTGGACATGCGGCGCCGGGTTGCCCTTGCCGATCGCCCGGCCGGCCATGGCCTGCACCATCTCCTCCTTGGTCGTCGTCTTCGGGTCGAGCTCACAGACGAAGGCGCCGTCGCGCAGAACGCTGATGCGGTCGGAAAGCTCGAGGATCTCGTCCAGCCGGTGGGAGATGTAGAAGATCGAGCCGCCGGCGGCGCGGAAGGCGCGGATATAGGCGAACAGCTTCTCGGTCTCGCGCGAGGTGAGTGTCGCGGTGGGTTCGTCGAGGATGAGGATATCGGCCGAGGTCGCCGCCGCGCGCGCGATCTGCACGAGCTGCTGCTGCGCCTTGCTGAGCGCGGAAACCCGCGTGGCCGGGTCGATGGAATGATCGATCTTGAGCAGGTGCTCGGTCGCCAGCGCGCGCGTCGCCTTCCAGTCGATGCCGAGCGGGCCGCGCCTGTGCGCGCCGAGCATGATGTTTTCGGCCGCGGTGAGGTCGGGAACGAGGTTGATTTCCTGCGGGGCGATGGAAATGCCGGCCTGCTGCGCATCCAGCGGCCGGTGGAACTGGACAGGCTTGCCGTTGCGCCGCAGCTCGCCCGCGGTCGGCGGGGCCTTGCCGCAGAAGATGCTCATCAGCGTGGACTTGCCCGCGCCGTTCTCGCCGATGATGGCGTGCACCTCGCCGGCCCTGATGCCGACGGAGACGCCCGTCAGCGCCTTGATGACGCCGAATGACTTGGCAACGTCTACGGCCTCGAAAATAGCTATGCTCACAGCCGTTCCTCCCAAAGCGGAAAATGCGGGGCCGAAGGCGGCCCCGCATGATCGCCTGCATGCTTACTTGCAGTCGTCCTTCGTGATGAAGCGCGAGCCGGTGTCGTGGAACATCGGATAGGTGTGGTTCTCGTTCATCGCCACGAGATACTTCACCGTCCAGTAGCCCATGTCCCACTGGCGCTGGGCTTTGAGGGCGGTGATCGTCCCGTCGCATACCGCATCAACGGCTTCCGGCAGGTCGTCCATGCCGACGATGGCGACCTTGCCGGCCAGCCCGGCATTCTTCACGGCGCGGGCCGCGCCGATCGGGTTGGAGGCGTTCGAGCCGAAGATGCCGGCGATGTCGGGATTGGCCTGCAACGCGTTCTCCGTCAGCGTGACGGCATCCTCGAGCACGTCGTTGTCGGGCTGCTCGAAGACGATCTGCATGTCTGGATGGCTTTCCAGCGCCTTCTTGAAGCCCTCGATGCGCTGGACGTGGTCGGAGGCCGTCAGGCTGCCGGCCAGAATCCCGATCTTGCCCTTGCCGTCGAGCGTCTTGGCAAGGAACTCGCCGAGGTCAAAGCCGTCCTGGTAGCTGCTCTTCGGGCCTACGAAGGGGAAGGCGTCGTCGCAGAACGAGTTGAAGGTGATGACATTGACGCCGGCCTTGCGCGCTTCGCCGAGGAGCTGCACGTTCGTCGCCTGGTCGAGGCAGGCCACGGCCAGGCCGTCGGGCTTGCGGCCGATATTGGTCTCGATGCGCTGGTTCTGGTCCGCCACGTCCGCCTGCGGCGGCTGGTCCCAGATGACGTTGACCTTGATGCCGGACTTCGCAAGCTCCTCGGCGGCGAATTTCGCGCCTTCGGCCACGACGTCGTACCAAGGATGGATGACCTTCGGGATGTAGACGAAGGTCAGTTCCTTGTCGATCGGCTTGATCAGGTCCTGCTGGCTCTGCGCCTGCGCGGCACCCGAGGCCGCGAGCGAGAAGAGGGCAGCGCCCATCAGCATTCGGTTCAGTTTCATCGATAATCCTCCCAATCTCGATTCGCCGGCCGACAGGGCGTCCGGCACCCGTAAACCACGTTTGCACGGAACGTCGCCGAGAACCCCGAACGGATTCGCCCGCATGCCCGTCGAGCCCGAAGGTCGAATTCGAACATTTATTCCGATATTTTTATCTTTGTGCATTTCCTTTTGTCTGTCAACGGCGAAGCGTGCGGCTAAAAGGCTTCGCATTTAAAAGGTTGTTTTTCCTTCAGCTTATTTGCTGCTCCCGTCAAACTAGCCGCCCAGCGGAACGCCCAACTGCAACATTTCCCCTCACAGGGCTGGACAAATAGTTCTGTATTTTTGTAATTATAATTTTATTATTGTGCATTCACGGAGCGGAAACGATGAAGGCTGGACTATTGAAGGCGCCGAACCGGCTGGATTTCGAAACGGTCGGCGATCCGGCCCTGAAGCCGGGCGATCTGCTGATCCGCGTGAAGGCCGCGACCGTCTGCGGCACCGACATCCGCATCTTCCGGGGCCGGAAGACGGCCGGCATCCGCTACCCCTCGATCCTCGGCCATGAATTCTCCGGCGAAGTGGTGGAGAACGGCGGGCACGGCGGGT
Organism: Shinella sp. WSC3-e; assembly: GCF_945994535.1. Taxonomy (NCBI): domain Bacteria; kingdom Pseudomonadati; phylum Pseudomonadota; class Alphaproteobacteria; order Hyphomicrobiales; family Rhizobiaceae; genus Shinella; species Shinella sp. WSC3-e. The sequence continues at coordinate 239,779 of NZ_OZ000533.1, forward strand.
TTTCCTGCGGTGATGCGGTCGCTGTCTGTCCGGCCATACCCTGCGGGCATTGCGCCCATTGCATCCGGGGCTACGAGAACATCTGCAAGAACCAGATCGCGATCGGCTACGAGATCGACGGCGCCTTCGCCGAATATATCCGCATTCCCGAGCAGGCGGTCCTGTCGGGCAACGTATTCAAGCTGCCGGCGGGGCTGTCGTGGGAAAAGGCGGCGCTCATCGAACCGCTGTCCTGCGTGCTGAACGGGCAGGAGCGCATCGGCGTCGGCATTGCCGACCGCGTCGTCATCCTCGGCTGCGGGCCGATCGGCCTGCTGCATGTGAAGCTCGCCCGCCTTTCCGGCGCCGCGCGCATCATCGTTTCCGAGCCGAGCGCCGGGCGGCGGGCGGCAGCGCTGGCGGCCGGCGCGGATGTCGTCGTCGATCCGGCATCGGAAGACCTGAAAGCCATCGTGATGCGCGAGACGGACGGGCTCGGCGCGGACAAGGCCATCGTCGCGATCGGCGTGCCGCGGCTTGCCAACGACGCGATCGGCCTCGTGCGCCACCGCGGCGCGGTCAGCCTGTTCGCCGGCTTCTCCGCGGGGGAAACGGCGACGCTCGACGTCAACGCCATCCACTACAACGAGATCATCATCACCGGCTCCTTCGGGCTCGACCGGCTGCAGTTCGAAAAGGCGCTGGCCATGATCGCCTCCGGGCGGCTCGAGGTGGAAAGCATGCTGACCCACCGCTTCGCGCTCGACGAGATAGCCACCGCGCTGGAGACGGCCGAACGCGGCGATGCCATCAAGGTCGCGATCCTCAATGCCTAACACCGCCGCGCGCCTTCTCAGCCTGCCGGAGCATGCCACGGTCCTCATTCTCGGCGGCGGTATCAACGGCTGCGGCCTTTTCCGCGATCTGTGCGAGCAAGGCGTCGACGTCCTGCTGGTGGAGAAGGGCGATTTCTGCTCGGGAGCGAGCGCGGCCTCCTCCCGGCTGATGCATGGCGGCATCAAATATCTGGAGACCGGAGAGTTCCGGCTCGTCGCGCAGTCGGCGCGCGAGCGCAACCTGCTGCTCTCCAACGCCGCCCATTACGTCAAGCCTCTCGAAACCGTGCTGCCCGTCAGCTCGCTGTTCGGCGGCATCATTCCCTCCGTCCGGCGCTTCCTCGGCCTCAAGGCGAAGCTTGCCGACCGCGGCACGCTGATCACCCGGGCGGGGCTGCTGCTCTACGACCTCTTCGGGCGGCATTTCCGCACCATGCCCAACCATCGCATGCTGGGGCGGCGCAAGGCGCTCACCCTCATGCCCGAGCTCAACCCCTCCTTCCGCGCCGTGGGGCTCTATTACGAGGCGCACATCACCCATGCCGAGCGGCTGGGCCTGGAACTGATCCTCGACGGCGAGGCCGCCAATCCCGCGGCGCGGGCGCTGAACTATGCCGAAGTGGCGCTCGTCGACGGCCGGCTGCGGGTCAGGGACCGCATCAGCGGGCTTTCCCGCGACGTGAGCGCCGACATCGTCGTCAATGCCGGCGGCGCGTGGATCGATAAGGTCAATGCCGCCCTCGGCATCCGGTCCCGGCACATGGGCGGCAACAAGGGCTCGCATCTGGTGGTGCGCAACCGCCGCCTGCACGATGCCCTGCGCGGCCGCATGGTCTATTTCGGCTCGGCCGACGGGCGGGTGAACCTGCTCTATCCCTTCATGGGCAATGTGCTGATCGGCTCGACCGACATTCCCGAACCGGACCCGGACGCGGCGCGCTGCAGCGAGACGGAGATGGCCTACATGGCCACCGTCATCTCCGAGGTCTTCCCGGACATTGCCGTCACGCCCGACCAGATCGCGCTCACCTGGTGCGGCGTGCGCCCGCTGCCGCGCTCGGAAGGGCTCGCTCCCGGCGAGGTCAGCCGCGACCATTCCATCGCCGAAGACCGCATTCCCGGCCTCGGCCTGCCCGTCCTGTCGCTGATCGGCGGAAAATGGACTACCTTCCGCGGCTTTGCGGAGGAGGTCGCAGACCGGATCCTCGCCATGACCGGGCAGGAACGGCGGATCGGCACCGAGCGGCTCGCCATCGGCGGGGGACGCGGCTTCCCTGCGCAACCGGACGCCTTCGAGGCGGAGGCGGCAGAGCTTTCGGCCCGGTTTTCCGCGCCGCTGGAAACCTGCCGGAGACTACTCGTCCGCTACGGCACCGGCGCGCGCGCCGTCCTCGTGGAGACCGGCGGGCGCCTGACACCGCTCGCCTCGCTTCCCGCCTATGCCGTCGAGGAAATCGCCTTCCTTTGCCGCCGCGAGAAGGTCGAGACACTGGAGGACGTGCTCTTCCGCCGGACCGATATGGCCCTTTCGGGCGCGCTGACGGGCGAGGTTCTCGACGAGGTGGCGCATGTCGCCGGGCAGGCCCTCGGCTGGGACGATGCCCGCATCCTCAGGGAGGGTGAGGCCAGCCGCGCCGCCGCCGCCCGCAATCACATCGCCCTCTGATCCTCCGTCCCCGCCGGCCGTCATCGCAGCCGGCGGGGAACCGCGCCGTCAAGCGTTCAGTGCACGCCCATAGGCATCGAGCACGCTTTCCTTCAGCGTTTCCGAAATGGTCGGGTGCGGGAAGATCGTGTGCATCAGCTCCTCCTCGGTCGTCTCGAGGTTCATGGCGATGACGAAGCCCTGGATGAGCTCGGTCACCTCGGCGCCGACGAGGTGGGCGCCCAGAAGTTCGCCCGTCTTCTTGTCGAAGATCGTCTTGACGAGGCCCTGGTCCTCGCCGAGCGCGATGGCCTTGCCGTTGGCGACGAAGGGGAAGCGGCCGACGCGGATGTCGCGGCCCTGCTCCTTGGCCTTCGCTTCCGTCAGGCCCACGGAGGCGACCTGCGGATGGCAATAGGTGCAGCCCGGGATCTTCGCCTTGTCCATCGGATGCACGTTCGGCAGGCCGGCGATCTTCTCGATGCAGATGACGGCCTCGTGCTCGGCCTTGTGGGCGAGCATCGGGGGACCTGCGACGTCGCCGATCGCATAGATGCCCGGCACGTTCGTCTTGCCGTAGCCGTCGATGGCGATGAAGCCGCGGTCGGTCTTCACGCCGAGCGCCTTGAGGCCGATATTCTCGATGTTCGCCTGCACGCCGACGGCCGAGATCATGCGGTCGGCGGTGATCTTCTCCACCTTGCCGTCCTTCATCTCGACATGGGCGGTGACAGAGTTGGCGCCCTTCTCCACCTTGGCGACCTTGGCCTCCAGATGGATCTTCATGCCCTGCTTCTCGAACTGCTTCTTGGCGAGCGCGGAGATTTCCGCGTCCTCGACCGGCATCACCGTCTTCATCACCTCGACCACCGTCACGTCGACGCCGAGCGTGCGGTAGAAGGAGGCGAACTCGATGCCGATGGCGCCCGAGCCCATGACGAGCAGCGACTTCGGCATTTCCTCCGGCTTCATCGCTTCAAAGTAGGTCCAGATCAGCTTGCCGTCCGGCTCGATGCCAGGCAGCGCGCGCGGGCGGGCGCCGGTGGCAATCACGATATGCTTGGCCTTGTAGGTGCCCTCGGGCAGGACGTTCTTCGGCAGCGGCGCCTGCGGCTGCTGGATCGCCTTGCTCGTCTTGGAGACGACGATCTCGCCGGGCTTGGTGATCTTGGCCTCGCCCCAGATGATGTCGACCTTGTTCTTCTTCATCAGGAAGCCGACGCCGCCGTTCATGCGGCTTGCGATGCCGCGCGAGCGGGCGACGATCGCCTTCAGGTCCGGCGTCACCGTGCCCTCGATCTTCACGCCGTAATCGCCCGGATGCTGGGCATAGTGGAAGATCTCGGCCGAGCGCAGCAGCGCCTTGGTCGGGATGCAGCCCCAGTTGGAGCAGATGCCGGCGAGATGCTCGCGCTCGACGATGGCCGTCTTCAGGCCCAATTGCGCCGCGCGGATCGCGGCGATGTACCCGCCCGGACCCGAACCGATAACGATGACGTCGTAGGAAGAAGCCATGGATGTTCCTTCAAAAAAGAAGGGGAAGCGTCACCGCCTTCAGGCGCATGGCCACTTCCCCAAGTCACGGGAGGAAACGCTGTCCGAAGGTCGAAACGGCTAGACCAGCATCGACATCGGGTTTTCGACGAAGGCACGGAAGCGGCCGATCAGTTCGGCGCCGAGCGCGCCGTCGACCGCCCGGTGGTCGGTCGAAAGCGTCACGCTCATCACGATGGCGGCGGCGATGCTGCCGTCCTCCGCAACGACCGGCCGGCGCTCGCCCGCGCCGACGGCGAGGATCGTGGCGTGCGGCGGGTTTATGATCGCCGCGAATTCCCTGACGCCGAACATGCCGAGATTGGAGACGGCGCCCGTGCCGCCCTGATATTCCTCCGGCTTGAGCTTGCCGGCGCGCGCACGGGCGGCGAGATCCTTCATCTCGTTCGAGATGGCCGAGAGGGACTTGGCCTGCGAATGGCGGATGATCGGCGTGATCAGCCCGCCCGGCACGGAGACCGCGACGCCGACATCGACGAAGCGATGGCGGACCAACTGCTCCTCCGTCCAGGAGACGTTGGCGTCGGGCGTTGCGGCAAGCGCCAGCGCATAGGCCTTGATGACCATGTCGTTGACGGAGAGCCTGTAGGCGGGGGCCTCGTCCACCGACGGCGCAGCCGCGTTCAGCTCCGTGCGCAGCTTCAGGAGCGCATCGAGCCGGCAGTCCGCCGTGAGATAGAAATGCGGGACCGTGCTCTTGGCCTCCACCAGGCGGCGCGCGATGGTGCGGCGCATGCCCGTATGGGCCTGAAGCGTATAGGACTCGTCCGGGAAATGCTTGAGCGCGGCGTCCGGGCCGGGCGCGGGCGTGGCGGCCGGCGCCGGAGCGCTTCGAGCGGCAGGCGCTGCGCCCGCGGCGAGCACGTCGGCACCGACGATGCGGCCATGCGGACCGGAACCGGAAAGGCCCGCAAGATCGACGCCCTTGTCCCGGGCGAGCCGGCGGGCGAGCGGCGTCGCCCTGACGGCACTGTCGGCCTTGGCCGCGACGGGGGCGGCGGATGGGGCATCAACCGGAGCGGCGGCAGGTTCCGCCTTCGCCTCCGCCGGGGGCGACGCGGCTGCATCCGGCACGTCCTCGCCGGTGGCGACGATCCACGCGACGAGGGAGCCGACGGGTATGTCGATCCCCTCCCTGCCCGTCACGTTGCGCAGCGTGCCATCGGCCTGTGCGTCGATCTCCATCGCCGCCTTGTCCGTCTCGATCTCGAAGAGCACGTCGCCCTTCTTCACCTCATCCCCTTCGGAGAAGAACCATTTGGAGATCTTTCCGGTCGCCATGTCCATGTCGACCTTAGGCATGATCACTTCGCTCGCCATGTCAGCGCACTCCCCTGACGAGGTCGCGCGCGGCTGCGAGGATATCCGGCATCTGCGGCACGGCGGCCTTTTCCAGCTCCGGATTGTAGGGAATGGGCGTTTCCGAGCCGCCGAGGCGCACGATCGGCGCATCGAGATAGTCGAAGGCCTCGCTCTCGGCGATCATGGCGGAGATTTCCGCCCCGACGCCGAGCGTCTTCACGCCCTCGTAGACGCAGATCAGGCGGGACGTCTTCTTCACCGAGGCGATGACCGTCTCGCGGTCGATGGGGCGGATCGAGCGGAGGTCGACGACCTCGACGCCTATGCCCTCTTCGGCAAGCTTTTCCGCCGCCTCGAGCGCCTTGTGCACCATGATGGACGTCGCCACGATGGTCACGTCGCCGCCCGCGCGGCGCACCTCCGCCTTGTTCAGCGGAACGGTGTAATAGCCCTCGGGGACCGGGCCCTTCATCTTGTAGAGCAACTTGTGCTCGAAGATCATCACCGGGTCGGGATCGGCGACCGCGGCCAGCAGCATGCCCTTCACATCGTGCGGCGTCGCGGGCTGGATGACCTTGAGGCCGGGCACATGGCCGAGCCAAGCCTCGATGCTCTGGCTGTGCTGGGCCGCCGCGCCCGTGCCGGACCCGGCCGGAAAGCGCATGACGACCGGCACGGAGACCGCGCCGCCCAGCATGTAGCGCATCTTGGCCGCCTGATTGACGATCTGTTCCATGGCGAGCGCCGCGAAATCCGAGAACTGGAATTCGAAGATCGGCCGCAGGCCCGTCACCGCCGCGCCCACCGCGACGCCGGCGCCGCCGAGCTCGGAGATCGGCGTGTCCATGACCCGGTCCGGCCCGAAACGCTCGATCAGGTCGCCCGTCACCTGGAAGGCGCCGCCATAGACGCCGATGTCCTCACCCATCAGGATAACGCGCTCGTCCGCCTCCATGGCGAGCGCCATGGCCTCCTGGATCGCCTGCGAGTAGCTCAGTTCCCTCGGCACCGCGTTCATCTCACGCCCCTTCGGTGTAAACATTGTCGGCGAGGCCGGAGATTTCCGGCATCGGGCTTTCCTTGGCGAATTCGATGCCGGCGGCGATTTCCTGCCGGACCGATACGCGCACCGCCTCGATCTCCTCGGGCGAGGCGACGCCGAACTCCTGGAGCTGCGCCTCGTAGCGGGCGATCGGATCGCGGTTGGTCATCCAGTCCTCGATCTCGTCCTTGGTGCGGTAGCGGTTGCGGTCGCTCTTGGAATGGCCGCGATAGCGATAGGTCTTGGTCTCGATCAGCGTCGGCCCCTCGCCCCGGCGGGCGCGCTGGACGGCGTTGTGCGTCGCTTCCGCGACGTCGGAGAGCACGTTGCCGTCGACGATCACGCCCGGCATCCCGTAGGCCGGCGCGCGGTCGGCGATGTTGGCGACCGCCGTGGAGCGGGCGGTCGAGGTCGACATGCCGTAGCCGTTGTTCTCGCAAACGAAGATGACCGGCAGCGACCAGACCGCCGCCATATTCAGCGATTCGTGGAAGGCGCCCTCGTTGTTGGCGCCGTCGCCGAAGAAGCAGACGACGACCTTGCCGGTCTTCAGCCGCTTGGCGGTCAGCGCCGCCCCGACGGCGATCGGCAGGCCGCCGCCGACGATGCCGTTGGCGCCGAGATTGCCGGTCGTCACGTCGGCGATGTGCATGGAGCCGCCGCGGCCGGCGCAATAGCCCGTGGTCTTGCCGAAGAACTCGGCGAACATGCGCGCCACGTCGGCGCCCTTGGCGATGCAATGGCCATGGCCGCGATGGGTAGAGGTGATCTGGTCCTCCACGGTGAGCGGCATGCAGATGCCCATGGCGCTCGCCTCCTGCCCGATGGACAGGTGCATGGTGCCGTGGATGAGGCCACGCATGTAGCTTTCCTCGGCGCCTTCTTCGAACTGGCGGATGAGATGCATCTTGCGCAGCGTATCCATCAGCTGCTCACGGCCGTATTCACGATAGATGAAGGGCAGATTGCTGCTGTCGGGTTCAGCCTTCAGTGCACGGGCGTGGTCCGCCATGATCAAGCCTCCTTGCCGTAGACGAGCGCATCCTGCCGGGCGCGGAGCGCCGCGATGCGCGAGCCCGGCGCCACGGAGGCGTTCTGGTAGGTGATGAGGTCGCCCTTGCGGATCGGCGCGGTGACGACTCCGCCCTGCAGCAGGCCGCAGGGAATGGCGTTCGCGCCGCGGGCTTCCGGCGCGGTCATGATCCAGGCGCGGTAGCAATATTCGCCGATGGCATCGAGGCTTTCGCCGGGGGCCATGTCCTTCTTGGCGACCGCGCAAACCTCCGCAACGGGCTTTGAGAGTGGCACCATGTCCGGCTTGCCGTAGAGCACCACGCGGGCGCAGGTGAGCGGCACCTCGAGCGAGGTGAGATGGTAGGGCCGGTGGAAGGTGAAGTACGGGCCCTTGCCCATCTTCAGGTCCTCCATGCGCTCGGAAATGCGCGGATGCGACATGTCGGCAACGACGAACACGCCTGGCGCGACGCCCTTGCCGATGGAGTAGTCGACGACACCGACCTTCGAAAGGACGCCCCCGTCCTTCTGCGGAACAAGGGTTGAGGAGAGCTGGTCGAGCGTGGCCGCCGGGCCGTGCATGCCGGGCTTGTCGGGCACGAGGCCGGTCGCATTGGCGATCGCCGCCATCTCGACCATGGTCTTCGAACCATCGACGAATTCGACCAGCATGCGGACATTCATGTTCCGGCGGTCCGCCTCCTCGGCATACCCGTCCGGCGTCGCGTCGACATTCAGCGGATTGTTCTTGCCCTTGCCGGCGGCGACGATGGTATGGCCCATCGCCGTCACGAATTCGATCAGCTCCATGCAGGAGGACGGTTCGTCGCCCGCGCCGAGCGAATAGGTCACGCCGAGGCGCTCGGCCTCGCTCTTGAGATAAGCGCCGATGGTGACGTCCGCCTCCACGTTCATCATCACCAGATGCTTGCCGTGCTCCATCGCCGACAGGCCGATCTCCGCACCGACGGCCGGCACGCCCGTCGCGTCGATCACCACGTCGATCAGGCCGCTGTTGAGGATCGCGCCGGAATCCGAGGTGATCGCGACCTTGCCCTGCTCCATGGCCGCGTTGAGCTCGTCGGCGCCGGAAGCGTCGCGGTGATGGCCCTGCGAACGGTAGGCGATATCCACCGCGCCGCGGGCGCGGGCGACATTGAGGTCGCAGATCGCACCGATCTCGATGCCCGGCATGTGGGCGACGCGCGTGACGATGTCGGTGCCCATCTCGCCGCTGCCGATGAGGCCGATCCGGATTGGCTTGCCGGTATCCGCGCGCGCCAGCAGATCGCGCGCAAGACCCGTGGGTGCGACATTAATGGACATTCCATTCCTCCCGATTGACTTTGCTCTCATGTACTGCACATTTGTGATGCTGTCAATATTAATGTTCTGAATATAGCGGCAGACGAAGAGCTGCTCCGCATTGCCAGCTCCCGGAAATTTCTCTATTTATTCAACGTGAATCCACATAGGTGGCGCTTCCGGCAACGATGTAACTCCGGGACGGTCCTCTCAAATTCGTTTGCACAAGGCTGATTTTATATTTCTTTTTGTTCAAGCTGCGATACAAAAAATCGGCGCGTCCGGGAAGGCCGCGCCGGCTTGGGGATTTACAGGGTCGGATCGGAACGGCCTATCCCGCCAGCAGGGCGCTGGCCGTCTGCTCGTCCGTGATGAGGGTGGTCGGCGCGACGGTGCGCAGCGCGGCGCGAATGGCGACGCGCTTTTCCCTGCCGCCGGAGACGAGGATGCGCTCCGGCGTCCGCCGCAGGCGCGGCAGCGCGACGGAGATCACCCGCTGGTTCACCTCGTGATCGAGCACGTTCCCCTCGGCATCGATGAAATTATAAAGGACGTCGCCGACGGCGCCGGCCTCGACCAGAGACCGGCGGTCGGCCTCCGTAAGGTAGCCGGTGCGATAGCTGGTGGTGAGATTCGCGATCCCGCCGACGGAGAGCAGCGCCACGTCGAGCTTGTCCGCCATCTCGAAGATCGCCGCAAGGCCGCACCGTTCCAGCAGGGCATGCTTGGTCTCCGGGCTGTCGACAACGGCGGGCGCGGGCACGAGATAGCCCTCACCGCGGAAGAGCTCGGCGAACTGCCAGGCGAATTCCGCCGGGTTGAAGCGCCGCGCGGCGGAGATGCCGCCGAGCAGCGAGATCACGCGGAATTCCTCGAGCGCGCCGCCGGTAATGAAAGGAAGCGTGTTGTAGAGGGTCGTTCCCCAGCCCACCCCGACGCTCATGCCGGGCGCCATCAAGCCGGCGATATGCGCGCCCGCCGCAGCGGCGATCACCTGTGCAGGATCGCCGTCCTCCTCCGCGAAGGGCGCGATGACCACCCGGCGGATGTCGAAAGCCGCCTCGAGGGCCCGCTCGAGCGCGACGAGCTCGGAAAGCGGGGATGTGATCGAAATCCGCACCTCGTTTCGCCGCCGCGCCTCCGCGAGCATGCGCACGACCATGACGCGGTTGATGCCGAGACGGTTGGCGATCTCGTTCTGGGTGTGGCCCTCCACATGATAAAGCCAGGCGACGCGCGCGCGCAGCCGGTCGGCCTCGCTCTGCACAACCGGTCCGCCGACGATCTGGTTCATGTCACCTCCATGACGGCGGGGATCCAATAATTCAACCTACAAGGCCCGCAGACACCATGCCAAGCCGCTAGCCATTCGCGGGTTTTTCCGCACCCAACGATGCACATTATGCATTTCAATACCACGATTGTTCTGATTAGTTCAACGCAGAACGCCGTTGTAAATGCCTTGACACCACAGCGCTCTCAAACATATGATCTTATTTGTATAATTTTGTTCATTCTCAATGCGGCAAACGCCTTTCAACCGGCTTGAACGGCGGCGAAAAGGTAAACCTCCATGGATCAGACGCGATCGCCCTTTTCCGACATCCCGCCGCTTCGCGCCGCGTTTCGCAGCGTGAAGAACGCGCTGCGCGACAAGCATGGCCGGCTGGAAGCGGAAGTGGCGACCACGCTGCCCGGCCCGCTATCCCGTCCGGCACTCCACATGCTGCGTCACATCACGACTGTGGCGAGCGGCATCGACGGGCTTCTGTCGGGCGTCGCCGACCGCGTGTTCGGCGACGATCCGCACCGCGGCGGAACATATGCGCCGCACAGGCAGGCACCCTCGCAGGCCGAGGCGGAAGCGGCCTCTCCGCTCTCCCTCACCGCGCTACGTCTTGGCGTCGCGGAGCCTTCCAGGCTGCTCGCATTGGCCACTCCGGCCTTCGCCGCGCAAGGCGAAGCGATCGATGCGGATCGGGCATCGGCGATCCTTCTTGGCCTTCTCGATCGTGTCGGCGAACCCAAGGAGCGGCTTGCACTTTTCTCGGCCCTTTTGGCGAAGCTTGCGGCCTGCAGGCAGGTCGCCCTGCCGGAGACGCTTGCGGAGAGTGCGGCCGACCTCTGCACCGCGCTTGAGAGCGAGCTCCTTGCCGCGCTTACGGCCGGGGACCCGGACCGGACGGCGCTTCTGCTCGAGAAGTATGCCGCCCATGTTTGACCTTGTCGAACTCGTCGCGACGTTGCCGCCGTCGAACCAGCCGTTGCGGCAGGCCGTGCGCCAGCTGCACTGGTTCCGCGCCGCCTTTGAGGCGACTGCGCGCCACTGCGGCGAGGCGATGGGCTGCACATTCGCCGTCGACGAGCACAAGCTCGCCGGTATCTTCGTTCGCTGGCTGAAGTCGATCGAACTGCAGAAACCCAGCACGCGTTCGGAGCGCGAGGAATTCTTCAATTTCGTGCCGTCGCTCGTGCTGCGCGAACTCATCGGCGACATGCCGCTAAAGGCGCTTTGCCCGCCCGACAACGTCGCCAGCAATCCACCAGCGGAATTCTGGCCGGAAGGCTATGCCTGTACGATGTTCTGTCTTGCCGTACATGCCAAGGCGCTGGACGAGGAATTTCATACCCGTCGCGAAATCGACCGCATGGTCGACGACCTGCGCAGTTGGTACTCGTTCAAGGAAAACGCCGCTGAAGACACGACGTTCGCCGCAGGCTTCTTCCAGAAGCTACTGGGGCATGAGCCAAACTGGACCATGCCGGCCACGTTCCGCGCCCGCAACCGTGCGCCGCAATAGCGCCGCGGGTGGCTCTGGCTTTGCTCCTGGAAGGCGCGCTGGGAATGAGTGGAGCGATCTTCCAGTCGCTGACCCGCAATCCGCCGGGCTCACCCGATATCACCGGTCTTGCGGCAGCTCCCATTAGATCTCATCTTGTTCGACCCTTAGCGGGCGACCGGGAAGAGTTCTATTCCGACCCCAGATAGACCGAATCCTGCAGGTGGATCGGCTGGTCTTCCTCGTGGTTGGTGTTCGACAGGAACACCGAGGAGAGACGGCCGAAGGTGAGTACGTCGTCCGGTTTGGGATAGTCAATCTTGCTGTGCTTGGCCGCCGGCTCGACGCCCAGCGTGAGAGAGTGCTGACGGGCGCCGACGCCGCGACGGCATTCTCGCCGAGCAGTTTTTCGATGACCGCATCTGCGCCCTTGGTCCGGACTTTTGGTGCGGCAGCGAGTAACGTCTCGGCACGGCGCGCAATCTCGCCGGCGGTGCGCAGGGCCGCGCTTGTTCCCTCGACCAGGGCGAGGCAGACGGCATGGGCAAAGGCCGGCTCGCCCGGGCGCACGCGGCCCTGCCTCCAAGCGTCTTAAGGGCCGGCCCATACCGCTCGCCCATCAGCAGCGGCACGGCAAAATCCCATTTCAGTAGGGCGGCGATCAGCATATCGGCCAGCGCCCAGGCGAGTAGTTCGGCATCCGGGCGTGCAGCATAGATGGTGCTCACCAGATTCGCCGCGGCGATCGGCGCTGGGCGGCCGGATTGCAGCGCATCGTCCGCGAGGTCGACGCCCGCAGTCAGCCGATCATCCCAGCCCAGCCCCAACAGATCAGCAAGCTCAGCCACCGCCTTCGAGGAAAAGGCGGGTTTTCGGGCGCAAACCCTTTTGTAGGCGAAAAACATCTTTCCGGCCGGGCCGGGATCGTCACCGGCGGCGGTGAGCAAAAGCGCAACGCGGCCTCGTCCTCGCTGCGCCCCATCAGCCGGACCGCGACGGCGGCATATTTGAGGGCCTGGCGAGCGCGCCAGCAGCCCGCCCAGGCGGGGGTAGAGTGGACAAGATCGTCCAGCGATTTCACGGCGATGCCGTCGGCGAAGGCGACAAGCGCGTTCGGTTCGCGGCCGCGTGGCAGCCGGGCAAGGCAGCGGAGAGAACCAGGGCGGAAACGGGCGAGGTGACGGGCGAATCCATAACCGGCATCCTAGACCAAATGTGCGGGTTATATCAGTGTTTGGCGCATAACCGCACAGATTGTCTTTCCTATATAATGATGAATAAGCTTGCCTTATCGCTCATTGTGGTCATTATTGAGAAAAGAGCCGAATCGATGCCGAAAACAGCGAGTTCCCTCCCGAAACGCGCCTGCGCTGCCATACGGCCCGCCAGCCGCAGCCGTCGCTGCAACACACTTGCACTTGCTATCCCGCCCTCCTCACCTTGAGGACTCCAGCCGGAAGGTACAGTCTCACCGGCAGAATGCCTCGTGATGTTGTTATAACGTCCTGACTGCCTCCACCGGCGTCGTCTCACTTAGGAGTGCGCTTCGGAGTTCAAGAAGTGGCGACACGGCCGTACGAACTTTGACTTCCGCCTGCGGAGGCGAGCGTAAAAGGATCCGGCTGGGTCACATCCGATGGCCGGGTCTGCACGCGGTAGGCCTCGTGACGGTATCAAGACCGAAACTATTCTCCGCCACGGCTAACCTTTCCTCCCGCCACCAGATCATCACAATGGAAGCTGCCCGTATCCTGGTGCAGACGGGCGCCCAGCAAGCAAGAGCACTCGGCTGAACAGGGGGTCTGCAGCCGAAAAAGCTAACGATCAGCCCGTGCGTTTCTCCGCTGCGCCATTCGCCCGCAATGCCGCCATCAGCATCGGGCCAAGCCCGAATTCGCCGCGCGCGGCTTTTCGTGTCAGGTCGCGCAGGTAACCGCCGGCGGAGTTGATGTGCCCTGCCCGCTCGAGGATACAGGCCATTGCCACCGCCGCGTTCTCCGGTCCCATGATCTCGCATGCCTCCTGGTAGGCCGAAGGGCTGACGCCCAGCATCGAACGGACCGTCACGGCCGCCGACAGCAGGTCGCGCCAATGCGTGATGCGACCATCCGGGGCATAGTCGCAAATCTGGGGGCAAGCCTTCAGCACCATCGCCAGTGGGAAGGCCTTCGGCTGCACCGCAACCGGTTTCACCTCTTGTCTCGGCATCTCGCCCTGCTCGTTTTTAGAGCTAGGTTCAAATTCATGGATGGAGTCGGGTTTTGAATTCTGTATATGCTGTCCATATTGGACAGCATTGCCGTTCATTTTTTCTGTTTTTACCTGCATTTCCAGACGGTTGATGATCTCCTCGCGCAGCAGCTCCATTTCTTCCAGCACGGCGTCGACCTGGTCGCGCCGCGGCAGGCGCGGAAGCCGGGTGATCAGGGCGAGATAAAGGTCCTCGATCGCCGCCCAATCGCCGTCGGCCCCCTCTTCCATCGCCGCGGAAATCAACTTGCGCACGTCGCGCCGGCACAGCGTCAGGGCCTCCCTGGCGCGCTTGAAACGCAGCTTCTCCTCGGCCACCTGTTGAGCGATCCCCGCCAGTTCGGCCGCACGGGCAAGCAGTGGCGCCAGGTTGAAGCCGAAAGCCTCCTCGATCTCCCCTCCCCTGTTGCGATGGGCATATCGCTTGCCGTTCGGGCTGTCGCGGCGCTGGATCAGCCCGGCATCGACCAGGGCCGCCAGATGGCGCCGCAGCGTCGTTCCGGCAATGCCATGCGCACGGATGGCCAATTGGGCGTTCGAGGGAAAGACCACCAGACCGCGCGCGTCGGAGAGATCCGGCTCGGGATAAAAGCTCAGCAGTGCGTGAAGCACAGCCAGCGCGCGATCCTGAAGCCCGAAGATATCCTTCGCCTCGCAGACATCCCGGAAGACCTTCCACTTGTCGACCGCCTTGTTCGGGTTGCGGCCGGCCGTCTCCAGCTGGCCCTTCACCAGGGCAAGCGTCATCGGCCGCCGCCCGAAGGGCGTCGTCACATTTCCATTTCGCATTTTCCTTCACCTCTCTTCAGGCAAAAGAAATCCGCTCACCAAACGGTGCCAAAGACTCTTGACTAGGATTCGTGGAAATGCGATTCTTGATCTTGCTAGAAATCAGGAGAAGGCTTCCACGGCTTTGGTCGTTTGGGGGCCTTTTTCTTTTACGGTTCAAGCTCCTCGTTTTCCTTCAGGAATTCCTCGTAGAGCCGGTCAAGCCGCTTCTCGACGAAAGCACCGAACTTCGGCACGGCAGCCTTGTTGAAATTCAAGGTGAGCTGCCCTTCGGTCTCCGTGACCTTCACGGCCCTGGAACCGTCCGCGCGCCACTCCCCGCTTCTGGGCTTCGGCTTTGCCGCCCGCAGCTGTTCGAAGAGATGCTCGAAGCGGCCATCGGAAGACAGCGCCTTGAATTCATCGGCATGAATGAGTTTCAATGCCCTGGCTTTCTTCAGGGCATTGTCGAGCAGGTCGGCCACCTCGGCCCATCGCGTGCGGCCAAAGCTCGGCGCCGGGCCGATCGCCTCGATCAGCGCATCGGGAAGCCGGCTCGCCAGGGCGATCATCCGCGACAGGGCGGCCTTGTCCACGCCGAGCGACGACATGATGATGTCGCGTGAAAAACCGCGCCGCTCGAGGCGAAGGGCAAAGAATGTCCGCTCGATATAGGAAAGATCGGTACGGGCGTTGTTTTCCTGCCCCTGGCTGACGACGAGCTGCTCATCCGTGAGTGGCCGGATGACCGCCTTGATCGCTCCACCGATCTTGCGGATGGCGGCAAGCCGCCGATGGCCATAGGCGACTTGGTAGCGACCCTCGGCATCCGGATGGGGGCGGACCAGGATCGGGACCTGCTGGCCGTGTTCACGGATCTGCCCGACAAGGCTGTTGAGACCTTCGGGATCGATCTCGAGCCTGTCCGGCACGAAGGAACTGTCGATGAGGGACGGATCCAGCTCGACGACGGTCTGGCCATGGGCGAGCTGCTTTTCGAGGTCGGCCGCGCGCTGCGCCTTTTCCGAGATGCTGCCCAGGGACTGCGAGAAGGCACCGACCGGACCGGAGCGCCGCAGGGGCCGTTCGAGATTGGCCAGCGGACGGATGTCGGCCAGCGAGCCGGTTTCGGCGCCTGCGCCTGCCGGTGCATCAGTGTCCGCGCCGAAGATGTTCTTTCTGGCCATCGCTTACTTCCGCCCCCAGGTCTGCTTGACGAGCTCTTCGATCTCCGTGTTCACCGCGGTCAGGGATTCGAGGGCGCGATCATAGGTTCCGCGCGTGAACTGCGCCCGGTCGATCTCATAGAGGGTCTGCTTGGTCAGCCCCGCGTCGGAAATCGCTGTCGACTTCAGCATCGCGTTGGAAAGAACGCGGTTGCCGAAAATCGAGCGCATGAAGCCGGCCATCTGGGCCTGCGGCCCGTCATTCGGCTCGAAGCGGGTGACCAGATACCGCATCCAGTCGTAGTTCATCGCCCCGCCGGCATTCTCCACGACCTGCAGCAGGTCACCGGTCATCTGGAGGAACTGGCTCATCGACATGACGTCGAGCATCTGTGGGTGGACGGTGATCAGCACGGCGGTCGCGGCGCAGAGGGCGGACAGGGTAAGGAAACCGAGCTGCGGCGGGCAGTCGATCACCACGACGTCGTAGGCGCTCTCGATATCCGCAAGGCATTCGCCGATGCGCGCGAAGAACATGGAATTGGTATCTGTGCGCGCCATCAGCGCCTTCGGCGTCTCATGCTCGAACTCCATGAGCTCGAGATTGCCGGGAATGATATGGAGGTTGGGCGTGTAGGTCGCCCGGACGATCTCGGTCACGTCGCGGCGGGCGTCGTCATACCGGATGGCGCCATAGAGCGTCTCGTTGTCGCCGACATCCAGTTCCGGCTGGTGGCCGAATAGCGCCGACAGCGAAGCCTGCGGATCGAGGTCGATCGCCAGCGTGCGATAGCCGCGAAGGGCGAGGAACTGTGCGAGATGGGCGGAGGTCGTGGTCTTGCCGCTGCCGCCCTTGAAGTTCATCACGGAGATGACCTGCAGCTTTTCGCCATCACGCCGATGCCGGATATATTTGCGCGGCCCCTTCCCGCCTTCGTCGAGAAGCTTGCGCAAAGCCTCGATATCGTCGACGGAATAGGTGCGGCGCCCGTTGGCGGACGGCTCCGGCCCGTGGCCTTCCGCCACGATCTGGCGCAGATAGCCCTGGTGGATTCCGATGAACTCGGCAGCCTCGGCCGAGGAGAAATGCCGGATGCTCTTCCTGGCGGTCGGCGGAAAGCTCCGCTGCTGATGGGCCTGGAGCTGGCGCATCAGTTCTTCTGCGTCAGAGACGATCAGCGAACGCAGATTTCCGCTCTGGTCGGTCGCGGCTTGTTTCAACATCGTGGCCCCGGATTTAACTTCTGCGCTTTTTCTTCTAAAATCGATGAATAAGCGCTGATGAAGCTAGTCCGATTCCCCGAGTCGGGCAAACCCTTTTTGGATAGGACTGCGGCGGCGCCCACAGGGCTCAAGTTGTACATGTACAACCGCGTCGGCGGCTTTACACTTCCGCCCTGCCCCGCCGGACCTCACATCCGCCATTGCCCAATCACGGCGTCGACTCAACGGCACATACCGAAGTCCCGCAGTTGTACATGTACAACGCCCGCCAACTCAATCGAAGCGGCCGACGAGTCGCGCGGCAGCCGGAATGCGGCGCGACTCGTCTTTACGCAATCAGGGCGCCCTAAACGATCCTGTGTCGAGGAATGTCTCGATCGTCTCGCACCACGGGGCGATGTCGATGCCGTTTTTCGCCAGCCAGTCCGGATTGAAATAGGTGCTGGAATAGCGGTCGCCGCTGTCGCAGATGAGAGTGACGAGGGAGCCTTCGCGCCCTTCCCTCATCAGGCTGTCGGCGATGGAGAGCAGGCCGAAGAAGTTCGTGCCAGTCGAGGCGCCCACCCGGCGGAACAGTCGATCGGAGAGAACATGCGCCGCGGCGATGGAGGCGGCGTCCGGCACCTTGATCATGTGGTCGATGACCGTGGGAATGAAGGATGGCTCGACGCGCGGCCGCCCGACCCCTTCGATGCGCGACGGCGCGGTGCAGGTAACCTGCATGTCGCTCGCCTTCCAGGCGTCGTAGAACACCGAATGCTCGACGTCCGTCACGCATAGCCGCGTCGACAGGTTGCGGTAGCGGATGTAGCGGCCGATCGTCGCCGACGTGCCGCCGGTTCCAGCGCCCATGATCACCCAGCTCGGCACCGGATGGGCTTCCCGTTCCATCTGGCCGAAGATGCTCTCGGCGATGTTGTTGTTGCCCCGCCAATCGGTGGCCCGTTCGGCATTGGTGAACTGGTCGAGATAGTGGCCGCCGGTCTCCGCCGCGATGCGTGCTGCGGTTTCATAGACCTCCGACGGGCTGTCGACGAAGGCGCAGCGGCCGCCGAAACGTTCGATGACGTCGATCTTCGTCCGGCTGGTGCTACGCGGCATGACGGCAATGAACGGAAGTTCGAGCAGATTGGCGAAATAGGCCTCGGACACCGCGGTCGATCCCGACGAGGCCTCGACCAGGGTTGTGCCCTTGCTGATCCTTCCGTTGCAGATGCCGTAGAGGAACAGCGAGCGGGCGAGCCGATGCTTCAGGCTTCCAGTCGGGTGCGTGCTCTCATCCTTGAGATAGATGGCTATGCCCTTCAACCCCTTGAACACCGGATTGACCAGATGCGTATCAGCCGAACGGCGCGCATCGCCCTCCAGGATGCCGATCGCATTGCGCGCCCAGGCCCGGTCGGCACAGTCGAGAGAGGGGACGGCTTCCGTCTGGAACCGGGTCGAATTCGTGTTCATGTGTCAATCCTTCGCAAGGCGTTGCCCACGTCGATCGTTCCTGCACGAAGCTGGATTCGTGCAGGCGGCTCGGACGGGGTAGGGGGGACGTGGTGCTATCAGCACGCTCTTCCAGGTCCGGAAGAACGGCAGACATCCTTCAGGTCCGCGCCCGTCTTGATAGCAAAAGTTCATCGGCGCGCAAAACACTTCGCAGCAGGACATTCGCGCCGTCGGCGCATTGCTGCGGAGAGGAGAATTCGCGCGCATTGTGCGACAGCCCATCGCGCGAGGGTATGAAAACCATCGCCGTCGGCACCTGGCCGGCAAGATGTGCCGCGTCATGACCCGCACCCGACACGATGTCCATAGCCGGGAGGGCTAGGTCCGCCGCGGCTTGCGCGACCACACCGCGCAACGTCGCATCGAAGGCGACCGGAGCCTTGCGCCATACGGCGGAGACCGCCGCCCCGGACACCAGCCGGGCCACCTCGTCGCGGATACCAGCCTCCAACGCCATAAGACCCACTTCGTCCGGGTGCCGCAGGTCCACTTCGAGGCAGACCTCGCCCGGAACGACATTTCGGGAATTCGGGGCGACATGGACATATCCCACCGTGCCGACGCCCGGGGGATGTTTCAGGGCGACGGCCTCGACGGCCTGGATGACCTTCGCAGCCGAAACCAGCGCATCCTGGCGCAAGGTCATCGGAAAGGCCCCCGCATGCGCCTCCGTACCCTTGATGCGGATGTCCAGCCAGCGGAGCCCCTGCACGCCCGTGACGATGCCGATGGCGCGCCCGGCCGCTTCCAGCACAGGCCCCTGCTCGATATGCAGTTCCAGATAAGCCGCCATCGGCAAATGCCCGGGCGGATGCTCGCCCCTGTAGCCGATCGCTTCTAGCGCCTCTCCCAGCGAGATACCATCCTTGTCGGTGCGGGCGGACATGACATCAAGCGCATGGACGCCGCAGAACACTCCGGATCCCATCATGGCTGGGGCGAAACGGGAGCCCTCCTCATTGGTCCAGTTGACCACGGTGAAAGGATGCGCCAGCCGCCGGCCGGATGCGCACAGGATGCGGAGGATTTCAACGCCGGCCAGCACGCCGAGAATGCCGTCGAAGCGACCGCCAGCCGGCTGGGTGTCGAGATGGCTTCCGACGGCAATGGAGGGGAGACAAGGATCCGTACCGGGATAGGTCGCGAACATGTTGCCGATGCGATCGACCTCGACCGTACAGCCAAGCGCCCGGCATTCCGCCTCGAACCAGCGGCGCACGTCGCCATCGGCCACGCTGCCGGCAAGGCGGTTCATGCCGGTCTCGCCGGCAGCGCCGAAGCGCGCGGTCGCGAGGATATCGGACCATAACCGCTCCGCATCGACGAGAAGCGGGGGCAGGGCGGCGGGTGACGGGATGGCGTTCATTCTCCCTGCCCCTGCGCATTCGCATGGAAACGGTATTTGAAGTCGCAGTGGGAGGCTCCCTCCATCACCGTCTGGCTGCGCTCCAGCGTGATGCGCGGATCATAGCCCGTACAGAAGACACCGTCCCGGTTGCACGACAGGAGGTGCCCGATATGGCCGAGACCCATTTCCCGATAGGTCTCGGCGTAGCGACAGCGCTTGACGTTATAGTGGAATTCCGCATCGGTCGCCTTCGTGACCTCGATCACCAGGGCATCATCCTGCGTCCAGAGATCCTGCAGCTCTTGGAAGGTGCGCAGCGTCGTGCCGCCGGGGGTCTTCGCGGCGAAGGCCTGCCCGGCCTTGATCGCGGCCTGCCGGATGGCGGCATCGAGAATGGCCTCCGCCTTTTCCACGCCGATCTGCCGGCACATTTCCTCGTAGATCGGCGCGATGATGCCGGCCTCGATCCTGCGCCTGGCGAGGATGCCGATCTCGCCATCCATGGCGGCCCGGAAATCATTGCTTTCGCTTGTCGTCATCATGGTGATCCTTCTGATTGGGACGTGGATTTGCCGCTATGCCGCCCAAAGACGGCCAGCACGGGGGAGGGGGCGTTGCGCCCCGCCTTTCGAAGCGCATCCCAGGCAAGCGCCGGATTGCGGGCGGCGACCGGCTTGCCCGTCGCCGCGCGGCGGCAGCGGCAGTTAACGGTCCGGGGCAGGGCCTCGGCCATGGCCGCAAGGCTTCGCCGGCGCCAGGTCCCGCACCATCGGGACGCGGCTGGAATAGACCACGACGCCGGGCAGCGGCAGAAAACGCCGTATTTCCCGCTTGACCACCGTATCATTCGCCGGCACGAGGAGACCGACCGCCGCCGGTTTGTCTGTTTCATCCGCCACGTCGGCATCTCCACCGCTGCTTCGTCGGCCGCATTGATGACTGCAAAGGTTAATCGACGGAAGCGATGTTTCGTCATGGATTAAGCGATAATCTTCATATATTCTTTTTCCATGGACACCTCTCTTCTCCAGTGCTTCCTCACGGTGGCGGACACCCAGAGCTTTTCGGCGGCGGCAGAACGGCTGAACATCACGCAGTCGACCGTCAGCCACAAGATCGCCCGACTCGAGAGCCACCTCGGCAAACAGGTGTTCGAGCGCACCACCCGCTCCTGCGTGCTGACCTCCGACGGGCGGGAGCTGATCGCCCACGCCAGGCGCGTGGTGCAATCGATCGAGGAGATGGAGCAAAGCTTCAAGCCCGATCTTCTCAGCGGCACGCTGGTGGTCGGCGTTCCCGACGACCATTACCTCTTCGTTCCGCTCACCGTGGCGCTGAAGAATTTCATGCGTGAAAAGCCGCGGGTTGGCGTGGAGATCCGGGGCGGACTGTCGAGCGACCTACTGCGGGACCTGCGCCAGCGTAACATCGACCTCGCCGTCATCCGCGCCGTACCCGCAATGCAGGACGGCGACGTACTATGCACGGAGAACCTCGTCTGGATCACCGCCCCCAACTGGGTGCCTCCGCCGGATGGCACCGTGCCGCTGGCGCTGGTTCGCGGGCCTTGCGCCTATCGCGGCGCGGCAATTTCCGCCCTGGAGCAAAACGGCATGCGCTGGAAATGCGTGGTGACCTGCACCAGCCTGCAAGGCGTCTTCTCCGTCGTGCGTGCCGGCCTGGCGGTGGCCGTGGTGACCGAGGGCGATATCGGCAGCGGCATCCGCGCAGCTCCCACAGGCGGCCCGCTGCCGCCACTTCCCGCTTCCTCCCTCAGCATCCGCTACGCCGACAGGCAGCCGACCCTCGCCGCCCGCGCGCTTGCCCGCACCATGGCCGACGTCCTCACGCAGAAGGCCGCCGTCCCTGCCGGCTGACATTCGTCAATCCGACTTCTCCAGCATTGCGACGCTTTGTCCGCACCCGCGGGATGACAGGCCGGCATACAGGCAATATACCGTCAATCTGTATTGGCTTGGAACCCGCAGGCATGAAGAACTGGCATCCTGATCTCGGCCGCAGCAGCAGCCCCCTCTACATGGCGATCGCCGACCTGATCGAGATGGACCTGCGCGGCGGGCAGCTCTCGGCCGGCGACAAACTGCCGACGCACCGGGACCTTGCCCGGCGGCTCGCCATCGACGTCACAACCGTCGCCCGCGGCTATCTCGAAGCGCAGAAGCGCGGGCTCGTGCAGTCGCATGTCGGCCGCGGCACCTTCGTGACGGGCAGCACGGGCGCGGCGCGCGGCACCTTCACCGTGGACGCATCGCCCGACAGCCGCCGCGCCGCCATGGTCGATCCCTCCATGAACATGCCGCCGGAACCGGACGACCTGGCCCTGCTTGCCCGCATGCGCGAGGGCCTTTCCGCGCTCGCCGCCGATCTCGTTCCCCTGCTGCGCTACCAGAGTTTCGGCGGCGCGGCCATGGACAAGGAGGCCGCCGCGCTTTGGCTCGGCCGGCGCGGCCTCACGCCGCCGCAGGAACGCATCTTCGTGGCGCCCGGCGCCCATCCCGCGCTGCTGGCGATCTTCGGCATGCTTACCAAGCCGGGCGATACCGTGCTTGCCGAAACCATCACCTATCCGGGCATGCGCTCGATCGCGGCGCAGCTGCGCCTGCGGCTTGTCGGCCTGCCGGTGGACGATCACGGCGTCCTGCCGGATGCCTTCGCGGATGCCTGCGAACGCGAAAAGCCGAAGGCGATCTATCTCAATCCGACGCTGCAGAATCCGTTGACGCTGACCATGCCCGCCGACCGGCGCGCGGCGATCGCCGCCGTGGCGCAGACATACCGCCTGCCGATCGTCGAGGACGATGCCTATGGCTTCATTCCGGCAGATGGCCCCGCGCCGCTTGCCGCCCTCGCGCCACAGCTCACATGGTATATCGGCGGCCTGTCGAAATGCATCGGTGCGGGCCTGCGCCTTGCCTATGTGGCCGCGCCCGACGACAGCCGGGCCCTCTGGTCCTTCGCCGGAGCCATGCGGGCGGGCAATGTCATGGCCTCGCCCCTGACGACGGCGCTCGCCACACGCTGGATCGAGGATGGCACGGCCGACGCCATTCTCGGATTCCTCCGCACGGAGGCGCCGGCCCGCCAGGCACTGGCCGCCAGCCTCCTGCCCGCCGGCTACCGCGGCGATCCCTTGAGCTTCAACATCTGGCTGCCGCTGCCGCAGGGCTGGACACGATCCACCTTCGGCACCCACATGCGGGCCTGCGGCCTCGGCGTGATGGCCAGCGATGCCTTTGCGGTCGACGGCACGCCGCCCGAGGCCGTGCGGGTCAGTCTCGGCGGCCCGGTAACACGGCCGCAGCTTCAGACCGCCCTCGAATTCATGGCGCATGCGCTCGAAGGGCCGCCGGAAATGGCCGGCTCCTTCTTCTGATTTCACACGTCTCCCGATTGAATGAACTCGCCCCGCCGGCGGCAGGCGCCCGCGCGCCTGCGTCAGTATGTCTGATCGACATATTGACAGTATAATTACATCTATATGAACGCATAAAATGATCGGATTGAATGGATAAGGAAAGATGCAGCCATGAATGAGACCTATCCTCAACTGCCGCCCATGCAGACCGGCATCCGGGGCCGTTGCCCACGTTGCGGCCAGGGCCATCTCTTCAAGGGGTTCCTGACCCTGGCGCCCAAATGCGAGGCCTGCGGTCTCGACTACTCCTTCGCCGACCCGGCCGATGGCCCTGCCTTTTTCGTCATCTGCTTTGCCTGCGTGCCGAGCGTGCTGCTCGCCGTCTGGCTGGAGATCGCCTTCAGCGCCTCGCTGCTGACGCAGGTGCTGGTCACCGGGCCCTTCATGCTGTTGACCTGCATTCCCCCGCTGCGGCCGCTCAAGGGATGGCTGGTCGCGAGCCAATATTTCTACAAGGCCGAAGAGGGCAAGGTCGTCCGACGACAGGCAGGCACGTAACACGCGGGGAGGGGCTACCAGGTAACGTTCGACAGGCGCAGCCAGGGCGGGTTCTCCGCATACATTTCGCGGATCAGCCCCTTGATCTCCTCGATCCGGCCCGAGCCGTCGTTCCGCCGGTAGCTCATGATGACGGGCGAGGTCGCCCGCTCGTCGGAAAGCACGCGGTAGCAGACATCGTCCATGCGCTGGCGCTGGGCCGCCGCGGGCAGGATACACACGCCGATGGCGGCGGCGACAAGGCCGAGCGCCGTCTGGATTTCCCGCACCTCCTCGACAGTGCCCGGTTCGACATTGAGATCGGCGCAGAGGGCCAGCACCTCGTCGGCAAAGCTCGGCCGCGGCTTGGAGGGATAAATCACCAGCGTCTCGCCGGCGACCTCGCTCAATGCAACAGGCTCCGACGACAGCGATTTCGGGTGCTCCCTGGGAAAGGCGACGACCAACCGCTCCTCCCGCAGCGTGATCCGCTCGATATCCGGATCGCTGAGCCGCACGCGGCCGAAACCGAGATCGATGCGCCCGTCCTTCAGCGCCGCGATCTGCTCCACCGACATCATCTCGCGGATCTCGATGCCGAGCGCCGGCCAGCGGGCCCGCATGCGGCGCACCAGATCCGGGATGCCGCTGTAGAGCGTCGAACCGACACAGCCGATGATGAAGATCTCCCGGCGCGAGGCGGCGATGCGCCGCGTCTGCTCGCGCACATGATCGATGCGGGAAAGGATCTGCCGCGCCTGATCATAGAAGAAGCGGCCCGCATCGGTAAGCGCCAGCGGGCGGATGGACCGATCGATCAGGGTGACCCCGAGTGTTTCCTCCAGTTGCTGGATCTGCCGGCTGAGCGGCGGCTGGGCGATGTGCAACAGTTCCGCAGCCCTCGAGAAATTGCGTTCGCGGGCGACGGCGACGAAGTAGCGAAGTTGGCGCAGCTCCATGGCACTATACCTTCCCGGTATCGAAATCGACCACGATAGTCTTGGACGCTTTGCGCCTCCAAAGCTAGCCTTGCAGCAAGAATTTCGCAGGAGCTTCTGTGCAGGCCCGATTTGCGGCCGGAAACCCGGCCGGCAGGGCCACGCGCGTGTTCCAGCCACATCAGCGCGAGCGACCGCCATGCCGTTCAGCCGATCCAACGACATCGTGCTTTCCTATCGCCGCGCCGGCCGGCGCGGCGCACCGCGGATCGCCTTCGCCAATTCGCTCGGATCGGACATGGCGATCTGGGACGATGTCATCGATGAGCTCGCCGCCGATTTCGATCTCCTGCTCTACGACAAGCGCGGCCATGGATTGAGCGAAGTCGCGCCGGCGCCGCGCGGGATCCGCGACCACAGCGACGACCTCATCGGCCTTCTCGACCATGTCGGCTGGCAGGATACGATGCTCTGCGGCCTCTCGGTCGGTGGAGTGATTGCCATGGATCTCGCCGTGCGGGCGCCGGCGCGCGTCACCCGTCTCGTGCTGATGGACACGGCGGCGAAGATCGGCACGCCGGACGCCTGGAACGCACGGATAAATGCCGTCCTGGACGGCGGCGTTGCATCGATCGGCGAGGCGATCATGGCCCGATGGTTTTCGCCGGATTATCGCGCGGGGCAGCCGGAAGCCTTTTCCGGCTGGCGCCGGATGCTGGAGCGCACGCCGGCGGCGGGCTATGCCGAAACCTGCAAGGCCTTGCGCGATGCAGACCTGACCGACGCCATCACCGGCATAACGGCGCCCACGCTGGTGATCGCCGGCGAAGACGACCTTTCGACGCCGCCCGCGCTGGTCGAGGCGACGGCGCGCCGGATTCCGGGCGCCATTTTCCACATCATCAAGGGCGCCGGCCATTTGCCCTGCATCGAGCGTCCCGCCGACGTGGCCGCGCTGCTGCGCGGCTTCGCCAATGGCTGAGTGTCAAGAACACCACCCCGGCCGATCCATTCCGACGACCAAGCCTGGAAATTACGCGGCGACAGGCGGACCTCGACGCTCCCCGAATCGCCGACCTGATCGCGGAGCCATCCAGCCGGCAACCTGAAAAACCAGCCCGCGAGCACGGCATGCATGCCCTCGCCCGCCGTCCTGCTGCATAACTGCGGCTGGCGCTGCTTCTCCCCACGCCCGCAACGCCGGACTTGCCGGGACAATCGGCCCGTTCGGGCCGTCCCATGCCCTCATGGCCGCAGGGCTGCCAATCGTTTGGCGCATCGCTGACCTGATCTCCTTGCCTGTCGACGCTTTGTCAGACACCCGGAAGCCGGATACGGCTGCGCCGTGCCGCGGGCCGAACCGCGTCACATATCCTGACATTATACCTCTCAGGTATCATTGGAGACGCAATCGGTCTTGGACGGGCAGGGGCGGCCGGGCGCATAGTTCTCCCATGAGCACGATCCCTGCACCGCATTTCCCGGCCGCCGCATCCTCTCCCGTCGTCGAACGGGTCGAGACACTGCTGGTCGACGTGCCGACCATCCGCCCGCACAGGCTGTCGGTGGCGACGATGAACGGCCAGAGCATGACGCTGGTAAAGGTATATTGCAGCGATGGCACCATCGGTATCGGCGAGGGTAGCACGATCGGCGGCCTTGCCTATGGCGGGGAAAGCCCCGAGGGCATGAAGCTTGCCATCGACACCTATTTCGCCCCGGCGCTGCTGGGCGAGGATGCGGCCCGCGTGCCGACACTGATGGCGCGCGTTGCCAAGCGGATAAAGGAAAACCGCTTCGCCAGGAGCGCCGTGGAAACGGCCCTCTTCGACGCGCAGGGCAAGCGCCTCGGCCTGCCGGTCAGCGAACTTCTCGGCGGCCGCCGCCGCGATCGCCTGCCGGTCGCCTGGACGCTGGCCTCGGGCGATACGGCTCGTGACATCGCCGAGGCCGAAAGCATGCTGGACCTCCGCCGCCACCGGATCTTCAAGCTGAAAATCGGCGCGAGGACCCTGCGGGAGGACATCGCCCATGTGGCCGCGATCAAGCGTGCGCTGGGCGAGCGGGCCGCAGTGCGCGTCGATGTCAACATGGCTTGGAGCGAGACCGAGGCCGCCTGTGGCATGGCCGCCCTTGCCGATGCAGGCTGCGAACTGGTCGAGCAGCCGGTGGCCTCGACGGCTGCGCTGGCCCGGCTAATGCGCCGTTTCCCCGTCGCGCTGATGGCGGACGAGGCGCTGACCGGGCCAGAATCGGCTTTCGAACTGGCAAGGATCGGCGGCGCCGATGTCTTCGCCGTCAAGATCGAGCAGAGCGGTGGTCTCTCCAATGCCCAACGCGTGGCGGCGATCGCCGATGCGGCCGGCATCGAACTCTATGGCGGCACCATGCTGGAAGGCCCGGTCGGGACGATCGCCTCCGCACAGGTCTTTGCCACCTTCGCCAATCTGCAACGGGGCACGGAACTGTTCGGCCCGTTGCTCCTGACCGAGAACATTCTCTCAACGCCGCTCGATTACAGCGATTTCGCGCTGACCGTGCCCGACGCGCCGGGCCTCGGCATCGAACTGGATGAGGACCGCGTCGCGTTCTTCACCCGCAACGCCCCGCGCAAGACCATCAGCCTCGCCGAGTAGGAGGACAAGGCCATGCTTTTCCAGGTGCGAATGGACGTCCACATGCCCCACGACCTGCCGCAGGAGGAAGCGGCAGACATCCTCGCGCGGGAAAAGGCCTATTCGCAGGCGCTGCAGGACAGCGGCACCTGGCGGCACATTTGGCGCATCGCCGGGCAATACGCGAATGTCAGCATTTTCGACGTCAAGGACAATGCCGAGCTGCATGCGGTCCTGACGGGGCTGCCCTTGTTCAAGTTCATGACCATCAAGGTGACGCCGCTGCTGCGCCACCCGTCGTCGATCCGCGAGGACGATACCTGAGCGGACCCGAAACCGTTTGACGCAACCGAGACCCGGAGGAGGGCTATCATGAGTGTGAGGATTTTCGACAAGCCGGAAATACAGGATTTTCTGAAGGTCGTCAGCGGCCTCGACAAACAGGGCGGCAGCCCGCGCATGAAGGAGATCACCCATCGCCTGCTGTCCGATCTCTTCAAGGCGATCGACGATCTCGACATCACGCCCGATGAATACTGGGCTGGCATCGCCTGGCTCAACGAGATCGGCGCCGCCGGACAGGCGGGCCTCATCTCGCCCGGCCTCGGCCTCGACCATTTCCTCGATGAACGCCTCGATGCCATCGACGAGGAGCTCGGCATCAAGAACGGCACGCCGCGGACCATCGAAGGCCCGCTCTATGTCGCCGGCGCGCCGGTGGCGCATGGTTTCGCCCGGCTCGACGACGGCACGGACACCGAGGGCCACACGCTGATCATGCACGGCACGGTTCGCGATGCCGACGGCACACCGCTGCCGGGTGCGACGGTGGAGGTCTGGCACTGCGACACGCGCGGCTTCTATTCCCACTTCGACCCGACCGGCAGGCAGGCGCCGTTCAACATGCGCCGCACGATCATCACCGACGAGAAGGGCTGTTACAGGTTCCGGAGCATCGTGCCCAAGGGCTACGGCGTTCCCCCGGGCAGCCCGACGGAGCAGCTTCTTTCCGCACTCGGCCGCCATGGCCAGCGTCCGGCGCACATCCATTTCTTCATCAGCGCCGATGGCCACCGCAAGCTGACCACCCAGATCAACATTGCCGGCGATCCGCTGGTCAACGACGACTTCGCCTATGCCACCCGCGACGGTCTCGTCCCGGCCCTCGTCGAGCGGACCGACGAAGCGAGCATCAAGGCCAATGGCCTGGAGGGGCCCTTCGCCGAGATCGTGTTCGACATCGACCTGACCGCGCTGGTGAACGGCGTCGACAACCAGGTCAACCTGCAGCGCAAGCGGGCGGCCGCGTAAAGCCGCCCCAGCCTTTCTTCAACCGACATCGTTGCAATGGCGCCGCCGCGAGGCGGCCGCCATGAGAGGAGGAGCCATGCCTACGATCCTGGACAAGGCGCAGGAACTCGACGAACTGCTCGCCAATGCGGTGCAGGATGACCATGAGGCCGGCGTGTTCCGCTGCCGCCGCGACATCTTCACCAATGCCGACCTGTTCGAGCTGGAGATGAAGCACATCTTCGAGAGCAACTGGGTCTATCTCGCCCACGAAAGCCAGATCCCCGACAACAACGACTATTACACCACCAATATCGGCCGCCAGCCCGTGGTCGTCACCCGCGACAAGACCGGCGCCCTGCATGCGATGATCAATGCCTGCGCCCACCGCGGCGCGATGCTCTGCCGGCGCAAGCACGGCAACAAGGGCAGCTTCACCTGTCCCTTCCACGGCTGGACGTTTTCCAACAATGGCAGGCTGCTGAAGGTCAAGGACGGCAAGACCACGCAATATCCGCCGCAGTTCGACACGGATGGCTCGCACGACCTGAAGCGCGTGCCGCGCTTCGAGAACTATCGTGGCTTCCTCTTCGGCAGCCTCAATGCGGACGTGCTGCCGCTCGCCGATTTCCTCGGCGAGACCAGGGCGATCATCGACCAGATCGTCGACCAGGCGCCCGATGGGCTGGAAGTCATCCGCGGCAATTCCTCCTACATCTATGATGGGAACTGGAAGCTGCAGATGGAGAACGGCTGCGACGGCTACCATGTCAGCAGCGTGCACTGGAACTATGCCGCCACCATGGGCCGCCGTGCCGAGGAAGGCACCAAGGCGGTCGATGCCAACAGCTGGAGCAAGTCGGTCGCCGGCGTCTACGGCTTCGATCACGGCCATATCCTGCTCTGGACGACCACGATGAACCCGGAGGTGCGGCCTGTCTACGGCAACCGCGCGGAGATCGAGGCCCGCGTCGGCGTGGACAGGGCGGATGTCATCGTCAACCAGACCCGCAATCTCTGCCTCTATCCGAACGTCTTCCTGATGGACCAGTTCTCCACGCAGATCCGCGTGACGCGCCCGATCAGCGTCGACAAGACGGAGATCAGCATCTTCTGCTTCGCGCCGAAGGGCGAGAGCGCCGAAAACCGCGCGCTGCGCATCCGCCAGTACGAGGATTTCTTCAACGTCTCCGGCATGGGCACGGCCGACGACCTGGAGGAATTCCGCGCCTGCCAGGCGGGCTACGCGGGCATTTCCGCGCTGTGGAACGACATGTCGCGCGGCGCGCCGCTCTGGATCGACGGGCCCGACGACAATGCCAGGCGCATGGGCATCACGCCGCTGCTCTCGGGCGAGCGCAGCGAGGACGAGGGCCTGTTCGTTCGCCAGCATGAATATTGGGCGAAGGTGATGCGCAAGGCGCTCGCCGCGGAAGCGCACGGAGCGGCGGCATGACGGTCCCCTACGACGCCATCTGCGCCTTCCTCTACAAGGAGGCGCGCCTTCTCGACGATCGCCAGTGGGACGAGTGGCTCACCTGCTATGCACCCGACGTCACCTACTGGATGCCCACCTGGGACGACGACGACCAGATCACCGAGGATCCGCACTCGCAGATCTCGCTGATCTACTATCCGAGCCGCGACGGCCTGGAGGACCGCGTCTTCCGCATCAAGACCGAGCGCTCCGGCGCCTCCACGCCCGAGCCGCGCACCTGCCACATGATCGCCAATGTCGAGGTGGTGGCCGAGCGCGGCGAGGAGGTCGACCTGCGCTACAACTTCCACACCCTCAACCATCGCTACAAGGTCACCGACCACTTCTTCGGCACCGTGTTCGCCACGCTGCGCAAGGGCGGCGAGGGTCTCGTCATCTCCAGCAAGAAGATCGTGCTGAAGGACGATTACATCCGCCAGGTCATCGACGTCTACCACATCTGACGACCGGGCGGTCAGGCACCCTGAGGAGGAGGAGCCATGTGCTACAAGATCGCATTGAACTTCGAGGACGGCGTTACCCGCTTCATCGGCTGCAACAGCGGCGAGAAGGTTCTCGACGCCGCCTATCGCGCCAAGATCAACCTGCCGATGGACTGTTCCGACGGCGTGTGCGGCACCTGCAAGTGCCGCGCCGAAAGCGGCAGCTACGACCTTGGTGACGACTATATCGAGGAAGCCCTGAGCGCCGACGAGGCGGAGGGCGGCCTGGTGCTGACCTGCCAGATGAAGCCGACGTCGGACTGCGTGCTTTCGGTGCCGACGACCTCGCTCGCCTGCAAGACGGGCCAGCAGCGTTTCGCCGCGACGGTGGCGACGATCGCTCCGCACAACGACGCGGCGATCGTGCTGGAACTCGACGTGGACGAGGGAGGGGCGGCGCCCGTCTTCCTCTCCGGCCAATATGTCAACATCGCCGTTCCGGGCAGCGGGCAGAGCCGGTCCTATTCCTTCAGCACGGCGCCGGGCGCCGGGCGTATCGGCTTCCTGATCAAGAAGATCCCCGGCGGCGTGATGAGCACCTGGCTGGAACGCGCCGAGATCGGCGAGCGGCTCGACATCACCGGCCCCCTCGGCAGCTTCTATCTCCGCGAGGTCAAGCGCCCGCTGCTGCTCATTGCCGGCGGCACCGGCCTCGCGCCGTTCCTCTCGATGCTGGAGGGGCTGGCGCAGGGCAAGTCCGGCGAGCGCATCCACCTCATATACGGCGTGACGCGCGATCTCGATCTGGTGCTCGTCGAGGAAATCGAGGCCTATGCCCGCCGCCTGCCGAATTTCAGCTACAGCACGGTGGTGGCCGAGGAGGCCTCCAGCCATCCACGCAAGGGCTGGGTAACGCAACACATGCCGGCAGAGCTTTTGAACGGCGGCGATGTCGACGTCTATCTCTGCGGCCCGCCGCCGATGGTCGATGCCGTGCGCCGGCATTTCGACGAGACCGGCGTGAAACCGAACAGCTTCCACTACGAAAAGTTCACGCCCAATACGGCGACGGGAGCGGGCGCATGAGCGCGCGCCATTTTCCGGGCCGCTTTGCCGGCAAGGTGCTGGTGGTGACCGGCGCGGCCCAGGGCATCGGCCGGGCGGTGGCGCTGCGTGCAGCGGCGGAGGGCGGCAAGGTGTTGTTCGTCGACCGTGCCGACTTCGTCGCGGATGTCGCCGGCAAGGCGAGGGGCGGGGAGGCAGCAGCCTTCACCGCCGATCTCGAATCCTATGAAGGGGCGGCGGCGGCGATGCAGGCCACCGCCGAAAAATTCGGCGGCATCGACATCCTGATCAACAATGTCGGCGGCGCGATCCGCATGCGGCCCTATGCCGAATTCGAGCCGCCACAGATCGACGCGGAAATCCGCCGCTCGCTGATGCCGACGCTCTATTGCTGCCATGCGGTACTGCCGTTCCTGAGGGCGCGGGGCGGCGGCACCATCGTCAACGTCTCGTCGAACGCCACGCGCGGCATCCACCGTGTGCCCTATTCGGCGGCCAAGGGCGGGGTGAACGCCATCACGCAATCTCTGGCGATGGAGGTCGCCGATCTCGGCATCCGCGTCGTCGCCACCGCCCCAGGGGGCACCGAGGCACCGCCCCGCCGCATCCCGCGCAACGCGGAAGGCGACACCGCGCGCGAAAAGGCCTGGATGGCCGAGGTCGTGGAACAGGTGAAGGGTTCGAGCTTCCTGAAGCGCTACGGCAGCATCGACGAACAGGTCGCACCGATCCTGTTCCTGGCCTCCGACGAGGCCGCCTACATCACCGGGAACATCCTGCCGGTCGCCGGCGGCGATCTCGGCTGAAGTCTTTTCAACCACACTCTGGGAGGGGTGACCATGCGCAAGATCGATGTGAGCGAGGTGATCGACAAGGCTCGCTTTGGCCGTTTCCAATGGACGGTGGTGGTGCTCTGCGCGCTGCTCCTGATCGCCGACGGCTATGACGTCTTCATCGCCGGCACGGTGCTGCCGACGCTGATCAGGGAATGGGGGCTGAGCAAGCCCGAAGCCGGCGCGCTGCAGGCCTGGGCGCTGTTCGGCATGATGTTCGGCGCGCTGGTCTTCGGCCCGCTCGCCGACAAGATCGGACGCAAGAAGGGCATTGCGATCAGCTTCGTGCTGTTCACCGTCTCGACGCTGCTGACGGGCTTTGCCACCGCGCCGGGCGAGTTCACCATCTACCGCTTCTTCGCCGGCCTCGGCTGCGGCGGCCTGATGCCGAATGTCGTCGCCCTGATGAACGAATATGCGCCGAAGCGGCTGCGCAGCACGATGGTCGCGCTGATGTTCTCCGGCTACTCGGTCGGCGGCATGGTCGCGGCAAGCCTCGGCATCTGGATGATCCCGCAATATGGCTGGCAGCCGATGTTCTTCGTCGCCGCCATTCCCCTCGTGATCCTGCCGTTCATCCTGTGGACGCTGCCGGAATCGCTTGGCTTCCTGCTGCGCCAGGGACGGCAGGAAGAGGCGCGGCGCATCTATGCCCGCATCGAGACGAACGAGCGCCTGACAGGCGACGACATGCTCGTCTTCACGGAGACCAGGGGCGCCGCCGCGTCGGTTGCCGAGCTCTTCCGCCACCAGCGGGCAGCGCGCACGGTTCTGCTCTGGGTCGCCTTCTTCTGCTGCCTGCTGCTCGTCTATCTGCTGTCGTCCTGGCTGCCGAAGGTCATGCAGGAAGCCGGCTATGCGGAAAAGGCCAGCCTGATGACGCTCTTCTCGCTGAATTTCGGGGGCATGGCCGGGGCGATCGCCGGCGGCTGGCTCGGCGACCGGTTCGGCCTGCCGAAGGTGGTAATCAGTTATTTCGCCGCCGCCACGCTGTCGATCGCGCTCGTCGGCTTCGGCCTGCCGGTCACGCTCCTGTTCCTGATGGTCTTCGTCGCCGGCGCCACCACGATCGGTACGCAGATCCTGCTCTATGCCAGCGTCGCCCAACTCTACAACCTCTCGGTCCGCTCCACCGGCCTTGGCTGGGCATCCGGGGTCGGCCGCATCGGCGCCATCGTCGGGCCGACGCTTGGCGGCATGCTGCTGGCGAAGGAACTGCCCCTTCAGCAGAACTTCCTGATCTTCGCCGTGCCGGCGGCGGTTTCCACCCTCGCCATGCTGGCCTTCGCGGTCAGCCATGCACGCCGCACGGAGGTTGCCGCACCAGTGGCGGCCTGAACGGCCGTGACTGGAGTGGCGCAGCGGGCCACAGCGGTAGAGGCACGGCGGCGTTTCCATGCCGCCGTGCCTGTGTTAGGGAGCGCAGCACATCGACCGGAAATTCAAGGGTGAGCCTTCCATGAATGCAGCGCTGTACGCGGACTATGTCGCGGACCTGAGGGTCCAGTTCGCGGAGCTGGATCGCCATCCCGAACGCTTTCAGACCTTCGGCGCCCATCTGGAACTGGCCGTGGCAGGCGGCCTCGTCGTCTACGAGACGACGCGCCGCAAGGGCCAGACCGACAGCCTCTATTACGGCCGTCCCGCCGGCGCCGGCGCAAACCAGCAGATGTCGCAGGCCTCGGCCTTTGCCGCCATCGACCGGTTCTTCGCCCTCGGCCAGTTCGTCGCGCTCACCGGCGACCGCAAGGAGGGCGACGGCACGCTGGATGCGCAATATCCGCATTGCGCCGTCCGCTTTTCCTATCGCCGGAAGGGCCATCCGGCCGCCCGCGCCATGCTGATGGTGTTCGTCGGCTTCAACGACGATGCGGATGCCCTGCATTACGTTGATGGCAACGATCCGTCCCTCTTCGCGGCCGAGCGGCCTTACCGTACGGAACGGGCCTACGAGTGGACCTGACCTAAGCGACGCCAGTCCGTGCCTGCAGACGGCTGATCCGCGAGCTGATGACAGACATCCAGGACGACAGCGCGGCGCCGATGCTCGGCGCCGCTCACGTTCCCGAATCCCTGCCGCCAACCTTTCGAATGCAACGTTCCGCTTCAGCCGCCGGTTCGGAAGGAGCGTGCCGCGTCCACGATGGCATGCGTATCGATGCCGAAATGGGCGTAGAGATCGGCAATCGTGCCGGTCTGGCCAAAGTGCTCGACACCGAGCGAGACCGTGCGGTTCCCTTCCACTGCGCCGAGCCAGCCGAGCGTCGCCGGATGGCCGTCGGTGGCGGTGATGAGGCCCGCATCGCGCGGAGCCGCGGAGAGCAGCGTCTCGATATGGCTGCGGGCGCTGACATCCCCCTGGCGGCGGGCGCGTTGCGCCGCCGTCCAGCCGGCATTCAGCCGATCGGCGGAGGTGACCGCCAGCACCGAGACGTCGCCATGCGTTTCGGCGAGCCGCCCGGCCGCCATCAGCACTTCCGGCGCGATGCAGCCCTGATAGGCGAGCACGATGCGGGTGCGCGCCGAAGGCGGACGCAGCCAGTAGGCGCCGTCTATAACGCCTTGCCGGAAGGCCGGATCCTCGCGGCGAAGCGCGATCTGCTCCAGCGGCCGCGTCGTCAGGCGCAGATAGACCGAGCCGCCGGTCTCGTCCCGCAGCCAGGTGCGCCTGTCATGCGTGCCGTCGCCGTCACGCTGCATATAGTCGAAGGACCAGTCCATGATGACGGACAGCTCGTCGAGGAAGGCGGGCTCGAAGCTGGCCAGCCCGTCCTGGCTCATGCCGATGAGCTGCGAGCCGATCGACTGGTGCGCCCCGCCTTCCGGCGCCAGCGTCACGCCGGAAGGCGTGCCGACGATCATGAAGCGCGCATCCTGGTAGCAGGCATAGTTCAGCGCATCGAGGCCGCGTGCCACGAAGGGATCGTAGACCGTGCCGATGGGCAGCAGCCGCTCGCCGAACAGCGAATGCGACAGGCCGGCGGCGCCGAGCAGCAGGAACAGGTTCATCTCGGCGATGCCGAGCTCGATATGCTGGCCCGCCGGGCCGAACTCCCATTTCTGCGCCGAGGGCACGCGCTCGTCGCGGAACGTATCGGCCATCCGCTCGCGGGCGAAAAGGCCGCGGCGGTTGACCCAGGGCCCGAGATTCGTCGAGACGGTCACATCCGGCGCCGTGGTGACGATGCGCGCCGACAGGGCGTCGTCGCGCCTGGCGATCGCATCGAGGATCTTGCCGAAACCGGCCTGCGTCGACAGCTCGCGATCCTCGAGGAAGACCGGGCCGGAGGAGGGCACGGCAGGGGAGGTGAAGCGTCGCGTGCCCTTGGCGAAGAAAGGCACCGTCTTCAGGAACGCGCGCACCGGGGCAGGGGAGGGGATCGCACCGAACGTCTCCCATTCCGTACCCGGCGCGACGCCGATGCGCTCCTGGAACGTCTCCATCTGGGCCTTGGTCATCAGGCCGGCATGGTTGTCCTTGTGGCCGGCGAGCGGCGTGCCCCAGCCCTTGATCGTATAGGCGAGGAAGACGGTCGGCCGGTCGTGATCAATGCTCCCGAACGTCTCGATCAGCGTTTCGAGACAATGGCCACCGAGATTGCCCATGAGGTCGGAAAGCGCGTCGTCGCTGCGCGCCGCCAAGAGGTCGGCGACGCCTTCCTGCGTGCCGATCTCGTCGGTGAGCCGCTTGCGCCAAGCGGCCCCGCCCTGGAAGGTCAGCGCGGAATAGAGCTGGTTCGGGCATCGGTCGATCCAGCCGCGCAGCGCCTCGCCGCCCGGCTCCCGGAAGGCGGCCCGCTGGAGCGCACCGTATTTCAGCACCTTCACGTCCCAGCCGAAAGCCGTGAAAATACCTTCGATGCGCTGCCACAGGCCCTCATGCACGACGCCGTCAAGGCTCTGCCTGTTGTAGTCGATCACCCACCAGGTGTTGCGCAGGTCGTGTTTCCAGCCCTCCTGCAGGCATTCATAGATATTGCCCTCGTCGAGCTCCGCATCGCCGACCAGCGCGATCATGCGCCCGCCCGGTCGCGTCGCGGCCCAGGGCTTGGCGGCAATATAGTCCTGCACGATCGAGGCAAAGGCAGTGATCGCCACGCCAAGCCCGACGGATCCGGTGGAAAAATCGACGTCGTCGATGTCCTTGGTACGGCTCGGATAGGATTGCGCACCGCCGAAACCACGGAAATTCTCGAGCTTTTCGCGTGTCTGGTTACCCATCAGGTACTGGATGGCATGGAAGACCGGCGAGGCATGCGGCTTGACCGCAACGCGGTCCTCCGGCCGCAGCACATGGAAATAGAGCGCCGTCATGATCGAGGCGAGCGAGGCCGAGGAGGCCTGGTGCCCACCGACCTTCACCTCGCCCTTCTCGCGCAGGTGGTTGGCGTTGTGGATCATCCAGCAGGCATGCCACAGCACCTGCCGCTCCAGGTCCTTCAGGCATGCCAGCTGCGCTGGCGTCAAGGCCGCCTCATTCATGCTCGTCTCACTCCCGTCCTCCAATGATGAGGAATGCTACACCGGCACGAGCGGGAAAACTGATCGCAGTTGACCGAGGATAACGAAATTGCGAAATGGAATTTCGATAATTCCTCTTTCAGCGGTCAACTATGCCGATTTCCAAGCCAGGCCTCGATGCCGCCTCCATCCGCATCCTCGACCTCCTGCAGCAGAATGCCGAATTGAGCGTTTCGGAACTGGCGGAGGCGACGGGCCTGTCGGCCTCGCCCTGCTGGCGGCGGGTCAACGACCTCAAGGAAAACGGCGTCATCAAGGGGTCGGTCGCGCTGGTCGACGCGCAGGCGCTGGGGCTGGCGGTCAATGTCTTCGTGCAGGTCTCGCTGAAGCAGCAGGACCGGGAATCGCTCGACGTCTTCAATGCCGCCATCCGCACCAAGCCCGAGATCGTCGAATGCTACCTGATGACCGGGGAGGCGGACTACATGCTGCGCGTGGTGGTCGAGGACCTGATGAAATTCCAGGCCCTCGTCGTCGACTTCCTCACGCTCATCCCGGGCGTCGCCAACATTCGCTCGAGCTTCGCCCTCAGCCAGATCAAGTACACGACCGCGCTTCCGACCGGGCACCTGAAGGGCCGCCCCTGAACGGCATAGCCGCCGAGCTCAAGAGGGGATGATATCGTGGGTCTGCTGCGCCTCGGTCAGCAGCGCGACCATCTCCGCCTCGGCCGAGGCCTCATCGCGCGCGAAGACCGCGTCGGCCACCCGCTTGTGGCGCGTGATCCAGCGGTCGTCCTCCTCGCTCGTGGCCCGCAGGCCCGCATGGAAGAGATGGCGCAGGCCGACGGAGATCAGTTCGCCGAGCGAGAAGAACAGCCGGTTGCCCGATGCACGCAGGATGGCGATGTGGAAGGCGACGTCCTGCTCCACCCGGTCGTTCTCGTCGAGATAGGTCGCCATTCCACGCAGCGCGCGCCGGACCGCCGTTTCGTCGGCCCCACCATGGTTGCGCGCGGCCATGCGCGCCGCCTTCGGCTCGATCGCCATGCGCAGGGCATAAAGGTCCGAAATCGCCCTTCCCGCCTGGTTTGCATCCTGCAGCGCCCAGTCGAGCACCAGGGAATCCATCATGTTCCAGCGCTCGGTGGGCCGCACGACGACGCCGATCTTCGGCTTGCCTTCGATCAGGCCCTTTGAACTCAGGATCTTCAAGGCCTCGCGCGTCGCGGTGCGCGAGGCGCTGAAGGTCTGGCCGATTTCCGTCTCGCTGCCGATCACCGCGCCCGGCCTGTAGTGTCCGGAAACGATGCGTTTTCCCATCGTCGTGACGATCGTCTCGTGGATGCCGGCCGATGCCGTGTCCTGCGTCTCCATCGCGTCCTGCTGCTGCGTCAAGCACTGCCCCTATCGTCTCTTTTTCCCGCTGGCATAGCGGAAATGATCCCGGCAGGCAAACAGTCTCACACAAAGCCAAATAATACTACACTTGACATCAATAATAGTATCGATATGTTCGCCCAACATGAAAGAAGCCGGGAAACCCGATCCCTGCCCCGCAGGGATCGGGCCATCGCGACAACATCGATCTGAAGAGGAGGAGAGCATGAACAGAGAGATACGCCTGAGCCGGCGCCAACTGATGGCCGGCACGGCGGCCACAGCCTTCGGGCTGGCAGTCGCGCCCCGGCTGAGTTTCGCCCAGACGGCGGAAGAGGCCCGCGCGGGTTTCGCCGGCGCCGATGTCGACTGGATGGCCTTCAAGGGCGAGAGCCTGACGATCGAGGCGATGACGCATCCGTGGAGCGCGGCGATCGAACCGATCCTGCCGCTCTTCACGGAGCTCACCGGCATCTCCGTCAAGCTGAACACCCAGTCCGAGACGGAATACACCTCGCAGATGCCGATCAAGCTCGGCGCCAAGGCGGCCGAGCCCGACGTGATGATGATCCACGCGCTCGGCCAGTTCGTTTCCGCCGGCTGGGCGGAGCCGCTCGATGCCTACTATGCCGACAAGGCGCTGTTCGATGCCGCCTGGTACGACCAGGACGACATCTTCGCCATGGCGCGCGACTTCCCCGCCCAGGCGGACGGGCAGAACTATTCGATGTCGATCACCGCCGAGGCGCAGACGCTGTTCGCCAACAAGGCGATGCTCGGCGAAGCCGGCCTTGCCGTCCCGACGACGATGGACGAGCTGCTCGCCACGGCGCTGAAGCTGAAGACGGACACGGTCGCGGGCATCGCCATGCGCGCCAAGTCCGACAGTTCCGCCGGTCCCTGGACCTGCGGCGGCTTCGTCTTCTCCTATGGCGGCGAGATCATCGACGGGGAGGGGCGCTGCGTGCTCGACAGCGATGCGGCCGTTGCCGGCGTGGAGATGTACGGCCGCCTGCTGCGCGAGGCGGGGCCGATCGGCGTCGGCAACTACCATTGGTACGAAGCCCTCAACGACTTTTCCAGCGGCGCGGCGGCGCTCGGCTGCGACAGCTCCAACTTCGCCACCGACATCTCCAACCCGGCAAAGAGCCTGGTGGCGGCCGATGCCGTCTATGCCGCCCTGCCGCGGGCCGGCGAACACCCGATCAAGCCGAACATCTGGGCCTGGCAGGCCGGCATCAACGCCTATTCAAAGAAGAAGAAGGCGGCCTTCCTGCTCCTGAGCTTCCTCAACTCCGGGCCTGGCTGTCTGCTCAGCGCCGCCAGCGGTCTTGCCACCGTGCGCAATTCCGCCTGGAAAAGCGAAGCGTTCCAGAAACGGTTCGGTGCGGAGGCTTCGGCGGCGGCGCTCCTCAACCTCAATTCCGGCGACGCCAGGATCTTCAAGGCGGCGTGGTTCCACAGGAAGTCCAGCGAGATCCTCGATCCCTTCGCCGTGGCGATCAACCAGGTCGTCACCGGCCAGGCCGATGCACGGGCCGCGCTCGCTGCGGCCACGACGAAGATCAACGCCGCCCTCAAGGGCTGACACGGATTTAAAGCCCCCCGAGCGTTCCGGTCGGGGGGCACCCGATCAGAAAGGCAGGCCCGTGCCCCTCCGCCAGACCACAATCCAACGCGCCGAGCGCAGCTTCATCCTGTGGATGCTTGCGCCGGCGACGATCCTCATGCTGTCGCTGACGCTCGTTCCCTTTCTCGTCAGTGTCTATCTCTCCTTCACCGACTATTCGCTGACCGCGCCGGAGACGATCAACTGGGTCGGCCTCAAGAACTATTCCGACCTGCTCTCCTCCGCCGATTTCTGGGATGCCGCGCGCATAACGGCGATCTTCACCATCGTCGCGGTCGGCATCGAGACGGTGCTGGGCGTTGGCATCGCGGCCCTGCTGTATCACGAGGTGCGGCAGGCGCCGTGGCTGCGCGTCATCTATCTCCTGCCGATGGCCATCACGCCGATCGCCGCCACCTTCACCTTCCGGCTGATGTTCAACCCCACGCAGGGCGTGCTGAACCACCTGCTCGGCCTCGCGGGCGTTTCTCCCAGCGCCTGGACGGCCGCGCCCGAGACCGCACTCCTGTCGCTCATCCTCGTCGACGTCTGGCAATGGACGCCCTTCATCCTGCTCATTGTGATGGGCGGCATGGCGGCGCTGCCGCCGGAGCCGGAAGAGGCGAGCCAGATGGACGGCGCCGGCCCGTTCCGCACCTTCTTTCTCGTGACGCTGCCGCGGCTGAAGCCCTATCTCGCGCTCGCGCTGCTGTTCCGGCTGATCGACGCCTTCAAGACCTTCGACATCATCTTCGTTTTGACCGGCGGCGGACCCGGCGTCGCCACGCGCACGCTGAACCTGCTCGCCTACAAGTACGGCATCGAGTTCCTGTCGATGGGCTACGCCTCGGCACTGGCGATCGTCATGCTCGTCTTCACCCTCGTCGCGGGGCAGGTTTTCCTTCGCCGGCTCGGCCTGTTCGACCTGAAGGATTAAGCGCCATGAAAGTGTTCACCTCCGTCTGGCTGCGCCGCCTGATCCTTTACGTCTTCGCTGTCTGGTGCATCTTTCCGCTCTACTGGATCTTCCTCACCGCACTGAAGACGCCGATCCAGGCCATGGCCCGGCCGCCGCTCTTCCTGTTCGAGCCGACCTTCACCAATTTCGCCAAGGTCATCGGCAATCCCGATATCTGGGCCTATTTCGCCTCCTCGACGATCGTGGCGGCCGGCTCCAGCCTGCTGACGCTCGCGCTCGGCGCACCGGCCGCCTATATCCTCGCGCGTTATTCCTTCCGGGGACGCGGCGATTTCGGCTTCTGGCTGCTTTCCTCGCGCATGACGCCGCCGGTCGCCATGCTGATCCCTTTCTTCGTGCTCTATTACCAGCTCGGCCTGCTCGACACGCATCTCGGCCTGATCCTCGCCCATGTCACGCTCAACCTGTCGATCGTGGTCTGGCTGCTCCGCGGCTTCTTCTCCGAACTGCCGCGCGAGATCGAGGAGGCGGCAAGCCTCGACGGCGACAACCATTTCCAGGTCTTCGCCCGCATCACCCTGCCGCTCGCCATGCCCGGGCTCATCTCTGTCGGCATCCTGATCTTCCTCCTGTCGTGGAACGAGTTCCTGTTCGCGCTGGTGCTGGGGGATTCGGCGGTGCGCACCGTGCCGGTCGGCCTCTACGGCTTCATCGGCTACCAGACGATCGCCTGGGCAGAGCTGTCGGCCTCCGCCAGCCTGCTGATCATCCCCGTCATCCTCTTCATCCTTGTCTTCCAGCGCCACCTCATCCGTGGCCTGACCATGGGGGCCTATCGCTGACATGACCGAAATCACGCTTCAATCCGTCACCAAGAGCTGGGGCGCGCTGACCGCGCTGAAGCCCATCGACCTCCACATCCCCCACGGCGAGTTCCTGGTCCTGCTCGGCCCCTCCGGCTGCGGCAAGACGACGACCATGCGCATCATCGCCGGGCTGGAGACGGCCTCCAGCGGCGCGGTGCTGAAGGACGGCGCCGACATCACCAACCGGCTGCCGCGCGAGCGCAACATGGCGATGGTGTTCCAGAACTACGCGCTCTATCCGCACATGAAGGTGCTGGACAATGTCGCCTATCCGCTGCGCGCCCGCGGCATGGCGAGGGCCGATCGGGAGAAGACGGCGCTCGCCGCGCTGGAGAAGGTGGGCCTTGCGCCCTATGCCGACCGGCTGCCGAAGAACCTCTCGGGCGGCCAGCGCCAGCGCGTGGCGCTGGCCCGTGCACTCGTCCGCTCGCCGGATGTCTTCCTGATGGACGAGCCGCTGTCGAACCTGGACGCCAAGCTGCGCGGCGCCATGCGGGCGGAGATCAAGCACATCCAGCGCGAGACCGGCATCACGACCATCTATGTCACCCACGACCAGATCGAGGCGATGACGCTCGCCGACCGCGTGATCATCATGGAGGCAGGCGAAATCCGCCAGGTCGGCACACCGGACCAGATCTACGACGACCCCGACAACCTGTTCGTCGCGGGCTTCCTCGGCTCCCCGCCGATGAACTTCATTCCCGGCGACATCCAGGACGGCGCCTTCCGCTCCGGCAATGCCCGCATCGCGGCAGCAGGCATAACCGACGCGAAGGAGGCCCAGCTCGGCATCCGCGCCGAGGACATCGCGGTCGCCGCCGAGGGCGAGGCGGGAGACCTGGCGGTCACGGTCTACTCGGTCGAGCCGACGGGCGATGCGACGCTCGTCGTCGCCGACCATGGCAAGGGCCGGCTGGTGCTCAAGGCCGACAAGCATTTCCGGCCGGAGATCGGCGCCACCGTCAATCTCCGGCTTTCCCCCAATGGCATCCGTTACTTCGACAGCGCATCCGGCGCCCGGCTGAGGACTTCCCAATGAAAATCACGAAACTCGAAACCTTCGTCGTCGCCCCGCGCTGGCTGTTCCTCAAGGTCTCGACGGACGAGGGCATTTCCGGCTGGGGCGAGCCGGTGCTCGAGGGCCATGCCGAAACGCTGGCGGCGAAGATCCGCGAGCTGGAAACCCTGCTCATCGGCCGCGATCCGCTGCTGATCGAGGATACCTGGCAGATGATCTACCGCAACGGCTGCTATCGCGGCGGCCCCGTGCTGATGAGCGCCATGTCGGGCGTCGACATGGCGCTGTGGGACATCAAGGGCAAGGCCTTCGGCCAGCCGGTGCATGCGCTGATGGGCGGCAAGGTGCGCGACAAGGTCCGCACCTATCGCTGGATCGGCGGCGACCGACCCGGCAACCTCGTCGCCGACGCAAACGCCCTCATCGAGGCCGGCTACGACGCCTGCAAGCTGAATGCCACCGAGGAGGTCCAGTTCCTCGACGGCTACGCCAAGATCGACCGGATCGTCGCGAAGCTCGGCGAGCTGCGCGATGCGGTCGGCACCCGCATGGATCTCGCCTTCGATTTCCACGGCCGCCTGCATGCGCCGATGGCGAAGATCCTGCTGAAGGAGATCGAGCCGCTCAGGCCCATGTTCATCGAGGATGCCGTCGTCTCGGCCCAGGTCGACCACATGGCCGATCTTGCCCGCACCACGTCCATTCCGCTCGCCATCGGCGAGCGGCTGCACAGCCGCTACGATTTCCGCGCCGTCTTCGAAAAGCGCGCGGCCGGCATCGTCAATCCGGATACGGCCCATGTCGGCGGCATTTCCGAGATGGTGCGCATCGGCCACATGGCGGAAAGCTACGATATCGCAATGGCGCCGCATTGCCCGCTCGGGCCGATCGCGCTCGCCGCCAGCCTCCAGGTGGATGCGATCTGCTACAATGCCGTCATTCAGGAACAGTCCCTCGGCATCCACTACAACAAGGGCGGTGATCTCAACGACTACCTGAAGCCGGAAAGCCGCTTCAAGGTCGAGGCCGGCTTCCTGCCGATCCCCATGGGTCCCGGCCTCGGCATCGAGGTGGACGAGGACGTGGTGCGCGCCCGCGCCGTCGAGGGCCACGCCTGGCGGGCGCCGGTCTGGCGCCATGCGGACGGCTCGATTGCGGAATGGTGAGATGACGGGCTTCGACTATATCATCGTCGGCGGCGGCTCCTCCGGCTGCGTGACCGCGGCAAAGCTGGTCAGCGAGC
Source organism: Shinella sp. WSC3-e (assembly GCF_945994535.1). NCBI lineage: Bacteria > Pseudomonadati > Pseudomonadota > Alphaproteobacteria > Hyphomicrobiales > Rhizobiaceae > Shinella > Shinella sp. WSC3-e. The sequence goes on from NZ_OZ000533.1 coordinate 283,564, forward strand.
ACGGCGCCCGCGTCGCGCTCATCGAGGAGGGTCCGTCGAACCGCCACCCGCTGCTGCGCATGCCGGCTGGCTTCGTGAAGATGCTGAAGGGCAGCAGATACCTGACCTTCCACAAGACGGAGCCGCAGCCGCAGCTCGACGGCCGGTCGCACGACCTGCCGCAGGGCCGCGTGCTCGGCGGCGGCTCGACCGTCAACGCCATGGTCTACATGCGCGGCCGCCGCTCGGACTACGACGCGTGGAACCGCATGGCGAAGGCCGGCCCCAACGGCATCGGCTGGGGCTGGGACGACATCCTGCCCCACTACCGCCGGCAGGAGGGCAACCAGTCGCTCGCCGGCCCTGCCCATGGCACGGATGGGCCGTTGAAGGTTTCCAATCCGCGCCACATCGCCGAAATCTCGAATGTCTTCGTCAAGACGCTGCAGGAGATGGGCCTGCCGCTGCGCAACGATTTCAACGACGGCACGCAGGCTGGCGTCGGCTACATGCAGACGACGATCGGCGGCGCCCGCCGCTGCGGCGCGGTCGAGGCCTTTATCGAGCCCCTGGCCGCCGATCCGAAGCTCACAATCCTGACCGGCGTACGCGTCCTGCGCCTCCTCATAGAGGGCGGCAAGGCTGCAGGCGTCGAGATCGCCGAAGGCAGCCGGATCAGGACGCTCCATGCGGCAAACGAGGTCATCCTCACCGCCGGCGCCTTCGGCACGCCGAAAATCCTGATGCTCTCGGGCATCGGTCCCGCGCACGAGCTGCGCCGCCACGGCATTGCGGTCGAGGCGGACCTTGCCGGCGTCGGCGAGAACCTGATGGACCACCACGAGGTTCCGCTGGTCGCCGCCACCCACGAGAAGCTCGGCTATTATGGCGAGGATCGCGGCCTGTGCATGCTTCGCAACGGCCTGCAATACATGCTGTTCGGCTCCGGCCCCGTCTCGACGAACGGCTGCGAGGCCTGCGCCTTCATCAACCCGCTCGACCCCGCAGGCGAACCGATGATCCAGTTCTACTGCGTTCCGACCGTCTATCTCGACCGCGATGTCATGGGCGTCGCGCCGACGGACGGCGTCACGCTCAATTCCTGCTTGTTGCAGCCGAAGGCGCGCGGCACGGTGCGCCTGCGCTCGGCCGACCCCACCGATCTGCCGATGATCAATTCCAACTATCTCGGCCATGAGGACGACATCCGTCACGAGATCGCCGGGCTGCGCTTTGCGCGCGCGGTGCTGCAGACCGGGCCCATGGCCAAGGTGGTCAAGGGCGAGATCTTCCCCGGCGAGGGCTTCCGCTCCGATGCCGAGCTGCTTGCCCATTGCAAGCGCACGGTCAAGACCAACTACCACCCCTGCGGCACCGCCCGCATGGGCGCCGAGGACGATCCGCTCGCCGTGCTGACGCCGAACCTGCGCGTCAAGGGCATCGAGGGCCTGCGCGTCTTCGACGTTTCCATGATGCCCCGTATCGTCAGCGGAAACACCAACGCGCCCGCCATGGCGGTCGCAGATCGCGGCGTGGACATCATGATGGGTGCAGCATGACAGAAACCGGCATTCACGACGGCGTCTACGCCGTGCTCTTCGCCCTGTTCGACGCCCAGGAAGCGCTCGATCACGACGCGATGAAAGCGCAGGTCGATTACTGCGTCGAAACGGGCTGTCACGGCATCACCGTGCTGGGGCTGGCGACCGAGGTGCTGAAGCTCACCTTCACCGAGCGTTGCGCGCTCATCGAAACGACGGCACGCGCCAATGGCGGCCGCCTGCCATTCTCGGTGACCGTCGCCGGCAATTCGGTGGGCGAGCAGGTGGAGCTCGCGACCTGCGCGGCGGCGGCCGGCGCGGACTGGCTCATCCTCCAGCCCCCGATGGTCGGCAGTTATGGCGCGGATGTCTATCTCGACTTCTTCGCGCGGGTGGCGACATCGACCGCGCTGCCCGTCGCCGTGCAGAACGCGCCGCAATATCTCGGCCGCGCCCTTTCCGGCGAGGATCTCGTACGCCTGAAGCAACGGGCCCCCAATCTTGCCGCCGTGAAGGCCGAGGACGCGGCGCTCGGCCTTGCCCGCATCATCGACGTGGCGGGCGACAGCCTTGCGGTTGTCGGCGGGCGGGGCGGGCTGGAAATGACCGATGCCCTGCGCATCGGCTGCCGGGGCTTCGTGCTGGCACCCGACATCGCCCCGGTCGCGGCGCGTATCCTCGACCTGTGGCGGGCCGGCCGCCATGCCGAGGCAGAAGCGCTCTACGCGGCCGCACTGCCCGCGGCGACCTTCGTCATGCAGTCGCTCGAACATCTCGTTACCTATGGCAAGCGCATCTTCGGCGAGAATGCCGGCATCGCGATCCACGACCGCGCGCCCTGCCTGCCCGTCCAGTCCGTCGGGCTGTCGATCGCCCGGCAATGGGCCAAAACCCTCTCCCGCCTGCAACAGGAGCAGCCATGAGCGGCATCGTCCACTCGGGACGCCGAAACCTTTTCCGTTTCTCTCAACAAACGCGCCATTGAAACCCGCGATATCTGACGCTATATTGCGTCATAATGAATGGCAAAATCGGAAGGATATCGCCATGGGTCTTGCCCAATATGCCGACGGCGGGCTCTTCATGCCGCGCAAGATCGCCGATGCCCTGCGCACGACCAGCGAGGAGATCGCGCGGACGGCCGGGCTGGGAAAGGACGCCGTCCAGCGCAAGGACCGTGTCCGTTCCGACAAGACGCAGCGGCGCCTGCGCGAGATGATCGAGATCGTCAACAAGGTCGAGCCCCGCTTCGGCTCGGCGCTGATGGCCTATGCCTGGTATCGCTCGGAACCGCTTCCCGGCTTTTCCGGCCAGACCGCCATGCAGCTGGTCAGAAGCGGGCGCGCGGACGACGTGCTCGACTATATCGACGCTGTTGACGCCGGCATCCACGCATAGTCCGGCAGATGCGCTATCAGGGAAAGCTGTACCGGGCGCTGAACCCGGTCTATGCCCGCGAGCCGCTGTCCGGGCGCGGCGCCGAGCTCTATGGCGGCCGGTTCAACCCGAAGGGCATGCCCGCGCTCTACACGTCGCTGTCGATCATCACGGCGCTGCGGGAAGCGAACCAGGTCGGCAACCTGCAGCCGACCACCCTCGTTTCCTATGACGCCGATATCGCGCGGGTTTTCGACTGCCGCGATCCGGAAGCGTTGCGTGCGCAGGACATGGATGCGACGGCGCTCGCCGATCCGGCCTGGCGCGACCGGATGCGGGCATCCGGCGCCTCCCGAACGCAGGAATTTGCACGCAGGCTTTCGGCCGCCGGCTATCACGGACTGCTCGTGCCGAGCTTCGCGCCGGCTGCCATGGACGATGACCTGAACCTCGTCCTGTGGACATGGGGCGACGCCACGCCCAGCCGCCTTGTCCTGATCGACGACGAAAACCGGTTGTCGCGATAGCAGGCAGCGCCACCAACGGCCATCGGCAGGCAACCTTATGCCTGCCGGCAGGAAGGGCGGACCGGGCCCGTGTCACGCCGTCATTGCGGCCCGGTGAGCGAAAACAGGACGAACTGCGTTGCAGGCATCTCCTTCTTCGTCTTGTCCGTCACGGCCAGGTAGAGCGTGTCCGAGATCCGGGCGAGCCCCTCGAAATTGTCGTTCAGCAGTGCATTCGATCCTGCATCGAGATCGATTGCCGTGCAGGTCTCGCCCGTGCACCCCTCAGGATCGACGATGCGCAGGCGTCCGGCGGTCGGCCCGCCCTTGCTCTCGCGGGTGCGCTCGAGCACCAGCAGCTGGCCGCCGGGCATCGTCTCGATGGCCTTCAGGTTGCTGCGCTTCGGCTGGAAGGTCGCGAACGTCCAGCGCCCGCCATCAAGGCCGTAGATCGTATGGGCGTCACCCGGCTGGCCCTGCATGGCCTCCTCCGGGGCTGTGACGATGCCGTGGTCCTGCGTGGCGGCCACGGCTTCCAGCCGGCTGTTCGGCTCGTTGTACCGTGCTGCGTCCGACAGCGCATCCGGCAGCGGCACGGCGGCGATTGCCGTGCCGTCCGGCTTGAAGCGATGGATGGCGGGGCCATCCTCGAAGGCGATGAGAAGCTCGCCGTCGGACGGCGTGCCGTTGTCGCCATTGACGACGGCGAGCCCCTCGGCATTGACGAAGGCGGGCGTCGTGCCGGTGGCCAGCCGGACGGAGAACACCGCCTCCATGCCGGCGATCCTGCCACCTTCGATCTCCACCCGGAAATGATGCAGCACGCCATCATCCGAAACCGCATAGAGCAGCTTGTCGTCGGCATCCCAGGCAAGCCCGGACAATTCGCTGATGTTGCGGCCGTCCGGCCCGGTAGCGGCAGCCGTCCTGCCGTCGAGCACGGTCAGCGCAAAGGACGCCGGCTGCGCGAAGGCGACGGACGCCGGCACGAAGGCAGAGCCGCACAAAAGCAGCACTTTCAGCATTTTCTCGATCATCATCTCTCACTCACTCCTATTCATTGTGTAACCGGCGCAGGACATCATGGCCGGGCAGGCTGCCAAGCTTGCGCAGCGCCGGCAGGAACTTGTTGTGCCGGGTGCCGGGATTGAGCAACGCCGTGCCGACGCAGTATTTCGAGCACCGTTTGGTCGGGTGCTGGTGCAGCGCCCTGAGGATGCCATCGGCAACGCCGTTGCCGTTGGCCGATTTCGTCTCGAGGATGAACAGGCTCTCATCGACCGCGTGCCGCGCATCCGGTGTGTAGAACTGCAGGCCGCAATCGATGGTCATGCGCTCGCCACCCTGCTTGGCGACCAGCGTCATGCGCCGGTAGCGCATGTCGATGACGCGCGTGAGCGTGTGGGGAAAGGGTTGCCCGTATTGAGCCCGGTACACGTCGTCGATATAGGCAAGCGCCGTCTTGTCGAGCATGCCGAAGGTTCCCGGATCCCGGTTGAGCCGCTTCTTGACGGTGATGCCGCGCCTGTCCTTCAGCTTGACCTCGAGAAAGCACAGGCCGGCCTCGGCGTAGCGGCGGAGCCGGACCTTTGCACGCCGGCGCCGGCCCTGATGGTGGTCGAAATAGCTGCGGCGGCCGGCATCGTCGAAATAGCAGGTCTCGTAGGTGAAGGCCCGCAGACCGTCGATTTCCAGCATGTCGAAAGCCTCGGCCAAGGCGCCGGCGGCGTGCTTGAGCACGGTTGCATCGACGACATATTTGTTGTCCAGCCGCTCCAGCATCGCCGCCTTGCCGTTCAGCGCAGCCAGGCTGATGGGTTGGAAACCGTGCTGCAACCAGTCGTCAGTGTTTGCGATAATAGACATTGAGCTTCGCCATTTCGGTGATGTAGTCGAGTTGAAGGACCTGGTAGGACAGCACGTCGACGCCGAGCCGCCGGGACAGTTCCGCCCGCATGGCCGCGGGATCCGCGAGCAGCGCATGGTGGATCTTGTCGAGCGAGATCTTCGTGCCGCTGACCGACTGGAGCATCTTCGGATGGTCGACGACATAGGCGCCGACCAGCACGAACAGCACCGTGACGGCCACGAACGGGATCGTCGTTCCCTGCACGGACGAAATGACCGCGATGGCGACGCTGCCGAAGAAATAGGTCATCTCGGTCTTGCTGAGCGGTTCGGAACGCAGCGTGAAAAGCGCCAGGATCGCAAACAGCCCGAAGCCGGCCGCCACGCCGAAATCGACGACGGAAAGCACGGTCAGGACCGCGAAGACGAAGATGTTGAAGAGCGCTGCCGCCGTGACGAGTTCCTTGTCGCGGTAGCGCCGGTAGTACATGCCGAACATCAGGACGGACATGCCGGCAAGATCGATGCCGAAGCGCACGAATTCCATCACGAAAAGGGTCTGCAGCATCTGGGGAGTCATCACGGCCTCCCCTTGCAAACGCCGAGAACGGGCGCAAACGAACCTGACGGCAAGCCCCGCGGGCATGCCGGTCGACGAGGGATCAACATATTCCACCTCCTGAACTTTCCGCCGCCATGGCGGTGACCTCAGGAAGAACGGAAGCGAGCGGGCTCTATTCCCTCGGCGATGAAAATTTATGAGCCGGATAAAAAGAAGCGCGTTTCCGCCGTCTCGGCCGTTCGATGTCCAGCCCCCGTGGAGAGCGGCTGTGTGGGTCGCGATCCGCAGCCGCCCTGATATCGTCCCCTCGTTGCCTCCAGTGCCTCGGGAACATGAGAGGTGCCGTTTCCGTTCCGCCTCGAAGAAGCGAGGAACGCATGAACCGAACCCACATCCTGCATGCCCTTGTCGCCGTCGCGGTCCTTCTCGCCGGCTGGCTGATCTACCGGACGCTGAGCCAATATTCATGGCAGGATATTTCAGGTTCCGTCGCCGCCATTCCCGCGGCAAGCTTCGGCCTGGCACTCGTTTTCGCGGCCTGCTCCTATCTCTGCCTGACGCTCTTCGACTTCCTGGCGCTGCACTATGTCGGCAAGCCGCTCTCCTATCCGCGCGCGGCGCTCGCCTCGTTCACCAGCCTCGCCATCGGCCATAATGTCGGTGTCGCCGCGCTCTCCAGTGGCGCGGTGCGCTACCGTTTCTATTCCCGCTGGGGCCTCGACGGGGAGGAGATCGCCAAGCTGATCGTCTTCTGCGGCGTGACGGTCGGCCTCGGCCTCGTCACGCTGGCCGGGCTTTGTCTTATCCTGCTTCCCGGCACCGCCGGCAGGATCGCGGGGCTCGGCACGGCCGCATCCGTTACCCTCGGTATCGCCTGCCTTGTGCTCGGTGCGACCTATCTTGCGCTTGCCGTCTTCGTGCGCGGCGAGCTGAAGGTGAAAGGCTGGCGCTTCGCCTTGCCGACGGCGCGCCTCGCCGGCTCGCAGATCCTGGTCGGGACCTTGAACTTCGCCTGCGTGGCCGCCTGCCTGCACCAGTTGCTGGGCGGCAAGGCGGGCTACATGGAAACGACGGCCGCCTATGTGGTCGGCAACCTGACGGCACTCATCAGCCATGTGCCGGGAGGGCTTGGCGTGCTGGAGGCGACGATCGCCTTTCTTTTGGGAGGGTCTGCATCGATCGGCGCGCTGATCGCCTTTCGTGTCGTCTATTTCTTCATCCCGCTGCCGCTGGGGCTGGTCTCGCTGCTCGCCAGCGAGGCCTTGCTGGGATCGAACGGCGATGCGGGCCTGCGTGAAAACCCGAACTGACGGCCAAGGAATGCCCGGGCCGCATCCCGCCAGGCAGGAAGCGGCCACCACGGCGCGACCGGATCGACGAGCCCGGTGCCGGCGACCGGCTCGATGGCACCCCTGCCCCCGGCATCCCGGAACGGCCGCAGCCCGCGCCCGCGCGTGTTGAAGGCGTCGATGGTCCTGCCCAGAAATCCCTCCGCATCCACCACCGCTCCGAACAGCGCCGGGTCGGCATCGAGGTGCTCGGCCAGCAACCGGTCGCGCAAGCCGACGATGGCCTTGCGCTCTCCTTGTGTGCGTGCCTCGATCGCGACGTCGAGCTCTGTGTCCAGCCCTTCGCTGCGCTGGTTGAGGTTCGAGGAGCCGATGCGCAGGAAGACATCGTCCACGATGACGAGCTTGGAGTGGACGACGATCTCCTGCTCCATGCCGCCGGGCCTCGGCACGACCGGATAGAAGGCACGCATGCGGCCGTGCCTGTCGCACCGGCCGAGGCGGCGGATCAACCGGTCGCGATTGGCGCCGAGCACGAGGCGCTCAATGGTGCCGTGGGAACTCAGCGTCGAGATCACGACGACCTCCGGCCCGTCCGGTTCGGCGAGCTTTTCACACAGCACGTCGCAAATCCTCTTCGAGGCGAAGTACTGGCTTTCGATATAGATGTGCCGCCGCGCGGCCCTGAGGGCGGCCACGGTCAGGTCCATCGCCTCCGTAGAGGCCTCCCGCCCGCGGATCGCCGGCTCCGTACGGGCGAAGGCGACGTCCACCCCGGCCATGTCGGGCGCAAGGCCATCGAGCGAGACTTCAGCCGCAGCCCTGTTGGGCGGCACCGCCTCGTCGGTGGCGAACAGCCAGCGCCGGCGCGCGATATCGCCGGCGAGCCGCGCCACATCCCCCTCAAGCGCCACCTGCATGTCATGCACCGGCTCGTAGGGTTCGCCCGAGGGCATGATCCGGCGGGGATCGTCGATACGGTGCTCGTTCGTGTCCCAGCGCTTGGCGGTGAGGTCGATGCCGCCGACGAAGGCGACGCGGTCGTCCACCACCACGAATTTCTGGTGATGGGAACCGCGGACCGGATGGCGGTTGTCGAAGGCGAGCCGGATGCGCGGATGGGAGGACCAGCGGCGCTTGCGGAACATCTTCAGCGACTTGCCGGAATAGATAGGCCCCATGGCCCAGACCAGCACGCGGATGGTGAGGTCCGGACGCTCCGTAACCAGATCGCGCAGGAAGGTGCCGAGGCTCGGTGATTGCGGCTCGTCGGGCCGGATCGGGATATCCGGATTGAAGTCCCAGCCGACGATCCAGACCTCCTTCCGCGCCTGCCGCAGGATACCTTCCAGCAGCCGGAAGTAGGCGTCGCCATCGACGAGAACCTTCAACCGGTCGGCCCTTCCCACCCGCCAGGCATTCACGCCAGGCCGGATGATGGGGGACGGCGCGCTGATGTTTGCAACGCGCACCGGGGAACTGTCGTTTCGCACTCTCTGCCGCCTCGTCTGGTGATATCACGCATCCTGCGCGGAAATTCGCGGAAACGGTTTTGGTTCCCTCCCGTGCAGAGCGTCACTACCGGATGGACACGCCGCCATGGGCTTCAGCAGGCCGCATGCTGCTTCAGCCAGGCATCCAGCCGGATCGTCACCGCCGCGATGACGAGGAACGCCAGCGTGATCAGGCCGAAGCTGACGACAAGGCTCGTCGCCTGGGCGAGGAACCCGAGCAGGGCCGGGCCCAGCAGCAGGCCGCTGTAGCCCATGGTGGTGACGATGGAGATCGCCCTGCCGGCCGCGTCGGCACCGACATTGCCGGCACGCGCGAACACGGCCGGCACCATGTTCGCGACCCCGAAGCCGCAGAGGACAAGGGCGGCAAGGCAGAGGACGACGCTGTCGGCAAACAGCAGAATGGCGACAGACAGCGCGCAGAGGAGGCCGCCGGTCCTGATCAGGGCCACATGGCCCACGCGCCGGGTCACCGCATCCCCGACAAGGCGGCCGCCCGCCATGGCCGCGGCGAAAAGGGCGAAGGCATAGGCCCCGTGGCTGTCCGACGCGCCGAGAATGTCGATCATGTAGATCGCGGTCCAGTCCATCATGCCGCCTTCCGCAAGCAGCGCCAGGAACGCGATGGCGCCGAGAAGCAGGATGAGGGGTCGCTGCGCGGCGTCGAGCGAGGCGTACCTTGTCGGCAGAGCTTCCGAAGAGAGGCCCGGGACAGCATGGGCGGCTTTCCTCGCCGTCATCCGGGCGGACAGGGCGAGGAGCATGACGAGAAGGCCGGCAGCCCCGAGGCAGACCTGCAGGTTGCCGCCATGGCCGATCAGCTGCCCCACCAGGAAGGCGCCCGCAAGATTGCCGATGCTGAAAAGGGCGTGGAACGACGACATCATGTGACGCCCGGTCTCCCGCTCCGCCCGGGATGCTTCCGTGTTCATCGCCACGTCGAGCGTTCCGAAAGCCGCCCCGGTGACAAAGACGACTGCGCCGAGAGCGATGGGACTGTCGATCAACGGAATGACGAGGAAGGAGGCGCCGAACAGCAGGCTGCCGCACAGGCTCAGTATCCGGCTGCTGATCACCCGGTCGATATAGCGGCCGATAGCGATCATCAGCACGATGGCGCCGAAGGCGAAGCACAAGAGGACCAGCCCGAGCTGCCCCTTGTCGAGCCCGACGCCGGCGGCAAGCAGCGGAAGGCTGGACGCCCACGCGCCAATGCCGATGCCGGCCGCAAGGAAGAACAGGCTGCAATGCAGCCGGCTCGACCCCGAAGGCGCTTTCACTGCGATTGAATTGCCCGCCATTTCAACAAAACCACCTGTACCGTACGTTGCGCGAATGCGCTCAACCGCCCGCTGCGTTCTGCCGCACACGGGCTGCCGCCTCCGCCACGCGATCCGGCGCGAGGCGCCCGGAACCGGCAGCATCGGCAATGCCGTCGCACAGCGCATCAAGGTGCGGCCCGCCGCCCACGAGCAGCAGGTCCGCCCCCGCACCGACGGAGGCGATCGCGGTTTCGAGGAGGGAGCGGCCACGCATCGTGGCGGGAGCGTCGAGATCGTCGCTGACGATCAGGCCCTTGAACCCGAAGTCGTTGCGCAGCATCGCCATGACCGCCGGCGCGGTGCTGGCGGCATTCTGCCTGTCGAGCGCGGCGACGGGTGCCGGCCCCGTCATGATCGCCCGCGTCCCGGCTTCGATGGCGGCCGTGAACGGCAGGGCATTGTGAAAAAGGCGATCACGCGGCGTGTGAAGGGAGACATCCACGAGCGCCGGGTCGCCGTCCAGGGCATTGAACCCGGGGAAATGCTTCGTCACCGCGGTGATGCCAGCGCTCTGGACGCCTTTCACGAAGGCCGACACCAGCCGGGCAACGGCCTGCGGATAGCTGCCCATCGTGCGGCCGCGCAGCCAGGCGTTCTGCCCGTCGAGGACATCGGCGATGGGCGCCAGGAACATCGAAACCCCGAGCGTGCGGGAGGCGGCGGCCGTTGCCCTGCACCGTTCGGCGAGCGCCGCGTCGCCAAGCGCATGCGCTTCGTCGAGCGAGGGAAGCGGCGGAACCAGCCCCTGCAGCCGCTGGATGCCGCCCAGTTCCTGGTCCACGGCAACGATCAAGCCGGGAGTTACGGCCTTCAGCCGCGCGACGGCGGCGCGGAAGCTATCCGGCGTCTCGCGCGCCAGCCGCTCGGCCGACATGCGCCGCGCGACATATTCCGCCCGCGTCTCGCCGATCAGGACGGAACAGCCGCCCTTTTCCAGGAAGGGCGCCATGACATCCATGATGTCGAGCGTATCGAAGGCGGGCAGAAGGATCGCCCGGGCGTCCTCATCCGGTGAAAAGCGCATGGTCATCTCCGTAAACCGTCAGACTGTCTCGACATCGACGCCGGCCTCGCGGATGGCCTTTAGGATGGCGGTATCCCGGCTGCTGGTGAAAAGCGCCGATACCGCCGAGACGGGCGCCACTTCATAGGTCGCCGCCTGGCCGAGCTTATCCGCCGTCGCCAGGAGCAGGGTCTTGTTCGCGGCCCGGATCATCGCCGACTTCAGGTGGGCGTCCTCGAAATCGTCCGCGCGGAGCGTCAGGCCGTGATCGACGCCGCAGGTGCCGAGAACACAATAGTCGACCCGCAGCGCCCGGATCGCGTCGATCGCGCCGGCGCCGGTCGCGCTGCGCGTCAGCCGGCCCAGGCGGCCGCCGAGCATGACCACCTCGGCGAGCGGATGATCGAGCGCGGCAGCGGCGACGTCGACCGCGGTCGTGATGATGCGCAGGGACAGCGCCGGCGAGAGCGAGCGCACGAAACGGACGACCGTCGTGCTCGAATCCACCAGCAGCGTCGCCCCGTCGGGTATCGTCGCGGCCGCGGCGCGGCCGATCGACTGCTTTTCCTCCGCGTGCAGCGTCTCGCGCCGGTGGAAATCGAGAGCCGGCGTGACGAGCCGCGCCGCGCCGCCGTGAAAGCGCTGCACCAGCCCCGCATCCGAAAGGTCGCGCAGGTCGCGGCGGATCGAATCCTCCGACACGCCGAACTCCTGCGCCAGCCCGGCCGCAAGGACCCGGCCGGCCGCATTGACCTTTTCGAGAATGACGGCCTGCCGCTCCTCCGGAGAAAGCGCCGCCAGTTCCTTCCTGTCCGCGGTCATCCCGCCGTCTCCGCCTGGGGCACAAGCAGGCCGAGGGCCGTCAGGCGGGCCTCAAGCGCCTCGGCCGTGCTGAAGTGCTCGGTGTGGAAGCCAAGCGCCGCTGCCGCGGCAATGTTCGCCGGATTGTCGTCGATGAAGATGCATTGCTCGGCGCGCACGCCCGCCCGCTCCAGATAGCGCTCGAAGATGGGCGCATGCGGCTTTATGAGCTTCTCCCGTCCGGAGACGACGAGCACATCGAACGCATCGAGGAAGGGAAAGATCGCCTGCGCCCGCGGGAAGGTCTCCGCCGACCAGTTCGAGATCGCGTGCACGGGAACGCCGTCCGCCTTCAGCCGTCCCAGAATGCCGGCGGTCCCCGGCACCTCGCCGCCCAGCATCTCGTGCCAGCGCAGCCAGTAGGCCTCGATCAGATCGGCCCGTTCAGGATGGCACTGCACGAGTTCGGCTATGCCCTCGGCAAACGGCCGCCCGGCATCGAACGCCTCGTTCCACGCCGGAGTGCAGACCTCCGCCAGGAAGGCCGAAACCGCCGCCTCGTCCGGCAGGATCTGGCGATAAAGATAGGCGGGATTCCAGTCGATCAGCACGCCGCCGATATCGAAGACCACAATGCTTGGATTCATTTCACTTGCCTTTTTGTGCATGCATTGATTCCAATCATGCACAAACATGCAAATATATGCAATAAAAAGCAGAACCTATTGACGCAAAAAATCGGCAGCGCGTTCGCCGATCATGATGCAGACAGAATTCGGATTGCCGGAGATCAGCGTCGGCATGACCGAGGCATCGGCAACACGAAGCCGCTCGATGCCGTGCACGCGCAGCTTCGGATCGACCACGGCCCGGTCGTCCTCGCCCATCCGGCAGGTCCCGGCGGGGTGCAGGGCCGCATGGGCGTCCTTGACGCAGAAGGCACGGATCTCCTCGCGGGTCCTGAGGGATGGCACCGGCGTATGGCGCGCCGTCACGAATTTCGCGATGGCCGGCTGCGCCATGATGTCGAGGGCCGCCATCGTGCCGTCGGTGATGGCTTCGAGATCGTAGGGATCGGAGAAATAGCGCGGCGCCACGCGCGGATTTGCCGCCGGATCGGCACTCTGAAGCGTGACCTCCCCTCGCGAGCGCGGCCGGATCTGCCCCAGATTGACCGTGCAGCCATTGCCGCCCGGCACGGCATCGACGCCCTCCTCAATGCCGGCGCCGACCACCATGAAATACTGGATGTCGGGCGTCGCCTCGCTCCTGTTGCCCCACCAGAACGCACCGCCCTCGATGAGGTTGGACGAAGCGGGACCGTTACGAAAGAGCGCGTAGTTCAGGCCGGCAAGGGCCTTCCAGTGCAGCTTCTTGTACTTGTCGTAGCTGTGCGGGCCATTCAGCTGGTAGACCAGCGAGATCTCGATATGGTCCTGGAGGTTCTGGCCGACGCCCGGCAGGTCGGCATGGACGTTGATGCCGTGCCGTTCGATCTCACCCGCCGGGCCGATGCCCGACAGCATCAACAGCTTCGGCGTCGCGATCGCCCCTGTGGAGACGACCACTTCCTGATCGGCGCGGTAGACGACCTTGCGTTTGCCCCTGGCGCATTCGACACCGACCGCCCTGCCCTTCTCGATGAGGATACGGGTGACCGTCGTTCCCGTCTCGATGTGCAGGTTGCCGCGCTTGCGGGCCGGGCCCAGATAGGCGACGGCGGCCGAGCTGCGGCGGCCATTGCGCGCCGTGACCTGGTAGAGCCCGCAGCCCGCCGGATCGCCGGAATTGAAGTCCGGATTGTAGGGCAGCCCCGCCTGCTGGCAGGCCTGCAGCCAGGCGCGGGTCAGCGGATGGATGTAATCGATATCGGAGACGCCGAGCGGTCCGCCGACGCCATGGGCCTCGTTGCAGAAGCGGTTGTTGTCCTCGGCGCGCTTGAAATACGGCAGGACATCGGCATAGCCCCAGCCCTCCGCGCCGAGGCGCGCCCATTGCTCGTAGTCGTCGGGCACGCCGCGGATATAGATCATCGCATTGACCGAGCTGCCGCCGCCAAGCACCCGGGCCTGCACCATGGTCGGCGTTTCCGTCCGCTCCTGCTCGGCCATCGGCTCCCAGGGGATGCGCTTCAGGAGATCGCCCTGCGCGGTCTTGTAGTAGGCGCCGGGAATGTGGATGTAGGGGCTGAGGTCGCGCGGCCCCTCCTCGATGAGGAGAACGCGCACGGCGGGATCCTCCGAGAGACGCGCGGCCACCACGCAGCCCGTCGAGCCGCCGCCGACCACGATATAGTCGAACGTGTCGACCTCGTCCGGATGCCGGGGAAAAATCCCGAAACGGGCCGATCCCATGTCGCGAAGTGCCATCACTTTCCCTTTCCAATGGCGCTGCCGGCCTTGATGGCGAGGGCAGCGATGGTGAGTGCCGGATTGACGGCGGCCGAGGTCGGCAACACGGAGGCATCCGTGATGTAGAGGTTCTCGACATCGTGGCTGCGGCAATCGAGATCGACGACCGAACTTTGCGGATCATGCCCCATGCGCGCCGTGCCGCATTGATGCGATGTCGTCTTGCGGCCGAAGGTGTGCGTCAGCACGATCGGGAACCCCGCCTTGCGCATGACGGCGCGGGTTTTCGCGATCAGCGCCTCATGCGCCCGCATGTTGGAGCGGATCCAGTGCATGACGATGCGATCGTCGCGCACCATGACCCGGCTTTCCGGATTGGGCAGGTCCTCGCTCGTCAGGAACCAGCCATAGGCATGACGCGCCACCAGCCTTGCAAACCAGGCCGGCGCCGGCATCGGCAGGTTGGCCTTGAGGATATTGCCGGTGATGTGGCCGAGGAGCTGGACATTGCCGAGCGGGAAACCGTACTCGTTGTCCTCGTTGTAGAAATCGTTGAAGGCGATGGTCTTCTGGTAGACGCAGCTGTTGGCGGCGAAGGGACGGACCGTCAGCATCGCCGTCGTGTTGTGGTTCATGAAATTGCGCCCGAGCTGGTCCGAACTGTTGCCGAGACCGGCCGGATGGACCCCATTGGCCGAGCGCAGGAGAAGCGCAGCGGACTGGACCGCGCCGGCGGCAACGGCGAAGCGGCCGGCGGAAATGCGATGCTCCACGCCGTCCTTCCTGTAGACGGCCGCGGTGACGCGGCGCCCGGTCCCGTCCGTTTCGAGGCGCATGACGCTGGCACCGGTCACGAGGCTGACATTGGGATGGGCAAGCGCGCTGGCAAGCGGCCCTACCTCCGCATCGATCTTTCCCGTTCCGGTGTTCGGAAACGCATCCCACCCCGTCGGCGCCCGTTTCAGCCAGGCGTCGAGATCGATCGACAGCGGAAGGGAGGCCGGATGGATGCCCGCCTTCTCCAGCCGGCGGCGCACGGCGGCGATCGCCGGCTCGTCGGGAACCGGCGGGTAGGAATAGGGTCTTTCATGCCGCGGCTCCGTCGGATCGTCCGTGGTCGAGCCGCGCACCCTGAAAATGTGCTCGGCCGCGTCATACCAGGGCGACAGGTCCTCGTAGGACATCGGCCAGCCGGGAGACGCGCCGTCCATATGCGGCCGCGGCGCAAAATCCTCGCGGCGGTACCGGTACATGACCGCGCCGAAGAACTTCGAATTGCCGCCGACATAATAGTAGTTGCCCGGCAGGAAGCTCTCGCCGTCCGTTCCCAGCCATTCCTCCGAGGACCGGTAGAAGCCCTTCTGGAAGATGGCGACATCGTCTCGCGCCTCTGGACTGTCCTTCAGATGCACGCCCCGTTCGAGAATGACGATCTTGAGGCCCGAAGGCGCTAGGCTGTGCGCCAGGGAGGCTCCGCCGACGCCGGAGCCGATGATGACGATGTCTGCCGTCTCGGTCATGAGAAGTCTTTCAGTCGATGCGCGTTTCGGTTTCGCTGTCGAAGAGCACGATCTTGGACGTATCGACCGCCAGCGCGGCCTCCCGGCCCGCATGGGCCTGGCGCGGCGGAAGGCGGGCGGTCACCTCGACGCCGCCGAGCTGGAAGACGGCGAGCGTATCCGGCCCTGTCGGCTCGACGACGTCGAAATCGACGGTCAGCGCGGGTGCGGCACTCGTCGTGGCGATCGAGAAATTCTCCGGGCGAATGCCGACCAGCACCTTTCGGCCCGCATAGCGGCGAAGCGCCTCCGCGGAGAGGGAAATGCCCGCGACGCGCGCCGCCGGCCGCCGGGCGATGTCGATGACGGCCGCCGCCGTTGACCCCTCGGCCTCCAGAACCGCCGGCACGATGTTCATGGCCGGCGAACCGACGAAGCGCGCGACATAGACATTGGCCGGCCGGTCGTAGACGGCCTGCGGCTCGTCGAGCTGCTGCACCACGCCGTCCTTCATCACGGCGACGCGGGTCGCGAGCGTCATCGCCTCGATCTGGTCATGCGTGACATAGACGATCGTTGTGCCGAGGCGGGCATGCAGACGCTTGATCTCGGTGCGCATGTCGACGCGTAGTTTCGCGTCGAGGTTCGACAGCGGCTCGTCGAACAGGAAGAGTTTCGGCTCGCGCACGATCGCCCGCCCCATGGCGACGCGCTGGCGCTGGCCGCCGGAAAGCTGCGAGGGCTTGCGGTCGAGAAGGTGGGTGATCTGCAGGAGATCCGACGCGGTCTTCACGGCCCTGTTGCGGTCGGCCTGGGCGATCCGGCGGATCTTCATGCCGAATTCGATGTTCTGCCGCACGGTCATCGTCGGATAGAGCGCATAGGACTGGAACACCATGGCGATGTCCCGGTCCTTCGGCGAGAGGTCGTTGACGGTCTTCCCGGCGATGCGGATCTCGCCGCCGGTAATGGTCTCCAGCCCGGCGATCATGTTGAGCAGCGTGGACTTGCCGCAGCCGGAGGGGCCGAGCAGCACGAGGAAGTCGCCGGTTCCGATGGAGATCGACACCTCCTTCAGGACCTCGAGATGGCCATAGGCCTTGCGGACGCGATCGATTTCGAGAGTGGACATGGCTTCAGCCTTTCACGGCGCCGGCCGTCAGCCCGCGGACGAAATAGCGGCCCGCGACGATGTAGACGACCAGGGTTGGGATGGCGGCGATCATGGCGGCGGCCATGTCGACATTGTACTGCTTGCGGCCGGTGGTCACGTTGACGATGTTGTTGAGCGCCACCGTGATGGGACTGCTGGAGCCGGACGTGAACGAGACGCCGAACAGGAAATCGTTCCAGATCTGCGTGAATTGCCAGATGCAGGAGACGACGATGATCGGGATGGAGGTCGGCAGGATGACGCTCCAGAAGATGCGGAAGAAGCCCGCGCCATCGACCATCGCCGCCTTGGTCAGCTCATCCGGCAGCGACACGAAGTAATTGCGGAAGAACAGCGTCGTGAAGCAGATGCCATAGGAGGCATGCACGGCGACGAGGCCGGGAATGGAACCGGCAAGCCCCAGAAGGCCGAGCGTGCGGGCCATGGGGATAAGGATCGCCTGGTAGGGCAGGAAGCAGCCGAACAGCAGGAGGCCGAAGACGAAATTCGCGCCGGGAAACCTCCATTTCGTGAGGATGTAGCCATTGATCGCGCCGATGCCGGTCGAGAGCGCCACCGCCGGGATCACCATCAGCAGCGAGTTGACGAAATAGGGTTTCAGGCCGGTGCATTCCGTGCCGATGCAGGCCTCGGACCACGCCGCGCGCCAGGCATCGAGCGTCACCACCTTGGGCACGCCGATGAACGAGCCGCCATAGATCTCGTCGAGGGGTTTCAGGGACGTCACGACCATGACCCAGAGGGGCATGAGGTAGAGGAGCGCGACGACGACGAGGCAGCCGTAGACGAAGAGACGGCCGAGCCGCGCCTTGCCGGATTGGGAAAGGGCTTCAGCCATTGTTCTCACTCCGCAGTTCGGAATAGAGGTAGGGGACGATGATGGCCGCGACGGTCATCAGCATCATCACGGCACTTGCCGCGCCGACACCCATCTGGTTGCGGCGGAAGGTGGCGGAGAACATGAAGGTCGACGGCAGCTCGGTCGCCGTGCCGGGGCCGCCATTCGTCAGCGCCAGAACCAGGTCGAAGCTCTTGATGGCGATGTAGCTCAAGAGGACGATGACGCTCAGCATGGCGGGGCGCAGCATCGGGATGATGATCTGCCGGTAGATCAGCGGAAGCGAGGCCCCTTCGATCTGCGCTGCCTTGATGACGGAATTGTCGATGCCGCGCAGGCCCGCGAGGAAGATCGCCATGGCGAAGCCGGAGGACTGCCACACGCCGGCGACGACGACGGTGTAGATCGCCATGTCGGGGCTGGTGATCCAGTCGAAGCGGAAGTCGGTCCAGCCGAGATCGTTGACGACCTTCTGCACGCCGAGACCCGGATTCATGATCCACTTCCAGGCCGTCCCCGTCACGATGAAGGAGAGCGCCATCGGGTAGAGGTAGATCGCACGGAGCGCGCCTTCCGCCCGGATGTTCTGGTCGAGCAGGATGGCCATGAGCAGCCCGAGGCCCGTGGAAAGCGCAAGGAACAGCGCGGAGAAGATGAAGAGATTGGCGACGGCGGTGTGCCAGCGGGGCGTCGCCCACAGGCGGACATATTGCTCGAGGCCGACGAAATCGTAGGTCGGCACGAATTTCGACGAGGTGACGGAAATCACGCCTGTCCAGAGAATGAACAGGTAGACCGTGACGATGACGACGAGCAGGCTGGGAGCGACGACGATGCGCGGCAGCCAGCCTGCCAATCGCGATGACATGCGCGTAGAGGCGCTCATGGGTCAGCTCCGATGGCAAGGACTGTGGGAGGAGCCGGCCACGCCGGCTCCTCCGATGGGGATGCGGGTTACCGGGCGTTGTCGATGCCGGAGACCAGCATCTTGACGGCGTCCTCGGAGCTCATCTTGCCGACGAAGAACTGCGCGGCCACATCGCTGAAGACGGAGGCGAATTCCGGCTTTGCGGCAAAGCCATGGGTGATGGCGCCCTGCATGCTGCCCTTCTCGATCGCCGCCGCGCGCTCCTGGTAGCCGAGCTTGGCGCAATCGTCGAAATCGTCGACCGGCACGTCGTTGCGGGCCGGGATCGAGCCCTTGATGAGGTTGAAGCCCTTCTGGACCTTCGGGTCCATGATGGTCTCGGCCAATGCGACCTGGGCCTTCTGCACGGTCTCGTCGCTGACGGTGAACATGCCGAAGCTGTCGATGAGATACTGGAAGGCGTTGACCTCACCCGGCGTCGCGAAGCAGTAGAAGTCCTGGTTGGGCTTCAGGCCCTTGGCAAGGAATTCGCCCTTCGCCCAGTCGCCCATGAACTGCATGGCGGCCTCGCCATTGATGACCATGCCGGTGGCGACAGCCCAGTCGCGGCCGACGAAATTGTCGTCGACGAGGCCGCGGACCTCGCGCAGCATATCGAACACCTTCACCATTTCAGGGCTGCCGAGCGCCTCGGGGTCGAGATCGATCGCGGTCTTCTGATAGAATTCCGGTCCGTTGATGTCGGAGAGCAGCGCGTCGAAGATGATGCCGATCTGCCAGGGCTCGTCGCCCATCGCGACCGGGACGATGCCCTTCTCCTTGAGCGTCTTGCCGGTCTCGATCAGTTCCGCCCAGGTCTTGGGAACGGCAACGCCGGCGTCGTCGAAGAGCTTCCTGTTGGCCCAGACCCAGTTCTGGCGGTGCATGTTGATCGGCGCGGCGATGAAGGCCTCGCCCGAGGTCACGAAGGGCAGAAGCTGCGGGGCCAGCGCCTCACGCCAGCCGCCGGCGGTGGCGAGGTCGTTCAGGTCGCGCACGACGCCCTGTTCCGCCCATTGCACGCCTTCCCAGCCGAGGAACTGCATGGCGCCGGGCGGGTTGCCCGCCGTCAGGCGCGAGCGCAGCGCCTGCTGGGCATTGGCGCCGCTCATGCCGCCGACCGCCGAATCCTTCCACTCGAAGCCCTTGGCCTCGAGTTTCTTGCGGATGACGTTGAGCGCGTCGACCTCGCTCTGCGAGACCCAGTGGTGCAGCACTTCGATCTGGCCTTCCGCGTAGGCTGCGACGGGCACGAGCATGGTCGCCGCAAGCGCTGTGGCGATAAATCTGGACATGGTTTCATCCTCTCTGGTTGGGTTTTGGGCGCGGCCCCTGACGGACTCTGTGCGCGGTTGTTAAACGGGGTCTGCGGGCATCGCGTAGCCGACGTTCCGGCCGCCATATCGGCGGACACGGATATTGGCCTGCTCGGCATGGCCGGAAAAACCTTCCATCAGGCAGAGCCGCGAGCTGTAGGCGCCGATCAGGGCCGAGGCCTCGTCGGTCAGGACCTTCTGGTAGGTGCAGGTCTTCAGGAACTTCCCGACCCAGAGGCCGCCGGTATAGCGGGCGGCCTTGTTGGTCGGCAGGGTGTGGTTCGTGCCGATCACCTTGTCGCCGAAGGCGACATTGGTGCGGGCGCCGAGGAAAAGCGCGCCGTAGTTCTTCATCTTTTCGAGGAAGTAGTCCGGGTCACGGGTCATGACCTGCACATGTTCGGAGGCGACGCGGTCGCCTTCCGCCACCATTTCATCGACGGTGTCGCACAGGATGATCTCGCCGAAATCCTCCCAGGCCTTGCCGGCGACGGCCGCCGTCGGCAGGATCTGCAGAAGGCGCTCGATCTCCGCCAGCGTGTCGCGCGCCAGCTTTTCCGAATTGGTGATGAGGATCGCGGGCGAATTCACCCCGTGCTCGGCCTGGCCGAGGAGGTCGGTCGCCACCAGTTCGCCGTCGACGCTGTCGTCAGCGATGACAAGCGTTTCCGTCGGGCCGGCGAAAAGGTCGATGCCGACATGGCCGAAGAGCAGGCGCTTGGCTTCCGCCACATAGGCATTGCCGGGGCCGGCGAGCATGTCGACCGGCTCGATCGTCTCGGTGCCATAAGCCATGGCGGCAATGGCCTGCACGCCGCCGAGGCAATAGATCTCGTCCGCGCCGGCAAGCGCCTGTGCCGCCACGATCTTTTCCGCGATCCTGCCCTGGAACGGCGGGGCGCAGGTAATGATGCGCTCGCAGCCGGCGACGCGCGCCGTCAGCACCGTCATGTGGGCGGAGGCGAGCAGCGGATATTTGCCGCCCGGCACGTAACATCCGACATTCTGGATCGGCACGTTCTTGTGGCCGAGCACGACGCCCGCCAGCGTCTCGACCTCGATATCCTTCAATGCCGCCTTCTGCGCTTCGGCGAACCGGCGGATCTGGTCCTGGGCGAAATCCAGGTCCTCCCGCTCCCGCGGCGCAAGCGAATTGACGCAGTGCGCGATCTCTTCCTTCGTCAGGCGGTAGGTTTCCCGGTCGAACCCGTCGAACTGGACCGAGAGCGCGCGAACCGCCTTGTCTCCGCCGTCCCGGACCTTCGCGAGAAGGGCCTCGACCGTCCTGGTGACCGCGCTGTCGGTGCCGCCCTGCTCGATGGAGGCCTTGGCTGTTTTGATGTGGCGTATCATGACAAGTCTCTTCGTTCACGGCCGCCGTCAGCGCCGCGTTGTCAATCGTCTTGGGGGGACAAGGGAGGCGGATGCCTCCCCGCCGGGATTTTAGAGGTGCTGTTCGAGGGCGCGCATGTCCGCGTAGGCGGCCTGCTCCTTCTCGTAATAGGCCGGCGACGGGAAATCCCACCAGCCGGTGGCGAACGGGCCGGCGGCATCCCGCGAGACGATGACTTCGACGAGGGCCGGGCCGCCGCAGTCGAGCGCCGCCTTCAGGCTGCTTTCAAGGTCCTCATCCTTCTCGACCTTCCAGGCCTGGAGGCCGAAGGCCCTAGCGGAAGCGGCGATATCTGCCGAATAGGGCGCGCCATTGCCGGCGTGATGGTTGAACTCGGAGGCGATGTGGCGGCCCATGAACTTGCGCTGCCCGCCGCGGATCGACATGTAGCCCTGGTTGTTCAGGACGAGGAACACGACATTGATGCCGTTCATGACCGCCGTGCCCATTTCCGGCAGCGACATCATGAAGTCCCCGTCGCCGACGATGGCGACGACCTGCCGATCCGGGCAGGCAAGCTTGGCGCCCATCGCCGCCGGCACCGCCCAGCCCATCGGCGAATAGGAACCGGAGGTGAGGTGCGTGCGCGGCTCGTATACCGGGAAGCTCTGCTTCACCGAACCCTGCGTATTGCCGGAACCGACGACGACGATGCCGTTGCGGTCCAGGACCTTGCGCAGTGCCACCAGCGGGCGCTGCGAGGTGAAGGGCGTCTCGCGGCTGTTCTCGCGCGGCTCGACCTGGGCGCGCCAGTCGGCCTTGGCCTTCTGCACGTCGGCGAGGAAGGTCTCGCGGCGTGCCTGCATCTTCTGCGCGTCCGCATCGGAGATGAGCGACAGGATCGCCTCCAGCGTCACCTTGGCGTCGGCGACGATGCCGACCTCGGTCTCGTAGTTCTTGCCGATCTCGCGCGGGTCGAGGTCGATATGGATCAGCTTGGCCGAGGGGATCGAGAAGGAGACGCCCTTGGCATAGGACGAGGCCGACCAGTCCGTGAAGCGGCAGCCGACCGAGACGACGACGTCGGCCGAGGCGGTGATCTTGTTGCCGCAGGTCGTGCCTGTCTGGCCGACAGCGCCGATGAACAGCGCGTGATCTTCCGAAATCGCACCCTTGCCGTTCCAGGTGATGGAGACGGCCGCGCCGAGCTTTTCGGCAAGGCGCGTCAGTTCGGCCGAGGCGTTCGCCGTGATGGCGCCGCCGCCGGCGACGATGACCGGACGTTCGGCGGCAAGAAGCACCTTCAGCGCCGCCTCGACGGCCTTCGGATCCGGATAGGCGACGCCGACCGGCAGGCGCTTGCCGAGCGGATGGATGGTGACATCCGCCGCCTCGACCTGGACGTCCATCGGAACTTCGACATGGACCGGACCCGGGCGGCCCGTCATGAGTTCGCTGAAGGCGCGGTGCATGATGCTTGGGAGGACCTGCACCGAATTGGCCTGCCAGGCGCGCTTGGTCACCTGCTCGGTGATGCGCGGGAAGGCGTTGTCCTGCTGGCGCTCCAGCTCCTGCATGGTGCCGTGGCCGTGCATGTAGGTCTGGGGCGAACCGGAGACGTAGAAGAGCGAGGTGGAATCGCAATAGGCGGTCGCAAGGCCGATGATTGTGTTGGCCGCGCCCGGGCCGACCGAGGTGGAGCAGGCCATCGGCTTGCCGGAGGCGCGATAATAGCCGTCCGCCATGTGAACCGCGCTCTGCTCGTGCATCACCTGGATGAAGGGGATCTCCGAGCCTTCCTGCAGGAAGGCGTCGAACAGCGACCAGATGCCATGACCGGGCACGCCCGCCACATATTCGACGCCGTATTCCTTCAACGCTTTCGCGACGACTTGGCCACCTGTCAGTTTCATGTGATCGACCCTCTGAAATATCGTTGTCTCGTGAGCAGGAAGGGGAGCCTTCCGGCGATGGGCTTATTCTTCGGCCGAGCGGAGCGCCGCCGCAAGTTCGCAGCCATCGAAACACTGACGCGAGATGACGCACTCCAAAAGCAGTTCTGCGTCATAGTTTCCAGTCTCGCCCGCTACACCGCCGCTGGCTTGGACAATTTCTAATGGTCCCCATGCGTCCTGATCGGACAGAGCGGATGCCCGCAAAGGAAGCCATCTTTCGCAAAGTGAAGCTGGTATCGCGTCATCACGCGAACAAATTAATTCCGCCGCGCACTTCTATCGCGACACGCGCTATGGCTTTCTCAGGACACGGACAGACAAAAGAGGCATCGCCGTGCAGAACCTGAGCAGAGACCTGGCTTTCGCAGACGACTTCATTTCGGCAAAGCTGGTCGAGAACGTGGTCGACCATGACGTGGCGGACGCCATCGTTGTCAATATCAGTCCCACCCCGATGGTGACGGGCGACGAGCACCCCGCCATCGTGCCGGCATGGAAATCGACCTGGCTGAAGGGTGGCCGCATCCGCTCGGCGGAGCGGGCGGCGCTCATCAAGGTCGTCAACCCGACCAATCTCGGCGGCTGCATGTTCCGCGGCTGGGACTGGCTGGGCAACCGCATCCGCAGCTTTCCGCGCGACACGCCGCTCTATATCTCGGCGCAGGACGAGATCGGCACCGTCACGCTCGATCCGCGCGTCTTCACCAATGAGCGCGCGGCGGCCGAGGCGCCGCAGGTCTTCACGCTGAAGCTCAATCTCTGGTGGTCGCCGGGCGACACGGATTGCTTCATCCACAACGAGCACCCGTTCCTGGAAACGCACACGCAGATCCACGGGCTCGGCCGCATGCAGAAATTCAAGGCCCGCGACGCGGCGACCCTCTACGAGGACGTGGTGATGCCGATCGGCTATTCGCACGATCCCTTTTGCCGGGTGACGGGCGAGAACCAGTGGACCTATCCCTGGCATCGCTACTATGCGGACAGCGACAGCGTCTGGCTCGCCGTCGAACTGCACCCCTGACCGAGCCGTCTCAGCTCATCTGGATCATGTCGGAGCCGTCGCCGAGATACTGCAACGCCTCGCGCGGAATGCTGGGATCGTTGCGGTCCATCACCGTCAGCTCCTTGAGATGCTCGCGGCGCAACAGGCCAGGCCCCCGGTAGTGCAGCGCGACCTTCGTGGAATAGGGCTGGCGGAAGACGGTCGCGGCGATGCCGCTCGAAATGCCGAACATGAAGCGCTTGGCATTGCGCTTGACCTGCGCATAGACGCCGAAGGTCATCTCGTTCGACTGGATGCCCTCGAAATCCGCCGTGAAGAGACGGTCGGCGACGGGGAAGCAGAAGCCGTAATATTTGAAGACATATTCCGTCTTCTTCGGGTCGTCGAAACTCGGGAAGCGCTCGACATAATAGTGCTGGAGGAATTCCCTGTTGCGGTAGATGCAGAAGGCCGACCGCAGCACGAAACCCTTGTAGATCGAGGAGAACTGGTAGCGGTCGTAGACCCCGACGATGTCGTTGTGATCGGCATTGTTCTCGACGATCATGTCCGAGACGAAGCGCGAGAATTCCGGCAGCTGCCGGGCGGTCGCCATCGCGTGGAAGAAGTTGCCCTCCACCAGCGTGCGGAACTCCTCCGGATCGGCAAAGAGCATGGGGACGCTGAGGCCGAAATAGTTCGCGATGATCCTGAGATTGGCCGGCGAGGGCACATGGGCGCCCGACAGGTACTTGTTGAACTGCTGCCGGTTGACGTTGATCTTGCGGCAGACGGCCGCGACCGAACCGTGCTGCTCGCAGAGCGTCCTGAGGTTCGCCGCCAAGGCGGCCCCGTCTCGTCCCAGCTGATCCATTCCCACCCCCGCCAGCGCCCTACCTGACGCATTATGACGCTAGTTCTACTTCATATCGCTAAAGACATCAATCGCCTGCGCAATTGTGGCACCGGGGTCGAGCGGTCAAGCTCCGCAGGATGAAAGGGAGGATCCGTGGTGCAGTCCAGTGAAGCGGTCGGATGGTCCGTCATGGGGACCGGAACCATAACAACGGAGCACATGGTTGCGGCGATCCGCTCGGCCGGACAGGAACCCCTGTGGGTCGTCAGCCGCAACCGGCAATATGCGGCGCATTTCTCGCAGGACATGCACATCCCCGGCGTCGCCCTCGATGCCCGGCGCGCGCTGCAGGATCCGCGCATCGGCTTCGCCTATGTCAGCGCCGTCCGCGGCCGGCGCAAGCATTACATCCTGGCAGCGGCGGATGAGCGCAAACACGTCCTGTGCGACGGCCCGATCGCCGGCAGCAGCCGCCTGGCGGCAAGCCTCGTCGAGACATGCCGGACGGCGGGCATCACCCTGGCGCTCCACCAGCCCTTCCGCACCCTTTCGCCCCACCAGACCATGCGCCGGCTGCTGCTGGAAGGGGAAATCGGCACGCTGCAATCGCTCCTCATCGCGCGCGGCGCGCCCTTTCAGCCGCCGCCCAACCGCCATGTCGACGAGGCGGTGGACCGTGGCGATGCGCTCTTCGAAGCCTCCATCGACAGCATCGACCTTGCGCGTTTCCTCACCGGCCAGGAGCCTGTCGCCGTCTCCGCCCTTTCGGCCTCCCCGGCGCAGGGCGAGACCGACCAGCAGTCCTATGCGCTGGGCCTGTCGGGCGGCGCCGTCCTTCAATCCTACGAGAGTTTCACGACAGCGGAGTTCGAAAGCATCGTCATGCTCGCCGGCGACCGCGGCACGCTGACCGCCCATGGAACGCTCAGCGGAAAAGGCGCCGGCACGCTGGTCCGGCGGCTGAACGGGCGGAACGAGCTCATCCCGGTGCGCGAGCGCGACCCGCATGTCACGACGATCGAAGCCTTCCTGGCCTTGCCCCGCAAGCCGGCGACATGGATGTCGCTCGGCGAGGACAATGTCATCGCGCTGCGCGCCGCGGAAGCCATCCGCGCGGCCCGGAACAAACGGCCCGTTTCCATCGGGACCGTTGACGCAAAGACGAGCGCAGGAGGCTCGCATCCATGACCCGGACAGAAAACCAGCTCATCTACCATTCCATGGCATCCCGGCCGAACACGCTGGCGATCGACATCGCGATCACGCGCAGCCTCGGCTTCGACGGCCTCGAAACCTCCGGCCCGAAGATCGCCGCCTTCCTCGAAGCCGGCTTCTCCACATCCGAGCTGAAGGCGCGGCTCGACGGCCTCGCCCTGCCCGGCATCGGCTTCCTGATCGACCTCGAGCGGCAGGGCGACGGCCGCCGGCAGATGCTGCGGGAGGCCGAAGAGCTCTGCGCACTGGCCTCGGCAGCCGGGGCCAGGGGCATCGAGGCCATCACCGGCCCGCTGGATATCCGGGTCTTCGAGGCGGGTGCCGCACAGCGGTATCCCCATCTCTACCGCGGCCTCGTCGACCTGCCGACGGACGCCCAGCTGGACCTCACCGCCGCCAATCTCCAGGCCGTCGCGGACATCGCCGCATCGCATGGCCTGCTCGTCTATCTCGAAGCGCTGTCCTGGACGCCGCTCAATACGATGGATGCCCAGTTGCAGGTGATCGACCGCTGCAAGCGGGACAATGTGCGCATCGTCATCGATTTCTGGCATTCCTATACCAGCGGCGACACACCGGAACGCATCGCCCGGCTCGACAAGGCGCTGATCTACGGCGTGCATCTTTGCGATTCCCTGCCCTATGCCGGCGGCATACCGAACGAACCCGTCCTCCGGGACGTGCCGACCGGCCAAGGCGTGCTCGACCTCCAAAGCTGGGTCGATGCCGTCAAGTCCACCGGTTATACCGGCTGGTGGAGCTGCGAGCTCTTCTGCAGGCGCCAGCACCAGGACGACAGCTTTGCCGTGGCGAGGGACCTTAAAGCCCTCATGGAGCGCCTTATCCTGCGGTGACGCCCTTTTCGGCGTGACGGGAAGCCCTATGCGAGCCGCGCACCCTCTTTGTTGAAGAAATGCAGGCCCGATGCCGCAGCCCCGATGGTCATGGTGTCATCCATGGCGATGCGCGAGCGGCCGGCGACGCGGAAGACGATCGGGGTGCCATCCGGCAGCGTGCCGTGCACGTAGCTCTCCGCGCCGACAAGCTCGACGGCGGCAACCTTGACATCGGCGCGGAAGGCATCGTCGCGCCCCTCCTCCGCCAGGTGCAGGTCCTCCGGCCGGATGCCGAGGGTGGCGACGCCGGCCGGCAGGTGTGTCGCGCCGGAAAGCACCCATCCGGCGCCCGGCGCCGGCGTGGCAAGCAGGTTCATCGACGGTGAACCGATGAAGGTGGCGACGAATGTCGTCGCCGGCTTCTCGTAGAGTTCGATCGGCGTGCCGACCTGCTCGATATGCCCGCCGTTCAGCACGACGAGCCGGTCGGCAAGCGTCATCGCCTCCATCTGGTCATGGGTGACATAGACGCTGGTCGTCGCGAGGGACCGTTGCAGCCGCTTGATCTCGACCCGCATCTGCACCCGCAGCTTGGCATCGAGGTTGGAGAGCGGCTCGTCGAACAGGTAGGCTGCCGGCTCGCGCACGATGGCGCGGCCCATGGCGACGCGCTGGCGCTGGCCGCCGGACAATTGCCGGGGCTTGCGCTCAAGGAACGGCTCGATCTCCAGCGCCTTGGCCGCCGCGGCGATCCGCCGGTCGATCTCCGGTTTCGGCGTGTTGCGGTTCTTCAGGCCGTAGGCGAGGTTCTGGCGCACCGTCATATGCGGATAGAGCGCGTAGTTCTGGAAGACCATGGCGATGTCGCGCTCCGATGGTTCCAGATCGTTGACGACCCGGTCGCCGATCGAGATCGTGCCGCCGGTAATGCCTTCGAGCCCGGCGATCATGCGCAGCAGCGTCGACTTTCCGCAGCCGGACGGACCGACCAGCACGATCAGCTCACCATCCGCGATGTCGAGCGAGACGCCCTTGATCGCTTCCACCGTTCCATAGGTCTTGCGGACATCGTTGAGTACAATCCTGGCCATTACTTCTCCGTCTCCACGAGACCTTTGACGAACCATCGCTGCATCAGCACGACGACGAGGATAGGCGGAATGATGGCGAGGATCGCCGTCACCATGACGTAGTTCCACGGCGTGGAGGCATCCGTGAAGTCCACCATGCGGCGCAGCCCGATGATGATCGTGTTCATCTTCGCGTCGTTGGTAACGAGAAGCGGCCAGAGATACTGCGTCCAGCCGTAGATGAAGAGGATCACGAAGAGCGCCGCGATATTGGTGCTGGAGAGCGGCAGCAGGATATCGCGCATGAAGCGGAACGGCCCGGCATTGTCGATGCGCGCCGCCTCGACCAGTTCGCCGGGAATGGTGAGGAAGAACTGCCGGAACAGGAAGGTCGCCGTGGCCGACGCCATCAGCGGCAGCGTCAGCCCGGCATAGGTGTCGATCAGGCCGAGATCGACGATCACCTTGTAGGTCGGCAGGATGCGCACCTCGACCGGCAGCATCAGGGTGACGAAGATCATCCAGAAGAACACCATTCGCAGCGGAAAGCGGAAGAAGACGATGGCGAAGGCGGACAGGAACGAGATGACGATCTTGCCCACCGCGATGGCGATGGCCACGACGAAGGAATTGAGCAGCAGCCGCTCCAGGCTGACGCCGACGACCCGCTCGACGCCGCCGGCCATGGCGTCGGAATAGTTCTCGACCAGGTGGCCACCCGGCAACAGCGACATGGGTGGCCGGATGATGGCCTCCGAGGTCATCGTCGAGGCGATGAAGGTGTAGTAGATCGGAAAGGCGACGACGATGATCCCGAGGACCAGCACGAAGTGGCCGATGAGATTGGCGATGGGGCGTTTTTCGATCATGGCCTCTCCTCACCCGTAGTGCACGCGCTTCTCGACGAAGCGGAACTGGAAGGCGGTCAGCGCGATGACGATGATCATCAGGATCACCGATTGCGCGGCGGAGGAGCCGAGGTTGAGGTTGACGAAGCCGTCGTTGTAGACCTTGTAGACCAGCGTCTCGGTCGCCTTGGCGGGACCGCCGCCGGTGACCGCGTGAATGATGCCGAACGTGTCGAAGAAGGCATAGACGGTGTTGACCACCAGGAGGAAGAAGGTGGTGGGCGCAAGAAGCGGGAAGACGATGGTCCAGAAGCGCCGCGCACCCCGCGCGCCGTCGATGGAAGCCGCCTCGATCAGCGATCTCGGGATCGCCTGGAGGCCGGCGACGAAGAACAGGAAATTATAGCTGATCTGCTTCCAGGCCGCGGCAACCACGATGAGCGCCATGGCCTGGTCGCCGTTGAGAAGCGGATCCCAGCCAAAACCGTTGCGCCGGAGCAGATAGGCAAGCGTGCCCATGGCCGGGTTGAACATGAAGAGCCAGAGCATGCCGGCGACGGCCGGCGCCACCGCATAGGGCCAGATCAGCAGCGTGCGATAGAGCGTCTGGCCGCGCACCACCCTGTCGGCGGCGGTCGCCAGCAGCAGCGCGACGCCCATCGACACCAGCGCCGTCAGGATACTGAAGATCACGGTGACCTGCAGCGAGGAAAGGTAGTTGGGATCGGCAAGCACGGCGGAGAAATTGGCAAGCCCGACAAAGCCGCTCTTCAGGCCGAACGGATCCTCGCGCAGGGTCGACTGGTAGATCGCCTGGCTCGCCGGCCAGAAGAAGAAGACCACGGTGAGGATGATCTGGGGCGCGACCAGGAGATAGGGCAGGATCTTGTTGGGGAAGGCGACAGTGTGCAAGGCAGGCTCCCGAAGCGACAGGTCAAGACGTGCCGTCCGCCGCCCGCATCCCGAGGGAAGCAGGCGGCATGACGCATCCTACGCTCAGTTGCCGATCGCCTCGGCGATGGCCGCATTGCCGCGTTCGACGGCCTTGTCGAGCGCCGTCTTCGCATCCTGCGAACCGGCCAGCATCGCCTCGAACTCCTCGTTCATGATGTCGCGCACCTGCGGCAGGTTGACGAGGCGCACACCCTTGGAGTTTTCGGTCGGCGCCTTGCCGATCATCTGCAGGATCGGCGTCTCGCGGGCCGGGTTCTTCTCGTAGAAGCCCGATTTCTTGGTTTCCTCATAGGCCGCATTGGTGACCGGCAGGTAGCCGGAGACCTGGTGGAGGCGGGCTTGGATCTGCGTCTGCGAGAGGAAATTGAAGAACTGCGCGACGCCCTTGTATTCCTCGTCGCTCTTGCCGCCGAAGACCCAGAGGCTGGCGCCGCCGGGAATGGTGTTCTGCGGGCCGTGGCCTTCGTAATAGGGCAGCTGGCCGATGCCGTAGTTCACGCCGGACTTGACGATATCGCCGAGGCCGCCGGAGGATTCGGTCAGGATCGCGCATTCGCCCGACATGAAGAGCTGCTTGGCTTCCGAGGTGCGCCCGCCATAGCGGAACGTGCCGTCCTTGGCGAGGTCTGCAATGGCCTGGAAATGCTCCACGAACAGCGGCGCGTTGAACTCGAGCTTCACATCGGTGCTGCCGAGGCCGTTCTCGTTCGTGCCATAGGCGACATTGTTCCAGGCCGCGAAATTCTCGGTCTGGATCCAGGTCAGCCAGGTGGAGGTGATGCCGCATTTCGAAGCATCGCTCGCCTTGATCTTCCTGGCGGCCTCGAAGACTTCCGGCCAGGTCTTCGGCGGATTCTCCGCGTCGAGCCCCGCCTTCGTGAAGGCGTCCTTGTTGTAGTAGAGGATCGGCGAGGACGAATTGTAGGGGAAGGACAGCATGGTGCCGTCCGGCTTGGAATAATAGGCGACGATGCCGGCGAGATACTGCGACTTGTCGAACGTGTAGCCGCCCTTCTGCAGCACGTCGGCGGCCGGCACGATGGCGCCCTCGGCCCCCATCATCACGCCGCTGCCCGCGTCGAACACCTGGATGATCGCGGGCGGCTGCTTGGAGCGGTAGGCCGCGATGCCGGCATTCAGTGTTTCGGGATAGGTTCCCTTGAACACCGGTACGACCTTGTACTCGCTCTGGCTGTCGTTGAATTCCTTCGCCAGCTGGTCGACGACCTCGTTGTTGGCGCCGGTCATGGCATGCCACCATTGCAGTTCGGTGGCGGCAAGGGCACTCGATCCAAACAGGAGCGAAAGGGTGATAGCCGCTGTCGAGGCAGCGATGAGACGATTGGACATGGTTCCTCCCTGATGTTCCAGCCGCTGGAACGACCCGTTCCGAAGGGAGATCCTCCTCGATCCCGCCTCGGCTCGCTTCGTCGCGAAGCAGGCTGCATTCAAAACGAAGATAAACGAACCTGCAAACGAAATTATAGGTCGCTGGCGCGAATTTCCAATGGGCAAATTATGCCAAACGACGGCATCCTGGCGATAGGGTGAGGATCGGCCAGGGGAAGCCTCCCGCCGCTTAAGCCTTTTCTTACGTTAGGTGATTATCCTCGGGCGCGGAGGGTCTCCGTGGCCTGGCACAGACGACGATGGGTAGCGGATCGCATGAGCAGTACAGCGTCGCAGCGAACCAAGACGAACGATGTTCCCCACGGCAGGTCCCGTGAGGAAGTCGATTTCTGGATGGGGTGCGTCGGTGCACCGATGGTGCTTGTCGAAAAGGGCACCCTGCATGTGCGCCGGGCAAATGCCAATGCCGCGGTTCTGTTCGGGCTGGGGCTGGATGCCTTCGAAGACCTGCCGATGGAGGATCTCGTCGGCCGCGAGGCGAGCATTCTCCTCTCGCAGATATGGAGTGTCGCCCCGATCGGCGTGCCCGGCGAACCGTTCCTGATCCGTGCCATGGTGCAGGGACAGGAACGCGTATTGATGGTGCAGGTCACCAAGCTTGCGATCGAGGGCGAGCTCGTGCGCCTGTTCACCTTCACCGATGCGCCGCCGCAAGGCTCCGTCTCCCTCGCCGGCTGGCAGGAGAATGTCGTCTCGCTTCTGGACTGGCTGCCCTTCGGCTTCGAGATCGCCAGCACGGACGACCAGATCCAGTTCGCCAATGCGACGTTCAAGGCGCTCTTCGGCTATACGCAGGACGAGATCGAGAGCATCGAGGACTGGTGGCGCCTGGCCTATCCCGACCCGCAATATCGCGAGTTTGCCCGATCGCACTGGCATTCGTCCATCGAAGCGGCCCGCCGCGAGAACCGCGAGATGACGCCGTTCGACCTCAATGTCATGACGGCGAGCGGAACGGAGCGGCGCATCCAGTTCCGCCACAGGACGATCGGCAACTTCAACGTCAATCTCTATATCGACGTCACGAAGGAGCGCGCCTATGCCGAGCAGCTCAAGGCCCTTGCCGACACCGACCCGCTGACCGGCATCCTGAACCGCCGGCGCTTCTTCGAGGAGGCGGAGGAGATATTCTCGAGGGCGGGCAGCGGCCGCTCCATGGGCGTGCTCATGCTGGACATCGATCATTTCAAATCGATCAACGACACGCACGGCCATCGTGCGGGCGACCTCGTCCTCATGGAATTCGTCCGCCGCTGCCAGGAGGTCGCGCGCCCGGACGATCGCTTCGCGCGGCTTGGCGGTGAGGAATTTGCCCTGTTGCTGACCGCCGGGGAGCCGGCCGCGGCCGGAACACTGGCCGAGCGCATCCGCACAGCGATCCATGCCTCGCCCTTCGACATCGAGGGTACCGCGATCCCGCTCAGCGTCAGCATCGGCGCCACGCTCGCCGATCCATCGAAAGAGCCGTTCGGCTCGGCGATCCTGCGGGCCGACAATGCGCTCTACGAAGCCAAGCGGACGGGCCGCAACCGCGTCGTGACGATCAACGCATAAACACGTCAGCGCCCGCGACCTTGTTGCCGGCGCCCGTTCCGGAGCGTCAGGCGATGTGCCTATACCCTCCGCCCGGCTCGCGCAGATGCACCTCGATGCCCGGCAGCGTGCGCAGCGCGGCCGCGATCCCGTCGCCGTCCATGAAGCTGAAGGCGGTGGAGAAAGCGTCGGCGGCCGCGGCGGTCGGCGCGACGACGCTGACGCTGTCGTGGCGACCCGCCGAAACGCCGGTCCGGGGATCGAGCAGGTGGCTCGGGGAGCCCGGCCCGCCAAAGCGGAAACCATTCGTCCCGGAGGTGGCGATCGCGCGGTCGACGAGGTCGACGCGCGCATCCGTTCCGGCGATGCCGGCGCGCCAGGGCGTTCCATCCTCGCGCGGCCCGAGCGCGCGGATTTCACCGAGGTTGGCGAGCGTGTGCACCACGCCGCCGGCGCGCAGGATCTCCACGGCCCGATCCGTGATGTAGCCCTGCGCTATGCCGTTGAGCGTCAGCGCCATGCCCGCCCTGCGAAAGGCGATACGGTTTCGGTCGAAGGCGACGTGCCCGAAGCCCACGCGGCGCAACGTTTCCTTGATGCTGTCGCGCGGAGGGCCGGCAGGATCTGCACCGGGAGCGGAGAAATGCCGGGCATGAAGCAGCCACAAGGGCTGGACGGTCGGGTCGAACAGGCCGTCGCTCTGCTGCCAGACGGCATGGCTCTGCTCCAGCAGGTCCACCAGTTCGGCCGGCGGATCGGCGAGCGCGCCCCGGGCATTGAGTGTGGCGAGCGCGGAATCCGGCAGGTAAAGGCTGAAAATGCGCTCAAGGCGATCGATCTCGGCAACGACGCGCCGGATCAGCCGCGCGGCCTGCGCCCGGTCGGGATGGTGGAGGATCATTTCCGCCGGCGCGCCGAGGGCGCGGCCGCGCCAGCGGACGGCCCTGGACCCGGCGCCTGCGCCGAGCGGGCAAAGCGCCGTGCCGGCGGCAGCGGCCGAAAGCATGATGAAACGACGACGGGTCGGGCCTGCGCCCATGGTCATTGCCCTTCCTCCTGGCGCTGCGGCGCCGCTCCGTCGGCCGCCTGGCCGTCGCCCAGCACATAGCCGGGCGGAATATCCGAGAAGCCGACCACCTCGCCGCCATGCTTTCCGGCGAAATCGCGCGCGTCCGTCTCCCTGGAGAAGGGAATGGTCTCGGCGACGCCCATGCCGCCGCGCTGTGCGCTGCCGATCACGTAGAAGGCGGTGCGGGCATCGATCCAGTTTTCGGCGCCGGGCTGCGCCCAGCTCGCAGCAGTGCCCATGTCCGAGACGTAGATGGCGGCGATGGCCTTGGGCTCGTCCGGCAGAAGAGTGAAGGCGACCGCATCGCGCGCCGAGGAAAACCAGATCGGCTCGGGAATCTGCGACAGGATGATCTGGCCCTTGGGGCCTTCGTGCTCCAGCACGTTCATGCCGCAATAGCGGCCGATCGCCTCCTCCGTCAGGGCGAAGGGTTGCGGCACCTCGGCCGGCTGCTCCGAGCAGCCGGCGACGAGGACGAGAACGAGGGTGGCGAGCATGCGTTTCATGCCTCTCTCCTTGAAAAGACCAGCATGGCGGCGGCAAGCGGCAGCGCCGCCCACAGCGCGAGCGCGGCGACAAGCGCGGGCGCACTGAGCGAGGCTGCCCCGGCCATGCCGGAAATCGCCCCCGCCTCGCCGCCGAGATTGAGCAAGCGATAGGCATCGGTCGGGTTGAGCAGAAGGAGGGCATTGAGCAGCCCGCCCGTGACCGTGCGCCCCTGGTCGGCGACCAGGAGGCCGAGCAGCGCCATGTCGTAGACCAGCACGGAGACCAGCCACACACCGACGGCGATGCCGCCCGCCATGCCGCGCTCGCCGGCGAGCGTGCTGACGAGATAGCCGATGGCGATGAAGACCGCGCCGAGCAGCACCGAGGAGCCGATCAGGAGGGCGAAGGCCGGCCAGCCGGCGGCGAGCCCGGCACCGCCGCCAAGCCCGAGCGCGAGCGCCGCCGCGCCGTAGCCGATCAGCGTGGCGAAGGCGAGGATCGCCAGATGCCCGATGAACTTGCCGGCAATCACCTGGAAACGCGCCAGCGGATAGCTGAGCAGCAAGAGGAGTGTGCCCCGCTCCGCCTCGCCGACGATGGCGTCATGCGAGATGAGGAGGGCGATGAGCGGCACGAGGAACACCGACAGGCTCGACAGGCTGACGACGATCACGTCGAGCGCACTTGCCCCGACATTGCCGGTGGGCGCGCTGCCGAGGAAGGTGAGGGTGAGCGCGAGCGTCGCCAGAAGCAGCGTGGTCGCGAGGACCCAGCGGTTGCGCAGGCCCTCCTGGATTTCCTTGCGCGCGATGACGAGGATGGTCCTCATTGGCCGGCCTCCCGCTGCCTGTCCTGGAAATGGGCATAGAGCTCGTCGAGCGTCGGCGGCGTCACGTCGAGATCGGCGATGCGGGCGCCGACGGCGGCGCGCAGCAGCGCCAGCTTGTCCTCCGGCGCGGCGTCGATTTCCAGCATATGGCCGTTGACCGGGCGCCAGTCCGCGTCCCCTTCGAGCCGCCGTTCCTCGCCCTCGGCAAGGCGCACGCGGATGCGCGTCGGCAGCCGCGCGATGCCGCGCAGCTCGTCCAGCGTGCCGTCGGCGATCTTGACGCCCTGCCCCATGATGACGATGTGGTCGGCCCGCCCCTCCAGTTCGCTGAGCGCATGGGAGGACAGCAGGATCGTCGCGCCTCCTGCGCGCAGTTCGTCGAGGAAACCGTAGAAATCGCGGCGGAGCGCCGGGTCGAGGCCGGTCGTCGGCTCGTCGAGCAGCAGGACCTGCGGCGCGCCGAGCAGCGCCTGCGCCAGCCCGAGCCGCTGCCGCATGCCCTTGGAATAGGTGCGCACGCGCCGGTCGGCAGCCTGCGACAGGCCGACGCGTTCGAGCAGTTCGGCGACCTGACCGTGCGGCGCGCGCTTCAGCGCGGCGTAGAAGGCCAGCGTCTCGCGGCCGGTCAGGGCCGGATTGAAGGACACGCTTTCCGGCAGGTAGCCGAGGCGCGCGCGCACGGCGGGATCGGCCGCCGGATCGCCGCCGAGCACGCGGACGGTGCCGGCGGTCGGGCGGATGAGGCCGAGCATCAGCTTGATCAGCGTCGTCTTGCCCGCGCCGTTGTGGCCGACCAGCGCGACGATCTCGCCTTCGGCAAGCGAGAAGGAAACGTCGCGCACGGCCTTGAACGCGCCGAAAGCCTTGGAAACGGCCTGGATGTCGATGCGATGGGTCATGGCATTCACATTCCTTCGTCCGGCGGGGCCATCAGCGGGCGGCTGTCGACCACGCCGCCGGGCAGGAGCGCCGGAAACTGGCTCTGCGCCCAGCGGATGACCTGCACGGCCGGACTGTTGGTGAGGATTTTCGCCTGCGGCGCGGTCCACAACACCCGGTCGACGAGATCGTTCGGCCTGTAGGGCGTGTCGGCGATGCCGTCGCCGTCGAGGTCGAAGGCGGGGTTGTCGCTCCAGTAGTTGCCGCGCCCTTCCGCCGACCAGTCGAGGTAGCGCGTGCCGACATACTTGACCTGGTTGCGGTTGCGGATGAAGGCGTTGCCGCTCATGCGGTTGCCCTCAGAGCCCGCGGTGAAATGGATGCCGATCGCGCAGTTCTCGAAGCGGTTGCCGGAAAAGCGGTTGCGGTTGGCATTGTAGATGAAGACGCATTTTTCCGGGCCGAGGCGCCGGTCCGCGACGTCGTGGCCGGCATCGCTTTCCATGGTCACGCCATGCGTGTCGCTCTGGCGGCCGGCATTGGTCCAGCGGGAAACCGGCTGCATCCGCCCCTTCACCCGGTTGCCGGATACCGTCGAGCCCTTCGCGGTGTTGAGCAGCAGGCCATGGTCGCGGTCACCATCGGAGACATTGCCGGTGATCGTCAACCGGTCGGAATACATGATGGCATAGCCGACGGAATTGCCGGTCGAGACGTTGTCGCTGATCTCGCTTTCGTTGGTGTACATGTAGTGGACGGCGAAACGCAGGTCGCGCATGCGGTTGCCGGAGAAGACGTTGTGGCGGCTGGCATTGGTGAAGATGCCGTCGCGGCCGAAGCGGATGTCGTTGCCGATCACCTTCGCCCCCGGCGCGTTCCACAGATGCACGCCGTTGCCGGCCTCCGCCGAGCGCCCCTCGCGCATGCCCTCGATCCGGTTGCCGCGCACCAGCGCGTCCCTGGCGCCCCTGATGTAGACGCCGTAGAGATTGCCGAGGATCGCATTGTCCTCGACGATCGCCCCGGTCGCGGCCTTGTCGAGGAAGACGCCGGAATCGAGCGAGCCGATATTCGTGCCGGAGCCCTGGATTTCAAGCCCGCGCACCACCGCGCCGGGTGCGGCGACGGTGACGACGCTGCCGGTGCCCGTGCCCGACAGCACCGCCCCGCCCTCGCCTTCCAGCGTCAATGCCGTGGCGATGCGCAGCGGGCCGCGATGCCCGCCCGCCTGCAGCCGGATCACATCCCCCGGCCGGGCCGCATCGAGGATCGCCTGCAGGTTTTTCGCGCCGGCGGGAACGGAGATCGTCTCCGCCCGCGCGAAGACCGGTGCGAGGGCGGCCACGAGGGCCGCCACCGCAATCGTCATCGTGGCGGGATAGGCCGTCACGTCAGGCCGCCTGCGGCTCGACGAACATGCGGCCCTTCATCTCCATGTGCATGGCATGGCAGAACCACGAGCAATAGTACCAGTAGACGCCGGGCTTGTCGGCGGTGAAGGTCACGGAAGCCGTCGCCTGCGGAGCCACTTCCATGTTGATGCCGTAGTTGATGATGGCAAAGCCGTGGCTGAGATCCTCGACCTCGTCGATATTGGTGACATAGACCGTCACCTCGTCGCCCTGCTTGACCGAGAAGGTCTCCAGCCCGAAGGCCGGGGCGGCGGAGGTCATGTAGACGCGCACCTTGTTGCCGTCGCGGATCACCTCGCTGTCGGCCATCAGGTCGATGCCGTCGGCCGCCGCCTGCTTTACCGCATCGGCGAAGAACGGATCGTCACGCTTCCACACATGCACCGGATCGATCTTCGAGTGGTGGACGATGGTGGCGTCGTGCGGCTCGGCAAAGGTCGGGTTGTCGTGCACCAGCACCATCTCGTCGCCGGAAATATCGATGAGCTGGTCGTTTTCCGGCTTCAGCGGACCGACGTTGAGATAGCGGTCCTTGGAGAACTTGTTGAGCGATATCAGCCACTTGCCGTCCGCGTCCTTGGTCTGGCCCATGGAGGTATGGTTATGACCTGGCTGGTAGTGCACATCGAGCTTCTGGCGGATCGGATCGACCTGCTCGCCCTTGTAGGCGCGCTTGGCGTCCTCGATGTTCCATTTGCAGATCTGGCTGTCGATGAAGAGCGTCGTATAGGCGTTGCCCCTGCCGTCATAGGCCGTGTGCAGCGGGCCGAGGCCGAGCTCGGGCGCGGCGACGATCGTCTCCTTCGGCTGGATCTTGTCCTCGAACAAATCGTCGAAGGTGCGCACGTCCATGACGGTCACGGTCGGCGAGAGCTTGCCGTTGGCGACGATGTGGATGCCGTCCGGCGCGGTGTTCATGCCGTGCGGGCTGTTGGGTATCGGAATATAGCGGGTGAACGGCGAGCCCTTGCGCCCGTCGAGAACCGGCACCCCGCCCATCTCGGTGAATTCGCCGCGGGCGACCGCCTCCTCGATGCGCTTCAGGTTGAAGACGACCACCCAGTCCTGTTCGGCCTCCATCATCTCGGCAAGGTTCACGCCCTCCTCCGAGTTGTAGCAGGTGGAGAAGGCGTATTTGCCCTGGTAGTCGGCATCGACATTGTCGAGATTGCCGTCGACCATGATCTGCCAGGCGACCTTCATCGTCTCGCCGTCGACGGCCGAGAAGATCGAGCGGTAATGGGCTTTGTCGTCGAGCACCTTGCCGTCGTTCGGGACCGGTACGCGGTCCTCGCCGTTGCAGAAGACATAGCCGGTCTTCGGATACTTCTGGACGCGCAGGCCGTGGACCGTGTGCTGGTTGGGCAGCTGGACGATCTTGTCGCACTTCATCACGTCGAGGCGGATGCGGCAGACGCGGGTGTTCGCCTTGTCGTTGGCGAAGAGGTAGCGCCCGTCATAGGTCCCCTCGGTGAAGGAGGGATGCGGGTGGTGCAGGTCGCCGTTGAGATAGGCGGCAGCGCCCCGCTTGTTCATCAGTTCGCGATATTCCGGCAGCATGCCCTCCGTCAGGATCCTCAGGCTCTCGTTCGTCTGCCCCCAGCCGGTGGCGCTGCAGCGGTTGAAGACCGGGATGCGCATCAGCTCGCGCATGGAGGGAAGGCCGACGATGCGGACCTCGCCCGACTGGCCGGAGGAGAAGAAGACGTAATATTCGTCGAGTTCGCCCGGCTTGACCTCGTAGTTGCCGCTGGCGGCGGCCTGCGCGAGCGCGGGCGCCGCGGTGATCCCGCCGAAGGCGAGCGCGCCGGTTCCCACCGCCCCCGCCGCGACGGCCGTGGAGCCCAGCAATTGGCGGCGGCTCAGACCTGCTTTCGTTTCATCCTGTGGCATGGCATCTCTCCTTGTTCTGGTGTCAGTTCGGCGATCCGGCAGCCGGATCGGGTTTCTCGATGGCGACGCCCCTGTGGGTGATGACCGGCGGAACCGGCCCCGGTCCGCGCGTTGCGGGCGAGGACAGCCGCTCGAACTTCTCCCGCTTCAGCCGCACCTGGATCATGTGCGGACAGCGGTGGTCGTCGTGGTAGAGCTCCTGGCAGTGCATGCAGTAGATGCACTCGTTGACGTTGATCTGCCCCTCGGGATGGATGGCCTGCACGGGGCATTCCTTGGCGCAACGCTGGCAGGGCGAGCCGCATTCGGGCCAGCGCTTCAGCCATTCGAACATGCGGATGCGGCCGGGAATGGCGAGCGCGGCGCCGAGCGGGCAGAGGTAGCGGCAATAGAAGCGCTCGATGAAGAGGCCGAGCGAGAGCAGCGTCAGCGCGAAGAGCACGAAGGGCCAGTCGCGGGCGAACTTAAGGATGATCGCCGTCTTGAACGGCTCGACCTCGGCAAAGACCTCCGCAAGCGCCACCGAGTAGAACGACAGGCCGAACAGGCCAAGGAAGAGGATATACTTCACCGGCCACAGCCGCTCGTGCAGCCAGAACGGCACCTTGATCTGCGGCACCTTCAGCCATTGCGCGAGATTGTTGGTGAGCTCCTGCAGGGCGCCGAACGGGCAGAGCCAGCCGCAGAACGGCCCCCGCCCCCAGAACAGCAGCCCGGCCGCCACCGTCGCCCAGAGGATGAAGATCAACGGTGCGGAGAGGAAGAACTCCCAGTTGAAGCCGGTGATCAGCGCATTGGTGAAGGTCAGCACGTTGACGACGGAAAGCTGCGCATTGGCATACCAGCCGAGCCAGACGAGGACGAAGACGAGGTAGGAACGCCGCACCCAGACATGCAGCACGGGACGGCGAACGA
This sequence comes from Shinella sp. WSC3-e, assembly GCF_945994535.1. NCBI lineage: Bacteria > Pseudomonadati > Pseudomonadota > Alphaproteobacteria > Hyphomicrobiales > Rhizobiaceae > Shinella > Shinella sp. WSC3-e. Next base: position 323,872 of record NZ_OZ000533.1, read on the forward strand.
GCCAGTCCTGGAAGAAGAAGATGGCGGTGAGCAGCAGCAGCGCGAAAGCGGTGATGCCGATCTCGACCATGTTCATGCGCCACATCTGCATCCAGAGCGGTTCGTTCTCGCCCTCGAAGGTCGCGGCGGCCTGCGGTTCGGCTTCGGTCGTGGCGACCGGCACCGGCTTCGTCTTTTCCACGGTGACGTAGCGATCCGGCAGGCTGTAGCCGAGGTCGAAGGGCAGGACGGCCTTGTCGCGCACGCTCCACGAGCGCTGCGCCAGCAATTGCAGCTCCCAGGGCGCCGTCACGTCGAAGGCGAAATCCTCCGGCACGGTGAAAAGCGCGATCTCCCGGAAATGCGGCGCGCCGTCGGCGGCAATATCGGCAAGCCGCGTGTGCCCCCGGTCACGGAACCGCACGCCCTGCCCGTCCTGCATCAGCTCGATGCGGTCGAAGATGCCGCCGCGCACATAACCCGATCCCTTGAACGAATAGGCCCCGTCGCCGGCAACGAGAATGGCCTGCTGGCCCGGCCGCAATTTTGCGCGAAGCCGTTCGTAGCCTTCCTTGCCGAGCAGGCTTAGGCCGATCTCCGGCACGCTGGCAGGCGCGATGTAGAGGGAGATGAAACGGTCTTCAGGGCTGCGCGTCTCGGGATGCTGCGCGGCCTTCTCCTCGCCGGCGCGCGCGAAAGCCTCGCTTACCTCGCCGACGGACAGGCTGAGGCCACGGATGGAACCGTCGCCGACGAGCGCTTCCCAGGAACGGGCCCCGCCGGCTCCCGCCTTGAGCGTGCGGATCTCGGCCGGCGGCGCGGCACCGGCCGCCGCGTCGACCCCCAGCCGGCCGCTGCGGATGAGCCGCACGGCCGAGCGCACGACGCTGTCGCCCATGACAAGCACCGTCACCGTCGCACCGCTGACGATATCCACCTGCGGCGGCCGCTCCGCGCCCGCGGCGACGCGGCCGATATCGCGGCCGATCAGCGTGTCGAGCGCGGCGACCACCTTCTCCTCGGGAATGCCGATGAGGACGATCGGCTCCTGGTGATGGACCAGCTTGAAGCCGCGCAGCACGCCCTGCGGGTCGATGCCGGCGAGGATGTGGATGGGCTTGCCCGAATAGCCGGTCGCGCTGGTGAAATCGGAATTGAGATAGGCGTAGCCGACAAGCGCCTGGCCCTGCCAGACCGGGGCGATCGGCGGTTCGCCCGCCGGCTCGCCGAAACGGTCCGCGCCGGGAAAGAGGTCGGCCGGCTGCGCCTTCGGAAGATATTCCGCAAGCCTTGAGGCGGCCTCCGCCCTCGACACGGCCGGCACCGTCGCCAGCAGGGTGAACAGCACCAGCAGAAGGTGCCTCAACCAGGCCGCGGGGCGGATCGTTTTGCGGGTCGGGGTCGGCAGGCGGTCCGTCAAGATGGCACTTTCCGGCAAGGGAGTATCGATGCCGGCATTCTAGGCAAGATACCTCTGCGCAATTTGTTGCAGCACAAACACCGTACCGATCCGCAATGGGAGAGTGGCGCATGCAAGGGAGATGCCGCCGATGCCGCTACTCGGGAACGAACCTTCGGGCACCGTCGAAACCATGGAAGAGCTCTTCGCCATCGCCGCGGCGATGGAGCAGGAGGCGATCGCGGGCTATGCCTCGCTCGCCGGCCGCATGAGGAAAGAAGGCCGGCACGACCTTGCCGCGGTGTTCGAAAAGCTGGTGGAAGAGGAGAGCGGCCATCTCGGCAATGTCGCCTACTGGTCGCAACGCACGACCGGCAAGGCGCCTGACCCGTCTGCGGTGCGCTGGAGCCTCGACCCGACCTTCGACGACGAGGGGACCTCCCTCGTCGCGCCGGAACTCATCAGCGCCTACCGCGCCTTCTCGATCGCCGTGCGCAACGAGGAACGCGCCTTCGCCTTCTGGACCTATCTCGCCTCTCGCAGCCCCTCGACCCAGCTGCGCGAAGCGGCCGAGCAGATGGCGCGCGAGGAGCTGACGCATGTCGCGACCCTGCGGCGCGAGCGGCGGCGCGCCTTCCATCTCCAGCGCGAGGCCATGTCCGGAGAGGCGCGGCAATGGTCGCTCGCAGCCCTCGAGGAACGGCTGTCCGCGCTGCTTTCGGCAAGGGCTGCCGGCAACGCGCAGGCACCGGCCGGGGCCGTGCTGGCGAACCTCTCGGCTGAGGCCAGTGCCCGCGCGAACGCCCTCACCCGCGATCCGCTGTCGCCGGCACCGGCACCGGCGCCGGCCTTCGCATCGCTGGAACCGGCCGTGCTGGAAACCCCGCAGGCCCTCAGCGAAGCCTTGCTCGACGCCTATCTCGATCTTGCAGAGCGCCTTCCCGACGAAGCGGGGCGTGACCGGGCGCAAACCCATGCCGCCCGCATCCTCGACTGCATATCGGCCCTTCGCATGGGCGGCTGAGGGCCGCGGCAGACAAAGGCCCCCGGGTCCGGAAACGTCCGGGCCGCGCCCGCGCGGCATCTTCATGTCATGCGCCAAAACCTTGGCCGGCCCGCGGTCCCGGAATATCTGCCGACGCCACATGCTCCCAGCCGCGGCGCCGGATCGCCAGCCTCAAGCGACGGGTGCCTCGAAGCGTGGAAAGAGCACCGTGTTCTCCAGATGCATGTGCATCACGAGATCGTCGGTGAACTTCCTGAGCCCCGTATAGAGCGCCGTCCACGAACCACAGGCGCCGGACGGCAGGGCCATGCCATGGGCAGCATGCTCTATGTCATGGAGGAGCCGGACGGCATCGTCGTGCTCGCGGCGCATCTGCGCGACCGGGTGGGTGATCCGCGTGGCTCCGCCCTGCCGTATCATCGGGAAGACCAGCTGTTCCTCGTTCATCATGTGGCCTTCCAGCTCGTCGCGCAGCGCGGTCAGCGCCGCGGCCAGTCCCGAGGGCGCGGCCGGATGGTCGCCATGGACCCGCTCGACCTTCTCGGCGAGCGGAATCAGGAACGCCAATTCCTGGCGGTGGGTCTCGTGATAGCGGGTGAGGAGGTGGTCGATGAGCGGTCCGGTCTCCTCGGGCGCATCGCGGCCTGCCGCCCGTTCGAGCGCCTCCAGCGCGGCCAGCAGTTCCTCCGGCGAGAGGCCCGCCCGCTCGGCCGCCGCGCGAAGCGGGACATTGCCCGCACAGCAGAAATTGATGGCCGAACGACGAAACAGATCGGCGGCGCCGGGCAGTTCCGCGGCGATCGACGCCACGGTCAGGTCAAGGGAAAGGGTTTGCATCCTGGCTCCTTCACAAGGATTGGCTCTTCCGGTTGTCGCCAGTCCATTGCAGCGGAAGAACACCAGGGTCTTTGTGCAGGGGCAAAGAAGAATCATCTCCGGGGTCCGCGCTCGGCGGAATGGGGAACCTGCCGCGATATTTGTCGGGCCAGAGGCAAAGGCGATATCGCCGGCGGGCCGCCCGCGGCCAGATCGGCGAGCGGCGCAAGCGCCACAGAATCCGCCGCGAAATCGTTCCGGCTTCAAGTTGAAATGAACTCAATAATAGAATTTTTTTCTTACCGTGTGGACAATTTGGCATCAATGTGCCAAACAGTGTCCATATTGCGACGCGCTATCGTTTTTGCGAAGCCTTTCGGCTTGCGCGTGTTTCATCCCGCTGAGTGCTTGATCAGCTGACAACCAACAAAGGAGAGCGCCCCGCTTCTGGAGCCGGGCCCAGGACAATATGGCTTTTGCAACTGAGAGCGACCTTTCGGCAAACGACCGAGGGATCAAGATCAGTATCAAGAACGTCTTCAAGGTTTTCGGCGAGCGACCCGACAGGGCCCTCGCGCTCCTGAAGGCCGGAAAGACCAAGGCGGATATCCACGCGGCCACGGGTTGCACCATCGGCGTCGACAATGCCAGCTTCGATATCCGCACCGGCGAGATCTTCGTCATCATGGGGCTTTCAGGCTCCGGCAAGTCCACCATGCTGCGCCTCATCAACCGGCTGATCGAGCCGACATCAGGATCGATCGAGATCGAGAGCCGCGACGTCGCGCGCATGCCGCGCAGCGAGCTGATCGCGCTCCGGCGCCGCGACATCAGCATGGTCTTCCAGTCCTTCGCGCTGCTGCCGAACCGCACCGTCATCGACAATGCCGCCTTCGGGCTGGAGGTTGCCGGCATGGGCGAGGCCGAGCGCAGGCAGCGCGCCCGCGCCGCGCTCAGGGCCGTCGGGCTGGACGGCTATGACGACAGCCGCACCGACCAGCTTTCCGGCGGCATGAAGCAGCGCGTCGGCCTTGCTCGGGCGCTTGCCGGCGAGCCGACCGTGCTCCTGATGGACGAGGCCTTTTCCGCGCTCGATCCGCTCATCCGCACGGAGATGCAGGACGAGCTGGTGCGCCTCCAGGCCGAGCACAGCCGGACCATCGTCTTCGTCAGCCACGACCTCGACGAGGCCATGCGCATCGGCGACCGCATCTGCATCATGCAGAACGGCGCGGTCGTGCAGGTCGGCACGCCCGACGAGATCGTGCTGAAGCCTGCCAACGACTATGTCCGCTCCTTCTTCCGCAATGTCGATGTCTCGCAGGTCTTCCGCGCCGGGGACGTCGCGCGCAAGACGCAGGTGACCATCATCGAGCGCCAGGGCGTCTCCGCCGCCGCGGCCCTGGAACGCATGGAGCATTTCGACCGGGAGGTCGCCATCATCCTCGGCCGCGACAAGACCTTCCACGGCATGGTCAGCCGCACATCGCTGATCGAGACCAGCCGCGACGGCGCGGGCGATCCCTATCGCCGGGCGTTCCTGCCGGGCATCGAGCCGATCCCCGCCTCGGAAAACCTCGCCAACGTCCTCGGCAAGGTCGCCGCCAGCGCCTTTCCGGTCCCGGTCGTCGACGAGGCCAACCGCTACCTCGGCTCGATCAGCAAATCCGCGCTTCTCGAAGCGCTCGACCGCACCGCCTGATCCCGCCGGCCCGGAGAAAAATCCATGACATTCGATATCGGCGACGGCGTCGACAACGCCGTCAATTACATCCTCGACAACTTCGCCCCGCTGCTCGACTTCATCGCCGCCGTGATCGGCGCGGTGACGAACGGCATCCAGGCCGCGCTTCTCGCAACGCCGATGCCTGTCGGCCTTGCGATCTTCGTGCTGTTGTCGCTCTGGCGCGTCGGCTTCGGCTTTGCCGCCTTCACCGCCGCCGCGCTCTGGCTCGTCGATCATATGGGCCTGTGGTCCGCCATGATGGAGACGCTGTCGCTGGTTCTCGCCTCGACGCTTGTCGCCATGCTCGTCGGCCTGCCGCTCGGCATCGCCATGGCGCGCAGCGACCGGGTCGCGGCCGTCGTACGCCCCGTGCTCGACCTCATGCAGACCATGCCCGCCTTCGTCTACCTGATCCCGGCGGCGATGTTCTTCGGCCTCGGCGCCGTGCCCGGCACCATCGCGACCGTCATCTTCTCGATGCCGCCGGTCGTGCGCCTTACCAATCTGGGCATCCGCCAGGTGCATGCGGAATATATCGAGGCCGGCAACGCCTTCGGCTGCACGGCCCCGCAGCTGCTCTTCAAGGTGCAGTTGCCCAACGCCATGCCCTCCATCATGGCCGGCATCAACCAGACGATCATGCTGTCGCTGTCCATGGTGGTGATCGCCTCGATGATCGGCGCGGGCGGCATCGGCAACACGGTGCTGACCGGGATCCAGCGTCTCGACGTCGGCACCGGTTTCGAGGGCGGCATCGCCGTCGTCATTCTCGCGGTGATCCTCGACCGGATCACCCAGAGCCTCGGAAAGGAACGCGCCGGCCTCTGGCGCACCGTCTTCCGAACCCGGGCGCAGGCCCCGGCGGCGTCCACCGCCACGGCCTGACGCCCGAAAGCCGGCGGCGCGCGCCGCCGAACGCGAACCTTCCAAAAGGAGCAAAGATGTTCAAGACACTCGTTACCCTCGGCCTTGCGGCCGGAATGTTCATCGGCGCGGCCGGCACGACGCTGGCCGAAGACAAGGCGCCGGTGAAGATCGGCTGGGCCGCCTGGTCCGACGCCGAATTCGTGACGAAGCTTGCCGCCAAGCTCATCAAGGACGAACTCGGCCACGAGGTCGAGCTCGTCCAGACCGACGTCGCGCCGCTCTACCAGGGCGTCGGCCGCGGCGACCTCGACGTCATGATGATGGCCTGGCTGCCACAGACCCATGCCGACTACTTCGCCAAGGTGAAGGACAAGGTGACGACGCTCGGCACCGTCTATGACGGCGCGAAGCTCGGCTGGGTGGTGCCCGCCTATGTGCCGGAAGACGCCATCGCCTCCATCGAGGACCTGAAGAAGGACGACGTGAAGGCGAAGCTGAAGGGCAGCGTAGAGGGCATCGATCCGGGCGCCGGCCTCACCCGCCTTTCGGAACAGGCGGTCAAGGACTACGGCCTCGACGGCTACAAGCTGCAGATCTCCAGCGAGGCCGGCATGCTGACGACGGTCGACCGGGCGATCCGCAAAGAGGAATGGTTCGTCGCCACCTCCTGGAGCCCGCACTGGATGTTCGGCAAATACGAGCTGCGCTACATCGACGACCCGAAGGGCGCCCTCGGCAAGGCCGAGCATGTCGACGTGATCGCCCGCAAGGATTTCGACAAGGACAATCCGGAGGTCGCGGCCTTCCTGTCGCGCATGAAGCTGCCGATCGGCGACCTCGAGGCCGCGATGTTCGACGCGCAGGAGACCTCGTACGAAAAGGCCGTAGACGCGTACATCGCGAACCATGCCGACCAGATCAAGGCCTGGCTTGCCAAGGAAGACGGCTGACGCCGGCGCAGGACCGACAGCCTGCCTCGCGCGAACCGCGCGGGGCATCCCTCCACGAACAAAGGATATCGACATGTACAACGACGCCACACTTGCCCCACGGACCGCTGTCGACACGGCCTATGACACGATCGGCGGGCGGATTTCGCTCGCGCGCGATGCCGTCGGCCTTACCGTCGAAGAGATCTCCGCCATTGCCGGCGTGACGGTCGAGACCTGGACCAACTGGGAGAACGACCGCGCGGAGCCCCGCGCCAACCGCCTCGACATGCTCGCGCGCATCCTGCAGGTCAGCATCGCCTGGCTGCTCGACGGGCAGGGCAAGGGGCCCATGGAGAGCTAAGTCCTAGCTCGCGTCGAGCGCCTGCACCAGATCGGCCACCAGGTCATCGGGATGCTCGATGCCGATGGACAGGCGGATGGTCGATTCGAGCACGCCGATACGCTGGCGCACCTCGACGGGGATACCCGAATGGGTCATCGTCGCGGGATGCGAGGCGAGCGATTCCGTGCCGCCGAGGCTGACGGCGAGCTTGAAGATCTTCAGCGCGTTGAGGAACCGGAACGAGGCCGGCTGCCCGCCCTTGATGTCGAAGGAGAAGGTTGAGCCGGCACCGCTGCACTGAGTGGCAAAGGTCCGGCCGGCCGGCGATGCGGGGTCGTAGAAGGGCAGGTAGTGGATCGCCTCCACCTTGGGATGCTCGCGCAGGAATTCGGCGACTGCTGCCGCATTGCTGTTCGCCCGCTCCATGCGGATCTGCAGCGTCTCCAGCGAGCGCCCGAGCATCCAGCAGGAATGCGGGTCGAGCTGCGTGCCGATCGCGCCGCGCAGTGCCTTGACCTGCTTCATGACCGCCTTGCGGCCGAGAGCCGCCCCGGCGATCAGGTCCGAATGACCGCCGACATATTTGGTCAGCGAATAGAGCGAGAGATCCGCCCCGTGCTCGATTGGCCGCTGGAAGACCGGGCCGAGCAGCGTGTTGTCGCAGGCAACGACCGGCACGTGGCCCTGCCGCTTGCCGATCGCATCGGCGACCCGGCGGATCATCGCGATATCGACGAGGCTGTTGGTGGGGTTTGCCGGCGTTTCGACGAGGATCACGGAGACGCGGCCCTTCTGCATCGCCGCCTCCGCCGCGGCCTGCACCGACGCCTCGCTGACGCCATCGGCAAAACCCACGGCCGAGACGCCGAGATTGAGGAAGGTCTTTGCCAGCAGGGTTTCGGTGCCGCCGTAAAGGGGCTGCGAATGCAGCACGGCATCGCCCGGCCGCACGAGGGCGAGGAGCGTGGTGGCGATCGCCGACATGCCCGAGGAGAACAGCGCACAGCTTTCCGTCCGCTCGTAGACGGCCAGGCGATCCTCGACGATCTCGCTGTTGGGATGGTTGAAGCGCGAATAGACGAGGCCGGCGCCCCTGCCTTCCGGCGGCTCCTTGCGCCCGGAGACGTAGTCGAAGAAGTCGCGCCCGTCCTCGGCGGATGCGAAGACGAAGGTCGACGTCAGGAAGACCGGCGGCTTGACGGCGCCTTCGGAGAGCTCGGGATCATAGCCATAGTTCAGCATCTGCGTTTCGGGATGCAGGGCGTGGTTGCCGATATGGGTTCTCGACGGATGCGGCGCGGTCATGAAACGTCTCCCTCGTTCGTGTAGCGATCTCCAACGACAAATTATATCAGAGGCGGCGGCGTTTCCTTGCTATTTGGTGCGGCTTGTTGTTTTTTAAAGCAACTTCTTGCGAGGAAAGCTGAAAATTGTCGCAGAAAATTGCAGATGACATCGACCGGCGCATCCTGCGCGAGCTTGCAGCGGATGCCCGCATCACCAACAACGAACTGGCCGAGCGCGTCGGCCTGTCCGCATCGGCGTGCCTGCGCCGGCTGCGGCGCCTCGAGGAAACCGGGATTATCCGCGGATATACCACGATCATCGATCCGGCCGTCGAGGGCTGGACGATGACCGCCATCGCATCGATCCGCCTCAGCCGCCAGCACGACGACGAAATCCGCATGTTCGAGGAGGCCGTCAACGGCTGGGACGAGGTGATCGAGTGCCAGCTGGTGACGGGCGCGCGGGACTATGTGCTGATGGTGATGAGCGCCGGCCTCGATCACTACGAGCGCTTCATCAAGGACAAGATCGCAAAGCTGAAATGCGTCGACACGATCGAGACCAGCTTCGTGATGAACACGATCAAGGCGCGGCGATCCTAGCGCCGCGCCTTGAGGAGGCTGCAAATTCCGGGTTCAGGCGAGGGTCGCAATCACTCCGCCGGCTGCAGGACCGGCACTGGTACCGGCGTTTCCTCGATGCCGCCGCTCAGCGCCGCATTCAGCTTGGCGACATCCAGCTCGTCTTCCCACCGGGCGACGACGATCGTCGCGACGGCATTGCCGATGAAGTTGGTCAGCGCCCGGCACTCCGACATGAAACGGTCGATGCCGAGGATGAGCGCCATGCCGGCAACCGGCACGGAGGGCACGACGGAAAGCGTCGCGGCAAGCGTGATGAAGCCGGCGCCGGTGATGCCGGCGGCGCCCTTGGAGCTCAGCATCGCCACGAGCAGCAGCAGGATCTGGTCGCCCATCGACAGCGGAATGTCGACGGCCTGCGCGATGAAGAGCGCGGCAAGCGTCATGTAGATATTCGTGCCGTCGAGATTGAACGAGTAGCCCGTCGGAATGACGAGGCCCACGACCGAGCGCTTGCAACCCGCCCGTTCCATCTTCTGCATCAGGCCCGGAAGCGCCGCCTCGGACGAGGACGTGCCGAGGACGAGCAGCAGCTCTTCCTTGATATAGCGGATGAGCGCGATGATCGAGAAGCCGTTGTACCGGGCAACGGCGCCCAGCACGACGAAAACGAAGAGGAAGGCGGTGAGGTAGAAGGTGGCGATCAGGAAGGCGAGGTTGGCGACCGAGCCGATGCCGTATTTGCCGATGGTGAAGGCCATGGCACCGAAGGCACCGATCGGCGCCGCCTTCATGAGGATGGCGACCAGCCGGAAGATCGGCGTCGTCAGGGCCTGCAGGAAATCGACGACGGGCTTGCCCTGCTCGCCGACCATGCCGAGCGCAATACCGAACAGCACCGAGAAGAACAGCACCTGCAGGATGTCACCCTCGGCGAAGGCGCCGACGATGGTCTGCGGTATGATGTTCATCAGGAAGCCGGTGATGGTGGATTCATGCGCCTTGCTGGCATAGGTCGCCACCGCATCGGCGTCGAGCGAGGCCGGATCGATATGCATGCCGGCGCCAGGCTGCACGACATTGGCGACGAGCATGCCCACGGCAAGCGCGAGCGTGGAGAAGGTGAGGAAGTAGATCATCGCCTTGCCGGCGACGCGCCCCACCTTCTTGAGGTCCGACATGCCGGCAATGCCGGTCGCGACCGTCAGGAAGATCACCGGCGCGATGATCATCTTGACGAGCCGGATGAAGGCATCGCCGAGCGGCTTCAGGCCGGCGCCGAAATCGGGATAGTAGTGGCCGACCAGCATGCCGGCGACGATGGCGACGATCACCTGGACATAGAGGTGGCGGTAGAACGGCAACGGGCCACGGTCGGGCGTGGCGACAGACGAGATGTGCATGGCTTCCTCCTTTCGCACCCCAACCAGCGCACTGGCTCTTCCCGGGGTGGCTTTGCTGCAATCGCAGGAGGTTCAGCAAGCGGCGTGCCAATTTGCATTTCTTCATTTAAGTGACTGTAATAAATAAACATTTTAAAATCGTACAAATCTCTAAAAGCAAAGGAGTGCGGATTTTCGCACTATTCTTCTTGAGGATCGTGCGGTTTCATGCTCAAAATCTCCGATGAACCCGCTTCCGACGACGAGCAGCCAGATCGCCCTCGACCGCGCGACGCGGCGGCAATGGGTGGCATTCGCCATTGCCGTCCTCGTCCTCACTCTTGCCGCGCTCTATGCTGCCGGCCTCTACGGCCGCGCCTCGGCCCTTTCGGGACTTGAGGCGCAGGGCCGGATCGATGCGAACCTCAAGGTCGCGCTCCTGCAGGCCGTTCTGGAACGCCCGCGAGCCCTTCCCTTCCTGCTGTCCCGCGACCGGGACGTCATGGAGGCCCTGGCAGGCACCGACGCCGCCCGGCGCTCCTTCCTCGACCGCAAGCTGGAGGAACTGGTTGCCGGCACCAATGCGGCGGTGATCTATGCCATCGACGACAAGGGCGTGGCGATCGCCGCAAGCAACTGGCGCGAGCCGACGAGCTTCGTCGGCAACGACTATTCGTTCCGCGCCTACTTTTCCCGCGCGATGGCGGAGGGCACGGCGGAGCATTTCGCGCTCGGCTCGGTCAGCAAGCGGCCTGGCCTCTACATCTCGCACCGGATCGGCCCGGCCGCCGCGCCCCTCGGCGTCATCGTCGTCAAGATGGAATTCGACCAGCTGGAGCGCGACTGGCACGAAACGCAGCGTCCGTCCTACGTGGTGGATGCCAATCATGTGGTGCTGATCACCAGCATCCCCTCCTGGCGCTTCATGACCACGCAGCCGCTGCCGGGCGAAAGCCTCGCGGCCATTCGCGAAAGCCTGCAGTTCGGCGAGGCGCCCCTCGCCCCCCTCCCCTTCGATCCGGTGGAGGGAAGCCTGCTGCTGCGCGCCGTCCAGCCGGGCGGCGGCGCGGAGACCTATCTCAGGATCACCGCGCCCGTCGCCTCGACGCCGTGGCATTTCGAATATCTCATACCGACCCGCGGCGCCGTCGACGCCGGCATGCGGGAGGCGCGCCTCCTGGCCCTCATGGCCGTCGGCGCGGTCACACTCATAGCCGCGCTCTGGCTGCGCCGGCGCCAGACGGCGCTTGCCGACGCCGCGCGCGATCAGGCGGCGCGCGAGGAACTCGAACGCCGCGTGATCGAGCGCACGCGCGACCTCAGCCTCGCCCGCGACCACCTGCAGGCCGAGATTGCCGATCACCGGGAAACCGAAACGAAGCTGCAGGCCGTGCAGGAGGACCTGGTGCAGGCCAACCGGCTCGCCATCCTCGGCCAGGTCGCCGCCGGCGTCGCCCATGAAATCAACCAGCCGCTCGCCACCATTCGCGCCTATGCCGACAATGCAAAGGTTTTTCTGACGCGCAACCGGCCGGAGCCGGTACAGGAGAACCTCGACCTCATCGCCGGCCTCACCGACCGGATCGCCGGCATCACGGAAGACCTGAAGGCGCTGGCGCGCAAGGGACGCACCGCCGCGGAGCCCGTCGTGCTGCAGGAGGTCATCGACGGCGCGATCCTGCTGCTGCGCAGCCGCTTCACCGGCCGGCTCGAACGCCTGGTCGTCGCCCCGCTGCCGGAGGGCCTGCGCGTGACCGGCAACCGGCTGCGGCTGGAACAGGTCTTCATCAACCTGTTCCAGAACGCCCTCGAGGCCGTGGAGGACCGCGCGGACGGGCGCGTTACTGTCTCCATCGCCGCCGGGAAAAGCGATGTCGTCGTTTCGGTGGCCGACAACGGTCCCGGCCTGCCGGCCGACATCCTCGCCTCGCTCTTCGAGCCGTTCAACACCTCCAAGGAAAAGGGCCTCGGCCTTGGCCTCGTCATCGCCAAGGACATCGTCTCCGATTATGGCGGCCGGCTGGAGGTCGAGACGGGCGAGCGCGGCGCCACCTTCCGGGTCCACCTGCGAAAGGCTGATGCATGAGCACGCCCGTTCTCCTCATCGATGACGACAGGCAGCTTCTACGCGCCACGGCCCAGACGCTGGACCTTGCGGGCTTTGCCGTGTCGCCGCTCGGTTCCGCCGCCGAGGCGCTGGACCTGCTGGACACGGATTTTGCCGGCGTCGTCGTCTCCGACATCCGCATGCCCGGCATGGACGGCCTCCAGCTTTTCGCGCGCGTTCACGCCCTCGACGCCGAGATCCCGGTCGTTCTCGTCACCGGCCACGGCGACATCGCAACGGCGGTCAAGGCCATCCAGGAGGGAGTCTACGATTTCATCGCAAAGCCCTTTCCCGCCGAACGGCTGATCCAGTGCGTCCAGCGCGCGGCGGAAAAACGCAGCCTCGTCCTGGAAAACCGTCGCCTGCGGGAAAGCGTCCGGCAGGCGGAGGACGACATCCCCCTGATCGGCCAGACGCCGGCGATGGACCGGCTTCGCCAGACGCTGCGCCAGATCGCCGATACGGATGTCGACGTGCTCGTCACTGGCGAGACAGGGAGCGGCAAGGAGGTCGTGGCCCGTCTGCTGCATGGCTGGAGCCGCCGGGCGAAGGGTAACTTCGTGGCGCTCAACTGCGGCGCCCTGCCCGAGCAGGTGATCGAAAGCGAGCTTTTCGGCCATGAACCCGGCGCCTTCACCGGCGCGCAGAAGAAACGCATCGGCCGCATCGAACATTCGAGCGGCGGCACGCTCTTCCTCGACGAACTGGAAAGCATGCCGCTTTCCACGCAGGTCCAGATGCTGCGCGTGCTCGAACTGCGCGAGGTGACGCCGCTCGGCACGAACGAGGTCCGGCCGGTGGATATCCGCATCGTCGCGGCCGCCAAGGTCGATCTCGCCGATCCCGCCCAGCGGAAGACCTTCCGCGAAGACCTCTACTACCGGCTGAACGTCGTTTCCCTCACCATTCCGCCACTGCGCGAGCGCCGCGAGGATATTCCGCTGCTGTTCAGCTATTTCACCGAGCGCGCCGCCCGGCGCTTCCAGCGCGCGGCACCCGGTCTTTCGGCCGATATCCTGCGCCACCTGCGCGAGCACGACTGGCCCGGCAACGTGCGCGAACTCTCCCATTTCGCCGAGCGCACCGTGCTGGGCATGACGTCCGCGGTGCTTTCGCCGCAAAGCCCCTCGCCCGAGACGGGCGGCGCCGGCTCGCTGCCGGAACGGCTGGAGCGGCTCGAGGCCGAGATCATCCGCGACACGCTCAGCGCCCATGACGGCGACGTGCAGGAAACGATCGCCGCCCTCGGCATCCCGCGCAAGACCTTCTACGACAAGCTCCAGCGCCACGGCATCGTCCGGCGGGATTTTTCCGCCGGAAGCGACAAGGCGGCCCCGGCGAAAACCCGTCGTTGACAGGGCCTTTCAGCGGTCGGCAAGGCCGGATGCTTGACGGGCCGATATCATGGGCCGGTCTCTCAATCTCGTTTGCGTCGTCGTGGCTATACGAGAGGCCCTGCCACGGGTTGACTCTGCAAGCCGTTTACGTTGATATCAACATCAATATCGCCAGGCAGCGGATCCTGCGTCGCGGACAAAACGACAACCACGAGGAGGAATGAAGCATGAAGATCGTGACCAGCCTGAGTTTCCAGGGACAGTGCCGCGAGGCATTCGAATTCTACGCCAAGGTTCTGGGCGGCAAGATCACCGCCGCCATGCCCTATGGCGAAGGCCCGCCGGACATGCCGATCAGCGATGCGAAGTACAAGGACTGGCTGATGCACTGTTGGCTGGACGTCGGCGACCAGGCACTGATGGGCGCCGACATGGATGTCGGATGGGCGCCCAACATCGACAAGCCCAAGAACGGCTTCGACGTCACGCTGCACACCACGGACAAGGCCGAGGCACAACGCTGGTTCGACCAGCTCGCCGAAGGCGGCAAGGCCGTCATGCCATTCGGCGAGACCTTCTGGTCGCCGGGTTTCGGCTCCGTGGTCGACAAGTTCGGCGTCCCGTGGATGATAAACTGCATTCCTCCGGCGGACTGGAAGCCGGCGCACGGCTGACAGGCGGCCGCTTGCCCGCCCGCAATCCGCCGCCCCGGCTCCGGGGCGGCGTTCTCCTTACCGGTATCGGGATATACGCCCCTACGCCTTCACGCGCAGCGCCTTCGGATCGTAGGCCGGCGCGAGGCAGGGCGTCAGCGGGAACCGCTCGCCCGCAAGGTCTATCTCGAAGCGCCCGGTCTCCAGGAAGGCCTTGTCGACGCCCGAAGGGTTCTCGATGAGGCCGAGAGCGACGGAGCGGCCGAGCGTGTGGCCATAGGCCGCCGACCGGGCCTCCCCGACGGGCTTGCCGTCCCGAAGAATGAGCTCGCCGCCCCAGAGCATGGGCAGCGGGTCATCGACGGTGAACTGCACGATGCGCTTCGACGGCGTGCGCCTGGCCTTTGCCGCGACCAGCGCCTCCCTCCCGATGAAGCCGCCTGCCTTGTCGAGGCAGACCGCAAAGGCAAGGCCCGCCTCGTAGGGGTTGATGTCCGGCGTCAGTTCGCGGCTCCAGGCGCGGTATCCCTTTTCCAGCCGGAGCGCTTCCAGCGCATAGTAGCCGCAATCGACCAGCCCGAGATCACGTCCGGCCTCCTGCAGCGCCTCGTAGACACCAACGGCAAATTCCGTCGGCACGATCAATTCCCAGCCGAGCTCGCCGACATAGGTCATGCGGTTGGCATAGGCGGTGGCGTAACCGATGTCGATCTCGCGGATCGTGGCGAAGGGAAAGCCTTCGCCGGAAAGGTCGGCGGAGGTGAGGCGGGCGAGGATATCGCGCGATTTCGGGCCCATCAGCGCCAGCACGGCATAGGCCGACGTGACATCGGTGAGGCTCACATGAGCGTCCACGGGGATGTTCTTGCGAATCCAGTCCGCGTCATGGACCGCCTGCGCCGAACCGGTGACGAGAAGGAAACGGTCGGCCGCAAGACGCATGACCGTCAAGTCGCTCTCATAGCCGCCGCGCTCGTTCAGCAGGCCGGTATAGACGGAGCGGCCGATTTCCACATCGACCTCCGCTGCACAGATGCGGTTCAGCGCTGCGGCGGCATCCCGTCCCTGCACGAGCAGCTTGGCGAAGGAGGTCTGGTCGAAGATGCCGGCCGCCTCGCGCGTCGCCTTCATCTCGCGCTTCACCGCCGCATGCCAGTTCTGCCGGCCGAAGGCATATTCCGTGACCGGCCGCTCGCCCTCCGCGGCAAACCAGTTCGCACGCTCCCAGCCCATTTTCGAGCCGAAGCAGGCCCCTTTCGCGGCCAGCCGGTCATAGAGCGGCGAGCGGCGGAAGGGCCGCGCGGTGTCCAGCTCCCGGTTCGGCCAGGGCATGGCGTAGTGCAGGCCGAGCGTTTCCTTGACACGGTCGTGCAGCCAGCGCGGATTGTTGTTGAAGCCTGCGAAACGGCGGATGTCGACGGGCCAAAGGTCCATGGTCGGCGCGCCGTTGACGATCCATTCGGCCAGCGCCCGCCCCGCCCCGCCGGCACTGGCGATGCCCATGGAGTTGAAACCGGCGCCGACATAGAAGTTCTTCAGCTCCGGCGCTTCGCCGAGGATGAAATTGTTGTCCGGCGTGAAACTTTCCGGGCCGTTGTAGAACGTCCTGACCTCCGAGGTTGCCAGCTGCGGCACGCGCTGCAGCGCACTCTGCATGAGGATCTCGAACTGGTCCCAGTCGTCGGGCAGCAGGGCGAATTCGAAATCGTCCGGAATACCGGCCATGCCCCAGGGTTTGGCCTCCGGCTCGAAACCGCCCATGACGAGCCCGCCGACCTCTTCCTTGAAATAGATGTAACCGTCGGGATCGCGCATCACCGGCAGGTCGGGATGCACGCCCTCGATGCGGCCGGTGACGATATACATGTGCTCGGCCGAATGGAGCGGCACGGCGACGCCGCACATCTTCCCGACCTTGCGCGCCCATTGACCGGCGCAGTTGACGACGATTTCGGCAGCGATCGGCCCGCGATCCGTCTCCACGCCGGTGACAGCGCCTTTCGCCGTAGCGATGCCGGTGACCCGGACGCGTTCGAAAATGCGCGCGCCACGGCTGCGCGCGCCCTTGGCGAGCGATTGCGTGAGATCCGTCGGATTGGCCTTGCCGTCTCCCGGCAGCCAGACGGCGCCGACGAGGTCGTCGATCGCCATGACCGGCCAGAGATCCTGCGCCTCCTTCGGCGAGATCACGTCGATGGCGACACCCTGCGCACGGGCGGAGGCGGCGGTGCGCTTCAGCACGGTCATGCGATCCGCCGTGCGCGCGACGGAAAGCGAACCGCAATTCTTCCAGCCCGTGGCAAGTCCGGTCTCGGCCTCCAGCTCGCTGTAGAGCTGCGTCGAATATTTGATGAGGCTCGTCATGTTGGCGTGGCTGCGCAGCTGGCCGACGAGGCCGGCGGCGTGCCAGGTGGTGCCGCCGCTCAGCTGGCCCTGCTCCAGGAGAACCACGTCCCGCCAGCCGAGCTTGGTCAGGTGATAGGCGAGCGAGCAGCCGATGATGCCGCCGCCGATGATGACAACCTGCGCCTGGGTTGGAAATGCCTGCGCCATGAAACGACCTCCCGAAGTGATGGAAGGCCGAAAGGTACCAAATCACCGAGAAAGAACAAGACAAAATATTACAAAAGATTACATTTCATCACGCGGGAATCAGCAATGCCGGCCCCCTGCGCTCCAGTGCCTCGCAGATCGCCTCCGGCGGGCGGCGGTCCGCGATCACCCCTGCTGCCATCTCGAAGCGTGGAATACGCAGCGGCGTCAGCCGGCCGAACTTGGAGCTGTCGAGCACGAAATAGGCCTTGCCCGCCGTCGCCACCATGCGGGAGCGCTGCTCGGCACCGTTGCGGGTGAAGTCGGTCACCTCGCCGTCGGGCGACAGGCCGCCGCCGCCCAGGAAGGCGACGTCGACGCGGAAATGGCCGATCCCCTCCAGCGCATCGATGCCGACGGCCGCCTCCTCGTCCGGGTCGATCTCGCCGCCGAGCATATGCACGCGCACCAGCGGCTGGCGGCACATGAGCAGCGCGATGGACAGCGACGTCGTGCAGATTGTCAGGTTCTTCCGCTCGGAAAGCGCCTGCGCGACGGCCAGCGTCGTCGTACCGGAATCGAGGAAGACCACCATGCCATCGCGCACCAGGCCGGCCGCCACGCGGCCGATCGCCGCCTTGGCATCGGCATTTTCCTCCCGCCGCTCCGTGAAGGCGGCCTCGGTCGGCTCGAACAGGGTCGCCCCGCCATGAACGAGATCGAGCTGGCCGCGATCGGCAAGCAGCTTCAGGTCCCGCCGGATCGTCTGCCGCGACACGTCGAAGAAATCGGCGAGCTCCGTGATGCTCACCGTCCCATCCGCCGCAAGGCGGCGCAGGATTTCACCGTGGCGACGAGGAGCCAAGGCTCGCGTGCTTTGAGAGTCAGACATGCCGCTATCTGCGATCATTTTTGTCGTTTTGACAAGCCGGACGGGAAAAGCCCGATCCAGACGGGCTTTTCCCATTGCCCAAGCGGTGTTCTTGCGTTCGACACATCAGAAAGACCCGCGATAACGTCCATTTATGTTGCATTATGTAATCTTTTTCCTCATCTTGCATTCTTGCCGACCCTTCACGCTCAGGAGGAGACAATGCAACAGGCATGCACGGGCGGCCGCTTCTTCACCTTCTATCTGCTCGACGGCTTTGCGCTGCATGGATTTTCCGCGGCCGTCGAGGCGCTGCGGCTCGCCAATGACGTGGCCGGCCGGCCGGTCTACGATTGGCTTGCCGTCACGGCGGATGGGCAGCCGGCCGTTTCGTCCTGCGGCATGCGCATCGCGGCCGACAGGTCGCTCGCCGAGGAGCGGGACCGACTGTTGCGGGTGGCGCCGCCCCGGTGCGTCGTCGTTTGCGGCGGGCGCATGGCACCGCCGCCCGACCGGGCACTGGAGGCCTGCTACGGCTGTGCGGCCGCAACCGCCTGGCCCTCGGCAGCTTTGCCAGCGGCCTTTATCCCCTTGCGCGCGCCGGCCTCACGGACGGGCGCCGCTGCGCAGTACACTGGGAGCATTTTCCGGATTTTTCCGAGCGGTTCTTCACCGCAAGGGCGCGCCAGACCGCCTTCGAGATCGACGGCAGCCTCTATACCTGCGCGGGTGGCAACGCGCCATTCGACCTGTTCCTGCGCCTCATCGAGGTGGATCTCGGCACGGACACCGTCAATCGCATCTGCGAGATCGCGCTTCGCGAGCGGTTGCGCGAGACCGGCGAGCGCCAGCGCCTGCCGCTTCAGGCCCGCCTCGGCACCGACAATGCCTTCCTGATCCGGGTCATCGAGCAGATGGAGGCGAACCTGTCCGAGCCGCTGAGGCTCACGGCCCTCTCGCCCGCCAGCGGGCTTTCCCGCCGGCAGATGGAGCGCCTGTTCCGGCGGGAGATGGGGCGCACGCACGCGCGCTACTATCTGGATCTGCGGTTGGAGCGCGCGCATCTCCTGCTCCTGACCGCGTCCCAGCCCATCATCGAGATCGCCATGGCCTGCGGCTTCTCCACCGCCTCGCACTTTTCCCGAACATACCGGGAGCGTTACGGCTGCACGCCGCAGCAGACGCGCCTGGCGGAAACCGCGCGGCGCCGTGCGGGCGGCAGGGGCAATGCTCAGGAGATGGAACGCGAGCGGCATGTCGCCTGAGGAGAAGATGCCGGGCGGCGCTGCCGCCCGGCATGAGGCCTATCGCCAGGCCTGTGTGCGCGCCAGCAATCCCCGGGCGATCAGCGCATGGATCAGCTTGGCGGCGACATTGGTGTAAAAGATCATCATGCCCATCGCCGCCGCCGGAGCGATGTCGCCGGCATCGTCCATGTTGAGCACGGCGACCGAGGCGAGCTTGGTGTCCGTGGCATAGAGGAAGACCACGGCGGAGACCGTCGTCATCGCATTGACGAAGAGATAGATGGCGATGTTGAGGATTGCCGGCAGGCAAACCGGCACCGTGACCTGGAAGAACAGCCGGTGGAAGGGCTGCTTCAGCGAGGCGGCGACGGATTCGAATTCCGGATCCATCTGCTT
This sequence comes from Shinella sp. WSC3-e, assembly GCF_945994535.1. Classification (NCBI taxonomy): domain Bacteria; kingdom Pseudomonadati; phylum Pseudomonadota; class Alphaproteobacteria; order Hyphomicrobiales; family Rhizobiaceae; genus Shinella; species Shinella sp. WSC3-e. The sequence goes on from NZ_OZ000533.1 coordinate 343,333, forward strand.
GAGGGCCGTGAGCGCGGTCAGGTGCGCGACCGTGTAGAAATGCGTCACGGTGCAGACGACGAGGATCGTCATCGTGCCGTAGATCGGGTTGAGCGGGTTGGCCGGGTTGTTGAAGAAGAAGATATAGGCAAGGCCGAGAACCATGCCCGGCACGGCCATGGGCATCATCGCCAGGAAGTGGAAGAGGCCGCGGCCGAACCGAAAGCCATCCGCCTTCTCGACCATATAGGCGCCGGCGAAGACGACAAGCGAGCCGAACAGCGCCGTCAGCAAGGCGAGCCGGATGGAGTTGCCATAGGCCGCCCAGCCGCCGCCGTCCATCAGGTCGAAGGCGAAGTTCTTCGTCGTCAGCGTCAGGTCATAGGGCCAGAACTTCACCACCGCCGCGACCTGGCACATGGCGATCATGCCGAGGATGAACAGGCTGACGAGGCAGGCGAAGGCAAAGCACGGTGCGTCCACGCGCACGTTCGGCTTCGGCGCATAGGGCACGGCCCGGGCGGAGAGCAGTGCCACCTGCCGCTTCTGCATGCGCCGGTCGACGGCAAAGGCGAGCACGGCCGGCACGAGCAGGATGACGGAGACGACCGCCCCCATCTCGAAATTCTGCTGGCCGATGACCTGCTTGTAGATATCGACGGCGAGCATGCCGTACTGCCCGCCGATCACCTTGGGCAGACCGAAGTCGGTGATGACCAGCGTGAAGACGACAAAGGCGGCCGAGACGATGCCATAGCGCGCGCCGGGCACCGTGACCGTCCGGAAGGTACGCCACTTGCCCGCCTTCAGCGAGGCGGCGGCCTCGTAGTGCCGCGCATCGGCGACGGACAGCGCCGTCAGGATGATCAGGAAGGCATGCGGCAGGGTGAAGAACACCGAGCCGATAACGATGCCGATCGGCCCATAGATGGAGTAGCCGAGCAACCAGTCCTTGAAGACCCCCTGGTTGCCGAAGAGATAGACGAGCGCGATGCCGGGAAGCAGCGAGGGCACGAGGATCGGGATCGTCAGGATGCCGCGGAAGAGGCCTTTCAGCGGCATGCAGCTGCGCGTCAGCCCATAGGCGAGCGCAAAGGCGATGGAAACGGTGACGACCGTGCTGATCGCCGCCATCAGCACCGAATTGTAGATCGACTGGGCGAGCGCCGGCGTGGAAAAATAAGTCGAAAAGTTCTCAAGGCCGATGGTGCGCGCCGGGCGCAACACGACACGGCGGAACGTGCCGGAATCGTATTCACGCCACGCCGTCCCCTTCTCCAGCGTCGAACCGACGAGAAAGGCCGCGTCCTCGTCCACGCCGCGGATGCGGTAGTTCACGGGGCTGCGGAAGCTGAATTCCGGAAAGAATTTTGTCGCCGCAAGCCGGCCGTCGGAATTGGTGGACAGGTCCGCCTTCGCGATGGCGCCGGCCTGCCGGTTGAGCGCGTCGGCCGTGACGACCGGCCCCCAGTTCGCGCCCGTCCCGTCACTGACCTGGAACTCGTAGGCCGTAAGGTCGAACCGGTAGGTCGACAGCGACTTCGACAGCATGACGAAGAGCGGCGCGCCGAGCGCGATGACGAGATAAAGGCCGATGACGGCCATGAAGCCGAGCTTGATGCGGTCGTCGCGGGAGGTCTGCTGGCGCAGGTGCTTGCCGGCGAGCGGCGGGTGGGCTGTCTCAAGGGCGATGGCCATCCTCAGGCGCTCCTCGGATAGAGCAGCAGGCGCTCGCGCGGGATTTCCACCTGGATGACTCCCCCCGTCTCGATGCTGAGCCGGCGCACGGCATTGACGGAGAAATCGGCGACGAGCGTGCGCTCGCCGAGCCGTGGCGCGGTCAGGCGCGTGCGCCAGAACATGCCGAGGAACTCCATTTCCCGCACCTCGGCGTCGATGAGGTTTTGCGGCGTCGCGGGCCGGTCGATGGCGTTGACGGCATGGGCATGCGCACCGTGCGGGATGATGTCGACCGGGCGCACGACGGCGGTTGCGGCTTGCCCGGCCGCAAAACCGTCCGTCGCGCAACAGAAGGCCGAATGGCCGATCTCGACCTCGCCGCCCCGGACGACCTTCGCCGGGAACTGGTTGGTCTCGCCGATGAAATCGGCGACGAACAGCGTTTCGGGATAGCGGTAGATCTCCGTGGGCGAGCCGACCTGCTCGATGACGCCATGGTTCATCACGACGATGCGGTCGGCCATGGCAAGCGCCTCTTCCTGGTCGTGCGTCACCATGATGGTGGTGACGCCGAGCTTGCGCTGCAACGCCTTGATCTCGTGGCGCAGGTGCACGCGCACCTTGGCGTCGAGCGCCGAGAGCGGCTCGTCGAGCAGGAGCAGGCCCGGCGAGATGGCGATGGCGCGGGCGAGCGCGATGCGCTGCTGCTGGCCGCCGGAAAGCTGGGCGGGATACTTCTTGCCATGAGCCGAAAGGCCGACCGTTTCCAGAAGTTCGGACACGCGGGAGGCCACCGCCGCCTTGGACCGGCCGGTATTCTCCAGGCCGAAGGCGATGTTCTGCTCGATGGTGAGGTTCGGGAAGAGCGCGTAGGACTGGAAGACGATGCCGTAGTCGCGGCTGGAGGCCGGCAGGGTGGAGATATTGCGGCCGCCTTGCAGGATGGTGCCCTGCGACTGCAGGTCAAGGCCGGCGATCGCCCTGAGAAGAGTCGTCTTGCCGCAACCGGAAGGGCCAAGGAAACAGATGAACTCGCCCCTGGCAATGCTGAGCGAAATATCGCGCAGCGCGACGAAATCGCCGTACGCCTTCCACAGATCGGTGATCTCCAGATAGGGGGCCGCGGGATCGGCGGCGCGGGGAAGGCTCGTGGGCGTCGGTTCGATCGACAGGGCATGTCTCATCGGCAAGCTCCGCTGGCTTCAGGGATTTCAGGAGAATGCGATGGGCGGAGCGCAAAAAGGCGCCCCGCCCGGCCGATCAGATCAGCTCTTCGGCTCCGACTTGGCGTCGTAGCGCTTCTGCCATTCCTTCAGAATGGTGGTACGGTTGTTGGCCGCCCATTCGAAGTCGTTGTCGATCATCCTGGAGGCGATGTCCGACGGCAGGTGCTCGACCTCCTTGGCGACGCCCGGATAGGCAACCACCGCGTAGCCGACGTTGTACATCTCGTTGGCTTCCTTGGTGATCGACCAGTCGACCAGCGTCTTGGCGGCCTCGAGGTTCGCCGTGCCGGCGATGATCGCCGTCGCCTCGGCTTCCCAGCCGGAGCCTTCCGAGGGGAAGATGATGTCGATCGGCGCGCCGGCGCTCTTGGCCTTGGCGCCGGGGAACTCGAAGGAGACGCCGATCACCGCTTCGCCGGCGCCCGCCATCTTGCAGGGTTTCGAGCCGGAATGGGTATAGGCGGAGATGTTCTCGTTGAGCTTGTCCATGAAGTCCCAGGCCTTCTCCTCGCCCCACATCTGCATCCAGCCGGAGACGTCGAGGAAGCCTGTGCCCGACGACGCCGGGTTCGGCATCACGATATGGCCCTTGTATTCCGGCTTGGTGAGATCCTCCCAGCTCGCCGGCGCCGTCAGGCCGAGCTTTTCGCCTTCCACCGTGTTGTAGCAGAGCGCGGCGACATAGGCGTCCATGCCGACCCAGCTCGGCGGATTGTCCTTGTCGACGAATTTCTTGTCGAGTGCTTCGACGCCCTTCGGCGCGTAGCTTTCCAGCATGCCCTCCGTCTTGAGAAGAAGCAGCGAGGTGGCGGCAAGGCCCCAGACGACGTCTGCCTGCGGATTGTCCTTTTCGGCGAGCAGCTTGGCGGTCATCACGCCGGTGGAATCGCGCACCCAGTTGATCTTGATGTCGGGGTGGGCCTTCTCGAAGGTCGCCTTGTAGCGGTCGAGGTCGACGGCCTCGACGGCGGTATAGACAGTGAGCTGGGTTTCAGCGAAGGCAATGGTCGGAAGCACGGCGGAAACCGCGCCGGCAAGCATAAAAAGCATGCGTCTGTTCATGATTGAAAATCTCCTCTGAAGGCCTGGAAAAATCCGGGAAGCGCGGCGGGCGATCTAGATGTCACCCTTCATATGATCGGCTTCCAGAGGCATTCTGGCAGGGGTTTTTGGTAAGTAAAATTTATTATTCTTATCGTTTGGAAGATAAAAATTATAGGAAAACTGCCGTTTGAACAGGCAATTCAGAACCCGTAGCCGCCGGAATCATCACGCTCCGCGAGAAAAACAGGCAACAAAAAAGGGAGCCGCACGAAGCGGCTCCCAGGAGGGGTGATCCCGCAGGGGATTGCTTCAGATCACCACGGCAAGGAGAAGGTTTTCACGTTGGTAAAGCTCTTCATTGCCTCGATGACGCCTTCCTTGTAGCCGTTGCCCGAATCCTTGATGCCGCCGAAGGGGCTCATCTCGATGCGGTAGCCAGGCACCTCCCAGATGTTCACCGTACCGACCTTCAGGCCGGCGATGTATTTCTGCATGCGGCGGAAATCGTTGGTGCAGACGCCGGAGGAAAGGCCGAAGGCGGTGGAGTTGGAGAGCGCGATCAGCGCATCGTCATCATCCGGCGCGCGGACGATCGGGATGATCGGCGCAAAGGTCTCCTCCATGACGAGCTCGCTCGCATGGGAGACGCGGTCGACGACGATCGGCGGCAGGAGGGCGCCCTTGCGGCCGGGATCGTAGAGGATCTCCGCCCCTTCTTCCGCTGCCTGGTGCACCCGGCGCTCGAAGACCTCCGCGGCCTTGGCGTGCACCACCGTGCCGAGTTCCGTGGCGCGGTCCATGGGATCGCCGAATTTCAGCTTCTTCGCCCGCTCCAGCACCAGCGGCACGAAGCGGTCGGCGACGCGCTCCTGGCAGAGGATGCGCTTGACCGCCGTGCAGCGCTGGCCGGAATTCTTCGTCGCGCCGGCCACCGCAAGGTCGGCCGCCCTGGCGAGGTCGTCGTCGGAGAGGTCGTTGAGGATGATCAGCGGATCGTTGCCGCCGAGTTCGAGGATCTGGCGCTTGTAGTGGGCGTGCGCGGCGATCAGCTTGCCGACGGGCACGCTGCCGGTGAAGGTTATCAGGTCGAAATTCGGGTTGGTGATCATCTCCATGCCGATATCGCCCGGCCAGCCGGTGACGACGGAGAGCATTTCCGGCGGCAGGCCGGCTTCATAGAGGATGTCGGCGAAGACGAGCGCCGTCATCGGCGTCAGCTCCGTCGGCTTCAGCACGACGCAATTGTTGGTCGCGATCGCCGGGGCGACCTTGTGCGCCACCATGTTGAGCGGGTGGTTGAAGGGCGTGATCGCCGAGATGGCGGTCAGAGGCTCGCGCGTGGTGAAGATCTTGCGCGCCTTGCCGTGTGGAGTGAGATCGCAGGAGAAGATCTCGCCGTCGTCATGGATGCACATCTGGCCGGACAGCGTCAGCACGTCGAAGGCGCGGCCCACCTCGTAGAGCGAATCCTGCTTGGAAATGCCAAGCTCCAGCGTGATGAGGTCGGAAATCTCCTCCTTGCGGGCGACCAGCAGTTCGGCCGCCTTCAGGAGAATGCGCTGGCGCTCGTAGCGCGTCAGCTTCGGCTGGTAGGCGGCCGCGATCTCGAAGGCCTTTCTGGCATGCTCGGCATTGCCGGCCGGCACGGTGCCGATGACGGCATCGTTCCAGGGGTAGTGCACCTCGACCCGCCCCTCGGTATCGACCATCCTGCCGGCGATCCGCATGGGCTCGTGGCGGATCGCGAATGTCGTTTCCACTTTGGTCATCGCTCCCTCCTCAGTGCGCCGGCTGCGCGGCGGCGACGAGCGCGTAGTAGAAGGCGTCGAAATTGCGCAGCGTACCGGCGGAAGACAGTTCCGGCAGCGTGCGGTTGGCGATGAAGGGAACTTCCTGTTCCGTCAGGCCGCCGTGCGAGCGCAGCGGCTCGTTGAGCGCGGCAAGGTCATGCCGGTGCTCGCTGGTGCCGAGCGTCTTGTTCTCCGAGGAGACGAGCACGATGTCGCCGATGCGGTCGTCCGGCAGCTCGAAGCGCACACAGGCTTCCGGCCGCGACAGCACGACGTCGATACCCTCGATCGCCTTCAGCCGCTCGATGATCTCCTCCTTGTCGGCCATTTCCGGCAGATAGGCGGTGGCGAAGGAGCCGAGCGCGCCGTGATGCACGACATAGGGGTCGGTGATCGGCAGGATGACGCGGGCGGCATCCTTGCCGAGCCATTCGTCAAGCAGGTCCTGCACGTAGATGACGTCGGGCGAACCGTCCGCCTTGTGCTTCGGCTTCATGCCATGGTCGGCCGTGACGACGATCGCCGCACCGAGCGCGTCGAGTTCGGTCAGGTACTTGTCGAACATCTCGTAGAAGGAATTGGCCTCCGGCACGCCCGGCGCATATTTGTGCTGCACATAGTCGGTGGTGGTCAGGTACATGACGTCGGGGCGGAATTCCTTGAGGAGCTTCACACCCGCGGCGAAGACGAATTCCGAGAGATCGGCGGAATAGACCTCCGGCACCGGCCGGCCGAGCCAGGCCGAGGCGTTGTCGAGGCCGTTTTCGGCCTTGGTCGTGGTATCGGACTTTTCCGAGGAGAAGCAGACGGCGCGGCCCTCGTCGAACTTCAGGCCATGGCCGAGCAGCGCCCGCAGCTTGTCCTTCGCCGTCACCACGGCGACCTTGGCGCCGGCATCGTAGAAGGCCTTGAAGACGGTCGGCGCGCGGAGGAACCGCGGGTCGTTCATCATCACTTCCTTGCCGGTCGCGGGTTCGTAGAGATAGTTGCCGCAGATGCCGTGGATCGCCGGCGGGCGGCCGGTGGCGATGGACAGGTTGTTCGGGTTGGTGAAGCTCGGGATGACGCTGAGCGCGGTGCGCTCCGTGCCGGTCTTGCGGATGCGTGCCAGCGTCGGCATCAGGCCGGCCTTGATGGCCTCGTCGAGATAGGCCGGCTCGCAGCCGTCGAGGCAGATGGCGATGGCCGGGACGTTCGGCCAGGGATAGGTGCGGCGGTTGGCGGTGACGGTGATCTTGGACATCTGGTTCATCGAAAAATTCCGTTCTCGGTTAGGCCGCAAGGCGGCTGCGTTCTTCAAGGGCGATGGCCGGCGGAGCGGCACTGTCGACGCCCATTTCGGCAAGGGAGGTGCGGGCGGCGTCCACCACGCGGCGCATGACATGCTCGTCCATGCGGCCGATGCAGCCGACGCGGAAACTGTCGACCACCGTCAGCTTGCCGGGATAGATGATGAAGCCCTTGTCCTTCATGAGATCGTAGAAGCGGTCGAAGGCGAAGGCCGGATGGGCCGGGCTGAAGAAGGTGACGATGATCGGCGATAGCCACTCGTCGGCGAGCAGCGTCTCGAAGCCGGCCTCGCGCATGCCCGCCACCATGACGTCGCGGTTGCGGGCGTAGCGCGCGCCGCGAGCGGCGACGCCGCCCTCTTCGCGATGGATGCGCAGTGCCTCCAGAAAGGCGGCGACGACATGGGTCGGCGGCGTGAAGCGCCATTGGCCGGTCTTGTTCATGTAGTCCCACTGGGCATGCATATCGAGGCTCAGCGAATGGCTGCGGCCTTTGGCGGCCTCCAGCTCGCTCTTGCGGGCGATGACGAAGCCGAAACCCGGCACGCCCTCGATGCATTTGTTGGCCGAGGAGACGATCGCCTCGTAGCGGAAATCGGAAATGCCCGCCGGGACCGCACCGAAGGCGCTCATGGAATCGACGAGCAGCTTGCGGCCGCGCGCATAAACGGTGTCGGAGATTTCCTTCAGCGGATTGAGGATGCCGGAGCTGGTCTCGCAATGGACGACGACGACATGGCTGATGGCGGGGTCGGCATCCAGCGCCGCTGCAACCTCGGCCCCGCGCGGCGGCATGTAGTCGCCCTTGTCGATCACCGCATGGTCGCGGCCGAGATAGGAGAGCGTCTGGGCGATGCGCTTGCCGTAGGCGCCGTTGCTCAGCACCAGCACCTTGCCGTCCTTCGGCACGAAGCTGGCGAGCATGGCCTCCACCGAGAACGAGCCGCTGCCCTGCATGGGCACGCAATCGAATTCGCCCGCCGTGTCGCCGGCGATCTTGAGCAGCTGGCGACGCAGGCCGGCCGTCATGGCGCGGAAATCACCGTCCCAGGAGCCCCAGTCCCGCAGCATGGCTTCCTTGACCGCATAGGCCGTCGTCAGCGGGCCGGGCGTCAGGAGATAGGGCTCGCCGAGCCGCGGCGTTTCCAGCGGCGCGATGGTTCTGTCAGAAGCGGTGTTGGGCATGGTCCGTCCTCGCGTTTGGCTTATCCGGACGTGACAATGCGGGGGAAACACATATCTGTAAAATCGTTCTTTTGTATCAACCCATCGACTGAATTTATAATTTTCAGACGGCCGGGAGCAGCCGGCTTTCCAGGAGCTCGCCGGTCTCGCGCAGGCGCGGATAGGCCATGGTCGTGACCAGAGAATTGACTTCCTTCAAGGCGCGCACGATCTCCAGATGCATGTCGCTGGACTGGATGCTGGCGGCGATGCCCTGGCGCAGCCGCTCCAGATGGCTCTTGCTGCTGTCCTCGACGAGACGGCGCACATGCTCCTTCTGCCGCACCATCTCGCGGGCGATGACCGGGTCCGGCGAGACGAGCAGATTGGCGGCAAGCCGGACATTGGAAAACACCGCGGCATGCAGCAGCGTCAGCTCGCGCCAACCCTCCTGCGAGAAGGCGCCCGCCCCGGCGAGGCGCTCCTCCGCCATCTGCAGCAGGCTCTTCGCCACCACGTCGCCGGCATATTCGAGGTGGATCGCCGCCTCGGTGAGTTCGATGCCGCGTGCGGACTGCTCCTCCGTCAGCACGCCGCGGTTGACGGCGGCGATATAGAGCTTGATCTCGCTGTGGGCGCGGTGGATGTCGCCGTCGATGTAGCGGAGCGCCTTCACAGCCTCGGGCGTCGGCGCCTCGATGACCGTCATCACCGGCTCAAGCATGCGGGTGATGAGGTTGCCTATGTGCAGCACCTCGCGCGCCGCGGCCGCCAGCGCCTGCGCCGGCTTGTCGATCAGCGCACGGTCGAGCGCGCTGGCATGGGCGGTGAGGTCGCCTTCCCGCGCCGCCTCGGGCGTCAGCAGCCGCACGAGGCGCGCCATCGGACCGCAGGTGACGAGGCCGACATCGAGCGCCAGCGCGCCGCTGATGGCGAAGCCGGCCGCGAGCATGGCGACCGCCGTGGAGCTCTGCAGGCCGATGGCGACGAGACAGCCATAGAGCGCGGCGCGGGGGCGGCTGCCGCCACCGCCGACGCTGCGTGCCACGAGATCGCCCGAGGCCGCCTCGACACCTGCTTTCACGAGGCTGACGGCATAGAGCAGAAGGACAGTGGCGGCGGCAAGTTCGAGGGCGACGGCCGGCAGGCTCATGGGCGTGCTCCGCGGGAGGATGGGAATCCGAAAACTATCCGCTGCAGCTTTACATAAATCAAATCGTTCGTATTAATGAAAGCATAGATATAATCTATTCATAGGGATCGCCGCATGCGCTATGTCCAGCTTCGCGCCTTCCATAATGTCGCCATCCATGGCGGCTTCTCGCGCGCGGCGGAGGCGCTGTTCCTGACCCAGCCGGCGGTGTCCGACCAGGTGCGCAAGCTGGAGGAGGAATACGACGTCCTGCTCTTCAACCGGAACAAGAAGCAGGTGACGCTGACCCAGGCCGGCCAGCACCTTCTGGAAATCACCCGGCGCATGTTCGACGTCGAGCAGCAGGCGCTGGACCTGCTGTCGGAATCCCGCGCTTTGCGGGCGGGCAAGCTGCGCATCGTTGCCGACGCCGCCCACCACCTCCTGCACATCCTCGCCGCCTTCCGCCGCGCCTATCCGACCGTGCAGGTGTCGATCGACGCCGGCAACACCGAGACGGTCATCACCAGCCTGCACGCCTACGAGGCGGATATCGGCGTGCTCGGCGAGGTGCCGCAATCCAGCGACTTCGAGATCCTGAAGCTCAACTCGACGCCGATCATCGCCTTTGCCAGCCGCGACTACCCCCTCGCCGGCCAGGCGACCGTCACATTCCCGGAACTGGCGACGCATCCCCTCGTCATGCGCGAGCGCGGCTCCAAGACCCGCCAGAAGCTGGAGGCCATGGCCGCCGAATGCGGCGTGCCGCTGACGCCGCTCATCGAAGCGGAAGGCCGCGAGGCGGTCCGCGAGATCGTGGCCGCCGGCGGCGGGGTCGGCTTCGTATCCTCGGCCGAGTTCGGCCAGGACAACCGGCTCGTGCCCATCTCCATCGACGCACCGGAAATGCTGATGGACGAGGCTCTCATCTGCCTGCGCGAGCGCGCCAACGGCAAGCTTGTCAACGCCTTCTTCGACATTGCGCGAAGGCTCGCGCCCGCCGCAGCATGATAGGGCGGCCTCAGCGGGGCTTGAACTCGACCAGCAGTGACTTGAGCTCGATCTCACGCACGCGCCGCGCCGCCTCATCCGGACTGACCCAGGCAAGCTGGCGCTCGCCCTTCTCCTTGAATTTCGTGGCAAGCTCGGTGGCTTCGATCTGGAAAACATCCACGATGCAGGGCGCCACGTCGCCATCGTCCAGCAGTTTCAGATAGGTGTAGCTGCCGACCGGCTTCTTGCGGACCTTCCCCCGAATGCCGGCCTCCTGGAAGGCTTCGATCGCGGCCGCCTCATAGGGCTTCCTGTCCTTCATCGGCCAGCCTTTCGGGATGATCCAGCGGCCGGTATCACGCGAGGTCACCACGAGGATCTCGATCCCGGCCCCATCCGGCGCGCTGCGGAAGCACAGGGCAGCATATTGCTGGCGAAACGCCCCCGAAAACAGCTTTTCGGGGGTAGCCGCCAGCTTCTGCAGAAGGGTCTTGGGCCTGCGGCTCTTCTGCGCCTTGGTCTTCTTGGTCGTTTTCAGGGTTCTTGCCGCCAAAGCATCGGAAAATGGGGCAAAACCTATGACGAGTTGCCCATCATGTCAAAGGCGCGCCCTCAGCCGACGACCATCTGGAACCAGGCATCGAGGAACCGGCTGCGCTTGATCATGTCGCGGAAGACCAAAAGCTCCGGCCCGAGCTCGATCTTCTGCAATCCCTCGAAACCCGACGGCTGCTGCGGGGGCACGAAGCCCGCTGCGGCAAGCGCCGCCTTGCCCTCCGGTGCCAGCAGCATGTGCAGCAGGATACGGGCCTCGCGCAGGTTCGCCGCCCCCTTCGGCATCAGCACCGTCCACGGCACGGCGAGCACGTAATCCTGCGGCACGAGGACTTCCATGCCCTGGGGCAGCTCGCCGCCGGCACGAAGCGCCGAGAGCGGCACGTTGTACGCAACGTCGAGATCGCCGGCCTGCAAGGCCTCCAGGAGATCGTCCGTCGTGTCGTAGATCCTTGCCTTCGCCCCGCCGAGCGCCCGGATCAGCCGCCAGTAGAGCGAGGTCCGGATCGAATCCTGCGAGGCCAGCAGGTAGCCGACATCGTCGATGCCGACATTGACGACGCCGACCCGGCGGGCGAAGCGGCCGGTATTCTGCTCGAGCATGCGCACCAGCTCGATGCGGGTGCGCGGCACGCGGTTCTCGAATGCCGCCTTGCGCACGACGATGACGGCAGGGTCGGACCAGAAGCCGAAGACCTCGTTGCGCCACTGCACGCCGGCCATCGCTCCGGCCGCCTCGTCAGATATGGCATACCCTTCATTGGCGATGGAGACGGCGACATCGGGCGAGGACAGGAAGGCGATGTCGAACGGCGCGTCGTGCGGGCGGCGGGCGGCGGCGGCGATCTGCGCGGAGGAAAGCCGGCTATAGACGAGCCGCGTGCCGGGCAGGTGCACCGAGAGCGAGACGATCAACGGTGCCATGCGCGCCTCGGAAACGACGCCCGCCAGCCGCAACGTCCGCTCCTGCGCTGCCGCAAAGCCCGGCATGACCAAGGCCATGAGGAGGAGAAGGGCGCCGGCGCCCCGCAGCCGAAGGAATTCAGGCAGAAACCGCATCATCCCGTCCTTTCCCGGACCACCGGCAGGACGACCTCGACGACGAGCCCGCCGCCCTCGCGGTCGGCCACCGTGATGGCGCCGCCGAAGGCGACGGCCACATCCTTCGCAATCGCCAGGCCGAGGCCCGAGCCGGCGGACCGGTGATCGGCGCGCACGAAGCGCTGAAACACCCGGCCCTTGGCGCTGTCCGGTATGCCCGGTCCCCGGTCCATGACCTGCAGCACGGCCTGTCCCTGCCGCTCGAAGAGCCGTACGAGCGTCGGTCCCGGCGCATGGATGAAGGCATTCTCGACGATGTTGCGGACCATTTCCCGCAAGACCACCGGTTCGGCCATGACATGCAGGGCGCTGCCCTCCATGTGAAGGGCAAGCGATTGCATCAGTCCGGCATAGGCGCTCTCCGCCCGAAGCATCTGCAGCGCGTCCTGCACCGATTGCCCGACATCGACGGCCTCGCGCTCCTGCGTTTCGAGGCGATGCAGCGTCGTCGCGTCGGAGAGCAGCTGGTTGGCCAGGAGGCCTGCCTCGCGCGCATTGTGATGGATGCGCGTCAGCCGCCGCTTCACCCGTTCGCCGGCGGCCTCTTCCAGCGCCACCTCGGCCTGCGCCTGGATGGCCGCGAGCGGGGTCCTCAGCTGGTGGGCCGCATCCGCCGTGACGCGCTTGACGCCGTCAAGCACCGAACCGAGCCGGTCCATGAAGTCGTTGAGCGCGGAAACAAGCGCCGAGACCTCGACCGGCACCTCGGTCTCGATGCGGCTGAGATCGGACGGGCGACGGCTCCGCAGATTGCTTTCGATGAGGCGCAGCGGCGAGAAGGCCGAGCGCACCGAGGCGAGGATGAGGCCGCAGGCAAGCAGCGCGATCGCCACTGCCGGCAGCATGCCGTTGAGCGTCAGCTGCCCCGCCAACTCCCGGCGGGCCTCCCGCGTTTCGGCCACCTGGATGCCAATCCAGCCGCCCGTTCCGGTGACCGTGTCGGCGCGGTAGCGCTGCACGGCGGCGATACGCACCGGTTCGCCGCGATAGACAGCGTCGTGCAGGTGCAGCGTCTCGTTCGCGCTCGCCGGTATGTCGAGGCCGAGCGTCGGCGAGCCGGTCACCAGGCTGCCATCCGGCGCCGTGATCCGGTAGAAAACCCGGTTGAGGCGGGACGTGCCGAGAATGGCGAAGGCCGAATAGGGAATGTCGACGGCGACGGCCCCCTCCTCGATGGCGACCGTATCGGCGATGGAGAGGGCCGAGGCCGTCAGCACCCGGTCGAATGCCTCGTCGGCGGCCCGGCGCGCATAGGCACGCACCGTCAGCGCCAGGACGCTGCCGATGACCAGGAAGAGGCAGGCGGTCGTGATCAGCAGCCGGCGCTCGATCGACAGTCGCGCCATCAGGTCACCGTGCCGGCCTTGCTGCGCAGCACATAGCCGGCGCCGCGATGGGTGACGATTTCCACATCGCCCGATTCCAGCTTCTTGCGGACGCGCGAGACCAGGAGCTCCACGGCATTGGGCGTTCCCACGTCGTCATGGCCGAAGAGCTTCACATAGAGCCGGTCCTTGCTCACCGTGCTGCCGGCATGGGCCGCGAGCATCTCCAGCACCTCGAACTCGCGGCGCCCCAGTTCGAGCGGCCGGCCGGCGATCTGCGCCGCCCGGGCGGACATGTCCACCTCGAGCGGACCGACCCGGATGAGCGACTTTGAAAGGCCCTGGTGCCGCCGCGTGACGGCCCGCAGCCGCGCTTCCAGCTCGCCGATATCAAACGGCTTGACGATATAGTCGTCGGCGCCGAGGTCGAGCAGGCTGATCTTGTCGTCCAGCTGGTTGCGGGCGGTTATGACGAGCACGGGCGTCGGGGAGTTGCGGCCGCGCATATGCGCCATCACGTCGAAGCCGCTGCGTCCCGGCAGGTTGATGTCGAGCACCACCACGTCGAATTCGCCGTGGATGGCGAGCTCCTCGCCGGATATGCCGTCTTCCGCCAGCGTGACATGGTGGCCGGCCCGCGAGAGCTTCGCGTCGATCGCCTCGGCGATGTCGATGGAATCTTCAATGACCAGGATGCGCATGATGCTGACAGGACTCTGACAGGAACTTTGAAGTATTCCCTCATCCTATAGCAAGGGCTTTGCCGAACGCGAGACGGTAAAACCCTTCGGGAGGATAAAATGAAACGCTACAGCGCCATTGCAGCCTGCATGATGCTGGTCGGCTTCCTGTCGGCCGGCAGCGTCACGGCCCGCGCAGATCCGTGCCGGCCGGGAACCGGCCTGGACGAAGCTTACTGCGACGCCGACGGTGACCTCGTGGCGGACCTGCCGTCGGATCCGGCCAAGTGGCGCAATCCCGATACGCTCGTCTGGGCCTTCGCCCCTATCGAGGATCCGGCGGTCTATGCGCAATTGTTCCGGCCGTTCACGCAGCACCTGTCGCAATGTCTCGACCGCCAGATCGTCTATTATCCGGTGCAGTCGAGCGCGGCGGAAATCAGCGCGATGCGCGCCGGGCGCCTGCATTTCGCCGGTTTTTCCACCGGCCCGACGGTTGAAGCCGTCAACAAGGCGGGGGCGGTGCCCTTTGCCGGCAAGGGCGAGAACGGCGCGTTGCGCGGCTATCATCTGGTCGCCATCGTGCGGGCGGATTCGCCCTACCAGACACTTGCGGACCTCAAGGGCAAGCGCGTTGCCCATGTCTCCGCGGCATCGAATTCCGGCAATCTCGCGCCCCGGGCGCTCTTTCCCGTCGAAGGCCTGGTTCCCGATACGGACTACAGGCCGATCCTCTCCGGCGCGCACGACAAGTCGGTGATGGGCGTGCTTTCCGGCGACTACGACATGGCGGCCGTCGCCTCCGACGTGCTCGAGCGGCTGGTGGAGCGCGGCGCGGTGGAGCGCAATGCCCTGCGGATCCTCTATCAGAGCCCACTGTTCCCGACATCGTCCTTCGCCCATGCCCACGACCTCGATCCCGCGCTGACGAAGAAGCTGACGGCCTGTTTCTTCGCCTTCCGCTTTCCGCCGGAGATGACGGCGGCCTTCAATGGCGACGAACAGTTCCTGCCGCTCCGCTACGACACGGCCTGGCAGGCGGTCCGCGACGTCGTCGCCGCGGTCGGCGCCTTACCGGACTGACACGCCCGAACCCCTTTCGTCCCGCACGCAAGAGTGAGCCCATGACCCTGCAAATCCCTTTGCCGGAGGACCGTTCGCGTCCCGAGCCGGCCTCACCCTGGAGACGCGTCTCCTACCTGATGCGCGTCAACAGCGCGGATCCGACGTTGCTGCTCGGCCTCGCCCTGCTCGCCGTCTTCGCCTATCTCATCCTCGCGCCCGTCCTGCTTCTGCTCGCGGACGCCGTCACGGTGCATTTCGCCGATACCGCGCGCACCAGGCAGGAGCTCGGCGCGTTCACGCTCTACTACCTCAACCGCGTCCTCCTCTCGCCTATCGCACGGGACCTCTTCTGGTGGCCGCTCGCCAATACGGCGATCATCTCCGCCGGCGCAATCGCCATCGCCTTCCTCGTCGGCGGCCCGATCGGCTGGCTGCTCGCCCGCACGGACCTCATCGGCAAGAAGTGGCTCTCGACGGCCCTGCTTGTCCCCTACATGCTGCCGTCCTGGACCTTCGCGCTCGCCTGGCTGACCCTCTTCAAGAACCGCACGACGGGCGGGCTTCCCGGCTGGATGGAGACCTTCGGCGTCACCCCGCCGGACTGGCTCGCCTATGGCGCCCTGCCGATCGCGCTCATCCTCGCCCTGCACTATGCGCCCTTTGTTATCCTCCTCTTCGGCAATGCGCTGAAGCAGTTCGACACGCAGCTGGAGGATTCCGCCCGCAGCCTCGGCGCCGGCCCGTTCGACGTGGCGCGCAAGATCATCCTGCCGCTGATGCTGCCCTCGCTCATTTCGGCCGCCACGTTGATCTTCGCCAAGTGCCTCGGCGATTTCGGCGTCGCCTATGTGCTCGGCGTGCCGGTGGGCTTCGACGTGCTGGCGACCTCGCTGTTCCGGGCGATCTCGACCAGCCAGGCCGGCGCCTCCGCCGTGCTTGCCGGCGTGATCGTGCTGCTCGGCACCTTCTCCATCCTCATCGACATGCGCCTCCTGAAGGAAGCAAAACGCTTCGTCACCATCGGTTCAAAGGGCGCGATGGTGCGCGCCACGCCGCTCGGCAAGTGGCAGACGCCCGCCTTTCTCTGGGCGCTTGCCGTCTTCATCTTCAGCGCCGGCATTCCGCTCGTCGCGCTGGCGCTGACCACGGTCATGCGCGTGCCGGGCGCCTTCAGCCTCGACAATTTCACGCTCGACTACTGGATCGGCACCGAGCTCGGCACGACCGCGCTGCGCCAGGGCATTCTCCTGACCGGCGAATTCTGGCTGGCACTGTGGAACACGGTGTGGATGGTGGGCCTTGCCGCCCTCGGTGCCGGCGTGCTCGGCCTGCTTGTCGGCTATGCCGTCGCGCGCTCGCCCGTCCGCTTCGTCTCCGTTGCGCTGCGGCAGGTCACCTTCCTGCCATATCTGGTGCCGGGCATCGCCTTTGCAGCCGCCTATCTCTCGATGTTCGCCGTTCCCCGTCCGCCGCTGCCCGCGCTCTACGGCACGCCGGTCATCCTCGTGCTCGCGATCCTCGCGGACCAGATGCCCTTCGCCTCGCGCGCCGGCATTGCCTCGATGATGCAGCTCGGCCGCGAGCCGGAAGAGGCCGGCCAGATCGTCGGCGCCGGCTGGCTGCGTCGCATGCGCTCCATCGTGCTGCCGATCCAGCGCGGCGCCCTCGTCTCGGCGATCCTCTTGCCCTTCATTTCCGGCATCAAGGGGCTCAGCCTCGTCGTCGTCCTTGCCGTTCCCGGCACGGACCTGCTCACCACCTACGCAATCCGCCTCGTCGACTACGGCTACAGCCAGGCTGCCAATGCGGTCGTCCTGATGCTCTGCGTCGTCGCCTTCACCGGCACGATGCTCGTCCAGAAGATCGGCCGGGCCAACCTCTCAGACGGCATGGGAAGCAAGTAATGTCCAGCATCACCTTGGAAAACATCCGCAAGACCTATGGCCGCGGCGGTCCTGCCGCCATCGGCAATCTCAGCATGGCAATCGGCAAGTCGGAATTCCTCTGCCTGCTCGGCCCTTCCGGCTGCGGCAAGACGACGACGCTGCGCATGATCGCCGGCCTCGAACACCCGACCGGCGGGCGCATCCTCGTCGACGGCAAGCCGATCGTCTCCGTCGCCGACGGCGTCTTCACCGTGCCGGAAAAGCGCAATATGGGCCTCGTCTTCCAGAACTACGCCCTCTGGCCGCACATGACGATCCGCGAGAACGTCGCCTTCGGCCTGAAGCTGCGCAAGACGCCCGCCGCCGAGCGCGACGCCACCGTCGAGCGGGTGATGACCAAACTCGGCATCGCCCGCTATGCCGCCCGCTACCCGGCGGAGCTTTCCGGCGGCCAGCAGCAACGCGTGGCGCTTGCCCGCATGCTGGCGCTGAACCCGTCCGTCATCCTGCTCGACGAGCCGCTTTCCAACCTCGACGCCAAGCTGCGGCTGGAAATGCGCGCGGAACTGAAGCGCATCCATGCGGAAGCCGGCTCCACCATCGTCTTCGTCACCCACGACCAATGGGAAGCGATGACGCTGGCGACGACCATCGCCGTGATGAGCGAGGGCGAATTGCAGCAGGTCGGCACGCCCGACGACATCTACGAGCGCCCCGCCAACCGCTTCGTCGCGGAATTCGTCGGCAGCCTGCCGATCAACATCGTCGAGCGGGGCGAAGCGCAATCCGGTCCGCTGCATGGCTGGGTCGATCGCCTTCTGGCGCATTTCGCGATCGACGGCACGCCGGTCGCCTCGGCCGGCATCCGGCCGGAGGCCGTGCGTCTTGCCGATCTCGACGAGGCGGCGGCCGCGCGCTGCGCCGCCGGCCGGGGAACCATCGTCGACATCGTGCCCACCGGCGGCAGCTGGATCGTCGAGCTCGACGTCGACGGCAGCCGCTTCTTCGCGATCGCGACCGAAAACCCGCGCAAGGCCGCGGGCGAGACCACCCATTTCTGGGTCGAAAGGCAGCATCTGCACCTTTTCGACCGGGACAGGAATCGCATCGCCCTGTGACGGGGCATGCGCCATCGAGGCAAAGGAGGAAATGATGCCTAAGACATTGATCTGCCTGTTCACGACCGCATCCGTCCTGGCCATGGGCCTGACAGGCGCCATGGCTCAGGAGGCCAAGGAGATCGGCATTCCCGACAGCGACTATTCGCTGGAGGCGCTGATCGAGGCAGCCAGGAAGGAAGAACCGATCACGGTCATCGACGCGACCGGCAAGATCGTCACCATGGCCGAGAACTTCTCGGCGAAGTACGGGCTGAAGGCGACCGGCGTGAAGATGAGCGGCCAGGACCAGGAACAGGTCATCGCCCGGGAAGCGGCCGCCGGCAATGTGCGCACCGACGTCTTCAACATGAGCAACCTGCCCTCGGTGACCAGCCAGATCCTGCCGCAGGGTTTCGGCATCTCCTGGCTCGCGCCCGACCTCAAGGACAAGATCCCGGCCGCCTACCAGAGCCCGGCGATCACCAGCAACAACCCTTGGGTCTTCGCCTACAATACCGACGTCAACGGCGAGACCTGCCCGGTCGACAATCTCTGGGCGCTGACCACCGAGGAATGGAAGGGCCGCGTCGCCATTCCCGATCCGCTGCTGCGCAACGAGACGATGTTCTGGTTCAACCAGCTCGCCACGCACGAGGACGCCGCGATGCGCGAGGCCTACAAGGCTCAGTTCGGCGAAGAGCTGACGACCGACGAGGCGAGCGCGACGGCCGAATGGGTCAAGCGTCTTGCCAAGAACCAGCCGAAGGTCACGCGCAGCGACACCGATGTCGGACCGATCGTCGGCGCGGAGGAGGAAAAGCCGCCGATCGGCTTCCTTTCCGCCGCCATCTTCCGCGACGCCAAGAAGGACGGCTACGGCATGGGCATCTGCAAGGAGATGAAGCCGTGGATCGGCCAGCTGACGCCGCGCGTCGCCGTCATCGCCGCCGGCACGAAGAGCCCGAACACCGCAAAGCTCTTCGCCCGCTTCATGATGACCGAGGAAGGCATGGCCCCGCAGCTCGGCGACGGCAAGATCTCGACCAACACGGAGGCCAAGATGCCCGAGAGCGAGGTCTCCGGCATCGCGAACCATGTCGACAAGCTCTACGTCAACCACTCCGAAACGAGCCAGGACGATTTCGCCAAGCTGCAGGACTGGCAGGATTTCTGGCTTCAGCACTCCCGTTGATCCCCGCCCCGCGCGCTCCGGCGCGCGGGGTCTTCCATCCCGGTCGCCGATTGCGCACCACGGCCGACGGGCGTTCTCCCGGTCGGACCTATTTCTCCTGCCGGAAGGCGATCTGGACGGCGCGGTTGAGCGCAACGGGCAGAACGGACATATGGTTCTCGCCGGCATATTCCTCGAAACGGGCAACACCCGCGAGGTCCGGGGACGCCTCCCAACGTTCCGCCATCGCCCGGGCAAGCTCCACCGTTCGGGTTTCGAGGGCACGGGCCTGTCTTTGCGCCTCGTCGGGCCGGCCCTTGTGGAAGGGCGCTATGCGCGTCTCGCTTTCGTATTGCCCCGCCGAAAGGTGCAGTTCGATGCCCGCAGGCACGTCGGAACGCTCCAGAAACGCCTGCTCCGTCGACAGAATGGCCGCATCCTCCCAGTAGATCGCCGGGCTTGCCGCGATCCAGCGCCGATAGGCGTGGGGCCTGGTAAACAGCGCATGGAGCACGAACAGCCCCCCGAAGGAGTGGCCGAAAAGCGCCTGGCGAGACCGGTCGATCGGCACCTGCCGTTCGACCCAGGGCTTCACCTCGTCCTCGATCGCAGAAAGAAAACCGTCGCCGCCACCGGTCTTGACGTCAGGCGTATCGGGAAAGAACGGCGGATAGGTCCGGCCGGGCGGCGGGCTGAGATCCCAGGAACGGCGGAAGGGATCATAGGCCTCATCGGAGGGGTAGCCGATCGCCACGATCACGCCATCGCAGATGTTCGTACCGCTCGGATAGGACATCTGCACCTTCTGCGCATCGACAGCCGTCGCAAAGCAGGCATTGCCGTCCGTCATGTAGAGAACGGGCCAACCTTGGGGCGGCGCGGGCCTTGGCGGGCGATAGAGGAAGATCCGGTGCGGCTGGTCGCCCGTGCCGAGCGTCATATCGGTGAACGTCGCGCCGGCGAGCGTGACGGGCGATGAATGGGACATGCTTTCTCCGGGCAGCCGAAGGGGACGACGTGAAACGCTGCCGTTACCGCATAAAGTTGACTGGAATTCCGCTGTTATATGATTCGCCACCGGGCAGACATGCGGACGAAGGCGCCTTGGAACTGAGGCAATCGGGCGGCACCACGCCGCCCGATCTCGCGCGTGTTTTTCAAGGCCGCGCGGCACGCGTCCTCACTCCGGCCGCGGCCGGTTCGCATGCATCCGATCCTCGATATCGCGAATGTGCTTCTCAAGCTGCTCATCGCTCATATAGGCGCTGAGGGAGCCGATGCGCTTGCCTTTGTAGAGATCATTGCCTTCGGCCGCCTTGAGGCGAGCCAAGAGATCGATGCGTTTCATGTCCCCTCCTTTCGGTGATTTCAGATGGAGTGTTCAGGCGGCCTCGCAGCGGCGACGGAGCACCGGACGAGGACACCGGCAGACAAGTCGGAAATTTGGCGGGCATGCCAATGCTATAGGCGACGACGACGCCCTCGCCATGAACAGATTCCGGCTTTTCATGTATTCATCCCGTCAAGGGATGTAGAACAGCCGGCGTCCTAGCCGAGGGCCAGGCTGGAAAAGAATTCCATCATACGGTTGATGATGATTGCCGGCATACAACGGTTCCGAATTCTTCTGCTGCGCCCGTTCCTCCAGGGAATGCAGGCAATGGCGATGCCCGCAGGAAGAAGACACCGGCAAAGCGCAATGTCAACCGGTTTGTCCATGCCAAACCGGAATGCCTGGCGATCTTCCGCCGAAGCGGCGCGCCGGACGCCTTTGCAGGGCACCGGCGCGCGGGGATGGTCTCAGATATCCTTGGCAAGGCGCAGCGCATCATAGATGGCCGCATGCGTGTTGCGGGCGGCGACCGCATCGCCGATCCGGAAGAGCTGGTAGGCGCCGTCGGGATTGCGCGCGACGGTCTGCGGCGCGCCGGCAAGCAGGTCGTCGTAGGAGACCTCGCCGAGGTTCTTCGAACCCGGCTTCAATTCGAAATAGAGATCGTCCAGCGGGATGGTGCCGTGGTTGACGACGATCTGATCGACCGTGCGCTGCTTGCTGACACCGCCGTAATCGCTGCCGACATGGGCGATGAGCTGGTTGCCGCTTCTTTCCGCCGCCTCCAGCCGGTAGGTGACGGTGAAGGTCGTGTCGAGCTTCTGCAGCGCGCGCATGTAGGGAACGAGGTTCATGGCCATGACCTCGGGCGCGAAGGCGCGGTCCGGCGTCATGATCTCCACCTTGCCGCCCGCCCTGGCGATCAGTTCGGCCGCCTGCAGGCCGGCATGGTCGCCGGCATCGTCATAGACGAGCACGTTGGTGCCCGGCTTCACGTCGCCGGAAATGATATCCCAGGAGGAGACCACCAGCTCGTTGCCCTTCGAAAGAACCTCGGTATGCGGCAGGCCGCCCGTCGCGACGATCACGACATCGGGGTTTTCGGCAAGGATCGTGTCCGCCTCGGCCCAGCTGTTGAAGTGGAAGGTGACGCCGTGCTTCTCGCACTGGCTCATGCGCCAGTCGATGATGCCGATCATTTCGCGCCGCCGCTCGCTCTGCGCCGTCAGCCGGATCTGGCCGCCCGGATCGCTCGCCGCCTCGAACACCACCACCTCGTGGCCGCGTTCGGCGGAGACCCGCGCCGCTTCGAGGCCGGCCGGGCCGGCACCGATGATCACCACCTTCCTGCGCACCGCCGCCTTCGGGATCGCATGCGGCATCGTCTCCTCGCGGCCGGTCGCCGCATTGTGGATGCAGAAGGCAAGGCCGCCCTGGTAGATGCGGTCGAGACAGTAGTTCGCGCCGACGCAGGGACGGATGTCGTCCTCGCGCTTTTCGATGATCTTGCGCACGATATGCGGGTCGGTCATGTGGGCGCGGGTCATGCCGATCATGTCGACCTTGCCGGTGGCGATCGCATGGCGCGCCGTCGCGACATCCTGGATCTTCGCCGCATGGAAGGTCGGGAACCTGGTGGCGGCGCGGATGTCGCCGGCGAAATCCAGATGCGGCGCGCTTGCCATGCCCTGGATCGGGATGACGTCCGTCAGGCCCGGATCCGTATCGATATGGCCGCGGATGACGTTCAGGTAGTCGATGAGACCGCTTTCCTTGAGACGACGGGAGATTTCCAGGCCCTCGGCCTTTCCGGTCCCGCCGGGAAGACATTCGTCGGCCGTGTAGCGCACGCCGAGGATGAAATCCTCGCCAACCCTTTCGCGCATCGCCCTGAACACGTCGAAACAGAAGCGCAGGCGGTTGTCGAGCGAGCCGCCATAGGGACCGTCGAGCTCGTTGGTCAGCGGCGAGGTGAACTGGTCGATGAGGTGGCCATAGGCCTCCAGCTCGACCCCGTCCATGCCGCCCGCCTTCATGCGCTCGGCGGCATCGGCGAAATCCTTGATGATGCGCGCGATGTCCCAGTCTTCCAGCTTCTTGGGAAAGGCGCGGTGCGCCGCCTCGCGATGATGGGAAGGCGCAAGGACGGGCAGCCAGTCGCCCTTGTCCCAGCGCGTGCGGCGGCCGAGATGGGTGAGCTGGATCATGATCGCCGCACCCTCTTCATGCACGGCGTCGGTCATTTCCCGGATCCACGGCACGATCTCGTCCTTGTAGGCGAGCAGGTTGTTGAAGACCGGCGGGCTGTCCTTCGAGACGGCGGCGGATCCGGCCGTCATCGTCAGCGCCACGCCGCCGCGCGCCCGCTCCACCGTATAGGCCCGGTAGCGCCCCTTCGGCATGCCGTCCTCGGGATAGGCGGGCTCGTGCGACGTGACGATGATGCGGTTGCGCAGGGTCAGATGCTTCAACTGATAGGGCTGAAGCAGGGGATCGTTCGACATGCGACGGGCTCCGGACTTGGGGGACTTTCGCGAACGGTAAGGGGAAATGTACACATGTGTCAACATCCAAAACACCATAGTCAATAATATCGACATGACTGTACATTCCACTTGCCGCGACATACCGGATTTGTTAGGAGGGCACCATGGAACAGGCGACGAGTGACAGCGGCTGGCGCGGCTCCCCGGAAGGGTGGCTGGAGGCCGCCTACGACTGCCTGCTCGAGTCCGGTGTTGAATCGGTGAAGATCCTGCCGCTCGCCAAGCGGCTCAATCTGTCCCGCACCAGCTTCTACTGGTTCTTCAAGGACCGGGAGGAACTGCTGGATGCCCTCATCGCGCGCTGGCGGGAGAAGAACACGGGCAATCTCGTGAAGCAGTCCGGGGCCTATGCGGAAACGCTTGCCGAAGCGATGCTCAACGTCTTCGACTGCTGGCTGGACAAGGACCTGTTCGATTCCCAGTTCGAGTTCGCCGTGCGCAGCTGGGCGTTGCAATCGCCGGACATCCTGGCGGAGGTGCAGGCGGCCGACCAGGCGAGAATAGAGGCGCTCGGCCGCATGTTCGTGCGGTTCGGCTATGACGAGGGCGCGGCGGACGTTCGCGCGCGAACGACCTATCTCGTCCAGATCGGGTATATCTCGATGCAATCCACGGAAGATATCGCGCTGCGCATGAAGCGCATCCCCGACTATATCGCGATCTATACCGGAGAGATCCCCCGGAAACGGGAACTCGACCGCTTCTTTGCCCGGCACGGCTACAAGCCGGACTGAGCGCAGGGGCCTAGCACAGGACAGGCACGTCGGCTCCTCCTTATTTCGCCGTCAGGCCAGGCAAATGTCTCCGCCTTAGGTTCGTCTTAACGAACTCTGTTCAATTTTACCGATCGCAAGCGCGCGGTTCTCGCGCCGGCTGCCATGAAGGCGCGTTTTTCCTGACATCTGCTGTGCCGAGCCCGTGCCCGCAAGACGCGTGCGGTCGGCATTGGAATACTGGGGGGTTTCCTTGAGTGTACGTTTCAATCTCATGACCAAAATTCTTCTGGCCGCCTCGCTCGCCGTCATTGCGGCCTTCTGCGGCTTTTCGGTCTATATCGACAGCCTTCAGCGAAATACGCTCTCCAGGGAAGCAGCCTCCGAGATCGAATCCGCCGGCGAGCTGGCGGCCACCGGCATTGCCAACTGGCTGAATGCCCGCGTCATGCTGACCGAGCTCGCCGGCGCCGGCGTCGCCCGGGCGGAGAATGCCGAGGAGATCCTCAAGGGTTTCGACAACGCGCTGCTCGGCCGCGAATTCGCCCTCGTCTATTTCGGCGGCGAGGACGGCACCATGACCCGCATTCCCGCCGCGACGATGCCGGCAGGCTACGACCCGCGCAAGCGCGGCTGGTACAAGGACACCGTCAGGCTCGACGCGCCGGTGCTGACCGATCCCTATGTCGATTCCGCCTCGCAGAAGCTGGTGATCAGCGCCACCGCCCCGGTCAAGCGTGATGGCAAGCTGCTCGGCATCGCCGGCACCGACTTCCCCCTGCAGGGCCTGCTCGGCATGATCGGCGAGGTCGATCTCGGCGGCATGGGCTCCGCCTTCCTCGTCAACAAGTCCGGCACGGTTCTCGTCCATCCCAACGGCGATCTGGTCGCCAAGCCCCTGACCGAGGTCTTCCCGCAGGAAACCCCGTCGATCGAGGCGACCGGGCTGACGGAAACCGAGCTCGACGGCAAGCGCGTCCTCGTGCGCTTCGTGCAGGTCACGGGCCTGCCGGTGATCGACAGCTGGTATCTCTGCCTGATCGTCGACCGCGACATGGCCTATGCCGGCATTTCCGAATTCCGCATCGCCGCCACCATCGCCACCGTCGTCGGCGTTCTCGCCATGATCGGCGTTCTTGCCCTGCTTCTGTCCAGCCTCGTCGTGCGGCCGGTGGTGCGCATGACCGGCATGATGAGCAAGCTGGCGCGCGGCGACGTTTCCGAGGAGATCCCGGATGCTGGCCGCAGCGACGAAATCGGCCAGATGGCGGCTGCCGTCACCGTCTTCCGCGAAAACATCATCGAGCGCGCGCGCCTCGCCCGTGCGGCGGAAGAAAACCAGGCCCTGGGCGAACAGGAGCGCCGCGAGCGCGACGCGATCAAGGCGCAGGAGGCCGAGACCGTCGCGCTTGCCGTCCAGACGGTCGCCGATGCGCTGGGCCGCCTTGCCGACGGCGACCTCGTCTCGCGCATCGACACCCCCTTTGTCGGCGATCTCGACCGCCTGCGCATCGACTTCAACAACTCCGTCACCCGCCTGCACCAGGCCATGTCGACCGTCGGCGAGAAGGCGCTGGCGATCGACAGCGGCGCGAACGAGATCCGCGGCTCCGCCGATGCGCTCGCCCGCCGTACGGAGCAGCAGGCAGCGTCCGTCGAGGAAACCGCCGCCGCGCTGGAGGAGATCACCACGACCGTGAAGGACTCCACCCGCCGCGCCGAGGAGGTCGGTTCGCTCGTCTCGCGCACCCGCCAGGGTGCGGAGAAGTCCGGCGAGGTGGTGCGCCGCGCCGTCTCGGCCATGCAGGGCATCGAGAAGTCCTCGCACGAGATCTCCAACATCATCGGCGTCATCGACGACATCGCCTTCCAGACCAACCTCCTTGCGCTCAATGCCGGCGTGGAAGCGGCCCGCGCGGGCGAGGCCGGCAAGGGCTTTGCCGTCGTGGCGCAGGAAGTCCGCGAGCTCGCCCAGCGTTCGGCTAATGCCGCCAAGGAGATCAAGGCGCTGATCACCGCATCCGGCGAGCAGGTCCGCTCCGGCGTCGCCCTCGTCGACGAGACGGGCGCCGCGCTGGAGGCCATCGTGCGTGAGGTGCAGGAGATCAACGGCCATGTGAACGCCATCGTCACGGCCGCCCGCGAGCAGTCAACCGGCCTTCAGGAGATCAACACCGCCGTCAACACGATGGACCAGGGCACGCAGCAGAACGCCGCCATGGTGGAGGAACAGACGGCGGCCAGCCACGGCCTTGCCGGAGAGGCGGCAGCGCTGACCGCCCTGCTCGCCCAGTTCCGCCTCGACAGGGCAAGGAACGCGCCGCAGGCTGTACGCCAAGCCTACGCCGCCTGACGGACACCACGCCGACCCGCGCTCCCAGCCCCCTGCAGCTGCTGCAGGGGGCTTTTTTCTTGCCTGCAGGGCCGGCACGCCACCGGCCCCGTACCCCTGAACAGGGTGACACGGGCAAGATCCGGCGCAGCGCAGAAATCCGCAACCGCGACGGAATCAGCCGCTATGGCCGTGAATGCGGGCGCGGCCGTCGTGCCGCCCCTTGTCCTGATTAGACGAAGACCATCACGCCCGCATAGCCGACCGCAATCAGAACCAGCCCGACGACGAGCATCGGCATCAGGCTGCTGCCATTGACGTCCCGGCCGCTGACGTGCTCGCCGGAAAACACCAGGGGCTTGCGGGTTTCTTCCTCGTTCATGGGCCTCTCCTTTTAATGTGGCAAATGATATACCACTTTAATGCGGCGCGCGACGTGACAATTCAGCGCCGCGACATGGAAGGGTGTCCGCTTCCAGCAGTGAGGCCAGGAATGTCGTTGCCGATTGAAATTGCCATGCATTTGGCCGACAAGAATGCATGACAAAATGGCACCCCGATCCCGGCCAATTGCGGCGGCCCGTCTATATCTCCCTCGCGGACCAGTTCACGGCGGCGATCAAGAGCGGCCGGCTTGCCGAGAATGACAAGCTGCCGCCGCATCGTGATCTTGCCTATGACCTGAAGATCTCGATCCAGACGGTGAGCAAGGCCTATGACGTGCTTGCCCGCCGCGGGCTGGTTTCCGGCGAGGTCGGCCGGGGCACCTATGTCAAGGCAGGCGGCTCCGCACCGCAGTCGCCCTATATCGCGGAGCGGCTGGCGAACGAGATCGACCTTTCGATCGTCACGCCCGTCTGCACGCCCTTTCACCTGGAAAGGATGAAGGACGCCCTGCACCGGCTCGGCGATGGCGTTCCGTCTGCCGCGGCCCTGTCCTTCCGGCCCAACACCATCTTTCCGCGGCACCATGAGGCCGCAGCCGCGTGGCTCTCCATGCTCGGCGTCGAAACCGCGCCGCACAACCTGCTCGTGACGAACGGAGCCTCCTCGGCCTTTACCGTCGCCCTCCTCTCCGCGGCAAGCCCCGGCGCGATCCTTGCCACCGAGGAGGTCTGCTACCATGTCATCCGGCCGCTTGCGGATTATCTCGGCATCCGGCTCCGCCCGATCGTCGCGGACGCGGACGGCATGGTTCCCGAAGCGCTGGAGGAGGCTTGCCGCAGGGAGGAGGTGTGCATGGTCGCCCTCCAGCCCAATCTTGCCAACCCGACTGCTTCGCTGATGTCGGAAGGCCGGCGCCGCGCCATCGCCGAGACGGCACGCAGACATGACGTGACGATCATCGAAAACGACGTGTTCGGCCCGCTTCTCTCCCGCCGGCCGCGCCCCATCGCGGCGCTGGCGCCCGAACGGACGGTCTATATCACCGGTTTCAGCAAGGTCGCCCTTCCCGGCCTGCGGATCGGCTATGTTGCCGCGCCGGATCATCTTGCCGCCACTATCGCCAACCGGCACCTGATGGCGAACTGGATGGCGACGCCCGTCATGGCAGAGATCGCCACGCTGTGGCTCTCCGACGGCACGATGCAGGCGCTGGTGGACTGGCAGCGCGAGGCCCTCGGCCAGCGGCATCGGATCGTCTCCGCGGTGCTTCAGGGCACCGCCTACCGCGCACATCCCGAGGGGCTTCATCTCTGGCTGCCGCTTCCGCCGGAGCACGATGAGCCCGCCTTCGTTTCCCAGGCGCGCGCCCGCGGCGTGGCGGTCGCGCCAAGCACGCCCTTCTCCCTGTCCGGCGCGCCGGCTGGCGCCGTCCGGGTATCGCTCGGCGCGACCGAGGCCGACGAACTGCGCGCCGGCCTCGACATCCTCGCCTCGCTGCTGCGCGCCGCGCCCGACCGGAGCGTCCTGGCACCCTGAAGCGCCGCGATCCCTCCTTGCACTTCGCACCCTTGCTTCAAGAATCTCGTCGTCGCAAGATCGTCTGGCGCTTTGCACGACACGCGTCGGAAATTGACATGTGTCTTTTTCCCAGATTGACATGCATTTCTCCGCGCGGCTGAATGGCGGCACCCACAGCGGCGGAGCGCGCATGATCGAGGAAATCCAGCATCAATCGGCCTTGGAGGCCCGCGCCGCGGCCCGGCGCATCGGCCTGATCGCGCTCGCCACGGACCATACGGTGGAGGCGGATTTCCGCAGGCTCGTCGCCAGCGACGACATTGCCGTGCATGTGACACGCGTCAGCTATGCGAACCCCACGACGCCGGACAATCTCCGTGCGATGCATCCCCATCTTGCCGCGGCGGCGGCCCTGCTTTTGCCGGGCGAGGCGCTCGACGCCGTCGTCTATGGCTGCACCTCGGCCTCGGTTGTCATCGGCGAAGAGGCTGTCGCGGCCGCCATCCGCGAGGGCAAGCCGGGCGCCGCCGTCATCACGCCGGCCGGCGCGGCCGTCCTGGCGCTGCGTGCGCTGAAGGCGCGACGCATCAGCATCCTGACACCCTATATCCGCCAGACGGCCGAACCCATGCAGGCCTATTTCGAGGCGAACGGCTTTGCCGTCGATCGCCTCGTCTGCCTCGGCATGGAAGACGATCGTGACATGGCGCGCCTGCCGCACGCGGAGATCGTCCGGCTCGCCGCAGGCATCGCTGCCGGTACCGAAGCCCTGTTCATCGCCTGCACGGCGCTGCGCGCGGCGCAATGCGCCCCCGAGATCGAACGGCAGACCGGCCTGCCGGTCGTCACCAGCAATCTGGCGGCCGCCTGGGCCAGCCTGCGGCAGTGCGGCATCGCGCCCGATCCGAAGGCCGCGTGCCGCCTGCTCGCAACCGCCTGACATTCCCGTTTCGTCAATCAGGATGCCTTTCTCATGATCGAACTACCCTTCGCCCTTTCCGAGTACAGAGCCCGGCTCCAGGCCATCCGCGCGGAAATGGCGCGACGCAACCTCGACCTCCTCGTCGTCAACGATGTCGCCAACCAGCATTACATCACCGGCTATGACGGCTGGTCCTTCTATACGCCCCAGGTCGTGCTGGTGCCGCTCGTCGACGAGGAGCCGGTCTGGATCGGCCGCGCCATGGATGCCGCCGGCGGCCTGCTGACGGCCTGGATGAAGCCGGAAAACGTCGTCGGCTTCCCGGAGGACCATGTCCAGCGGGCCGACCGCCACCCGATGGACTGGATTGCCGCCTGGATCAGCCGGAAGGGCTGGGGCCGCGGCAATATCGGCATCGAGCTTGAAGCCTATTATTATTCGCCGAAGGCCCATGCCCGCCTGACCGCGGGCCTGCCGAACGCCACCTTCCACGACGCCGACCTACTGGTGAACTGGATCCGCAGCGTCAAGTCGCCGGCCGAGGTCGACTATCTGCGCAAGGCCTCGCGCCTTGCCGAGGCCGCGGTGCGCGCGGCCTATGACGCCATCGCGCCGGGCGTGCGCGAATGCGACGCGATCGCCCGGATCCAGGCCGCCCAGGTTGCCGGCGCGCCGGATTTTGCCGGCGACATCACCGCCCTACCCCCGACCATCCTCGCCGGCGAGAATGCCTCCGCGCCGCATGTCATGTGGAGCGACCGCCGCTTCGGCGAGAACGAGACCGTCGCGCTCGAACTTGCCGGCGTCGTCCGCCGCTACACGGCCGGCCTTGCGCGAACCCTCCAGCTCGGCAGGATGCCGGCCAAGGTGAGCGATACGAGCAAGGCCGTCCTCGAGGGCATGGAGGCCGTCCTCGCCAGCATCAGGCCGGGCGTGACGGCCGAGGCGGTGGAAGCGAGCTGGCGGCGGGTCATCGAACGCCATGGCCTCAAGAAGGAATCGCGCATCGGCTATTCGATCGGTGTCGCCTATCCGCCGGATTGGGGCGAGCACACGATCAGCCTGCGCCCCGGCGACACGACCATCCTGAAGCCCGGCAACGTGCTGCACTCCATCCTCGGCATGTGGATGGACGGCTGGGGCATCGAGGTGAGCGAGACGATCCTCGTCACCGAAACCGGCTGCGAGACGCTGACCGACTTCCCCCGGGACATCCATGTCAAGGCCTGAGCCCGACACGGCGGCAGTGGACGAGGGCCTCGCGCGCCGGATGATCGAGATCCGCCGCCACCTCCACCGCAATCCGGAGCTTTCCAATGCGGAGCGCGAGACGCAGGCCTATCTGAAGCAGGCGCTGGAGGAGGCGGGGCTCGGCCCGGTCCGGCCGGTCGCCGGCTTCGGCCTCGCCGTCGATATCGTCGGCACGGCCGGCCCCTCCAACCGCAAGGTCGTCATCCGCGCCGATATCGACGCGCTGCCGATCATCGAGATGTCGGGCGAGCCCTTCACCTCAGAGAAGCCGGGCGTGATGCATGCCTGCGGCCATGATGCGCATGCGGCGATGGGCTACGCCGCCGCCATCCTGCTGGACAGGCGCAAGCAATCCTTCAGCGGCACCGTGCGGCTGATCTTCCAGCCCGCCGAGGAGGCGGAACCGCTCGGCGGACGGCGGGTCGTCGCGGAAGGCCTTCTCGACGACGTCGACGCGGCGATCGGCATCCATGTCGATCCCTATACACCGACAGGCCGGATCGCGGTCGGCGCCGGCCCCTATACGCTGGCCTGCGATATCTTCGACGTCGTCGTGACCGGAAATTCCGCGCATGCCGCCCGGCCCGCCGACGGCATCGACGCCATCGCCGTCGCCTGCTCAATGGTGACGGAACTGCAGAAGATCGTCGCGCGCGAGATCGATCCCTACGATCCCCTGGTGATTTCCGTCACGGGCATCGAGGGCGGCGGCGCCTACAACGTGATCGCCGCCGAGGCCCGGCTGAAGGGCACCATCCGCAGCGGCCACGAGGAGACCCGCCAAAAGGCGTGGCGCCGGCTGCGGCAGGTCCTGGAAGGGGTGGCGGCGACGCATGGCGCGACGGTCGCGGTCGGCCTGCAACGGGGCGAGCCGCCCGTCGTCAATGCGCCGGAAATGGTCGAGATCGTCCGGCAGGCCGGCAAGGCGATCGTCGGGCCGGACAACGTGCTGTCGGCGCCCGGCTGGACCGCGGCCGACGACTTCGCCTTCTATAGCGAGAAATGCCCGTCGGTCTATTTCCGCCTGGGCATCCGCAACGAGGCGGCCGGCGCGATCCATCCCCTGCACCATCCGCAATTCCGCATCGACGAGGCCGCCCTGCCGCAGGGTGCCGCGGTGCTTTGCGCCACGGCCGAAACCTTCCTGAAGACGATGGAGTAAGGAAGACGCGGGGCCGGCGCGCAGCCGGCCTTGCCGCGCCAGCAGGCCTCTTGGCTGGAACGGCGAAAAGTATCTCGGGCAGATGTGTCGGAATCCCGTCCAGCCGGTCGTCTTCAAGCAGACACGCTATGGAGGACAGCATGACGATCACCATAACCGCCTTTGCCCAATCGCCCGATCGCGGCCGGGGCCTGGCGCGTGACATGCGCGTTCGCTGGGCGCTTGAGGAGGTGGGCCAGCCTTACGCGGTTCGTCTTCTCACGTTCAAGGACATGAAAGAGCCCGCGCATCTTGCGCTTCATCCCTTCGGGCAGATCCCGACCTATGAGGACGGCGCTCTCGTCCTGTTCGAATCGGGGAGTATCGTGTTCCACATCGCGGAGCGCCATGCAGGCCTGCTGCCGGACGATGCCAATGCGCGGGCGCGGGCGATCACCTGGATGTTCGCCGCGCTCAGCACGGTGGAGCCGCCGATCCTCGACCGCGAAATACCGGGCTATACGGAACGCGACAAACCCTGGTATGCGGAGCGCCTGCCGATCCTGGAAGGCCGTATCCGCCCGCGGCTGGACGAGCTCTCCCGCCGGCTCGGCGGTGCCGAATGGCTCGACGGCGCCTTCAGTGCGGGCGACCTTCTCATGGTCACCGTTCTGCGCAGGCTGGAGGGATCGGGCATATTGGACGACTATCCGGTCCTTTCCGCCTATATCGCCCGCGGCAAGGACCGCCCCGCCTACAAGAGGGCCTTCGACGCGCAACGGGCGGTGTTTGCCGCCGTTTCCTCCGACTGATTGAAGTCGGTCGGTTTCGGGCAAGCGCGACATGTCGGCCCATCCTGCGGATTCCGGCCGCTACAGTTTCGCCCTCGTCGAGCGCGGCGTAGAGAGGAGGATGCTCGTTTCGCTGCCCGTGATGCCCGGCACGAGGCGGATCTTGCGCAGGACGGCGTCGAACTCTGCAAGGCTTGAGGCACTGAGCTCCACCAGCAGGTCCCACCGGCCGTTCGTCGTGTGGATTTGTGAAATCTCGGCGAACCCGCCGAGCGTGCGGATCACGCGATCGGTCACATGGCCTTCGATCTCGATCGTCATGACGCCGCGAACGACATCTTCGAGGGCATCGGCACGCAGCATCACCGTGTAGCCGAGAATGGTGCCGTCCTGCTCCATCCGCTCGATGCGGGCACGCACGGTCGCCCGCGACGCTCCGGTTTCCAAAGCGAGGTCCGAAACACTCCTGCGCCCGTTGCCACGCAGCAGCGTCACGATCTTCTGGTCGAGCTCGTCCATGCCAATCTGGTTTCCTGGCTTCTCATTATGATCAATATGGCATTCCGAGATGCCAAAATTCAATATTCAATCTGCCGCTCGGGGCTTCTAGAATCTGGAAAAACAATGAGGAGTTAAGTCATGGAGTGCACGCTGATCGGCGCGCCCTTGCAAATC
Organism: Shinella sp. WSC3-e; assembly: GCF_945994535.1. Lineage (NCBI taxonomy): Bacteria > Pseudomonadati > Pseudomonadota > Alphaproteobacteria > Hyphomicrobiales > Rhizobiaceae > Shinella > Shinella sp. WSC3-e. Next base: position 376,122 of record NZ_OZ000533.1, read on the forward strand.
GGTGCAGGGCAGCTTGGCTGCGAGATGGGGCCGAGCGCCCTTCGCATCGCCGGCCTTCGCACGGCGCTTGAGGAACTGGGCCACACGGTGAAGGATATCGGCAACCTCACGCCCCGCGCCTTCGACGAGATGCCGCATCCGAACGCCGCCGTGCACCATCTCGGCGAGACGGTGGCCTGGGTGGAGGCACTGTCGGCCGCCGCCTACGAGCACGGCGAGGCCGGCATGCCGATCTTCCTCGGCGGCGACCATGCGATATCCGCCGGCACCGTTCCGGGCCTTGCGCGTCGGGCCGCCGAACGCGGCCGGCCGCTCTTCGTGCTCTGGCTGGACGCCCATACGGATTTCCATAGCCTTGAAACGACCGCCAGCGGCAACCTGCACGGCACCCCCGTCGCCTACTATACCGGCCAGGCCGGCTTCGACGGCTACTTCCCGGCGCTCGCCCATGCCGTGCCCACGGAAAATGTCTGCATGATCGGCATCCGCAGCGTCGATCCCGCCGAACAGGCCGCCATCCGGAAGACCGGCATAACGGTCCACGACATGCGCGTGATCGACGAGCACGGCGTCGGCGTCCTCGTGCGCACCTTCATCGAGCGGGTCCGGGCCGCAAACGGCCTCCTGCATGTCAGCTTCGACGTCGATTTCCTGGAGCCGGATATCGCGCCGGCCGTCGGCACCACCGTGCCGGGCGGTGCGACGTTCCGCGAGGCGCACCTGATCATGGAAATGCTGCATGACAGCGACCTGGTGACGAGCCTCGACATCGTCGAGCTCAATCCGTTCCTCGACGAACGCGGCAAGACCGCAAAGCTGCTCGTCGATCTTGTTGCCAGCCTGATGGGCAAGCGGGTGATGGATCGCCCGACGCTTGCAGGCTGAGCCCGCTGTTCCTGGTTGGAGGGAAAATGAACACTGATCCGAAATTGAACGTGGTTCCGTTCGTCAGCGTGGACCACATGATGAAGCTGGTCCTGAAGGTCGGCATCGACCGGTTCCTGACGGAACTGGCGGCGACGATCGAGGAAGACTTCCGGCGCTGGCCAGTCTTCGACAAGACCCCGCGTGTCGCGTCCCATTCCAAGGAAGGCGTCATCGAACTGATGCCGACCAGCGACGGGACGCTCTACGGCTTCAAATATGTCAACGGCCACCCGAAGAACACCCGCGACGGCCGGCAGACCGTGACGGCCTTCGGCGTGCTGTCGGATGTCGGCAACGGCTATCCGATGCTGCTCACCGAGATGACCATCCTGACCGCGCTGCGCACCGCGGCGACCTCGGCGGTGGCGGCCAAATACCTGGCACGGCCGAATTCCCGCACCATGGCCATCATCGGCAACGGCGCGCAGAGCGAGTTCCAGGCACGCGCCTTCAAGTCGCTTCTCGGGATCGACAGGCTCCGCCTCTTCGATATCGACGCGTCGGCAACGCGCAAATGCGCGGAGAACCTTGCCGGCCTCGGCTTCACCATCGAGGAGTGCCGATCGGTCGAAGAGGCTGTCGAAGGTGCAGACATCATCACCACCGTCACCGCCGACAAGCAATATGCGACGATCCTTTCGGACAACCATGTCGGCCCCGGCGCCCATATCAATGCCGTCGGCGGCGACTGCCCCGGCAAGACCGAGCTCAGCAAGGATATCCTGCTGCGCTCCGACATCTTCGTCGAATATCCGCCGCAGACGCGCATCGAAGGCGAAATCCAGCAGCTGCCGGCCGAGCATCCCGTCATCGAACTCTGGCAGGTCATGACCGGCGAGACCGAGGGCCGCAGGAGCGCCGACCAGATCACCCTGTTCGACAGCGTCGGCTTCGCCATCGAGGACTTCTCCGCGCTGCGCTACGTGCGGGAGAAGATTGCCGAGCATCAGATGTTCACGGAACTCGACCTGCTCGCCGATCCCGACGAGCCGCGCGATCTCTATGGCATGCTGCTGCGCTGCGAGAAGAAGCTCACCGCAGCCTGATAGATACGGCCGCCCGGTTCGGCAAATCGCGCGCCGGGCGGCAAAGCCCATCCGCGGCATGGGGCGCGGCATCCTTGGCCAAGGCTGGCAAGCGCCCCGCGGCGGGCGATCGATTCCTCACGACCACTCGAAAGTCAGCCCTGATGCCGAGGCCGTCCTCATCCGGACCTACCGGCGCGCCTCGATCGACAGTGCCTCGCCCCGTGCCGCAAGCTCCGAAAGAAGAAGCGCGCTGAGGCCGGCGATACAGAAACCGGCGGACAGGATGGACAAGGCCCGATCCCGACGCGATCAGCGATGCGCCGAGGCCTGCCACCTGCCCCAGCGAATGCACCTGCTCACCCACCGATACCGGATGGGAATGGCGAAGGGCCGGCATGCGCTTTTCCTAGCTTGTGCCCGCCGCAAGCCGCGACATCCTGGCCCACACAAGCTGGGCGACGCTCGCGCAGCATCATGCGACCTTCCTCTGCGCCGCCGATCCTGCGCCCTTCCGCCGGCATGGCGGAAAGGGTCGAAGAACAGGCCGCCTAAGACGCGGGCGGGAAATGGGGGCTGTGCGCGAGAATCCTGAATCTGCGTCACGAATCCGCACTGGGGCGCGAGGTTGCGCACGATTCCCCACCGAATTTATGGCCACCCTGTGCCGTTCTTTCTTCGTCCCCTCAAAAAATGCAGTGATTTCAGGCAGATTATGACATTTCCCACAATCAAGCTTCCCGCCCGTCCCCTCACCTTGAAGCGCGGGGTGATTTCGACGCCGTTCGCCTACTATTTCGCCACGCCGATCCTGCTGGCGATCGCCGTCTTCATGGTGGCGACGGAGGCGCCGGGCATTCTGCGCGACTATAAGATCAGTCAGAATCCGCTCGTCATCGAAAACGGCGACATCAGAGGCAGCTGCACGACGCGCAAAGCCATCTTCACCACCTGCGAGGTCGATCTCTCCTACGAACATGGCGGCCAGAGTTACGACAAGGACGTCGAGGTCATGTTCGCCGACATGCACACCGGAAGCTACGAGACGGGCCTTGTGATTTCGGCGGATCGACCGGATCTCGCCACGATCACCCTCGGGCTCGACATGCTGTGGAACAGGATCATCACGCTGGCCGCATTTGCCCTTCTGCTCGGCGGCGGATCCCTGGCGATGATCTTCCTTGCCTTGCGCATCCTTCGCGTTCGCGGCCGGTTGCGGCATCCCGCGCCCCTCACCCCCATCCCGGTCGAGATCACCGGCATGGACAAGAAACGCAATCGCCTCGCGGTCACCTATGCGGACAGGCTGAGCGAACGGAAAACCAAACGCGTTGCCTTCACCCGTTTCGAAGCCGGACAGGAGCCGATCATCATCGGGGATGCCGGCAGCAATGCGGTCGCGCTGGCCGTCTGGCACGGCAATACGTCCCTGCCCGTCCTGCTGGATGACCGGCTGGAGCGGATCGAGATGTCGGATCGGGAGCGGGAGGACGCCCTCGCGCCGCTCTATGCGGCAACGCCAGCCGGCCGGCCGGCAGCGGCGTCGTCTTCTGTTCCGGTGAAGACGGGGCTGTCGCTGGCGCGAAGGCTGGGCCTGTTCCTCCTTGTCGTCCTGCTCATCGCCGCCGGCATTTTCGGCTATTGGCTCTGGTACGTGACCAGCGCACCCTCGCAGTTCAATTCCCCGGGAATGGACATCAACGACCTGATGCCGGAAGCCCTCAACCGATGGGGCTGCGACCAGCTGCAAAAGCGCTTCGCCGACGGCCCGGCGCCCTTTGGATGCACGGCCGCAGACTATCGAAGCTGGAAATGAGGACGCAACTGCGCGGCGCAGTTGGTTTTCCCGCACAGGGCGCCCCCCCCCGCGGCATGTGGACGAAGCGGGGCGCGACATGACGCGCTCCACCCCGCCATTCGAGACAGAAGAAGACATGGCGACCCGGGCATGCGCCGAGGCCGGCGTCGATCCACTTATCGCCCGGTGAAGTCCGGCTTCCGTTTCTCGATGAAGGCGGCCATGCCTTCCTTCTGGTCCGCCGTTGCGAACAGGGCGTGGAACAGCCGCCGCTCGAAGACAATGCCTTCGCGTAGGCCCAGTTCGAGCGCGCGGTCCACGGCCTCGCGGGCGGCCATCGCGGCCGTCTTTCCGTAGCCGGCGATCGTTTCGGCGGCGGCAAGCGTCTCCTCCATCAGCCTGTCGGCCGCGATCACGCGGGAAACGAGGCCGCAGCGTTCCGCTTCCGCAGCGTCCATCATCCGGCCGGTGAGGATGAGGTCCATCGCCTTGGCCTTGCCGACGAGCCTGGTCAGCCGCTGGGTGCCGCCCATGCCGGGGATCACGCCGAGCTTGATCTCGGGCTGGCCGAACATGGCCGTGTCGGCGGCGAAGATCATGTCGCACATCATGGCAAGCTCGCAGCCGCCGCCGAGCGCATAGCCGGAAACCGCGGCGATTTTCGGGGTGCGCAACGCGGCGAAACGCTCCCACGCGGCGAAGAAGTCTTCGCCATACATCTCGGCAAAGGTCTTGTCCGCCATCTCCTTGATGTCCGCGCCGGCCGCGAAGGCCTTTTCCGAGCCGCGGATGACGAAGCAGCCGACGCCGGGGTCGCGATCAAGCGGGGCGAGATCATCGGCCAGGGCGAGCATGACCCCGGAATTCAGCGCGTTGCGCGCCGCCGGCCGGTTCAGCGTGACGATGACGACGCGGCCCTGCCGCTCGACGATGATCGGGTGTTCCATCGCAGTTCCTCCCTCGCCGGCTATTCGGCGCCTGCCTTGTCCCGCAACATGGTGATGATGGCGGAAAAGTCCTTGTCGCCAAAACCCTCGTCCGCGAAGCGCTGGTAGAGCGCCGCGGCCTTTGCGCCGAGCGGCGTCGCCGCGCCGGTATCCTTCGCCGCCGCCTGCGAGAGCATCAGGTCCTTCAGCATCAGCGCCGCGGCGAAGCCGGGCTCATACTCGCGATTGGCCGGCGAGGTCGGGACAGGTCCCGGCACCGGGCAATAGGTGGTCAGCGACCAGCATTGGCCGGAGGAGACGGAGGCGACGTCGAACAGCGCCTGATGCGTGAGGCCGAGCCGTTCGCCGAGCACGAAGGCCTCGCCCACGGCGATCATGCTGATGCCGAGGATCATGTTGTTGCAGATCTTCGCCGCCTGGCCGGCGGAGGCCCCACCGCAATGGATGATCTTCTTGCCCATCGCCTCGAACACCGCCTTCGCGCCGGCAAAGACCGCGGCATCGCCGCCCACCATGAAGGTGAGCGTGCCGGCCGCCGCCCCGCCCGTGCCGCCGGAGACGGGCGCATCGAGCGCGGGACTGCCATGCGCCTCGGCCAGCGCATGGGCCTTGCGGGCGCTGTCCATGTCGATGGTGGAGCAGTCGATGAGCAGCGTGCCGGGGGGCACGACGGAGACCAGTTCCTGCCAGACCGCAAGCACATGCTTGCCGGCCGGCAGCATGGTGATGACGAGGTCGGCGCCGGAGACTGCCTCATCGATCGAGGCAACCGTCGTCACGCCATTGCTTCCTGCAAGATCGAGCGAGTCGGCCGACAGGTCGAAACCGCGGACCGCATAACCGGCCTTCACGAGGTTTGCGGCCATGGGGCCGCCCATATGGCCAAGGCCGACGAAGGCGATGGTACTCATCTCATGTCTCCTTTCCCTCTACCCCGGCAAAGAGCGGCTCTGCCGAAGGCGCGAAGAAGGCGGCGACATCCTCGGGGGTGACGTCGCCCAGTCGCGCCGGACGCCATTGCGGATTGCGGTCCTTGTCGACGACCGCGGCCCGCACGCCCTCGTAGAAATCATGGCTGCGAAGCACGGCCGCCGTGGCGGCGAACTCCCGTTCCAGGCACGCTTCAAGCGACGTTTCCTGCCGCCCGAGGCGGAGCAGGCGCAAGGTCACCTTCAGGCTGAGCGGCGATTTCGTTTGTAGAACACTGAGCGTTCTTTCGGCGAAATCCGACCCATCCCTTGCGAGCGCGTCCAGAATCTCCTCGATCGTGTCGAAGGCGAAGAGACGGTCGATCGATGCCCGCTGTCGCGCCACCTGTGCCGGTGGCGGCGCATCGGCAGAGGCGGAAACCGTCGCCGAGACCGCCGCCCGCGTGGCGGAAGCCGGCAGGCGGGACAGATTTTCCGCCAAGTCGGGCAGCCGATCCGAAGGGACATAGCTGTCCGCAAGGCCGAAGGCTATGGCGTCGGCGGCCGCTAGCGGTTCGCCGGTCAGCCCGGCATAGGTGCCGAGTTCGTCCCGACGGCGCGTCAGGAACCACGACGCGCCGACATCCGGGAAGAAACCGATGCTCGTCTCGGGCATGGCGAAGCGCGTCCGCTCGGTGACGATGCGGTGGCTGGCATAGACGGAAACGCCGACGCCGCCGCCCATGACGATGCCGTCCATGAAGGCGACGAAGGGTTTTTCCAGCCGGTTCAGGCGCGCGTTCAGGCGATATTCCTCGCGCCAGAAATCGACGGGCTCCTGCGAGCCTGCTCTGCCGCCGTCGTAGATCATGCGGATATCGCCGCCCGCGCAAAGCCCGCGCTCACCCTCGCCGGTGATGAGCACCGCGGCGACCTCGGGATCGGCTTCGAATGTATCCAGCGCCTTCCCGATGTCACGGACCATCGGGAGGGTCAGGCTGTTGAGCGCCTTCGGCCGGTTGAGCCGGATGCGGCCGAGCGTGCCGGTACATTCGATCAGGGTTTGCGGATCAGATGTGAAGGGCATGGCCAAGAGCTTTCAAGGCGGCTTCCTGCAAGCCTTCGCTGCGGGTCGGGTGGGCGTGGATGGTGCCGGCGATGTCCTCCAGCCGCGCGCCCATTTCGAGCGCCAGCGAGAAGGCGCTGGAAAGCTCCGAGGCGCCGGCCCCGACCGCCTGAAGGCCGAGCACGAGGTTGGTATCCGCGCGCGCCACGGCGCGCACGAAGCCGTCTTCCGACTGGGTCGTCATGGCGCGGCCGTTGGCATTGAAGGGGAAGAGGCCGACGCGGATCTCGTAACCCTGCGCGCGGGCCTCGTCGGGCGAGAGGCCGGCGGTGACGATCTCGGGATCGGTGAAGCAGACGGCGGGGATGGCGCGCTTGTCCCAGGCGCGCTTGCGGCCGGCGACGATCTCCGCCACCATCTCGCCCTGCGCCATGGCGCGGTGCGCCAGCATCGGCTCGCCGGTGACGTCGCCGATGGCGTAGACGCCGCGCATGGAGGTGCGGCAGCGCTCGTCGATGCGGATGAAGCGGCCGGCGCGGTCGAGATCGAGGTCTTCGAGACCCCAGCCCTCGGTGCGCGGCCTGCGGCCGACGGTGACGAGCACCTTGTCGGCGGCAATGCGCTTTTCCGTGCCCGACGCGGTCTCGACCGTCAGCGCCTCGCCGGAATAGCCCTTCGCCTTGACGCCGGTCAGCACGCTGACGCCGAGATCGGCGAGGCGCTTTGCCACCGGCTTGACGAGGTCGGCATCGTATTGCGGCAGGATCTGCGCCATCGCCTCGACCACGGTCACTTCGGAACCCAGCTTGGCGAAGGCGGTGCCGAGTTCGAGGCCGATATAGCCGCCGCCCACCACGGCGAGTTTTTGCGGCACGCTTTGCAGCGACAGCGCCTCGGTGGAGGAGAGGATCGCGCCGCCGAAGGGCAGCGCCGGCAGATCGACCGGTTCGGAGCCGGTGGCGATGACGACCGTTTCGGCGCGGATGAGCTGCCTGCCGGTCTCGGTCTCGACCTCGACGGTCTTGCCGTCGCGGAACCGCGCCTCGCCGTGCACGATCTTCACCTTGGCCTTGCGCAAGAGGCCGAGCACGCCGCCGTTCAGCCGGCCAACGATGCCGTCCTTCCAACGCACGGTCTGGGCAAGGTCCAGCTTCGGCGCTTCGACGGTGATGCCGAGCGTGTTGGGACCTGTCATGTGGCGCACCGTGTCGAACTCCTCCGCGGCATGGATCAGCGCCTTGGAGGGAATGCAGCCGACATTGAGGCAGGTGCCGCCGGCCTTCGCCTTCTCGACGATCACCGTATCGACGCCGAGCTGGCCGGCGCGGATGGCGCATATGTACCCGCCCGGGCCGGCGCCGATGACGAGGAGCTTGCAGACGATCTCTTTCATGTCATCAGCCTTCGATGAAGATCAGGGCGGGGGTTTCGATGAGGGCCTTGATGCGCTGGACGAAGACCGCCGCATCCCAGCCGTCGACGATCCGGTGGTCGAAGCTCGACGACAGGTTCATCATCTTGCGCGGGATGAACTGGCTGCCGTCCCAGACGGGCCGCGTCACGATCTTGTTGACGCCGACGATCGCCACTTCCGGATGGTTGATGATCGGCGTCGTGACGATGCCGCCGAGCGCGCCGAGCGAGGTGACGGTGATGGTGGAGCCGGAAAGCTCCTCGCGCGCGGCCGTGCCATTGCGGGCGGCGTCGGCAAGGCGCGTCAGCTCGGCGGCGCTCTCCCAGATCGTCCGCGCCTCGGCATGGCGCACGACCGGCACCGTGAGGCCGGCCGGCGTCTGCGTGGCGATGCCGATATGGACGGCACCGTGGCGGGTGACGATGCCGGCATCGTCGTCGAAGGTGGCGTTGACGCCCGGCTGCTCACCGAGCGTCTTGACCAGCGCCCGCATCAGGAAGGGCAGGATGGTCAGCTTCGGCTGGTCGGGCTTGCGGCCGGCATTCATCGTCGCGCGCAGGTCTTCGAGATCGGTGACATCGACCTCCTCGACATAGGTGATATGCGGGATGCGGGCGCTGGCGAGCCGCATCTTTTCCGCAATGCGGCGGCGCAGGCCCGTGACCTTGATCTCCTGCGTGCCGGTCTTGCGGGCAAGGCCGGCCGCAGCAGCGACCGGCTGCGCGCCACGCGCGATGAACTGGTCGAGATCGTCGTGGGTGATGCGGCCGGCCGGGCCGCTTCCCGCCACCTGCCGCAGGTCGACGCCGGCCTCCTGCGCGCGTAGCCGCACGGCGGGCGAGGCGAGCGGTCTTGTCTCCGCCGTCGAGGCTTTCCCCTTCTCCCCGGCGGGGAGAAGGTGGCCCGAAGGGCCGGATGAGGGGGTCGGCTGGCTCGGTGCAGGCGGCTCCTTTCGAGCGGGCGGAGATGCCCCCTCATCCGCCCGAAGCCTGTCCTCGGGCTCGCCTCCGGCGAGACCCGGGGAGGCACCTTCTCCCCGCTGGAGAGAAGGGAGGGGCTGCCGCTCCTCCTCCGCTACGCTCTCACTCTCGCCCTCCCCGTCGACCGCGATGCGCAGCAGCGGCGCTTTCACCGCCACCGTGTCGCCGATCTCGGCGCCGAGCCAGAGCACGGTGCCGTTGACCGGCGAGGGGATTTCCACCGTCGCCTTGTCGGTCATCACGGCGGCGAGCACCATGTCCTCGCGCACCGGATCGCCCGGCTTGACGTGCCATTCGACCAGCTCGGCCTCGGCCACCCCTTCGCCCACATCGGGCATCTTGATGACGAACTCGCCCATCCCTCAGCCCTCCATCACTTCTTTCAGCGCCCGGCCGACGCGGGCCGGGCCGGGGAAATAATCCCATTCCTGCGCATGCGGATAGGGCGTGTCCCAACCGGTGACGCGCATCACCGGCGCCTCCAGGCTGTAGAAGCAGTGCTCCTGCACCAGGGAGACGACCTCCGCGCCGAAGCCGGAGGTCAGCGTCGCCTCGTGCACGACGACACAGCGGCCGGTCTTCTTCACCGACTGGACGATGGTGTCGAGATCGAGCGGCAGCAGGCTGCGCAGGTCGATCACCTCGGCGTCGATCCCCGTCTCCTCGGCCGCCGCGAGCGCCACATGCACCATCGTGCCATAGGCAACGACGGTGACGGCGCCGCCCGGCCGGCGGATCTCGGCCTTGCCGATGGGGATCGTGTAATGCCCGTCCGGCACCTCGCCGAGATCGTGCTTCGACCAGGGCGTCACCGGCTTCTCATGATGGCCGTCGAAGGGGCCGTTGTAGAGGCGTTTCGGTTCGAGGAACATCACCGGGTCCGGGTCTTCGATGGCGGCGATCAGGAGGCCCTTGGCATCGTAGGGATTGGAAGGGACGACCACCTTCAGCCCGCAGACATGGGTGAACAGCGCTTCCGGGCTCTGGCTGTGCGTCTGGCCGCCGAAAATGCCGCCGCCGGTCGGCATGCGCACGACGATGGGGCAGGTGAAATCGCCGTTGGAGCGGTAGCGGATGCGCGCCGCCTCCTGGGTGATCTGGTCGTAGGCCGGGTACATGTAGTCGGCGAACTGGATCTCGACGCAGGGTTTCAGGCCATAGGCCGCCATGCCGATGGCGGTGCCGAGAATGCCGGATTCGTTGATGGGCGCGTCGAAGCAGCGCGTCTTGCCGTATTTCGCCTGCAACCCTTGCGTCGCGCGGAAAACGCCGCCGAAATAGCCGACATCCTCGCCGAACACGACCACATCCTCGTCGCGCCCCATCGAGACGTCCATGGCGCTGCGCACGGCCTCGATCATCGTCATTCTTGCCATGTCAGTATCCTGCCTTCTGCCGCTGGCGGCGGATATGGGCGGGCATTTCCGCATAGACGCCCTCGAAGATGTCGCGCACTGAAGGTTTCCCCCCTGCATGCAGCGTGCCGTGGCTTTCGGCCTTTCTCTGCGCCTGGATCACCTCGTCGAGGATTTCGGCCTCGGCCTGCGTGTGGCGCTCCTCCGACCAGACGCCGCGCACGATCAGGTGCTTCTTCAGCCGGAGGACGGGGTCGCCGAGCGGCCAGGCTTCCGATTCGGTCTTCGGGCGGTAGGCGCTCGGATCGTCCGAGGTGGAATGCGCGCCGACGCGGTAGGTGACGTATTCGATCAGCGTCGGGCCGAGATTGCGCCGCGCCCGCTCGGCCGCCCACTTCGCGACGGCGTAGACGGCGAGGTAATCGTTGCCGTCGACGCGCAGCGCCGGGATGCCGAAGCCGAGGCCGCGGGCGGCAAAGGTGCCGGAGCCGCCGCGGGCGATGCCCTGGAAGGTCGAGATGGCCCACTGGTTGTTGACGATGTTGAGGATGACCGGCGCCTTGTAGGTGGAGGCGAAGACGAGGGCGGAGTGGAAGTCGGATTCGGCCGTCGAGCCGTCGCCGATCCAGGCGGCCGCGATCTTGGTATCCTTCTTGATGGCCGAGGCCATGGCCCAGCCGACGGCCTGGACATATTGCGTGGCGAGGTTGCCGGAGATGGTGAAGAAACCATGCGCCTTGGAGGAATACATAATTGGCAATTGCCGGCCGCGCAGCGGGTCCGCCTCGTTCGAGTAGATCTGGTTCATCATCTCGACCATCGGGTAATCGTCGGCGATGAGGAGGCCCGCCTGCCGGTAGGTCGGGAAATTCATGTCGCCCTTTTGCAGCGCCTTGCGGAAGGCGGAGGAAACCGCCTCCTCGCCGAGATGCTGCATGTAGAAGGAGGTTTTCCCCTGCCGCTGCGCCATCAGCATGCGGGCGTCGAAGGCGCGCAGCTTCATCATGTTGCGCAGGCCCGTCAGCAGCTCCTCGTCGGAAAGCAGCCCGGCCCAGGGACCGACCGCCTCGCCGTCGCGGTTCAGCACGCGGATGATGGAATAGGCGAGATCGCGGATATCCTCCGGCGCCGCGTCGACCGGCGGGCGCGGTACCGACCCGGCCTTGGCGATCTTGACGTTTGAGAAATCCGGCTCGCCGCCGGGCCGGACCGCCGGCTCGGGGACGTGCAGGCTCAGATGCGGAACCTCGGTCATGCCCTGTCATACCTCCCTATCGGCCACGCCCACCGCTCTCCCCGCGACGGGCACAGCCCAAACACTATAGATTGCGCGCGATGACGATGCGCTGGACGTCGCTCGTTCCCTCGTAGATCTGGCAGATGCGGACATCGCGGTAGATGCGCTCGACCGGGTAATCCGCCATGTAGCCGTAGCCGCCATGGATCTGGATCGCGTCGGAACAGACCTTCTCCGCCATTTCCGACGCGAACAGCTTTGCCATCGAGGCTTCCGTGAGGCAGGGCAGGCCCTCCTCCTTCAACTCAGCGGCGTGCAGCACCATCTGGCGCGCCACCTCGATCCGCATCGCCATGTCGGCGAGGCGGAAGGCGACGGCCTGATGCTCGATGATCGGCGCGCCGAAGGCCGTGCGTTCGCGGGCATAGTCGCGCGCCGCCTCGAAAGCCGCCCGCGCCATGCCGACGGACTGCGATGCAATGCCGATGCGCCCGCCTTCGAGGTTGGAGAGCGCGATCCGGTAGCCCTCGCCCTCTCCGCCGAGCCTGTTCTCCACCGGGATGCGCATGGCGTTGAAGGCGATCTGGCAGGTGTCGGAGGAATGCAGGCCCAGCTTCTCTTCGACGCGCACGACCTCGTAGCCGGGCGTATCGGTCGGCACGAGGAAGGCGGAAATGCCCTTCTTGCCGGCATCGGGATCGGTGACGGCGAAAACGATGATGAGGTTGCCGTTCTTGCCCGAGGTGATGAACTGCTTGGCACCGTCGATGACATAGTGATCGCCGTCGCGGCGGGCGCGGGTTTTCAGGTTCGAGGCGTCGGAGCCGGCCTGCGGTTCGGTCAGCGCGAAGCCGCCGATCCATTCGCCGGAGGCCAGTTTCGGCAGGAAGCGTTCTTTCTGCTCCTCCGTGCCGTATTTCAGGATAGGCACGCAGCCGACGGAGCTGTGTACGCTCATGATGGTCGAGCAGGG
>NZ_OZ000534.1:0-362552 GCF_945994535.1 Shinella sp. WSC3-e
CCGGAAGGAGGCAGGTTTCCCTATCGAACCGAGGAATACTTCAGTCGTTTTCTGCATGTTGGATATAGGTGGGCGCGCTTGTCTTTGAGACGCCCGAACATGATCTCGATCCGGTTGCGCCGTTTGTAGCGGCGTTTGTCGTATTTGATGGTCTTCTTGCGGGATTTTCGACCTGGAATGCAGGGAGTGATCCCCTTCGCCTGTAAAGCGTCACGATACCAGTCGGCATCATAGCCACGGTCGGCCAGCAACCATTTGGCCTTGGGAAGTTCATCAAGCAAGGCGGCAGCACCGGTGTAATCGCTGACCTGGCCTGCCGTTATGAAGAAGCTGATCGGGCGACCACTCGCATCCGTTACGGCATGAAGCTTGGTGTTCATGCCGCCTTTCGTGCGTCCAATCAGGCGGCCCGCGCCCCCTTTTTTACCCGCAAGCTGGAAGCCGTGCGGTGGGCCTTGAGATAGGTCGCATCGATCATGATGGTCTTGTGCTCTGCGGCTTCAGGCACGGCCAGACCTTCCATCATCTGGATAAATACGCCCTTGTCGCCCCAGCGTTTCCAGCGGTTATAAAGCGTCTTCGCCGGGCCATATTCCTTCGGCGCATCACGCGAACGCAGCCCGTTGCGGTTGACGAAGATGATGCCGCTCAGAACGCGTCGATCATCAACGCGCTGGCGGCCATGGCTCTTGGGGAAATAGGGCTGAAGACGAGCCATTTGCTCGTCCGTCAGCCAAAACAAATTACTCATCAGTCGGGCTCCTATACGCCCATCTGAATCACAGCCGTCAGTTCAAATCAATGGGTCCTGACCCTAGCAGCATGGGCAAGAGCTCTCACCGCCGCCCCTATCATGCTGGTCGGCACCGACGAAGGGGGCAACTTCCAGGCGGGAACCGAGAAATCAATGCCAGGTGGCCTTCCCCCGACCGTGAGAAATTGTCCGGTGGCCCGCTGCTGCGCCTGACGCACTCGGCGGTCTCCTTTCGCAATTACGGGCCATCGTTCGCATGGCGCTCCATGAGGAGGCAGTTGCCCCACTCGGTCATGCTTTCTCTAAAAGGTACGAAGCCGGCCTTCTCGTAACTGTGAATTGCGCGGGTGTTGGTGGGATGAGGGTCGGTTCCGACTGACGGTACGCCGCGTGAAAACAATAGATCGACGTGAGATCGGATGAATGCCGAGCCATGACCTCGACCGATCATATCTGGCACGCCGATGAACTGGTCGATGCCACGTGCCCCCGGCGGCAGATGACTAAAATGGTGACCGGCCCAAGCGTGAGGATCGTAGTCCTGGATGAACGCAAATGCCGCTCCTCGGTAGGATACGATCCACATCGCGACATTTGTGTTGCTCAGATCATGCTTATCGATTGAAGAGGGATGGCCATTAGCATCGACCCACCATTGCCGAACGGCAGGCGTCTCGACCCATCGTTGGACCATCGGCAGGTCATCTATCAGCATTCTGCGAAATCGGTAATCGCTCATCGTGAACACAGTCATCAAAACAGCAGCTTCCTCCAATCCACACACTCGGGGCGACGCTAGATCTGCAAACTCAGTTCCGACAGTTACCGCGATGATCTCCGAAACGACAGCGCGCTCCTTTCGAGCATAGCTAAGCCAGCCCGAGAGACGATGACAATTCGTCATCGATTCCTCGTTGAGTGACGATCCGGCTGTAGTGTCCAGGCAAAAGGGATCTATCGCGAAGTCGTTGTGCGATTGATGCGAAGAAGGATCGCCCTCGATCAGTCAAGATGAGACGCTCACTAAGCTCGTACTCAGGTTGTATGAACAGGCGAAAGTGAAGCCCCTGCCGGTTCCGCCGCGCGCGGGTCAAAGCAATCGTCATCTCGCTCGGAACCGAGTCGTAAACGCCTTCCAGGATTTCGACCCAGGCATGCTTTCCGCCTTTGTCGATGTGATGGCCCGTCACTCGAAACAGAGCTATGCGACCTGTTTTCAGTCGATAGGAAAGCACGCTGCCGACGTCCCATTTGTTCGTATGCACCACTCGCCGCACGATGCGGCGCGGCTTGCGTTGGGGCCCTAGCAATCGTGCCTTCAGATCTCTGAGCACGGATTGACGTTTCGAGCGGAGTTTCGGTTGGTCAAAAATCGCTGGGGCTCTTCGCCGGCGTCGATGATGTCGATCGCCCTCTGGCGAACGTCCGCAACAAGTCGACCGTTGCTAAACTGGGTTGCCGCCAGTGCGATCCAAAAAATTGAATACTCGTCTGGATCGAACCCAGGCGTGCCCCATTGTCGTACAAGCTCCGCCGTTGCTTCCTCGTCGGAGAATCCGTCGGCGATCAAGTCCACGAAAGCATCGCGTACTTCGCAGGCGGTGTCATCCTGGAACAATCCCACTCCCCAAGCGCCCACTTATTGCCCTCAGCTATCTGCGACCACGCGATTGGCGTCCACCGTGAACATTCTGGGGTCAGCTCGCCTGACACCCTATTGGTAATTCTATACGGTAGCGTATATTGACATCAAGTGCCCCTTTAGATGGGGCTGAGGGTCGGCGTGTGTCGCAAGCAGGCTGGCTTTCGGACGTACGCGAAAGGAGTTTGCCGGGGTGGCAAGGTCGTCAACAATCTTGATCGTGGGAGGCTACGGCCATGTCGGGCGGCGGATCGCCGCAGATCTGCATGGCCTTGGCCATCGGTCCATTCGCCTTGCTGGCAGAGACTTTAGCAAGGCGGCGATTGCGGCTTCGGAACTGAGGTGCGAGGCGGCTCATATCGACCTGTCATGTTCCGAGACCTGGGACGCGGCGGTCGCGGATATTGGCACCGTGATAGTATGCGTTGATCAACAAGCAGTCGATTTTCCCAAGTTTGTTCTCGAGCGTGGCCTGATCTATGTCGACGTTACCGCAAGCGATTCATTTTTTCGCGACGTCGAGCAACTTAACCTTCTGGCGCTTGAACGAGGTGGCAGCGCGATCCTTTCAGTTGGCTTGGCACCGGGCTTGACCAATCTACTCGTAAAGGCTTGTGCGGTTCAGATGGATCAGCCCGAGACCGCGCGCATCGGCGTTGTTCTAGGCGTCGGTGATATGCACGGACCCGTGGCTCTCGACTGGACGTTCGCGCAGGTCGCCTTACCCGAGGCGCAAAGCGCGCCTTTTGTGGACATCGCCTTTGGAACACCACGCCGCAACGCCCCGGCCCTTCCTCTTGAGTTTGCCGATCAACACGTCGTGAGGCGAACGCTGGGCCTGAATGGAGCCACAACACTATTGGCGTTCGATCCGCCTTGGCAGAGCGGTCCCATACTGCGCATGATGCGGTTTGTTGCTGTACGTCCGCGGTTGAGGGGGATCGCGAAACGGCTGATGCGCCTCGTGCATCTCGGCAGCGATCGGGTGTCTCTCGTCGTCGAAGTCCATGGACGGCACAGGGGTGAGCCTGTCACCCTCGAATTGTTATTGATGGGTCGCTGCGAGGCCGATATCACAGCCTATGTCGCAGCACTGCTCGTTGATCAGCTCGGAAAAATCGCATTGGCGCCTGGCGTCCACCATATCGAGCAAGTCATCTCGATCGAACATATCGTTCAGGCGCTGGAGCAGCGTGACATAGCCGTGAAGGTGCCGACCAGCGTTGCACATTTGGGGCCGCCTAGCTCGAACGGCGGTTCAGTCCGAAAAATTTAGTAACATTCCGATCGACTATCCGGCTTGCGCAGCAAGATCGCGGACAACGCGGGGGTGATTGGACGCTTCGGCAGTCGCTCGCTTGAGACCAATCTCCGCAGAATGGGCGGGTATCGGGCGACCAAACCGCTCTCTGTAGGCGCTAGGTGGGATAGCGAGGCGGCGGACAAATGCACGCCGCATCCGCTCTTCATCACCAAATCCGCATATGTCCGCTATGCGCTTGATGTCGCTGTCTCCGTTCTCCAGATGGCGGCAAGCAGCTTCGACGCGCAGTTCCTGGACGAGTCTCGCGGGTGTGCCACCGTGCCATCGTGAAAAGTTGCGGGCAAAAGTCCTCTGACTCATTCCTACGACCTTTGCCAGCCCATCAACGCTGAGATCGGCGTTCAGATTGTTCATGATCCATGTCGGAAGATCGGCAAGCTTGGCGGCCGGAGGGGTAGTGCCGAGGCGGGTTTGCGCGTCGAGCGCGCTGTTGAACTGCGCCTGTCCGCCCGGCCTATGGAGGAAAACCACCAGTTCCTTCGCCACGGCCAGACTGACTCGCCGGCCATGATCGTCCTCGATAAGGGCGAGCGCGAGGTCGATGCCGGCCGTCATTCCCGCCGAGGTCCAGATCGCACCGTCTCGCAGATAGATGGGATCGAGTTCGACGAGCACGTTTGGGTGCTTGGCCTTTAGGCGCTCGACTTCGCACCAATGCGTCACGGCGCGGTGTCCGTCGAGCAGCCCGGCCGCAGCGAGAAGAAAAGCGCCGTTGCAAATGCTGCAAGTGCGCCGCGCGGTCGTCGATACCTTGTAGATCCATTGAACAAGCGGCGCATCGGCGGTGAACGCCCAGGCGTTCAAGCCGCCAATCACGACGAGCGTGTCAAGCGTGTTCGGATCGAGCGATTCCAGACTTTGCGTAGCGACAGACAAGCCGCAGCTTGTCCGCACCAGCCCTCCGGCCTCCGAGAGGAAAACGAGATCGTATCGCCCTTCGAGCTGCGAGAGCACATGATTTGCAACGCTGAAGGCTTCCGCCGGGCCGTTGAGGTTCAACGACAGCGCCTGATCGAACAGAACGAAACCGATGGTGCGTCGGACCACGCGCGCCTCCTTTGGCAGAGAACGAGGGGTCCATGTCATATATGACAATGCGCCGTTTGGGTAGTTTCCTTGAAAACGTTTCGAGGACGACGCCAGAATGGATACAGATACGGTAAGCATTACCAAGGATCAGAGACTGCCACTGGGGCTGTTGTCGATCCTGACACTCACGCTCTGCGCCTTTTCGGTTACGACAGCGGAGTTCGTTATTGCGGGCATCCTGCCGCAGGTTGCAGCGGGCCTAGGGGTTTCAGTTCCAGCGGCAGGCCATCTTGTAACCGCCTATGCAATCGGAATGATCGTAGGCGGTCCCCTGGTAACGCTGCTGACGGTCTCCGTCCCGCGCAAACCGTTGATGGTGGCGCTCCTCCTCGTGTTCGCTGCGGGAAACGCATTCGCCGCGATTGCCCCGACCTACAGCAGCCTGCTTGCGGCGCGGCTCCTGGGCGGATCGGTCGTGGGCACTTTCTTTGCGTTGGCGATTGTCGTCGCGGCGTCGCTTGCCGCACCCGGCAAACAGGCATCGGCCATCGCGAAAGTCGCGTTCGGCTTCAATCTGGCGATGATCCTCGGCGCACCGCTTGGAACATTGATCGGCCAGCAGTTCGGCTGGCGCTCGACCTTCATCGCTATCGCAATTCTTGCCGCCATAGCGGTGGCGTTTCTCATAAAACTGGTGCCGGTTCGAAGAACCAATACCCCGGGGTCGATTGCCCGCGAGCTTCGCGTTCTCAAAAATCGCGATCTACAGCTTGCGCTCGCCACGACTGCCGTGGGGAACGCAGGCGTTTTGATGGCTTTTGTCTATCTCGCGCCACTTCTAACCAACATCAGCGGCTTTTCTCACGAAAGCGTGCCGGCGCTGCTTTTGCTCTACGGCGTGGGCGCAACGCTGGGAAACCTTGTCGGTGGATGGCTGTCGGATCGGGCATTGATGCCGTCCATGATAGGTCTGCTGTTCGGCCTCGCCGTTGCGCTTGCGTTGTTCTGGCTCATCGGCGCCATCCAGTTTGCCGCGCTATTGATGATATTCGTGATCGGGGCGCTTGCCTTCGCCATCATCCCCGGAATGCAGACCAAGGTTCTGATTGCTGCTCAGGAGGCGCCGACACTTGGGATCGCCATCAACGCCTCCGGCTTTCAGGCCGCTGCTGCGCTGGCAGCATGGACTGGCGGCGAGATCATCAAGGGCAGCATGGGGCTTCCCTCACTTCCTCTGATCGGGGCCGTTGTGACCGTCGCGGGCGCAATTTTGGCGATCATGCTGCTCAGGCGAAGAGGTGGTTAGCGAATGCGGCGGCGGCGTGGATCATCTCTGCCATGCCGTGAGGACCGCTGGCATGCAGGCATTCCGGGCCTCCGGCCTCAATCTCGTCGTAGCGCCATAGCCTACTGGAATACCGTCTGTTCCAGGCGAGGATACCCAGGAGGATGAAACGTCGTGTTTACCGGCTCGACGTGGCGGTCGTCGCGTGCGAGCCCGATATGATCGTGCAACACAAGTCACCATTTCAGCGAGAAATGGAGCTCATGATTTGCCACCTTTCGCCACCACAGGCTTTAACCTGAACCGTTCTACTCGGCTTCGGGTGCCGCAACTCGCATCCGAACACCACCGCCGATGCCCGCCTCGAGAGGTATCCAAGAAAAGCCAGCCGCAGTTCGGGCCGGGGCATTCACGTACGGCTCGGCGGCCCTCGCGACCTGTCAGGAAATCGGCGCCCTCGAAGGCCAGGCGGTGCGCTATGGCATCCAGGTTGTCTGCCTCGACCCACGCCCATTTCAGCCCATCGCCGTCACAGGCGAGCATTCGCATCGGAAGGGCGAGATGCACGGCCTCGGCGACCGTGCTCAATGCGGCTTTCGGAACAAGGGCGCCTGTGGCCTCCGCCCGGAGCACGGAGTAGAGCGCTTCGCGCAACTCCCTCGCAAATTCGAGCGCCTCCTTGGCCTTATCGGGATGGCGCAAGGCCTCGGCCAGCAGCGCACGCCCAAAGATACCGTCAATTACTTCCGCGCGCAGCGCCCATGCCACGAGATCGGCATAGGCGACCAGAAGATCGGGCCCCCAACGGTCGCCACGAGAGTCGACGGTGTTGACGAAGTCAAGGCAAGGGTGTCCGCCCACCATCCGCATTTCGGCAACTGTCTTCATGTCTTCCATTGTTGAAAGATCGGCTGATGGAACCGAATTGACAAGATGGCGCTGTAACGGGATAACGTTTATTAAGGCGTTACACATTTGGGCCGTGTCGGTCAGGAGGGAGCGGCCCCATGAATCGCAACGCAGTGAAATTTCTTGTCCTGTGCCTGATTTGGGGGAAAACATGGATCGGCATTAAGGCCGGCGTTGCCGCAGTGCCGCCGCTGATGTTCGCCGGTACGCGCTTTTCCGTTGCCGGCGCGCTGATTTTAGCAGGATTACGGCTTCAGACCTCACTGCCGCGCGTAAGCCGAGATGATTGGCCGAGACTGTGCTTCGTCACCTTGCTGATGATCCCCCTGTGCTACGGACCTCTCTTTTGGGGCATGCTCTATGTGGATTCCGGCATGGCCGCGGTGCTTGAGCTGTCGTTGACGCCCATAGCGCTCCTATGTTTTGCGCTTCTCCTCCGGGACGAGCGATTCAACGGACGCAGACTATTCGCAATCGCGCTAGGTGTCGCGGGACTTTGCATTCTCTTCGGCCCGGAAGCCTATGCGGGCTGGAGGCTGGACGGGGACGATAACGCCACCGTGCGGCTCGTCGCGGCTTTTGCGGTAGCATCGGCCGCAGTGATCTATGCGTGGGGCTCGGTGCTTGCTCGGCCGCTTTTAGCAACTTACTCGGCCGGTTTCCTCGCGGGATGGACGACGCTGTTCGGTGGCCTGGTGCTCATTGTCGCGTCCCTCGCCATCGAACCGGGCGCCATTTCGGCGCTACATGGCAACTGGGGTTGGGCGGCTTGGGCTGGCTGGCTATTTCTCGTGCTATTTGGGTCTCTGATCGGCTACACGCTTTTCATGCGGCTTCTTCGGGATGTCGGTGCTTCGCGCGCCGGGTCATATGCCTTCGTGTCGCCGGTGATTGCAGTCCTGCTCGGTATTGTCACCTACGGCGAACAGGTCACGCTGGTCGACGTGGTTGCCATGGTGGTGATGCTTGTTGCGGCGTATCTCGCAATGCATGAACCAGGCCCAGAACACACGGCAACCGAGGCGAAGCCGATTTGACGGAAGCAAGTCAGCGCTCGCACGCCACAGCCGAGTGAACTCTCACGGTCAAAGCTACGAGCCCTAGCCACCCGCTTCATGGCGAGGCGGCATCGTGGCGCGTCGGCATGTGTCGGCAGCGGGACAACCTGAATCCGCTCCTCAAGAGATTTGCCGATTTTACGGCAACTCTACGAAATCCGGACCCGTAGCTCGGGGCTTGAGGAGGCCGTCGGTTCCGCTGCTACTCATGCCGCAGATGGTCCCGCAAAGCGCTCACCGCCGCAACTCGGCTCGGATAAGCTCGGGCGAACCGGACAGAAGTCGGCCTGCGGACAAGCTCTATACAGTACCGTATCGATCTGATAATTCCACTCTATACGCTTCCGTATCGCAATAATTCTGCTGGAGGCTCAGAGGGGGGCTTACTCAGATGCCGACCCCCGATTTTCCGATCTCGCGATCCGGGCCAGTGCTACCCGCACTGACCGAACCATTCGTAGTGACGTACTGCCTCCTCCGTCGGTTCTGGCCGCAGCTCCTTGCCGTGGTCACTATCGGGATTGTTGCGGTCAATGTTCTCACGCTCGTTTCGGCAAAAATCGCTCTGGTCGAACCCTTCGCCGGATTGATCGGCCTAACTTTCGTCGTCCTGGCCCAACTCGTGACAACCGTTGCGATGTTCGAGATACTGAGGCCGGCCCTTCCCTCGATCCGGGCTGCTCAAGATGCCGCCGGCGACGGAGCCAAGAGGGTTGAGGACCGACGTTTTTCGGCCGTGCTGAGCGTCGCTCTATTGCCGTTCTTCGCCTACTACGCTGCTTGGGGTTTCCTCGGCGACATAGTCCGCCAGTATTCCCGGCTAGCATTGGATATGGCGCCTCTTGGTCAGAGCGGAAATGTTCTGAATGTCATCGATTCCCGTTGGCTGGCGTTCGCTGTGGCGATCGCCTGGGTGGTCCGCCTGATCGCTAAGCGGATCAAACGTCGATCGGCATTCATTCAAATCGTCATCGTCGTTTGCGAGACAAGCTGGGTCTTCGTCGGCCTATTTGTTTTGAGCAAATGGAAGGAGCCGTTCATCGCATGGCTCGGAAGCGGAGGGCTGTGGAGCATTTTGCACGGAGTTGCACGGGGTATCGTGGCGCAGGCGCAGGCAGCCACGCAAATGCCGGTCGAGTATCTGCGGCGCAGCCTGCCAGAGACGCTTCTATCGCTATTCTGGTACATAGCGCTGCCACTGGTGTGGATGGTTCTCGCGGCGATCATCTATGGCTTCGATTTCAAGCGCCATGGGCGGGCCGACGATGCCGATGCGGGTCGCTGGAGGCATCGATATGAGCGCCTGCCCGCGTTTCTGCGAGACTTTTTCGGCAGTTTCTTCGCGGGCTATCGAAATCGATACGTACCAATCGCCAATGGCGTCCGATTGACCTTCGCCTCCGGTGCAATCCTGATCTGCGTGTTGATTGTCGGATACCGGGCGATCGATTGGGCGGCAGCCTGGGCGTGGCTGTTGACAGTACGGGCCATAGGACAACAGAGCGATGTTGCCTGGGACGTGCTGCCAGATGCGATCTCCCTGTTCATCGGTAACCGTTTTCAGGACTCCTCCCTTTCCATTTTGGTCGAACCCCTGCGCATCGCTTTTCTCGCTGCCGTGATCGAGACTGCCTTTCGCCTCGGAGCGGACCGCACCGCGCGGGGCAGGCAATGACCAAGGTAACGGTTCGCCGAAGGCTGGCCAGGTGGACAATCTCTGTCCTCGTCGCTTCGGTTGGGATCGCGATCGCTGCCTATGGCAGCAGGCCGCAACCTTTGCCGGAAATCGATCCTCGCCGACCTTTTCAGACGGGGCAGTGGCAGATTTTGCCGCTGAAGGCTTATACGTCTGTCGAGCCGATCGCCGGTTTCGATCCTCGCGGCAAACCTGCACTGGTTCTCGAGGTAGTTTTGACCAATCGGACTGCGAACACCTCAAGCGACTATCTGGCGCTGTTTGCTCCCGTCGCTGGCATAGAGGTGAACGCGCCCCCACCGATCGTCGTTCTCCTTCGTGACAGCTTGGACAACATCACGCCGGCATTGCACCCATCGATCCGAGAAGCTGTCGCTTTCGTGTGGCTCGACCACAGGGCGAATGGCCCGACCTCCTTCATTGTCAATGCCAAGACCTTCAAATCGGCCGACAACCTTAGAGGCCTTCCGGGGTGGTTCAACAATGCCCCCATTGGTCGCATGACCATCGACGTATCTAACGATTGGGGGGACCGTGCTTCGCCTTAGCATTGCAAATGGTGGCGCACTCGCGCTGGCTGCTGTCTGTTGCTACGCCATGCAGACGACGAAGCCGAGCTATGTCGATGTTGTCCGAACCATCCCGGTCCAAGGCCGCGTCGACGAACAGGTTCGCTCTAGAGACTTCAACGTCCTGG
Organism: Shinella sp. WSC3-e; assembly: GCF_945994535.1. Classification (NCBI taxonomy): domain Bacteria; kingdom Pseudomonadati; phylum Pseudomonadota; class Alphaproteobacteria; order Hyphomicrobiales; family Rhizobiaceae; genus Shinella; species Shinella sp. WSC3-e. The sequence continues at coordinate 10,395 of NZ_OZ000534.1, forward strand.
TTGGCGACGTGGCGCTCGCACGCAACCTAAGGCTGACACATAAAGGAAAAGAGCGCCTTCTCACAACAGGCGGGTTATGGGCGGTGGTCACCGTGACCGTCACCGCGAACCGTCACCCGGTCGCCCTCTATCGGCGGACATGGAGCGGACCGGATGCAATCACCTTTGACGAGTCTCGTCGTGCCCCGTCTTTGCTACCGACAGAGTTCGTCGTCGGTCAAACGGTCGAAGGCAGGCTCGTATTCGAGATTACCAGCGACCAGGCCCGCAACGCGACCCTTCAGCTCTCGAGGAACTGGATCAAGGAGTTCGACAGCGAGACGCGCATCCGTCTCACGCCGGCCGAACTTCAATCTGACGGCCGACTTCCTGTCGCCGATGCAATTTCCCTCGAGGCAGAATAACTGATGCGCGATGGCTCTCAAAGCAATCCACTCTCCACCGAACGTAGGTCACGGCGCCGCGCGTTGATCGCGTTGCCGTTCATGTTGCCGCTGGCCGCCGTCGCGGTGGGCTATGAGCGTCTCTACTGGGCTTGGTGGGGCAACCACCTCATCGAGCGTAACGTCGAGAGTGGTCGCGCAGAACCGTACGGCGGCAGCGACTGGATGCTCGTCCGTGTCGCCCGACATGAACAACCAAGATCGACATCGATTCCCCGCGGCTCCGTGCTGCTGATTGTCGATTTGAAAGTCCGGGTCGGATCGGCAAAGAGCGTCACTAGAATCGCCAACATGACGCGTGAGGAGTATTGGGGGGCGTGCAAAGTAGGCCTTGTGGATTCGAGCGGTCGAACGTGGGCTGCAAGCACGACCGGCCACGCTCCGGACATCTATCCACCCAGTCAAGCAAATATTGCAACGTGCGGCTCACACTCGCAGGGCAATTGGCGCCCAGAGGATTCGATCATCGTACGCGAGACGTTCACGATACCGGCCGACGTCGCAGGTTCGGTCCGACCGACGCTCATGGTTGACGGCGAACAACCCTACTATCTCTCCTTCACGAGGGAAAAACGCTAGTCGATCGGCATCGACGATGGTTTTCAACCAGGTCGTTGCCTTGGCAGATGATCGCTACAGGGAGAACACTCGGCATCGACCTTAGACCGGAGATGGTAGCCCCCTTCGGCGGGAGCCACCCGAACGCTGTTCGTAGTGGTGCCCAACAGAGTCTCCCAAGCCTCAGAGCGATTTTAAACTCTATTCGGTACCGTATACAACGCCGCGCGCCGATGCTATACGCTACCGTATAGACCGTATTCAAAGGAGATTGCGATGACTTTCAAAGCCGGTGCTACAAGCAGCAAACCTACGATGAAGCGCGGCGCACGCTATGCGTTTACCGTAGCTTCAGCGATCAGCGCCGTTAGCGCTATCTATCATCTGATCGGGGGCACGCCAGAGGTGATGCACCCTCTCTATGCCGCAAACCTGCCCTCGGAATCGGCCGGAATCCTGGATGTCCTGTGGTATCAGATGGCAGCCCTTTTGGTCGGGGCTGCCGTGGCGACGCTGTTTGCAGCATATAGGATCCATTGGCGATTGCCCGTGGCGTGGATGATTGGATCGCATTTCCTAATCACGTCCGCGATCTGCCTGATTTTCAGCTTTTCCTACTTTGGGAATGCTTGGGGGCTTCCGCAATGGGTCCTTTTTGCACTCATTGGGATCATCACGTTTTGGGCGGCCAATCGGTCTTCTGACGGCTGATTTGAGATGACGGTTGCGACGGACGCGCACCCGCAAGTCACGTCAATCACGGACCTAATTGACAGACAAGCCGAGCTCCAGACCGAAGCCGATGAAATCGTCCGGCTCCTCCAACTCGACAAGTTGCTCGCGCCGATCGGAAGGGCGGTGAGAGTTGGCAGCTCCGCTATGGGTCGCGGCACTTGGATTCGTGCTTCTGTCTGCCTCAATCGTTGCGCTTGCAGAAACGAGAAGGCCGGAGCCTGCCAACTAGAGCGCTGACGTTTCGACCGAAGCGTCTCCAGCGTTCCCGAAGTAGTCCGCATCTGTGTGGAGTGACGCCGTCGCCGACGAGAGGGAACGCCTCGTACGTCACCACTGGCGCTATTGCGGCCGGCTACCGTCGGTCGCCCTGCTGAGCCACTATCGCCTTAAAGCGCATGTGCGCGACAAAATGATCCGGCCGAGTCATTCGCCTTGGGGCGGATAGGTCCGCTCGTGACGTAGGCGCTGCGTTGGCATTAATCTAGGGCGCGACAATGTCTATCCTGGCTTGAAGCGCCGCAAGGCTGCTTCAAGACCTGACCGAGTTCACGAGCAGTCTGTGGGCGCTACTGCGGTAATCCGCGCGTGCTATCCAGAAGAACACCATACAGTGCCGAAAAGAGAAATACAAATATCGCTAGCACAATCAGAAAAACTATGGCGGCCGCCCTAAAGTAGCCAACGTCCGTCTTTGCGAATTTCCGCCACGATAATAACATAACTACATAAATCGTAGCTGCGATAATTAGGGTATATACGGACAATATCGGAACCACGTAATAATAATTGACCTGTCATCAACTCCATCTCTATAAGCTACTGCGAAGATCCCGCCGAAGGATTTTTCCAACATTGCTTTTCGGAAGTGTCGAACGGAATTCGATCACACGCGGCACCTTGTAGGGCGTCAGAAAGGCTCGACAATGTTGCCGGACCTTCTCTTCTGTCAGGGTCGGATCTTTTCTAACGACGAATGCCGCTACTTTTTCGCCAGACGTCTCGTCTGAAAGGCCAATCACCGCGGCTTCCAAGACCCCATCACAACTCGCTATCACCTCCTCCACTTCCGTCGGATAGACGTTGAAGCCTGATACGAGGATCATGTCCTTCAGACGGTCGACTATTTTAAACTGTCCGTCTGGCAACATCACCGCAATATCCCCTGTGCGGAAAAAGCCGTCCGGCGTCATGGCCCGCGACGTTTCTTCCGGAAGGTTCCAGTAGCCGATCATCACTTGCGGGCCTTTGGCGCAAAGTTCTCCGGCGTGGCCGGGGGCAACCGGCTTGCCGTCCGCATCCCGAATGGAGATGTCCGTCGACGGCACCGGATACCCGATCGTGCCCGTGAGGCTGGAGACATTCCAAGGGTTAACTGTCAACACGGGCGATGTCTCAGAAAGGCCGTACCCCTCGACGATTCTGGCGCCCGTTATCTTCGTCCATCGCTCGGCGACCGCCGCTTGCGTTGCCATCCCACCAGAGTTGCAGAACTGCACGTCCGAGAAGTCTACCGACTTAAGATCGTCGTGGTTGGACAGGGCGTTGAAGAGGGTGTTCAATCCGCAGAAGAGCGTAAACTTTGAGCGTCTGAGAGTGCGGATAAACCCCGTGATATCTCGCGGGTTCGCAATCAGGAGACAGGCGCCACCCAGCCGCGTCATGGATAGGCAACACGCCTGCAACGCCAGAATGTGGTAGAGGGGTAGGGCGCTCACCATAACGTGCTGGCCAGCATACTTTCGCAGCATTGGCCCAAACCATGCGATCGATTGTTCTACGTTGGTTGCGACGTTCCTATGGGACAGCATCGCTCCTTTGGGAGATCCGGTGGTCCCGCCCGTATACTGCAGAAAAGCGATGTCATCCAAGTTCGGTTCAACTCTCGCGGGCGGCCGTTGGCGGCCGCCAGTGATGCTCGAGAACGGAATATGCCCCTCTAATCTGTAGGACGGGACTGCCCGCTTCACCCATTTTGCAACAATGTTGACCGCCATGCCTCGAATGCCGAGCAGATCGCCTGCCTTGGCGACGACAACGGTCTCGAGCGACGTGCGCTGCATTGCTTCTTCGACGACGCCTGAGAAATTCTCGAGCACGAAGATAGTGCGGGCTCCAGAGTCGTTGAGCTGCCGTGCCAATTCCGTGGCGGTATACAATGGATTGATCCCCACGACCGTGCATCTCGCTATCAAGATACCGTAGAGCACCGCCGGGTACGCCATGACGTTGGGCATCATGATCGCGATCCGGTCGCCCGCCTTGGCTGACCGAGCGATCAACCAGGATGCAATTTGCTCGGCAGCATTGCCTAGCTGGGCGTAGGTCAGCGTCGCGCCGAAGCTGATGGCTGCCGGACGATCGGGGTACTTCCGAACTGTCTGACGAAACGTCTCGCCCAGTGAGGCGACATCTTGGGACTCAATGCTGTGGGGCACGCCTTCAGGATAGTTGGATAGCCAAGGTCGATCACACATCAACTTAGAAAAATGCGGATCTTCGACCATCGCGTAACCGTTCCTTCTGGTGGATCTATCGGGTTAGTTGTCTGCGTCGCCGGTTAGCCCTCAACCGTCGCGAGTATGTCGCAGCGCCTACCGACCGAATGTTTCTGGCGAGATCACCTTGTAAGGCGCTGGCGATTTGTGAATTGCCAGAGGATCGATGGAAAAGACCCTGGATGAGAGCGTGAGCAACAGGAGCATTAGTCGGTACATTCCGGCGTTCCTTGCTATTGACGGTTTCGGGGATGCTGGGCCTCCTCAGCGGCGGCCAAGTGTGTTCACCACGATCACCCCTGTCAGCGCCAGTGCGCCCCCAAGGACGGTGGTAATGACTGGAGTCTCCCCGAGGCCAATCCATGAAAAAAGGACCGCGCAGGGTGGGATGAGGTACAAGAACTGACCGGCCCGCGCTGCGCCGAAGCTTTTCAACGCATAGGTCCAGCAAGTCTGGCCTATCGCGGCAGGTGCTACCGCGAGGAACACGACCACGAGCATTGTGTCAGGCGACGCGGCCCTGAATTGGGACAGTCCGGCCGGCAGCCAAGGGAGCAGGGTCAGCGCGCCGGCAATGAGCACGAGCGACGTGACGTCCAGTGAGCCGCTTCGGGCGAACAACGGTCGTTGCAGCACCGAGAAGGCTGCCGCACACGCAGCCGCCCCTAGGATGAGCATCGCACCGGACCCGAACGTAAACCCGCCCACCTGTCCCAACGAGATTACGGCCACGCCACTAAAACCGAGCAGGGCTCCAAGCCAGCTCCAACGACTGAATCTCTCCTTCAGGAAGATGACCGCGAGACCCACCATAAACAGAGGCTGGGTGTTCACGATGAAGCTTGCTGCGCCTGCAGATACAGTGGCCTGCCCGGAGTTAAGCAAGACGTTATACAAGGCAATTCCCAGAAGGCCGCAAATGACGATTGTGGTATAATCCCGCATTGACATTCTGGCCGGACGTTTCCATGCGAGCCAGGCAAACGCCAACACTGATGCCAAGGCGAATCTGACGCTGGCAAGTGGCAGCGGCTCAATTTGGCGAAGTGCGAAACCAATCGCGGGGAACGAGGCCGCCCATGTGATAACTGTCCCGGCTACGGCAAGGACGGGCAGGAAAGTATTCGATTGAGTTTCTGTTGAAGTATGAGTCATGAGCATCCATTCGCACGCCTGAACGGCTTGACATAGGACGCGGACAGCAATTCAGATGTGAGCATGGATCACACCTTGCCCCCCCTTGAAGCATTCCAGGCAGTATTGGCAGCCTCGTCAACCGGATCGCTGACCGCAGCGGCCGAATCTCTTGATGTCACTCACGGTGCCATCAGCCGTAGGGTGTCTGTCGTCGAGCGCTGGTCAGGAATTCGCATCTTCACGCGGCACGGGCGTGGCGTTATTCCCACACCGGCCGGGCAGCGACTTATCGCACAAATCGACTACCTTCTCGCGCAGCTCGAAGACGCACCTTTGTCCGGCTCCCTCTGCTCGGAGGTGGAAGTCGTGCGGGTCGGGACGGTTCAGTCGTTCGCAAGGCTTTGGCTCTTGCCGAACCTTGCGCGTTTGGAGGGCGAACCGCCCGATCTTCGCGTCGAGCTCGAGATCGACAACCGTCTTATGGCGCTTTCGACGACCCGGGTCGCAGTTCGCCTCGGCCGGGGCGATTGGCCTGGAGTCTCGGCCATCCGGCTCTTCCCGGAAACCCTGCGGCCTGTCGCACGCCGTGAGACGATCGCACAGCTCGGGGACCAGATCAGACCGCAAGATCTACTCACGCAACCTTTGTTGCATGATGCGTCGGACAGTGCCTGGCGACATTGGCTGGGGATGGATACGCTTGGCTCTCGGCCGAGGGACCGGATCCTCCCGGGCTACGATCTGGCACTCATTGCCGCAGGTGCCGGTCAGGGTATCGCGTTGGCACGTTGGCCATACGGGCGACACTATATCGAGAACCTAGGGCTGAGCTTTCTATCGACGCATACGGTCCCGAACCCATCGGCGTTTCACCTGGTGACGCCGGGTCGAGGCAACTCCTTGGCGGTCAATCGACTGACGGAAAGGATGCTCGCACTCGCCGCCGACGAGTTGCTGGAAGCTGCTGTCTAGCGTTCTGCTGCGGTGGCCGAGAGGGTTGGCGATGCTCATACTCCGCTCACCGAGAGGTGATAGTTGCTGAGACGTTGGGGCACAATCGACGCGGCGGTCATCACATGCACCTTCAACGTTCACGAGGTCGCCTTCGGTCTGGTGCGCGCGAGGACCTGTGAATATGAGAGGCGACCGAGCAACCAAAAGCAGGCATCGCTTTCGGATCGGAATTCGATGAGATGATTCCTGTTACCACGTTCGAGCCAATAAACGGACCAGCGGTGGTCGGAATCTTGCGTGACACACCAAGTCTGCTCAACAGGGCTGTCAGGGCAGTACGCCTGCTTTTCAATCCCGATGATCTGCAGAGCGAAGGATAGTTCTTTGCGCGTCATCAATTTTTCCCGTCTTTCACCCAAACTGCAAACCGACTCTATTCGGGGAGCTGCGGTGGCAGCTTCAGTTCCAGGTTCATCAGCGATCTCGCGGCGCTTCGGACCCTACTACATTGGCTTTCTGCAGATTTTCTATCCACGATTTCTTTCCTGAAATTCTCCGCATCGACCGCGAGCCGCTGCGTCAACTCCGCCAGGTCCCCCTCGCTCAAGCCGTTGGCTTCGGCCGCCAACCGCACAGCCGCCTCCGCCTGATGGACGCTCATGAGGTCGAACATGCGCAGGCCATGGCATATTCGTATCTTTACCAAGGCGTCTATCAGAGGGGGCATCGCTGGCTTCACGCCGGTATATGGCGACGTACGAGGGAGGCCCAGCAACTGGGGCGCGACCTGAACCGTCAACGCTCTTATAGTTCCGCAGAATCCCTCTTGGTCGGCCTTCGACCCATTTGTCGCCCTTTCGAGGTCCCGGGCAAACGGTGAGGCAGGAAGGGTGCGCCTTTCAAGGATCGTTATGCCGTGCTCTGCCACGAAGAGGCTCCACCTCGCCACTCGGAGTTGGTGCTCCGCTCCGAGGTCAGTCGCTGATCTCCACATACAGAACCAGTTTCCGATCGCCACTTTGTCTGTATCGGCAAGATCTTGCTCGGCGGCGGCGCGGCCACTGAGAACGAGCGCGATGGAAGCTGCCATCAGCAGGTGCTGGAACGTCACTTACGCCGTTCTCCAGTCGGCATTCCAATCGAGCAATTGACGCGCGCGACTGCTATCCACCTCACCATCGCTTTCTGTGATGTTGAAGATGCCTGAGAGGTCGCTTCGCGCGGCTAGCGCCGTCGCCAGCGCCGCAGCATCTATGTGAATTCCCGCGGGGCCCCAGGGTCGGTCAGAACCCGTGCCCGGTCCGTAAAGCCTTCCATATCGGAGAATTGCGAAGGGAATCCCTGAGGAGGAGACCTGGTCCTCCAAACTTACGACGCCGTCTGAGGTTGCTGAGGCGCCAGGAAGACGCCCCGCCAACTGGTGGCCCTCCTTATGCGGACGGGGTGTTTCTGGGACATAGTCAAACGCTATGCTTTGAACTACAAGGCGCTTCACTCCGGCATTTTTCGCAGCCTCAACCAAGTTGTGCGTGCCTAGTTTTCGCACCTTTGCATTCCTTTCGAGGGCCGCCTCATCCAACTTCGCCAGATCGCGCGGCAAGTCGGTGAGCTGGTGCATGAGGACGTCTGGTTGAAAGCCAACGATCAAGTCGTTAACGGTCTTACCATCGAACGCATCGGCCACGACCGCGTCCAAGCCCTTGCTTCGCATCGCATCGGCCCGCTCTTGCGAGCGCGTCATCCCCATGATGTGCCATCCGCCGGACAGCAGCAGGGGAATAACCCGAGTACCAATAGCGCCTGAAGCGCCGGCGAGGAAAAGCCTCCCTCGCTTTGCTGATCCGTCGCTCATAGCCATCGTCGAATTTGACCGCATTTTCATCACCTCCGGTTCTATACGCCTCCGTATATCGCCTCCGGCATTTACAGTCTATACGGGAGCGTATAGAACTTGTGTCAGAGTTGGAAGCGAAAAAGGGTGGTAGATGCCAGGCAGGCAAGATGGTCCCTCAAAGGCGGATTGGGTCGCAGCAGGATTGTCCGCATTGGCGATCGGTGGGATTGAGGCAGTAAAGGTGGAACGCCTCGCCGCGTCTCTCGGCGTGAGCAAGGGCCCATTTTACTGGCGGTTCAGGGATCGTGTGGAGCTCTTTGAGGCAATCATCGACTTCTGGAAGCGAGACTTCACAACCGGACTCATAGAGCAAGCCCGCCATTTGGACGATCCACGAGCGCGCCTGATGGCACTTGCGGAACTGGCAATAGAGCCAAACGCAGGATCTCTTGACGTCGCAAAGACCGAGTGCGCCCTTCGGGCATGGGCCGGTCAGGATCCCCTTCCGCGGGCGGCGGTGCGAGAAGTGGATGAATTGCGTTTAAGGCACGTTACCGAGGAGCTCAAATTACTGGGGGCGCCGGAGCCGGTGGCTGAGCAGTTGTCGCGAGGGATCTACCTTGCATTGCTGGGCCTATACACTGTCCGCCAATACACCCCGGAACTCGCCGACGATCAATCCTATCGGACGGCCGTGACCATTGCGATCGACGCCGCTGAAAAAGCATATCTGCCCGCCGCGGCCAGGAATACGCATCCGACTTCGGATCGGTAGGGTGCTTACGGCGGTACATGCTCCCCCAAGATGAGGTGAAGAACTTTCATGAGGCTCTTTTATTCTCCGACATCACCCTACGCCCGAAAGGTGCGAGTTGTCGCTCGCGAGCTGAACGTCCAACTCGAAGAGACTCCGATCAATCCCTTTGCATCGGACACGGACTTCGGGGCGGTCAACCCGATCAACCGAGTACCAGCGCTCGAGCTCGATGACGGGCGCGTCCTTTTCGACAGCCCAGTGATCTGCGAGTATCTGGACGTCGAAGGCGGATCGGCATTGCTGCCGCGAGAAGGTGCTTCGCGTTGGGCAGTCCTTCGCCTCCAAGCGTTGGGAGACGGCCTCATGGACGCCGCCACGCCTCTACGCCAAGAGACGGCCCGGCCGCTGCAGCGGCAATCCCCCGACAGAATTGCCTTGCACCGGCGCACGATCAGCCAGGTTCTCGATCACTTGGACCAAGACGTATCCCAGGTGAGCGGCGTCAGCATCGGAACCATATCGATCGCATCGGCTCTCAGTTACCTCGACTTTCGCTTTCCGGCCGACGGATGGGACGAGGGGCGGCAAAGACTGCACCACTGGTACGAGGACTTTCGGCAGAGGCCTTCATTTCAGCAAACAGCACTCGGCTAGGGTGACTATATTCTTGATAACGGGTTCGTAAATCAAACTGTTGACTACCTGGAGGACCTGCAATTGCTGGTGCCACTTTGCAACGCTTCTAGATCGTCTGAGCAACCGACGCAGGAAGTAAAAGCATTGAACCGATACCATGATCGAATTGCCGCAAGGGTGGCTACTTATGCTGTTTGTTGCCCCTAACTTTGGGGGAATGGCAGGTGTGTCCTTAGGGTCAGGACCCATTGATTTGAACTGACGGCTGTGATTCAGATGGGCGTATAGGAGCCCGACTGATGAGTAATTTGTTTTGGCTGACGGACGAGCAAATGGCTCGTCTTCAGCCCTATTTCCCCAAGAGCCATGGCCGCCAGCGCGTTGATGATCGACGCGTTCTGAGCGGCATCATCTTCGTCAACCGCAACGGGCTGCGTTGGCGTGATGCGCCGAAGGAATATGGCCCGGCGAAGACGCTTTATAACCGCTGGAAACGCTGGGGCGACAAGGGCGTATTTATCCAGATGATGGAAGGTCTGGCCGTGCCTGAAGCCGCAGAGCACAAGACCATCATGATCGATGCGACCTATCTCAAGGCCCACCGCACGGCTTCCAGCTTGCGGGTAAAAAAGGGGGCGCGGGCCGCCTGATTGGACGCACGAAAGGCGGCATGAACACCAAGCTTCATGCCGTAACGGATGCGAGTGGTCGCCCGATCAGCTTCTTCATAACGGCAGGCCAGGTCAGCGATTACACCGGTGCTGCCGCCTTGCTTGATGAACTTCCCAAGGCCAAATGGTTGCTGGCCGACCGTGGCTATGATGCCGACTGGTATCGTGACGCTTTACAGGCGAAGGGGATCACTCCCTGCATTCCAGGTCGAAAATCCCGCAAGAAGACCATCAAATACGACAAACGCCGCTACAAACGGCGCAACCGGATCGAGATCATGTTCGGGCGTCTCAAAGACTGGCGACCGCGGATCGCAATATGTGTCCATTCGCTATTCCGAACGGCTAGCGGAAGCGGGCATCGAGCCGTCTGTCGGAAGTGTCGGCGACAGCTATGACAACGCTCTCGCCGAAACGATCAATGGTCTTTACAAGGCCGAGGTCTGAATAGCCCCGAGTTTCGTAGACACCCCCGGGTTAGATTTTCTGCTGCTTCTCGAACTCGACGGGCGACAGCATTCCGTTTCTGACGTGCTTGCGTTTCGGGTTGTAGAACATCTCGATGTAGTCGAACACATCCTGACGAGCTTCATCGCGTGAACGGTAGACCCTGCGACGTATCCTCTCGCGCTTCAGAAGATTGAAGAAGCTTTCGACCACCGCATTGTCATGGCAGTTGCCGCGTCGGCTCATCGAGTGAACCAGATTGTGGTGCCTGAGGAACGAGGCCCAGTCCATGCTGGTGAACTGCGAACCCTGATCCGAATGAATCAGCACCTTGTCCTTCGGTTTACGTCGCCACACCGCCATGAGCAGAGCCTGCAATACGACGTCCGTAGTCTGTCGGCTCTGCATAGCCCAGCCGATGACCCTGCGCGAATAAAGGTCGATGACGACCGCAAGGTAAGCGAAGCCCTCGCAGGTTCGGATGTAGGTGATGTCCGTGACCCAGGCCTTGTCCGGAGCCGCGACGTCAAATTGCCGGTCGAGTGTGTTGTCGATAGCGACGGCAGGCCTGCCGCCATAGATGCCGGGACGGCGTTTGTAGCCGATCTGCGCCTTAGTCCCGGCGAGACGCGTCAGACGCGCGACCCGGTTCGGGCAGCACATCTCTCCCTGATCGAGAAGATCGTCGTGCAGCTTGCGCCTCTCGGTGATTGCGTTGCAATCGCCTGTCGGCCAATGGATAACCGTAGACCTTGCCGCTCTCTTCCCATGCCTTCAGGAGCAAATCGGTCTGCCGCCTGTCCTCGCTGGCTCGCCTGCTCAGCGGGTCCTTCAGCCAGGCGTAAAATCCACTGGGATGAACCCGCAAAAGGCGGCACATCGTCCGCACCGAAAACTGCAAGCGATGCAAAGCAATAAACGCGTACTTCACTTTGCATCCCTGGCGAAATACGCGGCTGCTTTTTTTAGGATGTCTCGCTCCTCGGTAACGCGAGCCAGTTCCTTCTTCAGCCGCCTCATCTCCTCGGCCTGGTCGTCGCCTTTGGCGTTCGACGCAGCAAACTTCTTCTTCCATTCATACAGGGAATGTTGGCTCACGCCGAGGCGCTGCGAAACCTCCGCAACCGGATAACCTCGCTCGGTGATCTGGCGAACAGCGTCGCGCTTAAATTCTTCGGTGAAATTCGTTTTGCTCATGATGCTCTTCCTGCCTCAAAATTAGGAAAGAAGGCGTCTACAAATCTAGGGGCTATTCAGTCATCCATCGGCGAGGACCGTGGCGAACCTTCGAAGCCGTGGAGTTCGCCACTTTGGAATGGGTCGACTGGTTCAATAACCGCCGCCTTCTGGAGCCCATCGGCAACATACCGCCAGCCGAAGCCGAAGAACGATATTACGCCATGCTGGACGCACCGGCCGTGGCCGCTTAACTTAAATGAAATGGCCTCCGGCAAACCCGGCGCGGTTCAGATATTTGGCAAGCACGATCAATGTAGAAGCTCAAAAGCGCTTCATCGCGGCGTTCCGCGCGCTACGGAGAAGACTGCTCCAATCATGCCCCCCGTCACAATGCCAGCCGAACCACCCGCAAGGCCGCCAATCACGCAGTGAAGTAGCGTCGCGGCATGGATTTGGGGTGACACGACGATAGCGGCTATAACACCCACTGCCGCACCGACTACGCCGAGCACAAAACCTAGACCGGTTACGGCATCAGACGGATCAACGACAATGTGCTCGTTGCTCTCTTCAAGCTCAGGACGGTCTTCGTTTGCCATCTTGTCCTCCATCCTTTGTCACAGGTTGCCGCGGGTCAGTTGCATCGTCATCGTCGCTGTCGAGCAGAATCCTGACGGCCGCTCCATCCAGATCCTCATATTGACGGGTACGCAGAGACCACAGGAACGCGAGCAGTCCACCGATACCCATGATGATCGAAAGCGGAACGAGAACGCTCATGGCCGCCATGCGCTCGCCTCCGCGGTCAGTGTAGCTATCGCCGCGCTAGATTCCGGGGTGCGTGCGAGGCGCAGCGCATTGGCGACCACAATGAGGGAAGACGAGGACATCGCAAGGGCTGCGATGAGCGGCGTCACATGGCCGCTGAGCGCAATCGGCAGGCTCGCGAGGTTATAAAAGGCGGCGAGCGCAAAATTCTGCCGAATGAGTCCGTTCGCTTTCTCCACGTTGTCAAACACATCCATTACCACGCCAAGATCGTTACCTAGAAAAACCAAATCCGCCGCGCTACGGCCGACGTCACTCGCGGACGTCGGCGCCATGGATGCGTCCGCGGCTCGTAATGCCGGTGCGTCATTGATTCCGTCGCCGATCATTAAAACCCGCCGCCCAGCCGCCTGCAGATCCTTTACGGCTTGAACCTTCTCTGCCGGCAGGAGCCGAGCGCGCCGGTCGGCGATGCCCAGTGCGCCAGCGACCGTCTCGACAGCTTGCCGACTATCGCCGGAAAGGAGGATCACGTCGAGGCCCCGGTTCTTGAGCGTGCGGACAAGGTCTCTTGCGCCGAGGCGGATATCTTCGCTGAAGTGGAAATGCGCAACAGCCTCTCCGTTCTTCGAAAGCACCGTCGTTGCCGACATATCCTGTGCCGACAGCGCCCATTCCGCTCGGCCAAGCCGGTAAAGATCGTCTCCAAGGCGGCCTTCCAGCCCCACCGCCGCCTCTTCCCGGATATCGGCGAAGGCGGGCCGAGCGTCCGTGGAGTTAGCGGCGGCGGCAATCGCGTGGGCCATCGGATGACTGGAGCTGCGCGCCAGCGCGGCGGCGAGCCCGAGCGCGTCTGGAGCGATCGCGGCGAGGGTGGCCAACCGCGGCATCCCGGTCGTCAGCGTTCCCGTCTTGTCGAAGACGACGGTGTCGATCTTGCGCAGGCGTTCGAAGGCGGAGCCGTCGGTCGCCATCACACCGCGCTCGAAGAGGCGGCGGGCGAGCACGACCTGGACCATGGGGACGGCGAGCCCTAGCGCGCAGGGGCAGGTGATAATGAGGACGGTGACCGCGACGGTGAGGGCAGCGTGCAGATTGCCGGTCGCAAGGAACCAGGCGACGAAGGCGAGGGCGGCGAGGCTGTGGACGATTGGAGCGTAAAGGCCCGCCGCGCGGTCGGCGAGCCGGCGGAAGCGCGAGCGGCCGTTCTCGGCCGCCTCGATCAGTCGCGTCATCTCGGCGACCGTGGAATCTGCCGGCGCGGCGGTGGCGCGCAGTACGAAGGGGTTGGCGAGGTTCAGTTCGCCCGCGCGCACGCTCTCTCCGGCGCGGACGCTGCGCCAATGGCTCTCGCCGGTGATGAGGGCGGCGTCGAGCTCGGCGCGGCCGTCCTCAACAACGCCGTCGGTCGGCACACGCTCGCCGGCGGCGATGGCGAGGCGCATTCCGGCCTCGACTTCGCCCAGTTCCACATAGTCCAGCCCGCCGTCGACTTGCAGCACGCTCGCCCCGCGCGGGATCAGCCGCGTCAGGGCGGCGACGGCGGAGCGCGCCTTCCGCCGCATCGCATGATCGAGCACCCGGCCGATGAGGAGGACGAAGATCAGCGACGTTGCGGCTTCGAAATAGGCATGGGGAGCGTCGGTCACGGTGTCGTAGAGGCTGAGCGCGAAGGTGAGGAGGATGCCGACGGAGATCGGCACGTCCATATTGGTGCGGCCATGGGAGAGCGCCCGCCAGGCGGAGCGGTAGAAACCGGCGCCGGCATAGAAAACCGCCGGCAGTGCGAGCAGAGCCGAGACTGCATGGAACGTCTGCCGTGTCGCCGCGTCCGCGCCCGCCCAGACGGAAACGGACAAAAGCATGATATTCATCGAGCAGAAGCCGGCGACCGCAAGCGCACGCACCAGTTCGGCGAGCACCTTATCGTCGCCATCGATCTCAACTGTGGGAAGGTCGGCCTGGTATCCGATGGCCGCCAGTGCGCCAAGAAGATCCGGTGCGTGCTGCCTATCTCGCCTCCAGTCGATCGTGACACGGCGCAGCGAGAGGTTGGCGCGTGCGCGTTCCACGCCTGGCACCCCGACAAGAGCGGCTTCCACCGCCCCAATGCAGGCAGCGCAATGCATGGTGGGAATTGAGAGCACACTCTGCCGCAGCCCGTTGCCCAAATCCCTGCTGGCAATCGCAAGTTCGTCGGCGGAGCAGCCGGTGCGCGACAGCGAGATATCCAGTCCGATCTCGGCCGAACAGCAGGACATGGCCGCTACCGTATCTCTTTATAGGCGTGCCAGGTGGCGTGCCCGAGCCAGGGGAAGACCACGATCAGGCCGAGAAGCCCGGTCGCGACCGAGAGGAGGAACAGACCGAGCACGATGGCACCCCAGGTCAACATCGGGGTGAGATTGTTCCACACCAGTGCCGTGCTGACGCCCATAGCAGTCAAGGCGTCGACGTGCCGGTCGAGCAGCATGGGAATGGAAAAGACGCTGACGGCGAAGGCGAAGCCGGCAAAGAGCGCGCCGATCAGGCTGCCGACCACCAGCATGGCCCAGCCGGTCGGCGTGGTGAAGAGCATGCCGGCGATGTGGTCGAGCCCGGGGAAGGGGCGCACGCCGAAGAACAGCGCATAGACGAGGACGGCCGCGCGCATCCACAGGAGCATCAGCATGGCCAGCAGCATGCCGGTAAAAAATACCTGCGCGCCCGCCATCGGCTGCACGGCGAGCATGGAGCGCAGCGTCGGCCGCACCCCTGCCTCCAGATCGCGGCTCTTGAGATAGAGGCCGGCGGCGACCAGCGGGCCGACGATCAGGAAGCCCGCCAGCGCCGGGAACAGGAAATAGTCCCGTCCGGTATCGAACATGTAGACGATGAAGACGATCGAGGCGAGGAAGACCGCGAGACCGTAGAGGAGGCTCGGCATGGGGTTCGTCCACAGGTCGCGCCAGCCGCTGGCGAGCCATTGCACGGGCGCCCGCGCGGAAAGGTGGCGCTTCCAGCGCTCGTTGCGCGTCTCCTCGATATCCGAAACCTCGGATACGAGTTCGGGTGTCTGCTGTCTTGCGACCATCTCACCGTCTCCCCCTCAGCATGCGGACTTGGCCGCGCGATATCCGCCCGGCGCTCCGCTCTTGTCCTTCAGATGCGCCACGCAGCCCGGCTCGCTGGAGACGGCGACGTAGACGAGATGAGCATTGGCGCCCACGAATACGGCTATCGCCGCCGCTGCCAAAATCCAGAGGAGGTGAAGCCGTCGTGCGGGGGCGGGCGCAGCATTCGTCATCTATGGCGCCCTCTTTCCAAGGTCGTCGACATAGAGCGCCAGAACCTTGATCTCGACCGGCGCCAGCCGCTCGTCCCAGGTCGGCATGTGGCCCTGCCGGCCGCCGTGGATGGTCGCGATGATGCGCTGCAGGCTGCCGCCATAGATCCACCTGTTGTCCGTGAGGTTGGGCGCGCCCAGCTCCGGATTGCCCTTGGCATCCTCGCCGTGGCAGGCGATGCACGTCGTCTGGAAGACCTCGCGCCCGCGGTCAATCTGCTCGACGTTCCCGGCGGTGGAAACGGTGGAATCGCTCAGTGAGCTGACATAGGTGGCGACGTCCAACACCTGCGTGGCATCGAGCATCTCGTCGCGCCCGAAAGCCGGCATCTCGCCGACGCGGCTTTCCGCATGGCGGGAATTGACGCCCACCGTCAGCGTCTGCGCGATCGCCTCCGGCCCGCCGCCCCAGATCCAGTCGTCGTCGGTGAGGTCGGGATAGTTCTCGCGGCCCTTGCCGTCGCGGCCGTGGCAGGCGGCGCAATTGTCGCCGAAGAGCTGGTGGCCGTTGGCGCGTACCGTCTCCATCAGCCGCTCGTCGGCGCGGACCTCGTCAAAGGACAGGCTCTCGATTCGCGAGGTCCAGGGCGTCCGCGCGCCGGCACCCTCCTTGATCGAGGCTTCTACGGTGGTCTTCTGGTTCTCGCCGAGAACGCCCTTGGTGTAGGTCCTGCCGAGCGGCCAAGTGGGCATCAGCACCCACCAGAGCACGGCAAAGATGTGCGTGACGATCAGGAAGAGCAGCACGCCGCGCGGAATGGGTGTGTCGAGTTCCCGGATGCCGTTCCAGATATGGCCCGTCGTCTTGCGGCCGCTGACGGGGTCGACCTCTTTTACTTCCATGGGGCATCGTCCTCGTCGAAGATATCCCGCTCAGCCCGTTCAAAGCGCTCCCGGTTGGAGGGCAGGAAGGTGTAGATCAGCACGCAGATCGAAAAGCCCATTAAATAGAAAAGGCCCCACATCTTCGAGCCTTCGAGTAGTGTCTCATGGGTCAACGCCATCTCGTCACCTCAATTGTCCGGGTTCGGCATCTGTTCGGGCGCGGCAGTGTTCTCGTAAGCCGCGCGGGTGAGTTGGCCGAGCACCTGGAGATAGGCGACGAGCGCGTCCATCTCCGTCACGTTGGTCGTCACGCCATCGAAGGCCGAGACCTGCGTCGCCTCGCCGTATCGCTCCGTCACGCCTGACGACTGTTCGCTGTCGGGTATGGCCTGACCATAGGCGTCGCGCGCGGCGTTCTCGATCATCTCGTCGGTATAGGGCACGCCCACGGCGCGCTGCGCGCGAAGCGCGAGCGGCAGATCGGCGAGCTTCAGCGGCGTCGTTCCCAGCCAGCGGTAGGAGGGCATGTTGGATTCCGGCACAACGTCGCGCGGATTGTTCAGATGGGCGACGTGCCAGAAATCCGAATATTTGCCGCCGATGCGGGCAAGGTCCGGGCCGGTGCGCTTCGATCCCCACAGCATCGGATGGTCGTACTGGGATTCGACGGCCAGCGAATAGGGTCCGTAACGCTCCACCTCGTCGCGCAGGGTGCGGATCATCTGCGAATGGCAAGCGTAACAGCCCTCGCGCACGTAGATATCCCGCCCGGCCAGTTCCAGTGGCGTATAGAGCCGCATGTCCGAAACTGTCTCGACCGTATCGTCGATGGTGAAGAGCGGGGCGATCTCGACGATGCCACCGACGCTCGCAGCGGCGATGATAGCAAGCATGAAGCCCGTTGCGGAGCGTTCCAGTTTCCTGTGCATCAGTTCCGGCATCGGCTACTCCGCAGGCGTGGGGGTTGCACCGTCGACCGGGCGCTCGCCGACGGGCATGTCCTCGTCGAGAGCGAGCATGGCGGCGGCGGGGCTGCGCACGGTCATCCAGATGTTATAGGCCGCGACGATCGCTCCCATGAGGAAGAGAAGACCGCCGAAGGCGCGCGCGATATAGTAGGGATACATCGCCAGCAGCGTATCCACAAACGAATAGACGAGCGCGTTGTCAGGGGAATAGGTGCGCCACATAAGGCCCTGGATGATGCCGGAGTTCCACATCGCGAAGACGTAGATGAGCGTTCCTGCTAGCGCGAGCCAGAAGTGCACCTCGACCAGAACCGCCGAATACATCCGCTCGCGCTTCCAGACTGCGGGAACCAGCGTATAGAGCGAGCCGAAGGTGATCATTGCCACCCACCCCAGCGCGCCGGCGTGGACGTGGCCCACCGTCCAATCCGTATAGTGAGATAGGGCGTTGACCGGACGAATAGCCATGAAGGAGCCTTCGAAAGTGGAAAGTCCGTAAAAGAACGCTGCCATCATCATAAAACGAAGGGTCGCGTCGTCGCGCACCTTGTGCCAGGCGCCGTTGAGGGTGAGCAGCGCGTTGCCGGCAGACGCCCAGGAGGGCACGAGCAGCATCACGGAGAAGGTCATGCCGAGGTTCTGCACCCAGTGGGGCAGGGCGGTGTAGTGCAGGTGGTGAGAGCCCGCCCACATATAGAAGAAGGTAATGCCCCAGAAGCTGAGGATCGACAGCCGGTAGGAGAAGATCGGCCGCTCCGCGCGCTTGGGCAGGTAGTAGTAGAGCATGGCCAGGAAGCCGGCGGTGAGGAAGAAGGCGACGGCGTTATGCCCGTACCACCATTGCACCATTGAATCCTGCACGCCCGCCCAGACCGTATAACTCTTGGCGTGGGCGAAGGAGAGGGGAACTGCGAGGTTGTTGACGATGTGCAGGATGGCCACGACGAGGATGAAGGCCATGTAGTACCAATTGGCCACATAGATGTGCGGCTCTTTGCGCCGGGCAAGCGTGCGCACGTAGAGCACGAAATAGGTCACCCAGACGATGACCAGCCAGATATCGGCATACCATTCGGCCTCGGCATATTCCTTGGACTGGGTGACACCGAGAAAATAACCGGAAATCGCGATGAGACAGAAAAGGTTGAAGCCGAACAGCACGATCCAGGGCGAAAGCTGGTCGGCAAGGCGGGCGCGCGAGGTGCGCTGCACGACATGGAACGAGGTGGTGATCAGCGCATTGCCGCCGAACCCGAAAATGACGCCGGACGTGTGCGCCGGGCGGATGCGGCCAAAGCTCGCCCAAGACGTATCGAAATTGAGACTCGGCCAGGCGAGCTGCGCTGCAGCCCATACGCCGATGAACATGCCGAAGATCGCCCAGAACAGCGTCAGCCCGACGCCGATCTTGATCGGATCATCATAGTAGCGGGTGAGGCGGGCGGGGCTTGGCGGCGTCCCAAACGCACCGGAGAAGAGAACGAAAAGCAGTGCTAGACTGTAGAGGAGGACCATTGCGCCGTGAATGCCGAGGACATCGGCGCGACCTGCTGCCGCCATCGCGATACCGATGATCGCAAGGACGATCAGGATGATCGCACCGAAATCCCGCTCCCCCGTCGTGAGTTGACCCATCTTCGACGTCTCCCCATGCTATAGCGCGCCGCAAATTTCTTCCTTGGGAACTTACACGACGTTCCTCGAATTCAAGACTGAGCGGTGAAAAAAAATCCTGGCGCGGAGCAAAATCGCTATGAAATTGACGAATGGCAGGTTTTCCGCTCGGGTCCGAGTATGCTCGCTGCTCTCTTTAGATGAACGTAATTGAAGTTAAGGCGCAACGTGCCGTTAGCCATGCCAGCACTTCGACTTGTTCGTCGGCATAAACGCGCCATATGCCTTTGAGAAGGATGAAAGCGACCGCTTGATCCACTGCGTTCGATGCTGAGATATGGAAAACGACGACCCACAACTTCAATTCGAAACGCCGGAAGCCAGAATGGCGCTGTTCGATTTCGCATTCGATCACGCACCGATCGGAATTGCCCTTGTGGATACTAGTGCCTGCATTATCCGAGGAAATGCGGCATTCGCTGCACTGGTTGGCCGGCCGCTTGACGAAGTGACGGGAATGTCTTTTGCGCAGTTCACCCACTCGGAAGATCTCGAAGCTGATCTTATTCTTTTCCAGGATGTGCTTGATGGGAGAAGGGATGGCTATTCG
Source organism: Shinella sp. WSC3-e (assembly GCF_945994535.1). Taxonomy (NCBI): domain Bacteria; kingdom Pseudomonadati; phylum Pseudomonadota; class Alphaproteobacteria; order Hyphomicrobiales; family Rhizobiaceae; genus Shinella; species Shinella sp. WSC3-e. The sequence continues at coordinate 30,351 of NZ_OZ000534.1, forward strand.
GTCGAAAAACGCTACGTTCGCCCAGACGGTGAGTTGGTGCACGTCCTCATTCACATTGCCGCCATGCGGGACGAGGCGGGCGATGTCATCCGGCTGATCTCTCAAATCCAGAATATCACGCATCACAAAGAGTATGAGCGACAGCTCGCCGAGCGCGCAGCACAGCTTGAGCTTGCACTGGAAGCCGTCCGCGGTGGCTTTTGGTATATGGACGTCGGTACTCGAAAATTCGAAACCTCGGAAAGGCTCGCGCAATTTATCGCGGGCCCTACGGCGGCACGTTTAGATCTCGAGAATTACTTAAAACGCATCAACGTCGATGATGGTGCAAGTGCCGACCTCACGCCCCTCCTCGCTGGCGATGTAGATCAGGCCGTCGCCGAATACAGACTGGAGACCGTCGCAGGAGAGCGATGGATGAGGTGCGACCGTCGACTTCTTCGTGATGGGAACGGCGCGCCGTTCAGGATCGTCGGAATGGCTATCGATTTCACTGAGGAGCACAATCGCTTTGTCGATCTTGAGCGTACGTCCCAGCGAGACGCGCTTACGGGATTGCTTAACAGGCGGGGGCTGACAGCGAGCTTTTCGAAACTGACCGCGGCACACGGATACTCGGTGCTCGTCGTCGACCTGGACGGATTCAAGCAGATCAATGACCTTCACGGTCACTCTGCTGGAGATGCGGTCCTTGTGGAGACGGCGAGACGACTATTGTCCTGTGTAAGGGGCGCCGATCTTGTCTGTCGGACCGGCGGAGACGAATTCGTCCTGGTCGTTGAAGGAACGGATGACGCCGGGAAAGCAGTCGCGGAGCGCGTGGTAGCGAAAATGCGGGCTCCGGTTCGTTTGAATCAAAGTTGCGTTGAGGTTCGCGCGAGTGTGGGAGGCTTGTGGCGTAACGCAGGCGCGAACCTTGAACAGCTGGTATCTGGCGCGGATAAATTGCTTTATGAAGCAAAAGCCAGAGGGAAAGATGGGTTTGTCTTCGCCTTATCAGGCGACTGAGAGGACGGGCAAGTCATGAGAAGTCTCGGTAGAACACAAGGCAGTCCGGACGTGACCGCGGGGTCGAACTTCAGCTGTGAAACGCACACCCGGCCATGTCCCGAGGCGAATCCACTCCCGTGAGTGTAACGACACATCTCGGCTAAGACGAGCGTCCCCTGCAAAGGTACCGGTGGAAGACAGCCCGCGACACATAGTTTACATCTGACTGGCCCGCATGGGGTTGACTGTCTCGCGAGCTTGGTTAAATGGGGCCGTCGAAAAGTTTCAGGCTGGTGTGGTTATTTCCAGCCCCTGCGAAAGCAGGAAAGTCGCCAATGCGAACCCACGGCATCAACCTTGCGAAGGGTGGTGTCCGGCTGCGCGCCTGCTCCACCATGAACCTGTGGAGACAACCATGAACGATCCCAAAACAGTCATAATTGCTCAGTTTTTCATTTCCGGCATGATGGCTTTTATGATGACCGGCTTTTTCAGTATCCTGCATCTGGGCATTTCCGGAAGGCGAAGGTGGCCTAATCGGCTCCGATGATGCGCCTTGAGCAGGTTTAATCCACTCGACGTACAGATTTCTACAGCCTCGAGCTTGAGGTGAATTACCGCGCCATTCGCGCTCTCTACAGAGCCGCATTTTGTTGGTTTCCGCGCAGAACTGAGCCGGTTTTTCCACCGAGAAGTGAGCCACCTCTAAGTATGGTTTTCTGATCAGGCTTTGGTCAAGGGATTGGCCTTTTCTCCTCTCTTCTGTGCTGCTGCGGCCGAGCTTGCCTTGAAGCGGAAGCTGTCGTTTCCCGTTTCCAGGATGTGGCAACGGTGGGTCAGGCGATCGAGCAAAGCTGTCGTCATCTTGGCGTCGCCGAAGACGGTGGCCCATTCGCTGAAGCTGAGGTTGGTGGTGATGACGACACTGGTGCGCTCATAGAGCTTGCTCAGCAGGTGGAATAGCAGCGCTCCGCCGGAAGCACTGAACGGAAGGTATCCGAGTTCATCAAGGATCAGCAGATCGAGACGGACCAGCGTCTCGGCGATCTGGCCTGCCTTGCCCTTTGCCTTCTCCTGCTCGAGCGCATTGACCAATTCGATGGTCGAGAAGAAGCGGACTTTTCGGCGATGATGCTCGATAGCCTGAACGCCGATAGCGGTCGCGACGTGTGTTTTGCCTGTACCCGGCCCACCGACGAGGACAATGTTCTGCGCTCCGTCCATAAACTCGCATCGATGCAACTGGCGCACCGTCGCCTCGTTGATTTCGCTGGCGGCGAAGTCGTAGCCAGAGGTGTCCTTATAGGCAGGAAAGCGCGCTGCCTTCATATGATAGGCAATCGACCGGACCTCGCGCTCAGCCATCTCGGCTTTAAGCAATTGAGACAGGATCGGCACGGCCGCATCGAAGGCTGGTGCTCCTTGCTCGATCAGGTCGGTGACCGCTTGGGCCATGCCGTACATCTTCAGGCTACGCAGCATGATGACGACGGCGGCGCTGGCTGGATCATGACGCATGGCGACCTCCCACGATCCGGACCCGCAAACCATCGTAGCGTTCCACATTGGCCTTGGGTTCACGCAGCAAGGTCAGCGCCTGTGGCGTGTCTATGTCAGGACCGTCAGTGGTTTTGCCGTCAATCAACCGATGCAGCAGGTTCAGCACATGCGTCTTGGTCGCGACACCTTGATCCAGAGCCAACTCCACAGCCCTGACGACAACCTGTTCGTCGTGATGAAGCACCAGAGCGAGGATGTCGGCCATCTCCCGATCACCGCCAAGGCGGCGAAGCATCTGGTCCTGCAGTTGTCGAAAGGCCAGTGGCAATTCCAGGAAAGGCGCACCATTGCGTAAAGCGCCGGGCTTGCGTTGGATGACGGTGAGGTAATGCCGCCAGTCGTAAATCGTTCGTGGCGGTTTGTCGTGGCTGCGTTCTATGATCCGCGGATGTTCGCAGAGGATATTGCCCTCGGCTGCAACGACCAGCCGCTCTGGATAAATCCGCAGACTGACAGGCCGGTTCGCAAATGATGCTGGCACACTGTAACGGTTCCGCTCGAAAGTGATCAGGCATGTCGGCGAGACGCGCTTGCTCTGCTCGACGAAACCGTCAAACATGGCGGGCAATGCCATTAAAGCAGGCTGTTCATCACCCCAAACATCCGCGATCGAACCGGGCAGGCTCCCGTGCGGTGTCTCCTGCCACAGGTCTTGGCAATGCTGCTCCAGCCACAGATTCAACGCTGCCAAATCCGGGAAGTCCGGCATCTGTTGCCACAGGCGTGGTCGAGCATCCTGAACGTTCTTCTCGACCTGTCCCTTCTCCCAGCCTGCGGCGGGATTGCAGAACTCAGGTGCAAAGACGTAGTGGTTCGTCATCGCAAGGAACCGGATGTTGATCTGTCGCTCCTTGCCCCGGCCGACGCGATCGACCGCGGTCTTCATATTGTCGTAGATGCCGCGAGCAGGCACGCCGCCGAACACGCGGAACCCGTGCCAGTGGGCATCGAACAGCATCTCGTGCGTCTGTAGCAGGTAGGCTCTGACCAGAAATGCGCGACTGTGCGATAGCTTGATATGCGCGACCTGCAACTTTGTGCGCTCGCCGCCGATGACGGCATAGTCCTCACTCCAATCGAATTGGAATGCTTCACCTGGACGGAAAGACAGCGGAACGAATATGCCTCGGCCCGTCGTCTGCTGCTCCCGTTGTCGATCCGCCCGCCAATCCGCAGTGGTTTTGAAGACGCTGAGAGTGCCATTCGTTTCTAAATATGCGCGTCTAACCTGTCCGAGATCCTCGACGCCATTAGCTCGTAATTGTTGAAAAAGCTCGAGGTTCGTCATTCCTACTCCCTCGAGAAAGCTTCGATTGATCGTACCGTCACGTATTGCCTCTAGTGGTTTGCCGTCGACGGCGACCTCCGCGCGTCTGCTCTTTGAAACCAGCAAATCCAATCCCTTGTTTGCGAAAACTACAATCGTAATCACCGCCAAAGCGTGGAGTAGAGGCACGTCAGGGTAAAACATCGCATCGCCAACCGCCGACCCCAAAGCAATGACGAGAAGAAATTCGATACTAGAGAGTTGACCGATTGTGCGACTTCCGAGCCACCGCAGGAGGATCATTGTGTAAATGTAAACGAACAGGGTACGAAAGAGTATTTCTAGGAAAAACAGAGGTGGCTCATCTCCGACTAGCAGTCGCTCCCAATCAAAAATTTGAACAGCTTGTTCCACTAACGTTCCACTCCACTCAGTCTTGGTCGTTGAATAACGCCTCTAGCCCGCTACAAGTTGCAGTAATTTTCCCTGCAGGCCAAAGGCATGTGATCTGGGCGCTACCGTGCGTCCAGCTTTCGGGAGAACTTAGGTTTAATCTGGCCTTATGCGGCCTTTTGAGCCTAGCCATTGCAAATCCGCCGGCTGTGGCGTTGCCCAGTAAAGAGTCCGGTCTGTTCCTGCTGTAAACTCCCTCCATGTCGTGATCGCGGCGAGTAATGCCAGTAAACGTGAGTTTCCTGACCGCTTGAGAATGACCATGAAGCATCTTAGCGGGTGTAGAGACAATCACCTTCGGCACCTATCCGGCAACGCGGCTGAGCGGCTCGCGGAAGAGCCGCCTGCCCGACAGGGACGTGTCGGCGACAAGGCACAATCATTCGCGGACGAAGTCGTCAACGACAGCAAGAAGACGGAAGCGGAAACTATCCTTGAAGGCATCGCTGATGAATTTCAGCTCCAGCGCTCGGTGTGCGTAACGGCAAAGCTAGCCGATGCCTTGGTGCAAAAGCACGCTTCGACCGCCGCGCATGCGCACCGTCAGTTTCTCCTTACGATAGAGACGCCGAAGCTTCTTCATGTTAATGACAATCCCATGTCCGTTCAGCATGAGGTGGATGCACCCCTAACCGAAACGGCGGCGCTTCGACGCAACCTGCCAAATCGCATGCCGAATGGCCTCATCGTCACGCCACACGCCGCGATATCTTATACTTATCCGATAAATCTTCCGAACTTTACACGCCCGACGCTGGCTCACCCCATGCTCCGCATAGATGTGGACCACCAGATTCCAATTCACATCGGGCCCTCACCATTTTTTGGCGTGGTGGCATGCGCCGGTTGGAGCAGCGGGAGTTTGGTGGCCTGTGCGATGCAGCCGCCCGTGTCGAGCGAGAATTCGGTCGCATCGACATCCTCTTCGCCAATGCGGGCGTCCAGGCGTTGAAGCCGATCCTCGACATGGACGATGCCGACTGGCACGACCAGATCGACGTTAACCTCACCGGCACGGCAAACGCCATCCGCGCTTTCGGGCCGGCGATGGTCAGGCGGTGGGGCGGACGCATGATCCTGACCTCGTCCACGCAGGGGCAGCACGGCACAAAAAGCGGCGCGGCCTATTCGGCTTCAAAATGGGGCGTGATCGGGCTGATGAAATCGACCGCCATGGATCTCGGCGAACACGGCATCACCGTGAACGCCTTGATCCCCGGCCTGATCGATACAGGCCCTGACCCGGCACGAGGATCGCTATGCCCAGGCCATCGACGTGGACGGAGGCGAGCCGACAGGCAACGAGTGCAAAGACGAGCGGACAGCGCTTGACGCCCTGGCGAAAAAGTCACCGCTGGGCGTTGCTATGATTCAGCCGGAAGACGTTGCGCCGATGGTGGTGTTCCTCGCCTCCGACGAGGCGCGCATGGCCTCCGGAGGTACCTACGCGATCACCGCCGGTGACAGCGCCAACGTGCAGAGCTGATTGCATATTCAACGCCTGCAAAAGTCCAGAAACGAAGGGTGTATTTTCGCGATGGCGTTCGGCATTTGAGGAACCAAACGCGGCCGGTTCCGTTTCAGTGATGTCTCTAACGCCCTGAAACAAGGACGATATCATGAAAAAGCTCTTGCTCGCCGCCGCCTTCGTCGGCGCATCGACCTTTGCTGCCTTCGCGCAGACCTCCACGGCGCCGGCCACCGATGGCGATACACCCGCCATCGCAACGCCTGACGATAAGAATGCGACCGCCCCGGTCGAAGGCGCCAACAGCTTCACTGAGGATCAGGCGAGGGAACGGCTTGTCGAAGCCGGCTATGCCGAAGTCACGGGCCTCAAGCTTGATGACAAGGGCGTCTGGCGCGGGACGGCCACCAAGGATGGCAAGTCCGTCAATGTCGCGCTCGACTATCAGGGCAACATCGTCACCGAGTGACACCAGAATAGAGGAAAACTCCCATGAAAAAGACAGCGACCGGACTTTATGACGATTACGCCGATGCGCGTGCTGCCATCAGCGCCCTTGAGGCGCGCGGTGTTCCCTCTGACGACATCAGCCTCGTCTCGAACAATGCCGACGACCGCTATTCGAACGACACGAACGCCGCCGAAGGTGCAGGCACGGGCGCCGGCATCGGCGCGGCGGTCGGTGGTGTCGGCGGTCTTCTGACCGGGCTCGGCATCATGGCTATTCCGGGTGTCGGCCCGGTGGTCGCGGCCGGCTGGCTTGCCGCAACCACAGCCGGGGCTGCCGCGGGTGCGGTTGCCGGCGGTGCGGCGGGTGGCCTGATCGGCGCCATGACGGACTCCGGCGTCCCGGAAGAGCATGCCCATGTGTATGCCGAGGGCGTGCGCCGCGGCGGTACGATCGTCACCGCGCGCGTGGACGAGAGCCTTTACCCGGAAGCCGAGGCGATCCTGCGTCAGTCGAACTCGGTGGACCCAACCGAGCGTCGCGCGGCCTATGCCGGAGAGGGTTGGACCCGCTTCGACGATACGCTCGATCCCTATGGCCCGGCGGAGATCGAGCAGGAGCGCCTGCGCTATCGACGCTAACTGGTATCACAATATGCGAGAGCGGCCGAGGGCCGCTCTCTTCATTTCGGGAAGAGTTCGATCGGAATCGTTTGACGGCGGTCGCAGACCAGCCCGATAGCGCAACTCAAAACCAGATGCAGGCAGGGGGCCGGTCGAAGCGGAAAGGGATGCCGCCCAATTGCGTCTCCTCCTCCTTACGCTTCTGGTTGAGAAGCCTTGGCCCGGAATGAAGTAATGCAGTGATCGATAGCGGCGGCGGGCGGACCTCGGCCTAGAAGGCCGATCACACTTGCCTTGTGCAATATGAGCGTTACCTTTCGAACGAGAGTGCTTTGTGCCCGCGCATCGAGGTGAGCGGTGAAGACGATCGCAGATGTCATTGCAGAGTTGACCACCGCGGCCGAGGAGGTGCACACCCTCACCGAAAGCGAGAAGCTTCGGCTGCTCAGCCGCGCCTATGTGACCATCAAGGAAGGCTGGGAGCTTGTTGGTGAGCCAACCCGCCTTCAAGAAGCGCTGAGGCGATGGACCTTATCCGAGCCGGCGACATGCCGGTTCAACTCTATGACGACGAGATGAAAGCGATCCTGCTCGAGGCCGCGAAGGTGATCAGGCAAATCGAGGCGGCTATGAGAACCAAAAGTGGCGCGGTATCCGATGCCTACCGAAGCGTGGGCGATGACACGGTCGACGTCGGGCGTGCCTCTCCATTACTCCGCCTCGTTCACCGTGCCGTCGTCTGCTTTTGCAGCTCGTAGATCATTGTCGGTGATGTGGAGGATGTTGGCTCCGTTCACGCCGTCTCGATCGTATTTCTCGCTCGCGATCCGCTCGAGGAGCGGCCGATGCTGTTTGAGCAATCCGACCGGGCCGTTCGGAGCCGGATCGAACGATTGCAGCGCACTGGCATAGACGAAGACGTCGATTGTCGTTCCTTCGGTCGTCTGCATTGGCCAGAACAGACCGAGTTCCTTCGGCGCCGACGCGCCATTCTTCCTGATGAGAGGCATTTCAATTCCCGCATGCTGTCAACGTGGTGGGGAGATTCGATGCAGCGGGGGCTGCGCTGACCTCCCCTGTCCGTCCGCCTCAGACGGAGGGACGGCACTGATGTGGAGCGGGAGCATGGGAAGTCAATCACCATCCCGGCGATACCAGCCCCTATCGAAACAACGAAGGGCGTTCGACCTTTTCGGGGAGCGCCCTTCGAGCCCGGACAACCACGAACGCGCGACAAAGTCGCTGCAGGCGGTCGTCAATTACGGGTGGTGAGCGATAGATGGGGCGGGGCCTCCGGGAATTCAAGGCCGTCGGGAGTACGCCCGGCCGAAACCGGCGATCCAAGGCACATGTCGCAGATGCCGCAGCCATCATCGTCCATCGGCTGGTCGGCGCGCTCGCAGCAGAGGCAAACGGCCATGCAACGGAGAGGGGATCTGCGTGCGCTCTCCACTATGATTTCTACGGCATCGTCCGACAGAGCGCCGATAACGACTTCCTTCATCCTACGTGTCTCCGTTGACCTCAGCGACAAGAGATAAGATTGGCGAGACGCTTAACAATGGCGCTTTCTGCGGGGATAGACTCTCTCTACTGCACATGCTGTCTTAGGGGCGGAGGAACGGACATGAGGTATGAATGGGATCCTCGGCGCGCTCGACGCGCCCGTCTGATCAGGCTTGCGGCGGCCGTGGCGCTCAGCGCGTCGGCGATCACCGTACCCGTCGCCGTCCTGCTTGCCGCCGCACCGATGTGACACCGCGCGCGGAGTCCGTTGATGATGACGGCCGGCCCGTTCGATCTTTCCCGCTTTGTCGCCGCGCAGGATCTTGTGTTCGACGCGGCTCTCGACGAGCTGAGGGCGGGACGAAAGGAGACGCACTGGATGTGGTTCGTCTTCCCGCAGCTGCGGGCGCTTGGAAGATCACCGACCGCGAATTACTACGGCATGGGCTCGATCGAGGAGGCTCGCGCCTATCTCGAACATCCTGTCCTTCGCGATAGATTGACCAGGGCCGTCGACGCGGTGCTCGGGGTATCCGGTCATTCCGCCAATGAGATATTCGGCTCGCCCGACGATCTGAAATTCCGCTCGTCGATGACGCTGTTCAACGAAGCGGCGGCCGAAGATGAGGTAGTCTTCCGGCGCGCGTTGGATCACTTCTTCGCTGGTGAAGCTGATCCTCTTACTCTGGAACTGGTCGGCGGCGGCCAGTAGCCGCCGCGCATGTGGTCCGCTCAGATTGCCCGAACGTTTTCCGCCTTCGACTTGCCGGTCTTCCGGTCCTGGCCGAGGTCATAGCTGACCTTCGAACCATCCCGCAGCGGGCCACCTGAAAGCACACCTGAGACATGGACGAAGACATCCTGTCCGCCGTCATCGGGCGTGATGAACCCAAAGCCCTTGTCCTGATTGAAAAACTTTACTGTGCCCGTCGCCATGTGTGTCCTCGTAACTGAGCGGCCCTGTGCCGCCGGCCCAGCATATTCGGCGTACCGGACACCTGCAACTGACCATGTATGGCCGTCAGACGAGCCGGGAACAACTATCGTCCGCAGCGGGTTTTCCCTCAATCCGGATGCTGGCAACGCAAAGCGTATCGAGGTCGAAGATGGCGGCTGACAAACTCTCAACCTACAAGAAGAAGCGTAACTTCAAGCAGACGCAGGAACCGAGCGGCGCAACCGACGTCAAACCGTCGAACCGGCTCCGCTTCGTCATCCAGAAACACGACGCGACGCGCCTCCACTACGATCTCCGCCTTGAGCTCGACGGCGTCTTCAAGTCCTGGGCTGTGACCAAGGGGCCGTCGCTCGATGCGCATGACAAGCGGCTGGCGGTCGAGGTTGAGGACCATCCGCTCGACTATGGCGATTTCGAAGGCACGATTCCAAAGGGCCAGTACGGCGGCGGCACGGTGATGCTGTGGGACCGCGGCTATTGGGAACCCGAAGGCAAAAAGTCGCCCGAGGATGCGCTGAAGAAGGGCGACTTCAAGTTTGTGCTGCATGGCAAGCGGCTGCAGGGCAGTTTCGTTCTCGTGCGCATGCGGCACGATCGCGACGGTGGGAAGCGCACCAACTGGCTGTTGATCAAGCACCATGACGAGCGCGCCGTCGAAGAAAACGGCGCTGCCATCCTGGAGGAGAACATGACCTCGGTCGCTTCGGGGAGAACGATGGAGCAGATCGCCGGCGGGAAAGGGCGCAAACCGAAGCCATTCATGATGGCGAACGGTGACGTCGAGGTCGACGCCGTCTGGGATAGCAAGCACGGCCTCGCCGCCGATGAACGCAAGAAGAAAGGGCACAAGGAAGTCGCAACGTCCACCGCCACCGACCTGCCCGACTTCATCCCGCCGCAACTCTGCGAGACGCTGGAGCGGCCGCCGGCCGGCAACAACTGGCTGCACGAAATCAAGTTCGACGGTTATAGAAGTCAGATGCGGGTTGCAGACGGCGAGGTGGCACTGAAAACCCGCAAGGGCCTGGACTGGACGGCCAAATACCCCGAGATCGCGAAAGCCGCCGCCGCGCTTCCCGACTGCATCGTCGACGGTGAGATTTGCGCGCTCGACGAGAATGGTGCTCCAGACTTTGCAGCGCTTCAGGCCGCCCTTTCGGAGGGCACCACAGGCAACCTGGTGTATTTCGCGTTCGACCTGTTGTTCGACGGCGGCGAGGACCTGCGGCAAAAAGCTCTGACGGACCGCAAGAGCCGGCTGCAGGAACTGCTTGCCGACGCCACCGACGATCCGCATCTGCGCTTCGTTGAGCACTTCGAGACCGGCGGCGATGCCGTATTGCGCTCGGCATGCAAGCTGTCACTCGAGGGCATCGTCTCGAAGCAGGCGGATGCGCCTTACCGTTCAGGGCGCACAGACACCTGGGCGAAGTCGAAATGTCGTGCTGGCCACGAGGTCGTCATCGGCGGCTATGCCAAGACAAACGGCAAATTCCGGTCCTTGCTGGTCGGCGTCAACCGCGGCGATCATTTCGTCTATGTCGGGCGCGTCGGCACGGGGTATGGCGCCAAGAAGGTCGAGACGCTGCTGCCGAAGCTGAAAGCGGTTGAGACGGAAAAGTCTCCTTTCACGGGTATAGGCGCGCCAAAAAGGGAAAAGGAGGTCGTTTGGCTCAAGCCCGAGCTCGTCGCCGAAATCGAGTTCGCCGGTTGGACGGCCGATGGCCTGGTCCGCCAGGCGGCGTTCAAGGGCCTGCGGGAGGATAAGCCGGCGACAGAGGTCGAGGCCGAAAACCCAGCATCCCCGGCAAAGACCGCGACGCGGGAGCCGACTGCGACGACAAAGGCGAAACCTACCCGTCGCAAGGGTGCGAAGGCGGACGTGATGGGCGTGCTCATTTCCAATCCAGACAAGCCGTTGTGGCCGGACGCCGGCGACGGCAAGCCTGTCACCAAGGAGGAACTGGCCCGATATCACGAAGCGGTCGGCTCCTGGCTTATCGACCATGTGAAAGGGCGTCCGTGCTCGATCATCCGCGCGCCGGATGGCATTGGCGGTGAACAGTTCTTCCAACGCCACGCCATGCCGGGCACGTCGAACCTGCTGGAACTGGTCAAAGTCTTCGGCGATAAGAAGCCCTACCTGCAGGTCGACCGGGTCGAGGGCCTCATTGCCATCTCGCAGATCGGCGGAGTTGAGCTGCACCCTTGGAATTGTGAGCCGGGCAAGCCGGAGGTGCCGGGACGGCTGGTCTTCGACCTCGACCCCGGGCCGGACGTGCCGTTCTCGGCCGTGGTCACGGCGGCGCGCGAGATGCGCGATCGTCTGGACGATCTCGGGCTCATCAGCTTCTGCAAGACGACCGGCGGCAAGGGCCTGCACGTGGTGACGCCGCTTGCCGTCAATGCCCGCAAGCCGCTCTCCTGGGCCGAGGCCAAGGGCTTTGCCCACGACGTCTGCCAGGAAATGGCCCGCGACAATCCCGACCTCTATCTTATCAAAATGACCAAGAGCCTGAGGGGCGGGCGCATCTTCCTCGACTATCTGCGCAACGACCGCATGGCGACGGCCGTGGCGCCGCTCTCGCCACGGGCGCGGTCGGGCGCTACGGTATCGATGCCACTCACCTGGACGCAGGTCAAATCCGATCTCGACCCGAAGCGGTTCACCATCCGAACGGTCCCGGCGCTTTTATCAAAGACGAGCGCATGGGAGGATTACTGTGACGGGCAACGCCCGCTGGAGCAGGCCATCAAGCGGCTAGGCAAACAGACGGCAGCGGCATGAACCAAGCTTGGCAAGGCTCACGATCTGGAGCGGGGGCGAGGCAAGAAATCCCAATCGACCGGCTGGTGCGTCTTCGCAGGATCCGCGGCCTAGCGAGATTGATGGACACCGCGCTGCGGATTCCCGGCACGCGCCTCTCATTCGGCGCGGACTCGGTCATCGGTCTGATCCCGGGTGTCGGCGACTTCGGCGCGGCCGCGGTCAGCCTCTTCATCGTCAACGAGGCGCGCCGTCTCGGTGTGCCGAACGACAAGCTTCTCAAGATGCTCGTCAATGTCGGGTTCGATGCGGTGGTCGGCAGCGTGCCAGTGGTGGGCGACGTCTTCGACGTCTATTTCAAGTCCAACCGCCGCAATCTGCAGCTCGTGCTCGATCACTTTGGTCTTGATCACGCCGACCTTGACCGATGAGATGACGTGTGGGGCGGTTGCGCGAATGGATCGTTCGATGAACACTCAGCAGACGCCGATTAAGAGATTCCGCGAGCTGTCGCCACTCGAACCGCACGAGTTTGCCGGTCTTTGGAGAGGGCGGAGCATCCCGTCAGGCCATCCCTTCGACGGGGTATTGGAAAATCTAGGCTGGTTCGGCAAGCGGTTCACCTCGGACCTCCGAGCGGACGCGCTCTTGTTTCGGTCGGGGGAGCGCCGGCTCGTCGCGATTGATCCCAGGTGGATACCGCTTCGGCTGGCGCTCGGCTTCCACTACCTCGGGAAGACGCGGGCCGCACGAAACCTGTTCTCCTACCTCCAGCGTCGCCTGAGGGCGAGCGGTCCTGTCGCCTCGGTTCAGATGCTATCGTTCGATGGTCTGGCGAGTGCCGCCATGGTCTACGACGAGCAGCCCATCGTCGACTACTTCCGGCGCATCGACGGCGAGCGCGTCATGGGAGCGATGGTGATAAGCGGTGACGACCGCCAATTCTTCTTCGAACTGGAGCGCGTTGAGGAGCCGGGCGATTGACCCGATCATGAGGCTCTTACCGAACCGGGCTGTCGCTAACATCGAACACCGCCGCGTTGTCCTGGATTTCGCGCAGGCCTTTGTAGGACGCATGGCGCAGATTTCCGTCGTCCGTCCAGCCACGAAACTCGACCTCTGCGATGAGCGTCGGCTGCGCGAAGACGTAGTTCTTGCCCTTGAACGGCACGACCGGCCTCTTAGTTTTCAGCTTGTCGAGTGTCTTGCGCAGATATTCCGCATCCGGTGCCTTGAACCCTGTTCCGACCGAGCCGACCGACACCCAGCTATCGCCCTGGCGCGCCGCCAGCAGCAGGCTTCCGATCCCGCCGCGCGCAGCGTCCGAGTGTTCATAGCCGACAATAATGAAGCTTTCGCTTTGGACGCATTTGACCTTTATCCAGTCGCCGGTGCGGCCGGATCGATAGGGACGGTCGCGATGCTTGGCGATGATGCCTTCCAGACCCATCTTGCAGGCGTTCGCAAGTAGCTCCGCCCCGTCACCATGGGCTTCCTCGGACAGCTGCACCGCACCGACAGACCCGTCGAGAAAGTCTTGGAGCAGATGCCGGCGAACGGCAAGCTCCGTCTTAGTCAGATCATGGCCGTCGAAATAAAGCAGGTCGAAGGCGAAGAATACCGCTTCGGTCGAGGCGCGCTTGCCGCCGCGCCCGCCGAGCGAGCGCTGCAGCGCACCGAAATCCGAATGCCCCTCCTTGTTGAGAACCACGGCCTCGCCATCCAAGATGGCGGTACCGACGCCGAGCTTCCTCGCTGCCTCTGCAATCCTGGGAAAACGATGGGTCCAGTCATGGCCGCCGCGCGTGATGATCCGCACGCCCTTTGGTTCGATGTGGACCGCCAGGCGATAACCGTCCCATTTGTTCTCGTAAATCCACTCCGGTCCTTCTGGCGGCGTCGGACGAAGCAGGGCGAGACACGGCTCCACACGCTTGGGCATCGGATCGAAGGGCAAGTTCGGCTGCGCTGGATCGCGTTTGCGCACGGGCCGCGACTGGAGTGCCGTACCGGATTCGTCGAGCAGGGGGATGGCGGATCGGCGCTTCTTCATGAATGTCCATTGCGGGTGCGAGAGAGATCGAACATAGGTGCTATGCGTGACGGTTTCAGGATGCGCGCCTGCCTTTTTCACCGGCCGCGAGGCTCTTACGCAGCGCGTCCATGATGTCGATGACATTGCCACCCGACGGACGCTCACCTCCCTTGGCCTTGCTCTTCGACGCTCTCAGCGCCTTCTTCTTTTTCGCGATGATGTCGAGGAGAGCGTCGTGGACCGGATCGGAGACCATGTCCGGCGACCATTCCTTCGTGTGTTGCTTGATGAACTTCTGCACCAGCGGGACGAGGTCGGGATCGGACCTGTCGTCGATGTCCTCGAAATTGGACTGCTCCGGTCGCACCTCGTCGCCGAAGCGGAGCGTCCAGACGACGATGCCTTCGCCGCGCGGCTCCAGCACGACCGCGCGCTCGCGCCGACCGATCACCAGCCGCGAGACGCCATAGACCTTGTCGGCCGCCATAGCGTCACGGATAACCGCGAAGGCCTCATGACCGACCGGATCATCGGGCACGAGATAATGCGGCTTTTCCAGATAGATCCATTCGATGCTGTCGCGCGGCACGAACTTGTCGATGTCGATCGTCTTCACCGTGTCGAGCGCAACTGCGTCCAGCTCGTCGTCGGTAAGCAGGACATAGTCGTTCTCGCCGCGGGCATAACCCTTCACCTCGTCGTCGTCCTTGACGGGTTTGCGCGTGACGTATCGACATATTGCGAGACGACGCGGTTGCCAGTCTCCTTGTTCAAGGTGTGAAACCGGACCTTGTCGCTCTCCGACGTTGCCGGCGACATCGAGACGGGGCAGGTGACGAGGGAAAGCTTCAGATAGCCTTTCCAGTAGGGACGGGGCGCCATGATCGTTCTCCTCAACCGGCTTTACGCCGCGCGGCCGCCGGGCTGTGCGCCTTCGACGCAGCGGCGCGCGCCGCCGGCTTGCGACCGGCGCCCTTGTAGGCATTGGCAGCGGAACGCTTCGGCGTGTCGTCACCGGCTTTGAGCATTTTGGCGCTTTCGCGCAGCGCGGCCAGCAGATCGTCGGGTTTGGAAACCTTGACTTCCTTGCGCTTCGGCGAAGCTTTGCCCTCGATCTTCGCTTTTACCAGTTCGGAGACCGCCTCTTCATAGCGATCGTCAAACGCGGCCGGGTCGAAGGTGCCTTTCTTGGTGGCGATGATGTGCTTAGCGAGGTCAAGCATTTCGCCCTTGATGCGCAGCTTCGGTATCTCGTCGAAGGCTTTCTCCGACGATCGGACCTCGTAATCGTATTGCAGGGTCGTGGCGATCAGGCCCTTGCCATGCGTGCGGATCAGGACAGTGCGCATGCGCCGGAACAGGACCGTGCGGGCGACCGCCGCGACCTCGGATTTCTCCATGGCGTCGCGCAGCGCAGTGAAGGCGTCGGAGGAAACGCGGTCGGTCGGCACCAAGTAGTAGGGCTTGTCGAAATAGACGTCATCGACATTCGAGCAGGGAATGAAGGCTTCGATGGTCAGTGTCTTGTTGCTGTCGGGAATGGTCGCGGCGACCTCTTCCGGATCGATCATGATGTACTGGCCATTCTCGATCTCGAAACCCTTGGTCTGGTTCTCGCGCTCGACCTCCTTGCCGGTGTCGCTGTCGACGAAGATACGGTCGACGCGATTGCCGGTCTTTTTGTTGATCGTATGGAACGAGATGCGCTCGGAGGTGCTGGCGGCGGTATAAAGCCCGACGCCGCAGCTCACCTCTCCGAATTTGATGAAGCCTTTCCACTGAGCACGCTGGGCCATCTCGAAACTCCCGACTCGACGCAACCAAAGCGAGTCAAGCGAATCACTTGCGAATTTGTTCCGATTCGAAAATGAATCGGAAATCAACAACTTAGCGGCCGCTCGCTTCCCTCATTGCGAGTCTGCAATATGTCCTTGATTCACTGCATCTTTCTTGCCGTTCCGTGCGTTCTTCCTGGACCACAACCGGAAAGGAATATTGTGATGACCAAGCGTGAGACCATCGATACCGGAACCGACAAGCGCTATGTCCGCCGTGACGAGAAGGGTCAGTTCAAGGAAAGCGTCGATGTCGGCCGCTCCCTCTCCGCCGATCGCCGCCACAAGGCGAAAACCGAGGCCAAGCCCGGTGAAGGCGATCGCGGCGACCGGCATACAAAGCACTGAGAGCCGGCTATCCTGAGCACGGTGATACCATGGACGAGGAACGCGAGATCGGCCCTGAGGCCGAAGAGGACGCCGAGCATGCCGCCGTCGCGTTCCCGTTCGACCGGATGACGGTGCAGCGGTTTCGCAAGACGTTCCCGCGCGCTTGCTGGAGCGATAGACACAAGGCGTGGATCGTCCCTGGCAAGACGGCCCGCCGACGCATCGATCGCTGGATGGCGAGAGAGCAATCCCGCCTCGACCCCTATGCCGAAGCGAAGGGGAGGGACGCCTATGCCTTCGAACCAATCCTCAGCCCCTATCTCAGCGTCGACAGGGACGGGTTTCGCGTCAGGACGCCCTATTCGCGCAAACTCGTCGAGGAAATCCGGCAGGTTCCCTTCACCCGCTGGGACGGCGCCGAAAAGGTGTGGCGCGTGCCCTTTGCCTCCTATGACGATCTTGTCGATCACTGGCAGGCCATTGAAGCGGAGGCGCAGCGCTGCGAACCAGAGGAAAGGCGCAAGCGCGCCGAAGCGCGCAAGGGCACCGATGAAGAAAGGCTAGCCCGCCGTCGCACAGCCGAGCGAAAGCGGAGACGCATCCCGCTTCCGGCCGAGGATCTGCCGCCACTGGATCGTCCGGTCGCGACCGCGCTCTATGGTCTCATCGTCGTGGACGAGGTTACCGGTGAGCTGGTCGATCCAGGCGGGATCAGCGATCTCTATCCGGACTTTTACGATGATTGCGTCTGGGGAACCTGGCGCGTTCCCTCTCTGGAAGACCTTGTGCACACCTGGCCGTCGAAGGTCGAACCGGCAGACTACGAGCGTCAACGGGGCTGGTGGCTCCCCACCATCGAGGAACTGCGCGAGGCGCGGCGGACAGCACGGTCACGCGAGAGACGCATGGTTGCGCAGCCGTTCGCCTAATCCGCATCCGCTGGCGGGTCGATCTCGATCATGACGGGGGCGTGATCGCTGGTGTGCTCCCAGCTTCGCGGAGCCCGCCGGACGCCAGCCGACCTCAACCACGGTGCGACGGTCGGGCTGAGCAGGAAATGGTCAATCCGCAGCCCTGCATTGCGTTCAAAGGAATTCCGCCAATATTTCCAGAAGGTGTAGATGCGCTCATCGGGGTGGAGATGGCGGACGGCGTCGGTCCACCCTTGCGCGACGAGATTGGCATAGGCCTCGCGAACCTCCGGGCGAAACAGCGCATCGTCGCGCCAGCGCTCCGGCGCATAGACATCGAGATCCGTCTGCATGACATTGTAGTCGCCGACCAGCAGGGCTGGGATGCCGAGGTCGATCAGCTCGGCGGCATAGGCATGCAGGCGCTGGAACCAGCGCAGCTTGTAGTCGAATTTCGGGCCGGGCGCGGGATTGCCGTTCGGGAGATAGAGGCAGCCGATAAGGATCCCGTTGACGGCTGCTTCGATATAGCGGCTGTGCGTATCGTCGGGATCGCCCGGCAGTCCGCGGCGCGTCAAAACCGGAAGCGTGCCCTTGGCGAGTATCGCTACACCGTTCCAGCTTTTCTGGCCGTGCCATACGCCCTCGTAACCGAGATTCTGCAGCTCGCGCCGCGGAAATTTCTCGTCCGTTGCCTTGAGTTCCTGAAGGCAGACCACGTCCGGCGCGTCCTCCTTCAGCCATCGGAGCAGCACCGGCAGCCGGCCATTCACGCCGTTGACGTTGTAGGTGGCAATCTTCACGCAGTCTCCTCGCGACGGTCGATGATCGTTCCGGGAAACAGGTGGTGGAAATTAAAAGTTCCGCTCGCGGCGATCGCCGAGGCGGGTCCTTAGGAATCGCGTTGACCATAGTGCTCGCGGGCGATCGATGCCAGGAGCGGACGGTCAAGGTCCGGCCGATAGGTCCCGCCTGGATATGCGTCGAGCAGATATCGCGCGAACGCCTTTCTCGCCTCGGGATCTCGGCTGAACCACGGTTGCGAAATGATGTCGTCGTAAACGTCCTTCATTGTCGAAAGCTCGTCCGGTGCAAAGATGCCGTTGCCCATTTCCCACCCCCAAATCACAGTTCGTCTGGGAACAAGCTGCCGTGCGACGGGTTTGCAGCCACGTTTACCATTGAGCAAGCCGGGGACCGCGACGGATGAGTTCATGCCGCCCTGCGTCGGCGCCTCTCGTGCCGAACGACCGCCGGGATATCATACCGTGAAATACGAAGATGGCATGCAGATTCTGTACGACGTCCTCAGCAAGGGCGTGTTCATCCAGTTCCGCGGCAAATCCGACTTCCTCAAAGGCCCTTTCCAAACCAGCGGGAAGCAGTACGCGCTGCGGAGGACTATTGCAGAAAGCTCGGATGGGGCGAGTCCCGCACGCAATAATGGCCCCGAGGGAAAAGGGACGAAGCATTTCCCGTCTATTGCCGAAAGGCAGAACGCCCTTGCTTGAGGTGGCGCTCGTTATCAGCGCGGCGAGACATCGGTCTCGCGACGGCCCGGGCATTCGCCAAGAATGGCGCGTCCGTTGTGCCGGCCGATCTGGACGGCGATCTTGCCGTGCGTGAAGCTCATCGAATCGTCAGCGACGGCGGAGTGCTGTCGACGTTGCCTGCGATCTCGCCTATGACGCCCAGGTGGCGGTCTCGCAATCTGGCCGAAAGTGGTTGAAGCGAACCAGCGCGCAATTCTCTCGACCTCCATGATGGGCGTGTGCGCGGTCGCAATCAGCGCAAAGGCGAAGTTGTCCATCTCGCGTGCAGAAGGTTCATGGATCTTTCTGCCGATCTCGCCAGCGTGGGCACCTTCAATAGCGAATTTCCGCTCCCGCACGGCCGCAGCCATCAGGCACGGGGTAGCGCCGGCCGATCCGTGGGAGATGCCGCCGAGAGGTTTTAGGGGCCGCGATTTTACGTCGGCCTGCGGGCACTTCATCCAACTGAAGATGAAGACACGTGATTTTCAATAATTCGCAGCATGCGGCCTTGAAATTGAACTAGGCCCTCCTTAGTCTTCTCATTAGATTCCTCTCACGGGAGACAACCATGCCCCTCCTCATCGCCGAAGTACCCGAGCAGAGCCTGAAGGGCGCATTGAAAGCCCTGGCCCCCTTCGTGCCACCAGAGAACCTGAAGCTCTTCAGTGCATTAGCGCCGCCAGAAGATGAGAGTGATGACGAGCTGACGCAGCTTGCGCAAAAGGTGGTTGAGGCCGTTCGCCCCAAGCCCACTCAGCCTCTTCGCAAAGAGGCGCTTCGAAAGCTTCTCGGCGGGCATGACACCTTCACCAACCAGGGCGGTGAGGCCGATCCTGTCCTGAGAAATGCCATGGGAGCGATTTCCAAGGCACTACGAACCGTTTTCGCACACGATCAGGCCGTTCGCCGCCTAGCAATTCCGAAAAAGACGCAATTTCCCGACGGCACGTACCGCGGGACCGTCTATAGTGTCACGCCGCTTGGCGCGCGCGTCCGCGATCTGCTGAAGGCCGAGAAGGCAATTTGAGAGATGGACGAAGCCGCACGGACCGCGCTGAGGAGCCAGATCACCCAAGAGGGTTATATTCTGATCCCCGAACATCGTCCGGGCGCCGACATCGTTGAGATCGCCAACCAGCTCGGTACACCGCTGACCCCGTGGGAAGGCGGTCTTGTGCAGACGCTCACCCCTCGCGAAGACGCTGCTCCGAACACGTACAGCGGAAATTTTGGTTTGGGGCGCTTCCCTTTTCATACCGACCTCGCCCACTGGCGCTGGCCGCCGCGATATCTGCTGCTGAGGTGTTTGACTGGCTATCGGGACGTCCCCACATCGCTCATCGACGGGCGCTCGCTCATCGACGCAATATCTCGCGATGTGCTCGCGCGCGCCATCTTCAGGCCCAGGCGGCCACGTGACGGATCGGTCGCCCTCTTTCGTCTTTTCGAACCTGCAGCGCAAGGCGCCGACCTCCTACGGTGGGATGAGATCTTTCTCCGGCCGGCAAGCCGAGTTGGCGAGATCGCAAATGCGGAGATCCGCGAATGGCTCGCCACGAGCGCGCCGTCGTCGATTGCGCTGATTCGCACCGGCGACACTCTGATAATCGACAACTGGCGCATGCTGCATGCTCGTTCGCCGATTCCGCCGGGACGAGAGGACCGTTCTATTCAACGAGTATATTTGGGAGGGCTAAATTGAAGAAGACCATAGAGCCGGGTGAGACGCCGCCAACTTTCAACCCGGAGGCGCTCTACACCAAGGCGGTACTCTACATTCAGAACATGGCGGGCAATGACAGCGATACGTGGGAATACGCTCTTTGGTCGAGCCTTGCCCTGGAGTTCCTAGCTCGCGCTGCCCTTGCAAATGTAAGTCCGGCGTTGTTGGCCGAAACCGATAAGAACGGATCAAACCTATGTTTTGCGCTCGGCTTTACACCTTTCGAGGAGAAATTCTCCCCTAGATCCATCGCAATCAGCGACGTGTTCAAGCGCCTATCGGGGATACTGGCGGAGTTCACCAAGGAGCATGAGAGTTTCGGGGTGGTGCATACCGGCAGGCGCAACGCCGAACTTCATACCGGCGAGTTGGCGTTTGAAGGCGTTAAGGGATCGACCTGGCAGCCAAGATTCTATCAGACCTGCGAAATCCTTCTGACGTCGATGGGTATCCCGCTTGAGGAATTCGTCGGCAAAGACGAAGCGGAGGTTGCGAAGAAGCTGATCGACGCGGCCGCCGACGAAAGCGCGAAAGCCGTGAAGGGGGACGTCGAGGCGCACAAGAAGGTCTGGAATGCCAAGTCCGATGACGAGCGCACGACATTGCAAGCGCAGGCGGCCGTATGGGCCACTCGTCAAAACGGCCACCGCGTCGACTGCCCGTCATGTGCATCGACGGCGCTTGTCGCTGGCGAGCCGGTTTCTGCTCCGACGCAGAAGCTCGATAGCGACGAAATCATCGAAACCCAGGAATATCTCCCGACAAACTTCGAATGCGTCGCTTGCAGTTTAAAGATCGCCGGCCTTTCCAAGCTCGCCGTCGTCGGCCTCAGCGATCGCTACAGGAAAACGCGGACCTACGATGCGGCAGAATATTACGCTCCTGCTGACGATTGGTCGAACTACGAGGACGACAATAACGAACGCTGATGCTTCAGCATCGAGACAATCTTTGCCTCGGTGCGACCATGTTCATGAGATAGGCACCGCCGAGAAGGCGGTGCCGGCCCGCGCCTTCTGAACGGTGGTCGATGTGCAGCCGTCACGCGCTCATTTCCCTAGCCTACCTGCTCAACCGTCAATGCCCCCGGCGGTAGAGGCTTTATAAGATCGGCTGCCGACACCGAGGGATCAAGCCAATTCACCCAATCGCCGCGGTCGAGCACAACTATCTGCCGGTCGTGATAAGGAGCGATGTCCGGCCCCGGTTCCATCGTCAGCATGGTGAACGCCTCGCCGACGTCCTCGGTCTCGCGCCAGATGCCGGCAATGGCAAAGACGGGCTCGCCGGTCTTGCGGAACAGCCACTTGTCCTTCCGCTTCTTCTTCGGGTCGGCCGGGGTGGTGAACTCGTAGAAGCCGTCGGCGACAATGAGACACCGGTTGGAGGTGAACTCGCGGCCTTCGGAGCGAAAGTTGTAGACCGGTTTTTTCGTCGGGCTCGGCCAGCTCCACCGGCGCTGAACCAGTTCCCCGGCTCCGCGCTCGCCTTCGACGCCTCGGACGATCGGCGCGGCATCGGTGATCTTGATGTCCTCGCGCGCCTCGATGTTGGGCCTTCCCTCGGGAAACCGGATCTTGATCTTGCGATGCTCGAACTGTTCGATGACAGAGGCGAGTTCGATCATCAATCGATAATCATTGCACATGGTACCTCCAGCGGTACGTCGGTCGCTTTGGCGATAATCTAGCGCGGGTGCCACAGATTTCGATGCGCGCGACGAAGACGGCCCGAGCCTAGATTGCGAGTTGAAGCTGATCGGCGCGTTCGCTTCTGACGTCGTCGGTGAATGCCGACAGGGTGATGCCGAGAAGTCGGATACCCTTCGCCGCCGGGAACAGCGGCGCAAGGAGAGCGTCGACCGCCGCGACGATCCCCTCTGTCGTTTCGAACGGAGCGGCCTCGGTCCGGCTTCGAGTAATGATCTGAAAATCGGTGTACTTCACCTTCGGCGTGACCGTCCTTCCGCGAAGGCTCTTGTTGTGACAATGCCGCCAGACCTTGTCGACAAGCGGCAAAATCTCCCCGCGCGCTGCATCCAGATCGAAGATATCCCCGATGAAGGTATCTTCCGCGCCGACGGATTTTCGCTCCCGATCCGGCCGAACCGGCCGATCATCGATGCCGCGAGAAATGTTGTAATACCAAGTGCCGGATTTCCCGAAATGCTGCTGCAAGAAGGCAAGCGACTTCGCTCTGAGATCCGCCCCAGTCAGGATGCCAAGGCGCTCCATTTTGGTGGCAGTCGCTGGCCCGATGCCGTGAAATTTCTTGACGGCAAGCCGCGCGACGAAGGCCGGCCCGTGCTTCGGAGTGATGACCGCTTGGCCGTTGGGCTTGTTGAGGTCCGAGGCCATTTTGGCGAGAAACTTGCAGTAGGAGATCCCGGCCGAGGCATTGAGACCGGTAACCTCCTTGATGCGCGCCCGAATTCTCGTGGCGATCTCGGTGGCAATCGGAACGCCCTGCTTGTTGTGGGTGACGTCAAGATAGGCTTCGTCGAGCGATAGAGGCTCAATCAGGTCGGTATATTCGGCAAAAATCGCATGAATCTGCGCGGAGACCGAACGATAGACGTCAAAGCGCGCCGGCACAAAGATCAGGTCGGGGCAGAGGCGCTTCGCCGTCAGTGAAGGAAGTGCGGAGCGCACGCCGAAGGGGCGGGCCTCATAGCTCGCCGTCAGGACGACACCGCGCGCCGACGGGCTGCCGACGGCAACAGGTTTGCCGCGCAACTCCGGATGATCGCGTTGTTCAACCGACGCATAATAGGAGTCCATGTCCACATGGATGATACGCCGGACCCGCTCCTCGCGATCCGGCTCCTCGTCCTTAATCTCTGTCGACGTAACGGGCTGCATGACTCATTTCCACATCGATCGCATCCGCGCACCGACATCGACGCGGATCTGCTTTGCGCTGCGTTCGCTGGCTGCGGCCGAGACCTTCGGCCAACTCGTGGTCTCGAAATACTGCAACAGCGTGGCCGGCACGAAGCGGGTGCGAGAGGCATAGACATGCCGGTCGCCCTGAGCGTTCTGGCCATGCGTGAAGAAGCGTTGCGGCGTAACTAAGGTAAGGTTGTCGCGCGCGCGCGTCATGCCGACATAGAGGAGCCGACGCTCCTCTTCGAGTTCCGCGGTCGTGCCGGTGCCAAGGTCGGACGGGATGCAGCCGTCGACGACGTTGAGCAGATAGACGGAACGCCATTCCTGGCCCTTGGCGCTATGGATCGTCGAGAGGATCAGATAGTCCTCGTCGAGCAGCGGCACGCCAGCCTGGTCGCTAGTCGCGTCGGGCGGATCGAGGGTCAACTCTGTGAGGAAACGCTCGCGGCTCGCATAGCCACTGGCGATTTGTTCAAGCTGGATGAGATCGTCCTTGCGGGTATCGGCATCCTCATGGATTCGCTCGAGATGCGGCTCATACCACATTCGCACGGTCCCGATCTCTGCCGGCCAGCCTGCCTCTGCCTTGCGCAGGGCAGAGACCAATGTGACAAAGGCTGGCCAATCGTCGTCCGTCTTGGCCGGTGGCGGAATCTCCGCGAGCGATTGCAACGGCTCGGGATCGGCCGCGATCGTGTCGAGGATTTTCCCGGCGGTTTGCGGTCCGATACCGGGCAGCAGTTTAAGCACCCGGAAGCCGGAAACCTGATCGCGCGGGTTTTGCGCAAACCTCATAACGCCCAGCAAATCCTTGACGTGGGCTGCGTCCAAGAACTTCAAGCCGCCGAATTTGACGAAGGGGATGTTTCGCCGGGTGAGCTCGATTTCCAGTGCGCTGCTGTGGCTCGAGGTCCGAAACAGCACGGCCTGCTGCTTGAGGGAGATGCCGATCTCACGGTTGGCGAGCACCTGCTCGACGATATAGGCGGCCTGATCGACCTCATCCTTGACGGTGACAAGCATCGGTCGCTGTTCCGACGCGCGGTCGGTCCATAGGTTCTTCGTGTACCTCTCACGGGCCAATTCGATGACGGCATTGGCGGCGGCCAGGATCGGCTGCGTCGAACGATAGTTGCGGTCGAGCGTGATGACGTCGGCAGGCTTCGGTGAGAATTCCTGCGGAAAATCCAGGATGTTGCGGATGGTTGCCGCGCGAAAGGAATAGATGGACTGCGCATCGTCGCCGACGACGGTCAACCCGCGGCCGCCGGGCGCCAGCGACATAAGGATCGAGGCCTGCAGGCGATTGGTGTCCTGGTATTCGTCGACGAGGATGTGGTCGAAGCGCTTGCCGACATCCTCGGCAAGCTCCGGTTCGGAAACCATCTGCGCCCAGTAGAGCAGCAGATCGTCGTAATCCAGGACATTCTGCGCCTGTTTGGCCTCGGTATAGGCCGCGAAGAGCTGCTTCAGCTCGTCTTCCCATTCGAGCACCCAGGGATAGAAGGATTTCAGGATCTCCCTGATTGAGACTTGCGAATTGACCACCCGCGAATAGATCGCGATGCACGTCCCTTTCGTGGGGAACCGGCTCTGCTTGGCGGAAAAACCCAGCTCATGCCGGACAAGGTTCATCAGGTCCGCGCTGTCCTCACGGTCGTGGACGGTGAAGTCGACGCTGAGGCCGATCTGTTCGGCATACATGCGCAAGAGCCGCGCGCCGATCCCATGAAACGTCCCGGCCCAGGCAAGCGCATCGGTCATGACGGCGGCGTTGTCGCCGAGCACCTGCCGGCAAATACGCTGCACGCGGCGCGCCATCTCTGACGCCGCCCGCCGCGAAAAGGTCATCAACAGGATGCGACGCGGATCGGCGCCGTTGACGATGAGGTGGGCGACGCGATGAGCCAGCGTGTTAGTCTTGCCGCTTCCAGCGCCGGCGATGATCAGGAGCGGCCCGCCGATCTGTCCATCCGGCAGGCCGACGCCATGCTCGACCGCCTCACGCTGTCGGTCGTTCAGTTTTTCAAGATGCGCCGCCGCCATTTGTCCCCAGCTGCCTTAAGAAAATTTTCCTGCACCTCCGCTCCGTGGATATCTCCTTGATGCAGCTAAGGGATTCGTTTCAACGACTTAGCCGAGGTGCGATTTCCGGATCGGAGGCCCGATTGACTCAGTTGGGCAATCGGAACAAATAATGAACATATCAGCTTAGAGAACCGCTGGAAACCCTGAAGGAGCAACAATTCAACCGTGGCCAACCATGCCCTCAACCCTGTCCTGGCGGAGCTTCGCGAGCGCATCGGCCAGCTAGAAGGCGTCCCGCAGCGCGCAAGGCAGGTCCTGCCTTTTGGCGTTGCGGAGGTCGACCGGGCCTTGCCGGGCGGAGGGCTTGCCTTTGGCGCGCTGCACGAGGTTGCCGGCGGCGGGGGAGGAACGGTTGACGGGGCTGCGGCCGCGCTCTTCGTGGCGGGGATCGCTGCGCGGTCGCGCGGCAAGGTACTCTGGTGCATGACGCGCCCGGACCTGTTTTTCCCCGCGGTTGCCCAGGCCGGGCTGCATCCGGACCGCGTCGTCTTCTGTGAAAGCGATCGCGAGGAGGAGGTGCTGTCCGCCATGGAAGAGGGGCTGTCTTTCGGCGGGCTTGCCGCGGTCGTCGGCGAGCTCGTTCGTCTGCCGATGAACGCCTCGCGACGCCTGCAACTGGCAGCGGAAAAAACGGGCGCCATGGGCATCGTGCTCCGGCGCTGGCGACGACAGAACGAGGCCTCGGACTATGGGCAGCCGACAGCATCGACGACGCGGTGGCGCATCAGCACGCTGCCATCGCAACGATTGCCGGTCGCGGGCGTGGGGAGGGCCCGCTGGCTGGCAGAACTCATGCGCGTCAAGGCGGGCGAATGCGCCGAATTTGAAATTGGAGCCCCCGATGCCAAGGGTCGTATCTGTCTACTTCCCACAGCTCTCGACCGAGCGGATCAGACGGCACGCTGGCGAAGCCTTGCCGGCTGACAAGCCGCTCGTCGTTGTCGCAAGGCGCGGCTCAAAGCGCTGGATTTCGGCCGCCGACCCTGCCGCATTGAAGCTCGGTCTTCGGATAGGAATGCCCGCCAGCAAGGCGCAAGCCATGGTCGCGGATCTCCTGATGGTCGACGCCGCACCGGCCGAGGATGCGGCGGCGCTGGAGCGCCTGGCGCTTTGGGCTCTCCGGCAATACAGCCCGGTCGTTGCCGTCGATGGCGCCGATGGGCTGGTCATTGATACCGAGGGTGCCGATCATCTGCGTGGTGGCGAGCCGCTTCTGATCTCCGGTCTCGTCAATCTGCTGCGCGGCCGGGGGCTGACGGCACGGGCTGCCGTTGCCGACACCTGGGGCGCCGCGCACGCGCTCGCCCGGCTCCTGACGGCGGAAACGACGGTGGTGCCGGTGGACAATGTGACGAAGGCGGTCATCGATCTACCGATTGTCGCGCTGCGGCTCCCGGCGGAGACCGTCCAAGGCATGCGTGTGCTCGGCATCGATACGGTCGGCCAGCTCTCGGCCATGCCGCGCGCACCATTGACGCTACGCTTCGGCCCGGAGCCGGCGCGTCGGCTCGACCAAATGTTCGGGCGGCTAGCCGAACCGATCGAGCCGATCCGCACGCCCGAGCTTGTCGAGGTCGCGAAGAATTTCGCGGAGCCCATCGGCGCGCCGGAAACCATCGCCAAATATGTCCGTCGGCTGGTCGGCCAGCTCTCGGCCTGGCTCGCCGAGGACGGCCTCGGCGCACGGCGCTGCGATCTCTTCATCCATCGCGTCGACAACACAAGGCAGCATCTGCGCGCTGGCCTCGCCAAACCGGTCCGTGACCCGGCGCGGCTCTCAAAACTGTTGTGCGACCGGATCGAGACGATCGACCCCGGTTTCGGTATCGAGAAGATGGTTCTGGTCGCCGTCTTCGCCGAGCCGCTGGAAGAGCGGCAGGCCGCCTCCCCGCTCATCGAGGAGGAAGTTGCCGATATCACGCCGCTGGTCGACATCCTCGGCAATCGTGGCCACCGGCTGTTCCGGGTCGCGCCCGTCGCCTCAGATGTGCCGGAGCGCTCGGTCCGGCGCATCGCCGCGACCGCGCCGGATATAGGCGAGGCCTGGGCGGTGAAATGGCCGCGGCCGACGCGGCTTTTCGCCAATCCCGAACGCGTCGAGGTCATCGCGCTCCTCCCGGACCAGCCGCCGGCGGTATTTACCTGGCGCGGCAAGCGCCGAAAGGTCCTGCGCGCCGATGGCCCGGAGCGGATCTTTGGAGAGTGGTGGCGGAGACCACGCGAGTTTCAGGCGGTCAGGGACTATTTCGTGGTCGAGGACGAGCTTGGTGAGCGCTACTGGGTCTATCGCGCCGGCGACGGCATCGATCCGGAAACCGGTTCGCACCTGTGGTTCGTGCATGGGGTGTTCGGATGACGCGCTACGCCGAACTTCAGGTCACGACGCATTTCAGCTTCTTGCGAGGCGCGTCCAGCGCCGATGAATTGTTCGCCACCGCTGCCGCGCTCGGCATCGACGCGCTCGGTGTCGTCGACCGCAACAGCCTCGCCGGCATCGTGCGGGCCTGGGAAGCCGCCAAGACCACCGGCGTCCGACTGGTCGTCGGTTGCCGCTTGGATCTCACCGACGGCATGTCGCTCCTCGTCTATCCCATGGACCGACCGGCCTATTCGGGACTGACGCGGTTGCTGTCTCTCGGCAAAAGCCGCGGCGGCAAGGGAAACTGCCTGATCGATTTTGCCGATCTCGCCGAACACGCAGCGGGCATGATCGGGGTGCTGGTGCCGGACGAAGCAGACGAGGCCTGCGCCGTCCAGCTTCGCAAGATGGCTGAGTTGTTCGGCGATCGCGCCTATGTGAGCCTCTGCCTGCGCCGTCGGCCGCTCGACCGTCTGCGTTTGCACGGCATCTCCGCCATGGCCACGCGCTTCAAGGTCCGCACTGTGGTCACCAACGACGTGCTGTTTCACGAACCGAGCCGGCGCCAGCTCCAGGATGTCGTGACTTGTATCCGCACCCGCACCACCATCGACGATGTCGGCTTCGACCGAGAGCGTCATGCCGATCGCTTTCTCAAGGCGCCTGAGGAAATGCACCGCCTATTTGGCGACTATCCGGAAGCGCTCGCCCGCGGCCGCGAGATTGTCGAACGCTGCAAGTTCGATTTGCACGAGCTGCAATATCAATACCCGGAAGAGGCGATCGTGCCCGGCCTCGATGCGCAGCAATCTCTAGTCAAGTTCACCTGGGAAGGCGCTGCCAACCGTTATCCAGAGGGCGTGCCGGAAAAAGTGTGGAAATCCCTGCAGGATGAACTCGAACTGATCCGCGTGATGAACTATGCGCCATATTTTCTCACCGTCTATTCGATCGTGCGTTTTGCGCGCTCGAAAGGGATCCTTTGCCAGGGCAGGGGCTCGGCGGCCAATTCCGCCGTCTGCTATTGCCTCGGCGTCACCTCTATCGACCCCGATACCAACGACTTGCTCTTCGAGCGCTTCGTCAGCCAAGAAAGGGACGAACCGCCGGACATCGACGTGGATTTCGAGCACGAGAGGCGCGAGGAAGTCATCCAGTGGATTTATGAGACCTATGGCCGACGTCGGGCCGCTCTCTGTGCCACCGTCACCCGCTACCGCGCCAAGGGTGCGCTTCGCGACGTCGGCAAGGCCCTCGGGCTACCAGAGGACATGATCGCGCAGCTCTCGTCCGGCGTCTGGGGCTGGTCGGAAGGTGTCACTGAACGGCAGATTCGAGAAAACAATCTCAACGCCGCCGACTATCGCCTGAAGCTGACCCTGGAATTGGCGCAGCAGCTGATGGGCGCACCGCGCCATCTCGGCCAGCATCCGGGTGGTTTTGTCCTGACCCAAGATCGCCTTGACGATCTCGTGCCGATCGAGCCTGCGCGCATGGACGACCGCCAGGTCATCGAATGGGACAAGGACGACATTGAGGCGCTGAAGTTCATGAAGGTCGACGTGCTGGCGCTCGGCATGCTGACCTGCATGGCCAAGGCTTTTGCCCTGATGCGGGACCACAAGGGTGAGGAGCGCGACCTCGCTTCGATCCCGGCCGAAGATCCCCGGACCTACGCGATGATCCGCAGGGCCGATACGCTCGGCACTTTCCAGATCGAAAGCCGGGCGCAGATGTCCATGCTGCCGCGCTTGAAGCCGCGCACGTTTTACGATCTCGTCATCCACGTAGCGATTGTTCGGCCTGGGCCGATCCAGGGCGACATGGTCCATCCCTATCTCAGGCGCCGTGAGGGTAAGGAGCCGGTCGAATACCCGACGCCGGAGCTGGAGGCGGTGCTGTCGAAGACGCTCGGCATCCCATTGTTTCAGGAGTCGGCGATGAAGGTCGCGATGGTCTGCGCCGGATTTTCGGGTGGGGAGGCGGACCAGTTGAGGAAATCGATGGCCACCTTCAAATTCTCCGGCGGTGTCTCCAAATTCAAAACCAAGTTGGTCGCCGGCATGGTGAAGAATGGCTACACGACCGAATTTGCCGAGCAGACATTCTCGCAGTTGGAAGGGTTCGGCTCCTACGGCTTCCCGGAAAGCCATGCTGCCAGCTTCGCATTGATCGCCTATGCGTCGAGCTGGGTGAAATGCCATCACCCGGACGCCTTTTGCGCGGCGCTCCTGAACTCGCAGCCCATGGGTTTTTACGCGCCAGCCCAGATCGTTTCGGACGCGAGGGCGCATGGCGTAGAGATCAGGCCCGTCTGCGTCAACGCTTCTCGTTGGGACTGCACCCTCGAGGAGATCGACGGAAGCCGCCTCTGCGTCGTTCGCCTGGGCATGCGGATGGTGAAAGGGCTTTCGACCGCGGACGCCGCCCGGATCGTAGCGGCGCGCGCCGACGAACCCTTCGAATCTGCCGATGACCTGTGGCGGCGATCCGGTGTGCCGACGGCTGCCCTCGTCAAGCTTGCCGAAGCTGATGCCTTCTTGCCGTCGTTGCAGCTCCAGCGCCGTGGCGCTCTATGGGCAATTAAAGCCTTGCGCGATGAGCCGCTTGAGCTTTGGGCCGCAGCCGCCGAGCGCGAGGCGCGCCAGGTCGCTGAAGTGCAGGAGCCCTCGGTAGCTTTGCCCTCGATGAGGGCTGGACACGAGGTCGTCGAGGACTATTCCCATACCGGCCTTACCCTCCGGCAGCACCCGGTCGCCTTCCTCCGAAAAGACCTTCGCGAGAAGCGGATGGTCACATGCGCCGAGGCCATGGCCGCCCGAGACGGCCGGTGGCTGATGACCGGCGGGCTCGTGCTTGTGCGTCAGCGACCGGGTTCCGCCAAAGGCGTGATGTTCATGACGATCGAGGATGAGACTGGCATCGTCAACGCGGTCGTCTGGCCGACGCTATTCGAGCGCCAGCGCCGGCTTGTGCTTTCAGCCTCAATGCTGGCGATCAACGGCAAGATCCAGCGCGAAGGCGATGTCGTTCATCTCGTTGCGCAGCGGCTGTTCGATCTATCCGATGATCTCGGGCGGCTGGGCGAACGGGACGAGCAGTTTCCCTTGCCACATGGCCGCGGTGATGAGTTTGCGCGCGGCAACGGCGCGCCGGACCCGCGCGAGCGGCCGAAGGCGGCGGCGCCGGCGAGGGACATCTACATACAAGACTTCTTGATTGATCGGTTGAAGGTCAAGAGCCGGAATTTTCATTAGCCGACGGAGAGAAGGTCATCCGCAAAGGGTTCAGCAAAACGGACCTCTACCCGTAATGCCCTCCAAGGTCGGTGAAGGTGAAAGATCCGGTCGGGAGCCCTCGCGCGGGGTAAAGTGAAACATTCGCCCATAAGGTGCGGCAAACTCCATCAAACCACGGTCTCAAGGATTTCATACTCCGCAATGAAGGCACCGGGACCACTGTTTAATAGCAGCAAGAGGTTGGACTGAGAGATGGGCACGGTCACCACCTTTTCGATCTTCGTGGCCGCCCATTCCATCTCCGGATCCGCAGCGATATCGTCGCGCATGGCGAGCACTGCACGTCTTGCTTCTTCACGATCGGCGAAAAAAATCTCCCTCAGCCCGGTCGGCTGCCAGCGTTCCGCGAGCGGAACTGCTGCATCGGAATAGGTGTAGAAGGTGTAGGTGAGCCCTTCAGTCAACGGTTTCTCCCTGAAGCAGTTTCGGCGGTGCGCCCCCGCCATCCAATGCTCATTGACCCCGTGATCGGGGAGTTGGAAACCGTGTGAAACGGCCCTGAGCTTTTAGTTCGGAGAACCTGGACATAGCTTCAGGCTCCCCGACCAAAAGGCCAAGGAGTGTGATGCTGTATCGGCCAGCATCAACCGTTCACAGGGGTTTCCACGCCCCAAAGCGGCGCGTACCGCTTCGCCGCAGACGATATGTCATCCCGTTGAATTTGTCCTGAAATTTCTTCATTCGTCCGCGCAACGCGCCACTTTCCAAACCGGCCCGATGGCGCAGGCGGCCGGAAATGGGAAAGGCGCGTCGGCGAAGGGAGAGGGAGAGAGGGGCGGAACGGCGGTGGCGGGTTGAGAGGCTGGAGAGAGGTTCCGGCTGCCCGCCATGGAGCCGCCCCATGCATCATCACCTGAACGTCGATCCTGCAGGCCATCGAACCGATTCTTTCACACCATCTTCAGTATCGATTACTCGTACCTTTCCATCGGTCTCCATCGTCCCGCCCATCGTGGACCTTCTCAAACAGGACGCGGCCGTCGCCATCGGTGTTTCGGGCGGCAAGGACAGCCAGGCCGCAGCCATGGCGACCTTCGAGTGTCTCGATCGCATCGGACATTCCGGCCCGCGCCTGCTGATCCATGCCGACCTCGGTTCTGTAGAATGGTCGGACTCGCTCCCCACCTGCGAGCGCCTGTCCGATCGCCTCGGCGCCGAACTCATTGTCGTCCGGCGCAAGCAAGGTGGGCTGATGGATCGCTGGGAAAGCCGCTGGCGATCCAACGTCGCGCGCTACGAAAATCTCAGCACCGTGACGCTCGTGCCATGCTGGAGCACGCCGGCGATGAGATTCTGCACGTCCGAGATGAAGACCTCGAAAATCCACGGGGAACTTAAACGCCGGTTCTCCAGACTGCCGATCGTCAGCGTGACCGGCGTCCGGCGCGAGGAAAGCCCGCAACGCGCCCGCGCCGAGATCTTCGATCACAAGCCGGGCGAGCGAATATGGATCTGGCGGCCGATACTCGAGTGGTCCGAGGCGGAGGTTTTTTCGTCGCTCGATTTCTGGGGCATCGAACCCCATCCCGCCTATCGCCGGTTCGGACTCACGCGTGTCTCCTGCCGCTTCTGCATCATGTCGAGCCTTCCCGATCTGGTGGCCGCGGCGGCGCAGCCGGAAGCTCACGATCTCTATCGTCAGATGGTTGGCCTGGAATGCCGCAGCACGTTTGCCTTTCAGAGCAGCCGGTGGTTAGGCGATATCGCTCCCCAGCTCCTTCAGCCGAGGATGCGGGATCGCCTGGCCATGGCCAAGGACCGAGCAGACCGTCGCCGTGAGGCGGAACGCCGGCTGACGAAGCCGATGCTTTATGTGAAAGGCTGGCCGACCCGGATGCTGTCCGACGGCGAGGCCGATCTTCTTGCGGAGGTGCGCTCGGAGGTCAGCGCGATGCTGGGATTTCGTGCCTGCTACCGTGATCGGGCATCGATCCATGCGCGCTATGCCGAGCTGCTTGAACTGCACGCCAGGAGGAGGGTTGCATGACCTACACGTCACCCTCCCGCCGCCTGCTCATCCTGTCCTGCTCGATGACCAAGCACGACGGCCCGCAATACATGCCGGCGCGCGACCGATACGATGGGCCGCTCTGGCGCACGCTGCGTCATGTCGATCCCGACGAGCAGAAGGCACAGGTAGCCTTCCTGTCGGCCGAGTACGGTTTTCGTGAGGCCAGGACCACCATCGAAAACTACGACCGGCGGATGACGCCGGAGATCGCGGCCGCGATGAAGGCCGGGGGCCTCGGCACGCGATGGCCGCGGCCGAAAACCCAGCGGCGCGCGATGCCTTCGGGCGAGCATCCGGGCATGCACATTGCCTCGATGACGGAGCGCGGCCGGAAACCGTTCGTCGAGGTCTGCCTGGTCGGTGGCGCTCTCTATCTCGACGTCATGCAGCACTTCGTTGACCTGTTCCAGGAGGATGGCTTTGTCACAGGGAGCGCGCCGGTCACGGAAATCTGCGCGCCGATCGGCATCATGCGCCAGCAGATGAGGATCTGGCTGAACGGTTCCTCGCGCGACGCCGTCGGCGACGCGGGCGCCGGCGCGGGTGCTGGCGGCAGGCGGTGAGGGCGGCGGTCCGGGAAAGAGGGAGAGGGGGGAAGGGGCGTTCGTGGCGGATTGAGGTGGCTGGAGAGAGGCTCTGGCCGGTCCGCCGCGGAGAAATGACATGGCACAGGCCATTCAGAAAATCGCGCTCAATGTCGGGCGTGATATCCCCTTCAACAAGCTTATTCTCAGCCAGCAGAACGTGCGCAAGACCAAGGCCGGCGTCTCGATCGAGGAACTTGCCGACGATATTGCGCGCCGCGGGCTGCTGACCAGCATCAACGTGCGCCCGGAGCTCGATGCCGAGGGCAGGGAGACCGGTATCTACCGCATCCCTGCCGGCGGCCGCCGCTATCGTGCCCTGAAGCTGCTGGTCGACCGGAAGCAGCTCGCCAAGACGACCGGCGTCCCCTGCATCGTCAGTGAAGGCGAGACCCTCGAGGCCGAAGACTCGCTTGCCGAAAACGTCAAGCGCGCCGATCTTCATCCGCTGGACGAATTTCGCGCGATGATGGTCTTGCGCGAGCAGGGGCTCGACGAGGAGGAAATCGCCGCCCGCTTCCACATCTCGGTCGCGACGGTGAAGCAGCGTCTCCGCCTGGCCTCGGTGTCGCCCCGCCTGCTAGAACTCTACGGCGATGACCAGATGAAGCTGGGGCAGGTCATGGCGTTCTCGATCACCAAGGATCATGCCCGGCAGGAGCAGGTCTGGGAGACGATTTCGCGCACGCAAAGCACCGATCCCTACTATATCCGCCGGCTGCTGACCGAAACGGCGATCCGGGCGAGCGACCGCCGTGCGGTCTATGTCGGCATCGAAGCCTATGAGGCCGCCGGCGGCATCGTCATGCGGGATCTCTTCGAGCAGGACAACGGCGGATGGCTCCAGGATCCGGCGTTGCTCGAACAGCTCGTGCTGGAGAAGCTGACGGCAGACGCGGAGGCGCTGAAGACCGACGAGGGCTGGAAGTGGGTCGATTCCGCCATCGACTTCCATTTCGGCCACGCTTCCGGCCTTCGCCGCTTTTACGGCAAGCAGGCGGAGCTCACCGAGGAGGAGCTGGCGCTTCATGATGCCCTGACGGCAGAATTCGACAAGCTCAACGCGGAATACGAAGCTGCCGACGACTATTCGGAGGAGACGGAAGCGGACCTCGACGATCTCGACGCTCAGCTGACGGCGCTGAACGAGCGACCCTTTGTCCTCGATCCCGAGGATGTTGCTCGCGGCGGCGCCTTCATCTCGCTAGCCGGCAACGGCGAACTCAGGATCGAGCGCGGCTTCGTCCGCCCGGAAGACGAGCCTGTCGCCGGTGCGGAAGATGGCGATGGCGTCGAGCAGAACGGTAACGATGGCGACGACGCCACCGCCGCGGAAGGTGGTGGTGGTGTGCCGATTAACGGCAAGCCCGTTGGTGTCGAGGAGCCGGATGAAGACGACGGCAAGATCCGGCCGCTCGCAGAACGCCTCATCGAGGACCTCACCGCGGCCCGCACGCTTGCGCTCAGGAACGCGCTCGCCAACGAGCCGACGGTGGCCTTCATCGCCGTGCTGCACCTTCTCGTGCTGAAGACCTTCTATCACTACGGCACGTCGTCTTGCCTGGAAATCACGGTGCAGCATAC
Organism: Shinella sp. WSC3-e; assembly: GCF_945994535.1. Taxonomy (NCBI): domain Bacteria; kingdom Pseudomonadati; phylum Pseudomonadota; class Alphaproteobacteria; order Hyphomicrobiales; family Rhizobiaceae; genus Shinella; species Shinella sp. WSC3-e. Next base: position 65,573 of record NZ_OZ000534.1, read on the forward strand.
GGTGTCGACCAAGACGCCCGGCCTTGCCGACACGGTTTGGGCTAAGGAGATCGAACAGCGCCAGGAAAACTGGGGTCACGATCTTCCCGGTGAAGCCGATGCGGTCTGGGCCTACCTGATCGCGCTCGATCACGATAGCCAGATGGCGTTGTTTGCGCATTGCGCTTCGATGTCGCTGAACGCCACGATCCAGCAATGGAACCGGCGGACCAGGGAAAACCAGCATGCCGTGCAGCTGGCCCAGACGATCGGGTTCGGCATGGTCGGTGCGGGCTGGACGCCGACGGTCGACAACTATCTCGGCCGCGTGACCAAGGCCCACATCCTGCAGGCCGTTCGCGAAGCAAAGGGCAATCAGTCGGCGCAGCTGATCGATCATCTGAAGAAGCAGGACATGGCGCGCGAAGCGGCCCGGCTGCTCGACGGTAGCGGGTGGCTTCCCGAAGTGCTGCGCTATCCTGCCGATGAAGTCTCGGATGAAGGCGGAAATTCGGAGGCAGATGAAATGGTGATCGTCAACGAAGGCGATACCGAAGCCGTCGAAGTCACGCTGCCGGCGTTCCTGACCGAGGACGTCGAGGGCGAGCAGACGGCCTCCGATCCCGATGAGGACGAGGGCGGGCATCTCGAAGCCGCGGAATAGACCCTTCCGGAACGAACCATCAATCCAAGGCCCGGCCGCCGCGCCGGGCCTCTCTGTTTCTCGATATGGAGACGAACATGTCGTTCATGACCATCTACGAACGCGCGCCAATCGGCGCCCTGATTGCCTGGACCGACGGTACGCGGTGTCCGCCAAAACGCACCTCCACCCTGCACTCTGAGTGGCTATTCCACAACAATCGCGGCCGCTTGGTCAAAACGCAGGGCGAGCGCGGCAGCGGAGATCCGGGACTGTGCCCAGCAATAACCATCCTGAAAGGCGATTTCTACACCTTCCAAATCGACTATCCGCTTCGGTTCACGATCGTTGAACGGCCGCCGATTGGCTCCGTTCGGGTCTTCGACCGACCGGGTCACGACGCTGAGCTTGTCTATCTCGCACGCAGCCGCGTCGAGGCAGAGCATTGGGCCATGGTCGAGGGAGATCGCTATCCCGATCCCGTCTTCGAGGAAGTGACCGCAGACGAGGTCGCGGCCGCCTTGGTGGAAGGGAGGATGGCGTAATGGTGAACCGTACTCGTCGCGCCGTGATCGTTGCTGACAACGCCCGTCAGAATTTTCTGCCCACCCTTTTCGGTCGTTCGCACCTGATCGTCGCGGAGACTGCTGTCTATGCCTGGATGGAGAGGCTTAGCCCGCTCGATTATCGTGGGGGTTCCTGGGATTTCTTTGAGCACCAGGGCAAACCGCTTTTCCTCGCGCCGAAATCCAAGACGCGGTTCCGGATTACCGGTGATGTCACATGCTTCCAGGGCGAGGTCTCCGCCGAGGCCGCCGGCATTATCGCGACGATGTTCGCCTTCTCCCACCTGTCATTCAAGTTCGAGACCGAACGACTCGTAGAAGGCTATGAGCGCCTCTACGCCTATTCGGCGGATCACCTTGAGGCCTCGGAGATTTTCCAGGCGATCGACTAAGCGGCCTCACCGTCGCCTGATCTCCTTCCCCTTCCATCACACCGGCCCGGTTGGCGCGATAGCGCCGGCCGGGCCCTTTCGTTTCAGGAGCAATCAACATGAACACCATGATCGCCAGACCATCCCCTGTATCCACCGGCTTCAAGGTCGACATCTCCCGCGGCGAGCGCATCGGCCGAGTATCGTCAGAATGGTTCTCGCGCCCCGATGACGAGCGCTACCTCTCGCTGTCGGATCTTCATCGTGCTGTCAGCGATCGGGCCGAGCGCGCCCGCGTTCGCACCGTCGAAAGCGCGGATATCCGTGTAGAAGCGACCCGCGGCAATGCCGAGCGCCTTTCGCTTGTCCTTCCCGGCAGCCGCGTGCCGCTGGCGCCGACGCATTGGAGCTATGGGCAGCTTTGTAGCCTGGTAGGCGCGCCGGCGAGCTACCTGCGCCAGCTACCTGCGCCGCTGGCGGCGATCAATCTCCAGCACGGCCTTCTCAACCACAGCGCCGAGATGGTCAAAACGCTGGAGATGGATGACGGGCGTGTCGAGCTTCGGGCGGTGACCGGTCCCGAATACGGCCGCATCTGGGACAAGGACCTTGTCGCCGCGGTGATGAGCATCGCCGGTGATGGCGTCGGCGACACGATGTGGAAGGTGCCTGGCGTACTGGACTGGTCGACCATGACCCACAACCCGTTCGTCGACATCACCAAGGATACGACGACGCTCTATGCCAGCGATAGGGACGTTTTCCTGTTCCTCGTCGACGATACCCATCCGATCGAGGCCGGTCGCCTCCCCAACGGTGAGCCGGACGTCTATTTCCGCGGGTTTTATGCCTGGAACTCCGAAGTCGGCTCGAAAACGCTTGGAATTGCAAGCTTCTACCTACGAGCGGTCTGCGCCAATCGCAATCTGTGGGGCACGGAAGATTTCCAGGAAATCACCATCCGGCACTCGAAGTTTGCTGCCCAGCGTTTCGCGCATGAGGCGGCCCCGGCGCTGGCGAATTTTGCGAATTCGTCGCCCGCGCCGTTCATCGCGGGTATCCGTGCCGCGCGGGAGCGGGTCGTCGCTCGCAACGAGGAGGACCGTTCCGATTTCCTGCGCAAGCGCGGGTTCTCGAAGGCCGAGACCGGCAAGATCATCGAGACGGTGCTGTCGGAAGAGGGACGGCCACCGGAGTCCATCTTCGATTTCGTGCAGGGGATCACCGCATTGGCGCGCGGGAAAGCTCACCAGGACACGCGGCTCGAACTCGAAGGCAAGGCGCGCAGACTGCTCGAAAGCGCAGCCTGAACCCCTCCATCCGACAGTCGCCGACCAACCCGGCCATGGCGCCGGGTTTTTCGTATTCACCGAAAGGCAATCCCATGACCAAGCTCGAAACCCAGATCTATACTCACCCTCCAATCCCGTTCGCCGACATCACGCCGCTGGAAAAGCTTGTTCTGACGCATGTGCTCGAATGCAGCGAGACCGACGCCGGCCTTGTCCTCTTCACCGATGTCGGTCCGAACAATCCCATCAGCGTCAAGCGCAAGCTGCTGCTTGAAGCGTTCCGAGCATCGGCGCCGCAGGCGGAGAGCGCGCTCAACACTTTCATCGCAAGCCGCGTTCTTGCGCTTCTGCCGGCGCCGTCGGGTCCGCTCGACATGGACGCAGCTGTCGATATCGATCTCGGCGCGTTTCCGTGGCCGTTCATCGTCCAGGATATCGTCTCGCGGTCGCCGACCCTGTCGGAGGTCACGGTGATCCAATGGATGAACCACCGGTCGCAGCGTCTCGAGACCTACGGTGCCAGCGTATCGCTGATCACCGCCACGGCCATTCATCACGCCACCAGCGAGGATATCCTGGCCCGTTTCCGATTGCAGGATCGCGGTCTGTCGCTCGCAGGCCCATTGCCTGCTTCATCACTTCGGACGCCAGCGTCTGACGGACATCGTCTGCTCACGGTCGGGGAGGCCGAGGCGGCACTCTGCATCTGGGAAGCCATGCTGTATTTCCGAGGCCTGCGCGAGGACGGACGTGCTGTTCCCGATGGCATCGATCAGATGTCGAAGCTGTGGGACGCAACCGGTTGGCAGGCCATGCGCTTGTGCGCCCTGGAGATCGTGACTCTCGTGCAGGATGCCTACGCCGCCCTTTCCGGTGTGCTTGACGACGGCGGCTTCACCTTCGATTTCGACTTCGTTCCCGCGGTCGTGGGAACGATGCGGTGGTCGCAGGGCGGACCCCATCGTGAGGGCGAACCGGAGGACTTCCTCGAGAGTGTGATGGCGGCGGTCAGGCTTCGGCGACAGGATGTTGCGGCCGCTGCTCTATCTGCTTCGAACGCCGGTCGATGACCTGGTCAGGCGCCGATCTCGGCAGCGTCCTGTACCGGCGGGGTCTCGGGAAGGCGGATGTCGATACCGGCGGCAGCTTCCGTGGCAGTCTCCTCTGCCGCAAACTCGTCACCGGCGCCTTTCAGATCGACACGCCCCCAGATCGACGTTTCTTTCCGGGAGAGGCGACGCCGGTTCTTGAATTCGACGACGAACGGCTTCTTCTGAGACTTCATGATGCTCCGCTGAACAGGCTATGGATATCTGCGCGGCAGGTGTTGTTATTCGTCGGAACCTGTCAACGGCCCATGGCGCGATATCCCGTATTACGGAAGCCGCGGGATCTCTCCGTCCGCCACCCGCCAGATCCAGGGGGTAATCTCCGGTCGCGTTTCGATCATGTCGGCGAGGGCGCGATCGTATTCCTCATCGGCCGTGGGTGGGACGATGAACATCGCGACGGGGTCCGGCTTCTGTTCCGGAAGGGTCACCGAAACGATCGGCGCGCCGCGTGGCAGGTTGAAACGCAGCCCCTTGACGATCTTCCGCTTCAGATGCCCGAGCTTCTCCAGAAGTCGCAGGTCATGAATGTCCTCGAAGGGCAGCCAGTGCTCATTGACCACCATCAACGCGACCTCTTCCACCGATGCGATGCCCGCGGTGGAAATCCCGAAGGTGGCGATGACGATCAGATGGAACGCCTCGCTCGACCGCCACAGTTCGAGCTCGGTCTCATAGCGGGTCGCCAGCCTTCGCCATGCGCCGTCTTCTACCATCAGCGGGAAGGGCATATGCCGCACGACGATCTTCTGGCCCTCGCGGGCCGGGGAGAACTCCTTCACCTCGGCGACGATCATCATCAGCTTGCGCGGTCCCCCTCCCGCCGCGTGCACACCCTTCAGCGCGACCGCGCGCCTAGTGGCAATGCCATCCCTGTCGTCCGCCTGAAACACCTCCGGCACATAGAGTATCTCGCTCAAGGGGCCGCCTCGTGCGGACATCTGCGCGGCGGCATTGAGAAGGCTGGAGCGAACTCGCCCCCACCCCCGCCGCCCAGCCCAGGCCGACCGCCACTCGGTCAATTCGCCCGCCTCCCAGAGATAGTGGAGCATCGCCTTCAGCGACAGTTTCCGGGGTTCGCTGCGGATGCCCGGCTCGGATGCTTCCGTCGGCGCGGCAGGCGCTGCCCGAGGCCCGCGTTTCGTCAACGAGAAATCCAGCTTCAACTCGGCCCTGCCGCTGGCATCGATCTGGATAGCGCTTCCGATCAAGGGCCCGAGACCGGAGAGCTCATAAGGCGGCTCGTAGGAAGGGCAGGCCGGATCATGCTCGCGCCCTGATAGGGGCATCCGTTTGACCACGAACTGATCATCCAGCCGCGCGATATACATGGCGACCGCCGGGTCCTTGCACATGCACAGAGGCCGCATCCGCTGCTCGTAGGCATCCGATAGAACTGCTCGAAGCTCCGGCGAGGATTCATCGAAAGTCTGCTCGCCAATGATGAATTTCCGCACCGTCGCTCTCCCTTGTTCCGGTCGAACCTACATCGCGATGCCAGTTTTTACTATCTAAAACTAGCGAGTAAAAGTGCCGTGCCGGCCGATCCATTCTGGGCCGATGGGAAGGGATCGTTGCAATCCAACCCTTCCCGTCACGCGCGACGGAAATCGGAAATGCCGAAGCGGGGAGGGTGGTGCCAGCGGCGGCGGGGAGGAGGTGGGCTGCGGGCCGATCGGCCCGGCTGATCTTGGAGAGAGCGCAGATCGGATTGGGCTTCCTCCCCGCGCTCCGAGGAACCCCCAGATGAATGACCTTCTCTATAGACGCCTGCGCATCCGGGCCGACGCCGGCTGGCGCCACGTCGTCCGCGCCGCTGCCTTCCAATTCGACCGTCAGATGCGGCAGGATCCAGCCTTCCGCGCCGCGCGCAAGCGCTTTTATCGCTCGATGCTCGCTGAGTACCGCGCCGACCAGCGCGACCTCGCCAACGCCTTCCGGTTTTGAACCACCTCAATCCTTTCCATCCCATCGCCCGGCGACAGCCGGGCTTTCGCTTCAGGAGGAGACCATGGCGATACCCGAATATGTTCGAGTCAATTTCCGGACGCTGCTTCGCGCCGCCCAGGACGGCAATCTCGCGCTCATGGAGTGCCTCGATGCCCGCACCGACGAAACCCGTTTCGTTCTCTGCGCGGTCGGGCGCGACGATGGCGACTATGTGTTCACGCCGTTTGGTCACCTCGCGGGCGGCAATCCGTACGACGCCTACCTTCCTCCGGACCCGGGCAATGCCGGTCGATTTCTAAGCGGGAGCGACGCGAATGCGGTCGAGACCTCGACGGCTGCCGACAATAAGGAAGGCGGCCATGGAAACCCGACGTAAATCGCGACCGGTCGCACCACGGCATCTCGCCCATTCCCTCTATTCGGCCGATCTCGGCGGGCACGATCCCGGCCGCTATCGGGTGACGCCGCCGGGTGCTCCTGATGTCCCGGCGCTCGTGCGACCAGGCATGGCGGTACGGACCTCCTACGGTTCGCGTGGAATCGTCATCGCCGTCGAGGGGCCGGTTGTCCATCGCGCCGCTGACGGCCGCGAGTATCCGCATTTCACGGTCGTCTATGTGCCGGCCGACCGCCTCGGCCGGCACACGAAGCTCGATCGCAACTGGATCAACGAGTGCGTCGCCGTCCACGGCCGCATTTTGAAGCTGCTCGGAGCCAACAGCGACGAGGCCTTCGTAGAGCCGATGGCGGCCGCCCGGCCCTGATTATTGCGGGCGAATGCCCGCCCGTCCTGCCGTCTTTTCCCATCCAGGCCCGGTGCTCGCAAGAGCACCGGGCCTTTCCACATTTCCGGAGAGCAACATGAGCCTGTCTGTCCTTGCCTGCCCGCCAATCGCCAACCCGGTCTTCCTGGACTTTCGTTCGAAAGTCGTCGTGCCGGTGTGTTTCGCCATCGTCTATTGGGACGGACCGGGCGACACGCTCTACGCCTTCGAGGATCGTGACGCCTTCGATCGTCAGCGCCTCTGCGCCGAACGAAACTTCGTCCACGTCCAACAACTGTCCGCCGGCGAAGCCGCAGCGTGGATCGCCGCCGGCGGCAAGGCTGTGCTCCACGAGGTCTCGGTCGCCGGCGTCGCGGCGTTCGGAAACCTCAAGCTCGCGCCCGGCTGAAGGCCGGGCGCCGTCGCCTCTGCCGCCCAGAGGGAGAGAGGGGCCGGAAAGGGGTGGCCTGGCGGGCTTGGAGAGCGCCCGGCGGCCGGCTCTTTCCCGCTCTCGATGAGGTTTCCCATGAACGCTCGGTCCTCCTTCGCCATGAACCCGTTTGCCAGTAAGCCCCGCATGCCCGAACAACGCAGCCGCGCCAGCAACATCTTTGCAGCCGGGGGTGCGCTCCTGCCGCTTCTCGAAGCTGGCCAGTCCATCACATCGGCCCACCTGCGCGCCGTCCTGACCACTGAATCCGGCGGTTCGGACGCCGAGGGATACTGGTCGTGGAAGGATGCCTACGAGGCGACCGAAGTCGCCCAGGTGCTGTTCCTTCGCAAATTCGGCTCAGCCATTTCCGCCCGGACGAACATGCCCGAGGCGGCGCTTTCCATCCTGACCAGGCTCGCGGCGCTCAACCCGACGCACACGCGCCGGTCCGAGGAAACCCAGAGGCTCCAGCAGTTTTCCACGCCCGTCGAACTCGCCTATGTCGCGGCGCGGGCCGCCTCGATCATGGCGGGCGACGTCCTGCTCGAGCCGTCCGCCGGGACCGGCCTCATGGCGATCTTCGGCGAACTCGCCCACGCGCGCCTCGTTCTCAACGAGTATGCGCCGGTCCGCCACTCCCTCCTCGAATATCTGTTTCCCGGAACGCCGGTCACGCACCACGACGCTGCCCATCTCGACGACTATCTTGATCGGGTCGCGCGTCCCACCGTCGTGCTGATGAACCCGCCGTTCTCGGCCGGTGTGCATGTCGAGGGCCGCATGGCCGATGCAGCGTGGCGGCATCTCACCTCGGCTTTCGCGCGTCTCGCGCCCGGCGGCCGCCTGGTTGCCATCACCGGCTCCAGCCTTTCTCCCGACAATCCCAAATGGCGTGATGCCTTCATTCGCTTGCAGGAGCGCGGCACGGTCGTGTTTAGCGCAGCGATCGCAGGCAGCGTCTTTGCCCGGCATGGCACGACGATGGAAACGCGGCTAACCGTCATCGACAAGATTGCTGCCGCCGATCCGACCAAGCTGGTGACGAGCATGGGTGTCGCACCAGACCTCACCACGTTGCTATCCTGGATCTCGGGCCTGCCGCCGCGCTCGCCGTCGACCGCGCCGAACTCCATCGGCGCGCTGTCCAACGGCATATTCCGCGCCTGCGCCGCGAAAATGGCAGCGCGTAAGGCCGCCGAAACCCTGCGCCCCGCTGCGGTCGCCGGGATGCAGCCACATCCGGCGATCTCTCCCCGCGCACCGAACCGGGTGTCCTTGGCCCCCACGCCAGCCAAGAAAGAGATCATCGAACTCGCCTACGAGCTGCGCGACGCGGCGCCGTCGAGCCGGGTGGATGCAGCCGATGGCATCTACGAGCCCTATGAGCTGCGAGCGATCCGCATTCCGGAGGCCAAGCCGCATCCTGACAAGCTGGTCGAGTCTGTCGCCATGGCGTCGGTCGCCCCGCCGAAGCCCAGCTATCGGCCCCATCTCCCCAGGAACGTGATCACCACCGGCGATCTTTCGGACGCCCAGCTCGAAAGCGTGATCTATGCCGGCGAGGCGCATTCGGGCCACCTCGCCGGTCATTGGAAGGTCGACGCCTCCTTCGACAATCTCACAGCCGTCAGCCCGGACACCGAAGGCGCGGTGCGATATCGCCGGGGATGGTTTCTCGGCGACGGGACCGGTGCGGGCAAAGGCCGGCAGGCTGCAGGCATCATCCTCGATAACTGGCTGAAGGGCCGCCGGCGGCATCTCTGGATCTCGAAATCCGAGACCCTGATCGAGGACGCCCAGCGCGACTGGAGCGCGCTCGGCCAGGAGAAGCTGCTGGTCACGCCGCTGTCGCGCTTCAGACAGGGCAAGCCGATCATGCTGGACGAGGGCATTCTCTTCTGCACCTTTGCCACGCTGCGCACCGACGAGCGTGAGGGCAAGCGCTCCCGCGTCCAGCAGATCGTCGACTGGCTGGGTGACGATTTCGACGGTGTCGTGATCTTCGATGAGGGGCATTCCATGGCGAATGCTGCGGGAGGCAAATCCGACCGCGGCGACAAGGCGGGCTCGCAGCAGGGCCGCGCCGGCCTGCGCCTGCAGCGCGCCTTGCCCGATGCCCGCGTCGTCTACGTCTCGGCGACTGGTGCATCCGAGGTCGAGTCGCTTGCCTATGCCGAACGGCTCGGTCTGTGGGGCAGCGCCGACTTCCCCTTCGCCACGCGCAGCGAGTTCATCGCGGCGGTCGAAGACGGCGGCGTCGCGACCATGGAGGTGCTCGCCCGCGACCTCAAGGCCATGGGGCTCTATGCCTCTCGCTCGTTGTCGTTCGAGGGCGTCGAATACGAGATCCTCGAACATGCGCTGACCGAGGAGCAGGTCCGCATCTACGATTCCTATGCCGAGGCCTATCAGGTGATCCACAATCGACTGGATCAGGCGCTGGAGGCTTGCAGCATCACCTCGCCGACGGGCACGCTTAACAAAAACGCCAAGGCTGCAGCGCGCTCCGCCTTCGAGAGTACGAAGCAGCGTTTTTTCAATCACCTCCTGACCAGCATGAAGACCCCGACGCTGATCGGCACGATCAACCAGGATGTCGCGGACGGCCATGCGGCCATTGTCCAGCTCATCTCGACGGGGCAATCGATAACCGAACGCCGGCTCGCCGAAATCCCGACAGAGGAATGGAACGACATTCAGGTCGATGTCACTCCGCGAGAGATCGTCGCCGAGTACCTGATGAACTCTTTCCCGACCCAGCTCTTCGAGGAACATTCGGACGACGAGGGCAATCTCCTCTCCCGGCCCGTCTATGATGCTGACGGCAATCCGGTTCTGTGCCGCGAAGCCGTCGCCCGCCGTGACGAGTTGCTCGAAAAGCTCGGGAGCCTGCCGGCGATCCCGGCCGCGCTCGACCAGATCGTCCAGCACTTCGGGACGGACACCGTCGCCGAGATCACAGGTCGTTCCCGCCGCATCGTTCGCCGCGATGGCGATGGCTCGTTCCCGCGTTTCGCTGTCGAGAGCCGACCGGGCAGCGCCAATCTCGACGAGACGCGCGCCTTCATGGACGACCGGAAGCCGATCCTGGTCTTCTCGGAAGCGGGCGGGACGGGGCGCTCCTACCATGCCGACCTCGGCGCAAAAAACCAGCGTCAGCGCCTGCACAATCTGCTCGAAGCCGGCTGGCGCGCCGATGTGGCGATCCAGGGCCTCGGCCGCAGCCATCGCACCAACCAGGCCCAGCCCCCGAAATTCCGGATGGTCGCGACCGACGTCAAGGCCGAGCGCCGCTTCCTGTCGACGATCGCCCGGCGTCTCGACACCCTCGGCGCGATCACCCGCGGCCAGCGCCAGACCGGCGGGCAGGGCATGTTCCGCAGCGAGGACAATCTCGAATCCCAATACGCCCGCGATGCGCTCAGGCAATTCTACAAGCGGATCCACCGCGGTGAGGTGTCCGGTTGCTCCTTGGAAACCTTCGAGTCGATCACCGGCCTATCCCTTTGCGACGAGGAGGGCGGGCTGAAGGATGAGCTGCCGCCGATCCACACCTTCCTCAACCGGATGTTAGCGCTGACCATCGCCATGCAGAACGTCCTGTTCGAGACCTTCGAGGAACTCCTGGCGGCGCGGATCGAAGGCGCCATTGCAGCCGCCGTTTATGACAAGGGCCTGGAGACGCTGACCGCCGATCGCATGACGCTCAAGGATCGCAAGCTGGTCTACACCCATCCGGTGACGGGCGCGCAGTCGCACTTGCTGACAATCGAGCGCATGGACCGCAACCAGCCAATGCCTCTTGAGGAGGCCCTTTATCTTGTGACGCGGGATCCGCGCGCGAAACTGATGATCAACGGAAAGTCCGAACGCGCCGCTGTCATGGCCCCGACGCGCTCCATCATGCTCGATGACGGCTCGCTCCAGCCGCGCGTCGCGCTGATCCGTCCGATGGACGAACTGCGCTTCGAAACAAGGCACCTGGAAGAGACGAACTGGGAAGAGGCGGACGAACAGATCTTCGCCGCCGCCTGGAATGCCGAGGTCGCCACCGTGCCGGAGTTTTCGACCTCGACCTTGCATGTCGTGTCGGGCCTGCTGCTGCCGATCTGGAAACTCCTGCCGCAGGACTATTGCAGGGTCTATCGCCTGCAAACCGACGGTGGCGAGCGCATCGTCGGACGCGTGATCGCGCCGGCCGGTCTCTCCCGGCTATGCAACAATTTCGGGATCGACCGGAGCGAGGTGCTCGACCCGGAGCAGGCATGGCGGTCGGTGATCGATGGCTCCTCTGTCATCAGCCTTGCCGGCGAGATGACGGTCCGCCACGTGCGGGTCATGAATGACAACCGCGTCGAATTGACCGGCTTCACCGATGGCATGCGTGACTGGTTGCGCTCTATCGGCCTCTTTTCCGAGATGATCGCCTGGAAACTGCGCTTCTTCATACCAGTCACCGATGAGGGCTCCGCGATCCTTTCGCGCCTGGTGCAGCGCCATCGCTTGCTCGATGTCATCAGCCGGCACTGAAGGAGGACCGTTATGCTCTCGGCCTCCGAACTGGCGAACCGTCTCGCGCGCGATGCCGAGGCGGTCTGCCGCCACTATCTCTCCGCCGGCCGCAAGGCCGGCAACTACTGGATCGTTGGCGATACCGCCAACAACAAAGGTAAATCGCTCTATGTCCATCTCACCGGCCCCCGTGCGGGCCGTTGGGCGGACGGAGCGACGGGCGAATATGGCGACCTGCTCGATCTCGTGCGCGAGACCTGCGGGCTCGTCGATTTCCGCGACGTCGCGGACGAGGCGCGACGGTTCCTCAGCCTTCCGCAACCCGACCCGGCGGCGTCCCGCAGGGGCGACGCCCGAATCGACCCGCCGGCCGACAGGCCGGCAGACGAGCGCGCGCAGCGCCTTTTTCGCATGACGCAGCCATTGGCGGGGACTTTGGCGGACAGCTATCTGAGCCAGCGCGGCATCCTGCGCGCATCCTTGCATCCCGCGCTCCGCTATCATCCGTCCTGCTACTATCGCGATCTCGTGACGGGCCGGACGCACCGCTTCCCCGCGCTGATCGCAGCCGTGACCGATCCCGTCGGCACGATCACCGGCGTGCATCGCACCTGGCTGGACCCGGACGGTGGCGGCAAGGCACAGGTCGACGATCCGCGTCGCGCGCTTGGCGGTCTGCTCGGCAATGCCGTTCGCTTCGCCTTCCCCACCTGCGGTCCGGTGCCTGTCATGGCAGCCGGCGAAGGCCTCGAAAGCATCCTATCCCTGTCGCACGTCATGCCCGGAATGCCGATGGCCGCGGCGCTGACGGCCAATCACCTCGCGGCCTTCGATCTGCCGCCCAGTTGCGTGCGCCTCTATATCGCCGCGGACGCGGATGCCGCCGGCCGGAACGGCATCGAGCGATTGAGCCGGCGGGCGCAGGCCCGCGGGATCCTGCCGCTCGTGCTCGCCCCGGAACTCGGCGACTTCAACGACGATCTGCGGCTTGATCCGAGCCGGATGCTCGCCAGCCTCAGGGCGCAGCTTGCCCCGGAAGATGTCGAAGTCTTTCTGCCGTCGTGATGAAGCCGCGATGGGGGATGAGGCGGAGCGGTGGCCGCGGGAGGGGAGGGCCGGGCCTGCCGGTCGCGTTCGGATGAGCGCGCCTGCGGGCCTGCCGAGAGGCGACCCTTACCATCAGGCGTTCGGTCCTCCAACCGCCGGAGGCCCGGTTTTTTCCCCGCGCCAGCGAAGCCGGCGCTCCTCGCGGAGCAAAAAACCTGTCCCCGGCGGCCCGGCGCTGCGCTGGGCCGCGGCGCGTGCGCCGCGGTTCCGGCCCGCCCGCCGGATGGAAAGGGATCGCCGTCAGGCCGCGAGAGGCGCGGCCCCAATCGACGGAGACCATCATGAACGTCCTGCTTCCCATCGACGCCGCTACCGAACCGCACCACGCATCGTCTCCGACCGACCGGGTCATCTACGAGATGCAGGTCTACGGCTATCGTCCCTTCCAGGACGAGCCCGATCCGCGCGCCCTGCCGGAGGAGCCGGTCGTCCAGTCCGCACTGACCGCGATGTTCGACGCCATGTTCGAAATGCTCGGCGATACGCGGCTGGAGCCCGATCTCGAAGACATGCTCTGGTCGACGGTCAATCTCTTCCACCGCGCCAGCGAACGCATCCAGCGCGAGCTGCAGCGCAACGAGGACGCCCAGAGGAACGGGCAGAAGGAGCAGGACGGCTCGGAGGTCAGAAGCGTCGAGCTCGAACGCCATATCATGGAGGGCATCACGCTCCTCGAACGCCGCAACGCCTTCGAATTCATGCGCGACTATGCATCCGACCTCTTCGAAGCGCAGACCGGCTCGACATGGCGGCCGCGCACCGGCTCCAAGGTCAATCACGCGAACATGACCGCGGCGATGATCGACTCCAGAGACTTCCTCTCTGCCCGCCGCCGCGCCGAGACCGAGGTTCTGATCCCGGCCGGCACCAAGATCGCCTTCGGCGGCGGGTTGGACTATAACGATCACGACCGGATCTGGGCCGCACTCGACAAGGCCCTCGCCAAGCACCCCGACATGGTGCTGCTGCATGGCGGCTCGCCGAAGGGCTCTGAACGCATCGCGGCCTGCTGGGCCGAAGCCCGCGGCGTGACGCAGATCGCCTTCAAGCCGAATTGGGGCAAGCACGCGAAGGCCGCCCCGTTCCGCCGCAACGACGAGATGCTTTCCGTGATGCCGGCCGGCGTCATCATCTTCCCCGGCTCCGGCATCACCGAGAACCTTCGCGACAAGGCCCGCCGCTTCGGCATCACCGTCTGGGAATTGAAAGGAGACGGCGCGTGAAGCGTCGTTTTCCTCACGCGATTGATCTCAAGCCTTGCATTTCCGAGGAATTGTGTACACATTTCCTCGGAAATGGAGCGACGCAATGGCTGAACCTCGACCCAACATATCTTCCCCCCGCCGCGTCGGCGTGCGGGAGTTTCGCGGCAACCTGACATCCTTCCTGCGTCAGGTCGAGGAAGGGCAACGCTTTGTCCTGACCTCCCATCACAAGGTCGTTGCGGAGATCGGGCCGCCGTCGTCCGATGTCGCAGTCCGCAAGCCGGGCGCCTTGCGCGGCAAGATCAAGCTTGCCGATGATTTCGACGCTCTGCCTGCGGACGTCCTGAAGGCGATGGAAGACGGCGCGTGAGGCTTCTGCTCGATACCCATGCTCTGCTGTGGTGGTTGAATGACGACGAGAAGCTGGGAGCCCGAGCACGCGGCCTGATCGGCGATCCTGCGAACGACGTTCTTGTCAGCGCGGTTTCCCTATGGGAGATCACCGTGAAGCTGCGCATTGGTAAGCTTGATGCGGATATCGAAGAGATCCTTGGCATCCTCCCGGATCAGGGGTTCCAACGCCTCGATATCGCGGATGCCCATTTGATCGCGCTGTCCGGCTTGCCGGTTCACCACCGCGATCCGTTCGATCACCTTCTCATGGCGCAGGCGCTAGCCGAGGATGCGCATTTCGTTTCGGAAGATCAAAACGTGCCGCTTTATGGCGTTCCGTTCATGACGTGCTCGGACTCTACCGCCTGACCGTCCCCACGTCCGGCGCGCGTGGTCGAAGGGCTCAGCCCAGTTCCTGGGCGAGCCCGATGAGTAGGCCTTCGGGACCGCGGATATAGCAGAGGCGATAGACGTCCTTGTAGTCCACGACGTCGCCGACCAGCTCCGCGCCATAGACCCGAAGCTTTTCAAGCGTCTCGTGGAGGTCGTCGACGGTGAACATGGCGCGGAGATAGCCGAGTGCGTTGACTGGGGCGGTCTGATGGTCCGCGACAATAGCTGGCCTCAGAAAGCGGGACAGTTCAAGCCGGCTGTGACCGTCCGGTGTACGCATCATCGCGATCTCGACGTGCTGATCGCCGAGGCCTGTCACCCGTCCGGCCCATTCGCCTTCGATCATGGTCCGGCCTTCGAGATCGAGGCCGAGCGCGCGAAAGAATTCGACCGCCCCGTCGAGATCCTCGACGACGATTCCCACATTGTCCATTCTCTTCAGCGCCATCACGACCTCCCCTGGTGTCATCTCAGCCTACATGGTGGTGCCGGCCCAGCCAACGACCCGCGAGGCGCGGGCCGCGGGGGTCGAGGTCAACCGCTCCCTGCTGGCGCCGTTCCGGCGCTCCCCGAGCCGGCTTCGCCGGCTCGTTTTCGGAGACGATCCTATCGCTCGGAGAGGGGAGAGTCAGGCTGGGAGGGGGAAGGTCTGTTGGTAGAAAAGGAGAGCGACCATGGCGATGATATTTGTAGGCGGATCACGCGACATATTCGAGCTGCCGGAACCGGCGATAGCGCGCATCGGCGCGATGATCGCCGCCGAACATGGCGTGCTGGTGGGCGATGCACCCGGCGCTGACGCGGAGGCGCAGACGCTGCTCGCCGGCTATGGCTATGAGCATGTCGGCGTCTTCCATGCCGGGAGCGAGCCGCGCAACAATCTCGGCGATTGGCTAGCCTATCACCGGCCCGCGCCGGGTGGCGCGCAGGGCTACGCCTTTCATGCCGAAAAGGACCGGGAGATGGCGCGGCGCGCCGACTATGGGCTGATGATCTGGGATGGCGCTTCACCCGGAACATGCCTCAACATGCTGCGCCTTGCGGCAGTCGGCGCGCCCTGCGTCGTCTACGACACGAGCCGCAGCATACAGCTCACGCTCCGAAGCCTTCCCGATTGGCACGAAATGCTGCGCGGTGCTGGCCAGGACGTCCTGCAGCAGGTCGATGCTCGCATGACGGACGACGAGCGCATCCTCGCCAACGGGTCATGAAGCGCCTGGTCGGCGGGCGTCGTGCCTGCCGCGGCCGCCGGCCGACTGCACGCTGACGTTTGCCGCGACGATCCTCGTGGCTTCCCGCCGCCCGCAACGAAGCCGGCCCCTGGCGCGGCCAGTCCGCTCGGCCCCTCCGGCGTCGTGCGAAGAAAGATCGTCTTCTTGCCGTCTTCGCCGCCCGGTGCGACGGCCAGGACCGATGCGGAAGATAACGCCGGATCCGAAGACCTCCATCCGGATCGGGACACGGCATATCGGACCCGCTGCACGCCTCAGCCCGGTCCCAGCCCGCGCCATCGAACGCCGGGCGCTTGCGATGACGTCGGCACCCCGAAGTGCCATCGAGGAGTGGTCGAGCGGCAAGGGCGGCGAAGGCAATGGCAGGCAGACCGATAGGCAGAGGTGCATCCACGAGCCGCCGCAGGCGCTGGCGCAGAGGCTGCAAGCCGGGACGCCAGGGCACGCATCGCCTCCGGTTCCACCTGGTCCGTTCCCATTGATGCCGACTTTGTAGAGGACTGCCTGCTTTTGCGGCCAACCCCTGAAGGGGTAAGACTCGACAGAAATTTTTGCAAAATTCGATTTCGGTTTGTCCGCTTTGGCGGCAAATCGAATTTTGCAAAATTTTCCGCCGAGCTGACCGCAGCAGGTCAGCCCTCTCCTTTGCCGACATCGGGAACGGTCCCGATGGAACCGAAGGAGAACTACCATGGCATCCACGATCGCAAACCTCACCACCAAGGCCGATGGCTCGATGGAAGGCGTCTTCGCCACGCTCCGCGTCAATGCCCCGATCGCCGTCCTCCCCAACGCCCACAAGTCCCGCGAGGACGCCCCGGACTACCGCGTCATCAACAAGCGCACCGGGTTCGAGATCGGCGCGGGCTGGAACCGGGTCTCGCCGCGCAGCGGGGCAGAATACGTCTCGATCCGGATGGAAGCCCCCGAGATCGGCGTCATCTTCGGGAACCTCGCCCCCGCACCGGGCGGCGAAGACGGCAGGAAGGTGCTCCTCTGGAACAACCCGGAGTGAGCCGAGCCGAACCGGCCCCGCAAGGGGCCGGCTTCCTCGCGTGCTTCCAGCCACGATCGCGAAGCGGCGCGCATGTCAGGGTGCCCCACGAGAGGAAGGTCTGTCTGCTCAGAAAGCCAAGTCTGCCATGACGAAGCGGCGCGCGTCAAAACCGCGTGGTACCCCCAATTTTCCGCCGAACCGCTGAAGCGGCTCGACAAAAAAATCGGCTCCCCCACGCGCGAGCCGCTAAAGCGGGTTTTGACCCACACCGCTCCGTCATGGCCGACACCGTCATCTTTCACATCAACAAGGAGATGACGACGATGACGATGACCCTCGAAAACCACATCGAAGAACTGCGCCGCGAAGCGAACCACTGCGACCCGGCCGAGCGCGCCCAGATCGAGGCCGAACTGGAACAGGCCCGCGCGGAACTGGCCGCGCTCATCGCCGCAGAAGATGCCGAGCCTCCCCACTGAGGGAGGCTCTTGCCTTGAACAATGAGGCCGATCCGCCGGATCGACCGGCGCCCCGGCCCGAGGCTGCGCCTCACGCCCGCGTCTTCGCCGAGCATCATCCGCGCGCCAGCGCCTCAATGCGCTTCACCCGGTATCCGTGGGCACGCCTCTCGCGCAGCAAGTCGAGAAACAGCGCGACAGCCTCCTCCTCCCTTTCGAAATCATGCACCATCGTCCGACCGGACGTACCGATCCTCCCCCAGCGGCGCAGCAGACGTGGCGTGCCGAACAGCGTGGGTTCGATCGCGAGCGCATAGAAGCGCGCCATGTTCCGGTCCGGATCCACGCGCTCGACATAGAGGTGATAGGGCTGGGCAAGCATAAGCGTAGAATCGCCCACGCCGCTTCCGGCGTCCAACGACAGTTTTGAATCGATCCGGACGGTCCGATTCATCTTCGTGATGGTTCCCGGCTCAGGATAGAGGGTGCTTTGGGCGAGCCGGCCTGCGGCCGGCCGCTCCCTACTCGCGCCGTTCCGTCGCTCCCCGAGCCGGCGTGGCCGGTGACGCTCACTCTCGCGGGGCGAAACGGCCGGATCGACCGGCCGCCTCGCCGCAAGGGGCTTCCCCTCACGCTCCCCGCCGGCTGATCGCCGGATACGGACCGCGCCCCAACGGGCGCGGGGGCTCTTCTTCTGACGTCCAATTGTATGCCAGCCCAACGGGCCTCATGGACGGCGCGGATAGGCGGATTTTCTGCCGCCGCCCCCGAAAGGCGACATCAGAAAATCCGCCTATCCGCTTGCAAGCCGCGTTCCGCGGTCCTTGACCCCCGCCGGGCTACAACGTCGACACCTTTCGTCAATCGAAATGAGACATACATGATGACGTTCAAGCGCAGGCGCTCGTCCCGACCATCGCAGGCTTCCGCGACGAAGTCCTCGCGAACCGCACCGCATGCAAGACGGCTTTTGCGACCGCCTTGCATGACACACTCGCCGCAAAGCTCAACAAAGCGGTTGCCGCTCTTCATGAGGAAGCCGAGACGAAAATGCGGCTCGCCGCAGGCAAGGGGACTGAGGACGGTGATTTCCTCTATGAGACTTACCACACCTGCCCGACCTTCGAACATCTGTGGATGGAAAGGGGCCCGATCTCGATCCTTGATGAGATCTACGAGGAGGTCGTTTTCGAAGGGGAAGCCTGCCGGATCGGCCTTGACTATACCGTCATTCCCTCCGAGCAGTTGGGCGACCTCGGCGATATTCTCGACCGCATCCGTCGGCAGACGGGCATCGAGTTCGTCGCCGCGCGCGTCTGAACCATAAGGAGGGAGGCGCTTGCGCCTCCCTTCATTTTCTTGGCCTGAGATGATTATCCCTTGGCGGTCTCTCCGATTGGCAGCTCCATGAATGTCGTCCACTTCATCGA
The DNA here is from genome assembly GCF_945994535.1 of Shinella sp. WSC3-e. Taxonomy (NCBI): domain Bacteria; kingdom Pseudomonadati; phylum Pseudomonadota; class Alphaproteobacteria; order Hyphomicrobiales; family Rhizobiaceae; genus Shinella; species Shinella sp. WSC3-e. The sequence continues at coordinate 84,407 of NZ_OZ000534.1, forward strand.
TCTGTGCTTGCCCCGGTCAACCGCCGAGCCTAGACTCGCTCAAATCCGAGAGTATGCGCCGTCTGGCGACAACGGCGCACCCCTCCAGAACAAGGTGGTGTCGCAGTGATCGAAGAACGAGCCATTGTCAAAATGAACGGACGACCGGATAAGCGGAACCCGCTTTCCCGGCTGCTGCGGCATGTCGCGCGGGCGGTTGCTGCCCTCGCGACAGGCATCGTCCGCGGCATCCTCCTTTCCGTCTGGCATTTCGTCTACTTCCTGCTTTGCCTGTTTCGGCCGGTCGTCAACGTTCTCATGCTCGGCGGCGTCATCATGCCCTTGGTCGCGTTCGTGGCCTTCGTGAAACCCGAAGCCGCCAATGGGATGCCCTTCTGGGTTTTCCTCCTGATGGCCGCCGGCTTCGTCGGCATCTCCATGGGCTATTCGAAGTTCGTCGACTTGATCGCACCATCAGGCACGGAAGACCCCGCCGACCGGTATCGCCGTCCCGATTGGCGCTGACAGCTTGCGCGCTTTCACGGCTTGGCCGCTTTGACGAACCGGTTGGCCGCAGCCGCGGCATCCATCTCTTTGCGCCGAAAATAGATCGCGCGCCCGCAGCGGATCGGGCTATGCCCCTGCACGATGATAATCTGCTCGTCCTTGCGCATGCTTTGAGTGATTTCGTGCGGCATGATCAGCGGCCGGCGCTGGAAGTTGACGTTCTCCGATTTCCGCGACGCGCTGTTCTTCGTGTCCCAGCCGATATTGCGGGAGCTGCCCTTCACCTCGACGGTCATTTCCCCGCATTGCGCCGAGACGTTGCGCGCCGTGTCGAGCGCCTTGATCGCGGCGTAACTGGCAAAGGCGCAGCCGTCGATCCAGGACACCGCGCCGTCCTTACCGAAATGCCGCTCCAGCTGGCCGACCGACTGGTACATCAGCATCATGCTGATGCCGTATTTGCGGCCACGGTCGCGCGCCTCCTCCAGCACGCGCATGTAGCCGAGCAGGTCGACCTCATCCAACATGAACAGCGCCCGGCGCTGAAACGCGCCGTCGGCCTCGATCATCGCATTGATCAGCGAACCGATGATCACGCGGCCGATGCCCGGATACGACCGCAGGATCGATGCCGGGATATTGAGGAAGACGTCCTTCTTGCCCTCGACGATCTCGGCGGATTTGAAGGTGTTGCCGCAGACCAGCGCGGCGTAATTGTCTAGCGACAGCCATTGCGTGTCCTTGGACGCGGTCGAATAGACGCCCGAGAAGGTTTGCTCGGTCATGTTGACGAACACGCCGAGCGTTTCGCGGATGAAGGCCGAGGCCGAATGCTCCTGGATGTCGCGTAGCATGGCGAGCACCGACGTCTCCGGCTCGGAAACGATCTGGCGCAGGCTATGCAGGTTGCGCCGGCCGGCATATTCCGGCGACAGCATCACATGCGCCAGAAGGCCGGTCAGCAGATTGTGCGCCTGGCTCTGGAAGTAGGAACCGGTCGAGCTTTCGAAGCGGACGCTCTCCGACAACAGCATGTGCGCGATGCCGACAATGTCCTCCTCCTTTTTCTTCGACGTCTCGATGCCGTCGAGGACGTTGAAGCCCATGATCGGGTTTGTCGGATCGAGAACGACGACCTCGCGCCCGAGTTTTCTGCGCCTGAAATCGACGACCATCGGGGCGATCTCGGTCGACGGATCGAGGCAGATGATGGGGCCCGTGTAGCTCAACGCGGTCGGCACGACGTTGCTGGTCGTCTTGTAGCCGCCCGATCCCGCGAAGAAGAGCATGTGGGTGGAATCGAAGTCCTGCTTGTAGGTGAGGAGCGGCGCTTTTCCGCCCCGTCCCCATGTTGCCGGATCGTTCGGATCGAATGGCAGTGCATGGACGAGTTCCTTGTCGACGCGGTAGCGCTCGCCGACGACGATCTCGCCATCTTCCGGGAACAGCCGCGCCGCCGCCGCCATCGGCAGCCAGTCGGCATCGCCGAAGGTTCCGCGCTTGGCGCGCTTCACCGGTTCGGGCACGACACTGGAGATGCGCGCTGACACCGCCGCCGCCATGAAGCCGAGCGCGGCGCTTGCGACGGCAATCATGTCGAGAAAGGACAGCGCCCCGTCCCAGGACAGCGCGCCGCTATCGACATAGGGTGATAACCGGGCAATCTCGCGCAGCCCATAAAAGCCGGTCATCAGCAGAAAGCACAGGAAGCTCACCATGGCAATCGGCCGCCGCCGATGCAGCGGTAGCGCCCAGACGGCCACAAGTCCCGCGAGCGGTCCGAACAAAAGCACCGGCACGGGCGAAGCTCGCAGGAACCAGTATTGCGTTCTGCCGGCCATGCCGGTGGCCAGTTCGGGCCAGCGCCAGTTCGCGACATAGAAGGCAAAGCCGGTGACGACAACAGGCACGAGAACAAGCAGCAGGCTTGGATGTGGCTTCGCCATTGCCGTCATTCGGCAGCCTCCGCCATCCGCGTGGACAACCGGTCGCCGGCTTCGGTCGGCATAGTCCTGAAGGCCACTTCGCCGATATCGCGCAAGCGGCGGTGCTCCGGCGAGCCCGGCGTCACGCGCGACAGTTCGATCAAACCACCAAGCAGGAACGCCCGGTCGGCCGGCGATAGTCCGGCGCGGACAACAATGCCGCCGAGCAGGAATTTTTCGCGGGCTTCCTTCTTGCGATCAGCCGTCATGAGGAACCTCCGTCGCCGCTCCAACGCGACCATCTGGTTGTCCACGCGGCGAAGCAGCTGCGCCACCAGTCCCTTTCTTCTCCGCTTTGCGAAATCGCGCGGCGATCTCTTCGAACATGCGATCGACCTCCTCGTCAGCAAGCTCCATCTCGGCCAACCCGGCCTTCGTCGCGGCCCGCGCGAAACGCTCTGCGGATTTTACTATCAACATTTTTCTACGTTCCCGCAGCTTTTCGATTTGCGCATCGATATCCATGATTGACGATTTTGCAGCCATTTATGCGGTTTCCTCTTCTGCGATGAATATTGCCGTAGGGCGTTTATACTGACTGGAAAACGATAGTAAAATAAGCTACCTTGTGCAAGTCCCCAAAACGTCGATGCCGGAATTCCGGCTTGGGCCGTCTTCCGGAAAAGCGGCATCGGACCTGCGGTCCGATCGATTTGAGGGCGCAATATACGTCGCTGGCGCGACGTGCTTGGGAGGTCAGGAGACATCAGTGGCGATCATGTTTGTCAGAGCGCAGGTGATCAGCAGAGGGGCAGGGCGCAGCATCGTCTCGGCCGCCGCGTATCGTCACCGCGCCCGGATGATGGACGGACAGGCCGGAACCTCCTTCAGCTATCGCGGCGGTGCGGCCGAACTGAAGCATGAGGAGCTGGCGCTCCCGGGCCAGATCCCCGCCTGGCTGCGGACGGCCATCAAGGGAAAGACCGTCGCCGCTGCCAGCGAGGCGCTGTGGAACGCGGTCGATGCATTCGAGACGAGGGCGGATGCCCAGCTTGCCCGCGAGTTGATCGTCGCGCTGCCGGAGGAGCTGACACGGGCGGAGAACATCGCGCTGGTCCAGGAATTCGTCCGGGACAATCTGACCTCGAAGGGCATGATCGCCGACTGGGTCTATCACGACAAGGACGGCAATCCGCACATCCATCTGATGACGGCGCTGCGCCCCCTCACGGAGGATGGGTTCGGGCCGAAGAAGGTTCCGGTTCTCGGCGCCGACGGTGAGCCACTGCGCGTCGTGACCCCGGATCGGCCGAAGGGCAAGATCGTCTACAAGCTCTGGGCCGGCGACAAGGAGACGATGAAGGCGTGGAAGATCGGCTGGGCGGAAACCGCCAACCGGCATCTGGCGCTCGCCGGTCATGATATCCGTCTTGACGGGCGCTCTTACGCCGAACAGGGCCTCGACGGCGTCGCGCAAAAACACCTCGGCCCGGAAAAAGCGGCGCTGGCCCGCAAGGGCTTCGAGATGTATTTCGCGCCGGCCGATCGTGCGCGCCGCCAGGAAATGGCTGACCGGCTGCTTGCCGATCCGGCGCTTCTGCTGAAGCAGCTCGGCAACGAGCGCTCGACCTTTGACGAAAAGGATATCGCCAAGGCGCTGCATCGCTATGTCGACGATCCCGCCGACTTCGTCAATATCCGCGCCCGGCTGATGGCGTCGGACGATCTCGTGCTGTTGAAGCCGCAGCAGGTCGACCGGCGGACCGGCAAAGTGGCGGAGGCAGCAATCTTCACCACGCGCGAGATCCTGCGTATCGAATATGACATGGCGCAGTCGGCGGAGGTCCTGTCCAAGCGCACCGGTTTCGGCATTGTCGATGGGAAGGTTGCCGCAGCCGTGCGTCAGGTCGAAACGGCCGATCCGGAAAATCCCTTCAAGCTCGACCAGGAGCAAGTCGATGCCGTCAGGCACGTCACCGGCGACAGTGCGATAGCGGCCGTCGTTGGTCTCGCCGGGGCCGGCAAGTCGACGCTTCTGGCCGCCGCCCGCGTCGCTTGGGAGGGTGAACATCATCGCGTCTTCGGTGCGGCGCTCGCGGGCAAGGCCGCCGAAGGACTTGAGGACAGTTCCGGCATCCAATCCCGCACACTCGCTTCCTGGGAACTGGCATGGGAGAACGGGCGCGATCTGCTCGATCGCGGCGACATCCTTGTCGTCGACGAGGCCGGCATGGTCTCCTCACAGCAGATGGCGCGGGTGCTGAAGGCAGTGGAGGATGCCGGCGCAAAAGTCGTCCTGGTCGGTGACGCGATGCAGCTTCAGCCGATCCAGGCGGGCGCAGCCTTCCGCGCGATCGCGGAGCGGATCGGTTCCGCCGAGCTTGCCGGTGTGCGTCGTCAGCGCGAGGGATGGGCGCGCGATGCTTCGCAGCTCTTCGCCCGCGGCAAGGTCGAGGAGGGGCTGGACGCCTATGCCCAGCAGGGGCGCATCTTCGAAGCCGAGCGCCGCGCCGAAGTCGTGGAGCGCATCGTTGTCGATTGGAGCGAGGCGCGCGAAGAAGCCATCGCGCGGTCACGGGCGGTAGGCGACGACGGCCGGCTGCGGGGCGACGAGATGCTCGTGCTCGCCCATACGAACGACGATGTGAAGCGCCTTAACGAATCCCTTCGCACGGTGATGAACAGGGAGGGCGCGCTGACGGACGCGCGCGCGTTCCAGACGGCGCGCGGCGTCCGGGAATTCGCCGCCGGCGATCGCATCATCTTTCTCGAAAACGCCCGCTTCCTCGAACCGCGGGCAAAGCGACTCGGGCCGCAATACGTCAAGAACGGAATGCTGGGCACCGTCCTTTCCACCGGCGACAAGCGCGGCGGTCCGCTGCTGTCGGTCCGTCTCGACAATGGCCGCGACGTCGTCATCAGCGAGGACAGCTATCGCAATATCGACCATGGCTACGCGGCGACGGTCCACAAGTCGCAGGGTGCGACCGTCGACCGGACCTTCGTGCTCGCCACCGGCATGATGGACCAGCATTTGACCTATGTGGCGATGACCCGCCATCGCGATGATGCCATCCTGTATGCGGCCCGGGAAGATTTTGAGCCGAAGCCGGAATGGGGCGGCAAGCCGCGCGCCGATCATGCTGTCGGCGTCACCGGCGAGCTCGTCGAGACGGGCCAGGCAAAGTTCCGGCCGGACGATGAGGATGCCAAGGAAAGCCCTTATGCCGACGTCCGCACGGATGACGGCGCCGTCCATCGTGTTTGGGGCGTAAGCCTGCCGAAGGCTCTGGCCAAGGGCGGCGTTTTTGGAGGCGACACGGTGACGCTCCGCAAGGATGGTGTCGAAACGGTCAAGGTGGATGTCGTCGTCACAGATGAGGAGACAGGCGAAAAGCGGACGGAGAAGCCCGAGGTCGAGCGAAATGTCTGGACGGCAGAGCTGAAGGAAGCGGCGGATGTCCGCCAAGAGCGGATCGAGCGCGAGAGCCATCGGCCTGAACTGTTCAAGCAGATGGTCGAACGTCTCGGCCGTTCGGGCGCCAAAACCACGACGCTCGATTTCGAAAGCGAAGCTGGCTACCAGGCCCACGCGCGCGACTTTGCCCGGCGCCGCGGGATCGACCTGGCTGCCGAGGTCGCGGCCGGTATGGAGGAGGGAGCTGCGCGGCGGCTGGCGTGGCTTGCGGAGAAGCGCGGGCAGGTGGCGAAGCTTTGGGAGCGGGCGAGCGTAGCGCTTGGCTTTGCCATCGAGCGCGAAAGAAGCGTCTCTTATAATGAGGAGCGGACCGAGAACCTTGCTGCCCAGAGTCCCGCAGATCGAAAATATCTGATCCCGCCGACGACCCGGTTTGCCCGGAGCATCGAGGAGGACGCCCGCCGTGCGCAACTCGGCTCGGATCGCTGGAAGGAGCGGGAGGCCATTCTTCGTCCTATCCTTGAGAAGATCTACCGCGATCCCGACGGCGCGCTGGCGAGGTTGAATGCGCTGGCGTCGGATGCCGGCATGGAGCCGCGCCACCTTGCCCATGATCTTGCAGATCGGCCGCAACGCCTCGGTCGCCTGCGGGGATCGGAACACCTGGTCGATGGCCGGGCCGCGCGAGACGAGCGGAACGCAGCGATAGCCGCTCTGTCGGATCTCCTGCCGCTCGCCCGCGCCCATGCGACGGAATTCCGCCGTCAGGCCGAACGCGTCGGTATCCGCGAAGAACAGAGACGTGGGCATATGTCGCTGTCCATCCCCGCGCTCTCGATCCCGGCAATGGCGCGTCTAGTTGAAATCGAGGCGGTCCGCGAACGCGGCGGGCCGGACGCCTATAAGACGGCCTTCGCCTATGCTGTCGAGGACCGTTTGCTGGTCCAGGACGTGAAGGCGGTCAACGAAGCGCTGACGGCGCGCTTTGGATGGTCCGCCTTCACGGAAAAGGCCGACGCCATTGCCACGCGCAACACGGTCGAGCGCATGCCGGACGATCTTGCTCCGAATCGGCGCGAGAAACTGGCGCGGCTGTTCGCCGTCGTGCGCCGGTTCGCCGAGGAACAGCATCTTGCCGAACGCAAGGACCGGTCGAAAGTGGTTGCCGGCGCCAGCATCGAGCCGGGGAAGGAGACCAGTGCCGTGTTGCCTATGCTCGCCGCCGTGACGGAGTTCAAAACCTCGGTGGAAGAAGAGGCGCGGGTGAGGGCGCGCGAAGTTGCCCACTACGGTTACAACCGGGCGGTCCTTGTCGAAACGGCCGGACGCATCTGGCGCGATCCCGCCGGCGCCATCGACAAGATCGAGGCTTTGATCGTGAAAGGTTTTGCGGGCGAGCGGATCGCTGCGGCGGTCGACAACGATCCCGCAGCCTATGGCGCGCTGCGCGGTTCCGATCGCATCATGGACCGGTTGCTGGCTGTCGGCCGCGAGCGGAAAGAGGCGCTTCAGGCCGTGCCGGACGCGGTGGGCCGAGTTCGGTCGCTGGGCGCGTCCTATGCCACAGCGCTCGCGACCGAGACCCAGGCGATCACCCAAGAGCGCCAGCGTATGGCCGTCGCGATTCCGGGATTGTCGCCGGCAGCCGATGAGGCATTGCGAGAGCTTGCGGCAGCAATGAAGAAGGGGGGCGCCAAGCTGAATGTTGCAGCCGGGTCGATCGATGCCCGCCTCTGGGAGGAATTTGCCGGTGTCAGCAAATCGCTCGATCTGCGGTTTGGACGCGACGCGATCCTGCGCGGTGAGAAGGACGTGATCAATCGCTTGTCACCCGCGCAGCTCCGCCCGTTCGAGGCGATGCAGGAACGCCTAAAAATTTTGCAACAGACGGTTCGCATGGGCAGCAGCCAGCGGATCGTTGCGGAACGCCAGCGCCGGGCAATCGACCGCGGCCGGGGCGTCATCCGGTGAATGTTTCGACGATATAGACAAGGAGAAGACCATGACGGAACAGGAAGTCCCTTACGACGCGATCGTCCGCGCCGAAATCGCCATCGAAATCCTCAATCAGGCGCGGTCCATCGTGACGGCGCGCGTCTATGAGATCGAGGACACAGATCCCGATGCCGCGGAAATGCTCCGGTCTCGCCGGCGCGATCTGATTGCCCTGCAGCAAAGCATCAACGTCACCGATCGTGATTCCGTCGAGGACGTCATCGCGCTTTGGGGGCCTCGCGTGAAGGACGACGCCCGGTTCTGGGCGGAGTTCTGATCATGGCGGAGGATCAGGCAACCGGTCCGCTTTCGCTGGAGCGAAACGAGAGCATTTTCCGCAACGACATTCTCCCGGACTATCTGCCGGCGACAATGACACCCGCGGCGCGTCCTCGGATGATCCTGCTCGGCGGTCAGCCGGGCGCGGGGAAAACCGCGGTCCTGATCGCAAGCCAGGCGGAACTCGATCAATCGGGGCCGACGATCCGCATCGTCGGCGACGATCTGCGCTCCTACCATCCGCAGTTTCGGACGTTCCAGCGGCAGGATCCGGAAACGGCATCGCAGTTCACGCAGCTCGATGCTGGGCGCTGGACCGAGAAGCTGCTGGCGGCGGCCGCCGAGCGCAAGGTCAATGTCGTGTTCGAAACGACGATGCGCAGGCCGGAGAATGTCGTCCGCGTCATCGGCCTAGCCCGCGCTGCCGGGTACGAGGTCGAGGCTCGGGCGGTTGCCGTCAATCCGCGGCTCAGCTGGCAGGGAAACCATTTTCGGTTTGAGGAAATGCTGCGTGCCGGCGATGCGGCGCGCATCCCGCCGCGGCATGTCCACGATGCGGCTGTCGCCGGCCTGCACGTCAGCCTCGAAAAACTGGAAAGTGAAAACGTGGTCGACCGCGTCCAGCTACGCACGCGCGGCGGCACGATCCTCTATGACAATGAGCGAAGCGAGGCCGGCTGGTCACAGGCGCATGCGCGGCTCGCGCTCGAGCGTGAGCAGTCGCGGCCGATGACACGCGGCGAGCTCCAGCGCTTTTCCGATGACTGGAACCACGTTCTCGCCCGCATGGAAGAGCGACGCGCGCCGGAGGATCGGATTGCCACGGTCCGGTCACAGGCCGCGGACGACGTCAATCACCTTCGCGCACAGCGGCGAGCCGCGGATAGCGAGGAGGGCCAGCGGCGCGGCCGATCGGTTTTCCAGAACCGGGCCGATGCGCTCGGCATGTTCGTCGAACTCTACGATAACGCGCTGCGCGATGCGGAACGCCGGCCGATCGGAAACGTCGAGGCGCATGCGGTTGGCCGCCTGTCGCACAGCTATATGGCGTTGAAGCTGGTCGAAGCGGCCCGCGACCTCGGCCTTTTGCCGGATGGCGCCACCATCGTCTCGACACGAGCGATGGTTCAGGACAAGCGCGGGAGCCAGGAGTTTCCAGCTGCCCATCGTCTTCCCGCCGATCTATCGGTGGAAACGCCGGACGGCTCGCGGCGGCGGCTGACGGAGCATTTCGAGGTTCAGCTGAACCGAGTGGCTGTCGATCGGGATGTCTTTGCCAGAACCGATCGCCTGTCCCGTATGGCAAATGTCGTCGACTCCTGGCTGGAGGCAGCCGGCATGCGCGAGACACTCGGCCGCGCCGCCAACGCCGTCGCATCCGGCAGGGTCGCGGCCGACATGGCCATGTCCGACGTCATCGAGCCCGGCTATCTTGCGGCGATAGCCCGGACGCGCGGTCGTCTTGAGCGAAACATGGCAATTGCCGAGCGCGTGGCGATAGCCAGCACGATCGTCGGGGAGAGCGGCGAGCCCTTGCACGCAGTCCAGGGTGAGCTTCGATTGCGCACAGCCGACCTGGAAAACCGTGCGCGGGCCAAGTTGATGATGGAGGCGATCCTCACCGAGGCGGCACGGCATGACCGGCTTGACGCAACGAGAAGGCATGCGGCCGATGACTTTGTGCGCGGCATCGTCGAGAACGAACGAACCCTTGGCATGAACCGAACGCAGGATCGTCGCGCGGCCCAGACCGACGTGCTTGTGCCGACCCGGCATCTGCCCGATTTTTCCGAAGGTGAGATCGCCGAACGCCTGCGCGGGTCCGCGCGCTTGGCGGGAAAGCGCGCTGAGATCGAAAACCTGTCCCTGCTGGTGTTCGGCAATAGCCAGGCAGTGTCCGCCTCGGTGCAGCAGATCACTGATGCCCGCAGCGGCACGGCCGCCAGCGACGAGGTGGGGTCCGGCCGTCTCGGCGAATTGGCGGGTGAGGGGCGGGGCTGGCTGAGAGGACCGAGCCCGGCTCGCCAGTCCGCCGAAGCGCATGCGCCGCGGCTGGCGGCGGCGCTTGCCGATTACGGTCATGCGATGGATTTCGAGCGGCAGCAGATCGTCATGCGCCATCGTGACGAGCAGGCTCGTCAGAGGGTGGAAATTCCGCGGCCATCGCGGGAGTTGTCTGTAGTGCTGGCGGCCGATGGCCAGGAACAGGTTCGTCGGCTGAACGCAGCGCCGACACTAACGCGTGAATTGGAGGCTCTTTCGCTGGCGATCTCAAAACGATTGACCCCGGCCGAGAAAGCCGAGTTGAAGGGAGGGAATGTTGCCAGAATAGCATCCTCGCTTTGCATCGGCCATGAGCAGGCCGCGGCGCTCCGCCTCGTCCACGAGCGCGCTGGCGCCCTGCAGGAGAAAGCCATGAGGCAAAACCGGGAGCTTGCGCGAACCTCCCAGTTGATGATGCGACGCTAGGTTCGGGGCTGGTGCGCGGAAGCGCATAGCTGCATTGCACAATGGATAGTGTTCATGCGCCCAGGAAACGGGCATTATGCTTGTAGTTGATGCACATCGCGGTTTTCTCCTCCCAGTACCGCCGCATCACCTGTTCCCCTCTGGAGGTTTTGATCTCCACACTCCATGGGCCACGGTTTTTCCGGTGGCCCATTTTTTTTGCCCGGTCCCGCAGGGATGTTCAGCGGTGAGACACTAGCTTTGGCCAGGCCGCGCGGCCAATTCCGCCGGTCGCCGTCGAGGATCTGCGGTCCCGGATAATTCCTTGCTTGTCCGAGCATCAAGGCTTGGTGCGGAGATGTCGGCCGATACCGTGAAACGGCGATTGCTGCCCTTCGCGACTTCGAAGCTGGTATCGTCTCTTAGGTCGGGTCCGAATATCGATTGGACGATATCGATGCAGCTCATGCCGAAATGGAATCCGGCCGCTCGACAGGCAGCATCTTCTTGCTGCCCTGAAGGCGGGCGCTGAGCGCTTGATCAGCCGGTACCCTCCTCGATGATGGGCGTAGGTTTGGTTACCTCCGCCCGTGGTTTGCCCGGTTCGCCGGCACGGCGAAGGGTACGTCGCTTGCCGGCATCCACATATAGTCCACGTCTCGAACCATCCCAGCATCGAATAGGTGGAGATGGAGTAGTTCCCGGCAGCCCAAATATCCCCAGAGGCTGTCCGAAGCGATCCTGATCCTCAGGCCGATGAAGCCCGGCCGGAGGATTGCTTTTCCCTCCCCGAAATCGATCACCGTGTCTGCGCTCTCCAAGCCGCTCGACAGGATGTACTCGCGGAAGTTCATGCCGAAGGTCTCAACGAACCGATCGGCATCCGTGATCGGAACGAATGTCTCTGCGGCGAAATGCGTGGCGTAGCTGTACACGAGGCCTCCTTGATATGGTGGCAGATCGGACAAGGCGGGTTCTTGTCCTTCAGCACGGTCCGGTCATGCAGCAACGGGAATGGGGGACGAAAGCGCGCGGCTTGGAAGCGGCGGGCGGCGATATAGCGTTTCGCTCACATTCAAGCTGGAGCGCATTGCGGTGAGCACGCGTGTCGAGACTTCAAAGGCGCCGCAGCAGACAGGGCGGCGTCCATATCCATCGGCTCGGCCCAGCTCGTCCAGTTCCGCACCGGCTTGCCTGTAGATGCGGCGCATATGCGGTTCGTAGTTCGAGATCATGGTGTGGATCCCGCTGTCGAGTGCGACTTCGCAGAGCGCCAGCAGCAGGAGAGCAAAAGCACGGTCGGGACGCAGGTCCGAACAATCTCGTGCGATTGCCTCGTCATCGATACACATCCGCGTGCCTTCCCAGATGCCTGGTGCACTCAGGTCGCAAGCGTCGGGAAAGGTCTGTCGGAAAACGTCGTAGAGCAGTGTTGGTCCTGTCGTCGGCATCAGACGAATGGAGCCGTAGAGCTGGTCATGGCGGTCGTCGCACCACAGCAGATATGCAGGGTCCAAATCGTCATACTGATCGCGCTCCCGGTGATCTGAGACAGAGACCTTCCACCCCAATCGGTCCGCGAAAACCTTTTTCCGTAGGCGGAACGATTGGTCGAGCAGGCCTGCGTATTTGTAATATTCGTTTGCTTGAACAAGGAGATACATGCTTGCCTCCATCGGGTGATCGAGCGCAGGATGCTGTCGTTTCCGAGCGGAATAAATCTCCAGAAAACGGTTCCCCAAGTTCTGGGTATTGCTGAGTGGTACAGGTCGAAGCCGGGCCCTCACCATCCTGACGCCGAGCGCCTCTGCCAGCCCTGAAATGTCGAAGCGCGGCGATTTCCCTCACCAACCGACCTGCGGAACGTGGCTGGAGGACATCCATGTGAAGAACAGGTCTTCCTCAGAATTCTCGTATGAGCCTCAGATTGCTCGGCTGGGGCAAAGGCCCGCGATTTCCCTTGTCAAGCGCGTTGCCTTTTGTAGAGTATTCCATTACAGAGTAAACTCTACATTACAGTGGAATGGCATGCCTCACGAGTGAATCACGCTCGTCTGGGGAAGGAGCAGTCATTGGCGCAAAAGGCCGGCCGCTTGAGCCGGCGTGCCACAAGCAAATGGGAGCAGATTAATGGTATTCATGAATGTACTCCGCCCGGCAATGGTTATTGCAGGGATGGGAATTTCAGTTCTGGGAGGGCTGTCGGCGACTGGAGCAAATGCGCAAGCGCTGAAAGTGGCAACCGCCTACAAGCTCATGACGCTCGATCCGCACTATGCCGACCTGAACGAAAACACGTCGCTCCTCTCCCATATTTTTGAACGGCTGGTCTACCAGGACGAAAAAATGGAGCCGAAGCCCGGTCTTGCAGTATCCTGGGCGCAAGTCACGGACACGCAGTGGGAATTCAAGCTTCGTGAAAATGTAAAGTTTCACGACGGATCGCCGTTCACCGCGCAAGATGTCATTGCCACCATCGAGCGCATTCAACACTTTTTGAAGCCGCCGAGCGGCGGGTTGGCAGCATATACCCAGGCCGTCACCAAAGTAAGCGCACCTGATCCGCTTACTGTCATCTTCGAGACGAGCGCGCCCTCGCCGACGCTACCACTCGCGTTGTCGTCTGTTTTCATCGTGCGGCATCAGGACGATGGATTCAAAACCACGGATGACATGAATAGTGGCTCATTCGTGATCGGCACAGGGCCCTACAAGTTCGAGGGCTGGCAATCGGGAGAAACGCTGAAACTTGTCCGCAACGACGGGTATTGGGGCGCAAAACCTGGATGGTCGGATGTGACTTTCCGAATCATTGAAAGTCCCGCCGCTCGCGTCGCCGCCCTGACAACGGGGGAGGTCGATCTCGCCGACTTTGTCCCGGCGCGCGATGTCGATACGCTCAAGCAGCGAGGTGTAAGTATCACAAGCACGAGCGCAGCCCGTTCCAACTTTCTGCAGTTCGACGTCGGACGCGAAGAGTTGCCCGGTGTAACTGACAAATCGGGCAGCGCGATTTCGAATCCGTTTCGGGACGTCCGTGTAAGAAAAGCGCTTGCGATGGCGACGGATCGCGATTTCCTGGCGGAGAAGATTTTGCTGGGTTATGGCACCCCGGCCTCCCAGCTGTTTCCGAAGGGAATGCCCGGAACATCGGAGCAACTCACGGTCGCGAAGCCTGATTTTGAGGGGGCGAAGGAGTTGCTGGCGCAAGCAGGATTTCAAGACGGGTTCGATATCGTCCTTGGGGGACCTGCCGGGCGCTATCCCGGCGACAGCGACTCCCTCCAGGCGGTGGCGCAGAATTGGGCACGTATCGGTGTCAGGGTGAGGCCAGCTGTCGCGCCGTACTCGGTTTACGCCAATAAACTTACCCAAGGCGAATACCCGGCCTGGTACGCTGGCTGCTCGGGCAACACAGTCACGATCTGCCTCGACGCAGTCCTGGCGTCAAAGAACGACGAACGAAAGACCGGTTCGCTGAATTATGGCGACTACCGTAATCCAGAGTTCGACAAGCTGCTTGCTGACGCAGAGACAATCGAGGTCGGGCCGAAGCGGGATGAGGCGGTAGCACGCGCCACCGATTTCGTCATGGCGGACTATCCTATCGTTCCGCTCTACCATTTCCATCATATCGCCGGCTATGGCCAGCACATTGCCACCTATACGGTTCACCCCCGTGGATGGACCACGGCTATGCAAGCCACGCCGGCGGAGGAATGACCATGGGCATCGTTGCCACCGTCATGGGCAGGCTCGGGCAGGCCTTGGTTTTGCTTTTCGTCATGTCTCTCATCGGGTTCGTTGGGGTGCACAGTGTCGGAAATCCCGTCTTCAACATCGTCAATATGGAGACCGCAAGCGCTGCGGATATACAGAACGCCACGATTGCCCTTGGGCTCGATCAGCCTCTTTGGCGACAGTACCTTATATTTGCCAAGTCGCTCCTGACGGGGTCATTCGGGACGTCGTATATCTATCATCTCCCGGCGTTCGCTCTCGTGATGAGTAAGCTGCCGGCGACACTCGAACTTGCTGCATTGGCGATGTTGGTGGGGGCACCGACGGGTATTCTCTTGGGACTACTTGCCGGAAGACGGCAGGGGTCCTTGCTCGACCGGATCATTGCGCAAACGAGCGTCTTCGCGCTGAGCATTCCAGCCTTCTGGCTGAGCATGGTTCTGATCCTGACCGGCGCAGTGCTGACAGGTTGGCTCCCCTCAGGGGGCCGAGGCGAAACGAGCCATTTGTTCGGGCTGGAATGGAGTTTTCTGACAACCAACGGATTGCGCCACCTCGTCCTCCCTACCCTTGCACTGGCGATTCCGAATACTGCACTGATCGCGCGGCTAGCCCGTGCTGGGACCGTAGAGGTGGAGCAGCTGGATTTCACGCGGTTTTGTCGTGCGAAAGGCTTGTCGTCGTCGAGGATCCTGTTTCGCCACACGCTCCCTAACATCAGCGTGCCGATTGTCACGGTCATCGGCCTGCAATTCGGCGCGATGCTGGCCTTTGCCGTCGTTGTCGAGACGATTTTTGCCTGGCCAGGGGTCGGAAAGCTTCTGATCGACTCGATCCAGCTCCTCGACCGTCCTGTCGTGATGGCGACGCTAACGTTCGTCTCGGTAACGTTCGTGGTGCTCAACGCGCTGGTCGACCTTTTCCATGCGGCGCTCGATCCGCGCATACGTCACTCCTGACAGAAGGTAAGCTCAGATGAAATCCGAAACGCTCCGGAGATGGCGGAAGCACGATCTAGCTCTTTCTATAACGCCCTCGACAATCATTTTTGTTGCCTTCGTCCTCGTTGCTGCTGCCGCACCGCTAATTGCGCCGCAAAACCCCTACGACCCGCTTCAGATCTTCGGCTGGGAAGCGTCGTCTCCACCAGGAACGCCTGGAAGTGGTGGCTATACCTATGTGCTGGGAACCGACGGTCTGGGACGCGATATTGCCAGCACAATTCTCTTCGGCTTGCGCATTAGCCTGGTAGTTTCCCTCACCAGCACGGCGGTCGCTGCTCTGATCGGCCTTACCGCCGGCGTTTCCGCAGCCTATTTTGGTAGCTGGATCGATATCGGCATCATGCGCACGGTCGACCTGTTTCTGAGCCTACCGACGATCCTCATTGCCCTTATTGCCGTCGTAACGCTTGGTCCGGGCGTCGATCGCATCATCTTGGCCCTCGTGATCGTCCAATGGGCAAACTATGCCCGGGTCGCCCGTGCCGTCGCATTAAGCGAACGAAGCAAGTCATACATCGACAGTGCTCATTTGCTGCGGCTGCCTACAATTCGCGTGATTCTCCGCCACCTTCTTCCCAACAGCATCGCGCCGGCAATCACCCTGATTCCGATTGAGGTAGGCCACGCTATCGCGCTTGAGGCAACGTTGTCCTTTCTCGGGCTAGGCGTTCCAGTCGATCAACCGTCTCTTGGCTCTGCGGTTGCGAACGGGTTCCAGTATCTGCTGACCGGACAGTACTGGATCAGCTTCTTTCCCGGTCTCGCCCTGTTCGCGTTGATTGCGAGCGTAAACTTCGTTGGCGAGGATGTTCGGCGCAAATTGGATCCCAGGAGCAAGCAACGATGACTGAACATGCAAGCACCAGCCTGCTGGAAATCAACAATCTCTCGGTTGAGTACAGAGGGGCGAGCGGTTCGCTCCAAATTCTTCAAAATGTAAGCGCCGCTCTCGAAAAAGGGAAGATCCTCGGCATCATAGGTGAATCCGGCGCCGGGAAATCGACATTGGGGAACGCAGTGTTGCGGATGCTAGGGCCGCAGTTCGAAGAGACGTCCGGAACAATAAAGCTCTCCGGTCAGCCCGTCGGCGGAGTAGGAACAAATGGGCGGACCCCTATCTCGCGGCAACGCATTTCAGCGGTCTTCCAGGACCACACGGCATCGCTAGATCCCTTGATGCCGATAGGCGCGCAGCTCAGCGAAACTATCAGGGCTTCCGATCCGAAGATCTCCCGCAAGGAGATCCGCGCCCGTTGTCTCGAACTCCTGGAGCGCGTCGGCATTCCTGATCCGCAGCGTCGATTTAGCGACTATCCGCACCAGTTCTCCGGTGGTCAGCGTCAACGCATCGTGATTGCGATGGCAATAGCAGGCTCGCCTGAAGTTATCGTCGCGGACGAACCAACCTCCGCACTAGATGCAACCGTTCAAAAGCAGATCCTCGCGCTTTTGCGCAGGCTTGTCGACGAAACCGGAGTTTCGATTGTTCTGGTCACCCATGACATGGGTGTCATCGCGGAAATCGCCGACGACGTCTTGGTGATGCGACATGGTCGGGTTGTCGAGCAAAATCTGACGAGCGTCATTCTGGATGATCCGAAGCACGACTACACGCGCTCATTGTTCGCCGCGGTGCCAAGGTTGCAGGTGTCCGAACACAATAGCGACCAGGATGGGTCGGGGATCAACGAGGCGCGGCGGGAGAATCCGGAGCACGACACGCGCGGCGCTGCCGACATCCTTGTCGCTAGAAAGGTCTCCAAAGCTTTTAGCTCCTCAGGGCTGTCCTGGCCATTCATCAGACGGTCGCCGAAGCGTGCCCTCGACGATGTTTCGATCAGAATTCCACGTGGAAGTATCACCGGTATTGTCGGTGAGAGCGGCAGCGGCAAAACGACGATCGGCCGGATCATTGCGGGGCTTGAAACGGCCGGCGAGGGCGAGATCGTGATCGACGATACGAGGTTCGATATTTCGAGGAAGGGCGGCAAGAGTGGCATTCTCGGGCGGGTTCAAATGATTTTCCAGGATCCGTCGGTTTCGTTGAACCCGCGGATGACGATCGACGACACTCTTCAGGAGGCCATCCGGTTCGGCATGCACGCTTCCGGCAATCGGACCAATTCGAATGTGGATGAGATGGTGGATCGGCTGGGGCTCGCGCGAAACGTCCTGGCCCGCTATCCGCATCAGCTATCCGGCGGACAGAAACAACGCGTTTGCATAGGGCGTGCGTTACTCGCGCGGCCACAGATCATTGTGGCCGACGAACCTACTTCTGCGCTCGACGTCTCCGTGCAGGCCGAGATCGTCAAGCTCCTGAAAGAACGAGTTTTCGACGATGGTATCTCGATGCTCTTCATCTCCCACGATCTTGCCGTCGTTCAGGATATTTGTAGCCACATCTACATCTTCAAAGGAGGGCGCGTAGAGGACTCTGGTCAGGCAGCGACGATCTTTTCCCGTTCGCAGAATGCCTACACTCGTAGTCTCGTCGAGGCACGCTCTCAGAAATTTGTCCAATAGAACCAGAACAATCCACTAAGCGGGCGGCAGCCGAGGGTAGGGCGCGGATCGCACCCTTGGCGTTCCGGCGCGTCATATTATTAGAGGTCAATCTATGAGCAGCAACTTTACTGTCGCGGTCACCGGGCAATCTCTCATCAAACACGACACCCGCAGTGTCTCTAACCCAGGGTTCCAAGAGGTTTGTGCGTTGTTGAGAAATACGGATTTGGCGTTTACCAACTTTGAAGGGACGATTTTCGGACGTCATCGCGGCTGGCCTTTGAAGGGCTCTTATTTCGATTGCAGTAAACCCATTGTTTTGGACGCTCTGAAAGACATTGGCTTTCGCGCCCTGTCGCTATCGAACAATCACGCCTTCGATCTCGGACCATCGGGTATCTTGTCAACGCTTGAGGAAGTCGAGCAACGCGATTTTCTGCACGCTGGTATCGGACGCAATCATGGTGAGGCGGCCACTGCGGGTGTGGGAAAGATTGGGGGGCGGAGGGTGGCGGTTGTCGCCATGGATGGTGGTCCGGGGCCGGATATCATGTATGCCGACGATGCGAGGAATGAGCGTCCCGAACGCCCGGGCGTCAATCGTCTCGGCATATCGCAGGTCATTGATGTCGACAACAACATGTTCGAGGAGCTTCGCTCGGTCCGCGACAGGGTTGGGTATACCGACATCACCCTGGTGAACGACATCCAGCCGAATGACCCGTTTGCGATCGATGAATCCGAAGAAGTCTGCATCGCTCGAGCGGTCTTTCGGCGGTCGACAGGATTTAGACGGAGTGTGAAAATCAACGACCATGATCTATCTCGGAACCTCAATGCGATCGCGGCCGCTGCTCGGGACGGACGCTTTGTCGTCGCCTACCTACATCACCACCACTGGGCGTCGGATTGGCTGCAGGTTCCCGATTGGGTCGGCAGTGTAGCAAAGCAATGCATTGACGCTGGCGCCGCCGCGTTCGTCAGTCACGGCGCTCCGGTTCTTCAGGGAGTAGAAATTTACCGCCGGCGCCCGATATTCTACAGTTTGGGCAACTTCATATTTCACGTTCCTTCAGAGGAGGAAACATGGCGAGCGCCGGAGGTCTGGGAGAGCGTGATCGGGGCATGTTCCTTTGATGAGCGCAACAATCTCACCGAAGTATCGCTTCATCCACTGATTATCGGCGGAGAGAACGCCTTGCGCCGATCCGAATTTGAAAAGCGCCTAGTTCCGGAGCTTGCAGATCACCGAAACGCGGATCGCATCTTGCGCCGCCTCGCCCACCAGTCGGCAGCTTTTGGAACCGATGTGGACATATCCAGCGGTTGCGCGCGAATTCGGACGTGAGGTGGTCCTCTTGTTATGGTCATTTACCGGAATTTTGATGAACGCACGGGGCTTCACATGGATATCAGCCAGGAACTGACGGAGCGCTTCTTTCGCTACGCTGCGGTCGCAAGCCAAAGCGATAGCTCATTGATGAAGCTGCCTTCATCGCCCGGCCAAATGTCTCTGGCTCTTTTGTTGGCAGAAGAGCTACGAGAATTGGGCGTTCAAGACGTGGTCGTCGATGACCAGGCAATCGTAACCGGGGTTCGGCGCGGTACTCGGTCGAGGGCACCGCGGGTCGGGTTTATCGCTCATTTGGATACCGCCGACATTGGTTTGTCTCCGGCGGTTCGACCTCAAATCCACCGCTTCTCCGGCAGCGACCTGTGCCTCAATAGCGAGCAGTCAATATGGCTACGGATCGACGAACATCCTGAACTTCGCCAGTGGCTGAATGCGGATATCATCACAAGCGACGGAACCAGTGTCCTCGGCGCCGACAACAAAGCTGCGATTGCTGTAATCATGACGGTCCTGGCTCGGCAGGAAGACCCGGAGGCCCACGGAGACATTTTCGTCGCGTTCGTGCCTGACGAGGAAATCGGCCTGAGGGGGGCAAAGGCATTGGACCTTGATCGTTTCCCTTGCGACTTCGCCTATACCATCGATTGTTGTGAACTCGGCGAGGTGGTCATTGAGAACTTCAATGCCGCCTCAGCCGAAATCGTTTTCGAAGGGGCGAGTGCTCATCCCATGTCGGCGAAGGGCAAACTCGTAAACCCGATCCTGATGGCGCACGATTTTATCAGCCACTTTGATCCAATGGATACCCCTGAACACACTGAGGGCCGCGAAGGATTTTGCTGGGTTGCCAATCTGGTCGCAAATGACAGCAGCGCGCGGTTACAGGTTCTTATCCGCGACTTTGATAACACTGCATTTGAGGGCCGCAAGACGAAGATTGCGACGGTCGTTGAAGCAGTGAGACAGAAATATGCATCGGGGAATATTCAGTACCGAATAGCGGACGAGTACCGCAACGTCGGTCCCTGTCTTTCAATGAATCCGCTTCCGATGAGCCTACTCGGTTCCGCGCTCGATAGACTCCACATCATACCTAAGTTCTTGTCGATGCGTGGGGGGACTGATGGAGCGGTCCTCTCAGAGCGCGGCATCCCAACGCCCAACATGTTCACGGGCGCGTACAATTTCCATTCTCGGTTCGAATTTCTGCCAGTTCCTGCATTTGTGAAGTCATTCCAGGTCGCGGCCTTGATATGCGAACTCGCGGCTGATTCAAGTTGATTTCGGGGCGCTACGCGGCTTGCCACGGTCCGACTCTAGCAGGTCAGCCGGGGAAACCTCCAAAATCTCCGCCAGGGTCTCGACCATGTCGATTGTGGGCGAATAAACACATCGTTCAAGGGAACTGATATAGGTACGATCAATGCCGGCGCGATGTGCAAGCTTCTCCTGGGACAGACCTTTGGCCTGTCGCAGCTTTCTGAGGTTGCGCGCGAAAATCTCACGAATGGTCATGATCGCAGTCATGCGCGCTGCGGTGGATTCATCTACGGAGTAAACTCTACAAAGTAACAAAATGCGATACACGGCGCTGCCGCGATCTCTAAAATAAGGGCGCACTGCTCGGACGAGACCGCTTCGTTTCTCGTCCAGCCGGCAATCGGCCTGGAATAGGGACCTCACACGTGCGGACCAGCTAAGGTACCAATGGACGCACCATCAGAATTTCATCGATTCCTCTCCCGTCGTGAATGAACCCGTTCGGGATTCTGCCGACCTCAACGAACCCGTGACGAAGATATGCGCCTGTCGCCACTGGATTTTGGGCGCTTACCGTCAGTTCCAGCTGCGTCACGCCTATGCCCCGAGCGAATTTTTCAACGGTATCGAGAAGGCGTGTCGCAAGTCCGCGCCCGCGCAGAGTTTTCGTGACGTAGACCATAACGATTGTCGCACGATGGGCGGATCTGGCCCGAGGTTCTCTGATCAGGCCAATCAAACCGACTGGATCCCCACCTTGGAACGCGACAAAGACCGGGTCGTTCAGCCGTCGCAGCCAGGCCTCTATGGGCAACGAAGCCCATTCCTCGTGTGTGCTCGCGAAGGATGATGGCTCGCACGAAAGGGCTTCCAGTCGGACTTGTTGGAAAGTACCAACGTCCGGTGCAGAAAGGCGCCTGATGGTGATGGGGGGCGTGTTCATTCGATGTCTCCGGTCCGGTGCAGCCGGTGCACTTTCCCACAGGTTTACCGGTCAAGTCTCGCCGATCGAGCGTTTCTCAATTCGCTGGCAAAATGGGCAAGCTATTATCCTTCAGCGCAGTGCAGCATTGCTGCCAGAGTTCATCATTCACAAACCCGGGCAGACCGGCGCTCGCGTCATTCAAGGACATGCTCGCGAATGTGTTGATCAGTTTCGCGGTCGCCGCGGGTCCGCCAGCTGCGAGCATTCGCCAAGGGTCGTCGCAGGTCGGAGCTATCGTGCGGTGCCCCCATACACTCGGCGTCGGATCAAGCCGCAAGCTCTCTGCTAGCACTTTGTTGACTAGGACGGATGAGCGCTCCAATGCCTTCAACAATGCGGCGCGCATCAACGGATAATAGATGATCTGCCGGCTGCCGCCGAGTGCGCGCAGGGCAGGGAGGATCGCAACAACCATGAACACTAGGAACAGACTCGGAACGATTTCTCGCGCCTCGAGCGATTCCGCCAACGAGTCGGCATTGAAATCCACCTCGAAGTCCCCCAAGCTGTCGCGCAACTTGCCTCCCTCTAGATGTAACCGCTTCAACCGCCCGCCGTGAATGAGCCAAAAGAAATCGGTGTTGAACGTGAACCAGCCGGCCCACGGCCCAGAATTGAGCTCGCGCACGGCGCCCGCAAAAGTGGCTAGCGTAGCGGGGCAATTGATGAAGTGGCGCGATAACCAGGATTCCCGATCCCGGAGATGGTCGATGACAAGCGTTGCCACATCGGCGTCATCCAGTTGTAGGAAGTGGACATTGCGTCCTACGCAAGCGCGCCACAGGCACTCGTTTGCCGATTTGACCGCATCTGCGGCCGAGGAGAATTCCCTGTCAGGAAGAACGGCTTGTAAGCGATCCCGCATAGGGTGATCGACGTGGGGATCAGCTGGCCTCATTGCAAATCGCCGCGGAGCATGACGGCCGCAGATGCTGTATGGCTCCATCTGCCTATGGGATAGTCCAAACACATTGACATTTTGCCCATCGAGCAGAAGCCATCCGGGCCCTTTCTTGGCCCGTTCAGTAAACTTCACCGTTGAAACGGAATAGTTGAGATACCAAGCTTCTGAGTGAGCTTTCAGAGCCATGAGGTTGAACAGATGGGTGAAGAACGCATCCGGCTCGACCACGAGATGGCAATGTGGCCCGGTCTGGATCACTGGTCTACGATGAATCTGCTCGATTAAAAGCTGTGCTAGTGTTTCGCTGTGTCCAGACTCCATCGCACGTCGCCGGAGGAGCGAACATAGCTTTGTTAATGCGTCGCGCCTAATATCCAAACCTGGTAGATCGAAACCTTCGTAAACTGCTGCGGCGTATGCCGGTAAGGGCTCCTCCCAGTAGCCCTTGACCAAAGGGAGGAGACGGTCGAAAGCGCAGCGGATAGAGCTGGCTCGGGAAATCTGCACAGCGGGGATAAGTGGAGTTTCTGCCTGACTTCGGCTTAGATGCCGGGAACAGGAGAGACCATGACGAGACGACCGCGCCGGAACCATAGCCCGGCTTTCAAGGCGAAGGTGGCACTTGCCGCCATCCGAGGTGAGCAGACGCTGGTGGAGTTGTCCCAGCAGTTCGATGTGCACGCCAACCAGATCAAGCAATGGAAAGACCAGCTCCTTGAGGGGGCGACAGGTGTGTTCGGCGATGAAACGAAAGCGGAGCCGTCGGGTCCGACCATCGATGTCAAAACGCTGCACGCGAAAATCGGCGAACTGACACTGGAGAACGATTTTTTATCCGGTGCGCTCGGCAAGGCGGGATTGCTGGGCGGAAAGAAATGATCGACCGCGAGCACAAGCTATCCGTCGTGCGCCAGGCGAAGCTTCTCGGCTTCAGCCGTGGCAGCGTCTACTATCTGCCTCGTCCGGTGTCTGACGGCGATCTGGCCCTTATGCGCCGGATTGACGAATTGCATCTCGACTACCCCTTTGCCGGAAGTCGGATGTTGCAAGGGCTCTTGAGAGGAGAAGGTCTGGAGACCGGGCGGCGACACGTCGCCACGCTGATGAAGAAGATGGGCATCGAGGCGATCTACCGCCGCCCGAACACCTCGAAACCAGCGCCAGGGCACAAAATTTATCCCTACCTCCTACGAAAGCTGGCAGTCACCCGGCCCAATCAGGTGTGGGCAATGGACCTGACCTACATCCCCATGGCGCGGGGATTTGTCTATCTGTGCGCCGTCGTGGACTGGTTCAGCCGGAAGGTCTTGTCATGGCGGTTGTCGATCACGATGGAAGCAGCCTTCTGCATCGAGGCGGTGGAGGAGGCACTTGCCCGTCATGGCAGGCCGGAAATCTTCAATACCGACCAGGGATCGCAGTTCACCTCCATCGACTTCACCGCCGTGCTGAAGAGGTCACAGATTGCCATCTCGATGGATGGCAAGGGTGCGTGGCGAGACAATGTCTTCGTCGAGCGGCTCTGGCGTTCGATCAAATACGAGGAAGTCTACCTCCATGCCTACAAGACTGTGTCCGAGGCACGCGCTGGCATCGCCCGATATCTGAACTTCTACAACACCAGACGCCCACATTCATCCCTTGACCGGCGGACGCCGGATCAGGCCTACTTCAACGCGCTGACACCAATGATGGTGGCGGCATAATCGAGGCGGAAATCCACTTAGCGAAACGCCCGAAGCTGTTCAGACAAACCGAGCCACCTCTGATGTCACGGGGGCTCTGCATTTCTCAATCACTCCCGTTTCGTTCGCTGGGGCACGACCGATCTCTTGATGCAGCCAGGAGAAAACCCACCGCAGCGGCAGCGATGAACACCCCATACTGGGCAAACATCTCAGAAGGTGCGAATCTATCCCCACCCACTCCGATGAGGGCGTAGACAAGCAAACCAATCCCAGTCCCAACGGTGTTGATCGCCCCCTTGGTTCTTCCAATTGCCGAGCTCTCAACGGTTTGTTATACTCGCGCGTCCACGAGGATTCGGTTCACGTTGTAGATGACGCCGAGCGCGACGAGCGTCGTAGCTGCCGAGGCAGGTCCGGGAAACATCCATAAAAGGATAAGCCCAACCCCGGAGAGGAATAGGAGAGGTGCCAGGCTAAGGTCTGTCAGCGACTTTCCGACTCCAATC
The DNA here is from genome assembly GCF_945994535.1 of Shinella sp. WSC3-e. Lineage (NCBI taxonomy): Bacteria > Pseudomonadati > Pseudomonadota > Alphaproteobacteria > Hyphomicrobiales > Rhizobiaceae > Shinella > Shinella sp. WSC3-e. The sequence continues at coordinate 108,908 of NZ_OZ000534.1, forward strand.
GAGAGAAGTAGGCAGGCGACAGTTGCACCAAGCGCCCAAGCAGATTCCATCTGGCCAAATTGAACAGCTCCGCCTTTCATTTCCTTCAGAACGTATGCCGCGAGCAGAGAACTGAATAAGGCCGCCAGGCCAAGAGTGAGCCCGTAACACGCCGCGGAGCCGATGAGCCTGTTTCGAGTTAGCTGTTTTATGGAAAACAGTTGGCTTAGTAGGTTGGCTCTATATTGCGTTGCTGTCGCGGGGGCGCGCAGTTCCATTCGCGCGGCGTAAAGCACGATGACCGAAATGGCGAATGTGACAGCGATTGATGACAGTCCTACTCCGTATGGTATCGCATGAAGAAGATAGCCCGCCAGCAGCGCGCCCAAAAAGGTCCCCACTTGCATCATTAAATACGAAGCCGAGTTCGCGGCGATTGCGCTCGTCCGGAGAGTTAAGTCTGGGATCATTGACTGCATGGAGGTGAGATACCCACGGTCGGCAACCGAGTAGAGGGCAACCGACAAGAACAGCGCCCAAAGGCCGGCTTCGGCAGTGACGGCGTATCCAGTCAGCGCCACCACCAGAGTTCGAACAACGTCGAAGCCGACCGCGAGGCGGCGTCGGTCGATCACGTCGGCCAAATGGCCGGATATGCCGCTGGACAGGAATTGCACCAGCGTGCTCGCAAATAGCAAAACCGTTACCAGTCGCACGCTGTTCGACTTGGTAAGGGCGATCCATGTTAAGCAGACGAAATATGCGTTTCGGCCTACGTTTGAGACCAGCATTCCAGCAAAGAACAGGAGCAGCGTCGAACGGCCTTTCCTAGCTGCTAGCCAACCTTCGGGTTTTACCATCACGGCGCTCTTTTCACGTGCCGAAATGGGGGCAGGTCAAACGAAAATCCGGGCAGGGGCCTCGGCAGCTTCTCGTAGTTGTATTCGTGCGGTATGCACGGTTCACACATTCTTCCGACGAAATCGAAGAGATTTTGCGCATTATTGCTGGCGGCTATTGCGTAGAAATTGCCACTATTCCACGTCATGCAGGCATGCACGAAGTGTTCGCGGAGCGCTGCGGCCATTGTCTCGATCGTAACCTCGTTAAGGTTCATCCGCTCGAGGATTATTTTGTTTTTTTGAGCGATCTCGTCAGCCGAAAAATACCTGGCCTTATACCCATAGTCTTTTTGTAGTTCGCGACGCACATATTCGGCGGAGCCTTCATGTCGGAACTTTTCGACAAAGAGGAATACTCCATCGTCCTTCAGATATTGTTTGACGAAGCTGATCTGCCCCGAGCGGTTCGGGGAATACATCTGGAATGTTGTATCCTCGAGAATGACATCGAACTTGCCGCCGAGCGGTTTCAGAACGGCGTCGCTGAGGAGAAATTCCGATGTCAGTCGGTGAAAGGGGCCATGGAAAAAGGAAGAAAATCGCGGTTGACCGTGCCTGAGGAAACTCGCTTCGTTCTCCTTGTTCGGACTGCATGACAACGTGAGTATTGCTCCGCCCGCCATGCTTCCGAGCGTGCGCGCCAACGTCCCTTCTGCGCCTCCAAGCACGTAGTATCCTACTGGAGAGTGTGAGCGCTGCTTGCTTTTGGCGTATTCCAGCAGGGCGTCGCCGTGCCTGATTTCTTCTTCAAGGACGTAAGGAATACTGCTGAAGAAGTGCGGGTCGAACTGGCCCCACAAAGCGCGGTGTCGTTCGGCAAACTCAAGCAGGCGGGTGTCGTGCTGCAGCAACCGGAAGTCCGCGGTCGGAAGATTTTCGGGCGCGCCCGATCTACCGGCGGCCGTCGCAGAAAAGAATTGGAACATCTCGTTCAGCCGAGGCGCGCCGTCGCATTCCCGCATGAATTCCGATGAAGCCTTTGACATAGCGAGCTCCTCCTCATCGCCAGGTTGCGTTCAGCCTGTGCGAGAGAAGCATGCCGCCGATCGCCGATGCGATAAATCTCCAGAAAGCAGCCCCCTTAGGTCTGGGTATTGCTGTAGGGATTGATCAGCCGGAGTTGAATTGCGAGAGAAGTCGCCGACGTAATTGTCGCCGCTCCAAGCTTGTGCCGGGCGGATGCCAGGTAACTTTGTGTAGTATGCTCGGACAAGCCGAGTATCGTCGCGATGTCCTTGCTGTGCAGGCCGAGGGCGCTCCAGTGAAGACACTCGATCTCGCGATTGGAAAGGTGGGGAATTGGGTCGTGCTCGCCATGAAGTTCGAAGACTGCTCTTCGGTGGATCAAATACGCGACGTCCAGCCATTCAGAGCGATATCGTGCAACTACCTTGTCCCATTCATCGGGATTCTGCCTAGAGTTTAATGATAAGAGCGCGCGTCGCTTCTTATCTACGATGGGAATGGAGAAGCCGTTGGCGCCGATACCGTGCTGTTGTGCGTCGGCCAGGAATTCTTCGGCCGCTGCTGAGACTTCGACCTCGCGCCAGTCGAATGGGATGAAGCGGGTGAGACCGTCGCGTAAGATGGGATCGATCTTGACGTATCCTCGCAGCAAATAGCGCGATACCCACGTGTCGTTGTATGTCGTCCGCACATACGGTGTGTCGACCACATCGGCGATAGTCAATGCGAGATGATAGGTGAGGAAGTCGAGATCATAGGCTCGCTGGAAAATCCAAAGGGCATCGGAAACGGTAGGGGCGCCTTGGATCTCGGCTGTGAGCTTTTCCAGACGCTCGGGTCGATCTAATTCCTTCAAAGTGTCTGCCTCCGTACATGTTAGGGCAGTGTGGTGCCAGCAACGACAATCCTAGATTGCATAATACAATTTATGGAACTTTGAATTTCCGTTGTTGCTCGTAATATCGAGGGTTGCATAGCAATGCAACGCGCGATAGTCGAGCGTAGCCTGACCCGATGCCCGGCTTTAAAGACGTGAACGAAAATAAACCTCTGTCGCCTGAAACAAACCAGCCGTCCGTTTGCATTGGACAACCACATCAATCGCAGCCGTCAGCAGGCTCAGAATTTCGGCACGGTCAATGTCTCGACCTGCATCTGACTCCTTCATCAAAAGGGTCAACTGCTCAAACGCTAGCGACACGGAATCTGCATGGACTGTTGTGATTGAGCCTGGATGGCCGGAGTTGACATTCCGGATGTAGTAGAACGCAGTTCCGTCGCGCAGTTCCTGCAGCAGTATACGATCCGGGCGCATACGGAGGCTAGATTCCAGAAGCTCCTTAGGCCCGGCTTGAGAAAGCCCTTGCCGGTCTTTCGAGTAGAACAGCCGCACGTTATTCGGTTGCGAGATGACGATTTCCGGCGTGTCCTCGATCGATATGATCCGCTCGTCCGCGGGAATATGTTTGATAAGGGCCTTCGAAAGCGTCGTTTTTGCCGATCCTGTCGCTCCCGAAATTATTATGTTCTTTCGGGAGATAACCGCCCGCCGCAGGAACTCCTTGACCTCACCAGCGCGGTATAGGTCGCGTAGCTCGTCGTCTTCGCCTGGCGCATCCGTCTCAACAGTCCGCGTGCGCGCAAAAAACTGCCTATCTTCCAGATCGTCCAATGTGAAATCCACCGACGACGGTTTGCGGACGGTGATGCTCACCGTCCCCTTCAGCGTGGCAGGAGGGATGACAATTTGAATGCGCTCCCCGCCCGGAAGCGTTGCCGATAGGATCGGCCGCTGTTCATCGATGTGTTGATGCGAGAAGCTGGCGACGGTCCGGGCTAGGCGCATGAGTTTGTCGAAGGAAAGCTCCGGAAGATCATGGATCCGCCACCCGCCGGGTCCTTCCGTCAGCACCTGCCCAGGCCGATTGACGATCACCTCATAGAGTGAGGGATCCTGCAAGAATGCCGAAAACGGCTTCAGCAACTCACGAACGACTGCCGCATCCTGCGCTTCTGTCATCGCCGCGCTACTTCGTTACCAGCTTCGAGTCTGGCGCGAAATCCCCCACCACCGCCCGATCGAGGATGCGGTTCCTCGGCTCCGTTACCCGCAGGCAATAAATCCCCGAGAAATCCAGGTCGCGGGCGACGAAGATCGAGACGAGCTCGCCCTGGTGCTTGTTGAGCGTCGGCGGAATGTTGATGGATTGTTCGACGGCGATCGCCGCCGCCTGCTGGCCGGCGCTTGTGGTATTCTGCGCATCGACGTCGCTATCCTGCAACCGGCTGTTCGCGTAGCTGGTCGCATCACCGACAATGGAAAGAAGCAGGGCGCTGCCGAAGCGCACCCACCAATGGGTGTCGACATAACCGTCGACGCCGGCGCGGCCGAGCGCATCGGTCGCTGGAGAGGCGAGCGTGACGATCACCCCTTTCGGGGTTTTCGCGCGGTTCCAGAGAACGAATAGGCGCTTTTGCCCGCGCTGCAGCCCGCCGCGGTATTCCCCAACGACCTGGGTGCCCTTCTCCATGAGGACGACCCTGCCGTTGTCGGAGAGAATATCGCGGTTGATCACGCAGCTGGTGAACCCGGGCTGGTCGGAGGCCAAGGCTGTCTCCAGCACGCAGGGGATCGATGTCCCCATAGCGACGATGAAGTCGCGATTGCCGAGCGTGCCGGCGCGCGAGCCTTCAAGCTTGGTCGGGCGCAGCAGGCCGTCGAAGCGCTGTTCATCGCTATTCTGCTGGTTTTGTCCCATCATGTTGCCGTCGAGCGGAAGGAAATTGCTATTCGCGGCCGTTTCGGAATCGTTCTCTCGGCGCTGGGTGGCATTTTTCTGCCCCCCGCTGAACGCCATCACCGGTGCCCTGCGTGCGGAATCGAGCAGCTCGTCCTTCTCCTCTGCGACCGATTCCACGACAGGCGTCGGCAGCTTCACCTCCGGGACGACCTCCTTCGGCTCGACCTTCTCCTTGGCCGCCTCGAACGGCGTGGTCTGGCGAATGACGACGCGCTCCGGCTGCGAGTCCTCGTCCTGCGCCTTCTTGCCCGTCGTTGACCAGAGAGCAAATCCGATGAACGCCACGACGGCAAGCGCCACCGCGCCGCGCTTCAAGACCGGATTCTGGTCGATGCGTCGGCCGGTGACTGTCTCGGCGCGCTCGCCGGGGATGCGATGTTCCTCTTCCTGAATCATGGCCTCCCCTCCCCTATTGCGCCGAAGCATCGTCTTTGACGATGCGTTCCACAGAGGGCGACGTCGTGTTGGTGTCCGGATTGATGCCGACACGATCGTAGGCCTCGTTGAACACGCACAGCACATCCTTGCCGCGCCGCAGGATGAACTTGCGGCTGATCGCGTGGACCATTACGAGATTGCCGTCGACGGATTTCGGGACGAGGCTCTCGGAGCCGTCCGAGTTTTCCATGTAGATGGCCGGCATCTCCTGATTGCCGACGAAGGCGAAGGTGGTGATCTTGCCGTTGTCGTAGACGCTCTGTGGTTCCAGAGCTTGCGACCCTTGTGCGGAATAGCGCCAGTTGCGCGGGCCGTACGCTTCATGGAGCGCAAGCACATCGTCAGCATGCTTCGCCTGGTTGGCAAGCGCGCGCGCCGCCGCCTGCCGGCGGCGAAGTTCCGCCTCATCTGCGGGATAGCGGAATTTCACATAGAAATAGGTGTTCTGTCCGACCGCGACCGAGCCGTCTCTAACGGTAAGCTCCATCTGATAACTGCGCGTCGAGCCATCTCGCCGGGTCGTCACCACGGAGATGTTGGTCACCGGCTGGTTCTCGCGTGGCTTCAGGAACAGGATGTTGCCTGCCGGCGCCACCTCCCAGGCAACGCTGTTGCCGAGCGCGACATGGGCGATCTCCTCGTCGGCCGCGAACTCGACCTGCACGGAGGAACGCAGCGTGCCGACGATGCGGGTGATGTTGTAGGGCTGATAGTTCACGAAGCGGACCCGGCTGTCCTGCGACGCCCCGCGGGGAATGTCGAGTGCAAGGGCAGAAGAGGCTGCTCCGGCGACAAGCAATGCAAGAAGAATTGACTTTCGTATCAATTGATTGCCTCCGGATCGGCGCGGTATTCACTGACCGCAAAGCCGAGGGGGTTCACCAGCCTGTCCGTCGAAGACATCGGGGCGTTGGCGTAGGAGTAGGTGAGCGTCGCCACCCAGTGGGAGGTGCGCGTTTCCTCGCCGCGGGTGATCGTGCGCATGTAGCGCACCGACACGACGTTTTGGTTGATCAGCGAGATCGACGCGATGTTGATCCGGGCGGTCGCAGCACGGCCGTAGATGTTCTGCGGCGATTCCGGATTGCTCCCGCGATAGCTGGCGGAGAAGCGGGCCTGCTCCGCCTGGGTCGACAGCAGTGCGATCGAGCGGAAATTCTCCTCCGCCTCGCTCCAGACGTAACCCTCACGGGCGCGGACATATTTTGCGGCAAAATACTTCGTCACCGCCTCGTCGTACGTGCCGGCTGTCGAGGTGAGCGCCGAGACGACATCGACGATCCCGGTGGAATTGTCGACGCGCACGACGAAGGGTTCGACAGTCTTCAGCGGCGTCAAGCCGGCGACGGCGAAGACGGCGACGCCGGCAACGATGCTGGAGGCAATCGCGATCGCCCAGGCGATCCGGTTCGATCGCTCGATCTGCATCATGCGGTCCTGGTCGAATCGCCGCGCCTTCTCGAAATAGCTCTTGAGATTGTCTGTCGAGACCATGCTTTCACCCCGCGCAACGGCGATGGGAGCCGTCGATATCGAGATGCGCGAACGCCGCGGGTGTGTTGTCTTCCTCGACATAGGGGGTGGCCGATGTCGGGGACCGAGCGCTCGAATCCTCGCGCTGCAGCTTGCGGTCCCCCTCCCATTCCCACATCGAGCGGTTCAGCGGCCGCCGCGAATAGCCGTCGCATTTCGGGAGCGGATAGGTGAGCGAGGCGCACCCTCCCAGCGCGGCGAGAACGACAAGCAGGACGGTGGTCTTGGTCATTTCAGCAAGCCTTGTGTTCTTCCTGGGGGGAGCAATCATCCGCCGGCCCCTTTGGAGCCGAGCGCGCGCCCGGCAAAGCGAGCGCCACGTCCGATAAACCGCCCGGTGTAGCGGGTTCCGCGTGCAAGCATGCCCTCATGCGCGTCCCGTGCCGTGGTGTAGCCATAAGCCAGGGACGCTCCGCCCGATGCCAATGCCGATGCGATGCCTGGGAGCTGGTAGAAGACGTAGAGCGCGGCAATGGCGATGGCGCAGAGCGCGATGGGCCGCATCAGCACGTCAGAATAGGCATCGATCGCCGTGAAGGTGGAGTCGATACAGGAGATCAGCAGAGCGCCGACCGCCACGACCAGAACCTGAAGGATGACGAAGTTGGCGAGCTGTCCAATCCAGGCCTCGGTGAAGCGACGAGTGGATTGGAACATGGCGAGAGCAATAAAGATCGGGCCGATTGCAAGCACGATGGCGAGCGCCAGCCGGGCGTAGAGCGAGACGACATAGCCGATCCCGGCGACGAGGAAGCTGACGCCGATCACCATCATGCCGCCGACGCCGGTGACGATATCGACCGGCCAGGACGCGCGCGACCAGATGTCGGTGGCCGAGGCCTGGCCTTTGTCGAGCAGGCTGTCGAAGGAGCTGGCGCTGGGCGTCGCGCCGGTGTTCAGAGCTTGGGCGATCTCGCGTGGCAAGACGTCGAAGAAGATGTTCGTGACATAGGTCTGGTACTCGCCGGCGTTCTTCACCAGCATGACGATGATCGCGAGCTTGATCGCGCGGAACGCAAACTCCATGACGGGGTCCTGGATGGACCCGCGCAAGATGAGATAGCCGTAGATGATGATGTAGAGCGTGACCGCCGCCGTCAGCGGCCCGGTGACCCACTCGGCGATGTTTGAGGTTCCCTCGGAAACGAACATTTCCAACGGCCGCTTGAACTGTCCGTCGATGAACTCGAACACCTGATACATGGCGGTCAGCCTCCGAGCGCGCGGCGCATGTTCTGAAGCCGTAGCTTGCCGTCGGCGGCTTCCGCGTTTCGGCAATTGGTGGTTTCGCGCAGCTCGCCAGGATTGTTCCGGCACTCGGTTACGATGCGGGACAGCAGCGCCTCATCGGCGATCAGCTCGTCGACGGTATAGGCCTGCTCAGTCTTCTCGGAGCAGGCTCCGAGAACTAACAGCGTGGCAAGGAATGGAAACCGTCTCATTGCAGCGCCGCCTTCATCGCATCCATCCGCTGGCGCCAGTCCTCGGCCTTCCGCTGCTCATCGACCTGGGTTTGCGCCTGCTGGACCATCCGCAAACCCTCCATCCGCAGCACGTCCGTCTGGAGGAACGCCTGTTCGGCCTGCAGCCGCGCCTGCAGGTCGGCAATTTCCTTGGCGTCGCTTGCGGTAGAGATTTTCTCACGCAGCTGATCGATGCCATCGATGCGCTTGGTGGCGGCATCGTACATCTGCTGGCCAAGGCTCATCTGCCCGGCATTCTTGTTCTGCACGCGCGCGAGTTCCTTGGCATAGAAATCGTCGGCGTCTGTGCGATACGTGGAGTTGCCCTCCAGGAACTTCGAAGCGGAATCCTTGAACACGCCGCTTCCCTCGCCCTTGAGCAAGCCCTCGATGGCGGCGAAGTCGGACGGGAGCGCCTTGCGGATCGCGGGGTCGTTGAGCACGCTCGCGAGGTCCGCCATGTCGGTCAGCTTGTTGAGCGAGCCGTAGAGCTGCTGGGCTTGTTCGATCTGCTGGTGGAGGGCATCGAGCTGCGATTTCAACTGGGCGATACTTTCTATGTGCTTCAGGATCGCCGTCTGGTCGATCACCGGGATCCCCTGCCCTGCCGCGCCGCCCGCGGTGAGGACGAGCGCAGACGCAAGCGCTGCACCATGAAGTCGATAGGAAGCCATCAGCTTGCACTCCTTCTTTTCTGGAAAACGGGGAGCCAGTCCTTCGGATCGTTGCCGACTTCGGCGCGGATAGCGTCGAGAAGTTCGACATTGGCCGTGCGGCCGGAAAGGATGGCGAGTTCGTCGTCAAAGCCGGTGAGGTTCAGTTCGGCGACGACGCTGTTATGCCCCTGCTTCAGCACGAACCTGCGGCTCTCGATCGAAAGTTCGCGCGCGATCAATTCGTACTCGCGCTCGGTCAGCTTGAACCCCTCGACATAGTCGGCGTGGTTGCCGCGCGAGTTGGGCAGGAAGATCTGCGTGGGGCATTGCTCGATGATCGTGTGCGCGATCGGTGAGATCAGTGCATCGCGCGGGCTCTGCGTGGCGAACAGCATCAGGCCGTTCTGCTTGCGGATCGTCTTGAGCTTGTTCTGCGCGAGATCGCGGAAGCCCTCGTCCTGGAGCGCCTTCCAGAACTCGTCGATGACGATGATGATCCGGCGGCCGTCAATCTGTTGCTCGACGCGATGGAAGAGATAGGCCATCAGCGGCGTGCGGGTTTCCTCGTTGTCGAGGAAATCCGTCATGTCGTAGCCGATGAACTTGCCGCTGCCGCCGAACTCGCCGAAGCCGATATCCTCGATGACGTTGTCGAACACCCAGCCGAGCGGCCCTCCCCTCTCCCACCGCCGCAGCCGCGCCGCGATGCCTTCAGGGTCGGTGTTGTTGAGGAACGTCCGCAGCGCGCCGATCGTCCGCTGGTCCGTGGGCAGATCGGCAAGACCGTCAACCGCGCCGGCAATGTCGCGCAGTTCGGAGACCGTCAGCTCGCGCGTGCCGGATCCCACCAGCTTGCCGATCCAGCGTGTCAGGAACACCTTGTTCTCCGGCGTCAGGTCGAGGGCCTTGAGGGGAGCGCAGCCGGTCGGCGTGCCGTTCTTGAGGGGGAGATAGGTGCCGCCGGCGGCGCGGACATAAAGGTCCGCGCCGCGGTCCTTGTCGAAGAAGACGACGTGCGGGTCGTGTTTTTCCAGCTGCGACAGCAGGAAGTTCACGATCACCGTCTTGCCGGCGCCGGACGGGCCGCACATGAACGTGTTGCCCAGATCGCCATAGTGGAGATTGAAGTAGTAGGGAGAACCTGATGCCGTCTTGAGCAAGGCGACCGCCGGTCCCCATTCGTTGCCGTCTTTCTGTCCGATCGGATAGGAATGGAAGGGCGACAGCGCTGCGAAGTTGCGTGAGGTGATCGCGCCCGATCGCGCGCGGTAGCGGAAATTGCCCGGCAGCTGCGCCCACCAGGCCGCCTCGAGACCGAGATCCTCGCGCGCCACCACAGCGCCGCCATTGGTTAGTGCGGCGCGGGCCTTGGCGAGATTGTCGGTCAGTTCTTTCACCGAGGCCGAGAAGACGGCAAGCGTCAGGTGATGTTCGCCGAGCACGAAGCGGTTAGATTCCAGATCGTCCATCGCGTCGTCGAGTTCGTCGATCTGCGATGCGGCCTTGTCGCCGCTGCTGACCAGCTGGTTTTGCTTGCGGCCCATGATGACGCGGGTGTCTGCCTTGGACGTGAAGCAGAAGGATTGCGACAGGATCAGTTCGAAGGGGCTGGTCAGGACGCCATCGAGCATCCCAGTCCTGGTGCGGGCCGGGTATTCCTTGAAGCTCAGCATGCCGGCATAGCGGCTTTCCGCCTCGTGCCGGATCTCGATGGTCTCGCGACCAATGATCACCCGGTCCGAATAGATCGCCGAGGAAATACGGCCCTCGGTCAATGGGATTGGTTCACGCCGGCCGCCCACCAGTTGGTGGAGGACCTCGCTCGGCTCGGAAAACAGCAGTCCGTCGTGCTCGTAAAGGGAAAGAACCCGCGGCTCGAAGCGTTGCAATCCAGCGGTGACGTCAACGACCTTGTCCTGAAGCTGCTTCAGCGCTTCCTCATCGAGCTCGACGCTGGATCGATGCGCGCGCCGGAGGCGAGACAGCAGCTTGGCTGCCTTCTCGGCCGGATCACGCGCCGGTGACCACAGGATCGCCAAGTAAAGGTCGTTCCGGAACAGGTCCTCGCGGACCATGCGCTCGCGATATTTCTCGTTGAGCGCGGCCGAGAACGCCGTCGCAAACGTTCCGTCGGGATAATCGCTGTCCCTGCGACGAATGAGGTGCGTCCACAGGGCCAGCCGCTCATCTGCAATGTTGCGGTAAAGCGTGTTCAGGTCGCGGTGGAGCGCATTGAGGTCGAGGACATCGGCAGTCTCGAAGGACACGCCTTCGAGGGCGATCATGACCATCAGGGCGCGAGAGTCGAGCGCGATGGTGCTTTCGTCGACATGACGCACATAAGGGATGAAGGTCTCCGGGCCGAGTTCGCGAGACTTGAGGGTTGCGACGCTAGGCATATCCGAGATCCCTTTCGTCATAGCGCCGGGCGAGCCGCAACGGCGAAAGCGTTGATCCGCCCCAATACGCGCCGTTTCGGGTTCGTCCGCGGGTCTCGACCCAGGCCACCAGGATGCGGAACATGTTGTGGTCGTGCTTGACGAGCGCCCGGAAGATGAAATGGAAGACGACGCCGACGAGCGCATAGGCGACCGAGCCCGCCGCGAGATAGAAGATGGTCGTCGCCATGACGTTGATGCCCATGGCTTCCATCGTTACGCCGGCGATCATCGCCGGCCGGGTGCAGGCGATGAACAGCGTATCTTCCTCAAGTGTCGGTCGCGCGGTCGCCATGCAATCAGCTTCCGACGATCGTGCTGACGAGTTCCGAGGAACCGGCGATCACGCCGATGCCGACGATCCAGTAACCAGCGCGCCGCAGGTCCATGTAACCGAACATCCAGGCAAGGGCGATCAGGATAACCGCGATGGTGGCGAACAGCCGAAAGATGTTGCCCTGCAGGAGATCGACAACATTCTGCAGGATCGTCTCGATGCCGGCAGCCTGTGCGAAGGCCGGCTCGACGAGCATCACTAGTGTGGCGAATGCCATCGCAGACGGGGCCGCAAACGCGCGGATACGGGAACTAATACTCATTCACTCTGCTCCATTTGACTATTCTGAAACACCAGGACGGACGACCGGCGTCGGGTTTTGAAGACGTCCCATGTCGGCGCCGCTGTGATCGATGCGGTATCCTGTTCGGCGCTTTCGGCAACCACCTCCGCGATGACGTCGACAGCGGACGATGCGGGCGGGTCGCCGTTTCCCCTCCCCTCCCCCGTGTCGCCGATCGTCAGCTTGGCCATCGTCGGCGAGAGCCGTTTGATCTCGCGGCGGACCTGATCGTCGTAGTTGACCATCGCGCCGACGGAGGGATCGTCGCGGCCGTAGTAGGATTGCAGCATCACCTGCTCGGCCCTGGCGGGATCGGCTCCGGCCTTGACGGCTAGGCGGTAGTAGCCATCCAGCAGCGTGCCTGTGGCCTGGAGATTGAGGCAGGGGTCGAAGGCGTCGGAGATCGAGAGCTTTAGTTTTTGGAGTTCCTCCAACCCGATCCCACCGAGACCGAGCTGGATGTCGTGACGCTCGGCAACGAGTGACGTGGCGATTTCGATTGCCTCCGCCTTGGATGCCGGCTGCTTCTTGAGCGGTCGGCCGCTGTTGATGCGGATGTTGAAAGGCGCGAAGCGGCTTTCAAGACTGACGACGCCGGCCAGGGTTTCGGACGCAACAAAGGGTGCGCAGGTCTGCGCAAGATCGAGAAAAGCTATGGGCATGCCTAGAACCACACCCTCTGCTTGCCGACGCCGTCGATGGTCACATCGATGTATCGAGGCTTCTCGCGGACCAGAGGGCGGCTCATGGTGTAAGCTACGCACCGCTGGCGCCCGCCATCCCATTGCCATCGAGCGGAGGAGATCAAACCGGCGCGTCCCGTTCCCCCGCCGCGATCGGGCCGGCAGAGGTCATTGCTCACAACCTGCATGGCGGTCGACACGCAAGTCGCGTCTTGTCCGCGCGGACCATATCCGCCGGTCAGGCGGTAGCCTTCGTTGCAATACAGAGGTTCGTAGCGAGGACGCGAACTCTGAAAGCCAACGCCGCTGCAGGTCGGGAATGACCGTCCCTTGGCGAGCCATCTCCAGAGTTTCTGGATAGGCGGTCGGCACTCAGCGTATTGTGTCGGGCCACCGGGATTGGATAGGCACAGGATAACCTGGCAACCCCATTCGTCGGCACGAGCACTTTGTCCAGAACTAAGGTATAGTGAACCGAACCCTAACGCCGCCATGACCGTTCGAAAGAAAAGGCTCTTCATGCCCCCTACCCTCCGATTGAAATTTCGTTGGACGGCATACGAAGAATCGCCTCGCCCCAACGCTCATACTATGCAAATAATAGATAGTTAAATCGATGGCAAGCAAATTGAGTGACGGATGGAAAAACCAGGCGCTATCGGCCTTCGCGGTGCGTGAGATCTTGGAGAAGCCGCTCGAAGGCGAGACGCCACAGTCCCGGATCAAGCAGATCGGCGTGTTGAACATCCTTTATATGATGCACCTAGCCGGCGAAGCGCTAACGCTTTCAAATATCATGAAATTTACCGGAATGACCCGCAATGGTGTCGTCGAGACGATGGACCTGCTCGTTGCGCGCGGAGTGCTCGTTGAAACGCTAGGAAAGAATTCTATGGGGCGAGGAACGGCAAGGCAGTTTGAATTGTCCCCTACCGTGTTTGAGTTGCTTCGGGCAGTCGCTGGAGCGAGCTAGGTTGATTTAACTGATTAAAGTATGCCGCGACCAACACTCCCAAATAGCTAGGGGTCTGCGATAATCGCGTTTCATCATTCGGGCCGTAACGTGTCGGACTTCGCCGAGTCGCGATGAAAAGCTGCTTCGAGCGGTGCGGAATATGGCTCACGCGAGGTTATCGACTCTTTTTTGTCACGCCGCGGGGAGCTTAAGGAATTCGTTAAGTGACCCGTTTCATTGGATATTTGTAGTGCCGGGGAGGAAGCCTCTTAAGCCGTTAAGTTTCTGTTAACCAATTAAGATTTGACCGGCTTATGGAATCGCGTAATCGTTGGGCGACGTTTTTTCAGCGATTGTCAGTTTTTTTCCGTCGAGAGCGATATGCCCGCTGCTGCAGCCACCAAGCCTCTTATCGAGGAGTCCGTCTCCAAAATTACGCGCCACTCGCATTTGCTTGCGGCGCAGCTTCAGTCGCTCCGCTCACAAATGTATCCGCCTGAGGCGAAGAAGACCCTCAAAACCTTCACCTCCCGCGAAGCGGCGACGATGGTGGGCGTCGCGGAATCGACCTTGAGACAGATGTCTCTTGATGGAGAGAGCGCGGCCCCGGAGTTGCACGGCAAGGATAACCGCCGTCGCGCCTACACCCTCGCTCAAATTAACGAGATTCGCGAGCATCTTGCTAAGAAACGGCCGAAGGAAGCGCTGGACTTCCTTCCGCGTCGGCGGACCGGTGAAAAGCTCCAGATCGTAGCAGTCGCCAATTTCAAGGGTGGATCGGCCAAGACCACCACCACGGTCCATCTTGCACATTTCCTCGCGCTCCAAGGCCTGCGCGTCCTTGCGATCGATCTCGATCCACAGGCATCTTTGTCGACGATGTTCGGTTACCAGCCGGAGATTGATGTTGAAGACAATCAGACCGTATACGGTGCGATCCGCTACGATGAAGAGCAGCGTGTTTCGCTCAAGAGCGTGATCCGCAAGACCTATTTTGAGGGTGTCGACCTAGTGCCGGGCAATCTTGAGCTCATGGAATATGAGCACGAGACCCCCCAGGCTATCGTGCGCGGTGACGGCCGCGGCGAAGGCATGTTCTTCCGCCGGCTTGGATCGGTTATCGCAAGCGTCGAAGACGACTATGACGTGGTCCTTATCGATGCTCCCCCGCAGCTCGGCTACCTGACGCTTGGTGCGCTTTATGCGGCAACCGCCCTCCTCGTCACTGTCCATCCTGCGATGCTCGATGTGTCGAGCATGAACCAGTTCCTCAAGATGACGAGCGATATCCTCCAGGTCATTGAGGAAAACGGTGGTCATCTGCAACACGATTTCATCCGCTACGTGTTAACGCGCCACGATCCGAATGATGTTCCCCAAGTCAACATCGTTGCGCTTCTGCGCTCCCTTTTCGGCGAGGACGTGCTGGCACCTGTCGTCGTGGAAACAACTGCGATTGCGAGCGCGGGACTTGAGAAGAAGAGCCTTTACGAAATGGCTCGTGGAACGGTCGGCCGGGACACGCTTAATCGAGCGCTCGAATCCGTCGATAGCGTCAATCAGGAGATCCTGAACCACCTCAAGCTCGTCTGGGGGCGGACATGACGAACGCCAAGGATCGCTCCAACCGCATGAAGAGCCTGTTCGCGAACGTCGATCGGGCTGAGCTCGAGAAACACATCCCCTCCCCGGCCGCCGCCGTCGGCCGACCATCGACGTCGGGCAGCATGTCGGGCGCAGTGAAGTCGATGCAGCAGACCTTCTCGGCTGTTGAGCTGGAGAACGAGCGGCTGCGCACGCAGCTTCAGTCTGGCGAAAGCGGCATCGAGCTCGATCCCGCCGATATCATCCCAGCATTCGTGCGCGATCGAATGGACTTCGAGGATAGCCCTGAATTTGCCGGTTTCGTCGACGGTATCAGGCGAGAGGGTCAGAAGCTTCCCATTTTGGTTCGTCCCCTTCCCGATCAGCCTGGCCGTTACCAGATTGCCTATGGCCACCGCCGTCATCGGGCTTGCCAGATTATAGGGATACCCGTCAGAGCGGTCGTCGCGCCGCTGACGGATGAAGAACTGGTCGTTGCCCAAGGCATCGAAAATGCCGAGCGAGCGAATCCTTCCTTTATCGAACAGGCCATGTACGCGGTCGATCTCAAGAAGCGTGGTTTCACGCGTGAGACGATTGCGAGGGCACTCGGGCGCAACGAGGAAAAGGGACTGGCCTATATCTCGATGCTCACCGCGACCGCGAGTGCGCTACCTGAAGCTCTTGTCCGCAAGATTGGGCCAGCGCCGGCAATTGGCCGCCCGAAATGGGAAAAGCTTGGATCCTTCTTCAACGACCAAAAACTGCCGGCGGAGATTAACTCCGCACTCAATGGACTGGTCGGCTCGGAAAAGTTTTTGTCGCTGACCACCGATGAGCGGTTTCTTGCGGCTTTGCGTATTCTGGATCGGCCGTCACGCTCCGAGAACGAAAAGGCGACGGGCGAGATCGATCTTGGCCATGGGGTCGTCGTGACGACAAAGCGCACCTCGAAGGCAATGCAGATTTCAATTCCTCATGCGCCGGCGCCAGGTCTTTCGTCCTGGCTCGTGGAACGCCTGCCGGCATTGATGGAAGAATTCAAACGTTCAAACGAGGCGAGGAACTCATGAACTAAGCCCTGAAAGGAAAAGGGCTCACCGACGGCAATCGGGGAGCCCTTTGATCCGTGGCCAACAGACCGTTTCCGCTCTGTCAGCATCAGCAGTGCAAACTGATTCTAGGACGGAGCGCTCACACAATCAAGCCTTGGGCTCAATCCCCGGCTCGATATTTTGTGCGTGTTTTGCTGGCCTGTCATCAACTCAGACGTTGGAGCCGTGATCGATTCGATCACGGAATGGTCAGCTATGGTCCGAGGTACCGAGATTGCGTCCTTCAGGCGCGTCACTCCTGGAATACTCGCGAGCGCTCGGCTCGCTATGGCAAACGACATCCCCGAGGCCTCAAAGGCCGAGGTTGCTATCATTCTCAAGAAGGCGGCGCCGATCCTCGGGATCGATGGTTCGACCTATCATATTATGGATATTCTCATCGGCCTGTCGCGGGCCGACGACTGGAAGGGCTCCAAACGCCCTATCGTCGCTATCTCGAATGCCAAACTGGCAGAGTACACGGCGCGCTCCGAACGGCAGGTGAGCCGCTGCATCCGTCGGCTCGTGGAGGCCGGCATCGTCGCATATCGTGATAGTCCAACTGGAAGAAGGTTCGTCTATCGTGACAAGGATGGCGATATTTCGAAAGGCTATGGGTTGGATTTCACTCCGGCGAGGGTTCGCCTTCAAGAGTTGAAGGCCCTCGTTGACGATTTTCAGGCCCGCTTGAACAGCGAGCAGGAGGCCCGTCGGGTGATCACGCGTGCGTCGCGAGCGATCGTGGACGCATGTGACGCTTACCCTGAGCGCGCCGATGCTTGGTATGACGAACTCCAGCGGGTGAAGGCGATGGGTTTGGATAAGGAAGGCGAGGCGGAAGCTCTGGAGGCCTTTCACTCCCGCATCATACAAGAGGTCACCGTCGAGTATGAACCACATGAAATGTCATGCGAGGGTGACATCGGTGTCGCTCCTAATATTAATACAACCCTTCAAAACTCCTATGAAAGTAATAAAAAACGGTCTCGCTCTAACGAGCGAGGAATAATTCCCTCGGCTTACGGCCGCTACGCGGCCGCAGCATCAATCGAAAAAAAGTCTGCGGCGGTTCCATCAGAAAGCCAAGGTTCCAAGGCAGCAAAGCACGCTAGTTCAGTAGACCAAATCCAGTCCAACGTGCTTGCGTCCGTCTCAGTTGGCCTCGTCCGGTCGGCTTGCCCGCATGCCTGCGAAATGGCCGGCGTGGAATTTAGGAACTGGCCGGAGTTGGCGGCGGCGGCTCCAACCATGAGGGTCATGATAGGCCTGTCCGAGGTCGGCTGGATGGATGGTGTTTCGCGGGCTGGCCGGTTCGCGGCGGCCGCGGTCCTGGCCACCGTTCTTGAAAAGGCCGCCCGTTCACCCGAACAGATTTCGAGCCCCGGCGGGTATTTTAGAGCGATGATCGATCGCGCCGTAGAAGGCAGCCTGCATCTTGAAAGGAGCCTGTTCGGGCTGGCTGACGGCGCACTTAGGCGCGTGAGCGGAGTACCCTCGTGAGTGTGCCGTCAGGAGTCACAGCTGTGACTCCCCGAGTGCGGAGAAGCGTGGGATGCTATCCGCTGCCTATAGCTGAAGGCGCGTTTTTCGTAGAAAAACGTATATATTCAGTAAGTTATAAAAGTGGAGTAACAGATGTGACGGTACATCTCCTCTCCGGGGTAATACGCTTCGCAATGTCAGGAGGTGCCTGTGCCCAGCTATGATATCGACAAGCTGAAGGCCGACGTACCCTGCTCGTCGCTCCTTGAGAAAGCTGGTTGGAAAGTTGATCTCCGGGAGACCACTCCAAAGGCAATGAAATACCGACGTGGAGAAGGCGAAATTGTGATCGTCGTCCACCAAGGACGAGGGTGGTTCGATCCGACGTCCGATGCCAAAGGAGATGTGCTCGATCTAGCCAAACACCTCGGAGCACCGAATTTTTCCGCCGCTTTGAAGACCGTCGCTAAACTGGTCGGCTTTGAACCGACTGCGCCTGCATGGCAGCGGAGGTCTACGAAAAACGGGTTAGGAGAAATCGAAGGCCGGTGGACGGTGCGCCCCAACGTGAACCGTGGATCCGCTGCGTGGTCGTATTTGACGGTGCAACGTGCCATCCCCGAATTCGTTGTCTTGGGAGCCATCGCCGCTGGCAAGCTGAAGGAGGGGCCGAAGGGCACGGTCTGGGCCGCGCATACGAATTCTATAGAGCAGGTAACGGGGTGGGAGGAGCGTGGATCTGAGTGGAGAGGTTTCTCCAGCGGAGGGGCTAAGACGCTGTTCTCTCTTGGCGCAAATGACGCGCTCCGCTTGTGCGTAACGGAGGCTGCAATCGATGCGATGAGCCTTGCGGCGATTGAACTTTGTCGAGAGGATAGTCTCTATGTCAGCACCGGCGGCGGCTGGTCGCCGATCACAGCCGATCGCATCGCTTCCCTAGCGGCACGTCCAGGAAGTCACCTTGTTGCCGCCTGCGATGGAAATGATCAAGGCGATGTCTATGCTGCTAGGCTCAAGCAGATCGCAGAGCAGGCCGGCGCCGAGTTCATCAGGCTTTGGCCGGAGGCAGAGGATTGGAACGAACAACTCCGTGAGATACGATAGACGACTGGCCTGTAACCGGCAACCGAGCACACACACAGCTGACGTCTGCGACAGCCTTGACCGCGTTATGCTTAGTCGCCCCGTTTATGATTTGGCGGATAGGGCGTGACGGATGCGGTGATGTTCTCGCATTCTGGGACAAAGCGTTACCGACTGAGGGAGGAGGCAGGCTCGATTGCCAGTGGATTTCTCACACGAACCATTCCAGGTCTCGTCATCGAGCGACGAGGAGAGACATACCTGGTTTGACCGCTTTAGGACTAGGCCTGTAGCGTTCCATATGCGAACGAAAAGGCTCGACGTTGAGCCTCATGGCGGCCCCTTCTCGATCAAGGCCGTGTTTCATGGGAGCGAAACCTATCATTTCGCGAACCGACGAGTGCGCGTTGCGCCAGGCGAAATTCTCATCGTCGCCCCCGAGACGATCTACGCCAGTTCGATCAACACGTCGGTCGAGACTGACAGTTTCTCGGTCTTCATTCCGGGGCACCTGCTTGGAGGAGACTGTGACAACCAGATCGGCCAATTTCTCGATCGTGGACTCGACGCGCTCAACCTGGTTGGGCAACTGCACCTCCATCAATGTCTAGCGAACTTATCGACCGCGCTGGAGGAAGACTGCGAGTTGGCGATCGACGAAGGGTTTGCGTGCCTTTTGAACGAAATTGGCTTGAGCTGCGGAACGCTCGGCACATCCTGCGAAAAGATCGACGCACGCAAGCCAGCGCGACGCGCCGAACTCCTCCGTCGTGTCCTCCGCGCCAAGGCGTTGATCGACGCAGATCCATGCAGGGCGCTTCCCCTGGCAGACCTCGCGACCGAAGCATGTCTCTCGCCATATCACTTGCTACGCGTTTTCAAGGCGGCCTTCGGCAAGACACCCGGACAATATTTGACGGCGCGGCGTATGGAGAGAGCTGGCGAACTGCTCGCCGCCGGCAGAGAGCAGACGATAGCTGCTGTCGCGAGCGACTGCGGCTATTCCAATCCCTCGGCTTTCGCTCGGGCCTTTCGGCGACACTGGGGCCATGCCCCGGCCGCCTTGCATTCGGTCCCGTTGAAATAGCAAGATCGGCACAGCTGACCTGTGCATGATCATAGCTGTCTTGATCATCTTCTGGGGAATGCTGATGAGAGCGTTTGAATTTGGACTGTGCCTGTTGCTCGCGCTGGCGGGCCTTGGCCATCTGACCGGAACCTTTCTCTTCTACACAGCGGGCACCGACATTTTCGTTTGGTCGCTTTCTGCGTCCGCCTTCGTCTTCGCGATCGTATTTCTTCATGCAGTTCGCATTCTGCGGCCGGAGGACGCGCTGATTGGCAACGCGGCGTTCTTGTTCTCGCTGATTTGGGTCGTCCTCGCGTTCCTGTTTGCGCTTGTTGAGGGAAATCCAGCAGATCCCAGGGCGCTGATGCACATTGTAGCCAGTGGGGGACTCGCTATCACGGCCCTCCGCCAGCGGACGATGTGTGCTCAGGGCGTGTCGAAACGCCGGTCCTGAGTTGGGAAATCGACGGCCATGAAGGGAGGGGAACCGCTGCCGCCGATCAGTTCCCGAAGACGATGCAGGCGCCGCCAGCTTTGCGGACTTCAACGCAAACGGCCTCGGCCTCCTGCCGGGTTTGGCGGCCGACGCGGGCCGTGTATCGCAGCCTTGTTCCGAAGGCACGGTTGCGTTCCTTCTGGATCAGTGGCTTTTCCTTGTTCAGCGGCTCGGGCAGGGACCGGACGGTCGACAGGAACAGCCTGACCGCCACCGCCTTCTGGAAATGCCCAGCGAGTTGTGCGCCCCAAGGCGCCCAGACGCCTTCTGCCTCAAATTCCAGGGCCTTGAGGCGCCGCGTTTCGGCAAGCGCGATGCAGGCGTCCTCGAAGGAACTCTGCCCATCGAGGCGCAGGTCGATGGTTGCGGGCGGGTTATCGCGCCAGTCCTCGGCCGGATGAGCCGTGATATCGAGAACGTAGTTGCGGTTTTCTGCGGCAGGCTTCCGGTTTTCAGGAACGCCTGCAGCCCACTTTCGCCGGCATTGTAGGCTGCGGCAGCCAGGCCGAGATTGCCGAATCGGTTCCGCAGTTCATCGAGATACTCGGCCGATTTCTGCAATGCCTCCAGAGCGTCAAAAACTGTTCGAGAGGCCGCGCAGTCTCGCGGTGGAAGGAATGAATTGTGCGATCCCTTCCGCGCCCTTCGGGCTGACCGCATCGGGACAAAACCGGCTTTCCCTCCAGATCAGCCGGGCAAAGAAATCGGGCGGCAGATCATTCTCGCCGGCGAAGTGGGCAAGCGCCGTGCATATATCGCGATTGAAGCTGCCCGCACGGACGCAGAGCTTTCCAGCGCTGGTGGTTGTGGAATACAGACAAGGCGGCGCTCGCCATTCAATCTGGCCGAATGCGGCATCCGTCGGCATGCTGGAGACCAGCGCGGCCGCAGCCAACTTGGCAAGTCTTTCCCTGTCCCATCTTAGTCGTGCGTGCCACATCGCTACGTCATACCACTGGTGGGGAAGGCGAGGGAGGAGCCTGTATGTTGCGCCGGCGGGTCGCCGCCTATATTCGCGTCCGCGGGAAGTTAGAAGATTGGGAAGCGCGGTCCGACCTAAACGACATTCGGGCATGGCCTCCTCCGGCCAATTTGTGCTGGATATGTCTATCGCGACGACATGTCATCGAAATGTGTCGATGGAATTGGAGGCCTTCGACATGTCGCTATATCCGCAAGGGCCTTGTTCAGGCGCGGGGCCTACGGATAAACGATCCATAGGTGCCCAAGCCACATCGGCCTCTCGGAAATCGGAGCAACATTTATGACCCGCGAACTTTCTCTTCCACGCGACCGAATTTCCGTGCTTCTGCTCGAAGGCATTAGCCAGACCGCCGTGGACTGCTTTTCTTCGGCCGGCTATGCCAACCTCATTCATTTGCCGAAGGCGCTGGACGACAAGGATCTTAAGAGCCACATCGCCGACGCTCATATCATCGGCATTCGTTCCCGCACGCAGCTGACTGACGAGATTTTTGAGTCCGCCAAGAAATTGATCGCCGTCGGCTGTTTCTCCGTCGGGACGAACCAGGTCGATCTGCACGCGGCGCGGCGGCGCGGCATTCCGGTGTTCAATGCACCTTACTCAAATACGCGATCGGTGGCCGAGCTTGTGATCGGCGAGATTATCATGCTGACGCGGCAGATATTTCCGCGCTCGGCTTCCGCGCATCAAGGTGGATGGGAGAAGTCCGCTGTCGGGAGCCGAGAGGTCCGCGGCAAAACGCTCGGTATCGTCGGCTACGGAAATATCGGATCGCAGCTCAGCGCACTTGCCGAAAGCATGGGCATGATCGTGCGCTACTTCGATCTTTCCGATCGGCTGCGCCACGGCAATTCGGAGTCGATGGCTTCGCTCGGCGAGCTTCTCGAAATTTCTGACTATGTGACAATGCATGTGCCCGAAACACCTTCGACGCACAACATGATCACCGAAACCGAATTGCGGCGAATGAAGAAGGGCGCCATCTTCATCAATAATTCTCGCGGCACGGTGGTCGATCTCGATGCGCTTGCGAAGGTGCTGAAAGAGGGGCATCTGGCGGGTGCTGCTGTCGACGTGTTTCCCAAGGAGCCGGCTTCGAACAACGAGCGTTTTGAGACGCCGTTGCAAGGCCTGAGCAATGTCATTCTGACGCCGCATATCGGCGGTTCCACCGAGGAAGCCCAGGAGCGCATCGGCGGAGAGGTGTCAAGGAAGCTGGTCGAGTATTCTGACATCGGCTCAACGATGGGCGCCGTCAACTTTCCGCAGGTACAACTGCCCGAGCGCCCGAACGGCACGCGCTTCATTCACGTGCATGAAAACCGCCCCGGCATGCTCATCCAGCTCAACGAGATCTTCTCGTCGCGCGGGCTGAACATAATCGCTGAGTTCCTTCAGACGCATGGCGACACCGGCTACGTGGTGATCGAGGCCGAAGGCATCTCCGATAAGGCCGACGAGATACTACAGGCCCTACGCAAAATTCCTGGAACGATACGGGCACGATTGGTCTACTGACAGCTGGCCGGGGGGGGGCTTTTTCTTTCCCGATTTGGATTGACCCCCTGAGAGGAAAAACCCGACGGCAAACCTTGACCTAACGGTTTCACGCCGGGAAGGGGAGGGGCCTGTCAAAGCCCGGCCGCTTTGGTGAGATTGACCCTGAAGCGGTCGCGCCGGCGCTGGTAGCGGCGGGTCATCTCCGCCGAGGTATGACCGAGCTGCTTTTGCATATGTCGCTCGTCGACCTCCGCCGAGGAGGCAAGGCCGGCGCGCAACGAGTGCCCGGCGAATTTCTGGCCCCGTTCGGCCTCGGAGAGATCGCTGCGCACACCGGCGGCGAGTGCGGTCTTCTTGACGAGGCGGGCGACCTCCTGGTCGTTCAGCCGGTCCGGCCCGACATCTTTGCCTTTCCCGGTCACGCGCCGGAAGAGGGGGCCTTTGGCAAGCTTGGCGAACTTGATCCAGCTTTCCAGCGCGGCAACAGGGCAGGTGGCATCGGACGAGCCGCGCCCGATCTCGACCTCGCGCCAGCCGGTCTTGCCACGCAGGGTGAGCAGCGCGCCCTTGTCGAAGATCTCGATCCAGCCGCGGCCGTCCTCTGTCTGGTCGCGGCCGAGATCCAGCCCGGTGATTTCCGAGCGGCGCAGACCGCCGGCGAAACCGACGAGCAGCATGGCCCGGTCCCGCAGGCCACGCAGCGTTCCCCGCTCGAGGGTTTCGAGCATGGCGATCAGGTCTTCCGGCAGGATGGCCTCCTTCTGCCGCGGCGGGGCGGCGTGGCGGTTGCGGATGCCGGCCATCACCGTGGCGATCGTCCGGTCCTTGCGGTCGAGTTTCTGCTCGCCGCGCTGGGCATAGTTCCAACCGAGGGCGGCGAGGCGCCGCTCGATGGTCGAGACACTGTCGGGTTTCCCACCGCGTGTCGCGGTGCCAGCGGCGGTGCCAATGGCACTGCCGGAGGCGCACGCGGTGATGTAGAGCCCGACGACCTGCGGATCCGGTGGCAGGGGCGAAAAATTCTGGCGCCGGCACCAGGCGGTAAAATGCTTCCAATCTGCCGCATAAGCCCGCCGCGTATTGGCCGAACTGGCGGCCGCGACGTAACCGCGTGCGCGCTCGGTCAGATCCTGCAGCTGGGCCGGTAGGGGAGGGGGCGTTGAGGCCGCAGCGACGGCGGTGGAAATGCCGTCGGTCGACGCCGTGCTGTGTTGCGGCGCAGAGCGCTCCGGAGTGTTGAATTCGCTGTTTTCGTCGATGATCTGGGCCATTTCTCTATAATGTGCATAATGAACGATAAGGCAAGCTTATCCATCATTATAGAGGAGAGACAAGCCGTGCGGTTATAAGGCAAAATGCTGGCATAGTCCGCACATTTGGTCTAACCTGTTGGCCATGGATTCGCCCGTCGCCTCGTCTGTTGCCGCCCCGACGTTCACGACCGCGTTGCCCGGCTGGGCCCTGCCGCGTGGCCGCGAGCCGGACGAACTCGCTGCCGCCTTCGCCGCCGGCATCGCCTTGAAATCGCTCGACGATCTTGTCCGCTCTGCCTCCATCTGGGCCGGCTGCTGGCGTTCTCGCCAGGCCCTGAAATGTGCCGCCGTCGCGGTCCGGCTGATGGGCCGCAGCGAGAATGAGCCCGCGTTGCGGGACGCGCTTTTGCTCACCGCAACTGGCGACGATCCCGGCCCAGCCGGAAAGGTGTTTTTGGCCACCAAAAGGCTTTCCACGCGAAAACCCGCCTTTTCCTCGAAAGCGGTGGCCGAGCTCGCCGACCTGTTGGGGCTGGCCTGGGACGATCGGCTGGCCGCGGCCGTCGACTATGCCGATGACGCGCTGCAATCCGGTCGCCCGGCGCCGCTTGCCGCGGCGGACCTGGTCACGGCCATCCATGCCGTGCGGCCGGATGCCGAGCCGCTCGCTTGGATGCTCGCCGATAGGATGATCGCCGCGCTGCTGAAATGGGATTGTGCCGTGCCGCTGCTGATGGCCGAGCGTTATGGCTCCGCCTTTAAGACGCTTGGGGGCAGGGGCCGCGTGCGCCCGGGTGATGCCGCCTTCGCCCGCGCCGTCTGCCTCGCTGTGGTCGAGGGGACGAGCGCGGCCTTGCGCACCGCTGGCGAGATCGCCCGTCGCGCCGAGACGCTGCGCACCGCGGCGCCAAAGGTTCGGACGAAGGGCGCCGGCGCCGTCATCGAGGCCCTGCTGAACGAGGACGCCGTGGCAGCCTCGGCGCCCGGCAGCAATCTCTCACGCTGGGCGGCGACCCGGCTGTTCGAGAGACTGGAAGGCTTTGGCGGCGTGCGCGAACTGTCCGGCCGCAGCGCGTTCCGGATCTATGGGCTGTGACGATGGGTGAGCCGGATGAACCTGGCAAAACACGGACGTCTCGGAAGAAGGACGCAAGCGAACGCTTGTTGGATCGGGAGCTGGTGAATCTACCGCCGGAGCTGCGCTGGCGGGAATGGATGCTGCGCGTCGAGGCGGTGATCTTTGCCGCGGCCGAACCGGTCAGCCGCGAGACACTGGCGCGTGTCGTCGGCAAGGACTGCAGCATCGATTTGCTCATCGATGACCTGCGCGAGGAGTTGAAGGGCCGGCCCTATGACATCGTCTCTGTCGCCGGCGGCTGGCAGCACCTAACACGTCCGGCCTACGCGTCCGCGATCCGGGCGTCGCAAGCGTCGACGGGGGGAGGGCCGCCGGCGCTGTCCGACTTCGAGGCGATGGTGCTGGTGGCGATCGCGTATTTTCAGCCGATCACCCGCGGCGACCTGTCAAAAATCTTCGGCAAGGAGGTCAGCCGCGACACCATCGCCAGCCTGCGCAATGCCAACTTTCTCGCCTCCGGCCCGCGCAGCCCGACGCCGGGCGCGCCCTATACCTACGTTACGACCAAACACTTCCTCATCGCTTTCGGCATGGAGACGCTGCGCGATCTGCCCGACATCGAGGCGCTGGAGGATGCCGGGCTGCTCAGCCGAACGGCTGCTGCTCCCGACCGTGAATTTCCGGACGCCGATGACGTCGAACCGTAGCGACAGGGGTTCGCTAGCCGCCCACCGTCGCTGAATATCGGCCAGCGCGTGGTCTTCATTTACGATAAAGTATCGGTCATCCCAGCGTAGCAACCGTTGCCTTTCTTGCCTCCTCCACTTCCTCGAAGTGTCTTTCGAGATCGCCATGAATGGGCTTGTCAGGAACTGGCAGCGACAAAAGGTGCCGCCAGCGCTTGTCTATCGCCTCGAGTGAAACTTCGTCGATCAGTCCGCGCTTGGTCTGGCTGGCAAACAGGTGCCTGAGCTGGGTGGGAACATCCTTTTTTTCCTCCAGACGTTTCGTGATCCACAGGGTTACGTCCACCAATTCCAATCCGGCGCTTTCATCGCCGGGCGTAAATGTTGGTGGGACTTCCGGCATCATCGAATAATCGAACTTTGGCATACCTGGACCGAAATCGGTGTTATGTTTGACGGCCCGGAGGCTCTCGTACCAGCTCGCAAGTTCGCCTTGTGCCTTGTTGAATTCGGTCTGGCGATCAACCGTGATCTTGCGGATGGAGCGCCCCTTCCTGTTTGACTGCACGGCCATGACCTGCATAACCTGCTGAAAGCCGACTAGGTTCGGTGAAATCTGCAGGGCCGTGTCCTTGTTGCCAACGCCATACTCGATCTCGAACGGGTTCGCCGCTGCCCACTTCAATGCGCCTGAAACAAGTTCTCGGGAGCGTGCGTCGGGAAGCCGATCGACACGAGAAAGCAGAGCATTGCAGATTGTAACCAACGCGGACGCGCTCTTCGCCGAATTGGTTTCCCTACGCGCTGCCCAAGCGTCTTTCCTCAGTTGGTCATCGAAGAGGAATGCGACCTTCATTAGCATTGGGTAACGAAGGGGAGTGAAGTAGTGATGCCAAGACACGGCCTTGTTCATTTCGGAGTCGAACACCTGGTCATAGAAGCTGATCACCGCGTGATCTTCTTTGGTAACCTTGAGCAGAGAGAATCGCAGGTCGTGTTTCTTGCTGAAGTCTGCGATCCGTTTTGCTATCGGGATAAGGCGCCCTACACCGAGTTCGGCGGCGTGGATACGCCTGACGCCCAGTTCCTTCCTGAGCTCTGTCAGCAAGGGTTCAGCAATAACATCAAGATTGGCCGAGCAGCCGAGCACTCCATAGAACAGCTTGGGTTGGTTTGCGTCGAATAGGTTAAGACCGGTATTTCCGCTTTCATCGATGTAGTAGTACATGGCTTGTCCCAGGGTTTAGTCGTACCGCGGCAGTGGCGACACCGTAGTCAAAAGACAACGTCCAATCTCCGGTTTTTGCAACGGGTCGTTTTTGATCTTCGGGTTGCCATGGCGATCACGGCGCAGAAGATACAGGGTGCCGTCACCTTCTACGAGTGCGGTGAAATCCGTGAATACTTCCTCAGTAGAGTCTAGAACATCTGCTACAAGCGTATCAAAAGGTCTCGACTTGCTGTCCCGGCCAAGTTAGGACAAGGCTGTAGTCTCCTCCCTTGAACATCGTCATGACATCCTTACGCTGCTGGGGGTTCTCGATCCGGTGATCCCATTCGAGAATGTGGTCGAGCCGCGAAAAAGTGTCTTGGCGAAGATACGGATTCTTCCGACGAAACTCGGGATCTGCGGCGTGCTCCATCTGCACCCGGAAGGTGTTGCGGAGTGCGACGAACTCTGACACGGCCTCCTTGGCATGACGGTATCGCCAGTTTGAGGCTGACATCTCTCCGGCCAGATAGAGGTGGCTCGGTTTGTCTGAACAGCTTCGGGCGTTTCGCTAAGTGGATTTCCGCCTCGATTATGCGGCCACCATCATTGGTGTCAGCGCGTTGAAGTAGGCCTGATCCGGCGTCCGCCGGTCAAGGGATGAATGTGGGCGTCTGGTGTTGTAGAAGTTCAGATATCGGCCGATGCCAGCGCGTGCCTCGGACACAGTCTTGTAGGCATGGAGGTAGACTTCCTCGTATTTGATCGAACGCCAGAGCCGCTCGACGAAGACATTGTCTCGCCACGCACCCTTGCCATCCATCGAGATGGCGATCTGTGACCTCTTCAGCACGGCGGTGAAGTCGATGGAGGTGAACTGCGATCCCTGGTCGGTATTGAAGATTTCCGGCCTGCCATGACGGGCAAGTGCCTCCTCCACCGCCTCGATGCAGAAGGCTGCTTCCATCGTGATCGACAACCGCCATGACAAGACCTTCCGGCTGAACCAGTCCACGACGGCGCACAGATAGACAAATCCCCGCGCCATGGGGATGTAGGTCAGGTCCATTGCCCACACCTGATTGGGCCGGGTGACTGCCAGCTTTCGTAGGAGGTAGGGATAAATTTTGTGCCCTGGCGCTGGTTTCGAGGTGTTCGGGCGGCGGTAGATCGCCTCGATGCCCATCTTCTTCATCAGCGTGGCGACGTGTCGCCGCCCGGTCTCCAGACCTTCTCCTCTCAAGAGCCCTTGCAACATCCGACTTCCGGCAAAGGGGTAGTCGAGATGCAATTCGTCAATCCGGCGCATAAGGGCCAGATCGCCGTCAGACACCGGAAGAGGCAGATAGTAGACGCTGCCACGGCTGAAGCCGAGAAGCTTCGCCTGGCGCACGACGGATAGCTTGTGCTCGCGGTCGATCATTTCTTTCCGCCCAGCAATCCCGCCTTGC
Source organism: Shinella sp. WSC3-e (assembly GCF_945994535.1). Classification (NCBI taxonomy): domain Bacteria; kingdom Pseudomonadati; phylum Pseudomonadota; class Alphaproteobacteria; order Hyphomicrobiales; family Rhizobiaceae; genus Shinella; species Shinella sp. WSC3-e. The sequence continues at coordinate 137,313 of NZ_OZ000534.1, forward strand.
CGAGCGCACCGGATAAAAAATCGTTCTCCAGTGTCAGTTCGCCGATTTTCGCGTGCAGCGTTTTGACATCGATGGTCGGACCCGACGGCTCCGCTTTCGTTTCATCGCCGAACACACCTGTCGCCCCCTCAAGGAGCTGGTCTTTCCATTGCTTGATCTGGTTGGCGTGCACATCGAACTGCTGGGACAACTCCACCAGCGTCTGCTCACCTCGGATGGCGGCAAGTGCCACCTTCGCCTTGAAAGCCGGGCTATGGTTCCGGCGCGGTCGTCTCGTCATGGTCTCTCCTGTTCCCGGCATCTAAGCCGAAGTCAGGCAGAAACTCCACTTATCCCCGCTGTGCAGATTTCCCGAGCCACCTCTTTCTCTGCCGGAGCGCCATGCGGCCGATATCGTGCAGGGAGCAAATGTCACAGTCGGCGAGCGCGGCCTGAAACGGTCGCCGGATCAATCCGAAACGAGGCTTCCGGGTCGGATCGTCAAGGTCTACCCAGAAATCGTCGATGGACGTGTCACCGCCGATGTCGAGGTCGCCGGCATCGGCGATTATTTCGTCAATGAGAGGACCCTCGTATCGATCCCGGTGGGCAAGCGCTCCGTGCTTGCTGTGCCGCCGGAAGCGGTGCGGACGCTGCATGGGATCGACTACGTACGTGTCGCTGGAATAGGGGGCGCGATCGATGTGGCTGTCATCATCGGCGAGCGTTTCGAAGATAACGGCCAGCCCCGCATCGAAATCCTCACCGGCCTTCATGACGGCGATCGGATCGTGCTGCCATGACGCCGCCAAGACTTAATCTCGGTCTGGCCGGTGGCTTGACCCGTGCCTTCATCGGCTCGCCGCTAACGCCGCTCTTCTTGCTGGCCGCCTTCGTCCTGGGGCTGGTTGCACTGGTATCGTTGCCGCGCGAGGAGGAGCCGCAGATCTCGGTGCCGATGGTCGATATCCGCGTACAGGCGAACGGCTTGAAGACCGAGGATGCGGTCAAGCTCGTAACCGAACCGCTCGAGACCATCGTCAAAGCGATCGACGGCGTCGAACACGTCTATTCCCAGACCGAGGATGATGGTGCGCTCGTCACGGCGCGGTTTAAGGTCGGCACCAATGCCGATGCCGCGATCCTGCGGGTGCATGAGAAGGTCCGGGCGAACATGGACCGCATCCCCGTCGGCATTCCCGATCCGCTGATCGTAGGACGCGGGATCGACGATGTGGCGATCGTCGTCGTTACGCTGCGGCCAACACAGAAGAGCGCCGGGCACTGGACCGCCAACGGGCTGACAAGGCTGGCGCACGAGCTGCAGGTCGAGGTCGCCAAGCTGCCTGATATCGGCCTCACCTATATCGCTGGCGAGCAGCCCGAGCAGTTCGAGGTCGAGCCAGATCCGGAAAAGCTCTCGCTCTATGGCATCACCCTTCAGCAACTCGCCGCCAAGATCGAGGGGGCAAACCGTTCCTTCCGCGTCGGCACGGTGCGCGAAGGCGGCCAGCAGCGCGCGATTGTTGCCGGGCAGACGCTGCAGGAGCTCTCCGAAATTGGCAACATCCTTCTCACCGCGCGCGACGGCAGGCCCGTCTATGTGCGCGATGTCGCAAAAACGGTCCTTGCCACCTCGCCGGCGGAGGCCCGTGTCACCGATGTCCGTTCGACAGCAGATGGGCTGCAAAGGGTTCCGGCGGTTTCTCTTGCGATCGCCAAGAGGCCAGGCACCAATGCCGTGGTCATTGCCGATGATATCGTAAAGCGTCTGGAGCAGACCCGCGGCCAGATCTTTCCGAAGGATGTCGAGATGACGGTCACGCGCGATTACGGCGAGACCGCCAACGAGAAGGCGAACGAGCTCCTGTTCCATCTTGGGCTCGCAACCGTCTCGATCGTCTTCCTGGTCGCCATTGCCATCGGCTTGCGCGAGGCGATGGTGGTCGCGGTCGTCATTCCGATCACCATCCTGCTCACGCTCTTCGCGTCCTGGCTCATGGGCTATACGCTGAACCGTGTCAGCCTGTTCGCCCTGATCTTTTCGATCGGCATCCTGGTCGACGACGCCATCGTCGTCATCGAGAACATCGCCCGCCACTGGGCCATGCAGGACGACCGATCGCGCAGCGCGGCCGCTGTCGACGCCGTTGCCGAGGTCGGCAACCCGACCATCGTCGCCACGCTGACCGTCGTGGCTGCGCTCCTTCCGATGTTGTTCGTGTCGGGGATGATGGGACCCTATATGAGCCCGATCCCGGCGAACGCCTCGGCAGCGATGCTGTTCTCTTTCTTCGTCGCGGTGATCCTTACGCCCTGGCTGATGATGAAGCTCGGCCGGAAGGAGGCAGTGCGCGGACACGCTCATGCCGCGGCCGATGGAGGGCGTCTCGGCAGAATTTACGCGATGGTCGCGCGGCCTGTCCTGCGGAGCCGCGCCCGGGCCTGGGCGTTCCTGCTGGTCGTCGGCATGGCCACGATCGCGTCGCTTGGCCTTCTCTACACCAAGCACGTCACCGCCAAGCTGCTGCCCTTCGACAACAAGACCAACCTTCAAGTGATCGTCGACCTGCCCAAGGGCTCTTCGGTCGAGGATACGGACCGGACATTGCAGCAAATGGTGGAGCGGCTGGGCGACATGCCGGAGATCGTATCCTTCCAGACCTATGCCGGAACAGCGTCACCTTTCGACTTCAATGGATTGGTGCGGCACTATTATCTGCGCGCCGAACCGCAGCAGGGCGATATCGTCGTCAACCTTCTGCCCAAAGGCTCGCGCGGCCGCGCGAGCCATGCGATCGCCCTTGATATTCGCAAGCGCCTCGAGGGCCTTGCGCTGCCGCAGGGAACAGTGGCGAAAGTGGTGGAACCGCCGCCTGGCCCGCCTGTGCTGGGGACGCTGCTGGCTGAGATATACGGACCGGACGCCGAGACGCGCCGTGCCGTCGCCGGAAAGGTTCGCGAGGCCTTCAAGAGCGTGCCCTTCATCGTCGACGTCGACGACAGCTACCACAATCAGCCGCAGCGTATGCGTGTCGCGATCGACCAGGACAATCTCGATTATTATCGGGTCGAGCAGTCCGACGTCTATGACACGTTGCGTTATCTCTATGGCGGCACCACGGTCGGCTATTCGCATCGCGGCGGCGGCCGTCAGCCGATCCCGATCCGCATCGCCCTGCCGAAGGGTGAGAAGGTGATCGACGAACGCGCGCTCACCACGCCGGTCCCGGCCAACGCGCTGCCGGCGGGCCTTGGTGTCGTCGAACTCGGCGACGTCGTGTCGGTCTCCGAGCAGCCGGCATCGTATCCTGTCTTCCGGCACAATGGCCGGGCGGCGGAGATGGTCATGGCAGAGCTTGCCGGCGCTTACGAAGCGCCGATCTACGGCATGCTCGCCGTGAACGATGCGATTTCCAAGGCGGATTGGGGCAATGTTCCGAAGCCGGTGATCGCGCTCCACGGTCAGCCCGATGACGAAACCCGCCCGATCCTGCTCTGGGATGGCGAGTGGGAGGTGACTTGGGTTACTTTCCGCGACATGGGCGCGGCGTTCATGGTGGCGATCCTCGGCATCTATATCCTTGTGGTCGCGCAGTTCGGCTCGTTCAAGCTTCCGCTGGTCATCCTGACGCCGATCCCGCTCACCTTCATCGGCATCATGCTCGGGCATTGGCTGTTCGCGGCGCCGTTCACGGCAACCTCGATGATCGGGTTCATCGCGCTTGCCGGCATCATCGTGCGCAATTCGATCCTGCTGGTGGATTTCATCCGCCATTCCGGGGGGCAGGGCAGGCCAATGGTCGATGTACTGCTTGAGGCCGGCTCCGTCCGCTTCAAGCCGATCCTGCTGACCGCGCTCGCCGCGATGATCGGCGCGGGCGTGATCCTGACCGACCCGATTTTCCAGGGGCTCGCCATCGCGCTGCTGTTCGGTCTCGTCTCCTCGACGCTTCTCACGGTGCTCGTCATTCCGGCGATCTATGTGGCGCTGAAATGATCGGCGCTTGCATAGCCTCTTGAAAAATGGTCTAAATTGTAAGATAGTAATTAATTACTATCTTTGGGGTAACCGCTGATGCCGCGCTCGACCAACCTCTCAGCTCCGGAACGACGCAGGGTGACCGTCGAGACCGTCATCGATCTGGCGGCCGAACAAAACCCTGCGGACATTACGACCGGAGCGATCGCGCAGCGCATGGGTGTGACACAAGGCGCCTTGTTCAGGCACTTCCCATCGAAGGACGCCATTCTTCAGGCGGTTATGGAGTGGGTAGCGGAGCGCCTTCTGGCGCGCATCGACAAGGCCACGTCCGCGACGTCCTCTCCGATTGACGCACTGGAAGCGGCATTCTTCGCGCATATCGAGTTCATCATGGAACATCCCGGTGTGCCCAGGATGCTGTTCGGCGAACTGCAGCGCGCGGAGCAGACCCTTGCCAAGCGAATGGCGCATACTTTGATCCAACGCTACGGCGAGCGTCTCGGGCGGCTCATCGCGGACGGCAAGGAGCAGGGTGAATTCGCCGACACGCTGGATGACAAGGCCGCCGTAGCGCTCTTCATCGGGGCGATCCAGGGTCTTGTCATGCAATCCCTGCTAGTTGGCGATGTTGCGCAGATACGTGCAATCGCCCCAGGTGTTTTTGCGTTGTATCGGCGCGCTGTCGAGGTGCCGAGATGATCGATCGGCATTCCTCGGCGACGAAATCTCCCGTTCGCTCGATCAAGACGTCGTCAGCGAGGCGCGTCACCCCCATCGCAGATCATTCAATGACGCAGATTTGCCTGGAGGCAGGTCGATGAAACTGCCTTCATTGCAGCGCCGCACACTGTTGCTCATTGGCGTTGGAGCTGTGACCGCGGCCTTGTTTGGCTATGTGGTCCTGCGCTCCGGCCCTCTCGCGCCGGTGTCCGTTACGACTGCCGTCGTCGAGGCCCGTTCGATTTCACCGGCGTTGTTCGGCATTGGCACTGTCGAAGCGCGTTTCTCCTACAAGATCGGCCCCACCAGCGCGGGACGTATCGGCAGGATTCTTGTTGATGTGGGTGATCAGGTTCGATCCGGCCAGACCCTGGCCGAAATGGACCCGGTAGACCTTGATGCCCGCATCGCGGCACTTGAAGCGGCGATCGGCCGAGCGGAAGCGTCGATCAAAGTCGCCGAAGCGCAGGTGGTCGATACCAGGACGCGCAAGGATTACGCACTTGCTCAGGCGAAGCGGTATGAAGAACTCTGGAAGACCCGCGCCGTGAGTGAGGTCGCAGTCGAAACGAAGCGGCAAGAGAGCGAGGTGGCGCAGGCCGCTCTCTCGGCCGCTCAGTCCAATCTTCTCGCTTCGCAGCAGGATCTCCATCGTAACCGCGCCGACCGTGACGGTCTGGTCAAGCAGCGGGAGAACCTGGTTCTGCTTGCGCCGGTAGACGGTGTCGTTTCCGCAAGAAAAGCAGAACCGGGAACGACCGTGGTCGCAGGCCAATCGGTCGTGGAAATGATTGATCCAAAAAATCTCTGGATCAATGCCAGGTTCGATCAGATTGCCGCCACGGGCTTGCGGCAGGATTTGCCCGCCACGATCGCGCTGCGCTCACGCGCCGGCGAGGGATTACCGGGAAGCGTTGCGCGGGTGGAAGTCCTTGCGGATGCGGTGACGGAAGAAAATCTTGCAAAGGTGAACTTCGACACGCTTCCCGTGCCGCTGCCCTCAATTGGCGAGTTGGCCGAAGTATCGGTCGCCCTGCCCGAGATCGCCGCCTCGCCGACCATTCCGAATGCCGCGGTCCAGAACCTCGGCGGCAAGTTGGGTGTCTGGAAGATCGAAGGTGGGAAGATCCGGTTTACGGTTGTCCAACTGGGGGCTGCCGACCTGGAAGGAACCGTGCAGATCACGAAGGGTCTGAAAATTGGCGACGAGATTGTCGTCTACAGCGCCTCGAAATTGCTCAGCACGAGCCGCATTCGTGTCGCTGACAATCCGGCGGAGCTCCTCAAATGATCAGTCTTGCCGGACGCGACATTTTGCATTCCTGGGGGAAGTTTGTCTTCACGGGTGTCGGTCTGGGTCTGCTGATCGGTGTGACCTTCACCATGGCAGGCGTCTATCGGGGGATGGTCGATGACGGCAAGGTGCTGCTCGACAATAGTGGCGCCGATATGTGGGTTGTCCAGCAGAACACGCTCGGTCCATACGCCGAGTCCTCGAGCATCAACGATGACATTTACCGCATGATCCTGGCGATCCCCGGTGTCGAGCGAGCCGCCAACGTGACTTATCTTACAATGCAGGTCCGCAAAGGAACCTCCGACGTGCGATCCATGGTGGTGGGCGTTGCGCCAGGGGACATGGCGACACCTGGCCGACCGCCCTTCCTTGTCGCCGGGCGGCACATCACGCGCAGCCACTACGAGGCGGTTGCCGATGTCGCCACTGGTTTTTCTCTGGGAGACAGGATCGTTGTCCGAAGGAACCATTTTACCGTTGTGGGTTTGACGCGACGGACGGTGTCGTCGGGCGGCGACCCGATGGTCTTCATCCCGCTGAAGGACGCGCAGGAAGCGCAATTCCTCAAGGACAACGACTCCATTGTCCGTCAGCGCCGGCGCACTAGCGAGAATCCCGAGTTCAATCGGCCGGGCGTTCCCGGCTTGCTGGACGCCATCATCGCCTCGCAAAACAGCAACCCTTATGTAAACGCCGTTCTGGTGCGCACCAAACCGGGATACGACCAGGACCGGATCGCGACAGACATCGCGAGGTGGAAGCGACTGACGGTCTACACCCGCCCGCAGATGGAGGAGATTCTGGTCGGTAAGCTGATCGCCACCTCGGCCAAGCAGATCGGCATGTTCCTCGCGATCCTGGCCGTTGTCAGCGCAGCGATCGTCGCCTTCATCATCTACACACTGACAATGGACAAGATACGCGAGATCGCTGTGCTGAAGCTGATCGGTACCCGCAATCGCACGATCGCATCCATGATCCTGCAGCAGGCAATCGTGCTCGGGCTGATCGGCTTCGTCGTTGGCAAGATCACGGCGACCTTTGCAGCGCCGTTGTTTCCGAAATTCGTCCTTCTTCTTTCCGCCGATACGATCATCGGCGTTATCGTTGTCATCGGCATATGCGCGCTCGCCAGCATCGTCGCGATCCGGATGGCGTTGAAGGTCGACCCCGCCGAGGCGATCGGTGGCTGAGATGGGCGGCGGGATACTGATCGAGAAAATCCGCAAGCGATATGGCAGCGGCTCCACCGCCGTCGATGCCCTCAAAGACGTCAATATGCGGGTCGCGCCCGGCGAGGTCGTCGGTTTGATTGGACCGTCGGGTTCTGGGAAGAGTACCTTACTCAAAGCTCTGGGGGCGGTCATCGACCCGAGCGGTGGGCGGATGACCCTTGGTGACGAGCTGATCTATGACGATGGATGGAAGATCCGCGATCTGCGTGCGTTGAGGCGCGACAAGATCGGTTTTGTCTTCCAGGCGCCTTACCTCATTCCCTTTTTGGACGTGACCGACAATGTCGCCCTGCTTCCCATGCTTGCCGGCATCCCAAATCATGAATCACGCCAACGCGCGCGAGAGCTTCTAAAAGCACTCGATGTCGAGCACCGAGCCGATGCGATGCCATCGCAGCTCTCCGGCGGCGAGCAACAGCGCGTTGCCATCGCGCGCGGATTGGTCAACCGGCCGCCTGTCATTCTTGCCGACGAGCCGACCGCCCCGCTCGACAGTGTGCGCGCGTTGACCGTGATCCGGATCCTCAACGACATGGCCGTGAAATTCGGAACGGCGATCATCGTCGTCACGCACGACGAAAAGATCATCCCCACCTTCAGGCGCATCTACCACATCCGCGACGGGGTCACCCACGAAGAAGCAGGCGAAGGGCGCGGCTTCGAAACGGGCCCGTGAGAACGATTATCTTTCCGCTGCAACGATGGCGGTGTTTGCTGACCGGAAGCTGACGGCAATTTCTGCCGATCTTCAGTAGCCCGTCAGTCCCTCTGTGCATGATTTCCTCCATCGACAACACAGCCCAGGAGAAGAAATCATGAGAAAGACATTGGCAGTGCTTGCATTGCTCGCGGTGTTTCCGGCAACGGCTGCGTTTGCTGGAGAGGCGTGCGACGTTCCGCCTCAGAAGAGGCAATCCTTCGAAGCTCTCGGGAAGCTTGCGGGCGACTTCGGATGGACCATCGACAAGATGAAGATCGACGATGGCTGCTACGAACTTCGGGTCACTGACACCAGCGGGAACGTCCTCAAGGTGAAGATCGATCCCGCAACGCTCGAGGTCGTCGATGGCAGCGTCAAGCGCTTCGGCGATGGCAGTACCATCGGTACGTCGCCGGAGACGGAATTGGACTAGCGATGGTTGCCTTGCGAGTAGGCTTAGCCTCGAAGCTGTCTATCTGTGGGTGACACCGGGTCGTCCGGCGGGCGAGCGATCTTGGTCTTGATCGCAGACCTGCCGGGATCCGGTGATCGCCCAATGGCCGTAGACCGTGTGGTTGGCGAGTGAGGTTCCAAAGGCCGGTTGTATCTTGAATTAGTCCTTTAGTTAGAATAATTCTAAACTGAACATTTTTCTGCGTTTTCCTTCCATCACGGAATGAGGTTGCGTCGACGCAGCATCATCCCGCTGCACACACAATCACTGCTCGGAGCACCATTCATGCGCGCCCTTCACAAGGAAAATCATCTCATCGAACGGATAGGCTGGCTTCGGGCGGCTGTACTGGGTGCCAATGACGGGTTGATCTCGACGTCGAGCCTGATCGTCGGTGTCGCCGCGGCGACCAACGCCTCGCATGAGATCCTTGTTGCCGGTGTTGCCGGTCTGGTGGCCGGGGCGATGTCGATGGCGGCGGGCGAATATGTGTCGGTCAGTTCGCAGGCCGATACCGAGGAAGCCGACATGGCGCGGGAACGGCACGAGCTGGCGACGCAGCCGGAGGCCGAGTTGGCCGAACTCGCGGCAATCTACGAGCAGCGCGGCGTGGCCCCAGAGCTGGCCCGGCAGGTCGCCGAACAGATGATGGCGAAGGATGCCTTCGAAGCCCATGCGCGGGATGAACTCGGATTGGCGAGCCATGTGATGGCAAGACCGGTTCAAGCTGCGCTGACCTCGGCGGTCACGTTTGCGGCGGGTGCGGCTTTGCCGTTGATCGTCGCCCTGCTTGCGCCGGCCGGAACGGCTGCATGGACCGTGTCCCTTGCTTGCCTCATCGGTCTTGCCATCCTCGGCGCAATCGGGGCACGGGCGGGCGGCGCCAGCATCTGGAAACCGACTATCCGGGTGGTGTTCTGGGGCGCTGTCGCGATGGCCTCGACCGCATTGATCGGCTCCGTGATCGGCCGGGCGGTGTGACGATGAAACGTCTGTCGCTCGATTTCCAGACCGTCATGTCGGCAATTGCGGTCCTCGGGATGATGCTGGCCGTCGCCGGGACCTGGCCGCCGGCGGAAGGCCTTTCCATTCTAAGATCTCCCGGTCTGGCGATGGTCTATTTGGCCGGAGGGCTTCCCGCCACCTGGAGCGCCCTGACGGCGTTGTGGCGCGATCATATCCTCGACATCGATCTTCTGATGGTCGTCGCGGCCGTGGCGGCGGCGATCGTCGGGGCGCCGTTCGAAGGCGCGGTGTTGCTGACGTTGTTCAGCGTGTCGACCACGCTTGAGCACCAGGCATTGGGACGCGCGCGCAGGGCTGTTGAGGCGCTCATGGCGCTCCGGCCGGAGACGGCTTTCCGCAAAGGAGAGGACGGGACCACGGTGGAGGTTCCTGCTGCGGAGCTTGCCGTCGGCGATGTGGTGGTGCTGCGTCCGGGCGCACGCGTGCCGACCGACGGTGTGATCCTGCATGGCCGTGGCGGAATCGACGAAGCCAATATCACCGGTGAGTCGATGCCGGTCTCCAAGGAACCGGGCGAGCAGGTTTTCGAGGCGACCGTCAATCTTGACGGGGTCCTTGACGTGACCGTCACCAGGACGGTCGGCGACAGCACGATCGCGCGCATGATCCAGCTCGTCACCGAGGCGCAGGAAGCGAAGGCGCCGTCCGAGCGCTTCAGCGCGTGGTTCGGCCAGCGTTATACGGTCGGTGTCCTGCTGGGCTCCGCTCTGGCCCTTGCGGTCTTCTATTGGCTTGGCCGCGACTGGGAACAGGCCCTCTACAAGGCCGCGACACTCCTGGTCGCCGCCAGTCCCTGCGCGATCGTCATCTCAGTCCCGGCAGCGATCCTGTCGGCGCTCTCCGCCGCGGCGCGAGGCGGCGTGCTGTTCAAGGGGGGCGGTGCGCTCGAAACGCTCGCCGCTGTCGATACCTTCGCGTTCGACAAGACCGGGACCCTGACCAATGGACGTGCAGAGGTCACGCGCATTGTCGCCCTGGATGGTGAGGATCGCCGTTTCCTTTCGCTCCTTGCCGGGCTGGAAGCGCATTCCGAGCATCACATCGCTGCCGCCATCCGTCGTGAGGCCCTGGTTCATGGCGTTGAGCCGGTGGCGGTCGTGGACGTTACGTCGCATCCGAGCGCCGGCATCGTCGGCTACGATTCCTTCGGCCCGATATGGGCCGGCAACGCTCACCTCGTCGAGGACATGGGCGCCTCCGTCGATGATCCGGCGTTCCGTGAACTCGCCGACAGTTCTCAGACCGTGGTCTATCTTGGGCGCGGTGCGACCGTTCTGGGGGCGGTCAGTGTTGCGGACGAAGCAAGAGCCAGCTCAGCCCCGGCGCTGGCCGCGCTTCGCGCCGGTGGCGTCAACCGCATCGTGATGATGACCGGCGACCGCAGGCCGGTGGCCTTGCGCATCGGTACGGAACTTGGCCTTGCGCCCGGCGAGGTTCATGCCGAGATGCTGCCGCAGGACAAGGTGCTCCAGGTCGGCGACCTCGCGCGTGATGGCAAGGTCGCTTTCGTCGGCGATGGCGTCAACGATGCCGCCGCATTGGCTCGCGCCGACGTCGGCATCGCCATGGGCGCGGCGGGGTCGGACGTCGCACTGCAGGCCGCCGACGTCGCCCTGCTGTCGGAAGACATGAAGAAGCTGGCCGATGCGCACCGGCTTGCACGGCGGACGGCCGTCATCATCCGACAGAATCTCGTCCTCGCGATCGGCGCCATGCTGGTACTTGTGACCGGCGGCCTGTTCTTCGACCTGCCGCTTCCGCTCGCGGTGATCGGACACGAAGGCGGCACCGTTCTGGTCGTGCTGAATGGCCTACGCCTCCTGTCGGACCGAATCCGCGCCACCGACGGCTATCTCCACCATTCTCGTCAATATGAGTTCCAGGATCAAACGGGCAGCACGTCCGGATCGCGGGCGACCTCGCCCACCACACCATGATTGGACCCAGTGCTGATTGGGCGGCAGCCGGACCTTCCCTGTCCTAAAAACCGCAAAGGGACACCGATGCTGACTTTGACATCGCTCGGCGCGCCACCGCATCCTTATCGACTGCGGGCTGTTCCAGGGGCTCAAGAACCTGCGCGAGCTTAACTGGGAGAAGCTTCCGGTTCAGCCTGCGGCGATCGGCGCGGTCATCCTGACGCAGGCCCATCTCGACCGTTCCGGATAGTCGCCGGCATCGGATAACACATGCCTCGTCTCACTTGCGCCAGATCAAGAACGTTCCTTTGCCAATGGTGTATCAGGGGGGAAATGAAGGATCGGATCGTGGTCAAGGCACAAGAACTACCCTCAAGTTTCCACCACGTGCGGTTGGTTCTCGCTCGCGGCAAAGACCATCCGGAGGGAGATCGGGAAGAAGGCTATGATCTTCTGGTTCCGCTCAACCACGAAGGATTCCTTGATCCGCTGGAATGGAAGAAATCTCGCGACGCCTGTCGCGTCCGATATTTTCGGGACGGTAAGACGGCCCGCATCGGGCTGTTGCGGCGCAAGCCCGGCGGGCAGTGGTATTTCGATTACGAGCCGGGTGATCGGGACGACGAGATCGGTTTCCGCCTGGGCGAGGAGTGCTTCCGTCTTGGCGAATACATCTCGGTCGGGCGGGAAGGCGCGTTTGTCACCTATCAGGTCGCGCGCGTCGAAAAGCCCTGACGCCGGGGCGAAATTGCAGAAAAGGAGAAAGAACCTTGTCGAATACACCTCACACTCTTGGCGACGAATTCCCAGACCAGATGGACGCCATTCATGCCCTGAAGGCGAAAAGCCCGGAGTTTGCGCATGTTTTGACGGAATATGACGCGGTGAACGACAAGATTCATCGGTCCGAGACACGTCTCGACGCCATTTCCGAAGCAGCCGAGGCCGATCTGCGCCGCCAGCGGCTGATGTTAAAAGACAAGATCGTGGCATCGCTCCGCAACGCGTGAGGGGACTGCGAGGCCGCGTTTTGCTGCCCCGCTTGCATTACCCGATTTCGGGGAGATCAGCGACACCACTCTCCCCGAAACCATCGCTTACAGCCGACCAGACCGACCCATCAAGGCCCGAGTGTGGCCGCATGCCCGGCCGCAATCTCCCCCTCAATTCACGAACGGCCAAGATACAGAGACGCTGCCATGCCGGCCGCAAGGCCGAGCACGCTAAGGGCGCTGACGGGCCCGCCGATCCTTGAGCCTCCGACCCATGCCGCCATCACGGCTTTGACAAGTGTATTCATGGCCACGGCGATCAGGATCGCATCTGCCGCAAGACCGGGCTCGATCGAATGCGACGCCAGGCGGGCCATGGAGATCGAAATCGCATCCACATCGGCGATGCCCGAAGCGGCGGCGGTCACCAGAACGCCCGCATTCCCGAACGACTGCTGAAGCAGATGCGACACCACCATGACCACGGTGATGAGTGTCCCCATTTTCAGGGCAGGCGCCAATTCCAGCGGGTTGGTGATCGTAAGTTCCGGCTGTTCGGAGGAGCCGCGACTTTGTAGCAGCAGGAGCCCGGCGCCGATGGCGAGCACGCCACCGCCGATGAGCAATGGCCATTTGAGATGCGGAAGCAAGCTTGGGTTCAAGGCCGTCGCCACGACTGCAACGCGGATGATCATGGTCAAGCCGGAAAGAAGCACGCCACAGGAAAGCAGCGTGCTGGACTCGGGGTGCCGGCGGGCAAGCCTTGCCAGCGTCAAGGTCGTCGCTGTCGAAGAGGCGAGCCCGCCCGCGATCGCCGTCATCAGGACGCCAAGCCGGTCCCCGAACACGCGGACGGCGACGTAGCCGGCGAAGGAGACCGCGGCGATCAGGATGGTCAGCAACCAGATCTCATATGGATTGACGGTGCCCCAGGGATCGACCGGCCTGTTCGGCAGGATCGGCAGCATGAGAAAGGTCATTGCCAGAAGCGTCAGGCCCGACCGGATCTCATTCCAGCTCAGCGACGCGACCCAACGATGCAACGGCTCGCGCAGGGCAAGCAGCACAGCCGTGGCAACAGCCCCGGCGATGGCGGCTGCAAGGTCGCCGACGACGGCAAGCGTTCCCAGCAGGAACGTGGCTATGCCGGCGACGACGGATGTCGCGCTGTAATTTCGCTCGGCCCGCGCTTCGAGCCAGTGGTAGGAGGCGAATGCCGCGGTGAACCCGAGGAAAACAAGACCGATCACGAGGCCAGAGTCGAACTGCCGGGCCAGGGCGCCGGTAATGCCGCCGGTGAGACCGGTCAGCGCGAACGTTCGTAGACCTGCCGCGCGCAGATGGTCTTCCTCGTTGCGGGTACGCCATCCACGCTCCAGGCCGATCAGCAGACCGATCGAAAGCGATACCGCAAGGCGGCTGAGCAGGGCGTCAGTGTCCATGGTCTCCCGAGTTGCCTTTCAGCATCTGGCGTCGATGTCGATGATCATTTGTCTATGAAGAACCTTGCCTCAAACCCGTCAATCCTGCCGCTTGCGGGAGATTGGAGTTCTATCCGTCCATTTGTTCCGGCAGCAATGGTCCGGGCGATGGCGAGCCCCAGGCCGGCCCCCCGCACCAGAGCCTGACCGCGCTCGAAGGGCTCGCTCAGCCGCGCAAGCACTGCGGAAGGCACGACCGGGCCGGCGTTCGTGACGCGCAGACAGCCGTCTGCCGACAAGGTGACGGCGACCGGTTCGTCCCGCACGCCATGCTTGAGGGCGTTTTCGATCAGGTTCCGGGCCAGGATGGCGAAGGCGTCGGCGTCGATGCTTGCGAATACCGGCGCGTCTGGCAGTGTCAGGTCGATGCGCCCTGCAGTCTCGGCCTGCCCGTCGAATTCGCTCACAACCATCCGCAGGATGGCGCCGATCTCGACCGGCGCCTCGGCGAGAAGGCGTCCGCCCTCGGCTCTCGCCAGTTGCATGAGTTTCTCGGTGAGGCGGGAAAGGCGCCGCAAGGCGGTCTGCATATCCTCGGCGCGCTCGCGCGTGGCGTCGTCCGGCGCTTGCGCGATCATGCGCTGCGCCTGCGCCAGTGCAGCAGCCACCGGTGTCCGCAGCTCATGGGCCGATTTGGCCGCCAGGCTGCGCTCGGCCTGCAAGGTACGCGTCAATCGGTCCAGGAGGTGGTTGACCGCTTTGGCGACGGGGCCGATCTCCGAGGGCAGGTCCTCCGCGTCGATGGGTGTCAGATCACCGCCGCCGCGCGCCTCGATCTGCGAGCGGAAGGTCCGAACCGGGGTCATGGACAGCCGGACAATGACCCAGATGCCGATCAAGCCGAGCGGGACAATGACGGCCAGCGGCAGGCTCAGCCCGAGCAACAGTCGCCCGGCGGTCATCCGGCGATGCGACAGGGGCTCCGCGATGGTGATGGTCAGATTCTGCTGGAGGGTCGCGTCGGAGTAGAGGCGGTGCGTCGGCGTCGTGGCAAAGCCCATTCCGGAAAACGGCGGGAATGCCGCGAGATCGGCGCTGTGCGATCGCAGCAGAACCTTGCCCGCGGCATCGCGCACGACATAGGTGAAATACTCGTCGTGCTGGCGGAGCGTGGCAACGCGCTGTTCGGTGTCGTCGGCATCGCGGCCGATGATCTCGATCGCCGCAAGCGGCAGGATGCGTTGCGCCGTCTCTTCGAGGGCGCTGTCGAACACCTCGTCCATTTCGTGGCGCAGCATCTGCGCGGTCACGACCGCGGCAAGTGCCCATAACACCGTTAGCCCTAGCCCCAGCCATAGCGAGAGCCGCCATTGCAGGCTCCTGGGCCGCTTCATCTTGCCGTTCCAAGACGATACCCGATGCCCCGCACCGTATCGATCGCGCCGTGGCCGAGCTTCTTGCGCAGTCTGCTGACGTGAACCTCGATCGTATTGCTCTCGACCTCTGCGCCGAATGCATAGAGCCGATCTTCGAGCTGCGCCTTGGTCATCGCGATGCCGGGCCGCTGCAGAAATGCTTCGAACAGCGCCCATTCGCGACCGGTAAGCTCAACAGGGCGCGCGCCGTGCATCACGGTCCGGGCGGCGAGATCGATGCGCAGGTCGCCGATCTCGATGAGAGGATTCGGGTTGCCGCTGTATCGCCGCGCCACCGCATTCAGCCGCGAGGAGAGTTCCGACAGATCGAACGGCTTGATCATGTAGTCGTCGGCGCCGGCATCGAGGCCCGCGATGCGGTCGGAGATCTGGTCGAGCGCCGTCAGGATGATGACCGGCGTCACGCTGCCCTCGGCTCGAAGCTTTTTGAGAAAGGCGATGCCCAATCCGTCCGGGAGCATCAGATCGAGCAGGATGAGATCGTATGCCGCGCTTTGGAGATGTTCGCGCGCCGCATCGAGCCGTGTCACCCAGTCCACCGAGTGGAGGGCGGCAACCTGCTCGCGCACGGCCTTTCCGAGGATAGCATCGTCTTCGATCAGTAGAACTCTCATCCCAGGGTCACCCGTCTCGCCATCCTCCTGCCTAGCGTCCGATGCTGTCGGTTTGCTGAAGACCGCCCCATCGCTGCTTCAGGCGTTCGTCAGGAGAGCGTGCCATGGTTCCCCCCGAAAGCGCGTTGATCAGGAACAATGAAACGATGAAACATTTGCTGGCCGCGATCCTCGTTCTGGCGTTTTCCGGTCCCGGTATCGCCAAGGCTGACGACGACGATTGCCATGTCTCGATGGATCGATGGAAGCCGCGGGAAGCGGTCGAAACAATGGCCGCCAGTCAAGGCTGGACCGTTGCCAGGATCAAGATCGATGACGGCTGTTACGAAATCCGGGGAACCGACCGGAATGGCCTGGCTTTCAAGGCCAAGGTCGATCCGGAAACCCTCGAAATCGTCAAGTTCCGGCACAGGGATCGCGATGACGACCGTCACGGATCGAGGCGTCAGCGGCCGCCAGCCTCGCAGAACGACACCGTAGGCGGAACATCCTCCAACACCCTGCTCGGGACGACCGTGCGGCCCAAGACCACCATCAAGTAGCAATCCCATCTCGCTATCGCTCAAGCGCTGCGACCGTCGCAAGGAGATCCCGCCATGCCTCATGATCCGGCCCGTTATTCCAGAAGCATGATCGTCATCCACTGGCTGACAGCCCTGCTGATCCTCGGGGCCTGGCTGACCTCGACGGGAGGCCGTCATATGGCCGAAAACCCGCCCTTGCTGCATTTCTCGTTCGGGTTGGCCGTGCTCGTCCTGGTGCTTCCGCGCTTGATCCTGCGCCTTGCGGGCGGAACCCCGGACGCGCCGCAGTCCAATGGCCGTCTCGCCCTTGCCGTCAAAGCCGGACATGTGCTGTTGTATCTGTTCCTCATTGCCCTGCCGTTGAGCGGTTGGTACGCGGCGTCGCGCCTCGGTGTTCCCGTTTCTTTCTTCGGCTTCCAGCTTCCGGCGATCACCGAGCGGGTGCAGGGCGCACCGGGCCTGATCGCGGACATTCATGAGAATGCCGGCACGATCATCCTCTACCTTGCCGGACTGCATGCCGCGATGGCGGTCTGGCACCAGTACGTCCTGCGCGACGGGACGTTGCAGCGGATGTCTCCGCGCTAACGCAGCGGCAGCCAGCCACGCGCCTGAGCGGAGCGTGGCTGGCTGCCGTCTTGTTCAGTCCCCGGAGTTTTCGCGGCTGGCCTGCCGACAGGCCGGCCGCTCCTGCATCTGCTGCGGACCTGACCGTGTCCGATGTTTCCTGACGAAGTGCTGACGGAAAATCCCGATGACCGTCAGGCAGCTCTCAGGCGGCTTCGCCACAGTGACGAGGACGGGTCGGCGCTCTGCGACGACCCGGACACCGTTTCCTCGCAAAAGGCAAGCCGACATGAAATCGCTTCTCGCAGCTCTCGCCATGACAACCGCCCTCACGTTCCCCGGCCTCGCCATGGCCCGGCCGGTGACATTGACCACAACGCTGACCAACTATGGCGGCGACGGCGCCTATCTCGCGCTCTATGTCACCGATCCCCAGGGCAAATATGCCGGCACGCTCTGGGTCGCTGGCGGCAAGTCCAAATATTACGAGCATCTATCGGGCTGGTATCGCGCCACTGGCGGCCGCGCTGGCATCGACGGCATTACCGGCGCCAGCGTCGGTGCGGGGCGCACGCTGGAGATCTCGCTCGACCTTGCCGATGCGCTTTTCGACGCAGGTTACACGCTGCATGTCGACGCAGCCGTGGAGGACATGCGTGACAGCCCCAACGAGGTCGCCGTTCCCCTGACCACTGCGGGCGCAAAGGCGTCTGTTCGCGGTCGACGCTACGTTTCGACCGTTGCCTACTCCTTCTAGGCGGTGGACGACATGATCCGTGCCATCCATCGCTGGCCAGGCCTTCTGGCCGCTCTTTTTCTACTGGTCTTGAGCCTTAGCGGTGCAGCACTCTCGCTGTTTCCCGCCGCCGAACGGTTGTCCGCCCCGCAGGCCGAGGCAGGGCTTTCCGTCGGGACGCTGGCCGGACGTATCCTCGCCATCCACCCTCAAATAGAACAGATACGTCGCGCGCCCTCCGGTAAGATCACCGCCTACTGGTTCGAGGATGGGGCACCTCAGGCCGCCATCATCGATCCCGCAACAGGGCTGGGTGTCGCCTCCAGCGATCCGAATGCCGTCGAGCAGTGGCTTACCGGTCTGCACCGGTCGCTCTTTCTCGGTGACGGCGGGCGTATCGCAGCGGCAATGGGCGCTGCCGCCATGCTGGTCCTGGCTGTGTCCGGCACCATGCTCGTTGCCCGCAGGGCTGGCGGCTGGCGGCGATGGTTCGCGCCGATACGCGGGCCGCTCGCCGGAAGATTGCATGTCGAGATCGCGCGCGTCGCCGTCGCAGGCCTCGTCTTGTCCTCGGCCACTGCATTGTGGATGACGGCGTCGATATTCGATCTCCTTCCCGACGTCGCCATATCTCCCGTCGCCCACATTGAGGCGAGCGGCCGGACCGGCATGGCCGCATCGCATATCGACCTGCTGAAACGGACACCGGTCACCGAACTGCGCAGCCTGGCGTTTCCCGATCCGGCCGATGCGACGGATGTCTTCACGCTCAAGACCGATCGCGGCACGGGCTATCTGGATCAGGGCACCGGCGTGCTGCTGGCCTGGAGCGACCTGACCCGATGGCAGCGTCTCTCGGAGACCATCTATATGCTGCATACCGGCCACGGCGCGGCCGCCTTGGGCCTCGTGCTCGGCATGATGGCGCTCGGCGTGCCGGCGATGGCGGGCACCGGCCTCATCCTGTGGCTGGCGGGGCGGCGCGGGCGGCCACGGATTCACGGCAATGTAACGGCTGGACGTGCGGAAACGATCCTGCTTGTCGGCAGTGAGAGCGGCAGCACATGGAGCTTCGCTGCGACACTGCACGCCGCGCTGACGAAGCTCGGGCAGGCGGTTCACACCGCGCCGATGTCGTCATTCGATCCTGAGCGCTACCGGCATGCCCGGCGCATTGTCATCCTTGCGGCAACCTATGGCGATGGCGATGCGCCCGCTTCGGCGCGGGGGTTTCTCGATCGCCTGCAAACCCTGCCGGTAGAGCCAACCATTCCGATCGCCGTGCTCGGCTTCGGTGACCGCAGCTTCCCGGCCTACTGCGCCTTTGCCCAGGTCGTTGCGAGGGCCGCCGAGGCGCGAGGGGGGAGCACGCTCATCCCATACGAAACCGTCGACCGGCAGTCGCCGCAGGATTTTGCCCGTTGGGGACGATCGCTGGGTGAGGCGATGGGGATCGGGCTGGAGCTTGTCCATCGGCCAGCCTTGCCGGCGGCCTCCCCACTGACCCTCGTTTCGCGGCGCGAATACGGCGCGGAGGTGCAAGCTCCGACAGTGATCCTGCAGTTCGCGCTGCCCAAAGTCCCGTTCTGGCATCGGTTGGCCGGGCGTGGCTTCGGCCGGTTTTCGGCAGGCGATCTTCTCGGCGTGCTGCCCGAGGGCTCGTCCGTTCCCCGGTTCTACTCGCTGGCTTCGGGACGGCGCGATGGCTTCATCGAGATCGTCGTGAAGAAGCATCCGGCGGGGCTCTGTTCCGGGCAGCTCTTCAATCTGGAGCCAGGATGTGCCGTTCGCGCATTCATCCGAACCAATCCCGGCTTCCATGCCGGCAGGAGCAGGATACCGCTGATCCTGATCGGAGCTGGAACAGGGATAGGGCCGCTGGCGGGCTTCGTGCGCGCCAATGCGCGTCGCCGTCCGATCCACCTGTTCTTCGGAATGCGTCATCCTGCCAGTGATTTCCTCTACAAGGACGAACTGACGCGCTGGCATCGCGAAGGGCGCCTTCACCGGCTCGTCGGGGCCTGCTCGCGCGGGCGGATGCCGCGCTATGTCCAGCACGCTCTTCTTGAGGAAGCCGCCCAGATCGCGGCCATGATCCGCGGCGGCGCGCGCATCATGGTCTGTGGTGGGCGGGATATGGCCGTCGGCGTTTCGGCGGCGCTTGCCGAGATTCTCGCGCCGGTAGGGTTGACGCCGGCCCTGCTCAAGGCGGAGGGACGCTATGTCGAAGACGTCTACTGATCCGATGAGGCACGCGCTCAACGGACCGACCATGGGAACGCGCTGGTCCGCGCTGTTCTACACGGAGGCAGGGTTCGATCCGGAGGCGGTTCGGCACGCTCTTCAGGCGGAAATGGACGAGGTGGACGCGCAGATGTCCACCTGGAAGCCCGACAGCGCTCTGATGAGGTTGAACGCCGGTCCCGTCGGCGACTGGATCGATGTGCCGGCGCGTCTGGCAGACGTTCTGCATCTTGCGCTCGAAATCGGCCGTGCGTCGGGCGGAGCTTTCGATATCGGCGTGGGCGATGCGGTCGTTGCCTGGGGTTTTGGCCCGCAAGCGGCCGACCGGGCCCTGATCCGGAAGGCACTCGCGACATCGCGCCAACCCGCCCATGTGGCGCTCGAGCTCGATCCTGTTCGCGCGGCGGTGCGCAAGCGCGCGCCGATCACGATCGACCTCAACGGCATTGCCAAGGGATATGGCGTCGACCGGCTGGTCGCGATCCTCGGGCGCTTCGGCATAACTTCCGGCCTCGTGGGAATTGACGGCGAGATGAGGGCGCTCGGTCTGCGCCCCGATGGTGAACCGTGGAACATTGCCGTAGAAGGTCCCGACGCGGCCCGTCGAGCGCCGCACTCCGTCCTCGCCTTGCAGGAGGCTGCGGTCGCCACCTCTGGCGATTACCGGCATTGGACTGTCGTGAACGGTCGCCGTCTCTCGCACACCATGAATCCGCGCCGCGGTGCGCCGCTACTGTCGTCGCCCGCTTCGGTCACGGTCGTCGCGCGAACCTGCGCTGAAGCCGATGCCTGGGCGACCGCGTTGACGGTTCTCGGTCCGACGTCCGGGACCGAGCTTGCCCAGCACCTTGGCCTAGACGTGCTGTTTCTTCTGCGAGACGCCTCGGGCGGAGTCCGGCCGATAGCGACAGGACCTCTTTTTTCGGCAGGCCGGGAGACCTGTCGAAGGGTTCCTGAGGTTTATGGGCAAAGTTTGAAGCAATCGCACAATTCGGACTGACAGGACCGGAAAATGGCCGTGCCTCCTGGTGGTGGCTGGACTTTGGCCAGCTATTCTTGTCAATCGACGTTGTAACGGGACCCCGTATCGGCTTCCAAATTCCATTCAACCCAAGATTTCATATCGCGACAGTTGATGTGGAGAATGCGCCAGAACGTGAGAGGCGCGGATTTGCACGCTTAACCTTTTGAAATTTATCAAGTTTAATTTCTGATCTCTCTGCTGTTTATTTCATCACAGGTTGCTTAATGTAGGAATTTCTTAACCGCCGTAGCTCCTACGACTTTACTCAGGCCATGAAGTCGGCCCGGATCATAGCAACCCACAATTGGTGGGACCGATAGGTTGGAAGATTGCGGGTTTAGGCAAATGCTGATACGCTGGGGTACCGTAAGGACATGCTTGCCATGCTCATGGCGGGGCGCGCCGCCCAGCAGATCGTGGTCGGCAAGGTGTCCGCCGGGTCCGCTGGTTCGGACGAAAGCGGTCTCGCCAGGGCAACGAAGATGGCGCTCGCCATGGAGCGTTCCCTCGGCTTCGGTGCGATTCAGCCGCTGCTCTACCGCGATGACAAGGACCCGACCGCCGTGCTCGACGGTAATCCCGATCTCGCAGCCCGCATCCATGCGGGATTGGAAAGGGCATTTGCGAGGGCGGTCGAAATCATCAGTGAGAACCGCGACAAGCTCGACGCGCTCACCACGGCGCTGTTCGATGCGCAGGCTTTGGATGGCGAGGCGGTGAAGGGGCTGCTCAAATACGGTGATCGTGGGCCAGAATAACAGTAGATTCGGATTTGAATTGTGTTCTTGGGATAGTCGACGGTTGCTATGGCGATGTGTCGGTGCTGGCCGGTATCCGGCTGGAGTAGAGGTATATTTGCGCCTTTATTATGGTCCTTCAGTCTAAAGTTGTGACACTTCAAAGCCGACAGTCTGCTCAATTTGCAAGTGCGCGCCGTCCGGCAGAGCGGGCAGCATTTCTCCATCTGCATTACCGGAGATATCTGATGCTTAGCAGGAGTAGAGGCATCGCCAAAGCGCAGAAGGATAATCCCCCGAGGTGCTGGTATCCAAGAACGCCAAATACGCCACCGAGTGCGAAGAAGACAATCGTGACGAGGTGGAGTTTCAAGCGCAGCACGATGGCCAGCCTGTCGGAGCTGGAATTGTTTCCCAGAAGCATGGCGATGCCCACCCCGATATCGGTTGCTACACCCGAAACGTGGGTCGTTCTTACGCGACTGCCGGAAATCCGCGTCGATGCCGCATTCTGCAATCCCATGGTCAGGCTCAACAGGCCCACCACCAGCACACCATTCGGGGAGCGTGCGCTCAGGGTGATGAAAAGCCCGACAAGCATCAGAAGCGCGGCTTCGACGATCAATGTGAGGGCGTAGATGTTACGACGTAGCTGCCGCTTGCCGACTTCGATGAGACACGAGGCGATGAAGGCACCAAGGATGAACATCACGACGATCGTCAGGAATCCCAGTGCCAGGTCGGACCGGGAGACTGCGAGGAAATCGGAGGCCATCGAGACATTGCCGGTCATGTTGGCTGAGAAATAGCGGTAGCCAAGGTAACCGGCACTGTTCACGCCGCCTGCGACGAACGCCAGAATTGAAGCCAGCATCAGGTCTGTTGCCGGAGTCCTCTTGTCGCCTTCTTGGATGAGCATTTCGATTTTACATTGCTATGGATGCGGTGGGGAACGAACCGCGTGTCGTTTCTGTAGGGCAGGATGCAACGCCGAAGCGCGAGAGTCGATGGGGGGCGTCCATCTGCGTGACGGTTTGCATCATGTATGAGCGAACAGAAGCTCGGCTTCCAGCCCGCTATCGGCCTTTCTGTTCCGCAGCATAAAACCGATGCGATAGACATCGACGATTTCACGAACGATGGAGAGACCGAGGCCAGAGCCGGGGGATGCCATGTCAAGACGCCAGCCGCGGCGGGTGAGATTGCCGAGTTCTTGCTCCGGCACGCCCGGACCGTCGTCCGAGATCGTCAGACGCAGGCCGTCTTCGTTGCGCTTCCAGCGCACGCGAATTTCGGCCGTCGCCCATTTGACGGCATTTTCGAGCAGGTTGCCGATGAGTTCGCGAAAGTCGGCTGGGTCCATGGGCACGGTCTCGGTGTTTGGGCCGTCGATCTCGAACCGCAGCCGCTCGCCGGAAGGGGAGCGCTTGAGGATGCGCACAAGTTCGCCGACGATCATGGCTACGTCGGCGTCCGAACGGCGCAGGTCCGCGCTGGCGGCGATGCGGGCAAGCGCCAGTTCCCGTTCCACATGATTACGCATGACGGACGCCAGGTGCTCCAGTTCGTCCGCCATGGCCGCCTCACCCTTGTCGCGCAGAGTGAGGACATCGTTCGAGAGCACCGTCAGCGGCGTGCGCAGGCCGTGGGCGAGGTCGGCCGCGCGCTTCCTCGCCTTGCCCATCATCGCTTCCTGCGTATCCAGAAGCGCATTGACTGCCGCCACGGTGCTCTGGAATTCACTGGGATAGGCGCCGGTCAACTGGTTGGCACGCCGCTCGCGGATGCGCACGATCCCTTCGTTCAGCGCCGCCAGCGGCCGCAGCCCGAGGGTGAGCTGCAGGATCGACGCGACGACGAGGAAGACGCCGAGCCCGGCGACGGCCGGCAGGATGTCGCGGATGAAGGCGGCTCTGGCCTCCTCCAGCGTTTGCGCGTCGATGGCGACCGCGATGCGCAGCGCGCGTTTCCCCTCCGGTGCAGCGACCTGCACGAGCCGCTCGAGGACGATCAATGAACTTCCGGCCGGGCCGGGCAGCAGGTAGCGATGAACCGCGCCCTCGGCGTGCCTGTCCATGGGCAGGGCAAGGGCCGTGTCGAACAGCGACAGCGAGCGGACGGTCTGCCCCCGCGCATCGTCGACGATCTGCCAGTAAAGCCCGCCATAGGGCGTGGCGAAGCGCTGGTCGAGCGGGCTTTCCGGGCGCTGGAGCGTGCCGTCGGCGGCAAAGGACAGCGCGCCGGCCAGCGTGTTGATATGGCTGGTCAGCTCCGCATCGATGCGGTTGCGGATGTTGCTGGAGAAGAGCGAGACCAGCAAGGTGACGGTCAGTGTCAGCGCGAGGCTCACGGTCAACGCGGAAATCAGCAGGAGGCGGCTGCGAATGGAGGTTGGCCATCTCATGCGGCGGCGATCCGGTAGCCGTAGCCGCGGCGCGTCTCGATGAAAGCCTTGCCCAGCTTGCGCCGCAGCCGGCCGATCAGCACCTCCACCGAATTGCTGTCGCGGTCGAAATCCTGGGCGTAGAGCTGCTCGGTCAGTTCCTGCTGGCTGACATGGCGCTCGCGGTTCTGGAGCAGATGGTGCAGGCAGCGATATTCGAGCGGCGTCAGGTCGACCGGCCGGTCCCCAAGCGTCACCGATTTGACGCGCGGGTCCAGGTGTAGGCCGCCGGCGCTGAGGACGGGGCTCGGCTCGCCGGCATAGCGGCGCAGGATAGCGCGCAGGCGGGCGAGGACTTCCGCGATCTGGAAGGGCTTGGCGAGATAGTCGTCCGCCCCGGCATCGATGCCTTCCACGCGCTCTTCCCAATTGCCGCGCGCCGTCAGGATGAGGACGGGGAAGCGGCGCCCGTCCTTGCGCCAGCGTTTCAGGATCGTCATGCCATCCATGGAGGGGAGGCCGAGATCGAGGATGGCGGCGGCGAAATCCTCGCTGTCGCCGCGATACCAGCCGTCTTCGCCGTCGCGGGCATGGTCCACGACATAGCCCGCCCGCTCCAGATGGGCGATGAGATCGCGGGCGATCAGCCGGTCGTCTTCAACGAGCAGGATGCGCATCATTCGTTCTCGACTTCGAGGATCGTGCCGCTCGCTGCGTCGATCTCTATTTCGACGAGCTGCCCTTCGGGCGACAGAACCTTGAATTTGTAGAGGAAGATCCCGTGCTTCCGGCGTGGTTCCACGCGGACGATATCGCCCCGGAAACGCCGGCTGACGATGTCGCGCAACTCGGAAAACGGTTTGATCGCGCCCTTCTCGACCGCCTCCTGAACGGCGTCGAGGGTGCGTCCGTCCGCGTCGTCCCCCTCATCGTCTGCATGAGCGATTGCGCCGGCCGAAAGGAGCCCGGCAAGGGAAAGGGTGATGACGGACATGAAGAGCACACGCATGTTCGAAGCCTAGCACGGCGAGGCTGAAATTTTGCTGACATTTCCCGTCAGCCATCGCTCAGCCACGGCTGCCTATGGTGCGTCCAGCGTCGGGGCAGGGTGCTCCGGCCGGCCACAAGGAGAAATTCCATGAAGACAATCCTTCTCGCAACCGCCCTTCTCGGCCTTTTTGCCGCCGGTGCGGCCCGTGCCGAAGATGAGGGCAAGAGCTGCGACGTGCCGAAGGACAAATGGATGACCGAGGATGCCATGAAGGACAAGGCCAAGGCGATGGGCCTCGACGTCCGGCGGATAAAGGTCGAGAACGGCTGCTACGAAGTCTATGCGATCGATGCCAAGGGCGCCAAGGTCGAGACGATCTTCAATCCGCAGACCGGCGAGCCGGTCGGCTCGGAAGGAGCGGAATGATGGCGCCACTCTCCCGAACCAGCGGGGCGGGGGAAAGCGTCAAGGTGTGGGACCCGCTCGTGCGGGTCTTTCACTGGTCGCTGGTCTGCCTCTTCGTTTTCTCCTTCGTCACCGGCGACGAATGGAAGAAGGCCCATATCCTCTCCGGCTATGCCATCGCCGGGCTGATCGCCTTGCGCCTGGTCTGGGGGCTGCTGGGGCCGCATCACGCCCGCTTCGCCAATTTCCTCTATGCCCCTACGACGATTCTCGCGTTCCTCCGTGACAGCCTCGCCTTCCGCGCCAAGCGGTATCTCGGCCACAATCCGGCGGGGGGCGCCATGGTCGTTCTGTTGCTCGCGGCGGTGTCCGGCATCGTGACCACCGGCTATATGATGACCACGGATGCCTATTGGGGTGTCGGCTGGGTGGAGGATGTCCATAAGGCCCTTGTCTATTCGACCATCGGGCTGGTCGCCCTGCATATCGCCGGCGTTGTTCTAGCCAGCGTCGAGCACCGGGAAAACCTCGTTCGCGCCATGGTGACGGGAAGAAAGCGCCGCGAAGATTGATGTGCTGCCGTCTCTATGGCATACATTTAGAATAATTCTAAATCCATTGCCTGAAGTCGTGTAACCACAGCCGATCTGCTGAAATCGGAGATGCCATGCGCGCCGTCCACAGGGAAAGCCAACTCATCGAACGTATCGGCTGGCTCCGCGCGGCGGTGCTGGGTGCCAATGACGGGCTGATCTCGACGTCGAGCCTCATCGTCGGTGTCGCGGCGGCGACCGCTGCATCGCAGGAAATCCTCGTCGCCGGTGTCGCCGGGCTGGTGGCCGGCGCGATGTCGATGGCGCGGTGCTGTTGACGCTGTTCAGCGTGTCGACGACGCTTGAGCACCAGGCGCTCGGCCGTGCGCGCCGCGCCGTCGAGGCGCTGATGGCGCTTCGTCCCGAAACGGCGTTCCGCTGGCAGGCCGATGGCTCGGTGCTGGAGGTTCCCGCAGCGGAGCTTGTCGTCGGGGATGTCGTGATCCTGCGGCCCGGCGCCCGCGTGCCGGCCGATGGCGTCTGGACACATATTGCGATCCGCGGTCGGAATGGTGGACCAGTCCACCACGGTGCACGGGCCGCCGATCATGAAGCGCCTGATCGAGTGCATCGAGAACGAAACCCGCATGGGCAGTCCGACTTGCCCGCCAACCGACGATGCGGCGAGCAAAGGCATCGATTACGAACGCGACGTAAACGAAGCCCTGCCAGGTCGCGACATACGTGAAATCAGAAAGCCAGAGCATGTTCGGCGCAGGCGCGAAGAAGTGCCGGTTCACCCGGTCGAGCGGGCATGGGCCGGTCTTGTCACTGATCGTCGTGCGGATCGGTTTGCCACGAATGATGCCTTGCAGCCCCATCACCCTCATAAGCCGAGCGACAGTGCAGCGGGCGATGTCGAAGCCCTCCCGCTGCAATTGCCGCCAGACCTTGCGCACGCCATAGACCTGGAAGTTCTCATTGAACACCCGGCGTATCTCGATCTTCAGGCCGATATCGCTGCGGGCGCGGGTCGACAGGCGATCCACGTCCAGGCGCTTGGCGACGTTCTCATAGTAGGTTGACGGGGCAATCGGCAAAAGCCTGCAGATCGGCTCGACCCCGAACACGCCACGGTGTTCGTCAATGAACGAGATCATCGTTTGAAGGGGCGGTCGAGCTCCGCCATCGCGAAATAAGCAGACGCCTTACGCAAAATCTCGTTGGCCTGACGAAGCTCGCGGTTCTCCCGCTCCAGAGCCTTCATCTTCTCGGCCGCGTCGCTCGGCAGGCCTGCTCGTTTGCCGCTGTCGACCTCGGTCTTCTTCACCCATTCATGCAGCGTGGCTGGCGAGCAACCGATCTTGCCCGCAATAGATGAAACGGCTGCCCACCGCGACGGATGCTCTGCCTCGTGATCCAGCACCATACGGATGGCGCGTTGGCGGACTTCCGGTGAAAATTTGTTTGTTGTCTTGCTCATATCGGCTCCACTTTCTCAGAAGTTGGAGCCTCCGGCAAACCCGGCGCGGTTCACAATGACGCGACGGCTGTTGGAAGCGCTGGCGCCGAATACTGATCCTGTTGCCTGGCAATTCCGAGGAGCCATTTGTGGAACCTTTGGCCGAACGGCTTTTCAAGAGCGGTCCTGTCCCAGGCGAGATAGTAGCTTTCGGAAAGCTTCATGCGAATGTCGAAGGGAACGATCAAACTGCCCGAGGCAATCTCGTCCTGCACCATGGAAACCTGCGCGAGTACAAATCCGCGCCCATTGGCGGCCGCGTCGATGGCGCTGCTCGACAAGGTAAAAGAAAGGCCGGAAAAGGTCTGCCGGCCATCGGCATCGATGAGGCTTGCCCAGTCCTTCCATTGCGGCGACGCCTTGTAGTCTGCCTCCCATTCCACATTGAGCAGGGGAAATGTGAGGATGTCCTGCGGACAGCGCGGAGCGCCGTTTGCAATGAGCGCAGGCGAACAGACCGGCACGACCCAATCGGTGAACAGAACTGCTACGTGTTCGTGGGCGTAGGAACGCCGGCCGTAGGTGATGCGGAAATCCACCTCCTCCGCACCGAGGCGAGGTTCCTGTTCCTGGCCGAGGATGCGCACGTTCGAGCCCGGACAGAGCGACTGCCAATCGAAGATCTTGCGGCTGACCCAACGGCTGGCGACCGAGGACAGGGCGCTGAGCACGATGCCGCTTTCGTTGCGCGCACGCGTCAGGACATTGGCGGCGTGGGAAAGCTGCTGAAAACCCTTCGCAACCTCGCGATAATACAGCCGTCCCCAGGACGATAATTCCACCCGCCGGCCGCGCCGCTCCAGAAGCGTCAATCCAAGACATTGCTCCAGATTGCGCACCAGCTGGCTGACGGCTCCCGGCGACACGCCGAGGTCTTCCGCGGCAGCACTCACCGAGCCGCATCGTCCAATGGCTTCAAAGGCCTGCAAGCCACGCAAGGACGGGTTCGACATCTTTACGCATTCCTCCCGCGACGCATCCCAATTTAGATTTTCTAAAATAGAACGCAGCAGCTGGCAACTTGTTGGCGCCGAGAAAACAACGAACATTCGCTTATCAAAACGCAAGGAGAGCGAGATGTTTCTCAAGAATGCCTGGTACGTCGCGGCCTGGGATCACGAGGTAAGCCGCGAGCTGAAGCCCGTCACCATCCTCGGCGAAAAGATCGTTCTTTACCGCCGGCAGAATGGCCAGGCCGCCGCGCTGGAGGATGCCTGTCCCCATCGCAAGCTGCCGCTCTCCATGGGCCGCATCAAGGGCGACGACGTGGAATGCGGCTATCACGGCCTGACCTTCGACTGTTCGGGCACCTGCACCCGCGTTCCGGGTGCAGAGCGTATTCCCCATGTCGCCAAGGTGCGCTCCTACCCCGTTCACGAGCGCTACGGCCTGCTCTGGATATGGATGGGCGAGGCGGAAAAGGCCGACCCGAAGGACATTTTCGAGGTGGAGTATTTCGACGACCCGGCATGGGGCATCAATCGCGGCGAGTCCATGACGCTCAACTGCAACTACCTCTACATGACCGACAACCTGCTCGATCCGTCCCACGTCGCTTGGGTCCATCAATCGTCCTTCGCAAGCTCAGCCTGCGAGGAAACGCCGCTGGAGACGACCGTGAAGGACGATGGCGTGACCGTTTGGCGCTGGATGATCGACTCCGAACCGGCACCCTTTTATGCCCCCTTCCTGCAGTTCGAGGGCAATACGGACCGCAAGCAGCACTACGAGGTCCGCTACCCGAGCAACGCCATCATCAAGGCGATCTTCGCGCCGGCCCATACGGGCGGCGAAGGCCGCGCGCTGCCGGAAAACACCTTCCTCATGGACAGCTACAACTTCATGACGCCGGTCGATGAGAACCGCACCAAATACTACTGGTTCCAGATGCGCAATTTCGCGCCCGACGACGCCAAGGTTTCCGAGAGCTTCGCCAAGTCCGTGCGCGGCGCCTTCGAGGAGGACCGTATCGTACTGGAGGCCGTCCATCACGGGATGGCGAATATGCAGACGCCGAACCTCGACCTGAAGATCGACGTCGGCCCGATGCGCTTCCGCCGCAAGCTCGCCCAGATGATCGCTGCCGAGGCGCAAGCCGGGCCTGCCCACGCAGCGGCTGAGTAAGGATCGCCCGAATGCTGGACGCCGCGGCCTCGCGCTTCCGCCCCTTCGAAGTCATCTCGAAGGCACGCGAAAGCACCACCATCACGTCTTTCCGACTTGCCCCTCTCGACCGGCAGCACTGGCGGCCGTTCGAGGCCGGACAGTTCCTCACGATACGGGTTCCCGATAGCAAGGGTGGCCATGTCCTGCGCAACTATACGGTCTCCTCGTCCCCACGCGAGGAGGGCACGTATCGGATCACCGTGAAGCGTGAGGCCGCACCGTCGCAAGACGTGCCGGCGGGTGTGAGTTCGTGCTGGCTGCATGACGAGATCGAGCCCGGCGCCATCGTCGAGATCGACCTGCCGCGCGGCGCCTTCAAGCTGGACACGTCGAGCCGCCGGCCCGTCGTGCTGCTTTCCGGCGGCGTCGGGCTGACGCCGACGGTCTCGATGCTCGATGTGCTGGCGCGGGAAAGCAACCGTCCCGTCTGGTTCATCCACGCCTGCGACAGCGGGGCCGTCCATGCCCTGCGCGGCGAGGTCGAACAGCTTGCCGCCCTCAGACCCGGCGTCACCGTGCATTTCTGCTACCGTTTCGCAGAAAGCGCCGACCTCGACACGATGCGGTGCCATTCCGAAGGCTTCCTGACACGCGCCACCCTCCAGGAACTTCTGCCGCTCGACGATTACGACATCTACATGTGCGGCCCGCCCCCCTTCATGCAGGCGCTCTATGGTATTCTCACCGGCCTGGGCGTCCGCAAGGAACGTATCGCCTATGAGTTCTTCGGCCCGGCAAGCCTTCTCAAGGAAGCCGCGCAGACAACACCGCACCCCGTCAAGCCGCCCGCCGACGACCAATCCCCCGCAGGCGACGGACCTCATATCGTTCTTCAGAAATCCGGGCGCAGGCTCTCCTGGGACGGCACGAGCGAATCCATCCTTGCCTTCCTGGAGGCACAGGGCATCGAGCCGGAATTCTCCTGCCGGGCTGGGGTCTGCGGAACCTGCGAGCAGGGCCTCGTCTCCGGAGAGGTCGACTATTTCGAGGAGCCGCTGGACGTGATGCCGAGGGATCGGGTGCTGCTGTGCTGTACCCGGCCGAAATCCTCGCTCGTGCTCGATCTGTAGCGACTGTGACCAAGAGGCTGCGGCCTGAACCGGGGGGGGCCTCGCCACCCGAAGGAGAACCCGTGACGAAACTGCTCCGAGATGAAATTCCGCTCAACCCGCATGTCGCCGGTCTGCCGCCCTACAATGCCGGCATGAACATCGCCGCCGCGCAGAAGCACAGCGGCCGGCAGGACATCGCCGCGCTCGCCAGCAACGAGAACCCGGACGGCTGCTCGCCGAAGGTCGCCGCAGCCCTCGCCGGCCTCAATCCGGCGCGGTATTGCGATCCGGCCTGCACGACACTGCGCACGGCCCTCAGCCACAAGCTCGACGTTCCCGCAGACCGCATCGTCGTCGGCAACGGCTCGGAGGAGATGATCGCCGCGGCGTGCCGCGCCATTCTTCGTCCCGGCGCCTTCGTCGCGACGCTCTGTCCCGGCTTCGGCCTGCACGAGATAGAGGCGCTCGCCAACGGCGCGCGGGTCGAGAAGGTTGCCATGCGGCCGGACCTGGATTTCGACATTCCCGCGATCGTCGCCATGCTTACGCGCAAACCGGTGATCTTCTTTCTGTCGTCGCCGTCCAATCCCGTCGGGCCGGCGCTTAACCGTGACGGCCTCGAGCGTATTCTCTCGGCGGTTCCGCCACAAACGCTGCTCGTGCTGGACGAGGCCTATTTCGAGTTCACCGACGACGACATGCCCGACGGGCTGGCCGCCCTCGCAAAGACCGATCTCTCCTGGGTGGTGCTGCGGACCTTCTCCAAGGCCTATGGGCTTGCCGGCCTGCGTGTCGGCTATGCCGTGACGTCGGACCTGCGCCTGGCGCGCGCCATGACCGCCGCCAAGACACCGTTCAACGTCAATGCCGCCGCGCAGACCGCCGCACTCGCTGCACTCGAAGACGAAGCATGGATGCGCGCATCGGTCGCCGCACTGAAGCAGGAACGACAGCGGGTCTCCCAGCGCGTCGCAGCCCTCGGCTTTCGCGTCGCCGGATCGCAGACGAACTTCCTCTTCATCGATGTCGGCTGGGACAGCCGGGCGGCGCTGGATCACTTCCTGTCGAAGGGGATCATCATCAAG
Source organism: Shinella sp. WSC3-e (assembly GCF_945994535.1). Classification (NCBI taxonomy): domain Bacteria; kingdom Pseudomonadati; phylum Pseudomonadota; class Alphaproteobacteria; order Hyphomicrobiales; family Rhizobiaceae; genus Shinella; species Shinella sp. WSC3-e. The sequence goes on from NZ_OZ000534.1 coordinate 169,060, forward strand.
CCGTGGAAGGAAGCCGGCTACGAAACCTTCATCCGCGTGACGATCGGCAGCCGCTCCGAAAACGACCGCTTCATCGAGGCGCTGACCGCTCTCGCCACGGAGTGACGCGCCGCAGCGCCGCTCCAATCCGACAAGACAGAACAGGGGGTCAATCTACGGCCCGAGGGAACGAACCATGAGCGCAAACGCAAGTCTGCCCAAAGCGAACCGGGAGCCACATCGCATGTCCTCATTGACGCCATCCGGTCTCTTTTCCGGCGACTACTCGGCTCTCCGCACCCGGTTCCTGGCCGCCGCGCGCACCGCCGGGGCGAGCCTCGTCGAATATCTGCATCCGCTGCATGGTCCAGACGGCGAGCGGCTTGCGACCGATGTCGCCTATCTCGGCCGCAACGATGCCCGCAAGCTCATGGTGCTGATTTCCGGCACCCATGGGGTCGAAGGTCCGTTCGGTTCGGCCTGCCAGACCGCCTGGCTCTCCCAGAACACGCCCTGGCAGCTTCCCGACGATACCGCCGTGCTCGCGATCCATCTCATCAATCCCTGGGGCAGCGCATGGTCGCGCCGGGTGAACGAAGACAATGTCGACCTCAACCGCAATTTTATCGACTGGCAAAAAGCACCGCCGAAAAACGAACCGTACGGCGCCTTGCACGGCGCGCTCGTCTGTTCCGCCCTGGAGGGGCCGGACCACGACGCGGCAGCGGAGACCTATGAGGCGGCCAAGCGGCAAGCCGGCGGCTATGCCGGCCTCGCCCCAATCATCGAAGCTGGCCAATACGATTTTCCGGATGGGCTGTTCTATGGTGGCGATGGCCCGGTCTGGTCCAACCGCACGCTCATCGACATCCTCTCCACCTTCGCGCAGCAGGCGGCCGAGGTCGTCGTTTTCGACCTTCATACGGGCGCCGGTCCCTATGGTTATCCGGCGCTGCTGTCGGTCGCTGAAAGTGAGCACGCCGGGCTGGACTGGGGGCGGAGCATCTTCGGCCCCACACTCTCGGTCGTCGTCACCGGTGCGAACGCGACAACAGATACCGGCATTGCCGCGACCGCAACCGGTTATGTTTCTGCGGCCGTGCGGACCGCGCTGCCGAAGGCCCGCGTCCTGCCGCTGGTGGTCGAATGCGGCACGCTGGACGGCGCCACCGTTTCCGACGCGGTGCAAGCAGACAACTGGCTTCATCTGTTCGGCAAGGTCGACACGCCGCTCGGCGGCAGGATCAAGGAAACCCTGCGCGCCGCCTTCATCCCCGAGGATGCGGACTGGCAGCGCACATGCCTTGCCGCATCGCTGCGCCATTTCGATCGCGCCTTCGCCGACCTCAAGGCGGTTGGCGGCGCCGGCCCGGAAAAGACCGTTCCGGCAGCAGCGGCTGTTACCGTCGTCACCCATCCCGACGTAAACGGCCCGAGGCTTGCCGAACGGCCGGCGATCGAGGTGCACGGCATCCACAAGCGTTTCGGCATCCTGCCTGTGCTGAACGGCGTCAGCGTCTCCGCGCAGCCGGGCGAGGTCGTGTCGATGATCGGCTCTTCCGGCTCGGGGAAAAGCACCTTCCTGCGCTGCATCAACCTGCTTGAACAGCCGAACGACGGACGCATCGTCATCGACGGCGAGGAAATCCGCATGAAGAAAACGGCGGACGGCAATGCCGTTCCGGCCGACATGCGGCAGGTCGAGCGCATCCGCTCGCGGGTCGGCATGGTGTTCCAGAACTTCAATCTCTGGCCGCACATGACCGTGCTCGAAAACATCGTCGAGGCGCCGCTGCATGTGCTGAAGGAAGAGCGGCAGGCGGCCGTCGATCACGCTCACGCTTTGCTGAAGAAGGTCGGGCTCTCCGACAAGCACGCGCAATATCCCGGCCAGCTCTCGGGCGGCCAGCAGCAGCGCGCCGCCATCGCCCGCACGCTTGCGATGCGCCCGAAACTCATCCTGCTCGACGAACCGACCTCAGCACTCGATCCCGAGCTGGTCGGCGAAGTGCTGCGGGTGATCCGGCAACTGGCCGAAGAAGGAAACACGATGATCCTTGTGACGCACGAAATGCAGTTCGCGCGCGAGGTCTCGCACAAGATCCTCTTCCTCCATCAGGGAAAGGTGGAGGAAGAGGGTGCCCCGGCGGAGATTTTCACCAATCCGCGCTCCGAACGCATGCGCCAGTTCCTGGCCCGGACGTTCTGACAGCCGCCGGCCTCACCCACCCGACAACGAAGCTCAATATGGGGAACCACAACATGAAGCTGAAAAGTCTGTTGCTCGCCACGCTCTTTGCCACCGGCCTCACCACGGCGCAGGCCGCGGAAGGCGAATTGTCGATCGGAACGGAAGGCGCTTATCCGCCTTGGAGCATGGCCGATGCCGTCGGCAACGTCACCGGCTTCGATGCCGATGTCGGCAACCTGCTCTGCGCCAAGCTGGAAATGAAGTGCCAGTTCGTCGTGCAGGCCTTCGACGGCCTCATTCCGGCACTGAAGGCCAAGCGTTTCGACGCCATCATTTCGGGCATGTCGATCACCGAGGACCGCAAGAAGGAGATCAACTTCTCCATCGGCTATGCCGAACTCGCCAACATGTTCGTCGCGCCGAAGACGTCCGACCTTGCCGGCATCAAGGATTTCGACAGCCTGATCAAGGCGCTCGACGGCAAGAAGGTCGGCGTGCAGGCCGGCACGACCCATGCCCACTACCTTGAGAAGAACGTGCCGAACGCCGACCTGAAGACCTATGACACGCTCGACCAGATGCAGATCGACCTCGCCAGCGGCCGCGTCGATACGGCCTTTTCGGACGCGTCCGCGATGGAGGATTTCCTCGCCAAGCCGGAGGGCAAGGATTTCCAGCTGGTGGACGTCAAGATCGCCAGCTCTTCCGATCCGACGCTCGGCGAAGGCATCGGCGTCGGCATCGCCCAGGAAAACACCGAGCTGAAGGCGCGCATCGACAAGGCGCTTTGCGAACTTGTCGCCGACGGCTCTATCGGCAAGGCGAGCCAGACCTGGTTCAAGACGGACATTTCCCGCCCCTGCAAGTAACGCCGACATGGTGTCTCCCGGATATCCTCCGGGAGACACCGCCTCCGACAGGATAACAGACAGGTTTGGGCGGGCCCGATGGAATTTGGATTATGGCAGGTATGGGAGGGCGGCTGGATCGCCGCAATCCTGCGCGGCGCGGCGATCACCATCGCCGTCGGTATCGCGAGCATGGCCTTCGGCATTGTCATCGGCATTGCCTGCGGCCTGATCAAATGGGCGCGGCTCTTCCCGCTGACGCTGGCGGTGGATTTCTACACGTCGATCGTGCGCGGCGTGCCGGAGCTCCTGATCATCTATCTTCTCTTCTTCTCCTCCGTCGAATTCGTCGGGCAGGTCGCCGCCGCCTTCGGCTATGAAGGACTGGCCGGCAACGGCTATGCCTTCATCATCGCCGTTATCGCGATCGCGGCCATATCCGGCGCCTATTCCACCGAAGTCGTGCGCGGCGCGCTTGCCGCCGTTCCTGGTGGCCATATCGAGGCGGCGCGTGCGCTCGGCATTCCCGGCAGACGCATCTTCCGCCGGATCATCGCACCGCAGATGCTGCGGATTGCCGTGCCCGGCATGAACAATGTCTGGCAGACGACCATCAAGGATACCGCCCTCGTCTCCGTCGTCGGCCTGCAGGAATTGATGCGTGCCGCCTTCGTCGGCGCCGGCTCCACCCGCCATCCCTTCATTTTCTATTTCATCGCGGCTGTCGTCTATCTCGTCATCACGCTGGTCAGCCAGGGTGGTTTCGACCGGATCGAGCGCCTTCTGCGCCCCCGCACGAGGACATAGGCCATGGATCTCGATCTCATCCAGCTTGCCGTTCCGACCCTTGCCAAGGGATTGTGGCTGACCGCCGTCCTGACACTGGCAGCCGTCGCCGTCGGCTTCAATCTCGGCCTCGCGCTCGCCGTCATGCGGCTTTCGAAAAACCGGTTTGTCAGTGGCTTCGCCAAGGGCTACAGCACCGTCTTCCGGGGAACGCCGCTGCTCGTTCAGCTCTTCCTCTTCTACTACGGCCTCGGCCAGATTGCCTTCGTGCGCGACAATCCCGTCCTCTGGTGGATCGTCGGCGACGGTGTTCATTGCGCCGTGATGGCGCTGGCGCTCAACACCGCCGCCTATACGTCGGAGATCCTGCGCGGCGGCCTCCTGTCGATACCTGGTGGCCTCGTCGAGGCGGCGCAGGCCTGCGGGATGTCGCGACTCCTGTGTTTTCGCCGGATCACGTTTCCGCTCGCCATAAGGCAGGCCTTGCCGGCCTATGGCAACGAACTCGTGCTCGTCGTCAAGGGAACGAGCCTTGCCTCGACCATCACCGTGCTGGAAATCACCGGCCATGCGAAACGCCTGATGAGCCAGACCTATGCGATCCTCGAGGTCTTCGCCATCGCCGGCGTGCTGTACCTCCTGATCAATCTGGTGCTGATCACCCTCGTCCGGCTGCTTGAAGCCCGCCTGACGCGCTACCTGCCGCGATAACCAAATCTCCGAAACGACGGACACTCTGGAAGGAAAGACCATGGACGTACGCGCCGCCGTTGCCGTTCAGGCCGGAAAACCGCTTGAAATCATGACCGTACAGCTCGAAGGCCCGCGCGCCGGCGAAGTGCTGGTCGAGGTGAAGGCGACGGGCATCTGCCACACCGACGATTTCACCCTGTCGGGCGCCGATCCGGAAGGCCTCTTCCCGGCCATCCTCGGCCATGAGGGTGCGGGCATCGTCGTCGACGTCGGCCCGGGCGTCACCTCGGTGAAGAAGGGTGACCACGTCATTCCGCTCTACACGCCGGAATGCCGCGAATGTTACTCGTGCCTGTCACGCAAGACCAATCTCTGCACCTCGATCCGCGCCACCCAGGGCCAGGGCCTGATGCCCGACGGCACCTCGCGCTTCTCGATCGGCAAGGACAAGATCCACCATTACATGGGCTGCTCGACCTTTTCGAACTTCACGGTCCTGCCGGAGATCGCGCTCGCCAAGGTCAACCCGGACGCGCCCTTCGACAAGATCTGCTACATCGGCTGCGGCGTGACGACCGGCATCGGCGCGGTCATCAACACGGCCAAGGTCGAGATCGGCTCGACGGCCATCGTCTTCGGCCTCGGCGGCATCGGCCTCAACGTGCTGCAGGGCCTGCGCCTTGCCGGCGCGGACATGATCATCGGCGTCGACATCAACCCCGACCGCAAGGCATGGGGCGAAAAGTTCGGCATGACGCATTTCGTCAATCCGAAGGAAGTCGGCGAGGACATCGTGCCGTACCTCGTCAACATGACGAAGCGAAACGGCGACCTGATCGGCGGCGCCGACTACACCTTCGACTGCACGGGCAACACCAAGGTAATGCGCCAGGCGCTCGAAGCCTCGCATCGCGGCTGGGGCAAGTCGGTCATCATCGGCGTTGCCGGCGCCGGCCAGGAGATCTCGACGCGCCCGTTCCAGCTCGTCACCGGCCGCAACTGGATGGGCACCGCCTTCGGCGGCGCGCGCGGCCGCACCGACGTGCCGAAGATCGTCGACTGGTACATGGAGGGCAAGATCCAGATCGATCCGATGATCACGCACACGATGCCGCTCGAGGACATCAACAACGGCTTCGAACTCATGCACAAGGGTGAGAGCATCCGCGGCGTGGTGGTATACTGAGCGCGGGTTCAAGACCGCCTGCACCTCGCAATCCATGCATTTGCACCGCCGCGCCAGCGCTGGCGGTGCCTGTTATCGGCCGCGCATGCCGCGCCGGCCATGAAGGAGGAGAAACCCATGCCAAGTATCGCGATACACCCATCCGTCGACAACGGGTTCAAAGCGACCGATGCCACCTTTTCCGGCGGCACGCTCGTCTGCAACTGCGCGAGCAATCCGGTCAAGGTCCGCGTCAAGGGCGACATCGCCCATAACCACGCCTGCGGCTGCACCAAGTGCTGGAAGCCGGACGGCGCCGTCTTCTCGGTCGTCGCCGTCGCCTCGACCGACAATGTCAAGGTCGTCGAAAACGGCGACAAGCTCGCGGTCGTCGATCCGGCCGCTCTCATCCAGCGCCATGCCTGCAAGGCATGCGGCGTGCATATGTACGGCCCGGTCGAGCGCGATCATCCGTTCAAGGGCCTGTCCTTCGTGCATCCGGAACGTTTTGAAGAGAGCGGCTGGGCCAAGCCCGGATTTGCGGCCTTTGTCTCCTCGATCATCGAAAGCGGCTACGATCCGGCACAGATGGACAGCGTTCGCACCCGGCTGCGGGAGCTCGATCTCGCACCCTACGACTGCCTCAACCCCGCCTTGATGGACTACATCGCCACCTGGACGGCGAAGAAAAACGGCACGCTTCACGCCTAAATGCCCTGAGCTTCCCAAGGCCAGCCTCTCCCATTTTCCCGATGCCATCGACAGGACCTGTCCAATGCACCGTCTGAAGCCCGAATTCACCGTCGAAATCCATACCATCGTCGGTGCGGGAAATTTCAGGGAGGGAGAGGCGGTCGCCATGATCGATTACGGCGTGGCCCCGGAAAATCTCGACGCCGGCGCCGTCGTCCTCCCCGGCACGACCGGGGAGGTTGCCGCCATCGTCCAATGCTGCCGCGCCCACGGCGTCCCACTTGTCACGCATGGCGGGCGAACCGGGCTCGTGGGCGGCGGGATGTCTAAATCGGGCGAACTGGTACTCTCCACCGCCCGCCTCAATCGCATCCTGCATCTCTGCCCCGTCGAGCGCGTTGTGGTGGTCGAGGCCGGCGTGACGCTGCAGGCGCTGCAGGTGGCTGCCGCGGAGCATCGCCTTGAACCGGGGATCGATCTGCCATCCCGCGGCTCGGCGACGATCGGCGGCATGACCTCGACGAATGCCGGCGGGATTTCGGCCTTCCGGTCGGGGGTCATGCGGCATCGCATTCTGGGACTGGAGGCCGTGCTGGCGGATGGCTCGGTCTATTCCGACCTGACCCGCGTTGTGAAAAACGCCGCCGGCTATGATCTGAAACATCTGTTTGTCGGTGCGGAAGGCACGCTCGGCGTGATAACGCGGATTGCCGTCAAGCTCGAACCCCAGCCTTTGGCCACCGCGACAGTCCTGTTCGGCCTGGCGTCTGTGGATGCAGCACTTGAGACGGTGCGCCGGGGGCTCGATGCCGAATACGGCCATCTGCGCGCCGCCGAAGCGGTCTGGCACAGCTATTTCCGCCTGACCTCCAGCCACCATCACTGGTCGGCGGCCGACTACGCCACCGATCATCCCGTCAACCTCCTGATGACGCTCGGTGGCGCGGACGAGACCGCCTTGCAATCGGAACTCGCGCGCATCTACGAGGATGTGGTTGCCGTTCATCCCGACACCTCGGCCGTCATCGCCTTTTCGGGCGCGCAGGAGGCCGATCTCTGGCGGCTTCGCGAGGACACGGACCTCATCTATCGGCAGCATCCGGGCGCGCCATCCTACGACGTCTCCATTCCCCTCTCGCAGGTCGCGTCCTATCTCGAACGGTGCCTCACTGATCTGAAGGCGATCGATGCCGCGCTCGATCCCTATGTCTTCGGCCATCTAGCCGACGGAAACCTCCACATCGTCCTCAACAGCACCGGCGGCGACATTCCGGCCGAAAAGGCGCGTGCCGTCGAGGAGGCGATCTACCGGGGCATCGGAGAGCTGGGCGGGTCGTTTTCTGCCGAACACGGGATCGGCGCGAAGCGGGTGGCGCCGCTATCGGCTTTGTCCAACCCGGCAAAACTCGCCCTGATGCACCGGATCAAGGGCGCGCTCGACGCGCCGGCACTTCTCAATCCCGGAAAGGTGCTCGGGGCAGGCAGGATCTAGTTGTTTGATCCGGTGGTTTGATGGTGCGATCCTTTCCTTGGAATGGAAGGATGCCCTATGGGACAAATTCGTCACGGAAGCGCCACGACCACGCACGCTGTCCGAGCAGCAATACAGCGATCGCAAGCTTCGCTCGCGCAACTGAGCAGGGAGTTGGGCATCAACCCCAAGACCGTTGCGAAGTGGCGCAAGCGTGCGACGGTCGAGGATATGAAGACGGGGCCGTCAGAGCCGCGGTCCACCGTCCTCACCGAAGCCGAAGAGGCGATGGTCGTGGCATTCCGGCGTCATACGCTTCTGCCCTTAGACGATTGTCTTTACGCCCTGCAGCCCTCGATCCCTCACCTGACACGATCCGCACTGCACCGGTGCCTACAACGGCATGGCATATCGCGCCTGCCTGATGTGGAAAGGCGACAAGCCGAAGCGGTCGAAGTTCAAGCGCTACCCCATAGGGTTCTTCCATATCGACATCGCCGAGGTTCAGACCACTGAAGGCAAACTATATTTGTTCGTCGGTATTGACCGCACGAGCAAGTTCGCCGTGACCCAACTCGTCGACAAGGCCGACAGGAAGACCGCCTGGGAATTCCTTCAGCATATGCTCGAAGCCGTGCCCTACCAGGTCCATACCATTCTCACCGATAACGGCATCCAGTTCGCAGAGCAGCCTCGGAACCGGAATACCATCTACTCCCGGCCAATGCGCTTCGACATGATCTGCGAGGCCAACGGGATCGAGCACAGGCTAACCAAACCTAACCATCCATGGACCAATGGCCAGGTCGAACGGATGAACCGCACGATCAAGGAGGCCACCGTCAAGCGCTTCCATTATGACAGCCACGACCAGCTGCGAACACACCTCGCCGACTTCATGGCGGCCTACAACTTCGCACGAAGGCTCAAGACCCTCGGCGGTCTCACGCCATATGAATACATCTGCAAGGTCTGGACCTCAGAGCCAGATCGATTCATCCTGAACCCGATCCACCAGATGCCGGGACTGAACAGCTAGATCACATCGATCCCGCAGGAACCCGGTCGAGCGATACGAGGCGCTCCCGGGTCTTCCCTATCCGCCATCCAGACCGCAAGATTTAAGGGGTTGTCTTGCGCGGGTGCCAAAGACAGATCATTGATATCGCGAAGGCACTGGGAAAGCAGGTCGTCGCCGAGGGCGTTGAAACGGTGACAGAACTCCACGCGCTACGAGAACTCGGCTGTAGCTATGGCCAGGGGTTCCTGTTCGGCCGGCCCGCCCGCGCATCTGATTTACGAGTTTCGCCCGACTAACGGACAGGAACACGGGTCGTGTCCCATCAGTTGGTGTAGCTCGGCGATAATGAAGCCGCTCGCGAGCGCGCCGTTGGTAGCGCTGTAGCGAGTGAGCGGCGTGTGGGTGGTCATCGGCGCTTTCCGGTAGGGTTTGGTTGTTGACGCCAACCCATTTCGGAAGGACCACCGATGACCGATGACATGATGAACCTGCGCACGCTCGTGGAGATGTCAACGATTATCCCGCACTTCTTCGAGCACGGCGGAAACGTGACCGTTGGGGGAAAGAGGAAAAGCGCCTGTATCGTCGGCATCGCTGGCGTTCGGAAGGTTTCCATGGCGAGGCGAAATCCTGGCATGGTCTCGCACGGGCTGTGCGCCGCGGCCTGGAGAACATGCGCATCCAGTCCTTCCTGACCGCTATGGCGATCAACCTGAAGCGGCTTGCCGCCGCCTTTTTATTATTCTGGAGCCTTATCTGGCGCTCCATTTATCAAGAAAAGCGCCCCGGTAGATCGCCGGGCAGCGACCTCAGGTTCTTGGGTCAGCCTATCAGTGCAACAATTTGCTGAGGACCGCCTTCATAGGAATATGAGTTCTTCAACAGCCCCCGCGTCCACTTCATGAGGAACGTGTTGGCCCACGCCGGCAAGAGCGGGCGCAGGGTCGTCTCGGCCTTCATCGCCACCGCTTTCGCTCAGGAGACGCCCGAGGCAGCGTGCGTTCGGCAGCCGGCTCGGCACGCGATAAAGCGCCGGCGCGCGCTGCAGCCCGGCCCTGCGGGCGAGTTCGGCCAGGGCCGCGACGAGATCGGGGGCATCACGACCGGTGAGCCACTGCGCCTGATAGGCCGAGAGGAGCAGCCGGCGTGGCAGCGCGGGCGCAAACAGGAGCCCCCCGACCATCGCGAGCGCCATGAGGAGACCGGTCTCGGGTCCGACGACCGCTGTCACCGAGATCCAGGCAATCGCGGCCATGAGCCCGAGCAGCAGCGCCGATTGCACGAAATTGAGCAGGCGGTGGCTGGCGGAGGCCGCGGTCATCGTGTCTCGTGGCCTCCGAGTTCGCGCCGGTCCTGATCGCGCACCAGCCAGTGGACAGCGCCGAGCGCAAGCGCCGCGCCCGCGAGTGCGGCAATCTTGGATGATTCCGTCTCGCCGAGGTCGAGGATGATGAATTTGCGCGCGATGGCGAGGAGCGCGATCAGCACGATCGTGCGGACTTGGAGGATCCCGAAGCTGCGTTCGGTCGCAACAAGAAGGGAGCGCTTGAACTCGAGCGCGATCACCACGGTGAAGATCATGCCGAACACCACCTGGAAGGTGGCGTAGTCGAGAGTGTCGAATGCCCCCAGAAGCAAGCGGTTCACGACTTCGCGCATCAGCGCCCAGACCGACGCCACGACGATCGCCGCAATGATGAAGCTGAGGACGAGGATGACAACTTGCTCGAACTTCTCGTAGAGCGTCATCGCCGACCATTGTTCACGGGTCAGCCCAGATCGCTGCAAGTCTTTCATGATTGCCTCTCGAAAGCCGCCCTGGAGAGACAAGCTCCCCGGGGCTTTGCCAGACGGTGCGATATCGCACGGAGCGGAGGGGACGCCGCAAACCGGCGACACCCAATGTGGCAAATCAGCCGTTCTTGACCTCGATGCGCTTGACCTTCGCCTGCGCCTCGGGAGTCTGGGGCAGCTTGATCGTCAGAACCCCGTTCTTGAAGGATGCCTGCGCCTTTTCGCCATCCACACCGGGAGGGAGCGGAATTGTCCGGTAGATCGCGCCGTAGCTGCGCTCGGACAGGTAATACCCCTTCTTCTCCACCTGGCGCTCGATCTTCTTCTCCCCCTTCACAGTCAACATGTCATCGTTGACCGTCACCTCGATGTCCTTCATCTCCATGCCCGGCAGCTCGATCGACACTTCGATCGCGTTGTCGGTCTCGACCATGTCGGATTTGGCTTCGCCGCTGCCCCAGGGCCATTCGAACTGACCGACCCGGTTCCAAAAGTTCTCGAACACATGGTTCATTTCGCGCTGGAGTGTCGCGATCGGGTTATCTTCGCTGCTCTTGGAATCTGGCGCGCCGTCCTTGCGCGCCCAGGGAATGAGGTCTTTGATCTGCATGATATGGTCTCCTTCGGTTTTCAGACGCCCTTGACGGCGATCCTTTTCGGCTGCGCTTCAGGGGCTCGGGGGAGCGTCAGGGTCAGGACACCTCCACGCATCTCGGCTTCGATCCTGTCGGGGTCGAAGTCCTCGGAAAGCGTGAAGGCACGCTCGAAATCGCCCTCGCCATATTCGGCATAGGCAAGTTCGAGGTTTTCCGGCCGCACCGGGTCAACCTTGCCGCGGATCGTCAACACACGATTTTCGAGCGTGATTTCGACCGCATCGGCGGCGACCCCAGGCATTTCAAGCATCATGGAGACACCCTGATCGGTCTCGACGATATCGGTCAGCGGACGGTAGATGCGGCCGCCGGCGGCGGTTTCAGGCGCGTCGGTCGGCGTCTTTTCGGCGGCTTGCGTGATGTCGGTGCTCATCGTTCCAGCTCCTCTCAGGCTGCCTTGATCTCGATTTTCTTCGGCCTTTCTTCCTCGGGCCGGGAGATGACGATCCGCAATACGCCGTTCGTCATCCTCGCCTCGACCTTGTCATCCGAAGCCGCGAATGGCAGGCGGATCGCGCGTGAAAACCTGCCGTAACCGCGTTCGTTGCGGTGCCAGCGCGCACCGTCGGGAACCTCGGGCGCCTTGCGTTCGCCCGAAAGCGTCAGGACGTTGTCCTTGACCGAAATTTCAATGTCGCCCGGTTCGATGCCGGGAAGTTCAGCGGCGATGGCAACGGCCTCAGGGCCTTGCCAGACATTCACCGCCGGGAACGCCGTGCGGGACGGCGGCCAGAAACCGCGGTCGAGATCGCGCATCATGGAGCGCATCAGCGCAAAGGGATCGCTGCGGCGCAGATATGTCGGGTAGCATTGCTGGCCTCCTGTTGCTGATCGATGCCCCCGAACCGTCGGCATGGAGGGGCCGGGCAACGGTGCCGGCCGGATGTGGGTTCGGAGACCGCCCATCAAGATAGGCGGCTCCATTTATTATGCAAGCATGTATGATGCGTGCATTGCACTTTGGATGGAGTGCGGTCTATCCTGTGTCTCATGCAACCGGAGGAAGGATACCCATGATCTCTTCGGACATCGCGCTGATCGGGACGACGATCCACCGGGTCGCGCAGCTCATCCAGCAGCGGATCGACCAAGACATCCGCGACAGCGGCCTGACCCGCTTGTCCTGGATGGCGGCGGCGCATGTCGAGGATGCGCCCGGGCTGACCATCGTCGATCTGGCCGACCGACTTGAGGTCGGCCCGGCCACTGCGGGCCAGCTCGTCGATCGCATGGTCCGGGGCGGCTGGGTCGAGCGGTCGCCCTCGCTCGACGACAGGCGGTCGCAGATCGTCACCGCAACGTCGAAGGCCCGGGCGATGCTGGAGGAACTCGCGCCGCGGCAATCGGCGCTCGAACATGAAATCCTGCAGGATCTGTCGGCGGACGAAAGGCGCGCCCTGCTGGCGCTGCTCGAGCGGATCAGGGCGCGGCTCGGGCGCCGGTGAAAGGGACAAGCGACATGGAAAGGAAGACCGAATACAACATCTGGTACTGGGTGGTGGCTTTCATAGCCGTGCTTTTCATCCAGAACCTGATCGCCGGCTGGCAATCCGTCGCGCCGATCAGCTACAGCCAGTTCGAGAAATATCTCGCTGACGGGAAAATTTCCTCTGTCGCGGTCGGGGCAGACACTATCACAGGCACCTTCGCCGAACCGGTCGACGGCAAGAAGCAGTTTGTGACGACCGTAGTGAATCCCGCAATCCTGGAGCGGATAGACCGGTCAGGTATCGAGATCACTGGCGTTCCGCAAAACACTTTTCTCGGCACGCTGATTTCCTGGGTGGCGCCAGCGCTTGTCTTCTTCGGAATCTGGATGCTGCTGTTCCGCAAGTTCGCCGACAAGCAGGGTTTTGGCGGCTTCATGCAGGTCGGCCGCAGCAAGGCCAAAGTTTACATGGAAAAGGAAACCGGCGTCAGCTTCGCCGACGTGGCCGGTGTGGACGAGGCCAAGGCCGAGCTCGAGGAGGTCGTGGAGTTCCTCAGGAACCCCGCCGAATACGGAAAGCTGGGCGCACATATCCCCAAAGGCATATTGCTCGTCGGGCCGCCGGGAACCGGCAAGACGCTTCTGGCGCGCGCGGTGGCAGGCGAGGCCGGCGTGACCTTCTTTTCGATCTCGGGATCAGAGTTCGTCGAGATGTTCGTGGGCGTCGGTGCCGCACGGGTGCGCGACCTGTTCGAGCAGGCCCGGAAATCGGCCCCGGCAATCATCTTCATCGACGAACTCGACGCTCTTGGGAGGGCGCGCTCCTCCGGCCAGATTGCCGGTGGCCATGATGAGCGTGAGCAGACGCTGAACCAGCTTCTGACCGAGCTCGACGGCTTCGACCCTGCAGTGGGCATCGTGCTCCTGGCCGCCACCAACCGACCCGAGATTCTCGACCCCGCGCTGCTGCGTGCGGGACGCTTCGACCGTCAGGTGCTGGTGGACCGGCCCGACAAGACGGGGCGTGTGCAGATCTTGAACGTGCACATGAAGAAAGTGACGCTCGCCCCAGACGTCGATGCCGAGAAGGTCGCAGCTCTTACTCCCGGCTTTTCCGGCGCGGATCTTGCCAATCTCGTCAACGAGGCAGCATTGCTCGCCACGCGCCGCAAGGCTGATGCGGTGACGATGGACGACTTCAACAATGCGTTGGAACGCATCATCGCCGGGTTGGAAAAGAAGAACCGCGTGCTCAATCCGCGCGAACGCGAGATCGTGGCGCACCACGAGATGGGGCACGCGCTGGTGGCGATGGCTCTGCCGGGGGTGGACCCGGTGCACAAGGTCTCGATCATACCGCGCGGGATTGGCGCGCTCGGCTACACCATCCAGCGCCCGACCGAGGACCGCTTCCTGATGACGCGGGAGGAACTCGAAAACAAGATCGCAGTCCTGCTTGGCGGGCGCGCAGCAGAGAAGATCATCTACGATCATGTCTCGACCGGGGCGGCGGACGATCTGGTCAAGGCGACCGACATCGCCCGCGCCATGGTCGCGCGGTACGGGATGGACGAAGAACTCGGGCATGTCAGCTACGACAGCGATCGGCCCGGCTTTCTCGGCACCGGCGACCAGTCGTCCTGGCTGAACCGCCGTTACAGCGACGCCACTGCTGAGCGGATGGACGCGAAGGTGCGCGACATCGTGGATGGCGTGTTCAAGCGCACCCTCACCCTTCTTGAAACCAATCTGGATCTTCTCGAGCAATCGGCGCAGGATCTCCTGCAAAGAGAGACACTGGACGAGCCCAATCTTGTGGCAATTGGGGCCAAGTTGAAAAGAACGGAAGCGGTCGCTGCGTGACACTGTCACTAGCGCAGATGATCGGCGAACAACCCTGACTGGATAATGAAAACGGAGAAGACGAATGGCAAACGGAGCTTGCGATATTTGCGGTCGCCCGGCGACGGCGCGCGTGCGCGCCTCGGTGAACGGCAGGGTTCAGAACATGGAGCTGTGCGATCAGCACTACAGCGAAATGGCGCGCCGGTCGGGGCGCAGTGCCTCGCCGCTTGAGTCCCTGTTCGGACGGCGTTCCCTTCTTGACGAATTCTTCGGCGAGAGCGGTTTCGGCAGCCTCTTTGGTGACAGTCCGCTGCGAGGCGGCACGCTCGGCTCTATGGGTGATGGCGATGACGCTGTCGTCGACGCCACTGTCGGCGAGGGCGCGCCGCGGCGTGGATCGCGGCGCGGCGGCGGACGCACCATCGCCGACCGGCTGAGCGAACAGGGCAACAAGCTGCTGCAGGATGCAGCACAGAAGGCCGGGGAATTCGGGCGCAGCGAGGTCGATACCGAACATCTGCTTCTGGCATTGACCTCGTCTGACGTCGTCAAGACGATCCTGGAACAGTTCAAGGTCGATGTGGACGATCTGCGCCGCCAGATCGAGAAGGAAGCGAAGCGTGGAGACGCCAAGACGGAAGGCGAAATCGGCGTAAGCCCTCGCCTGAAGGACGCGCTGAACCGGGCCTTCATCGCCTCGAACGAACTCGGCCATTCCTATGTCGGTCCCGAGCACCTTCTGATCGGACTTGCCGAGGAAGGTGAAGGCCTGGCCGCGGCGATGCTGCGCAAGCTGGGGTTGACGCCGCAGGCGCTGCGTCAGCAGGTGACGAAGGTGGTCGGCAAGGGAGCCGAGGAAGGCCGCGTCGAGACTCCGTCGAACACCCCCGATCTCGACCAGTTCAGCCGTGACCTGACGAAGCTTGCCCGCGATGGCAAGCTCGATCCCGTCATCGGCCGCGCCCGCGAGATCGAGACGACGATCGAAGTGCTGGCCCGCCGGAAAAAGAACAACCCGGTGCTGATCGGCGAGCCCGGCGTGGGCAAGACCGCCATCGTCGAGGGACTTGCACAACGGATCGTCGCGGGCGAAGTGCCCGAGGCGCTGCGCGACAAGCGGCTGGTCGAGCTCAACATCAACTCGATGGTGGCCGGGTCGAAGTATCGCGGCGAGTTCGAGGAGCGAGTCCAGAAGATCCTCAAGGAGATCACCGAGGAGAAGGACAGCCTGATCCTGTTCATCGACGAGATGCACACCATCGTCGGCGCCGGCCAGGGCGGTGGCGAAGGTGGTCTCGACATCGCCAACACCTTCAAGCCGGCGCTGGCGCGGGGCGAGCTGAACCTGATCGGCGCGACGACGCTCAACGAGTACCAGAAATACATCGAGAAGGACGCGGCGCTCGAGCGACGGTTCCAGCCGGTTTATGTGGACGAGCCCACGGTCGCACAGACGATCATGATTCTGCGCGGGCTGCGCGACACGCTCGAAAGCCACCACAAGGTGACGATCACCGATGAGGCGATCATCGCCGCCGCGGAGCTTTCGGATCGCTATATCACCGGTCGCTTCATGCCCGACAAGGCGATCGACCTGATCGACCAGGCCGCGGCGCGGGTGAAGATCTCGGCCACTGCGCGGCCCGTGGACGTGCAGGAACTCGAAGCCGAGGTCGCGCAGATCAAGCGCGAACAGGACTATGCCGCAGCCCGCAAGCAATTCGACCGAGCAGCAGAACTGAAGAAGGAGCTGGAGCAGAAGCAGAAGGAGCTGGACGAGCTTCTGGAGATCTGGAAGCGCGATCAGGCTTCGGCGACCGCCGAGGTGCGCGCCGATCACGTCGCGCAGATCGTCTCCAAGATCACCGGCGTTCCGGTCACGGACCTGACCACCGAGGAGAAGGACAAGCTCCTCAAGCTCGAGGAGAAGCTGCACGAGCGCGTCATCGGCCAGGAAGAAGCGATCCGCGCCGTGGCCGATGCGGTGCGGCTGGCGCGTGCGGGTCTGCGCGATGGTTCCGGTCCGACTGCGACCTTCCTGTTTCTCGGGCCAACCGGGGTTGGCAAGACGGAACTGGCCAAGACGCTCGCGGAGGTGATCTTCGGCGACCAGGATGCGCTGATCCGTATCGACATGTCGGAGTATGGCGAGCGCCACTCGGTTGCCCGGTTGGTTGGCGCACCTCCGGGCTACGTCGGATACGACGAAGGCGGGCAGCTGACGGAGAAGGTGCGCCGTCGGCCCTACTCGGTCGTGCTCCTCGACGAGATCGAAAAGGCGCATCCCGATGTCTACAACATCCTGCTTCAGGTGTTCGACGATGGCCGCCTGACAGATGGCAAGGGCCGCGTGGTGGACTTCACTAACACCATCATCATCGCCACCTCGAACCTCGGTTCGGACATCATCCAGCGCAACCTCACGAAACGCGGCAGCAGTGAGTTCGACGAGGCCAAGCAGAAATCCGAACTGATGGAGGTGTTGCGCGGTCATTTCCGGCCAGAGTTCATCAACCGGATCGACGAGATCATCGTCTTTCATTCGCTGAATCAGTCGGAGATCCGCCAGATCGTCGAGTTGCAGCTCAACCGGGTGAAGCGGACCGCCCTTACCCAGGGCGTCGAACTCGAATTCGACGTGAGCGTCGTGGATCACTTCGGCGCGGTCGGCTTCCGCCCCGAATTCGGTGCCCGCGAGCTACGCCGGCTGATCCGGTCGGAGCTGGAGACCGAGTTGGCTCGCGAACTGCTCTCGGGGCGGATCGAGGATGGCGACAAGGTCCGCGTCGCCTGGTCAGCGGACGAACAGAAGGTCGTGTTCGAAAAGATCGCAAGGGACACCGGTGACGACAGCCCGGACGATCAAGCCAAGGCCGGTATCGAGGAGCCCAGCGAAGTTGCCGAAAACAAGACGGACGTTCCGAAGCCCAGCGTTGGGGATGAGGTGCAGTCCAAGGACGACAAGTCCGCCGAGTGACAGCGCAAAAGACTGGCCCGGCGCGATATCGGTCGCGCCGGACCATCTCTTCGGAGAGTTATAGGAAGGTCCACGGCATGAACGTCATTAGATCATTCCGCAATCTCGACCGGCACGGCCAACAGCGCGCGCCTGAGGTCATCGAGGAAGAAGTGCGGCAACTTGAACCGCACCTTGTGCGCTTTCGCGAGGATCTGGTCCGGCTCGAAGTCGTTGCCTCGCAGACGAGGGGCAAGAAGCGCATCAAAGTCAGCCTGCGCCTGCAACTGCCGTCGGGCGTGATCGCGGCGAGGGAAGAGGGATTCGAGATCGAGCCTGTCCTGCGCAAGGCCTTTGCCGACCTGCGCCACCAGGTCGATCGGCATGTGGCGCGCCTCAAGCACGAGCCTGAATACAAGCGTCCCGCCCGCCGGCGCCGGATCGGCGCCCCGCTGCCGCCCGCGCGGGATGCGGCGGAAGCGGACCGGCGCCAGCTCTTCTTTGACCTGATCGAGGATCATCTCGATACGATCTATGACACCGTCAGGCGCGAGTTGACCTATCTCGAATGCAGCGGATCGGTACCGGAGGGATATCTGAGCGTTCGCGGTCTCTTCGATGCGACGATCCTCAAGGGGCTGGCCCGCTTCGAGGATCGGCCTTCGGAGTTTTCCGTCGGCGACTGGCTGAAACGGCTGGCTTTTGAGACCATCGAGGAAGAATCCCGCGCCGCCCGCCGCGCCGTGCCTGAGGATGCCGCCTCCATCGAGGCGGAACCCGAGGCCCCGGCGGAGGATCCGACCGAGGCGGATCAGGCGATGTTCGAGTTCTACCAACCCGACGAAGTGCTGATGCTGGAGGACCTCCTCGCCGACGACGGCGGCACAGACCCCGAGAGCCAAGCGGATCGGCATAAGATCGCCATGGTGCTGCACCGGGCAATCGCCGATCTTCCGTCGGTCGAACGCCGCGTTCTCTATCGGCTCCACCTCGACAACGCTACGATCGCGGAGACGGCAGACCTTTTCGGCCTGACCGAGACAGTGGTCGCCGAGATCGCAGAAAATGCGGGCGCGACACTACGCGCGAGGCTTGCCGAAGCCGGGTTGGTCAGAGATCCATCAGGCCGCGTGCCCATCGAACGGGAAATCGCTCACACGCAGCGTCTGCCTCAGCCGATCGAGGATCGCCGCCGCGTGGCCGCCGCCCTAATCGGCGAGGAGGCCGGCTCCGACACCTGACATGGAACTGAATAGGAGATCGACCAATGACCACAGCCTCTGAAAACCCGACCGACAAGATGCAGGACATGCTGTGCAGCCTGTCCCGGAATTGGTGGGCATTCGTGTTACGCGGCGTGCTCGCATTGATCATCGCAGTGCTAGCCTTCGTCATGCCTGCGGAATCGCTTCTGGCGCTCACGCTGGTCTTCGGCGCGTTTGCCTTTGCCGACGGCGTGTTCGGCCTCGTCGCCGCGATACGTAACATCCGCAAGGGCGAAGGCTGGGGCTGGCTGATGTTCAGCGGCATTCTAGGCATCGCCACGGGCGTCGTCGTGGTTGTCTCGCCTTTTGTCGCGACGCTTGTGCTTGCGACATTCCTCTGGGCCAGCATCGCATTCTGGTCCGTGTTCTCGGGTGCCCTCGAGATCGCGGCAGCGATCCGCCTGCGAAAGGAAATCAACGGCGAAATCTGGCTGATCCTGAGCGGCCTTCTCTCGGTCTTTCTCGGTGTTGCCGTGACCTGGATGCTGCTGACGCGCCCGGTCGAAAGCTTCCTCGCGCTCGGCTGGCTGATCGGCTTCTACGCCGCGGTCTTCGGGGGGATGATGATCCTCCTGGGGCTACGGCTTCGCAAGGCGGATCGTTCGGACGGTGCGGCCTTCGATAACGCTCCCCCATCGGCAAAGGCGTGAGGTGCCCTGTGGTGGATGACGGGCGACTTGCCGGCGAGGAGCACGATTTCACCCGATGGGACAAAACGATCTTCGACCGTTGCCTGAGCACCGGCTTCAATCCGTTCGGCAGCGGTCCGACGCCAATCTTCTTGCGGCACCGGGACGCACAGGCGCCGGACGCCGATGCAAAGCCGTGCATGCCACCTGACACCGAAAATGCGAGGTGCTGATGTCGAACCGCCTGCCTGACTTGGCATTTGCTGCTGCGGCCGCTGCCTTGGGCATCGGCATCGTTTTCGTTTTTCGTTCGATGTATCTTGCCGAAGACATACTGCCTTTCGCGCAGGAGATGACGCTCATCTTCCTCGGCGCTGTCGTGACGATCATTCTGACCGCGGCGCTTCTCAATCGCCAGACCGATCTCGAGCTTCGCAAGGAAGGAAGGGTCATCATCCTCCAGCAGCAATGCGACATTTACATGGCCTGTATCGAGAAGGTCGCAGAGATCGTGGAAACCGCAAGGCACGATGCGAAGCTGATCGATGAACTGCGTGTTCTCAGCCACAAGCTGGCTGTGGTCGCGAGTGCAGGGGTCGTGTCCAGCTTCGAGCAGGTACTGGAGAGCTTGCAGTCCGGTTTTGCTGACGGCACGCTCTCGGACGGGGACGGAGAGGGCGTGATGAATGCCGTCGCCGATCTCACGATAGCCATGCGGTCGGACGTCCTGCACGCTGCTGCCTTTCCTTCGCAGAACACCGAACGCGCCGTTCGCCTGAATTCGAGGCGAATGGAAAAACTCGACGATCTCGAACGTCACCTTCTCGTATCCACCGACACCCGGGAGAACTGATATGCGCGGCCATAATCGCCCACCATTCCCGCCGAAAATTCCGGGAACCGATCTGCCATCCTGGGACGTGCCGACGGCAATCATCTACCGTCCTGCCCGTTCCGCGATGACATCGGCGCCTCGGCCCAACTACTGGGTCCTCGAGTTCGAGCCGTCCCGGCCGCCGCAGATCGAGCCGCTGATGGGATACACGTCCAGCGGCGATCCCTATCGTCCGATCCGGCTGAAGTTTCCGGATCGCGACAGCGCCGTGGACTTCGCAGAGCGGCAGGACTGGCATTATGTCGTGCGCGAGGACGCTGGGGGAGCCCGGATGGCGAACCCTTGGGCGGGTGAGACGCGCCACCGGCTGCACAGGGGCGTCGATGCCCCGGGAGCCTTCCGGGTCCCGTTCCGCCCCGATCGCCGCCTCTCAAGAGGCGTCCAGCATGAGAGCACGGCCGACCCGTCTACCAGCGACAGGGAGAGTTTCGATCCGGTCCTCGAAGCCTCGCTCGAATCCTTCCCCGCCTCTGATCCTCCGGCGTGGACGGGTGTGACAATTGCAAGAAAGACGACGTGATGACGGCCAGCTGCATGCGCTCGGGGAAATGAGATGTTTCCATGGGCCGATACCGTTGCTCGCAGATACCCCCCCGTGGCCGTCTGGTCAGTCGTCGGGATCAGCCTTCTCGCTTTCCTCTACCAGAGCGGCCTGCCACCGCGTGCGCTCAACCGGTTCCTGTTCGACTTCGCGCTGGTGCCGTCGCGCGTCTTCGGTCAGCTCCGTCTCATCGCCCCGTCCGATTGGACGCCGTTCCTGACAAACATCTTCCTGCACGGGGATGGCTTCATCTCATCCTCAACATGTGGACGGGCATCGTAAAGTTAACTTCAGCGAAGCAAAAGCGTGACGCCCGCCACGTGCACTGCTCATGCGCGAGCGATCTTCGCCCATAGGTTCATCGCCGCTGTGCGCAGTTCGCGATGATGGCTGGAGGGAATGTCGTGGCGCGGGATGTGGAAGAGGTTGGCAATCGGATCATGGATGGAAACGAAGAGTTGCAGATGTCGCTTTGACTTGAAGCGCTTCATGATCCGCTCTCGCCGTCGGATCGGCTGGTGGGAATTCTCCGCCCGATTGTTCAGGCCTTTATGGGAGCGGTGCTCGACACCGGGCATGATTTCCTGCTTTGCGGCGCCATACGAGCGAAGCTTGTCGGTGATCATCACGCGCGGCGATCGTCCCTGGCCTTTCAAAAGCTTGCGCATCAGGCGCTTGGCCGCCTTGGCGTCGCGGCGGCTTTGCACCAGAACCTCCAGGACAAAACCGTCCTGATCCACGGCGCGCCATAGCCAATGCTTCTTGCCCCGGATCGAAATAACGACCTCATCGAGATGCCATTTATCGCCGAGTCGGCCGCGCGAACGTTGACGGATTTGGTTGGCGAAAGTTCGTCCGAATTTCTCTGCCCACAGCCGGATCGTTTGATGCGAGACAATGATGCCGCGAGCGGCCAGCATGTCTTCGACCATCCGCAGGCTCAGGGGAAAACGGAAATAGAGCCACACCGCGTGGGCAATGATTTCAGCGGGAAAGCGGTGACGACGGTAGAGCGGATCACGGTCTGTCATGCCTCTTCATCGCCTATCAAGCCCCAAGTTCCGTTAACTTTACGATGCCTCTAAATTCGTTCGGCAAAGCGCCTGATGCGTTGCACCAGGCGCCTCTTGTTCCTGTCACATCGCGTTACTTGATGGCGAGGATGTCGAAGTTGTGGACGTTAGCGACCACACCGTCGTCCCACCCGCCAGCGACCAACTCCGCTGCCCGTTCGTTCAGCAGCCCGGCGACTTGACCGGCAAAGTGTGCTTCACGGCCAGCATTGTTGGTGAAGGTGTCGAAGATTGCGAAGGATGTTTCGTCAATCTGCAGCGCCGCCCAGAACAGTGTGCCGGGTTCGGTTTCTCCGACGATGGGACCAGCTGCGGTCAGCAAGGCTGCCAATTCCGGCCCTCGGCCGGGTGCTGCTTCGAGCGTGATGTACGTGGCTGTCGTGGCCGAGTAGAGATCAACCGGTTCCCTCACCGACAGGACATCGGAATTGTTGATATTCGCGACAACACCATCGTCCCAGCCCCCGGCGACCAGCGCGTCGGCATTTTGGTTCAAAGCCGCGGCCACAGCGCCGGAGAAATGCGCATTGCGCGCTTCTTCATCCACGAAGATATCAAAGATCGCGAGCGTATCGTCGGCTTGTAAGGCAAACCAAAGCACGGTGCCTGGTTCGGTGTCCGCGACAATCGGGGCAGCTCCGGCCAGAAATTCGGCGAATGCTTCGGTCTGGCCTTCAGCGGCGGGCATGGCGATGTAGCTGGCAGTGTGATTTTCCATTGGGGTTTCCTGTGCGGGTGCAGATGTCGTGATCAAGGCCAAAGCGGCGAGTGTCTTGAGAATTTGGGCTTTCATGGTCGCCTCCTGATTGAGAGGTCGTTGTGTTTGGTTTCGATGCACCCTTTTCCCATGCCGAATGCCTCAGGCACCAATCCCGAACTTCTATTCTTTGATAGACATGTGCTATGGTGAACCTCATGGCGGAAAGTGACGGAGACTGTGGCAGTGGAGATGAACCAGATCAGGTATTTTTTGGCTGTCTGCCAGCATCGCAACTTCACCCATGCCGCTAGCGCCTCAAATGTTTCGCAACCGTCCTTGACGACCGCGATCAAGAAACTTGAACACGAGCTCGGGGGTGATCTGTTTGTCAGGGACCGCGCGGGATGCAGGTTGACGGCACTCGGAAAACTCATGCAGCCAAGGCTACAGAAAGCGCATGACGAAACGCAGGCAGCTAAGGCAGAAGCCGTCCGCCACACGCGACTAGAGCGGGTTCCTATTTCTGTCGGTGTTGGCGAAACGATTGGTCACAACCGGATTTCAGCCGCCGTGCAACGCTTCCGTACACGATTGCCGCAAGCCGAAATAGAGTTGATCGTGGCGTCTGCCTCCAAGCTTCTGGCCGGATTGCGAGAGGGTGAATTTGACGTCGTTGTCACAGCGGCGACGGTCAGTGAAGACCTCTATCGAATAGACCAGCTCTATGACGAGTCCTACAAGGTTGTGGTGTCCAAGTCGCACCCGTTGTCTGAACGAGACGCTATTTCTCTTTCGACACTCGCTGAAACTGACATGCTCGATCGACCCAATTGCGAAATGCGGGATGCGTTGCATGGGGCATGTGCAGACCAAGGTCACGAACTCTACGCGGCCTATCGGTCAAATCGCGTGGATTGGTTAGTCGAACTCGCGCGGCAGGGATTAGGCGCGGTGATTTTGCCAACCACGGCAATTCCAGCAGATAGGGGCCTCGTTTCGATACTCATCGACGGCCTTGAAATTTCGCGAACTGTTTCTGCTCTTCGTTATCGGCACCAAACGACGAGGCCAGAGACAAATGATCTGATCCGTGAGATTGCGCGTGTGTAGGCGTAGTATCATTGATGGCCGACATTCGCGCATAGTGCAGTAACTAGTACTTTGGGCTCCAAGTGGGGTGGCGTCGCCTTAACCTGACGTAGGACGCAATCATTTCTTTGTCCTGAATTTCAGGCTTGGATCGGCAACGCGATCTCACGCCAGGTTGCGCTGGGGAGGGCGCGGAGTTGGCGATGATCAGCGGCATTCAGGTGTTTTCGATGAAGTTGGAAAAGATTGGCAATTTGGCCGTGGGTTGAGACGAAACGTTGGCATTGACCTGCCGACTTGAACCGCATCATGCGTCGCTCTCGTCGTCGAACGGGAAGGTGAGAATTTTCTGCGAGGTTGTTGAGCCCTTTGTGCGAACGGTGTTCGATCCCCAGCATGATCTCTCGCTTTGCGGCGGAATAAGAACGCAGCTTGTCTGTCACCATCACGCGCGGCGCAACACCTTGGCTCTTCAACAATTTGCGCATCAGCCGAAGAGCGGCTCCCTTGTTTCTGCGGCTTTGCAGCAGAGCATCGAGAACGTAGCCGTTGGCATCGACGGCGCGCCACGGCCAGTATTTCTTGCCCTTGATCGATACGACCATCTCATCGAGATGCCATTTGTCTGCGAAGTTGCCGATCGACCGCCGCTCGAGTTGGTGGGCGAATTTCAGGCCAAACTTAGTCGTCCATTCTGAGACGGTCTGAAACGAGACGGCAATGCCGCGCTCGGCAAGCAGGTCTTCGATATCGCGCAGGCTCAGCGGGAACCGGTAATAGAGCCATACCGCATGCGCGATGATCTCGGCTGGAAAGCGGTGGCGTTTGTATCGGGAGGACGCATCGTCAGTCATGCCGAGCGGTGGATTCGCAACCGTCCCTGCGGCACCTGCCGGGAACGCCCAGTCCGGTTTCGATCGACGAGGTGCACGCGGCGTTAAGAGACCTTGATCGCCGCTGTCATTGTTAAGCGTCAACTTTGAGTGCGTTTGCGGCACAGCGTGGCGCACTCAGTCTGCACGGCTGGTTTTTATCTTTTTGACGGACAGTCCGAAGTTCGCGTCCAAAGACTTCATGAAAGGGGAAAGCTCTTTCGGTAGTGGCGTCAGGCATATCCAACGCCGCGATGAGCGGCGCTACCGTTTCTAGGAGGCTTGCCAGCGCCTGGTAGCAGGCGGCAAGGAGGAGTAGATCGGCGGCCACCAGCCACCAGAGCGAGCCGCCGAAACGGGCGAACCAGACAAGGCTTGCGAGAGAAATGCTCATGGCGAGCAGAATAAACAGCGCCTGCAGCACGTAGAACCTGCGAGAGAGCAACTTCCGGCGGGTGACAGCGTTTTCATGCACGCTTGTGTCTTCATGGATGCCCATATCCCTTTGCCTGCCAGCGGCGCGCGGCGCCGCGCCGTCAGGACTGTAGTGCTTATGGAAAAAGGGGGCAAAACGCAAAGATGCCGGGAAGGGCCGTTTGCCCGGCAGGCGCGCGCAATTTATGAGGGTGGACGCGAACCTCCAGCCTGTGAGCCTTCCATGCCGACAATCAACGGCGATACCCCATGATCGATCCGCAGCGCCCGCTTGCCGGGCATTTCGAGGCGCCCGTCTGCCGCAATTGCGGCGGTGAGCTGCAGTCTCCCTTCTGCCCGGCCTGCGGGCAGAAGAAAGCGCGGCGTTTCGGCTGGGGCGAGGTGCGCGACGAGGCCTGGGACAAGCTGCGCTGGTTCGAGGCCGACATGGTCAAGGCGGCGCTGAACGTGACGTTGCGGCCCGGTCGGGTGGCGCGCGCCTATGTACTGGGCGAGCGCAAGAAACATGTCCACCCCCTGAAACTGCTGCTGACGGCGATCGTGCTGCTGCTCGTCGTCATCCACCAGACGGATTTCTTCGGCTCGGCCAGTCCCGGCCTCAGCAAGGCGATCGCGCTGGTTCAGGACTATTCCAAATGGTCCTTCTCCATCGGCATCCTGGCGATCCTCACGGCCTCGCTCATCGTTTTCCGGCGCCGCGACGGTTTCAACGTGGTCGAGCATCTGGTGCTGGCGACCTATACGCATTTCGTCATCCTGATGGCCAACATCGTCAATCTCCTGCCGCTCTACTGGTGGACCGGCATCGACGCGGTGAAGGCGCACCGCGCCATCTCCGGCTACTACATGAGCTGGATCGAGGCCGGCATCGTCTTCGCCGCCTTCACGCAGTTCTTTGCAATCGATCTTCGCCGGCAATGGTGGTGGCCGCTCATCGGCACCATCGTGTTCTACGCCGTCAAGAAAGGCGCGCTCTATCTCTACGGGCGCGCGGTGATCCGGATCGTCATGGCCCAGCTCACCTGAGGCGGATGCGGCGAAACCGCTGTTTACAACGAGGAGGAAATCAATGGTGATGAACCTGCGAACCTGGAAATTCATGCTCGGCCTTTCCGCCGCAACGCTTGCCCTGACGACTGCCGTCGAGGCCGGCACGTCGCCCATTCTTGGAGCAAGGGGCGGTCTCCTGACGCCGATCCCCAACGATGCGGCGATCTGCGACGACATGTTCAGCCGTCTCGAAGAACAGGACCGCGCCGTGCTGGTCGCGGAGGCGGAAACGAAGAAGCCGAGCGAGGAGGAGCTCGCCGCCGAGCTCAGCGATCTCCTGCAGGCCTGTTCCTATGACGGCCAAGCCTTCAAGGTCGATCCGCGCGCGCTGGCCGGCTCCGACGGCACGGACGGCAGGGAAGCGGTGCGCAACATCATGCGCTTCACCGGCCTGCCGCAGAACTTCAAGGTGGTGGAGGGCGAGGTGCCCAATGCGGCGGCGCTCATCGTCATGGGCAGCGAGGGCGTGCCCGAGCGCGTCATCGCCTATAACGCCACCTTCATGAAACAGGTGCGCGAGGCGACGATCAACAACGACTGGGCCAGCATTTCCATCATGGCGCACGAGATCGGCCATCACCTATCCGGGCACACGCTGCTGCCCGGCGGCAGCCAGCCGCCGATCGAGCTGGAGGCTGACAAGTTCTCCGGCTTCGTGCTCTACAAGATGGGCGCGGCGCTGAACGATGCGACCAAGGCGATCAGCACGCTGATCCCGGAGGAGGACGGCCCTACCCATCCCGGCCGTAAGAAGCGCCTCGTCGCCATCGAGGCCGGCTGGACGGAATCCTGCGAACAGCAGGCTGGCCCGCAATGCGGGGGCGCGGAAGTCGCCGCCGCCGATCCGCAGCCGGATGCGGGCACCGGGACCAAGGTGGAAACCGGCGCGGCGACGACCGGACTTGCCGCGGGTACGCAGGACGGCAATGCCGCGCTAGCCCCCTCGGGCGGTAGCGAGCCATCGCAGGATCTGGCGGGCCTCACCCGCGAGGAGCTGGAGGCACGGCTGATTGAGGCGATGGGGGAACTGACCAAGCCGGGCGCCGATATCGATGCGGTGAGCAAAACGGTCGATGCCATCAACACGGCGATGGCGACGGCCAAGAGCGCGCCCGTTGAAAAGAAGAAGCCGCTGGAGCGGCTGGCGGGTGCCGTCATGGACCATGTGCCGAAGCTCGATGCCGCAAGCACGCCCTCGAAGTTCGACCGCTTCGTCTATGACGAATTCGGCCTGTTCGAGCCGGCGTTGCGCGAAAAGCTGGCCAAGGCCGCCTTCGATTTCGCGGAGACGAACAATATCGAGATCGTCACCATCATCGCCAAGGACCTGCAGGGCCGCAGCGCCGACCAGTATGCGTTGG
Organism: Shinella sp. WSC3-e; assembly: GCF_945994535.1. Taxonomy (NCBI): domain Bacteria; kingdom Pseudomonadati; phylum Pseudomonadota; class Alphaproteobacteria; order Hyphomicrobiales; family Rhizobiaceae; genus Shinella; species Shinella sp. WSC3-e. The sequence continues at coordinate 196,497 of NZ_OZ000534.1, forward strand.
ATGCGATGCGCCAGCTGCGTGTCGGCAAGCTGGAGGTCGGCAACGGAGCGGTGCTGGTGCTTGCGCCGGGCTCCAATGCGGCGGGCATCGCGCTCGGTGCGGGGCTCATCGTCGAGTACAAGGACACGAGCCGCCTTCGCGAATCCCTCGGCCGCATCCTCGGCCTTCTGGAGAACGGCATGAACCCGGCCGGAGCGGGCGAACTGCTCGCCGATACCGCCGACCGCATCATGCGCGACACCGGCTATATGGAATGGCATGTGCGGTTCCGGAGCCTGGAGGAGATGATCGCGACCGCCGAGAAGGCCGATGCCGTCCTCAAGGAAACCGGTGCCTCCTACGATCCGGCCAAGGACCCGACCGCAAACAGGCTCGCCCGCCTGCGCGCAAAGATCGTCACCATGGCGCCGAGCCGCGGCGACAAGGTTCTGGATGTCAACGATATCCACGAGAAGAATGTCGGCCCGGCCATGCATGTGCGCTCTGCCGAGGGGCGCGACGTGCTGGTCTATGTCAACCCGACGGCGGCGGCGCTGATGCCGGTGTCGCTCGAGGTCGGCAAGACATATTCTTTCGTGGTGCGCGAAAGCTTCCTCAAGGGCGATACGCCGCAATTCGATCTTATCAGCTACGATTTGATCGAGTGAACGCCAGCCCACCGGTCGCCCGACAGGGCGGCCGGGCCTACATAAGCTGAGGCATTTTAATGAATAGCCCCGAGTTTCGTAGACGCCCTCGGGTTAGATTTTCTGCTGCTTCTCGAACTCGACGGGCAACAGCATCCCGTTCCTGACGTGTTTGCGTTTCGGGTTGTACAACATCTCGACGTTGGCGGATCCAGCCGACTTCTGCGCGAGTGAGGGCCATGGCCATGAGGCGTTGCCGTGACGCCCCGCCCAGCCGAAGCTGGTGTGAACAGCGGGTCGTTCAGTATATGCCTGAGCTTGTTGAGACGACCAGACAGAACAGACTGCGTGATGTTCAAACGTGCTGCAGCTCGTGTCACATTTTCTTCTTGCAGCAGGGCATCCAGTGCATGCAGGAGGCCGATCTCCAATTCTCCGACGCGATGAACCAAGTGCTGGCTCCTAGGGTCAGGACCCATTGATTTGAACTGACGGCTGTGATTCAGATGGGCGTATAGGAGCCCGACTGATGAGTAATTCGTTTTGGCTGACGGACGAGCAAATGGCTCGTCTTCAGCCCTATTTCCCCAAGAGCCATGGCCGCCAGCGCGTTGATGATCGACGCGTTCTGAGCGGCATCATCTTCGTCAACCGCAACGGGCTGCGTTCGCGTGATGCGCCGAAGGAATATGGCCCGGCGAAGACGCTTTATAACCGCTGGAAACGCTGGGGCGACAAGGGCGTATTTATCCAGATGATGGAAGGTCTGGCCGTGCCTGAAGCCGCAGAGCACAAGACCATCATGATCGATGCGACCTATCTCAAGGCCCACCGCACGGCTTCCAGCTTGCGGGTAAAAAAGGGGGCGCGGGCCGCCTGATTGGACGCACGAAAGGCGGCATGAACACCAAGCTTCATGCCGTAACGGATGCGAGTGGTCGCCCGATCAGCTTCTTCATAACGGCAGGCCAGGTCAGCGATTACACCGGTGCTGCCGCCTTGCTTGATGAACTTCCCAAGGCCAAATGGTTGCTGGCCGACCGTGGCTATGATGCCGACTGGTATCGTGACGCTTTACAGGCGAAGGGGATCACTCCCTGCATTCCAGGTCGAAAATCCCGCAAGAAGACCATCAAATACGACAAACGCCGCTACAAACGGCGCAACCGGATCGAGATCATGTTCGGGCGTCTCAAAGACTGGCGGCGTGTCGCTACGCGTTACGACCGGTGCCCAATGGCCTTTCTCTCCGCCATCGCTCTCGCTGCGACCGTTATCTTCTGGCTATGAGCAATGAGTCCTGACCCTAGCGGGTGGAACCCGTCGCGAAAATCCCAATTCTGCGATTGTCGCGAGTTTCGGGATTTTCGCGACTCTTCGCCAACAGGTAGCCACACAACTATCTTACTTGACGGAGCAGTTGATCTGTATTACATAGCCTAATGGCTACCTTTCATCCTCAACTACCCACGATTTTCGCCGCGCTTTCGGACACGACCCGGCTCAAGGTCGTCGAGCGCCTAGCAATGGGCCCAGCGTCTATCTCTGAACTCGCCAAGCCGTTCGAAATGGCAGGTCCATCCTTTCTCAAGCATGTGAAGGTGTTGGAGAGCGCCGGGTTAGTACGGTCAGAAAAAAGGGGCCGCGTGCGGTTGGTCACACTGACGCCAGATGCGCTGCAATGGGTGGACGAATGGGTCAGCCAGCATCGCAGGCAATGGGAGCATCGCCTCGATAATCTGGAAATTTTTCTGTCACAGGGAGATAATTGATGGGCGAGCAATCTCAACACCATCGCGAATTTACGCTCGAACGCCTCTACCCGAATTGCAAGGAGCACGTCTGGGCTGCCTGGAGTATTCGGGAAAAGAAAGCAGCTTGGCTCGGTAGCAAGGAGCTGGAGATGGATTTCTTTCCCGGGGGCATCGAGCGGAGCGGATTTCGCAATTCAATGGGCGAGCACACCAGCGAAGGCCGCTATTTTGAGATCAAGGAAGGCGAACGCATCGTGCTAGCCTATTCGATGGCGGTGAACGGGCGCGTCCATACAGTTTCGCTGGCAACAATCACTTTAGAGGCTGAACAAGGCGGCACGCGACTTAAATACACCGAACAGATGTGCGTAATTCCACCCAGCGACGGCGTTGAAGGCCGCGAGCACGGATGGGGCGCGTTGCTGGACGGCTTGGCCGGCTATCTTGCCGCCGATACTCGACAGACAGCGTAGGCTGTAGTCGCGCAACTCCTGAAACCTGCACCACGTCCGCAGCGGCCCGGAATCCGGGCCGCGACGTGTCGCAAAAGTCAGTCGCGCAGGTCTGACTTTCGCACGCGACTTTTGCGACAGATATTTCCCTGAAAATTCAGCGCCGGTGATTTTGTCGCAAAACTTAGGAGTTATGCGACAACCCGACGATTGAAGACCACGATCACGCCCGGAATCGCTGGCGGTATTCTCCGGGCGACAGGCCAACGATCCGTAAGAAGACTTTGCGAAATGCGCCCGGATCGGAATAGCCGACCTCCCAAGCGATGCGCTCCACCGTAAGCATCCGAGGAGCGCCGCCTTGAGCGGTTGAGATGAATCTGTCGTTTTGTCGCTATGGACAGGCATAAGGACAGTTTTCGGACACCGGTGAGCCGGCTTGAAATCATCGACACAAGGCGTCGGCGGCGCTTTACCGCCGAGGCCAAGTTCAAAATTCTCGAGGAAGGCTTTTCTGGCGATGGTCGCCAGGTCTCCGCGACGGCAGAGAAGCACGGGGTTTCGCGCTCACAATTGTACCGTTGGCGTCAGTTGGCGCAGTCCGGCAGCCTTTGCCGCAATCGGATCGAAGGCTTCGTGCCCGCAGTGATCACACCGGACGTGCCAGCTCCCGTTTCGGCCGCATCGGCTTCGGTAGTGGGTAGCGGTCGCATGGAGGTGCTGAGCACGAACGGTCGACGTGTCATTGTCGATCGAGAGGTCGACGTCGATGCGCTGCTGCGCATCCTGCGCGCGCTGGAGACGTTGCGATGATTCCGATCCCGACAGGCGTCCGGGTTTGGCTGGCGACGGGCTATACGGATATGCGATGTGGGTTCCCGTCGCTAGCGTTACGGGTGCAGGAAGTGCTGAAGCACGACCCGCTGGGCGGTCATCTGTTCTGCTTCAGGGGTAAACGCGGTGACCTGATCAAGGTCGTTTGGCACGATGGCCAGGGGGCCTGCCTGTTCACGAAAAAATTGGAACGAGGCAAGTTCATCTGGCCTTCTGCCGACGGTGGCGCGGTGCCGATCTCGACGGCGCAGCTTTCCTATCTGCTGTCAGGAATTGACTGGCGCGCGCCGCAGGAGACCTGGCGCCCCAGCCGGGTCTGACTGCATTCTTGCATTGAAAATGTTGAGAAATCTGATTCAATGTCGCTATGACATTGCCGCCGCTTACCCTGCCATCGGACCTTGCAAGTGCTCATGCGGCGCTGCTGGCCGAACGTGCTGCGCGACTGCAAGCTGAGGCGGAAGCGGCCAACGCAAAGGCCCGGCTATCGAGCATCGAGGCGCTAAACGCACATCTGCAATTGCTGCTTGGCAAACTTGAGCGCGAGAAGCACGGCCCGCGCCGTGAGCGCACGCAGCGGCTGATCGATCAGTTGGAATTGCAGCTCGAAGAGCTCGTGGCGTCGGCCGCCGAGGATGAACTGGGCGCCCAAGAGGCCGCGGCCAAAACGCAGTCCGTACGCGCCTTTGCCCGCAAGCGTCCGGTGCGCAAGCCGTGGCCTGAAGACGTCGAGCGCGAACGCATCGTTGTCGAAGCGCCGACGGCATGCGCCTGCTGTGGCGGCTCGCGGCTGTCGAAGCTGGGCGAGGATGTGACTGAAACGTTGGAGGAGATCCCACGCCGCTTCAAGGTTATCGAGACGGTGCGCGAGAAGTTTACCTGCCGCGATTGCGAGGCGATCAGTCAGGCTCCCGCACCGTTCCATGCCACTCCGCGCGGCTTTATCGGTCCTCAGTTGCTGGCGACGATCGTCTTCGACAAGTTCGGGCAGCACATCCCGCTGAACCGCCAGAGCACGCGGTTCAAATGTGAGGGTATCGATCTGTCGACCCAGACCCTGGCCGATCAGGTCGGTCACGCTACCTTCGCCCTCAAGCCGATATTTGATCTGATCGAGGCACATGTGTTCCAGGCCGAGCGGCTTCACGGTGACGACACGACGATCCCAATCCTGGCCAAGGGCCAATGCACGACCGGGCGAATATGGGTTTACGTGCGCGACGATCAGCCATTCGCCGGCCCTGCGCCGCCGGCGGCGGTCTTCTACGCCTCCTGCAATCGGCGCGGCGAGCACCCGCAAAGGCATCTGGCCGACTTCAGCGGCATTCTTCAGGCGGATTGCTACAACGGCTTCAATCCGCTGTTCGATCTGACGAAGAGGCAGATGCCGGCAACGCCCGCGTTCTGCTTCGCCCATGCGCGGCGGAAGTTCTTCGAACTGGCCGATGTCGCTCGCAATGCTCGGCGCGGCAAAGGTACCAAGCCGATCTCGCCGGTAGCCCTCGAGGCGGTGAAGCGCATCGATGCTCTGTTTGCCATCGAGCGCGACATCAACGGTCTGAGCGCGGCCGAGCGGCTTGCGGTCCGGCAGGAGAAGAGCAAGCCGCTACTTGGCGATATGGAGGAATGGTTACGCACCGAGCGGGCCAGCCTATCACGCTCATCGCCGGCGGCCGGACCGATCGACTATATGCTGTCGCGCTGGGCTGACTTTGCCCGCTATGCCGACGACGGCAGGATCTGCATGACGAACAATTGCGCGGAAAGAGCGTTGCGCGGCGTGGCTTGCGGAAGAAAGGCTTGGCTCTTCGCCGGTTCCGACCGCGGCGCAGATCGCGCTGCCATCATGCTCACCCTGATCATGACCGCACGGCTGAACGACGTAGACCCGAAGGCTTGGCTCGCCGATGTCCTTGCTCGCATCGCCGACCTGCCGGCCTCGCGTTTGCCGGAACTGCTTCCCTGGGAGTGGAAGCGGATACGCCAGGGCAAAAACTCCGCCCTCATGCTGGCAGCTTGACGATGGCCTCTTCTCTCGTCCGTCTGAAGGTCACCCTTGATCATGTCGAACCGACCGTGATGCGGCGCATTGTCGTGCCGTGGCGCATCCGGCTCAGCCGGCTGCATGAGGTATTGCAGGCTGCGATGGGGTGGACCAACACCCACCTCTACGAATTCCAGATCCGTGACGTTGGCTTTGGTTTGCCCGACCAGGAATGGGGGGATGGTCCACTCGATGCCCGCAAGATCTCGCTCCTGTCGGCAATCCAGGACACCGGTGCGAAATCCTTCAAATACCACTATGACTTCGGCGACGGCTGGACGCACAGCATCAAGATCGAGCGCACGTTCCCTGTCGTCGCGCTTGCAGATCCAATGCTGATCGAGGCAACGGGGCGCTGCCCGCCTGAAGACGTTGGCGGTCCGTGGGGATACCAGGAGTTCCGCGAGGCGCTCGCCGACCCCGCTCATGAACGGCACGCCGAACTTGTCGAATGGTCGGGCGCCAAAGACTTCGACCCAAACAATGCAGCCTTCGCTGATCTCAACAGAGCCGTGGAAAACCTGGCTGCGAAATGGGCGCGTCGATCACGCCGGAAAGCCTAACCGCAGCAACCTCATCACTATAGCCCGATTTGCCTAACTCGCGCGTGCTCATGCCGCGTGGCTGCTCGGATGCTTACGCTCCACCGGCAACTGTCCGAACTGCAACAGCTCTTGTGCCTTGGCGATCCTCAGGCGTTGGGCGTAGTCGGTTGCCGTCATTCCCGTGGCTTTCTGGAAGTGGCGCAGGAAGGTGCGTTCCTCCAACCCTGCCTGTTCGGCCAAGACCGCAAGCCGTGCCTCCTTACCTTCACTTGCCTGAAGAAAATGCTGTGCCTTGACGAGGGCAGCGTCCCCATGAGTCAGCCTTGGGGCGAAACCGCTATAATAGCGTTGCTCGCGCCCCGGCGGATCGACCAGCATCATGCGTGCGGTCTGCGCCATGACCACGGGACCGAGAAAACGCTCAACCAGCTTCAAACCGAGATCGGTCCACGCCATTATCGGCTTAGGCGTTCGTTTCATGGGACGATCCCTCTGTGGGTTCGGCATAGTGGTAAGCCGGCCCTACTCGACAAATTCGACCATGACGCCCGGCTTGACCATGCCGGCCAGTTCCTCGACGTCCCAGTTGGCCAGCCGAACACATCCATGCGATCCGACCTTGCCTATCAGTTCCGGTTCAGGCGTGCCGTGTATGCCGTAGGTCGGTTCGGTGAGGTCGATCCAGACTGTCCCGACAGGACCGTTCGGCCCGCTCGGCAGTTCAAGGATCTTCTTGTTGTTGCCCTGCTGGAAATTGATCTTCGGATTGTAGGTGTACGTCGGCATTCGCGACACGCCCTTAACCTTGTGAGTACCGGTCGGTGAGGGACTGTCCTCACTGCCAATTGTCGCTGGATAGACCGCGAGCAGCGAGCTGCCTTCGGCAAAAGCAAAAACCTGCGCCAGTTTGCGATGAACCTCGATCCGCTTGACCGATCCGGTCCTGGCAGCGCCGGGAATGGCGACAGCGATCGTTTCGCCCGGCTTGAAGGCCGCCGTCGGATTGAGGGCCTTGATCAGCGCGATATGCATGTGGAAACGTTCGGCCAGCTTCTCGGCAATGCTGGTATAGCCGAGATGCTCCATCCTCGCCTGCTCGGCATAGTCTTTTGGAATGCTCTCGACGATATCCTCTCCGTCTTCTTGCGTGATGGCATAGGCCTGGATGGCCGGGGCATCATCGGTCAAACGGCCCAGTACGTCGGGATCGAGCTTCCCATCCACTGGCAGACCCTGAAGCGCCTCGAAACCGGCAATCGCTTTCGTCAGGTTGTCGCCTAAATAACCGTCGATGACGCCCGGCGATGAACCAGCCCGGTCGAGCAGGACCTGCAGATGCACGATGGCGGGATTGGGCTCGGTCTGTTTTTCCGCCGGCGCCTCGATCGGAAGGGACGCGATCGCCGCGGTATTAACGGCTTGTGCGTCGATCGGCGCTGCAAAGGCTGGGGAACAGAGCGTTAGAGCGGCGGTCAGTGAAAAGTACCGAAAGGCATTCTGCATGGAGGCTACCGATAAATTAGGGAGAGACTCTCCACCCGGTGGATGGAGAGGCTTCATTGGAGAAAGGTCAAGCAAGGAAGAAGGCCGCCGTTTCCGGCGGCCTTCATCTTGTCAAATCGTGCGGCGAGTGGTGGTTTCCGCCAGAAGCAACGCCTTCTTCGTGCCGTAGGAACCGCCGAACCAGGCCGCCACAGCCCCGAGCAGGAGGGCGAAGAAGCCCAGGATCGCGCCGGCCGACACTGCCTTGGTGGCCGTCTGCGCCGCCTCGAGCGCCTGCTGCTTGGCCGCAGCAACATTGTCGCGATAGGTCTTCTCGTACTGCTCGACCTGGGTGCGGGCCTGATCGATCGGGATGTTCTGTGCCTTGGCGATCGCATCAGCGGCACGATTGCGGGCATCTGCGGCCTTTGCCTGGTCACCGGTCACGGCAGCCTGGACCGCCGACACCGCAGCGTCACGCAGGGCTGCCGGATCGTTGCCGCCGGACGCATTGCGGATCTGTTGCTCGATCCCCGCCATCGGGTTGGCCGAGTTGGCGAGGGCAGGGGCTGCCGCCGTGGCAGCGGTCGCGGCCGTCTGGCCAACGCCACCGACAATGCTGGACAGACCACTGAACGCTCCGCCCATGAGAGCACCGACCGACGTGGTCAGCAGGTAGAGGATGACAAGAGTGGTGACAGCCCAGGTGGTTACACCTTGATAGCCGCCGGTCGAGCGGCTCGGACGGCCGGACAGGCGGCTGGCGGCATAACCGCCGACGAAGGAAGCAATAATGCCGGCCACAACGAACCACGCGCCACCGGCTATGGAAAAGGTGCTTGCATTCGGGTTATCATAGGTTGCGGGATCGATCACGGCGGCGCCGATGCCCACTCCCAGAAGATTGAGGAGGAACTGGACGGCAAGCGCCAGGACGACCCCGGCGAAGATCGCGCCCCAAGACACCTTGTGCAATGTGGCTGTAAGGGAGGGGTCGACATAAGCCGCTTCGCGCGACACGTGGACGGAGACAGGTTCGGTCATGGTGCATCCTCTTCATCACGGGAACGTGAGTGCCACACTAACGCCGCAAGTGAAGATCGGTTCCCGTGTCACAAGAGACAAAAAAAGACCGGCGATGGGATCGCCGGCCTCGAACTGCAGCTTCATCAAACGAAGAGCCTTCCATTAGTCCTTGCGGAGACGTTGTCACGTTGTTCGTGGCTTAACGGTTGACGGATATCCGGACGTGATGAGCACGCCGACCATCAGCTACAAGAACCACCGTTTCCCACCGCATATCATCGCCCATTCCGTCTGGCTTCGCCACCCACATTCATCGGATCCGCGCCATGGCGCACTGGAAGGCCGTGACCGGCGCAACTGCCTGAGTTTAACTGAAAGCGCTTCGTCCGGCCTCAGTCAACGCCCTTGCGGACAATACGGTCGGATCGTTCATCTTCGACTTCCACCTCCGTGCGGCGGACGCTGTCGCTGATGGTCTCCTCGCGCTGTTCGGCCGTTTTGCGCAGAGCAATCTCTTCGACAACGCGCGCATCCTTCGAGACGATCGCCTCCTCATGATGCTCCTCGGCCTCGATCGTACGGTCGACGAAGGCGTTCTCCGTTTCGGTTACCGGACGGTCGACCGTGCGGCGCTCGATGCTGACGTTCTCGTCGCGCAGCGATACCTGTTCACTGACAGGATTTTCGACCACGTAAGAACGGACACGCACGCGGCCATGGTTGAGGTCACGCTTGCCGACGCGAAGCTTTTCCTCGACCACCGGGATAACCTCTTCACGGCCGGCGTCCAGAGCTGCCGTTCCGGTTGCGCTGGCACGATTGGCGGAGGCGCCATACGAACTCACGGTCTCCTGCTGGTTCCAGCCTTCCGAGCGCCAGCTCTCGGCGCGCTGATCGAGATCGATGCTGCCCTCGTCATCGAGAATATCGATAACCTTGTCATAAGAGGCGGCGGTGACGTTGCTGACCGTCACAAGATAGCCACCGCGGCGAAGACCTTCGGAATAGACGGCGCGGTCCTCGTCGGGAAAGAAAAAGTCTTCCAGCTTCTCCCAGAAGCCCTTGTGCTCGGAGGCAACTTCAGTCGAGGTTGTAGACTCCTTGCCGGCGACGACGCGAATGCCGTCGCGGGCAATCCCGGCTTCGACAAGGCGTTCGACGGCGGCATCCGCATCGCTGCGGTTTTCGAAGAAGGCCGTCACCGTGTTCGATGACGAGGCGCCGTATGACGATGTGGTTTCGCTGTAGGTCATGAGTTTCTCCTTTTCTCGGATTGATAATTAGCTCAGGGGTCGTCGCGCTCGATGCTGGCACGTTGCTTGCGCAGTTCGACCGGAATGGAAACGTCCTCGGTGGTGGCGACGCGGCGGATATGGATCTCTTCGACCAGCATCAGACGCTTCTCGACAACGAGAACCTCCTCCATCACGGGTACAATGGTCACGTCACCGTCCGTGCGAACACCCGGCGCTTCTGACACTTCACGTCCGATTGCCACACGCGTCACCTCGACATTCTCGCTGTCGAGGCGTGCTTCCGCTGCTTCTGTGACAAACTCGGTTTTGGTGCTCACGCGAACGCGGCCGTCGCTCACGGCGCGCTTGTCGATGACAAGCTGTTCTTCGATCAGCGATAGTTTCTTGTCAGGCTCGGCCATGCGGGTTCCAGATCGTTTGTGACCAGCAATGAACGAGCGGAGTCCAACCTTGTTCCATGAAAAAGGTCGCAGCCCGAGGGGTTCACTCCAGAGAGCGTGTTGGTTTCAATTAGAGAGCATATGAGTGGGCCGAAAAATTGATTAGAGTTCGCCCCAAATGAACCGCGAGCCGTTCCCACGCGGACCGTCATAGGCACTCCGGGTTTAGGGATCGACTATACGCTCGGTTGTCGCGATGGAGACGCACTGTCTCGAGTGGCGTTGAAAACTGTGATGGTGCTTTGTTCGAACGCCGCCAAGTCTCCGCGGGAAGCGACGGCGCGTGGCTCGGCATGATAAAAAATTTCTGCTAAACAATTATGATGATGAGTGCGGCAGAGGTTGATGAAACAAGTCGAACGAAAACGCTTCGGCTCATTGATCGCCTTCGGCATTTTTAGCACCGGGCTCTTCGCGCCGGTCCTGATCGCGCACCAGCCAGTGGACTGCTCCGAGCGCAAGAGCCGCGCCCGCAAGGGCGGCAATCTTGGCTGGCTCCGTCTCGCCAAGGTCGAGGATGATAAATTTGCGCGCGATCGCGAGGAGCGCGATCAGCACGATCGTGCGGACCTGGAGAATGCCGAAGCTGCGTTCTGTCGCCACAAGAAGGGAGCGCTTGAACTCGAGCGCAATTACAACGGTGAAGATCATTCCGAACACCACCTGGAAGGTGGCGTAATCGAGCGTGTCGAACGCTCCCAAGACCAACCGGTTCACGACCTCGCGCATCAGCGCCCAAACCGACGCCACGACGATAACCGCAATGATGGCGCTGAGGACGAAAATGACGACCTGTTCGAACTTCTCGTAGAGCGTCATCGCCGACCATTGTTCACGGGTTAGCCCGGATCGTTTCAGGTCTTTCATCATTCCCCCTCGAAAGCCGCCCCGGAGAAACAGGCTCGGCCGTGCGATGCGTGGCGAAGTCAACGGAAGCCTCCCGCTACCAGTCCACCCTCTGCCGGCGGATTTCGGAAAGCTCGGCATGGCCGATTTCTTCCGTGATCGCCCGGAACGGTGCGCCCGCCCCGATAGCCTGTAGCTGCTCGTGATCGCCCACAAGGACGATCTTCGCCCCACGCGCCTCGGCCTCGCCAACAAAGTGGGCGAGCTGGCGGCTCCCGACCATGCCCGCCTCGTCGATGACGAACACGTCACCGCGGCCGAGTGCATAGCGGTCCCCACTATGTGGGTTTTCCCAACTGCGGGACCATGACGCGAGGGTCCGGCTCTGGATGCCGGAAGATTCCTCCAGGCCCTCCGCCGCCTTGCCCGACAGGGCCGCACCGTGGACATGATAACCCTGCGCCTCCCACGCCTCGCGCGCCGCCGCGAGCATGGTGGATTTGCCCGCGCCGGCATAACCGACAACGGCCGCGATCCGCTCCGGGCCGGTGATATGCTCGATCGCCCGGCGCTGCTCGTCCGATATGCAACGCGCCGCCCGTGATTCCGGCGGGTCCAACCCTACATCCAGCCCGCCATCGTAGAAGTCGTCGCCTTCGATAACGGCACCATCAAGATCACGAGCCAAGCGTCGTGCGAAGGTGGATTTGCCGACACCGCTATGGCCGTCCACTGCAATGATAAAAGGCCGGAGAGCAGATACAGCCGTCGCGCGTTGCCGAGCCGCCGATAGTATCAGCGGAAACGCAGCGGTGCGATAATCGAAAATGATAGTCGGGGCGCAGGGCGAGGGGCTGTTGTCCGTCATCTATGTGCATCTTGCTAAGTCAGAGCGTTCAGCGCGGCACGAAGCTCCGCGCCGTCGTAAGCTGCTAGCTGCCGATCAATCAGATCGTGGGTTTCGATCCAAACGGGCAGGGCCGTTTCAAGCAGTAGACGGCCAGCTTCGGTCAGGTGCAAAAGCCGACTGCGCCGGTCCTTTGTATCCTGCGATACGGTCAAAAGCCCCCGTCGTTCCAATGGCTTGAGATTCGCTGTCAGCGTCGTGCGATCCATCGCGAGCAATGTTGCAACCGAGCTGAGCGTCGGAGCCGTTGGGCGGTTGAGCGACATTAGCAAAGAGAACTGACCGTTGGTCAGACCCATAGGCCGTAGCGCCTCATCGAAGCGACGTGCCAGTGCCCGCGCGGCGCGTTGCGCTGCCAGGCATAAGCAGCGGTCGCGCACGTCAAGCGTCGTGGCGAAAGTCAGGGAAATTCCGTTCATGTATGAAAGTATGTTGACATCAACCTTTATGTCAAGTTTTCTGGGTCTTTCCTAGTCAGGATTAGCAAAGTGTCCCGGCTACCCGTCAAACCAATCGCACTTGGTGACAACTATAGAAAGAGGAACGATGCAGTACTTGATTGCTATCCACCACCCCGACGATTACGATCCGGCCGTCGAGGACAAGGAGATGACCCACGACATCGACGTGCTCAACGACGAGATGGTGGCTGCTGGTGTCAGGATTTTCGTTGGCGGACTGCAACCGCCGAGCACCGCAAGGTCGTTGCGCGCGCAGCCCGATGGCCAAGTCGTCGCATCCGATGGGCTGTATCTTCAGACCAAGGAGCATGTCGGCGGTTTTTGGGTACTGGAAGCCGCCGACCTGAACGAAGCGCTGGCGTGGGGGCGCAAGGCCGCCGTCGCTTGCCGGGCACCTGTCGAAGTGCGTCCGTTTCATTGACGGGAGGACAGAAAGTGGTTTCTACTAGCAGGGTAGTCGCTGTTGTTCCTTGTAACAACATTGAAGCATCATTGAATTTCTATGGGCTACTTGGGTTCAATCGAGACGAGAAATCATCTACAGATGACTATGCCATTCTTTCTGACGGCATGGGCGGATTTATTCATCTCAGTATAGCTCCCAAGGATTGGCTCGTTCCGGGAAGAAACCCATTTGGAATCTACATTTACACGCAGGATGTAGACAACATCGCTTCTAAACTAGGCGAGCGATTGGCGCATCAACCCAAAAAACAACCATGGGGAATGTATGAATTCGCCGTATCCGACCCCGACGAAAACCTCGTGCGAATAGGCTGCGAACTCTGACCAAGCTCCACATGCCGTAGCTGTCGCGCAACTCCCGAAACATGCGAGCAGGCTTTAGGAATTTCGCGAAAGGCAGTCGGCCAGAGTCGACTCCCTGCGGCATTGGTAAGACGCTTCTCATCGCGCTCATTCTGAACGCCTGGCGCAAGGCACGACCAGTCGCAGTCTGCCCTTGCTGGCAGGAGGAGACGAAGGGAAAGGCCAATAAAAATTGGCGCAACAACCGACTGAGATGCCATCGCCGGAAGGAGGTGAGATGCCACCCATCTGCAATTCCTTCTCTTACACATGGGGAACGACATGAAAAACTACAAACCCAAAGGCCATCCGGATGTATCCGTCTATCTCATGGCAAACGAAGCAGAGGCCGTCATTGATTTTGCCAAGCGTTTTCTTGGAGGGCAGGTATTGCGCGCCGAAGAACGCGCCGATGGAACGCTAAGCCATGGCGAAATCCAGATCGGCGACAGCGTCGTCATGATCTCGCAGGCGAATGAACAGTATCCGGGATTTCCCGTATGGCTGCATGTCTATGTGAAAGACGTTGATGCGACCTTCGAGCAAGCCAAAGCGGCAGGCGCCGCTGTTATCCAAGCACCGTCATCCAGCGGTGATGGTGATAGGCGAGCCGGCCTCCAGGACAGTTCTGGCAACATCTGGTGGGTATCGACAACTGAGACTTGATTGTTCCCGATAGCCGGCGGCGGTGATCCTCCATCGCTGATCGAAGGATTCAAAACGTGTTGTCGCACAAATCCCGAAACCTGCGTCATGTGGGTTCAAGGATTTGAGCGACAAGGCATAGCGGATTGACTTATCCCGCGTAAGCTTAGATACTTCGCTACATGGCGAAGCATCATATATCTAACATGGACCGGACATTTTGGGCGCTGGCAGATTCGACACGCCGGGGCGTCCTACAGCGTCTAATGGCAGAACCTGGGCTTTCGGTCAGCGAACTCGCACGGCCCTTTTCGCTAAAGCTTCCCGGTATGACGAAGCATTTGGACGTTCTGTCCGATGCCGGATTGATCACGCGAACCAAGTCCGGCCGCACCGTGGCGGTGAACCTCTCGGTCGCGCCGATGCGAGACGCAATAGCGTGGCTCAATCAGTATGAACGCTTCTGGACGGTAAGCCTAGATCGACTTGCTGCGCTCGTTGAAGAAGATGAAGAGCAATGACTGGCCACCTCCCGAGTGTAACGATTGTGCGCCGGATCAAGGCCGCGCCCGCCAAGGTCTGGGCGGCTATTACGAAGCCGGAGCTGATGATGCAGTGGTGGGGTCCCGATGCGGGACCGGCATCGCTGGTGACGTTCCGGCTTGAGCCGTTCGAAGGGGGAACCGTGCTGACCCTGACCCACGAGCACCTGCCCGACGAAGAGACCCGCACAAGTCACGAGCAGGGCTGGAGTGGCCTTCTCGACAAGCTTCCCGTGTTTCTTGGAGACTCCGAATGAGCGAGATAATCCTTACGACCTACGACTGGGTTCCTGAAATGCCGCGCGGCCTTGTGCGCGACCTGCGGGTGCGTTGGGCTCTGGAAGAGGGGTCGGAACAAGAACTGTTCCCGCAGACACGCTAAGGCCGAACGAACCACGAACGCGCGGGATTGATCTGTAGATGAACTGGACCGACCGGTTGAAAAGCCTCGGCTGTTGCCGACCAACTTCCCCTCGGAGATCACGAAGGGAGAATGTAGGTGGGGAGACGAAGGCTTATCAGTTATAACGAAGCAACGACACTGCTCGGAATAGCGTCCGACGAGGAAAGCCTTCTCCGGCACTTTACACTGGACCCGGCGGATCGTCTGGAATGCGAACTTCGCCGTCGGCCACAGAACAAGTTGGGCTTCGCGGTTCAACTCTGCACGATGCGCCAAACGAGTCGGCTCTTGTGGGACAATGAGCAGCCGCCCGGGCCGGCGATCAACTATCTGGCGGACCAGCTCGGCGTCGATGCGCGGCTCCACACCCTCTACGCAAGCCGTGTACAAACACGGTTCGATCACAGCCGAGCGTTGATGCGATATCTCGGCCTTCACGCTGCTACCAGAGAAGATCGCCGTGCCGCTCTTGTAGCCGCAATAGAAGCCGCAGCCAATGGCGATAAAGGGCTGCCCATCGCGGCAACGATCGTCAGTACATTTCGGAATCGGAGCGCGCTTCTCCCGTCTCTACATTCAATCGAGAAGATTGGGCTCGGAGGCCGTGCAATAGCTCGTCGACGGGCCGAAAGGGCATTGATCGAAGCAATGCCGCTTGCCACGCTCGAGGCATTGGATGGGCTGCTGGAGGTTGACCCGTCGATCGGCCAGACGCGCTTTCACTGGATGCGATCTGCGCCGGAAGCTCCAAGTGCTTCGAACCTGGTTGGGCTGACTGAGAGGATTGCCTTTCTGCGAGCGTTAGATATCGATCCCAGACTTCAGCAGCGCGTTTCTTCGGGTCGTTGGGACCAGATGATCCGTGAAGGCAACGCAACGCCGGCGTGGTTGGCTAATGACTTCAACGCCAACCGCCGTCGCGCCTTGATCGTGGCTCAAGTCATCAAGCTAGGCCAGAAGCTGACCGACGATGCGGTGACGATGTTCATCAAGCTGATGGGTAGGCTGTTCTCGCAGGCCAACAACCGGAAGAAGCAGCGGCACATGGACTCCCGGCCGGACGCCGCCAAGGCTCTGCGCATGTTCCTTGACACGATCACTGCCCTACAATCGGCGAACGAGTATGGCCGGAATGCATTGGAGGTTCTCGATCAGGAAGTAGGCTGGCATCGACTGTTGCGGATGAAGCCTAAGCTCGAGTCGATGGTCGAGGTCAACGAGGCATCGCGCCTGACGGTGGCGGCCGAGCAATATGCGACCGTCACTAAGTACGCTGGTGAACCGCACCGGGTTTGCCGGAGGCTCCAACTTCCAAATAGGATGGAGCCATGACGAGCAAAACGACGAACAAGTTTTCCCCTGAGGTGCGCGAGCGTGCCGTGCGGATGGTGTTGGATCACGAAGCTGATCATTCCTCCCGCTGGACTGCCTGCCAGTCGATCTCCGCCAAGATCGGCTGTTCGGCGCACACTCTACTGGATTGGGTAAAGAGGGCCGAGATCGATGCCGGCAGGAGGGCCGGCTTGCCGACGGACACGGCCGAGAAGATAAAGGCTCTTGAGCGGGAGAACCGTAACCGGACACACCGCAGTAGGACAAGATTGCTATGTTTTGCAGAGAGCGATCTGCTGGCAGAAGACTTCGACCGTGTTGGTGAGGTGGTCGATAAAATCTGCCAGCGATAAGGAAAGCGTGACCATCTGTTGCTGACATCGTCTATCATTTGAGGAGCCTCGGCCGTTTCTACGACCTGCGGCTTGAGACACTCCAATAGCGACTATGGGTCGGTCCGCGCTTTAGAATAAGGGATCTAGACCCTGTCGCCAATTTTGGCCTGACGGGGGTTTCCAGCTACGTCTTCATATGTCGTGCCTCAGCCGCGCTGCAAGCGCCGGGCACTGATGCCCAGCATGCTGGTGGTCTTCACCTTTCCGCCGACGCGCCTGAGGATGATGATTGCCGCGTCCGTGGCCAGCCCGGTGCCGATGGCAGCCAAATGACCCAATTGGAACGGCAGATAGCCCGGCTTGACCACGAGAAGCACTCCGATGAAGCCGATGACCACGGCGGTCCACCGCCGAACCGCGATGCTGAAGCCACAAATCGAGCTTTGCGAGGAGTTTCTTTATCCGTCTCAATGAGATAAGGGCCAACTTTAGATCAAGTGCGTCGTAGTACGGCGTGCACCTTGGGCTTGATCCAGCTATAGTGTAATTGTATGCTGGAAATATGTGCAACCCTGGTGTCTAGGCCGTGCGAAGCCAATCAGGCTCGAAAGTCGTTGCGGGTTGTTATCCGTTAAAGGCGGCGACTGTAGCCGCCGCTATTTGGCCCCTTGATACCATTTAGCATTTGGAGCTTTAGGTTCTATAATTTAACGTTACGCTACAGCCGACACCCCGCTTGCCTGAGCGTTTGGATTTCAATCACTTAGTAGACCAACTTGCGGGTCGACGGTTCGTGTCCCTTCAAGGCGGAGGCTTCGGCAGCTGGCGTCTCTATGCCGCGGTGGTGCTTTTCCGAAACGGAAGTCGCCCATTCGCGTCACGTAAACCGACCGTCAGGCGGTACGGCTTAGGAGAATAATCGCAAAGCAGACTGAGACCACCACCCTCGCGCTACCCTTTGCGCAGGCGTCGAAGGCGATCAGGTGCGCTGATCGAGTCTGTCGAGCACCATCGCTGCAAGTTCATCGCTGGTGTGTGCACCACTATCGAGAACACGGGTTGTGGACGGAAGCCGTTCCCTTGCGGCCAAGCATCGGGCGACATTCGCTAATCGCCACTCTCGAATCTCCGCATTCCGATTCGGGTCAGGATGCATGGTCTGGTTCGAGATCCGGTGACGCAATAGGTCCTCGTTAAGCATCAGAAAGATGTGCAGCAGCTGATCGTCGATCTGCCTTAACCCGTCGAGTATCTCAGTCAGATAGTCCGGGTGCACGAGCGTCATTGGGATGATGATGTCCTGCGAGTAATTCCTGCGAATCTCGCTGACCGCAGCGATCGTAAGTCCCCTCCACAAGGGGAGATCCTGATAGTCTCCGCTCGCTGGTATGGGGACCGTTTCTTTCACCACGAACCCGATTTCCTCAGGGTCAAAGATCAGCGATTTCGGACGCCGATCGCGCAGCCGCTCAGCGAGAGTCGTCTTTCCGGCGCCGAAAGGTCCGTTGATCCAGATTATCATTGTCGACGGCCTCTAACCGGAAGGCTCGCAAGAGCGCTGGGCGGCTTCGTGTGCTGGCACGATCGGAGTGGCTCCGAAGTGCTTCTCAAGATAGGTGACGCCGAACGTCACGATGTCCTGCGCGTCGAACAGGTAGCACTGAGCAAAGCCCACGACACCTTCTCGATGGCGACCGAGCTTCACGTAAGCATTTGCTATAGTTTCGACCGCATCCGGCTTTCCTTCGATAGCAAAGCAATCGAGAATGCCGTTTGAATCGTATTCTGATGCCGTTTTCCAGGCGACTTCACCGTTTCTTCCAAGCATCGGCATCTCATACGTCACCCATCGTTTGTTGGGGATATCCGCAACCGCCTCGGCGTAGTGCAATGCGGTAACGGAGTTTAGCGGCGCACCCAACAGCAGGGCCTTCCCGCCAAGGCGGACGAACCGCTCGACGGGCGACCCTTCCCCCAAGGCGTGACCGAGTTCGTGAGGCTCCGTCAGCGTTTCAGCTAGCGGACCAACCGCGACCATCGATGCATCGGGGTGCGCGCTGCGCCGCGCGCCGGGGGCTTGAACCAGAAATTGATTCAGCAGGCCGAACCCACGGTAAGTCCCGGCCGTTGCGGGATCGAACGGCGGCCAGGTACGGCGGGCTTTGTCATCCAACCGAGCGCCATTCAGAGTCTCCTCGTAGGGTGATCGGTCCCACGACGCGTATCCCATCACAGTGCCAGTCGGCCCAACCGCGGAGCGTAACGCGGCAACGACCGTCTCCGCTCCTCCTTCGACCGGACCAATCGCTTTAAGTGAGGCATGCACCATCAACAGGTCACCGGTTTGGACTCCGAGTTTTCGAATTGCCTCCGTTATTGCCTTCCGCGTATGCATCGCGATATCTCCTCTAAACTGCAAAACACTATACCTATCGAGATATCACTCTACCTCTCGCTGCTTGACCGAGGTGGAGGACCGTCGCCGTTGGTGGCTTTTTGGCCAAGCGTTTATCCGCGTCGTCTCGCCGCCCGCTCCGCCTCCGCGCGAATAGCAAGCAGCGAAGGACCAAGAAGCTCACGCGCATGAGCGACCGTTTCGGCGGATGCCGTGTTTAGCGAGCCGCTGTCAAAGGAGGCTTGGGATCGTATTCCATGATCAATTGCTGCAGGCGCGCGCGCTGCTCGCCACGTAGCTCTGCTGCGAGTTCAAGCCCAAAGTCGAGTCCTGCGGTAATCCCGCCGCCCGTAATTCGGTTTCGGTCCTTGACGACGCGATCACTAACGGGCGTCGCCCCGAACACTGGAAGCATGTCGAGCGTGCCCCAGTATGACGCCGCCTTGTAGCCTTTGAGGAGACCGGCAGCTCCGAGAAGGACGGAGCCGGTGCAAACGCTGGTGATGTATCGCGCACGTGATCCCCGATGAGACACGAAATCGAGAAGCCGATCATTCTGGAGCGCGGTGAATGTACCCTTCGGCCCGCCGGGAACAAAGAAGACATCCAGTTCGTCAGGACACTGTTCAAAAGTCATCGTCGGGACGATTGCCAGGTCGCTGTCCGACATCACCGGGCTTTGGCTCTCGGCGATCAGATGAACGACTGAATTCGGAAGTTTCGACATCACCAGCTGGGGCGCAACAAGGTCCAAGGCGGTCATGTTCGGGAAGAGCAGAAGCCCACAGGTCAAGGGCTTTTCGGAGTCGCGGGCGACCAGCTGCAATTGATCCTTCGCCGCGGTTTGCGCGGCCGAATCGCTGGTTAGTAGTGCACTGGTTGTAGCAAACGTTAGCGCAGAAAAGACTTCGCGGCGGGTGAAGTTCAGGTCTCGATCCATAGATGCCTCCGGTTTCGCCGGTAGTTTAGCGACCCCGGAGTCGTGTCGAATGACAAACCGGCATCAGTTTCGGCCAAGAGATCGTAGAGCTGTTTCGAATTCGGCCCGACAATTTGAGGTTTGCTGCTAACCTGCCGCCAGCGACTTTCTCCCATGGACGAAGAACCGACCGGCGGTGCCTCTGCCGATCGGTTCGTCACACGCGTTCGACATTTCCTACGTCAGTTGTAGGGCGACCAGCACTGTTCGCGCGGACCGTCGTACGGCTGATAGGTGTTATCGTACGCACGATATGACCGATAGTGATCGAAGCACCACTCGATATGGGCGGCGGTCAGACGGCGCGCCGGTGGCACGGGATGGGCCAGCGTTCGGCCGACGATCACGCCGGCAGCGAAGGCCGCGGGCGGAAACCAGTATCCTCGATAGAAGCGGTAGCCAGGACGCGCGACGACAACACCGCGATATCCATTATAGTAGTGGACGCCGCGGACCACGTAGAAGCCGTGCCGGTGGGCGACTTCTTGCACGGGGCCCTCACTCTCGATCGTTACCGACGATTGAACGAGAGGATTCGCCGATGCAGGAGCGGCATAGGAAAAAAGGAGGAGCGCTGCGGCGCCCATGGAGGCAATTGTCTTTCTCATCGCGTTGTGTGTCCTGTTCTTTGAAAGCCGAGGTGACGATTAGCGTTGACGAAGCGACCTGAGTTCGGAGAGCGAAAGCGAACGGTCGCCGTTTGCATCGGCGCGCTGAAGCCGATCGGGAATGAATTGAGCGAATTCCGCTCTCTTAATTCGGCCGTCGCCGTTCGCATCCATCCGGCGAGCCTGCGTTTCCAGACCTTCCGCCGTTGCCATCTGGAGCCTACCGCCCTCGCTCACGCGCTTAAGGGCGGCCTGCGCCTCTCCATTGTCGAGAACGCCATTTCGATTTGCGTCCAGCCGGTCGAACAAGGACGCACGCGCCGCCTGTATCTCGGTAAACTGAAGCGCTCGATCATCGTTTTGGTCCATTTGGCGGAAAGCCTGCCGGGCTCTTTGCCCGTCCGCCGCGCAAGCGCTGCCAGTCGCGAGGACAACCATCACGCAGGCCAGCAATTTCAACTTCATTATTCTCTCCCCTTCCTCGGGTGGGATTGGCATCAACGCGAGCTTCTACGCATGGGAACGGCAGCTCCTACGCGCCGCCGGGCATTTTTCTTTGCAACGGGCGTCCGTCGACGGCCACCGCCAAGACGTCAGGAATCCTTGATTGAGCGCGTAGGAGATGAGCCAGCAGTTCGTATTGGTTCACGTAGCTGCCCATCGGCAGACGAAACCAAAGAACCGAAGGAAGACACTCGATGAAAAAGGCTTCATACGCGCTGGTCTCAGCGCTGGTCGCCGCTCTCTCCCTGCCGGGGATCTCGGCTCACGCGCAAACGGTATCGCCGATTCTTCAGCGGCTCGATGCGAATAACGACGGCGCTGTCTCGCGCGACGAGATAGTCGCCGCGCGGGCGAAACTCTTCGCTCGCCTCGACGTGAATAGCGACGGCGTTATCGATCAAGACGAAACTGAAATGCTCCGCGATGCGATCATGGATCGCGCGACGGCCATGCAGGCGCGTCTCGGAAATCAGATGCGGCGGCTCGACACGAGCGGCGACGGAAAGGTGTCGAGGGACGAATTTCGTGCTCGCACGCTCTTCTTCGACCTTGCCGACCGGGATGGCGACGGGAAGCTGTCGGCCGCCGAGTTTCTCGTCATCCGCGGCATCATGTTCGACCGCTGAGGTTGACCGCAGCTCTGAGCAAGAATTGAATCAGTACTGAGGAGTTCAAGATGTTTATTTCCTGGAAGAGAACCTTCGCCGCGCTTGGTGTTGCCATGTTGCTTGGCGCGGCCCCGGCCATGTCGGCCGAATGGACGCGCGATACGCGGAATGGCGGCCAGATCACCCGTAGCGTGACGAGAGACGGCAACATCTATTCCGGCCAGACGACACGTGTCGGGCCGAATGGTGCGACCTACACGTCAAATTCGACCTGCCGCAACGGGTTCGTCGACCGGTGCCGGCGCAGCTATTCTGCGACCGGCCCGAACGGGCGGACCTACTCCGGGAACACCGTGACGGCGCGAGGCCCCCATGGCGTGCGGTCCATCGGTGTTCACACCGGCCCGCGCGGAAATGTCGGCATCGGCTTTCGCCGCCACTGGAGGTAAGTCCGCGTGAGCCAAGCGCGTGCCCAGGAAATCGCAAGACTGCCGGAGCGCCTCGACGACGAGGTGCTGCTCGCCCGCGTGGCTGCGGGCGAGCAGCTTGCCCTTCGGCAGCTGATAGACAGGCACGGACGCGGTCTACGCCTCTTCGCCGGGCGCTATCTTGGTAATTCCGATGAAGCCGAGGATGTCGTGCAGGACGTCTTCATTGCGGTCTGGAAGAATGCAAAGCGCTTCGATCGTTCGAAAGGACGCGCGACGACGTGGATCTACCGGATCGCTGCAAATCGATGCATCGACGTGAGGCGCTGGCGCAAGTTCCGCATATTCATCGGCTTTGAAGAGGCGCACGAACGATTTCCTTCGGAAGACCCCGATCTCGACTCGTGGATGGGCGCTCGGCAGGAGTTGGCCATCGTTCGCGCCGGCCTCGAAAAACTGCCGGAACGACAGCGAATGGCGCTGCTCCTTCGAGCAGTCGCCGACCTCGACGTTCCCGCGATTGCCGAAGTGATGGATGCAAGCGCCGGATCAGTAGAGCAACTGCTTGTCCGAGCGAGGCGAACGTTACGCGCCCAGCTTTCGGAGGTCGGGACGGCTGAACCACAAAATGAAAGGAAAACAAGATGAATAGGGGCGAATTTGAAGGTTTGAAAGTACGATTTGGAGCCGATGTCGCATCATGGCCGGCACCGTTTCGCCGCGAGGCGTTGCTGTTTCTAGCAACTGATCGACGCGATACGATCAGCGAAGGAGATCAACTCGACCGCCTCGTGCTTGAAGCAACGATCGAGCCGACTGACGAGCGTGTGCTTGCGCGCAATGTGCTGGCCAAAATCGCGCTGCCGAAGCGCCGACCCTTCAGTCTGCCGATCGGTCTCGGATCGTGGTCGATGCCGGCGGCACTTGTTCTTACAGTATCGGCGGTCGGTGGCTACGTGGCCGCCGGTGTGGAAACGCAGATATCGGACAATGCTCTCTTGGCGTTTGCTGTCGGTGTTCCGCCGTCAGAGCTTGCGGAGACCATTACGTTCACAAGAAGCAACGGAGGCCGCCTGTGAAACGATTTTCATGGCTGCGAGCGCTTCTGTTCGCCGTCTTCGCAGCGTCGCTGGTCGGAAACTTCTTCTCGCTCGGGTACGTAGTGAAAAGCCAGCGTGACGCGCCGGCGATGTCTATCCTCGCCGAGAGTGCGTTCTCAGCTTACCCTGACGAGGTCCGCTCCGAATTCCGACGATTGCTCCGCGAGAACAGACCGCGGACTGTCGCGGCGCTCGGCAAGCTGAGAGAGGCGCGTCGCGAATTGGCGTCGGTCGCCGGTTCGTCCCCGCTCAACGAGGCGGATGTGACGAAGGCGATGACCGACGTGCGCAACGCGACAGATGCGCTCCAGCGCCTGATGCAGGACCTGCTTTTGGAGGCACTTCGCTCGACGGAACGCACAAGGTCGTCCTGATTGATTTAGAGTTGGACGCGCATCCGAGGGCGATATCTTCCGTCATGCCGGAGGCGGCGAGGTCGTTCATCACGTCGAGCACCTCGGCCACCAGCTCGGGGTCGAGTGCGGATGTCGGCTCATCGAACAGGATGAGCGAGGGACGCATGCCCATCGCGCGGGCAATGGCAACGCGCTGCTGCTGCCCGCCGGATAGCTCCGCCGGATAGCTGCCGGCCTTGTCGGCAAGGCCGACGCGTTTGAGCAGTTCCAGCGCATGGTCGCGCGCGGCCTTCGGGCTTTCACCGAGCACCTGCACCGGCCCTTCCACCACGTTTTCCAGCGCGGTCTTGTGCGGAAAGAGGTTGAAGCGCTGGAAGACCATGCCGATGCCGCGCCGCTGGCGGGCGATCTCCGCGTCGCTCATCTCGTAGAGCTTGTTGCCGTCGCGGCGGTAGCCGATCAGCTCGCCATTGGCCCAGATCGCGCCGGAATCGATGCGTTCCAAGAGGTTGATGCAGCGCAGGAACGTGCTCTTGCCCGAGCCGGAGGGGCCGATGATGCAGCTCACCTCGCCCTTCCGCACCTCAAGGCTCACGTCCTGCAGCGCCTTGAAGGTGCCGAAGCTCTTGCAGACATCGACCGCCTTGACCAGAATCTCGCTTGTCATGTCACGGCCTCCCCTCAGATCGTCGTGCGGCCGCGGGTGCCGCGGGCGTAATAGCGTTCGATCCGGGACTGGATCAGCGAGAGCACCGTGACGATGGCGAGGTACCAGAAGCTGGCGACCATCAGGAGCTCCAGCACGCGGGTGTTGGCGTAGTAGATGACTTGCGCATTGTGCAGGATCTCCGAATACTGGATCACCGAGGCGAGCGAGGTGAGCTTGACCATGCTGATCACCTCGTTGCCGACCGGCGGCACCATGACGCGCATGGCCTGCGGCAGCACGATGCGGCGCAGCGTCTGCATGCCTGTCATGCCGATCGTCCGGGCGGCCTCGTACTGGCCGGCATCGACCGACAGCAAGCCGCTTCGCACGACTTCCGACGTATAGGCCCCCTGCTGGATGCCGAGGCCGAGCATGGCGGCGACGAAGGGCGTCATCACCTCAACGGTGTTGAACTCGAAGAGGCCGGGAATGCCCATGGTCGGGAAGATCAGGGCAAGGTTGAACCAGAGCAGCAATTGCAGCAGCGCCGGCGCACCGCGGAAGATCCAGACATAGACCAGGGCGATATATTCGAGCACCGGATTGCCGGAAATGCGCATGATCGCGATGAGCACACCGAGCGCGATGCCGAGCGACATGGCCGCGACCGTCATCAGCAGTGTGTTCCAGATACCCTGGATGATGACGGGGGCGAACAGGAACTGGCCGACGACCGGCCATTCGATCTGCCCGACGACGAAGGCGCGGACCAGCAGCGCCACCATGAGGAGCACGATGGCGGCGAAGATCATTCGCCCCACATGCCTGCGCGGGACGAGTTCGAGATGGGCGATGTCATGGGCATCGCGGCTGGATTGAGGAAGGGTGGTGTCCGTCATGCGGCAACCCCCGCCGTGGGTTCCAGCGCCACGCCCTCGAGGCCGCGCGCCGCCCAGGCGCGCTGCCGCGTGCAGGTGTCGGCGAATGCGGCAATCTGTTCGCGCACCCGGGCAGGAGCCGTTCCGCCCTGACCGAAGCGTTCGGCAAGCGCCCGGACGGGATCGATGGTCCGCAGCACGTCGGCGGTCAGCGCGGCGTCGATCTTCGGCAGATCGGCTTCGGTCAACCCGTCGAGCTCCATGTCCCGTTCCTCGCAATAGCGCACGGTGGCGCCCGAGATTTCATGGGCGTGCGCGAAGGGGATGCCCTGCCGGACCAGCCAGTCCGCCACCTCGGTCGCCAGCGTGAAGCCACGCGGGGCATCGGCGGCCATGCGCCCGGTGTCGAACGTCATCGTCGCCACCATGCCGGCAAAGGCGGGCAGGATGAGATCGAGGAGGTCGATCGTCTCGAACAGCGCCCGCTTGTCTTCGGCAAGGTCGCGGTTGTAGGCGAGCGGCATCGCCTTCAGTGTGGCGAGGATGCCAGCAAGATTGCCGATCATCGTGCCGGACATGCCGCGCGCGAGTTCCGCGATGTCGGGGTTCTTCTTCTGCGGCATGATCGACGAGCCCGTCGAATAGGAATCGTGCAGCTTCACCCAGGCGAACTGGCGCGAAGCCCAGATGCAGATCTCCTCCGAAAGGCGCGAAAGGTTGACGCCGAGCATGGCCGTAACGAACAGGAATTCCGACACGACATCGCGGCTTGCCACGGCGTCGATGGAATTTTCGCAGGGGCGGGCATAGCCGAGATCGCGCGAGGAGCTTTCCGTATCCCGGGCGAAGGCCGAGCCGGCCAGCGCGGCGGCGCCGAGCGGCGAACGGTCGAAGCGGCGATCCCAGTCGATGAAGCGCTCGATATCGCGGCTGAGGGACTGCGCGTGGGCCATGAGGTGATGGCCGAGCGAAACCGGCTGGGCGGGCTGAAGGTGGGTGAAGCCCGGCATGACCGTCTCGACGTGTTCCGTCGCCTGCGTCGCAAGCGCGTCCTGCACGACGAGGACCAGGTTCACGAGCCTGCGCGCGGTGCGGCGCAGGTAGAGACGGGTGTTGTTTGCGGTCTGGTCGTTGCGCGACCGTCCGGCGCGCAGTTTCCCGCCCAATGTGCCCAGCCGCTCGACCAGCAGCCGTTCATGGAAAGTGTGCAGGTCCTCATCCGAAGCTTTCGGCTTCTCCCGCCCTGCGGCGACATCTGCCGCGATGGCATCGAGCGCCTGCAGCATCGTCGCCAGCTCGTCTCCCGTCAGGACATCGGCGCGCGCAAGTTCCCGCGCATGGGCGCGCGATCCGGCGATGTCCTCGGGGGACAGGCGGAAGAAGCTGGGATTGCTCCGTGAAAGGGCCGCCAGCTCCGGAGATGGACCACTCGAAAAGCGTCCTCCCCAAAGCAATGTCGCTTGTTCCTTCATGTCAGTCTCCCATGTCGATGAATGTGTTCCCGAGCGCAGGTTGCCTTCGAAGGATCGCTTGCACAAACGCGAAAAAGCGCTAACGTTATGACGAAACCGACTAGGCCCCTCGCGGAGAATGCCATTGGTTCATCCCTCTGTGCCGCTGCCTTCCATGACTGCGCTGCGCGTGATGCTGGCGATCGCGGAGCGGGGTTCGACGACGGCCGCGGCGGAAAGCATCAACCTGTCGCAGAGCGCCGTCAGCAAACAACTGCTGACCCTTGAAGACCTTCTGGGCGCGCAGGTCTTTACACGAAAGCCGTCGGGCATGGTGCCGACGGAACTTGGCCGCATCTATCTCGAGCAGGCGCAGGTGGCGATGAAGGCGATGGAGGAGGCCGCATTCCGCGCCGCCCGGCTCCAGTCGGACTCCCATACGCTCCGGCTGAAGGTGCTGCCGATCCTGGGCGATCGCTGGCTTCTGCCGCGGTTTTCCGATTTCAACCAGAAGCACCCGGATATCGACGTCCGGTACACGACGTTCTCGACGGACAATCCTGCAGCGCAGCCCGATGCCGTTTTCCGTTTCGGCCGGGGACCGTTTCCCGGCGAGGATTCGATCTATCTGTTCGGAAAGGATGTCCGGCTGGTCTGCTCTCCCGCCTATCTCGCGAGGCTGGGTCCGCTCGAAACCATCGAAGATGCAGCCCGCGGCATCATCATCGAACATCCGGGAACGCCTCTGCATTGGGCGGATCTCGTGAACGGCTACGGGAAGCCGGACCTGGAGCCGCAGGGCGTGATGCGCTTCGATTACTATACGCTCGTGCTGCGTGCCGCGATTTCGGGCCAGGGCATGGCGCTCGTTCCCCCGCAGCTCATAGAGGATGAGCTACGTGCCGGAAATCTCGTCAATCCTGGCGGTATCCGATATGGGTCGAAAGCAGCGTACTGGTTTTCGACGCCGGCGGATCGCAAGCCGACGCTGGCCCTGAAGGCATTCCAGCGCTGGCTCATGAAACAAGTCGAGGAGCCTGTCGTTGCAACGTAGCAGCGGATGGGCCACGCCGTTCAAGACCGTGCCCGAATACTCGCTGGATATGTCGTGGATTGAGCCAACCTCTTGAACTTCCCGATTCACGAGCCGTCTTTTCATTGAAAAGACGAACGGCAAGCCTATTATCTCGTCACGCCGGACGAAAGCCGGCGATAAGGACAGGGAGTCAGATATGGGTATCTTCAGTTCCATCAAGGAAAAGCTCTTCGGCAAGGCGTCCGAGGAAAAGCCGGTCGAAACCGCTGCGGCCGAGACCATTTCGGCCGAGGCCGTGAAGCCGGTGACAGCGGATGTCTCCGCAACCGCGACGACGGCCAGCAATGAGGCCGTGGCAACGACGGCCGACAACACGCCTGCCGCCTCCTCAAGCCCCGTTGACGTCGCTGCCATCATGGACGCCGCGGTCAAGAAAAATGGCCAGAAACTCGATTGGCGCCGCTCCATCGTGGACACGATGAAGGCGCTTGACCTCGATTCCAGCCTTTCCGCACGCAAGGAACTGGCGGATGAACTCGGCTATACGGGCGACAAGAACGATTCCGCCACGATGAACATTTGGCTCCACAAGGCACTGATGAAGGCCCTGGCCGAAAACGGCGGCAAGGTTCCCGCCGAACTGCTGGACTAAAATGCGAGCAGGCCCGCCAGGCAAACTGGCGGGCCGCCGCGTTCTACGATTCTCGTTCTCTCCAGGATAAAACGTTGCGCATGCCTCGAAGAAGAAGCGCAACTTGCGAATGGTACCAATAGGCTGCCAATCGCGGGGACGCTGCCATGAGACGGACCCGACCTCCCGGATAAATGGAATGTACCGCCTCGAATGCGCCGGCAACGAGGCTTTGAGGCCGCCCGTCGGAATATAACCGGTCTCCCTTGCTGCCCGGCCTCGGCCGCGCCTGGCCATGCCGTCATGCAAGGCAGGCATTTGCATCAGCATGAACCGCACACTGTAGCGAACCATCAAACCGTTGCCGGGGCCGCCCTCGTCCGGGAGTTCCTGCAGCAGCATGCGGCTTGCACCCCGGCGGCCACGGAGAATTTGTTATATTCTCTCAAAAAATATTGACATTTCAATAGAAAGAAACGCTATAAAGATAACAACAATCACTGGAGCGTGCGATGCTGGCCATCCTTGCCGACGACCTGACGGGCGCACTGGATACGGCCGCGCCGTTCGCGGCGCGGGGCATGCATGTGGAGGTGGCGCTCTCGACCGCAGCCATCGACGAGGCCCGGCGGGATGCACCGGAGGTCCTGTCGATCAACCTGGCTTCACGGGAGGTCGGCGCGCAAGCCGCGCGGCAGGCGGTGGCGGCAGCGCTTCAAGCGCTGCCTGCGGGAGTGCGTCTTCTCAAGAAGGTCGATTCACGCCTTAAGGGGCATATCGCAGCCGAGCTCGACGCGATGTCCTATCGCGCAGCGCTGGTGGCGCCCGCGGTTCCCGCCTTCGGCCGCGTCGTGAAGGATGGCTGCGTAACAGGCTTTGGTGTGGATGCGCCGATTTCCATTGCCGAAAGGCTCGGGCCCCATGCGGCCCGCGCGACGATCCCGGATATTGCCAGCCAGAACGAGATGGCCCTCTGGCTTGAGCGGACAGACATGGCGGGCGTCGACCTTCTCGTCGGCGCACACGGTCTTGCGGAGGCGCTGGCCGAAAAGATGAGTGGGCAAGCACCGGCGCGGATGGCGGACATTCCCGCGGGGCCGGGCCTCTTCGTTGTGGGCTCGCGTGACCCGATCACCCTTGCGCAGGTCGAGACGCTGCTGGGCGACGGCGGTCTACGCTACCTGCCGGCGCCCAACGGCCGCCTTGCCGAAACGCGCGCCGATGACAGCGTGCTGACGCTCGTGCAGGCAGTGCCCGGCGCGGATGTCACGACGCCGCTGGAGGTTTCCCGGGCGCTGGCGGAAAGCGTCTGTCCCGACCTTGCGGCCGCGGCATCGACACTCTTGCTTTCCGGCGGCGCGACAGCGGAAGCGGTGCTCGGCAAGATGGGGATCGTGCGGTTCCGGCTGCTGGGCGAATGCCTGCCGGGACTGGGCTTGGCGCATGCCCAAGGACATTGCATTATCGCCAAATCAGGGGGCTTCGGGCGGCCGGACACGCTGAGAAAGATCGCAGAACGGCTGCGCGGCAGGACAGGGTAAGAGATGGGACTGGAGAACGGAACAGCACGCAGGAGCCTTGGCGATCTCGTCTTCGAGCGCATGCACCGTGCCATCAAGTCCGGTGCCTACAAGCCGGACGAGCGCCTGCCGACCGAGCATGACCTGGCGATCGAGTTCGAGGTTTCGCGGCCGATCATCCGGGAGGCCCTGCGGCGGCTGCGCGAGCAGGGTTTCATCTATTCCCGGCGCGGTGCGGGCAGTTTCGTGCGCGCCGTCGGCATGCGCGAGCCGCTTGGCTTCGGGCAGCTCGAAAACGTCGCCGACCTCCTCAACTGCTATGAATTCCGCCTGACCGTCGAGCCGGCCGCGGCGGCCGCGGCGGCTGAACGCCATGATGCGGCGACGCTTGCCGCGATCCGCCAGGCTCTGGAGTTGATGCGGGACGCCACCAACCGGCAGTCGCACCGCGAGGACGCCGATTTCCAGTTCCATCTCGCCATCGCCCGAGCCGCGCAGAACAGCTACTTCTTCACCGCCATGGAAGCGTTGAAGGACCATATCGCCGTCGGCATGCGGTTTCACGGCGCCTCGGTGAAGCGCGAGACGACCGGCCTCACACGGGTCTTCGGCGAGCACGAGGCCATCGCCGAAGCCATTGCCGCGCGGGACGGTGCGAAGGCACGGCAATGCATGCACGACCACCTCACCGGCTCACGCGATCGCCTGTTCCAGGCGACCAAATAGACGCAGAACCCCGGCAGCACCGGGGTTTTGGTGTCGATTGGATGTTCGCGCCGGCGTGACGCCAGAGCATTTCCAGCCGAAGCGAGATCGCTTCGGCGTCGGATAATGCTCTAGAAAGCCGCCCGGTAGACGCCAAGCACGTCCTCGACGCTCATGTCGATCGGGTTGTTGTCCATCAGGCGGCGATTGGCGTGCGCCTCGCCGGCGTAGAGCGGCAGGTCGTCCACCGTCGCGCCATGGGCAGCCAGCGACATCTCGATGCCGAGGCCGCGGCAGAAGCCGTGGGCGGCGGCGAGCAGGCCTTCCGTGGTTAGATCCTCGCCAAGGCCGAGCGCCATTGCGACTTCCGCCGTCTTCGCCGCCGCGACCTGCCGGTTGAAGGCCAGCACATGCGGGAAGACGATCGCGTTGGCAAGGCCATGCGGCAGGCGCAGCCGTGTGCCGAGCGGATAGGCGATGGCGTGGCCGGCGGCGGTGTTGACCGGGCCGAGGCAGATACCGCCGTAATAGGAGGCGAGCATCATGCCTTCTCGCGCCTCGGTGTCGGCTCCGTCGCGCACGGCGCGGGCAAGGTATTTGCCGACGAGCCGGAAGCCCATGCGGGCGAAGCCGTCGATCATCGGATGCGCGCGGCGGTTGGTGAAGGCTTCGACGCAGTGCGCCATGGCATCGACGCCGGTCGCCGCCGTCACGGCCGGCGGGACGGAATAGGTGAGCTCCGGATCGAGCACGGCGAAATCGGCGATCAAGTGCGGGCTCTCGACCGCGATCTTGTTGCCCTTGCCGGGATCGGTGATGAGCGCACGGATGCCCGCCTCCGAGCCCGTGCCGGCCGTGGTGGCGACCTGCACGAGGCGCGTGCGGCGGCCGCCGACCCGGTTCGGGCCGGCAACATCGGCAAGCGTCTGTTCGCTGTCCCAGAGGGCGGCAACGAGCTTGGCGACATCGAGAACGGATCCGCCGCCGAGACCGACGACGAGGTCCGGCCGGCTTTGGCGGGCGGCATCGAGCGCGGCATCCAGCGTGGCGACGTCGGGCTCGCCCGGGATCGCGTCGAAGACGGCGATGCGGCTGGCCAGCTCCAGGCGATCGACGAAGCCAGCCGCAAAGGGTGTCGCGATCACCAGCACCGAGGCGGCGCCGGCAGCCCAGGCGCCGACCTCGCCGGTCGTGCCGGCGCCGACGGCGAGCCGGTTCGGCTGATGGAGCGTGATGGGGGCGATTGTCATGGCGTCATCCTCGCTTGGCGGCGCCCGACACCAGCTTGCGGGCGTAGGCGATGGCGGAATTCATGTTGCCGTGGTCGGCAATGCCCTTGCCGGCAATGTCGAAGGCCGTGCCGTGGTCGACCGAAGTCCGGTCGATCGGCAGGTCCACGGAGACGTTCACAGCGGTGTCGAAAGCGACGAGCTTGACCGGGATATGTCCCTGGTCGTGATACTGCGCGACGACGAGGTCGAAGGCGCCGGCATAGGCGCGGTAGAACACCGTATCGGCGGAAATCGGCCCATGGGCGTCGATGCCCTCCGCACGGGCCGCCTCGACGGCCGGCGCGATCTGGTCGT
Organism: Shinella sp. WSC3-e; assembly: GCF_945994535.1. Taxonomy (NCBI): domain Bacteria; kingdom Pseudomonadati; phylum Pseudomonadota; class Alphaproteobacteria; order Hyphomicrobiales; family Rhizobiaceae; genus Shinella; species Shinella sp. WSC3-e. Next base: position 228,668 of record NZ_OZ000534.1, read on the forward strand.
CATCCTCGGTGCCGAACAGGCCGTTCTCGCCGCAATGGGGATTGATGCCCGCGACGGCGATCTTCGGCCCCGCATAACCGATGCGCTTCAGGTGGGCGTCGCCCGCGCGGATGGTCGCCAGCACGCGCTCCGTCGTCGAGCGGCGGATCGCCTCCTGCAGGGAGACATGGGTCGATACGTGGATGACCTTGAGCCGGTCCGAGGCGAGCAGCATATAGGCGGCCTTGGAGCCGGTGAGGCTGCGCAGCATGCCGGTATGGCCGTCATAGTGATGGCCGGCAAGGTTCAGGGCCTCCTTGTTGATCGGCGCAGTGACGATGCAGCCGATGGCGCCGGCTTCGGCATCGCGCACCGCCTTCTCGATGAAGCGGAAGGCGGCATCGCCGGCAATCGGGCTCAGCTGTCCGAAGGCGAGCGGCGCCCCTTCGATGGGCAGGTCCACGACATGGGGGGTGAGGTCGATCGTGACGCCGAGGGCCGCGCGGGCTGCCTCGAGCGTCGCGAGATTGCCGTAGATGCGGATGGTCGCGCGCTCCTCCGGCGTCATACCGGCAAGCGCGCGGACCGAGATCTCCGGGCCGACGCCGCACGGGTCGCCCATGGTGATGCCGATGACGGTGCTCATGAAGGTCTCCCTGCGTCGGCGCTGTCCCAGCCGGGAGCCAGGCGGACATATTTGATCGCGCGCCGGTGATAGGTGTAGGCGAGGTGGAGGGTGCCGCCGGCGTCCGCCAGCAACCAGGGATAGGACATCTCCTTGTTCCGGCCGTCGATGGAATCGTTGGAAAGGCAGGTGCCCGGCCCATCCTCAATGAGCAGCCGGACGGGGAAGGTCCTGCCTCCGTCCTCCGACAGGCAGAGGGCGACGGGCGCGCGTGGCACGCCCCAGACCGGAACGCAGCCGCCCGCGGGGTCGGCGTCGGGACGCTGGTCGTTCTCGCCGAGCTCGTCATAGAGCGAGGCGCGGCGATCGGAAGATTGGGACGCATTCACCGGATTGCAGATCATCGCGACACGTCCGTCCGCCAGGCGGATTGCAGCTAGGGAGGAATTGTTGTTCGGCACATCGGTCGCCTCGGGCGCGGACCACGACCGGCCACCGTCCTGGCTCTCCGTTCGGTAGACGAAATCCGCCTGACGACGGCGGAAGAAGGCGGCAAGGTGCTGTCCGCCCAGGGCGACCGGCGACATGTGCACGCAGCCGACAGACCGGGAAAGCGCTTCGAGCCGCCACGACTTGCCTTCATCGAGCGAGACGCCAAGGGCGGCGGTGTCGTGGCTGCCGTTCCATTTCTGCCCGGGGCGCTGGACGCAGCGGAAGATCGGCAGCAGCCATGCCCCGTCTGCCCGCACCACCAGCGGCGCACGCACGAAGCAGCCACGCGGCAGATCGAGATAGCGTCCCTCCCCGGCAGTCAGCACGAGGGGATCGGCGCCGCGCCGGATTTCGACCATGCGGATCCGGCATTCGTCCTGGTTGCCCGAGGGCTGCGAGGTATGGAAGAGCCATAGCCGGCCATCCGGCGCGGTGAAGAACGCCGGGTTCTGTTCCGAATGGGCGGGATCGAAACTCAGCCGCTGCGGCGGGCCCCAGCTTTCCGCGCCCTTCGCCAACACGCAGGCGAAGATCGATATGTCCGACTTGCCTTCCAGCGTGCCGCCGAACCAAGCGCAGGCGAGCGCACCGTCAGCAAGCGGATGCAGAAACGCGGCGTGATTCTGGATCATGGGCGACGGCAACAATGCCTCGGCACGTCCCGGCGACACGATCTGAAGCCGGCCATTCATGTGGCGGGCGATTTCCTCTGGGCGCATTGGCTCCTCCTGCATCGCGTTGAAAATCACCGAAATCATAAAGTTGTCAAGTTTTAGAATGTTACCAAATCGCATATTTCTCTTCTAGAAAAGAAAAATTGCATTGATTTTACGAATCAATTCACTTCTCAAGTGATGCCTATAAAATTTACATTGCAAAATAATTTGACAAACTTTGATGGAAATAGGATGGTTTGGGCAGGCCGGCATACAAATGCCGGAGGAGGATTCATGCCGGAGGGGCACTGCGCTCTTTGCGATCGGTGCCGCGCTGGTCGCCGCGCGATCCGGAAAGACGGCATCAGCCTGATACGATTTCACCAGGGAGGAAATATCGTGAAGAGAATATTGGTTCTGGGTGCCCTCATGCTGGGTTCCGCCTTGTCCCCCGCCTTTGCCGGCTCGGGGCCGATCAAGATCGTGCTTGCCGAGGAGGCGGACCTGCTCGAGCCCTGCATGGCGACCCGCTCCAACATCGGCCGCGTCATCATGCAGAATGTCAGCGAGACGCTGACCGAGCTCGACGTTCGCGGCGACAAGGGCGTGATGCCACGCCTTGCCGAAAAGTGGGAGCAGAACGCCGACGGCAGCTGGCGCTTCCACTTGCGCCAGGGCGTAAAATTCTCCGACGGCACGACCTTCGACGCGAAGGATGTCAAGCACAGTTTCGACCGCATCATGAGCGACAAGAACGCCTGCGAGTCGCGCCGCTACTTCGGCGGCATGACCGTGACGCCGACCGTCGTCGACGACTTCACGATCGACTTCAAGGCCGATCCGGTCCAGCCGATCCTGCCGCTGCTGCTCTCGCTCGTCACCATCGTGCCGGAGGAGACGCCCTTGGAATTCGTGCGCGAGCCCATCGGCACCGGTCCCTACAAACTGACGAACTGGACGCCGGGCCAGCAGATCGTGCTGACTGGCCGCGAGGACTACTGGGGCGCCAAGCCCGAGGTCACGGAGGCGACCTATCTCTTCCGTGCCGATCCTTCGGTTCGCGCGGCCATGGTGCAGGCCGGCGAGGCGGATCTCTCGCCCTCGATCTCGCAACTCGACGCCACCAACCCGGCGACGGATTTCTCCTATCTCGACAGCGAGACCGTCTATCTGCGGATCGACCATAACATCGAGCCGCTGAACGACGTGCGCGTCCGCCGCGCCCTGAACCTCGCGATCGACCGGCAGGCCTTCCTCGGAACGCTCGTTCCCGACAGCGCGCTGCTCGCCACCGCCATCGTGCCGCCGCCGACGCTCGGCTGGAACCCCGACGTCAAGGTCTTCCCCTATGATCCCGATGGCGCAAGGACGCTGCTGGAGGAAGCCAAGGCCGACGGCGTGAAGGTCGACACCCCGATCACCATCATCGCCCGTTCGGCAAACTTCCCGAACGTCACGGAGATCATGGAAGCCATTCAGGCGCAGCTCCAGGAAGTCGGCTTCCAGGTCGAGCTGAAGTTCGTCGAGGTCGCCGAGCACGAGCAATACTACTCCAAGCCCTTCAAGGAAGGCCGCGGCCCGCAGATCGTCGCCGCCATGCATGACAACTCAAAGGGCGACCCGTCGTTCTCGATGTTCTTCAAATATGCGACCGAAGGCACGCAGTCCGGCTTCTCCGATCCGAAGGTCGACGACCTGATCAAGCGCGCCTCGGCAGCCGTCGGCGATGAGCGCGCCAAGCTCTGGTCCGAGGTCATCGCCTATGTCCATGACGAGGTCGTCGCGGACGTGCTGCTGTTCCATATGGTCGGCTTCTCGCGCGTTTCCGAACGCCTCGATTTCAAACCGACCATGGCGACCAACGGGACGCTGCAGCTTTCGGAGATCAAGATCAAGTAAGCGCGCGCTGGCAAAGCCTGCATTTGCCGGTCACAACAGCAATCAAGGCGGCGGGAGGATCCCGCCGCCCGATTCCCCCGAGGGTGCCATGCTGAGATTCATTCGAAAACGCGCCGTGGCCAGTCTGATCTCTCTCGTCGGACTGATCGTCATGGTCTTCTTTCTCTCGCGGCTGACGGGGGATCCGGCTGCACTGTTCCTCCCTGTCGAGGCCTCGGCGGAGATGAAGGCGCAGTTCCGTGAATTGCATGGCCTGAACGATCCTTTCCTCGTGCAGTTCGCCCGCTATGTCGGCGATGTCGTCACCGGCGATTTCGGCGAATCCCTGCGCAAGGCGCGGCCCGCGCTCGACGTCGTGCTCGAAGCCTTCACCTGGACCCTCTGGCTCGCGCTCGTCACCATGACGCTCGTCACGGGGGCCGCCATCGTCGTCGGATCGCTTGCCGCCTTCCGCGCCGGCGGCTTCTTCGACCGCCTGTCCTCCGTCATCTCGCTTCTCGGCGCCTCGGTGCCGGATTTCTGGGTCGCCATTGTCGCGATCGTCGTCTTCTCGGTGAACCTTGCCTGGCTGCCCACCTCAGGCACCGGCTCGCTGCTCCACTGGATCCTGCCGATCTCCGTGCTTTTCATCCGCCCGTTCGGCATCATCGTCCAGGTGGTGCGCGGCTCGATGATCGGCGCGCTTTCCTCCGCCTATGTGAAGACCGCACGGGCAAAGGGCGTCAAATCCGGGCCGATCATCTTCGTGCATGCGCTACGCAACGCCATGCTGCCGGTCATCACCGTCATCGGCGACCAGGCGGCGAGCCTGCTCAACGGCGCGGTCATCATCGAGACGATCTTCGGCTTTCCCGGCGTCGGAAAGCTGATGATCGATTCCATTCTGCAGCGCGATTTCAACGTGGTTCTCGCCGCAATCCTCGTCACCGCGCTGGCGATCTTCCTCATGAACCTGCTGATCGACCTTGCCTATGCTCTGCTCGATCCGCGGATCCGCCACTGAGGAGCATGGCCATGACCCTTCAGACGACAGACACCGCCCTTGCCGAAGAGCCGCATTTTGCCCGGCGCATGGTGCGCATGCTGCTGGCCGACAGGTTCGCGCTCTGCGCCGCGATCTTCCTCCTTGTCGTTCTGGTCCTCGCGATCGTCGGCCCGAGCTGGCTCGGGGACCTCGCGACCAAGCAGAACCTCAGGGGCCGCAATGCGGCGCCCTTCGACTGGGAGCGCGGCTGGGTCTGGTGGATGGGCGCCGATGCGCTCGGACGGCCGCTGCTCGCCCGCATCATCGTCGCCACGCAGAACACGTTGATGGTCGCGGCCGGCGCGGTGGCGCTCTCGGCGGTCATGGGCACTGTCCTCGGGCTTGTCGCGGGTTTCTCCTCGGCACGCGTCAACCAGGTCATCATGCGACTTGCCGACGTCATCATGTCCTTCCCCTCGCTATTGATCGCGGTGATCGTGCTCTACATCCTGGGCTCCTCGATCCTCAATCTCATGCTGGTTCTCGCGATCACCCGTATTCCCGTCTATCTGCGCACCACCCGGGCGGAAGTGCTGGAAATCCGCGAGCGCATGTTCGTGCAGGCCGCGCGCGTCATGGGCGCCTCCTCGAAGCGCATCCTCTTCCGCCATATCCTGCCCGTCGTCTTGCCCACACTGACGACGCTGGCAACGCTCGACTTTGCCTATGTGATGCTCGCCGAAAGCGCGCTCTCCTTCCTCGGCATCGGCATCCAGCCGCCGGAAATCACCTGGGGCCTGATGATCTCGCAGGGCCGGCAATACCTCACCAACGCCTGGTGGCTGTCGTTCTGGCCGGGGCTTGCCATCATTCTCACCACCCTGTCGCTGAACCTCCTGTCGAACTGGCTGCGCATCGCGCTCGACCCGGTTCAGCGCTGGCGTCTCGAAATGAAGGGCCGCAAGAATGGCTGAGCATCTTCTGGAAGTCCGCAACCTCTCGGTCGAGTTCCACACCGCCGCAGGCGTGGTCAAGGCGGTGCGCAACATCTCCTACCACCTCGACCGCGGCGAGACGCTGGCAATCCTCGGGGAGAGCGGCTCTGGCAAATCGGTCTCCTCCTCGGCGATCATGAACCTCATCGACATGCCGCCGGGCCGCATCAGCGCGGGCGAAATCCTGCTCGACGGCGTGGACCTGCTCACGATGCCGGCGAACCAGCGCCGCGAGGTGAACGGCCGCCGCATCGCCATGATCTTCCAGGACCCGCTGAGCCATCTCAATCCGGTCTATACCGTCGGCTGGCAGATCCGCGAGGCGCTGACCACGCACGGGACGGCCTCCGCGCAGGCACGAGCCGAAGCGCTGCGGCTCCTGACACGCGTCGGCATACCCGAGCCGGAACATGCGCTTGGCAAGTACCCGCACGAATTTTCCGGCGGCCAGCGCCAGCGCGTGATGATCGCCATGGCGCTCGCGCTGCGCCCGGACCTCCTGATCGCCGACGAGCCGACGACGGCACTCGACGTGACCGTGCAGGCCGAAGTGCTCGCGCTGCTCGAGGAGCTGCAGCAGGAAACCGGCATGGCGGTGCTCATCATCACGCACGATCTCGGCGTGGTCGCCGAGATCGCCCATCGCGTCGTGGTGATGGAGAAGGGCGAGCTGGTCGAGGCCGGCACGGTGCGGGAGGTCTACCGGAACCCGCAGCACCCCTATACCCGCAAACTCATCGCCGCCGCGCCCGGCAAGGGTGAGATGCACGAACCTGTCGCCCGCACCGCGCCGGTGCTTTCGGTGCGCGACGTGCGCAAGCGCTATGGCGCCTTCGAGGCCCTGAAGGGCGTCTCCTTCGATCTCATGCCCGGCGAGACGATGGCCGTGGTCGGCGAAAGCGGCTCGGGCAAGTCGACCCTCGCGCGCATTCTGCTGCGCCTCGACGAACCGGATGCGGGCAGCGCCCACTGGAAGGGACGCCACCTCTTCACGCTCTCGCCCGGCGAACTCTACAAGCTGCGCCGCGACCTGCAGATGGTGTTCCAGGATCCGACGCAGTCGCTCAACCCGCGCATGACCGTCTACCAGCTTATCTCCGAGGCCTGGATCATCCATCCGGATATCCTGCCCAAGGCGAAATGGCGTGAACGTGTCGCCGAGCTCCTCGTGCAGGTCGGCCTCGGCCCCGAACATATGGGGCGCTATCCGCACCAGTTCTCCGGCGGGCAGCGCCAGCGCATCGCCATTGCCCGGGCGCTCGCACTCGAACCGCAGCTCATCATCTGCGACGAAGCGGTCTCGGCCCTCGACGTCTCGGTGCAGGCGCAAGTCATCGCGCTGCTCGACAAGCTGCGCAGGGAAATGGGCATCGCCTTCATCTTCATCGCCCATGACCTGCCGGTCGTGCGGGACTTCGCCGACCATGTCATGGTCATGCGGAAGGGCAACGTCGTCGAGTTCGGCACGGTGCGCGCGGTGTTCGAGACGCCGCGCGAGGATTATACGCGCGCCCTGCTTGCCGCCGGCCTTGATCCCGATCCCGACGTGCAGGCCGCCCATCGCGCCGCCCGTCTCCAGCGCGCCTCGTAGGCGCCGTTTTCTCAAAGGAAGCTCCCGTGTCGAAACAAGCCTTCGTCGCCCTCGTGACCTGCTTCAACGAAGACGAGACCATCAACTATGCGGCAACGCGCGCCCAGGTCCGCCGGCAGGTCGAAGCCGGCAACAACATCATGTGCGCCGGCACCAACGGCGATTTCACCGCGCTGACCTTCGAGGAGAAGGTGCGGTTGACGGAAGAGGTGGTCGATGAGGTGGGCGGGCGCGTACGGGTCATCGTCAATGCCGGCATGCCGGCCACCTTCGAGACGCTGAAGCTGGCGCGCGAATTCGACCGCATCGGTGTCGATGGCATCGCCGTCATCACGCCCTTCTTCATCGCCTGCACACAGGACGGTCTCGTCCGCCATTTCTCGACCGTCGCCGATGCGGTGACGACGCCCGTCTACCTCTACGACATCCCCGCCCGAACGCAGAACCATATCGAGCCGGACACTGCACGCCTGCTCGCCGGCCATGGCAACATCGCCGGCATCAAGGATTCGGGCGGGGCGAAGGAAACATTGGAGGCCTATCTCGCCGTCGCCAGGGACGTGGAGGGGTTCGAGGTGTATTCCGGGCCGGACCATCTGGTGCTCTGGTCGCTGCAGAACGGGGCAGCGGGCTGCATCTCTGGTCTCGGCAACGCCATGCCTGAGGTGCTCTCCGGCATCCTGAAGGCCTACAACGCGGGCGACAACGCCGAGGCGGAACGACAGCAGGCGACATTCACCGCCTTCCGCACGGATCTCTATGCCCTTGGCTTTGCACCGGCCATGGTCAAACGCGCCCTTTACCTGCAGGACGCGTCCGTCGGCGCCAGCCGGCAGCCGGCCTTGCTGCCGAATGCGGAGCAGGACGGCCGTATTGCGGAAATCCTGACCCGATACGGCCTGCTCTGATCCCCGCCTGCTTCACCGCGCTTGCGGCGGCACGACGTGGCGACGGTTGATGCTTGCCGGGCGCCCCCTGATCGACAGGGCGGTCTCGCGCTTCTCGCGCTCAGCCACGACCTTGCCCTTCGAGACGACGCAGAGCCGCTCGGCGCGCAGGCGCACCGCCTCGATGGGATTGCCCGCGTCGAGCACGACGAGGCTTGCCGATTTGCCGACGGCGAGGCCGAGATGGTCGAGGCCCATGATCTCGGCATTGACCCGCGTCACCATGTCGAAGCAGGCGCGCATGTCCGCGGGCGAGGACATCTGGGCGACGTGCAGCCCCATGAAGGCGACATCGAGCATGTCGGCGGTGCCGAGCGAATACCAGGGGTCGAGCACGCAGTCCTGCCCCCAGCCGACACGGATGCCCGCTTTCAGCATCTCGGGCACGCGCGTCATGCCGCGGCGCTTCGGATAGGTGTCGTGGCGGCCCTGCAGCATGATGTTGATAAGCGGGTTGGGGATCGCTGACACGCCTGCCTCGGCAATCAGCGGCAGCAGCTTGGAGACGTAGTAATTGTCCATCGAATGCATCGAGGTGAGATGCGAGCCGGCCACCCGGCCCTGCAGGCCGAGCCGCTGGGTCTCGTAAGCCAACTGTTCGATGTGGCGGGACAGCGGATCATCGGTCTCGTCGCAGTGCAGGTCGACCATCAGGCCGCGCTCGGCCGCGATCTCGCAGAGTTCGGTGACCGACCGCGTGCCTTCCGCCATGGTGCGCTCGAAATGCGGGATGCCGCCGACGACATCGACGCCCATGTCGAGGGCGTGCAGGGTGTTCTCGCGGGCATTGGGCGAGCGGTAGAGACCGTCCTGCGGGAAGGCGACGAGCTGGAGGTCGATATAGGGGGCGATCTCCTTCTTCACCTCGAGCAGGGCTTCCACCGCCAGCAGGCGATCGTCGCAGGTATCGACATGGGTGCGGATGGCGAGCAGGCCCATGGAAACCGCCCAGTCGCAATAGGCGAGCGCGCGCTCCTTGACGGCCTCGTGGGTCAGGAGCGGCTTGAGCTCGCCCCAGAGCGCAATGCCTTCGAGCAGCGTGCCCGAGGCGTTGATGCGCGGCAGGCCGTAGGAGAGCGTCGCATCCATGTGGAAATGCGGATCGACGAAAGGCTGGCTGACAAGGTTGCCCGACGCATCGACGACACGGCCGGCGGCAGCATCGAGACGCGGCTCGATCGCGGCGATCGTCTCGCCCTTGATGCCGATATCGGCGACGGTTCCATCGGGCAGCGTGCCGCCCTTGACGATCAGGTCGAAGCTCATCTTTCGCCTTTCTGGTACGGTATCATCAAAGCCTTGGGATAGGTGGCGCGGCGCGCCACCAGGATCAGCGCCAGGATCGACAGCGCATACGGCATCATCAGGAACACCTGGTAGGGCACGATGCCGCCCGATATCTGCTGCAGGCGGATCTGATAGGCATCGAAGGCGGCGAACAGGATGGCGCCGACCAGCGCCTTGCCCGGCCGCCACGAGCCGAAGACAACGAGCGCGATGCAGATCCAGCCGCGACCGTTGATCATCTGGAAGAAGAACGAGTTGAACGCCGACATGGTGAGGAAGGCGCCGCCGACCGCCATCAGCGCACTGCCGGCGACGACCGCGCCCATGCGGATGCTGGTGACCGAAATGCCCTGCGCTTCCACCGCGGACGGGTTTTCGCCAGCCGCGCGCACGGCAAGGCCGACGGGCGTGCGATAGAGCACCCAGGTGACGAGCACGACGGCCAGGAAGGCGAGATAGGTCAGCGGCGTCTGCGTGAACAGCGCCTCGCCGAGCACGGGGATATTCGACAGACCGGGGATCGCCAGCGGCTGGAACGGCTCGATCTTCGGCGGCGACGTCACCTCCGGCAGCGCGAGGCGATAGGTGAAATAGGTGAGACTGGTCGCCAGCAGCGTGACGCCGATGCCGACGACATGCTGCGACAGGCCGAGCGGCACGGTGAGCGTGGCGTGCAGCAGGCCGAACAACGCGCCGGCAAGGGCGGCCACCAGCACGCCGGCCCACAGGTCGCCGCCGCTGTAGACGGTGAACCAGCCGGCGAAGGCGCCGACGGTCATGATGCCCTCGATGCCGAGATTGAGCACGCCGGCGCGCTCGCAGATCAGTTCGCCCATGGTCGCGAAGATCAGCGGCGACGCGATGCGGATGACGGCGACCCAGAAGGAGGCGGTGAAGGGGATTTCGAGCGCGTCCATCGTCACCTCCACCTGATCCTGTAGCGCGCCAGAAGGATCGCCACCACCATGGTCAACAGCGAGGTGGCCAACATGACGTCGGCGATGTAGCTCGGCACCTTGGCGGCCCGGCTCATCGCATCGGCACCGACGAAGATGCCGGCGACGAAGATGGCCGAGGCGATGACGCCGAGCGGATTGAGCATCGCCAGCATGGCGACGACGATGCCGGTGTAGCCGTAGCCGGCCGACAGGTCGAGCGTCAGGTTGCCCTTGAGCCCGGAGACTTCGGAAAAGCCCGCAAGTGCGGCCAGCCCGCCGGAGAGCAACGCCGTCTTCATCAGCACGCGATTGACCGGAATGCCGACGAAGCGCGCGCCTTCCGGGTTGTGGCCGACCGCGCGCATCTCGTAGCCGAGCTTTGTCTTCTTCGTGACGACCCAGACCACGACGGCCGCGACGATTGCGATGACGAAGCCGAGATGCAGGCGCTTGCCCTGGATGAGGCGCGGTAGCTGCGCCTCCGCGACGACCTTCTGGGATTGCGGCCAGCCCAGCCCCATCGGATCCTTCAGCACGCCCTCGAGCAGCATCGACACGAAGAGCAGGACGATGAAGTTCAAGAGCAGCGTGGTGACCACCTCGTCGACGCCGAAGCGCGTCTTCAGCACGGCGGGGCCGAGCAGCAACAGCGCCCCGGCCGCCATCGCCGCGGCCATCAGCACGGGGATCAGGATGGCCGAGGGCAGGGGCAGGGCGCCGGTGCCAAGCACCACGGTGACCACGCCGCCGATATAGAGCTGCGCCTCGGCGCCGATGTTCCAGAGCTTGGCGCGGAAGGCGACGGCGACGGCAAGGCCCGTGAAGATCAGCGGCGTCGCGCGGGTCAAGGTTTCCAGCAGAGCGAATTGCGAGCCGGCCGCGCCCTTGGCAACGAGATAGAAGACCGAGAGCGGCGAGGCGCCGGCCGCCAGGACCAGAAGCGAGACCAACAGCAGCGTGGCGACGATGGCCGCCAGCGGGAACAGGAGGGTGACCGCCAGCGTCGGCGCGGGTTTCGGCTCAAGCCGCATCGCTGCGCTCCCCGCTATGGCCGGCCATCAGTTCCCCCAGCTCGCGAATGCTGCGTTCGCCGCGGGCGGAGGGCGTCGACAGGCGTCCATTCGACATGACGAGAATGCGGTCGGACAAGGCCAGGATTTCCTCAAGGTCTTCCGAAATCAGCAGTACGGCGGCGCCCCGCTCCCGCGCTGCGAGCAGCATGCGGTGGACATAGGCGACGGCACCGACATCGAGGCCGCGCGTCGGCTGGCTCGCAAGGATGACCGCCGGCTCCGGATCAAGCGCACGGCCCAGGATGAGCTTCTGCATGTTGCCACCCGACAGCAGGCGTATGCGCGCCTCGGGCGAGGGACACTTCACGTCATAGTCGGCGATGATCTTTTCGGCGAAACGGCGGGCGGCCTTCCAGTCGAGGAAACCCATGCGGCTGAAGCGCGGACTGCCGTAACGCTCGGCGATCACATTCTCGGTGACGCTCATGTTGCCGATGGTGCCGACGGCATGGCGGTCTTCCGGTATGCGCGCCACGCCGTGGTCGAGCGCGACGCGCGGCGACCAGCCGGCAACTTCCCGCCCGGCGACGGAAATGCGACCGCCGGCGGCGCGCTGGGTGCCGGCGATGAGCGCGGCAAGGGCCGCCTGGCCATTGCCGGAAACGCCGGCAAGGCCGGTGATCTCGCCGGCGCTGAGGGTGAGCGACACGTCATCCAGCGCAGCGCCGTTATAGGGCGCGGTGGAGACGCCTTCGAGCACGAGGAGCGGCGCCCCGACATTGGCCGGGCTGACCTCTGCCGGCTTCACCTCCTGGCCGACCATGAGGGCCGCCAGTTCCTTGCGATCGGTCGATGCCGTTTCGCATTCGCCGACAAGCCGGCCCGCGCGCAGCACCAGCACGCGATCGCTGACGGCCATCACCTCGTGCAGCTTGTGGGAGATGAAGATGATCGACAGGCCCTTGGCGACAAGCAGCTTCAAGGTGCGAAACAGCGCATCGGTCTCGGCCGGGGTTAGAACGGCCGTCGGCTCGTCGAGGATCAGGATACGGGCATCGCGATAAAGCGCCTTGAGGATCTCGACGCGCTGGCGTTCGCCGACCGAAAGCGTGGAGACGGTGGCCGCGGGATCGACGGCCAGGCCGAAATCGGCGGAGAGCTGCGCAATGCGCTGCCGTGCCGACGCCCTGTCGAGCCGCGCACGCCAGAGGCTTTGCGTGCCCAGCGCGATGTTCTCCTGCACCGTCATGTTGTCGGCGAGGGTGAAATGCTGGTGCACCATGCCGATGCCGGCATCGAGCGCGGCACGCGGATCGCCCGGCGGCAACGGCTCGCCAAAGGCCTCCACGGTTCCGGCGTCGGCGACATAGTGGCCGAAGAGAATGTTCATCAGCGTCGTCTTGCCGGCACCGTTCTCCCCGAGCAGCGCAATGACCTCGCCGCGCTTCAGGTCGAAGGAAATGTCGTCGTTGGCCCGGAGCGGACCGAAACGCTTGCTGATGCCGGAAAGACGGAGGACGGGTGTATCGGACACGTTGGCGACCGGGAAAGGACTTTGAGGGCAGGGTTGTTCTGCTCGCAGGGAAAAGCAGCCGCGGCAAGGGAAGTATCCTCCTGCCGCCAGCCATTTCTCCCCGCGATCATCAGAACGCGGAAGGCTAGCTCGATTTCGGCTCTGCGTCGTTGATCTCGACGGTGAACGAACCGTCCTTGATCGCCTTTTCCTTCTCGGTGACCCTGGCCTTCACGTCGTCGGGAACCTTGGCGTCGAAGGTGCCGAGCGGCGCGAGCGAACAGCCGCCGTTCTTCATGAAGGAATAGACGCCATAGTCGTCCGCCTTGAAGGCGCCGGCCTTCACTTCCGCGATCGCCTTGTCCAGCGTCGGCTCGAAGTGCCACAGCGCGGAGGCGACCACGGTCTGCGGATAGTCCGCCTGGGTATCGATGACATTGCCGATGGCCAGGACGTTCTTTTCCTTCGCCGCATCGGACACGCCGAAACGTTCGGCATAGAGCAGGTCCGCACCGCCATCGATCTGGGCGAAGGCGGTTTCCTTGGCCTTGGGCGGATCGAACCACGAGCCGATGAAGGCGATCTGGAACCTGGTGTCCGGGGCCACTTCCTTCACACCCGCCATGAAGGCGTTCATCAGGCGGTTGACCTCCGGGATCGGATAGCCGCCGACCATGCCGATGTTCTTCGACTTGGTCATCGCGCCGGCGACGAGGCCGGAGAGATAGGAAGCATCCTGGATATAGTTGTCGAAAACCGAGAAGTTCGGCACGGCGGCATCGGGCTTGAAGCTCGAGCCCATCAGGAAGGCGACATCCGGATAGTCCCTGGCGACGGCACGGGCGGCGTCCTCCACGCCGAAGACCTCTCCCAGGATCAGCTTGTGGCCGGCCTCGCAATATTCGCGCATGACGCGCTCATAGTCGTTGTTGGCGGTATTCTCCGAATAGACATATTCGATGTCCCCGCGCTCCTTGGCGGCATTGGCCGCCTTGTGGATGCGGCTGACCCACTGCTGCTCGACCGGCACGGTATAGATGGCCGCGACCTTGAGCGGATCGGCGGCGATCACGCGGCCCGGCAGGCCGACGGCGGCGACCGCTGCGGACGCCCCGGCGGCCTTGATCAGGGTTCGTCTGGAAATGCCGAAATTGAACGGATTGCGATGCATTCGATTCCCCTTTGGCTTATCGCGCAATTCATTGAAAAGCGTCTTTTTTTACCACTTGGTCAACATAGGTGAAATCTCTTGTTGCGGCAATTGGGCATAGCCGAAAGTTCGTCCCGCCGGCCTCGGCGCCATTCATCCGGATCTGCATCCGGCGCCGGCGCGAAGGCTGCGGTGCGGCTTGGGGGACTGCCATATGGCCGCAGCCAGGGCCGCGCATTTTCCGCCCCGTTTCCAGCGCCGATGGTTTCAACGAGCGCAGCCATGCTCCCCGATTTGCGGGGTTCATGGCTGTGATGTCCGCCCTGATCCTATCGCAATACGCGGCGCAGCCGTGCTTCCATCTGTGCGGCGGCATCGTCCGGCGTCATGGAACCACCGATCACGGCGTTGAAGAGCGTGCGGATGATTTCGCTCACTTCGTTGTAACGCGGCGTCACAGGCCTCGGGAGCGCGCTTTCGACGACGGCACGGGCGTTCTCGATCCAGGGCATCGCCTCCTGGACATCCGGATCGGCGTAGAGCGCCGTCTGCGGCGGAAGATAGGAGGCTTCGATGGCCTTGATCTTGGTCGCCTCGGCACCCGCAAGGAAGGTCACGAGCTTCTTTGCTTCCTCCTGATGGCGCGAATAGGCGGACACCGCCCATTCCCAGCCACCGAGGCAGCTGACCGGCTTGCCGCCTTCCACCGCGGGAAGGGTTGCCACGCCGACCTTGTCCCGCACGGCGGAATCCTCACCCTGAAAATTGCTCCAGCCGTAGCCCCACAGTGCGGCGAACACCGCCTTTCCGGCTTGGAACTCCCGCCGCGTATCGTCGGTCCCGACCTCCGATATGTTCTTCTTGGCGATACCCTGATCGACGAAACCCTTCCAGAGGTTGAAGGCCGCGACCGCACCGTCCTTGTCGAAGGAAAAGTCACCGTTCCTCGTCAGGTCGTGGCCGGCACTCCAATAGGGCAGGAGAAAGGTACAGACGGCGCCTTCGATCGCTTTTCCCTGGAAGCTCAAGCCTTGCAGGTTCGGGTCACCCTCCCCGGCCAGGACCGTCTTCGTCGTCTCGGCAAGCTCCGCCCAGGTCTTCGGCACGGGAAGGCCGTATTTGTCCAGGAGGTCCTTGCGATAGTAGAGCAACAGCGCATCGGCATGCGCCGGCAGCGCGACGAGCTTGCCATCGACCGTGTTCGCGTCGGCATAGGCCTTGATATAGCCCTCGAGCATCGGCGCGTCGGCCGCCGCTTCACCGAGCGGCGAGATCCAGCCGGCCGCGCTGAATTGCGCGGGACGGATGATGTCGAGGATCAGGACGTCCAGTGAGGGATCGCGGCTCGACAGGACCGTGTTGAGATATTGCGCCTGCAGTTCCGACGTCGCGCCGCCGAGTTCGATCTCGATCTTGATGCCGGGATTCCGCTGCTCGTAGAGATCGGCGATCTTGCGGTGAACGCTTGGGCTTCCCTGGCTCGAGACGAACATGCGCAGCGTCGTGTCGGCATGGGCCGGCGCCTGCGATCCGATTGCGAACGCTGCCACCGTCCAGGCAATGATGGGGCTTTTCATGCTTGGTTCCTCCTCCAAGTTTCTCCCAAGCCTATAATAGCGCTACATTAAGTGACGTCAATTATCGCGAAGAAAGCGCGATACCCTAGAGGATTTTCTAATTCTTCCTTTTTTACCAATATCTTATTAAACGCGGCGGCATGCCGCTGTATAATAGCGCTACGATTTTATTTGATTTCGTGCGGACTGCTGCGTAACGTTTCCCGGTCCAAAGCCGTCGGTATGCCGCCGGCATCGACGCAATCGAGAGGAGGAATGAGATTGTCAGACCTTATACGCTACGGCCTGATCGGGGCCGGCATGATGGGACGCGAGCATCTTCGCAATATCGCGATGACGCCGGGCTCAAGGATTACGGCCATCGCGGATCCGGATGCCCGGTCGCGTGCGCTGGCCGCCGAATGCGTTCCCGAAACGGCCCAGCTGTTCGACTCGGCCGATGCGCTCCTTGCCAGCAACGCCGTCGACGCACTGGTGATCGCAACGCCGAACGACACGCATGCGGATGTGCTGGCAAGGATTCTCGACCGGGGCCTCAGCCTGCCGATCCTTCTGGAAAAGCCCGCCTGCACCTCCGCCGAACAACTCACCTGGATGTCGACGGCGCTTGCCGGCTACACGGCGCCGCTATGGATCGGCATGGAGTACCGTTACATGCCGCCGGTCACGGAACTCGTGGAAGAGGTTCGCAAGGGAACGGTCGGCGACCTCAAGATGATCGCGCTGCGCGAACACCGCTTTCCCTTCAAGCAGAAGGTTGGCAACTGGAACCGCTACGCGGCGCGCACGGGCGGCACGCTCGTCGAGAAGTGCTGCCATTTCTTCGATCTCATGCGGCTGATCGCCGAGGACGAGGCGGTGCGCGTCCATGCCTCCGCCGGCATCGACGTCAACCATGCCGACGAGCGGCGCGAGGACGGCGAGCGGCCCGACATCATCGACAATGCCTTCGTCACGGTCGACTTCAAGTCGGGAATCCGCGCCTCGCTCGATCTTTGCATGTTCGCCGAAGGCGCTCTCTGGCAGGAGGAGTTCGCCGCGACCGGCTCGCTCGGCCGGGTCGAATGCTTCGTGCCGGGGCATCGCGGCGAGGAGGCCGGCAGGCATTCCGAAATCGAAATCAGCTTCCGGCAGGAAAAGCGCCAGCCCGAACGCCGCATCGTCGAGGTGGACGCGGAAGTGCTGCATGCCGGCGCGCATCACGGCGCGACCTTCTACGCGCACCAGAAGTTCCGCAAGGCGATCCTGGGTGCCGGTCCGGTCGAGGTGGCGTTGCTGGACGGCCTGAAGGCAGTTGCCATCGGGCTGGCGGCGGAACGTTCCGCCAAGGAAAAACGCGTCGTCACCATCGACGGGCTGACGCTGAACTGACGGGCATGACGGCGGCAGGGGAATGGATCGGCGGTGCCGCCGATCCTTCGTGCCCCGTTGAAAAGCCAGCTCCGTTCGCGCCAAGGGGCAATAGCCCTTCTTGTCTTCGTTTCCGCGCAATCGGCTATCGGTAGCGCCCCACAATCCCGCCGGACATGCCCTAGCTGCTGCGGCGATGCTGCAGCGTGAAGCGGGTGTCGATCGTGCGGTGTGCGTCCGCTTTTTCGCCGTGCAGGTGCTCTTCGATCAGCCTTGCAGCCTCCCGGCCGATCAGGTCGCCGGACGGACGGATCGTGGTGAGCGGCGGGTTGCAGGCGGCACTGAAGCTGAGATCGCCGAAGCCGATCACGGCGAGCCGGTCCGGCACGGCGATCTTCTGGCGCTCGCAGGCAAAGAGCACGCCGAGCGCGATATGGTCGTTCGAGCAGGCGATGCCATCGGTCTCGGGGTGGAGCCGCAAGGCTTCCGCCAGCAGCATAGAGCCGATTTCGGCGGAGGCCGTGTCGGGATGCTCGACGACTTTCGCGGCCGCTCCGGCCGCCTTGGCCGCCTGCAGGAAGCCGTTGCAACGCTGCCTGGCGCGGCGGTCCTGGTGCATGCGCGCGCCGAGGAAGAGAAGGTTGCGGCGGCCCTGCCGGATCAGGTGCTCCGCCGCCGCGATGCCGACCTGATCGTGATGGAAGCCGATGGCGGCGTCGATCTGCGGGCCGCCCAGCTCCCAGATCTCGATGACGGGGATGGCGACATTGGCCAGCAGCCGGCGCGTCGCCGCGCTGTGCGAAAGGCCGGTCAGGACGATCGCCGCCGGCGCCCAGGAGAGCGCCATGCGGACCAGCTCCTCCTCTTCCTGCTCGTCATATTCGGTATGGCCGAGAATGAGCTGCAAGCGCTGCTTCTTGAGTGCCGTCTGCATGGAGGAGACCGTCTCGGCGAAGAAGGCGTTGCGCACCGAAGGCACGAGAATGCTGACGGCGCGGGAGGACGCGGCGGCCAGGCCGCCCGCCATGAGGTTCGGCACATAGTTGAGCTTGTCGATCGCCCGGCTGATCGCCTGGCTCGCAGCCGCCGAAACCGCCTCGGGCTTGCGCAGGAAGAGCGACACGGTGGAGGGGGAGACATTGGCGAGCTCGGCCACGTCGGACATCGTGACGGACTGCATCTTGCGGCGATTGCGCGGCGGCTTTCGCATTGTGTTGTCCATGGTCAACTCCATAGCGCTATTATTGCATAAATAGCACACTTTTGATTATGTCGCAACGACAATCGCAGGCGTGCGAATATGTAATATTTTGAAAATAAAGAGACTTTTGTCAAATTTCATGGAGATTGCGTCATCCCGCGCACCAAAAAACATTTTCCAAGTGCGGCTTGCATCATATAAATCGTAGCGCTATTATTGATCGAGATGAGCCGGATGCCCGGCCACGCTTGGGAGAGAGAGGAATGGCTTCTGTCAGCCTGCGAAAGCTGGAAAAAAGTTACGGTTCGCTGCGCATCGTGAAAGGCGTCGACCTCGAAATCGCCGATGGCGAGTTCGTCGTCTTCGTCGGCCCCTCGGGCTGCGGCAAGTCCACGACGCTGCGCATGGTCGCCGGCCTCGAAAGCATCAGCGGCGGCGAGATCCGCATCGGCGAGAAGATGGTCAACCGCCTGCCGCCGCGCGAGCGCGACATCGCCATGGTCTTTCAGGACTATGCGCTCTATCCGCACAAGACGGTGCGCGAGAACATGGGGTTCAGCCTGAAGGTTCATGGCGTGCCGGCGCGCGAAGCAGATGTCCGCATCAACGAGGCCGCCGAGATGCTCGGCATTTCCCATCTGCTCGAGCGCCGCCCCGGCCAGCTCTCCGGCGGCCAGCGCCAGCGCGTCGCCATGGGGCGCGCCATCGTGCGCCGGCCGAAGGTCTTTCTGTTCGACGAACCGCTGTCCAACCTCGACGCCAAGCTGCGCGGCCAGGTCCGCACCGAGATCAAGCGCCTGCACCAGCAGATCGGCACGACGATCATCTATGTCACGCACGACCAGGTCGAGGCCATGACGCTCGCCGATCGCATCGTCATCCTCAAGGGGGGCGATATCGAGCAGGTCGGCACACCGGACGAGGTCTACAACCGGCCACAGAGCGTCTTCGTCGGCGGTTTCGTCGGCTCGCCGGCGATGAACTTTGCCAAGGCGAAGGTCGAGGCGGGCTGTCTTGCCTTTGCCGACGGCAACAAGCTGGGGCTGGCGGGCGTGCGGGCCGGGCGCGAGACCGGCGTGGAGGGCCGCGACGTGGTCGTCGGCATACGGCCGGAGCATTTTGGCACGGCAGCCGATCCGGCGGCTGCGCTTGTCGCCCGCGTGCAGGTTGTCGAGCCGCTCGGCTCGGACACGCTGGTGCACTTTGCCGTCGGCGGCGACGTGCTGACCGCGCGCATGCCGCCGGAGATGCGGCCGGAGCCCGGCTCGGAATTCCGGATCGGCGTCGACCCCACGAAAATCCATCTTTTCGATGCCGCAAGCGAACGCGTCATCAACTGAATGCCGGGCGCTTTGCGCGCTCCATCACGGGAGGATAGAATGAACACCAGAACCCTGGCGGGCGCGCTCGCCACTGCCACCATGCTTGCCTTCGCCGCGCCGGCCTTCGCCGACACGGACCTCAAGATCTTCGTCTCCAGCCAGCATCAGCCGGATGTCTGGCGCAAGGTGCTCGACAAGTACGAGGCGGCCAATCCGGGCGTCAAGGTGGCGATCGAGACCGGCGGCAACACGTCGGAAGCGCAGGCGCAGTACCTCAACACCGTCATGTCCGCCAAGGACACGAACCTCGACGTGCTGATGCTCGACGTCATCCGCCCGGCGCAATATGCCGCCGCCGGCTGGACTTCCGATTTCGCCGGCGAGGACATGTCGGTCTACCTGCCGGCCTATGCCGAGGCCAACACGGTGGACGGCAAGATCGTCGCGCTGCCGGCCTTCGCCGACGCGATGTTCCTCTACTACCGCAAGGACCTGCTCGACAAATACGGCATTGCCCCGCCGAAGACCTGGGAAGAGCTGGCCGCCGCGGCCAAGAAGGTGGCCGAGGGCGAGAAGAACCCGGACCTGCAGGGCGTGTCCTTCCAGGGCAAGGCCATCGAGGGTGCGGTCTGCACCTTCCTGCTGCCCTACTGGAGCCAGGGCAAGACCCTCGTCGAGAACGGCAAGCTGACTTTCGACCATGACGCCGCCGTCACGGCGCTGTCGCTGTGGAAGGGCTTTGTCGACGAGGGCACGGCCAAGAAGAACATCGCGGAAGTCGCCACCGACGATACGCGCAAGGAATTCCAGGCCGGCAGCGCCGTCTTCGCGGTCAACTGGTCCTATGCCTGGACGCATTTCCAGGGCGCGGAATCGGCCGTCAAGGACAATGTCGGCGTGGCGCGCCTGCCGGCGCTCGGCTCCGGCGAGCAGGCAAGCTGCCTCGGCGGCTGGGAATGGGGCGTTTCGGCCTATTCCACCCATCAGGACGAGGCGAAGAAGCTGGTCGAGTACCTTTCCAGCGAGGATGTCTCCGTCTTCATGGCCGCCAACGGCTCGCTGCTGCCGACCTACGCGGCCGCCTACAAGAACGACGAGGTGCTCAAGGCTGTGCCGTGGTTCGCCGACGCGCTGCAGGTGGTCGAGACCGCCAAGGCCCGCCCGGTGACGCCCCGCTACAACGAGGTGAGCGAGGTCATCCGCACGACGGTCAACGCGGTGCTCGCCGGCGTCACCACGCCGGAGGACGGCGCGAGCCAGATCGAGGCGCGCCTCAAGCGCATCCTGCGCTGATCGCGATCGCCATCGCCGGAAGGGCAGGGCGGCCTGCCCGCCCTTCCGCCTCCCCAACCTGAATTGCCGGGAGTTGCCCCTTGTCGACGACCTCTACCCTCAATGCAGCACGCCCTGCTGACCGCGGCCCGCCGGCCTGGACGCGCTGGCTCGATCTCGGCGACCGGGCGCTCGCCGTCGTCCTGCTGGCGCCCGCCGCGATCCTCCTCGCGCTGATCATCGTCTATCCGGTGCTGCGCCTCGGCTATACCAGCTTCTTCAGCCTGTCGCTCACCTCCGGCCTGCCGGCGGAGTTCGTCGGCTTCGAAAACTACAGCCTGATGCTGGAGGATCCGGTGTTCTGGGAAACCACCTGGAACACTGTTCTCATCACGCTCATCACCGTGCCCGGCGCCCTCCTGGTCGGGCTGGCACTGGCCCTGCTCGCGAACCTCCCCTTCGGCGTGCAGTGGCCGGTGCGCCTTTCCCTGCTGATCCCCTGGGCGCTGCCACTCTCCTTCGCGGGCCTGATCTTCGCTTGGTTCTTCCATTCGGAATACGGCGTCGTCAACGACGTGCTGAACCGCCTCGGCTTCGAAGGCATCATCTGGTTCAACTCGCCGAACTGGGCCTTCGCCGCGATCTGTCTGACGATCATCTGGAAGACCTCCTCCTTCATGGCGCTGATCATCCTTGCCGGCCTGCAGACGATCCCGCGCTCGCTCTACGAGGCCGCCGATGTCGACGGCGCGGGCCGTATCCGCCAGTTTTTCGAGATCACGCTGCCGCTTCTGAAGCCCTCGATCGTCGTCGCGCTGATCTTCCGCACCATCACCGCGCTCCAGACCTTCGACATCCCCTACATGATGACCGGCGGCGGCCCCGGCACCTCCACCGCCACGCTCGCCATGTACATCCACCAGAACACGGTCTCCTTCCTCGACCTCGGCTACGGCTCGGCGCTCGCCGTCGTGATGTTCGCCCTGTCGATGTGCGTGACCGCCGTCTATCTCCGCGCCATCCGGACCAAGGAGTAAGCCATGAGCGCCGCCGCCTCTCCCGGATTTTCCGGCCTTTTCTCCGGCCGTCCGCTGCGCCTCATCGCCGGTGGCGTGCTGATCGTCAACGGCATGTTCCCGGCGCTGTGGATCCTCTTCACCTCGCTGAAGACGGAAGCCGAGCTGACCGCCAAGCCCATCACCTGGGTGCCGCACGCCCCGACGCTTTCGAACTACATGCAGGCCTTCTCCGACCAGCCACTGCATCTCTTCCTGTTCAACAGCTTCATGGTGGCGCTGCTCTCCACCTGCCTGACGCTGCTCGTCTCGGTGCTGGCGGCCTATGCGCTGGCGCGGCTGAACCTGCGCTACCGCGGCCTCATCCTGTCGCTGATCATCGCGGTCTCGACCTTCCCGCTGGTGACGCTGCTCGTGCCGCTCTTCGAGATCATGAGGACGCTGAACCTGCTCAACACCTGGATCGCGCTCGTGCTGCCCTATACGGTACTCTCGCTGCCGGTCTGCACGCTGATGCTGGTCTCCTTCTTCGAGGGCATCCCGCGCGATCTGGAGAACGCCGCGATGATCGACGGCTGCACGCGGATGGGCGCCCTCTTCAAGGTGGTCGTGCCGCTCTGCGCGCCGGGCGTCTTCACCGCGGGCATCCTCGCCTTCGTCAATGCCTGGGACGAGTTCCTGCTGGCGCTCTCCTTCAATTCCAATCCGGCGCTGCGCACGCTTCCCGTCGGCATCCAGCTCTACCAGGGCGAGTTCGCCTTCCCCTGGCCGGTCATCTCCGCCGCCCTCGTCGTCGGCATCGTTCCGGTCGCCGTGCTGATCGTCATCTTCCAGGAGCGCGTCGTCTCGGGCCTCACCGCCGGGGGGATCAAGGGATGAGCGAGCGCCGCGACATTTCCGAACTGCGCAGCCAGCGCTGGTTCGCCACCGACGACATGCGGGCCTTTGCGCACCGCCAGCGCACGCAGCAGATGGGCATGCGCCGCGAGGAGTTCATGGGCCGGCCGGTGATCGGCATCATCAACACCTGGAGCGAGATGAGCCCCTGCCATGCGCATCTGCGCGACCGGGCCGAGGCCGTCAAGCGCGGCGTCTGGCAGATGGGCGGCTATCCCGTCGAGCTTCCGGCGATCTCCGTCGGCGAGGTCATGGTGAAGCCCACCACCATGCTCTACCGCAATTTCCTCGCCATGGAATGCGAGGAGCTGCTGCGCTGTCACCCGATCGACGGCGCCGTCCTCCTCGGCGGCTGCGACAAGTCCACCCCGGCGCTGCTGATGGGCGCCTTCTCGATGGATATCCCGGTGATCTTCTGCCCCGCCGGGCCGATGTCGAACGGCCAGTGGCGCGGCATCAAGACCGGCGCGGGCACCCATACCAAGAAATACTGGGACGAGCTGCGCGCCGGCAACATCACCCGCGAGGACTGGGTGGACCTCGAAAGCCGCATGACGCGCTCGCCCGGCACCTGCAACACCATCGGCACCGCCTCCACCATGACATCCATCGTCGACGCGATGGGCATGACGCTCTCCGGCGCTTCCTCCATCCCGGCCGTGGATTCCGGCCATTCGCGCATGGCGTCGGCCTGCGGGTCGCGCATCGTCGAGATGGTCTGGGAGGACCTGAAGCCCTCGAAGATCCTCGACCGCGACAGCTTCCTCAACGGCCTCGTCGCCTATATGGCGCTCGGCGGCTCGACCAATGCGGCCGTGCACCTGATCGCCATGGCCAAGCGCGTCGGCGTCTCGCTGACTTTGGACGACATGGCGGAGATGGCCGGCAAGGTGCCCGTCGTCGCAAACGTCTTTCCCTCCGGCGAATACCTCATGGAGGATTTTTACTTCGCCGGCGGCGTCAACGCGATGCTCAAGAAACTCTCGCGCCACCTGAAGCTCGACCGGCCGACCGTCAACGGCCGGACGCTCGGCGAGAACATCGCCGACGCCGACTGCTGGAACGACGAGGTGATCCGCGGCGAGGACAATCCCGTCGTGCCGCTCGAACGCGGCAAGACGCTGGAAGTGCTGCACGGCAATCTTGCGCCCAACGGCGCGGTGATGAAATCCTCGGCCGCCAATCCGAAGTTTTTAAAGCATATCGGCCCGGCCATCGTCTTCGACGATCCGCGCACCATGAACAGGACCTTGGACGATCCCGACCTCGACATCACCGAGGATACGGTGATCGTGCTGCGCAACGCCGGCCCGGTCGGCGCGCCTGGCATGCCGGAATGGGGCAACCTGCCGATCCCGAAGAAGCTCTTGAAGCAAGGCGTGCGCGACATGGTGCGCATCTGCGACGGGCGCATGAGCGGCACCCATTACGGCACCTGTATTCTGCATGTCTCGCCGGAAGCCGCCGTCGGCGGGCCCTTGGCGCTGGTCAGGACCGGCGATCTTATCGAACTCGACGTTGCCGCCGCGACCATCAACATGCGCGTTTCCGAGGAGGAGCTGGCCCGCCGCCGTGCCGAATGGAAGCCCTCCGCGCCGATCTACGAACGCTCCTTCGCCGCCCTCTATCAGCGCCATGTCAGCCAGGCGCATGAGGGCTGCGACTTCGACTTCCTGACCGGCACGCAACCCGTGCCCGAACCGCCGATCTATTGAGGGAAACACCATGAGCAGCAACAACCCCTTCAAGTCCTGGCTGGGCGACAAGTCGCGCGCCACCCCGCTCGGCACCTGGCTGATGGCCGCCGCGCCCGCGACGGCGGAAGCTCTCGGTTACGGTGGCTTCGATTTCCTCGTGGTCGACATGGAGCATGTGCCGGTCGAGTTCACCGATCTCGCCCATATCCTGCGCGCCATCGGCTGCACGCCGGCCGACGCCGTGGTGCGGCTTGCCTGGAACGACCAGGTGCTGGTCAAGCGCGCGCTCGATGCCGGCGCGCGCACCGTCATGCTGCCCTTCGTGCAGAATGCCGAGGAGGCGAAGGCCGCCGCGTCCTATACGCGCTATCCGCCGCACGGCATCCGGGGTGTTGCCGCCGTGCATCGCGGCTCGCGCTTCGGCACGATCCCGAACTACCTGAAATCCGCCAATGACGACATCTGCACCGTCGTGCAGCTCGAGACGCCGGAAGCCATCGAGCGCCTGCCGGAGATCGCCGCCGTCGAGGGCATCGATGCGCTGTTCGTCGGCCCGGGCGACCTCTCCGCCGCCATGGGCCATATCGGCAACATCGCCCATCCGGAGGTGCAGGCGCTGATCGAGAAGGCGGCGAAGGACGCCCATGCGGCCGGCAAGCCCGTCGGCATCGTCGGCCCGAACCCGGACATGGTGAAGCGCTTCATCGGCTACGGCTACGATTTCGCCGCCATCGCCTCCGACATCGCCCTGATGACCGGCCGCGCCAGCAAATGGCTCGGCCAGATGAAGGGCGTCGAGAAGGCCCCCGCAACGCCCATGGCGGCTTATTGAGGGCGGACCGTGCAGCAAGCTTTCGCCCCCGTCCTCGATTTTTCGGCCGCGCTCGGCGAATGCCCGCTCTGGTCGGTCGCCGAACAGGTGCTCTATTTCGTCGATATCAAGCGCTGCCGCATCCACCGCTACGACCCGTCGACGGGCGCGCTCGGCACGATGGAGCTGCCCGAGGAAGTCGGCTGCATCGGCCTTGCCGAGGGCGGCGGCTTTATCGCCGGCCTGCGCTCCGGCCTCTGGCTCATCGATGCGGACGGCAAGCTGCTGAGGAAGCTCGCCGACAATCCCGAGGACCAGTCGATCAGCCGCTTCAACGACGGCGGCGTCGATCCCGTCGGCCGCTTCATCGCCGGCACGGTGGACGAGACGCGCGAGAAGGGCATCGCCAGCCTCTACCGCTACGACAGTCGCGGCCTGGCGCGCCTTGCCGGCGGGCTGCTGACCTCGAACGGTGTCGCCTTCTCGCCGGACGGCAGGCGGCTCTATCATTCCGATACGCTGCGCTACACGCTCTATGCCTGCGACTACGACGCCGCGACCGGCGAGGCGGCGAACCGGCAGGTTTTTGCCCGCTTCGGCAGCGAGACCGACAAGGGGCGGCCGGATGGCGGCGCGGTCGATGCCGAGGGCTGCTATTGGACGGCGCTTTTCGAGGGCGGCCGGGTGCAGCGCTATGCACCGGATGGAACGCTTCTCGCCGAATATCCGGTCCCGGCGAAATGCCCGACCATGATCGCCTTCGGCGGGCCGGACCTGAAGACGCTCTATTGCACGAGCGGCTCCATCGGCCGGCCCGACGAGGAACTCATCGAATACCCGCTCTCCGGCGCGCTGTTTTCCCTGCGCACCGTTGTCGCCGGCCTTGCCCGACCCCTGTTCAACCCAGCCCGCTGAGGCATGCCCATGACCTACGATACCGTCCGCTACCATTCGCTCGAAGGCCGCAACGTGCTGATTACCGGCGGCGCCTCCGGCATCGGCGAGGCCATGGTGAGCGCCTTCCGTGCCCAAGGTGCGAACGTCTCCTTCCTCGATATCGACGAGAAGGCCGGCAAGGCGACGGCGCAGGCGACCGGCGCGGATTTTTACCCCTGCGACCTCACCGATATCCCGGCGCTGCGCGATGCGGTGGCGAAGGTCGAGGCCAAGCACGGTGCGGTGGACGTCCTCGTCAACAATGCCGGCAAGGACGACCGCCACCGCATGGACGAGGTGGAGCCGGACTACTGGCGGCGCATGCTGGCGCTCAACCTCGACCACCAGTTCTTCGCGACGCAAGCGGTCGCCAAGGGCATGCGCGAGAAGGGCAGGGGCTCCGTCGTCATGATGGGCTCCGTCTCGTGGATGCGCGGCAATCCGGTCATGGTCGGCTATACGACGGCGAAGGCCGCGATCAACGGCATGACCCGCACGCTCGCCCGCGATCTCGGCCCGGATGGCATCCGCGTCAACTGCATCGTGCCGGGCGCCATCGTCACCGAGCGGCAGAAGGCGCTCTGGGCCGGGCCGGAGGAGAGCCAGAAATTCATCGACCTGCAATCGCTGAAATTCCGCCTCGATGCCGGCCATGTCGCGCGGCTCGCGCTCTTCCTCGGCTCGGATGAAAGCAATGGCTGCACCGGCGCCAATTTCATCGTCGATGCCGGCCTCACGCAGAACTGAAGGTTTTCGCCATGCTCCTTGAAAAGACCGCCAGCGGCTTCACCCTCTCCCTCGATGGCCGCGTAATCCTCAGCCATAGTGCGAAAAATCCCGCCCTCTTCGCCGGCCGTGGCGAGGAGCGGATGGACATGTATCGCGGCAATTTCGATATCGAGGATTATGTGGTGGAGCGCGTGGCGCTCGCCCATGCCGAGGTCGAAGGCGAGACGATCCGCCTTTCCAACGCGCCCGGCCAGCCGGCGCGCCTCATCCTCAAGGTGGAGGACGACAGCCTGCGGCTCGAAGCGCCCGATGCCTCCGTCAATCGCCTCTGGCTGCGCACCGTCGCGGAGAAGGACGAGCATGTCTGGGGCGGCGGCGAGCAGATGTCTTATTTCGACCTGCGCGGTCGCCGCTTCCCGCTCTGGACCTCCGAGCCCGGCGTCGGCCGCGACAAAACGACGGAGATCACCTTCCAGTCCGACGTGACCGGCAAGGCCGGCGGCGACTATTACAACACCAACTATCCCCAGCCGACCTACATCTCCTCCCGCCGCTATGCCCTGCATGTCGACACGACGGCCTATGCCGTCTTCGACTTCCGCCGCGAGGGCTTTCACGAGGTGGAAGTCTGGGAGGTGCCGGAAAGGATCGAATTCTTCGCCGCGGCCACCTTCCGCGATCTCGTGGGAAAACTCTCGCTGCGCTTCGGCCGCCAGCCGCAATTGCCGGATTGGGTCTATCAGGGCGCGATCATCGGCCTCAAGGACGGCAAGGGCTCCTTCGAGCGGCTGGAGAAGATGCGCGCCGCCGGCGTGAAAGTCTCAGGGCTCTGGTGCGAGGACTGGGTGGGGCTGCGCCACACCACGTTTGGCGCGCGCCTCTTCTGGGACTGGGTGGGCAACGAGGAGCGCTATCCGCACCTGCGCCAGAAGATCGCCGAGCTTGCCGACGATGGCATCCGCTTCCTCGGCTATGTGAACCCCTATCTCTGCGTCGACGGCTCGCTCTTCCCGGAGGCCGAGGCGGGCGGTTATTTCGCGACGGATGCCGAGGGCAAGACCGCGCTGGTCGATTTCGGCGAGTTCGATTGCGGCGTGGTCGATTTCACCAATCCGGACGCGGCGGCCTGGTTCGCCGAGCGGGTGATCGGCCAGAACATGCTGGATTTCGGCCTCTCCGGCTGGATGGCGGATTTCGGCGAATACCTGCCGATCGACGTGAAGCTTTCGAATGGCGTCGACGCCAAGCTGATGCACAATGCCTGGCCGACGCTCTGGGCCGAGGTGAACGCCAAGGCGGTGGAAAGCCGCGGCAAGACGGGCGACACGCTGTTCTTCATGCGCGCCGGCTATACGGGCGTGCAGGCCTATTGCCCGCTTCTGTGGGGCGGCGACCAGTCGGTGGACTTTTCGCGCCATGACGGTCTCGTCACGGTCATCTGCGGCGCGCTCTCATCCGGCCTTCTCGGCAATGCCTACCACCACTCCGATATCGGCGGTTACACCAGCCTCTTCGGCAATGTCCGCACGCCGGAACTCCTGATGCGCTGGGCCGAGATGGCCGCCTTCACGCCCGTCATGCGCAGCCATGAGGGTAACCGCCCGCGAGACAACGTGCAGATCGACCAGGTCGCGGCGGTGCTTGCCCATTTCGCCCGCATGACGGCGATCTACGTGCACCTTGCGCCCTACCTGAAGGCGCTCTCCAAGGAAGCGTCCGAGACGGGCCTGCCCGTCCAGCGCCCGCTCTTCCTGCACCATGAGGACGACCGCGCCACCTATGCCATCCAGGACGCCTATCTCTACGGTGCGGACCTGCTCATCGCCCCCGTCTGGAAGGCGGGCGAGACGGAGCGGACCGTCTACCTGCCGAAGAGCGCGAACTGGGTCCATGTCTGGAGCGGCGAGACGCACGAAGGCGGCCGCGAAGTAACCGTCGCCGCCCCGCTCGGCCAGCCGACCGTGTTCTACCGCGAGGATGCGGCGCAGGCGGACCTTTTCGCGGATATCGGGACGCTCTGATCATGGACACGGCGAGCCTCGTCGTCCTCTTGCTGCTTGCGGCGGGCGCCTCCTATGTGCAGACGCTGACGGGCTTCGCGCTCGGCCTGCTGATGATGGGCGGCGTGGGGCTGACCGGCGTCGTGCCGCTGCCGGATGCGGCCGTGCTGGTCGGCATCCTCGGGCTCGTCAATGCGGCGCAGGTGCTGGCAAAGGGCTGGCGGGATATCGCCCGGCGCGAATTCCTGCTCGTCATCTTCGTCAGCCTCGCATTCCTCGTTCTCGGCTACTGGCTGCTCGGCCTGCTGCTCGCCGCCTCGCTCGACTGGCTGAAGCTGGTGCTGGGCGCGATCATCATCCTCTCCAGCCTCCAGCTTCTCCTTCGCCCCACGCCGTTCGCAAACCCCTCTGGACCGGGCTCCTTCGTCTTCTTCGGCGCGATCGCCGGCGTCATGGGCGGCCTCTTCTCCACCGCCGGCCCGCCGCTGGTCTATCATTTCTACCGCCAGCCGCTCCGGGCCGTCTCCATCCGCGAAACCCTCGTCGCCATCTTCGCCGTCAACGGCCTGCTGCGCTTGGCGCTTGTCGGGCTCGCCGGCAACATGCCGTCCGCCTCCTTCTGGTGGGGGCTGCTCTGCATTCCGGTCGTCATGGCCTTCACGCTGCTCGCCCGACGCTATCCGCCGCCACTGACGCCGATGGGGCTCCGGCGCGTCGCCTTCTGCCTGCTTTTCCTCTCCGGCATCTCCCTTGCCGGTCCCGCCTTTCTCAAGCTTTTCGGAGATCTTTCATGACGCACCCGCTCAAGACCGCGCTCAAGGATGCGAGCCTGCTTGCCGACAAGGCCTTTGTCGGCGGACGCTGGGTCCCGGCCGCCGATGGCCGCACCTTCGCCGTCACCGATCCCTTCGACGGGTCGCCGATCGCCGATGTGCCCTCGCTCTCGCGGGAAGAGGTCGCCGCCGCCATCGATGCGGCGGACGTCGCGCAGAAACTCTGGGCGAAACGCACGGCCAAGGAGCGCGCCACGGTGCTGAAAGCCTGGTTCCAGCTCATCCTCGACAATGCCGACGACCTCGCGCTGATCCTCTCCTCGGAGCAGGGCAAGCCGCTGGCGGAGGCAAGGGGCGAGGTGGTCTCGAACGCCGCCTATCTCGAATGGTTCGCCGAAGAGGCCAAGCGCATCGACGGCGACATCATTCCCGGCGCCAATACCGGACAGCGCATCCTGGTCTTGAAGCAGCCGGTCGGCGTCTGCGCCGCCATCACGCCCTGGAACTTCCCGAACGGCATGATCACCCGCAAGGCGGGACCCGCGCTTGCCGCCGGTTGCAGCATGCTGCTGAAGCCCGCCTCGCAGACGCCGCTTTCGGCGCTGGCGCTCGGAGTCCTTGCCGAGCGGGCAGGGGTACCGGCGGGCGTCTTCTCCGTCGTCACCGGCGAGGCGCGGCCGATCGGTGCGGAATTCTGCCACAACCCGAAGGTCGCCAAGATCACCTTCACCGGCTCCACCGGCGTCGGCCGCTGGCTGATGAAGGAGGCCGCCGACGGCATCAAGCGCCTGTCGCTGGAACTCGGCGGCAACGCGCCCTTCATCGTCTTCGACGATGCCGACCTCGACGACGCCGTGGAAGGCGCGATGATCTCGAAATTCCGCAATGCCGGCCAGACCTGCGTGTGCGCCAACCGCATCTATGTGCAGTCGAACGTGGCCGAAGCCTTCACGGAAAAGCTGCTCGCCAAGGTCGCGGGACTGACGCTCGGCCGCGGCACGCAGGCCGGCACCACGCATGGGCCGCTGATCGACGAGAAGGCGGTGGCCAAGATGGAGGAGCATGTGGCCGATGCGCTGGAAAAGGGCGGCCGGCTCCTGGCCGGCGGCAGGCGCAGCGCCCTCGGCGGCACCTTCTACGAGCCGACCGTCATTGCCGGCGTCACGCAGGCGATGAAGGTCGCGAGCGAGGAGACCTTCGCCCCGCTTGCCCCAATCATCACCTTCAGGGACGAGGACGACGTCATCGCCATGGCCAACGACAGCGAATATGGCCTCGCTTCCTATTTCTACGCCAGGGACATGGCGCGCGTCTTCCGCGTCGCCGAGGCGCTGGAGGCGGGCATGGTAGGGGTCAACACGGGCATGATCGCCAACGAGATGGCACCATTCGGCGGCATCAAGCAGTCCGGCCTCGGCCGCGAGGGCTCCAAATACGGCATCGAGGGCTTTCTCGAACTGAAATATGTCTGCGTCGCCGGGCTCTGATCATCGCGGCAGCGCAAGCATCTCCCTCCGGCTCGCAAGAAGCGCTTTCAACGGGGGCCGGCAAACCCCTCTGCCGATAGCCTGGAGATTGTCTTCCAGACCCAGGTCGGCCTCTATGCGCAGGACCAGGTCAGGATCGACAACTGGGTACTCTCCTTTGCCGGCCGCTACGACTGGGTCGAGACGGACGTTGACGACGTCGCCAGCAACACCCACGCTCCGGAGCGGAGCCGTGCCTTCACCGGCAGGGCCGGCATTGGCTATCTCTTCGACAATGGCCTTGCCCCCTATCTCAGCTACCCCACCTCCTTCCGCGCGGAGGCCGGCATCAAGTACCAGCCGCTGGGCTGGAACGGGCTGATCACCGCTTCGGTTTTCTAGGTCACCCAACAGAACGTCACCACCAACGATCCGCTCCATCACGTCGTTTTCAACCGACACACAGAGCATCGGGCCGATCCTGACCGAGCTTATATGAATTTCGACCTTGCCGGCGGAAGGGCCGACGCCATGTTTCACGGCATTCTCGCTCAAGGGGCTGCAGGATCAGGCTTGGAACATCGCATCATGGACATTCTGCGGGAATATCGACGCGCACGATCATACGATCTGAAAAACGCTCCTTCTCAATATTCAGATATTCCTTCTGCAATGCCATCGAACTCAGCGTGTTGAAGAGAAAATGCGGGTTTATCTGGTAGTGCAAGCAAAGCGATAAAGAGGAACGACCAGCCGAAGAAAATCAACATGCGACAACAGACCGCATAACCGTATTCCGTGAGATCACGCAGTATGATGGCAGGCAGCATGATCGAGCTATAGAGGCAATAATCGAGCATT
Organism: Shinella sp. WSC3-e; assembly: GCF_945994535.1. Lineage (NCBI taxonomy): Bacteria > Pseudomonadati > Pseudomonadota > Alphaproteobacteria > Hyphomicrobiales > Rhizobiaceae > Shinella > Shinella sp. WSC3-e. The sequence goes on from NZ_OZ000534.1 coordinate 260,625, forward strand.
GACATGCCTAGCGAACTGCAAAGGGAAAGAAGCAGGCACACGAAAAGCTGCACGCTGTACGACTTACCTCTCATTCTGCTGAGCATATAGGCGAACAGGATCGCCAGGAGCACGAAGAACACTTCGAGGACAAGTTTTCCCATGAACGGCTTTATGGGATTGTCGCCGATGGAGAGCCATGTGGGGCTGCTGATCACAAACTCAACCGCCGCATGGATGAGCACCAGGCGAAATGTCGTCGCAGCAGCCGGGCACCGTCCAGAATGCCGGAGGAAGGGATGGTGATCTATTTCATGCAATACCCTGTCGTCTTTCAATCCGGCAGGCTTCTCTGGTCCAGGTTTAACGGGGCCAGACGGTTCGAGCGAACGCTTCTGGATATCCGGACCTGTCAGAACGATTGCCGCCTTCTTGGTGCCGGAACGTGTCGTTGCCGGGCAAAGTCATAACGCTCCAGCAAGCGGTCAGCCTTTGCCGAAGCGAAAAGGTCATCCAGCAGCAAATGCGCCGCGCCGAACAGCGCGCCGTCCTCGCGCACGGTGGAAAGCACGATGGAAAGGTCGCGGGTGGCAAGGGGAAGACAGCGCTGGTAGACGAGTTCGCGGATACCCGACAGCATCAGGTCCCCGCCGCGCGCCAGGGTGCCCCCGATGACGATCAGGCTCGGATTGATGATGCTGACGACGTCGGAGATGACCTCGCCGATCGTGCGGCCGGCGGCCCGCAGCAGCATCAGCGCTTCAGGCTTGCGCTGCTCGACGAGGTCGATCACGTCGCGGGCGGTCTCGGCGTGGAAGCCGCGGGCCGAGAGATCGCGGGCGATCGCCCAGCCGGCGGCGCGCGCCTCCACGCAGCCGAACTTGCCGCAGCGGCAGAGCGGCGCGTCATCGGACAGGAACTGGATGTGGCCGATATCGCCGGCTGCGCCCTGCGCACCGCGGAAGAGCCGCCCGCCGGCGATCATGCCGCTGCCCATGCCCGTGCCGACCTTCACGAAGAGCATGTCGTCGACCGCCGGGACGCGGCGTTTGTGCTCGCAGATCGTCATCAGGTTCACGTCGTTCTCGACATAGACGGGCACATCGAACCGCGCCTTGAGGCGGCCGATGATGTCGAACTCGTCCCAGCCGGGCAGGACCGAGGGGCCGACGACGCAGCCCCGCTTGAAATCGACCGGTGTCGGCAGGCTGAGGCTGACGCCGAGGAAGAAGCCGTGCGTCTTTTCCGTCTCCGCCGCCAGGGCGGCGAAAGCGTCACCGATCTGCGCCAGCGTCGCCTCAGGCCCGCTCGCCACGGAAAAGGGCAGCGTCGTCTGGGACAGGATCGCCGGCGTCAGGTCCATGGCGGCGAGATGGATGTGCGTCTCGCCGATATTGGCGACGAGCAGAAAACCGCTCGCCCGGTTGATCGCCAGCACCCGGGTCGGCCGGCCGCCGCTCGGCAGGGTTTTTTCGGTCTCGCACACCAGGCCGCTCGCAAGCAGTGCGTTCAGCCGCTGCGTCACCGTCACGCGTGACAGGCCGGAGGCGGCAAGCAGCTCGGCGCGCGAGGCTGCAACGCCCGTCGCGATCAGGGAAAGGATGCCCCCCGCGCCGTCAAGCGTTGGTCTGTCGTGCCCCTCGTCCCCGCGCGCCATGCAAAACTCCTGTTTTCAGACCGGTTTAGCGACAAAGGCGCATGAGATAAAGCACGCAGTTCCACCGTCATGAGAACTTATGCATGGCGATGTACATAACATCACCGCATATATGCGCCTGTGCGGCGCCGCCTGATCCTGCAAAGCGCGGCGTAGCGGGGCGTGCCGGCCAAGGTCGAGAGCGAGAGGTTGGTCTGGGCGGAAAAAAGAACGTTGCGCGTCGCCCGGAAACCGCCCCCTCGGTATCGCGGATTTAATTTTGGATAGAAATTTACAAAAGATAAGCAATAGCCATTTGACTTCATCCAAAAGAGATGCGCTAATCCCTGCGGCCTTTGAGGAGAGGCCGTGTCCGCCAAAAGAGCCGGAGGGGCTCTACGGCATCGTCGGATTTGGGAGGATTCCATGTCGCTTCATCGCATTCGCGCATCCGTATATTCCACCGCCATGCGGACCGGTTTTGCCGCCGCCGGGCTCGCCCTCGGCCTTGCCCTTGGCGCAGGCTCCGCCGCCGCCGATGAGGTCATCATCGGCCTCGTCACGAAAACCGAGGTCAATCCGTTCTTCGTCAAGATGCGCCAGGCCGCCGAGGCCCGCGCCGCGGAGAAAGGCGTCAAGCTGATCGCCCGCGCCGGAAAGTTCGACGGCGACAACGAGGGCCAGGTCGCCGCGATCGAAGACCTGATCAGCGCAGGGGCCAAGGGCATCCTGGTCACGCCGAACAATTCGTCCGGCATGCTCGACGTCATCAAGAAGGCCCGCGAGGCCGGCGTGCTCGTCATCGCGCTCGACACGGCGACGGACCCGGCCGACGCGGTCGATGCCACGTTCGCCACGGACAATTTCGAGGCCGGCGTGCAGCAGGGCGCCTATGCCCGCAAGGCGATGGGCGACAAGCAGGCGGTCGTCGCCATGCTGGACGGCACGCCCGGTGGTACGGTCGACACCTTCCGCCATGACGGCTACCTGAAGGGTTTCGGCATCGCCGAGGGTGACCCGTCGATCGCGGGCGCGGCCATCACCAACGGCGCGCAGGACAAGGGCCAGGTCGGCATGGAGAACCTGCTCTCCAAGAACGGCGACATCAACGCCGTCTACACGATCAACGAGCCGGCCGCGGCCGGCGCCTATGCCGCGCTGAAATCCTTCGGCAAGGAGGCCGACGTGATGCTGACCTCGATCGACGGCGGCTGCGCCGGCGTGCGCGACGTGAAGGATGGCAAGATCGCCGCGACCGTGATGCAGTTCCCCTACAAGATGGCCTCCATGGGCGTCGACGCGGTGGTGGAATATGCGGCCTCCGGCAAGAAGCCGAGCGGGTTCGTCAACACCGGTTCCTTCCTGATCACCGACAAGCCGGTCGAGGGCCTGGAATCGAAGGACACCGCTTGGGGTCTTGAAAACTGCTGGGGTGACTGATCCTCTACCTCCCGGCGGGACCGTGCGTGGCCACGCGCCGCCGCGGTCCCGACCGGGCGGCCGGCCGCGCAAAACCTGATGCACGGGATGCCCATGAACACAGCCACCGTTTCCGACGCCGAGACGCCGCGGAGCCTGAAGGCCCGCATCCTGGGAACGCCCTCGGTGGGCCCGCTTCTGGTCCTTCTCGGCTTCTGCGTGATCTTCGCGCTGACCAATCCCCGCTTTCTCGCCACGCACAACCTGTCGATCATCCTGCAGCAGACGGTCATCATCGGCGTTCTGGCGATCGGCCAGACGCTGGTGATCCTGACCGCCGGCATCGACCTTGCCGTGGGCGCCATCTGCGTGCTCGGCACCATCGTCGCCGGCAAGCTGGTCAATCTGGGCTACGATCCCGTGCTCTCCATGGGTTTTGCCATCCTGCTCTGCACGGCTGCCGGCCTTGCGGCGGGCGGCCTTGTTTCCGGCCTGAGATTGCCGCCCTTCATCGTCACGCTCGGCATTCTCGGCATCCTGACCGCCGCCTTGCGGCTGATCTCGGAAGGCGGCGCCTTTCCGGTGCGTGACCCCTTCCTCGCCTGGACGGGCAACACGATGAAGCTCGGCGGCTTCGTGCTGACCTATGGCGTGCTGATCATGTTCACGCTCTACGCCGCCGTCTGGTATCTCCTGAACGAGACGAAATGGGGCCGCCACACTTACGCCATCGGCAACAACGCCGAGGCCGCCCGCCTCGTCGGCATTCCGGTGCGCCGCCACCTGCTCTCGGTCTATGTGCTCGCCGGCCTCATCTACGGCATCGCCGCCTGGCTGGCGCTCGGGCGCATTCCCAATGCCGATCCGAACGCCATGCAGAGCGCCAACCTCGATTCCATCACCGCCGTGGTGATCGGCGGCACCAGCCTGTTCGGCGGGCGCGGCGGCCTCATCGGCACATTGATCGGGGCGCTCATCGTCGGCGTTTTGCGCAACGGCCTGACGCTTGCCGGCATCGACCCGCTCTGGCAGGATCTCGTGACCGGCATCCTCGTCATCATCGCCGTCGCGCTCGACCAGATGTCCCGGAGGAAGAGCTGATGGCCGACAATCCCCCGCATGTCGTTCTCGAAGCGCGTAACGTGGTGAAGACCTACGGCCATGTCACCGCGCTCGACGGCGTCGACTTCGAGCTTCGCGCCGGCGAGATCCTCGCCGTCGTCGGCGACAATGGCGCCGGCAAGTCGACCCTCATCAAGACACTGACCGGAGCCGTGCACCCGACCAGCGGCGACATCCTGCTCGATGGGGCGCCGGTGCATTTCAAGGGGCCGCTCGACGCGCGCCATGCCGGCATCGAGACAGTCTACCAGGACCTCGCCGTCGCGCCTGCGCTCGACATCGCCGCCAATCTCTTCCTCGGCCGCGAATTGCGCGCGCCGGGCCTGCTCGGCCGCCTCTTCCGCCGCCTCGACAAGAAGCGCATGCGCGAGGAGGCCCGCCGCGCCATGGGCGAGCTGAAGTTCCGCCTGCCGGCGATCGACAATCCGGTGGAGTCGCTGTCGGGCGGCCAGCGGCAGGGCGTCGCCGTCGCGCGCGCGGCGCTCTTTGCCCGCAAGCTCGTCATCATGGACGAGCCGACCGCGGCGCTCGGCGTGCGCGAGACGGGGCAGGTGCTGGAGCTCATCCGCTCGATCCGCGACCGCGGCCTGCCCGTCGTCCTGATCAGCCACAACATGCCGAACGTCTTCGACATCGCCGACCGCATCCACATCATGCGCCTTGGCCGGCGCGCGGCCGTGGTCACCCCCAAAACCCATTCCATGAACGACGTCGTCGCCATCATGACCGGCGCGGCAACCGCCTGACCCTGTCCCGAACGGAGCAAGACATGTACCGCCTCGACCAGAAGCTCGCGCGCATCCGCGCCGGAAACTACACCCGCAGCGATTTCATCATCGCCGACGCCAAGGATGGCGACATGGGGCCGTCCATCACCTCCTGCGGGCCGAAGCGCGCGAAGGACGGCAGTTGGTCGCGCCACTATACTCGCCCGGAATTCCTGGAAAACATCCGCGCCATCGTCGAGCAGGACATCGTCGACATCATGCTCACCTCCGCCTCCAACATGGAGGCGCTGACGGATATGGGCGTCTTCAGGGGCAGCGCCGTCAAGCCGGCGATCCGCGCCAACGACACGACGGACGTCTGGGTCTGCCGCGGCGCGACCTATTCAAAACAGCCCTCGCGTCCGTTCCGCACGGCCTCGCTTTCGCGCGTCGCCACCGGCACGATCGATCCCGCGCCCGGCGCGCCGATAACGGGCACGGATCTCGGCCTCTATTCCATCACCTTCAACAACGACCTCGACCGCGACTATGAGGCGCTGGAAGCCTTCCATTGGTTCCGCGAGGATGCGGCACGCAACAATTTCAAATACTTCCTCGAAGTGTTCAATCCGAATGTGGCGTGCGGTATCGATCCCGAGCTGGTTCCACACTACGTCAACGACGTGCTGATGCGCTGCCTCGCCGGCGTCACCAAGGCGGACCGGCCACAGTTCCTGAAAATCCCGTTCAACGGCGCCAAGGCGCTGGACGAGCTCGCTGCCTATGATCCGAGCGTCATCGTCGGCGTCCTCGGCGGTGGCGCGGGCACGACGCGTGACTGCTTCGAGCTTCTCCACCAGGCCGAACGGTTCGGCGCCCGCGTCGCGCTGTTCGGGCGCAAGATCAACCTTGCCGAGGATCCGCTAGCGATGGTGCGTTTCATGCGTGAGGTCGCGTCCGGGTCGATCTCTCCGTCGGAGGCAGTGAAGGCCTATCACGCGAGCCTTTCCAGGGACGGGATCAAGCCGCTGCGCGATCTCTCCGCAGACAACGTCGTCACGGAAGCCGTGCTCAAGCCGGAAGAGAGCAGATGACGGGCGGACGGCGGGGCATCCTCACGGGCGGAACCTGGTGCGCGGACTACAATCGCACGGTCAGCCACTGGCCGGGCGAGGACGGCCTCGCCGAGCTCTTCGAGGAGGAGCGCCACGGCGGCGGTTCGAGCTGCAACCTGGCACTCGACATCAAACACCTCGATCCGAATATCCCCGTCGAGACGATCGGCCTCGTCGGGGATGACGACGACGGTCGCTACCTCAGGGAAACGGCCGCCGCAGCGGGTATCGACACGCGCCGGATGACGGTGACGCCCGACGCCGCCACGCAATTCTGCGACGCCTATGTCTCGCTGCGCTCGCATCGGCGCACCCATATCTTCCACGCCGGAACCGGGGCGCTGCTGACGCCGGACCATTTCGACTTTTCCGAAACGCGCATGCGCTACCTGCATCTCGGTCTTCCCGGCGTGCACCGCATTCTCGACGCGCCCTGGCAAGACGAGCCGAACGGCTGGGTGGCGGTGTTGAAGAAGGCACGCGCGGCAGGGCTTCAGACCAACCTGGAGCTGGCGAGCATCGACCGCGGCCTGATGGCCCGGCTCGTCGCACCCTGCCTGCCGCATCTCGACTTCCTGATCGTCAACGACATGGAGATCGGGGCGATCGCCGGTGTCGAGACCATCCTGGACGGCACATCCGACAAGGACGCCTGCCTGCGCGCCGCGCATGCCGTCTTGCAGCGCGGTGCGTTGAAACTGGTGACCGTGCACTGCCCCGCCTTCGCTATCGCCATCACCCGCACGGGAGAAAGCGCGATCCTGCCCTCGGTCGCCATTCCGGAGGGGGAGATCAGGGGCGCGAACGGAGCGGGCGACGCCTTTGCGGCCGGTATGCTCTACGGCCTTCACGAGGAGTGGCCCCTGGTCCAATGCCTCGAACTCGCCCACGCCGCCGCCGCCGTCTCGCTGCGCAGCGTGTCGACGACGGGGGCCATGCTGTTCTGGCGCGAATGTCTTTCGCTTGCCCGGCATTGGGGGCCGCGCAGCGGCACCTGACCGGACGGTGACGGTGGATGCGACTGCGATACAACACGGACTCGGCCTGTCGATCTTGGAAATGGCGGTCAGCAGGCCCGGCGAAGCCTGTCCCTTGACGGAGTGCCGGCACCAGCCGGCACTCCCACCCGCAAAATGGGCTCAGTGAGACGCGCCCGATCCGCCGGCGGCGACGATCGCGAAGGGCTGCCCTTCGACAGCGATGGTGCGGGTCTCCTTCAATGTCTCTGAATCGACGAGACGCACCAGGTTCTTGCGCGGGTCGGTGATCGCAATATGGTTCCCGGCAACCGCAAGGCGCGGGCGCGGGTCGCGCCAATGCCCGTCCTTGCTGTAGGGCTCGGTGACGGTTTCGGATCTGGTAATCACGCCGTCCACGACGTCCAGCAGATGGAGCTTGCCGTCTTCGGTCAGGATATAGCCGTTACGGGGCTTGGCGGGATCGAGGATGAAATCGACCCGCCGAAGCGGCAGCTCGACGAGGCGGTAGGGTTCCTTGGCATCGGCGTCGATGAGGACGACCTTGTCTTCTCCATAGTTTCCCAGAAAAAACTGCATGGAGGTGCCGCCGAGCAGGGTGGATACCTTGCCTTCCGGCAGCGTGCCGCCATAGGCGAGCATTTCCAGCTTCGGGCCATCCATGCCCCCCGGGCGGGCAACGAGTACGCCCTCGGCGCAGCCGAAAGCCACCAGCCGCGCCGAAGCCGCTTCTCCATGCAAGCCCGTGCAGGTCGCGACATCGCCCACCTGCCTGCCGTCCCTGTCCAGCACGCGCAGGCCAAGGCGGGGCGGCAGTTCGCCTTCCTTAACCGTCGCCTCCATGTTCGGCACGGAAACGAGGAGGTGGTTGCCCATCGGGACAGCGACGCCGTGATGCGCGGCGGTCGTGTCATAGGGCTTCAGGTCCGCCTTGCCTTCCAGCAGCGCACTTTCCTGGAGGAGGTCGAACTTGCCGCCGCGATCGTAGAAGACTGCGAGATCATCGCCATGGGCCACAACATGGCCGGGCTTCTCGCCGGTGATCGTCGTTTCAAGAAGCCGTGGCTCCGTGATCTCGATGTCCCGATGTTCGCCATGGTCCGAGAGCGCAATGCCGGTGTCGATCGCGTGGACCACGTTCTGGTCACCCTGGACGGCGAAAACCGTGCGTCCCGTGTCGCTCAGGGACAGCGCGGCATAGCCCGTCAGGTCGAAGCGGCCGATTTCCTTGTCCGTGCCCAGATCGATGGCGCGAACCACGGGCTGGGTGTGATCGGCGATGAACAGCCGCCAAGTCTCCTTCTGCTCTTCTTCGGCATGGGCCGCCAATGGAAAGGTGAGGGTCGCGAGGATGGTGGTGGCGAAAAGGACGCCGGAACCGGAGCGGAACATGCAATCTCCTATTAATGTAATAACGTAACATCTCCGTGTTATAGTGTTACACCCTGCTTGTCCAGCACCAGCAGACTTTCGTCTTCAAAAGCGGGGCCGAGGGGCCTGCAGGCGGCCTCGGGATATCGCGGCCGCTGCGGCGACGTGCTTGTCAGCAATGTCCTGCATTCAATCCGTGGGGCAGGACAGAGCGCGTTGAGCGAAACTGCGGCATTGCGCAACATCGCAGCGAATGCTGCAGTTCTGCGCATTTCCGAGGGTATTCCGGCGCATTTCCTCGCTTCCCTTTCGATTAAGGGTTGCTTCCGGCTGCGATTGTGACGGGATTGCCCGTGTCTTCTGGCGCGGCCCTCGCGATGAGGGTCTCCTTCGGATCGGGATGAAGAATGAAGATACATGTGCCAGGCACCGCCCATTTCGACGCCCTGCTGGTCGACTGGATCGACGGCGACGGCCGTATCTGCGCCGTCAACGCGGCGGAAGCGCGCGAACTCGCCATCTCGCTCGAGGAGAAGGAAAGCCTGCCGCTGGAGCGCATCTACAGCAGCACCTCGGCACAGATGCTGCGCGGCCTCGCCCGCGAAGGCCAGCCGTTCGCCTCCGGGCTCGCCGTCTGGGTGAATTCGCCGCAATATAGCGAAGTCCCCATGATCGCCACCGTGGTTCCCGATCCGGCCCGCGGGATCGCCGTCATCAAGCAGCCGCTGCCGGAAAGCGTGCTCGGCATCGGACCGGAGCTTGCCGAACGCGTGGAGATCCTTTCGCAGATGATCGGCGCGGCGACGGAGGCCTGCTGGTGCATCGAATTCCTCGAGCCGGTCGACACCGCACTGGCCGAAGACGAGATCGTCGAGCGCATCTTTTCCAACCAGAGCCGGTGGCGTGCCTGCAACGAGGCGATGGCGCGGCTCTACCGCGTGCCCGAGGGGCTCGATTTCAACGTCCAGCCGGTCTCGCGCTATTTCCCCGCAACCGAGATCAACCGCCGCATGGTGCGCGATCTCGTGCGCGCCGGCTACCGGCTCGACCGTGCCGCCGCCGTCGATCGCCGGCATGACGACAGCGAGATGCTGGTCGAGAACGATTTCCGTGCCGCGATCAAGGACGGCTTCCTCGTGCGCCTCTGGGGCACGACGCGCGACATCGGTGCGCATCGTCAGCGTGAGCAGCAGCTCGCCGACCGCGCCGACACGATGCAGGACATCTTGAGCGCCGTCCCGGATCCGATCCTCGTCATCTCCGAGGACGGGTTGCTCCTGGCAGCCAATCCGGCGGCGGAAAGCGTCTGGGGACGCACCGCCGAACAGGTTCTCGGTCGCCCGCTGCAGCAGTTCATCGAAACGCGCCACGCCCTCGACAAGCTCCGGCAGGCGGCCCTTGCCGGCGAGGACAGCGACGGCGAGTGCGACCTTGCCGTCATCGCCGCCGATGCAAGCCGGGATGTCTGGCGCTTCCGGGCCGCACGCATCGAAGGCGAGATGCGCCGCTATGTGCTGACCGCCCGGCGCAAGAGCCGCCGCAGGGCGCGGGGTTCCACGCAGGAGGCCATTTCGTGAAATTCTACGCCAACGACCTTACCGCCCCCGGCCAGCGGCGCCTGCGCCCCGCCTTCATCGACGAGCCGCAGTTCGGCGCGTTCCTCGACGCCTTTCCCGATGGCGTCGCCCTTCTGGAAACCGACGGAACCATCAAGCTCGTCAACGGCAAGCTCGAACTGCTGCTCAACCTCGCGCGCGGCGACCTCGTCGGCTCGGACCTTGCAAAACACGCCAAGACCGCCGGCACCCTGGTGCAGAAGCTTGCAAGCGCCCTGCGGCAGCTCAAGCGCATCGAGGTCTCCGGCACGCTCAATTCGCAGCGCAACGTCACCGCCTCGATCGGCATCCTGCGGACCCCGGACGGCGGCGCCTATGGCGCGCTTCTGACGATGCGCGAGACCGGCCGGCATCACCGCGGCTACGAGCGCAGTGACCATTTCCGCTTCGAGGCCGAGCCGCTGCCGGCCGCTGGCGGCGGCGGTCCCCTTCTTACGCCGCGTCTCAGCACCATCGCCCGCCGGGCGGCGATCGCCATCGAGCGCGGTAGCGCCGTGCTCCTGACCGGTGAAACCGGAACGGGCAAGACGGAGCTCGCCCGCTTCATCGGCAAAGCCGGCGCACCCGACGCCCCGCCCTTCGTGCATGTCAATTGCGGCATGCTGGCCGACGCGCAGTTCGACGCGGAGATGTTCGGCATCGAGCCGGGTTCGGCGCTGGATACGTCGACGCGCGGCAAGCTCGGTTTCGTGGAGGCCGCCGATGGCGGCACGCTCTTCCTCGACCAGGTGACGGATCTTTCGCCCGTCTCCCAGATGAAGCTCGTCGCCTTTCTCGAAAGCCAGACTTTCAGCCGCCTCGGCTCGATGCAGCGGCGCAAGGCGCGCATCAGCCTCATCACCGCCACCAATGCCGGGCTGCCGGACCTGATCGAGAGCGGCGCTTTTCGCCGCGACCTTTATTACCGCATCGCCGTCGTAACGCTGGAGCTGCCGACGCTGCGCGACCAGCCGGAGCTCGTCACCGCACTGACGGCACATGTTCTGCGCAGGCTGAATGCCGGGCGCACGCCGGCCTTGCAGCTTTCCCCGGCCTTCACGAAGCGGCTCGCCGCCCATGCCTATCCGGGCAATGTGCGCGAGCTGACCAACATCCTCGAGCGCGCGGCGGCGAGCGCCGAGGATATTGCGCTCGCCGAACATTTCATCGTGGCCCCGGATGCCGCGCCGCGTCCTTCCCCCGCTCTCTCGGCCAGCGGCGGGGAAACCGCGCCGGCAAGCTTCCGGGACCTGGTGCAGGCCTTCGAAAGCTGGGTCCTGGAAAAATCCATCGCAGAGCATGGAAGCAAGAGAAGCGCCGCCAAGGCGCTCGGTATCGATATCGCCACCCTCGTCCGAAAGACGAAGCGGACGAGATGACCAACAAAGACATGAAGGGGAACACACATGTCGATCATGCGCAGATCCGCAATTCTCGCCCTTGCCGCCGCAAGCCTCCTGCCGCAGGCGCTGGCCGCCCGGGCGGCCGAACTCAACTACCTCACCTGGGAAGGTTATGCCGTCGATGGCTTCATCTCGAAGTTCGAGGCGGCCTCGGGCTGCAAGGTAACGGCCTCCTATGTCGGCTCGAACGATGATTTCGCCGCCAAGCTCGCCGCCGGCGGCGGCGTCTACGATGTCATCACCCCCTCGCTGGACACCGTGCCGATGCTGCGGCTGGCCGGTTTCGTCGCGCCGATCGACACGGCGAAGGTCGAGGGCTTCGACGGCATCTATCCGGAATTCTCGAAGGAAAGCGACGTCGTGGCCGATGGCGAGACTTGGGCCGTGCCGCTGATCTGGGGCTCGGTCTCATTGATCTACCGCCCGGACAAGCTCGCAGCGACGCCGGATTCCATTTCCGTCCTCTTCGACCCCGAGCTGAAGGGCAAGATCTCGCTGTGGGACGACAAGTCCGCGCTCTACTGGACAGCGCGCTACCTTGGCTACGACAACGTTTTCGACCTCACAGACGAGCAGCTGGAGGCCGTGAAGGCCAAGCTTATCGAACAAAAGCCGCTGATCCGCAAATACTGGGCATCGGCCGGCGAGCTGACGGAGCTGATGGCCAACCAGGAGGTCTATGTCTCCAACGCCTGGACGGGTCTGACCAGCAAGGATGTCAACAACCTCAAGAAGGGCTTCGAGGTCGTCGAGTTCACGCCGAAGGAGAAGGCCGAGGGCTGGATGGATTCGATGATGCTGGTGAAGGATTCGCCGAACGAGGACTGCGCCTACAAGTTCATGAGCTTCATGCAGTCGGCCGACGGCCAGTGCGGTCTCGCCGAGGCCACCGGCTATTTCCCGGTTAATCCGAAGGCCGTCCAGGGCTGCATGAGCGATGCGCTCAAGAAGGAGCGACAGGTCGATAATGTCGAGTTCGTCAAGAGCCTCGTCATGTGGCAGCAGCCGGCGCGTCTCGACAAGTATCTCGAAACCTGGAACGCCGTGAAGGCGGCTCCGTAAGGCCGGGCGGAAGGCGTCGCGACGGGCGGCGCTTTCCGCTGTTGTACGAGACAGTTCACACGACGCGGGGACCCGATGACCTCCAGCCCGATTGTGGCGCTTGACGGCGTTGCGAAACGATACGGCGCATTCGTCGCCCTTCACGAGACCGACCTTGCCATCGCCGAGGGGGAGTTCGTCACCTTGCTCGGCCCTTCCGGCTGCGGCAAGACGACGACGCTGCGGCTGATCGGCGGCTTCGAGCAGGCAAGCGCCGGCCGCATCGCCATTGCAGGGCAGGACGTAACGGAGAGCCCGCCCTATCGCCGGCCGGTCAACACGGTGTTCCAGGACTACGCGCTCTTCCCGCACATGAGCGTGGCGGAGAACATCGGCTACGGCCTCTCCGTCCGCTCGGGCCGCCTGGAGAAGACGGAGCGGCGACGGCGCGTTGCCGAGGCGCTGGCCCTTGTCGGCTTGGAAGGCATGGCGGACCGCCGGCCCGGCGCCCTTTCGGGCGGCCAGCGCCAGAGGGTCGCCATGGCGCGCGCCGTCGTGCGCCGCCCGCGCGTCCTGCTGCTCGACGAACCGCTTTCGGCGCTCGACGTGAAGCTGCGCGAGGGCATGCAGGTGGAGCTGAAGCGGCTGCACCGCGAACTCGGCATTACCTTCCTGATGGTCACGCACGACCAGACCGAAGCGCTCGCCCTTTCCGACCGCATCGTCGTGATGCGGGAGGGCCGCATCGCCCAGATCGGTTCGCCGACCGATCTCTACGACCATCCGGCGACGCCCTATGTCGCCGATTTCATTGGCGCGGCAAACCTGCTGGAGGCCGAAGCGCTCGGTCGCGAGGGCGATGTATGTGCCTTCCGGCTTGTCAATGGCGCCACGCTGCGCAGCCGGCGACGGGAAGCCGCAGGGGCGGCGACGGGAAGCCGCGTAACCCTCGGCGTGCGGCCGGAGCGTATGATGGCGGCACGCCCGGAGACAGAGGCCGCGAATGCTCTCGATTGCATCGTCATGGAACGGCTCTTCCATGGCGACCGCCTGCGGATCGAGCTTGCGCCGGAGGGGGGCGGAAAACCGCTCTTCGCCGAACTCGCCCGCACGGCGCTTCCGGCAACGGTTTCCGCCGGCAGCCGCCTTGCCGTGCATATCGATCCGGACGACGTGATGGTCTTTGATGCGGGAGGCGGCAAATGACGTTGACGCGTCGCACCTTCCCGGGCTTTGCCGCCCTGTTTTCGCTGCCGCTCGCCTGGGTGCTGCTGCTGATGGTCGTGCCCTATGCCATCATGGTGGCGGTGGGCTTCTGGACGCGGCAGTTTCCGCTGTTCTATCCGGATTTCCAGTTCGGCAACTACGCGCAGATCCTCGCCGACCCGCAATACACGACCGTCATCCTGCGCACGCTGAAGATCGCCGCCCTCGTCACCGTCTGCGCGCTGCTGCTCGGCTATCCGCTCGCCTACTTCCTCGTCTTCACCATCCGCTCGCAGAAGGTGCGCAACCTCCTCTACATGTCGGTGATCGTGCCCTTGTGGGTGTCCTACCTGCTGCGCGCCTATACGTGGAAGATCATCCTCGGCACAGACGGCGCGCTGAATTCGCTGCTCGTCTCCACCGGCCTTGTCTCCGCGCCGCTCGATATCTTCCTCTACAACCAGACCGCCATGGTGGTGACGCTCGTCTATATCTTCGTGCCATTCATGGTGATGCCGCTCTTCACCGTGCTCGACAATATTCCGCGCCGCCTTCTCGAAGCCTCGGAAGACCTCGGCGTCGGGCCGTTCATGACCTTCTGGAAAGTGATCTTTCCGCTGTCGCTCGGCGGCGTCGTTGCGGGGGCGACCATGACCTTCTGCCTGTCCTTCGGCGATTTCGTCGCTCCCGTGCTCGTCGGCGGGCCGGGCGGGACGATGGTGGCGAACCTTCTGCAGACGCAGTTCGGCGCCGCGCTCAACTGGCCGCTCGGCTCGGCGCTGGCGACGCTCGTTCTCGCGCTGGTGCTGATCCTCCTGCAACTCTCCAGCCGCCTCGACCGGGCCGGCCGGATCGACCTTTGAGGAGGCGGGCATGCTGCGCTTGAGATGGTGGCAGAAGGGCATGGTGGGGGTGAGCCTCGGCGTCCTCGCCTTCCTCTACCTGCCGATCGTCATGCTGGTGATCTTCTCCTTCAACGACAGCAAGGTGACCTCCTTCCCGCTCGCGGGCTTCACGCTGCATTGGTACGAGGCCTTCCTCGCCAATGCACAGATGCTCCGGGCGCTCGCCAACAGCCTGTGGGTTGCCCTTTTCGCCACCGCGCTTTCCGTCGTCATCGGCGTGACGGCGGCGCTCGCGCTCGACCGCTACGACTTTCCCGGCAAGCGGCTGTTTCAGAACGTCATCCTCCTGCCCCTCAGCCTGCCGGGCATCGTCACCGGCATCGCCATGTTGAATTTCTACAAGCAGATCGGCATCCCGCAGAGCCTGACGGCGGTGGTGATCGGTCATGCGACGGCGCTGCTCGGCGTCGTCGTCTCGCAGGTGATGGCGCGGCTTGCCAAGATCAACCGCCGCCAGTTCGAGGCCTCCGCCGATCTCGGCGCCACGCCCTTAGAGACCTTCCGCAATGTCACGCTTCCCGGCATCCGCAGCGCTATCCTCGGCTCGGCATTGCTCTGCTTCACGCTCTCCTTCGACGAGATCCCCGTCACCTATTTCCTGACGGGGCGCGAGGTGACGTTGCCGATCTACATCTATTCGACGCTCCGGCGCGGCATCACGCCGGAGATCAACGCCATCGGCACGGTGATCGTCGCCGTGTCCTTCGTCCTTATCGTCCTCTCGGTCACGCTTCTGCGCGAGCGGGAGCGATCCTGATCCATGGAAGGGAGAACAAGCATGGACGCCTCGACCTACACCCGTGACTTCTGGCGCAGCAAGGCCGCATCGTTGACATTCCGCACGCAGCACTTCATCGACGGGGCCTATGTCGCTTCCACCGATGGGCGCACCTTTCCGACGATCAATCCGGCGACCGGCGAAACCATCGCCGAGGTCGCGCGCGGCGGGGCGGCCGAAATCGACCGGGCCGTCGCCGCCGCGCGCAAGGCCTTCCGCTCCGGCGTCTGGTCGCGCATGGACCCGCGCGCCCGGATGGCGGTGCTGGAAAAGTTCTCCGCCCTCGTCGAGGCGCATGCGGAGGAATTCGCCGTGCTCGACAGCCTCGACATGGGCAAGCCGGTGATGGACATAATGAACATCGACATTCCCGGCTCGGTCATGTCGCTGAAGTTCTTCTCCGAGACGATCGACAAGATCGAGGGCGCGGTGACGGCGACGGCGGCGAATGCGCTGCACTACATCCTGCGCCAGCCGCTCGGCGTCGTCGGCCTCATCGTGCCTTGGAACTATCCGCTGATGATGGCCGCCTGGAAGCTCGGCCCGGCGCTCGCCACCGGCAACGCCGTCGTGCTGAAGCCGGCCGAGCAATCGCCGCTGTCGGCCAACCTGCTGGCCGAACTCTTCATCGAGGCCGGCGGGCCGGCGGGCGTGCTCAATGTCGTGCACGGGCTCGGCGAGGAGGCCGGCAAGGCGCTGGCGCTGCACGACGACGTCGACAAGATCGGTTTCACCGGCTCAACCGAGGTCGGCAAGCTCCTGATGATCTATGCCGGCCAGTCGAACATGAAGCGCGTCTCGACGGAGTGCGGCGGCAAGACCCCGCAGATCGTGCTCGGTGACTATGACGACCTCGACACCGCCGTCACCTATGCCGTCAACGGCATCTACGGCAACCAGGGCGAAGTCTGCAATGCCGGTTCGCGCATCCTGGTCGAAAAGAGCATCCACGACGATTTCGTCGAGCGTTTCATCGCCCGCACCCGGGAAAACTTCGTGCTGGGCGATCCGCTCGATCCGTCGACGACCATCGGCCCGCTTGTCACCGCCTCGCACCAGAAACGTGTCCTGGACTATATCGATATCGGCCGAAAGGAAGGCGCGGCACTGCGCTTCGGCGGCGGCACATTCACCCCCGCGCCGACAGGCGCCTATGTCGAGCCGACGCTCTTCACCGGCGTCGACAACGGCATGCGTATCGCCCGCGAAGAAATATTCGGCCCTGTCGCCGCCATCATCCCGGTCGACGGGATCGATGATGCCATCGAAATCGCCAACGATTCGATCTACGGCCTCGCCGCCTCGGTCTGGACGCGCGACATTTCCAAGGCGCACCGCTTTGCCCGCGATATCGAGGCCGGCGTCGTCTGGGTCAACTGCTTCGACCACGGCGACATGACCTCGATCTGGGGCGGCTACAAGCAGACCGGCAACGGCCGCGACAAATGCCTCGAAGCCCTCACCCAATACACGCAGACGAAGTCCGTCTGGGTCAATCTGGATTAGTACCTGAAAGCTGATTGCCGGAGGCGGCGCACCTCGCGCTGCCCATGCGGCCCGACATCTGCCCGGCGACAGGCATTTCATCCCTGGCGAAGATCCGCGTGTGCCTGTCTGCCTTGCTGCCTCCGGATCTAAAACCGATAGGTCAGGCCGAGCACGGGGCCACTGAGGCGCGTATCGAAGACGTGGCCGTCATGTTTATAATCGACGTCCAGAACCTTATACCCGGCCGAAAAGGACAAGTTGTCGGTGAACGTGTAGTTCACCGTCGCCAATACGGACCAGATGAGGTCGGATCCCGCACCGAAACCGCCGATATCGGCCTGCCCGTGCAGCGAGAGCTTGTCCGTCAGGCTGACAAACAGGCGGGCACCGATGATCGGATCCACCCAGCCGAAGCTCTCTTCGTGACTGGCGGTGACCGTCCCGATCAGCGGATGGCGTGCCGTGACCGACACGTCATTGGAAATGTACCAGAAGCGTGCACCGCCGAGGGCGTCGAGGGTGAACTCCGGCGTGTCGAGGACGCGGTAGCCGCCCTGCAGCGTCGCCATGAACTCCTGCGTATCGACATCCGCATCGACGCTCGCCCCTGCCGGTATCCTGCCCAGCCCGGGAATCTGGAAAGCCGCCAGCGGGCCTGTCGCGTGACTCTCCGTCGTATCGACATACATGATGTCGCCGGAAAGGACGAAGTTGTCGTAACGCCCCCAGATATTGATGAACCCTCCGAAATTGAAATCGTCCATCACGTCGGAGAAGGACTTCTCGACGTGAAGGGTCGGTGCGCGACGGAAGGGTGATATATCGCCCTCGATACCGGTGGCCCACAGATAAGGCGTCACCTGCAGCGCCCAGCCCGGGTGCCCGGCTGCACCCGCGGCCGGATCGGTCGCCATCCCGGCAAGATCATCCGCAGCATGGGCGACGGGCGTGGCGCACAACGTCAGGAAAACGGCAGCAGCCAATCTGTTCAAGCAAGCCTCCTCTCACGCCGGCAGCGTGTTCTTGTGGATACGCCCATCCTTCATCACCATCACAAGCGTGCGGTCGGGATCGGCGATCAGCGCAATGTCCCGGAGCGGGTCGCCGTCGACCACCAGCAGATCGGCATAAGCGCCGGCCTCGATGACGCCGAGCTTTGCCGGGTAAGGATTGCGTGCCCCGCAAAGGCCGGCAAGCTCCGCATTCCCACTGGTCAGCAGCCGCAGCACGTCGGCATTGTCATACCATCGCGCAAACTTGGCGAGTTGCCGGCCCTGCGTCGCAGTCCCCTTTGGGCTGAAGAGAATATCGGTTCCAAGCGCCATTTTCACCTGATGCTTGCGCCCGAGCTCGACAGCGCGCGCCGTTCCATCGGCGATCTGCTGCTGATGGGCGCGCTGTTCCGGCGAGGGATAGCTGTTCGAATCCTCGTCCGCGAGAAAGGGCTGTATGCTCCACCATGCCCCGGCCCCCGCAATACGCTTGACCGTCTCCTCGTCGGCAAGCTGGCCGTGCTCGATCGACTGGATACCGCAGTCGAGGGCGCGGCGGATGGCAGCGGACGTATAGGCATGAATGCACACATAGGTGCCCCAATCCGCCGCCGCCGAAACCGCCGCCCGCATTTCGGCATCGGAATACTGGAGCGCATCGATCGGATCGAAGGCGGAGGCAACGCCGCCACCGCCCATGATCTTGATCTGGCTGGCGCCGAGCATGAGCTGCTCGCGCACCCGGCGCAGCACTTCGGCTTCGCCATCGGCGATGGCCGATATGCCCGCCCGCTCGGCCACGCTGAGATCGCTTTGCGCCGTACGGGGCAGGTCCGTCCGCATGCGGAAATCGCCGTGACCGGACGTCTGCGAGATCATGGCGCCGGCGGGATAGATGCGAGGGCCGGCGATGCGGCCTTCGTCAATGGCCCGCTTCAAGGCAAAGGCAGGTCCCCCGACATCCCGGACCGTCGTGAAACCGCGCAGCACGGTGCGCTCGGCTTCCTGCGCGGCAACGAGATGCACATAGGGGATATCCGCTGTCATGGCAGCGACCTGGGAGATGCCGGCGAGGATGGAATGCCAGTGGGCGTCGATCATGCCGGGCATCAATGTGCGCCCGCCGCAATCGATCACCTGCACATCGGAAACGGCATCCGCGACCGGGACCAGCGCCTTGATGCGATTGCCTTCGACAAGCACGTCCCGCCCTTGCAGGAGCGTACTGCTCTTTCCATCGAAAATATTGACGTTTTGCAGCCGTACGGGCCTTGCGGGCGCCTGCGCGAAAGCGGGGCTCACCGCACCAAGCGCCGGGGCTGCAAGGCTGGCCGCGATGCCCTTCAGGACGGAACGGCGCGACAGGCCTTCGTTTATGCGCGCGAAAAGTTGCCCGGCCTGCTGGCCATGACAGGCGCATGCACCACCATGGACAAGGTGGCGATACTTGTCTCCGAAACGAAACGCCAAGATATCCCCTCCCACCTTCCCGGTATGTGGCCGGTCAAATGCCTGCCGACCAGTTAAGCCGATTTGACTTCCTCCAACAAGCACGATCTCCTAGTATAGGTTGCATTCCCGATCGCGGAACGGAGGACAACCGATGCGCTTGCGGACGTCGCTTTCGGCCACCTGCGCCGCCATCCTGCTTTCCACCGCCATGCTGACGACATCGGCCGCGCAGGCCTGCACGCGTTTCGTCTACCATGGTGCCGGCGGCCAGGTCATCACGGCACGCTCCATGGACTGGAAAACCGATGTCGGAACAAATCTCTGGATATTCCCGCGCGGCATGGAGCGCACCGGGCAGGCCGGGCCGAATTCCGTCCAGTGGACCTCAAAATATGGCAGCGTCATCGCTTCGGGCTACGATATTTCCACGACCGACGGAATGAACGAGGCGGGCCTCGTGGCCAATGTGCTGTGGCTCGTCGAATCCGACTATCCGGCCTATGACGGCACGTCGCCCGCCCTGTCGCTTGCCGCCTGGGCACAATATGTCCTCGACAATTTCGCGACCGTCGAGGAGGCTGTCGCCACGCTGGAGAAGAACCCCTTCACCATCGTCACCGACACTGTGCCGGGAGAAGAGCGGCTGGCAACGCTGCATCTCTCGCTTTCGGATGGCAGCGGCGACAGCGCGATCATCGAATATATCGACGGCAGGCAGGTCATCCATCACAGCCGCGATTATCAGGTGATGACAAACTCGCCGGTCTTCGACCAGCAACTGGCCCTCAACGCATATTGGAAGCAGATCGGCGGGACCGTCATGTTGCCCGGCACGAACCGCGCGTCGGACAGGTTCGCGCGTGCCTCGTTCTATGTGAACGCCATCCCGAAAAGCGAAGACGCCGTCGAGGCGATCGCAAGCGTTTTCAGCGTGATCCGCAACGTCTCCGTCCCCTACGGCATCACCACGCCCGACCAGCCCAATATTTCCTCGACACGCTGGCGGACGGTCGTCGACCACAAGCGCAGACTCTACTTCTTCGAATCCGCCGTGACGCCGAACGTATTCTGGGTCGACCTCACGAAGCTGGATCTGTCGAAAGAAACGGGAACGGTAAGGAAACTCGACCTCGGTCCGAACCAGAGCCATATCCATTCCGGAATGGTCAACGATCAGTTCAAGGACAGCCAACCATTTACGTTCCTTGGGCCGAGGTGATCAGAACATGGCCGAGCCGACAACCGCAGAGGGATTAAAGCGCCGGCAGTCGGGACCGATCAGGCAGGAACATAGGTCAGCTTGATCACGTCCTCACCTATCCGCTCATGGGTCAGAAGGCGGAGCGGCGGCCGGGGTCCGGCGAAATACGGCTTGCCGTGACCAAGCACGACGGGGTGCAGGTAGATTCGATATTCGTCGATCAGGCCGAGTTCGGTAAGGCTTTGCGCCAGGTCCGGGCCGGCAACTTCGATCTCCCCGTCGTGCTCAGCCTTCAACGCGCGGATCGCGTCCTCGAGATCGCCCTGAACAAGGATGGCATTGGGGCCGACAGACACCAACGAGCGCGAGACGACCCATTTCGTCTGGTTCCGCCATGCCGCCGCGAAGGCCTGTTCCTCTGCATCCCATTCGGGATGATCTTCGTCCCAGTAACGCATGATCTCATACATTCGGCGGCCGTATACGCTGCCCGCCTGCCCCCGAGCCTCCTCGATGAAGTGGCGGAAGAGCGTGCGGTCCGGCCCGAACGCCATATGGTCGACATAGCCGTCCAGGGACTGGTTCATTCCGAACACGAGCTTGGCCATATCCGCCTCCGTTTCCTTGAAAAGCCGATCCAAGCTAGTTTGACTGATTTCATATTGCAACTGGTTTTTGGGGCGCGCAAGAATGGGGTTGACCGCTTTCGATGGCAAGGCGACACTTCGATCCGTGGCAAGGCAGGAGGAAAACGATGGACGAGCCAGACCGGTGGCGCCATATGGCAGGTGCGCCGAAGGACGGGAGCCGGATCCTCGTCACAGTCCGCCCCTCCGAACAGGGGCCGGCGGAAGTTGACGTCGCCTACTGGTCGAATGGCGATCAGTTCGGCGCGGAAGGCTGGCGCGCGTCGGATTCCTCCCCCGGCCGCATCATTGAATATGCCGAGCCGGAGCTGAAGTGCTGGATGCCTATGCCCTCGGCCAATCTCAGCCGTGCCTCTGTGCCCTCCCCCTGGGAAGGCGACGACGCCCAGCAGCTTGACGGGTCGGGGATTTAACGACCCCGCTCCGCCGTATGGCAAAGCTCCATTGGAAGGGACATACCCCGTCATCACTTCCGGCGATTCATCAGACCGGTGCGGCCCGCCGGAAGCGGATGGTCCAGCGTGAGGCCCGGGCAGGCCGGCGTGAAAAACGGTGCTTATTCCCTTACGGCGAGCGCTTCGAGCGCGCTTTCATGGAGCGCCCGGTCGCCGGCCGCGATGACGCAGCCCCGCCAGCCGAGATCGAGCGGGCCGCCCTGCCAGTCGGTGACGACGCCGCCGGCGCCTTCGATGATCGCGGTGGGGGCAAAGAGGTCATAGGCGTCGAACCCGGCATCGACGGCAAGGTCCGTGCGGCCGCGGGCAAGGCAGGCATAGCTGTAGCAGCTGCCGCCGTACTGGGTGAACTGCACGGCTCCATCGAGACGCGCGAAAGGTGCGCGGTCGGCTTCGGGAATGAAACGGGGATTCGATGAGGTCATGTAGGCGTCGGCGAGGGCCGTGCCTTTGCGGCAGCGGATCGGCTTGCCGTTATGCCACGCGCCTTGCCCGGAAATGCCGGTGAGGCGCTCGGCCGTGGCCGGGAGATCGATGACGCCGAGCAGGGGCTTGCCGCCGCGCGCCAGCGAGATCAGCGTGCCATAGACAGGAATGCCGGCGACCCAGGCCGCCGTGCCGTCGATCGGGTCGAGCACCCAGACGAATTCGGCGTCGAGCCGCTCGCTGCCATACTCCTCCCCCATGATGCCGTGATCGGGAAAGGCCGCGCGAATCTGTTCGCGCAGACGTGCTTCCACGGCCCGGTCGGTTGCGGTGACGAAGCTCGCATCCTGCTTGAGATCGACGCGGGGCGCTTCTTCGGCCGCCGCCAGAAGCAGGGCGCGGGAGCTGTCGGCGATCGCCTGGGCAAAGGTGAGGAAGGTTTCGGTATGATCGGTCATGGCGCTTCTCAATGGGCGAGGATCTGGCCGAGGAAGGTGCGGGCACGCTCGGATTTCGGGGCTGCGAAGAATTCGGCGGGGGTGGAGACCTCGACGATCTCGCCCTGGTCCATGAAGACGATGCGGTCGGCGACCGAGCGGGCAAAACCCATCTCGTGCGTCACGCAGACCATCGTCATGCCCTCGCGGGCGAGGTCGGTCATCACGTCGAGCACTTCGGAGATCATCTCCGGATCGAGCGCGGAGGTGGGTTCGTCGAAGAGCATCACCTCCGGGTTCATGCACAGCGCCCGGGCGATGGCGACGCGCTGCTGCTGGCCGCCCGAAAGCTGGGAGGGATATTTGTTCGCCTGGTCGGGGATGCGCACGCGGGTGAGGTATTTCATGGCGATCGCCTCGGCCTCCCCCGTCGCCATCTTGCGCACCAGCCGCGGCGCGAGCGTCAGGTTCTCCAGCACGGTCATGTGCGGGAAAAGGTTGAAGCTCTGGAACACCATGCCGACCTCGCGGCGGACGAGATCGATCTTCTTCTCGTCGTCGGTCAGCTCTTCTCCACCCACGACGATGCGGCCGCTGTCATGCTCTTCCAGCCGATTGATGCAGCGGATCATAGTGGACTTACCGGAGCCCGAGGGGCCGCAGACCACGACCTTCTCGCCCTTGGCGATCGTGAGATCGACATCCTTCAGCGCGTGATAGGTGCCATAGAACTTGTTCATCTTTTCGAGGACAATGATATCGGCCATCAGGTCTTTCTCACATGGCGGTTCGCGTAGGTCTCGACCAGCGTGAAGCCGGTCTGGATGATCCAGACGAGCACGAGGTAGATGATCGTCGCGGCGATGAAGATCTCGTATGGGGCGAAGGTGTCGGCCACGATGGTGCGGGCGACGCCCGTCATTTCCATCAGTGTGACGGTGGAGGCGAGCGCGGTGGACTTCAGCATCGAGACGATCTCGTTGCTGTAGGCCGGAAGCGCCAGCCTGACGGCGAGGGGGGCAGTGATGCGGCTCGTGCGCTGGAACTTGCTGAGGCCGAGCGCCTTGCCCGCCTCGATGAGGCCCTTGTCGACCCCGAGCACGCCGCCGCGCAGGATTTCCGAGACATAGGCCGCCGTGTTGAGCGACAGCGCGATGACCGAGCACCAGTAGGGCTCGCGCAGGAGCGGCCAGAGCACGCTCTGCCTGATGAAGCCGAACTGCGGCAGGCCGTGATAGATGACGAAGAGCTGCACGAGCAGCGGCGTGCCGCGGAAGAAGTAGATATAGGCCTTGGCCGGCCAGACCAGCCAGGCCCGGCGCGACAGCCGCATCAGCAGGATGCCGACGGCCAGGATCAGCCCGAACAGGGTCGAGACGGCGAGCAGGTTGAGCGTCAGCCCGAGGCCTTGCAGGATCTTCGGAAGACTGACGGCGATAAGCGAGAGGTCGAAGCTCATCGGGCACCTCTCAGGTGACGATTGGCACGCTGCTCCAGCCAGCCGACGGCAAAGGTGATCACCGTCGTCATCGCGAGGTAGATCAGGGCGACGGTCATGTAGAGCAGGAAGGGACGGTGGATGAGCGAGTTCGCCATCTTGGCGACGAAAAGGATTTCTTCCAGCCCGATGATGGAGACGAGCGCCGTATCCTTCATGATGGAGAGCATGTGATTGCCGAAGTTCGGCAAGGCAAGCCGCCACATCTGCGGCAGGCGCACATAGCGGAAGATCTGGTGGCGCTTGAGGCTGAGCGCCCGCGCGGCCTCGATCTGCCCGCGGTCGACGCCGAGGAAGGCGCCGCGGAAGGTCTCGGTCATATAGGCCCCGACGATCAGGCCGATCGCGATGGAGCCGGCCCAGAACGGCGGAAGATCGATGAATTTCACCGAGGGATCGAAGGCCTGCACGATCGAGGTGAGCGTGATGGCCATGCCGAAATAGAAGAGCAGCAGCACCAGGAGCTCGGGCGCGCCGCGGAACACCACCGTATAGGCCTGGGCGATCGCACGCAGGATGCGGCTTTTGGAAAGCTTGGCCGAGGCGCCGAGCAGCCCGCAGGCGACGGCAATCACCAGGGCCACGAAAAAGACCTGCAACACCGTCATCAGGCCGAAGAAGAAGTCGTCCCACCAGCCGTCGAGAACCGACATGCTATACCTCCGTAATCTTCATGCGAGATCGGACGCCGCGCCTGGCGCGACGCCCGGAGGTCATGCTTACTGGCCGACACCCTTCCAGTTCGACGGATGGATGGAGAAGGGGAAGTATTTCAGGCTGTACTTTTCGAGAGAGCCGTCCTTGATCATCTCGTCCAGCGCCTTGTCGATCTTGACGAGCAGCTCGTCATTGCCCTTGCGCAGGCCGACGCCGACGCCCGGGCCGAAATACTCGACCTCGTCGATCGGCGGCGAGACGAATTCGAAGCCGGCGCCGTTCTCCTTGCTGAGGAAGTCGAGATAGGCCTTCATCGGGTTGGTGATGGCGATGTCGATGCGGCCGTTCTGCAGGTCGAGCAGCATCGGCTGGGCGCCATCATAAAGGGAGATCTCGGCGCCCGGCAGCTTGGCTTCCACCCATTTCGCATAGGTCGAGGCGCGCTCCACACCGAAGCGCAAGCCGTTGAAGGCATCCGGGATCGGCTTGCCGGCCTCGTCGAACAGCTTGAGGCCCGCTTCCTTCGAACCGAGGATGCGGCCGACTGAAACGCGGTAGGGGATCGAGAAGTCGATCTTCTGCTTGCGTTCCTCGGTGATCGACATGGAGGCGACGATGAGGTCGAACTTGTTGGCAAGCAGCGACGGGATCATGCCGTCCCATTCCTGGCAGACATAGTCGAGATCGACACCGATGCGCTCGGCGATGCCCTTGGCGACGTCAACGTCGTAGCCGGCCATCTCGCCCTCGGGCGTGCGGTAGTTGAAGGGCGCGTAGGTGCATTCCATGCCGACGCGCAGCGTTTCGGCTTGGGCAGGCATGGCAACCGCCAGGCCGACGATTGCGGCAGACAACAGACCGGTCATGAATTTCATGGCATTCCCCTTCTTTGTTAGGTCAGTCCTTGCGACGGTCCTCACTCCGCCGATGGGGAACGATGCGCCGGGCGGAAGGGCGAGGAAATCCACCTAGGGGATGATGGCCGTCATCACCCTCGGGGAGGATGGAATGTGACGCGCGGTTGATCTAGCCCTGTCACATGCAGGCCAGAGGAGAGCCCCATGAAATATGTCCGCATGCCCATCGAGCTGGAATCGCCCGAACAGCTCGGCTACGACACGATCCGCTACAACCTCTCGGAAAGCTCCGTCGCCGACCGGCGCCTCGGCGAGCTGAAACTGAAGCTGGACGACATTCTCCTGTGCTATGGCGATCACCGCGGCGCGCCGGACCTGCGCGGCCTGATCGCCGGCACGGGGGAAGGCCTTGCGGCCGACGACGTGCTCGTGACTGCCGGCGCAGCGGGCGCGCTCTTCATCATCGCGACCTCGATGATCGAGGCAGGCGACCACATCGTCGTGGTGCGCCCGAACTATGCGACGAACCTCGAAACGCCACGCACCATCGGCGCGGACATGAGCATCGTCGACCTCACCTTCGAGGCCGGCTATCGCCTCGACCTCGAGGCGATCGAGGCGGCGATCCGGCCCGAGACCAGATATGTCTCCGTCACCTATCCGCACAATCCGACCGGCGTGATGATCTCCGAGGACGAGATGAGGGCGCTGGTGGCGCTGGTCGAGCGCAAGGGCACGCGCCTCCTCTTCGACGAGACCTATCGCGAGATGACCTCGGGGCCGATGCTGCCGGTTGCCGCAAGCCTGTCGGACCGGGTGATCAGTGTCTCCTCGCTCTCCAAGACCTACGGCATTCCCGGCATCCGCATCGGCTGGCTGATCACGCGCGATGCCGACCTCATGGAAACCTTCCTCGCCGCACGCGAGCAGATCGGCATTTCCGGCAGCACGGTGGATGAATACATCGCCTATGTCGCGCTCAGCCAGCGTGACGAATGGCTCGCCTACAACAATGCCCGCATCGCCAGCGCCTTTGCCATCGTCAAGGACTGGATTGCCTCAGAACCGCTCGTCGAATGGGTCGAGCCGTCAGGCGGCTGCGTCTGTTTCCCGCGCATCGTGCCCTCGGCCAATGTCGATCTCGCCGGCTTCCATGAAAGCCTCTACAGCCGCCACCAGGCCTATGTCGGCCGCGGCAGCTGGTTCGAGCAGGACGACCGGCATTTCCGCATCGGCTATGTCTGGCCCACCGAGGACGAGCTGCACAAGGGCCTCGCCGCCATCTCCGCCGCGATCCGCGACAGCCTGAAGGGTTGAAAGAAAAAGGCGGGGGGCGTGCCCATTCGCCCCGCCTCAAAGATTGAGGCTGCGCAGAAACGTCGAAAACAGTTCCTGCTGCGTGGACAGATTGAGCTTCGCGTAAAGCTTCTGGCGGTGGGTCTTCACCGTCGCGATCGAAATGCCCAGATGATAGCTGATCGACTCGCTGGAATGGCCTTTCAGGATGAGGAGGGCCACTTCCCGTTCCCGCGGGCTTAGGAGATCGCGGCCGAAATCGCTGAAGAGGTGATCGATCGGACGCGCCTGCGGTGCGTTCTCGTTGCGTGAAAGATGTGTCCAGAGCCGCCGGAAGATTGCGGCGATCATCGGATGCGCCTCGCGCAGCCGGGCGATGGACGCCGCGTCGAAGCCGCCCTCGCTGCGGATGCGCGACAGGCTGATCTCCGCCATGTCCCCGTTCGGCAGCTCTATGGCTATCAGCAGTTCCTCCATGCCCTCAGGCCAGCCGTGCGTACGGTAGCCCAGTTCCTCGTCCTCGTGGCGACGGATGTCGAGACCGCGATAGAGATCCGAACCGAGATAATCGTCGGGCGCGAGATCGCGCATCAGGTAAACCCCGGCGGGAAGGCCCGCGAGATAGGCATTGTAGAAGGGATTGAGCAGATAGGTGCCGGCGATGAAGAGCTGCACCGCGCGCTTGGCCCGCGGCCCCGAGAACGTGTCGAAGACATAGCTCGGGCCACCGTTCTTGCGGTGCACGACCGACAGGGCCAGATGGAACCGGGCGACCGAACCGATCGCCGCCAGAAGCGCCGGCACGCTATCGGGCTGGTCGTAGCGATCGAGCGCATGCGCAAAGGGCGCGATCCAACTGGCGGCGGCGGTTTCTGTCATGGGGCCATCTGCAAGATTCCCAAGGAAAACGATTACTTATACGCCTTACGACACCCCGGCTTAAGCGACAAGCTTGTCGATTGCCGCAAGCGTGCGCTCGATCTCCTCGACGGAGTTGTAATGGGCGATGCCGATGCGGACCACCCCTTCCTCCTCGGAAAGGCCGAGATGGCGCGCCGGCTCCAGCGCGTAATTGTGCCCGGACCAGACATTGACGTCCTCGGCGGCCAGGGCATCGGCGAAGCGATGGGTGGAGACGCGCTCATGCGTGAAGGAGATCGTCGGCACGCGATGGGCAAAGAGATTGGGGTTGGTGATGCCGATCAGCCGGATGCCCGGCAGCGCCGTCAGGCCGCCGATCAGCCGCCGCGTGAGGCCTGCTTCATAGGCATCGAAGGCCTGGTAGGCGTCCGCCATCTTCTCGCGCCGCGTGCCCGTGCTGCCGGTCGCCTCCCCGGCCGAGGCGAGATAGTCGATCGTCGCCGTCAGGCCTGCCAGAAGCTCGGTCTGCGGCGTGCCGGTGCAGAAGCGATCCGGAATGTCGTCGCTCTGGCAGCGCACGCGGTGCGGCGGCAGCGCCCGCAGCAGGTCGCCGCGTCCCCACAGCACGCCGAGATGCGGGCCGAAGAACTTGTAGGACGAGCAGACGAGGAAATCGCAGCCGGTCGCCTGCACGTCCGGCAGGCGATGCGGCGCAAGCTGCACCGCGTCGATCCAGACGAGCGCACCCGTCGCCCGCGCCATCGCCGTCAGCGCGGCGACGTCGTTGATGCTGCCGGTCATGTTGGAGGCATAGTTGAGCGCGAGGAACCTCGTGCGCGACGTGAGAAGAGCAGCAAGGTCTTCAGGCTCGATGCGCCAGCTTTCCGTGTTGAACGGCAGCCACTTGACCACCAGGCCGTATTCCTCGGCCATGGAAAGCCAGGGCGAGACGTTGCCCTCGTGGTCCATGCGGGTGACGATGATCTCGTCGCCCGGCGAGAAGGTCTTGCCGATGACCCGGCCCATCTGGAAGGCCAGCGTCGTCATGTTCGGGCCGATCACCATCTCCTGCCAGGAAGCGGCGTTGACGAACTCCGCCGCCGCCTCGTGCGCCGCGCGCCAGACGGCATCCGCCCGCTGGGAGGCGGCGAACCGTCCGCCGAGATTGGCCGACGCCGTCGCCATCGCATCCGCCACGGCCGCGATGACCGTTCTTGGAACAAGCGTTCCCGCCGGGTTGTCGAGATAGGCGGTGCGGGAATTCTCCAGAGCGGGGAAGGAGGCGCGGATCAGGTCGATCGGATAGGCAGTCATGGGCGGCACCCTTTGCAGAACGCTGTTATCGCCCCTGTGTGCCGCTTTCCGCCATGCCTCGCCATCCTCCTAGGAGATGAGGCCCCCCTCCGCCTTGCGCATGACAAGCCCGGAAGCTCAAGCGGCCGGCCCTGTCGACGAACGCTCGACCAGATGACAGGCAAGCTCCAGCCGGCGCGGCGGGAACGGCAGGCCGCCGAGGCTGTCGCGCAGGAGATCGAGCGCCGCCGAGCCGATTTCGCGCATGGGAATATGCATGGTCGTCAGCGGCGGATTGAGGAAGGCGGCCTGCGGCAGGTCGTCCATGCCCATGACGGAGACGTCCTTCGGCACGCCATAGCCCGCCTGCTGCACGCCCATCATGGCGCCGACGGCAAGGCTGTCGCCGGCGGCGAGCACCGCGGTGAAATCCAGCCCGCGCGCCCGGATGCGCGAGACGATGGCCTGCGTCGCCAGCTCCGGCAGCCAGTCGTCGACCGGCACGACGAGATCGGGATCGGCGGGAAGGCCGTGATGAAGCAGCGCATCGCGCCAACCCTCGTAGCGCCGCTCGATGGTGCGGCGGCCGGGCCGCATGAAGAAGAGGATGCGTTCGTGGCCAAGACCGATCAGGTGATCGGCGGCAAGCCGCGCGCTCGACCGGTTGCACGGCGTCACGCTCGAAAGCCGCATGAAGGGATCGTCGCCATTGAGCAGCACGACGGGCTTTTCGAAGCCGCGCGTTGCCGCCAGCAGCGCCTCGTCGTCGACGGTGAGGAAGAGCAGGCCGAGGATCTCCGGATCATCCTTCGCCTCCTTGAGCAGCGACAGCTCCTCGCTCTTGTCGGCGATCGGTCGCGTGATGATCTCGAGGCCGAGCGCCTGCGCCCGTTCTTTCAGCCCGTCCAGCACGTAGAGCGTGAACTGGTTGCGCACATAGTCGATCATCGCGGCGCTGGAAGCGGCAAGGATGACCTTCTGTCCGGCAACGGCCGTCGGCACGACATAATTCGCCGTCTTCGCCGCTTCCAGCACTTGCCGGCGGATTTCCGGCCGCACGCCCTTCTCCCCCGCCAAAGCCCGCGAAACGGTGCTGAGCGAGACGCCGCAGCGCGCGGCAATATCCTCCAGCCGAACCTTCTTGCTCTTCTTTCCGCGTTTTCCGGGCAGGGGTTTGACAGTCATCGGCCACCTCTCTCGCACCAGTCATGAGAAAAATTTTCAGATTGCGCAAGAAAAATCACCATGCATTATCCACCCTAAATCGTCCATCGGTGACCGCAGGGAGGAGCGCCATGGGCCTGACCGGCCATGACATCAGCACCGGACTCGATCGCCTTGTCGCCGGCATGACCGGCCTCAGGCACAGCGGCCGTTTTCATGAACCGAACCTCGACGGCACGGCCGGTGACTACATCAGTTTCGACAGCTGGGAATGGCCCCAGGGCGTCGGCCTCTATGGTCTCGTGCGGCTCTGGCTGCTGACGGGCCGCGAAGACCTGCGCACGCTGGTGGAGGACTGGTATTCCACCCAGATCGCCGCCGGCCTGCCAGGGCTCAACGTCAACACGACCGCGCCCATGCTCGGGCTCTCCCTGCTCTGGGCGAAGACACGCGATCCTCGCTGGCAACCCGTGCTCGACGCCTGGGCGAACCGCGTCCTGTCGGACATGGGCCGCACGCCGGAAGGCGGCTTCGAGCACCACGTCTCGGACAAGATCAACGACCACGAATTGTGGGACGACACGCTCTATATGGTCGCGCTGTTCCTGGCCTCTTACGGGCAGGCCAGCGGCCGGCGCGAGCTTGTCGACGAAGCCTCACGCCAGTTCCTCGTGCATGCGCGCTACCTTGCCGACCCCCAGACCGGCCTCTGGTTCCACGGCTGGACCTTCGACGGCCGGCACAATTTCGCGCGTGCCCGCTGGGCGCGCGGCAATGCCTGGATCACCGCCGGCGTGCTCGACCTTTTCGACCTCGCCGAACTCGACCGCCCGGTGCGGCAATTCCTCGAGGGCGTGCTGGTCGCGCAGGTCGATGCCCTTCTCGCCCTCCAGACGCCGTCCGGCGCCTGGCGCACGCTGCTGGACGACGCCTCCTCCTACGAGGAAATCTCGGCAACCGCCGGCATCGGCTACGGCCTGCTCAAGGGCTATCGCCTCGGCCTCGGAACGCCGGCCTGGCGCGCGGCGGGCATGAAGGCGCTCGAAGCGGTGATGCGCAATATCGATGAAAGCGGCACGGTGCTGAACGTCTCCTACGGCACGCGCATGGGCCACGATCTCCAGTTTTACAAGGACATCCCGATCCAGCCGACCGGCTACGGCCAGGCATTGGCGATCCTCTGCCTTGCCGAGGCGCTGGAACATGTCGACAGAGAAGGACAGGCAGCATGACGATGAAGGTACTCTACGGCGCGGCGCCGGATGACGTGAAGGGCTACGACACGCAGCGCCTGCGCGACGCGTTCCTGATGACGGACCTCTTTGCCGCCGACCGGGTCAACTTCACCTATACCCATGTCGATCGTCTCATCCTTGGCGGCGCGATGCCGGTCAGATCGAGCCTCACCTTCGGCTCCGGCGAGGATATCGGCACGGCTCACCTGCTGTCCGCCCGCGAAATGGGCATCGCAAACCTCGGCGGCACGGGCACGATCGAGGTGGACGGCCAGCGCTTCACGCTGGAGAACCGCGACGTGCTCTATGTCGGCCGGGGTGCGAAAGAGATCACCGCCTCCAGCCTTTCGGCGGACGCACCGGCCCGCTTCTACATGAACTCCGTGCCTGCCGGCGCCGGTTTCCCACACCGGCTGATCACCCGCAAGGAAGCCAAGGCCCTCGATCTCGGCGATATGCGCCGCGCCAACAAGCGCCGGCTCGCGATGTACATCCATCCGGAGGTCTCGCCCTCCTGCCTGCTCCTCATGGGCATCACCGACCTTGCCGAGGGCAGCGTCTGGAACACCATGCCGCCCCACCTGCACGAGCGCCGCATGGAGGCCTACTGCTACTTCGGCCTCGCCCCGGAAGACCGCGTGCTGCATGTGATGGGCCGGCCCGAGGAAACCCGCCATCTCGTCGTCGCCAATGGCGATGCGGTGCTCTCGCCCGCCTGGTCGGTCCACATGGGCGCGGGGACCGGCCCCTATGCCTTCGTCTGGGGCATGACCGGCGAGAACCAGGAATACAACGACGTTTCTCCCGTACCCGTGGCTGACCTGAAATGACCGATACGACCTTCCATATGAAGAAGCCTCTCGCGGCGGGCGACGCCATCCGCTACTGGCAGCTCGGCATGACAGCCGGGGAGCGCTTCGACGTGCCGGACCAGCCGATGAAGGGCGAGATGGATCCCTTCTTCTTCCTGACGAAGCACAAGAACTTCATTCCGCACGAATATCCCTGCCGCACCATCTTCGCCGAGCGTTATCGCAATGCGCGGCCGGATGTGCGCGGCACGTTCCATGCCGCGCGCTGGTGGCTGCCCTTCGGCTCGCCACGGCTCGATCTTTCCGGCTTCTGGTTCCGCCCGACACGCCTTGCCACCTGGGCGCGGACCTTCATCGGGGCGGCTGCCGCCGGCACGGCAAGGGTGCGCCTCGGGACCTGCGGCGGCGCAGTGCTCCTCCTCAACGGCGCGGAAGCCGGCTGGATGGCGCCCTACAGCCGCAATCTCGAAGCCAAGGCCGAGTTCGACCTGCCGCTGAAGGCCGGCCTCAACGAGATCACCCTGTTCTTCGACGATCTCGCCGAGCGCGATGCCCGCTATTTCATCCAGCTCGACTACCTCTCCGGCCCGGAGGCAGCCGTCGCCGTGCCGGTACCCTGCCCCGGCGAAGCGGCAGATGCGGTGGAAGCCGCCCTCGACGGCATGCATTTCGACCGGCCGGCCTATTTCGACGGCGACATGACGCTGATCTTCGCCGCACCGCTGCCGATGGACGTCAAGGTCGACGTCGCGGTCGAGGGCGATTTCATGTCCACCGAGCGCTTCGACTACGGCTTCACGCTGCGGGCCGGTGAAACCCGCCTGCTCGTAGGCTCCTCAAGCGCCCTGCCCGCCGATTTCCGGCATTTCCGCGTGACGCTCGACGCGGACGGCTTCGTCGCGGCCCGCTCGATCGGCGTGGAGATCTGCCATGCGAAGCGCCAGGGCGAGGCGCCTGCCTCGCTTGCCGCCCGCATCACGGAAACCCTCGATGAAATCTCGGAATTTTCCGAGCGGGATACGGTACGCGCCTTCGCGCGGCTCGCGAGCGGACGCGGCGGGGTGGATACCGATACGATGATCGAGGAGATCCTGCCCTCCATCGAGGATTGCCACGACTGCGCCGACTTCTCGCTGGTGCCGCTCATCTGGTCGCGTATCGCCTGGGGTGGCGATATCGGCGAAGCGACCCGCAAACGCATCGACGCCGCCATCCTCGGCTTCCGCTACTGGATGGACGAGCCGGGCAATGACGTGCAGTGGTACTTCTCCGAAAACCACGCGCTGCTCTTCCACACGTCGGCCTATCTCGCCGGCGACCTGCATGCCGAAGCGACCTTCGTTCGCTCCGGCCGCAAGGGGGCCGAGCAGCGGGCCGTCGGCGCAGCCCGGGTGCGTGCCTGGCTCGACCATTTCGAGGCCTGGGAGATGGCGGAGTTCAACTCCGCCCCCTATTTCCCGATCGATCTCAAGGGCCTGACGGCGCTTGCCGCCCTCGCCCCCGATGCCGACATTGCCGAGCGCGCCAGGAAGGGCATCGTCCGGCTCTGCGAGATCATCGCACGCTCGGCCCATCACGGCATGGTCACCGCCGCGCAGGGGCGTTCCTACGAGCATACGCTCTGCGCCGGCCGCTCGCTGGAGCTCTCCGCCGTCGCGCGCCTGCTCTGGCGCCGCGGCTGGTATGGACGGCGCGTCCATGCGCTGCCGCAGCTCGCCGTCTGCCTGCGCGACCACGGCCTCGTCGTGCCCGAGGAGTTCTCCGCGATCGCCAACCATCAGGCCGAAGCGCACCAGGAATGGTGCTTCTCGCAGGGCGAGAACCGCTTCGCCGCGCTCTATCACTACAAGGGACGCGCCTTCGCCATGGGCTCGGCCGCGCACTACCGCTGGAACGAATGGGGTTACCAGGAAACGGTATTGCACCTGCGCCTCGGCAAACGCCCGGAAGCGGCCGTCTGGATCAACCATCCCGGCGAGACGATCCAGTTCGGCTACGGCCGTCCGTCCTATTGGGGCGGCTGCGGCGCCGTTCCCCGCACCCACCAGTATCGCGGGCTTGCCGTGCTGGATTTCACCACGGTCGACGAACAGGCCGACTTCAGCCACGCCTGGTTCCCGGTCGCCGAGTTCGACGAGAGCCGCATTGCCGGCAACATCGCGCTTGCCCGCAGCGGCGCCGGTGCTCTGTTCCTCAAGGGCAGCGCACCCTTCGAGAGCGTCAAGGAAGGGCCTTCGGCCAATGTGGAGCTGCGCCAGCGCGGCCGCAAGACAAGGTGGATCATACGCGTCTGCGAGGCCTCCGACCTCGCCTCCGTCGAAGGATGGTTCTCCGCCCTTGCGGTACACGAGGACGCCGACGGCACGTTCGTCATCGATGATCCCCAGTATGGCGCCGTACGGTTCCGCGCGGACGGTTCCACGGAGGCGGAAGGCCGCACCATCGTGCCCGGGACATTCCCCGTCGCCGGCACGACGACAATGCTATCGGCAGCATAGCCGGCATGCCCGCCTGCATGAGGCAGGCGGTTTGGAACATGGCGGGCGGGAGGCCCGTCTCTAGGAGGAGAACGACCATGACGAAGACCAAGACCATTCTGGCGGCGCTCGCCGCAGGGCTTCTGGCATCCACGTCGGCGCTGGCCGGCGACGTGCGCATCATGTGGTATTCCGACGGCGTCGAAGGCGAGGTCCTGAAGGATCTCGTCGACCGTTTCATGAAGGAGAATCCGGGGATCAACGTCATTCTCGACAACGTCTCATACAGCGTCGTGCGCGAGCAGCTCCCGGTGCAGCTCGAAGCCGGCGACGGCCCCGACATCGCCCGCGTCACCAACCTCAAGGCGCAGAGCCAGCACTGGCTGGACTTGCGCCCGCTCGTCGCGGACGCCGCCTACTGGGACGAGAATTTCGGTGCGCAGGCAGACTGGATGCGCCCTGACGGCTCCAACCAGATTTCCGGCTTCATGACGCAGATCACGCTCGCCGGCGGCTTTGCCAACAAGACGCTGTTCGAGCAGGCAGGCGTTGCCATTCCCGGCAAGGATGCCACCTGGGACGACTGGGCAAAGGCCGCAAAAGCGGTCGCCGAGAACCAGCAGGTGCCCTTTGCCATGGCGCTCGACCGCTCCGGCCACCGCCTGACCGGCCCGGTCCTTTCCTATGGCGCGAACTATATCGGCGCCGACGGCAAGCCGGCTCCCCTCGACCAGGGCACCAAGGACTTCCTGAAGAAATTCATCGGCTGGATCGAGGACGGCACGATGAGCAAGGACGTCTGGGTCTCCGCGGCCGGTTCCACCTACCGCGCGGCCGCCGACGACTTCATCAACGGCCAGCTCGTCTACTACTATTCCGGCTCCTGGCAGGTGCCGAACTTCTCCACGAAGATCGGCTCGAACTTCGATTGGGTGGCGACGGGCAGCCCCTGCGGACCTGTCAACTGCACCGGCATGCCGGGCGGCGCGGGCCTGGTGGCCATCAAATACACCAAGAACCCGACGGAAGTGGCCAAGGTCATGGACTACCTCGCCCGCGAGGACATCGTGAAGGAATTCTCCGAGCGCACGCTGTTCCTGCCCGCGCACAAGGGACTGCTCGCCAAGGGTCTCGACTTCAAGACTGACGACGCGCAGGCCAAGGAGGCACTCAATGCCTTCGTCGCCGCCACGGGCTCGCTCTCCGATCTCGCGCAGAAGCTGCCGGGCTGGTTCTGGTCCGATACGTTCTACGGCGCCATGGTCACGCGCATCAGCCAGGCGGCGGCCGGCGAAATGCCGGTGGAGGAAGCCTTCACCCGCATCGACGCGGATATCGCCGCCAAGGTGAAGGATTCCGGCCTCTAGGGCAAAAGCGTTAGAGCCTTTTCGCGATTCGAGGAAATGCGGGAATGCTTGGGGACCGGAACGGAGCGCCGCCGGCAGGACAGGCGCGGATACGCGATGCCGGCGGCATGGGCCGCCATCTGCGGCGGGGCGCCTCCCCCGCCGCTCGCCGCAGATGGCGCCTGGCCTTACCACCGCCGGGCGATCTCGCCGGCATGGGAGGGACAGAATGAGAACGCACAATTCCGGCAAATCCAGCCTGGGCGCGCTTGTCATAGCGCCGATACATTTCCTCATGGGCATTCTCGATGCGCCGTTGCGCTGGCTGCAGCGGGCGACCGGCATCGGCGGCATGGCGGCCTTCTTCCTGATGCCGAACATGCTGATCTTCGGTATTTTCGTGCTGCTGCCCTTCTTCATCAACTTCGCCTATTCGATGACCGGAGGCACGGCACTCTTCCTGCCCGACCGCACCTTCGTCGGGGCCGGGCAATATGCGCGGCTCTTCGACTGCCGCAGCTATCTCGATCCGGGCAGCCGCGCGGAGGACACGTTCTGGACCGCGGTGAAGAACACCGCCTGGTTCGTCGTGCTCCAGGTTACGCTGATGATCCTCGTCTCGCTCGTGACGGCCCTCATCCTCAACCGTAACCTTGCGGCGCGCAGCTTCTGGCGGGCGGTCTTCTTCTTCCCCGTGCTGCTGTCGCCCGTCGTCGTCGGCCTCATCTGGAAGTGGATCCTGCAGCGTCAGGGCCTTCTGAATTTCGGTCTCTACGGGCTCGGCTTCGACCCCCATGTCTGGCTCAACGACCGCAACTGGGCCTTCGCCGCCACCATCGGCGTGTCGATCTGGGCGCATATGGGCTTCTACACCCTCATCCTGCTCGCCGGCCTGCAAGCGATCCCGAAGGACCTCTACGAGGCCGCCGAAATGGACGGCACCCGTCCGGCGCGGGCCTTCTGGCGCATCACGCTGCCGCTCCTGATGCCCAACCTGCTCGTCGTCGTCGTGCTCGTCCTCATCCGTGCCGTGCAGATCTTC
The DNA here is from genome assembly GCF_945994535.1 of Shinella sp. WSC3-e. Taxonomy (NCBI): domain Bacteria; kingdom Pseudomonadati; phylum Pseudomonadota; class Alphaproteobacteria; order Hyphomicrobiales; family Rhizobiaceae; genus Shinella; species Shinella sp. WSC3-e. Next base: position 297,515 of record NZ_OZ000534.1, read on the forward strand.
GATGAAGTCTATGTCCTGACCGGCGGCGGGCCGGGCACCAGCACGCTCTATCTCACGCAATATATTTATGAGACGGGCTTTGCCGCGCAGCTGCGCAATCCGGGCCTTGCCGCGGCGGCCTCCATCCTCATGGGTGCCGTGCTCGTCGTGCTCACATTGCTTCAGCTCGGCCTCGGCCGCTCCGAAAAGAAGGGAGGCCGCAAATGAGCGGGATCGTACGCTTCCTCACGCGCCGAAGGGGTGGCAAGGGCTGGCACTGGACCGATATCGTCACCTGGGCCTGGCTTATCGGCGGCCTCCTCGTCATGTTCGGTCCGGCCGTCTGGCTGGTCGGCTCGTCCTTCAAGTCGCCTGCCGCGCTTGCCGAGTTCCCGCCCACCATCCTGCCCTATGTCACGCAGAAGGTGACGGTCGAGGGTTACGACAAGCCGCTCGACCTCTACGAGGCGACGCTGGAGGACGGCTCGACGGCGGTGCTGGCGGAAGTGCGCCGCATCGGCGTGGTCAGCCAGATGGTGGACCCGAAGGATCCCGGCGAGATCGTCAAGGTCAACATCGCCAAGCGCACGCCGGTCAGGGAAATGTCCTTCGCGACGGACAACTACACCGAGCCCTTCACCCATTTCGATTTCGTGCGCTACCTCTGGAACTCCGTCTTCGTAACGGTGACGGCGACGCTGATCACGCTCGTCGTCAACTCCATGGCCGCCTTCGCGCTCAGCAAATACGAGTTCCGCGGCCGCACGCTGGCGATGCTGCTGATCCTCGCCACGCTGATGGTGCCGCTCTCGGTCATCATGGTGCCGCTCTATTCCATCGTCTCGGCGCTCGGCCTCTTCAACAACCTCTGGGGCGTGATCCTGCCGACGGTGGCGACGCCCACCGGCGTCTTCATCCTGCGCCAGTACATGCTCACCATTCCGGACGAGCTGGTCGACGCCGCGCGCATGGACAAGGCCTCCGAATGGCAGATCTACTGGCGCATCATCCTGCCGCTGACGGCGCCGGCGCTGGCGGTGCTGGCGATCTTCTCCGTCGTCTGGCGCTGGAACGACTTCCTGTGGCCGCTCATCGTGCTCTCGCGCAAGGAGCTCTACACGCTGCAGGTCGGCCTCAGCATCTATTCCGGCGAACTGAACGTGCAATGGCACTTCATCCTCGCCATGACCGTCGTGACCATGATCCCGGTCGTGCTGGTCTTCATCTTCCTGCAGCGCTTCATCACCACCGGCATCGCCGGCACCGGACTGAAATAGGGGGGCTCCATGGGCCATATCAAGCTCACCAATGTGAAGAAATCGTTCGGCGCCGTCGACGTCATCCACGACGTCAACCTGGAGATCGAGGACGGCGAGTTCGTCGTCTTCGTCGGCCCGTCGGGTTGCGGCAAGTCCACGCTGCTGCGCATGATCGCCGGGCTCGACCGGCCGACCAGCGGCGACCTTGCCATCGACGGCAAGGTGGTCAACACCGTGCCGGCCGCCGACCGCGGCCTTGCCATGGTCTTCCAGTCCTATGCGCTCTATCCGCATATGAGCGTGCGCCAGAACCTCGCCTTCGGCCTCGAAAACACCCGCATGCCGAAGGACGAGATCGCCGCCCGCATCGGGGAAGCCGCGCGCATGCTGGAGATCGAGGCCTATCTCGACCGCCGGCCGGGCCAGCTCTCGGGCGGCCAGCGCCAGCGCGTCGCCATCGGCCGGGCCATCGTGCGCCGGCCCGTCGCGTTCCTGCTCGACGAGCCGCTGTCGAACCTCGACGCGGAGCTGCGCGGCTCCACCCGTGCGGAGCTTGCGGCCCTCCACGCCCGGCTTGCCGCCACGATGATCTACGTGACCCACGACCAGGTCGAGGCGATGACGCTGGCGGACCGCATCGTCGTGCTGCGCGCCGGACGCATCGAACAGGTCGGCACACCACTCGACCTCTACAACCGCCCCGCCAACCGTTTCGTCGCCGGTTTCATCGGCTCGCCGCACATGAACTTTCTCGAAGGCACGGTCGAGGCGGCCGGACCGGACCGGAGCGTCGTGGCACTGGCCGGCGGCCAGAAGCTGGAACTGCCTTCGACCGGCATGGCCGGCGCGCGCGTGACGCTCGGCGTGCGCCCGCACCACATCACGCTCGGCCGCAGCGAAAGCAGTCTTTCGGCAAAGCTGACCCTCATCGAGGCGCTCGGCGCCGAGACGGTGCTGCATGCCGATCTTTCGGGGCAGAAGATCCTTGTGGTCGCGCCGGGGCAACACGACCTTGCGCCGGGCGAAAGCATCGATCTCTCGCTGGCCGCCGCGCCCATCCATCTCTTTGACGAAAAGGGGCTGCGCCTTGAACACCTTGTTTGACCTCACGGGCAAGGTCGCGCTCGTCACCGGCGCGCGCACCGGTCTTGGCCAGGCCATGGCGCTGGCGCTCGCAAGGGCCGGCGCGGATATCGTCGCACTCGGCTCCTCCGCCATGCCGGAGACGGCTGAGCGGGTGGCCGCGGCCGGCCGCCGCTTCCATGCCATGACGGTCGATCTCTCGAAACCGTTCGATGCCGGCGCCGTCATCGCCGAGACCGTCGCGACGGCCAGCGGTATCGACATTCTCGTCAACAATGCCGGCATCATCCGTCGCGCCGATCTGCTCGACTATGCAGAGGACGACTGGGACAGCGTCATCGACGTCAACCTCAAGGCCGCCTTCCGGCTGTCGCAGGCCGCGGCCCACCACATGGTGGCGACGAAGCGGTCTGGCCGCATCGTCAATATCGCCTCCATGCTGAGCTTCCAGGGCGGCATCCGCGTGCCGGCCTATACGGCCTCCAAGCATGGCATTGCCGGCCTCACCAAGGCGATGGCGAATGAACTCGCCCCGCATGGCATCACCGTCAATGCCATTGCCCCCGGCTACATGGCGACCGACAATACCGAAGCGCTGCGGGGCGACCCGGACCGCAGCGCCCAGATCTCCGCCCGCATTCCCATGGGCCGCTGGGGCAGTCCCGGCGATCTTGACACGGCCGTCCTGTTCTTCGCCTCGCCCGCCTCCGGCTATGTCACGGGCACGGTGCTGCCCGTCGACGGCGGCTGGCTCGTCCGGTAGGGGTACCTCATCATGCCGATCTCCTCCGAACGGCTCCGGTCTCTCATCGGCTTTGCCGAAACCGAGCTACGGCTGGAGGAAAGCCGTGTCGAGACGCACGAGGACCATGCTATCGAGCACCTGCGCTTCCGTCTGTCCGACGGAACCGCCGTGCGGGGGCTGCTGGCGCGGCCGCTCTCAAGCGAAGGGGCGCGTCCCGCCATCCTCTATGCCCATGCCCACGGCAACCGCTACGAGGTGGGCGCCAGCGAACTCACGGAGGGCCGCCCTGCTCTGCTGGACCCGCCGGGGCCGGTGCTGGCAGGCGAGGGTTACGTGACGCTTTGCATCGACATGCCGACTTTTGGCGAACGCACAGGCTTGACGGAAAGCGCGGCAGCCAAGGCGGCGCTCTGGCAGGGGCGGACACTGTTCGGCCAGATGCTGGGGGAGCAGGCAGCCGCCCTCACCTGGCTTGCCGCACGGCCGGATGTCGATCCTGCCCGTATCGGCATGACGGGCCTTTCCATGGGCGCGACGCTCGCCTATTTCCTCGCCGCCCTCGACACGCGCGTCGCCGCGGTGGCGCATCTGTGCTGCTACGCCGATTTCGCGACGCTGGTGGAAACCGGCGTACATGACCTGCATGGCCACTACCTCACCATGCCGGGCCTTCTTGCCGAAACCTCGACCGGTGAGATCGCCGGACGCATCGCGCCGCGCGCCCAACTCATCTGCATCGGCTCGGAAGACCGGTTGACCCCGCCGCTTGCCGTCGAGCGTGCCTTCCGCGAGACCGCCGCCGCCTATTCCCGCGCCGCCGTCCGCGGACGGCTCGCGCTTCTCACGGAGACAGGCATCGGTCACCGCGAAACAGCGCGCATGCGCACGGCGGTGCTGGATTTCTTCAAGGAACATCTTTGATGTGCAGAAGGCAAACAGGTCCAACTTAGGGCCTATGCTTTCCTGGAAGCGGGACAAGTGCGTATTGCGGACTTATCGTGAGGGGTCTTTCGGTGTTGCCGCGCCCGTGCCGCTGGACTGCACAAATGTCACCACCCTGGCCCATACCGAATTCTCGACATCCTCGCCGGTTGGATCGTCGGTTTCATAATCTTCAATCAGGGTCAGGAAACCGCCGTCTGCGATTTTGATATCCTCCGGAGAGAGGTATCCCTGCTCGCACTCCTCGCAATGCGCATAGATCGCCGACGTCGTCAGGTTCTTCTGAAGCCAGAGCCGCCCCTGGCTGCAGAGCGTGCAGGTACCGACATGGTAAAGCTGTCTCATCGGGCTTTCTGTCCGATTGGGCATCGGCAGCCGCACGGGCCTGGCGGAAGAACCCGCTTCAGCACCCGTCCCCTCCGCCGCTGTCGTGGCCGCTGCAACCATCCGGGGAGGCACCAAAGGCGCCTGCATTCGACCCGCCGGCACTGCCGCCGCCCAACATCCTGCGAAGGCCCGCGCGGCGCGGCCAGATCAGCAGGAGCAGGAACAACAGCAGCATCGAGAAAACAACTGCCACAGTGCCTTGGAGCAGGATGCCCATCGCGTTATCGCCTCCTCGATCCTCGGCCGCCGGCCGGCCATGTTACTGCCGCGACGACTGTAGAATGGGCCAGGCACCGCGCGAAAACAACCATCTCCGTCAGCCGCGCCTTGCCTGCTGCTTAAACACAGCAAGCCTACCGTCCAGAAGGGCTAAATCTGAGCAGCCCGCGCTCAAGCGCTTGCCGGCAACGAAATGCTCGAAGTCTTCGCGCCTACCGACCCGGTGGCGCGGCCACCGAGCGCCGAACGACGAGCTCTGCCTCCAGGACCTGAGAATTCCGATACGAGCCGTCCTCGATCTTCTTGAGCAACAGTTCCACCGCAGTCGCGCCGAGCTTGGCGACCGGTCGTCTTACGACGGACAGCGGCGGCCGGAACACGACGGCCCATGGGGCATCGTCAAAAGCGATGATCGAGAGATCCTCGGGGACCTGGAATCCGAGTTCTTGGGCCGCTCCCAGCGCACCCAGGGCCATTTCCTCGTTCGTGGCGAGAATGGCCGTCGGTGGTTCGGGGCCTGAAAGGATCTCGGCCATTGCTTCGTGTGCGGTCTCCACGCTGCTGTGGCAGTAGCGGCTCCATTCGGGCTTCGTCACAAATCCCAGCCCGGCAAGTGCCGCCCTCGCCCCTTCCACGCGATCCAGAACCGTGCCGACCACATGGGCGGGCATGGTCAGGCTGTGCTTTTCGACACTGGCCGTGGCCACCAGCAAACCGATCCGCTTGTGACCCGCAGCAGCGAAATGCCGGACCGCCGCGCCCGCGGCCGCACGATCGTCCGTGGTGACGAAGTCTATTTCATGCGAATCGACGCGCCGGTCGAGCAGCACGACCGGTACTTCCGGCTCGCTTTGAACGATCAGATGCTCGGTCTCGTTCTGCGAGGCCGGCACGACAATCAGCCCATCGACACGCTTCTCGATCAGCACCCTGACGGCATCACGCTCACGCTCGAGGTCGTCGTCCGTGTTGAGGACGAGTATCTGGTAGCCAGCCTTGGAGGCCGTTTCGATGATGGAGCGGATCGCACTGGTGAAGAACGAGTTCGAGATATCGGCAACGACGACGCCGATCGTCAGGGAGCGGCCGGATCGCATCGACCGGGCGAGCTCGTTCACCCGGTAGTTCAGCTCGGCCGCCGCCGCCATGACGCGTTCGCGGGTCGCCTGCGTGACAAGGCCGTAGCCGCCGAGGGCGCGGGCGGCCGTGGCGCGGGACACCTTGGCGCGTTGCGCTACGTCGATCAATCTCGCTGCCTTCTCACTCGGTGCCTGCGTCATCTCACGTCCCGATTTCTCGACCGGCTGTCGATATCACATAATGGATTGGCCCCGACATGGAAAACCGGGGCCGGAGGACGCGCACAATTTATGGAAGGACCAGCTCGGCGCCCGCCCGCCGGCACGTCGCGGCTGCAACCATCATCGCGTCGGCAAGATACACCCGCCAGGCCTCCTCGCCGGCCGGCCGGCCGCCTCGCAGGATGGACGCAACGAGGCTTGCCAACGTCGCATCCCCCGCTCCCATCGTATCGATGATCGGTTCCGGCCTGCTCGCGATCGGAACCTCGACACGAAGGCCCGACCGGTCGACCAATGTCGCTCCGTTTGCGCCATGGGAGAACAGGATGGTTTCGACCCCCATGCCGAAGAGATGTTCACCCACCGACGGCCAGTCCGTTCCATAGAGAAGCTGCACATCCTCATCGCTGAGCTTCACGAGGTTCGCGACGCGGAGAACCGTCTCGAAGCCCTGGCGATAGGCGGATAGAGAGGAAATCAAGCGCGGACGGGGATTGGGATCGGCGATCCGCAGGCCCGGCACGACGGAAAGGGCCTGCACCAGATCGTCGGCATATGCGGGGTTGTCCAGCGGATACGAGTTGACGACTGCGGCGGCGGCATTCGACAGCGCATGCAGTGCCTCCACCCCGAACGCGATCCGGCGGCGGTACATGGCCGGCGCGAAGGCATAGCTCGGCTCGCCATTCGACCGGGTCGAGCTCACGACACCCGTCGGATCCACCGTCGGCGTGTTGACGATGCGGATTCCACGCTCCCGCGCATAACGCAGGAGATAGTATCCGTCCCGATCCTGGCCGACACGCGTGACAAGCGTCGAGGTCAGGCCGAGGCGTGCGATGCCGGCGGCGAGGTTGAGCCCCGCCCCGCCGGCGAACCGCTCGGGCTCCCGCCCCTCGGCCCGGACTTCGTCGACGATGCAATCGCCGATGGTTACGACAACGTGCATGCGAGGCTCACTGCAGATTGGTGTGCCGATAGGCCATCGTCCCGTGGGCGTCTGCCATGCCGGACGCGAGTTGCATGACCACCGCATCGAGAAGCAGCAGGCACGCCTGCTCGAAGAGGCTCCCCCCGAACTGCTTCGTCTCGCTCACGGGAACCGGCAGGACGACGTCGGCGATGCCGGCGAGCGTCCCCTTGGGCTTGTGCGTCAGCGTTATCACCCTGGCCCCCTCGGCCTTGGCGATCTTCGCGTAGCTGAGGCTGACAGGCGTCTCGCCTGAGCCCGAGATGATCAGCAGGCCGTCGCCGTTGCGCACGGAAGGTGCCGTCACCTCGCCGACGAAATGCACGGGCCTGCCGAGATGCATGAACCGCATCGCCGCCATCTGGGCGGCAAGCCCCGAGCGCCCCTGGCCGGAGAAGAACCACCGGCGTCCTTCCTCGCGGAAGGCATCGGCGACGGCGGCGAAGGCCTGCGGGTCGATGCGTTCGAGCAGTTCGCCTATTTCTTGTCCCACGGCCAGCCAAGGCCTTGTTCCGGGAGCCGTTCCTTGATCCATGATGCTACCTTTCCAGGGGTTTCCGTTTCCGTGATGGCGCTGCCGACGACGAGAATCTCGGGCTTCACGGCGATGACCGATTCCAGCGTCGCCGGTCCTATCCCTCCGGCGAGCGAGACGCGGAAGCCGCGCGCGTGCATGGCGGCAACGGCGTCGATATGGCCGGTCGAGCTGTCGCCGGCGAGGCGGGCGTCCGTCGGCGAATGAACGGCGACATAGGCAAAACCGTCCGGCAGAACGAAATCGGGCGGCAGCAGCACAGGCTTGCCGGATTCCGTGATCGTGTCGACGATGACGGACGCACCGAAGGCGGTGGCACACTTGCCGACTGTCTCATGCGTCGCCGAGGAGGCGCAGGACAGGACGGTCATGAAGGACGCGCCGGCGCTGAACACCATGTTCGCCTCGAACGAACCGCCGTCGACCGTCTTGGTATCGGCGAGAACGGGCACGCCGGGGCAGATCTCGCGCACGGTCGTGATGGCGGCGATGCCGAAGCGCTTGAGAAGCGGGGTGCCAACCTCGATGATGTCGGCGACGCCCGTGAGGGCGGGCAGGATTGCGAGATGCTCGGGCTTGTCGAGCGCGACTTGCAGCAGCATTGAGCTGTTCCCTTCAGGATTGGCCAAGACCGGTGATCGCCTTCAGCAGGCTGTCTGGCGTGAACGAGGAGGAGGGAGCGTCCGCGACCACCCGGCCGAGGCGCAGCACGACGATGCGGTCCGTCACCTCGAGCACATGCGGCAGCGTGTGGGAGATGAAGATGACGCCGAAGCCCTTCGCGCGGGCATGGCGGATGATCTCCAGCACTTCTCCCGCCTGGCGCGCGCCCAGATGGTTGGTCGGCTCGTCGAGGATGATGACCTTGTTCGCCCAGGCCACGGCCCGGCCGATCGCGACGGCCTGGCGCTGGCCGCCGGAAAGACGCGCGACCGGGCGATCGCTCGCCGGCACGGCAATGCCGACACGCTCGAGTTCGGCATGGGCATCGCGGCGCATGGCCTTTTCGTCGAGGAAACCAAGTTTGCCGAGAAAGCCCTTTCGCACGATCTCGCGGCCGAGGAAGACATTCGCCGCCACCGTGAGGTCCGGCGCGATGCCGGAATCCTGGTAGAGCGTCTCCACCCCTGCTTCCAGCGCGTCGTGCGGCGATTTCCAGACCCGGCGCTGGCCGTCGAGGTAGATCTCGCCGCTGTCCGGCTCGTGCGCCCCGGAAAGCACCTTGACCAGGGTCGACTTGCCCGCGCCGTTGTCGCCGACAAGACCGACCACTTCGCCGGCACGCAGGGTGAAGTCGACATTGACGAGGGCCACGACGCCGCCGTAGCGCTTTCCGACGCCGCGGACTTCGTAGAGAACGGAAGCGTTTTCCATCAGCGGCCTCCCCTGGCGCCAAGTCCCTGGATTCCGACGGCGAGCGCGATGAGCGCTGCCACGACGATCTGCTGCCAGTTGGGCTGGACACCGATCAGGATGAGACCGCTCAGCACCGCCGTCGTGATCAGCGCGCCGATGACGACGCCCGTCAGCTTGCCGGTACCACCGAGCAGGCTGACGCCGCCGATCACCGCCGCCGCGATGGCATTCAACTCGCCGCCCCGCCCGGAGAGCGGCGAACCGGATCCGAGCCGAAAGTAGACGAACGCGCCGGCAAGCGCCGCCAGGACACCGGACAGCAGATAGAGCTTGATGAGATGCCGCTCGACATCGATCCCGGCGCCGCGGGCTGCGAAGGGATTGGAGCCGATCGCATAGGTCCAGCGGCCGAACCGCGCCCGGGACAGGAAGGCCCAGGAGACCGCGATGATGACGAAAACGGCGATGACGGGCACGGTCAGCGCGCCGAGATAGGTGGCGTTGCCAAGGAGGATGACCTCCTTCGGCGCACCGGCGATCTGCGTGCCGCCGGTGAGGACGAGGCTCATGCCGGCCGCCGCGCCCATCGTCGCCAGCGTCGCGACGAAGGGCACGAGCCGGCAATAGGTGATCAGGATCCCGTTGATCAACCCGACCACGACGCCGACGCCTACCGCGACCGCCAGCCCCAGCGAGATCGCCAGCCACGGATCGAGGCCCGCCTCGTTCGCCGCGCGGATGACGAGCGCCATGGAGACGCCCGCCAGCCCGAGAACGGAGCCCACGGAAAGATCGATGCCCCTCGATGCGATGACGAAGGTCTGGCCGATCGCCATCAGGACGACGGGCGAAAAATCCTGAAGGATGTTCGCCATGGCCCGGATCGAGAAGAACCGGGGATTGGCAAGCGAGAACGCAAGCACCATCACGCAGAACAGCAGCAACAGAACGACATCCTGCCGCAGGCCGGTCGCCTTCAGGCGGGCCAACTTTCCTTGCATGTCCATTTCGTAGATCTCCGCGCGGGACGTGGGGAAAGCCGCCGGCTTACTCCGAGTACATGGAGGCGCCGGTCTCCGCGAAGTTCTCCTTGGTCATGACCACATTCGGAATGACCACGGACTTCTCGATCTTGTCGGCCCCCGCGCCGGTGACTTTCGCCTTGGCATATTCGAGGGCCAGCTCGGCTTCCTTGGCAGGCTGCTGGGCGACGAGCGCGGTAAAGACACCCTCCTGCAACGCGTCGACCTGCGCCTTGTAGGCGTCGTAGCCGACGAGCTTGACCTTGCCGACGGCATTGTTGTTGCGCAGTGCGGCGATCGTACCCGTACCGCTCGTGCCGTCGATCGCGAAGATGCCGGCGAGATCGGGATGGTTCAGCAGCACGGTGTTGACGGCGGAGGTCGCATTGGCCGGCTGGCTGTTGGCATATTCGCGGCCGACGATCTCGATCTTTGGGAAATTCGAGGCCAACTCCTCACGGAAGCCCTGTTCGCGCAACGTGTTGGTCGTCGCACCCGGCGAACCCGACATGATGAAGACCTTGCCCTCGCCGCCGATCTGCTCCGCCAGCGTCTTGGCCGCCTGCCGCCCGCCGTCGACATTGTCGCCGGTGATATGCGCGGTCAGATAGGCCTGGTCGGAGACCGTCGTGTCGACGGTGATGACGGGAATGCCCGCGGCTTCCGCCCGCACGACGGCCGGCTGCAGCGAGTCCGGATCGGTCGGCACGAGGATGAGCGCATCGATGTCGTCAGCAAGCGCCGCATCGACAAACGGCATCTGAGACTGCGGCGAGTATTCCGAAGCGCTACCCTGCCAGACGAGTTCGACGCCGAGCTTGTCGGCCGCCGCGCGGGCGCCCTTCTCCATCGCCAGGAAGAACGGGTCGGAAGCAATGCCGGGAATGAAGGCGATCTTCAGCTTATCCTGTGCATTTGCGGCGTGCACGCCAATGGCAAGCACGGATACGGCTGCAGCAATCACCATGCGACGGATGCGGCTCATTTTTCTCTCCTCCGTGAAAATGAGATCGATCTCATCGAGAGATATCATGCTTTATCGGCCTGTCAACCGAAAAAGAGATCGATCTCATGAAGTCGGAATAGCCTTCACTATGGAAGGGCCGCCGAGATTCCTGTCCCAAGCCTCTTTGGAGAGGGATGGAGCTGAGGATACCGGGCATATCCGCGCCATCGTCAACTCGCACATACACGGTCTTGAAGGGATGAGCCGCCGATCCGATCGGTCTCAGCGGCGAAGGTCTTCGGTCCGCTTCCGGTCAGGCTACCGCTTGCGCGCCCGTAATCTCCACCAGCGAGCCGCACATGAAGGCCGCCTCATCGGATGCCAGAAAGGCGACGAGAGCGGCGACTTCCTCGGGCTTGCCGATGCGGCCGAACGGCACAAGCCTGTCGAGATCAGCGATGGTACGCCCGGAGCGCTTCACGCCCGCCTCCAGCATGGGTGTGTGAATTTCACCAGGGCAGACGGCATTGACGCGGATCCTGTCCGGCGCATAGTCGCGGGCAAGGTTCTGCGTGAAGCTCGCCACCGCCGCCTTCGTCACATTGTAGGCGATGTGGTTCGGCGCCGGATGAAGCCCCCATTGGGAAGCCGTGTTGACGATGGCGCCGCCGCCGGCCGCGATCATGTGCGGCAGCGCCGCCTGGCACAGGTGGAACATCGCATCGACATTGACCGCGAAGCTCACCCGCCAGTCCTCCGGCGTCAGCGACAAGAGATTGCCGCGCTGGTTGATACCGGCATTGTTGCAGAGCACATCAATGCGCCCTTCCCTGGCGATGACATTCTCGACGATCGCCCCGCAGCCTTCGGCCGTCGAGATATCACTGGCCAGCGCACGCGCGCTGCCACCTTTGGCCGCGATCTCAGCGACGGTCGCTTCCGCGCCTTCGCCGTTCATGTCTGTGACGATGACCGTGGCCCCCTCGGCGGCGAAGCGGGCGCTGATCGCAGCTCCGATCCCGCCGGCGGCGCCGGTGACGATGACAATCCTGTTCCTGAAGCGCATGGGACTTACCTCATATAGCTGCCGCCGTTCACATCCAGCACGGCGCCGTTGAGCGAGGCCTGTGAGGGACGGAAGGCAAAGGCGGTGATCTCGCCGATCTCCTCCGGCGCGGCCATCCGGGCGATCGGAATGCTGGCCAGAGCCGCGGCTTCGCCGTGCTCGGCGATATAGGCTTCGGCCATTTCGGTGCGCACCCAGCCGGGCGCCAGCGCGACCGCGGTAACGCCTTCATGCCCATGGCTCTGCGCGATGGACTTGGTAAGGTTGATCAGGGCGGCCTTCGAGGCGCCATAGGCCATGGCGCCGGAGGTGTAGCCGCGCTGGCCGGCCCGGCTCGCCATGTTGACGATCCGACCGCCGCCATGCGCACGAAAATGCTGAATGGCAAGCTTCGACAGATCGACGGCCGACAGGAAGTTGACCCGCATCTCGCGCGCCCAGACGCGCTGCCATTCCTCCATGGGCGCATCGATCGCGACCTCTGAGCGGATGCCCGCATTGTTGACCAGGCCCGTCAGCCGGCCGGCAACGGCCAGGGCCCGATCCCACAAGGCCTGCGGTCCGGCCGGATCCGACAGATCGGCTGACACGCACGAGCCCCTGCCATCGAGCCTCTTCACGAGTGCCTCTGCAGCGTCGCGGTTGCGGCCATAGTGCACGACGACATTGGCTCCGCCCGCCACGAGGGCATGGCAGATGGCCTGCCCGATGGCACCCGTCGCGCCGGTCACGAGGATGGATTGCCCGGAGAGCTTCATAATTCCCCCACTTGCGGACCCCAGGTGTCCGACATGGCAAATCCCCGGGCAAAAGGATCCTGCGCATCGAGCCGCAGCTGCTGGCGGCCGAAGACGTAGCCCTGGCCGGTGATGCGCGGCAGCACCGCGACACGACCGGCGACCGTCGTCTCACCCAGGATTTCCGCCGTGAAGGTTCCGCCGATGATGCTGCGCGAAACCCGCTTGTCGCCGGTTTTGGCCTGTCCCCGCGCGTGCAGGATCGCGAGGTTGGCCGAGGAGCCCGTGCCGCAGGGGGAGCGATCCACCCGGCCCGGCTTCAGCGTCGTGCAGGTGACGACGGAGCCGTCGGGCTGGTAGTCGCGGAACATCACATAGGCGATCTCGGTGAGGCCGGGAATCTCCGGGTGGTTCACCGCCACCTGTCTGGCCAGCAGCGCCTTGATCTCCGTACCCGCTTCGGCCAGAGCCCGGGCCGCCTCCGGCACGATGCGCAATCCCACCCGACCCACGTCGATCTGGGCATAGAAGACGCCGCCGAAGGCAATGTCGCCGGTGATCCGGCCCCATTTCGGCGTATCGATCACGATATCGAGCTGCTGGACGAAGGCCGGTACATTGTCGAGGCTGACCGACAGGCAGCGGCCGTTCTCGCATCGTGCACGGGCGACGATCAACCCGGCTGCCGTATCCAGCCGGACGACCGTTTCCGGCTCCGTCATCGCGACACGGCCGGTTTCCAGCAGCGCCGTCACCACGCAGATGCAGTTGGAACCCGACATCGGATGGGCGCGGTCCGGCTGCAGCACGATGAAGGCGGCATCGGCATCCGACCGGGCCGGCGGCAGGAGCAGGTTCGTCGTGTGGACGACCTGCGCCCGTGGCTCGCGCGTCAGGAAGAGACGCAGCGACGGGTCCACCTCATTGAGGTGGTTCATCTTGTCGAGGATGGTCGCGCCCGGAATATCGGGCGCACCATCGACGAGCACATTGCCGCTTTCGCCCTGGCAATGGACGAGCAGGATATCGAGCGCCTTGTCGAAGGTCACTTCAGGTACCATCCCCAAGGCTCGTCGCTGACGAGGCGGGTGATCTGCTTGGTCTCCAGATAGTTGTCGAGGCCCCAGCGGCCGAGTTCGCGGCCGATGCCGGACTGCTTGTAGCCGCCCCAGGGCGCCTCGGTGAAGGTCGGCTGCGAGCAGTTGATCCAGACGATGCCGGCGCGGAAGGCGGCCGCGACGCGCTCGCAGCGTTCATCGTCCGCCGACATGACCGCGGCGGCGAGGCCGAAGCGCGAATCGTTGGCAAGGCGGACCGCCTCGTCCTCCGTCTCGAAGGGGCGGATGCAGACGACCGGGCCGAAGATCTCCTCCACCCAGGCATCGCTGTCGAGCGCCATGCCGGTGAGGATCGTCGGGGCAACCCAGAAGCCCTTGTCGAAACCGTCATGCCGGCCGCCACAGGCGACGGTCGCCCCTTGTTCGACGGCGCGGTCGATATGGCGAAGCACATCCTCGTACTGGCCCTTGTTGACGAGCGGGCCAAGGAGCGTGCCGGCGTCGAGGCCGTTGCCGATCGTGATCTTCCCCGCTTCCTCCACCAGCCGTTCCAGCAGCTTGGGATAGAGCGGGGCCTCAACCAGAACCCGCGACGTGGCCGAGCAGACCTGGCCCTGGTTCCAGAAGATGCCGAACATGATCCATTCGACGGCCTTCTCGATATCGCTGTCGGCGAAGACGACGAAAGGCGACTTGCCGCCGAGTTCCAGGCTGACGCGCTTGATGTCCTTCGCGCCGGCGGCCATGATGCGCGCGCCGACCGGCCCCGAGCCGGTAAAGGCGAGCTTGTCGACGGCGGGATGCTCGACCAGCGCCTGGCCGACGACCGAACCCTTGCCGGAAAGGATGTTCAGAACACCCTTCGGAAGGCCGGCGGCCTCGGCGATGACGCCGAGCTCCAGCGCCGTCAGCGAGGTGGTTTCGGCGGGTTTCAGGATCACCGTGCAGCCGGCCGCAAGCGCCGGCGCGACCTTCCACGAGGCCATGAGCAGCGGGTAATTCCAGGGGACGATGGCGACGGCGACGCCGAGCGGCTCGCGCACGGCCTTGGAGACGAAGCGCGCATCCGCCAGCTTCACCTCTTCCACCTCGCCATCCAGCTCCTCGGCAAGATCGGCATAGAAATCGAAGCAGCCGGCGGCATCCGCCAGGTCCCATTCGGATTCGGCAAGCGGCTTGCCGTTGTCGCGGGTCTCCATGCGCGCCAGTTCCGGCAGCCGGTCACGGATGCCCTGCGCCATGGCGCGGAGGTATTTTGCGCGTTCCTTGCCGGAAAGGCGCGGCCAGGGTCCGTTGTCGAAGGCCTCGCGGGCCGCCTTCACGGCCGCCTCGGCCTCCGCCGCGCCGGCGGCGGCGATGTGGTGGAAGACCTCTTCGGTTGCCGGGTCGATCACCGGGAGCATGGTTCCGTCGGCCGGAGCGACCCATTGGCCATCGATGAAAAGCTTGTTCTGCATGGTGTCCTCACATGGGATAAGTTTGATCGGCCGCCGTCAGAAGCGGTCGACCCGATAGGGATGCATGTCGACGGGCGGCGTTGCACCGGTGATGAAGTCGCCCATCAGGCGCGCGGTCGTCGCAGCATAGGTGACGCCCAGATGGCCGTGGCCGGTGGCATAGAAGACGCCCGGCGTCCTTGCCGAAGCCGACATGACCGGCACAGTATCGGGAAAGGCGGGGCGATGGCCCATCCATTCGGAAAATTTCTCGCAGCGCAGGTTCGGCAACGCCGACTGCGCCCGGCGCACGGTCACCTTCGAGCGGCGGTAGTCGGGCGCGGCATCAAGGCCCGCCATTTCCACCGTCCCGCCGACACGGATGCCGCCCACCGTCGGCGTGACCATGAACGCCCGGGCCGGCCAGATGATCGAATGGCGCATGGAAATACCCGGCGACATGATCTGCGTATGATAGCCGCGCTCGGTCTCCAGCGGCATCGGTTCTCCCAGCATTTTCGAGAGCAGACCGCTATAGGCGCCTGCCGAGATCACAACCTCATCGGCGACGATGCGACCGCCGTCCGCAAGCCGCACGGCGGCGATGCGGCCGGACCGCTCGAAGCCCGCCACCGCGCCGCGCCGGATTTCACCACCGAGCGCGGCGAAGCGCTGCGCAAGTCTGTTCACCAGACGAAACGGGTCGCGCAGGCTGCGGTTCTGGGGGAAGAGCACGGCGATGCCGATGCTGCCCGACAGTTCCGGTTCCAGTTCACGCGCCTCCGCGCCCGTCAGCCGCCGGTGCGGGAAGCCGAAGCGCTCCAGGATTTCGATATGCTCGCGGTCGGCACGGAACTCCGCCTCGTCGCTGTAGAGTGAAAGGCAGCCCTCTTCCGTCAACTCGCCTTCCAGTCCCGTTTCCCGCAGCAGGGGCAAGAGGTCGTCATAGACGCGCCTGCACAGAACCGCACCCTCGGCTTCGAGACGTCGCAGCTTGCCCGGCCGCGAGGCGGCGACGAAACGCAAGAACCAGGGAAGGAGCTTCGGCAAATAGCCAGGGCGAATACGCACCGGCCCCTCCGGATCGAGCATCCAGCCCGGAATCTGCCGCCAGATCGAGGGGCGCGAGGCCGGCATGAACTCGGTCACGGCAATCGAGGCCATGTTGCCGTAGGACGCGCCGCGCCCGACCTCGTCCCTGTCGAGGAGAACGACCGGCCGGCCGCGCTTTTGCAGTTCGTAGGCGATGGCCGTGCCGATGATCCCTGCGCCGACAACCACGGTGGTCATGCGTATCCTCGCTCCGTCAGGCTCCACGTTGGCCGGACGGTCCATCCGCCTGGCCGCGCCGGCTTACCAGGCCAGGATCGGCTGCATGGCCGCACGGAACTCGGCCTTTTCCTCGTCCGTCAGCGGGCCGAGAGGCGCGCGGCATTCGCCGACCGGCAGGCCCTGCAATTCGCAGCCGTACTTGATCTTCTGGACGAACTTGCCGGATTCGAGGATGTTCATCGCCCGGTAAAGGGTCTTCATCATCTCACGAGCCTTGCCGAGATCCCCCGACCTGTAGACCCGGTCGAGATCGCAGCAGGCCTTGGCCATGCAGTTTGCCGGACCGCATATCCAGCTCTCCGCGCCCCAGAACATGAAGTCGAGCGCGATGTCGTCAGAACCAGAGACGAGCTGGATCCTGCCCTCGTAGCGGCTGGCGATATCGATCGCGCGTTGCAGCACGCCCGAACTCTCCTTGATGCCGATGACGCGCGCATTGTCGGCGAAGTGATCCATCAGTTCGAAGCTGATGTCCGATCCGTCCTTGGCAGGATAGCTGTAAAGCACGAGATTGACGTCGACGGCAGCGAGCACGGTCTCGTAGTGCCTGATGAGCTCGGCCTGGGTCGGGCGGGTGTAGAAGGGCGGCGCGAGCAGGACCGTGTCGTAGCCGATGTCCCTTGCCATGGCGGTCTGCTCGATGACCTCGCGCGTGGCTGGTGCATTGGTGCCGGCGATCAGGGTTTCGCCCGACCTGGCGAAGTCCTTGACGAACTGGAGAACATCGCGGCGTTCCTCCGTCGACTGGCTGAAATATTCACCGGTCGAGCCGTTCGGCACCCAGCCGGTCACTCCGGCCTCGCGCAGATGCGCGAACAGCTTTTCGAAGGCCTTGAAATCGACACGGCCATTGGCATCGAAGGGGGTGACGAGGGCGGGCATGACGCCTGAGAGTTTCATGAGAGTCTCCATTCGAGGATCGGGGTGGGCGCGTCAGGCGGCCAGCCGCTTGAGGATGCATTGTTCAATGACCGTGACGGCGCGCGTCAGCGGGAAGGCGATGGCGAAGCAGACAAGGGCGACGGTGGTCAGCACCTCGATGGTGCGGGCCGTGGTGTTGGAAATGGTCTGACCGCCGAGAGCGCGCTTTCCTTGAAGAGGCCGACGCAATTGGACAAGAGCGTCGGTGCCGCGCGCAGCACGGCCTGCGGAAGAACGGCGCTCGTCGTGCACGCGAAGGCAGAAAGCCCCGGCGCCATGCTGGCATCGCCCGCAGAGTGGACATCATCACATTCGAGGCATGTGCATTTCCCCAATCTTGAACGCTGAAAGCGCGGTTCCCGTCGGCTTCGGCCGGTTTTCCACAGCCCTTCCCTGTCGTCTTGATGTCGACTTTATGAACTATGTCGCCTCCGTGTCGACAAAGTCAAGCGGATATTTTACGATTGCTGCGACGCTGATTTTCTGGCCCAATGGGCACGAAATGCGGAAAGGAACGTTAAGTGTCTGAGGAAATTGAAGCGAAACGCGTGCGTGGCATGGGCTCGAAGAGCGTGTACGACACGCTGCGTACCGAAATCCTGGCGCTCATCCTGCCGCCCGGCCAGCTGCTCGACGAGACGACACTTGCCGAACGTTTCGACATGTCCCGCTCGCCGATCCGCGAAGCGTTGATCCGGCTCGCCGGCGAAGAGCTGGTGGTGACGCTCTCCAACCGCAGCACCATCGTCGCGCCGATCGAGGTGGCGAGCTTTCCGAAATATGTCGAGGCTCTGGATGTCGCCCAGCGCATGAACACGCGCCTTGCGGCGGCGCTGCGCACGGAAGCGGACCTGAAGATCATCGCCAAACGCCAGAAGGAGTTCGAGGCGGCGGTGAAGACCGGCCAGCACCTGAAGATGTCGGAGGCCAACAAGCAGTTCCACATGGCCGTCGCCTATGCCGGAAAGAACGCCTATCTCGCTTCTTTCTACGAACGGCTCCTCAACCAGGGCCAGCGCATGCTGCACCTGCACTTCGAATATCTGGAACGCACCGGCGACGGTTATCTGCTGACGGACGAGCACGAGCTGATGCTGGAGGCGATCCGCACCAAGAATGTCGAGCTGGCCGACGAGTTGGCCCACGCCCATACCCGGCAGTTCCAGGACAATTTCATCGCGTTCCTGCGTGAAAACTATACGACCGAGGTGTCCTTCGGTTCTCTTGCCGCGGCAGAATAGCCATGTCCCTGCCCCAAAAGATCGGCTTCATCGGAACCGGCGCGATCACCGACGTCATGGTGCGCGGCCTGCTCGCAAAACCCGCCGCCGTGCCGCATGTCATGGTGTCTCAACGCAGCGCGGACATTTCCGCGGCGCTCGCCGCCGACTTCCCGCAGATGCTCGTCTCCGCTCACAACCAAGCGATCGTCGACGGCTGCGACACCGTCGTGCTGGCGATCCGCCCGCAGATTGCGGAAGAGGTCATCCGCCCCCTCACGTTCCGAGACGGCCAGAGTGTGATCAGCGTCATCGCCGCGACGAGCCGTCCCGCCCTCCTCGATTGGATCGGCGCGGATGTCCGCCTGTCGCAGGCGATCCCCCTGCCCTTCGTCGCGCGGCGCAAGGGCGTCACCGCCGTCTACCCGCCGGATGCGGATACGGCGGCCATCTTCGGCGTGCTTGGCAATGCGGTCGAATGCGAGAGCAAAGCGGAATATGACCTGCTTGCCGCCGCGAGCGCCCTTATGGCGACCTATTTCGGCCTCATGCACCGCACGACGGAATGGCTCGCGGAAAACGGCCTGCCGGAAGAGAAGGGCCGCGCCTATCTCGCCCCGCTCTTCGCCGGCCTTTCCGAAACCGCGCTTCTTGCCGGCAAAGACGTCACGTTCATCGAGATGAGTCGCGAATTTGCCACCAAGGGCGGCCTGAACGAGCAGGTTTTTCAGGACTTCGACGGCAAGGGCGGCTCGGATGCTTTGAGGCTGGCGCTGGATCGAGTGCTCAACCGGATAACAAGGTGAGTATGTACGAGGGGGCTTTTGCGCAAGTTCGTACTTAGAGAGCGACAGTGGCGAAACTGCTCCAAGCGTGCGGTTTTTGCATTCCCGATCAGATAAACCGCACAATCCGTCCTATCGTCGTTGTGCCGGATAACGTTGCCTTATCGCTCGTTATATTCATTATGAAGCAATGAGCCGAATCGACGACCGCAATAGCGACCTTCATCCTCCGCAGACCTCTGCACCGCCGCACAGCGCACCGGCCGTCGACGGCATGGCCACCGCCGTTGCCGCGCCGTCCGCCTCCCCTGCCCTGCCGGCCCACCTGCGGGACCTCACCGAACGCGCCCGATCCTATGTCGAGGCCGCCAGCGCCGCCAACACGCGAAAGGCCTACGCCTCCGACTGGAAGCACTTTTCCGCCTGGTGCCGCCGGCAGAACGTTTCCCCCTTCCCTGCCGACCCGCAGGTCGTCGGCCTCTACATCACCGCCTGCGCCTCCGGCACGGCAGAGCGCGGCGGCAAGCCGAAGACCGTCTCCACCATCGAGCGGCGCCTTGCCGCGATCGGCTGGAACTGCGCGCAGCGCGGCCAGCCCCTCGACCGCAAGGACCGCGCCATCGCCACGGTCATGGCCGGCATCCGCAACCGCCATGCCGCCCCGCCGCGCCAGAAGGAGGCCCTGCTTCCCGAGGACCTCATCGCCATGCTGGAGACGCTCGACCGCGGCACGCTGCGGGGCCTGCGCGACCGGGCCATGCTGCTCGTCGGCTTTGCCGGGGGCCTGCGCCGTTCGGAGATCGTCGGCCTCGACCTTGGCCGCGACCAGAGCGAGGACGGACGCGGCTGGATCGAGATCTTCGACAAGGGCGCGCTGGTGACGCTGCGCGGCAAGACGGGCTGGCGCGAGGTCGAGATCGGCCGAGGTTCCTCCGATGCCACCTGTCCCGTCGCCGCGCTGGAAACCTGGATCCGCTTTGCCAAGATCGCCCGCGGCCCCCTCTTCCGCCGCGTGACGGGCCGGGGCAAGGCCGTCGGTCCGGACCGGCTCAACGACCAGGAGGTGGCGCGCCTCGTCAAGAAGGCGGCGCTTTGCGCCGGGGTGCGCGGTGACCTGCCGGAGGCCGAGCGGATGCAGGCCTTCGCCGGCCACTCGCTGCGCGCCGGGCTCGCCTCCTCGGCCGAGGTCGACGAGCGCCATGTCCAGAAGCATCTCGGCCACGCCTCGGCCGAGATGACCCGCCGCTACCAGCGCCGCCGAGACCGCTTCCGCGTCAACCTCACTAAGGCCGCCGGGCTTTAGGTCACCTGCCCCCAAAAAGCTTCCGCTCTGGAGTGCGCTGTGACTCCCGTTAGGATGGGGTGGTCATGGCGCGTTTGTTCTGACGGGTTTTGAGCACGAAGCGATCCCGCAGCAGCAGCTGCGACGTGAAGGGTGAGGATGACCGGCTCGTACTGGGCGGCGATGAAATCGCGTCCCCTTTGCTGCTCCACCAGAGCGGAGAAAGAGACAGGCGGCACAGCTACGCCCGTCAACATTACCAAACCGGCGCACAAGGTCCGGGTGAGGTTCGTCAGGATAGATTCTCGGGAATCCGATACGGAACGCGGCGGCAACAGGACATCAAGATGAGCGAACTGCAGAACAAGGCGGTCACGCTGGCGGCGCAGGAGGAAGGTGACCTGGCTTCCCAGTCGCCGTCTGATCGGTGCATCCCATTTCTCAAGAGCGCGCTGGACCTCTACTTCGTCCTTGGCGGCAACGATGCGACGTTGGATGCGCTTCTCTACGCCCATCACGATACCCCGCGCCCGAGGGTTGACGCTGCGGTCGCCAATGTGATGATCGAATTGGCCGTCGCCAGCCACCTCAACGATATCGATATGGTGCAGGCCGCATACAATCGCCTTGACGTGGAACTCGGCAACCTACGCCATCAGAAATAGGCTCGCCAAGAGTTTTTTTGGTTCCTTGCCATCAGATGCCGCGGTCGTCCCGGAGGCTGGCATTTCCGCCCGCCAAGCCGCAATGAAGCCGGCGTAGACATCGCAGATCGCATCTCAAAACCCTGACAGCTGTCAGGGTTTTTCCACCCTCCTTGTTATCCAACGCTTCTGTCGTTTGCGCTCTGCCCCCGAAGCAAGGCCATAAGCGCCGGCCCCAGCGAAAACTCGCCCCGTTCCGCCCGGCGCGTCAGATCTCGAAGATATCCCCCCGGAGAATTGATGTGTCCTGCCCGCTCGAGGATGCAAGCAACCGCCACGGCCGCGTTTTCCGCGCCCATCACCTCACAAGCCTCCTGGTAGGCCGAAGGACTGATGCCCAACATCGACCGCACCACCACGGCAGCCGACATCAGGTCTCGCCAACCATCGATTTTGCCGCTGGGCCCGTACAGGCCGATGTCAGGGCATGCCCGCAGAACCATACCAAGCGGGAAATTGCGGATCGGCACCCTCGGCGCTGCATGATCATTTCCCGGCATCGCCCCCAGCTCTTTTTTAGAGCTAGGTTCAAGTTCATATGTGGATTCGGATTTTGAATTCTGTATATGGCGCTCATCATGAGCAGCATTGGTGCTTTTATTCTTCTCATTCTCCTGTCTTTCCAGGATGTTGACGATCTCGCCGCGCAAGAGCTCCATTTCGTCCAGAGCTGCCCCAACCTCGCCCTTGGTCGGTGCGCGGGGCAGCCGCGCGAGAATGCCGGCATAGGTCTCCTCCACCGTATTCCAATCGCCTGGAGCCCCCTCCTCCATCGCGGCGGAGATCAGCTTGCGCACATCACGCCGGCAGATCGTCAGGTTCTCCTTAATGCGGCGAAAAGCCAGGCGGTCCGAAACAACCTGCTGCGCCAGCATGGCCAACTCTTCGGCGCGTGACAGGAGCGGCGAGATATCGAAGCCGAACGCGGTCTCGATGTCTCCGGCCTTGTCCTTGCGGGCATAGCGCTTGCCGTTCGCGCTATCCTTCCGCACGATCAAACCGGCGTCGACGAGCAGACCGAGATGCCGCCTGAGGGTCGCCCCTGCGATGCCGTGCGCCCGCAGCGCCAGCTGCGCATTCGACGGGAAGACGATGAGTTGCGCCTCCTGGCGCAATTCGTTCTCCGGATAGAAGCTCAGGAGCGCATCCAGCACGGCCAGGCTTCTGTCTTGCAGGCCCAGCAATTCCCTCGCCTCCGAGGCATCCCGGAAGATCTTCCATTTGTCCGCAGTTTTGCCCGGCCTGATCTCGGCCGTCGCCAATTGCCGGCGCACCAGCGCAAGGGTCATCGGCCGCCGCCCGAAAGGCGTCGTCACATATCCACTCTGCATCTTCCTTCACCCTTGCAAAAGGCAAAAGAAAGCCGCTCGCCCAAAATGGCGCCAAAGACTCTTGACTACGATTCGTGGAAATGCGATTCTCGAGGTGCTAAATCAGAGAGGGGCTTCCACGACGGCAACGTTTTGGGGGCCTTTTTCTTTTGCTGTGCTTCCTTTCTCGTTATCTGGAACCCTGACAGCTGTCAGGGTTGTCACTCGTCCCGCAGACGAGCAAATCGCTCGGCAAGGCTTGGCAACTCGGCCTGCACGAATTTCAGGAACGCGGTTCCGAAAGCGCCCTCCGCAGAAATCCGGACCTCCCTCGCGGAAGCGGTCACCGCGCCCAGCTTTCTGCCGCTCGCATCCGCGATTGCAGTCGCCCCGGTGGTTTTTCCCGGGGCAGCCGGTTTCACCGCGTCCAGCGCCCGCTGGAATTTCTGGTCGGATGTCTGGGGGGCGTCGGCCTCGCTCGAAAGAGCTGCCCGAATGGTGTCGAGAGCCTGCCCGTCACCCGCCACGGTCTTCGCGAGGTCGAGCCAGCGCGGCCGGCCGATTTTCGGCGCCCGCCCGATCGCCGCGATGATGTCGGCCGGCAGCGCGCGGCAGACGCTCCGCATCCTCGCAAGTTCGGCGTCTTCGATCGAAAGCGCTGCATAGATGTGCCGCGCCTTTATGCCCGCATCATCCATGCGTGAAGCAAAAAGCGCGCGCTCGATCCATGTCAGGTCCTGGCGGCTGGCATTCTCGATGCCTTGCGCGAGAACCAGATCGAGATCCGAGATCTCCACTTCGATGGCGCGAACGGGTTTGCCGAGCTGCCTGGCGGCAAGCCAGCGCCGATGCCCGTAGACGATCTGATAGCGGCCGGCGGCAGAAGGGTGCTTGCGGACCTGAATGGGAACCTGCTGCCCCTCGCTCTCGATCGAGCGCTTGAACGCCTCGAAGTTCGCCGCGTCATCGTCCGGCAACCTGTCAGGGTAGGGGGAGGGGTCGATCAGCGCGGCATCCAGATCCCGAACGGCCCCTCCGCCCGACTCCACAAGGGCCTTCAGTCGGTCCCGTTCCGAGCGGATATCGTCGATCGCCCTGTGAGCCGCGCCGATGACGCCGGCACCGACGCGTTGCGTCGAAGCCGCAGGCGCCGGCTGCCCGTCGTCTGCGAGCTTGTTCTCCAGCTCTGCCGAAAGCAGGCCGAAACTGGCCACGATCGATTTGCGGGATGACTTGCTCATGTCCGCCCCCAGCTGTCATTGATAAGGCGCACAATCGCCTCGTTGACGGCATCGACCGCTTCCCGCGCCCGCTTGTGGGTGTCTCGCCCGATCTGGCCCATTTCGAGCTCGTATAGCGAACGTTTTGCCAGGCCGGCCGCTTCGACCGCCGTGCTCTCGATGGCTGTCGGCAGGAGCACATCGGTGCCGAACATATGGCGCAGCATCGCGACGACCTGCGACTGCGGTGCGTCATTCGGATCATGGCGGGTGACCAGGTAGCGGATGAAATCCTGATCCAGCTGAGCGCCGCTTTCATTCAAGACGCTGATGAGGTCGCCCATCATCAGGAGGAACTGGCTCATCGATGCGACGTCCAGCATGGCCGGGTGCACGGTGATGATCATGCTGGTCGCCGCGTAAATGGCACTCAAGGTCAGAAAGCCGAGCGACGGCGGCGTGTCCAGGATGACGACATCATAGTCTGCATCGACCTCCGCAAGGGCGAGCTTCAGCCTCTCGAAGAAAATCGCACCCGAACCCGACTTGTTTGCCAGGACACGGGGCGTTTCATGCTCGTATTCCATGACCTCCAGATTGCCTGGAACAAGGTCGATCCCTTCGAAATATGTCTTGCGAATGACCTCGCGGATCGGGCGCCGCTCGGCATCGTCATAGCGCAAGGCAGCATAGATCGTCTCGTTCGAACCGACATCCACCTCGGGCTGGGAACCGAACATCGCGGACAAGGACGCCTGCGGATCCAGGTCCAGCGCGAGAACGCGATAACCCTTGAGCGCCAGATAGTGGGAAAGGTGGACGCAGGTCGTCGTTTTCGCACTGCCACCCTTGAAATTCGCGATCGCGATGACCTGGAGATGCTCTCCAGGGCGGCGGCGAGGAAGAAACCGCAGCGCTTCCGCGGGCTTCTGCCGCGCGAACAGCTCGCGAAGCTCATTGATCTGAGCCAGGGTATAGACGCGGTGGTTGTTCTCGAGCCTGCTCGGGACCGGTCCGCGCCCTTCGGTGGACATGAGCTTCAGGGTGGAATCGGGTATGGATGTGAGCTTCGACACTTCGTTTGTCAAAAACGATCGAAGGGTCTTCTCCGACTTCGGAGGGTACATGCGCGTTCTGAGTTGCTGCAATTGTGCCGACAGAAGCCCGGCATGACGCATGATCTTGCCGCCGGCATCTTCCTTGGCGCCAAAAATTGGTTCTGCTCGATCTGCTATCGCCATGTGTTCCTCTTGGCGGCCTTCAGCCGGTTTGCCGGCCATTGCCCGCCAAAGATAGAACACGATTCTCCCGGACCGTCCAGAAGTTTAGGGTTAACAAAAGGTTAACGGGACCAGCCGGGCACCTTTAAGAATGCCTGTTTTTCATGGGCTTCGCCCACATATCCACGGCCAGTTTCGATAGCGAATACCGGTGCAAAACTGGGGTTCCGAGCGGCACAGGCCTACATCGTCCAGAGGACCGAGATCGGCGCGGCCTGCAATTTCTCTCCGAAAGGTGTGATGCGATCGTGATCGTGCAGGACCAGCCCGCGGACAAACCGGTCACCGACAGCGTCCTGAAGCTGGCGCAATCCCCGGAAATCATCCGGTTTCACGGTCGCGGAGGCCTTCACCTCGATTCCGATGATGCGACCCCGACGATCCTCGATGATCACATCGACCTCGTCCTGGTCCTTGGTCCGATAGTGCGAGAATGCAAGACGTCGCTCAGACCAGGAAGCAAGCTTCAGAATCTCGGAGACGACAAAGCTTTCGAGTAACGGGCCGAACCGCGTTCTGTCCTGGGTCAACCGCTCCGTTTCGTCTTCCCGCAATGTCGCAAGCAATCCGGTATCGACGAAATGCAGCTTCGGCGTTTTGATCAGGCGGCTGAGGCGGTTGTTCGACCAGGGCGAAAGGGTCCTGATGAGGAACAGCCGCTCAAGGATCGCGACATATTTCTGGGCCGTGACGCTCGACAGGCCGAGCGCCGCACCGAAGCTGCTGTGGTTGACCAATTGCCCCGCGTGCTCGGCGAGCACGTTCAAAAGGCGCGGCAGACGGTCGAGTTGATCGATGTTCGCGATGTCGCGGACGTCCCGATCCAGAATGAGGGCCACATAGTCCTCGAGCCACGCGGCGCGACGCGCCATGGTCGAGCGGCGCAAGACTTCCGGAAAGCCGCCCTTCAAGACCATGTCCACCAAGCCGTCACCAAAGACGGCCGCGCCGCCGGCCGCCGGCTCCTCGCCGTCGAAGAGACGGTCCAGCAACCGGCCGGGGGTCGAGAGGATTTCGGACTGGGCAAACGGAAAAAGAGAGATGACGGCCATGCGTCCGGCCAGAGAGTCGGCAATGGCCGGCATCGTCGCCAGATTGGCCGAACCTGTCAGCAAGAACCGCCCGGGCTCTTCGTCCCGGTCGACACTCTCCTTGATTGCCAGCATCAGGTCGGGTGCGCGCTGCACCTCGTCGATGACAGCCCGTCTGATGCCGCGTATGAAGCCGATCGGATCGGCTTTCGCGGCATTGAGGGTGCCGGCGTCGTCCAATGTAAGGAATGGCCGGTCCTCGCCGGAGAACATTCGTGCAAGTGTCGTCTTGCCGGCCTGGCGCGGGCCGGCGATCAGGACGACGCGCGTGTCGGCCAAGGCGGTTTCGACGTTCCGACGAACCTTGCGTTCAATATGGTGGCGGGGCAGGGGAGGCGAACTCATGCGGCCACTCTTAACGCAGGCTCCGTCCAATTTAAAGTGTGAAACCGTCCATTTTTAATTTTATGAGCGTCCAAACTCCACTGCGCGCGCTGGAGCATGGATCCGTATGCAGCCTATCCGTGGCCGCAAGTGGTGCCGGTCATGGTGTTTGCCGAGGTGCGCCCTGCCGCATCATGACCAAGCACGCTTTCCCGGGGAGCTGCGCCCGAGCACGCTGAATCAGCGGGCCGATGCGCCGTATTCCTCGACCGCAAAGCTCAGCTCCGGGTCGGCATGGGCGTCCCAGTAGCCCTTCCACAGGGCCTTGCTGATGGGGCCGACCTGGCCGTCGCCGACCGGCTGGCCGTCGAGCGTGGTGATCGGCATGACGCCGCCGGCGGTCGTCACGAAGAGGATCTCGTCGCACTGGTAGGCAAGCTCCACCGGCACATCGTCGATCGTGTAGGGATAACCGAGCTTTTCGGCGACGGCGAGCACGGACTTGCGCGTCACGCCCTCCAGCACGCCCTTTCTCGGCGTGTAGAGCTTGCCGTCCTTGATCAGGATGACGTTGAAGCCGGAGCCTTCCGTAAGATTGGCGTCGCCATCGGTCAGGATCGGATACATCGCGCCGCGATCGCGCGCCTCCATCAGGCCGCGGGTGAAATCGCCCCATTGCAGGTTCTTCACGGTCGGGTCGATGGCGCCCGGCGGCACGCGGCGCACGGTGCGGGTGATGACGGCGCTGCCGCCGGTCTTCTGCGTCGCCTCGTCCATGACCCAGAGATAGGGCATGACCATGAGATAGCAGACATTGTCGCATTCCTCGGGCGCATACTGGCGCACGAAGCGAAGGCCGCGGGTCACGATCATCATGACATAGGCGTCGCGGATGCCGCTCTTGACCGTCATCTCGACGAGCCGGTCGCGGATTTCCTGCCGCGGCAGCGGGCTCTTGAGGCGCAGCTGGGCACAGCTCTTCTCGAAGCGGTCGAGATGGTCCTCCAGCCGGAAGAACCGGCCGTTCCAGACGGCCGGCACGTCATAGGTCAAGTCCGAATGCAGGAAACCCTGGTCGAGGATCGGGATGCGCGCCTCGTGCAGCGGTACATATTCTCCCGCAATATAGGCGATCCCCCTGGCGAACGGATTGTCGCTGGCTTCGAGCTCTTTCACGCGCCGGCGATAGTCTACAAAGATATGGTCCGTATAGGACATGATGCCTGCCTCCAAAAAGGACTGTGGTGACACGCCGTTGCGCGCCGCCAGCAAGACGGCGCGCAGGGTGTAGAACGGCGATCGTCAGGCGGCGAGGATGCCCGCCGAGACGATATCGCCGAAGGCACCGTCCGCGGCCTCGAGCGCCCGGTCGATATCCTCGGGCGTATGGGCGGCGCACAGGAACATGTTGTGCTTGGGATGCAGGTAGATGCCGCGCTGAAGGGCCGCCAGGCAGAAGGCGTTGGCGATCTTCAGCTCCTGGTCGCCGTCGAAGAGCACCATCGGCATCTGCGCCGGCCCCGTCTGCCGCAGCCTGAAGCCGTGCCGAGCGGAGATCGTCGTAAGGCCTTCCCGGAAACGCTCGCCCATGGCTTCCGTATGCGCAAGAGCATCGCTGTCGCGGAGGATCCGGACGGTCTTGACCGCGGCCGCCATGGCGGCCGAGCCATACCAGAAGGAACCTGTGACGAAGACCTTGCCGGCGCCGTCCCGGAAGCGTTCCGTGCCCGCCACGGCAGCAAGCGGCCAGCCATTGGCGATGGCCTTCGAATAGGCCGCAAGGTCGGGCTTGACGCCGTAGCGCGCCCAGCTTCCCCGGACGTCGAGGCGGAAGCCCGCGCGCACGTCGTCGAGAATGAGGGCTGCGCCCGTGCGGTCGCAGATCTTGCGCGCATGGGCAAGGAAGGTGGCCTGCGGCAGGTGCTGGTCCTTGCCGACATCATGCTGGAAGGCGGTCAGCAGGATGCCCGCAAGATCGTCGCCAGCGGCATCGACCGCGGCATCGAGGCTGGCGGCATCGTTATAGTCGAAGACGATGATATGGGCACGATCCTCCGCCGTCACGCCGAGCAGCGACGGCGAGCACCACGGAACGGCGCCGTGATAGGCGCCACGGGCGACGAGAATCTTGCGGCGTGCGGTGGCCGCGCGTGCGATGGTGACACAGGCCGTCGTCGCATCCGTGCCGTTCTTCTGGAAGAGCGTCCATTCGGCGTGATCGAGCGTATCGACGAGCAGTTCGGCAAGCTCCACCATGCTTTCGGTCGGCCCGTTGCCGACGTCGCCTGCATCGATCCGGGCGAGGGCGGCGGCGTCCACCTCAGGGTGGCGATAGCCGAGCACGTTCGGCCCCCAGGCGCACATGAAGTCGATATATTCGTTGCCGTCCGCATCCCAGACGCGGCAACCGTCCGAGCGGGAGAAGAATTGCGGATAGCCCGGCGCGATCGCCCGGGTCGCCATGTGGCCCCACATGCCGTTCGGCACGACGCGCCGGGCGCGCTCGACGAGTTCCGTGTCGCGGCTGTTCAGCAGTTTCGCTGTCATCTTGCGTGTCCTCCTTGGCGGGAGAGGCGTACCGCCTCTCCCGATGGCTCGGTCAGTTCGTGATTTCAGCCAGCGGCAGGTTGCAGCAGGCACTGTAGCGAACACCCTTGAGGTCCGGGCTGTGCGCCAGGATGAGGTCCGGGCTGACCATCGGGATGATGATCCGGGCCTTGGCCATCAGCTCGCCGGCCTCGAACCAGAGCTTCTCGGCTTCTTCCGCCGGCGCGGCGAGCGCCTGTTCGCGCAGCTTGCCGGTTTCCGTGCTGATGATCGAGGGATCGGTTTCGCCTCCCGCGCGCTTGGCCCAGACGGAGCCCTCCGACAGGCCGAAGACGTCGACATATTGCGAGGTGCCGAAGAAGTCGGGCGCGAAGAAGACGGCGGTCAGCGGAATGTGGTCGCCGTTGGCCGCTTCGCGCCAGTTGGCGAAGGGAACCGGCGAGAGCTCGACCGTGATGCCCACTTTGGCCAGATCCTGCTGGATCTTCTGCATCATCAGCGAGAAGTCGACGCCATAGACGTTCATGTCCGGATAGATCGACTTGAGCGTGAAGCCGTCGCCGACGCCGGCCGCCGTCAACAGTTCCTTGGCACGGTCCGGATCGTAGGCGGGAATCTCGTGGTTGTCGCCGCCCGGGAAGCCGAGCGGGATCGGCGTCGCGATCGCGCGACCGGCGCCGCCGACGGTGAAGTCGATCAGCGATGTCCGGTCGATGGCGATCGAGATGGCTTCACGCACCTCCGGCGTCAATTTGACGGTGTTGGCCTTGGCGCCCGGCGACAGCGCGATATAGACGAAATTGTAGGACGGCACCTTGTCCACCACCACATTGCTGCCTTCGAGCGTCTTGGCGGTCTCCGCGTCGATCTGCATGGCGATGTCGGCAGCGCCGGACTGCAGCATCTGCGCCTGCGCCACGGCATCCTTGACCTGGCGGAAGACGACCTGCGGGATCGTCGGGGCCTTGCGCCAGTAGTTTTCGTTGCGCTTCAGGCGCAGCTCCGCATTCGGCTCGTAGGATTCGAGGACGAAGGGCCCGCTGCCGGCGGAATTGCTCAGGAACCAGTTCTCCGACGTGTCCTTGTCGACGGCCGTCGCATCCGACAGCGCGCCGTTGGCGGCAGCGACATCGCTGTTGATGATGCCGAGGAAGCCCGCGGACGCCTGGTTGAGGAATTCCGAATTCGGCGCGGAGAGCTTGATGACGACCGTCTGCGCGTCGGGAATGTCGATCGAACTGATGGGGTCGGCGATGAAGGCGCCGTTGCCCTTGATATTCTTCAGCCGCTCGAACGACCATTTCACATCCTTCGCCTCCACCGGCGAACCGTCGGAGAACTTTGCCGCCGGGTCGAGCTTGAAGGTCAGCTCGGTCTGCTCCGGGTTGATCTCCCAGCTCGAGGCGATCAGCGGCTGCACCTTGTTGTCCTTGTCGAGCGTCACGAGCTGCTCATAGACCGAGGTGTTGTAGATCTGGCAGGTGTCGCACCAGGCGCGGGCCGGATCGAGCGAGTTGACGTCCATGTCACGGGCGATCACCAGCGCACGCTCTTCGGCCGATGCCGGCTGGATGGCCCCGCCCAGCATCGTGGCGGACAGGGCGAGCGAAAGAAAGGCCAGTCTGGATTTCGATGGAAGAAGTCGTTTCATCGGTTGGATACCTCCAGTTTGACGGGCTGCGGATGCCCTGTTCCACTATTTTTCCGCAATTCGAAGCAAGGCGTCCCGCACGTCGGCAACCGTCGCAAGCGCTGCACGATTGAGGGCGGCCGAGACCGTGGGGGCGGCAAGCCCGCCGGTCACGCGCAGGATTTCGTGGTCGAGACAGTCGAAGAAGCGTTCCTGGATCTCGGCGGCCCAGGTGCCGCCCATCGACAGGCTACGCGCGGTCTGCTCGGCAATGACGACCCGGCCGGTCTTGTCGATCGATTGGCCGATGAACTGCCAGTCGATGCCGTGATGGTCGATGTTGCGCAGGTCGATGACCTCGGCGTTGATGCCCGTCTCCTCCGCCGCCCTGATCGCGTTCTGGACCATGACGGAGGTCGCCAGGACCGTGCAGGCGCTTCCGGGCCGCACGATGCGCGCCGAGCCGAAGGGAATGAAGAAGTCCCGGTCTCCTGCCGGCACCTCGAATTCCTTCTGGTAGAGTTCGGTATGCTCGAAGACGACGACGGGGTCGTCGCAGGCAAGCGCCGAATTCATCAGGCCGATATAGTCGAAGGCGTTCGACGGCGTGACGATGCGCCAGCCGGGAAACAGGCCGAAGAGCGCCGACGGATCGCTGGAATGCTGCGAGCCGTAGCCTGTATGGGGCGAGATGCGCACGCGCATGACGATCGGAACGGGAAAGCCGTCGCCGAACATGTGGCGCACCTTGCCGACGCCGTTGGCGATCTGGTCGGCCGCGGTGAAACAGAAATCGCCGAACATGATCTCGACCACCGGCCGCAAGCCATTGAGCGCCGCGCCGAGGGCGACGCCCGTGAACCCGTTCTCGGCGATCGACATGGGCAGGACGCGCTCGGGCCAGCGCTCCAGCGCGCCCTTGGTGAAGCCACTGACGCCGCCGCGCATCTGGTGGGCATCCTCGCCCATGACGATGATGCGCGGATCGCGCGCCATCGCGGCGGCCAGCGTCTCGGAGGCCGCGGTGACGAACTTCACCTTCTCGACGGCATCGGGGCGCATGTCGTCGTGGTCGAGGAAGCGCTTGTCGGCGAGCTCGGAAAGGTCGCCCAGAATGCCATGGTCGCGCGTCGTCGGATCCGGCCAGAGGCTGTCGGGAATACGCAATGTGTTGCCGCCGGGGACCGGTTCGGTCAGCTTTCCGGCCGCTGCCGCGACCCGGTCCGTCACCAGTGCATCGATCTGCGCGAACTCTTCCGGGGAGAGCAGGCCGAGCGCCGCCAGGCGCGCCTCGGCGAGCGCGATGGGGTCGCGCTCACGCCATGCGGCTTCCTCTTCTTTCGTGCGATAGCCGAAATCGCTGCCGCTGCGGGATCCGGATTGATGGAAATGGCGGTAGCAGAGGGCCTCGATCACGACGGGACCGCCCGTCTCGCGGATGATGCGGCGAGCCTCCACCATGGCCCGATGCACGGCGACGACATCCATGCCGTCGCATTCGATCGCGGCGATGCCGAGCATCGCGCCGCGGGACGACAGCCGCGTCTCGCGCGTCACGTCGGCAATATGCGTGGAGACGCCGTAGAGGTTGTTCTCGATGAAGAAGATCACCGGCAGGCCTTGCGCGGCGGCGATGTTCATCGCCTCGTAGCTCGCGCCGTTCTGGGCCGCGCCGTCGCCGAAGAAGGCGACGGAGATGTGGTCGCGGCCGAGCATCTTGTCGGCGAGCGCATAACCCGCCGCATGGGGCGGGTTGCCGCCGACGATCGCCGAGGTGCCGACGACGCCGGCGCCGGCAAAACGCATGTGCATGGAGCCGCCCCGGCCGCCGCAATAGCCGGGGGTCAGGCCCATGATCTCGGCCATGAAACGGTAGATCGCCTCGTCCATGCCGGGCGTGAAGGCATCCTTGCGGATGTCGAAGCCTTCTGGAATCGAGGGATTGAGCAGCTTCAGCAGCACCTGGTGGTGCGCGCGGTGCGTGCCGTTGATCTTGTCCCCGGTGCCGAGCGCCGCCATGGCGCCGACCGCGCCCGCCTCCTGGCCGATGCTGGCATGGGCCGGGCCGTGGATCAGGCCCGCCTTCTCGAGATCCAGCAGCTTTTCCTCGAACCGGCGGATGAGCAGCATCTGGCCGTACCAGTGGACGAGGTCTCGTGCCTGTTCCTCGCTCCAGTCCGCTTCGTCCAGCTCCAGCCGGAACCAGGGGGCGGAAGGGGCGAGCGGTATCTGGCGTGCCATTCGTATCCTCGGTTCGCAGGGAGCCGCACCGGGCTCAGTTCTCGTTTATGGAAATAAATTCCGATTTCTGTTGAATGGCACACTAAGCTGTGCCAGCCTTTGGATGCAACAGAAATTTTCGTGAGTTGCCAAAGAGGAAGAAAAGCGATGATCCGGGACGCCGAAGTGTTGAACGCCCTGGTTGAGATGGTGCACCGGTTCGTGCGCGAGCGCCTTCTGCCTGCGGAGGCACGCGTAGAGGAAGACAACGCCATTCCTCCGGAAATCATTGCGGAAATGCGCGCGCTCGGCCTCTTCGGCATGTCCATTCCGGAAGAGCATGGCGGGCTTGGCCTGACAATGGAGGAGGAGGTGCGCGTCGCCTTCGAGCTCGGTTATGCCTCTCCCGCCTTTCGCTCCGTCATCGGCACGAACAACGGCATCGGCTCGCAGGGCATCATCGCCGATGGCACCGAGGCGCAGAAGCAATACTGGCTGCCACGCATGGCGACGGGCGAAATCATCGGCTCCTTCGCCCTGACCGAGCCGGACGTCGGCTCGGATGCGGGCGCCGTGAAGACCACGGCGCGGAGAGACGGCGACCACTACATCCTCAACGGCACGAAACGCTACATCACCAATGCCCCGGTGGCCGACGTCTTCACCGTCATGGCGCGCACCGGCGGTCCGGGGCCTGCGGGCGTGACCGCCTTCCTGGTGCCGAAGGACAGCCCCGGCCTCAGCCTTGGTCCGATCGACAGGAAGATGGGGCAGCGCGGCACCCGCACCTCGGACGTCATCTTCGACGATTGCTGCATCCCGGCCGACAGCGTCATCGGCGGCGTGGAGGGCGTCGGCTTCAAGACCGCGATGAAGGTGCTCAACCGCGGCCGCCTGCATATTTCGGCGGTCTGCGTCGGCGCCGCGGAGCGGCTGTGCGACGAGGCCGTGCGCTTCGCGCGCGAGCGAGTGCAGTTCGGCAAGCCGATCGCGGAGCACCAGCTCATCCAGGCCATGCTCGCCGACAGCTCGACCGAGGCCTTTGCCGGACGCGCCATGGTTCTGGAGGCCGCGCGGCGGTTCGATGCGGGCGATCGTGTCATCCAGCAGGCGGCGAGCGCGAAACTGTTCTGCTCGGAGATGGTCGGCCGTGTCGCCGACCGCGCGGTGCAGATCCATGGCGGCGCCGGCTACATGCAGGACTATCCGGTGGAGCATTTCTACCGCGATGTCCGGCTGTTCCGGCTCTACGAGGGCACATCGCAGATCCAGCAGCTCATCATCGCCCGCGAAATGCTGAACGCCTGAGGCCGGACCGATGCAGCGAGCCCTTGGAATCGTCGCGGATGACTTTACCGGCGCCCTCATGGTCGCCGGCTATCTGGAGGGCGTCGGTATCCACTGTCCCGTGCTCTTCCGCCCCGAGGCGGAGATCCCGCCCGCGGCCGTGGTGATGGCCGGCACCCGGACACGCACGGTGCCGGTCGCAGAGGCGCTTGCCGAGCTCGGCCGTTTCACCGACGCCTTCCTGCAGGCCGGCTGCAGACGGATCGCCTACAAGGCCTGCGCCACGTTCGATTCCACCGAAGACGGCAATATCGGCCCGGCCGCCGACTACCTCGCCGATCGCGCTGGGGTGCGGCCGGTGCTGATGAGCGCCGGCTTTCCCCGCTTCGGCACCACGGTCCACCAGGGCTACATGTTCTATCGCGGCCGCCTCGTTTCCGAATCGATCAAGCGTTTCGACCCGCTGACCCCGATGTCCGATCCCGATCTCGTCCGTTTCGTGGGGCGGCAGACGCCGCACCGGATCGCGCTCCTGAATCACGCCGCCCTTCGCAGCGGTGCCGATGCGGCACGCGTCGCCATCGAGGCCTTTGCGGCCGAAGGAGCAGGCCACGTCTTCCTGGACACCACCGACGACGGCGACGTCGAGACCGCCGCCGAGGTCGCGGCGGCGATGAACCGCGTCGTCGTCGCCAGCGATCCCCTGATCATCGCCTACGCGACCCGCCTCGGCCACGCCATGCAACCGGATCCGGTGCCCTCACCGCAGCAGGTCGACGGCCCCACGGCCGTCATTGCCGGAAGCGTCGGGCCGGTCGTCCTGGCTCAGCTCGCGGCTTTTTCGGCCAATTATCCCTTATTGACGCTGGATTTGCTCGATCCGGCCGGGGAGGAGGGGCTGGTTTCCGCCGCGCTCGGCTGGGCCTCCGGGCGGATCGGCGCAGCCCCCCTCGCCATTTCGACGGCGACCGGACCGGAAGGTGTCGCCGCCGTGCAGGCCGCCTTCGGCCGGGTGGAGGCGGCCCGCCGCGCGGAGCGCATCCTCGGGGCCATCGCGAAGGGATTGCGCGATCGCGGGGTTCGACGATTTATCGTTGCGGGCGGCGAGACGTCGGGCGCGGTTGTCGATGCGCTCGGCATCGCGGCCGCTCGGGCCCTGCCGGAAGGCCCGCTCGGAACCGGCTTCTGCATATCCTGCGGGCCAACACCCCTTTCGCTATATCTCAAACCCGGCAAGCTGGGCGCCGACGACATCCTGCTGAGCGCCGTCGAAGCGATGAACCAATGGAGTAGTGGACGATGATGGATGAAACGGCGGCGAGGATGGCCCTGGTCGAGGCGAGCCGGCGATCGGTGGCGCTCGGCCTCAACAGCGGAACGGTCGGCAATTTCAGCCTGCGGCACGGCGAGGGCATGCTGATCACGCCGACGGGCATCGCCCCCGACGCCCTCGCGCCCGAGCAGATCGTCGCGATGGATCTCGACGGCGCCTGGATCGGCGGCTGGCGGCCGTCCTCGGAATGGGCCATTCACGCCCGGCTCTACGCCACGACGAATGCCGGCGCCGTCGTCCATACCCACCCCGACCACTGCGTCGCCCTTGCCGCGCTGCGCTGGCCGATCCCGCTGTTCCACTACATGGTCGCCGGCTTCGGCGGCAGCGAGATCCCTTGCGCGGACTATGCCTGTTTCGGGAGTATCGCGCTTGCGGAAACGGTGGTCGCCGCCATGGGCACGACCCATTCCGCCTGCCTGATGGCCAATCACGGCGCGGTCACCATCGGGCCTGATATCGGGACAGCGCTGGCGGGCGCGGAGAAGCTGGAAACGCTGGCGCGGCAATACGTGCTCGCCCGTTCGATCGGCGAGCCCGTTCTTCTGACGCAAGCGGAACTTGCCGATGTGCGCGCCCGCTACGGCACCTACGGCCAGCAGGCGAAACGCTGACCGTCAGCCGCTGCGACACACCTCGCCGAGGATCCTCATCACCAGCGCCGGATATTCGAGATGCGGCATGTGCCCGCAAGCGTCGAGGGCATGCAGCCCGACATTGCCGGGCAGGCCGGCCGTGGCACTGAACGGCAGGATGCGATCCTGCCGGCCGAAGACGATCCGCACCGGCTGGGACAGGCGGGCAAGGTCGTCACGGATGGAGATCGCCTGCGTTCCATCCGGGAAGAACCGCTCGGCAAAGGCACGCATCGCCGCCGTCAGGCCCGTATCGTCGCGCTGCTGCACCACCGCCTGCAGGAAAGCCGGCGAGATGACAGCGGCATCATGGATCAGGAGATCGAGCCAGGGTTTCAGGCTCTCCCGCTGCCGTGCGCGCAGCACGCCCTCGACAAAGGCACCGTTGATCTGGGGCCCGAGGCCCGCAGGGGAGACGAGGCAGAGGCCGCGGATATCCAGCTGCCTGCGGCTTGCCAGCCGCGCCGCCAGCGCACCGCCGAAGGAATGGCCGGCCAGAACGAGCGGACCATCATGTTCCGCGGCAACGGTCGCCTCGATGCTTCCGGCCATCCGGTCGAGGTCTTCGGGAACCGCATGCGACGAGCGCCCGTGCGCGGGAAGGTCGATGGCCAGCGCCGGCCAGTCCGCGCGCGTGGCAGCGAGCATGCCGCGCCAGTTGTTGAGGTCCGCGCTGAAACCATGGAGGAGCACGACGGGCAGGCCTTCGCCCTTGCGCAGCCAGACCGCATTCAGCGTTGCGGGGCTGCTTTCCTTTCGCGCCGCAGGCAGCACGGCAGGGTTTTCGACTGTTGCGGGCCGGCGGGCCTGGCCGGCGTCGCCGATCCTCGCAACGACGTCGGTCTTCTGGATCCGCCCGCCCGGGCCGGTGCCGGTGAGGCCGTCCAGCGCGATGCCATGCTCGCGAGCGATGCGGCGGGCGAGGGGAGTGGGATTGGGGCCGCGCCCGCTTCGCCGCACGCCTGGCACGAGAATGGCGCGGGTTGCTTCATTCGCAGGCTCCCCGGCGGCGGCCTCCCGCGGCTCCGTCTCGCCGTAGGTTTCCCCGGCTCCATAGATGCGCGCGACATCCGCGCCGACATCCACCTCTATCTCGCTGTCGACCAGGGCATGGATGACACCGGTTGCCGGGGATTCGACCTCGACGGCGGCCTTGTCGTTGTCGATCTCGAAAAGGACCTGCCCCTGCCGGACGGTTTCACCCTCGGAAACGAGCCAGCGGGCGATGCGGCCGCTCGACATTTCGAGGCTGACCTTCGGATAGACGACATGGGTGGGCATGGGGGATCCCTTGAGGCTTGAGCCTATTCGGCCGAGGTTTTCCAGGTGGGTGGTCGTTGCAAGGTGGGGAACGGATCGGGCTCCCCGGCAAGCCGCGCGCGCAGGCGGCGCGTGAGCCGGAGCAGCCCGGGACCGACGGATTCCCGGCAATGGTTGCGCGAGAGGATGTCGACGATCCCGCCGCAGGTGAGCGCGACGAGGGGCGAACCATCCGTCGGCCGGAAGGCGACGCCGACGGCATTGATATAGCTGTGCCAGCTGCCGAAGGCGCTGATGAAGCCGTCCCGCCGGTAGTCCTCGATGGCGTTCGCAACGAGGCGATCGAGTTCCTCGGCCTTTTCGGGCTCGGCCACGACCAGCTGCCCGACGACGGACTGGCGAATGTCCGGCTGCATTTCCGCAAGATAGGCAAGGCCCATGGCCGTGCGGTAGATCGGCAGGCGCGAACCGACATTGAGGCGCAGCGAAACCGGGCTCATCGAGCGGCAATTGGCGAGATAGACCATCTCCAGCCCGTCGCGCGTGCCGAGCGCGGCGGCGGCGCCGGTCTGGTCCGCCAGTTCCTGCATCAGGGGTCTTGCCATATGGATGACGGCGCTGGAGCTGAGCGCCGAATAGCCAAGCGAAACCGTCGCCGGCCCGATGCTGTAGCGGCCGAGCATGTCGTCGTAATGGAGATAACCGAGGCCGACGAGCGTCGAGGTCAGGCGCGAGACGGTTGCTTTCGGCAGGCCCGTCCGTTCGATGAGATCCTGGTTGCCGAGCGTGGCGTCGTCGGCAGTGAAGGCCCGCAGGATCTCCAGGCCGCGTGTCAGCGAGGCCGCGGAATTACCGCCCTCCGCGCCTTCGCTGCCGTCTGCCGGTTTGGTCCGTTTACGCATGTCTTGCCTTTCGTTTCAGCGCTGCTGGAGCCATAGCGGATTTTCGCGATCTGTCGATCTTCCGTAAATGGAATATAATTTCATTTATGTTGACGTCCGCTTCGCCTGTTGTCAATAATGCCTGCATCGATCTCTCCCCATTCGCCGGTCGGCACGGGATGGCACACGGGTTAAAGGACGCGATTTGTGACACGATACATTCTGCGACGCCTGGTCGCGATGCCCTTCCTGGTTCTCGGCATCGTAACGCTCGCCTTCCTGCTGACGACCGTGACCAAGGGTGACCCGCTGACGGCGATCGTGTCGGACCGGCAGATGAACGACCCGGTGGCGGTGGCCGCCGCGAAGGCGCGCTGGGGGCTCGATCGCAGCCTGCCGGAACGCTACGTCATCTATGTCGGCAACCTTCTGACCGGCGACATGGGCACCTCCTTCATCACGCGCCGGCCGGTCGCGCAGGACGTGTTCTTCCGCCTGCCGGCCACGATGGAGCTCGTCCTTGCCGCGATGCTCATCGGCTCGACGATCGGCATCACGCTGGGCGTGCTGGCAGCTTATTTCCGCAACACGGTCATCGACCATGCGGCGCGTTTCTTTGCCCTGTTCGGGTCGTCCATTCCAGTCTTCTGGCTGGGGCTGGCGCTGCTTTATGTCTTCTCGGTCAAATGGGGCATCCTGCCCGGTCCCGGCCGGCTGGATCCGCGGGCGACCCCTCCGCCGTCCGTCACCGGCTTCATGACCATCGACACCCTGATCGCCGGGAACATGAAGCTCTTTCTGGATGCGCTCTGGCATCTGATCCTGCCCGCCTTCGTGCTCGGCTGGGCCGTCGCCGGCACCATATCCCGCTTGGTGCGCGCCAATATGCTGGAGGTGCTGGACCGGGAATTCATCCTGACGGCGCGCGCGAAGGGGGCGGGGGAGCTTCGTGTCGTGGTGCGCCATGCGCTGCGCAACACGCTCGTGCCGACACTGACCGTCATCGGCTATTCCTTCGCCTACCTGCTCACGGGGGCCGTCCTGACCGAGACGATCTTCTCCTGGCCGGGCATGGGGTCCTACGCGGTGGAGGCGGCGCGCGGCCTCGATTTTCCCGCCATCATCGGGGTCACCATCGTCGGGGGCGTGGTCTTCCTGCTGACCAACCTCATCACCGACATTGCCTATGTCATCGCCAATCCGCGCGTGCGTCTGGGATAAAAACATGATCGCAATGACCCTCGTTCCCCTCCGCCGGCCGGCATGGCTGTCGATCCCGCTGGCGATTGGCATCGCGATCGTGGTCTTCTGGTTCGCCGTCACGCTGCTCGCGCCGCTGATGAGCCCCTATGCGCCGCTCGACATGGTCGGCCGGCGGCTCCAGGCGCCGAGCTGGAGCCATTGGCTGGGAACCGACGCGCTCGGGCGGGACGTCCTCAGCCGGACCCTCTACGGCGCGCAACACTCGATCCCGATCGCCATCGTCGTGGTCGCCCTCTCCGTCACGATCGGGGCCATGCTGGGCGCGATTTCCGGTTATGCCGGCGGCCTGCTCGGTTCGGCGATCATGCGGCTCGTCGACGTCACCCTGTCCTTTCCCCCGATGCTCCTCGCCATGGCCGTCGCGGCCTCGCTGGGTCCCGGCCTTGAGAATGCGACCGTCGCCATGGTGATCGTCTGGTGGCCCGTCTATGCCCGCCTCATGCGCGCGCAGGTTCTGGAAATCCGCGAGCGCGAGCATGTCGAGGCCGCGGTCGCGGCGGGTGCCGGCAAGGGACGTATCCTCTTCAAGCATATCCTGCCGCTCTGTTGGACGCCGGTGCTGATCAGCGCGACGATGGATCTTGGCCAGGTGATCCTTCTTGCCGCATCGCTCAGCTTCATCGGCCTCGGCGCCACGCCGCCGACGCCGGAATGGGGCTCGATGATCTCCGACGGGGCGGCACAGTTCTATTCCTGGTGGGTCGCCCTCGGGCCGGGCCTTGCCATCCTGACCATCGTGCTCGGCTTCAACTTCATCGGCGACGGCCTGCACGACTACTTCGATCCGAAGTCGAAATGAGGCGCACCATGCAACAGGAACCGCTCTTTGCCGTTCGCGACCTTCGCGTCTCCTTCACCCGCCACGGGCAATCGTTCGAGGCCGTGCGCGGCATCAGCCTGCATGTCGACCATGGCGAGGTGCTGGGCATCGTCGGCGAATCGGGTTCCGGCAAGTCGGTCGGCATGCTCTCCGCCCTCGGCCTCCAGCCGAAGACCGCCTCCGTCAGCGGATCGGCCCGGTTCAACGGGCGCGAGCTCGTCGGCATGCCCATGGCGCAGCTGCGCGCGCTGCGCGGATCGCGCATCGCCATGATCTTCCAGGACCCGCTGTCCTCGCTCAATCCGGTCATGACGGTCGGCGCGCAGATCGCCGAAACGATCCGGCTGCACAATGCGGGCGTCTCGAAGCGGGCGGCGATGGACCGCGCCGCCGAACTGCTCGCCCTCGTCGCCATTCCCCAGCCCGACCGCCGCATCCACCAGTTCCCGCATGAATTTTCCGGCGGCATGCGCCAGCGCGTGATGATCGCCATGGCCGTCGCCAACGATCCCGACCTGTTGATCGCCGACGAGCCGACGACCGCCCTCGACGTGACCGTGCAGGCGCAGATCATGGACGTCCTGACGGACCTGCGACGGCGGCTCAATCTCGGCCTCATCCTGATCACCCACGATCTCGGCGTGCTTGCCGGGCATGCCGACAGGGTCGCGGTCGTCTATTCCGGCGAGGTCGTCGAACAGGCGAACGTCGACGCCCTCTTCGCGCGACCGGCCCATCCCTATACGCGGGGCCTCATCGCCTCGATCCCCAACATGGCAGAAGAGAAGGAGCGGCTCTTCTCGATCGACGGCGCGCCGCCGCCCCTCGGCAAACTGCCCGGCGGATGCGCCTTCCACCCCCGCTGTCCGCAGGCGCAGGATATCTGCCGGCATGTGCCGCCGCCGGTCCGCTCGAACGGCGATCATCGGGCGGCCTGCCATTTCGCCACCCTTCCCGTCGGGAGTGCTGCATGACCGGGCCGGAACCCATCCTCTCCGTCAGGGACCTCTCGAAGCGTTTCTCCGTCACCGGCGGCCTGATCTTCGAGCGCGAGATTGCCGAGGTCAATGCGGTGACCGGCGTGTCCTTCGACGTCAAGCCCGGCGAAACACTGGGGCTGGTCGGCGAATCCGGCTGCGGCAAATCCACGCTCGGCCGCTGCATCCTGCGGCTGATCGAGCCCTCCAGCGGGCAGACCCTGTTCCGAGGCCGCGACATCAACGCGGCGAACCCCGCCGAGATGCGCGCCCTGCGCCGCAAGATCCAGCTGGTCTTCCAGGATCCCTATGCATCGCTGCATCCCCGCATGCGGGTGGCCGAAAACATCGCCGAGCCGCTGCGCATCAGCGACCTCTCGCAGGTTCAGCGCAAGGAACGGGTCGCCGAGATGCTCGACCTCGTCCGCCTCAACCCGGAGCACGGCCAGCGCTATCCGCACGAACTGTCCGGCGGCCAGCGCCAGCGCGTGGTGATCGCCCGGGCCCTCGCACTGAAGCCGGAACTGCTCGTGCTCGACGAACCGGTCTCCGCGCTCGACGTCTCCGTGCAGGCGGGCGTGCTCAACCTCCTCAAGGATATCCAGCGGGATTTCGGCACCGCCTATGTCTTCATCGCGCATGATCTGTCCGTCGTGCAGCACATCTCGCACCGGGTGGCCGTCATGTATCTCGGCAAGATCGTCGAGATCGCCGAAAAGCGCCGGCTCTATCGGGCACCGATGCATCCCTATACCCAGGCCCTGATGTCCGCCGTGCCGCTGGCCGACCCCGCGCTCGAGCGCAGCCGCTCGCGCATCGTGCTGAAGGGCGACCTGCCGAGCCCGCTCAATCCGCCGTCCGGGTGTCGCTTCCGCACGCGCTGCCCCATCGCCCAGAAGCTCTGCGCGGAGGTGGAGCCGCCGCTGAACGAACGAGAGGAAGGTCATTCGGTCGCCTGCCACTTTCCGAATGCCATGGAGATCGGTTTGTCGGCCCGTCAGAAGAGCGGGCCTGGAGGAATGGAATGACGCAATTGAAATTGCCGCTCGAGGGCATTCGTGTCCTCGACCTGACGCGCGTTCTTGCGGGGCCATGGACGACCATGAGCCTCGGGGATCTCGGCGCCGAGGTCTGGAAGATCGAGAACATCAAGGGCGGCGACGATACGCGCGCCTGGTCCGTGCCGAACTTCAAGGGGGTCAGCACCTATTATCTGTGCGCCAACCGCGGCAAGCAGAGCATCGCGCTCGACCTGAAGACGCCGGAGGGCCGGCAGATCGTGCTCGATCTCGCGGCCAGGGCCGATGTCGTGGTGGAGAATTTCCGTGCCGGCACTGTCGACCGGCTGGGCATCGGCTACGAGGATATCCGGAAGATCAATTCGGGCATCGTCTACTGCGCGATTTCCGGATACGGTCAGACGGGTCCCGAGCGCGACAGGCCGGGCTACGATTTCATCATGCAGGCGGAAAGCGGCCTGATGTCCATCACGGGCGAGGAGGACGGGCCGCCCAACCGGCTCGGCGTCGCCTTCACCGATGTGGTGGCGGGCATGGTTGCCACCCAGTCGATCCTCGCCGCGCTCTACCAGCGCCGGGATACGGGGAAGGGGCAGTATATCGACGTGGCCCTGCTCGATGCGACGCTCAACCTCCTGATCAATGTCGGAACCGGATATCTCAACGCCGGCGTGGAGCCGGTGCGCTACGGCAACGCGCATCCAACGGTCGTGCCCTACCAGATCTTCAAGGCAAGCGACGGCACCTTCGCGCTTGCCGTCGGCAACGACCGCATGTTCGTCGATTTCTGCGAAAAGGTCATCGGCCGGCCCGACCTTGCCCGCGACCCGCGGTTCGTCACCTCCCACCAGCGCGCCCTGCACAGAGACGAACTGCTGCCGCTCCTCGCGGCGATCATCGGCGACGAGACCTGCGATCACTGGCTTGCCGCCTGCCTTGCGGCGAGCGTGCCGGCCGGACAGGTGAAGTCCGTCTCCGAGGCGCTGCAGAGCCCGAGTGTGACGGAACGGGGCGTCGTGCAGCGTCTTGAACACCCGGAGCTCGGTGTCGTCGCGCTGATCCGCCCCGCCCACGGGCTTGCCGCACAGGCAAATACCGATGCGAAGGCGCCGCCACTTCTCGGCGAGGATACACGCGGCGTGCTGCGCGACGTGCTGGGTTTCGAGGAGGCGCGGATCGAGAGCCTGGCCCTTTCCGGCGTCATCGCCTGCCGAGACATAAGGAGCGCACCTTCGCCGCAGCCCGCCCAAAGCGCGATCGCTTAGGCGTGTGGCTGCGCCATATGAGCCCGCAACATCGGAGAACGAGATGACCGTCAGTGTCGATATCGACGGCGGGGTCGCGATCGTCACGATCGCAAATCCGCCGGTCAATGCCATCAACAGGACCG
The DNA here is from genome assembly GCF_945994535.1 of Shinella sp. WSC3-e. Taxonomy (NCBI): domain Bacteria; kingdom Pseudomonadati; phylum Pseudomonadota; class Alphaproteobacteria; order Hyphomicrobiales; family Rhizobiaceae; genus Shinella; species Shinella sp. WSC3-e. The sequence continues at coordinate 341,287 of NZ_OZ000534.1, forward strand.
TACGGGAGCGGCTGCTGTCCCTGGCGCAGGAGTTCGACGGCGACCCCGCGATCCGGGCCGTCGTCCTGACCGGCGGCGGCGCCCTCTTCGTCGCGGGAGCCGATATCGCCGAATTCGACCGGCCGGTGGAACCGCCGTTCCTTCCCGATGTCATCGCGCGCATCGAGCGGGCGGGAAAGCCGTGGATCGCGGCGATCCGCGGTGCGGCGCTCGGCGGAGGCCTGGAACTTGCGCTCGGATGCCGCCTGCGGGTCGCGACCGGAACCGCCCGTTTCGCCCTGCCGGAGGTCAATCTCGGCATCATTCCGGGCGCCGGCGGCACGCAGCGCCTGCCGCGGGTGATCGGTGTCGCCGAGGCGATCCGGGTTGTTGCGGAGAACCACACGGTGGACGCCGCGGAGGCGGTACGGCTCGGGCTGGTCGATGCGCTGATCGAGGAACCGCTGCTGCCGGGCGCCATCGCCTTCGCCCGCGAAGTGCACGAAAAAGCCTTGCCCCCGCCAAGCCTCGATCGTCCGCTGTCCGCGCCCGCGCAAGAGGTCTGGACGGAGGCGGAAAAGAGGATCGCATCGCGCGCGAAGGGCGCGTCGGCGCCCCTGCAGGCGCTGGAGGCCCTGAAATGCGGGATAGAGCAGGGTGCCGAGGCCGGCCTTGCGCGCGAGCGGTCGACTTTCCTTTCGCTGCGCGGGAGCGAGGAGGCGGCTGCCCTCCGCCACCTGTTCTTTGCCGAGCGCGCGGCACTCCGGCCGGCAGACATCCGCGGGATAGCGCCGAGGCCTGTCGCGACGGCGGGCGTCGTCGGTGGCGGAACGATGGGCAGCGGGATCGCCGCGGCGCTTCTCAATGCCGGTCTTTCCGTCGTGCTTGTCGAGCAGGATGCGGCCGGCGTTTCGCGGGCACGCGACACGATCGCGGGCCTCTTCGAGGCGTCCCGGCGCAGGGGGCATATAACCGGCGAAGAGCTGGCCGAGCGGTTAGGCCACCTCGAAACGAGCATCGGCTATGACGGCATGGAGCGGTGCGATCTCGTGATCGAAGCTGTGTTCGAGGACCTCGCCTTCAAGCGCGCCGTCTTCGCCGCGCTGGGACGCATCTGCCGGCCGGATGCGATTCTTGCCACCAACACCTCCTACATCGATCCGCGGCTGATCGCGGAAGGCCTGCCGGGGCCGGAGCGTTTTCTCGGCCTCCATTTCTTCAGCCCGGCGCAGATCATGAAACTCCTGGAGATCGTGCCGACGCCGGAAACGGCGCCGGACGTGCTGGCGACGGGCTTCGACCTTGCCCGCCGCCTCAGCAAGATCCCCGTGCGCGCGGGCATCTGCGACGGGTTCATCGGCAACCGCATCCTCCGCCGGTTCCGGGCGGAAGCGGAAGCACTGGTCCGTGGTGGCGTTCCCATTGCCGCCGTGGATGCGGCGATGCGTGGCTTCGGCTTTGCCATGGGGCCGTTCGAAATGCAGGACATGGCGGGCCTCGACATCGCGTTCCTCCATCGCGAGGCGACCCGCGCGCGGGGCGAGCCCGTGCCGGATCTGCCCGGGGACCTTCTGGTGCGCGCGGGGCGCAAGGGGCAGAAGACCGGCGGCGGCTGGTACGACTATGCGCCCGGTGACCGCCGTCCCCAGCCCTCCGCGGAAGCGGAGCGGATCATCGCGCCGCTCGTAGGGCCGCGAAAGGACATGGCGGGCGAGACGATCGTTGCCAGACTGATGGCCGCGATGGCACAGGAGGGGCAGGCGATCCTTGAAGAAGGCATCGCGGCAAGCGCTGTCGATATCGACCTTGTAGAAGTCCACGGCTATGGCTTTCCGCGGAGACGCGGCGGGCCGATGTTCCAGCTCGGCCGCGCCGATGTGAACCACGCATGATACGAATGAGGATCTTATGATGACGACTTATCCCGACACATTGCTTTTCATCGACGGCGTGTGGCGTCCGGGGACCGGCGGCCGGACCATTCCCGTCCTCAACCCGGCAACGGCCCAGCCGATCGGCACCGTCGCCTGGGCGGATCGTGCGGATCTCGACGAGGCGCTGGCCGCCGTCGAGCGCACCTTCGCGCAGTGGAGCGCGACATCGGCCCATGAGCGCGCGAGGCTGATGCGCCGCGCCGCCGATATCCTGCGCGAGCGGGCGGACGAGATCGCCGTCATGATGACGCTGGAGCAGGGCAAGCCGGTGTCGCAGGCGCGGATGGAGACGCTGGCCGGCGCCGATGTCATCGATTGGTTTGCCGGCGAGGCGCAGCGCGCCTACGGGCAGGTCATCCCCTCCCGTGCGCCGGATGTGCTGCAGATCACCCTGAAGCGGCCCGTCGGGCCGGTTGCCGCCTTCACGCCGTGGAACTTCCCCATCAACCAGGTCGTCCGCAAGCTTTCCGCGGCGCTTGCCGCCGGCTGCACGATCATCGTCAAGGCACCGGAGGAAACCCCGGCATCGCCCGCGGCCCTTATCCGCGCCTTCGCCGATGCAGGTATCCCGGCCGGCGTCATCAATCTCGTCTATGGCGTTCCGGCCGAGATCTCGGAATATCTCATCCCGCACCCGGTCATCCGCAAGATCAGCTTCACCGGATCGACACCGGTCGGCAAGCAGCTTGCCGCGCTCGCCGGCGCGCATATGAAACGCGCCACGATGGAGCTCGGCGGCCATGCGCCGGTCATCGTCGCCGAGGATGCGGACCTTGACCTTGCCGTGAACCTGATGGTCGGCAACAAGTTCCGCAATGCCGGGCAGGTCTGCGTGTCGCCCACGCGCTTCCTCGTGCAGGAGAAGATCGCCGATGCCTTCACCGAGCGGTTCACGGCCGGGGCGAAGGCCGTTCGGGTCGGCAACGGCCTCGATGCCGATATCGAGATGGGGCCGCTGGCGAACGACCGCCGCATCCCGGCGCTGGAAAGCCTGATCGGCGACGCCCTTGAGCATGGTGCGACGCTGAAGACGGGCGGCCGCCGCATCGGCAATGAAGGGTGGTTCTTCGAGCCGACCGTGCTGGCCGACGTGCCGGTGGCGGCACGCATCATGAACGAGGAGCCCTTCGGCCCCGTCGCGGTCGTCAACCGCTTCGGCGATCTCGGCGAGGCGATCAGCGAGGCGAACCGCCTGCCCTACGGCCTTGCCGCCTTCGCCTTCACGCGCAGCAGCGCCACCGCGACGCGGCTCGGCAACGAGGTGGAAGCCGGAATGGTCTCCATCAACCATCTCGGCCTGGCCCTGCCCGAAGTCCCCTTCGGCGGCATCAAGGATTCGGGCCACGGCACGGAGGGAGGAGCAGAAGCGCTGCAGGCCTATCTCGATACCCGCCTGGTGACCCGCAAGGGCTGACGCGCCGATGACCGGGAACTCACATCCTGCCGATGAGAATGAGTCGGCCCGGCTCGATGACGCGGATGGCATGGTCGACGCCGGCCCCGACGACGAGATGATCGCCGGGGCCGCAGGAGAGCGTTTCACCGTTCATGTCGAGTTCGAAACGGCCGGCGATGACGACGGCGAACTCCTCCGTCTCGGCGGCATGTGCCGGGATATCGGCCTCCACCTCCGCGTCGATGACCACCATGTCGCCCAGCCTGCCGGTGATGCGGCCACGGAAGCCCGGCATTTCGATGATGGCATCGTCGCTCATGCCGCGGTCTCCTTGCCGGCGATAAACAGATAGCCGGCGCCGGCGACCTCGCGTGTCTCGATCGGCACCAGACCCGAGGCTTCCGCCCATCCGGCCAGCGCTTCCGGCTCGTCAAAGCGCATGCTCGCGGCCATGCTGGCGGAAAAGCGGGCGATCTGCCGGCGGAAGGCCGGCGGGGACGTGATGAGGGCCAGCCTGCCGCCGGGCTTCAGCACACGCGCCATCTCGGCGAGGCTTTCGGCCGGCCGGGGAAAGAAGAAAAAGGCATTGAGGCAATAGACCTTGTCGACCGTACCCGTCGAGACGGGCAGGGCCGCCGCATCCGCCTCATGCAGGCAGAGCTGCCCCGTGGCGAGCGCCTTGGCGTTGAGACGGCCCGAATTGGCGATCATCTCCGGGCTGTGGTCGACGGCAATCGCCCGACAGCCGCATTTCAGGAGCCGGCGCAGGAAGACGCCGCCACCGCAGCCGACTTCCAGGACGAGATCGCCGCGCGCCGGCGGCAGCCGGCTGAAAGCAAGATCGAAGCCGGTCTTGTGGCCGAAGGGGAAGCGGTAGAGCAGGTAGCCGAGCAGGCCGCCCGGCCGCCGCGCGATGCGGTCGACCATGCCGGAGGAAAGGGTGAACATGAAGGGCCTCGCTTATCGGGTAAGGTGAATGGCGCGGGCAGCGCGCGAAACGAAGAGAAGGGCCAGGACCAAGAGGAGCGCGGCGCCTGCGAAGGTTAGGCCATAACCGGCGCGTCCGACCACCCAGACCACGAGGCCGGCAATCGCCATCTCGCCGAGCACGTTGGCACTTTGCAGCACGGTGACATCCGTGCCCGCCTGTTTTCCGGCGCCGCCAAAGGCCATGATGATCGTCGCGGCAGACACCGCGATGAAGCCGCTCGCGACGGACAGGACGCCGATGGCGAGCAGGACCGAGGACCACCCGGCAGGCAGAATGCCGCCGGCGAGCAGGCTCCAGAGGACAAAGGAGATCGCGGCAAGCGCCATGCCCGCTGCCATGGCGAACCACCGGTTGCGCGCGGTCAGCGCACTGCCGAGCGGGCAGCCGACAAGCAGCATCACAAAACCGCTGAAAGTCGCGACAAGGCCGGTGTCCTGGTTCGACCAGCCCTGATCGACCAGGAAGATCTTGCTGACGCTGAGGCCGCCCGCATGGGCGCCGCCGTAGATGAACGCCAGCGCGAGAAGCAGCCGGATGCCCGGGCGGCGGAATGTATCGGCAAGCCGCGCCCTGTCGCCGTCGCGGGCGGCGGCAGGCCGCGGGGGTTCACGCCAGGAGAGCGCGAGGCCGACCGTCAGGGCAGGGAAGAGGGCGAGCAGCAGAAACACGCCCTGCTGACCGAGCGTGTCGGCGATCATCAGGACCCCGCCGCCACCGACCATGAAACCGGCCATCATGCCGCCGATCTGCAGGGCATTGGCATAGGCGAGGCCACGACCTGCGAGCTGCTCGGCGGCAAGGCCGTCCGTTGCGGTATCCTGCGTGGCGCTGGCGATCGAGCCGAGCGCGAGTGCCACCACCGCGAAAGACAGGCCCTGTCCCTCGAGCGGCAGGAAGGCGAGCACGACCAGGCAGACGGCAAGGATCACCTGCATCGGCACGATCCAGCTCCTGCGCCGGCCGAACCCTGCCTTCCAGTGGTTGTCGACTACGGGTGCCCACAGGAACTTGATGATCCAGGGCAGGCCGGCAAGCGGCACCAGCGCTATGACATCCATCGAGGCGCCGCCCTGGCGCATGAGGACGGGCACGGCCTCCATGGAAAGTCCCATCGGCAGGCCCTGCGTGAAATAGAGCGCACCAATCAGCAGGAAGAAGCGCAGCTGGCCGGTCTCCGCCGGGGTGCCGGTTTGCGGGAGGGCGAGAGGCACGGCATTTTCGTGTCCCGTCATGTCACCACACCTTCGCAAGCGTGATGCCGATCGTGCGGCCCGGCGCGGCGACGCCCATGTCCGTGCCGCTGTAGCTGAAGTAGTTCTTCAAGTAGCGCTCATCCGTCAGGTTCTTGGCCCAGAGACTGGCGCTCCAGCCGTCCTTCGCGACGCTGAGATGGGCATCGACGAGATGCGTCGGCTCCTGCCGGTACGTGTTGTCGGCGGTGAAGGCATAGGAGCTGCGGAACGTATAGTCGATGCCGGCCTTGAGAACGGCGCCGGCCGCAAGCTCGCGTTCGAAGGTCAGGCCGGCGCCGACGCTGTGGCGCGGCGCGAAGGGCAGGTCGTTGCCGGTATAGACCGCTCCCATCACCGTATCGACGAAATCGTCATATCTGGCATGGGTATAGCCATAGCTGGCGCGCAGCCCGATTTCCTCGGTCAGTTGCGCCGTCGCCTCGATCTCCAGGCCTTTCGAGGTCGCGGCCGCGGCATTGCGATAGACGCGGGTGAACGGTGTCGTGTAGATGACCGCCTGCTGGTCCTTCCAGTCGATGTAGAAGAGGGAGGCCGCCAGGGTGAACCGGTCGTCGTCCGAGGTCGCCTTGGTGCCGAGCTCGTAGGAGGTGGTGGTTTCGGGATCATAGCGGTTCGCCGAGCCGTCCGCCTCGATATAGGGACTGATGCCGCCCGACTTGTAGCCGCGGCTGATCTTGGCATAGACCAGATTGCCTTCGGACAGGTGATAGGCAAGGGCCGCTTCCGGCGAGAAGTTGGAGAAGGTGGCGTCGCCTTCCGCCCGGCCCGGCGTACCGAACATGGAGCTGCCGCTCGACGAGGAGATCTCGCTCGTCGTCGATTTGCGGTCGAGGGTGTAGCGCCCGCCGGCCGAAACCTCCCATTCCGGCGTCAGGAAATAGCTCGCCTCGCCGAAGACCGAGACCGTGTCGGCCGACTGTTCGAAGACATCGCGGCTCCACAGATCACGCGGGAAGGTGGCAAGATCGAAGTATTGCGTGCCTTCGAAGCGCTCATGCATGTAGAAAAGGCCGCCGCTCCAGCGAAAGACATCGTCGTTCAGCGAGGAGAGGCGGAGCTCTTGGCTGAACTGGCGCTGCGTCTCCTCCTGCGCCTGGCCGATATAGGGCGTCGCAGTGAAGTCGCCGTCGAGATAGCTGCGCATTTCATGGCCGCGCAGGGCAGTGACCGAGGTCAGTTGCATGGTCTCGAAGTCATGATCGATGCGCATGGAGACCCCACCGCTGTCCACGCGGTTCTCCGGCTCGAAGTCGTGCGTCGCCTTGTGGTCGAAGGCAAGCGGCAGGGGTGCGTACCAGAGCCCGCCATCGCTGCGGTCGCGCGTGTAGTCGCCGGTGATCTTGATCCGCGTGCCGTCGCCCACCTGCCCGGTCGCGACCACGCGGCCGGAGAAGAAATCGGTATCGCTGACATCCTCTCCCGTGACGAGGTTTTCGATATAGCCGCGATTACCGCTCCAGGCGCCGGAGGCGCGCACCGCCCAGTCCGTTCCCTCGATCGGCGTCTCGAAGGCCGCCTTGAAGCGGCTGTCGAGATCCGTGCCGATCGTCGCGGAAAATTCGCCGCCGGCCGTGTCGCCCGGCATGCGCGAGATCAGGTTGATCGCGCCGCCGATCGTGTTCTTGCCGTAGAGCGTCGCCTGCGAGCCGCGCACGACCTCGACCCGCTCCAGATCTTCCAGGATGAAGGGATAGCCCATCGGCCGCGCGAGGTAGACGTCATCGAGAAACATGCCAACCGCCGGCTGCCGGTCGACGCCGCCGGCAATGCCGAGCGACGTGACGCCGCGGATACTGACCGGGCCGCCCTGGCCGTTGAAGAGCACGTTCGGTGCCTTGAAGGCCGCATCCTCCATCGTGTCCGTCTGCCCCTTGCCGAGCGCATCGGCGGGAATGGCCGTGACCGCCACCGGGGCGCTCTGGATTTTCTCCTCGCGCCGGCGGGCCGTGACGACGATCTGCTCCAGGACCGTCGCCCCGGCGGACGCGGTTCCGTCTGCCGCCCGCTCCTGGGCTGCAAGCGAGCCGGCATCCATGGCTGTCGCAAGGACGGCGGCATGCAGGACGACGTGGCGTTTCTTATTCATGATCAAATCCCTCATGTTTGTGAGGGTCTTCGCATGCGGCCGGCCGGTGGCACAATTGCGCGACCGTTCGGGATCGCGGCAAAGACGTTCGGGAATCGGACTATCGGGTCAGCGCGCCCTGCCGGCGATGGTGGTGGGTGCCACGCCGAAGCGGCGGCGGAACTCGGTGGCGAAATGCTGCGGCTGGTAGCCGACCTGACGGGCAACGTGGGTAATCGACGTTTCGCCGCCCTCAAGCATCAGCCGGGCGGCATCCAGCCGGCTCGCCTTGACGAAGCCATAGACGGTGGTGCCGAACAGCGCCTGGAAGCCGGCCCCCAGCTTCTTCGCATTCGTGCCCACCCGGCGGGCCAGCTCCGGTACGCTCGGCGGCGCGGCGAGTTCGGCCAGGAGGATGCTGCGCGCCTCGTGCAGCCGGGCGATGTCGCGGGCCGACCATCCGCCGGGATCGCAAACATGATCCGGCATGGTGGCGTCGTCGAGCACATGGGCGACCATCTCCATCGCCTTGCCGGTCATGTAGAGACGGCGGGCAGGCCCCCGCAGCGGGCAGCCGAGCATCTGCCAGGCGATCGTCCGGGCCGCTTCCGGCAGGGCGGGGCGGGGATCGGGCGTCTTGCGCGCGATGAGCGCCAGCGTATCGCCGCCGATCAGCGGTTCGGCCATTTCCGCCTCGATCTGCACGAAGACGGCTGCGACGCTGCCGTCACGCAGGACGACATGGCGCGTCGCGACATTGTCGCTGGTGGAGAAGATCGTGCCGCCGCCGCCCTCCCAGCGATGTTCGCCGAACCCCTCCTGCTGGACCGAAAGGCTGCCTTCCAGCAGCGTTCCGAGCCAGTGGCCGGGCGGCGTTGTGCTTTCCCAGACCATTTCCCGCCGTACGCTCGATGTCTCCAGGAAAATGTTGAGGCCACAGGCGCGGATGATCTCCACGGCATTCTCCGCAGGCACGAGCAGCATCGCGGCCGGCGGGCGGCCGGCTTCCGCGTGTATCGGTTTCGACCGGAGAACGATCACAATATATGAATTTGTTAGTCAAGTTATTTGTGCACCTGTTCAGTCGAGCGCCAGCAATGGCGCGGCCAGCCGGCTGGACGTGAACCGGATGAGGGGCCGCGAGAGCATGACCGGCAGGATCCAGGACTGCAGGCGCATGCCGAACGTGCTCTGCGGGATGTAGTGCCCGCCGATCTTGCGGGATACGGACTGCATCCGCGTCACGAGCGGCCGCATCCGGGCCTCATAGCTCTCAAGGGCTTCCGTGTGGTTCTTGCGCGCGAGCTCGGCGGCAAGGATGTAGGCGCCGGCCATCGCGGTGGACGTGCCCTGGCCGGCAAGGAACGTCAGGCACCAGGCGGCGTCTCCGAGCAACGCGATCCGGCCCTTCGACCATTTCGGGACCTCGATCTGGGCGACCGTGTCGAAGAAGGCCTGGTCCCAGTCGATGGCCGATGTGAGCGCGGAGGCCACCGGCTCCGGCCAATGGCCGAACTCCTTTTGCAGCACGGCGCGCCGTGCCTCCGGATCGAGCCGGCCGGTCCGCGCGTCGCGCCAACAGAAGAGCGTGGCGGCGGTACCGTCGCCGACGGCGTAAAGGCCGCCCTGATGGTCGACGTCCATCATGCCGACGAAGCTTGCCCCGAGAGGTTTGCCGAGCGGCACGCGCCAGGCGCTGGCGCGGTAGCCGAGCGGCCGGAGAAATTCGTCGTGCGGGCCGAAGGCAAGGGCGCGGACCGCGCTGCGGTAACCATCCGCGCCGACGACGAGATCGAAGCGCTCGCTGCTGCCATCGGAGAAGGTGGCGTCGACACCGCCCCCGTCGTCCTCAAGTGCCGTGACGGTCGTCTCGTAGCGGATCGGGCACCTGCCTTCGACGGCATCGGTCAGGATCTCGTGGAAATCGCTCCGCATGATGGCGAGAAGCCGCCCCTCCGCCGCCTTCGCCAGCGTGCGGTAGTCATAGGAAAAGAGCTTTCGGCCGCGCCGGTCGAGATGATGGGCGGGGCCGAGCGGCATGGCCTTCGCCCGAAAGGCCTCGACGAGACCGAGCCGTTCGGCGACCTGCCAGCCGTTGATGTGCAACCCGATGGAATAGCCGCCGGTACGGCCACGGGCGGCCTTTTCCACGACGACCGGTTCGATGCCGTGCCGCAGCAGGCAGGCGGCGAAGGTCAGGCCTGCGGGCCCGCCGCCGACGATGAGGATACGCATGCCGGGCTCCTCAGAACGTCATGTTGATGCGGCCGCCGATCGTGCGCCCCTGCCCGAGCTGGTAGAGGTTGCCGAGACCGGGATACTGGAAGCCATAGGTCGTATAGGTCTTGTCGAAGACGTTCGTCACGAAGGCCTCGGCGGTGACCTTGTCGTCCAGCTCCCACTTGACGCCGAGATCCAGCAGCGCATAGCCCTTCTGGCCGATCGTGTTCGTCTCGTCGAAATAGTGTTCGCTGACATAGGTGAGGCCGGCATAGGGAACCAGCGCACCGCGACCGCTTTCCAGCTCGAAGCGATAGTCAAGCAGGAGGTTGGCGGTGAACTCCGGGGCATAGGGCACGGTGTTGCCGGTGAAGTCCGTGCCCGGCGTCACGGGATTGTCGTAGTCCGTAAAGCGCGTGTGGTTATAGGCAAGGCCCGCGGTGATGCCGAATTCCTCCGTGGGTTTCGCGCGGACCTTGAGGTCGATGCCCTTTGCCGTCACCTCGCCGACATTCTGGAGGTACTGCCACGGCTGCACGTCGACGAACATCTGGTAGTCCTTGGTGACGTTGTAATAGGCGGAAAGCTGCACCTCCAGCAGGCCTGCCTCGTCACGGTATTTGAGCCCCACCTCGCCATTGTAGGTGTGCTGCGGATCATAGGTGAAGGCGTTGTTGGCGGACGTCACGTTGCGGGTGAAGCCGCCGGCCTTGAAGCCGGTGCTGAGAAGACCATAGACGCGCCATTCGTCAGACAGGCCGTAGCTCGCGCCGAGTTTCGGCGAGAGGGCGGTGAACGCGTTGTCGCCGTTGAAATTCACGCCGCCCACCGCCTCGGCGGTCGCGCGCTCGTAATCGAGGCGCAGGCCGGGCGATATGTCGAGGCGGTCGGTGGCGTGCCAGGTCACATCGCCGAAAAGCGCATAGGAGTCGATCTTCTGCCGCGACGTCTGGTTGGCGATGGGCACGGTCCGCGTGAAGTCGAGATGCTGGTAGTAGAGGCCGGCCACATAATCGACGGGGCTGCCCTGATCGGGGTTGGAGGCGATGCGCAGCTCCTGGCTCAGCGTCCACTGCTTCTCCGGCGTGTAGGTGCCGAAGACCGTACGGTCGAGAGCGCTCTTCTGGTAGCCGGTCAGCGCCGTGACGGTGGCAAAGCCGAGATCGTAGGCGGCATTGATGCCAAGGTTCCAGGTGTCGAGATCGTATTCCGATGGCGCATCGAAGGCGATGCGGTCGTTCAGCATCGATTCCAGGACGAAATACTCCTCGGTCGAGGAGACATGGCCGCGGCCGGCGCTGACAGTCACGTCCCAGGGGCTTTCTGTCGGAGCATAACGGAGGCGGACCTGCCCGTTGACGTCCCTCGTGCCGCCGACATCCGCACCGGTCGTGGTCGTGTACATATCCTTGGTGTCCAGCAACGAAAGGCTCGCATCGCCGTAGAGCACATCCTCGATCAGCGGCGTGCTGGCATGGAAGGTGCCGCCGCCGCCTTCATTCGTCAGGTTGGCGTCGAAGTCGAACCGCGCCTCGTTGTCCGGCTTGCGGGTGACGATGTTGATGACGCCGCCGATCGCACCACGGCCATACAGCGAGCCCTGCGGACCATAGAGCAGCTCGACGCTTTCAAGGCCGCCGGGCAGTGCGCGAGTCAGGTTGAAGCTGTCCTGTGGCAGGCCGTCGACATAGACCTGAGTGCTCGGATTGTAGAAATCGAGCGAGGCCTGGCCGCGTATGGTGAAGTTGGCATAAGCGCGGCTGGAGCGCGAGCGGATGTTGACGTCCGGGAAGATGCGGTCGAGATCGGCGACGGTATCGATGTCGCTTGACAGAAGCACGTCCGTATCGGCGATATCGGCCGTGGACGGCAGCAGGAAATAGTCTTCGCTGCGCTTGGTGGCCGTGATGATGATCGGCTCGAGCGTCGATGCCGCGGCAACGTCCTGCGCCACCGCGCTGTAAGGCGAGAGGCTGGCGGCGAGGGCGAGAAAGGAGACGCCGGACAGGCTGTGACGCATCATGGTTCCGATACCTTTTCTGGAAGTGCGAGGCCCTGCGCCATCCGGGCGGAGGCGCCGAGCGTACGGGGAGCGAGGAGAATGGCGGCGAGGATGAGGACCGCCGAGGCGGCGAACAGCCAGCCATAGCCGAAGGCGCTGCCGAGCAGGCCGGCAACGGAGGACGCAGCAATGGCAAGGATCGCGTCGATGCTCTGGAGCACGGCGAAGTCCGTCGCCGTCTGTTCCGGATTGCACCAGTTCATCATGGCCGCATAGAGCGCGACGAAGGAAAAGGCGACGGCCCCGACCTGCACGAGCAGGAGGCCGAGGGCGAGCATCGGCGTGGCCGATCCGGTAAATTCGGCAAGGCCGAGCGCTGCGAGCAGAAGGACATTGAGCATGGCCGCGATCACGATCGACCGCGGGATGCCCGCCGCCTGCACGAGGAGAGCACCGAGCGAGGAGGCGATGAAGCCGGCGACCGCGCCACCTGCGCCGCGCAGGAGGCCGATCGTGTCGAGCGCAATGCCCTTGTCGACCAGATAGGGTCCGGTGAGCGCCGATCCCATGCGAAGGCCGACCTGGTACACCACGAGGAAGGCCAGGCCGTGCATCAGGGCGCGGTTCGTGATCGTCCGCCTGAGGCCCGCCATGCGGCTGGTCGAAGCCATCTTGCTCCTCGGGGCCGCAACGCCGCCGGACAGGAAGACCGGAATGGTCAGCAGACAGACGAAGCCGGCCATGGCGGCCATGGAAACCGCCCAGCCGGCATGCTGGTAGACGACGAGCCAGAGACCGCCGCCGATGAGGAAACCGAGATAGGCGCCGGCCGTCGAGGCCCCGCTGGCAAGCCCGCGGGATTCGGCATCGGAAGCCCGGACTGCTAGGGAATCGGTCGCGACATCCTGCGTCGCGGCGAAGAAACCCATGACGAGCAGCACCACGGCAAGGGCGCCCATATGGATCTGCGGCGGCAGCGCTGTGGCAGCAAGGAAACACAGGATGATGCCGAGCTGGCAGGAAAGGATCCAGATGCGCTCGCTCAGGAAGCGGTCGATCAGCGGCGCCCACAGGAACTTCAACGCCCAGGGCAGGAACAGCACGGCCAGATAGCCGATCTGATCGAGCGGCAAGCCGGCATCCCGCAGCACCACGGGCAGCGCGGTCTGTACCATCGAGCCGGTGACCGACTGAGCGGCGTAGAGGCCGGCCAGCAGGCCCAGCACGGCCCAGCTCGCCGAGCGTCCGGCGAAATTCACAACAGCAGTCGACATCAACCCTCACAATGCATTTCGCGACCTCACTAGGCCGATGCGCAAAACTTGACTATTGTAATCAGGTTCAGTGATATTGCGATCCGGTCCATTATTTGGTGAGGCAGATGAATCTCCGTGTGGAACAGCGCGTTCTAGCGCAGTCCGATCAGGACGACGTGGTCGTGCTTGGCCCGAGCCCTGCCGACCCGACCTTTTCCGCCACCTCGACGGACGGCGCCTACAAGATCCTCGGCGTGCGGCCGGGCCTCACGATCTCCGTCTTCGACATGGTGATCGGGGCCGATTTCGTCGGCCGCTTCGCAACGGAGCCCTGTGTCGCGATCGATTTCCTCTTCGAGGCGTCGGGACAGGGATGGCTGCTGGGAAGCGACGCCGAGCAACGGCTGTCATCTATCCCCTACCGGCCGGGCCGCATCTACATCATGGCCGCGCCGCACGGGGCCCTCGGCCTCTATGACGTGCCCGTGGGCACCCGCTTCAAGGGCATGGACATCCGGGTCGACATCAGCCTCTGGCAGAGGCTCGGCGCCGGCGACCTCCTTACCGATCTCGACGAGAACCACGCCCTGCACATGGCGTCCGGCAACGGCACCTGGGTCGGCGTTCTGCCCGTGCCACCGAATCTGCTCGCCGTCGCGCGCGCGCTCTTCGACAGCGCCATGGTGGAGGGGGACGACCTCGCCTTCGAGGCCCGCGCCCTCGACATCATCAATGCCTCCATCGCCGCGATGCGCCGCACGCAGCCGGCCCAGACGATCCCGCCGCGCGACCGCCGCCCGCTCCAGCGTGCCCGCGACCTGCTGGTCGACGAACTCGCCCGTCCCTGGACGCTCGACGAACTGGCCCGCGAGGTCGGCCTGACGCAGAAGCGATTGAAGTCCGGCTTCAAGAGCCTCTATGGCTTCGCCGTCTACACCTTCCTCAAGGAGCAGCGGCTTCTGGAAGCCCGCCGCCTGATCGAACGGGGGGAAATGAACGTCACCCAGGCGGCAATTGCCGTCGGCTACAGCAATCCGAGCCATTTTTCCCAGCTCTTCCTCCGCCGCTTCGGCATGCAGCCATCCCGCGCGCTTGCCGCTCGCCTCGAAGACGGGGAGGCGTGACGAAGGTCACTCCGTGGGGCAAAGGCGATGTGGAGATACCCAAACCCCGGCAGCAAGCGAATACCCGATCCGGCGTCCATATATGCGGTTGGCTGATGACATTCGGATTCTGATCGCCATATTTAAGGTGCGGTCGGATTGGAAAATGTCTTTGCAACGGGAGTGACGTCGGTGAGCGGACTGCGGAAGGGTATGCTTTTGGGTTTCGTCGCGGCATGTCTGGCGATGACCGTGGGCCTTCCTCTCGGTCATGCCGACGCCGCGGATTGCCGGGCGGACCCCGCGCCCGAGGTTGATTGGAGCGCCTGCAGCAAGAAGAACCTGATGCTGGGCGGCAGCGACTTCACCGGCGCCAATTTCCGCGATGCCGATCTGAGCTACACCGACATGCGCGATACGAACCTGACGGAGGCCGTCCTGGAGAAGGCGACCCTGATCCGGGCCTGGTTCAACGGTGCCCGTCTGAACAAGGCGAATTTCGCAAGGGTCGAAGCCTATCGATCCAACCTGCAGAATGTCGTTGCGCAGGGAGCCTCGTTTGCATCCGCAGAACTTCAGCGCGCCGCGTTCAATGGCGCCGACCTGCGCTACGCGAATTTCGAGAAGGCCGACCTCAGCCGCGCGTCCTTCGACCAGGCGATCCTCTCGGGCGCGAGCTTTGCCTATGCGAACCTTTCTCGTGCCGATCTGAGCAAGGCGAGCGTGGAAGGAACGGTCGGCTTCGACAGGGCGTTCATGCTGCTGACGCGGATCGAGAGCCTGGATCTTTCCCGCGCGACCGGCCTCGACCAGTCCCAAATCGACATTGCCTGCGGCGACACCGCGACGCGGCTTCCGAAAGGCCTCAAGACGCCGGCGACCTGGCCTTGCCCGAGGGACTGAGACGTCTCGTCTCCACTCACACGTTTCGCGATAGGATCGTCCGGCTCAGACGCTCGCGAACCTTTGGCCGTTCGCCTCCGCCATTTCTGGTATAGAAGAGCGCGGGATGCGCAGGATGCAGTCGATCGATATCAGGACGCACATGAAAACCGAAACACGCTTTTTCTTGCAGGACGACCCGGCGCTGCCCAGGCTGGCTGCATTGATGCAGGAAATGCAGACGCATTACGGGGTCTATTGTCCGTCACACGAAGAGATCATTGCTGGACTGGCGCGCCGCCCGCCCGCAGCGGAAATCCTCCTTTGCGAGGATGAAGAGGCCGTGCTGGGATTTGCCGCATTTTCCGCGATCTATCCCGGCCCCGGCCTGAAGCCGGGCATCTTCCTGAAAGAGCTTTACGTTTCAAACGCGCAGCGCGAGCGTGGCATCGGCAAGACGCTGATGCGGGCGCTGGCCCGCATTGCATCGAGCCGCGGCCTTTCCCGCATCGACTGGACGGCGGATTCGTCCGACCTGCGTCTCGTTGCCTTCTATGAGCGCCTCGGTGGCGCGCCCAAACCGGAAAAGCTGTTCTTCCGCCTGGAGGACGAGGCACTCGAGGCGCTTGCGGATTAATGCCGGGAACGGGCGCTGCCCCGCCAAGGGGCAGTGCCTGGTTATGCGGTCAGGAGGATTTTCCCGACATGGCCGCCGCTCTCCATATAGGCATGCGCTGCCCGTGCCTCCTGCAAAGGGACGGTCCGGTCGATCACCGGCGCGACCCGGCCGTTTTCCAGGAGAGGCCAGAGATCGCGGCGCACGCCCGCGACGATCCGCGCCTTCTCGGCGAGCGGTCGGTCGCGCAGCGAGGTGGTGAACAGCGAAGCGCGAAGACCCATCATCTGGCCGAGATTGATCTCCGCCGATCGTCCCCCCTGAAGACCGATCATCGCGATGCGGCCGTCATGCGCCAGCGCGGAGATGTTCCGTGAGAGATAAGGCGCTCCCATATTGTCCAGGATGACATCCACGCCCCTGCCGCCGGTTTCCGCCCGAACGACGGCAACGAAATCCTCGTTGCGGTAGGAGATCGCCCGGTCGGCGCCGAAGGCGCGGCAGCGCGACAGCTTCGCCTCTCCACCCGCGGTGGCGAAGACACGGCAGCCCATGGCGCGGGCCGTCTGGATGGCGAAGGAACCGATGCCACCGGCACCACCATGGACGAGCACGGTTTCGCCGGGCCGAAGCCGGGCGATATCGAGAAGATTGGACCAGACCGTGCAGGCAGCCTCGGGAAGCCCGGCCGCGGCGATCGGATCGACATTGGCGGGAAGCGGCAGGAGCTGTGCCGCAGGCACCGCCACCTGCTCCGCATACGCCCCGCCGGCGACCAGCGCACAGACCCGTTCTCCGACCTGCCAGCCCTCGACGCCGTCGCCCAGTTCGACGATCGTGCCGGAGCATTCGATGCCGAGGATCAGGGGCAGCGGAATTCCAAGGCTGTAGGTGCCCCGACGCTGGAGCAGATCGGAATAATTGAGGGCGGCGGCCGCAACGGCGATCACCACCTCTCCCGGTGCTGCGCGAGGTGTTTCCACCTCGCGCCACTCCAGGACATCCGGGCCGCCTGTGCGCGGCAGCAAGATCGCGTGCATCGATCGTCCTCCGCTCACTGGCCCGCGTCGATCTTGGTGGAGGTCATCGCCCATTTCTCCAGGCCGTGTTTCTTGAGAATCTCGGTATAGGTGCCGTCGGCGATCAGCGCGTTGATCGCCTTGGCGACGGCGTCCCTTGTCGCCACGTCGTCCTTCTTGAAGGCAAGCCCGAAGAGGCTGGTCAGCAGCGGCTCGCCGACGAGCGCATAGGTATCCGGCTCGTCGCGCATCAGGTGGACGACGAATTCCGGGCCGAGCACGCCGGCATCGAGGCGGCCCTGCTTCAGGTCGAGGCGCGTTGCCGTGGCGCCGTTCGTGCCGTTGACGATCATGGCCGGCTTGCCCGCCGCGACGCAGTTCTCGTCACTCCACTTCTTCGCCTCGGGGAAGTAACTGGTGAAGCTCGGCGCGCCGACGCGCTGGCCGCACAGGTCGAGATTCGTCTTCAGCGTCTCGGCCTTGTCCTTGAGCGTGAAGGGCTGCGCGCCCGTGACGAGATAGTCGACGAAGGTCATCTTCTCGCGGCGCTTGGGAAGATCGCTGATCGCGGCGCCGATCATGTCGATGCGGCCGGTTTCCACCGAGGTCATCAGCTGCTCGAAGCCCATCTCCTCCCACTGCACATCGATGCCGAGTTTCTTTCCGATAGCGGTCACCAGGTCGATGTTGAGGCCGATGCGTTCGTTGGTCGCCGTATCGCGATAGGCCATGGGCGGATAGCTGGATTCGATGCCGACGACCAGACGACCCTTGTCCTTGAGGGCCTGCGGCATGGCAATGTCCTCGGCGCCGGCCGTGGCAGGAAGGGTGATGGCGGCCGCGAGGGCCAGGGCTTTCAAAATTGCGTTTCGTTTCGACATGTTCATCCCTCTGATGGTGGTTGACGTTGGTCCGGCCGGTGCACGGGTCCGCTCTTCCAGAGAGGCTGGCGGCCCCATGCCGATGCGGCAGGGCGTGGCGGGATCTTCCTCGGTCCCGCCTAGCTAGTTACTTGTTTTTATTGCGGTTCCAAGGTTGGCAGAGTTCTGCCGGCGATCAAACGCAAATATCGGCTAAGGCTATGAGGAAAACGACTAGGGCCAGGATGCACAAACGCGATTGCCCGCAGGAAAGCACGTCGGGCTTTCCTGCGGGTCGACTTGCCGGCAGCGCGTGACCGGTCTTCTAGGCCGGTGCGGTGCTGGCTTCGTAATGCGCCAGGATCTCGGCGCCTGTCGCGATCCAGACGTCGTCGCGCGCGGCGATCTCGGCGAGGAAATCGTGGAGGATCCGCCAGCGCATCGGCCGGCCGGAAACTTGCGGATGCAGGACCAGGGTGCTCACTCCGCCCCATTCGTGGGTGCCGGCGAATTCTTCCCGCCAGAGGGGCAGGATGGCGTCCCTGCCGAAGAGCGGGCGGCCGTCCAGGCGGCTGGTGATACCGAAGTTCCAGTCGTCGAACGCATAGTTGACCGGAATTTCCACGGGGCCGGGCCGGCCGTCGGCCAGCTTGTGGCGATAGGGGCGGATATCGTCGCGGAAGGAGCTGGAATAGCGCAGGCCGCGTTCGGAGAGGTAGGCGAGCAGCTCCGGGAAATTCTCGCCGGACGGGGCCCGGTAGCCGACGGGCGTGACGCCAAGGCGGGATTTCAGCGCGGCCAGCCCGCGGTCGATCTCCTCCCTGGCCTCATCCAGCTTGTTGCGGTCCGGGCATTTGTGCAGGTAACCGTGATGGGCGATCTCATGTCCGGCCCTGACGATCGGCTCGCAGGCCGCCGTATGGGCCTCGGCGGTCCAGCCGGGAATGAAGAAGGTTGCCTTGAGGTTCAGCACGTCCATGAGGTCGAGGATCTTGGCGATCCCCACGCGCGCGTCGTAGCCACCCAGCGAGGTTGTCACCATCCGGTCGACATTGGCGTGGTTGTTGCCGATCCAGGCGGTTTCGGCATCGACGTCGAAGCCGATGAACAGCGCGCTCTTCTTGCCGTGCGGCCAGTCGAAATGCGGTGCGGGTGGCGCCGGGTTGAGCGGCCGGGGGCTGAGATCATATGTCATGAAACCTCCTCTTCAGGCAAAGACCGGCGGCTCGGGCTCCGCCGATACCAGCAGTTCGGGCAGGCCGCGGCAGTCGTCCTGCCGTTCCAGCGTCTCGACGAAGGCCGCAAGACCGGCAACGGGGGCGACGGGCAGCGCCATCGACGCGAGACTGTCGAACTTGGCGCGGATGGCCGCATCGGTCATGGGGCGTTCGCTGGAGCCGGTGGCACGCGGCACCATGGCGGTCCTGCTGTTGCCATCCGCGAAGGTGACGGTCACCTCGGGTTCGGCCATCTGCGGCATGTCCCGGTCGGGATGAAGCCGGATGCGGCCGAGCGCATCGACGATGCGCGGGTCGCTGCGCGCGGCGGCGGAATACTGCTCGAGATCGACGCGGCCGAAGACCGAGAGTGCGGCCAGCGCGTAGCCGAGGCTCATCTGGGCGCCTGCCAGCGTTTCCAGCCGCGCCCGGCCGCACATGTCCATCAGGAAAGGGCTTAGCCTCAACTCGATTTTCACGACATCGGCAGCGGCACGGCCTGTGTCGGTGAGGATATCGCGAACGGCGTCGATGGCGGAATGGGCGCCGCGGCAGGCGGCATAAGGCTTCAGCGAGGCCCGCTCGATCTTCCAGGCCGAGCCGAGACCCGCGGAAAACTCCTCCGGCCGGCCCGCATCGCGCACGAAGGAACGGAAGAAGCCACCCCAGACATCCTCGAAGACCTGCGCGGGGCCGGAAAAGCCGGCAGCGGCGAGATCGGCAGCAAGCAGGCCGCCCTCGGCGGCCCGGCCGGCATGCACCTTCTTCGCCTGGCTGCCGTCGTGGTTGAAGGCCCACAGGCCGGAAGAGAAACTGGTCGCCAGCGTCACGGCCTGACGAAACAGTGCACTGTCGTAACCGCGCAGCCGGGCGACCGCGGCAGCCGACGCCAGCGTGCCGCAGGTGCCGGTGGAGTGCCAGCCCGCGCCATTATGGGCGCCGTAACCGCCCGAGGCATCCAGCACGCGCCGGCCGACCTCGTATCCGGCGGTCAGCGCGCAGATGAGATCGCCGCCGGAGACCGGCGCAGGGCAGGAGGGCAGGGCAGCCAGCAGCGCCGGCAACACGACGGCGCCGGTGTGGTCGCAGCCGCCGGAATCATCGAGCTCGAAGACATGGGCGGCAACGCCGTTGACAAGCGCCGCATCGCGCGGGGCCGTCCGCTCGGACGAGGCCAGAAGCGGCGTCTGCCCGCCGGGTGCGGCGAGCGCCCGCATCCTGCGGAATTCGGCGGATCGGGTGCCGGCGAGTGCGGCACCGAGCGTATCGAGAAGGTGAGATTTCGTGCGGGCGACGATCCGGCCGGGCAGGTCGGCAGGGGCCAGCCTGGCGCAGAATTCGGCAAGCGCCTCGACATGCGGCAACGCCGGCAGGCCGCCTCGGGCAGCATCGGACATCATGACATCCTCATTGGGGCAGGCGGGGAGAACGGCCCGGCAGGCGCGCCGGGCCGTTCTCCGATCACTTCGCGGCTTCGCCGTTGATCATCACGCCGTCCAGCGTGCTGCCGGCAAGGTCGTATTTCTCGAAGATGGCCTTATATTCCCCCGAGGCCATGATGGCCTTCAGCGCGCCGGCGATGGCGTCGCGCAGCTCCGGCGTCTGCTTGGAGAAACCGATGCCCTGATAGACTTCCGTGAAGGGCTCGCCGACGATGGCGTAGGTGTCCTTCTCGAGCGTCAGCAGGTAAGGCAGGGTTTCCGAGCCCTGCACCGCGCCGTCGAGGCGGCCCTGCTTGAGCTGCGTGCGGGCGTCAGCCGAGCCTTCCGTGCCGACGATGTTCAGCGCCGGCTTGCCGTTCGCCTCGCAATTTGCCGCGCTCCACTTGGCGGCTTCGTCCGGGAAGGAGGTGCGGCGGCTCATGCCGACGGTCTTGCCGCAGAAGTCGGTGAGGGTCTTGAACTCGTCCTTGCGCTTGGCCGAGGTGTAGAACTGCGCGCCGGACCGCATGTAGTCGACGAAGTCCATGGTCTCGCGGCGGGCCGGCAGGTCGCTCATGCCGCTCAGCACGAGATCGACGCGGCCGGTGTTGAGCGAGGAGACCATCTGCTCGAAGCCGATCTCGGACCATTCGATTTCCGTGTCGAGCTGTTTTGCCAGCGCCTTGCCGAGGTCGATATCGACACCGACGAGTTCGTTCGTCGCCGGGTCGCGATACTCCATCGGCGGATAGTTCGGCGTGTTGGCGACGATCAGCTTGCCGGCGGTCTTGTACTTTTCCGGCAGATCCTGCGCATGTGCGGTCATGGCGAAGAGGCAGGCCGAAGCGGCCAGAATTGCTTTTTGCATTGTGGTTCCCATCCTGTCGGTTCTTGCGGTTATCGTTGCACGGCCTTGAGGAAATCAGCGGTGCGGGGGTTGTCGGGTTGGGTCAGGACCCGCGCCGAGGGGCCGTGCTCGATCAGCCGCCCGCCATCCATGAAGGCGACGGTGTTGCTGACGTTGCGGGCAAAGCCCATTTCGTGGGTGACGA
>NZ_OZ000535.1:0-348572 GCF_945994535.1 Shinella sp. WSC3-e
TCGATCCGGCCTTCATCGCGGCGCTGACGGGCCGCCTGCGGGAGGATTATGCGGTCTTTCTTGCCGAAAAGGCGCAGAGGGACTGAGCGGAAAGCCACCTGATTCGGCCGCGTGAGCGGCCGGCAAAGACCTGAGAAACCAGCGAAAGGAAACGCGGAGACAAGAAAAAAGGCCCCCAAAACGTCACCATTTCGGAAGCCCTCTTCTATGTAGCAATTCGAGAGAATCACTTCCGACAGTCAAAGTCAAGAGTCGTCCGGCCGAGGTGCCGCGCGAAACGAAGAACTTCGTCTGCCTGATGGCCGGCGTTGACGGGACCTCCTTGCCTCGGAAAAGGGGACCCGACAATGATGGAGCAGATTGCAACGACGCCTTTCGGCGGCGGACGGATGAGTGCGCGCCTTTTCCTGAGGCAGCGCGCGGCGGCCGAGCGGCAGGAGAAGCTGCGCGCCGGCGCGGGCGGCAAT
Source organism: Shinella sp. WSC3-e (assembly GCF_945994535.1). Lineage (NCBI taxonomy): Bacteria > Pseudomonadati > Pseudomonadota > Alphaproteobacteria > Hyphomicrobiales > Rhizobiaceae > Shinella > Shinella sp. WSC3-e. Next base: position 468 of record NZ_OZ000535.1, read on the forward strand.
GACAGCGGGCGGGCCGACAAGTGGCAGCTCATGCGCGCCGTGACGGAGGCCCGGCGGGCCTACGGCATCGGCGACCGCACGATCAGCGTGCTGGAGGCGCTCGTCTCCTTCGCCAGCGAGCGCGAGCTCGACGGCACGGCGCCGATCATCGTCTTCCCGTCCAATCGCGAGCTTTCGCTGCGCGCGCGCGGCATGGCCCCGGCGACGATCCGGCGCCATCTTGCGGCGCTCGTCGAGGCCGGCCTGATCTTCCGCCGCGACAGCGCCAACGGCAAGCGCTTCTGCCGCCGCGACGAGACGGGCGGGCTGGAGGATGCCTTCGGCTTCGACCTCGCGCCGCTGGCGCTGCGGGCCGGCGAGATCTTCGAGGCGGCGGAGGCCGTCCGGGCGGAGGACCGGGCACAGCGGGCCCTGCGCGGCGAGGTGACGCTGCACCAGCGCGACATCGCCAAGATCATCGCCACGGCCCTGGAGGAGGGCAGGGGCGGCGACTGGCTCGATTATTCCGCGCGCCTGGCGGCGCTTGCCGCCGGGCTCGGCCGCCGCGCCGCCCGGGGTCTCCTCACGGACCGGCGCACGGCCCTGCAGCGCCTTCGGGCGGAGGTGGAAAACGCTTATCTCTCAAGCCTTTCGGAAGAAGAAATGAGCGGCAGTGACCTTCAGACTGAGCAGCATATACAGAATTCAAACACAGACCAGAATCTTGAATCCTGCGGCCGGGAAACTCAAACAGCAAAGGCCGTGAACGCGGCAAGGCCCGCGCCGGAGCAGAAGATGGCGATCAGCCTCGACCGGCTGGTCAGGCTTTGCCCGGATATCGCCGATTACGGGCGGGACGGGGTGACGAGCTGGGCCGATCTCCTGGCGGCGGCCGATCTCGTGCGCGCCATGCTGGGCATTTCGCCCGATGCCTGGCGGAAGGCCAAGGCGGCGATGGGCGAGCAGGCGGCCGCGGTGGTGATCGCCGCCCTCCTGCAACGCGGCGAGGCGATCCGCTCGCCCGGCGGATACCTGCGCGATCTCACGGAAAAGGCCGGCCGCGGGGCGTTCAGCATCTATCCGATGCTGCAGGCGCTGGAACGGGAGGAGGGCAGGCGCATCTAGAGCAGTCTGCCTTTCCTCGGAGCGCGGAAAGGCATCCGGATGCCCGTTGCCAGCCTCGGCCCGAGGCGGTCATGCGCGCCAGGCGAGGATCGTCATGACGACAGGTGTGCCGACCACGGTGCCGACGATGGTGAACAGGGGCCCGTAGATCAGCGCGCTCAGGACGACGAAGGACGCGCATTGCCCGATCCCGTCCTTCAGGCAGTTGTGCGGATCCCCCTCGAAGAGGCCATAGACGGGAAGAAACAGCCCCGCGACGACCAGGCTGGCGACGAAGGCGAGGATGGCGGACAGGAGCAGGAGACCCAGGGTGCGCATCCTGCCGGGATATAGCGCTTTTGCACTCCGATCAACGATCGGCCGCCGCCTTTCGAAAGCAAGGCCTCCTGCCGGGCAGCGGCGGTTGCGCGTCAACGGAACGGTAATCTGTTTGGGCAAACATGGCTTCCGGGATTGCGCAAACCGGCGCCGGCCCGAAGATGGCAGCCAAGGCCGCTTCCCGCGGCATTCCGCGCTTTGCCTGGCTGTTCCTGCCAATGAAGGATAAGGCAAGCTTATCCGCTCTTATGGGGTCCGGACGGGCCGTGCGGAATTCCTCGCTTTTATAAGAAAAAGCGCACTGCACCTGTAGCTTGGCCGGAAGCGGCCACGGCTGGATTTGCGCGCACCGCCCTCTGCATCGTTCGCTTCGCAGACGCGGACTGTCCGGATGGGGCTTCGGACTGCCGGTGCCGGAACGGGCGGCATGGAGGCTTTGCGAACGCGATGCGGCAGGTCGGCGGTGGCGGGGCGGCCTTCCTGAAAAAAGACGGTGGGCCTAGAGCCCGTATGTTGCGGGCGGCGCGTCGCGGACCAATATAGAGGGCAAGTTCAACCCGATTTGGAGCCGGTCGTGACAAGTCCCTATGATGTTCTCGGCGTTGTGCCCGGCGCGACGGCGGCCGAGATCCAGAGTGCGTACCGCAAGCTTGCCAAGAAGCTGCACCCGGACCTCAATCCGGGCGACAAGGCGGCGGAAGACAAGTTCAAGGAGGTCGCCGCGGCCTATGACCTTTTGGGCGATGCGGACAAGCGCAAGCGCTTCGACGCGGGCGAGATCGACGCCGCCGGCGCCGAGCGCCCGCCGCGCCAGGGCTATTACCGCGACTATGCCGGCGGGCCGGCGGACCATCCCTATGCGGATGCCTCGGCCTATGCCGACTTCATGGACGGCGACGACATCTTCGCCGACCTCCTGCGCCGCAGCCAGAAGGGGCGGGCGAACCGGCGCGGCGCGGACCTGCACTACCGGCTGGAGATCGCCTTTGCCGATTCCATTGCCGGGGCGACGCGGCGCATCACGCTGCCGGACGGCGGCACGCTGGACGTGAAGATCCCGCCGGGCCTGGTCAGCGGCCAGGTGATCCGGCTGAAGGGCAAGGGGGCGCCGGGCGGCGGCGGGGCGGGCGATGCGCTGATCGAGGTGGAGGTGCTGGCCGATCCGCGCTTCACGCGGGAGGGCGACGACATCACGCTCGAGCTGCCGGTCTCGCTGGGCGAGGCGGTTCTGGGCGGCCGGGTGCGGGTTCCGACGGCCACGGGCGCGGTGACGATGACGGTTCCGAAGGGCTCGAACACGGGCACGACGCTGCGGTTGAAGGGCAAGGGGGCGCCGCGCCGGGGCGGGGGCTTCGGCGACCAGCTGGTGCGGCTGAAGGTGGTTCTGCCGAGCCCGCCGGACCCGGCGCTAGAGGCCTTCGTGGCCGGCTGGGCGAAGGGGCAGGCGTTCAATCCGCGTGAGGAGGCGTGATCATGGCGATGAGCAAGGAGGCGTTCCTGGAGAGCGCCGGGCTGAAGGGGCAGGTTGTGGACGTGTGGATCGCGCAGGAATGGCTGGTGCCCGAGCAGACGCCGTCGGGCCCGCGGTTCCGGGAGATCGACATCGCCCGGGCGCGTCTGATCCTGGAGCTGCGCGCGGGCCTCGGCGCGAACGATGCCGGCATCGACGTCATCCTGCACCTGATGGACCAGCTGCACGGCATGCGCCAGGCGCTCGACGCCCTGCGAAGGCACGTCGGCGAAAACAGGGACTGACGGCGCGCCGCCGCGGCTGACGGAGGGGAGCGGGAATCGAACCCACCCGGGACAGGCGCGCTGCCCCAACCGGATTTGAAGTCCGGTCCCGCGCGTCTCCATCCGGCGGATGCAGGGCGGACTGGTCTGTCGATCTGATCGAAATGGACGCTGCCCCGCGGTCCGGTCCGCGATAGGAAAGGGCCGAGGCACGGGGAGTGGATCGGCAGATGGATGAATTCGACTATGTGATCGTCGGCGCGGGCTCGGCGGGCTGCGTGCTGGCGAACCGCCTTTCCGACGGCGGGCGCCATCGCGTGGCGCTGCTGGAGGCCGGCGGCGGCGACCTGAACTTCTGGGTGCGCATGCCGATCGGCTACGGCAAGGCCTTCTATCACCGGACGCTGAACTGGAAGTACCTGACGGAGCCGGTGCCGGGCTTCGACGGCCGCCAGTCCTACTGGCCGCGCGGCAAGGTGGTCGGCGGGTCCAGTTCGATCAACGCCATGGTGTTCATCCGCGGGCAGGCCGAGGATTTCGACGGCTGGCGCGCGCTCGGCAATCCGGGATGGGGCTATCAGGACGTGCTGCCGCTGTTCCGGCGCATGGAGGACAATGCCGCCGGCGCCGATGAATGGCGCGGCAAGGGCGGGCCGCTGACCGTCACCAATATCGAGGATGTCGTGCACCCGCTCTGCCGGAACTATCTTGCCGGCGGCGTCGAGGCCGGCCTGCTGCGCAATCCGGATTTCAACGGCGCGACGCAGGAGGGCATCGGCATCTACCAGATCACGACGCGCAACGGCTTCCGCTGCTCGGCGGCGACCGCCTATCTCGCCCCCGCCCGCAGGCGGGCGAACCTGCGCGTGATCACGGCCGCGCAGGCGACGCGCGTGCTGTTCGACGGCAAGCGGGCGGTCGGCGTCGAATACCGGCAGGGCGGAGAGACCCGCCAGGTCCGCGCGCGGCGCTCGGTCATCCTGTCGGCCGGCGCGGTCAACACGCCCCAGCTGCTCCAGCTTTCCGGCGTCGGCGATCCGGACCTCCTGAAGCGCCACGGCATCGATGTCGTGCATGCCGCGCCGGCGGTCGGACGCAACCTGCAGGACCATATCGGCTTCGACCATCTCTACAGGAGCCGCCGGCCGACGCTCAACGACGTGCTGCGGCCCTGGTGGGGGCGGCTGCGGGTGGGGCTGCGCTATGTGCTGACGCGGGGCGGCCCGCTCTCGCTCAGCGTGAACCAGGGCGGCGGCTTCTTCCGCACCGGCCCGGAGCGCACGCGCCCGAACATGCAGCTCTATTTCTCCCCCGTCAGCTATACCCGCGCCCTTCCCGGCCGGCGGGCGCTGATGAGCCCGGATCCCTTTCCCGGCTTCCTCGTCGGCGTGTCCAATTGCCACCCGACGAGCCGCGGGCAGCTCACCATCCGCTCCGCCGATCCATTCGCCGCGCCGGAAATCCAGCCGAACTACCTTTCGACGGAAGAGGACGTGCAGGAGCTATTGGAGGCCGCGCATTTCCTGCGGCGCCTTTCGCGGACCGGCCCGATGCGCGAGATCATCGAGGAGGAGATCCGCCCGGGTGCCGGGATTCTTGACGACGAGGCGCTGATCGCCGACATCCGCGCGCGCTCCGGCTCGGTGTTCCATCCCTGCGGCACCTGCGCCATGGGGCCGGATGCGGCGGCGTCCGTGGTCGATCCGCGCCTGCGCGTCCACGGGCTGGAGGCGCTGCGCGTCGTCGATGCCTCGGTCTTCCCGCGCATCACCGCGGGAAACCTCAACGCACCGACCATCATGGTGGGCGAAAAGGGAGCCGACCTCATCCTTGCCGATGCGCGCTGAAGCGCGGGCGCGGTTCAGGCGCCGATGCGGCTGCGGCCTTCCGCCTTGCACATGTCCTTCAGGACCGCGCCGAGCGTTTGCGCCGCGCCTGCGATCATGCGCGGCGGGGCGGAGCTGAAGCCGAGGACGAGGCCGCGCTGGCGCACCGGCGTGATGGCGAAGCGGCCGATCGGCGAGACGAGCACGTTGCGCTCGGCCGCGCGATGGGCGACGGCGAATTCGTCAAGGCCCTCCGCCAGGCGGCCGATCGTGTGGAAGCCCGTTTCGGTGGGCGCGACCTCCAGGAGGCCCGCCATGTGGCGCGCCGCCCCGCCGAGCAGCGCCTCCAGCCGTTCGGCGTAGACGCGCCGCATGCGGCGGATATGGCTGGCGAAATGCCCGCATTCGATGAAGCTGGCGACGACCGATTGCAGGCTGGCGGGCGAGCCCTGCAGGGTCGCCCCGGCGATGCGGTAGAAGACGTCGACCAGGCCCGGCGGCGCGACGACATAGCCGAGGCGCAGCGCCGCGAACAGCGTCTTCGAGAAACTGCCGACATAGATGACGCGGCCGGACGTATCGACGCTCTTCAGCGTCGGCGGCGGATGGCCGGCATAGTGGAACTCGCCGACATAGTCGTCCTCGATGATCCAGGCGCCGGCCCGTTCGGCGGCGCGCAGCAGCTCGAAGCGGCGCTGCAGGCTCATCGTCACGCCGAGCGGATGCTGGTGGGCCGGCGTCACGAAGGCGAGGCGGAAATCCGGCGCCACCTCCAGCCCCTCGGCGACGTTGATGCCCTCCTCGTCGATGCCGAGCGGCACCAGCCGCGCGCCGGACGAGATCAGGCTGTTGCGCGCGCCGATCGCGCCGGGATTCTCGATCCAGACGGCATCGCCGGGGTCGAGCAGGGTGTTGCCGATGCGGTTGAAGGCGTCCTGCGCGCCGTTGAAGATGAAGACCTGTTCCGGCTCGCAGGTGATGCCCCGGTTGGCGCGCAGGTGCATCGCCACGGCCCGGCGCAGCTCCATCAGCCCCTCGGCCGGCGGATAGCCGAGCAGGAGGTTGCGCGGCTGGCGCCAGTAGCGCGCGACCATGCTCGCCCACAGCGCCATCGGGAATTCGTCGAAGGCCGGGATGCCGGTGATGAAGGGGCGCGGGTTCTCCGGATGGGCGAGGCGGGGAAAATAGTGCTCGGAGGCGTCCGCGCTGAGCTGGGCAAGGCGCGGCGGGCTGCGGATCTCGTCTCCGGCCGGGCTTGCCGGGACCGCGGCCGGCCGGCCGTCGCGCAGGGTGTCCGTGACATAGGCGCCGGCGCCGATGCTGGAGCGGAGCAGCCCCTCGGCGGCAAGCTGCTCGTAGACGCTGATCGCCGTGGTGCGCGAGACGCCGTGGTCCTTCGCCAGCGTGCGGCTGGAGGGCAGGCGCTCGCCCGGCTGCAGCTTTCCCGAAAGGATCATGTCGCGCAACGCCGAAGAGAGCTGGGCGCTGATGGGCGTGCGCGAACCGCGGTCGAACTGCAGCGTGGGCAGCAGCGCGCCGCCCGGATATTTTACCATCTCGCCCTCCGGCCTGTCGTCCCGCCGCAATAATGGTCCGCTACGAAAAGCAAAGTGGACCTTCTCGCCCGAATATTTTCCGATGATTGTCGGACCAGTTCGCGGCGTCAAGGGCCTATCCGCCCGAGGCGCCTTCGCCCACCAGACAGACCGGACCGCCATGAAGATCAAGCGCATCGAGACCTTCTGCAACCGCCATGTCGGCTTCGTCCGCATCACCGACGAGACCGGCGCGACCGGCTGGGGCCAGGTCTCGACCTACAATGCCGACATCACATCCGAGGTGCTGCACCGCCAGGTCGCGCCCTATACGGTCGGCGCCGAGATCGCCGATCTCGACGATCATCTCGACCGCCTCTTCGAGCGCGAGCACAAGTTCCCGGGCTCCTATCTCTGCCGCGCCTTCTGCGGCCTCGACACGGCGATCTGGGACCTGCGCGGCAAGCTGGCGGAAAAGCCCGTCGCGGCGCTGCTCGGCGGCTCGGCCGGCCCGCTGCGCGCCTATGCCTCCTCGATGAAGCGCGACATCACGCCGGCCGACGAGGCCGAGCGCTTCAGGCGCCTGCGCGGCGAATACGGCTTCGACGCCTTCAAGTTCCGCGTCGGCGCGGAATGCGGGCGCGACCGGGACGAATGGCCGGGCCGGACGGAGGAGATCATCCCGGCGATCGCCCGGGCCGTCGGCGCGGAGGCCGATCTCCTGGCCGACGCCAATTCCTGCTATTCGCCGGCCCGCGCCATCGAGGTCGGCAGGATCATGCAGGACAACGGCCTCGTGCACTACGAGGAGCCCTGCCCCTACTGGGAGCTCGAACAGACGCGGCAGGTGACCGAGGCGCTCGACATCGACGTCACCGGCGGCGAGCAGGACTGCGACCTCGCCACCTGGCGGCGCATGATCGAGATGCGCGCCGTCGACATCGTGCAGCCGGACATCTGCTATCTCGGCGGCATCAGCCGGACGCTGCGCGTGGTGCGCATGGCCGCGGCCGCCGGCCTGCCGGTGACGCCGCACGCCGCCAACCTCTCCATGGTGACGCTCTTCACCATGCACCTGCTGCGCGCCATCCCGAACGGCGGCAAGTACCTCGAATTCTCCATCGAGGGCGAGGACTACTATCCCTGGCAGGACGGCCTCTTCCGCTCGTCGCCCTATGCCATCGTCGACGGCAGGGCGACGGTGGGCGAGGAGCCCGGCTGGGGCGTGGAGATCGATCCGGAATGGCTGGCGCGCTCCAGCTACCAGATGAGCGAGGCGAACTGAGATGAACACCGAGACCCTCGTCGGCGAGTATTTCGCCAGCGGCACGCTTTCCGGCCTGCCCACCGGGCATTTCATCGACGGCGCCTTCGTCGCGGCTTCGGGCGGGCGCACGATGGAGACCTTCGATCCCGGCTCCGCCCGGCCCTACCATGCCTTCGCCGCCGGTGACGGCAGCGACGTGGACCGGGCGGTCGCCGCCGCCCGCCGCGCCCAGCGCGCCTGGGGCCGCACCAGGGCGAGCGCCCGCGGCGCGATCCTGTCGCGCGCCGCCGAACTCATCCGGGCGGAGGCGGCGCGGCTTGCCGTGGTGGAAAGCCTCGACAGCGGCAAGGCGCTGCAGGAGGCGGAGGGCGATGTCGCGGGCGCGGCGCGCTGCTTCGACTATTACGCCGGCGCGGCCGACAAGATCCAGGGCGACACCTTCCCGCTCGGCGCCGACCATATCGGCTATTCCATCGAGGAGCCGGCCGGCGTCACCGCCCATGTCATTCCCTGGAACTACCCGCTCTCGACGGCCGCCCGCAGCATCGCGCCGGCGCTCGCCGCCGGCTGCACCGTGGTCGCCAAGCCCGCCGAGCAGACGCCGCTGACGGCGCTGATGCTCGCCGACATCCTCGCCCGCGCCGGCCTTCCCGCCGGCGTCTGCAACGTCGTCACCGGCACGGGCGCGGAGGCCGGCGGGCCGCTGGTCGCCCATCCGGATGTCCGCCACGTCACCTTCACCGGCTCCGTGCCGACGGGCATCCGCGTGATGCAGTCGGCCGCCGCGCATGTCGCCAGCGTCGTGCTCGAACTCGGCGGCAAGTCGCCGGTCATCGTCATGGCCGATGCGGACATGGACGCCGCCGTGGAGGGCGTGCTCGGCGCGATCTACGAGAATGCCGGGCAGATCTGCTCGGCGGGCTCGCGCCTCGTCGTCGAGCGCGGGGTGCATGCCGAACTGGTCGGGCGCCTTGCCGGGCGCGCGGCCGGCCTCAGGCTCGGCCATGGCCTGCGCCGCCCGCAGGTCGGCGCGCTCTCCTCCGCCGCGCATCTCGACAAGGTGGCCGGCTATGTCGAGGGTGCCCGCGCGCGCGGCGTCACCGTCGCCGCCGGCGGCGAGCGGGCGACGGACCCGCAGAGCGGCGCCGGCTGGTTCTTCCAGCCGACGATCCTCGACGCGGTAAAGGCGGACGATCCCGTCATCCAGGAGGAGATTTTCGGCCCCGTCCTCTCCGTTCAGGTCGTCGACGGCGAGGAGGAGGCCGTGGCGGTGGCGAACGGCACCGATTTCGGCCTCGTCGCCGGCATCTACACAGGCGATTTCGGCCGCGCCCACCGCATGGCGCGCGATATCGACGCCGGCCAGGTCTACATCAACGAATATTTCGCCGGCGGCATCGAGGTGCCCTTCGGCGGCAACAAGCTGTCCGGCTTCGGCCGCGAGAAGGGCTTTGCCGCGCTGCGCAGCTACACGCGCACGAAAAGCCTGACGGCGAAGATCGGTGGATCGTCATAATGGTCTTACGGCAAGGAGATAATGGACCTTTCGGGGAAGCCAATCTCGTCCTTTGATGCCAGCGGCTAGAAATCGGGAATAGAGCGTCATCGACGGGAGCGAGATGGCCCTCCATGGGGAAGAACGCCGGAAAAACGGCGACTTGCAACAGCCAAACGGAAGAGGAGAACAGCATGAAAACGACATTCGCGCTCGCCGCGACGACGGCGCTTGCCCTGTTCATGGCAGGCAATGCGGCACAGGCCGAGACCCTGCGCCTGCTCACCTGGGGCGGCTATGCACCGGACAACGTCATCAAGCTCTTCGAGGAGGCGAACCCCGACATCACCGTCGAGGTGACGCTGTCCAACAACGAGGAGATGGTCGCGAAGCTCCGGGCGACCGGCGGCGCGGGCTACGACCTCGCCCAGCCGAGCCATGACCGCATCTTCGCGGCCCAGCAGGAATACAACATCTACAAGCCGCTCGACCTTTCGAAGATCGAGACGGCGAACCTGGCGCCGAACCTGCTCGACGGCGTGAAGGCCAATGCGACGATCGACGGCGCGCTCTACGCCGTGCCGCACCAGTGGGGCACGTCCGGCATCGTCGCCGACATTTCCAAGGCGCCGAACGTCAAGGGCTGGGGCGACCTCTGCAATCCGGAATACAAGGGCCGCACCTCGATGCGCCTGCGCCGCACCATCCTGCTCGGCACGGCCTTCTCGCTCGGCAAGGACCCGTTCGCGCTCTATGGCGACAAGGCGGCCTACCAGACGATGCTCGACGAGGTGACGGAAAAGCTGATCGCCTGCAAGGACAACGTCAAGACCTACTGGAACGGCGGCGACGACCTTTCGACGCTCCTGCTGTCGGGCGAGGTCGTCGTCTCGGAGGCCTGGGATTCCACGGCCTTCAAGCTCTACGGCCAGAACAAGAACCTCGTCTACGTGCCGCCGGAAACCGGCGCGCTCGCCTGGATCGACACCTTCGTCATCCCGCGCAAGGGCGAGGCGGACGATGCCGCCTACAAGTGGATCAACTTCGTCATGAAGCCCGAGATCGTCAAGCTGATGTCGGATTCCACCGGTGCCATCGCCGCCGTCAGCAACGGCATCGACCTCCTGCCGGACGACAAGCAGGCCGCCGTCAAGGCCGCCTTCGACGAGCAGGACCTCGCCAACCTCAAGTTCTTCGCCAACATTCCGGCGGGGCTCGAGGACATGGAAGGCAAGGCGCTGGAGCGCATCAAGGCCGCGACGTCCAACTGATCGCCTCCCAAGGCAGTTCCGGCCGGCCGAGGGCGCCCTTGGCCGGCTGTTTTCCCGATGGCCGCGAGCAACGAGCACTCCATGCACGATCTTCAATGCGAAAGCCTGAGCAAGCGGTTCGGCGCCTATACCGCCGTCGACAGCGTGTCCTTCGCTGTCCCGCGCGGGTCCTTCTTCTCCATTCTCGGCCCCTCCGGCTGCGGCAAGACCACGCTGATGCGCATGATCGCCGGCTTCGAGACGCCGACGGGCGGCGACATCCGCATCAAGGGCCGGTCCGTGCTTTCGACGCCGCCGAACAAGCGCCCCGTCAAGATGGTGTTCCAGCATCTCGCGCTCTTCCCGATGATGAATGTCGGCGAGAACATCGCCTACGGCCTGCGCTGCCGCGGCGAGAACAGGGCCGACATCGCCCGCAAGGTGGCGAGGGTGCTCGACCGCGTCGGCCTGCCCGGCACGGCGGAAAAGCAGGTCTCCCAGCTCTCCGGCGGCCAGAAGCAGCGCATCGCCATCGCCCGCTGCATGGTGCTGGAGCCGGACGTGCTGCTGCTCGACGAACCGCTCGGCGCGCTCGACCTCAAGCTGCGCGAGCGCATGAAGATCGAGCTGAAGCAGCTGCAGCACCAGTTCGAGACGACCTTCCTCTACATCACCCACGACCAGTCGGAAGCGCTGCTGATGTCCGACAATGTCGCGGTCATGAATGCCGGCCGGTTCGAGCAGATCGGGGCGCCGCAGGACCTCTACAACAATCCGAAGACCGGCTTCGTCGCCGGCTTCGTCGGCGACAGTAACCGCTGGCCCGGCCGGGCGCTCTCGGTCTCGGACGGCAGGGTGCGCGTGGCGATCGACGGCGGCGGCGAGGCGATCGCGCTCGCCGGGGACGAGCGCATCGCGGCCGGCGGGCCGGTCGAGCTCTTCGTGCGCCCGGAGGTCATCTCGATCGGCGCCGGCAGCGAGAACGGGCTGGAGGGCACCGTCGAGAGCCTGCTGTTCAACGGCGCGAGCAGCCGCATCCTCGTGCGCATGGCGAACGGCCACCTCGTCGAGGTCGGCCAGGCGGTGATGGACGGTTCGGTCAAGATCGCGCCGGGCGAGACGGTCGCCATCGGCTGGAGCCGGAGCCACGGCCGCGCCTTTTCCGTTGCGGGGTGAGGGCGATGGCGCGCACCGATATCGGAAAACTCTCGCTCATCCTGCTCTTCGCCCCCTTCGCGCTGTGGATCGCGCTGCTGATCATCCTGCCGCAGCTCGGCATCGGCTATATCTCGCTGCGCGAGAAGGTGGGGCCGGGCGAATACACCTTCGGCTTTGCGAACTACATCGCCTTCCTCTCCGAGCCGATCTACTGGAACACGCTGCTGCGCACGGCCTGGATGTCGATCCTCGTCACCGCCATGGCGCTCGCCGTCGGTTTTCCCGTCGCTTACTACATCGCCAAGATCGCCCGGCGCCGCGCGCGCGCCGCGCTCTTCCTGATGTGCCTCATCCCGCTCTGGGTGAGCGACCTCGTGCGGGCCTTCGGCTGGATCGTCATCCTGCGCGAGACCGGCCTCGTCTCGACCTTCCTCCAGAAGATCGGCCTCGTCGGCGGCCCGGTCGAACTGCTCTACAACGACGCCACCGTCGTCATGGGCCTCGTCTACACGGTCGTGCTCTTCATGATCGTGCCGCTCGTCTCCACGCTCGACGGCATGGACAATTCGCTGATCGAGGCGGGCTACAATCTCGGCGGCAGCCGCTTCACCGTGTTCCGCCGCATCGTCGTGCCCTATGCCATGCCGGGCATCGTCGCCGGCTGCATCATCGTCTTCATGCTGACGGCGGGCAGCTATCTCACGCCCATCCTGCTCGGCGGCAAGAACAGCATGTGGTTCACCGAGCAGATCTACGAACAGTTCGTGACGCGCTACAACTGGGAATCGGGGGCGACCTTCGGCGTGCTGCTGCTCGTCTTCACCTCGCTCGTCGTCTGGCTCGGCCTGCGGCTCACCGGCCAGAGCCTCGCCTCCACCGTCGCAAAGGACTGACCATGAACGTCGCGGCCCCGCAATCGCCCTTCCTGCAATGGCTCTACCGCGGCTACATGCTGGCGTTCCTGTTGTATCTCGCCGCCCCGCTCTTTGCCGCCGGCATGTTCGCCTTCAACGATTCCATGTTCCCGGCGCTGCCGTGGAACGGCTTCACGCTCGACTGGTTCTTCAGCAGCACCGAGCCGAAGATCGGCATGTTCCACGACCGGCGCCTGCTGCGCGGCCTTGAGAATTCGCTCTATATCGGCGTCATCGTCTCGGCGCTCGCCGTCGCGGCCGGCACCTGCAACGCCTTCCTCTTCGAGCGCAAGCAGTTTCCCGGCAAGAGCTTCTTCTACATCCTGATGATCGTGCCGCTGGTCATTCCCGGCGTCATCCTCGGCATCTCGATCCTCGTCTTCGCCAGCATGATCGCCAACGGGCTCGAGGAGACCTTCGGCATCGAATGGGATTTCCTGCGCCCGGGCATCTTCCTCGTCATCCTCGGCCAGTTCTCGTTCCTGACGACCATCACCTCGCTGGTCATCGCCGCGCGCCTGCGCAAGTTCGACATCTCGCTGGAGGAGGCCGCGCTCAATCTCGGCGCGACGCGGCTGCGCGTGCTGGCGACGGTGACGCTGCCCTATCTGATGCCCGCGCTCTTCTCCGCCTTCGTCGTCGCCTTCCTCGTCTCCTTCGAGAACTTCAACACGACGCTGATGCTGGTCGGCTCCGACGCGCCGCTGACCATCACCATGTACGACCGCATGGTGAAGGTCGGCTCGACGCCGGTGCTGAACGCCGTCTCGTTCTTCCTGATGGTGGGCTCGGGCGCGCTGGCGCTGCTGAGCGTCGTGGTGCAGCGCGGCAAGGAGTGAGCCGCGCCCCGGCTTGCCGGGACCCGGCCTCGTTTTTCAGGCGGGCAGGTGCGCCTCGCGGACGAGCGCCTGCTTGAGCCGCGCCGTTTCCAAGCCGAGTTCGATGAAGCGGTGGGCGTGGCGGGCGAGCGCGACATTGTCGTCCCACAGATTGCGCCAGATCGCCGTCTTCAGGGAAAGGTCCTTGTCGACGATCGTCGTGGAGAAGGATTCGAAGGTGACATAGTCGTCCCAGCCGATGGCGACGAGCGCATCGAAGATCGCCGCAAAGTCGATCGTGCCGGTGCCGAGATAGCCGCGATGGCTCTCGCCGATATGCAGGTAGCCGATCTTGCCGGCCGCGTGGCGGATGGCAAGGCCCACATCGGCCTCCTCGATGTTCATGTGGAACGTGTCGAGGTGCAGGAAGACGTTCGAGGCACCGGTGTCGCGGATATAGGCCATGCCCTGCGCGGCGGTGTTCAGCATGTTGCTCTCGAAGCGGTTGACGATTTCGAGATTGAGCGTGACGCCGGCCGCCCTGGCCCGGTCCGCCACCTTGGAGAGCGCGGCAACGCTGGTGTCCCAGCCCTTTCTCGACAGGCTGTGCTCCTGCTTGCCGTGGGCGGAGCTGAGGATGCCGGCGAGCTTCGTGCCGCCGAGGTCGCGCACCAGCGCCACAGCCCGGTCGAGGATGTCGACGCCATGGGCGACGATCGCCGGGTCGGCGCTGGAAATGTCGCCCTCCGGCGGCAGGCCCATGCTGATGGCGACGTCGAGGCCGCGTTCCCTGATACGGCCGGCAAGCCATTTCACATCGACCTGCGCGGGATCGAGATAGGAGAATTCGATGAGCCTGTAGCCGAGCCGCTGCGTGTTCTCGAGCGCCGTTTCGAGTTCGCCGCGCGAGGAGCCCGCGCTCCAGACGAAGGAATGGACACCGATTTTCGACATGGCCCGGCCGCTTTCTGACGATGGAGGAAACGAAGATCCGGCCGGGCGCGCTATCGGCGCCCGACCGTCTGGGAGGCGTGTTTAGCGGGCTGCGGTCCAGCCCTTGTAGTCCTTGACGTTTTCGGCCGTGATGAGCTGCGGGTCGAGCAGCACGACGGGCTCGGCCGGCTTGTTGCCCTTCAGCACCTCGACGCCGAGCTGCAGCGCCTGGCCGGCCATGACATAGGGATCCTGCGAGGCGGAGGCCTTGATCATGGAATTGCCGCTGGCGAGCGAGGTCTCGATGTCCGGCGCGCCGTCGACCGCGGTGAAGAAGAATTCGCTGCGGTTCAGCTGCTTGGCGGCGAGCTCGGCGCCGATCGCCGTCGGGTCGTTGATGGCGAAGACGGCGTCGATCTTGTCGAAGCGGGTGAGCAGGCCCTGCATCACGGCAAGGCCGCCGTCGCGCGAGCCCTGGCCGTTCTGGTCGTCGGAGAGGATCTTGATGTCGGCATGCTTGCCGAGCGCCTCCTTGCAGCCTTGCACCCGCTCGAGGATCGAGGAGGAGGCCGGGCCGTTGATGATGACGACGTCGCCCTTGCCGCCGAGCTTGTCGGCGATGTAGTTGCAGGCTTCTTCACCCGCCTTGACGTTGTTGGTCATGACGGTGACGTCGGCGCCGGGCGCCGACACGTCGAAGGCGGCGACGACGACGCCGGCGGCCTGCGCCTTCTTCACGGCCGGGGCGATGGCCTTCGCGTCGACGGCGTTCAGCATGATGATGTCGACGCCGGCGGCGATGAAGCTGTCGACCTGGGAGACCTGCTTGTTGAGGTCATAGTCGGCCGAGACGGAGATCACCTCGACATTCGGGTTGATCTCCTTGGCGCGGTCCTCGATGCCCTTGATGGTGGCGACGAAGAACGGGTTGCCGAGCAGGCCGACCGAGATGCCGATCTTGTTGAGGTCCTTGGCGGCTGCGGGCATGGCGAGCGCGGCGGCCAGTGCGGTGCCGACGAGCAACTTTGGCATAAGACGCATGTTTTCCTCCTTTGGTGGCGTTTTGCGCCGTTGTTTCCGGTGACGACCGGTTCGTTCAGCCGGGCTCAGGTCCGGCTAATGCCCTTGAGCCTGTAGCGATCGAGGCCGACGGCGACGATGATGACGAGGCCCTTGATGATGTACTGCCAGATGTCGGAGACCCCGACGAGGATGAGGCCGTTGGACAGCACGGCGATGATGAGGGCGCCGATCAGCGTGCCCCAGATGGAGCCGACGCCGCCGACGAAGCTGGTGCCGCCGAGGATGACCGCCGCGATGGCGTCGAGCTCGTAGGCCTGGCCGAGCTGCAGGCCGTTGGCCGCATAGAGCCGGGCGGCCGACATGGCCCCGCCGAGGCCGGAAAGCAGGCCCGACATCGAATAGACGAAGAGCAGCACCAGCGGCACCTTGATGCCGGTGAGCCGGGCGGCCTCCGCATTGCCGCCGACGGCGTAGATCCAGGTGCCGAGCACGGTGCGCTTGAGGATGAACCAGGAGACGAGGATGGTCGCGATGGCGATGACGGCGAGCCACGGCACGCCGAACAGCGTGCCGTTGCCGATGAAGTCGAAGGGCAGGTCCGGGTTGAACACGGTCGTGTCGTTGCCGAGCAGGCGCGCCACGCCGCGGATCGCCGTCAGCGAGCCGAGCGTCACGATGAAGGGCGGCAGCTTCAGCCAGGCGATGATGGCGCCGTTGAGGAAGCCGCAGGCAAGGCCCGCGGCGATCGCCGCCGGAATGCCCAGCATGCCGAGGTCCGGCACCAGCGAGACGATGACCGCGATCATCGCCGAGGCGGCAAGGATCGAGCCGACGGAAAGGTCGATGCCGCCGGTCAGGATGACGAAGGTCATGCCGGCGGCCAGCACCGTGTTGATCGAGGCCTGCTGCATGACGATCGACAGGTTGTTGACCGACAGGAAGCGCCCGGAGAGCAGATGGAAGCCGATCGCCAGCAGCACGAGCACCGGCAGCATGCCGAGCGCCGTCAGCGTCGAGCGCAGCTTCAGCCTGTCCATCCGGGCGTCTTCGGTTTCGCTTGCAGCCATGGTTCCGTCCCGTTCCCTTGTTGTCCGTCAGGCGGCCTGGCCGGCCGTGCCGGTCGCCAGCGCCATGATCGCTTCCTGTTCGATCGGCTGCGTCACCTCGCCGGCGATGCGCCCCTCGCGCATCACCAGGACGCGGTCGGCGATGCCGAGGATCTCCGGCAGGTCGCTGGAGATGACGACCACGGCGATGCCGTTCTCGGCGAGCGCGTCGATGATGCGGTAGATCTCCGACTTGGCGCCGACATCGACGCCCCGCGTCGGCTCGTCGAGGATGACCGCCCGCGGCTTCGTCTCCAGGAGGCGCGCCAGAAGCGCCTTCTGCTGGTTGCCGCCCGACAGGGCGCCGACATTGATCTGCGTGCCGGCGGTGCGGATCGACAGGGTCTTGATGGCCGCGAGCGCCCGGTCCCGCGCCTTTGCGAAGTTCAGGACGCCGCCGGCCTTCGCATCCCCGGCGATGACGCCGATGTTGATGTTGTCGCTGATCGACATGTCGAGGAAGAGGCCCAGCGCCTTGCGGTCCTCGGTGAGATAGGCGATGCCGGCATCGAGCGCGTCGCGCGGCGTGGCGATGGCGAGCGCCGTGCCGTTCAGCGTCACCGTGCCCGTCGTCCGGCGGTCGGCGCCGTAGACGAGGCGGGCAAGCTCCGTGCGGCCCGAGCCGACGAGGCCGGCAATGCCGAGCACCTCGCCCGCCCGCACCTCGAAGGAGCAGTCGTGCACGCGCACGCCGTCGCCGATGGTGTCCACCGACAGCACGGCGGGGCGCGTGCCCTCGGCCTGCCGGTGTTCCTTCTTGTAGAAAGACGAGAGGTCGCGGCCGACCATCATGGAGACGAGCGTGCCCGCGGAAAGGCCGGCGCGTTCCAGCGTGCCGACATAGGCGCCGTCGCGCAGCACGCTGACGCGGTCGGAGAGCTGGTAGATCTCCTCCATGCGGTGGCTGATATAGATGATGGCGATGCCATCGGCCTTGAGCCGGGCGATGACGTCGAACAGCCGGTCGGTCTCGCGCGTGGTCAGCGAGGTCGTCGGCTCGTCCATGACGATGATGCGCGCCTTTGTCGTCAGCGCCCGCGCGATCTCCACCATCTGCCGCTCGCCGAGCGAGAGCTCGGCGACGCGGCGTGCGGCGGAAAAGCCGATGCCGAGCTGTTTCAGGATCGGCTCGGCCCGCCGGCGCATCTCGGCGCGGTCGGCAAGGCCGAAGCGCGCGGGCTCGTTGCCGAGGAACATGTTCTGCGCCACCGAAAGGTTGGGGGCGAGCGAAAGCTCCTGGTAGATGACGGCGATGCCATGGGCCTTGGCCTTCAGCGGATCGCCGAGCGTTACCGGCTCCCCGTCGATCAGCACCGTGCCGCCGGGATCGGCCGTATAGGCGCCCGACAGGATCTTCATCAGCGTCGACTTGCCCGCGCCGTTCTCGCCCATCAGGGCATGCACCTCGCCGGCATGCACGGTCAGGTTCACATGCGACAGCGCCTTCGACGCGCCGAACGTCTTGCTGATGTCGCGCATCTCCAGAAGGGCAGGGGCGTCCG
The DNA here is from genome assembly GCF_945994535.1 of Shinella sp. WSC3-e. Classification (NCBI taxonomy): domain Bacteria; kingdom Pseudomonadati; phylum Pseudomonadota; class Alphaproteobacteria; order Hyphomicrobiales; family Rhizobiaceae; genus Shinella; species Shinella sp. WSC3-e. Next base: position 18,451 of record NZ_OZ000535.1, read on the forward strand.
TCCGTTCCGTCATGCGCGCTTCTCCTTTCGGGTCCCGGCCTGCATCGCCTCGACCTGCCGGCGCCATTCGCGCCTGTAGGCGTCGAGGCCGGCAAGGGCGGCCGGCGCGGCGACCGCGCAATCGTTGACGAAGGGGTTCTGGCCGCGGTCCTCGAAGACGAGGGCCGCCGCGCCGAAGGCGCTGCCTTCCGGGTTGGCGCTGGTGTGCACGGTCTGCCCGGGGCGCAGGGCCGCGAGCACGGCGGCATAGAGCCCCGTCCTGACCAGCCCGCCATCGATGACGATCGTATTGTCGGAGCCGATGAGATCGAGCGAAAGATCGGTCATCAGCGCGACATAGAGGAGGGCGGCGGCGGCGCGTTCCTCGCCCTCGACGGCCGGGCCGGAAAAGCGCCCGGCATGGCCCGGCACCGGGCCGCCGGCGGCAAAGGAGGGCAGGGCGAAGGCGCGTTTTGCGATGACGGATGCCAGCGCCTCCTCGCGGACCGGCCGCGTCCAGCCGCCGCTCGCCACGTCGTATTCCCGCCCGCCCATGAAGCGGATGGTCGCGACCGGCTGGCGGTCGACCGTGACATTCGCCAGCATGTCGCGCGTCTGGTCGAGCCGTTCGAGCGGGCTTGCCGGATTGAAGACGATCACCCAGGTGCCGGTCGAGACCAGCGTGAAATCGGCAAAGCCGAGCGAGCGGTAGAAATAGAGCGCGGCATTGCTGTCGTGCACGCCGTTGTGCACCGCGACCTCCACCGTGCGGCCGTCGCCGAGCGTGACGGCGTGCGTGCCGATCACGGCGCCGGCGCGGGAGAACTCCGGCATCTTGCCGCGCCAGCCCATCCTGTCGACGAGGCTGCTGAAATCGTCCTTCAGCGGCGCCCAGAGGTTGGAATGGCAGCCGAGATAGGAGACTTCGGAGACCTTCCGGCCGGAGAACCTCCAGCTCCAGAACTGCGGATAGGCAAGGATCGCGTCGGCCTTTTCGAGGAGGTCCGGTTCGCGCGCGTCGAGCCAGAGGAGGTGGCGGCCATAGTTGAAGCCGAGCGGCAGCGGCGGCGAGAAGGTCTCGCGGAAATCCGGCGCCATGGCGTCGATGCGCGCGGCGATTTCGGCGGGCGGCTCCTGCTCGTAGTCGAGGATCGGGTGAACGAGCGCATCGCCGGCGGCGAGCGCGAAGGTGCAGCCGTGGCCGGAAAAGGTGACGCTGTCGACGCCATGGGCGGCGGCGACGCGGGCAAGCTCGTCCTTCATCCAGGCAAGGAGGGCCGCGTCGTCCAGCACCCGCAGGTCCTTCTCCTCCCGCCAGACCGGGCGGGTGCGCGCCTCGTCGACGACCTTTCCGCCGGAAGAAACGACGAAGAGCTTGGAATTCGTCTTGCCGAGATCGAAGACGGCGATGGGGGCGGTGCTCAACTGGTCCCTCCCGTCCGTGCGATCAGGATGGTGACGCCGGCATCCTCCAGCATCCGGGCGGCGGCGTCCGTCAGGCCGTCATCGGTGATGATCGTGCCGATGCGCGACAGCGGCAGGGCGACGTTGCGCGGCTGGATGGAGAACTTGCGGCTGTCGGCAAGCAGCACGATCTCGTCGGCGCAGGCCGAAAGCTCGCCGATCACCTTGACCAGCAGCGGATGGGATTCCAGCAGCCCCTTGCTGCTGATGCCCTGCGTGCCGAGGAAGAAGCGCGAGGCGAAGAAGGCGGGCGAGCCGGCGGCGCTGTCATGGATGATGCCCGGCTCGCGATAGAGCTCGCCGCCGGCAAGCGAGAGCTGGCAGGTGCCGTGCTCGCCGAGATGGGCGGCCAGCGGCATGGAATTGGTCCAGATGCGCAGGTTGCGCTGCGCCAGCAATATGCCGAGCTGATAGCAGGTGGAGCCCGCATGCACGATGATGGAATCCCCGTCGCGCACCAGGCCGGCCGCCGTTGCGGCGATGGCCCGCTTCGCCTCCACGGCGATGTCGCGGTTTTCGTCATAGGGTTTTGCCGAAAGGCGCCCGCTGTCGGCCGCCTCGCTGGCGGAGATGCCGCCATAGACCTTCCGGGCCCGGCCGAGGTCGTGCAGCTTGTCGATGTCGCGGCGGATCGTTGCGGGCGACACGCCGAGATGCTCCTGGAGATCGCGCACCGAAGCGAAGGGCGTCTCGCGCAGAAGATCGATGATGGCCTTGTGGCGCTCGGTGTCGTTCACGGATGATCCTCCCGGCGTCTCCCTCGCCGATGAATGAAGATAATCACACTAACGCGGAACGATCAAGAACGATGACGAAAATTCTTCACTGTTGACGATATGCGATCATGCAAATACCATTCACAAAAAAGTTCACTCAGTTTCCGGCGAGCCGGAAAGCGGGTGGCGGACTGTCTAGAGGAGGGGCCGCATGGCTTCGGGCATTCGGGCGGAGGACAGGGCGGCCTTCGATGCATTTCTCGCGCTCTCGAGGGAGATCGGCAGCGACATCCTGAAAACGCAGGGTGCCGGCGGCAACACCTCGTTCAAGCGGGACGGCGTGATGTGGGTGAAGGCCTCCGGCACCTGGCTTGCCCATGCCGGCGAGCGCGACATCATGGTGCCGGTGGAGGTCGCGCCGCTGGTGGCGGCGCTCAGGGCGCGCGACCCGAGCGCCGAAAAGGCGACGGATTTCGTCGTCGCGGCGCTCAACGCCTCCGGCCTGCGCCCGTCGATCGAGACCAGCTTCCACGCGGTGCTGCCGCAGGCCGTCGTCGCGCATTATCACTGCGTCAATGCCATCGCCCTTTCCGTGCTGGCCGGGCGGGAGCGCATCCTCGCCGAGCGCATGGCCGCGCTGCCCGATCTGACCTGGGCGATGATTCCCTACCGCCGCCCCGGCACGCCGCTCGCCCACGAGATCGATCGCGTCGCCGCGCGCCGGCCGGACGTGCTGATCCTCTTCAACCACGGCATCGTCGTCACCGGCGAGACGGTGGAGGAGGTGCGCGCGCGCATCGCCCGCGTGACCGCCGCCCTTTCGGTGGACGAGCGGGCGACGGCGCCGGGGGACGCGGCGCATCTCCAGGCCCTCGCCGAAGGCGCCCCCTTCCATGCCGCCGAGGATGCCGGCAGCCACAAGACCGCGCTCCATCCCGCCAACCTCGCCGTCGCCACGGGCGGTTCGCTCTATCCCGACCATGTCATCTTCCTCGGCACGGAGATCGGCGTGCTCGGCGCGGGCGAGACCGTGGCGGCCTATGCGCAGGCGCGCGGCGCGCGGGGGCTCGACATGCCGAAGATGCTGCTCGTGCCCGACCGGGGCGTGCTGCTCGCCGACGCGCTCACCGCTGGCGGCCGCGTCATGGCGCGCTGCCTGGCGGAGGTCGTGTCGCGCGTGCCGGAAGGGGCCGCCATCGTCCATCTCGGCAGCGACCAGGAATACGAGCTCACCCATTGGGAGGCCGAGCAATACCGCCAGGCGCTGGACCGCAAGGCGAGCCAGCGGGCATGAGCGCGGCGTCCGGACCCGCCGTCGCGCTCGGCATCGATCTCGGCACGTCCGGCGTGCGCGCCGCCGCCCTTGCCGCCGACGGCACGCTCGTCGACATGGCGTCCTCGCCGTTCCGGGATGCCGCGGCCGGCCGCTCGCCCGCCGCGTGGCGGGCCGGCGTCGGCGCGTGCCTCGGCGAACTTGCCGCGCGCGGGGCGCTTGCCGCCATAACGGGCGTCGCGGTCGACGGGACCTCCGGCACGGTGCTCGCCATCGATGCCGGCGGCGCGCCGATCGGCGATGCGCTGATGTACAACGATCCCTGTCCCGACCGGGCCGTCCTCGACCGGATCGCGGCGTCGGCGCCGGCGGACAGCCCGGCGCGGGGCGCGACCTCGCCGCTCGCCAAGGCCGTCCATCTTTCGCGCCGGGCCGGCGTTCACGCCATCGTGCACCAGGCGGACTGGATCCTCCTGCAGCTCGGGCTCGCCGCGCCGGCGAGCGACGAGAACAACGCCCTGAAGACGGGCTACGATCTCGCCGCGGAGCGCTGGCCGGACTGGATCGAAGCCTGCGGCATGGATGCCGGCCTCCTGCCGGAGGTGAAACGCGCCGGCGCGCCGCTGGCGACCGTCGGCGCGGCGGGCCGGGCCCTCGGCCTGCCGGACGGCTGCCGCTACCACGCCGGCACGACGGACGGCTGCGCCTCGTTCCTCGCGACGGGCGCCGCGTCCATCGGCGACGGCGTGACCGCGCTCGGCTCGACGCTGGTCGTCAAGCTCGCCTCGGCGGAACCGGTCGATGCGGCGGACTACGGCATCTATTCCCACCGCATCCTCGATTTCTGGCTCGCCGGCGGGGCCTCGAATTCCGGGGGCGCGGTCATCCGCAGCCTTTTCGACGACGCGCAGGTGCAGGCGATGACGCCGCTGCTGCGGCCGGACCGGCCGACCGGCCTTGCCTATTATCCGCTGCTGCGGCCGGGCGAACGGTTCCCCGTCAACGATCCCGCCCATGCGCCGCGGCTGGCGCCGCGCCCGGCCGATGACGTCGTCTTCTTCCAGGCGATCCTCGAAGGCATCGCGGCGATCGAGGCGTCGGGCTATGCGCGGCTGGCGGCGCTCGGCGGCCCGCCCCTGTGCTCGGTGCGCACGGTCGGCGGCGGCGCGGCCAATCCGGCCTGGACCCGCATGCGGGAGGCGGCGCTCGGCGTTCCCTTCCTGCCGTCGAATTCGGCGGAAGCGGCCGTCGGCACGGCGGCCCTCGTCCTTGCCGGAAAGGATCGCTGGCCATGAGCATTGCCCCGAAGACCGACCTTGCGGCGCTGGCGGCCCGCTACGATGCCTTTCTCGTCGACCAGTTCGGCGTGCTGCGGGACGAGGACGGCGCCTATCCCGGGGCGAACGAGGCGCTGCTGCGCCTCAAGGCGCTGGGCAGGACCGTCATCGTGCTGTCCAATTCCGGCCGCAGCGGAGACTACAATGCCGAACGGCTCGTCAAGCTCGGTTTCGACCGGGCGGGCTTCGACCGCTTCCTCACCTCCGGCGACGTCGCCTACGACATCCTTGCCGGGGAGACGGCCGGTTCCGCGGCCGGGACACGCTGCCTGACGATCTCCAGCGGCGGCGACCGCAACCTTGCCGACCGCCTCGGCTTCGAGAGCGTCGAGGACGCGGCCCTGGCCGATATCGTGATCATCTCCGGCAGCGAGGCCGATCGCGTCCCGATGGCGGACTACCGCCGCCGCCTCGCCCCCGCCGCACGGCGCGGCGTGCCCTGCTACTGCACCAATCCCGACCGGCACAAGCTCGCAAGCGGCGGCGCCACGGCGCCGGGCGCCGGCAGCATCGCGCTGGCCTACCAGGATCTCGGCGGGCCGGTGCGCTGGTTCGGCAAGCCCCATCCGGCGATCTACCGGCAGGCGCAGGCGCTGCTCGGGGGTCTTGCGGCCGACCGGATCGTCTGCGTCGGCGACAGCCTGGAGCACGACATCGCCGGCGCCGCCGGCGCGGGGCTCGCCTCCTGCCTCGTCAGGACGGGCATCCTTGCCGAAAGCACCGGGCCCGAGCTTGCCGCCCTTGCCGACCGCCATGGCGCGCACCCCGCTTTCGTCATGGAGCGCTTCGCCGCCTGAAGCCGTCCCGCGCGGACAGGCTTCGTCCGGGACACGGGTCACCCCACGGTCGCGTCGAGGGCCGCTGCCGTCGAGCATCCGACCGGCAACATGGAAATCCTCCTGCGCACGGCGCGCAAACTGTCCGACGGGCTCGTATTCACGGAATGACGCGGCATCGCCCGCATGCGTCGAGGATCGGCTACGACCAGCGTGCGAGGGGTGCCGGGGAGGATTTCCGCAAGGTCTGCGCGCGCGTCTCCGCCGCTCTGGCGGATGCCGACGCGGCGGCGGGGCGCGCCTGCTGCGGCGCGGGGCCGGCGGCGAGATCGTCGAGGAACCCGTCGCACCAGGCGAACACGTCGTTGGTGCGCAGCGTCTTCATCATGGCCGTCCAGCGCTCCCGGCGCTCCTCGACGGGCATGGCGAGGCTGCGGGCGATGGCGTCCGCGGTGCCCTCGACGTCGTAGGGATTGACGAGCACGGCCTCCTTCAGTTCCTGCGCGGCCCCGGCGAAGCGGGAGAGCAGCAGGACGCCCGGATCCTCCCCGTTCTGCGCGGCGACGAACTCCTTGGCGACGAGGTTCATGCCGTCGCGCAGCGGCGTGACCAGGGCGAGCTTGGCCATGCGGTAGAGCCCGGCCAGCGCCGGGCGGCGCAGCGAGCGGTTGATGTAGCGGATCGGCACCCAGTCGACCGTGCCGAGCGCGCCGTTCACGCGGCCGGCCTGTTCGGCGACGGCCCGCTGCATCGCCTCGTATTCCGGCACTTCGGAGCGTGATTTCGGCGTGATCTGCAGCAGCGTCACCTTGCGCTGGCTGTCGGCATGGCGGGTGAGGAAGGATTCGAAGGCATCGATGCGCTGGGTGATGCCCTTGGAATAGTCGAGCCGGTCGACGCCGATGATGAGCTGCTTGCCGTCGAGGCTCTGCAGCATGCGCTTGTGCAGCGCGGTCTCGGCCGCCCGTTTCGCCAGCGCGGCGAAATCGTCCGTCTCGATGCCGATCGGATAGGACCGGGCGGTGAAGGTCCGCTCGCCGGCGTTGAAGCGAAACGCGTCCAGCCGGTCGCCGAGGCCGTGCCGCGACAGGCAGTCGGCGAAGTTCTCGCGGTCATGCTCGGTCTGGAAGCCGAGCACGTCATAGGCGGTCATGCTCGTCAGCAGCGCCTCGTGCACCGGCATGGCGTGGAAGACGTCGGGCGCCGGCCAGGGGATGTGCAGGAAGAAGCCGATCCGGTTGGTCACGCCCTGCCGGCGCAGCTCGGCGGCCAGCGGGATGAGATGGTAGTCGTGGATCCAGATCAGGTCGTCCGGCTCGATGAGCGGCAGGAGGCGGCTTGCGAAGAAGCGGTTCACGCGGAAATAGCCGGCCATTTCGCGCCGGCCGTATTCGGCAAGGTCCAGCCGGTAGTGGCAGATCGGCCAGAGCACCCGGTTGGCAAAGCCCTGGTAGTATTCCTCGACGTCGCGCTCGGTGAGGTCGGTGAGCGCATATTCGATATTGCCCTCCTTCAGCCTCTGCAGCGGCCCGACCGCATCGTCCGTGCAGGACCGGCCGGACCAGCCGAGCCAGAGCCCGCCGCGTGCCTCCAGCGCTGTCTGAAGGGCGACGGCGAGGCCGCCGGCAGGAGCAGTCCCGCTCTTGTCGGGAATGGGAACGCGGTTGGAAACGACGACGAGACGAGCCATGAATTCGGTACTACCTTGTGGGCCGCGCCCCTCATTGCATGAGGGCTTTGCGAGGGCGCGTTGAACCCGAAAAAGAGGAATTTTGCGCCAGCGGACAGCGCTGGCAGACTTTTTCGCAATGCACCGTAAACGGCCGGGGGCCGGGAAGGTTCCCTAAAACCGGCGATTTTGCCGCCCGGCGGGGCCGTTTTGCGGCTCGGCTCGCCCGGGGACGAGACGCTTCAGGGGCGCTGGAGGGAGGTGTCCTCTCCGGCCTGCCGCTCCCGGTGGCGCGGTCCCTTGGGGAACCATCCGGCGACGCGCGCGCCGACCGGGTCGAGCAGCGTCAGCACCACGGGCACGAAGACGAGGGTCAGGAGCGTGGAGGAGATGAGGCCGCCGATGACGGCGTGGGCCATCGGGGCGCGCTGCTCGCCGCCCTCGCCGAGGCCGATGGCCATCGGCAGCATGCCGAAGATCATCGCCAGCGTCGTCATGATGATCGGCCGCAGGCGCACCGCGCCGGCATCCGCCAGGCTGTCCTGCAGGCTCTTGCCTTCCCGCCGGCCCTGGTTGGAATAGTCGACGAGCAGGATCGCGTTCTTGGTGACGAGGCCCATCAGCATGATGAAGCCGATGATCGAGAACATGTTGAGCGTCGAGCCGGTGACGAGAAGGCCGATCAGGACGCCGATCAGCGACAGCGGCAGCGTCATCATGATGGCGACGGGCTGGAGGAAGGACCCGAACTGCGAGGCGAGGATGATGTAGATGAAGATGACGGCAAGGGCGAGCGACTGGAGCGCATAGCCCATGCTCTCCTGGAGGTTTTCCGCATCGCCGCCGAAGCTGATGCGGTAGCCCGCCGGAATCTGCATCTTCGCGATGGCGGCGTTGAGGTCCGCCGTCACGTCGCCGAGCGCGCGCCCCTCGATATTGCTCTCGATCCGGATCTCGCGGGAGAGGTCCTTGCGCGTGATGGCGTCCGGCGCGGTGCTTTCGATGACGTCGGCCACCTGGTCGAGCAGAACGGTGATCGGCTTGCCGTTCTCGTCCGTCCGGCCGGTGGCGATGGTGAGGTCGCGAAGCTGCGCGGCATCGCGCCGGCCCGTCGCCGGCAGGCGCACCACGACATCGTAGGTCTCCCCGTCCGGCGCGTTCCAGACGGATATGGCATCGCCCGCCACCAGCGGGCGCAGGGTGTCGCCGATGGCCGCGATCGAGACGTCGAGGTCGCTCGCCGCCTCGTGGCGGATCCGCACGGCGAGCGTCGGGCGCTTGTTCTCGATCGACGATTCGACCTCCGTCGCGCCGGGAATGGCGGCAAGGGCGGTGGTGATCTCGTTGGAGATGCGGCGCAGCTCCGCCTCGCCGTCGCCGAGCACGGAAAGCTGGAGCGGCTTTTGCGACGAGCCCATGCCCGTGTTCTGGCCGATGGAGACCTCGAGGCCGGCAATGGAGGCGAGGCGCTTGCGGAACGGCTCCATGCTGGCCGCCGTCGTCACCGAGCGCTCGGTGCTCGGCTTGAGCTGGACGGCCACCGTCGCCTCGTTGAAGCCGCGCGCGCCGCCGGCATTGATGGTGGAATAGATGGTGTCGACATAGTCGAACTCGCGCAGCGCCCGCTCGACCTGGCCGACCTTCGCCGCCATGTAGTCCAGCGACGCGCCCTCGGTGGCCTTCAGCGCGATGGAGACCTCGCCCTGGTCGGCCGGCGGCAGGAATTCCGCGCCGATGCGCGGCACGAGCATCAGGCTTGCGAAGAACAGCGCGATGACCACGAAGACCGTCGTCTTGCGATAGCGGAAGGTCCAGCGGATGAGCCGGCGATACCGGTCGGCGAGGCGCTCGAACCAGCGGTCGAACCGCGCGATCAGCCGCCCGAGCGGGCCTCGCTTCGCGTTCACCTCGGACTGCGGATCGTACCAGACGCTCGACAGCATCGGGTCGAGCGTGAAGGACACGAAGAGCGAGATGAGCACTGCGACGGCGACGGTCACGCCGAACTGCAGGAAGAACCGGCCGATGAGGCCGCCCATGAAGGCGACGGGCAGGAAGACCGCGACGATGCACAGCGTGGTGGCGAGAACGGCAAGGCCGATCTCGTTCGTGCCGTCGAGGGCGGCGTCCACATGGCTCTTGCCCATGTGCAGATGACGCGTGATGTTCTCGCGCACGACGATCGCATCGTCGATCAGGATGCCGATCGACAGCGACAGCGCCATGAGCGTCATGGTGTTGAGCGTGAAGCCGAGCGCATGGATGAGCGCGAAGGTGCCGATCACCGAGATCGGCAGGGTCAGCCCGGTGATGACGGTCGAGCGCCAGGAATTGAGGAACAGGAAGACGATCACCACGGTGAGCACGCCGCCCTCGATCAGGGTGCGCTGGACCTCCTGCACCTGGGCGGCGATGGGCCGGGAATTGTCGCGCGTCACCTTCAGCTCGATCCCTTCCGGGGCAAGCTCGACATTCAGCGCCGCGATTTCCTTGCGCAGTTCCGCCGCCACTTGCACGGTGTTGGCGCCCTGCACCTTGACGACGTCCAGCCCCAGCGAGGGCATGCCCTGGTAGGTGGCGCGGCTCGTCACCTCGGCGCCGATGTCGAGGATCGTCGCGACGTCGGACAGATAGACCGGATAGCCGCCGCTCTGCGCGACGATGATGCCGTTGAAGCCCGCCACATCCGGCACGCGGCCCTCGACGGTGACGATCCTCTGGTTGATGCCGGAGATCAGCGTGCCGGCGGCGCGGTCCTGGTTCTCCTTGCGGATGGCGTCCATGACGGAGGTGACCGCGATGCCATAGGCTTCGAGGCGGTCGGGATCGACCATCACGAGCACCTGGCGCTCGCTGCCGCCGACCAGCGAGATCTGGCCGACGCCGGCGATGACGCTGAGCCGGTTGGTGATCACGCGGTTGGCGAGCGTGGTGATCTCCGAAAGCGTGCGCTTCGAGGACGAGGCGGCGATGGAGAGGATGGGCGCGTCGTCCGGATTGAAGCGGGTGACCTGCGGCGTGTCCACCGCGTCGGGGAAGCTCGCCTCCAGCCGCGCGACGCGGTCGCGCACCTCCTGGGCGGCCACCTGCGAATCCACGTCGAGCTCGAACTGCACGACGACGACGGAGCGGCCCTCGTAGGATTCGGAGATGATCGTGTCGATGCCGCCGATCGTGTTCAGCGCCGTCTCGATCGGGCGCGACACCTCGCTTTCCACGGTCGAGGGCGAGGCGCCCGTATAGCTCGCGGTGACGACGACGATGGGAAGATCGGTCTCGGGGAACTGGTCGACGCCGAGGCGGAAATAGGAGAACAGCCCGATGACCAGGATCGTCACCATCATCATGGTGGCGAAGACGGGATGGCGGACGCTGATGCGCGTGAGGAACATCGCTTACAGCCCCTCGACGACGACCGGCATGCCCGCTTCCAGCGCCGGCAGCGGCGCGGACACGACGACGTCGCCGGCTTCGAGCCCCGAGACCGCGACGAGGCCCCGGTCCGTCCATGCGGTGCCGAGCACGACCGGCTGGCGGCGCAGCACGCCCTCCGTCACCTTGAGCACGAAGCTGCCCGTCTGGTCCTGGCGGATCGCCGCGTTCGGCAGGGCGATGACGCCCTTCCGCTCGTCGACCTTGAGGATGCCCGTCGTGAACATGCCGCCCTTCAGCGTGCGGTCGTTGTTGTCGATCGCCAGGAAGACCCGCACGGCCCGCGAGCCGGCGACGGCGGTGGGCGAAATGCGCGTGACCGCGCCGGAGAAGGTCCTGTCCGCAAAACCCTCGACCGTGAGCTCGACCGGCTGGCCGACCCGCACCATGGGAATGCGGCTGGTCGGCACGCCCGCGTCCACCTCCATCCTGGAGAGATCGACGATGGTGAGGAGCTCGGTGTTGAGCGCCACCGTCTGGTCCTGCTCGACGGGCCGCGAGGCGACGACGCCGTCGAACACGGCGCGGACCTCCGCATCGGCGAGGTCGCGCTCGGCATCCGCGATCTCGGCCTGCTTCGAGCGAAGCTGGGCGGCGAGATTGGCGACATTGGCCTCGGCCTCCAGGGTCGCCGCCTCCGTGGACGCGCCGCTCTGACCGAGGCTGGTGGTGCGGCGCAGGACGGATTCGGCAAGCTGCAGCTGCGCGGTCAGGGCCTCCGCCGAAGCCCGGCGCACGGTCAGCGTGGATTCGAGCGCCCGCGTGTCGAAGCGCACGAGAAGGTCCCCCTTCCTGACGACGTCGCCGACCTTGACGGGCAGCTCGACGATCGTCGAGGCGACGCGTGCGGCATGCGTCGACCGGCGGATCGGCGCCAACGATCCGGAGATCCGCACGTCGCTGGCGATGTCGCGCGGCTCGACGCGCGTGACGTCGACCGCGGCGAGCTCCAGCGGCGCGGTCGACGCGGCGGGCGTTTGCGCCCACGCGGCCTGCAGGCCCCCCACGGCGATGGCGATCAAAACCCATGCGGCCCCGGCCGCGTTTGACCATGCCTTGTTGCTTGCGAACATTGTTGCTCCGGATCACAGCCGACGACGTTGGAGCGGAACGTAGAGTTCCGGTCCCCTACAATCCAGAAAGGGAGACGGAAAACAGAAAGAATTCTCGACGGCGTTGCAGCCATGCCCCGCATCGCGGCGGTGCGGCCGGGAATGTCGCCGGCATGCCCGGCCCGGCCGGCGACGCCTCCGGAGCGGCGGATTTCCGGGGGTGCGGGCGCCGGCCCCCGGCGCGAAGCACGTCATCGCGGGAGGAGCCGGGGCCTTCCTCCTGCGATGAGGACCGTCCTGCCGGCCCGTGCGGCCGCCTACTTGACGAAGGCCTTGCCGAGGCCCATCGCGCGCTCGAAGATCATGATCACGGCGAGCGTCAGCAGGATGAGGAGCGCCGAGGCGGCGGCGACGAGCGGGTCGGCCTGGTTGTAGACATAGTTGTAGAGCTCGACCGGAAGCGTGCTGATGCGCGGGCCGGTGAGGAAGAGCGTGATGACCACCTCGTCGAAGGAGACGAGGAAGCAGAGCGCGGCGGCCGCGACGATGCCGGGCGTCAGCATCGGCACGGTGACGCGGAAGAACACGGTCAGCGGTTTTGCGCCGAGCGTGCGCGCGGCCTCCTCGCAGGCGCGGTCCTGCGTGCTGAGCGAGACGGCGAGCACGCGCAGCGCATAGGGCAGTGTCACCACCAGATGGGCGAAGACGAGGCCGTGCATCGTCGCCAGCAGCCCGAAGGAGGCGAAGACGATGAGGATGGCAAGGCCGAGCACGATGGTGGGCAAAAGCAGCGGCGCGGTGAAGAGGTTGAACAGGAGGTCCCGTCCGGTGAATTTCAGCCGGGTCATCACCCAGGCGGCCGGCACGGCGATGACGATCGAGAGCGCCGTGACGATCGCCGCCAGCGACAGGCTGGTCCAGAAGGCCTTCAGCATCTGGCTGTTGGCGAAGAGCGCCGAATACCACCGCGTCGACCAGAAGGAGGGCGGGAAGCGCAGCACCTGGTCGCCGGAAAACGACAGCGGGAAGACCAGGATGACCGGCGCCAGCAGATAGACGAACAGCACGAAGACGAGGATGCGCATCGGCCAGGAGGTCTTGTGGATTTCCATGGGTGTATACCTCCTAGTCGAGACGCCGCAGCACGGCGGAATAGGCCCAGAGCGCCGCGCCGAACACGATGAGCACGAGGATCGAGAGGGTGGAGGCGAGCGGCCAGTTGAGCGTGACGATCGCCTGGTCGTAGATCTCGGTCGCCAGCAGGAAGACCCGCCCGCCGCCCATCAGCTTGGGCGTGATGAAGGACGAGACGGCCAGAACGAAGCACAGCAGGCAGCCGAGCGCGATGCCGGGCAGCGTCAGCGGCAGGATGACCTTGCGGAAGGTGCGGGCCGGCGTCGCGCCGAGCGTGCGCGCGGCCTCCTCCACCCGCGGATCGAGCCGGCCGAAACCGGCCATCAGCGCCAGGATCATGTAGGGCATCAGGATCTCGGTGAGGCCGATGAAGACGCCCTTGATGTTGAACATCAGGCTCGGCGCCGGCAGGCCGAGCGCCTTGATGGCGCTGACCACCGGGCCGTCGTCGGTCAGGATCGCGATCCAGCCATAGGTGCGCACCACGGCGGAGGTGAGCAGCGGCGAGATGACGAGGACGGTGAGGAAGGTCCGCCAGGAGCCGGAGGCGCGGTGCAGGTAGAGCGCGATCGGGTAGGAGACGACGAGCGTCGTCAGCGTGATGGCAAGGCTGATCCAGACGGAATTGAGCACCAGCTCCAGATAGAAGGGATCGCTGAGCAGGCCCGCCCAGTTCTCCCAGGTGAAGACCTGCTCGATGCCGCCGCCGATGCGCGACCGGTTGAAGGAATAGCGGGCGAGGTTGAGCACCGGCAGGATGAAGCCGATCGCGTTGATGAGCGCGATGGGGAGCAGGAGGAGGACGGCGAGCTGGCCGTCGCGCCAGGCGCGCGGAAGGGCGGGGGCGGCGCTCATTTCTCGCCCGCCGGATAGATGAGCGTGTCCTCGGCCGACCAGCCGAGCGTGACGCTGTCGCCGGCGGAAAGCGGACTGCGGCCCCGGCGCGTCGCCTCCTCGACGACGATCTCCTCGCCGCCGACGCTGACGCCATATTGCACGAGGTCGCCGATGAAGGTGATGGTCGATACGGTGCCCTCGACCTTGTTGTCGGCCTCGCCCGTCTCCTGGAGGCGGATGCGGTGCGGGCGCACGAGGATGTCGACGGCGCCGGCGGGCAGGCGCGTGGCGGAGCGGAGCTGCTGGCCGGCCCCCGTGAGGGTGCCTTCCGCGGTTACCACGCCCTTGAGGCGGTTCGTGCGGCCGACGAAATTGGCGACGAAGGCCGTCGCCGGGCGCTCGTAGACCTCGGTCGGCGTGCCGAACTGCTCGACATGGCCGCCGCGCATGACGACGACGCGGTCGCACATCGACAGCGCCTCGACCTGGTCGTGGGTGACGAAGACGGCGGTGATGCCGCTCTCTTGCTGGAGGGCGCGGATCTGCACGCGCATCTCGTCGCGCAGCTTGGCATCGAGATTGGACAGCGGTTCGTCGAGCAAAAGGATCGACGGTTCGATGACGAGGGCGCGGGCGAGCGCCACGCGCTGCTGCTGGCCGCCCGACAGTTCCTTCGGCTTGCGATGGGCGAGGTGGCCGAGCTGGACCATCTCCAGCGCCTGGGCCGCCCGTTTCTCCGCCTCGCGGGCAGGGACGTTGCGCATCTGCAGCCCGAACTGGACGTTGTGCGAAACGTCCATGTGCGGGAAGAGGGCGTAGCTCTGGAAGACCATGCCCATGTCGCGATCATGGATGGGAAGGTGCGTGATGTCGCGCCCTCCCACCATGATGCTGCCCCGGGAGGGTTTGTTGAGGCCGGCGATGATCCGCAGCGTCGTGGTCTTTCCGCATCCCGAGGGGCCGAGGAAGGCCACCATCTCGCCCTTGCGGACGGAAAGATCGAGCGAGGGGATCACGTTGACGGCGCCGAAGCTGACGCCGATTCCTTCCAGTCTGAGATGCTCGTCGGGAGCGGAAGTCGTGGGCATGGAGAACTCCTGGGGCAATTCCGGCACGGAACGCGGCCTGTCCAAGGGCGGAACTGCGGAAAGACAGACAGATAAAGCGTTTCCGTGATCGGAGAAAACGGAAACGCTTCCGGCTGGCATCAGCGGCTGAGCGGAATGACGCGGCGGCGCCACTGCTCGGTGATGGCGTCGCGGACCTTGGCGACCTCGAGCCAGTTGATGTCGATCATCCTGTCCATGGCGCCGGCGGCGGTGCGCTGCAGCGCCTTTTCCGAGATGAGCGCCGCGGCCTTGGCGTTGGTGGGCGCGTAGAACATCTGCTCGGTGAAGGCGGCCTGCGCCTCCGGGCTCAGCGCATAGTCGATGAATTTCTTCGCACTTTCGCTGGCCGGCCCGCCCTTGACGAGGCCGATCACGTTGATCTGGAAGCCGCTGCCTTCCTGCGGCAGCACCACGCCGAGCTTGCCGTCGGAAAGATCGGCATAGACCTGCGCGCGGGCGTTCCAGCCGATGCCGATCGCCGCCGTGCCGCTGGAGATCGGCTGGTAGACGTCGGGCCGCGGCTCCCAGGTCTGGACGAGGGGCGCAAGTTCCTCCAGCCGCTTGAGGCCGGCCTCGACGCTCTCGATATAGTTCGTGCCGCCGGCCATCTTGTCGGTGATGATGGTCAGCGTCGTGCCCTGGATGTCCGGCACGGCGGGAATGGAGACCTGCTTGGCATATTGCGCGTCCCACAGCGCGTTCCAGGAGGTCGGCGCCTGCTGCACCTTGTCGGTGTTGTAGAGCAGGACGAGGTTGTCGAAGGTGACGCCGGCGGCGTTGACGCCCTCGTAGCGCGCCTGGGGATAGAGGTCGGCGAGATGCTTCGTCACCGTCTCGTCCATCGGCGCGAAGATGCCCTCGTCGGTCGCGGCCTTGGCGACCGAGACGTCCATGATGGCGATGTCGATCTGTGGCGCGCTTGCCTGGGCGCGCAGCGTGCCCAGCATCTGGGCGGAGTTCGGCATGCCGTAGAATTCCACGGTGATGTCGGGATTGGCCTTCATGAAGGGCTCGACGACGGCCTTCACGTAGTTTTCCTGGAAGATGCCGGAATAGGCGGTCAGCACCACCGTATCGGCCATCGCCACGGATGTGGCGAGGGCCATTGCAAGCGCGGCAAGGCCGGCGCGGGTTGCGTTCTTCATTGCGGTCATGAGTTTTCCTCCGCTCTTGAACCGATTGTTCCCGTTTGCTTTATCGTATTGAGCCGCTTCAGGCGGCCGAGGCTTCCACGATTTTCGTGGCGCCGGAAATGTCGGGCAGCTTCTCGCCGTTGCGCAGCCGCTCGAGCAGCACGAGCTCGCTTTCCTGCATGCCGAGCGCCTTGTCCGCGGCCCATTCGGCCTTGGAAGGGTCGAGCACCAGGACGCCGCTCTCGTCGGCGATGATGGCGTCGCCCGGGTTCACCGTCTGGCCGCCCACCGAGACGGGCACGTTGATCGCCCCTTCGAGGCCGAGGATCTTCGTGGTGATCGGCGAGGGGCCGCGGCACCACATCGGCAGGTCGACGCGACGGATCTCGGAAAAGTCCGTGGCCGGACCGTCGATGACCGCGCCGACGATGCCGCCGAGCTTCATCGAATGGGTCACGACGCCGCCCCAGCAGGCATGCTTGTCGTCGCCGCAGCGGTCGACGACGATGAAGTCGCCCGGCCGCACCAGCTTGGTCAGATAGTGCAGGATGGTCGAGTCGGCATGGGGCAGGCGCACGGTGACCGCGGTGCCGGCGATGCGCTTTTCGGGCAGCACGGCGCGAAGCTCGCGGCTCATGAAGCCGGAATGCAGGAAATGGCCGACCGTGGCGGTCTCGACCTGTTCCATCTTCTTGATGAGGGCCGGGGCGATCTGCTGCGGCATGGGATTGACGACGAACATGACAGGAATTGCTCCATAAGGCAGTTCCGGCAAAAATGCGGTAACACTTCTGCGTCTGGAACTGCGCAAAACAAAGAGATAGATTTTCCGGCCAAAAGGGCCGGGATGTCCTAGAGGACGTGGTGTTGGGCGACCGGCACGTCGCGGCGCACGGCGCCGATGCGGCTGAGGTCGATCCTGGCCGTGGCGGCGCCGACGCCGTCCGAGCACTGCGCGACCATGTGACCCCAGGGGTCGATGACCATGGAATGGCCCCAGCACCATTTCTTGCCGTCCGCATGGGCGCCGGCCTGGCCGACGGCGACGAAATAGGTCTGCGTCTCGATGGCGCGGGCCCGGGCGAGCACTTCCCAATGGTCCTTGCCGGTCATCAGCGTGAAGGCGGCGGGAAGCACGATGACGTCGGCGCCCTTGTCGCGCAGGGCCCGGAAGAGTTCGGGGAAGCGGATGTCGTAGCAGATGGCGCAGCCGACGGTCGTGTCGCCGACCTTGTAGGTCACCACGTCCTCGCCGCGGCCGATCGTGTCGGATTCGCGGTAGGAGACGCCGCCGGGCGTGTCCACGTCGAAGAGGTGGATCTTGCGGTATTTCGCGATTTCCTTGCCTTCCGGGCCGAAGACGACCGAGGCGTTGTAGTGGTTGTTGCCGGCCTTCTCGACCATCGAGCCGCAATGCAGCGTCACGCCGAGTTCCTTGGCAAGCGCGGCGAAGCGCTGGTAGGTGCTGCCGTCCGGGAAGCTTTCGCCGCTGCCGTGCACGGCGTCGCGTCCCTCGCCGAGAAAGGCGAAATATTCCGGCAGCACGACGAGGTCCGGCTTCTCCCCGGCCACCACGTCGCGCACCATGCGCTCGGCGTCGTCGAGGTTCTTGGCTTTGTCGGAACCGGAATTCATTTGCACAACACTGATCTTCATCGAAGTCCTCCAAGTCTCAGTGGAGGCATCGTCGGGCCTTGCGACGGGAATGACAAACGATAAAGAATTGTCGTTCCCGATAGAAAAAACTTGTGGCGAAAACGTTAGGCGGTGATGCCCGTCGTGTCGAGCGAGGCCTCCCGGGCGATCACCGAAAGGATTGACGGGATTAGGTTTTCCGGATCGTCGGCATAGACGGCGTGCAACTTCAGGGCCGGGAAGCGCGGTGTGATCGCGAGCGCCTCCAGCGTGCCGTCGGCGATCATCGGCGCCACCATGGGCACCGGCAGCAGCGCGATGCCGATGCCGTCCCGGGCGAGCCGCAGCATGGCGGAAAGCGAGTTGGAATTGGAAATGACCGGCGGCTGGACGCCCAGCTCCTCGAACTGCCGCAGCAGCCAGATATGCGGCACGCTGTTGCGCGAGAAGGTGAGCACGGGATAGGCGGACAGGTCCTGCAGGCGCAGCTCCCGGCCGCCGAGCCGGAAGGCGGGGGTGGCGACCCAGGCGCATTCCATCGTGCCGAGGTCGATGTTCTTGAGGCCGGGGGTGAGAACCGGCCCCATCAGCAGCGCGAGATCGAGCCGCCTGTCGCTGATGTCGCGGCCGATCGCCAGCGACGTGTCCACGTTGAGGTCGAGGCCGAGCGCGGGAAAGCGTTCCTTCACCCGCTCGATGAAATTCGGCAGCCAGGCATGCACGATGGAATCGATGGTGCCGATCGACACGGTGGCGCGCAGGTGCTGCGGGCTGCCGACCGCCATCTTGAAGCTGGTGGCCGCCTTCAGCAGCTCCTCGGCGGGCTGCATGGCGCGCTGGCCGACGGCCGACAGCCGGACGCCGCCCGGCACCCGCTCGAAGAGCTCGCAGCCCATCTCCGCCTCCAGGCTGGCGATGCGGTTGGAGACCGCGGCCTGGGTGGCGTTCAGCCGGTCGGCCGCGGCGCGGAAGCTTCCGAGCCGGGCGACCCACACAAATGTCTCGACGAAGCGCAGGTTCATTGCCCGTCCATCTCAGGAATTCGTCTTCCTTCGATATACGCGACGACGGGCGATTTCTACGGCTTTGGGACGGGGCGGATGTCGCGGCTACGCGTGGTCCGCGGCGCCCTCCTGCCGGCCGGCCAGCGCGGCCGTCGCAAGCCAGGCGCTCTTCAATCCCAGCATCAGCGCGCCGTGTTCCATCGTCAGGGCAAGCGTGTGCGCGCCGTTTTCCAGGGCGAAGCGTTTCTCCGCGTCGCTCCAGGCCGGCAGCAGCCAGTGCTTGCCGGCCCGCCGGGCGGCCGCCGCGATGGTCCGCAGGTCGTCGAAATCGGCCTCGCTGCGCTTGTAGGAGGCCCGGCCGCGCCTGAGCGACAGGTCGCTCGGGCCGACGAAGACCCCGTCGACGGTGTCGAGGGCAAGGATCGCGGCGATGTCGCGAAGTGCGCCCGCATGCTCGATCATCGGATAGCATCGCGTGCGGATGTCCTGGTCGGGAAACCATTGGTCGTCGGGGCTGCCATAGGCCACGGTGCGCCCGCCCGCGAAACTGCGGTCGCCGCGCGGGGGAAACTTGGCGAAGCGGCAGGTTTCCGCGGCATGCCGGGCATCGACGATATGCGGGATGACGACCGCGTCGGCCCCAAAATCCAGCGCCTGCTGGATAGGCCCCCGCTCCGGGCCGAGGACCTTGGCCAGGACCTCCAGGCCCAGCCCCTTGAGCACCGGGATGAACCGGTCGAGCGCCTCCAGGTCGAAGCTGCCATGCTCGATGTCGAGGACCGCCGACGTATAGCCGATGGCGGCGGCCATCTCGCCGGCCGCAATGTTCGGGCCCGACAGCCAGACGGCGCTCTTGTGGCTCGGATGTGTCGGCATGCTCTCTCCTTTTCGGTTGCGGGAAACGCCGGGCGCAACGGCGGCGGACGGACGGTCGCGCTGCTTGCGGCGGGTCGGGATGATATGTTTTCATAATACACACAGAAACACGCTTGACTATGATTTTCCCATATGAAATGTTTTTTGCAATATCATAAAACACAAGGGCGAACTTATGTCACTCTCACGGTCCCTCCTCTGCGCCTTCCTTTCCTCGGCCTCCTTCGCCGTGCCCGGCCTTGCCGCCGCCAACACCCTGACGGTGCAGATCACGGCCGACATCCGCAGCTCGCAGCCGGGCATAAACCGCGATGCGGGCACCGATTCCGTCCTGCTCAACGTGGTGGAGGGGCTGGTTGCGGCCGGCGAGGACGGCGAGATCCGCCCCATGCTGGCGAGCGGCTGGACCGTGTCGGAGGACGGCAGGACCTATACGTTCTCGCTGCGCGAGGGCGTCAAATTCCACAACGGCGCGACGATGACGGCCGACGACGTGCGGTGGAGCCTCGAAAAGCTGCTGCGCGACCCGGAATACAGCTGCAAGGCCTTCTTCGACGGCAGCCGCGACGCGAAGGTGGAGAGCATCACGGCGCCCGATGCGAAGACGGTCGTCATCACCCTCGACCGGCCCGATGCCATGCTGCTGAAATACATGGCGCAGGCGCAATGCGGCTCGACGGCCATCGTCCATCGTGATTCCTTCAATCCGGACGGGACCTGGAAGGCGCCGATCGCCACCGGTCCCTTCGTCTTCGGCACATGGAAGCGCAGCGAGGGGCTTGTGCTGACGAAGTTCGCCGACTACGCGATCACCGGCGACAAGCCGGACGGCTACGGCGGGCGCAAGGAGGTGCTGGTCGACGAGGTGAAATATGTCGTGGTGCCCGATACGGCGACGGCCGTCGCGGGCCTGCGCAGCGGCGCGCTGGACGTCTTGCCCTACCTGCCGCCGAGCGAGGCCGCGAAGCTGATGGACGACAAGGACTTCACCGTCGTCGCCGCGCCGCATGGCGGCCTCGTCACCATGCTGTTCCAGACCACCGACCCGCTGATGTCGAACGTCGCGATGCGCCGGGCCGTCGTCGCGGCCCTCGATACGCCGCAGATCGTGGAGTCCGTGACCTACGGCCTCGGCGTGCCGAACAATTCGCTCGTCGCCTCCGCCTCGCGCTACCACACGGCGGCGCAGGACAAGGGCTACACCCATGATCCCTCCGCGGTGCCCGCCCTCCTGCAAGAGGCGGGATACAAGGGCGAGACGATCAACATCCTCACCAACCGGCGCTCGGCGATCAACTACGACACGGCCGTCATCGCCCAGGCCATGCTGCAGGCGGCCGGCATCAATGCCGAGATCGAGGTGCTCGAATGGGCAAGCCAGCTCGACCGCTTCAACAGCGGCAAATACCAGATCATGGCCTTCAACTATTCCAACCGCAGCGACCCGGCGCTCGCCTTCCAGACCGTCGTCGGCTCGAAGGCGAAGAATGCCAATGCCGTGTGGGACGATCCGGCGGTCGGCGAACGGGTGAATGCCGCGCTGCAGGAGGCCGACCCGGCCAAGCGGCAGGCGATCTTCGACGACCTGCATGCCCGCTTCCTTGACCAGGTGCCGCTGGTGATGCTGGCCAACGGCCTCGATGTCGGCGTCTCCGGCCCCAGGGTCAAGGGCTACCGCACCTGGCAGGGCTTTGCCCGCTTCTGGGGTGTCAGCCACAGCGAATAGCGCGGCTGCCGGATCGAACCATGTTGAAATTCGCGTTTTCCCGATTGCTGTCGGCAATCCCCACCCTGTTCATCGTCTCCGTCGCGGTGTTCGGCCTCGTCCGGCTCATCCCGGGCGATCCGGCCAGCCTCATGCTCGGCGACCTCGCCGATGCGGACATGCTGGCCGAGGCCCGCAGCGCCATGGGTCTCGACAGGCCCATCCCGGTCCAGTTCGCGCTCTGGCTCGGCAATGTCGTGCAGGGCGACCTCGGCCGCTCGGTGCTGAACGGCCAGCCGGTGCTGGACCTCGTGCTGCAGCGCTTCGCCACCAGCGCCCAGATGGTGCTGATCGCGGTCGGCCTTGCCGTTCTCATCGCCGTGCCGCTCGGCATGATCGCCGCATGGCGGCAGAACAGCGGCCTCGACCTTGCGATCGTCGCCCTGTCGACGCTGCTCCTGTCCGTCCCCACCTTCTGGCTGGGGCTGATGATCCTGCTCGCCCTCGGCCTCAAGCTCGGCTGGCTGCCGGTGCTCGGCTATGTCTCGATCGCCGACAATGCCGCTGCCGGGCTGGTCTACCTGATCATGCCGGTGCTGACGCTGGTCCTGCACGAAGCCGGCATCATCGTGCGCATGGCGCGGGCCTCGACGCTGGATGTGCTGCGGCTCGACTACATCACCCATGCGCGGGCGAAGGGCCTCAGCGAAAGCGCCGTGCTGCTGCGCCATGCCGCGCGCAACGCCTTCGGCCCGACCTGGACGCTGATCGGCCTCATCCTCGGCAACCTGCTCGGCGGCGTCGCCGTCGTCGAGACCGTCTTCACCATACCCGGGCTCGGGCGGCTGATCGTCGATGCGATCTATGCCCGCGACTATGCGGTGGTCCAGGGCTGCCTGCTGTTCGTCGCGTTCACCTATCTCCTGGTCAACCTTCTGGTCGACCTCCTCTATCCCCTCTTCGACCCACGGGTGACCGCGGAATGAAACGCCATCGGCAAAATCGTATCCTCGGGGGCGTGCTTCTCGGCGGTTTCCTCGGTGCCGCCCTCGTCGGTCTGTTCTGGACGCCGTTCGATCCGATGCGGATCGAGCTGCGCGGCAAGTTGCAGGCGCCGGGCGCGGCGCACTGGCTCGGCACGGACGAGTTCGGCCGCGACGTGCTCTCGCGCCTCATGGCCGCGGCCGGCACCAGCGTTTCGATCAGCCTCGTCACCGTGCTCTTCGCGGTGCTGGCCGGCGTCACGCTCGGCGTGGTGGCGGGATATGCCCGCGGCTGGACCGACCGCGTCATCATGGCGCTCAACGACGCGCTGCTCGCCTTCCCGAGCATGCTCCTGGCGCTGGCACTGCTGTCGATCACCGGCGCCAACATGTACGGCATCATCCTGGCGCTCGGCATGGCCTATACGCCGTCCATGGTGCGGGTGGTGCGCGGTTCGGTCCTGTCGCTGCGCGAGCGGGAGTTCATCGAGGCCTCGCGCATCATGGGCAATTCGGCGGCCTATACGATGGTCCGCCATATCCTGCCCAACAGCCTGGCGCCGGTCATCGTGCTCGCCACCTCGATGTTCGGCTCCGTGCTGCTCACCGAAAGCGCCCTCAGCTTCCTCGGCCTCGGCGTGCCGCCGCCGGCGCCCACCTGGGGCAACATGCTGGCCAGCGCCCGCCCGCACATCGCCGAGGCCATGTGGCTCGGCATCTTTCCCGGCCTGTGCATTTCGCTCTCGCTCCTCGGCATCAATCTTGCCGGCGATGCCATCCGCGACCGCTTCGACCCCCGCATGAGAGGATTGTAACGCCATGAACCAGCCTCTCGTCGAGGTGGACGGCCTCAGCCTGCGGGTGAGCCTTGCCGGCCAGTCGATCGTCCGCGACGTCTCCTTCCGCATCGGCGCGGGGGAAATCGTCGGCATCGTCGGGGAATCCGGCTCCGGAAAGACCATGGTGGCCCGCAGCCTCATGGGCCTGCAGCCGCCCGCCATCGCCGTTTCCGGCGGCGACATCCGCTTCGAGGGCCGGTCGCTCCGGTCGCTTTCGGCAAGGGAACTGCGCGCCCTGCGGGGCGCCCGCCTCGGCATGGTGTTCCAGGAGCCGATGACCTCGCTCAACCCCTCCATGACCATCGGCAGGCAGCTGGAGGAGCCGCTGCGGCTGCACACGCGCTTGAACGCGGCGGCGCGGCGCGGCCGCATCCTCGACATTCTCCGCCGGGTCGGCATCCACGATCCCGAAGGGGCGCTCACGGCCTTTCCCCACCAGTTCTCCGGCGGCATGCGCCAGCGCATCATGCTGGCGTCGGCCATGCTGCTCAGGCCGTCGCTGCTGATCGCCGACGAGCCGACCACCGCGCTCGACGCGCTGGTGCAGCGGGAAGTGCTGGAACTGATGCTGGAAATGGTGCGCGGCGAGAGCACGGCCCTGCTGATGATCAGCCACGACCTGCCGATGGTGGCGCGCTATTGCGACCGCATCATCGTCATGCGCCAGGGCGAGATCGTCGAGCAGGGACCGGTGGAGGAGATCATCTCCCGCCCGAAGCACGCCTATACCCGCGAACTGCTGCACTCCATGCCCGTGCGCGGACCCGCGCGCGCCATCGCGCCGACGCTTGAGCCGGTCGTGGAGGTCCGGGGGCTTGCGGTCGAGTATCGCGTGAATGCGGGCCTTCTCGCCCGCAAGGCCGTGAAGAAGGCGCTGCACGGGGTCGATCTCGCCGTTCGCCCGGGGGAGATCGTCGCGCTGGTCGGCGCGTCCGGCTCCGGCAAGACGACGCTCGGCCGCTGCATCGCCGGGCTCGTGCCGGCCTCCGCCGGCCGCATCCTCTTTGGCGGCGAGGAAATAAGGCCGGGCTCGGCCGCCTGGCGGACCTACCGGCTGAATTGCCAGATGATCTTCCAGGACCCGTTCGGCTCGCTCGATCCGCGCATGAAGATCGCCGACCTGGTGGGGGAGGCGCTGCGCCACGAGCGCGAAACGACGGCGGCCGGCAAGGCGGAGCGCGTGCGCGCCATCCTGGAGGAGGTGGGGCTCGACGGCCGGTATCTCGACCGGTATCCGCATGAACTGTCCGGCGGCCAGCGGCAGCGCGTGGCGATCGCCCGCGCCGTCATCGGCCGGCCGCGCTTCGTCATCGCCGACGAGGCGGTCTCGGCGCTCGACGTCACCGTCCGGGCGAAGGTGCTCGAACTCATCGCCGATCTCCAGCGCCGCTACGGTTTCTCCTGCCTGTTCATCAGCCACGATCTCGGCGTGGTGGAGCAGCTTGCCGACCGGGTGGTGGTGATGCGGGACGGCGCGATCGTCGAGGAGGGCAGCCGCGATGCCGTCTTCGACGCGCCGCGGTCCGCCTATACCCGCGCCCTGCTTTCGGCCATCCCCACCCTGATCCGCACCGAGACCGGCGTCTCCCTGAACTGGCGTTTCGCGGCGGAGGCCGGCGCACCGGCGGCAGCATTGCAATGAAGAACACCCACATGAACCAGGACCTGCCCCGCGCCACGCCGCAGTCGCGCGGTACCGATCCCGCGGTCCTCGACGCCCTTCTCGACGATGTCGAGCGGCAGGACATCGAGCTGCACAGCCTGCTCGTCTGGCAGGACGGCGCGCTGATCGCCGATGCCTACTGGGCGCCCTATGCCGCCGACCGCCCGCACATGATGCATTCGGTGACCAAGAGCTTCACCTCCATGGCCGTCGGGCTGGCGGTCGCCGACGGCCTGCTTTCGGTGGACGATGCGGTGCTGGGCTTCTTCCCGGCCTATGCCGGGCCGGTCGGCGACAACCTCCGCGCCATGCGGGTGCGCCACCTCCTCACCATGACCAGCGGCCATGCGCGCGGCATTTCCGGCGGCGCCTGGCGCCGGCTCGCCTCCAGCTGGATCGAGGATTTCCTCCGCCAGCCGACGCCCCACGCGCCGGGGGAGGTGTTCGTCTACGACAGCGCGGCGAGCTACATGCTCTCGGCCATCGTGCAGCAGGTCGCGGGCCGGACGATCCACGATTATCTCGGCGAGCGCATCTTCCGCCCCATGGGCATGTCGGAGGTGATCACCTGGGATATCGGCACGGACGGCGTCAACACCGGCGGCAACGGCCTCAGCTGCACCACGCAGGACATGCTGAAGCTCGGCATCCTGCATCTGCAGGGCGGCCTGTGGCAGGGCCGGCAGCTCCTGCCGGAGGATTGGGTGCGCCAGGCGACCGGCATGCAGGTCCGTGACGTGGTCCTCGGCGTCTTCACCGGCGATCACTATCTCGGGCCGGACGAGGCGGGCGACGGGGTGCCGGCGAGCCGGCGCGAGGGCTACGGTTACCAATGGTGGCGCGGGCCGCATGGCAGCTTCTCCGCCAATGGCCTGTTCGGGCAATATTGCATCGTCCTGCCCGCCGAGAAGGCCGTCGTCGCCTTCACCGGCGGCCTGGAAGACAGCGACCGGCGCGTCCACACGCTGATCTATGACGGGCTGCGGCCGGCGCTCGGCGCCGGCGTTTCCGGGCGGCCGGGCGCAGAGGCGCTGGAGGCCCGCCTTGCCGGCCTCCGGCTGAAGACCCGCCCCGGCATGGCGCGCCGGCGCGCGCCGGGGGAGGCGCCGCGCCGCAGCTGGCGCATCGCGCCGAACGACCAGGGCGTGGAAGCGATCTCCATCACCGAGGAGGCAAACGCCGTTCGCTTCACGCTGCGCGATGCCGCGGGCAGCCATGACGTGCTTGCCGGCTTCGGCCGCTTCCTCGAAACGGTCACGACCATGCCCGGCGGCCGGCTGCACCATTCCTACCAGCCGGCGGAGGGGCTGACGGTGCTGGCCTGCGCCCGCTGGCTCGACGGGGCGCCGGGCGAGCGCATCCTGGAGATGGACTGGATCTTCCTTAAGACGGCCTTCCGCGACACGGTGCGGCTCCACGTCCGCGATGGCGCCCTGCGCCTGACGCGGGGCGTCAACGTCAACTCCGCCGAGCGGGTCCTGCCGGAGCTGACCGGCCGACCGACGATCGCGATGGAACGGGAAAGGGAGAGGGAGGATGGCTGAGGAGAACGGTGCCGGAGGCGAGCCCGTGGCGATCGCCCGGATGAGCCATACGGCCTTCGCCGAGCGGATGAAGCGGCCCGCCGTCATCCTCATCCCGCTCGCCTCGCAGGAAGAGCAGGGGCCGCATGCGCCGATGGGCGATTTCCAGCTCACCGAGCAGCTTGCGGAACGAAGCGCCCGGGCCGGCGGCGGCCTCTGCGCGCCGACCCTGCCGTTCGGCCATGCTGATTTCTTCCGCGCCGTTCCGGGCGGCATCCAGCTGCGCGCCGACACTTTCCGCCGCGTGCTGGAGGATATCCTCACCTCCTTTCTCGACCATGCCCAGGAGAGGCTGCTGATCTTCAACGGCCATACCGCCAATGCGCCGCTGATCGACCAGGTCTGCCGCAGGATCCGCCGCGAGCGCGGCGTGCTCATCCCCTCGCTCAACATCTGGCAGATCATTCCGGACAGCCTGTGGACGGCGCTCTGGGGGAGCGAGGCCGCCCGGGTGCGCGGCCATGGCGGCGAGCCGATGACCTCCGCCTATCTGCATCTCTTCCCCGGGCTTGTCCGGCCGGAGCGGATCTGCGATCCCGGCCCGCGCGGCACGGTTTTCGGCCTGCCCGTCGGCGGCGTCTCCGCCAGCCGCTTCGAGGGATTGCCCCTGCAGGTGCCGCTCGATTGCACCGAGGTCGATGCGAACGGCATGCTGGGAGGCCTCGCCTCCAGGGCGAGCGCGCAGAAGGGCCGGGCGATCAGCGAGCATATCGTCGGCCACACCGCCCGGCTCATGCGCCACCTCATGGCCTTCGACCCGCGCAAGGCCGTCATCCCGCCGTCCGCGGCGGCTGGAGAAGGAGAAAACCGTGCCTGAATTCCGCATCGAACCGATGCCCGCCCCGGCATCGCCCGCGCTTCTCGGCGCGCTGGAGAGGATCGAGACCGCCAGCGTCGGCCACCTGCGCTATACCGGCTTCCTCGACGGTGACATCCGCCCGGTCGATCCCGGCCAGAGGGCGCGGGCGGGCGTCGCCGTCACGCTGGCGCTGCCGGCCCTGTGCTCCACCCTGCTTCACCACGCGCTGAGCCACCTCAGGCCCGGCGACATGCTGGTGATCGATCGTCTCGGCGACACCCGCCATGCCTGCCTCGGCGGCGTGGTGGCGCGGGCGGCGCGGCTGGCGGGCATTGCCGGCGTGGTGATCGACGGCCCCTGCACCGATGTGGCGGAAATCCGTGCCGAGGGCCTGCCGGTCTGGTGCCGCGGCGTTTCCGCCGTCACCACGCGCCAGCTCGATCTCGGCGGAACCTTCAACCGGCCGGTCGCCTGCGGCGGCGTGCCGGTGCTGCCGGGCGACATCGTGCTGGGCGATGCCTCCGGCGTCGTCGTGCTGCCGGCCGACGAGGCGGACGGGATCGCCGCCGCCTGCATCGCCCGCGAGGCGCGCGTCGCCCGCACCATGGAGCGGCTGCTGGACGGCGAGCGGCTGGGCGACATAACCCGCGCGAACGAGAAGGTGAAGGCGCGCCTCGACGAAAGGAACGGACCATGACCATGCTCGACGCCATTTCCGACCTGACGATCGACGGCGTTTTGTCGGTCGTCGCTCCCCGCGGGCCGCTGGTGCCCATGGTCTTCGACAGCCCGCACAGCGGGCTCGACATGCCTGCCGGTTTCCGGCCCGCCGTTTCGGCGGAGCGGGTGCGGGTGGCGGCCGACACGCATGTCGACGACCTGTTCGACACCGCGCCCGATCTCGGCGCGCCGCTGCTCAAGGCGCATTTCCCGCGCAGCTTTCTCGACGTCAACCGCGCGCTGCTCGACATGGACACCGAGATCCTCGCCGGTCCCTGGCCGCATCCGGTGCGCGAAAGCCCGACCGCCCGGCGCGGCATGGGCCTGATGTGGCGCTATGCCTGGGGCAACGAGCCGATGCATGCCGCGCCGATCAGCGTCGCGGAGGCGGAGGACCGCATCCGGACCTACTGGCAGCCCTACCACCGCCACCTCGCGGCGCTGCTGAACGCGGTCTATGCCCGCTTCGGGCGCGTCTACCACCTCAACTGCCATTCGATGACGGCGGTCGGCCATGCCATTTCCTCCGATCCGGCCGGCACGCTGCGCGCCGATATCTGCCTCGGCGACCTGAACGGCGCCGCGGCGTCGGCGGAGTTCGTCGCGCTGATCGCCGAGACGCTGCGGGCCGAAGGGCTGGAGGTCACGCTCAACAGGCCGTTCCGCGGCGCCGAGCTCGTCACCGCCTATTCCAACCCGGCGCATGGCCGCCACAGCGTGCAGTTCGAGATCAACCGCCGGCTCTACATGGACGAGGCGACGCGCGAGCGCACGGCCGGCTACGCCGACCTGAAACGGGTGCTGGCGCGCATGAACCGCGTGCTCGCCCGCTATGCCAGCACGCAATGATGCATGAAAAGGAAGGACCAGCCGTGCCGACACCAGACCAGACCGCGCCCCTCAACTTCTACCGGCGCGGGCGCACGCCGATCTTCGCCTCAAGGATGGACCAGCGCTTCTCCTGGTGCTGCTACATTCCGGACGGCTACGACCCCGCCGGCGACCGGGTGCATCCGCTCGCCGTGCTCGTGCATGGCAGCCTGCGCGATGCCGATATCCTGCGCGACGCGTTCATCGATTTCGCCGAGGCGCACCAATGCCTGCTCCTGGCGCCGCTCTTTCCCGCCGGCATCGACGATGCGGAGGACCTGCACAACTACAAGCACATCGCCTATCGCGGCATCCGCTACGACCTCATCGTGCTCGACATGATCGAGGAGCTCGCCGGCCGCTACCGCGTGGCGAAGGAGAAGGTGCTGATGCACGGCTTTTCCGGCGGCGCGCAATTCGCCCATCGCTTCTTCTACCTCCATCCCGGCAGGCTGCGGGCCGTCTCGGTCGGCGCGCCGGGCACCGTCACGCTGCCGGACCAGCGCGACTGGTGGGTCGGCGTCAAGGGCATGGAGGAGGTCTTCGGCCGGCCGCTCGACGTCGCGGCGATGCGGGACGTCGCCGTGCAGCTGGTCATCGGCGACCAGGACATCGAAACCTGGGACGTGACCGTCGGTCCGCAGTCGCCCTTCTGGATGGAGGGGATCAACGACAGCGGCGAGACGCGGGTGGACCGCCTGCGCAGCCTCGAGGCGGGCCTTCGCTCCATCGGCGTGGATCTTCGCTTCGACACGGTGCCGGGCGTCAGCCATGACGGGACCGGCATCCAGGGGCCGGTGAAGGCGTTCTTCTCGCAGGTTCTCGCCGGCGCCTGACGCTATTCCCCATGCACGGCGGTGGCGACCCAGCGCAGAACCTGCGCCGGCGTCCCGCCGCCGATCGTTTCGCACCGCGTATTGACCGTGAAGCCGCGGTTCTCGAGGCACACCCGCACGGGCCTTCCGGCGATGCTGGCGCGGTATTCCACCCGTCCGTCGCCGCCAGCCTCTCCCGACGCATCGCCGAGCAGGACGTTGCCGGAAAGCCCCTCCCTTGCCGCCCAGGTCAGGACCGCGTGTTCGGCGGCCTGCTCCGCCGCGCCGAGCGCCGGATCGCCGCGATAGGCCGGCAGGTACGGCACGCCGTCGCGCAGGCAGGCGAGGAAGTCCGCGACCTCGGCGGGGGCGAGCCGGCTGTAGCGGGCCCGCGCGGGCAGCACGACCAGCGAGGCGGCGAAGCGGCAGCCGCCGAGATGGGTGGATTGCAGGATGCGGAAGGTCGCCGGATCGGCGGCCTGCCGAAGCGCCTTCCAGGTGGCGAAGCCGTAGCGGGCGCAGCACGGGTCCTGCTTGCCGTCCGTGCAGCAGACCACGGTGATGCGCGGATCGCGCTCGCCCTGCCAGGCGCCGCCTTCCGCGACGGTGCGCAGCAGCGCCGCCGCCGCCTCGGGCGTGGCGGTCCGGCAAACGAGGCCGTCATGGCTGAAGGCGATGTCGTCGCCGTCGACCAGCGCCACATGGATGCCCGCCGCATTGGCCTCGCGAATGGCGCCCGCGAGCGCTTCCGGCATGAGATGGGAGGATGTCCGCGGGACGCGCCAGTGGCCGCGCGGCCAGTGCAGCAGGGCGTAGCGTCCTGCCGAGGGGCCGAGGCCGGCCGCCGGCTCGCCCCTTGCCATGCACAGATCGCGGCAGAAGGCCCGTGCTGCCATCGCGGCGCTCAATCCTCCAGCCGGGCGGGCTTGGCGTCCGCGCCGGCGGGCGACCGGCTGAGATGGCGAAACAGGATGGCGGAGGCGAGCTTGCGGTCGTCGGCCCTGATCGCCTCGAGGATCGCCAGATGGTCGCGCGCCGCCTTGCGCACCCCCGCTTCGCTGAGCTCGGCGAATTCCGCATATTCGGTCATGCGGCGCAGGCTGTTCTGCCGGCGGATGGATTGCACGAGAAAGCGGTTGTTCGACCAGGAGACGACCGTTTCGTGGAACCGGGCATTGGCCTCGAACCAGGCCGCCCCGTCGATCGCGGCAAGCGGGGCGTTGAGAAGCGCCACCTGCTCGCGTTCCAGCATGTCCAGCGCCGCGAGGTCGGCGCGAAACGTATCCTCCATCACCGCGCCGCATTCGATGATGGTGCGGTAGGCGTAACTCTCGTTCACCGCCTGGCGGTTGTCGAGGCATTCGGCGAAGCGCCAGCCGTGCCCGTCGCGCCGCTCGGCAAGCCCCTCGGCCGCCAGCCGCATCAGCGTGCGCCGCACGATGCCGCGCGACGTGTCGAAATGATCGATGAGCTCTGTCTCCGACGCCTCGCCGCCGATCAGGCCGTTGGCGCGCGCATGCATGATGCGCCGGTAGAGCGTGTCCACTTCCGAGGGCGGCACCAGCTCGTCCATCGTTTCCCCTTCCGCGGGCCGGCGGGCCAGGGTGAAGCCGCGGCTGTCCGTCTGGGCGATGATGCCCTTGTCCGCGAGGAACTGCAGGACCTGGCGCACCGGCGTGCGGGAAATGCCGAATTCGCGCGCCAGCGCGGCATCGGAAATCTTCTCGCCCGCCGACCACCGCCCGGCATGGATGATCGGCATGAGCTTGCGGGCCACCTCGACCTGCAGCGCGCTGAGGCCGCTGGTATCCAGTCCTTGAGCTTGCGGAGCGACGGTTCGGGTGGCCAAGATGCGATCTCGATTGCGGTTTTTGAATTATGATCGCTCATAATACAAAAATAAGCCCCCGACAACTCGAAACCTGTTTTTCGCCCGGCCGTGTTCCATGATCAGGCGAGGCATCGCCTTGGCGTAAAAGCCCCCGGGCGTTGCCATCGCGTGCCATGCGCCTATGATCGCGATGCATTGCTTTTTCCAACGTCGATGTTGTCGCCGTGAATTGTATCGATTGCAGGCTGATCCATTACGCGAAGGCGTCCTCGCCCTTCAACGGCATCCACAGGCCCTTCGTCTACGTGGTCTATTCGGAATGCGTCGCGCGCGCGGCCTTCCGGCTCGACCCGCAGCTCTCCATCTTCAAGCTGGGCTTTTCCGGCGGCGGCCAGGACAGGTTTCGCTCGCTGATCGAAGGCTGGGTCCTTCCGGAACGGCCGCACGCCCCCCTTGGGCAATTGCCGGCGCTGGGAGAGCCTCGGCGTCTGGAAGATGCACACCGCCGAGGCGTTCGAGCGGAAATTCAAGGCCGTGGCGCAGGCACGGGGCCGGATCGTGCCGCCCCATGTCTACGGGTGGGACGAGAACAGCAGCCGGCTTGCGCAGCGAACCAACGGCGAGACCGAGATCTACTGGTTCAACGACACTGATTTTTCCAGCCTGCCCCTGTACCAGGACAAGGTCTGCACGGAGGAGCGCCGGTCCTTCGAGATGCTTGCGGAAATGTTCGGCGCGATAAGGGCCCGCAACGAGGCCTTCAAGGCGAAGATGTCGCGCCCGGACGCCTCCGGTTGAGCAGCCGGACGGAAGGGCCGACCGGCCGCCGGCTGTCCCATGCACGGCTCGATGCAGGGCGCGCCGCATAATACCCTGGGGTTATTGGCATCGCCGTCCTCTTCCCCGACCCTTCACGGCATCATCTGGAGGAGGGGAGCATGACACGAACGATCAAACTCGACCGGACGCTTGGCCTGTGGTCCGTGGTGCTGTTCGGGCTGGCCTACATGACGCCCATGATCGTGTTCGGCACGTTCGGCGCGCTGGCGTCTGCAAGCCAGGGCACGACGGCGATGGCCTATTTCATCGCGGCGCTCGCGATTTTCCTGACGGCGGCAAGCTACGGCATCATGGCGAGGGTCTATCCGGTTGCCGGGTCCGCCTATACCTATGCCCGCAGGTCGCTGAATTCCGGCGTCGGCTTCCTCGTCGGCTGGGCTGTGCTGCTCGATTACTTCTTCCTGCCGATGGTCATCTGGCTGATCGGCGCGGCCTATCTCGGCGCGGCCTTTCCGGCGGTGCCGGCCTGGCTGTGGATCGTCGGCTTCATTGTCCTGACCACGGCGGTGAACGTCGTCGGCATCGCCTTCGCCAACCGGGTCAATGTCGTGCTCATGCTGGTGCAGCTTTCGGTGCTGGTGGCGTTCGTCGCGCTCGCCGCCCGCTACGTCGTCGCCGTCAACGGGGCCGGCGGGCTCGCCTCGGTGCGGCCGTTCTTCGAGGCCGGGGTGCCGTTCGGCGCTTCCGTGGCGGGTGCGGCCATCGCGGCCTATTCGTTCCTCGGCTTCGACGCCGTCTCGACGCTGACGGAGGAAACGCGCGAACCGACGCGCACCATGCCGAAGGCGATCATGATCATCGCCGTCATCGGCGGCCTTCTCTTCACCGGGTCGGCCTATGTCACGCAGCTTGCCCATCCCGGCGGCGAATTCGCCTCGGTCGATTCCGCCGCCTCCGAAATCGCCCTGATGATCGGCGGCGACCTCTTCGTGACGGTGTTCCTCGCCACGCTCGTGGTGGCGCAGTTCACCTCCGGGCTTGCCGCGCAGGCGAGCGTCGGCCGGCTGCTCTTCGCCATGGGCCGCGACGGCGTGCTGCCGGCCGGCATCTTCGGCAAGCTGCACGAGAAGTGGCGCACGCCCGTCCTCAACCTCGTCGTCGTCGGCATTGTCGGCCTCCTGGCGCTGACGCTCGACGTGACGACCTCGACGTCCTTCATCAATTTCGGTGCGTTCCTCGCCTTCACCGCGGTCAATGTCTCGGTCATCGCGCTCTATCTGCGGGGCAATGCGGTCGTCAGGCCGCTCGGCCCGCTTCTCGGGCTCGCCGTTCCGGCCGCGGGCGCGGTCTGCGACCTCTTCCTGCTCTGGAACCTCGACGGGCACGCCAAGCTGCTCGGCGTCATCTGGCTGGCGGCGGGCGTCGTCTACCTTGCCTATCTGACGCGCTTCTTCCAGCTTGCGCCGCCGGAGGTGGAGTTCGCCGAATGATCAGCGCCTGCTGAGAAACAGATGGAACAGTTCCGCCTGGCTGGAAATGGTGAGCTTGGCATAGGCCTGGCGGCGATGGACCTTCACGGTATTGGGCGAGACGCCGAGCGTCGCGGCGATGGAATAGGTGGAGTGGCCCTTGAGGATGAGGGTCACGATCTCCAGCTCCCGCTTGGAAAGCAGCGGATGGCTGATCGTCGCGGCGGCCGCCTCGCTGCCGCTCGACGGGGTGAACCGGGCATGCCAGTGCCGCTCGGCAAGCGCCCGGACCACCGGTGCGGCGCTTTCGAGGCGGGCGATATCGCGGCGGGAGAAGGCCGGGACCGCCCCGATGCGCGAAAGCGACAACACCGCATCGACATCGCGGAGCTTCAGGATGAAGCCGACCTCGTCGAGGATGCCCGTCGCCTGGTAGTGGCGGCGGTAGTATTCCGTCTCGGCAAACCGGTCGGGCGCCAGCCGCCGCATCACCAAAAGGCCTTCGGGCGGCAGGGTGCGCACGGCGTCGTAGAACGGGTCGAGGATATAGGCGCCGGCAAGGTAATGGTCGACGATGGTGGTGCGGTCGCCGACGATCCGCGCATTGTCGAGGTCGAAGGCCTTGCCGCCCGGCGCATAGGCGAAGCCGTTCATCATCTGGAAGGGAACGAGATGGCGGAGCGCGCGTTCCAGCGCGGCGGGAAAGCCGTCCTCCCCGATGAGCGACACGGCCTCGGCAAGCCCCGCATGCCAAAGGTCGATGGAGGCGCCTGCCGCGCCCGATCCTGCCGCCACGTTCCCGCCCCTCCTTCTTTCCGCAAGACCCGGAGCGTTTCCGCTTTTCCCCGAGCCGGGAAAACGCTCCACCCCTGTTTCTCCGCAAATCCGCTTCGCGCTCGTGCCGGAATTGCCCCAGCTTTTTGTTTTGCCGCATTATCCGGCGCCGAAGCGATCCCGCGTCGGCTGGAAATGCTCTAGCACGGAGTCCGTGACCATGCAGACAGTTTCTCGCGCCGTCGCGCCGGCCCACCCGCTCGACCTGCCCGCCACGGCGATCGCCGCCGGCATCCGCGCCGGTGAATTCTCGGCCGAGGCGGTCGTCGCCGAATCGCTCCGGCGCGCGCGCATCGTCGGCGAGGCGCTGAATGCCTTCACGCTGCTGCGCGAGGAGGCCGCGCTCGCGGCGGCGCGGGAGGCCGACCGCCGCGCCGCGGGCGGAGGCGCCGCGCCCGCGCTCCTGGGCGTGCCCTTCGCCGCCAAGGACCTGACGCCGACGAAGGATGACCTGACGACGCTCGGCTCCTGGACCCGAGACGACTGGACGCCGGCGCAAAGCGCCCTGTGCATCCGGCGGCTGGAGGCCGCGGGGGCGATCCTCATCGGCAAGACGACGACGCCGGAATTCGCCCATTCGAGCTTCACGGCAAGCCCGCGCTGGGGCATCACGCGCAATCCCTGGAATGCGGCGCGCACCAGCGGCGGCTCGTCGGGCGGCTCGGCGGTCGCGGTCGCGGCCGGCGTCGTGCCCTTCGCGGAGGGCACGGACATGGGCGGTTCGGTGCGCATCCCCGCCGCCTTCACCGGCATTGTCGGCCTGAAGCCCAGCCTCGGGCGCATTCCCATGACGATCCTGCCCAGCGTCTTCGACAACATCTCCCATTTCGGCCCGCTGGCCCGCACCGTGGAGGATGCCGCCGCCTTCATGGCCGCGGCCGCCGGCCCGGATGACGAGGACATCTCCTCGCTGCCTCTCCCCTTCTCGGCGGAAAAGGCACGGACGGGCTCCCTTGCGGGCCGGCGCTTCGCGCTGTCCCTCGACCTCGGTTACTACGGCGTCGACGCACCGGTGCAGGCCGCCATTCTTGCGGCGGCCGATGCGCTTCGCGCCGCCGGCGCCGTCGTCGATCCCGTGGAGATCGGCTGGACGCGGGCCGTCAACGACCGGTGGTACGACCTGTGGTGCGTGTTCATGGCCGCCTTCTTCGGCGAGGCGCTCGCGGCCTATCGCGGGCGCATGGATCCGCTCGTCGTCGCGCTGATCGAGCGGGGGCTGACGATGAACGCCACCGCCTACAAGAAGGTGGAGCTGCTCCGAACGGAGATGTGGCGCGACCTCGCCGCCATCCTCTCGCGCTACGACGCCCTGCTTTGCCCGACCTGCGCCATCACCGCGCCCCCGGCCGGGGCCGACGACAACGACTACGTCGCCGACCTGCCGGACGGCCGCTTCCGGGGCCTGGACATGACCTGTCCGTTCAACCTGCTGCCGCAATGCCCGGCGCTGTCGGTTCCCGCCGGGCTGGCGGGCGACGGCCTGCCCGTCGGCCTGCAGGTCGTCGGCCGGCGTTATGCCGACGAGGCGGTCCTTGCGGCGGGCGGGGCGATCGTGGCCGCGCTTCGCGCGGCGGGCCTCACCGTCGGGCGGCCGGCGGAATGGTCCTGGTAGCCGCCGCCTTCGGCTGGTCGCCGGCACGAGGATCCGCCCTCGCGACGGAACCGGCCCAGCCGTATTGACACCGGCAAATTTTCACAATTAATATTGCAGTCAATTGATGGCTGCAATTTTTGATCTGCGCTTGCGGTTCGCCGTGCCCGGGGAGGGGAGGGGCGAGAGCGACGGCGGCTGCCGTCAGGCCGGCTTTCAGACATCGGACAGGAGGATTTCGATGAACGATATTGCAACGGTGATCGACCTTGCGCAATTCCGGCGCCAGGTGGAGACCGAGACGACCATGGCGATGTGCCCGACGGCGATCGCCATCGAGAAGAACATCCCCATCTATGACGGCGCATCGGTGGATGACGGCATCGGCCCGGAATGGGCCTCGGTCATCGGCGAGGGGCCGGGCGTCTTCGTCGTCAAGCGCGCCTTCACCGATCCGGGCGCCATCGACGCGGCAAGCGAGGTCTTCCGCGCGATCATCGCCGACGAGCGGGCGGCGGGCACGGCGGCCGGCGACCATTTCGCCAAGGCGGGTGCCAACGACCGCATCTGGAACTCGCTGCAGAAGCTCTGCCTGCGCGATCCCGCCGTCTATGCCCGCTACATGGCCAATCCGGTGATCGACATCGCCTGCCGCGCCTGGCTCGGCCCGGGCTACCAGATCGCCACCCAGGTCAACCAGGTCCGCCCCGGCGGCAAGGCGCAGGCCCCGCACCGCGACTATCAC
Source organism: Shinella sp. WSC3-e (assembly GCF_945994535.1). Lineage (NCBI taxonomy): Bacteria > Pseudomonadati > Pseudomonadota > Alphaproteobacteria > Hyphomicrobiales > Rhizobiaceae > Shinella > Shinella sp. WSC3-e. The sequence goes on from NZ_OZ000535.1 coordinate 55,104, forward strand.
CTCGGCTTCATGAAGCCCGAGCAGATGGCGCAATATCCGAGCCATATCCACGCCACCGGCCCGACGCTCATCCTGCAAGGCGGCGTCGCGCATTGCGACATGCCGGTGGAAAGCGGCACGACGAAGCTCCTGCCCCATTCGCAGCGCTACCTGCCGGGCTATGTCGCCGCCACGCGGCCGGAGTTCCGGGATTATTTCGAGGAGAACTGCGTCCAGCTTCCGCTCGAAAAGGGCGACGCGATCTTCTTCTCCCCCGCGCTGTTCCACGCGGCCGGCGAGAACCGCACGGCGGATGTCGTGCGCATGGTCAACCTCATCCAGACGGCGTCTGCCTTCGCCCGCCACATGGAAAGCCTCGACCGCACCGCGATGGTCCGTGCGGTCTATCCGCACCTGGCGGCGCTGTCGCCGGCCGGGCGGCGGGCGGTGATCGCCGCGACGGCGGACGGCTATCCGTTCCCGACCAATCTCGACACCGATCCGCCGCTCGGCGGCCTTGCGCCGGAAAGCCAGCAGGATCTCGTCGCCCGGGCCGTCGAGGAGGGCTGGGACCAGGCGCGCCTCGACGCGGCCCTTGTCGCGCAGGGCGCCAAGCGCGCGGCCTGACGCATGGAGTTACCCGCAAAGGCTTCGGGCGGGGAGCGAACAGGAAGCCAATTTCGGGAGGACGTTAAGCATGAAGAAAATCCTGCAATCCCTGGCCCTCGGTGCGCTGCTGGCGACGACGGCGCTTGCCGGTGCTGCCCATGCGGATGGCGAGAAGTTCGTCTGGATCAGCCACGGCCCGGATAGCGACAGCTGGTTCAACGTCATCAAGAACGCGATCAAGGTGACGAACGAGCAGATGGGCGTGACGACCGAGTACCGCAACCCGCCGACCGGCGACCTTGCCGACATGGCGCGCATCGTCCAGCAGAGCTCGGCCGCCGGCGTCGACGGCATCATCGTCACCATCGCCGATTTCAACGTGCTGGAAGGGCCGATCAAGGATGCCGTCGCCAAGGGCATTCCGGTCGTCACCGTCAACTCCGGCACGGTGGAGGAGAGCGAGAAGCTCGGCGCGCTGATGCATGTCGGCCAGCCGGAATATGAAGCGGGCCTCGGCGCCGGCAAGCGCGCGAAGGAGGCCGGCATCAAGAGCTTCCTGTGCGTCAACCACTACATCACCAACCCGGCCTCGGTGGAGCGTTGCCGCGGCTTTGCCGAGGGCATCGGCGTCGAACTCGGCAACCAGATGGTCGATTCCGGCATCGACCCGTCGGAAGTGCAGAACAAGGTGAAGGCCTATCTCACCGCCAATCCCGATACCGGCGCCATCCTGACGCTCGGCCCCAACTCGGCCGAACCGTCGATCCGCGCGGTCAAGGAGATGGGCCTCGACGGCGACATCTATTTCGGCACCTTCGACCTCTCGGCGGAAATCTCCGCCGCCATCAAGGACGGCACGATCAACTTCGCGATCGACCAGCAGCCGTTCCTGCAGGGCTCGATCCCGATCCAGGTGCTGACGAGCTATGTGCGCTACGGCGTCGCCCCGGCCAATTCCATCTTCACCGGCCCGGGCTTCGTGACGAAGGACAATATCGCGCTGGTCGAGTCCCTGGCGGGCCAGTACCGTTGATCTGACGGTTTTCGCAGGCGCGGGCGGGCAGCCGCCCGCGTCCCGGCCTTTCGAGGCCCGGTCTTTCGAGGGAGGAGAACGCATTCATGACGGACGTCATTCCAGACGCGCTGAAGGACGAGCGCATCAAGCCCGTCTCGCCGCTCCGGCGCGCGCTGATCCGCCCCGAGCTCGGCGGCATCTGCGGCACCATCCTGGTCTTCCTGCTCTTTGCGGTGGTCGCCGGCGACAGCGGCATGTTCGCCGCCGAGGGCGTGATGAACTGGACGGTGGTGTCGGCCCAGTTCATGGTCATCGCGGTCGGCGCCTGCCTCTTGATGATCGCCGGCGAGTTCGACCTCTCCACCGGCTCGATGATCGGCTTTGCCGGCGTCATGATGGCGATCCTGTCGGTGCATATCGGCGTGCCGCTGTGGCTCGCCATCATCGCGACCTTCGTCTTCTGCATCCTTGTCGGCGGCGTCAACGGCTGGCTGGTTATCCGCACGGGCCTGCCGTCCTTCATCGTCACGCTCGCCTTTCTCTACATCCTGCGCGGCCTGACGATCTGGGGCTCGATCTACTTCACCCGCCAGACGATCATCGGCGGCGTCGCGGAAAAGGCGGCCAGCGACTGGCTGGCGCCGCTCTTCGGCGGCAAGATCCTCGGCGGCCTGTTCACCTGGATGGGCGAGATGGGCTGGATCGCCACCTTCACCCGCGGCAACCGCGCCGGCCAGCCGGTCATCGACGGCATTCCCATGCTCGTCGTCTGGGCGATCGTGCTCGTCGTCTTCGGCCATTGGCTGCTCACCCGCACCAAGTTCGGCAACTGGATCTTCGCGGCCGGCGGCGATGCGCTCGCCGCGCGTTATGTCGGCGTGCCGGTCAACCGGGTGAAGATCCTGATGTTCATGTTCTCCGCCTTCTGCGCCTGCGTCTTCGCCACCTGCCAGGTGATGGAGTTCGGCTCGGCGGCGGCCGACCGGGGCCTGCTCAAGGAGTTCGAGGCGATCATCTGCGTCGTCATCGGCGGGGCGCTGCTCACCGGCGGCTACGGCTCGGTCATCGGCGCGGCGCTCGGGGCGGTCATCTTCGGCGTGGTGCAGCAAGGCCTGTTCTTCGCCAATGCGGAAAGCTCGCTCTTCCGGGTGTTCCTCGGCGTCATCCTTCTGACCGCCGTGATCATGAACACCTACATCCGCCGCATCATCACGGGAGAACGCTGATGTCCGCCATCGTGGAGATGAGAAACATCACCAAGCATTTCGGCCATGTCATCGCGCTGGCCGGCGTCTCCTTCGACATAAGGCCGGGCGAATGCCACTGCCTGCTCGGCGACAACGGCGCGGGCAAGTCCACCTTCATCAAGATCATGTCCGGCGTCTACAAGCCGAGCGGCGGCGAGGTGCTGGTGGAGGGCGCGCCGACGCTCTTCCAGAGCCCGCGCGACGCCATGACGGCCGGCATCGCCACCGTCTACCAGGACCTCGCGATGATCCCGCTGATGAGCGTCAGCCGCAATTTCTGGATGGGCCGCGAGCCGGAGCGCGGCGTCTGGCCGTTCAAGACCTTCGACACCGGCAAGGCCGACGAGATCACCGTCGCCGAGATGCGCAAGATGGGCATCAACCTGCGCGGGCCGGACCAGGCCGTCGGCACGCTCTCGGGCGGCGAGCGCCAGACGGTCGCCATCGCGCGCGCGGTCTATTTCGGCGCCAAGGTGCTGATCCTCGACGAGCCGACCTCGGCGCTCGGCGTGCGCCAGACGGCGAACGTGCTCAGCACCATCGACCGAGTGCGCAAGCAGGGCATCGGCGTCGTCTTCATCACCCACAATGTGCGCCACGCGCTCGCCGTCGGCGACCGGTTCACGGTGCTCAACCGCGGCCAGACGCTGGGCACGGCCGAGCGCGGCACGGTGGATGCGGCGGCCCTGCAGGACATGATGGCGGGCGGGCAGGAGCTGGCGCTGCTGGAAGCCTCGCTCGGCGGCACGATCTGACAAGACCACGCGCCGGGGCGCCGCCCGCGCCCCGGCAGCGGACCGAACATTCACAGTGCAATGATTCTGCAAGAAATGTTGCAGAAATGGCGCCCGCGGAAAACTCCGTGCGCCATCATCCGGGGAACAGAGAGAATGAAGAAGACGCTTCGCCTTGGCCTCATCGGGTCGGGTTTCATGGGCAAGACGCATGTCTTCGGCTTTGCGGCCGCCGCGCGGGTCTTCGACCTGCCCTACGAGGTGGAGCTGGCCGCTCTTGCCGACGTGACCCTGGCACAGGCGGAGGCCGCCCGCGCGGCGCTCGGCTTCCGGCGCGCCACGGACGACTGGCGCAGCCTGGTGGCGGATCCCGAAATCGACATTGTCGACATCACCGCCCCCAATGCCCTGCACAAGGAAATGGCGCTCGCCGCCATCGCCGCCGGCAAGCATGTCTATTGCGAAAAGCCGCTCGCCCCGCTGGCGGGCGATGCCCGGGAAATGGCCGAGGCGGCGGAACGGGCGGGCGTGCGCACGCAGGTCGGCTTCAACTATCTCTGCAATCCGATGCTGAGCCTTGCCCGGGAGATGATCGCGGGCGGGGAGCTCGGCGAGATCCGCGGCTATCGCGGCCTGCATGCCGAGGACTACATGGCCGATGCCGCCGCGCCCTTCACCTTCCGCCACGATCCGGCCGGCGGCGGGGCGCTGGCCGATCTCGGCAGCCACGCGCTGGCGACCGCCGAATTCCTGCTCGGCCCGATCGTGAAGGTGATGGGCGATTGCGTGACGATGATCGCCAGCCGCCCGGACGGCAAAGGCGGCATGCGCACCGTGGAGACGGACGATGTCGGCCGCGCCTTCCTGCGCTTTGCGAACGGCGCCACCGGCTCCATCGAGGGCAACTGGATCGCCACCGGCCGCAAGATGCAGCACGATTTCGAGGTCTATGGCACCAGGGGCGCGCTTGCCTTCTCGCAGGAGCGCTTCAACGAGCTGCATTTCTACTCCACGGACGACCGGAAGGGCCGGCAGGGTTTCCGCCGCATCGAGGCGGGGCCGGATCACGTGCCCTATGGCCGCTTCTGCGTCGCGCCCGGCCACCAGCTCGGCTTCAACGACCTGAAGGCGATCGAGGTCGCCGGCTACCTGGAGGCGATTGCCGGCCTCAGGCCCGAGCCGTTCAATTTCCGCGCCGGCCTGCGCATCCAGACGCTGGTGGAGACGATCCACGCATCCGCGCGCGCCGGGCAATGGCGTGCCGTGGACGGCGGCTGAAACGAAGGAGGAGGGAACGATGAGGACGGTTGGAGTGGGCGTCATCGGCGCGGGCGTGATGGGGGCGGAGCATGCCCGCATCCTTGCCGGCGATGTCGCGGGCGCGCATCTCGTCGCCGTGGTTGACGCCGACCTGTCGCGGGCCGAGGCGGCCGCGCAGGGCGCGCGGGCCACGACGGACGCGCTGGCGCTGATCGCCGATCCCGCGGTCGAGGCGGTCCTCGTCGCCTCGCCCGACGCCACGCATCACCGGCTGGTGCTGGCGGCGATTGCGGCGGGCAAGCCGGTCCTGTGCGAAAAGCCGCTCGCCGCGAGCACCGCCGAATGCCTGGAGATCGTCGCGGCCGAACGGCGCGCGGGCCGGCAACTGGTGCAGACCGGCTTCATGCGCCGCTTCGATCCGGCCTACCGGGAGATGAAGGCGGCGCTCGACAGCAAGGCGCTCGGCGCCCTGCGCATCCTGCATTGCCAGCACCGCAACGCCGCGGCGCCCGCCTGGTTCACCGGCGCCATGGCGATCACCAATTCGCTGGTGCACGAGATCGATGTCTGCCGCTGGCTGCTCTCGACGGAATACAGCGCCGTGACCGTCATTCCCTGCCCGTCGGAGGCCGGGGGCAGCGGCGATCCCGCCCTGTTCGTCTTCGAGACGGAGGCCGGCAGCCTCGTGTCCGTCGAGGTCTTCATGAATGCCGCCTACGGCTATCATGTCCATGCCGAGGCCGTCTGCGCGGGCGGCACGGTCGGCATGGCGCATCCGGCGCTCACCCGCACGCGGCGTGACGGCGCGGAGGAAGGCGCCTTTCCGGCAAACTGGGTTCCCCGCTTCCGCGATGCCTATCGCCTGCAGAACCAGGCCTGGATCGACGGCATCCGCAGCGCAACGCCACCCGCCGACGCCTCGACGGCCTGGGACGGTCTCGTCGCCACCTGCCTTGCCGACCAGATCGTCGAGGCGATGGCGACGCGCCGGCGCACGCCGCTCGTGCTGCCGGAGCGGCCGCACTGAACCGCGCATGAAACGGGTGTCCGCACCAAATATTGCGGATTGTTCTTGACTTGCAATAAAAATTGCTTTCTTTCTGGTTCTGGAATTATGCTTGCGGACGCGGCCCCTTCGGGCGGCGCCCCCCGCATGGAGGAGACAGCATGTACGGCTCATACGGTTTGTTCATCGACGGTGCCTGGTCGGAGCCGGCGCAGGGCGCTTCGACCGAGATCACCGACCCTGGCAACGGTGCGGTTCTCGGCAGCGTGCCGGCGGCGGGCGTCGAGGATACGGAGCGCGCGATCTCCGTCGCGGAGCGGGCCTTCCGCGGCTGGAAGGCGACGCCCGCCTGGGCGCGGGCCGACCTGCTGCACAAGGTCGCCGACGTCATGGCCGCCCGCGCGGCGGAAGCCGCCCGCCGGATCACGCTGGAGACCGGCAAGCCGCTCGCCCAGTCCGGCCGCGAATGGGGCCTCGCCGTCGACCAGTTCCGCTGGTACGCCGAGGAGGCGCGCCGCATCTACGGCCGCATCGTCGAGAGCCGCGCGCCGGGCGGCCGGCTGGAAGTGAGCCACGAGCCGGTCGGTGTCGTCGCCGCCTTCACCGCCTGGAATTTCCCGGCGGCGCTGATCGCCCGCAAGGTCGCCCCGGCGCTCGCCGCCGGCTGCGCCGTCATCGTCCGCCCCTCCGTCGAGGTGCCGGGCGTCGCGATGATCCTCTTCGATTGCCTGCGCGAGGCCGGCATTCCCGCCGGCGTCGCCAATCTCCTGATCGGCCCCACCGCCGCCACCTACAGGCCCATCATGGCCGCGGCCGCCGTGCGCAAGGTCTCGCTCACCGGCTCCACCCGCGTCGGCCAGCAGATGATCCGCGACAGCGCCGAGACGGTGAAGCGCGTCAGCATGGAGCTGGGCGGCAATGCGCCGATGATCGTCTTCGACGACGCCGATCTCGACAAGGCGCTCGATCTCGCCGTGCCGACGAAATACGCCAATGCCGGCCAGGTCTGCGTCACGCCCGACCGCTTCTATGTGCACGAGGCGCTGCACGACCGTTTCGCCGAGGGCTTTGCCGCCCGCGCCCGGGCGCTGAAGCTCGGCCACGGCCTCGACGAGGCGACGCAGATGGGGCCGCTGATCAACCAGCGCCGCATCGCCGCCGTCGAGGAGATCGTCGCGGATGCGCGCGACCGCGGCGGCAGGATCCTTGCCGGCGGGCGGCGCCCGGCGGAGATGAATGCCGGCTTCTTCTTCGAGCCCACCGTCATCACCGGCCTGCCGGACGATGCGAAGGCGATCGCGGAGGAGAATTTCGGCCCCATCGCCGCCATCACGCCCTTCGCCGCGGCCGACGAGGTCTTCGACCGCGCCAACGCCTCGGAGATGGGCCTTTCCGCCTATGTCTTCACCCGCGATGCCGGCCGCGCCCGCGAGGCGGCGGCGCGGCTGGAGGCCGGCATGGTCGGCGTCAATAGCTTTGCCCTGGCCGCGGCCGAGGCGCCCTTCGGCGGCATCAAGGCGAGCGGCATGGGCCGCGAAGGCGGCACCGAGGGCATCCTCGACTATTCCAACGTCAAGCTCGCGCAGATGACGGTCTGAGGGAGGCATGCATGATCAGGAACGGTGTCAGGCAGCGCTGGGCGGAAGGCAGGCCGGTGCTCAACGGCTGGCTCTCCATCGCCAATTCCTTCAGCGCGGAGATCATGGCCGCGCAGGGCTACGATTCCCTCACCATCGACCTGCAGCACGGCATCGTCGGTTATGACGGCGCGGTGCCGATGCTGCAGGCCATGCGGGCAAGCGGCGTGACGCCGCTGGTGCGCGTGCCCTGGCTCGATCCGGCCGATATCATGAAGGCGCTGGATGCCGGCGCCTACGGCGTCATCTGCCCGATGGTCAACACCCGCGCCGAGGCCGAGCGCCTCGTCTCCTATGTGCGCTATCCGCCCGCCGGCGTGCGCAGCTTCGGCCCGAGCCGGGCCCTGTTTTCCGCCGGCCCCGGTTATGCCGCCGAGGCCGACGACGAGATCATCTGCCTTGCCATGATCGAGACCGCGCAGGCCTACGAGAACCTCGAGGATATCCTCGCCACGCCCGGCCTCGACGGCGTCTATATCGGCCCGGCCGACCTGACGCTCGGCCTGCAGGGCAAGCGCTACGCGCCCGGCTTCGACCGCCGCGAGCCCGAGATGATCGAGGCGATCAGGACGATCCTCCATGCCGCCCACCGGGCCGGCAAGCGGGCGGCGCTGCACAACGGCACGGCCGACTATGCCGCCGAGGCGGTCGGCTGGGGCTTCGATCTCGTGACCGTCTCCAACGACGTGCGCCTGCTCGCCGGCGCCGCCGAGGCGAGCGTCCGGGCCTTCCGCGAGCGCGTGCAGCAGGTCGCCCCCGCCGACACGATCGACACGGGAGGATATTGAATGCCGAGGATCCTGGTGGCCGGCAAGATCCACGCGGACGGCCTTGCCGTGCTCGAATCCGCGCCCGGCATGGTGATCGACTATGTCGAGGAGGTCTCCGCGGCAAGCTACGAGCCCTTCCTGGCGGCGGCCGATGCGCTGCTCATCCGCACCCAGCCGCTCCCCGCGGCCTTCATCGCCGGGGCGCGGCACCTCAAGATCGTCTCGCGCCACGGCGTCGGCTACGATTCCGTCGATGTCGCGGCGCTGAACGGCCGCGGCATCCCGCTCGCCGTGGTCGGCGACGTGAATTCCCGCGCGGTGGCCGAGCACGCCGTCATGCTGATGCTCTCGGCCGCGCGGCGCACCGTGCTCTTCGACCGCAGGATGCGGCAGGGCGACTGGAACTATCGCAACAGCCTCGATGCCGACGAGCTCGACGGGCGCACGCTGCTGATCGTCGGCTTCGGGCGCATCGGCCGGCGGCTGGCGCAGATCGGCGCGGCGCTCGGCATGACGGTGCTCGCCTATGACAAGTACCAGGATGCCGCCGGGATCGCGGCGGCCGGCGTCATCCCGGTCGGCGACCTGATGGACGGGCTGCGCCGCGCCGACGTCGTGTCGCTGCATGTGCCGAAATCCGGTGCCGAGCCGCTGATCGGCGCGGCGGAGCTGGCATCGATGAAGCGCTCGGCCATTCTCGTCAACACGGCGCGCGGCGGGCTGATCGACGAGAAGGCGCTGCTGGCGGCGCTGGAGGAGGGGCGGCTTTCGGCGGCGGGGCTCGACGTGCTCGATTGCGAGCCGCCGGCCGGCGACGACCCGATGCTCGCCTGCGAGCGGGTGGTGCTCTCCCCGCACAATGCCGGGCTGACCGAGGCCTGCGCGCGGCGCATGGCGATCGCCGCGGCGGCCAATATCCTCGATTTCTTCAAGGGCACGCTCGACCCGGCGCTCGTCGTCAACCGCGCGGAGATCGCCGCGCACCGTCCCGCGACGATCGGGGCCTGATCATGGCGCTCCTGACCTTTCGCGACATCGCCAAAGCCTACGGCACCGTGCCGGTGCTGAAGGGCATCGACCTCGTGGTCGAACCCGGCGAGGTCCTCGCCCTTGTCGGGGAGAACGGCGCCGGCAAGTCGACCCTCATGCGCATCGCCGCCGGCCTTGCGCCGCCTTCCTCGGGCACGATGCTGCTGGACGGAGCGCCCGCGCCGGCAAGCCTCCATGCCGCCGAGCGGGCGGGCATCGTCATGGTGCATCAGGAATTCTGCCTCGCCCCGCATCTGACGGTGGCGGAGAACGTCTTCCTCGGCCGCGAGATCACCCGCGGCCTCTTCACCGACCGCAAGGCGATGGAGACGCGGGCGCGCGACCTTCTCGCCGAGCTCGGCTCGGCGGCGCCGGTGCGCGCGCGGCTTCGCGACCTTCCCGTTTCCGACTGGCAGATGATCGAGCTTGCCAAGGCCTTCGCCCGCCAGCCGAAGCTCATCCTCATGGACGAGCCGACCGCCGTGCTCTCGGCGACCGAGGCCGGCAACCTCTTCGCGCGCATGCGTGCCTTCCGCGCGGCGGGCGGGGCGGTGATCTTCACCTCGCACCGCCTCGACGAGGTGAAGGCGATCGCCGACCGGGTCGCGGTGCTGCGCGACGGCCAGATCGTGCGCGTCGAACGGGCGCGCGACATTTCCGAGGACGCGATGGCCGAGGCGATGGTCGGCCGGCCGCTGGCCGAGATCTATCCGCCCCGCCGCGGCGCGGCCGCGCGCAAGCCGCTCCTCAGCGTGGCCGGCCTCACGGCGCCCGGCGCGGTGGAAGAGGCGACGCTGGAAATCCGCGAAGGCGAGGTGCTCGGCATTTCCGGCCTCGTCGGTTCCGGCCGCACCGAGCTCTTCGAGGCGCTGTTCGGCCTGCGCCCGGCGAAATGCGCCTCCTTCGTGCTGCGCGGGGAAAAACGCCGGCTGCCGGCGGCGCGCGAGGCCTGGGGGCTGAAGCTGGCCTACCTGACGGAGGACCGCAAGGGCAAGGGCCTGCTGCTCGGCAAGCCGCTGGCGGAAAACGTCGCCCTGACCAGCGGCGCGATCGCCGGCGCGGCCTGGATCGACCGGCGGGCCGAGCGGCGCGGTCTGGAAGCGGCCGTCGGGCGCTACGACATCCGCACCGGCCGGCTCGACGTCACCGCGGGCGCGCTCAGCGGCGGCAACCAGCAGAAGGTGCTGATCGCCAAGACGCTCGGGGTGGAGCCGGACCTCGTCGTCTTCGACGAGCCGACACGCGGCGTCGATATCGGCGCCAAGCAGCAGATCTACGACATCATCGCGGGGCTCGCCGCCGCGGGCAAGGCGATCGTCGTCATCTCCTCGGAGATGCAGGAGATCGTCGGCCTTTCCGACCGGGTGCTCGTCATGCGGCGCGGCCGCATCGCCGGCGAGCTTTCGGGCGAGGGCATCACCGAGACCGACATCATCCGATTTGCCATGGGCCTTGAAGAGAAGGGCCCGCAGGAGGAGGCAAGCCATTGACCGACATCACCGCCACGTCCGCCGGCAGCGCAGCCGCGTCGCCGGGTCGCACCCTCGTCGGCCTGTTCGGGGCCGCCGGCCCGCTCATCGCGCTCATCCTCCTGATGCTGGTCGGCGCGCTGATGAGCGACAGCTTCCTCGGCGCGGAGAACCTTTCGAACGTCTTCACCCGCAGCGCCATCATCGGCATCATCGCGGTCGGAGCCACCTTCGTCATCACGGCGGGCGGGCTCGACCTGTCGGTCGGCTCGCTCTCGGCGCTCGTCGCCGGCATGACGATCATGTTCATGAATTCGGCCGCCGCCACGCTCGGCGACGGCTGGCAGCTCGTCGCCGCCGGCATCCTCTTCTCGCTGGCCATCGGCGCCTTCGCGGGCTTCATCAACGGCTTCATGATCGTGCGCGGCCGCGTCGAGGCCTTCATCGTCACGCTCGGCGCCATGGGCATCTTCCGCTCGGTCATCACCTGGCTTGCCGACGGCGGCTCCATCTCGCTCGATTTCTCGCTGCGCGATGCGGCGCGGCCGATCTATTACGGCCAGGTCCTCGGCATCGCCGTGCCGATCATCGTGCTCGCCGTCATCGCCGTCATCGGCGAGCTGACGCTGCGCCGCATGCGCTTCGGCCGCCATGTCGCCGCCATCGGCTCGAACCGGCACGTCGCCTTCTATTCGGCGATCCCGGTCAGCCGCGTGCGCATCCTCACCTATGTCATCCAGGGCCTCTGCGTCGCCGTCGCCACCGTCATCTACGTGCCGCGCCTCGGCGCCGCCACGCCCTCCACCGGCCTCATGTGGGAGCTGGAGGCGATCGCCGCCGTCATCATCGGCGGCACGGCGCTCAGCGGCGGCTTCGGCCGCATCTGGGGCACCATCGTCGGCGTGCTGATCCTCGGCTTCATCAGCAACATCCTCAACCTCACCGGCTTCGTCAGCCCCTATCTCAACGGCGCCTTCCAGGGGGCGATCATCATCATCGCCGTGCTCCTGCAGCGCGACCGGGCGCAGGGCTGACGCTTCATTTCACAACAGGGAGACAAGTGAATGTTCCATCGACTGAAATCCATGCTCGCCGCAGGTGCGGTGGCCGTTGCCGCCTTCGCGGCGCCCGCCCTTGCCGCCGATGCCGTCATCGGCGTCTCGATCCCGGCGGCGACGCACGGCTGGACGGGCGGCCTCAACTACCACACCAAGCGCACGATCGACCGGATGAAGGAAGCCTTCCCGAACATCGACTTCGTGCTGGCGACCTCGTCCAGCGCCACGCAGCAGGTCAACGACATCGAGGACCTGATGGCGCGCAACATCAACGCGCTCGTCGTTCTGCCCTTCGAATCCGATCCGCTGACCGAGCCGGTCAAGGCCGCCAAGGCCAAGGGCGTGTTCATCGCCACCGTCGACCGCGGCCTTGCGGAAGAGGGCATCGAGGATCTCTATGTCGGCGGCGACAACCCGCAATACGGCACGGCGGCCGCCGAATACTTCAAGAAGAAGTTCCCGGACGGCGGCAAGATCGTCGTGATGCGCGGCATCCCGACGGCGATCGACAATATCCGCATCGACGCCTTCAACGCGGCGCTGAAGGACACGAAGATCGAAGTGCTCGACATGCAATATGCCAACTGGAACCCAGACAAGGGCTTCGAGGTGATGCAGGACTACCTGCAGCGCTTCCCTGAGATCGACGGCGTGTGGGCCGGTGACGACGATGCGGCGCTCGGCGCCATCGAGGCGATCAAGCAGGCCGACCGCAAGAACGTCACGGTGCTCGGCGGTTCGGGCATGAACAAGGTCATCAAGCTTGTCATGGACGGCCACGACATGGTCGATGCCGACATCTTCTACCCGCCGACGCTGATCATCCCGGCGATCGAGCTCGTCACGATGAAATACGCCACGCAGGCCCCGATCAGCGGCCGTTACGTGCTCGGCAGCCCGCTGATCACCAAGGACAATGCCGCGGAATACTACTTCCCGGACGCGCCCTACTGATAAGCAGGCCCGGAGCACGCCTCCCGGCCTCCCGCCATGCCTCCGGGCATGGCGGGATGCGCCGTTTCCGGGCGAGCGTTGCAGACTTCGGTTTTATGCAATAGTGCAAATATGGACCGGCACCGGCTCATCCCGGGTCCGAGACAGTACCATCCGGGGAGTAGGCCGTATGCCGAGGGTAAAGCAGTCCGATCAGCCGCCGCCGAAGACGGCGAACTACGAGACCTTCGTCAACATCGTCACCGAGGCCTATCCGAACCTGTCCGACCGCTTCCAGCAGGTCGCCCGCTTCATCACGCAGAACCCGAATGTCGTGGCGATGCAGTCGATCAACGCGATCGCCGAACAGTGCGGCGCGCATCCCTCCATCCTCGTGCGCTTCGCCCAGCATTTCGGCTTTTCCGGCTTCAAGCAGCTCCAGTCGGTGTTCCAGAGCCGCCTGTCGACGGCCGCGCCCGGCTACCGCGAGCGCATCAGCGCGCTCGACGTCGACCTGGAAAAGACCAAGCGCAAGGGCAATCTCGGCTTCCTGCACGATCTCGTCGTGCGCGACATCGCCACCCTGCAGGAGCTCCTGAACACCACGACGGAGGAGAGCCTGTCGCAGGCGGCGCGCGCGCTGAAGAACGCCAACACGATCTTCATCGCCGGCCAGCTGCGCTCCGAGCCGATCGCCAAGTTCCTGCGCTACGTGCTGTCCATGCTGCAGTGCCGGGTCATCCTGCTCGACCCCGCCGGCGGCCTTGCGCCCGAGATGGCCAAGGTGATGGGCAAGAAGGACGTGCTGGTCGCCATCGCCTTCCGCCACTATGCCAAGGAGGTGGTGACGATCGCCGATGTCGCGGCCGAGAACGGCACGCCCATCGTCGCGATCACCGACAGCCAGCTCTCGCCGCTCGCCAAGAACGCGGCCGTGCTCTTCACCATCCCGGAAGACGAATATTCCTTCTCGCGCTCGCTCGCCGCGCCGATGTGCCTGACGCAGACCATCGCGGTGGCGCTCGCCGCCCTCCTGCAGGAGGACAAGAAGGGCTCGCCCGAGATCCCGACGGTCACGGGCAGGCAGCGGCGCAAGGGCTAAGGCGGTACGCAGGTCGAAATACCGCATAGCGGCTCTGCATCCTCTCCTCCGTCATCCTCGGGCTTGACCCGACCATGACGAAAGAGAGGCATGCGGCGCTCGGCAGGGTTGCTTTGGGACGGCCTTCAGCCGGTGATCTCATCGACCCTGACGAAGCGGCCTTCCGCCTTGGAGCGGATGGCGGCCTCGGCCAGCACCAGTGCCTTTTCGCCGTCGTCGAAGGTCACGTCCGGCGTAGCGTTGGTGGCGACGCAGCGCAGGAAGGACTTCAGGCCGATCTCGAAGGCTTCGACGTAACGTTCGATGAAGAAGTCGAGATAGGGCTCGCCCGCGCCGGTGGCGGCCGCGGTGAAGCGCTCGACCTGGTGGGCGCGCCGGTTGCCGGAGATCAGCATGCCCTTCGCGCCGAACAGCTCGACGCGCTGGTCGTAGCCATAGGCGGCGGCGCGGGAATTGTTGATGTGGCAGAGCTTGCCGCTTGCGGTGCGCAGGATGATCATCGTGGAATCGACGTCGCCGAATTCCGCGAGCGTCGGGTCGACGAGCGTGCTGCCGGTGGCGAAGACCTCGGCGGGTTCCTCGCCCAGCATGAAGCGGGCAAGGTCGAAATCGTGGATGGTCATGTCGCGGAAGATGCCGCCGGAGACCTTGAGATAGTCGCGCGCGGCAAGGCCCGGGTCGCGCGAGGTGATGATCACCTGCCGCAGATCGCCGATCTCGCCGGCGCGCACCGCATCGCGCGCGGCCCGGTGGCCGGGATCGTAGCGGCGGTTGAAGCCGATCTGGACGGGCCGGTCGAAGCCGGCGATGGCCTTGCGGCAGGCGACGACGCGGGCAAGCGAAAGGTCGATCGGCTTTTCGCAGAAGATGGCCTTTCCGGCGTGCGCGGCGGCCTCGATGAGGTCGGCATGGGTGGCCGTGGAGGTGGCGATCAGCACGGCGTCGGCAAGGGCGATCGCCTCCTCGGCGCTGGCGGCGACCGGGCAGCCGTAGCGCCGGCCGATCTCCCCGGCGGCGGCGGTGACCGGGTCGTAGACGGCGGCAAGCGCCGCGCCCTCGGCGCGGGCGATGGTGGCGGCGTGCATCTTGCCGATGCGCCCGCAGCCGAGCAGTGCGATCCTCGTCATGGTTCCTCCTCGGGATGTACGGATGGCTTGCAAAAAAAGTTGCGCATATGAAATTTCGTCAATATTAATTCTGCCGGGAGCGCTTTTGCAAGCCCGTTTCGGACGGGACAGAATCTGGAGGAGGAGAGCATGGCGGAATTTCCCTTGGCCGGGCGCCGTTTGCGGCTCGGCGTCATCGGCGGCGGGCAGGGCAGCTTCATCGGCAAGGTGCATGCGCGCGGCGCGCGGCTTTCGGGCCGCTGGGATGTGGTGGCGGGCGCGCTGTCGTCCCGCCCGCAGGTGGCGCAGGAATCCGGCCGCGCCTGGCTGCTTGCGGAGGACCGCATCTATACCGACTACCGCGTGATGGCCGAGCGCGAGGCGGCGCGGCCGGACGGCATCGACGCCGTGGCGATCACCACGCCCAACAATTCCCACCATGCCATCGCCGTCGCCTTCCTGGAGAAGGGCATCGACGTCATCAGCGACAAGCCGCTGACGACGACGCTCGAGGATGCGCTCGATCTGGTGCATCGGCAGAAGGAGACGGGCCTCGTCTTCGGCGTCACCTATGCCTATGCCGCCTCCGCCATGGTGCGCCAGGCGCGCCAGATGATCGCGGAAGGCGCGCTCGGCAGATTGCAGCAGGTGCATGTCGAGTATTTCCAGGAATGGGCGCTGACCCCGCCGAGCGAGGCCGGTGCCGGCGCCCAGTGGCGCGTCGATCCCGCCATTGTCGGCCCCACCTTCACGACCGGCGACATCGGCACCCATTGCCACCACCTCGGCGCCTTCGTCTGCGGCCGCCCGGTCACCGCCGTGCGGGCGGAGTTCCACACGCTCGGCCCGCCGAAGGCGCTGGAGGACACGGCCTTCATGCATGTGCGCTACGAGGGCGGCATTCCCGGCACCATCATGATCTCGCAGGTCGCGCCCGGCGCCCATTGCGGCCTGCGCATCCGCGTCTTCGGCGACAGGGCGAGCCTGGAATGGAACCAGGAGGAGCCGGAGCTGCTGCACTTCCGCCGTTTCGGCGAGCCGGCCCGCGTGCTGACGCGCGGCGAGGGCGCGGGCATCGGCACGCATGCGGCGCGTTTCGTGCACATGCCGCGCGGCCATCCGGAGGCGCTGAGCGACGCCTGGGGCAATCTCTACGAGGAGTTCGCCATCGCCATCGAGGCGCGCCGTCTCGGCCGGACCCTGCCCGAGGGACTGCTCGCCTATCCGACGGTGGTGGACGGCGCGCTCGGCGTGAAGTTCATCGAGGCGGCGCTCGCCTCCAGCCAGTCGGGCGGCGCCTGGGCGGACTGCACGCTGCCGTCATGAATTGCAATAAGTATTGCAATAAACAATAATGTGGAATAAAAGTTTCCAGACAGTGGCCGGCGCGAAAAGGCCGGCCGAGGGAGGTTTACCATGTCCACCATCCGCCTGACCATGGCGCAAGCCCTGGTGCGTTATCTCTGCAACCAGTTCACCGAGATCGACGGCAGGCGCGAGCCGCTGTTTCCCGGCGTCTTCGCCATTTTCGGCCATGGCAATGTAACATGCCTTTCCGAGGCGCTGGAAGCGGTCAAGGACACGCTGCCGACCTGGCGCGGCCAGAACGAGCAGTCGATGGCGCTTGCCGCGATCGGCTTTGCCAAGGCGACGCGCCGCCGCCAGATCATGGTGGCGACCAGCTCCATCGGCCCGGGCGCGCTGAACATGGTGACGGCGGCGGGCGTGGCGCACACCAACCGCCTGCCGGTCCTGCTGCTGGCCGGCGACAGCTTCGTCAACCGCCGGCCCGACCCGGTCATGCAGCAGGTCGAGCATTTCGGCAATCCGACCATCACCGTCAACGACGCCTTCAAGGCCGTGACGCGCTACTGGGACCGCATTACCCATCCCGAGCAGATCATCGCCTCGCTGCCGCAGGCCGTCGCCGTCATGCTGGACCCCGCCGATTGCGGCCCGGCCTTCCTGGCCCTGCCGCAGGATGTGCAGGAGATCGCCTGGGACTATCCCGAAAGCTTCTTTGCGCCGACCGTCCACAAGGCGCCGCGCCCGCGGCCGGACCGCGACAGCCTCGCGGAGGCCGTGCGCGTGCTGAAGGCGGCAAAACGCCCGCTGATCATCTCCGGCGGCGGCGTGCGCTATTCGGGTGCGGAAACGGCGCTCGCCGCCTTTGCCGAAAAGCACGGCATCCCGCTCTGCGAGACCATTGCCGGCAAGGGCACCGTTACCCATGACCACCCGGCCCATGTCGGCCCGATCGGCATCGTCGGCTCCACCTCGGCCAATGCGCTGGCGGGCGAGGCCGACGTGGTGCTCGCCGTCGGCACGCGCCTCATGGATTTCACAACCGGTTCCTGGACCGCGTTTTCGCCCGACGCCCGCTTCGTCTCGATCAACGCGGCGCGCTGGGATGCCAGCAAGCACCGCGCCGTGGCCGTGGTCGGCGATGCGCTGGAGACGGTCGGCGAACTGGAAGCCGCTATCGGCGATTACAGGGCGGATGCCGGCTGGACGGAGAAGGGCAGGCGGGAATTCGCCAAGTGGAACGAGGCGCTCGACGGCTACCAGAAGCCGACCAATGCGCCGGTGCCGACCTATGCCCAGGTCGTCGGCATCGTCAATGCGAAGGCCGGGGAGCGCGACCTCCTGATCACCGCCGCCGGCGGCCTGCCGGGCGAGGTGATGAAGAACTGGCGCGTCAAGGCGCCGAACACCTTCGACTGCGAATTCGGCTTCTCCTGCATGGGCTACGAGATCGCCGCCGGCTGGGGTGCCGCCATGGCCGACCCCACCCGCACGCCCATCGTCATGATCGGCGACGGCACCTACATGATGATGAACTCGGACATCTATTCGACCGTGCTGTCCGGCCACAAGATGATCCTCATCGTCTGCGACAACGGCGGTTATGCCGTCATCAACCGCCTGCAGAACGCCAAGGGCACGCCGGGCTTCAACAACCTCATCAAGGATTGCCGCGTCAAGGAGCCCTTCGCCGTCGATTTCGCCAAGCATGCCGAGGCGATGGGCGCGCTGACGCGCCGCGTCGACAGCCTTGCCGATCTCGGCGAGGCCGTCGAATGGGCGAAGGGCACCGACCGCACCACCGTCCTCACCATCGTCTCCGACGCCTTCACCTGGACCCCGGGCGATGCCTGGTGGGATGTCGGCGTGCCGCAGGTGAGCGCGCGGGCCGAGGTCAACGCCGCGGCCGCCGACCAGCAGGCCGGCCGCAGGAAGCAGCGCGTCGGCGTCTAGCCTGCCTGAAGGCGCGGCCGGGTCTCCATCGCCATCCTTGCCAGGTCAAGCATCCGGGTCTATCGACGGTTCCAGGAAGCCATGATGTGCGAGGACGACCATGCATGAGATCGGGAAAATAGAGGCCGCGGACAAGCCTGCCTTCTACCGCGAGCTGCTCGCCCAGGCCGAGGGGCTGCTGCACGGCGAGCGCGATGCCGTTGCCAATGCGGCGAACCTCTCGGCGCTGATCTTTGATGCGGTCGACGATCTCAACTGGGCGGGCTTCTACTTCCTCAAAGGCCCGCAGGAGCTGGTGCTCGGTCCGTTCCAGGGCAAGGTCGCCTGCGTGCGCATTCCGGTCGGCAAGGGCGTCTGCGGCGCCGCCGTGGCGGAGGGGAAAAGCCAGCTCGTGCCGGATGTGCACGCCTTTCCGGGACACATCGCCTGCGACGCGGCCTCGCGCTCCGAGCTCGTCACGCCGCTCGTGCGCGACGGCGTGGTGTTCGGCGTTCTCGATCTCGACAGCCCGTCGCCCGGCCGGTTCACGGCGGAAGACCAGGCCGGCTTCGAGGCGCTCGCCGCGCTCTACGTCTCGGCGAGCGACGCCTGAAACGGCGAACGCCCGGCTTTTGCCGGGCGTCCATCTCGCCTTGCCGGTGGCGCCTTACGCCGCCTTCTTGCCGGCGTCGAAGGGAATTTCGATGTCGACGGCGAGCGTCGAGACTTGCGCGCCGCGTTCCATCTTGATGGAGACCTTCTCGTCATCTACCTGCATGTGCTTGGAGATCGCCTTCAGGATCTCGTCGCGCAGCTTGTTGACGAGATCGCTGTCGCCGGTGGCGGCCCGCTCGTGGGCGAGCAGCACCTGCAGCCGCTCGCGCGCGGCCGGCGCCGACTGGGCGCGGGAGAAGAAACGGAACAGGTTCATGCCGCCTTCCTTCCGAAGATCTTGCCGAGGAACGAGCGCTTGTCGCCGGGAATGGTGACCGGCAGGCTTTCGCCCTTGAGGCGGCGCGTCGCTTCGAAATAGGCGAGCGCCGGGGCCGAGCGTCCGTCGGCGAGCGTCACCGGGGCGCCGACGTTGGAGGCGCGCAGCACGTCCATGCTCTCCGGGATGATGCCGAGCAGCGGGATCGAGAGGATTTCCAGGACGTCGTCGACCTTCAGCATGTCGCCGCGCTCGGCGCGGGCGGCGTCGTAGCGGGTGAGCAGCAGGTGCTTTTCGATGCGCTCGCCGTTCTCCGCCTTCAGCGTCTTGGAATCGAGGAGGCCGATGATGCGGTCCGAATCGCGCACGGACGAGACTTCCGGATTGGTGACGACGATCGCCACGTCGGCATGGCGCATGGCCAGCGTCGCGCCGCGCTCGATGCCGGCCGGGCTGTCGCAGATCACCCAGTCGAAGGCGTTCTTCAGGGCGGCGATGACCTGCTCGACGCCCTCGGGCGTGAGATTGTCCTTGTCGCGGGTCTGGGAGGCCGGCAGCAGGTAGAGCGTCTCGACGCGCTTGTCGCGGATCAGCGCCTGCGTCAGCTTGGCCTCGCCCTGGATGACGTTGACGAGGTCATAGACGACGCGCCGTTCCGCGCCCATGACGAGATCGAGATTGCGCAGGCCGACGTCGAAATCCACGACCACGACCTTCTCCCCGCTTTGCGCCAGCGCGGCGCCGAGCGCGGCCGACGACGTCGTCTTGCCGACGCCGCCCTTGCCCGATGTGACCACGATTACCTTGCCCATTGACCTCTCCGTTTTATGAACCGCCTTCGGTTCAGCCAAGTGTTGCCGCCTTGATGGCTTCGCCTTCCAGCCAGATCTGCACGGGCTTGCCGCGCAGCTCCGGCTCCATGTCCTCGGCCGTCTTGTAGTAGCCGTCGATGGCGATCAGCTCCGCTTCCAGCGTGCGGCAGAAGATGCGGGCCGAAGCGTTGCCCGTCGTGCCGGCCATCGCCCGGCCGCGCAGCGGGCCGTAGACATGGATCGAGCCGCCGGCGACGATTTCCGCGCCGGATGCGACCGAGCCGACGATGGTGACGTCGCCTTCGGGAAAGAAGATGGACTGGCCCGAGCGGACCGGCCGCGCGACGACCATCGACGGTACCGTGTGCATCGGCGGCGGGCTCGCGGGCGCCGCCGTCTCGACGGGCTCGGCCTTTTCGGCCTTGCCGGCCTTCTTCGAAGGCTCCTCCGCCGCCGGTTCCTCGATATCGGCCGCGGGGCGGCCGTCGGTCATGGCCGGCGGCATGTCCGCGCCGAGCAGCGAGGAGCGCGCGCCCTCGATGCCCATGACGCGCACATTGCGGGCGCTCAGCTGGCCGACGAGTTCGCGAAGCTCCGCCTTCTCGATGTCGAGCCCGTCGACATCGAGCACCACCGGCCGCCGCAGGAAGAAGCCGGCGGAGCGCGCCGCCAGATCGTCGAGCCGCACCAGCCAGTCCTCGAAGGGCAGCTCCGGGGTCAGCGCAAGCGCGAGGAAGGATCGCCCCTTGAGGCGGATCGGCCGTGGTTGGGTTAACACGTCAGTCATCTTCGTTAATTTTCGGTTGCTTCGGTGTACCGATGAAATGGTTAACAAAGGGTTAATTTGCAGGTCTGGCTGGCGCGAGGCATGCGTCCTGGGGCGGCCGTGCAACGGTTCGCGCGGAGCGGGAGAAATCGGGGTTTTCGCGTGTGCTTTGCCCCTCATCCGGCCTGCCGGCCACCTTCTCCCCGCAAGCGGGGCGAAGGGGATATGCCGCACCGGTTTGCCCAACCAATACCCGTTCATGAGGCAAGTCCCCTCTCCCCGCTTGCGGGGAGAGGGTTAGGGTGAGGGGCAAACCTGCAGGATGCAAAAAAGCCCGCCGGCGCCTATAGCAACCGGCGGGCAGGCTGGGAGGATCCCCTGGAACGCGTCAGGCCGCCGCTTCCTGCACGAAATGCCCCGGCGACACCTCGCGGTAGGCGCGCTTCGGCGCCACGTAGCCGTGCGGGCGCAGCGGGCTCTTGATCTCCTCGTTGAGCGGCGGGTTGAGCTGGCCGCGCCGGGCGGGATCGGGGATCGGCACGGCGGAGATGAGGCGGCGCGTATAGGCGTGCTGCGGATTGTCGAAGATCGCCGCGCGCGGGCCGATCTCGACGATCTCCCCGAGGAACATCACGGCGACGCGATGGCTCATGCGCTCCACCACCGCCATGTCGTGCGAGATGAAGAGATAGGCGAGGCGGTGCTTCTCCTGCAGGTCGAGCAGGAGGTTGGAGACCTGCGCCTTCACCGACACGTCGAGCGCCGAGACCGCCTCGTCGGCGACGATGAGCTTCGGCTGCAAGGCGATCGCCCGGGCGATCGAGATGCGCTGGCGCTGGCCGCCGGAGAATTCGTGCGGATGCCGGTCGGCCATCGCCGCCGAGAGGCCGACCTGCTGCAGAAGCTCGGCCACCCGCTCCTTCGCCTCGCGCCGGCTTATCAGGCCGTGCGCCAGCATGGGTTCGGCAATCGCCGAGCCGATGGTGATGCGCGGATTGAGCGAGGCGAAGGGATCCTGGAAGATCATCTGCGAGGTGCGGCGCATGGCGCGCAGCGCCCCGGAACTGGCCTTGGCCACATCCTGGCCGTCCACGGAGATCGAGCCGGCGCTCGGATCGACGAGGCGCATGATGGCGCGGCCGGTGGTGGACTTGCCGCAACCCGATTCGCCGACCAGCGCCAGCGTCTCGCCGGGCTTCAGGTCGAAGGAGACGCCCTCGACCGCATGGATCTGCCCCTGCGGCAGCGCGAAGCGCACCGCGAGCTTCTCGACCTTCAGGATCGGCGCCACGCCGCCCGGAACGGGCGACGTCACGCGGCCGTCGCCGGCCTTGCCGGTGGCAGGGTCCACATCCGGGAAGCGGCGGGGCGCGGCGGCGTCGCCCATCGTGCCGAGGCGCGGGATGGAGGCGAGCAGCGCCCTGGTATAGACCGCCTTGGGCGCGGTGAAGATCTGCGGCGTCGGGCCGGTCTCGACCATGTCGCCGCGGAACATCACGAGGGTGCGGTCGGCGACCTCCGCCACCACGCCCATGTCATGGGTGATGAACAGCACGCCCATGTTCTCCTCGCGCTGCAATTCGCGCAGCAGGTGGAGGATCTCGGCCTGCACGGTCACGTCGAGCGCCGTCGTCGGCTCGTCGGCGATCAAGAGTTTCGGGCGGCAGGCGAGCGCCATAGCGATCATCACGCGCTGGCGCATGCCGCCGGAGAACTTGTGCGGATATTCGCCGAGCCGGCTCCTGGCAGCGGGGATGCGCACGCGCTCCATCAGCCGCAGGGCTTCCGCCTCCGCCGCCTTCCAGGAGAGGTCGCGGTGCAGCACCAGCGCCTCGGCGATCTGGTTGCCGATGGTGAAGACCGGATTGAGCGAGGTCATCGGCTCCTGGAAGATCATGCCGATCGTGCCGCCGCGCACCGAGCGCATCTCCGCCTCGCTCGCTTTCAGGAGATCGCGCCCCTCGAGCAGGATGCGGCCCTCGCAGCGCGCCCGGCCGGCGGGCAGCAGGCGCATGGTGGAGAGCGCGGTGACGCTCTTGCCCGAGCCCGATTCGCCGACGATGGCGACGGTCTCGCCGGCATTCACCTCGACGTTGATGTCGCGGATGACGGCGCGCCAGCCCTCGGCGGTCTTGAAGGAGGTCGTCAGGTTCTCGACCGAGAGCACCGGCCGCTTTGCAGTGTCCGTCATGGTCAGCTTTCCTTCGCAAGGCGCGGATCGACGAGATCGCGCAGCCCGTCGCCGAGAAGTTGCAGGGCGAGGACCGAGAAGACGATGGCGAGGCCCGGAAACACCATCAGCCAGGGCGCGTTGTTCATGTATTCGCGGCCGGAGGCGAGCATGGTGCCCCAGGTCGGCATGTCGGTGGAAACGCCGACGCCGAGGAAGGAAAGGCTTGCTTCCGCCAGCATGGCCGAGGCGAAGACGAAGGTCGCCTGCACGAGGATGGGCGAGGCGAGGTTGAGCAGGACGTGGCGCGTCAGGATCTGCCAGGTCGGCAGGCCCATGGCGACGGCGGCCTCGATATAGGGCAATTCGCGCAGCACCAGCGTCGAGCCGCGCACGATGCGGGCAAGGCGCGGCGCATAGGTGATGCCGAGCGCCAGGATCACCGTGGTGAGCGACGGCCCGAGCGCGGCGACGAGCGCGATGGCGAGCAGGATGTCCGGGAAGGACATCATGGCGTCGAGCAGCCGGGAGATCGGCGCGTCGAGCTTGCGGAAGAAGCCGGCGGCGACCCCCAGGATGACGCCGAGCACCGTGGAGATGCAGACGACGCCGAGGCTGACGAGCAGCGAGATGCGCCCCGCATAGATGGCGCGGGAGAAGATGTCGCGGCCGAATTCGTCGGTGCCGAAGACATGGGCAAGGGACGGCGCCTTCAGCTTGTTGACGATCGACAGCTTGTTCGGCGCATAGGGCGCGACCCACGGGGCGAGGACCGCCGCCACGAGCACGACGGCAAGGATGATCGCGCCGATGAGGATGGCCTTGTTGCGGAAGAGCCGCCGCAGGCTGGAAACGAGCGGCATGGAGAGGGAAGCGGTCATCATAGGCGCACCCGCGGATCGACGAGGATGTAGAGCATGTCGACGATGAAGTTGATCAGCACGTAGATCGCCGCGACGACGAGCAGCGTGCCCTGGATGACGGGATAGTCGCGGCGCAGCACGGCCGAGACCACGAGATTGCCAACGCCCGGCAGGCCGAACACGGTTTCCGTCAC
Source organism: Shinella sp. WSC3-e (assembly GCF_945994535.1). NCBI lineage: Bacteria > Pseudomonadati > Pseudomonadota > Alphaproteobacteria > Hyphomicrobiales > Rhizobiaceae > Shinella > Shinella sp. WSC3-e. The sequence continues at coordinate 79,031 of NZ_OZ000535.1, forward strand.
CACCGCGCCGGCAACCAGCATGGCGATGGAAAGGCCGATGACGGTGATGATCGGGATCAGGGCGTTCTTCAGCGCATGTTTCAGGATGACGCGCCGCTCGCTCGCCCCCTTGGCGCGGGCGGTGCGCACATAGTCGTCGCCCAGCACGTCCAGCATGGCGGCGCGGGTGAAGCGGGTGATCAGCGCCGAATTGACGATGCCGAGCGCCACGGCCGGCAGCACGAGATGATGCAGCCGCTCGAGGAAGGAGGTGTCCGGCCCGCCATAGCCGGAGGCCGGGAACCAGCCCTGGCCGACGGCGAAGACCTGGATCAGCATGAGGCCGAGCCAGAAGCTCGGCACGCTCGCCGCCACCATGGTCAGCGTCACCACGACCTGGTCGAACAGCGTGCCGCGCTTGACGGCCGACAGGATGCCGACCGGCAGCGCGATCGCCACCGCGATCAGGATCGAGAACAGCGTGAGGAAGAAGGTCGGCTCCGCCCGTGCGGCGAGCGCCGATGTCACCGGCTGGTCGAGGAAGATCGACTGGCCGAGATCGCCTTGCACTATACCCAGCACGAACTGGCCGTACTGGGCGATCAGCGGCGCGTCGAGCCCCATTTTCGTGCGCAGTTCGGCGATGTCCTCAGGGGTCGCGTCCGACCCCAGCATCACGGCGGCGGGATCGCCCGGCGTCACGCGGACGATGACGAAAACCACCGTCACGACGAGGGCGAGCACGATGGCCATGCCCCCCAGCCGTTTCAACAGTGCCCGGACGATCCTTGCCATGATAACCCCCTTACTGCTTCGGCGTGACGTTCCAGAAATGCGGCCAGTAGGTCGGCGTGTAGTCGGCTATGCCGGCGCCGACGCCCGTGACCGCGTTGAAATTGCCGACCTTGAAGAGCGGCGCATCGTCATAGATCACGGTCTGGATGCCCTCCCAGGCCTTCTGCTTGTCGGCGTCGGACACGGCGTCCATGTAGGCGGCGACGGCGGCGGCCTTCTGGTCGGAGACATACCAGCCCGGATAGCTGTCGGTGATCGTGTTGATCGTCGTCGGGTCGCCCGGGAAGTTGGAGTGGGTGATGAAGATGTCCCATTCCTTCGGGTCGGCGCGGCGGGTCGTCAGGGTCGCCCAGTCCACCACCTGCAGGTCGACCTTGAAGCCGGCGGCTTCGAGATAGGCTTTCGCGACCTCGCCGATCTTGTAGTGGAACTCGTACTGGCGGCTGGTCATCAGGCGCAGCGGCGTGCCGTCGTAGCCGGCATCCGCAAGCAGCTTGCCCGCTTCTTCCGGGTCGCCCTCGCCGTAGCGCGCGACGCCCGCCTCGGTGTACCAGAGCGAGCCCTTCGGGAAGATCGAGGCATCGACGCTGAAGAAGCGCTCGTCGGAGAAGGCGGCGAGCATCATGTCGTTCGGGTTGAGCGCGGCCTGCACGGCCTGGCGCAGCTCCTTCCTAGTGAGCAGGCCCTCCTTCATGTTCATGTTGAGCGAGGCCCAGCCGGTGTTCTCGTAGATCACGGCCTTCGCCTTGCCGCTCGCCTCGACGCGCTCATAGGCGCTGACGGGCAGCGAATCGGCAAAGTCGAACTGGCCGGAGATCAGGCCCTCGACGCGGGTGTTCGCGTCGGGAACCGGCACGAAGCGGATCTCCTTGGCGATCGCCACGCGCTTGCCGGCATAGTTGCTGGGCTCGCCCTCGGGGGATTTGTAGCCGTCGAAGCGGACGAGCTGGGTATACTGGTCGGGCTTGCGCTCCTTCAGCGCATAGGGGCCGGTGCCGACGAATTCGGTCAGCGTGTCGGCGATCTTCTCCGAGGGCATGATGACGGAGGCCTGCGAGAAGGTGGCGAGCAGCGGCGCATAACGCGACTTCAGCTTGACGACGACGGTGTTCGGCCCATCCTCGGAAAGGCTCTCCACCACTTCGGCGACCTGCTTGCCTTTGGAGTTGACGGCCATCCAGCGCGTCAGCGAGGCGATGACGTCCTTGGCGTCGAGGTCGCTGCCGTCGTGGAACGTCACCCCCTCGCGCAGCGGAATGCGATAGGTGAGGCCGTCCTCGGAAATCTCCGGCATGGCGAGCGCCAGCAGCGGCACGGAGCGCCATTCGTTGTCATAGGTGTAGAGCGTCTCGAAAATGTGCTGGTCGATGGTCAGCACGATGTCGGTCGCCGTCTGCATGACGTCGAGCGTCGGCGGCTCGCCGATGGTCGCGACGGTCAGGACGCCGTCCGTCGTCTGGGCGATGGCGAGGCTGCTGGTGCTGGCGAGCGCCGCCGCCAGCGTCATGAGAGCAAGTGCATTCTTCATCTGTATCCCTCTGGTTCCACATGGTTCATGTCCGCGCCGGCTCCCGTCCGGCGGGTGGTTCAGCTTTCAAGCCCGAGCGGATCCTCCACGCGTGGCCAGAGGTCGAGACTGGCCTTGCGATAGGCGGTGGTTGCCGGATCGGTCGGGTAGGAGGTCGGCGCGGCGACGTAGACGATCTCGGAGGAGACCGGCTGGAAGCCCGCATGGAAGTGGTTGGTGGACTTCACCAGCAGGAAGGCTTTCCTGGTAAAGTCGATGCCCTGGTTGGCGAAGATGTCGGGCTCGTAGGTCTGCGTGCGGCTGGTGATCAGCACGATGTCGATCGTCGTGCCGAGCGGGCGCACCACGGCCGCGGGCCCGAGCGTCACCCGGCTGTTGCGGAAGCTCTGCCAGCCGGCATCGAACACGGCTTCGACCGTGACTCGGAGGTCGAGCGGCTCGCCGCCCTCCGGCCCCGACTTGCCGCCGAGGCGCAACGCAAGCTCCGCTCCTTCCCCCGCCGCATGGCAGAAGGAGACGGCGATCGGGTCCCAGATCGTCGCCACCGCGACATTGTCAAAGCCCCGCGCCATCATGCGGCGCAGGATATAGGTCGCATCGCCCGCCACCCCGCCGCCCGGATTGTCCCAGACATCGGCGATGACGACGGGCATGTCCGGCCGTTCGTCACGCACGGCAAGCGCCCGGTCGAGCCCGGCCTCCGTGTCGAACATCGGCATCGCCGCCTCGCGGCGCAGGCCGTAGAGCTCATGGCCGAGCCTTTGCGCCAGCGCGTCGCCCTTCGCCCTGTCGCCGTCGGTGACGACGACGATGCGCGTGCCCATGTCCGGCACGTCGCCGGCCATGAAGCCGTGGATGACGGAGATGGAGAGGATGCCGTCCCTGCCCTCCATCGCCTTCAGCCGGTCGACGAAGGCGCGCATCGGCTCGCGGCTCGTCGGGTAGATGGTGATCATGCGGCAGTCGAAGGTGGAGATGACGGGGCGGATCTCGCCGCGCAGCGTGCGCAGCGCGAGCTCGACGACATGCTCGCCGCGCTCCTCGAAGTCGGTGTGCGGGAATTCGAGGAAGGTCGCCATCAGGTCGAGATTGGCGACGCGCCGGGCGGTGAGGTGGCTGTGCGGGTCGAACTCGGCGGCAACCAGTACGTCCGGCCCGACGATCGCGCGGACCCGCTCCAGGAGGTCGCCCTCCGGATCGTCATAACCCTGCGCCACCATCGCGCCATGCAGGCCGAGCACCACCGCATCGACCGGCATAGCGGCCTGCAGTTCGCCGAGGATGCGGTCGCGCAGGGTTTCGAAGGTTCGGCGCTGGATGAGGCCGGCCGGCTCGGCCCAGCAGGACGTGCCCTCGACGACGGCGAAGCCTTCCGCCCGGCCGCGCCGGCGCAGGATCGGTACGACGGAGGAGCAGAGCGTGGGCGTGTCGGGATGCTCGCCCGGGCCGGCATAGAACGCCGCCTTGAAGGCGTTCATGTCCGTGGGGACGGGCGAGAAGGTGTTGGTCTCGGTGGCAAGCGAGGCCGTGAAGATGCGCATGGGCGTCCGTTCCGCTGGCGTCCAGGCCGGCCGCTGCCCGGCCGTCATCGCCCGCCGCCTGTCGCGCCGGTGCCTGGCCGAACGGCGTGAACGCCGTGCTGTTGGATCGCAAAGTTCCCGTCAGTGATCATCGCTGGAGCGATGTAATTTGTTTTCTCGATAATGCGATAATTTCAGGGAAAGTCAATGGAGGGAGGGTGTTTGGCGGGTTATGCAGTAATCCGTTTTCTTGTTGGGCGAAAATGGGAGAAATTTTCATGGTATGCGCTTCGGCGGATGTGGCGCGGCCCATGGCGGTCGCTCCGAATCCCGCATCGATTTCAATCCGTTCCAGCACCGTTGCGCAGGCGCGGAAAAGGGGAGGAAAGCTTGGAAAACCGGGGGAAACGTGAAAATGGCACCGTGTTCGGGAGAGCTGATTTTCATCGATGATGGGCTTCTGTTCCGCGCCTCCCGTCGTTTTTCCTTCCATGCGAAAAAATTTTTCTGAAAAAGCGAGGCCGTCCGCCTGAAAATCCGTGTCGCGACACCCGCCTCGACCCACCCCTTCGTGAAAATCCGCCGTACTGCCGGTGGCCGCCGCCGTTAGTGCCTGGAGATCCGGGCCGTGCCGTGCAGGAGGACGGGAGGGCACCCCGGAACGGCCCGGCGAATTTCAGGCGCGGATCGCCAAGCCCATTGATGCCCGCCGGCACTGTGTTATGACTGGCAGACAAGAAATTCGTTTTCATTTGCGCGCCGGACCGACGCGCCGTGCAGGGGGAGGCAGCAGCCGATGGACCTTTTTCACGCCTTGTCGGATGAGGATGGCCGGCTGTCGGGGCTCGATCGCAAGCTGGCGCAGCTGGCCCTCGACGACGTCGATTTCGTCGTCAACTCGTCGATCGGCGAGCTGGCCGACCGCGCCGGGGTGTCGCCGCCGACCGTCACGCGCTTCTGCCGCCGGCTCGGCTGCAAGGGCTATCCAGACTTCAAGGTGCAGCTTGCCCGGCTCACTTATGTGGGCCTGCGTTACGTCAAGCCGGAAGTGCCGACCGAAACGCCCGAGGAAGTGGCCGAGGACATCATCGCCAAGGCGCAGAACGCCCTGTTCCAGCTGCATCGCCAGCTCGATTTCGCCTCGCTCGACATGGCGGCCCGCCTGCTGCGCGGCGCCGATTTCATCCAGGCCTTCGGGGCGAGCGGCAATTCGGCGATGATCGTCAACGAGCTGCACAACCGGCTCTTCCGGCTCGGATGTCGCATCAATGCCTCGAACGACCACAACATGAACGCGATGATCTCCGCGGCCGCCCAGCCGGGCACGGTGGTGTTCGGCTCCTCCTTCACCGGCCGCGACCCGGCGCTCGTCCACTGCCTCGAACTGCTGCGCCGGCGCGGCATCCCCACCATCGTCCTCACGCAGGGCGGTTCGCCCGTCGCGGCGGCGGCGGATGTGGTGATCGCCGTCGAGCTGCCGGAGGGCAAGAACATCTTCCGGCCCACCTCGACACGCTATGCCTATCTCGCGGTCATCGACATGCTGGCCAATCTCGTCGCCTATGCCGACCGGACAAAGGCGATGAAGACGCTGCGCAGCATCAAGGAGGAGCTGGTCAGCCGGCGCGACGGCGACGACCGCCAGCTGCTCGGCGACTGACGGGGCCGGCCGTCCTCCTGGAGAATTTCCGCTTTTCCTCGAATCGCGAAAACGCTCTATCTATTTGTTTTTACGCAATTCCGGACGCAAAACCGCTTCGCACTTTTGCTGGAATTGCTTTACCGCGAGGGTTTCGGCGCCCCGGCGGAAAGCACCTCGACGCGCTGCGTGCCGACAGTGCCGTCCGCCTCGACGACGGCCTGCCAGCGGCGGTTGCCGCAGCGCACGGACAGCCGCCAGCGCCCGGCATCCTCGCCTTCGCCGCGCTCGACGCGCGAGGCGACGAGGCCGCGGCGCATGTAGTCGCGCAGCGTCTGCGTCGGCCAGCCGAAACGCGCGGCGAGCATATCCGCCGGCAGGAGGAATTCTCCCGCTTCGTCCCGGCTGAGGACGAGGGGGCTGGCATCGGCTGCGCTCATGAGATTGCGTCCCGCGAAATTGGCGTGACCGCCAGGGAATCCTCGCCGCGGCTGAAGGCGATGGCGAGGCGGAAGGAATGGGCGATGCGCAAGGCCCGGTCGAGGAAGAGATCGGCGACCTCGGGCGGGCAGAGCCGCTCGACGGTCGCGCGGAACAGCGTGAGCCAACGGCGGAAATGCTGTTCCCCGAGTTCGGGTATGGCAAGGTGCGGCGGCAAGGGTCGGCCCTCGTAGCGGTCGGTGCGCAGAAGCGTTGCAGACCAGAAGTCGCACATCTTTGCAAGATGCACCGGCCATTCCTCCGGCGCGATCGCGCCGTCGAAGATCGGGCCGAGCAGCGCGTCCTTGCGGATCCCGTCGTAGAAACCGTGCACCACGGCATGGATCATCGCTTCGTCGAGCACCTCCGGCAGCGGCTTGCCGTCGATGACGATGGTGCGGTCGGGGGCGGGGCGGCCTCTCATCGGATCGCCCTGTAGCTGTGCCAGGTGCCATGGCCGAGCAGGGGGAAGATGACGATCAGGCCGAGGAACCCCGTCGCGATGGCGAGGACGGTAAGCGCCAGCACGATGGCGCCCCAGGCGAGCATGACCGGCAGGTTGCGGAAGGTGAGCGAAATGCTCGTGCCCATCGCGGTGAAGGCGTCCGTCTTCTCCGCCAGCAGCATGGGAATGGCAAAGGTGCTGATGGCGAAGGAGAAGGCGGCGAAGAGCCCGCCGACCGCCGTGCCGACGACGATCATGCCGAGCCCTTCCGGCGTGGAGACCAGCATGGCGACGACATGGTCGAGGCCGGGAAAGGGCCGGAGCCCGACGAAGAGCGCGTAGATGATGACGGCGGCGCGCATCCAGACCAGCATCAGCAGGCAGAGGATCGCGCCCGTATACCAGACCTGCGCGCCGGATTCGGTTTTCACGAAGATCATGCGCGCAAGGCTCGGCGTCACGCCCTCCTCGAGGTCCCGGCTCTTGCGGTAGAGGCCGATCGCCACCAGCGGACCGACCACCATGAAGCCGGCAAGCGCGGGGAAGAGGATATAGTCGAGCTCCAGGCGGAAGAGGCCCCAGACCACCGCCAGCGACAGGAGGAAGACGGCGAAGCCGTAGGCGAGACTCGGCAGCGGGTTGCGCCAGAGGTCGCGCCAGCCGGCGGCGAGCCAGCCGAGCGCCGCGCCGGCCGGCAGGTGGCGGCGGCGCTGTTCGGCGAGCGGCACGGGCGCGCCACCGGTCTTGTCGGTCGTTCCCATGATGTCCTTCCTCTCTCAGCAGGAGGGCCGCGCGGCGCGATACGCGCCGTCCCGGCCTTCCGTCTTCAGGTGTTGCACGCAATCGGGCTGGGACGTCAGCGCGACATGGACGAGATGCGCATTGGCGCCGGCAAAGAGCGCAAGGCCCGCCGCGACGATGAGGAACGCGGCGATCCGCCAGTTGATGCGCCCGGGCCGGCGCGCCTCGCTTGCCGCGCCGCTCATTGCCCGTCCTCCCCCAGCGTGCCGACATAGAGCGCCAGCAGCTTGATATCGACCGGCGAAAGGCGGCCGTCCCAGTGGGGCATGTGGCCCTGCCGGCCGGAATAGATCGAGGTGAAGACGCTCTGCGCGTCGCTGCCGTAGATCCAGGCGGCGTCGGTGAGGTCGGGTGCGCCGGCCTCCGTGCTGCCGCGGCCGTCCTCGCCGTGGCAGGCGACGCAATTGGCGGCGAAGACCGCCTTGCCCGCCTCGACCTCAGCCGTGTCGGCCGCGCCCATCGGCAGGGCGGAGAGCGAGCGCACATAGGCGGCGACGGCGCGCACCTGCCTGCCGTCGAGGATGCCGTCGCGGCCGAAGGCCATCATCTGCGAGACGCGCGTCTCCTCGTTGGTGGCGTTGATGCCGATGCGGATCGTCTCGGCGATGGTCTCCGGTTCGCCGCCCCACAGCCAGGCCTTCGCCGCAAGGTTCGGGAAGCCCGGCCCGCCGCTGCCGCGCGTGCCGTGGCAGACGGCGCAATTGTCGATGAAGAGCGTGCGGCCGGTCTCGCGCACATGCCGCATCAGGCCGTCGTCCGCGGCGATCTCCTGAAGGCTCGCCCCGGCGATGCGGCTCGTCCAGGCGGCGCGGGCCGCGGCGGCGTCCTCGACCTGCCGCGTCACGACATCGCGCTGGTCGATGCCGAGCAGGCCCTTCGTATAGGTGACGCCGAGCGGCCAGGCCGGCATCAGAATCCAGTAGCCGATGGCAAAGAGCGTGGTGACGGTGAGGAAGAAAACGACCACGCGCGGGATCGGCGTTTCCAGCTCCTCGATGCCGTTCCATTCGTGCCCGGTGGTGGCCCGTCCGGTGGCGGGATCGTGTCTTTCGGTTGCCATGCCCTAGTCCCCCGGCCGGTCGTCTTTGTCGAGAATGCTCTTCTTGGCGCGATCGAAACGCTTCCGGTTGCCCGGCCAGAGCGCGTAGATCACGACGCCCGCGGCGAGCGCGATCAGGTAGAAAAGCCCCCAGCTCTTGGCGAAGGCGACGACGCTGTTGTGCTCGATCTCCATAGCCTCACTCCGCCGTTGCCGTCTGCTGCTGCGCGGCCTGCGTCAGCTGGCCGACGATCTGGAGATAGGCGACCAGCGCGTCCATCTCGGTCAGGAGACCGGGATTGCCGTCGAAGGCGCGCACATTGGTCGCCTCGCCGTAGCGCTCGCTGACGCCGGAGGCGCCGGCATCGTCGGGATTGGCCTGTGCGCGGGCGTCGGCGGTGGCGTTCTCGATCATCGCGTCCGTATAGGGCACGCCGACGGCGCGCTGGGCGGCAAGGTGCGCGCCAAGATCGTCGATCCTCAGCGCGTTGCGCTTCAGCCAGCCGTAGCGCGGCATGACCGATTCCGGCACCACGTCGCGCGGATTGACGAGATGGGCGACATGCCAGGCGTCGGAATACTTGCCGCCGAGGCGGGCGAGGTCCGGGCCGGTGCGCTTGGAGCCCCAGAGCATCGGGTGGTCGTATTTCGATTCCACGGCCAGCGAATAGGGACCGTAGCGCTCCACCTCGTCGCGCAGCGTGCGGATCATCTGCGAATGGCAGGCATAACAGCCCTCGCGGATATAGAGGTTGCGGCCGGCAAGCTCCAGCGGCGTGTAGAGCCGCATGTCGGGCGCCTCCTCCACCGTCTCGTGGATGGTGAAGAGCGGGGCGATCTCGACGAGGCCGCCGATGGAGGCGACGCCGACGATGGCCAGCACGAAGCCGATGGCGTTGCGCTCGAGCTTGCGGTGGAAGAACTCCTTCATCGTCATTCTCCTGCCGGGGCCGCGCCGGCTTTACCGTAGAGGGGAACGTCGCCGGCGGGCTCCGCGGCGCGCGCCCTTCGCGCCATGCGGATCGTCATCCAGACGTTGAACGCGCAGACGACGGCGCCGCAAAGGAACAGCAGTCCCCCGAAGGCGCGGGCGATGTAATAGGGATGCATGGCGACGAGGCTGTCGATGAAGGAATAGGCGAGGGTGCCGCTGTCGTTGTAGGTGCGCCACATCAGGCCCTGGATGATGCCCGAATTCCACATGGCGAAGACGTAGACGACGGTGCCGGCAAGCGCGAGCCAGAAATGTACCTCGATCAGTTTCGGCGAATACATGCGCTCCTGCTTCCACATCCACGGCACGAGGGCGTAGAGCGAGCCGAAGGTGATCATCGCCACCCAGCCGAGCGCGCCGGCATGCACATGGCCGACGGTCCAGTCGGTATAGTGCGAGAGCGAGTTGACGGCACGGATCGCCATGAAGGAGCCTTCGAAGGTGGAGAGCCCGTAGAACACGGCCGCCACCATCATGAAGCGCAGGGTCGCGTCGTCGCGCACCTTGTGCCAGGCGCCGTTGAGCGTGGCGAGCGCGTTGCCGGCGGAGGCCCAGGACGGCACCAGCAGCACGATCGAGAAGGTCATGCCGAGGGTCTGCACCCATTGCGGCAGGGCGGTGTAGTGCAGGTGGTGCGCGCCCGCCCACATATACATGAAGGTGATGCCCCAGAAGCTGATGATCGAGAGGCGGTAGGAGAAGATCGGCCGCTCGGCGCGCTTCGGCAGGTAGTAGTACATCATGCCGAGGAAGCCGGCGGTCAGAAAGAAGGCGACGGCGTTGTGGCCGTACCACCATTGCGTCATGGCATCCTGCACGCCCGAGAAGAGCGAATAGCTCTTGGCATGGCCGAAGGAGACGGGCACGGCGAGGTTGTTGACGATGTGCAGCACCGCCACGACCAGGATGAAGGCCATGTAGTACCAGTTGGCGACGTAGATATGCGGTTCCTTGCGGCGCTGCAGCGTGCGGATGTAGATGAGGAAATAGACGACCCAGACGACGACCAGCCAGAGATCGGCATACCATTCCGGCTCGGCATATTCCTTCGACTGGGTCATGCCCATCAGGTAGCCGGTCGCGGCGATCAGACAGAAGAGATTGTAGCCGATCAGCACGAACCACGGGGCGAACTGGCCGGGCAGCCGCGCGCGACAGGTGCGCTGGAGCACGTGGAAGGAGGTGGCGATCAGCGCATTGCCGCCGAAGCCGAAGATGACGCCCGACGTGTGCACGGGCCTGAGGCGCCCGAAGCTCGCCCAGGCGCTGTCGACGAAGGTCAGCTCCGGCCAGGCGAGCAGCGCGGCCACCCAGACGCCGACGAACATGCCGGCCACCGCCCAGGCGAGCGACAGGATGATGCCGGCCCGCGTCGGATCGTCGTAATATTCGGAAAGCCGGCTTTCCGGCGGCTCCGGGTCGAACAGCGCGGACAGCACGGCAAAGCCGAGGCCGACGCTGAAGACCAGCACGATATAGCCGTGCACGGCCAGCGGATCGCCCCGCCCGGCCACCGCCATGGCAAGCCCCGTCAGGCCGAGCGCACCGAGCACGAAGAGGGCCAGATGCCGCTCCGAAACCGTCAATCCCGATATCATCGATCTCCCCCCTCCGTGTCTCACGCCGCTTCGGCAATGCCGAGCAGCGGCCCGAGCGCGGCCCTGTTGCGGACAATATCCTCGAGCGTGTATTTATCGAGAACAGCAAGGAATGCGGCGAGCGCCTCGTGCAGCATGCCCTTCAGCCGACAGGCCGGCGAGATGGCGCAGGCCCGCCCGCCCGCCTGCATGCATTCGGCCAGCGAGAATTCCTCTTCCGTTGCCCGGACCAGCGCGCCGACGGCGATCTCGGCGGGCGCCTTCGCCAGCTTGATGCCGCCCGCCCGCCCGCGCGTCGTCTCGACGAGGCCGAGATCGCGCAGGGTCTGCGCCACTTTCAGGAGATGGTTGCGCGAAAGCCCGTAGGCCTCGGCGACGTCGTTCACCGTGCACACGCGGTCCCGCCGCGTCGCCACGTAGATCAGCATGCGCAGGGCATAGTCCGTGTGAAGCGTCATCCGCATGGCATCGTCTCCCGGCCGGGGCCTTAAAAAAGTATTCTGGATACCACTTTTAGCGCAAGCCCCGCCCGGTCGAAAGTGCAATAGCGTCGCAGGTGCCGGGATATTGCGTGATCCAACGCCGAAGCGTTGCCGGTTCGGCGGGCAAGGCTGCAGGCAGCGGCGCTGCGGGATGTCAGCCGGCGCCGGTGAGGCGCTTCGTCCAGTCCTCGACCCGGTTGCTCTCCAGCCGTCGGGCGGCATGGGCGCGCCAGCCGTCGGCAAGGCGCTCGAGCGCGGCGATGCCGGCCAGTTCCGCGCGGTTGAGCGGATCGATGTAGAAGGCGCGCCAGATGCGTGCCAGCGTCCATTCCGGCGCGCGGCGCTCGCGCAGGACGAGGCGGTCGGCGGGCGAGACGGTGCCGGGCGTGAGCACCCGGTAGTACCAGCCGGTCCGCCCGCTCGATTGCACAAGGCGCGCCATCTCCGTCCGGCCGAAGCGCTCGTTCAGCTTCCAGCAGGGCTGCCGCCCCTGGCTGACCTCGATGACCGCGGTGCCGAGCTGGAAGACGTCGCCGATCGCCACCATGCGCTCCGTCAGCCCGGCCGTCGAAAGGTTCTCGCCGAAGGCGCCGGGGCCGGCAAGCAGCGGATGCGGCCCGAGATCGCGGGCCCAGTCGGCATAGTGCTCGAAGGGATAGTGGTGCACGGCCTTTTCCGGCCCGCCATGCCGCACCGTATCGCCCTGCCTGTCGCCGGCAAAACCGGTTTCTGAGAGATGGAGCGCATGGTGGACCGGCGCCTTCACGATGCCGCTCGGCACGCCGCGCGCGCCGAGCGGCGCGACGCCGCCGATGCGCAGGCTGAGCAATGCGACCTCCGTCATGGTTCGACGACCGGAGGCATCGGTGCCGCGCAGCGGTCGTCGGCGCAGGCGTCGTCCCCGGCTGCGGGCGCGGAAAGCGCCATGGCGATCCGCGCCCCGACGGCGATGTCGTCCTCCACGCCGAAGGCCTCGTGCAGGATGGTGCCGTCCCGGCCGATCAGCACGGAGGAGGGCGTTCCGCGCAGCCCGAAGCGCTGCATCGTCACCGGGATATCCGAGCCCTCTGCGGCCTTGTCGACGCCGACGGGCGATTTCAGCCGGTATTCGTGGAGAAAGGCCCTGAGGGTGACCGGCGACATGGCCGCATGGTGCTCGAAGACCGTGTGGATGCCGATGACCTGCAGGTCGGTGTGGGCGAAGACACGCTCGATGCGCTGGACCTGCGGAAGGGCCTGCGCCACGCAGCCGGGGCAGAGAAGCTGGAAACTGTGCAGGAAGACCGGGCGGCCGCGCAGGCCGGCGAGCGTCAGCGGAACCGGCGTGTTGAACCATTCGCTGACGGCCAGTTCCGGGGCAAGCGGCGTCTCAGGCGCGGTCATCGTCGCCTCCCTGCCGGCAAGCCTCGGCCGGGGCCGTTGCATCGCAGGGATGAGTAGGGGTAAATCTCGGCACGTTCTTTCCTTTCATTTGCCTGGAGGGGAGGAATGGCCGGTCCGGCAATGGCAGTTGCCGGACCGGCGCCGGATCATTCGGCCGGCACGACCTTGCCGGGCAGGCTGAGATCGCCCGAGGCGACCTTGAACACGTTGCTGACGCACAGCAGCGGTGCATGCAGGTTGCCGTTGACCTTTAGCCCCGCCGTCACGCCGTCGAAGGCGGCGCCCTTGATGCCGCCGATCAGCGACAGGGGAATGGCGACGTCCACCGTGTCGCCCTTGAAGCTGGTCGGGTATTCCGGGCTGTCGATGAGGAGCGGCACGCCGGGCCAGGTCTCCGGCACCTTCGGCGTGGTGCCTTCCGGAATGTCGATGACCTTGAGGCCGCCGCCGCAGGCCTTGTCCTCGGCCAGCACCACCCAGTGCGGATGCCAGACATGGCGGTTCTTGCCGCCCTTGGCCGCATCGTCGAAATCCGGATGGAAGGTGACGGCGAGCGCGACGATGCCCTGGCCCGCGTCGAAGCCGATCGCGCCGCTGTCGAGGCTCGTCGGCCAGACATAGGCATAGACGCTGGAGCCTTCGAACCTGCCCGTCGCGTCGGGCTTGTCCTTGCCGGCCTCGCCGCGCACGCGGGTGGTGAAGATCACGCTGTCGCCCCTTGTGACGATCGTCGTCTCGATGATGTCGAAGGCGGCCTCCACCGCTTCCGCCGGCTCCGCCTTGATGGAATGGGCCGAGGCTGTCGTCAGCCAGAACAGGGCCGTTCCGGCGGCGAGCGCGCCGGTTGCAAATCTGCCGAGCATGATGGTCTTCCTTTCGTTTGCCTGGAGGGTTGGAACTATCCCGCTTGGAATGCATCCCAGGTGGCAGCCCGGGATGCGGGATCGGCTTCATCGTGATCGCGGCAATCGACGCGCAGGTCGCGCTGGCCGAAGGCGGCATCGACGAAATGGCAGTGATGGGGGCGCGCGGCATCCGCATGCGCGAAGGGGGAGAAGTGGCGACAGGTCACGCACATGCGCTGGACGGGGATCGCCTCCGCCACCTGCAGGCGGCGGATCATCTTGATCAGCGTGAGGAGCAGGTCCTCCTGCTCGCGGTCATCGAGCGCGCCGAGGGCCGTGGCGGCTAGGCCGCCGCCGGTATCCGAGGCCTTGAGGATTGCAAGACCTTCCGCCGTCGGCACCACGCGCACCGCGCGCCTGTCGCCCGCCTCCGGCCGCTTCTCCAGACAGGCCTTGCGTTCCAGCGCATTGATCGAATCCGTCGCCGTCGGCTGCGAGACGCCGAGATGGGCGGCGATCTCGCGCACGCCGAGGCCGCCCGCCCCGCGTCCTTCCAGCAGCGTCAGGATGGCGAGCTGCGTCGGGTTGAGCCCGCTCGCCTTCGAGCGGTTCCACTCGTCGATGCGCATGGCCATGCCGACGCGGGAAAGGCCTTCGCGAAGGCGCTCGGTGATCGCATGGGGGTTCCTGGGCGTTTCCATGCGAAGAGTATATAGGAGTCCTATATATCTTCAAGTGCCGTGAGGATCGAACTGCCGGGGCGGGCGGCGGCCGATACGGATGAGGGAAGGGTGTTCCTGCCACGGGACGGCGCCGGGCGGTTCCGCCCGGATTATCACGTCGCGGTGGGCGCGGCGCCCGGATGGCGTCAGAACGACGCCTTCAGCTGGCCGCCGATGTTCCAGTCCGGCTTGTCGTTTTCGCGGAAGGTGGCGGAAACCGCGGTGTCGATCTGCCAGCGTTCGTCGAACTTCCAGCCGACGCGTCCGCCGAGCGTCGCGAAGTTCTGGTCGTCCGCCTTGCCCCTGGCATCGCCCACCCAGTCGACCGAGGCCTTTGCGCCATCCTTGCCGGCGAAGGTGCGGCCGACCGCGCCGAGGATCGTGTAGTCCAGCTTCTCGTCCAGCCTGCGGCTCCAGGCGAATTCCGCGCTCACCGTGTCGGAGGCCGAGCGGCCGCCCTTGATATGGCCCGCGAAGAGGTTCTTGCCGGACGCGTCCTCGTCATAGCCGTCGAGGTCGAGCCAGGCGCGGGTGAAGCGGGTGGAGAGCGCGAATTCGTTCGCTGCGTCCGGCGCATAGATCACGCCGGCCCGGCCATAGGCGCTGAACAGCGAGCCGGAGGCGTTGCCGCTGGCAAGGACGATCGAATCGAGGTTCTGGTAGCTGCGCGAGAACGAGGCCGAGATGTCGGGCGATCCCCAGGCGCCGACTTCGCCGAAGGCGCGCCAGGTGGCCTGCGGGCTGGTATAGCGCACCGCGCCGGCGAAAAGGCCGAGCGTGTCGAGCGCGACATCGGTGCGGTTCGCATGCACCACGGCCGCGCCGCCGAGAACGCTGACGCCGCTGCCGGCCTCCCAGCGTCCGTTGAAGCCGGCCGCGGCATCGGAGCTCGCGAAGGCGGCGACATAGCTGCCCTCGTCGAACCGGCTCTGCTGGCCGAGCAGGTTCTGCGCGGTGTCCATGAGGTCGAGCGCGATGGACTGCCGCTGGCGGGCGATCTGGTCGAGCGAGGCGACCACCGAGGCGGTGGTGGTGTAGCCGATGCGGGCGAAATCGATGGAATCGATCGCCAGCGTGGATTCGAAGCCGTTCTCGTCGAGCGGCCCGGTCGCGCCGAGGATCACGGCGAGGTCGAGCGTCTCCGAGCCCGAAACGCCCACCCTGTCGGAAATGGCGACATCGTCCTGCAGCGGGCCCTTGATCTCGTATTGCAGGATCTGCTTGCCGTCCTGCATGGTGCGCAGCGAGGCGGTCTGGCCATCCTCGGTCGTCGCGAAGCCGCGATAGTCCACGGCATAGACCGTGTGCCCGCCCGGCTGGGTGACGGGTACGGAGAGCCTGCAGGTGGTGGTCGTGCGCCTCTTGCCCGATGCGCCGCCCGCCATCGCGGAAAAATCGTCGAAGAGAATGCTCGTCGCGTTGCCGTCGGGCGAATGCGTTGCGGAAAACGTCCCGTCCGCACAGCCGTTGGCCGCATGGGCAAGCCCCGGAAGCGGGACCGTGGCGGCGGCGAGGAGGGCGAGGCGGACCGGAAGACGCATGTAAAAACTCCCTGGATGGAGGCCGGGCGGCGCGGGCGCCGCCCGGTTCATGAAGGCGAAGGATAGGGCGTTTTCCCGTTCAGGAAACGCGTCCTGCCGGACTTAGAGCGTTTCCGCTTTTCTCCGAATCGCGAAAACGCTCTAACCCTTTGCTTTGCCGCATTTCCGGACGCAAAACCGCTTCGCACTTTTGCTGGAAATGCTTTAGCGGCACTTGCGCCACTGCAGACGGTAGATGATCGCGGCCTTGACGTCCTGCGTGTCGACCGTCGCCATGGCTTCCTGGCCGCGGTTGGTGTTGACGCGGATGCTGGAATTGGTGCGCAGGTTGACGTCCTCGCCGCAGGCCGACCAGACCAGCGATTCGGCCGTCAGCTTGTTGGAGATCAGGTAGTCCTTCTCCTGCGGGCCGGTGAAGGTCTGGCGGAAAGCCGGGCCGCGCGTGCCGGCGAAGAAATATTCGACGTTGAACTGCGAGCGGGCGCCGCGCGGCAGCTGGTTGAAGCCGCGATAGTCGATGGCGAGCACCGAGACGCTGCGGCCCTGCGGCACATGGACCGGGATCGCGACGTTGCAGGTCTTGCGGTCGAAGGACTTTCCGGTCTCGCCGCCGGCTTCCACGACATATTCGTCGAAGAGAAGGCTGAGCGCCTTGCCGTCCGGGCTCAGCGTCGCCGCGACGCTGTTGGCCGGGCAGCCGCTGCCGCCGTAGCCGGGCGTGCCGAGCGAGATGTCGTCCGTCTGCGCCTGCGCAGCCGTGGCAAGAAGAAGAGATGCAAGCAGGATACCAGCGGTTTTCATGGAATTTCCTCGATTTCGAACCGAACCTGACGTTCGTTTCAATGAATGACAGCGGCGACCTGAACCGTCCCTGAGCACTGCGTTCATTCTGGAGTCATCCGGCTTGTGCCAATCTGTACGCTGCGCAGTTAACAGCGTTTTAAAGAAAAATGTCCGTAAACGAGCCTTTAGAGGGCAAAACCGTGGCAGGCCCGGCCTGCCCGAGGCGAGGAGAGCCCAGATGCGTGTTGTCCCGGCCATTCCAGGAATGCTCGTGATCATGCTGGCCGCCGGCACGGTGCTTGCCGGCTGCACGACGGAGCATGCGGCGGATGTGCGCCCCGGCTATTCCGGCGCGGTCTCGCCGGCTATGCGCGCGCACCAGCGGCGGCAGGCGATCCGCGCCGAGGAGGGCGGCTACCGGCGGCTCTACCGGCCGCGCGACTGCCGCTACGGCGCGCGCAATTGCGGCGGCTATGCGACGTTCGACCCGTCCTGATCCGTAAGGTCAGGCATAGACCGCCTCGGCGAGACGCCGGCAGCCGTCGACAAGGTTCGGCTCCTGCAGCAGCGCGCCGCCGACAAGATACATGACGTCCTTGCCATAGACCGCGCGCATCTCCGGCACGCGGGCGAAATTCACGCCGCCGCCCGGCGCCGGGACGCTCGCCTTCGGCCCGTCCATCTCCGCCGCGCAGGCCTGCGCGATCGACCGGCATTCCTCGCGGGTGAAGCCGAAGCGGCCGCCGAAATTCGGAAAGACCACGGCGTCCGCGCCCATCAGCCGGTGCAGCACGCCGTAGAAGGCCCGGTGCGAGAAACCGCAATCCGGCGAAACGACATTCGCGCCGGAAAAGGCGGGATGCGCGACGATGGGCAGGGAAAAATCCGGATCCGCGGCCAGCGTGCGCGCCACGTCGTAGCCGGCAAGCGCCGGGGCGATCATGACGGCGCCCGCGCCGGCGGCCTCCGCTTCCTTCGCCCTTTCGAGGACGGCGTCGGCCGGGCCGGTGATGTTGGGCACGAAGCTGGTCCGTCCGCCGCTCTTCGCATTCGCCTCGCCGACGGCCTCGACGCAGGCCTTCAGCCGCTCGGAGAAGGGCGCGGTCCTCTGGTCGACGAGGCCGTGGTCGTCCTTCACATAATGCATGCCGCCGAGCGCGAAATCATGGGCAAGGCGGGCCAGCGCGGCCGTGGAAAGGCCGACGGGCTTGATCGCCGACATGAGGAGCGGGATATCGCCGATGCCCGCGCGGGCGCGAAGCCCCGCAATGCCATGACGCGGCCCCTTGCAGAGCGAAAGAATGCCCGGCGAAAGGCCGATATCCTCGACCTTGAGGCCCGGCTTGATCGAGCTGTTGCCGAAGACGATGTTGAGGAACTGCAGGAAGTCGCCGCCGACATCGTCCTCGGAATAGGAGATCGTCGCGAGAAAGCCCGCCCGCCCGTCCGGGGCCTGCTCCAGCGTTTCCAGCCTGCCGAGGATCTCGTCCTCCACATAGCCCTTCGGCACCACGTCGCGCGGGATCTCGACCGTCTGCTCCAGCGCGATGTCGAGCGCCCGGGCCCGGGCCTCCGCCGCATCGGCCGCGCGGACGAAGTAGCGGACGGTGAAGCGCGGCGCCATCAGAGCGCCTCGGCCTTCTGGGCCGAATGCACGTGATCGAGGCGCACCTCCGCCAGTTCCTCCTCGCCGATACCGAGCGTCTTGCCGAGCAGTGCCTCGATGGCGGTGACGAGCGCCCCGGCGTCGAGCCCGTATTTCTTCATGAGATAGGGTTTCGATGCGCCGTGCGCGAAAGTGTCGTCGAGGCCGAGGCGCTTGAGGCGGATGCCCAGCCCCTCCTCGGCGAGGATTTCCGCCACCAGCGAGCCGAGGCCGCCGACGATTGTGTGGTTCTCCAGCGTCACGATGCCCTTCTTTCCGCGGGCGGCCTTCAGGAGGCCCGCCCGGTCGAAGGGCTTCAGCGTCGAGGCGTGCAGGTGGTGCACGCCGACGCCGCGCGTCTTCAGCGGCTGGATCGCACGCAGGGCCTCCTCCGTGCAGACGCCCGAGGAGACGACGAGAATGTCGTCGCCCTCCGAAAGCGTGCGCAGCCGGTTGAATTCGAAGGGCGTCGAGAAGAGGCGGGGCACCTCGCCGCGCAGGACGCGCACATAGACCGGCCCGTCTATGCTGTCGGCGACCTCGAGCACGGTCTCGACTTCCGTCGCGTCCCCCGTCTCGAGGATCGTCATGTTCGGCACGGCGCGCAGCACGGCGATGTCCTCGATCGCCTGGTGCGTGATGCCGCCGGGCGTGGTGATGCCGGGCAGGAAGCCCATCAGCCGCACCTTGCGGTTGGAATAGGCGATGGAATTGATCAGCTGGTCATAGGGCCGGCGATAGAGGAAGACCGAGAAGGTGTGCAGGAACGGCCGGAACCCCTGCATGGCGAGGCCGCCGGCGAAGGAGAGCATGTTCTGCTCCGCCATGCCGAGCGACAGGAACTGGTCCGGATGCCGGTCGCGGAACCCGTCGACCTCGCAGGACGAGGTGAGGTCGGCGGAAAGGCACAGAACCTCCGGCCGCGCGCTGGCGAAGGCCTCGAACGCCCTGGCATAGGGACGGTTGACGATCTCGACCATGGTCAGGCCCCTTCCATCGCGTTCACGTCGACGCCGAGCTCGGCGGCGAGCGCCGCCTGCATTTCCAGCCGTTCCTCGGTGCTCTTGAAGCGAACGTAGTGGAGGCGCGGGAAACGCTTCTTCAGAAAATCCATGCCCTGATAGGGCGAGGTGTTGGCGAGGATGACGAGCGGCTTGCCGGCCTCGGCGCTCTCCGCCGCAGCGCGGAGCGCTGCAAGATCGTGGCCGTCCACCGAACGGCAGGTGACGCCGAAGGCGGCGACGCGGGCGGCAAGATCGCCGAGATCGAGCACGGAGGACATCGCCCCGTCGCATTGCTGGCGGTTCACGTCGACGATGACGCGGATATTGTCGATCCCGTGGTAGCTCATCGCCGCAAGGCATTCCCAGGTCTGGCCCTCCTGGAACTCGCCGTCGGACATGTAGACCCAGACCTTGCCGGGTTCCTTTTTCCTGAGCCGCGCCCAGGCGACGCCGGAGGCCATGGAAAGGCCCTGCGCCAGCGAGCCCGTCGTCACCTCCATGCCGGGGCTGTGCTCGGCGCCGATCATCTCGACCGAACCGCCGTCCTTGTTGAAGTGGTCGAGCGCGTGCTCGTCCATGCGGCCCGTCTCGATCAGCGCGGAATAGATGACGAGCGCATAGTGGGCGGGCGAGATGAAGAAACGGTCGAAGTCCGGCCCGGCCGGGCCATGGTAGCCCGCGCCGGTGAAGGCGTCGGGATTGTGCGCCGAGGGCACGCCGCGGAACGGCAAGGGCACCTTGGGCAGCGTGGGTTCGCCGAGCGTCAGAAGTTCGTTGTAGAGCAGCGCCAGGCTCTCGGCGGCCGAGCAGGCCTGGCTGAGATAACCGCCATTGTTCTTCATCGTGTGGAAGAAGACGCGTCGGCGGATGCCGAGCGCGATGTCCCCGGTGGATTTTTCGTTCGCAAGGCTCATCGTCTCAGCTCCGTTCGGGAAAGAGCGCCTTCAGGCCCTCGGGCGAGGGCGTGGCGATGCCGCGCTCCGTGATGAGGCCGGTGATGAGGCGCGCGGGCGTGACGTCGAAGGCGGGGTTCGCCGCCGGGCTGCCCTCCGGCGAGATGCGCACGCTGGCGATCGAACCGTCGCTGGCGCGGCCCTGCACGAAGCTCACCTCGTCGCCGGCCCGCTCCTCGATCGGGATTTCCCGGATGCCGTCCCCCACCGTCCAGTCGATGGTGGGCGAGGGGAGCGCCACATAGAAGGGCACGTTGTTGTCGCGCGCGGCGAGCGCCTTCAGGTAGGTGCCGATCTTGTTGCAGACGTCGCCGTTCGCCGTGGTGCGGTCGGTGCCGACGATCACCAGGTCGACGTCGCCGTGCTGCATGAGATGGCCGCCGGCATTGTCGACGATCAGCGTGTGCGGCACGCCATGGCCGTTCATCTCCCAGGCGGTGAGGTAGGCCCCCTGGTTGCGCGGCCGCGTCTCGTCGACATAGACGTGGACGGGAATGCCTTCCTCGACGGCCATGTAGATCGGCGCGGTCGCGGTGCCGTAGTCGACGGTCGCCAGCCAGCCGGCATTGCAATGGGTGAGGATGCGCACCGGCTCGCCCGGCTTTTTCTTCGCCGCGATCTCGCGGATCACGTCGAGGCCGTTCGCACCGATGGCGCGGTTGAGCTCGACATCTTCTTCCGCGATCTCCGCGGCGCGCGCATAGGCGGCGGCCGCGCGCTCGCCTTCCGGCAGTGGGCGAAGGTGTTCGCGCATCGCGTTCAGCGCCCAGCGCAGGTTGATGGCGGTCGGGCGCGTTTCGTTGAGCTCTTCCCACACGGCGTCGAGATGCGCATCCGACGGGTCCTTCGCCATGGCGATGGCGACGCCATAGGCGGCGGTGACGCCGATCAGCGGCGCGCCGCGCACCCACATGTCGCGGATCGCGGTGGCGATGTCGGCGACGGTCGTGAGCGTCACGACGCGGAACTCGTGCGGCAGCCAGCGCTGGTCGATGATGTCGACCGAGCGGCCGTCCTCGTTCAGCCAGATCGTATGGTAGTGGCGTTCTCCGACTTTCACGCGAGGATCTCCTTTTCAAGCCGCTCCACGGTCTCGCGGATGTCGCGGAGGCTGTGGATGCGCTGCCGGTTGACGGCGAGGTGACGCCCGAGCTTCAGCGCCCTGGTCTCGCAGGGCGCGCGGCGGTCGGGGTCGGCGATGGTTTCGAAATCGGCGTTGTGGGCAAGGCCCAGGATGCGGCGATGGATCTCGATGCCGGCGAAACCCAGCATCTCGCGCCAGATCTCGTCGATGACGATGGCGAGCGCCTGCTCGGCGGCGAGCGGGTCGCCACGGTCCTCGAAGAGGCTCGACTGATAGAGGATGCCCTTGCGCTCCGTGTGCCAGAGATGGGCGAATTCGGCCCGGAACGTTTCCCAGAGCGTCTCGATCGTATCGAGCAGATAGGCGCGCATGCCGTCGCGCGCGCCGGGCGCCGTCTCATGGCCGGCTTGCGAAAAATAGCTCATCCAGAAATTGGCGATCAGCATGCCGACGTCGAAGCTGATCGGGCCGTAGAAGGCGAATTCCGGGTCGATGACGCGCGTCTCGTCGTCCGTCACCATGACGGAGCCGGTGTGCAGGTCGCCATGGCAGAGCGTTTCGGCCTTGGCGGAGAAGAGATGCTTCAGCCGTTGTGCCTCCACCTTGAGGTCGCGGTCGGCGCGCAGCTCCGCCACGATCGGGTCGAGCTGCGGCGTGGTGTGGCGGTTGAGCGCCGCCTCGAAATAGGGATCGGAAAAGACGAGGTTTTCCGTGATGTCGCAGAGCTCGACATTATCGGCGAAGAGCGCGAGGTCCGCCTTCTTCTCCCGCGTTGCCATGGAAAGGTCCGAGCCGCGGAACAGCGTGCGGGCGGCAAAGAGCCCGAGGTCGCGGCCGATCCTCGGCGGTTCGCGCCCGTCGATCAGCGCGCGGCGCAGGATGACGTGCGGCGTCAGGTATTCCATGACGATGAGCGCCTGCGCCTCGTCGAAGACGTAGATTTCCGGCACCATGCCCGGATCGCGCGCGGCCTGCCGCGTCAGCGCGTGATATTCGAAGAAGGAGCGCTTGAGCGGCAGCGGCCAGCTTTCGCCGACGAGCCGCACATAGGGCAGCGCCTGCTTGACGATCGCCGCGCCCTGATCCCCCGTCACGATGAAGACGAGGTTGAGGTTGCCGTCGCCGACCTCCCTGACGCTCCAATGGGACGAATCCGCCCCGATTTTCGCCTTCAGGACGGCGTTGCCGCCCAGCCGATCCGGCAATGTCTCGACGCTCAGCGCCGTGAAGACCTGGCTTTCCATATGCTTCTCCTCCGCGACGGGACGCGGCCTCCGCCGCCTGTCGTCCCACCATCCTTGCGCACAGCTAAGGCAGCATTCTGTCAAATGTCAATGGCCTTGACATTTGATGAGAGCCTATCCTAACCTGCCGTCATCGGGAGGAAAGAATGAGCGGTGAGGCGGTGTTTCGCATCGAGGGCGTGCGCAAGTCCTTTGGGCCGGTGACGGTGCTCCAGGGGGTGGACCTCGACCTCAGGGCCGGCGCGGTGACGGTTCTGATGGGCGCGAACGGCGCCGGCAAGTCCACGCTCGTGCGCATCCTCTCCGGCGTCTACACGCGCGATGCCGGCGCCATCACGCTCGCCGGCCAGTCCTTCGAGCCGGCAACGCCCGCCGAGGCGATCCGCGCCGGCGTCGTCACCGTGCACCAGAACATCAATGACGGCGTCGTTGCCGATCTCGACGTCGCCACGAACCTCACGCTCGACCGGCTGAACGGGCGCGGCGCGAAACTGTTCTTCAATCCGCGCCGGGTGCGCCGCGAGGCCGCCGCGGTGGCCGCCCGCATGGGCCTTGCCATCGATCTTGCCGCCAACATCAACGACCTGACGCTCGCCGACCGCCAGATGGTGGCGATCGCGCGGGCCATGGCGCACGAGCCGAAGGTGCTGATCCTCGACGAGCCGACCTCCTCGCTCTCCAGCGCCGAGGCCGACCGCCTGTTCGATCTCGTCGACCGGCTGAAGGCACGCGGCGTCGCCATTCTCTATATCTCGCACCGCATGTCGGATATCCGCCGCCTTGCCGACAGCATCCTCTCGCTGCGCGACGGCCGCATCACCGGCCGTTTCGAAGGGCCGGAGCTCGATTACGAGGGCGCGGTCAACGCCATGCTCGGCCGCAAGGTCTCGGCCGGCGCGGTCGCCGTGCGCGAGGCGGGCGCTCCGGTCTTCAGCGTGCGGGGCCTGAAGCTCTCCGAGCAGGCGCGGCCGTTCGATTTCGACCTCGGCGACGGCGAGATCGTCGCCGTCACCGGCCTTGTCGGCGTCGGCAAGACGGCGCTCGCCGAGACGCTCTTCGGCGCCCGTGCGCCGGCGGCAGGCGAAATGACGCTCGACGGCCGGGCCTATGCGCCGAAAAGCACGGGCCAGGCGATCGCCCGCGGCGTCTTCCTCGTCGCCAAGGACCGCGCGATCAGCGGCATCGTGCCGGATTTCAACATCTACGAGAATATCAGCCTGCCGTTCCTGCGCCGGCTCTCGGCCTTCGGCGTCGCGAGCCGCCGGGCGGAGAGGGCGAAGGCGCGCCGGCAGATCGACGCGCTCGGCGTCGTCTGCCGCAGCGAGCGCGACGAGATGCAGACGCTGTCGGGCGGCAACCAGCAGAAGGTCATGGTCGGCCGCTGGCTCTCCGAGCCCTCGCGCCTCCTCATCCTCGACGAACCGTTCCAGGGCGTCGACATCGCCGCCCGCCGCGACATCGGCGAGAAGCTGCGCGCCTCGGCCGCCGGCCGCTCCACCATCCTCTTCCTGACCGAACTCGACGAAGCCTTCGAGGTCGCCGACCGCATCCTCGTGATGTCGGAGCAGACCATCGTCGGCGCGCACCGCAACGCCGATATCGACGTCGAGCGGCTGCTCTGCGAGATCGCCGGGCAATTCTATCAACAGGTCCATGCATCATGAGCAGCGAACAGAGCAAACAGGCGGCCGCTGGCCCCGTCCCGCCGCCGGCCCTCAATGTCAGGGAAGCCGCCATCAAATACGGCTTCCTCGTGCTGCTTGCCGGCATGGTGCTCTATTTCTCGCTGGTGACGGGCGGTTTCGCCTCGCCGCAGAGCGCCGTCTTCATCCTGCAGTCCGTCTCGATCACCGGCATCCTCGCGCTCGGCGTCACGGCGACGCTGGTCGTCGGCGGCTTCGACCTTTCCATCGGCTCCGTCGCCACCACGGCGATGATGGCCTCGTCCTATGTCATGGTGGTGATGGGCGGCGACGCGCTGACGGCGACGCTGGTCTGCCTTGCCGTCGGCGTGCTCGTCGGCCTCGTCAACGGCGTCATCATCGTCTACATGCGCGTGCCGGATCTTCTCGCCACGCTCGGCATGATGTTCCTCCTGCTCGGCCTCCAGCGCATCCCGACCGAGGGCCGCTCCATCGCGACCGGCATGACGCTGCCGGACGGCTCGACGGCGACGGGTGCCTTCAGCCCCGCCTTCCTCGCGCTCGGCCGCCACCGCTTCGATCTGATCCTGCCCAATCTCGTGCCGGTCTCGGTCGTCGTGCTAATCGTGCTCGCCATCGTCATCTGGTTCTTCCTGGAATACACCCGCTTCGGCCGCATGATGTATGCCGTCGGCTCGAACGAGCGGGCGGCGAGCCTCGCCGGCGCGCCCGTCAACGCCTACAAGATCTCGGCCTACATCATTTCCGGCGTCTTCGCCTCGATCGGCGGCATCCTGCTCGCCGCCCGTCTCGGCCGCGGCGACATCGCCTCCGGCAACAACCTGCTTCTCGACGCCGTCGCCGCCGCGCTGATCGGCTTTGCCGTGCTGGGCGCGGCCAAGCCGAACGCCTTCGGCACCGCCGTCGGCGCGCTCTTCGTCGGCATCCTCCTGCAGGGCCTGACGATGATGAACGCGCCCTATTACACGCAGGATTTCATCAAGGGCGCCGTGCTCGTCATCGCCCTGATCTTCACCTTTGCGCTCTCGAAAAGAGGCAAACGCTGAGACCGCTCAGCGGACAACCAAAAGTTCACCAGTGGAGGAGACTGACATGAACCTTACTCGCAGAACCCTGGGCAAATTAACGCTCGGGCTGATGGGCGCGGCGGCCTTCGCCGTGCCGTCCTTCGCCGCCGACATGCCGGCGCCCTTCGACAAGCCCGGCGACGTGAAGATCGCGCTCGTGCGCTACCTTTCGACCGGCGATTTCTTCCAGTCCTATCTCGCCGGCGTCGAGGCGCAGGCGAAAGCCATCGGCGTGGAACTGCAGGTCTTCGACAGCCGCCAGGACGCGGCCCTCCAGGCCGACATGGTCGACCAGGCGATCGCGCTCGGCGTTCAGGGCATCATCATCCAGCACGGCCTGACGGAATCCATGAAGGAGGCCGCCCAGCGCGCGGTCGATGCCGGCATCAAGGTCGTCGCCTTCGACGTCAACGTCGAGAACGAGAAGATCCCGCAGATCGAGCAGTCCGACCGCGACCTCGCGCGCCTTGCCCTCGAGCAGGCGATCAAGGACAATGGCGAGAGCTTCAAGGCGGGCTATGTCTACGTCGCCGGCATCGCGCCGCTCGACCGCCGCGACGAGACCTGGAAGGAATTCAAGGCGAAGTATCCGGGCATCAACGAGGCCGCCCAGTTCGGCACGATGGACAACCCGATCGCCAACTCGGTCGCCAACCAGGCCCGCTCGGTGATCTCCGCCAATCCCGACATCACCGTGATGTTCGCCCCCTATGACGAATTCGCCAAGGGCGTGAAGATCGCCGTCGACGAGGCGGGCCTCTCCTCCAGCGTGAAGATCTACTCGGCCGACATCTCGACCTCCGATATCGCCGCCATGCGCGAATCCGGCTCCGCCTGGGTCGCGACGGCCGCGACGAACCCGGCCGTGGTCGGCCAGGTCTCCGTCCGCTCGCTGGCCATGCTGCTCGCCGGCGAGGATCCCGGCAAGCAGGTCATCGTGCCGCCGACGCTGATCACCCAGCAGGACCTCAACGACCAGGACATCAAGAACATGGAGGAGCTCGGCGCCAAGCTGCCGCAGTTCGCCCATGCCGACGTCGCCATGCCGGCCTGGATGCCGAAGCCCTGATTGCTGAACAGGAGAATGCACAAGGGGCGGTCCACAGGCCGCCCCTTGTGCATATATATATATTGAGGAAGGGCGGAGCAGACTGTGTGCCCCGCTCGAAACTCAGCGCATCGCCGCCGCGATATTGCCGCCGTCGACGGTGGTCACGTCGGCGGTCGTGCGTTCGGCGAGCGCGTGGTGCACGAAGGCGCGGGCGACGTCCTCGGCGGTCACTTCGAGGCCGAGCAGGTTGCCGCCCATATAGTCCTTGACGGAAAGGCCGCGGGCCGCGGCGCGGCTCTCGATCATCTCGTCGTTGAGCAGGCCCGAGCGGATGCGGTCGGCGTTGACGGCGTTGACGCGGATATGGTCGGCGCCGTGCTCCAGCGCGTATTGCCGCGACAGGAACAGCGTCGCGGCCTTGGGCAGGCCGTAGGCGCCGAATTTCGCGCCCGGATTGACCGCCTGCTTGGAAGCGTTGAAGAGCAGCACGCCGCCGGTCTTCTGCGCCTTCATGATGCGCACGGCGTTCTGCGCGACGCTCTGGTGGGCGAAGAAGTTCAGTTCGAAGCTCTTGCGCAGCAACGCGTCGTCCATCGTGGCGATCGGGCTTTCCCATGCCGCGCCCGCATTGGAAACGACGATGTCGACGCCGCCGAAGGTGGCGACGGCCTGATCGAAGGCGGCGCGCACGCAGGCGGGATCGGTGATGTCGGCGGCGATGCCGATCGAATGGTTGCCGGCGGCCTTCGCCACCGCCGCCGCCTTCCCGCCGTCAAGGTCGAGCACGACGGCATGCGCACCTTCCGTCACGAAGGCCTTGACGATCGCCGCGCCGATGGCGCCCGCGCCGCCGGTGACGAGCACGACCTGGCCGGTGAACGGCTTCGGCCTGGCGCCCGCCAGCTTCGCCTGCTCCAGCGACCAGTATTCGAGGTCGAAGAGGTCCGGCCGGCTGACCGGCTCGAAGCGGCCGACGGATTCCGCGTCGCGCGCCGCCTCGATCCACATCTCGCCGACATCGACGGCGATCGTCGCGTCCTTGTAGGTGCGGCCATGGCCGAACATGCCGAGGCCGGGCACCAGCGTCAGGCGCGGCATCGGATCGAGCATGACGCGCTTGACGTCGTCGCGGGCGTCGTTGCTGCGGAAATAGTCGGTGTAGTCGGCCGCGAAGGCGGCGACCCGTTCGTCGATCACGGCGCGATAGCCCGCAAGGTCGTCCTTCGCCGGGGCCGGCAGCACCATCGGCCCCGTCTTGATGCGGATCGAGAGGTCGGGCGTCGAGACGCCGCGGGCGGCCATGTCCGCGACTTGCGCCGCGTTGACGAAATCCAGGATCGCCGGGGAGGCGCGGAAGACGCTGACCATGCGGTCGTAGCGCCCTTCGCCCCTGTCGACGGCGACGGCGCCGCGCAGCATCGGCGCGATGTCGCCGGGGTCGGCGAGCGCGGCGGGAAGGGCGGCCGGCGTGAACGGGTTGCGGCCGTTCCGCTTCACATGATCCTCGGCCAGCGTGACATGGTGGATCATCCGGTCATAGGCTTCCTTCGCCGTCTCGCCGAAGGTGAAGATGCCGTGCTTGTCGAGGATCAGGCCCTCGACCGTCGGGTCCCGGTCGAACACCTCGGCGGCCGCCTTGGCAAGGGCGAAGCCGGGCATGATATAGGGCACGAAGCCCATCCTCTTGCCGAAGAGTTCGGCGCACATGCTTGCGCTCTCCGCCTGGTCGGCGATGGCGAGGATGGCGGTCGAATGGGTGTGGTCGACGAATTTGTGCGGCAGGAAGGCGTGCAGCAGCGCTTCGACGGACGGGTTCGGCGCGCCGGGATCGATGAGGTTGGCGCGCAGCAGCGTCACCATGTCCTCGTCCGAGAGTTTTGGCAGCTTGCGGCCCTTCAGCAGCGGGCCGATCTTCACCGCGGGCAGGCCCGGCGGCTCGATCGTGCCCATGTCCCAGCCGCTGCCCTTGACGCAGAGCACGGCATGCACGTCGCCGACGAGGTCGGTCATCTCCGTCTTCACCGAGGTGTTGCCGCCGCCATGCAGCACGAGCCGGGGCTCGCCGCCGAGGAGCCGCGTCGTATAGGTGCGCAGCGCCAGGTCCCGGTTGACGCCCTTCGCTGCATAGCCGGCGACGACCTGTTCCGCCTCGTCGTCGCGCCAGAGATTTTCCATCGTGTTCAGCCTCCCGATAAACCGGCCCGGCCGGCATCGGCGGACCGCACATTTTCCTGGCTCAGCGCCCGGCCTTGCCGAGCCCCTCGCGGTTCCAGCGGTCCAGCACCCGCCGCGCCATCGATGCCGTGACGATGAGATGCGAGGCGAAGCCACCCTTCAGCGCTGCCATCAGCGGTTCGAACTTGCTGTCCTCCTGCACGACGAGCATGCGCTTGCGGATCGCGCGGATGGAGGCGAGGTCGGCGGAGATGCAGCGCCGGTTGTGCTCGCAGTCCATCCACTGGCCGTCGTGGTCGATGAGCTGGCCGGCGATGACGCCGGCCGCGCCCCGCTCGCCCATCGCATGCATGTCGGCGGCCGAGAGCGCGCCGCATTTGACGAGATGGCTGTCATCCTCGATGCCGCCGACGGAATAGAGCGCGAGCTGGCAGTCGGAAATCGTCGCGAGCTGTTCCCTGATGACCGGCTCGCCGCGCAGCTCCTCGGCCAGCCGCTCGGAGGACAGCACGAGCGGCGCGTAGAAATTGATGCCTTCCGCATTGAGGCGGCGGGCGATTTCCGTGGTGCACTGGTCGGGACGATAGGAATAGGGCGCGCCGAGATTGCCGCAGAGCTGCACGACGGTGACGCCGCTGAGATCGGCGAAGGGCATGACATCGGCGATGTGGTAGACGGTGCGGCCCCAGGCGACGCCGATCCGGTCGCCCTTGTTGATGAGTTCGAGGAAGACCGAGGCGGCGACGACGGGCATTTCGGCGGCCGGGTCCATGGCCTGCCGGTCCTCCGGCACCAGCCAGGCCGTCGTCAGCCCCGTGGCGTCCTCCAGTTCGCGGGCGAGAACGTCGTCGGAAAAGAGGTCCGTCGAGGTGGTGATGGTGACGATGCCCATCTCGCGCGCCTTGCGCAGATACATGGCGATGGAGGCGCGGGAGATTTCCAGCTTCTGCGCCACTTCATCCTGCCGCAGCCCATGCGTATAATAGAGCCAGGCGGCCTTGTGGATGATCTGGTCGTTGGCGCGGATGGGCATCAAGGGTCTCTCGCGAAGGGATTTTGACATTATTCATTGTCGCTGACAAAAGTCAATGCGTCGGAATCGCGCTGCCCCGAAGCCTCGCGACCATCCGTTTTCCTTCACGCGAAAACAGCGGAAGGGCATTGGCCGCTCCCGCTGTCCGGGTCTTCCATGAAAGGCGCGCCGCGCGTCCTATGCGTTGGTGCCGCCGTCGATGACGTGTTCGGCGCCCGTCACGAAGCGGGCCTCTGGCCCTGCCAGCCAGGCGACGAATGCCGCGATGTCGTCCGGGCTGCCGAAGCGCGGGATCGCCATCGTCGCACGCTGCATGTCCGCCGTCTCGCCTGTCGCCGGGTTCATGTCCGTGTCGGTCGAGCCCGGGTGGATGATGTTGGCGGTGATCCCCCTTGGCCCGAGGTCGCGGGCGATGCCGCGCGTGAAGCCCGACAGCGCCGCCTTGCTCAGCGCATAGAGGCTGATGCCCGGCCAGGGCACGCGCTGCGCCAGGTTGCTGCCGATGGTGATGATCCGGCCGCCATCGGGCATGTGGGCGATGGCTTGCCGGGTGGCGACGAAGACGGCGCGCACATTGACGTCGATCGTGCGGTCGAAATCCTCCAGCGTCAGGTCGGAGAGCGGCGCGGCATGGAAGATGCCGGCATTGTTGACGAGGATGTCGATGCGGCCCTCGGCCTTCGCCGTTGCATCGACGGCCGCCGTGAGGGCCGCGGCGTCGCGATTGTCGGCCTTGATGGCGACGGCCCTGCCGCCGGCGGCCTCGATGGCCGCAACGGTGGCCGCGGCTGCGGCCTCCGCGCTGGCATAGGTGAGGGTGACGCGCGCGCCTTCCCGCGCCAGCCGCCGGGCGATCGCCGCGCCCATGCCCCTGCTGCCGCCGGTGACGAGGGCGGTTTTTCCGTCGAGATTTGCCATGTCCTGCCTTTCTGTATTGATCGATACATAATTACTGGCCGTCTTGCCGAAGCGCGTCAAGTGATTTATTTATCGAGCGATACAGAAAAGGAGACTGAAATGGCGCCACGTGGCCGACCCCGGGCGTTCGACAGGGACGCGGCCCTGCGTAAGGCCATGGAGGTCTTCTGGGCGAAGGGGTACGAGCGCGCCTCGCTCGCGGACCTCACCGAGGCGATGGGCATCAACGCGCCCAGCCTCTATGCGGCGTTCACCAGCAAGGAAGCGCTGTTCCAGGAGGCGCTGGCGCTCTATTCCGCAACGGAAGGCTGCGACATCTGGGAAGGCGTGCCGGCCGCCCCGACCGCGCGAGCCGCCTGTGCGCATCTGCTGCGCGCCACCGCCGAGGCCTTCGCGGGCGACGAAAAGCGCCGCGGCTGCCTGGTCGTGCTGTCCGCGCCGCAGACGGAAGGGTCCAGTCCCTCCATATGCGACGCGCTGAAACACCATCGCGCGGCGACCACGGCCGTGCTGCGGGAGCGCCTGCGACGGGCGGTCGCGGAGGGCGATCTCCCCGCGACGGCCGATGTCGAGGCCATCACGGCCTATGTCGTCACCGTGCAGCATGGCCTTTCCATCCAGGCGCGCGACGGCGCGTCGCGCGAGACGCTGCTGGCCATCGCCGGCTGCGCCATGGCGGGCTGGGAAAGCCTCGTGTCCGTCGCCCGCCCGCCGGCGGCGTAGTTGTCAGCGAAGCAGTTTCAGGGAACCCGTCAGGGACTTGATCCATCGGCCTTCGCCGGCGAGCCCGAGCCCGTCGATGGTCTCCTCGCCGAGATCGCGCTCGGGGAACGTCGCCTCGTAGTCGGCATAGCTGTGCAGTGCGCGCGCGAAGGACGGGAAGGCGACGATGACGCGGCCGTCCTGCCGCGGCAGCGCCTTGGCCAGCAGCGTGCCGATCGTCCGGCTGTCCGCCTGCAGCACCGGCACGGGCCTGTCGGCGCTGATGTCGATCGTCGCCTGCCGGCGGTCGGTGAGCTGGCGGGCGCCGAGCGCCGGCATGGCCGCTCCCATGCCGATGGAGACGGCCGCGATCGTATTGGCGAGATGGCCCGGCAGCAGGTCGGGATTGACGACGATGGCGAGGCGGACGTCCTGGAGCATGATGGCCTTTCTCCTGTATTGCGATGCCGGCAAGACTACAGGGGGAAGGCAGGCAGGTTCTTTCTGATCTTGCTGGAAAGGTCGAAAGAAAGGTAGGATCTACCCCACATAGCAAATATAGGGGCAGGATATGCCGGATACGCTCGCCGCATCGGATGTGAGGATCCTGAAGGCGCTTCAGGAGGACGGGCGCTTGAGCAACCAGGCGCTTTCGGGCGCGGTGGGCATGTCCGCCTCGCCGTGCTGGCGGCGGGTGCGGCAGCTGGAGGACGAGGGGATCATCCAGCGCTACATGGCGGTGCTGGGGCGACGGGAGATCGGCCTCGGGGTCCTCGCCTTCATCCGCGTCAAGATCGACAGCCACACCGAGGCGGAGGCGGAGGCCTTTGCCAGCGAGGTGATGAAGCTCGATTGCGTCGTCGCCTGCTACAGCATCGCGGGGGATGCGGATTTCCTGCTGCAGGTCGTCTCGCAGGATCTCGACACCTATTCCGACTTCGCCATGAGCGTCGTGCGGCGGCTGCCGGGCATCAAGGAGATGCAGACCACCTTCGTCCTCAAGGAGATCAAGCCCTTTAGCGGCCTGCCCTTGCCTGCCGAGAGCGCCCGCCGCGGCCGGTAAGGTTTTCTCGGGGCGTCAGTCGCGGTCGCCCGTGCCGTATTCCAGCGCCTGCTTCAGGTGCTGGCGCAGCAGGGCCTCGGCCCAGTCGAGATCGCCGTTTTCCACCGCGTCGAGAATGGCGAGGTGCTCGCGGCAGGACTGCTCGATGCGTTCGGCCGGCAGCTCGAAGAAGGCGGCCGATTCCTGCATGCGGCGCAGGTTGTTCTGGTGGCGGATCGCGTCGGTGAGGAACCGGTTGCCGGAAAAGCCGGCAAGGTTCTCGTGGAAGAAGGCGTTGACGCGGAACCACTCGTCGCTGCCCGAGCGGCTGGCGGGATCGCCGAGGATGCGCTCGTGCGCGCGGCGGATCTGCGCTGCGATCTCCCTGTCCACCTTGAAATACGGCGTGCGCAGCGCCGAACATTCGACGATGGCGCGGAACTCGTAGCTCTCCCGATAGGCGTCGTCGCCGACCAGCGTATCGACGAAGCGCCAGCCATGGCCGGGCAGGCGCTGCGCCAGTCCCTCGGCGGCGAACCGCATCAGGAGCTTGCGCACGGTGCCGCGCGACACGCCGTAGCGCGGCATGAGCTCGGCCTCCGACACGTCCTGCGGCAGGGCGCCCTGTGCCCGCTCGCGCAGCATGCGCCGGTAGAGGTCCTCGATCGGCGAGACCGGCAGGATTTCGGCAAGGTCGAGCGTCGAGACGTCGCGCGCGACGCGCAGGCCCCGTTTCTCCATCGGCTGCAGCACGCCCTTTTCCACGAGCAGGTCGAGCGCGCCCGCTATCGGCGAGCGCGACACGCCGAAGAGCCGTGCCAGCTCGGGCGCCGAAATGCGGGTGCCGACCGTCAGGTCCGCATCGCGGATCCGGTCGATGATCCGGCGGGCCAGATCGAGCTGCAGGGTGCTGGGGCCGTCCGCCTGCTCGGCGTCCGAAAGGTCCGTATCGTCCATGGGTCCCTCATGTTCATTTGCATTATAGCGGGAACACAACGCAATGCGACCCGATAAATTTCCAAAATTAGTGCTTTTCATATCTATAAAATGCATTAAGCTGCGATCAAAGACGGAACCGAGGCAGCGGCATATGGCAGAGATCACCCCTTTCCCTCTCATCGAGATCAGCGGCCCGCCGCGCGAGCGTGGCCGCCTGTACGGCGAGAAGGCGCGTGAGCGCATCCGCCTCTCGGCCGGCCTCTACACCAGCCAGCTCCACAAGCTCGGCTTCGACGATGCCAATATCGAGCGCCTCGTCGCCGCCTTCCTGCCGCGCATCCGCGACTGGGCGCCGGACCTGGTGACGGAGATGGAGGGCATCGCCGAAGGGGCGGGCACCGGCCTCTCGGCCATCGTTCTCGTCAATGCGCGCACCGAGGTGCTGCAGCTTGCACGCCTGGAGGCGGGCATTGCCGACGAGGAGCCGGACGGCTGCACCGGCGCCGTGCTGCTGCCGGAGGTGACGCGCGACGGCACGGTCATCCACGGCCAGAACTGGGACTGGCGCGCCGAATGCGCCGATACCTCCGTCGTGCTGCGCATCCTGCGCGACGACGGGCCCGACATCCTGACCTTCACCGAGGCGGGCGGCCTTGCCCGCAGCGGCTTCAACGCCGCCGGCATCACGATCACCGCCAACTATCTCGAGAGCGACCGCGATTACCGCGAGATGGGCATTCCGCTGCCCTTCATCCGCCGCCGGGCGCTGGAGGCGCGGCATTTCGCGATGGCGCTGCGCGTCGTCGCCATCACGCCGAAATCCGGCTCCAACAACATGATGCTGAGCACCGCCGAGGGCTATGCGGTCGATCTCGAATGCGCGCCGGACGAGGCCTTCCCGATCCACCCGCAGGACGGCATGATCGTGCATGCCAACCACTGGCAGAGCGCCGTCGCCCTTTCCAAGCTGAAGGAAACCGGCCTTGCCAATGTGCCAGACAGCCTCTACCGCGATCACCGCGTCCTGACGGTCCTGCGGGAAAGCGGCGGCAAGCTCGGCGTCGAGGATTTGAAGCGCGCTTTCTTCGACGATTTCGCCGCGCCCTTCTGTGTCTGCCGCGCGCCGCTCGCCAAGGAGGGCGGCAATCTCTCGGCGACGGTGGCGATGATCCTGTGCGAGCCGGCGAAGGGCGTCATGGAGATCGCCCCGCTGCCGGCGATCAACCGCACCTTCACGCGCTATGAGCTGGCGATGGACGGCGACGCCTTCGCCCGCGCGGCCGGCGCCGCCGATGAAACGCTCGGCAGGGGGAAACGATGGTCCGCTTCCTCCTGACCCGCATCGCCACGGCGATCCCCACGCTGTTCCTCGTCTCCGTCACCGTCTTCGCGCTGATGCGGGCGATCCCCGGCGATCCGGCGGCGCTGATGCTGGGGGATCTCGCCCAGCCCGGCCAGCTGGAGGCGCTGCGCGCCGAGATGGGCCTCGACCAGCCGATCGTCGTGCAATATCTCTACTGGCTCGGCGACGTGCTGACCGGCGATTTCGGCCGGTCGATCGCGACGCGACAGCCGGTGCTGCCGCTGATGCTGGACCGCTTCTCCGTCTCGGCCACCATCGTTCTCGTCGCCGTCTTCTTCGCGACGCTGATCGCGGTGCCGGCCGGCATGTTCGCCGCCTGGCGGCAGAACCGCGCCGGCGACATCGCCGTCATCGCCACCTCGACGCTGCTGCTTTCCATCCCCAGCTTCTGGCTCGGGCTGATGCTGCTCTTGATCTTCGGCCTGCAGCTCGGCTGGCTGCCGGTGGTCGGCTACGTGCCGTTCAGCCGCGATTTCGGCAGCGCGCTGCTCTACATCATCCTGCCCGTCGTGACGCTGGTCCTGGTGGAATCCGGCTCGATCACCCGCATGGCGCGGGCGAGCACCATCGAGGTGGCGCGGCTGGAATACATCACCCATGCGCGGGCCAAGGGGCTTTCGGAGGCGACCGTCATGTGGCGCCATGCCTTCAAGAACGCCTTCGCTCCCACCCTGACGCTGATCGGCCTCGTGCTCGGCAGCCTGCTCGCCAACATCGCCGTCATCGAGACCGTCTTCACCATTCCCGGCCTCGGCCGCCTGCTGGTGGATGGCATCTATGCCCGCGACTATCCCGTCGTGCAGGGCTGCATGCTGTTCACCGCCTTCCTCTACGTGGTGGTCAACCTCCTGGTCGATCTCCTCTATCCGCTTCTCGATCCAAGGGTGACGGCATGATCGCGCGGGCATTCGGCCTTCCGGCACTGCGTTTCAACGGCCTGATCGGCATCCTCGTCGTCGGCCTCCTCCTCCTCGTGGCGGTCTTCGGCCCGTGGCTCGCGCCCTACGATCCCCTGAAGCTCGATCTCATGGCCCGTCTCCAGGGCCCGTCCGCGGCGCACCTGCTCGGTGCCGACGAGTTCGGCCGCGATCTCCTCAGCCGGCTGATCCACGGCGCGCGCACCAGCGCCTGGATCGCCTTCGCCACCGTGGTCTTCGCCATCGTCTTCGGCACGGTCCTCGGCGTGCTCGCCGGCTTCCTGCGCGGCTGGACGGACCGCATCCTGATGATGGTCAACGACGCGCTGCTCGCCTTTCCCGGCCTGCTGCTCGCGCTCGGCTTCATGGCGGTGTTCGGCGCCAGCCGCAACGGCATCATCGTGGCGCTCGGCATCGCCTACATGCCCGTCGCCGTGCGCGTGGTGCGCGGCACGGTGCTGTCGATCCGCGAGCGGGAATTCGTCGAGGCCTCGCGGGTGATCGGCAACAGCGGCATCGTCACCATGCTGCGCCATGTGCTGCCCAACTGTCTCGCGCCGATCATGGTGCTGGCGACGACGATGTTCGGCTGGGTCGTGCTGTCGGAAAGCGCGCTCTCCTTCCTCGGCCTCGGCGTGCCGCCGCCGGCGCCGAGCTGGGGCAACATGCTCTCCACCGGCCGCCCCTACATCAACCAGGCGCCGCACATCATCATCCTGCCCGGCCTGTGCATCTCCATCACGCTGCTCGGCGTGAACCTGCTCGGCGATGCGGTGCGCGACTGGCTCGACCCCAAGATGCAGGATTGATCCCATGGCTGGCATCGAGAATGTGCTTTCCGTCGAAAACCTCTCCGTCCGCATGGGGCAGGCCGGCCTCACCGTGGTCGACGGCCTCGACTTCTCCCTGCCGGCCGGCGAGATGCTGGCGCTGGTCGGCGAATCCGGCTCCGGCAAGACCATGGCGGCCCGCTCCGTGCTCGGCCTCCTGCCGCCGCCCTTCGTGGCGACGCCGGAAAGCCGCATCCGCTTCAGGAGCACGGACCTCGTCAGCGCGCCGCCGGAGACGCTGCGGCAGATCCGCGGCGCCGGCATCGGCCTGGTGTTCCAGGAGCCGATGGTCTCGCTCAACCCCGCCATGACCATCGGCCGGCAGATGGCCGAGGGGCTGGCGCTGCACAGGAAGCTCGGCAAGGCCGAGATCCGCGACATGAGCCTTGCCATGCTGGAGCGCATCCGCATCCAGGATCCGGCGCGCTGCCTTGCCGCCTTCCCGCACGAATTCTCCGGCGGCATGCGCCAGCGCATCATGCTCGCCTCCGTCATGCTGCTGAAGCCGGCGCTGCTCATCGCCGACGAGCCGACGACGGCGCTCGACACGCTGATCCAGCGCGACGTGCTCGACCTGATGGTGGAGCTGACGCAGGAGAACAACACCGCGGTCCTCCTGATCAGCCACGACCTCGGCATGGTCGCGCACTATGTCCGCAACGTCGTCGTCATGCACAAGGGCAGGGCGGTGGAGCAGGGCGACAGCCGGGCAGTGCTGCACGCCCCGAAACACGATTACACCCGGCGCCTCGTCGACGCCCTGCCGCGCCGCAGCGCCGGCGGCAGCCGGTCGGGGGGCGCGCCGGCCGAGCCGCTGATCGAACTGAAGGACGTGGTCATCGACTATCCCGGACGCGCACGGCTCTTCGGCCGGGCGGCGGGCAAGCGCGCCGTGCACGGCGTCGATCTTGCCATCAACCGCGGCGAGACGCTGGCGCTGGTCGGCGCCTCCGGCTCCGGCAAGACGACGCTCGGCCGGGCGATCGTCGGGCTGGTGACGCCTTCCGGCGGCACGATGGCCTTCCGCGGCGCGCCGCTCGCCTACCGGCGCGATGCCGGCGGCCGGGCGCTGCGCCAGGCGATCCAGATCGTCTTCCAGGATCCCTATTCCTCGCTCGATCCACGCCAGC
Organism: Shinella sp. WSC3-e; assembly: GCF_945994535.1. NCBI lineage: Bacteria > Pseudomonadati > Pseudomonadota > Alphaproteobacteria > Hyphomicrobiales > Rhizobiaceae > Shinella > Shinella sp. WSC3-e. The sequence continues at coordinate 116,366 of NZ_OZ000535.1, forward strand.
GCATCGCCGGCATCGTCGGCGAACCCTTGAAGCTCGATCCGGCGCTGGACCGGGCGCGGCGGCAGGCGCGGGTGGCGGAGGTCTTCGCCGAGGTCGGGCTTGCGGCGGAACTTGCCGACCGCTTCCCGCACCAGCTTTCGGGCGGCCAGCGCCAGCGTGTGGCGATCGCCCGCGCCATCGTCAGCCGCCCCGCCTTCGTCGTCGCCGACGAACCCGTCTCCGCGCTCGACATGACCGTGCAGAAGCAGATCCTCAAGCTCTTCCGCGATCTTCAGGCCCGCTACGGTTTTGCCTGCCTGTTCGTCTCGCACGATCTCGGCGCGGTGGAGCAGGTGGCCGACCGGGTGGCGGTGATGGAGAACGGCCGCATCGTCGAGACCGGCACGCGCGACGACGTCTTCGACCGGCCGCAGCACGCCTATACCCGCCGCCTGCTCGACGCCGCCATGCTGCTCGACCGCACCTTCGCGGGCGCGGACGGCGCCGGCGGTTCCCGCCTCCTGTCGGGCGCGGCGGGCTCATAGATTTTCGATACGGAGAGGAGACCATCCATGCGCAATGTCAGCGGTCACGGCCGGAAACTGTCCTACTACGATTTCGGCCACACGACCGTCTATGCCTCGCGGCTCGACCCGCGTTTCCCCTATTGCGCCTATGTGCCCGACGACTACGAGGAGGATGGCGAGAAGACCTATCCGCTCGCCGTCATCGTGCACGGCACGGAGCGCGGCATGCAGGCCTATCGCGACGCCTTCGCCGATTTCGCCGAGGCCAACGGCGTCATCGTGCTGTGCCCGCTGTTTCCCGCGAACATCTGCTTTCCGGGCGATCTCTCCTCCTACAAGATGCTGCGGGACGGCGACCTGCACTATGACGCCGTCATGCTCGATATGATCGCCGAGATGCAGGAAAAGTACCGCATCGCGGGCGACCGGATGATGATGTACGGCTTTTCCGGCGGCGGGCATTTCACCCACCGGTTCCTCTACCTCCATCCCGAGCGCCTGCTCGCCGCCTCGATCGGTGCGCCCGGCGTCGTGACGCTGCTCGATTTCGACCACGATTTCTGGGTCGGCCTGCGCGATTTCGAGAAGGTCTTCGGCAAGCCGGTCGATCTCGACGCAATCCGCAAGGTCGCCGTGCAGATGGTGATCGGCGGCGACGACCGGGAGACCTGGGAGATCACCATCACGCCCGACGACGCCTGGTACATGCCCGGCGCCGACCTTGCCGGCGCCAACCGCAACGACCGCATGCGCGCGCTGAAGAAGAGCTTCGAGCAGCACGGCATCGCCGTGCGCCACGACATCGTGCCGGGCATCACCCATGACGACCGCCAGCTCATAAGCAAGGTCAAGGACTTCTTTGCAGAAACGCTGGGCGCAATCCGCGAGCGCTCCTGACGATAACGAAGCGGGGAACGATCGGAGATCACCATGAAACGCACATTCCTGATTTCGACGGCGCTGGCCGCGGGCCTGCTGCTCGGCGCCTCGGCCGAGGCGGCAACGCTGAACATCCGCATCAACGCCGATATCCGCGGCACGGAAGGCATCGACCGCGACGCCAATACCGACACCGTGCTGCACCACATCTTCGAGACGCTGGTCGGCTTCCGCGCCGATCTCAGCATCGGCCCGGCGCTCGCCGAGAGCTGGACGGTGTCGGAGGACGGCAGGACCTACACCTTCATCCTCCGTGAGGGCGCGACCTTCCACAACGGCGATCCCGTCACGTCGGCGGATGTCAAATGGAACTGGGACCACCGCGTCGCGGCCGGCGCCGAATGGTTCTGCAACGGCTTCTTCGACGGTTCGCAGGGCCTGAAGGTCGAGGCGCTGGAAACGCCCGATCCGCGCACCGTCGTCTTCCGCATCAACGAGCCGAACGCGCTCTTCCTCGCCCAGCTCGCCAACATCCAGTGCAACGGCTGGGTCGCCAGCCCCAAGAATGCCGGGCCGGACGGCAAGTGGATCGACGGCAGCGCGATCGGCAGCGGCTCCTTCAAATTGAAGGAATGGGTGAAGAGCCAGTACATCACGCTGGAGAAATACGACGGCTATAAACCGCCGAAGGAGAAGGCGAGCGGCTATGCCGGCGACCGCACGGCGCTGGTCGACGAAGCGAAATTCCTGATCATCCCCGATACGTCGGCCGCCGAGACGGCGCTCTTCGCCGGCGAGATCGACGTGCTGCCGAACTTCGAATCCCAGCGCATCGAGGATGCAAAGGGGCGCGGCCTGAAGGTGATGACGACGCCGGGCCTTTCCCTGACGCCGCTGCTCATCCAGACGACCGACCCGCTGATGTCGAACGTCAAGCTGCGCCAGGCGATCGCCCATGCCATCGATTTCAAGCAGATCGCCGCCGCCCGCACGGCCGGCTTGTCGGAGTTCAATCCCTCCGGCGTGCCGCAGGCAAGCGCCTTCTTCGATGAGGATTTCCTGAAATGGCCGGAATACGACCCGGAGGCCGCCAAGGCGCTTTTGGCTGAAGCCGACTACAAGGGCGAAGTGATAAAAATCCAGACCAACACCCGCTACCAGGGCATGTATGAGAACAGCATCCTGGTGCAGGCCATGCTGGCGGGCGCCGGCATCAATGCCGAGCTGGAAGTGCTGGACTGGGCCGCGCAGCTCGACAATTACCTCGCCGGCAAGTTCCAGATGCAGTCCTTCGGCTATTCCGCCCGCCTCGATCCCTCGCAGTTCTACGGCGTCATCATCGGCGACAAGAAGGCCGAGCCGACGGCACAGTGGGACAATCCCGAGGCCTGGCAGCTCTACCTGAAATCGACCAAGACGACGGATTTCGAGGCGCGCAAGGCCGTCTTCAAGGACATCCACGCGCTGATGGCGAAAGACCTGCCGATCTTCGGCCTCTACTACGAGCCCGTCGTCGCGGCGGTCGGCGCCAGGATCGAAGGCTTCGAGGTCTGGGCCGCCGACAAGGAGCGGGCCTGGGGCGTGAAGAAGGACTGATCCCGCCCGTCGGGCGAGGGCGGCAATCCCGGAGCAGGTCCGGCGGAAACGCGCGGCGGTTTTGCGTCCGGACCTGCGGGGACGCGCTCCATGCACGCCTTCGCCCGTCCTTCCCTTGCGTCGGGGCGCTTTCGGCGCCCCGACAGCCGTGCCCTGTCTGGAGGAAACCATGCGTACCGAAGATCTTCCCGTCATCGATTGCCCGAAGGCGCCGCTTGCCCGCGGGCGGGCGCATGGCGAGGCGCTGCGCGGCACGATCGCGGGCAAGGTCGAGCGCTGGCAGGCGGCGATCGGCAAGGCCTATGGCCGGCCGGCGGCGGCCTTCCTGCCGGTCTTCCTGTCGGTGACGGATTTCCGCACGGCGATCGCCGCCCATGTGCCGGATCTCCTGGAGGAGGTGCGCGGCATTGCCGAAGGCGCCGGCATTTCCGAGGAGACGGCCTATGCCCTCCAGCTGATGGACGAGGAATGGTGGTTCGGCGGCTTCGACGGCGAGGGCCATTGCAGCAGTCTCGCCGTCGCGCCGGTGGCGGGGCGCGGCACGCTCGTCGGCCAGACCATGGACCTGCCGCGCTGGCACGATGGCGCGCAGGCCGTGCTGCGGCTGGATGACGGCGGCAGCGAAACGCTGGTCTACACCTCCGCCGGCCTGATCGGCCTGATGGGCGTCTCCGGCCGCGGCCTCGGCATCTGCGTCAACACGCTTGCCCAGCTCGCCTACAGCCCGCGCGGGCTTCCCGTCTCCTTCGCCTTGCGCGGCGCGCTGGCGCAGGAAAACGCGGCCGCGGCCGCGGGCTTCCTTTCCCGCGTGCCGCATGCCTCCGGCCAGACCTACCAGATCGGCGACCGCCACGGCATCCGCACGCTCGAATGCGCCGCGGGCGGCGTGACCGAGATCGCCATTGCCGGCGGCCTCTCGCTCCATACCAACCATCCGCTCGCCAACACGCGCGCTGCGCCGAACGCCCGGCTGGAGGGCAGCGGCGATTCGCGGACCCGCCTTCGCAGCCTGCACACCGATTTCTCGCGCGGGCCGGCGGATATCGAGACCGCCAAGCGCGCCCTCGCGGCCCGGCGCAAGGGCGGCGCGGTGTCCATCGTGCCCAAGGGGCCGCCCCGCCCCGACATCAGGCTCGGCCTCCTGCGGCAGATGACGATCGGCGCCGTCGTCTACGAGATCGGCGAGACGGTATCGCTCTGCGTTGCAGCCGGGCCGCCGAGCGCCGAAGGATGGCGGCAGATGGCGGTGCGCTGAGGCGCGTCACCGCATGCCGCGAGGCCGCGCGTCACCCCTCCCGAGGGGCCACGCCCCGGTTCCTTCCGGTCGCGAAGGACGGCGTTGCCCCGCCACCCGCGCGGACGCTCCACCCTGCCGTCAAATCGGCAGCGCCGATATCGAAGGGTGGAGCCTTCTTCCGAAACATCGAAGGCGACCGGCGCGGGACGCCGTCACCGGCGAGGCGTCAGAGGCATTGAATGATGCATATGCCTGCGCACGCCAGCCAGCACTGGTAGTCCGCGCCGCAGTAAATGCATTGCGGCGCGCATCGCTTGATGCAATCCCAGTTTATCAAGGGCTGGATTTCCGAAGGTGTCTTGTCGTAATCCAGGATGACTTCACAACCTATGGGTTTGGTGATGTCGTTGCATCTGATGGTCAGCGTCGCCTCGAACTTGAAAGGCACATTGTCAAAGGGTTCGAATTTGATGTGGGCGACCATTTCGACTTTTGGATATTGGACGTCGAGCTTGATTATTTTTATGTCGAAAGCGCCGAAGCTGCCCATTTTCTGGCAGACGATCACGCTATGCATGTCGTCCTTCTTAAGGCTCAGGAATTCTATCGCCGTAACATTATCCGAGCTTAGGATAGACGCCTTCATTTTGTCGTTTTGCAGAAGGTCTACTCTGTTGTCCGCCACTTTCTGGCGGAGAGTGTCCAATGATTCCGGGCTTAATCTTCTGATGCCAGGCTGCGTTGTTCCGCAGCATCCTCCGGTTCCACACATTTCAGTTCCTCCCTACACCCTCTGATTGGGGTGATATATATTTACCACCTTTGATTAAGTTGTAAACAGGATGCAACGTTAAATTGTTTAAGTATTAGCGTGAGTGAACGCGGAAAAGTGCAGCCAGAATTCGTGGCGCGACGCTTCCCGTCGCAACGGGTGAGGCAGAGCATGGAACGGAACAAGGACTGCACGGCGTGCGGCGCCGTCTTGCAGGTCGCCTCGACGGGGAGAGGACGTATACTTTTGAATGCGGGGACCTGGACGGCAGCGCCGATACCCCTGTTGCCGCCGGCATTGTGGATGGGCTCGCGGTCGCGCCGGGTCCTCTCCCGGTCCGAGGCATCATGGGCGCGGGCGAGGCGGGGCGCGCGCAATCGGCATGGCCCCCGGGGCATGCCGGACATCGCCGGTTTCAGGCCGGCGAGGGGATGCCGGCGGCTCTCGGGATGCTTCCGCTTTTCTCCGGATCGCGAAGGCGCGCCAGGCTTTCGTTTCGCCGCAATCGCGGACGTACCTCCGCCGGGGTGGCTCTAGGCAAGGCCCTCGGCCGCCGCATAGGCGCTGAGCACGTCCTTGATGTTGCGGTCCTCCTCGCGCGGCAGCAGGGCGCGCGTGGTGATGGAATCGAGATGGTGCGCCATCAGCTTCGAGGCGTCCTCGGCCTTGCCGGCGATCAGGCTGTCGAGCAGTTCCTGGTGCTCGGAGACGGCGCATTCGGAGGAGTGCGGGCGGCCGTAGAGCGCCAGGATCAGCGAGCTGCGCGCGACGAGCTCGTTCACGTAGCGGATCAGGCTGGCATTGTTGGTCATCTGCGCCAGCAGGGTGTGGAACTCGCCGGCAAGGCGGATGGAGGTCGCGTGTTCCTTGCGGGCGGCGTCCTCCGCCGCGATATGGGCGGAAAGCGTGTCGATCTGCTCCTGCGTCAGCTTGCCGGCGAGCGTTTCCACCACCAGGCGTTCCAGCGCCGCGCGCGTCAGGAAGAGGTTGCGGCCCTCCTCGAGCGTCGGCCGCGCCACGGTGGCGCCCTTGTTCGGCCGCAGGTCGACGAGGCCTTCCTCGCTGAGGCGCACCAGCGCCTCGCGCACCAGCGTGCGGCTGACGCCCAGCCGCTCGCCGATCGAGTCCTCCGGCAGCTTGGCGCCGGGCGAAAGGGCCTGGTCGAGGATGGCGCGCTTGAGTGCCCGGTGAACGGCCTGGGAGCGACCGCGGCCGGAATCGCCAACTGTCTTTGCCATGCACTCGCCTCCAGAATCGCAAAAGCAGCGAGCAAATTGCACACAAAGGACGATCCTGTCCACCGGAGCGGGCTTTGGGTAGTGTCTCAGTTTGAATTTCCACTTCCACCCACCCAAGCTAGGGTCTTCGCCAGGAGAGCAGATGATGGAAACCAGCGTAAGGAGACTGTTCGAGCGATACGAGAGCTTTTTCAATCGGTCCCTCGCCGGCAAGGTCGATATGAACGAGCTCGCATCGCTGTATGCTTCCGAGTTTATAGGTGCTGCGCCCGCCGGAGTGAAAGCCGGAAAGAACGACGACCAATTCAAGCAGCTCATGGCGCAAGGCTATGAGCACTATCGAGCGATAGGAACCAAGGAGATGCGGATACGCAATGTCCGCCTCTCCCAGATAGACGAGCTTCATTGCGTGGCTCATGTTGCTTGGATCGCCACCTATGCCCGGAAGGATCAACCGGACGTGACGATAGATTTCGACGTTCATTATCTGGTTCAGATGTTGAACGGGGAGCCGAAGGTTTTCGGCTGGGTGTCGGGCGACGAGCAGGCTCTTCTAAAGAAGCACGGCATAATCTGAAATTGCCGTCGCGCCTGGTGAGAATTCAAACTGAGGCACTACCGGGTTTTGGCGCCCGCGATCCGGCCGGTTTGGACGGCCGGTGGCGGCACCCGGCCACGGTCCGGTTTCCGCGAAGGCTTGAGATTTTTCAGGGTGCAGGAAGGCGGATATATTGCATACAATAATTGCATTCTATAAATAGGAACCATTGCATGCGCAAATGGGCGGGCGAAGCGCCGCCCTCGGCGCCGGGGCGCGAAAGCCGGGGAGGAATGCCGATGGACACCTGCAGCACCGAGATCAAGGCCGGCGAGAGGACAGCCTTCGACTTCACGACGCTCAGCGCGCGCGAGCGCTACAAGCTGATGATCGGGACGATCATCCCGCGCCCCATCGCGCTGGTGACGACGGTCGACGAGCACGGCCGCTACAACGCCGCCCCGTTCAGCTTCTTCAACTGCCTTTCGGCCGATCCGCCGATCCTCGCCATCGGCGTGGAGCACAACCCGGACATGTCCTTCAAGGACACCGGCCACAACATCCGCATGACGGAGGTCTTCACCGTCAACATCGTCTCCCGCGCCATCGCCGAGGCGATGCATGTCTGCGGCGCCAGGTATCCGCGCGGCATGGACGAATTGAAGAAGGCGGGCCTCACCGCCATGCCGGGCGAGAAGATCGCGGCGCCCTGGATCAAGGAGGCGCCGGCCGCCTTCGAATGCCGCCGCCACGTCACGCTGGAGCTTGGCCGGACGCGCCAGATCATCATGGGCGAGATCCTGTTCGCCCATTACCGGGAAGGCGCGGTGGACACCGCGATGCATGTCGATCCTGACGTCATCGACGCCATCGCGCGCCTTGGCGGCGATACCTGCGCCACCATCCGCGACCGGTTCGAGATGCTGACCCCCGCGCCCGTCTGAGCGGTGGCGCCGCAACCGTCCGGCCGGGCCTTGCGGGGTTTCGGAGCCGCCCGGGCGCGGCTCCGGCATGATCGATGAAAGATGGGACGCACCATGACGACACTTCCGCCCTCCGGCCGCATCGACGGCCCGGTCCTTCTCACCGCCCGCTGGGTCGTCGGCCATCGGGACGGCCGCCATGTGATCCTTGACGACGGCGTCGTCGTCTTCGAGGGGGACAGGGTCGTCTTCGTCGGGCACGACTATCCGGGCGCGGTCGCCGCGCGCATCGACTACGGCAATGCCATTCTCTCGCCCGGCTTCGTCGACCTCGACGCGCTCTCCGACCTCGACACGACGGTGCTCGCCTTCGACAACCAGCCCTCCTGGAGGAAGGGCCGGGTCTGGCCGAGGAGCTACATGGAGTGCGCCTACGAAATGTACACGCAGGCGGAGCTCGCCTTCCAGAAGCGCTACGCCTTCGCCCAGCTCATCCGCAACGGCGTGACGACCGCGCTGCCGATCGCCTCGCTGTTCTACCGCGCATGGGGCGAGACGGACGCGGAATTCTCCGCCGCCGCCGATGCCGCGCATGAGCTTGGCCTGCGCGTCTATCTCGGCCCGGCCTATCGCACCGGCAACAGCTATGTCGTCGACGACGGCCGGATCGCCTTCTTCTACGACGAGGAACGCGGCTTTCGCAGCTTTGCCGATTCGCTCGCCTTTGCCGAGCGCATCGAGGGGCTGGCCTCGCCGCTGGTGCGCGCCATGCTGGCGCCCGACCGCATCGAGACCTGCACGCCGGACCTCGTGCGCCGCACGGCGGATGCCGGCCGCGACCTCGACATCCCGGTCCGCCAGCACTGCTGCCAGTCGGACCTCGAATTCACCCGCATCACCGCGACCTACGGCATGACGCCGCTCGAATGGCTCGATTCGCTCGGCGCGCTCAATGAGCGCGTGCTCCTGCCGCATGGCGAGCTCGTCGCCGGCACGCGCCATGTGGACCGGCCCGGCCGCGACCTCGACATCCTGAAGAATGCCGGCGCGACGTTGGTGCATTGCCCGCTCGTCTCGGCCCGCCACGGCGGCTTCATGGACAGTTTCTCGAAGTTCCGCGCCATGGGCGTGCGCATCGGCCTCGGCACGGACACCTGGCCGCCGGACGTCATCCAGAACATGCAGGTCGGCGTCATGATCTCGCGCGTGATGGACGGCTCGATCGACAGCGTGCGCTCGGAGCACTATTTCGACGCGGCGACGCTCGGCGGCGCGGACGCCCTCCGGCGGCCCGACCTCGGCCGCCTGCAGGCCGGTGCGAAGGCCGACATCATCGTAATCGACATGGGCCACGACCGCATCGGCCATGTCATCGATCCGATCCAGACCCTGATGATGGCGAGCTCCGGCCGCGACGTCACCGACGTCGTCATCGACGGGCGGTTCGTCATGGTCGACGGCCAGATCCCCGGCTTCGATGCGACGGCGGAGCAGGCGCGGGCGCAGCGCCAGTTCGACGGCCTCGTCGCCCGTTATCCGGAGCGCACCTACGGCCACCCGCCCGTCGGGGAGATCTTTTCCTCGGCCTATCCGCGCCTCGGCCGGAACGCCTAGCGCCGCCTTCGGCTCCGGCAGGAAAAGGCCTGCCGGAACCCGCACCGCACGCCCGCCGTTTCCTTCCGCAGATCATGCTTGATAATAGTCTATAGATTTAATGGATAAATCTCGCTAGAGTATCGGCACGGTCCTGGCAGGAGGGAGTGCATGACGCTGGAAACGGATGTGGCCATCATCGGTTCGGGCTATTCGGCCGTCGCGCTCGCGCTGAACCTCGTCGACCTGCTGCCCCCCGCAGTGAAGATCAGCCTCGTCGGCAAGGCGGCCGCGCAGGGGCGGGGCATCGCCTATGCCACCAAGGCGGAGTGCCATCTCCTCAACGTGCCGGCCGGGCGCATGAGCCTTTTCGCCGACCGGCCGAATCATTTCCTCGCCTGGCTTGCCGCGCAGGGCTATCCTTGGTCGGCCGAGGATTTCGTGCCGCGCCGCATCTACGGCGCCTATGTGCGCGACAGCCTCGACGAGGCGATGAAGCGCACCGGCAACCGCGCCGCGCTCACCCTCGTCGACGCCGAGGCGCTGGGCGCCGCGGCCGGGCAGGATGGCGGGCTGGTCTTCGCGCTTTCCGACGGCGGGCGGCTTTCCGCCCGTGTCTCGGCGCTCTGCACCGGTGCCGGCACGCGCCGCCTGCCGCTGCCGGAGGCGGCGATCCCGGCCGCGGCGCGCCCCTTCGTCGTGGAGGATCCCTGGGCCGACGCCTGGTGGGAGCGCCTGCCGGCGGATGCGGACGTGCTCTTCGTCGGCACGGGCCTCACCACCGTCGACCAGCTGCTGCTGCTGAAGCGCCGCGGCTTCCGCGGCACCATGCATGCCCTGTCGCGGCACGGCCTGCTGCCGCAGCCGCATCTCGCCCGCCGGGCCGATCCGGTGGAGACGGCGCTCGTTCCGGGCGGGGGCGAGATCAGCGCCATGCTGGTCTCATTGCGCCGGCAGGCCGCGGCCGCGCCGGACTGGCGCGCCGTCATGGACGGCCTGAGGCCGGTCACGCAGGCCCTCTGGCAGGGCTGGAGCGCGGTCCAGCGCCGCCGTTTCCTGCGCCACGCCGCCTCCTTCTGGAATGTCCACCGCCACCGCATGGCGCCGGCCGTCGCCGAGGAGATCGAGGCGCTGCGCAGGTCCGGCCAGCTCGTCATCCACCGCGGCCGGCTGGAGGCGCTGTGTCTCAGGGACGGCCGGCTTGCCGCCGTTCTCAAGGACGGTACGCCGCTGGCGGCCCATCTGGTCGTCAACTGCACCGGCCTCGACCGATGTACGGTCGCCGCCTCGCCGCTTTTGACGAGCCTTGCCGAGCGTGACCTCGTCCGGCCCGATCCGCACGGCCTCGGCATCCTCGTCGACGACGCGGCGGCGGTGCTTGCCGGCGACGGCGCCCGCACGGCGGGCCTCTACGCCCTCGGCCCGCTCACCGCCGGCCATAGCTGGGAGATCACCGCCGTTCCCGATATCCGTGTCCAGGCGCGCGCGGTCGCGGCGCGCATCAATGCCGAGGTCGCCGCCGGATGAGGAGGCCCTCCGGCGCCCCGAGCGGCGTGCCGGTTCCGCGCCCGCACCGCGTGGCCCGCTGACGCCATGGTCGCGCTGAAATCCAAATATGCCCTGCGTGCCCTCATCGCGCTGGCGCGCGCCGGCCCGGGCGAGACCCTGCAGATCGGCACCATCGCCGCCCGCGAGGCGATCCCGAAGAAGTTCCTCGAACAGATCCTGCTCGACCTCAAGCATGCCGGCCTCGTGGCCAGCCGGCGGGGCCAGCACGGCGGCTATCACCTGCTGCGCGCGCCGGAGGAGATCGCCGTCGGCGAGGTGCTGCGCATCCTGGAAGGCCCCTTCGTGCCGCTTGCCTGCCTTGCCGATGGCGGGCACCGGCGCTGCGCCGATTGCCGCGACGAGCGGCTTTGCGCCGTGCGCCGCGTCTTTGCGAAAGTGGCCGTCGCGTCCGGCGAAATCCTCGACGGCACGACGCTGGCGGACGTGCTGTCCGACCCCGCCGACAGGCTGGACGGCGAGCGGCCGCCAATTATTCTAGTAAAAAGGTAGAAAATTATCGCGCGCTGCGCTATCATGGCGATCAGGCGTCTCGGTTCATCGAGAGGGAAGGGACAGCGCATGTTCTTCGAAAGGGCCGTCGGGAAAGAGGGCGCGCGGCCGGCAGGGCAGCCGGTGATGCGCATCGCGGTGATCGGCGCCGGACCGTCGGGGCTTGCCACGGCCATCGCGCTGATGCGGCGGCTCCATCGCCCCTTCGAGGCCTGGCTGATCGATGCCGAGGATGCGCCGGGCGCCTTCGCCGACGGCGCGGCCGGCCGGGCGCTGACGACGGAGCCGGCGCGCGACCTCTCCGTCGTGCCGGATCGCCCGGAGGATTTCTGCGACTGGCTGAAAACGGGCCTGTTCTCGGGCGGTGCCGTCGCGGCGTTGCGCGGGGCGCAGGACCTGCACGTGCCGCGCAGCCTGTTCCGCGATTATGTCATGGCCCGCTTCGCCGAGGCGCTGGCCCTCCGCCGGGACGTGCGCATCCGCACCTTCCGCGGCGCCGTGCGCCATATCGGCCTGCGCGCGGAGGGCCTGCGCATCGGCTTTCGCGACGGGGAATATGCCGACTTCGACCATGTCGTCGTCGCCACCGGATTCGGCATCGCCCAGCGCGAGGCCGCCTCCTGGCGCGCCGCGCGGGCCGCCGCCGAGCGCTTGTCGCAGGCGGAAGCGCCGCCGCCGCTGACGCTGGTCGGCAACGGGCCTCGCCTTGCCGCCATCCTGCTCGACCTTCGGGCGGGCGGTTATGCCGGGGAGATCCGTGTCGCCGCGGCGGCAGGCCGCCTGCCGCAGCCGCATGGCCGCGGCGAGGGCGGCATGACGCTCGGCGTGCCGCCCGCCACCCGGTCCCTGAAGGACGCCTTCCGCTATATCCGCAGGGAGTGTAGGGCCGCGGAGGCCCAGGGCGGCGGATGGCAGTCCGTCGTCGATGCCGCCTCCGCCCGCCTTTCCGTCGTCTGGCGCCATCTGCCCCAGGCCGAGCGCAACCACTACCGGCGGCATCTCCTCGGCCTGCACCGGCACTTCTCCATCCGCATCGCGCGCGACATCCACCGCCGCCTCGCCGGCGAGTTCGAGACCGGCCGCACCCGCTTCGTGCCGCCCTGCGATCCGAAGTCCTCCGGCGAAAACACCATCGATTGCCGCGAGACGCCGTCTGCCCGCGCGCTGGCCGGCCTGCTCGGCCGTGACGCCGCCCCGCTCACCGTCGACGAGTGCGGCCGTCTCGCCAGCCACGAGGCGGTATTGGGCGGCCTGTCCGTGGTGGGCGCCGTCGCCTCCAGCCTGCGGCCCGGCCCGTTCACCTTTGCCGAAACGGTGCGGCAGGCCTACAGGGCCGTGCTCGATATCCAGACGCAGGGCCTTGCCCGCGTCTCGCAGCGCTGAAGACGTATCTGCCGCGAAAAAAGGTCGGGCGCAGCGGCGGAAACGGCGGTTTTTTGTGGATGCATTTTGCGTGCGAAGTTGGATTAGCGGAATGAAATGTTCGGCTCTTGCGGGTATCCACAGGTTGTCCGTTGCGCGCTTCCGGCCTGTTTGAAACCCGTTTTGCGAGTTGCAGAGGCATTGTTGACTAACTCTACTAATTCACTAGGGTTTGTGTGGGATAGAAATCCAAGGAGGTTGGAGATGTCGATATTGGCCAAACGGTTCGGGGCTTTGATCGTGGGTGTCGGGCTTGCGCTCGGCGGGGTGACGGGGGCGTTCGCACAAACGACGCTGCTCAACGTCTCCTATGACCCGACGCGCGAGCTCTACAAGGATTACAACGCGGCCTTCGCCAAGCACTGGAAGGCGCAGACCGGCGAGGACGTCACGATCCAGCAGTCGCATGGCGGTTCGGGCAAGCAGGCCCGCGGCGTGATCGACGGCCTGGAAGCCGACGTGGTGACGCTGGCGCTCGAAAGCGACATCAACGCGATCGCCGAGAACACCGACAAGATTCCCAAGGACTGGCGCACCCGCCTGCCGAACAATTCCTCGCCCTACACCTCGACCATCGTCTTCCTGGTGCGCAAGGGCAACCCCAAGGGCATCCAGAACTGGGGCGACCTGGTGAAGGACGACGTGCAGATCGTCACCCCGAACCCGAAGACCTCGGGCGGCGCCCGCTGGAACTACCTTGCGGCCTGGGCCTGGGCGAACGAGGAATTTGCCGGCGACCAGGACAAGATCAAGGCGTATATCGCCGAGCTCTTCAAGCGCGCGCCGGTGCTCGACACGGGTGCACGCGGCTCGCTCACCACCTTCGCGCAGCGCCAGATCGGCGACGTGCTGCTTGCCTGGGAGAACGAGGCCTATCTCGCGGGCGCCGAGTTCGGCGCGGATTCCTTCGACATCGTCTGGCCGCCGATCTCGATCCTCGCCGAGCCGCCGGTCACCGTCGTCGACGGCAATGTCGACGCCAAGGGCACCCGCAAGCAGGCGGAAGCCTATCTGGAATACCTCTATTCGGACGAGGGCCAGAACATCGCGGCCAAGCACTACTATCGCCCGTCCAAGCGCGATGTGGTGGCACCCGAGTTGCTCAAGCAGCTTCCCGACATTAAGCTGGTCACCATCGACGACCCGATCTTCGGCGGCTGGGTGAAGGCACAGCCCGAGCATTTCGGTGACGGCGGCGTCTTCGACCAGATCTACAAGCCGGGGAACTAACAGTTTTGACGACTTCTGCTGCTGCTTCCGGGCGGTGGCGACTGAGACAACCGAGCGTCATTCCAGGATTCGGACTGACGCTCGGTTTTTCGCTCGCCTATCTGACCCTCATCATCCTCATCCCGCTCGCCGGCCTCGTCTGGCGCTCGGCCGGGCTATCGGGCGCGGAATTCCTCGCCATCCTCTCGGACCAGCGCACCCTCAATGCGCTGAAGGTCTCCTTCGGCACGGCCTTCATCGCCGCGCTCGTCAATGTCGTGTTCGGCGTCATCGTCGCCTGGGTCATCGTGCGCTACGAGTTCCCCGGCCGGCGCATCATCGACGCCATCGTCGACCTGCCCTTCGCGCTGCCGACGGCCGTCGCGGGCATCTCGCTCGCCGCGCTCTATGCGCCGAACGGCTGGATCGGCCAGATCCTCAACCTCTTCGGCATCAAGGCGGCCTTCAACCCGACCGGCATCGTCATCGCGCTCGTCTTCATCGGCCTGCCCTTCGTGGTGCGCACGGTGCAGCCGATCATGGAGGAGATCGACCGCGAGGTGGAGGAGGCGGCCGCGACGCTCGGCGCAGGCCGCTTCCAGACCATTTCCCGGATTCTGCTGCCGGGCCTCTCCCCGGCGATCCTGACGGGATTCGCGCTTGCCTTCGCCCGCGGCGTCGGCGAATACGGCTCGGTCATCTTCATCGCGGGCAACATTCCCTACGTCTCGGAAATCGCGCCGCTGCTCATCGTCATCCGCCTGGAAGAGTTCAACTACGGCGCGGCGGCGGCGATCGCCACCATCATGCTGGGGCTGTCCTTCGCCATGCTGCTGTTCATCAACCTCGTCCAAGCCTGGAACCGCCGGAGGTATGGCCATGGCGCATAAGTCCTTTCGCCTGCGCTCCCCGACGACGGAGGCGCCGCTCGCACGCTATATGCTGATGGCGGTCGCCTTCCTCTTCCTGGCGCTCTTCCTCATCCTGCCGCTCGTCGCCGTCTTCATCGAGGCCTTCCGCAGGGGCGCGGGCGAGTTCTTCGCCTCGCTCGACGATCCCGATACGCTGGCCGCGATCCGCCTGACGCTCACGGTCGCCGGCATCGCCGTGCCGCTCAACCTCGTCTTCGGCGTGGCGGCGGCCTGGGCCATCGCCAAGTTCGAGTTCAAGGGCAAGGCGTTCCTGACGACGCTGATCGACCTGCCGTTCTCCGTCTCGCCGGTGATTTCCGGCCTCGTCTACGTGCTGCTCTTCGGCGCCGGCAGCGCGCTCGGGCCCTGGCTCAAGAGCCACGGCATCGAGATCCTGTTCGCCGTGCCGGGCATCGTGCTCGCCACCGTCTTCGTCACCTTTCCCTTCGTCGCGCGCGAGCTGATCCCGCTGATGCAGGAGCAGGGCACGGGCGACGAGGAGGCGGCCCTGTCGCTCGGCGCCTCCGGCTGGCAGACCTTCTGGTACGTGACGCTGCCCAACATCAAGTGGGGCCTGCTCTACGGCGTGCTGCTCTGCAACGCGCGCGCCATGGGCGAGTTCGGCGCGGTCTCGGTGGTCTCGGGCCATATCCGCGGCCTCACCAACACGATGCCGCTGCATGTGGAGATCCTCTACAACGAGTACAACTTCGTCGCCGCCTTCGCGGTGGCCTCGCTTCTCGCCGCGCTCGCCCTCGTCACGCTCGTCGTCAAGACGGTGCTCGAACTTCACTACGGCGCGGAAATCGCCGCCGGCCGCAAGCATTGACCTGAAAGGCACGCCCGTATGGACGTCAGTGTAAAAAACATCCGCAAGGAATTCGACCGATACCCGGCGCTCAACGATGTCTCGCTCGACATCCGCTCCGGCGAGCTGATCGCGCTTCTCGGCCCCTCCGGCTCCGGCAAGACGACGCTCCTGCGCCTCATCGCCGGCCTGGAGCAGCCGACCCTCGGGAAGATCTATTTCGGCGCCGAAGACGCCTCGCACCGGACGGTGCAGGAACGCCATGTCGGCTTCGTCTTCCAGCACTACGCGCTCTTCCGCCACATGACCGTCGCCGACAACATCGCCTTCGGCCTCACGGTGCGCCCGCGCGGCGAGCGGCCGGACAAGGCGGAGATCCGCCGCCGCGTCGGCGAGCTCCTGGAGATGGTGCAGCTCTCCGGCCTCGAGAAGCGCTATCCGAACCAGCTCTCCGGCGGCCAGCGCCAGCGCGTCGCGCTCGCCCGCGCCATGGCGATCGAGCCGAAGGTGCTGCTGCTCGACGAGCCCTTCGGCGCGCTCGATGCCAAGGTGCGCAAGGAGCTGCGCCGCTGGCTGCGCGAGTTCCATGACCGCACGGGCCACACCACCGTCTTCGTCACGCATGACCAGGAGGAGGCGCTGGAACTTGCCGACCGCGTGGTGGTGATGAGCCAGGGCGCGATCGAGCAGGTCGGCTCCTCGGACGATGTCTACGACCGCCCGAACTCGCCCTTCGTCTTCTCCTTCATCGGCGACAGCGCCAGCCTGCCGATCCGCGTGGCCGATGGCGCGGTCCACTTCCAGGATACGCCGGTCGGCATCACCCCGCGCGCCAGCGACATCGCGTCCGGTGCCGGCACGCTGTTCTTCCGCCCGCAGGATGTGGTCCTCATCGAGGATCCCGCCGCGCCGGCGCTCGAAGGCCGCGTCGCCACCTCGCGCCGCCTCGCCGGCACCCGCATCGCCGACCTCGACATCGGCAGGCCCGGCGCGCCGCACCATGTCGAGATCGAGGTGCCGCTGGAGGCGACCGCCGCGACCGGCACGGCGATCCGCTTCCGCCCGACGCGCTGGAAGACCTTCGCGGAATAGAGGCCGCTCGGCGGCCATGGCGATGCCCGTAAGGGCCGCTCACCGTTCCGGCAGGTGGAAGGCCTGCTGGAAATAGGAGCGGAAGGCGAGCATGGGCGGGGAAAGCTCCATGTTGCGCCGCCAGGCGAGGCCGACATCCATGGCGGGTACGGCATCGCTGATATTGACCGTCTCGATGCGCCGGCCCTCCAGCGACCAGGGCCGGTGCACCATGTCGGAGAGGATCGCCACGCCCTGGCCGTTGGCGACGAGCGAGCGCACCGCCTCCACCGAGGAGGTGCGCAGGATGACGCGGGGCTGGTAAGGCGTCGTGCTCCAGTATTTGAGGGCGGAATGCGCCGCCTCGTCCACCGTCAGCATGATGTAGGGTTCCTCCGCGATCTCCTTCAGCCCCACCGTCTCGGCCTGCAGCAGCGGATGCTGCGCCGGCAGCCAGAGGCGGCGCGTCGAGCTCAGCACCTTCTCCGTCACCAGCGCGGGATTGAGGATGTTGGAGGTGAGCAGCACCGACATGTCGTAGCGGTTGCTCAAAAGCCCCTCCTCGATCGACTCGCGATTGAGCTCGAAGAGCTGGATGTCGAGCTTCGGGAAGAGGCGCCGCAGCCGCTCGATATGCAGCGGCAGGAAATAGCCGATGACCGTATAGGTCGCCGCGACCGTCAGCGTGCCCTCGATCTCGCTGCTGACGGCATTGAGGTGCACCGCCTCGTCGACCTTCTTCAGGATCTCGTAGGCATGCGACAGGAACTGCCGGCCGGCCGGCGTCAGGTCCATGCCGTGCGGCGTGCGCAGGAACAGGCCGACGCCCACCGTGCGCTCCAGCTCCTTGATCGCCGTCGTCACCGCGGACTGCGAGATCGACAGGTCGACGGCGGCCTGCGAGATCTGCCCGAGCTCGGCCGTCGCGACAAAGTAGCGGATCTGTCTGAGGCTGATCGTCAAGGCTGTGCCATCCCTTCTGATTTATTGCGGCAAGGTATCGGAAAATCAGAAGGAGCGATATCGAAATGGGCATGGCGTCGCGCCATTGCGGGCATTCCGCGCATATCCATTTGATTTCCCATATTTTTGCGCCGCAACAAAAAGAGGCAACGGGTTCTGATTTTCAGAATTTATATATGGAAAAATAGAATTTTTCAAAAGGCGGAAAACGACCTAGCGTTTCCCCGTCGGGAAAAGCAGGCGAGGGAAGAGACAGTGCGCGAGGTCGTCGACATCAATTGCGACATGGGCGAGGCCTTCGGCCGCTGGCGCGTCGGCGACACCGACGATGCCTCCCTGATGCCGCTGATCAGCTCGGCCAATATCGCGGCCGGTTTCCACGCCGGCGACCCGAACCTGATGGACCAGACCGTGCGGCTTGCCGCCGAACACGGCGTCGGCATCGGTGCCCATCCGGGCTACAACGACCTGCAGGGTTTTGGCCGCCGCAAGATCGCCGGCACCGCCCGGGAACTCGTCAACGACATCATCTACCAGGTCGGCGCCATCCGGGAATTCGCCCATCGCCACGGCGTGCGCCTGCAGCACGTCAAGCCGCATGGCGCGCTCTACATGGAGATGGCCGCCAATCCGGAACTGTCGCGGATCTTCGTGCAGTACATGCGCACCGTCGAGCCGAATGCCTACATCTTCTGCATGGGCGGCTCGGCCACCTGGCGCGCGGCCGGGGAGGCCGGCCAGCCGGTCGTGCGCGAATTCTATGCCGACCGGGACTATGACGACAGCGGCTCCATCGTCTTTACCCGCGATGCCGGCCGGCCCGATCCGGCGGCGATCGCCCGCAAGGTCCTGCGCGCCTGCAAGGAGGGCAAGGTCAGGACGGTGACGGGAAACGACATCGCCATCGACTTCGAGTCCATCTGCTTCCATTCCGACACGCTCGGCGCCTTCGACATCGTGCGCCAGATGCGCGAGGCGCTGGTGGGGGCGGGCATTCGCATTGCGCCGGTCTCGGACGTGGCCGGGCGCTGACGTCATAAAGTGGAGAGAGAACCATGAGCAAGATCGAGATCAGATCGCCCCTGCCGGGCACCTTCTACCGGGCATCCTCGCCGGACGTCCCGCCGTTCAAGGCGGATGGCGACGCCGTGGCGAGCGGCGATGCGATCGGGCTCATCGAGGTGATGAAGACCTTCCAGGAAGTGCCGGCCGGCGTCGAGGGCAGGAACATCACCTTCCTCGTCGACAACGAGGAGCCCGTCATGGCAGGCCAGGTCATCGCCGAGGTGGAGGCATGACCATCCGCTCCATCCTCGTCGCCAACCGCGGCGAGATCGCGGTGCGCATCATCCGGGCGGCCAGGGCGCTCGGCATCCGCACCGTGCAGGTTCACAGCGCGGCGGATGCCGACATGCTGGCGGTCAAGCTCGCGGACGCCGCCGTCGACATCGGCTCGCCGGCGCCGAAGAAGTCCTATCTCAACATAGCGGCGGTGGTGGACGCGGCGAAGGCCGCCGGCGTCGATGCGGTGCATCCCGGCTACGGCTTCCTCTCGGAAAATGCCGATTTCGCCGATGCCGTCGAGGCGGCGGGCATGGTCTTCATCGGCCCGAAGGGCGACGCGATCCGCCTGCTCGGTGACAAGGTCGCGGCGCGGGAAGTCGCGGCGAAGGCCGGCGTGACGACGGTGCCGGGGAGCGCAGGGCGCCTCTCGACGATCGAGGAAGCGCGGGCCGTGGCGGAAAGAACCGGCTTTCCGATCATGATCAAGGCGGCGGCAGGCGGCGGCGGCCGCGGCATCCGCATCGCCGCCGACCGTGCCGACCTGGAGCGCCATTTCCCGCAGGCCTCCGCCGAGGCGCTCGCCGCCTTCGGCGATGGCGGCCTCTATCTGGAGAAGGTCATCACCCGGGCGCGCCATGTCGAGGTGCAGATCCTCGGCGACGGGCAGGATTTCATCCATTGCTTCGAGCGGGAATGCTCGCTGCAGCGCCGCCGCCAGAAGGTGTGGGAGGAGGCGCCGTCCTTCCTGCTGCCGGCGGATGTGCGGGCGCGGCTTTGCGAGAGTGCCGTGGCGCTTGCCCGTGCGGTCGGCTATCGCGGCGCCGGCACGGTGGAATATCTCTATGACGAGGCGACGCGGGAATTCTACTTCATCGAGGTGAACACCCGCATCCAGGTCGAACATCCGGTGACGGAGATGATCACGGGCATCGACCTCGTCGAGGAGATGATCCGCATCGCCGGCGGCGCGCCGCTGTCGATCCGCCAGGCGGATGTCGCGGCCGAGGGCCACGCCATCGAATGCCGCATCAATGCGGAAGACCCTGCCAGGGGGTTCATGCCCGCGCCGGGAACGATCACGAGGCTCGTCGTGCCTGAGGGCGAGGGCATCCGCTTCGATACGATGCTCTACGAGGGCTACACGATCCCGCCCTTCTACGATTCGCTCGTCGGCAAGCTCGTCGTCTGGGCCGAGACGCGCGAGGCTTGCCTCGCACGGCTGAAGGGCGCGCTGGAGGGGCTGGCGATCGAGGGCATCCCGACGACGATCCCGCTGCATCTGGCGCTCACCGCGGACGACAGCGTCCGGCGCGGGGCCTTCGACACCCGCTTCCTCGAACACTGGCTTGAAACCGAATTCGCCGCAAGGGCCGGCACGACTGCGGAGGTTGCCTGATGAGCATCCGATACACATTTGGCGGCGACGAGCACCTCTTCGTCGAATGCAGCGAGGAGATGTCGCTCGAAGCCTTCTTCAAGAGCCTTTCCATGGCGAAGGGCGTGCGCGAGAGCGGCATCAGGGGCGTGACGGAGATCTGCCCGGCCAACGCCTCCTTTCAGGTGAAGTTCGATCCCGACCTCATCCATCCCGACGACATCCTGCGGGAAGTGAAGGCGATCGAGGGCGCGGCGGAAAAGGCCGAGCCCGTGCTGAAGACCCGCATCGTCGAGATCCCCGTCTTCTACAACGATCCCTGGACGCACGAGACGCTGATGCGCTTTCGCGAGCGCCACCAGGACCCGTCGGGCACCGACCTCGACTATGCCGCGCGCATCAACGGCTACGGCTCGGTCGAGGATTTCGTCACCGCGCATTCCGGCTCGCCCTGGTTCGTCTCCATGGTCGGCTTCGTCGCGGGCCTGCCGTTCATGTACCAGATGGTCGAGCGAAAGCGGCAGATCCAGGTGCCGAAATACCTGCGGCCGCGCACGGACACGCCGAGGCTGACGGTCGGCCATGGCGGCTGCTTCGGCTGCATCTATTCGGTGCGCGGGGCGGGCGGCTACCAGATGTTCGGCATCACGCCCATGCCGATCTTCGACCCGGCGCAGACGACCAGTTATCTTCGCGATTTCATGGTCTTCTTCCGCCCCGGCGACATCGTCAAGTTCAAGCCGATCGATCGCGACGCCTATGACCAGGCGGTGGAGGATGTCGACCGGGGCCGTTTCGCCCCGCCCATCCGCGAGGTGCGCTTCGACCTCCGGGACTTCCAGAAGGATATCGACGGCACCAACGCCAAGCTGGAGGGCATGCTCCATGGCCATTAAGGTTCTCCATCACGGTCTTGCGACCACCGTCCAGGATCTCGGCCGGCCCGGCTATTTCCACCTCGGCATCCCCGTCGGCGGGGCGATGGACCGTTTCGCCATGCGCGCGGCGAATTTGCTGGTCGGCAATGACGAGGGCGCGGCGGGGCTCGAGGCCGTCTTCATCGGCCCCAAGCTGGAATTCACCGAGGATGCGCTGGTCGCCGTCACCGGTGCCGACATGCCGGCCAAGGTGGACGGCGTTGCCCAGCCCGGCTGGACGGCCTTCAAGGTGAAGGCGGGCCAGACGCTGACCTTCGACTTCCTGAAGTCCGGCGCGCGCATCTTGATCGCGGTCTCCGGCGGCATCGATGTGCCGGAAGCGCTCGGCAGCCGCTCGACCTATCCGATCGGCGCGCTCGGCGGCTACAAGGGCCGGCCGCTTGCCGCGGGCGACGAATTGCCGGTCGGGAAGGCAAGCCTTTCCAGCGAGGGAAGAACGGTGCCCGAGGCGCTGCGCCGCACGCCGGGCCTGCCGGCGGCGCTGCGCGTCGTGCCGGGCCTCTACTGGCATCGCCTGACCGAGGCGTCGCAGGAGAACTTCTTCGCCGACGAATGGAAGGTGGCGAACGAGGCCGACCGCATGGGCTATCGCTTCAAGGGCGGGCGCAAGCTGGATTTCGTCGCGCGCGACCAGCCCTTCGGGGCGGGTTCCGATCCGTCGAACATCGTCGACAGCTGCTATCCCTATGGCTCGATCCAGGTGCCCGGCGGCACGGAGCCGATCATCCTGCACCGCGACGCCGTCTCCGGCGGCGGCTATTTCATGGTCGGCACGGTCATCTCCGCCGACATGGACCTGATCGGCCAGCTCCAGCCCCACACGCCAACCCGTTTCGTCAAGGTGACGATGGAGGAGGCGCTGGCGGCACGGAAGGCCCGGCAGGCGAGCCTCGCGCAGCTGCGCGAAGCGCTGGCATAGGGGGAGGGGGCATTGTCCGCGGAGCGACGGCGGCTTTGGGTGCACCCCCCTCTGGCCTGCCGGCCATCTCCCCCACAAGGAGGGAGATCGGCCAGGGGCAAGACCCTTGCTCCATCGGCGACGTTGGAGATGGGCGAAACGGTGCTCCATCCGATCTCCCCCCTTGTGGGGGAGATGGCCGGCAGGCCAGAGGGGGGTATGCACTACGGCCCGGCCTGCCCGAAGTCGGGCGATGCGCGGCACTCTTCCCGCTCAATCCAGCACGGGCGTCAGATACGCTGCCGTGACGCCCGGCCCGGGGATGATCGCGACGATCTTCATCTGGGCGATGGTGCGGTTCAGCGAGGCCTCCAGATGGGTCTCCATCATCGAGACGGCCGCCTCCGTCGCCCCGCGCAGCAGAAGCTCGCCGACCAGCCGCAGCTCCGTGATAATCGCGGGATCGCCCGGCAGGCCGAGGCGGCGCAGCAGCCGGTCGGTGGCCGTGACGGGCAGGAGGTTGTTGCGCACGAGATCCTTCAGCCGCTCGTTCGGCGCGGCGAGCACGCAGCATTCGATGAATTCGGTCTGGATCGCCTCGCTTTCGCGCAGGGAGCCGGCGGCGCTCGCCTCCTCGGCGGCGCGCAGGCGCTTCAGCAGCGTCTCCAGCCGCGCCTGGTTGACGGCCCGCGCGCCAAGGCGGATCGCCGGCGGCTCCAGCATGGTGCGCAGCACGAAATGGTCTTTCACCGTCTGGGCGGTCAGCGGCCCGGCGATCCAGTGCGAGCTCTGGTTCTTGCGCACGAGCCCCCGCTCGCGCAGGCGCGTCAGCACGTCGCGCACCACGGTGCGGCTGACGTTGAAATGGGTGGCGAGCTCCATCTCGATGATGCGGTAGCGGCCGAACACCACGCAGCCGGCGACGTCCGCCTCGACCTGGTTGTAGATGCGCTCCCAGGAGGAGCGGCTTTGCAGCGCCTCGTCCGCATGGCGCGGCACGATCAGCCCGAGCGCCTTGATGTCCGTGCGGTTCGGCTCGATGCCGGCGCCCGGCGGGCCGACCAAGAAGCCGCGACCGGAAAAGCGGTGCACCAGCCCCTCCGCCTCCAGCGCCTGCAGCGCCCTTTGCACCGGCGCGCGCGAGGTCTGCAGGATGTCGGCGATCGGGCCTTCCAGGAGCACCAGGCCGGGCGGCAGCGTGCCCGCCTCGATATTGCTGCGCAGCACGTCCTCGGCGATCGCGTAGCGCCGCTGGGTGCCGGTGGCTGCCTGCTCGTCCTTCATGGGTCCCTGATCCGTCGGCCTCGTGGAGGGCAGCACTCTGCCGCATTCTCCGCCGCAAGGAAAGGATAGCATAAATGATTATTGAATACAAAATTTGAAGATAGCTTCGACGATTCTTCGAGCGTGAAAGAGGAAGGCGCGCTATCGCTGGTCGCGCCGCCATGGCGGTCCGGCCGCCGAATTTATTGGCGAAAGCGGTGAATTTTGCGCATAATGCGCGGAAATTCGCCAGAAGACGTGGGAAGTCCTGGTGCGAAGACGACGTCTCCGCGGCCGGAAATTCATGAGCAAAAGGCCGGGCCGGCCCCGCGATAGAAATTTCTAAAAAGTCTATTGAATACAAAAATCATTTATGCCATGGTTTTGACAACAAGACGCCCGGAAGAGGCGTCGGCAGTGGAACAAAACGAAATGCTCAGGATCGACGCTGCGCCGCGCATCTGACCGATGCGCGAACGGGAGCCTCTTGCCCTCTCCGAAGGCCTCTTCGCGCCCGGGGATGCGGAGCCCCGTGCGCCGAGGGTCCTGGCCGGAACTGGTGGGAACAGAGGTGTCAGCCGTCCTCCAATTGAAGAATGTGCACAAGGCCTTTGCCGGCGTGCCGGCGCTTGCGGGCGTCGATGCGGCGCTCATGGACAATTCCTATGTCTCGCTGCTCGGGCCGTCGGGCTCGGGCAAGACGACGCTGCTGCGCGTCATCGCCGGCTTCGAGCAGCCGGACGGCGGGGAGATCCTCTTTGCCGGCAGGCGCATCGACGGCGTGCCGCCGCATGAGCGCGGCATCGGCTTCGTCTTCCAGAATTTCGCGCTCTTTCCGCATCTGAGCGTCGCGCAGAACATCGCCTTCGGCCTCGAGAACCGCGCCGTCGCCCCGGTGACGGACACGAAGGCCGTCGCCGCCCGGGTGCGCGACATGATCGGCCTCGTCGGGCTCACGGGCCTCGAAGACCGCGCGGTCACGCAGATCTCCGGCGGCCAGAAGCAGCGCGTGGCGCTCGCCCGCACGCTGGTGACGGAGCCGAGCATGGTGCTGCTCGACGAGCCGCTCGGCGCGCTCGACGCCAACCTGCGCACGCGCATGCGCGGGGAGCTCCGCACCATCCGCGAGCGCTGCGGCGTCACCTTCCTCCACGTCACCGGCTCGGAGAGCGAGGCGCTCGCCATGGGCGACACCGTGCTGGTGCTCGATCACGGCCGCATCGCGCAAGCGACGGATGCCGGCACGCTCTACAGCCGCCCGGCCTCCGCCGACGTCGCGCGTTTCCTCAATTGCTACAACATCTTTTCCGGCGCGGTCTCGGGCGATGTCTTCGAGAGCCCCGTCGGCCGCCTGGCGCTCGGCGGGGTGCGCCAGGCATCCGGCAGGCCGGCCTACGCCATCCGCTACGACCGTGTTGCGATCCGCCCGAGGGATGCGGCGGCCGCTGGCGACGAGGTGCGCATCGAGGCGAGCTTCGTCGCCAGCGAGTATTCCGGCGCGGCGATCAACTCCTTCTTCACGCTCGACGACGGCCGCGTCTTCGAGGTGGAGACGCATCTCAGCCATGCCGCGCCCGAGGCCTTCGAGGAGAAGGCCCGCTACGCCCTCGTCTGGAAACGGGAGGACGCCCTTGTCTTCGTTTGAGAACCCCGTCGCCGGTCCCGCCCCTGTCCACCCGGAGAATGAGAGATGACGATGGCCGCCACCAGCCATGACACGCCCGTCGAAACGGCGGCGCCTTCCACCCGCAGGCAGCCGGACCGCACCTATTGGCTGCTCGCCCCCGGCGTCCTGTGGATGCTGCTCTTCCTCGTCGCGCCCATCCTGATGATGGTCTACGTCTCCTTCTGGACGCAGACCACCTTCAAGATCGAGCCGACGCTGACGCTGAAGAGCTGGATCACCTTCTTCTCCTCCGACACCTATCTCGGCGCGCTCTGGACGACGGTCCGCATCTGGCTGATCGTGCTCGTCTCCACCCTCCTCGTCGGTTATCCGGCGGCGCTCTTCGTCGGGCTCTTCGTCAAGAACAAGACGCTTTCGACGGCACTCCTGGTGCTCTGCGTCATCCCGTTCTGGACCTCCTTCCTCATCCGCGTGCTCGCCTGGCGGCCGATGCTCGGCAAGGAGGGCGCGATCAACATGATCCTGATGAAGCTCGGCATCGTCACCCAGCCGATCGAGGTGCTGCTGTTCTCCGAGCTCTCCGTCATCATCGGCATGACGCAGATCTACTGCGTCTTCATGGTCGGGCCGATCGCCTTCATGCTCGGCCGCATCGACCCTTCCGTCATCGAGGCGGCGCAGGATCTCGGGGCGAGCTTCTGGCGGATTTTCAGAACCATCATCCTGCCGCTCTCCATGCCGGGCGTGGTGGTGGGCGCGATCTTCGTCTCCGTGATGGTGCTCGGCGAGTTCGCCACCTCGGCCGCGCTTTCCGGCCGCAAGGTCAACCTTCTCGGCAACATCATCGTCACCCAGGTGGGGTCGCTGAAATGGGCCTTCGCCGCGGTTGCCGGCGTGGTGCTGACCATCCTGATGGGCGCGGTCGTCGCCGCGCTGCTCCGGGTCGTCGATCTCAGGAAGGAGCTCTGAGCCATGAACGCTTCCGGCATCAAGCTCGGCCTCGGCCTCTATACGACGCTGTTCATCGTCTTCCTCTACGGCCCGCTCGCCGTGCTCGCCATCCTCTCCTTCCAGACAGGGCCGGAAGGCGGGCCGCAGTTCCCGATCATCGAATGGTCGACCTACTGGTACAAGCACCTCTTCGGCCTCACCCCGCCCTCGCGCATCGCGCCGCTGCCGATCGAACAGGCGCTGGTGCGCTCGCTGGCGCTCGCCGTCATGACGATGATCGTCTCGACCGTGCTCGGCGTCACCGCCGCCCAGGCGTTCCGCAAGAGGTTCCGCGGCTCGGGCGTCGTCTTCTATCTCATCGTGCTCGGCATGATGGTGCCCGGCGTGCTCGTCGGCCTCGGCATGGCGCTGGTCGCCAACACGCTCGGCGTCGACCGCCACTGGTGGGGCACGGCCTTCGTGCTGCATGTCGTCTACACCTTCCCCTTCGCCTTCCTCGTCATGCTGGCGATCTTCAACCGCTTCGATCCGAGCGTGGAGGAGGCCGCCTGGTCGCTCGGCGTCACCCCGGCGCGCACCTTCCGCAAGATCACCTTCCCGCTGATCTTCCCCGGCGTTCTCTCGGCCATGCTCTTCGCCTTCACGCTCTCCTACGACGAGTTCTCGCGCACGCTCTTCGCCTCGGGCCGGGACCTGACGCTGCCGCTCGCCATCTACGGCACCTTCTCGGTGGAAGTGCATCCGAACGTCTTCGCCTTCGGCGTGCTGACCACGCTGTTCTCCTTCGCGCTGCTCGGCACCTATGCCGTGCTGATGGGTCTGTCGGTGCGCCGTGCCAAGCGCATGGCGATCCAGGAGGAGGCGTGATGGCGGGCGCTGCTCTTATCACCGGCGCAGGCTCCGGCATCGGCCGCGCCATCGCGCAAAAGCTCGCGGCGGACGGTTACGCCGTGACGGTCAACGACCTCTCGCCCGAGCGCGCCGAGGCGGTGGCGGACGAGATCCGCGCGGCGGGCGGCAAGGCCGTCGCCGTGGCGGGCGATGTCTCCGGCGAGGCGGATGTCGCGGCCATCCATCTTGCCGCCGTCGCGGCGCATGGCGATGTCACGCTGCTCGTCAACAATGCCGGCATCGCCCATCAGGCGCTGTTCGAGAACCTCGACGTCCGCGATTTCGACCGCATGTTCGCCGTGCATGTGCGCGGCACGTTCCTGATGACCAGGGCCGTGCTGCCGGCGATGCTCTCCGCCGGGGCGGGCGTCATCGTCAACGTCGCCTCGCAGCTCGGCCAGATCGGCGGCGTCGAGCTCGTGCACTATTCCGGCGCCAAGGCCGCGATCATCGGCATGACCAAGGCGCTTGCCCGCGAGGTTTCCGCCCGCGGGGTGCGGGTCAACGCCGTCGCGCCCGGCCCGATCAACACGCCGCTCGTCATGCAGCTTTCGGAGGACTGGCGGGCCGCCAAGCGGGCGGGTCTGCCGCTCGGCCGCTTCGGCGAGCCGGAGGAGGTGGCCGAGACCGTCGCCTTCCTCGCATCCCCCGCCGCCAGCCTCTTCGTCGGGCAGACGCTCGGGCCGAACAGCGGGGACGTGATGCTGTGACCCCGACGACGCTTGCCCATCGGATGGACCGGTCGCCCCATGCGATCGCCCCCTTTTGACTTCGGAGACAGCCATGAGCGCAGACAAGAAACGCATCGTCATCGTCACAGGGGCCGGCATCGGCATCGGCGCGGCCACCGCGAAGGCGTTTGCGGCCCTGGGCGACCATGTGGTCGTCACCGACATTCTTGAAAGGGAAGGCCGGGAGACGGCGGCGGCGATCTCGGCCGCGGGCGGCGCGGCGGAGTTCCACCTCTATGACGTGCGCTCGACGAAGGCGACCGACGCGCTGGTCGCCGATGTCGAGGCGCGGCACGGCCGCATCGACGTCGTCGTCGCCAATGCCGGCATCGCGCACCGCACGAAGCTGGCCGACCTCACCGACGAGAAGTGGGACCTCACCTTCGACATCGACCTCAAGGGCATCTTCCGCCTCGTGCGGGCCGCCGCGCCCGGCATGCGCGCCCGCCGGTCGGGATCGGTCGTCGCGCTCTCCTCCATCATGGGCGTCGCCTATGGCTGGGACGAGCACGTGCACTATTCGGCGGCCAAATCCGGCGTCGTCGGCCTGGTGCGGGGCCTTGCCGTCGAGATGGCGCGCGACGGCGTGCGGGTGAACGGCATCGCGCCCGGCTACATCCGCACCGCGCAGCTTCTCTCGGAGGAGAACTCGCTCGGCCCCGCGGGGGCGGAGAAGGCGGCGGAGTTCATTCCGATGGGGCGGCTCGGGACCGGGGAGGACATCGCCGATGTCGCCGTGTTCCTCGCCTCCGACAGCGCGAGATACATGACCGGCCAGGTGCTGGTCGTGGATGGCGGCCTCCTGGTGGGCCGGTACTGAGCAATCCCGGCAAGCATGTGCAGCGGTTTGCGCCCGGAATTGCAGACAAAAAGGAGCCGCGGGGCGGCTCCGGGGAACGATAACAACTGGAGAAGAGACATGTTCAAGTCGGAAATCAATCGCCGCTCGCTCCTCAAGCGCTCGGCCGGGGTGATGGCGCTGGCGATGGGCGGCGGCACGCCGTTCCTCTCCTCGCGCATGGCCTTCGCGCAGGCCGCTGACCTCGCCGGCCAGCAGCTGCGCACCATCGGCCTTTCCGTGACGGTGCAGGAGCGCATCCTTGAGGAGTTCAAGAAGGCCTCCGGCGTCGGCGGCACCTCGGGCACCGCCGCCACCTTCCCGGACGCGCAGACGAAGATCCTCTCGGGCTCGAAGGACTACGACTGCTGGGAGATCATCGCCGAGCGCCTGCCCTCCATCGTCATGACCGACAATGTCGAGACGATCCCGGCCGCCTCGCTGAAGAACTGGGCCAATATCCGTGACACCTTCACCACGGCGAGCGACAAGTGGGACCGCGCCGCGCAGATTGTCGGCCAGATCTGGGCGGACGAGGGCCAGACCGTGCTCAACATGGTGCCCGCCGTCTACAACTACGATTCCATCGGCTACAATCCGGATGTGCTCTCCGACGAGGAGGCCAACACCTGGACGGCGATCTTCGATGCGAAGTGGAAGGGCAAGTCGGGCCTCAACACCGACCCGCTCATCGCCTTCGGCCAAGCCATCATGGCGATGAACACGCTCGGCCTGTCGGATGTGAAGAACCCCGGCAACCCGACCGCCGCCGAGATCGACGAGGCTGCCGCCTTCCTCGTCTCCAAAAAGAAGGAAGGCCAGTTCCGCGCGCTCTGGGGCGATTTCGGCGAGCTGGTCAACCTGATGGCCTCGGGCGAGATGGTCGTCTGCGACGCCTGGCAGCCGGCCGTCATGGCCGTCAAGGCGCAGGGCAAGGCCTGCAAATACGCCGTGCCGAAGGAAGGCTATCGCGGCTGGGCGATCGGCCCCTCGATGATCGCCGGCACGGCCAACCGCGACGCCGTCATCGCCTATGCCGACTACTGGCTCTCGGGCGAGCCCGGCATCACGGTCTCCGAACAGGGCTATTATTCGCCCTCCACCAACATCAAGGACGTCATGTCCCCGGAGAAATACGCCTTCTGGTACGAGGGCAAGCCCTGGGTCGGCGCGGAGGAGCGCGGCATCAAGGAGGGGGACCTGCGCGACGGCGGCTCGCTGGAGGAGCGCGCGAAGAACGTCGCCTACTGGCACCAGTGGCCGGACGAATACGACCACCTCATCCAGAAGTGGGACGAGTTCCTCAACGCCTGATCCCAAGACGAAGGACCGGGGCGCGCGTGGCCCCGGTCCGCGACCGGAGATTTCCTGATGCTGTTCGACCTCGAACTCAACAATGTCGGCAAGGTCTATGACAATGGCACGCCCGCCGTCATCGACTTCAACCTGTCCGTCCGCAAGGGCGAGTTCATCGCCTTCCTCGGCCCGTCCGGCTGCGGCAAGACGACGACGCTGCGCATGATCGCCGGCTTCGAGGGCATTTCCTCCGGCGACATGCTGATCCGCGGCGAGCGGATGAACGACGTGCCGCCGCAGCGCCGCCCGACCTCGATGATCTTCCAGAACTACGCGCTCTTCCCGCATATGAGCGTGCGCCGCAATGTCGGCTACGGGCTGGAGGTCAAGGGTGTTCCCAAAGGCGAGCGCGAGGCGAAGGTCGACCGCATCCTTGCGACGCTCGGCCTTGAGGACATCGCCGAGCGCAAGCCGGAGAAACTCTCCGGCGGCCAGCGCCAGCGCATCGCGCTCGCCCGCGGCCTCGTCGTCGAGCCGGATATCCTGCTGCTCGACGAGCCGCTCGGCGCGCTCGACGCCAATCTGCGCAAGGCCATCCAGAACGAGCTGAAGCTCCTGCAGAAGAGCCTCGGCGTCACCTTCATCTTCGTCACGCACGCCCAGTCGGAGGCGCTGGCGCTCTCCGACCGCATCGTAGTGATGAACCAGGGCCGCATCGAGCAGGTGAGCCCGCCGCACCAGCTCTACACCCGCCCGAACACGCCCTTCGTCGCGCAGTTCATCGGCCGCAACACCGTGCTTGCGGGCGAGGTCGCCGGCAGCGAGGGCGAGGACGTGGTGGTGACGACAGGCATCGGCACGCTTTGCGGCCGCGCCAACGGCGCGCTCGCCGAGAAGGGCCGCGTCAATCTCGTCGTGCCGGCCGAGGCGATCGAGGTGCATGCGGCGGGCGAGGCGGCGCTGTCCGGCGCGAAGAACCGGGTGGACGCCCGCATCGAGCGCTCGGAGGTCGTCGGCCATATCGCGCATCTGACGGCGCGGCTTCAGGACGGGCGGGCCGTCGCGCTCGAAGCCCATGTCGACAAGTACCGCCCGGGCGCGTTCCCGGCCGGAACCCCCGTTCTTTTGAGCTGGAACCCCGCCGAGGCGACGGTCATCCCGGCCCATTGATCCTTTTTTGAGGGAACCAAGGAGATACAAAATGGCAAAAGAGATTTTGTGCAGTTTCGGCGTCGACGTCGACGCGGTGGCCGGATGGATCGGCTCCTATGGCGGCGAGGATTCGCCGGATGACATCTCGCGCGGCATCTTCGCCGGCGAGGTCGGCAGCCTGCGCCTCCTCAAGCTCTTCGAGCGGTTCGGCGTCAAGACGACCTGGTTCATCCCCGGCCACTCGATCGAGACCTTTCCCGAGCAGATGCAGGCCGTCGCCGAGGCCGGCCACGAGATCGGCATCCACGGCTATACCCATGAGAACCCCATCGCCATGACGCGCGAGCAGGAGACGGAGGTGCTCGACAAGAGCATCGAGCTCGTCTCGAAACTCTCGGGCAAGCGCCCGACCGGCTATGTCGCGCCGTGGTGGGAGTTCTCCAACGTCACCAACGAGCTGCTTCTGGAGCGGGGTATCAAGTACGACCACTCGCTGATGCACAACGACTTCACGCCCTATTACGTGCGCGTCGGCGACAGCTGGACCAAGATCGACTATTCGAAGAAGCCGTCGGACTGGATGGTGCCGCTGAAGCGCGGGCACGAGACCGACCTCATCGAGATCCCGGCCTCCTGGTATCTCGACGACCTGCCGCCGATGATGTTCATCAAGAAATCGCCGAACAGCCACGGCTTCGTCAATCCGCGGCATCTGGAGGAGATGTGGCGTGACCAGTTCGACTGGGTCTACCGCGAGATGGACTATGCCGTCTTCCCGATCACCATCCACCCCGACGTCGCCGGCCGGCCGCAGGTGCTGATGATGCTGGAGCGGCTTTATGCGCATATGATCAGGCATCCGGGCGTGAAGTTCGTGACGATGGACGAGGTCGCGGATGATTTTGCGCGGCGGTCGCCGCGGAAGAAGTAGGGGCGAGCACCCCCCTCTGGCCTGCCGGCCATCTCCCCCTCAAGGGGGGAGATTGGCAGGGGGCGGGACTCCTGATCCAAGAGCGACGTTGGAGATGGGCGAAACGGTGCTCCATCCGATCTCCCCCCTTGAGGGGGAGATGGCCGGCAGGCCAGAGGGGGGTGCACCAAGGAAGAAAGGACGAAACCCCATGTGCTCCCTATGCGGTGTCATCGGCGGAGACCAGCACTGGACGGACGCGGCCGCGCGGCCCGGCGTCTACACGCGCAATGTCGAGCGGCTCGACCGGCGACGCGAGCGCGCCCGGCGGGTGACAGCTGTCAACCGCGTGCTCGCCGCCTTCGGCATGGGCCTTTCCGACTGGCAGGGCTCATCCTTCGTGCTGGCGACGCGCACCGGCAAGAGCGAGATGATCGAGGACCTCGGCCACCTCTGGCCGGCCGCCGAGCGCCTTGCCGGCCGTCCCTGCGATCCGCTCGATCCCGTGCTGATCGCGCGCATGGAGAGCGTAAGCGATGGCTGACATTCCCGCCTTCACGCCCGTCCATCTGCTGACCGGCTTCCTCGGCTCGGGCAAGACCACGCTGCTGAAGCGCCTGCTTGCCGATCCGGCGCTCGCCGATACCGCCGTCATGATCAACGAATTCGGTGCGGTCGGCCTCGACCATCATCTCGTCGAGCGCATCGACGACACGATGGTGCTGCTGCAGTCGGGCTGCGTGTGCTGCACCGTGCGCGGCGAGCTGGCCGAGGCGCTGCGCGATCTCCATTCGAAGCGCGACCGCGGCCTCGTGCCGCCCTTCACCCGCGTCGTCATCGAGAGCACGGGTCTTGCCGATCCCTTCCCGGTGCTCTCGACGCTGAAATCCGATCCCGTGCTGCGCCATCATTTTCGTGTCGGCAGCGTGGTGACGACCGTCGATGCCGTCAACGGCCTCGCCCAGCTCGACACCTATGTCGAATCGAACCGGCAGGCGGCCATCGCCGACCGCATCGTCGTCACCAAGGCGGATCTTTGCCCGGGCAATGCCGCTCTGGTGCGCCTGCTTTCGCGGCTTGCCGAGCTCAACCCGGACGCGGTAAGCCACATCGCGGCGGCCGATGGGCCGGGCGCCGATGCGCTCTTCGGCGATGACACGGCGCAGCGGGCGGCAAGACTGCAATCGGCGAGCGGCTTCTACTGCGATGCCCCCGCCGGGCTGGTGACGGCGGACGGTACGCCGCACCAGGCGGCCATCTCCTCCTTCGTGATCACCGTCGATACCCCGATCGACTGGACCGGCTTCGGCGTCTGGCTCACCATGCTGCTCAACCGCCATGGCGAGCGCGTGCTGCGGGTGAAGGGCATGCTCGACATCGCGGGCGAGGACCGGCCGGTGGCGGTGCATGGCGTGCAGCATCTCGTCCATCCGCCCGTGCATATGGACGCCTGGCCGGCGGGGGAGCGCTCCTCGCGCATCGTCTTTATTGTTGACGGTCTCGATCCGAACCTGTTGAAACGGTCCTTCAACGCCTTCGCGCTTGCCGGGAAGGCCGCAGACAGTCCGCAGCCAGAGGCAGCCGCACCGGTTCGCAACGCCCAGAGCCCTTGATGAACAAGCATTCCCCGAAACCGGAACCGGCCGCACCGGCCGTCCATACGGCGGGCAAGCCGAAGCTGCGCGTGCTCGGCACGGCCATCTCGCTTCTGGAGGAGCTGCGCGTGAAGGCCGAGGCCGATCTCGGCATCGAGGTCAGCTTCGACAACAACGATTTCATCGTCACCCAGCACAAGGCCGCGCAGGAGCCCGACCGCTACGACATCTACGACCAGTGTTTCCACAATCTCGACATCGTCTGGTACTGGCGCGCCATCCAGCCGATCGAGATTGCCCGCATTGCGCTCTGGGACGAGATCAACGACCTGACGAAGACCGGCCAGATCGGCCCGAGCGCCCGCATGGGCCAGGGCGACGTGCCGGCGCGCAAGCTCTATGTCCAGCCGAGCCTCGCGCTCGGCGACACGCCGACCGGCCGCATCTCCATGCTGCCGACGACGCACAATTTCGACAGCTTCGCCTATCGCAGCGATGCCGCCGATCCCCTTGCGCCGATGAACAGCTGGGCCGCGCTGCTCGACGAACGCTGGAGCGGCCGCGCCGCGCTCGTCGACGAGCCGGCGATCGGCATTTTCGACGCCGCGCTCGCCGCGCAGGCGGCCGGCCTGATGAGCTTCGGCAATATCGGCAACATGACGGTGGCGGAGATCGACGAGCTGATGGATATCCTGGAGGCGCGGCGCAAGGCGGGCTTCTTCCGGGGGTTCTGGCGCACGGCGGAAGAGGCCGCGGGGCTGATGGTGGCCGGCGAAACCGACATCCAGAGCATGTGGTCGACGGGCATCGGCATCCTTAACGGCCGGGGTTTCCCCGTCGAGCAGGCGACCCCGGTGGAGGGCTATCGCGCCTGGCACGGCGGCCTGTGCCTTTCCCGGCGGCTTTCCGGCCGCATGCTCGATGTCGCCTACGACTATCTCAACTGGTGGATTTCCGGCTGGCCGGGCGCGGTCGTCGCCCGGCAGGGCTACTATATCTCCACCCCGGAGCGCTCGCGCCGCTACATGAGCGCCGCCGAGTGGGACTACTGGTATGAAGGCCTCGCCGCGCGGGAGGACCTGCCGGGTCCCGACGGCGCCGTCCGCGTCAAGCGCGGTGCGGTGCGCAGCGGCGGTTCCTACTGGCAGCGCGCCAACGGCATCGCCGTCTGGAACACGACCATGGATGAACACAACTATCTCGTCCGCCGCTGGATGCAGCTCGTCGGGCGCGCAGAGAAGGACATTTGACGATGACGACAGAGCCGCGGTCGATCGCCCAGCTTTCCGTGCTCCTGCAATCGGGCGCGCTCGATCCCGTCGCGCTCGCCGAAGAGACGCTTGCCGCCATCCGGTCCCATCCGGACGCCGCGATCTTCACCGTTCTTCTGGAGAAGCGGGCGAAGGCGGAAGCGGAGGCCGCGCGGCGGCGCCTGCGCGAAGGGCGCTCGCACGGCGTGCTGGATGGCGTGCCGATCGCCTGGAAGGACCTTTTCGACATTGCGGGCCTGCCGACCACCGCCGGCTCGCGCGTGCTGAAGGATGCGGCGCCCGCAGGCCGCGACGCGGCCGTGGTGCAGGCGCTCGCCGGCGCCGGCATGGTCAGCGTCGGGCGGGTGAACATGAGCGAGTTCGCCTTTTCCGGCCTCGGCATCAATCCGCATTACGGCACGCCGCGCAACCCGGCCTCGCCGGCCGGCGAGCACCGCATTCCGGGCGGCTCCTCCTCCGGCTCGGGCGTCGCGGTCGCCGCGGGGCTCGTGCCCGTTTCCATCGGCACCGATACCGGCGGCTCGGTGCGCATCCCCGCCGCCTTCAACGGCATCGTCGGCTACAAGGCGACGCGCGGGCGCTATGCCATGGACGGCGTGTTCCCGCTGGCCAAAAGCCTCGATTCGCTCGGCCCGCTCTGCCGCACCGTGCAGGATGCGGTGTGGATCGACGCCGCCATGCGCGGGCAGGCGGCCGCCGGCCCGCTGCCGCGCCTCAGCCCCGCCGATCTCTCCTTCGTCATTCCCGAGACCGTGTTCTTCGACGGGGCCGAGCGGGAGGTCGTCGCCGCGTTCGAAGCGTCCGTCGAGCGCCTGGCGCGGGCGGGCGCCCGCATCCGCCGGCAGGCCTTCCCGGAATTCTCCGCGGTCTTCGACGTGATGGCGCGGCACGGCGCGCTGGTGACCGCTGAGGCCTTCGTGCTCCACCGCGCGCGCATCACCGGCCCGGCGGCGGCCGAAATGGATCCCCGCGTCGTCAAGCGCACGCTTCTCGGCGAGAAGATCGCGCTGTCCGACTATCTCGAAACGCTGGCCGCCCGCGAAAGGCTGACGGCCGCCTTCGAGGCGCGGCTCGGCACGCAGGATATCCTCATCAGCCCGACGCTTCCCCATGTCGCCCCGCCGGTCCAGCCGCTGCTCGACGACGAGGACCTGTTCTTCCAGACCAACGGCAAGACGCTGCGCAACACGCTCGTCGGCAATTTCCTCGACTGGTGCGGCGTCTCGCTGCCCTGCGGCACGGGGGCCGGCGGCATGCCCGTCGGGCTCCTTCTCTCGGGGCCGAAGGACAGCGACGAACGGGTCCTTGCCGCCGCCGCCGCGGTGGACGGCTGGCTTCGCTAGGGCGCAGCCGAAGCGGCATCGTTCCGGCGTGCCCGTCACGGCTCCCGCATCAGGCGGCGGGCGATCATCCTGGCGATCGGGATGGCGGAGGTGGCGGCGGGGGAGGGCGCGTTGCAGACATGCAGCATGCGCTCCGTCTGGACGAACAGGAAGTCGTGGATGAGGGTGCCGTCCCTCCCCACCCCCTGGGCGCGGATGCCGGCCTCGTGCGGCAGGAGGTCGGCAAGCTTAAGGCCCGGGCAGTATTTCCGGCATTGCGCGAGATAACCCGGTTTCCAGAGCGAGTTGCGCAGCTCCGTCACGGCCGATTTCCGGTTGGCGAACACGGTCTTCCAGAAGCCGGGGAACAGCGCGTAGTCGGCCATGTCGGACAGGTTGACGGAAAGGCGCGGATAGCCCTCGCGGGCAAAGCCGATCACGGCATTGGGCCCGACCGTCACGCTGCCGTCGATCATCCGGGTCAGGTGGACGCCGAGGAAGGGCAAGGCGGGATCGGGAATAGGGTAGATCAGGTGGCGGACGATGTCGTTCCTGTCGGCGGGCAGGCGGTAATATTCGCCCCGGAAGGGCACGATGCGATGCGTGATCGACAGGCCGGCGAGAAGGGCGAGCCGGTCCGACTGGAGACCGCCGCAGACCACCAGCTTGCGCGCCTGCCAGCTTTCGCCGTCCGACCCGATGGTCACCGCGTCCGGTGCCTCGCGAAGGCCGGTCACGCGGGTGGACAGGCGGATCTCGCCGCCGAGGGCCGCAATGCGGCGTCCCATGGCCTCGCAGACCTCGGCATAGCTGACGATGCCGGTCGAGGGCACGAAGAGCGCCCCGCGGCCGCGGATATTCGGCTCGCGGTCCTTCAATTCGTCCGCGCCGAGGCGGTGCACCTCGATCGTGTTCTGCCTCGAGCGTTCGTAAAGCGCGTCCATGCGCTGCATTTCGAGATCGGAGGTGGCGACGAGAAGCTTGCCGCAGGTCTCGAAGCGGATGCCGTTCTCGGCGCAGAAGGCCTTGGTGGCGGCGGCGCCCTCGCGGCACAGCTCGGCCTTCAGGCTGCCGGGCGGATAGTAGATGCCGGCATGGATGACGCCGCTGTTGTGGCCGGTCTGGTGCCGGCCGAGCGCCGCCTCCTTCTCCAGGAGGACCAGGCTGCTGCCGGGACGATCCTCCAGAAGCCGCATGGCCGTTGCCAGCCCGACGATGCCGCCGCCGATGACGCAGTAATCGTATTTCATGTGTCTTGCCTCTCGGCGGCGGACTATGCGCCAACCGCCCGGCATCCGCCATAGCCCCGCGCCATTCCGGCGTGATCCTGCCCCGTTGAAGGCGGGTCATCGCCTATGGAAGAAAACCGCTGCCTTCTTCCCCTTCTCCCCCGCGGGGAGAAGGTGCCGGCAGGCGGATGAGGGGGGTGTCGAAGGCGCAAACGATCCGCATGGAGCCACCCCCTCATCCGACCCTTCGGGCCACCTTCTCCCCGCGGGGGAGAAGGGGATGTGCGGCACCGTCGAACGTCAGAGGCGATGACCCTGCGTTGCACGGGAACCGCGGGAGGGGATAAGAAACTGCTTTCGCCTTCCTATATGGAGCAAGGTGCATCCGGCAGGCCGGATGCGTTCGCGCAAAGACAAGGATTGATTCATGACCGAGAAATCCCCTGCCGACAATTTCCCCGCCGGCTACGAGCCTCCGAAGGTATGGACCTGGGAAAAGGGCAATGGCGGTGCCTTCGCCAATATCAACCGCCCCATTGCCGGCCCGACGCATGACAAGGACCTGCCGGTCGGCAAGCATCCCCTGCAGCTCTATTCGCTCGCCACGCCCAACGGCGTGAAGGTCACGATCATGCTGGAGGAGCTTCTGGCCGCCGGCCATGCGGGCGCCGAATACGATGCCTGGCCCATCCGCATCGGCGATGGCGACCAGTTCGGCTCCGGCTTCGTCGCGGTCAATCCGAATTCCAAGATCCCGGCGCTGATGGACCACGCGCCGGCGGGCGGCGGCGCGCCGGTGCGCGTCTTCGAATCCGCCTCCATCCTGCTCTATCTCGCCGAGAAGTTCGGCGCCTTCCTGCCGAGCGCGCTGCGCGCCCGCACGGAAACCTTCAACTGGCTGTTCTGGCAGACGGGCTCGGCGCCCTTCCTCGGCGGCGGCTTCGGCCATTTCTATGCCTATGCGCCGATGCGCATCCAATATGCCATCGACCGCTATGCCATGGAGGTGAAGCGCCAGCTCG
This sequence comes from Shinella sp. WSC3-e, assembly GCF_945994535.1. Taxonomy (NCBI): domain Bacteria; kingdom Pseudomonadati; phylum Pseudomonadota; class Alphaproteobacteria; order Hyphomicrobiales; family Rhizobiaceae; genus Shinella; species Shinella sp. WSC3-e. The sequence continues at coordinate 154,683 of NZ_OZ000535.1, forward strand.
ACGTGCTCGACCGGCATCTGGCGGACAACCGGTTCATGGCCGGCGACGACTACACGATCGCCGACATGGCCATCTGGCCGTGGTACGGCAACCTCGCGCTCAACCAGGCCTATGGCGATGCCGGCACCTTCCTCGATGTCCGGAGCTACGGCAACGTCCAGCGCTGGACGGCCGAGATCGCGGCCCGCCCGGCGGTCAGGCGCGGCCGCATGGTGAACCGGTTGAGCGGCGATCCGTCCGAGCAGTTGCACGAGCGCCACGACGCCGCCGACTTCGACACGAAGACGCAGGACAAGCTGGAGGCGAACGGGACCGCATAAGGCCGATCAGGCCCGCCGTCGCCGCGCCATCAAGAGGAGGGCCAGCACGGCGCACAGGAGGCCGAGCGCGGCCGGCAGGCCCTGATGGCCGATCAGCTGCATGGCGAGGCCCGCCGCGGGCGAGCCGGTCATGCCGCCGATGCCCCAGACGAGGGCGAAGGCGGCATTGCCGGCGATCAGCGCCTGACCGGTGAAGCGCTCGCCAAGCTGGATCAGCGCCATGGTGTAGATGCCGAACGAGACCCCGCCCCAGACGAAGAGCAGCGGCCAGACGGGCCAGGCGGCAAAGGCCTGCGGCAGAAGCAGGCAGAAGAAAAGCGCGGCAAGCGCACAGGCCAGCATGGTGCGCGCCGCCCCGCAGCGCTCGGCGATGCGCCCCAGCACGACCTGCAGCACGGCATTGCCGGCGATGAACACGGTGATGAGCGCGGCGATGCGGGCCTCGCCGCTGCCGAGCGCCGCGCCATAGACCGCAAAGAGCGACACGAAGGTCTGCTCGAAGGCCGCCGCGGTGAAGACCGCGAAGAGGAGGAGCGGCGCGCGCGCGAAAATGCCGCCGACCGATGCCGTCTCGCCTTCCCGCGGCAGGTCCGGCAGGCGCCGGGCGACGGCGAAAACGATCAGGCTGCAGAGGACGAAGGCGGTGATGCCGACGAGGAACGGCGCCCAGCCCGCCGTGCCCGCAAGGCCGAGCGACAGCGGACCGATGGCGAAGCCGCCCGAGACGACCGAGGAATAGAGGCCGAGGATGCGGCCGCGGCGCGCGGCGGGCGTGAGCGCGATCAGCCAGGTCTCGCTGATCACATAGAGCGGATTGGCGAAGACGCCGAGGAGAAGACGCAGCGGCATCCAGGCCCGCACGTCCTGCACGAGCCCGATGGCCGCAAGCGTGAGCGCGGCGAGGAGCGCGCACAGGACCGCCAGCCGCGCCGCGCCGACGCGCCGCGCGAGCACCGGAATGAGCGGCGCCGAGACGATGAAGCCGAGCGGCGTCATGGCGGCGGACAGGCCGATGAGGCCGGGCGTCGTGCCCTGCCGTTCCAGGATGAAGCTGAGCAGCGGATAGGTCAGCCCCTGCGCCAGGGCGAAGACCGACACGGTCGCGATGATGCCGGCCATCGCGGCCCACGGAATGCCGCGCTCCTCACCTGCTGTCGTGCTTTCGGCCGTCATGCAAACCTCGACATGGTCCCGTCTTATACCCGCCAGAACGGCTTGGCGATCTCCGCGGCGACCTCGTCGCGCGTGAGGCCGATATCGGCGATCAGGTGCGGGGTCTCCGCCGCCTTGCGCGCGAGGTCCCAGCGAAAGCGCAGGCGGGCGTCCCAGGCGGCCAGAAGGGCACCGAGGCTTGCAAGGCCGGGCGGGGCGGGCAGTCTTGCCGCGCGAATGTGGGTCATGGCAACCTCCATCGGATTTTCGGGGAAAACCCGGTCCTGAAGGCTGGATTGTGCGGGAGGCGGACGGGAACCGTCCTTAAACCTTCCCAAAAAGTTCTCAAAAACTTCCAAAACCGGTTATAGATGCGCCCTATGCAGGGATCGCGCTTTGCCTTTGGTCCGTTCGTGCTTGATTCCGGTGCGGGAACGCTTCTTCGGAACGACGACCCCGTTGCCGTCGGCCATCGCGGGCTGAAGCTGCTTGCCGCGCTCGTCGGGCGGCCCGGCGAAATCCTCGGCAAGGCCGAGCTGATGGATGCGGCCTGGCCCGGCACGGCCGTCGAGGAGGGCAACCTCACCGTCCAGATCGCCCAGCTGCGCAAGCTGCTCGGCCCGGCCGAAGGCGGCGGCGAATGGATCTCGACGGTGCCGCGCGTCGGTTATCGCTTCACCGGGGCCATCGCGCCGCATCGGGTGGATCGCATGCCCCGTCCGCTGCCCGACAGGCCGTCGATCGCCGTGCTGCCCTTCGTCAATGTCAGCAGCGATCCGCAGCAGGAGAGCTTTTCCGACGGGCTGACGGAAGATCTCATCACGGACCTTTCCCGCATGCCCGGCCTCTTCGTCATCGCCCGCAACTCGGTCTTCGCCTACAAGGGCCGGGCGGCGGATGTGCGCGCCATCGCCGAGGATCTCGGCGTGCGCTACCTGCTGCAGGGCAGTGCGCGGCACGCCGGCGGGCGCGTGCGCATCAACGCGCAGCTGGTCGATGCACAGAACGGCGACCACCTGTGGGCCGAACGTTTCGACCGCAGCCTGGACGACATCTTCGCCGTGCAGGACGAGGTCGCCGGCAAGATCGTCGAGGCGCTGCTCGGGCGCCTGCGCGCCCCGCCGCCGCGCAACCGGCCGAACAACCTCGAAGCCTACGACCTGTGCGTGCGGGCGCGCAAGCTGATCGACGATTCGCCGCAGACGGCGCGCGAGGCGCACCTGATGCTGACGCGCGCCGTCGCGCTCGACCCTCACTATGCCGAGGCCTATCGCTGGCTCGCCATGAACCACTGGATGGGCTGGGTGCACTGGGGCGAGCCGGAGGAGCCGGCCCGCCGCCTCGCCCTTGCCCTTGCGGAAAAGGCCGTCGCGATCGATCCCAACGACGCGGGCTGCCGCTGGGTGCTGGCGAACCTGCTCGCCTACGAGCGCCGCTTCGACGAGGCGGATGCGGAATTCGCAAGAGCCATCGCGCTCGATCCGAACGAGGCCGACACCTTCGCCACCCTCTCCGACATCTTCGTCCTCGCCGGGCGCATCGAGGAGGGGCTGGAGCAGATCCGCAAGGCGTTCCGGCTCAATCCCTATCCGGCGAGCTGGTACTATCTGACGCTCGGCCAGGCGCAATATGCCGCCGGCGCCTATGAGGCCGCCGTCGAGACGCTGACCCGGGACGAGACCTACCGCACGGGCTCGCGCCGTTTCCTGGCGGCAAGCCTTGCCCAGCTCGGCCGGCTCGACGAGGCGCGGGCGGAGGTCGAACTGTTCCTGGTCGCGAACCCGCATTTTTCGACCAGCCAATGGGCCGAGACGGAGCCGTTCCGCGATGCCGCGACGCGGGCGCATTTCGTCGAGGGCTACCGCAAGGCCGGCCTTCCGGCATGAGGCCGGGCGGCGGGGAAGACGAGATCAGGGCGGGGCGCGCCGCGTCCCGGCCCGCAACAGGGAGGAAACCATGGCCGATGCAAGGATGATGGCGCAGATGACCGGCAAGGAGGGCTTTATCGCCGCCCTCGACCAGAGCGGAGGATCGACGCCCGGCGCCCTCCGGCTCTACGGCATCGCCGAGACCGACTATGACGGCGAGGAGGCGATGTTCCGCCTGATGCACGAGATGCGCGTGCGCATCATGACGGCGCCTGCCTTCACCGGCGAAAAGGTGATCGGCGCCATCCTGTTCGAGAAGACCATGGACGGCGAGGCCGGCGGCAGGTCGGTGCCGTCCTATCTGTGGGAGGAGCGCGGCGTCGTGCCCTTCCTCAAGGTCGACAAGGGCCTTGCCGCCGAGGAGGACGGCGCGCAGGTGATGAAGCCCATGCCCGATCTCGACGCCCTGCTTGCCCGCGCGGTGAAGAAGGGCATTTTCGGCACCAAGATGCGCTCGGTCATCGCCCATGCCGACAGGGCCGGCATCGCCGCCGTGGTGAAGCAGCAGTTCGCGGTCGGCCGGCAGATCCTCGGCCACGGCCTCGTGCCCATCATCGAGCCGGAAGTCTCGATCAAGAGCCCGAGCAAGGAGGAGGCCGAGACGATCCTGCGCGACGAGATCGCCCGGGAACTCGATGCGCTGCCGGCGGGCGAGAAGGTGATGCTCAAGCTCACCATCCCGACGGTCGCGGATTTCTACAGGCCGCTCGTCGACCACAAGGCGGTCACCCGCGTCGTCGCTCTTTCGGGCGGCTACAGCCGGGCGGATGCCTGCGAGAAGCTCAGCCGCAACCACGGCATGATCGCCAGTTTCTCGCGCGCCCTCACCGAGGATCTGCGCGTGACGATGAACGATGCCGAGTTCAATGCCAGCCTCGGCAGGACGATCGACGAGATCTACACCGCCAGCGTGGTGAAGGTCTGACGGCAGGGCCGCGGCCGCGCCGGTGCGGGCGCGGCGCTTGCCCTGAAACAGCATGAAACGCACGCCGCGAACGGGGCGCCGCCTCGTTCGCGGCGTCTGCGTGTGGAAGAGGACAAGCGGGATGACGAACATGCAGGATGTGCCTTCCTCCAACACCCACCACCTCGTCGTCGTCGGTGCGGGCTTTGCCGGCCTCGCGCTGGTCAAGGCGCTGCGGTTCCCGGGGCTGCGCATCACGATCGTCGACCAGCGCAACCACCACCTCTTCCAGCCGCTGCTCTACCAGGTGGCGACGACGATCCTGCCCACCTCGGACGTCGCCTGGCCGATCCGCAACCTCTTCAAGACGCGCGCGGACGTGACGACGATCCTCGGCGAGGTGGTCGGCATCGACGAGGCGGCACGCCTCGTCCGCCTCAAGGAGGGCGCGCCGCTTGCCTACGACACGCTGGTGCTCGCCACCGGCGCCCGGCATTCCTATTTCGGCCACGACGAATGGGAGGGCGCGGCACCGGGCCTGAAGTCGCTCGAGGACGCGACGACGATCCGCCGCCGCGTGCTCCTCGCCTTCGAGAAGGCCGAGGTCTCCGGGAGCGCCGAGGAGCGCGCGGCGCTGTTGACCTTCGTGGTGATCGGCGCCGGGCCGACCGGAGTCGAGCTTGCCGGCATCATCGCCGAACTGGCGCAGCACATCCTGCCGAAGGAATTCCGCACCATCGATACGCGCACCGCCCGCGTGATCCTGGTCGAGGCGGGGCCGCGCGTCCTGCCGGCCTTTCCCGAGAGCTTGTCGGCCTATGCGCAGGCGGCGCTCACCCGGCTCGGCGTCAGCGTGCAGACGGGCGAGGCGGTGACGAACATCACGGACGAGGGCGTGCGCATCGGCGAAAACGAGATCGCCGCCCGCACGGTCATCTGGGCGGCGGGCGTGAAGGCGTCTCCCGCCGCGGCCTGGCTCGGCGCGGAGGTCGACCGGGCGGGGCGCGTGCGGGTCGGGCCGGATCTCAGCGTGCCCGGCCATCCCGAAATCTTCGTCATCGGCGACACGGCGAGCGTGCTCAACGAGGACGGCACGCCGGTGCCGGGCATCGCGCCGGCGGCCAAGCAGCAGGGGCGCTTCGTGGCCGGGCTGCTGCGCGCGCGCCTCTCCGGAAAGCCGCCGCCGGCGCGCTTCCGCTATCGCCATTCCGGCAATCTCGCGACGATCGGCAGGAGCGCGGCGGTGGTGGATTTCGGCCGCATCCAGCTGAAGGGCGCACTGGCCTGGTGGTTCTGGGGCATCGCCCATATCTTCTTCCTGATCGGCACCCGCAGCCGCATCGCCGTGGCGCTGAGCTGGCTGTGGTCCTATGCCACCGGCCGCAACAGCGCCCGCCTGATCACCCAGCGCGACATTCACCGGAACGAGCGGTAGCGAGGCCGCCGGCGCCCCCCCGCATGCCCGGCCGTCCGGTCGCGGCTCCGCGTTTCGGAGCCGCTGGTTCCCGTGCCTTGTTTTTCCTGCCGAATTGCCTGTCGCGGTCCTACCCGGGGCGCGGCCTTGCAGAGCCTTGCAAGGAATCTTGCGGTGGCCGTCTTGACTGCAAGGCGCTTTGCCAACACCATCGGCGCTGCAAACAACCTTGTCGAGCGCCATGACCCTTCTCGATCGCATAAAGGCCAAGTCCAGGAAGCTGACGGAGGCGGACCAGAAGCTGATCGCCGCCATGCTGGAAAACCGCGCGGAGGCGGCGTTCCTGTCCGGGCCGCAGCTTTCCCAGCGCGCCAGCGTGCATGAGGCGACGGCGACGCGGCTGGCGCAGAAGCTCGGCTACAAGGGCTTTCCGGACCTGCGGGCCGAACTGCAGCGCGAGGTGCTGCTCGACCAGGACGCGGCCAACCGCATGCGCCGCTCGGTCGCCAAGGTCGAGCACGGCGATTACCTTTCCGACCTCATCACGGCCGAGATCGCCGCGCTGGAGACGCTGGCCCGCGCCGTGCCGCAGGCCGATGTCGACCGTGCCGCCGACATGATCTTCGAGGCGCGCCGCGTCTTCGTCTTCGGCCAGGGCCATGCCCAGTCCGTCGCCGGCTTCCTGCAGCGCCGGCTCGACCGGTTCGGCATGACGACCATCGCGCTGACGGGCCGCGGCCGTGACATTGCCGAACGGCTGGTCGGCATGGAGGCGGGCGACCTCGTCGTCGCGCTCGCCTTCCGCAAGCAGCCGCAAAGCTACGGGCCGCTGGTGCGCCATGCCGCGCGGGTCGGCGCGCGCACCATCCTCGTCTCGGATCTTGCCGGGCCGCTGATGGAGCCCGCCGCCGATCTGATGCTCGCCGCCCCGCGCGGGCGCTCGGGAAGCGAATTCCAGACCCCGACGATCCCCTTCGCCATCGTCAACGGCATCGTGCTGACGATCGCCGGACGGCATGAGCGGGAGGTCATCGGGCGATTGGAGAAACTGTCGGAGCTGTTCAACGACTTCGACTGACGTGAGAAAATGGAGGAGGAAACCATGTTGAAATGCGTATACGCATCCGCCCTCGTGGCGTGTCTCGCCCTGCCGGGCATCGCGTTTTCCGAGGATCTCGACAGCCTGACGCCGGAGCAATTGCTGCCGCTCGCCCAGAAGGAGGGCAGCGTCACGGTCTTCTCGCTGTCGAGCCGCATCGCCAGGATCGAGGCGGCCTTCGAGGCGGCCTATCCGGGCATAGACCTGATCGGCGTCGACATGAGCTCGACCAAGCAGATCGCCCGCGTGGAGGCCGAGCAGCAGGCCGGCGTCCATGCCGTCGACGTGCTCTACATCGCCGATACGCCCGTCGTCTTCACGAAGCTTGTGGAGGCAAAGCGCGTCGTGAACTACGTGCCGCCGCGCGTGGCGGACGAGCTGGAGGACCGCTACAAGGCGCCGCTGCTCACCCAGCGCCTCTCCACCAAGGTGCTGATGTACAACGAGAAGGCCTTCCCGGGCGGTTCGCCCGTGACCAATCTCTGGCAGCTCACCGAGCCGGAATGGCAGGGCCGGGTGCTGATGGTCGATCCGAGCCAGCGCGGCGAACTGCTCGACCTCCTCACCGAGATCGCGCTGCATCCCGACGAGATGGCGGCGGCCTACAAGGCGCAGTACGGCAAGGACATCGAGGTCGAGGACGGCCTCGAGGGCGCCGGCGAGCAGTTCATCAAGGCACTGTTCGAAAACGACCTCATCCTTTTGCCCAACAGCGACGTGCTCAACAAGTCGATCGGCGACGTCAACGCCAAGAACCCGCCCGTCGGCTTCGGCACCTATTCGGACCGCCGCGACAACGAGAAGGAAGGCTGGGCGCTGCAGGTCGCCAACAATGTCGAGCCGGCGAACGGCATCCTCTTCCCGGCGGTGCTGACGATCGCCGACAAGGCGCCGCATCCGGCCGCCGCGCGCCTCCTGATCGACTTCATGTTCGGCGACGACACGCCGACCGGCGGGCCGGGCTTCGAGCCCTTCAACGTGCCGGGCGACTATGCGGTGCGCAAGGCGATCGCCGACCATCCCGATTCCGTCAAGCTCGGCGAGCTGAAGGCCTGGACGATCGATCCGGCGAAGACGGCGGCCGCGCGCGGCCGCATCGCCGACCTCATCATCACGCTTCAGTAACGGACCCGTCCACCGGCGCGCTTTCGGGCGCCGGTGGACGCGGAGGATCACCATGACATCCACGTCGCTTTCCGTGCCATCGGGCAGGCGCCTGCTCCGATCGGGCTTTCTCCTGCCGGCGCTGCTCATCGCCATCGTCGCCGTCCTCGTCGTCGCGCCGCTCCTGCGCATTCTCCTGTCCACGCTGACGCCCGAGGGTCTGGAAGCCTGGCAGGCGGTGCTCGCCAGCCGGCTCTCCGCCAATCTGTGGTGGCGCCCGCTCCTCAACACGATGATCCTCGGCTTTTGCGTGGCCGGCGGCTGCCTCCTGATGGGCGGCTTCCTTGCCTGGCTGGTCGTGCTCACCGACGTGCCGGGCCGGCGCTTCCTCACCCTGATGGCGACGCTGCCCTACATGATCCCGAGCTTCGCCGCCGCGCTCGCCTGGGGCACGCTGTTCCGCAATTCCCGCCTCGGCGGTTCGGCCGGCTTCTTCGAGACGAACGGCCTTGCCATTCCCGACTGGCTCGCCTGGGGCCTCATCCCCACGGCGATCGTGCTCATCGCGCACTATTATTCGCTCGCCTACACGATCATCGCCGCCGCGCTCAGCTCCGTCGGGGCCGATCTCGTCGAGGCCGGGCAGATGGCCGGCGCCAGGCGCCCCCGCATCTTCTTCGGCATCATCCTGCCGGTCGTCACGCCCGCGCTGGTCGCCGCCGCCTCGCTCACCTTCGCCGGCGCCGTCTCCAACTTCGCCGCGCCCGCGCTGCTCGGCCTGCCTGTGCGCATGCAGACGCTTTCCACCCGCCTCTTCGGCATGATCGAGACGGGGCAGAACGAGCGCGGCTTCGTCATCGCGCTGCTTCTGATCGCCGTCTCGGCGCTGTTCCTCTTCCTCTCCGACCGCATCGTCTCCGGCCGCAAGGCCTTCATCACGGTCACCGGCAAGGGCGGGCGCACCAAGCGCTTTCCGCTCGGCGGCTGGCGCTGGCCGCTCTTCGCGCTCGCCGTGCTCATCGGCTTCGCCACCACCGTTCTGCCCGTTCTGGTGCTCGCGGCCTCCAGCCTTGCCCCGCAGAGCGGCGCGCTGTTCTCCAACTGGACGCTGCATTTCTGGATCGGCGAGGGCGGCGGCCAGATGGCGCAGGGCCAGGCCGGCATCTTCCGCAATCCCGTGCTGCTCGATGCGCTCTGGACCACGATCCGCCTCGGCCTCGTCGTTGCCTTCACCACCATGCTGCTCGGCCTTGCGCTCGCCTATACGATCGTGCAGCGCCGCGGCAGCCTCATCGCCACCGTGCTCAGCCAGCTCGCCTTCCTGCCGCTGCTGATCCCGAGCATCGCCTTCGCCGCGGCCTATATCGCGCTCTACGGCGCGCCCATCGGTCCGCTGCCCTCGCTCTACGGCACCTTCGCGCTGCTGGTCATCGCGGCCTCGGCGCACAACCTGCCCTTCGCCGTGCAGTCCGGCCGCTCCGTGCTCGGGCAGATCTCGGCCGATATCGAGGAAAGCGCCCGGCTGACCGGCGCGAGCCTCGTGCGGCGCCTCTTCGCCATCATCTTCCCGCTGGCGATCCGGGGCCTGTTCGCCGGGGCGATCCTCGTCTTCGTGAAGATGGTGCGCGACCTCTCGCTGGTCGTGCTGCTCTTCACCGCCACCTCGCCGGTGCTCAGCATGGTCGCCTACCGCTATGCGGCCGAAGGTTTCATGCAGTTCGCCAATGCCATCACCCTCGTCATCCTCGTGGTCTGCCTTGCTGCCTCCTTCCTCGCCCATGGCCTGCAGAACCGCGTCCAGAAATGGAAAGAGACATGAACGCCCTTGCCACAGGCGCCGCGGACGCCATCCAGATCCGCAATCTCGTCAAGCGGTTCGGTGCCTTCACCGCCGTGAAGGACGTCGACATCTCCGTTCCGCCCGGTGCCTTCCTGGTCCTCGTCGGCCCGTCGGGCTGCGGCAAGTCGACCCTGCTGCGCATGCTGGCCGGCTTGGAAAGCCCGAGCGAGGGCGAGATCGCCTTCGTCGGGCAGACCGTCTCCAGCGGCGCGGGCGGCGTCATCGCCGATGCCGGCCGGCGCAATGCCGGGCTCGTCTTCCAGAGCTACGCGCTCTGGCCGCACATGACCGTTGCCGGCAACATCGCCTGGCCGCTGAAGGTCGCGAGATGGCCGCGCGAAAAGCGCGAGCGGCGGGTGAGGGAGGTGCTCGCCCTGCTCGGCATCGACGCGCTTGCCGAGCGCTATCCGGCCGAGATTTCCGGCGGCCAGCAGCAGCGCGTGGCGATCGCCCGCACCATCGCGCCCGAGCCGAGCATCCTGCTTTTCGACGAGCCGTTGTCGAATCTCGACGCCAAGCTGCGCATCGAGATGCGCAGCGAGCTGATGCGCATCCACCGGGCGACGGGCGCGACCTCGGTCTACGTCACGCATGACCAGGTGGAGGCGATGACGATGGCGACCCATGTCGCCGTGCTCAACAATGGCCGCGTCGAGCAGTTCGGCAAGCCGATCGACCTCCTGCGCAACCCTCAGACCACCTTCGTCGCCACCTTCCTCGGCACGCCGCCGGCCAATCTCCTGCCGGTGCGCCGGGAGGGCGACGCCCTCCTCTTCAACGACCTGGCCCTCGCGCCGGCCGCGCTCGCCGGCGGGCGGGCGGAAGCGCAGCTCCTCTACCGCGCCGAGGATGTCGGCGTCGGCGTCGTTGCCGGCATGCCCTCGCTGACGGCGCGCTTTGCCGAGGCCGCGCCGATCGCCGGGCGCACCATGGTGACGGCGATGATCGGCGAGCTGCGCATCACCGGCATGGCGGACGGCTATTTCACGGCAACGCCCGGCGAGCCGATCCCCCTCTCGTTCATTCGCACACCCGATGCGGTCTTCGCCGCCACTGGAGAAAGGATACATCAATGAGGCTGATCCTCATGCGTCACGGCGAAACGGAATGGAACGCCGAGCAGCGGCTGCAGGGCCAGGACAATTCGCTGTTGTCCGAGCGCGGCGTCGCCCAGGTCAAGCGCTTCCGTCCCTATGCCAGGGCGCTGAAGCCGGCCCGCATCATCGCCTCGGATCTCGGCCGCACCCGCCAGACCGTCGCGCTCATCGGCCATCCCGACGCCCCCTCCGACGAGCGGTTCCGCGAACTCGACATGGGCGCATGGACGGGCCTTCGCAAGCCGGACCTGATCGCCGACCATCCCGAGGACTACGTCGCCTGGCGCGCCGGCATCTTCACCCCGACGCGGGGCGAGACCTGGAGCGCCTTCCGCGGCCGCGTCGCCGACGGCGTGCACGACTGGATGTCCCGCACGGAGGGCGATCTGCTGATCGTCGCCCATGGCGGCGTCATCCGTGCCGTCTGCCACGAATTCCTCGACCTGCCGCCCTCGCGCGTCGTTCCCGTCACGCCGGGCACCGCGACCATCCTCAACTTCCCGCAAAAGAACGGCGCGGCCGCCCAGCTCGAAGGCTACAATATCGGCTCCGTCGCGCCGGACGTCTCCGTCGCCGATTGAGACGGGGCAGCGGGCATCCAGCCCGTCGGAGCCGCGCGTTTTCCGCGGCACCCCGGCCTGTCACCGGCCGCTGGCGGGGAGGGCGCCGCTCAGTCGAGCACGGCCATGCGCAGCTCGGCCTCGCGGCCGAGCTTGGTCATCCACTCGGTATATTGCGGGCGGCTCCTGATCTGGCGGCCGTAGTGCCGGCCGAGCGCGGCCGTCAGTTCGCCCCTGCGGCCGAGCTGCGCGTCGGCAAAGCCGACCATCTGCGAATTCGGCCAGGCCTGCGGACGGATGGCGACGAGACGGGTGAAGAGGTCTTCGGCCGGCTCGTCGGGGCTGGCCTGCGCCATCAGGGCCAGCATGGCGGCCGTCGAGCGCGACACGCCCATGTGGCAATGGACGAGGAGGTGGCTCGGCGCCGCGCGGTCCTGCCGCGCCTGGAAATCCGCGCCGAACTCAAGGATCGCCTCGACATGGTCCGGGCGGGGCATCACCTGGTCGGGCAGCGCGGCGATGATGTCGTGGAAGCGCAGCGTCGTGCGGTGGTGCCGTCCATAGGTGGCGAAGGTCTCGAGCTCGGGGAGGTCGGGGTCGACGATGGACAGCACATGGGTCACCTTGCGGTCACGCTGGCTGGGCAGTTCCTCGATCCCGCAAACCGTCAGTTCCGGGGTGAAAATCACGTCCATGGTCTTTCCTTCCAATCCTGTCTGCCTTGGCGCGCCGCCTCTCCCGCGCCTTGCACGAAGGCAGGGTGGAAGCGTGGCGCCCGCCGCCCGTTTGTACGACAGCCGCGAGCGGGCCGATAGAGCCAAATTCCCGGGGCTTGCGCGGAAGATCGGGCGGTGCGGCCGGCTGCCGCCATCGTGCGGGACGGCGCCTATGATCCGGCGGAATAGAGGTCGGCATAACTCTCGCGCAGCACGTTCTTCTGCACCTTGCCCATCGTGTTGCGCGGCAGGTCCTCGACGAAGAGCACGCGCTTGGGCTGCTTGTAGCGCGCCAGCCGGTCCTTCAGCCCGTCGAGCACCGCCTGTTCGTCGATGGCCGCGCCCTTCTGGCGCACCACGACGGCCGTCACGCCCTCGCCGAAATCGGGATGGGGCACGCCGATGACCGCGCTCTCGACGATGCCGGGCATGCCGTCGATCTCGGTTTCCACCTCCTTCGGATAGATGTTGTAGCCGCCGGAAATGACGAGGTCCTTGCCGCGTCCGACGATGTGCACGTAGCCGCGCGCGTCGATCAGGCCGAGATCGCCGGTGATGAAGAAGCCGTCCGCGCGGAACTCCGCCGCCGTCTTCTCCGGCATGCGCCAGTAGCCCTTGAAGACGTTCGGCCCCTTCACCTCGATCATGCCGGTCTCGCCGTCCGGCAGGGGCCTGCCGGTCTCCGGCTCGGTGACGCGCAGCGACACGCCCGGCAGCGGGAAGCCCACCGTGCCGGCAATGCGATCGCCATCATAGGGGTTGGAGGTGTTCATGTTGGTCTCGGTCATGCCGTAGCGCTCCAGGATGGCATGGCCGGTCTTTTCCGAGAAGCTGCGATGGGTTTCGGCGAGCAGCGGCGCGGAGCCGGAGACGAAGAGCCGCATGCCGGCCGTTGCCGCCGGCGTCAGGCCGGGATGCTGCACGAGGCGGACATAGAAGGTCGGCACGCCCATCATCACGGTGGCCTCCGCCATCAGGCGCAGCACCTCGTCGGCATCGAACTTCGGCAGCAGGTACATCGACGAACCGGACAGCAGCGTGACGTTCGAGGCGACGAACAGGCCGTGCGTGTGGAAGATCGGCAGGGCATGGATCAGCCGGTCGGTGCGGGTGAAGCGCCAGTGGTCGCGAAGGGCGAGCGCGTTGGACAGCAGGTTGTCGTGCGTCAGCATCGCGCCCTTGGAGCGGCCCGTCGTGCCGGAGGTGTAGAGGATCGCCGCGAGGTCGTCGGCGCCGCGCTCCGCGTCGAGGAAATCGGTCTCCTCGTCCGCCGCAAGCTCCAGCAGCGAGCCGCCGCCCTTGTCGTCCAGCGTTTCGACCCCGGCGCCGTATTTGCCGGCGATGGGGCTGACGCCCTCGCGGGCACCCGGCGAGACGACGACCAGGCTCGGCTCGGCATCGCCGATAAAATAGTCGAGTTCGGCCAGCGTATAGGCGGTGTTGAGCGGCAGGTAGACGGCGCCGGCCCTGACGCAGGCGAGATAGACCATCAGCGCCTCGGGGCTCTTTTCCACCTGCACGGCGACCCTGTCGCCCGGGCGCACGCCGCGCGCGGCGAGGGTGCCGGCGAGCTGTCCCGAAAGCGCGATCATGTCGCCATAGGTCCATCGACGCCCGTCGCCCGTCTCGATGAAGATCGCCTCCGGCCGTGCCGCTGCCCGGATCGCGTCGAAGAGATGGTTGCTCATGGGGTCGTTTCCCTCGTGTTGCCGATTCTGTCCCGCGCCGGGCCAAGCCGCGAGCACACTAGAGCATTTCCAGCCGAAGCGAAGTCGCTTCGGCGTCGGATAATGCGGCAGAACAAGAATCTGGAGCCTTGCGGACCCGCACCAGGTAGCGCGAATTCCCCGCCGCCGGTTCAGGGCGCGGGCGCCTTCAGCGGGCCAAGCGCGCTCAGGTGCTGGCGCATCGCCTCGGCGGCCTCTCCATTCCGGCCGTCCAGCACCAGTTCGAGGATGTGCACATGTTCGGCGCAGCGCTGGCGGGCCTGTTCGCGGTCCACCCGCTGCTGGTACTCGATGAGCCGGCGCAGCCGGTCGACGCGCCGGAGGCTTTCGATGAAGAAGGCGTTGCGGCTGCATTCGGCGATCGCCTCGTGCATCTCGCTGTTCGTCTCGAACAGGCGCACGGCCGAGATCTCCAGGATCTCCCCCGCCACGAAACGGCGCTGCTGTTCGAGATGCCGCTCCAGCACGGGCCGGTTGAGCGTGAAGCCCGGCTCCAGCAGCGCGGCCGGCTCGATCGCCTGGCGAAAGCTGTAGCTCTGCCGGTAGGTCTCCATCGAGGTCAGCACCGGCAGGAAGCGCCAGCCGTGCCCCGGCAGCCGCTCCGCCCAGCCCTCCTCCGACATGCGCCTGAGCAGGGCCTGCAGGCGCGGGCGGGTGATGCCGTAGCGGCGCAGGAGCTCGTTCTCGCTCGTCCGGTCGGGGATCTCGCCGGCCAGCCGGTCGCGGGCGATGGCGAGATAGACCTCCTCGCCGCCGTCGGGCGCCGGCGTGCTGGCGGCAAGCGCCTTCGCGGCGGAAGGATCGGCCACCTTGAAGCCGCCGCGCTCGGCCGCCGTCAGCACGCCGGCGCGCTGCAGTTCGCGCAGCGCCGTGCGGATCGGCGAGCGCGAGACGAGGAAGCGTTCCGCAAGGCTGCGCTCGGTCAGGGGCTCGCCGGGCGCCAGCCGCTCGGCATGCACGAGCCGGGCGATCTCGTGGGCAAGGGTGCTGGCTATCTGGGTCATCGGCGCTCCTGGATGGCCTGTGCCTTGTCGCATGTTCCGCGGGCTTCGCCAAGCGCCGGTTCTTTGTGCTTGCATAGTACCAGGATTCGGGCTATTGGACTTTTGTCATTTCAAAACACCAAGGAGAGTGCGCCGGCAGGACCGGCGCCGCCAGATTGATTGCCTGTGGATTGTCGTATATACGCGCTTAATACCATCCAGGGGTCGATCATGAACGAACTTCATCGCTCGCTGGCGGACAAGATCGTCCGCCATATCAGGACATCGGCCATGGAACGGGGACAGCACCTGACGGAAGCCAGCCTCCAGTCCCTGTTCGGCACGTCGCGCCAGCCGATCCGCTCGGCGCTCGGCATCCTGGCCGACCAGGGCATTGTCGAGCGGGTGCCCAACAAGGGCTTCTACCTGCGCGATCCCGACCGCATCGCCGCCGATCCGCTGCCGGCGGCCAACGAGACGTCGGACGAGGCGACCTATCTGCGCATCGCCGAAGACCGCCTGTCGCGCCGCCTGCCGGACCGGGTCAGCGAGACCGACCTGATGCGGCGCTACGGCGTGTCGCGGCTGGGGCTGCGGCGCATCCTGACGCGCATTTCCGGCGAGGGCTGGATCGAGCGCAACGAGGGCCGGGGCTGGACCTTCGCGGTGCTGATCGATTCCGTCGAGGCCTACCGGGAATGTTACGACCTGCGCCAGGCGATCGAGGTGCACGGCATCCGCTCGCCCGAGTTCCGGGCCGATCCCGCCGTGCTCGCGGACCTGCGCCGCCGGCAGGAGATCGTCGCCGACGGCGGCTGGCGTCGGCTCAGCCAGATGGAGCTGTTCGAGGCGAATTCGTCCTTCCACGAGGGTCTCGCTGCGCTCTCCGGCAACCGTTTCCTGGTCAACACGGTGCAGAAGCTCAACCAGCTCCGCCGCCTGATCGAATACCGCCAGACGCTGAATGCCGAGCAGGTGCGCGGCCAGAATGCCGAGCACCTCGCCATTCTCGACGCGCTGGATGCCGGCGATACCGGCAGGGCGGCGGACCTGATGCACGACCACCTCGGCAGGGCCAAGCTGCGCAAGGCCCGTGCTGAAATGTTTTCCGGTGGCCCCGCTGGCGGGCCGAGCAAGGGAGGTGACACATGACACGCGTACTTATACCCGCAGGCGCGCTGGGACTGGGCTATGACCGCGCGGCGCTGGAGCGCGGCGTCGCCAACCGGCCCGACATCATCGCCATCGACGGCGGATCGACGGACAGCGGCCCGTCCTATCTCGGGCGCGGCGTCTCGAAATATTCGCGCGCCTCGACCAAGGTGGAGTGGCGCGAATTGATGCAGGCGCGGGCCAAGGCCGGCGTGCCGCTCGTCATCGGCACGGCCGGCACCTGCGGCGCCGATGCCGCGGTCGACTGGCTGTTCGACATCACCCGCGAGATCGCCCTGGAGGAGGGCATGCAGGTCAAGGTCGCGACGCTGAAATCCGGCCAGCCGAAGGAACGGGTTAAGGCCGCGCTCGGCGAGGGCCGCCTGCACGCGCTGCCCGCTGCGCCCGACATCAACGAGGCCATCGTCGACGACTGCACCAACATCGTCGCGCTGGCCGGCGTCGAGCAGGTGGCGGCGGCGCTCGCCACCGGGGCGGACATCGTCATCGCCGGCCGCACCACGGACACCGCCATCATCGCGGCCCTGCCGGTCGTACGCGGCGACCATGCCGGCGCCGCCTGGCACGGCGCCAAGGTCGGCGAATGCGGGGCGCTCGCCACCACGCAGCCGAATTCCGGCGTGATCCAGATCGATTTCGACGCCTCGGGCTTCACCATCGAGCCGATGGCCGCCGATGCCGCCGCGACGCCCTACACCGTCTCCGCCCACATGCTCTACGAGAACTCCGACCCCTTCATCCTGCACGAGCCGGGCGGCCATCTCGACGTGACGCGGTCGGAATACGAGGCGCTCGACGGGCGCCGGGTGCGCGTCGAGGGCTCGAAATGGGTGCCGGGGGGCTACACGGTCAAGCTGGAGGGCGCCCGCATCGTCGGCTACCAGACGGTCGGCCTCGCGGTGGTGCGCGAGCGCCGCTATGTCGAGCATGTGCGCGAATGGGCGGCGGATGTCGAGGCCAGGGTGCGCGACAAGATCGTCGCCCGCATGGGCCTTGCCCCCGATGCCTTCACCGTCGAGATCCGGCTGATCGGCATGGATGCGACGCTCGGCGCGCTGGAGAACCGCCACGACATTCCCGTCGAGGTCGGCATTCTCGGCATCCTCACCTGCCCGACCGCCGAGCTGGCGGCCGAGGCCGGCAAGATCCTCAACCCCTATCTCCTGCACCATCCCCTGACCGAGGACGAGCCGATGCCGACCTTCGCCTTTCCCTTCTCGCCCGCCGAAATGCAGCGCGGCGCGCTCTACGAGTTCTGCCTCAACCATGTGATGGAACTGGACGACCCGCTCGCCGCCTTCGTGCTCGAGACGCATGAGGTGGGGCATGCCTGAACTGGGAAGCCTCGTCAGCAAGGTGCGCTCCAAGAATGCCGGGCCGTTCTGGCTGACGGTCGATGTCTTCTGCGACGATCCGGTGACCTATGCCCGGGTGCGCGACGGGCTGAAGGACGCCACGGTGGCGAAGCTCTTCGGCGTCGAGCAGCAATTGCTCAAGCGCTTCGACATCCCGGCGCTCAACGTGGTGAAGTTCTCCGTGCCGCGCCCCGTCGTCCAGGGCACGCGCGCCGACCGCGACATGCACGGCGCCGGCTGGGCCTGCCTGCTGGAGGAACTGCAGATCGACTGACCGGCCTGTTGCGCACGGTTTCCTTTCGACGCCCTCTGCCTCCGGCAGGGGGCGTTTTGTTTGCAGGCCGAGGTTGCCGGCGCTCCGTTGTTTTCTTTTGAAACGATGTCGCTTCAGCAGTGGCCTATGAACAATGGAGATGACGGCCACCCCCCTCTGCCCGGCAGGGCAGAGGGGGGCTGCACCGGGTCCGGAACCCGGACCGCTTATTGCGCGGAACCGTTGCCTCCCAACGGCAACAACGGTGTTGCGCAATCGATAATATTGTCGTAAGTGTATTATTAAGACAACGGCAAGGAGGCCGGTGTCTGTGTTGCCGCTCGGCAGCACCGGGGCTTTCGGCCCGGACTTTTTGGGAGGAAATTATGATCAAAGCAGTTTTTGCCGCAGCATTGGCGTTTTCGCTTTCGGCCGCAGCGCCGGCCCTTGCCGATCCGGCCGTGGTGATGGCGCCGGGCGGCGCCGGCGGCGGCTATGACGCCATGGCGCGCCTGCCGTTCGAGGCCATGTCGAAGGAAGGCATCTTCACCGATGGCGCGACCTTCACCAACAAGGGCGGTGCCGGCGGCACGATCGGCCTTGCCGAATTCGTCGGCGCGAACCGCGGCAACGACAATGCCGTCATGTCGATGGGCGTCATCCTGGTCGGGGGCATCCTGCTCAATTCCTCGCCCGTCACGCTCGACGACGTGACGCCGCTGGTGCGCCTCACCAACGATACGGGCGTCGTCGCGGTGGCGACCGATTCCCCGATCAAGACGGTGGACGACCTCGTCAAGGCGATGAAGGAGAACCTCGGTGCCGTGTCGATCGGCGGCGGCTCGGCCGGCGGCGTCGACCATATCGTGATGGCGCTGATCGCCAAGGAAAGCGGTCTGGAGCCGGCCAGGCTGAACTACATCCCCTATGACAGCGGCGCGGAAGCCGTGACCGCGCTCGGCGGCGGCGCCGTGACGGTCGCCGTCTCGGGCGTCTCGGAATTCAAGCCGATGGCCGATGCCGGCCGCATCCGCATCATCGCCGTCACCTCCGAGGGCCGCGTCGAGGGCATCGACGCGCCGAGCCTGAAGGAAGCCGGCCTCAACGTGGTCGTCGGCAACTGGCGCGGCATCGTCGGCGCGCCCGACATGTCGGCGGAGGGCCGTACCATGTGGCTCGACCGCTTCGCCAAGATGCACGACAGCACTGCCTGGAAGGACATCCTGGCCAAGCAGGGCTGGGAAGACGCCTATCTCGCCGGGGATGATTTCGTCGCCTTCCTGAACGACGAAAAGACCCGCATCGGCGCAATCCTGAAGGAAGCCGGCCTCACCAAGTAAGCCGCCGCCGCGCTTTTCGAAAGGATGTCTGACATGACGGAACGCCCCTATTGGATTGCGGCGGGAACGGTCGGCTGGGGAGCCATCGTTTTCTTGAAGGCCGCGGAACTGCCCCAGTTCGACCAGTACGCCCATGTCGGCCCGGGCTTCATGCCCTCGGCCGTCGGGCTCGGCCTGGTCGTTCTGGGCCTGCTGCTGGCACTGCAGATCTACCGGGGCGTTCCGTTCGAGGAACAGGGCGCCGAGGACGTGAGCGAGGACCACAAGGTCAACTACATGGCGCTCGGCCTTGCCGCGGCCGCCAGCGCCCTGCCGATGCTGACGATGAAGCCGCTCGGCTTCGTCATCACCTGCACCGGCTGTTTCGTGCTGGTCGCGGCGGCCTTCAAGTCGCGCCGCTGGCATCTCGACCTGGTGCTCGGCTTCGGCTTCTCGCTTTTGTGCTGGTGGCTCTTCCGCAAGCTGGGCGTCCAGCTCGGCGGTCTTCTTCCGATGATGGGGGTGTAGGATGGACGCGATCACCGGCCTGATGAACGGTTTTTCCGTCGCCCTGCAGCCGCAGAACCTGTTTTGGGCCTTCGTCGGCACCTTCATGGGCACCGCCATCGGCGTGCTGCCCGGCATCGGCCCGGCGCTGACCATCGCGCTGCTCCTGCCCGTCACCGTCTATATCGAACCGACGGCGGCCTTCATCATGTTCGCCGGCATCCTGTACGGCGCGATGTATGGCGGCTCCACCACCTCGATCCTGCTCAACACGCCCGGCGAGAGCGGCTCGATGATGACCGCGCTGGAAGGCAACAAGATGGCCCGCCAGGGCCGCGGCGCGGCGGCGCTCTGCACGGCCGCGATCGGCTCCTTCGTCGCCGGCACCATCGGCACGCTCGGCATCACCTTCCTCGCCCCGCCCATCGCCGAGCTCGCCTTCATCTTCAAGCCGCAGGACTATTTCGCCCTGATGCTGCTCGCCTTCCTGTCCGTCTCCGTGGTGATGGGGACGTCCAAGGTGCGCGGCTTCATCGCGCTCTTCCTCGGCCTGTCGCTCGGCGTCGTCGGCATCGACAAGCAGACCGGCCTGCAAAGGCTGACCTTCGGCGTGCCGGACCTCATGGACGGCGTCGAGATGACCGTCGTGCTCGTCTCGCTCTTCGCCGTCGGCGAGACGCTCTATGTCGCCAGCCGCTTCGGCTTCCAGAAGCCCAACCTCAATCCGCTTTCCGGCGGCATCTGGATGACGAAGGAAGACTGGAAGCGCTCGTGGAA
Organism: Shinella sp. WSC3-e; assembly: GCF_945994535.1. NCBI lineage: Bacteria > Pseudomonadati > Pseudomonadota > Alphaproteobacteria > Hyphomicrobiales > Rhizobiaceae > Shinella > Shinella sp. WSC3-e. Next base: position 174,911 of record NZ_OZ000535.1, read on the forward strand.
GCCGTGGCTGCGCGGCACCGGCTTCGGCTTTCCCATCGGCGCGCTGCCGGCCGGCGGCGCGGAGATCCCGACTTTCCTCTCCTATACGGTCGAGCGCAACCTGACCAAGCATCCGGAGGAGTTCGGCCATGGCGCCATCGAGGGCGTGGCCGGTCCCGAGGCCGCGAACAACGCCGCTGCCGCCGGCGTGCTGGTGCCGCTCCTGACGCTCGGCCTGCCGACCTCGGCCACCGCCGCGATCCTGCTCGCCGCCTTCCAGAACTACGGGCTGCAGCCGGGGCCGCTGCTGTTCATCAACTCCGCCGATCTCGTCTGGGGCCTCATCGCCTCGCTCTATGTCGGCAACCTGATGCTGCTGATCCTCAACCTGCCGCTGGCGGGGCTGTGGGTGCGGCTGCTCTTCATCCCGCGTCCCTATCTCTATGCCGGCATCCTGATCTTCTCGCTGGTCGGCATCTGGGGCGTGTCGAACTCCTGGGTGGACCTTGCCATGATGGCCGGCGTCGGCGTGCTCGGCTACATGATGCGCGTCTATGATTTCCCGATCGCGCCGGTGCTGATCGGCCTCATCCTCGGGCCGATGGCGGAGGTGCAGATGCGCCGGGCGCTCGCCGTGGGGCAGGGGGATCCGACGGTCTTCGTCTCCACCCCGCTCTCGGCCGTGCTCATCGCCGTCTCGGTCCTGATCCTGATCGTGCCGGCGATGCTGCACTGGCGGCGCACCCGCAAGATCGACATGCCCGACGAAACCGCCGGCGTCTGACGCCGCCCACCATCCACGCCGATGCCTGACCGGCCGCCTCCCTGCGGCCGGGCGGGCGGTCGCAACCCTCCGGGAGCCCGAAATGGCCGAAACGCTTTATTTTAGAGCCGAAGACCTGATCCGATACGCCAAAGCCCTGTTCCTCTCCGTGGGCATGAGCGAGGCGGACGCGGCGCTGATCGCGGGCGACCTCGTCAAGGCGAACCTGCGCGGCGTCGACAGCCACGGCGTCAGCCGCATCCCGATGTATCTGGAGCGGCTGAAGCGCGGCCTCGTCAATCCGCGCCCCGACGTGACGGTGACGAAGGCGGCTGGCGCCGTCGCCGCGGTCGACGGCGACAACGGCATGGGCTTCATCGCCTCGAACATCGCTATGAACGCCGCCTGCGACATTGCCGGCGAGATGGGCATCGGCCTTGCCGGCGTCCGCCGCTCCACCCATTTCGGCATGGGGGCGTGTTATGCGCTGCGCGCCATCGAGCGCGGCTTCATCTCGATGATCTTCACCAATTCCTCGCCCGCCATTCCGATGTGGGGCGGGCGCACCACCTTCCTCGGCGCAAGCCCCATCGCCGCCGGTATTCCGGGCGGCAAGCACCCGCCCTATCTCATGGACATGGCGATGACGGTGATTGCGCGCGGCAAGATCCGGCTCGCCGCCATGAAGGGCGATCCGATAGCCGAGGGCCTGGCGCTCGATGTCGAGGGCAACCCCACCACGGACGCCGCCAAGGCCTTCGAGGGCGTCTGCCTGCCCTTCGGCGGCGTCAAGGGCTCGGTGCTGGCGACGCTGATGGACCTGATGTCCGGCGTCCTCACCGGCGCGAATTTCGGCGGCGACGTGAAGAGCCTCTATTTCGACCATTCCGAGCCGCAGAATGTCGGCCACCTGTTCTTCGCCATCAAGCCCGACCTCTTCCTCTCGCTGGACGATTTCGGCGCGCGGATGGATGAATTCTACGAGCGCATCAAGCGGCTGCCGCGCGCGGCCGGCGTCGAGGAGATCATGATGCCGGGCGAACCGGAGCAGCGCCGCGAGGACGAGCGCCGCCGCACCGGCATTCCCGTCACCGGCAATGTCGTCGCGGACCTTGCCGCCGAGGGCGCGGGCGCCGGCATCGCCGTGCCGGAAGGCAGCGCGGCCCCATTCGAGGCGGCCTGATGAACCGTCTCTCCGCCCATATCGGCTATCTCTACGCAGACCTGCCGCTTGCCGAGCGGCCGGCGGCGGCGGCGCACGACGGCTTCACCGCCGTCGAGCATCCGGAGCCCTGGGCGGTGCCGGCGAAGGAGATGCGGGCCCGCCTTGCCGATCTCGGCCTCACCTTCTCGCAGGTCACCTCGGGCATGGGCGATGCGGCTGCGGGCGAGAAGGGCCTTGCCGCGCTCGCCGGCCGCGAGGCGGAGTTCCGCGCCGGCTTCGACCGCGCGCTCGCCTATGCGCTGGAGGTCGATTGCCCCTTCGTCCACCCCATGGCGGGCGTGCCGAAGGGCGGGCTCCTCGATGCCGCCGAGACCTACAGGCTCAACCTCTCCTGGGCGCTGAACCGGGTGGAGGGCAGCGGCGTGCGGGTGCTCGTCGAGGCGATCACCATTCCCGGCTACCACATGGGCAGCCTTACCCTCGCTGCGGACCTGCAGGACCAGTTCCAGGGCCGTTTCGCCCTCCTGTTCGACACCTACCATGCCGCCGTGCTCGGCGAGGACCCGCGCCGCTGGATCACGCGGAACGCCGGCCGCCTCGGCCATGTCCATATCGCCGACCATCCCGGCCGCCACGAGCCGGGAACCGGCACGCTCTCCTTCGAGTCCGTCCTTACCGCCCTCACGGCGGCGGGCTATGCCGGCGCCATCGGCTTCGAATACATCCCCTCCGCCGCGACATCCGCCAGCGCTGCCTTCCTGCCCGGCTGGAAGCGGCTCCTTTCCGAAAAGGTTTCGCCATGACAGCCATCACCTCCGTCAACCCCGCCACCGGCCGGCCCATCCGCAGCTTCGACCTGCAGGACGATGCCGCCGTGGACGCCGCTTTGGAAGCGGCCGCCCGGGCGCAGCGTGCCTGGCGGCGCGTGCCGGTCGGCGAGCGCGTGGCGCTGCTCACCCGCATGGCCGCGGCGCTGCGCGCCGGCAAGGCGCGCTATGCCGGGATGATCGTGCGCGAAATGGGCAAGCCCATCGCGGAAGCCGAGGCCGAGATCGAGAAATGCGCGTATAATTGCGACTTCTATGCCGAGCATGCGCCGGCCTATCTCGCCGACGAGCCCGTCGCCTCCAATGCCAGCGAAAGCGTCGTCGCCTTCGAGCCGCTCGGCGTGGTGCTGGCGATCATGCCGTGGAACTATCCGTTCTGGCAGTATTTCCGCTTCGCCGCCCCGGCGCTCGCCGCCGGCAACGGCGCCATCCTCAAGCATGCCAACAACGTGCCGGAATGCGCGCTCGCCGTGCAGGAGGTGATGGAGGCCGCCGGCGCCCCGGCCGGGCTGACGGCGACGCTCCTCGTCGACACGTCCAGGGTCGCCGGCCTCATCGCCGACCCGCGCATCGCCGCCGTGACGCTGACCGGCTCGACCGAGGTCGGCGCCATCGTCGCCGCGCAGGCCGGCAAGGCGCTGAAGAAGCAGGTGCTGGAGCTCGGCGGTTCCGACCCGTTCATCGTGCTCGCCGATGCCGATCTCGACGCCGCCGCCGAGACCGCCGTCAAGGCGCGCTACATCAATGTCGGCCAGTCCTGCGTCAACGCCAAGCGCTTCATCGTGGAGGAGGCCGTGGCGGACCGCTTCACCGCGCTCTTCGTCGAAAAGGCCGCCGCGCTGACGATCGGCGATCCCATGGCGCGCGACACGAAGATCGGCCCGATGGCCCGCGAGAACCTGCGCACCGGCCTGCACGAGCAGGTGAAGCGCTCGCTCGCCGAAGGGGCCGTGCTGAAGCTCGGCGGCGCGCCGGTCGAGGGCGACGGCTTCTACTATCCGCCGACCGTGCTCGATCATGTCCGGCCCGGCATGACCGCCTTCCGTGAGGAGACCTTCGGCCCGGTCGCCGCCATCATCCGCGCGAAGGACGCAGACGAGGCCGTCGCCATGGCCAATGACAGCGAATACGGCCTCGGCGCCGCGCTCTGGACGGGCGACGTAGCCCGCGGCCGGGCGCTTGCCGCCCGCATCGATGCCGGCGCCGTCTTCATCAACGGCATGACCGCCTCCGACCCGCGCTACCCCTTCGGCGGCATCAAGCGCTCCGGCTACGGGCGCGAGCTCGGCGTCTACGGCATCCGCGAATTCGTCAACGTCAAGACCGTCTGGATCGGTCCTTCCAAGTGAGGTCCCACATGCCCGAACCTGCCATCCTGCGCCCGCACGAACTGAAGACCAACGATCGCGGCGGCGGCGCGCGCACCACGCCGCTCGTCACCCGCCGCTGCGGCTCCACCAGCATGATCAACGGCATCACCGCCTTCGATCCCGGCGCCGCAATCGGCCTGCATTTCCACAATTGCGAGGAGAGCGTCATGGTGATCGAGGGCGAGGCGATCGCCGAGATCGACGGTGTCGAGCACCACCTCGCCACCAACGACACGACCTGGATCCCGGCCAACGTGCCGCACCGCTTCATCAACGCGTCGGACAAGCCGATGCGCATCTTCTGGACCTATGCCACGGTCGACGCCACCCGCACCATGGTCGCGACAGGCGAGAGCCGGTCGATCGACGCCGAACACGGCCACGCACCGAAATGACGGAGAAAGCCCTGCCGCCGGCTGCTACCCATCGGACGGCAGGGCAATCGCATATGGAATTCAACGTTGCCGCCTTCCCCTTCTCCCCCGCGGGGAGAAGGTGGCCCGAAGGGTCGGATGAGGGGGTGATTCGGGTGGGATTCCTAACTTCCCTGCCTTCGCCATCCCCCTCATCCGCCTGCCGGCACCTTCTCCCCGCGGGGGAGAAGGGGAAGAACGGTAATGCCGAATTCCATATGCGATTGCCCTGTAGCTGACAGGGGGTATGGCGCGCAGCCTTTTCTATGGCGCGGCATGACCTTGCGGAGCGGCCCGCAGCCGCGCCAGCGCCGCCACGATCGCCCGCCCGGCGGTCTCGACGTCCCCGGCCGAAATATCGAGATGGGTGACCAGGCGGATGCGGCTTACGCCCTCGACATTGACGCGGATCGCCGCGCCGAGCAGCGCCTCGGCCAATGCGCGCGCGGCAACGCCCGTGCCGGCAAGGTCGAGGAAGAGGATGTTGGTGAAGCTGCTCTCGGGTTGCAGCGTCAGGCCCGGCACGCCGGCAAGGAGCGCGGCAAGCCGCCGGGCATTGTCATGGTCCTCCGCCAGGCGCGCGACATTGTGGTCGAGCGCATAGAGCCCCGCGGCGGCGAGGATGCCGGACTGCCGCATCGCCCCGCCGAGCCGGTGCTTCCAGACCAGGGCTTCCTCGATGAAGGCCTCCGGTCCCGCCAGCACGGCGCCGACCGGGCATCCCAGTCCCTTGGAGAGGTCGATCCAGACGCTGTCGCAGGGCGCGGCGAAGCGCGCCGCCGCAAGGCCGGTGGCGACAGCGGCGTTGAGCAGCCGCGCGCCGTCCATGTGCAGCGCAAGCCCCTTCTCCTGCGCCAGCGCCTTCAGGGCGAGGATCTCCGCCTCGGGCCAGATGCGCCCGCCGCCCCGGTTGGTGGTCTGCTCGATGGCGATGACCCGGCTGCGCGGCGAACGGTGGCGCGGCGCCCGCAGCCGGCGGGCGACGTCCTCCACGGAAAAGAGGCCCGTCGCCGTCTCGATCGGCCGGAACTGCGCGCCGGAAAGCGCGGCCGCCCCCGCCCCCTCCGAGCCGAAGACATGGGCGTTCTCCGCGCAGACGATCTCGTCCCCCGCCCGGCAATGGACGAGGAAGGCGATCTGGTTCGCCATCGTCCCGGACGGCAGGAACAGCGCCTTCTCCTGCCCGAGAAGCCCGGCCGACCGCGCCTCCAGCGCCAGCGTCGTCGGGTCCTCGCCCCGCTGCTCGTCGCCCACGGGCGCCGCCGCGATGGCCTGGCGCATGCCCTTGGAGGGGCGCGTCGCGGTGTCGGCGGCAAGATCGATGAGGCGGGGCTGTGTCGGCATGTCTCGTCGGTCCTTCCCGTGTTCGAAATCGGCCGGGACTATGCAGGGACCGCCCGGCGAAAGGCAAGCCGGCCCCTCAGGCAAGACGGTAGGGGATCGTCTCGCGGATGTCGGGATCGACTTGCAGGCGGCCGCGGATCGGCGGGACGGCGCGGCTCGGACAGTTGCCACGCTCGCACAGCCGGCAGGAAATGCCGATCGGCTCGAAGCGGGAGCGCTCGCCGATCGCAAGGTCGTCGGCATAGACGAACTGGTCGGCATAGGAGACCTCGCAGCCGAAGGCGAGCACATAGCCCGTGCGCGTGGCGGCAAAGCCGCCGGTGCCCTTGAAGGTCTGCGTCGCAAGACAGAGATAGCGCACCCCGTCGGGCGTTTCGGCCAGCTGGCGGATGATGCCCTGCGGCACCTCGAAGGCCCGGTGGGCGTTCCACAGCGGACAGGCCGCGCCGAAGCGGGCGAATTGCAGCTTGGTCGCGCTGTGTCGCTTGGTGATGTTGCCGGCGCGGTCGATCCGGGCGAAGAAGATCGGCACGCCCTTGCTGCCCGGCCGCTGCAGCGTGGAGAGCCGGTGACAGACCTGTTCCAGCGAGGCCTCGAAGCGGGCGGAGAGCAGTTCGATATCGTGGCGCAGTTTTTGCGCGGCGGAAAGGAATTCACCGTAGGGCATGACGAGGGCGCCGGCGAAATAGTTGTGCAGCCCGATGCGACAGATGTCCCTTGCTTCGTCCGTGCGAAAATTCGCCCGCTGCACGATCTCCTCGATCTCCTGTGCCGCATGGAGCTGGGAGACCTGGTGGGCGAGCTGGAAGACCTGCGTCGGGTTCGCCGAGAGCCGGTTGAGGGTCAGCACCTTCCGCTCGCGGTCGTAATGGCGCAGCGGGCCGTCATTGGTCTCGGCGAAGGCGACCGAGACGCCGAACTGCTTTTCAAGGTGGCGCACGAGGGCGGACCTGCGGTCGAAGCCCGCACCGTAGAGGCCGGCCGCCAGCGTTTCGGCAAGAACATCGAGCGCGTGCACGTAGTTGTCGACGAAATGGAAGAAGTCGCGCACCTCCTCGTAGGGCGTGGCGCCGAGGCCGGGGGCGTTCTCGCGGTCGTGGTCGAGGCTCGCCAGCTGCTCGCTCTTGCGGCGATAGGCCTGGTGGGCGAGCACGAGTGCATGGGCGAGCGCCGGGGCGTTCTGCGAAATCAGCTTGAGTTCCTGGAGGGAAGGGCTGAAACTCTCGAAGATCGGGTCGGCGAGCGCCTCGCTGAGCGCCGAGAGCAGCCGGTCGGTCTCCCCGCGCGAAAGCTCGCTGATGTCGAGGTTGAACTTGTCGGCGAGCTGCAAGAGCACGGCGGCGGAGACGGGGCGCTGGTTGTTCTCGATCTGGTTGAGGTAGCTGGTGGAGATGCCGATGCGCTTGGCGAACTGGCTCTGCGTCTGCTGGCTCGCCACGCGCAACTCGCGCACCTTCAGGCCGATGAACAGTTTTCCGAGTGCCATGTTCGCAATTTCGCAAGTTTCAATTCGCGAATTTATAATTCCACATTCGCGCCCGATCAAGACTTCAGCAAACCTGTGCAAACCGGTATGACTACCAGACGACACCAGTGGGAGCCTTCATGCGCGACATCCTTGAACAACTCGAACAACGCCGCAGCGAGGCGAGGCTCGGCGGCGGCCAGAAGCGCATCGACGCCCAGCACGGCAAGGGCAAGCTGACGGCGCGCGAGCGCATCGAGGTGCTGCTCGACGAGGGCTCCTTCGAGGAATACGACATGTACGTCACCCACCGGGCCGTCGATTTCGGCATGGCGGGGCAGACCTTCGCGGGCGACGGCGTCGTCACCGGCTGGGGCACGATCAACGGCCGGCAGGTCTATGTCTTCAGCCAGGATTTCACCGTGCTCGGCGGCTCGCTGTCGGAAACCCATGCCCAGAAGATCTGCAAGATCATGGACATGGCGGTGCGCAACGGTGCCCCGGTCATCGGCCTCAACGACAGCGGCGGCGCGCGCATCCAGGAGGGCGTCGCCTCGCTCGCCGGCTATGCCGAGGTGTTCCGCCGCAATGCGGAGGCCTCCGGCGTCATCCCGCAGATCTCCGTCATCATGGGCCCCTGCGCGGGCGGCGCCGTCTATTCGCCGGCCATGACCGACTTCATCTTCATGGTGCGCGACACGTCCTACATGTTCGTGACCGGCCCGGACGTGGTGAAGACCGTCACCAACGAGATCGTCACCGCCGAGGAACTCGGCGGCGCCGGCACCCACACGAAGAAGTCCTCCGTCGCCGACGCGGCCTACGAGAACGACGTCGAGACGCTGGAGAATGTCCGGCTGCTCTTCGATTTCCTGCCGCTCAACAACCGCGAGAAGCCGCCGGTCCGCCCGTTCCACGACGACCCCGCGCGCCTCGAGATGCGCCTCGACAGCCTCGTGCCCGAAAGCTCGACCAAGCCCTACGACATGAAGGAGCTGATCCTGGCTCTGGCCGACGAGGGCGATTTCTTCGAATTGCAGGAGGCCTTCGCCCGCAACATCATCACCGGCTTCATCCGGCTGGAAGGCCAGACGGTCGGCGTCGTCGCCAACCAGCCGATGGTGCTGGCCGGCTGCCTCGACATCGATTCCGCCCGCAAGGCCGCGAAATTCGTGCGCTTCTGCGATGCCTTCTCGATCCCGCTCCTGACCCTCGTCGACGTGCCCGGCTTCCTGCCCGGCACCGCGCAGGAATATAACGGCATCATCAAGCACGGCGCCAAGCTGCTCTTCGCCTACAGCCAGGCGACGGTGCCGATGGTGACGTTGATCACCCGCAAGGCCTATGGCGGGGCCTATGACGTCATGGCCTCCAAGCATATCGGCGCCGATGTCAACTATGCCTGGCCGACCGCCGAGATCGCCGTCATGGGCGCCAAGGGCGCGACCGAGATCCTCTATCGCTCGGAGCTCGGCGATGCGGAGAAGATCGCCGCCCGCACGAAGGAATACGAGGAACGTTTCGCCAATCCCTTCGTCGCCGCCGAGCGCGGCTTCATCGACGAGGTGATCATGCCGCATTCCTCGCGCCGGCGCATCGCCCGGGCCTTCGCATCGCTGAAAAACAAGCAGGTGGAGACGCGCTGGAAGAAGCACGACACGATACCCCTTTGACGAGGGCGGGGAGGATGGAACGGCCGGAACTGACGCCGGAGGAGGCACGCAAGGATCACTGGCACATGCTGCGCTTCATGATGCTGCATGCGCTCGTCGGCGGCCTGATCGGCGCGGCGACGGCCGCCGCCGTCATCGTCCTCGATATCGGCGGCATCGGCACGCGCATCGCCCGCGCGGCGGATCCGGTCATGCCGGTGCTGCTGCTCGTCGTGCCCTTCGCCTCGCTGTTCGGCGGGGCCGCGACGGCCTCGGCCATCCTGCTGATGCCTTACGAAAAGAAATACAAAGACAGACCGGGACCGGAAGACACCTGATGTTCAAGAAAATCCTGATTGCCAATCGCGGCGAGATCGCCTGCCGCGTCATCAAGACCGCCCGCAGGCTCGGCATTCCCACCGTCGCGGTCTACTCCGATGCCGACCGCAACGCGCTGCATGTGACCATGGCCGACGAGGCCGTGCATATCGGGCCGGCGCCGTCGGCACAGTCCTACATCGTCATCGACCGCATCCTCGACGCCATCCGCAAGACCGGCGCGGACGCCGTGCATCCCGGCTACGGCTTCCTGTCGGAAAACGCCGCCTTCGCCGAGGCGCTGGAGAAGGAGGGCGTCGCCTTCATCGGCCCGCCGGTCGGCGCCATCCAGGCGATGGGCGACAAGATCACCTCGAAGAAGCTGGCGGCGGAGGCGGGCGTCAACACGGTGCCGGGCCATATGGGCCTGATCGAGGATGCCGACGAGGCGGTGACGATCGCCTCGCGCATCGGCTATCCCGTGATGATCAAGGCGTCCGCCGGCGGCGGCGGCAAGGGCATGCGCATCGCCTGGAACGACGCGGAGGCGCGCGAGGGCTTCCAGTCCTCCCGGAACGAGGCGAAGAGCTCGTTCGGCGACGACCGCATCTTCATCGAGAAGTTCGTCACGCAGCCGCGCCATATCGAGATCCAGGTGCTGGGCGACAAGCACGGCAGCACGCTCTATCTCGGCGAGCGCGAATGCTCGATCCAGCGGCGCAACCAGAAGGTCATCGAGGAGGCGCCGTCGCCCTTCCTCGATGCGGCAACGCGCAAGGCCATGGGCGAGCAGGCCGTGGCGCTGGCGAAGGCCGTCGGCTACCATTCCGCCGGTACGGTGGAGTTCATCGTCGACGGGAACCGCAATTTCTACTTCCTCGAAATGAACACGCGCCTGCAGGTCGAGCATCCGGTGACGGAGCTCATCACCGGCATCGACCTCGTCGAGCAGATGATCCGCGTCGCCGCCGGCGAAAAGCTGGCCTTCGGGCAGGACGACGTGAAGCTGGACGGCTGGGCGATCGAAAGCCGCCTCTATGCCGAGGACCCCTACCGCAACTTCCTGCCGTCGATCGGCCGCCTCACGCGCTACCGCCCGCCGGCCGAGGGCAAGGCGGCCGACGGCACGGTCGTGCGCAACGATACCGGCGTCTACGAGGGCGGCGAGATCTCGATGTATTACGACCCGATGGTCGCCAAGCTCTGCGCCTGGGCACCGGGCGAGGGGGCGGAGGCCCGGCTTGCGGCGGTGGATGCCATGGCCCGCGCGCTCGACGCTTTCGAGGTCGAGGGCGTCGGCCACAACCTGCCGTTCCTGTCGGCCGTCATGCAGCAGCCGCGGTTCCGCGAGGGCCGGCTGACAACCGCCTATATCGCGGAGGAGTTCCCGGACGGCTTTAACGGCGTCGAGCCGGATGGAGAGGCCGCGCGGGTGCTTGCCGCCGTCGCCGCCTCGGTCAACCAGGTGATGCAGGCCCGCGCCGTGCAGATTTCCGGCACGATCGGCAACCACCGCCGCGTCCTCGGCAAGGACTGGGTCGTGCGCTTCGGCGAGACCGAGCTTGCCCTGACGCTGGAAACCGGCGTGGAGGGCGCCAGCGTGCGCTTTGCCGACGGCACCGTGCTGCCCGTCGCCGGCAGCTTCGTGCCGGGCTCCACCCATGCCTCCTTCACCATTGCCGGCGAGACGGTCGGCATGAAGGTCGATCTCGTCGGCCCGGCCATCCGCCTGCGCTGGCGGGGCATGGACGTCAAGGCCCATGTCCGTTCGGGCCGGGTCGCGGCGCTGGCGCGGCTGATGCCGAAGAAGCAGCCGCCGGACACCTCGAAGATGCTGCTCTGCCCGATGCCGGGCGTCATCACCTCCGTCAGCGTCAAGGCGGGCGATACGGTCGAGGCCGGGCAGGCGCTCGCCGTCGTCGAGGCGATGAAGATGGAGAACATCCTGCGCGCGGAAAAGCGCGCGGTCGTCAGCCGCGTCGCCGTCGAGCCGGGCGCGAGCCTTGCGGTCGACGAGCTGATCATGGAGTTCGAATGATGGGAGTTCGAATGATGGCAAACGACCTTGATCGCGGCCGGCAGGAGGGCGCCCGATGAACGAGAAGACGATCGCCGACTGGCAGGCGCTGGCCGAAAAGGAGCTGAAGGCCTCCCCCGAGACGCTGACCTGGCAGACGCCGGAGGGCATCGCCGTCAAGCCGCTCTACACGGCCGCCGATATCGAGGGCATCGACCACTTGTCCTCGCTGCCCGGCTTTGCGCCCTTCGTGCGCGGGCCGCGCGCGACCATGTATGCGGGGCGGCCGTGGACCATCCGGCAATATGCCGGCTTCTCCACCGCCGAGGCCTCGAATGCCTTCTACCGCAAGAATCTGGCCGCCGGGCAGCAGGGCGTGTCGGTCGCCTTCGACCTTGCCACCCATCGCGGCTATGACAGCGACCATCCGCGCGTCGTCGGCGATGTCGGCAAGGCGGGCGTCGCCATCGACAGCGTCGAGGACATGAAGATCCTGTTCGACGGCATCCCGCTGGAGAAGATTTCCGTGTCGATGACGATGAACGGCGCCGTCATCCCCATCCTCGCCAGCTTCATCGTGGCCGGCGAGGAACAGGGCGTCCCGCGCGAAAAGCTGTCGGGGACCATTCAGAACGACATCCTCAAGGAGTTCATGGTCCGCAACACCTATATCTATCCGCCCGCCCCCTCGATGCGGATCATCGCCGACATCATCGAATATACCGCGCGGCAGATGCCGAAGTTCAACTCCATCTCGATCTCCGGCTACCACATGCAGGAGGCCGGCGCGACGCTGGTGCAGGAACTGGCCTTCACGCTGGCCGACGGGCGCGAATATGTCCGCGCCGCGCTCGCCAAGGGCCTCGACGTCGACGATTTCGCCGGCCGCCTCTCCTTCTTCTTCGCCATCGGCATGAACTTCTTCATGGAGGCCGCCAAGCTGCGCGCGGCGCGGCTCTTGTGGACGCGCATCATGCAGGAATTCGAGCCGAAGAAGCCGTCCTCGCTGATGCTGCGCACCCATTGCCAGACCTCCGGCGTTTCCCTGCAGGAGCAGGACCCCTACAACAACGTCATCCGCACCGCCTATGAGGCGCTGTCGGCAGCCCTTGGCGGCACCCAGTCGCTGCACACCAATGCGCTGGACGAGGCGATCGCGCTGCCGACGGAGTTTTCCGCCCGCATCGCCCGCAACACCCAGCTCATCCTGCAGAACGAGACGGGCGTGACCAGGGTGGTCGATCCGCTCGCCGGCTCCTACTACGTCGAAAGCCTCACCAGCGAGCTGGCGGAAAAGGCCTGGGCGCTGATCGAGGAGGTGGAGGCGATGGGCGGCATGACCAAGGCGGTCGATGCCGGCCTGCCGAAGCGGCTGATCGAGGAGGCGGCGACGCGCCGGCAGGCGGCGGTCGACAAGGGCGAGGAGGTGATCGTCGGCGTCAACAGGTTCCGCCTGGAGGACGAAGCGCCGATCGACACGCTGGAGATCGACAACACCGCCGTCCGCTCGTCGCAGATCAAGCGGCTCGAAGCGATCCGGCGCCGGCGGGATTCCGCCGCCGTCACGGCCGCGCTCGCGCGCCTCGAGGAGACCGCCCGCACCGGCGAGGGCAATATCCTGGACGCGGCTGTCGACTGCGCCCGCGCCAGGGCCACCGTCGGCGAGATCTCCGATGCCCTGCGCGCGGTCTTCGGCAACCATGTCGCCGAGCCCAAGGTCGTGCGCAACATCTACGGCAAGGCCTATGAGGGCGAACCGGAACTGTCGGTCCTGACGGAGCGTCTCGACGGCGTCGCCGAAAAGCTCGGGCGCAAGCCACGGGTGATGGTGGCCAAGCTCGGCCAGGACGGCCACGACCGCGGCGCCAAGGTCATCGCCTCGGCCTTCGGCGACCTCGGCTTCGACGTGCTGGCGGGGCCGCTGTTCCAGACGCCGGACGAAGCGGCCGCCATGGCCGCGGCGAAGGGCGTCGACGTCATCGGCGTCTCCTCGCTCGCCGCCGGCCACAAGACGCTGATGCCGCAGCTTGCCGAGGCCCTGAAGACCAAGGGCGGCGAGGACATCATCGTCGTCTGCGGCGGGGTCATCCCGCGGCAGGACTATTCCTATCTGATGGACAACGGGGTGGCCGCCGTCTTCGGCCCGGGCACCAACGTGCTCGATGCCGCCCGGACGGTGCTCGACCTGATCGAAGGCCGCCGCAGGAACCAGTGAGGCCAACATGCTGAAACGCGTCAACCATATCGCCATCGCCGTCCCGGATCTGGCAGCGGCGGCCAGCCGCTACCGCGACCTCGGCGTTGCGACGACCGAGCCGCAGGACCTGCCGGAACACGGCGTGCGCATCGTCTTCGTGGAGTTCGAGAACACCAAGATCGAGCTCCTGGAGCCGCTGGGGCCGAATTCGCCCATCGCCGCCTTCCTGGAACGCCAGCCGGCGGGCGGCATCCACCACATCTGCTTCGACGTGGACGACATTTCGGCGGCCATCGGCACGGCGACGGAAAACGGCATCCGCCTGCTCGGCGGCGGCGAGCCGAAGACCGGCGCGCACGGCAATCCTGTCGTCTTCGCCCATCCCAAGGATTTCCAGGGCACGCTCGTCGAGTTCGAGGAGAACTGACGGGAAGACCGCCCTACGCCTCCGTCGCGCCCGCACTGCGCCGGAAGACGGCCGGGGACTTCCCGGTCCACTTGCGGAAGGCGCGGTAGAAGGCGCTCGGCTCGGAAAAGCCGAGGTCGGCGGCAAGCTGCGTGACATTGGCATGGCCCTCCGCCAGCGCCTCCATGGCGAGCGCGCGGCGCAGGTCGTCCTTGATCTCCCGGTAGGTCTGCCCCTCCAGCTTCAGCCGCCGCCGCAGGCTCGGCGCGGGGATGCGCATGCGCCCGGCCAGCTCCTCGAAACCCGGCCAGGCCTGCGGCGCGAGGCCGCCGAGGCGCTTGCGGATGGCGGCCGACAGGCCCATGTCGTGCCGGTAGCGCACGAGGATGTTGCCCGGCGCGTGGCGGAGGAATTCCTTCAGCGCGCGCTCGTCGCGGATGGTCGGCAGGTTCAGGAACTCGGCATCGAAGACCAGCCGCGTCTGCGGCTGGTCGAAGCGCACCGGCGCGCCGAAGAACAGGCGGTAATCGGCGCCGGCCGGCGGCGCGCTGCAGCGGAAATCGACCCAGCGGATCGGCAGCCGCCGCCCGATCAGCCAGCAATTGACCCCGTGCACGATGATCCAGAAGGTGCGGTAGGCGAAGGCCGAGCGCGGCCCGCCCGCATCCTTCAGCACGATCTGCGCCAGTCCCTCCTCGACGACCAGCGTGCCGTGCGGATCGTCGAGCACGATCCTCAGGAACCGCAGCGCCCGCCGCAGCGCATGTTCCAGCGTCGCCGTCGAGAGGATGGCCTGGCAGAGCAGCGCGAAGGAGCCGGCACGCATGGGCCGCGCGCCCTCGCCGAAGAACTCGTCGTCCATGGTGCGGGCCACCGCGTGCCAGAAGGCGCCGTAGCGCTCGGCCGGGATGGGGCCGTTGATGACCGGCGGGAGGCCCGCTTCGGCGAGGAGCGGCGCGGCCTCCACCCCCTGCCGCCGCAGGCATTCGAGCGTGTCGTCCATGAAGCAGGGCGCGATCATGCGGCGTTCCATGCGGCCTGCCCTCCGTCCCTATGGCAAAAGCGATCACGAAATCTGAAACCTTCGGTCATTGCATACCATATTTCTCCGCCGCATCATCCCCTCTCGAAAGAAGGGGAGCCGGGCGGCATGGAGCCGGGGCGCCGCGCCTTCGCCGCCTGGCAGGCCGGCCGGCGGGGCGGGAGCCCGAACCGCCCGCCGGACACAGTCCGACATCATCACGACCGAATGCCTGGCGGGTGTCTTCACGCGCCGGATGGCGTTCTGCGCCGATCGTGGGCAGCGCAGCAAGGCCTCAACCATCGCCCGCAGCCAAACTGGGAGCGCATCCATGAAGAAAATCCTCTTGTCCTCGGTGGTCCTGACATCCCTGGCCCTGTCCGGCGGCAGCGCCTTCGCCGATATCGTCATCGGCGTCGCCGGCCCCATCACCGGCCCGAACGCCGCCTTCGGCGCGCAGTTCGTCAAGGGCGCGGAACAGGCGGCCGCCAACATCAACGCGGCCGGCGGCGTGCTCGGCGAGCAGGTGAAGATCGTCATCGGCGACGACGTCTCGGACCCCAAGCAGGGCATCTCGGTCGCCAACAAGTTCGTCGCCGACGGCATCCACTATGTCGTCGGCCATTTCAATTCCGGCGTCTCGATCCCCGCCTCCGAGGTCTATGCGGAAAACGGCGTGCTGCAGATCACGCCGGCCTCGACCAACCCGCAGTTCACCGAGCGGGGCCTGTGGAACACCTTCCGCACCTGTGGGCGCGACGACCAGCAGGGCAGGGTGGCGGCGGCCTATATCGCGGCCAATTTCAGAGATGCGAAGATCGCCATCGTGCATGACAAGACGCCCTACGGCCAGGGCCTCGTCGACGTGGCCAAGCAGGAGCTGAACGGCGAGGGCATCACCGAGGTCCTCTATGAGGGCATTACCAGCGGCGAGAAGGATTTTTCCGCGCTGATCGCCAAGATGAAGGATGCCGGCGTCACGCTCATCTATTTCGGCGGCCTGCACACCGAGGCCGGGCTGATCATGCGCCAGTCGGCCGACCAGGGGCTGAAGGCGACGCTGTTCTCCGGCGACGGCATGGTCTCCAGCGAGCTGGCGCAGATCGCGGGCGACGCCGTCGTCGGCACGCTGAACACCTTCGCCCCCGACCCGCGCCGCAACCCGGCGGCAAAGGAGGTGGTCGAGGCCTTCCGTGCCGCCGGCTTCGAGCCGGAGGCCTATACGCTCTATTCCTACATCGCCGTGCAGATCGTCGCCGCCGCCATCGAGAAGACGGGCTCGGCCGAGGACGCGCAGAAGGTCGCCGAGACCATCAGGTCCGGCGGTCCCTGGGCGACGGCGCTGGGCGAGATCGGCTACGACGCCAAGGGCGACATCAACCGCCCCGACTATGTCATCTACGAATGGCGCAAGGGCGAGGACGGCAAGCCGACCTATTTCGAGAAATAGAGCATTTCCAGCAAAAGTGTGAAGCGGTTTTGCGTCCGGAAATGCGGTAAAATAAAGGGTTAGAGCGTTTTCGCGATTCGGAGAAAAGCGGAAACGCGTCGAGGACGCAGGCATCGCCTCCGGGAACCGGACCGGCCGCGGCGGGGAAACCTGCCGCGGCCGTTCGCGTCACAGCGTCGGCAGCACCGCGCGGATATGGTCGGCGAAGGCGATCGTCGCCGGTGACGCGTCGCCGTCGGCGAAGGCGATCAGCATGCCGAGATGCGGCAGGTGCGGCAGCGGCGCGTTGAGGATGTGAAGGTCGGGCGGCACGGCCTCCTGCGTCATGACGCAGATCGCAAGGCCGGAGCGGGCAAGGCCGATGAGGCCGGCAAGGCTGTTGCTGGCATAGGAGATCTTGTAGCGCAGCCCCGCCCGCGCCATCGCCTCGCAGGCCGCGCGGTGGTCCATCGCATTGGAGGCCGGCAGCGCCAGCGGCACCGTATCGCCGAAATCATGCGCCTCCAGCGTCGGCTTGCTGCCGACCCAGACCAGCGGCTCGGTCCGCACGATGTTGTCGACGTCGGCAAGATTGGGCGTCGAGACAAGGGCGAGGTCGACCTTGCGCGACGGCAGGAGGGCGCGCAATTCCGCGGTCGGGGCGGAGACCACCTTGATCTCGACATCCGGATAGCGCGTGCCGAAACTCTTCAGCAATATGGGAAAGAACGACAGGAGGTAGTCCTCCGGGCTGCCGAAGACGATGGAGCCGTGCAGGCCCTTTTCGGAAAAGGCGGAAACGGCCTCGTCGTGCATCTTCAGGATGCGCTCGGCATAGGCGAGGAAGCGCTCGCCGCTTCCCGTCAGCCGCACGCCGCTGCCGCTGCGGTGCAAGAGGCTGTGCCCCAGCATCTCCTCCAGCCGCTGCATCTGCATCGTCACGGCCGATTGCGTGCGGCCGACCTGCACCGCCGTGGCGCTCAGCGAGCCGGAATGGGCGGCATTGACGAAGGTGATGAGCAGGCGAAGGTCCAGCGGCCCCAGCATATCAGTTTTCCTTATATCGGAATCCAAATACTATCAATTTTACAGAGATCCTGCCAGCCGGTATCGCTTGTGCAACGGCATCGGAGGCTCACATGTCACGCAATCAGGACCCCGCCTTCTGGGCGGCCGCACGCAAGCACCTCATCCGCTATGGCGGAAGCTTCGACCCGGCCATCATCGAGCGTGCCGAGGGCTGCTTCGTCTTCGATGCGGACGAACGCCCGATCCTCGATTTCACCTCCGGCCAGATGAGCGCGCTCGTCGGCCATTCCCATCCGCACATCGTCGCCACCGTCCAGCGCCAGATGGGCGCGGTGGCGCATCTCTTCAGCGGTATGCTGTCGCGGCCCGTCGTGGACCTTGCCGCGCGGCTGGCGGCGCTGGCGCCGGGGCTCGACCGGGTCATGCTGCTGTCGACCGGCGCGGAATCCAACGAGGCGGCCATCCGCATGGCCAAGCTCGTCACCGGCCGGCACGAGATCGTCGCCTTCTCCAAGAGCTGGCACGGCATGACGGGCGCTGCGAGCTCGGCGACCTACAGCGCCGGCCGCAAGGGCTACGGCCCCGCCATGGTCGGCTCGCTCACCATTCCCGCCCCCAACACCTTCCGACCGCGCTTCCGCCATGCGGATGGCAGCCTCGACTGGAAGACCGAGCTCGACGACGCCTTCGGGCTGATCGACAGCCAGTCGGTCGGCAGCCTCGCCGCCTTCATCGCCGAACCGATCCTGTCGAGCGGCGGCATGCTGGAACTGCCGCCCGGCTATCTGGCGGCGCTGAAGGAAAAGTGCCGCGAGCGCGGCATGCTGCTCATCCTCGACGAGGCCCAGACCGGTATCGGCCGCACGGGCACCATGTTCGCCTTCCAGCGCGACGGCGTGACGCCGGACATCCTGACGCTCTCCAAGACGATCGGCGCCGGCCTGCCTCTGGCGGCCGTCATGACGACGGCGGAGATCGAGGACATCGCCCACGAGAAGGGCTACCTTTTCTACACGACCCATGTCTCCGATCCGCTGCCGGCGGCCGTGGGCCTCGCCGTGCTCGACATCGTGGAGGAGGAACGGCTGGTCGCGCGCGCCGGCCGGCTCGGCAGCCGGCTGTTCGGGGGCCTGTCGCAGCTCAAGCAGCGCTTCGACTGCGTCGGCGACGTGCGCGGCCGCGGGCTGATGCTCGGCGTCGAGATCGTCAATCCGGACCGCAGCGCCGACCACGAGCTCGGCAGCCGCATCGCCGCCGAAGCCTTCCGCCGCGGGCTCAGCATGAACATCGTCAAGCTGCCCGGCATGGGCGGCGTGTTCCGCATCGCGCCGCCGCTGACGATTTCCGAGGAGGAGATCGACCTTGGCCTGCGCATCATCGCCCAGTCCATCGAGGCGGCATCAGTCTCCGGTGCCCGCGCGCCGGGCATTGCGGCTGAATAGGGAGAAAGAGCGGATGCGCGACGCGAACCTTGCCGGCGAAAGCCTTTCCACCGGGCCGGCCGAGGCCCCCGACACCATCCGCGTCCTCGTCGCCAAGCTCGGACTCGACGGCCATGACCGGGGCGCCAAGGTGGTGGCGCGCATCCTGCGCGACGCGGGCATGGAGGTCGTCTATACCGGCCTCTACAAGACGCCGAAGGACGTCGTGCAGGCGGCGATCCAGGAGGACGTCGACGTCATCGGCGTCAGCCTGCTTTCCGGCTCGCATGTCCCGCTGTTCCGCGAACTCGGCCGCTGTCTGCGCGAGGAGGGAGCGGGGCACATCCTCGTCGTCGCCGGCGGGGTCATTCCCGAGCAGGACTATCCCGCGCTGCTGGAGGGCGGCGTCGATGCCATCGTGCCCCAGGAGGCCCGTTCCGACCTGATCGTCACGACGATCACCGACCTCGTCACGGCGCGTGGCCGGATATGACCGTCGTCACCCATTCCGCAAGTCCGCGGCGGGCGGCCTATGTCCCCTCGGCCGACCTGGTGAAGGACGTGCTGGCGGGCCGGGCCATCGCCATTGCGCGGATGATCTCGCGCGCGGAGGAAGGATATCCGGAGGCCGCCGCGGCGCTCGCCGAACTCTACCGGCACGGCGGCAAGGCCCATGTCATCGGCATTACCGGCGTTCCGGGGGCGGGCAAGTCGACCCTCGTCTCGGCGCTGATCAAGGCCTATGCCGCCGAAGGCCGCAAGGTCGGCGTCATCGCCGTCGATCCGAGCAGCCCCTATTCCGGCGGGGCGATCCTCGGCGACCGCGTGCGCATGAGCGAGACGGCGGCCGCCGGCGGCGCCTTCGTGCGCAGCATGGCGACGCGCGGCCATCTCGGCGGGCTGACGCGGGCGACGCTCCAGGCAGTCGACGTGCTGGATGCGGCGGGCTACGACCCCGTCATCATCGAGACCGTGGGCGTCGGGCAGGACGAGGTGGAGGTGGTGACGGCCGCGCACACCATCGTCGTGCTCTCCGCGCCGGGCCTTGGCGACGACATCCAGGCGATCAAGGCCGGCATCCTCGAGATCGCCGACATCCACGCCGTCAGCAAATGCGACAAGCCGGAGGCCGCCGCGACGGTCTCGGCGCTGCGCGGCATGCTGGCGCTCGGCGGCGAGCGGCCCGGTTCCCGCCGGGCGCCGCCGGTCCTGCCGGTCAGCGCCGTCTCCGGCGAGCGCATCGACGAACTGAAGGACGCCATCGGCGCGCATTGGGCGCATCTCAACGAGAGCGGCGAACGGGCCGAGCGCCAGCGCGCCATGGGCCGCACCCGCATCCTCGGCACGGCCCGCCATCTCTTTCAGCAGAAATTCCAGGAAGCACCCGAAACGCTCGAAAGGCAGATCCGGGCGGTGGCGGAACGGCGGATGGATCCCGCCGTCGCCGCGCGGGCCCTTCTGGGTTGGGAGGAAACACCATGAGCGACGCCCATCTCTTCTCCGCCTCCGCCATCGATGCCATCCGCCAAAGCCAGGCGGAATGGGAGGAGGGCGCGCTTGCCGCCTTCCTCAAGACCCGGCCGGAGGAAAAGGACGTCTACGAGACGGAGAGCGGCATCCCGCTGAAGCGGATCTACACGGCCGCCGACGTTGCCGACATTCCGGCCGAGGAGCTCGGCTTTCCCGGCGCCTATCCCTTCACCCGCGGCGTCTACCCGACGATGTATCGCGGCCGTCCCTGGACGATCCGCCAGGTCGCCGGCTTCGGCAATCCCGAGGCGACGAACCAGCGCTACAAATACATGATCCAGACCGGCCAGACCGGCCTTTCGACCGACTTCGACCTGCCGACCCTGCTGGGGCTCGATTCCGACGACCCGATGGCCTTCGGCGAGGTCGGCCGCGTCGGCGTCGCCATCGACACGATGGACGATATCGACCGCCTGTTCGACGGCATCGACCTGGAAAAGATCTCGGTCTCGCTGACGATCAACCCCTCGGCCTGGGTGGTCTATGCCATGTTCGTCGCCGTGGCGGAGCAGCGCGGCTGCGACCTGCACAAGCTGACCGGCACGCTGCAGGCCGATCCGCTGAAGGAATATGTCGCCCAGAAGGAGTGGATCTATCCCGTGCGCCCGGCCGTTCGGCTCCTGCGCGACCTCATCATGTACAGCGCCAGGGCGACGCCGAAGATCAATCCCGTCAGCCTCAGCGGCTACCATCTCTCCGATGTCGGCGGCAACGCGCTGCAGGAGATCGCCTTCACCATGGCCTTCACCATCGCCTATTGCGAGGAGGTCACGAAGGCCGGCATGGACATCGACGATTTCGCCCCGCGCCTGTCCTTCTTCTTCATCAGCCACCAGGATTTCTTCGAGCAGATCTGCAAGTTCCGCGCCGCGCGCCGCGTCTATGCGAAGATCATGGCGGAGCGCTTCAAGGCCCGGAAGCCGGAATCCATGCGCCTGCGCGTCCATGTGCAGACGGCGGCGATGAGCCTCACCAAGGTCGAGCACCACAACAACCTCATGCGCACCGCCATCCAGGCGCTCGGCGCGGTGCTCGGCGGCTGCCAGAGCATGCACACCAACGGCCTCGACGAGGCCTTCGCCATCCCCACCGAGGAGGCGATGAAGCTTGCCATCCGCACCCAGCAGATCATCCGCGAGGAGATCAACGTCACCTCGGTGATCGACCCGCTCGGCGGCTCCTATTTCATCGAGCGGCTGACCAGGGACATGGAAACCGAGATCTGGAAGATGCTCGACGAGGTGGAGGAACGCGGCGGCGCGGTCAAGCTGGTGGAGGAAGGCTGGTTCCAGCAGAAGCTTGCCGATTCCGCCTATGCCACCTTCAAGAAGATCGATTCCGGCGAGAAGATCTCCGTCGGCGTCAACAGGTTCGCCGACGAGGCGAGCAGCACCGCCGAGGTGCATATCCACCCCTATGACGAGCAGTGTACCCAGTTGCAGATCGACCGGCTCCAGGCGGTGCGGGCGAACCGGGACGATGCGCGCATCCGCACCCTCTTGGCCGAGCTGGCCGAGGAAGCGCGCTCCGACGACACGAACCTCCTGCCCAAGACCATCGAACTGGTCAAGGCGCGGGCGACGCTCGGGGAGATCTGTGGCGCGCTGCGCGGCGTCTGGGGCGCCTATGCCGAACCGATGATCGTGTGAGGCGGACGATGAACGAGACTGTCCTTTCCACCCTCGAAGGGCCGATCGCCTGGATCACGCTCAACCGGCCGGAGCGGCTGAACGCCATGAACCGGCCGCTCGTCGACGGGCTGATCGCGGCGCTTTCAGCCGCCGAGGCGGACGACGCCGTCCGCGCCGTCATCCTCAAGGGCACCGGCCGGGCCTTCTGCTCGGGCGACGACCTCAAGGACCTCGACGCGCAGACCGCGTCGGAGGCCGAGACGCAGGACTGGGTGGAGGCCATCCAGGCCGTCACGCGCCACATCATGCGTTCGCGCAAGATCGTGATCGCCGCCGTGCACGGCTGGTGCGTCGGCGGCGCACTGGAATGGGCGATCAACTGCGACTTCCGGCTCTTTGCCGAGAACACCCGCTGGTTCTTCCCCGAGGTCGGCTACGGCCTGTTCGTGACGGGCGGCGTGACCGCGCTCCTGACCAAGCAGGTCGGCCCGCAGGTCACCAAGGAACTGCTCATCCTCGGCGAACGCCACGATGCGCAAAAGGCCCTGGAGACCGGCATCGCCTGGAAGGTCGTGCCGGACGATACCTTGCTCGATGCGGCCCGGCAGCTCGCCCTTGCGATCGCCAGCCGTCCGGCGGGCGCGGTGGCGGATGTCAAGCGCGCCATCAATGACGGCTTTCATTCCTCCCTCGAAGAGGCGATGGCGCAGGAGACGGCGGCCACGGTCCGCGGCTTCCTCTCCCCCGCGGCGCAGGCAAAGGCAAAAGGGTTCTGACCGTGTCCATCATTCCCGCCTTCTCGTCCCTTTCGCCCGTCCCGGGCCTTCACGACGACGAGATCGAAGAGCGCGTCCTGCCGAAGATCCTCGTCAGGCAGGCCGAGCGCTTCGGCTCCAGCCCCTTCCTCGACATCTGCGGCCGCACGGCGAGCTTCGAGGAGATGCTGGACCTCACCTGCCGGCTCTCCGGCGGCCTTCGCCGGCTGGGTGTCGGCCGCGCCGACCGGGTCGCGATGCTGCTGCCCAACTGCCTCGAACTCGTCGCCACCTGGTTCGCCGTCTCCAGCCTCGGGGCGATCGAGGTGCCGAACAATCCGGGGCTGAAGGGCGACCTGCTCTGCCACAATCTCAACAATTGCGGGGCGGAGGTGCTGGTCGCCGATGCGGCTGCCCTGCCGGAACTCGCCATCGTGCAGGACCGGCTGCCGGCGCTGCGCACGCTCATTCTCGTCGGCACCGATCCCGTAGAGGCGCGCGCGGCGGGGATCCGGATCGGCCGCATCCTGCGTTTCGAGGAATGCCTCGCATCGCCCGCCGCCCTCGACCTTTCGGCCGTGCATTACAGCGACCCGATGGCGATCCTCTACACGTCGGGCACGACGGGCCCGGCCAAGGGCGCGCTGATGTCGCACCACCATTGTTACGCTTGGGCGGCGGCAATGGCCGCCAATCTCGGCTACCGCACGGATGACAGCTACTTCTCCGCCCTGCCGCTGTTCCACACCGATGCGCAGATGTTCGGCGTCTACCTGCCGCTGATCTACGGCACCCGGGCAACGCTCGTCGACGGGTTCAGCGCCTCGCGCTTCTGGGCGCAGGTGCGCGACAGCGGCGCGACGGCAACCAACCTTCTCGGCGCCATGGCCGTCATCCTCCTGCGCGCGCCGCCGGAGGCGCGCGACGGCGGCAATCCGGTGCGGGTCTGCCAGTGCATTCCCATGGTGCCGGACAAGGCGGCGTTCGAGAAACGCTTCGGCATGCGCCTCGTCACCGGCTACGGCCAGACGGAGACCAGCTTCGTGACGCTCGACACCGTCGACGACACGAGGCCTGGCTCCTGCGGCAGGGCGCATCCCGACTGGGAGGTGGCCGTCGTCGACGACAGGGACCGCCCGCTGCCGCCCGGCAGCATCGGCGAGATCGTCTCTCGTCCGAAGAAGAGCTGGAGCATGTTCTCCGGCTACTATCGCGCCGAGGCCAAGACGGTCGAGACGCTGCGCAATCTCTGGTATCATTCGGGTGATGCCGGCGTGATGGACGCGGACGGCTGGCTCTACTTCAAGCACCGGCTGAACGAGGCGATCCGCCGCCGCGGCGAGAACATCTCCGCCTACGAGGTGGAGACGCTGGCCGAGCAGCATCCCGACATCGTCGAAAGCGCCGCCTTCGGCATCGCCTCCGAGTTCACCGAGGAGGACATCATGGTGGTGGCCTTCCGCCGCGCCGGCTCGACGCTCGATGCGGCCGGCCTGCTTGCGCATTTCCGGGCGAACGCGCCGCGCCACATGGTGCCGCGCTATATCGAGATCACCGACGCGCCGCTGCCGCGCACGCCGACGGAAAAGGTGGCGCGCAGCGTGCTGCGCCAGCGCGGCCTCGGCCCGGCGACCTTCGACCGGGGATCGCGCTAGGCTGCACGGCCCGGCGGGGCCATGGAGAAGCGGCGATCCGCACACATTCGCTTGAAGAGGGGGGAACAAATTGCAGTCGTTGGCGTTCCAGCGTACACTACAGGCGGGAGATTCGATACCCCGGCTGACGACCGCAGGAGCGTTCCATGGGAACCACTGGCAGCGACGTTTTCGATCTGTTTTCAAAGGCTTACGCAAGTACTGCGCAGGAAGAGCTGAGCCTTCAGGAGTACTTGCTGGCCTGCCGTGACGACAAGAGCATGTATGCCACCGCGCCCGAGCGCATGGTGGCGGCCATCGGCGCGCCGACATTGATCGACACCAGCGCGGACGAGCGCCTCGGCCGGGTCTTCGCCAACCGCACCATCAAGATCTATCCCGCCTTCTCCGATTTCTTCGGCATGGAGGACACGATCGAACGCATCGTCGGCTACTTCCGCTATGCCGCCCAGGGGCTGGAGGAGCGCAAGCAGATCCTCTACCTGCTCGGTCCCGTCGGGGGCGGCAAGTCCTCGCTCGCCGAACGCCTCAAGAAGCTGATGGAAGAGCAGCCGATCTATACGCTCGCCATAAACGGCAAGATCAGCCCGGTCTTCGAATCGCCGCTCGGCCTCTTTTCCCGCGACCGCATGGGCGAGCTGCTGGAGGACAAGTACGGCATCGCCCAGCGCCGGCTCACCGGCCTCATCTCGCCCTGGGCGACCAAGCGGCTGGACGAGATCGGCGGCGATATCTCCAAGTTCAGCGTCGTCAAGCTGATGCCCTCGCGCCTGCGCCAGATCGCCATCGCCAAGACGGAGCCGGGCGACGAGACCAACCAGGACGTGTCCGCCCTCGTCGGCAAGCTGGACATCCGGCAGCTGGAGAACTTCAGCCAGGCCGATCCCGACGCCTATTCCTACAGCGGCGGCCTCAACCGCACGACGCAAGGGTTGCTCGAATTCGTCGAGATGTTCAAGGCGCCGATCAAGGTGCTGCATCCGCTTTTGACCGCCACCCAGGAAGGCAGCTACAACGGCACGGAGAATTTCGGCGCCTTCCCCTACCAGGGCATCGTGCTCGCCCATTCCAACGAATCCGAATGGCTGCAGTTCAAGCACAACAAGAACAACGAGGCCTTCCTCGACCGCATCCTCGTCGTCAAGGTGCCCTATTGCCTGCGCGTCACCGAGGAACGGCTGATCTACGAAAAGCTGCTGCGCGAGAGCGAGCTGGCCGACAGCCCCTGCGCGCCGGAAGTGCTGGAGAACCTCAGCCGCTTCACGGTCGCCACGCGCCTTTCCCCGCACGAGAACTCGCCGACCTACACGAAGATGCGGGTCTATGACGGCGAGAACCTGAAGGACACCGACCCCAAGGCGAAGTCCCTGCAGGAATACCGCGATGCCGCCGGCATCGACGAGGGCATGACGGGCGTCAGCACGCGCTTCGCCTTCAAGGTGCTGTCGGAGACCTTCAACTACGACACCAAGGAGGTCGCGGCCGATCCCGTGCACCTCATGTACATCCTGGAACAGGCGATCCGGCGCGAGCAGTTTCCGAAGGAGGTCGAGGCGAACTATCTCGACTTCATCCGCTCCGAGCTTGCCGCCCGCTATGCCGAGTTCATCGGCCACGAGATCCAGAAGGCCTATCTGGAATCCTACAGCGAATACGGCCAGAACCTCTTCGACCGCTACATCGCCTATGCCGATGCCTGGCTGGAAGACCAGGACTTCAAGGACCCCGACACGGGCCAGATTCTCAACCGCGAGATCCTCGACAGCGAGCTGTCGCAGATCGAAAAGCCCGCCGGCATCGCCAATCCCAAGGACTTCCGCAACGAGGTGGTGAAGTTCACCCTGCGCGCCCGCGCCCGCAACAACGGGCGCAACCCCGCCTGGACGAGCTACGAGAAGCTTCGGGAAGTCATCGAGAAGCGCATGTTCGGCCAGGTCGAGGATCTTCTGCCCGTCATCAGCTTCGGCTCGAAGAAGGACAGCACGACCGAGAAGCAGCACGCCGAATTCGTCCAGCGCATGACGGCGCGCGGCTATACGGGCCGCCAGGTCCGCCGGCTCGTCGATTGGTACATGCGCGTCAACAAGGCCGGCTGACCATGCCGAAGCGGGGGATTGGCGCATGCCGAATTTCATTGATCGCCGGCTCAATCCCAAGGACCGGAGCCTCGGCAACCGCCAGCGTTTCCTCAAGCGCGTGCATGACGAGCTGAAGCGCACGATCCGCGACCAGGTGAAATCCGACAGGATCGCCGACGTGGACGCCGCCCATGGCGTGCCGATCCCGCGGCGCGGCGCGGACGAGCCGAGCTTCCGCCATTCCGGCGCCAGCGGCGAGCGGGACCATGTGCTGCCCGGCAACCAGACCTTCTCGCCCGGCGACCGGATCCGCAAGCCCGAGACGGGCGCCGGCGGCGGGGGCAACGGACGCGGCCCCGGACGCGGCGAGGCGACGGACGATTTCCTCTTCATCCTGTCGCGGGAGGAGGTGCTGGACCTCTTCTTCGAGGACCTGGAGCTTCCCGATCTCGTGAAGCTCAATCTGCGGGAAACCGTCACCTACAAGCCGCATCGCGCCGGGCTGACGACATCCGGCACCCCCACCAACATCAATGTCGGGCGCACCATGCGCAACAGCTTCGGGCGCCGCATGGCGCTGCGCCGCCCGAGCGAGCGGGAATGCCGGGTGCTTGCCGACGAGATCGCCGCGCTGGAGGGGGAGGAGCGGCTGTCGCTGTCGCAGCGCAACCGGCTCGCGCAGCTGCGGCAGGAGCTGGAGGTGCTGGAACGCCGGCGCCGGCGCATCGCCTATGTCGATCCCGTCGATGTGCGGTTCAACCGCTTCGAGCGCCAGCCGCTGCCCAATGCGAGCGCGGTGATGTTCTGCCTGATGGACGTTTCCGCCTCGATGGGCGAGCGCGAGAAGGACCTGGCAAAACGCTTCTTCGTGCTCCTGCACCTCTTCCTCAAGCGCCGCTACGAGCGCATCGACATCGTCTTCATCCGCCACACGGACGAGGCGCACGAGGTGGACGAGGAGACCTTCTTCTTCAGCAAGCAGAGCGGTGGAACGATCGTCTCGACCGCTCTGGAGGAGATGCAGCGCATCATCATGGACCGCTATCCCTCCAATATCTGGAACATCTATGCCGCGCAGGCCTCGGACGGCGACAATGCCAATGGCGATTCCGAGCGCTGCGCCTCGCTGCTGCGCGACGAGCTCATGAAACTCTGCCAGTACTATGCCTATGTGGAGATCATCGACGAGCGCGAAAGCGAGATCTTCGGCACCACCGACAACGGCACCTCGCTCTGGCGCGCCTATCGCACGGTCGACGGGGCGGTGGGGAATTTCCAGATGACGCGCATTTCCCGGCCCGCCGACATCTACCCCGTCTTCCGCAAGCTCTTTGCCCGGCACCAACCCCGTTCCGCGCGCGGCTGAGGGGGCGAGCGGATGGCGAAGCGACCGGCCTCCTCCCTGCTGTTCGAAGGCTCCGAATGGAATTTCGCGACCCTGTCGCGGGCCTATGACGCGATCGAGGCCATCGCGATCGGCGAGATGGGGCTCGACGTCTACCCGAACCAGATCGAGGTCATCTCCTCCGAGCAGATGCTGGACGCCTATTCCTCGGTCGGCATGCCGCTGATGTACCAGCACTGGTCCTTCGGCAAGCGCTTCGTCTTCGAAAGCCATCTCTACCGCAAGGGCTATCGCGGCCTCGCCTACGAGCTCGTCATCAATTCCAATCCCTGCATCACCTATCTCATGGAAGAGAACACCATGCCGATGCAGGCGCTCGTCACCGCCCATGCCGCCTTCGGCCACAACCATTTCTTCAAGAACAACTACCTGTTCCGCCAGTGGACGGATGCCAGCGCCATCCTCGGCTACATGGATTTCGCCAAGAAATACGTCGCCAAGTGCGAGGAGCGGCATGGGCCTGCGGCGGTGGAGGAGATCCTCGACGCCGCCCATGCCCTGATGGACCAGGGCGTCTTCCACTATCGCCGCCCGCCGCGGCTGTCCTCGGAAAAGGTGACGGAGCGGGCGCGCGAGCGGCTGGAATACGAGGAGCAGACCTATAGCGACCTGTGGCGCACCCTGCCGACGGCGGGCGGCAATGCCGGCATCGAGGCGGCCGAGCAGGAGGCGCTGGAGCGCAAGCAGGCGCTGAACCTGCCGGAAGAGAACCTGCTCTACTTCCTGGAGAAACACAGCCTGATCCTCGAGCCCTGGCAGCGCGAGATCCTGCGCATCGTGCGCGTCATCGCCCAGTATTTCTACCCGCAGGGCCAGACCAAGGTGATGAACGAGGGCTGCGCCACCTTCGTGCACTATTTCATCATCAACCGGCTGTTCGACCAGGGCCGGATGAGCGAGGGCGCCATGCTGGAGCTTCTGGCGAGCCACGCCAACGTGGTCTTCCAGCCGGATTTCGACGATCCGCGCTTTTCGGGCCTCAATCCCTATGCGCTCGGCTTCGCGATGATGCAGGACATCGAGCGCATCTGCACCCGGCCGACGGACGAGGACCGGGACTGGTTTCCCACCATCGCCGGCAATGGCGACTGGCGGGGAACGCTGCTCGACGCCTGGGAGAACCACCGCGACGAATCCTTCATCCTGCAATATCTGAGCCCGACGCTGATGCGCCGCTTCCGCCTGTTCCACCTCACCGACCGCGCCGACGAACGGTTCTGCGAGGTCGCCTCCATCCATGACGAGCGGGGCTATTCCGCCGTGCGCACCGCGCTCGCCCGCAACTACGATCCCGGCGTCAACCGGCCGGATATCCAGGTGATCGACGTCGACCTCCTGGGCGACCGGCAGCTCCGGCTGCGCCACCGGGTGAAGAGCGGCATCCTCCTGAACGAGAATGACCGCGACGCGACCCTTGCCCATGTCCGCCGGCTGTGGGGCTACAATGTCAGCCTGTCCGGCGTGGATGCCGAGACGGGCGCCTCGCTCTACGAGTGCTCGGCGACGGAGGCGTGATTGGCGTGAGGGCAGGCAATTGCAGATGGACGGTGGAGATTGCCGCCCCACCCCCCTCTGCCCTGCCGGGCATCTCCCCCTCAGGGGGAGATTGGATGGAGAGCCGTTTCGCCCGTTTCCAGCGCTGCCGATCAAGCGAGGCTTTCGCCTCTTGTCGATCTCCCCCCTTGAGGGGGAGATGCCCGGCAGGGCAGAGGGGGGTGGGGCGGCGATCTCACCTGTTCGTATGCGATAATCCTGCCCCTTGTGGGAAGAGTGTCATGCTCCCCGCGACTGCCCCGCCTTCACCGGCACTTCCTTCTCCCGCACACGCACCGGCGGGACGGAATCGGTGCAGTACTGGTCGTAGAGGCTGCGATATTTCTCCGCCGCGCCGAAATCGCTGTAGCGGGGGAGCGCCGCCATGTCCGTCTTGTTGAGCACGACGCCGACGATCTTGGCCTCGATGCGGCTTTCGGCGGCAAGCAGGTCGCGCACCAGCGGCGAGGGGGTCCTGCCCCATTCCACCACGAAGAGGAAGCCGTCCGCCAGCGGCTCGAAGGTCTTCACGTCGACGACCGGGGCGAGCGGCGCGAGATCGACGACGATGTAGTCGAAGGTCTGGCGCAGCTCGTCGAAGAGCCGCTTCATGGCGGCCGACGCCATCAGCTCGTTGGGATGGTGGCTCTCGCCCGCGCCCGCCCGGCCGCCGGCCGGCAGCACGGCGAGCTTGCTGCGGCGGTCGACCTTGATCGCCTGGTTCCACGCGGCCTGCCCGAGCAGCACCTCCACGAGGCCGGCCTGCGGGGCGGGTTTCAGCATGGCGGTGAGGCTCGGCCGGCGCAGGTCCGCGTCGATCAGCAGGGTGCGCTTGCCGCTGGCGGCGAGCAGCGCGGCGAAGTTGATCGCGACGGTGGACTTGCCCTCCTGCGGCAGGGCGGAGACGATGCCGATCACGCGGCTCTCGCGTCCGTGCAGCATCATGTCGCTGGCGAGCCGGGCATGGCGCAGCGTCTCGGCGAAGGCCGAGCCCGGCGCGTCGAGCACGATGCGCGTCATGCGCTCGAAGGGAATGACGTCACCCTCCTCCGTGCCGCCGTCCTCGGCCCGGGCGGGCTGCGCGCGCTCCTTGCGGGCGCCGACCAGCGGCAGGTAGCCGAGCGGGCGCAGCCCCAGAACGGCGCGGATGTCGTTGCCGACGCGGAAGGCGCGCTCGCGCATTTCCTGCAGCACGGTCAGCGCGCCGCCGCCCATCAGGCCGAGCACCAGCGACAGGCCTATCGTCAGCGTCCTGTTCGGGCTGGAGGCCGCCGTCGGCACGCCGGCATCGGAGATCACCCGTGCCTTTGCGATGGGGAAGGACTGCTGCTGCGTCGCCTGCTCGTAGCGGGCGAGATAGGCGTCCGACAGCGTCTTCAGTGCCGCCGCCTGCTGTTCCAGCGTGCGCAGCTGCACCGAGGAGCGGTTCGCCTCGGCATTGCTGCCGGCGACTTTCTCGATGTTCTCGCGCAGCGAGACCTCCCGCGAGCGGGCGACGTCGTAGTCGTTGCGGTAGCTCGCCGTCAGCTGCTGCAGTTCCTGGTAGATCTGCCGGGCGAGGTCTTCCTTCTCGGTCCTGAGCGCCGCCGCCTGGGGATGGTCGGCACCGAAGGCGCGGGTGATCTCCTCTTCGCGCTTGACGACGGCGTTGTAGCGGCCGCGCAGCGCCTGCAAGATGGAATTGTCGCCCTGCCGCGCCGGGATGGTCGCATTGGCGACCGCCTTTTCCGGCCCCTGTTCGACGATTGCGCGGAACTGGTTGTAGCGGGCGGAGGCGCTTGCCGCGTCGGCCTGCGCCACGATGAGCTGGCTGTTGAGGTCGGCAAGCTGCTGTTCCGACATGAGCTCGCCGCGTGCGGCGGTCAGGCCGTTCTCGTTGCGGTAGCGCTCCACCTCCAGCGCTGCGGCCTGCGAGCGCTGCTGGATATCGGCAAGCCGCTCCTGCAGCCAGGCGCTGGCCTGCTCGCTGGCATGGACATTGGCGTTGAGCTGCTCGGCGAAGAAGGCCTCGGCATAGGCCTTGGCGATGGTTGCCGAAAGCTGCGGGTCGGGCGAGCGGAAGGAGACCGCGACGACGGAGCTGCGCGCGACGCGCTCGACGCCGAGGGCCTGCTGCAGCATCGCCGCCGCCTTCTGCCGCCGGCCCTCCGCTTCCGCCTCCGCCGAGGGGGCGGGACTGTCGGAGCCGAGGGAGGCGAGCGACTTCACCCAGCCCTTGGCGAGGGAGACGGGTGATTGCGGCGGGTTGAGGATCGTCTCGTTTTCGGAAAGTTCAAGGGCATCGACCACGCGCAGCGCCAGCCGGCCCGATTTCAGGATCTCGATGGCGCTGGCAAGGCGCGTGTCCGCCTGCTGGCTGGTCTGCGGCGTGGTCTCGGCCTCCTCGGCATACCGCGACAGGTCCTCGTCGAGCAGGATCTGGGTCATCGCCGTGTAGAGCGGCGTGGCGAAGACGAGGTAGAGGACGCCGAGCGCCAGCGCCACGACGACGGAGAGCGCGATCAGCCGCGCCCGCCGCATGAGGATCGTCACAAGGCGGTTGAGATCGATGAAGCTGTCGGACGCATCCGGCTCCCTGCGGAAAAGGCTGCCGTACGGCACGGTGCGGTGATGCATGGGGCTCCGTTCTGCCTTTCGGCTCATTGGTCGCTGCCTATGCGGATCCCGGGCCGGTGGCCCGGGATCCGCTCGTGTCAGGCGGCGCGCGCGCCGCCGCCGTGGGCCATCACGAGATCGCGCAGCGGCTCGAAGAGTGCGCCGCCGAGGTCCGGGCGGGCCAGCGCGAAGGCGACATTCGCCTCGATGAAGCCCTGCTTCGAGCCGCAGTCATAGGTCCGCCCCTCGTAGACATGGGCATGGAAGGGCTGCGTGGCGGAGAGTTTCAGCATGCTGTCGGTCAACTGGATCTCGTTGCCGGCGCCGCGCTGCTGGCGGGCGAGATGGC
Organism: Shinella sp. WSC3-e; assembly: GCF_945994535.1. Classification (NCBI taxonomy): domain Bacteria; kingdom Pseudomonadati; phylum Pseudomonadota; class Alphaproteobacteria; order Hyphomicrobiales; family Rhizobiaceae; genus Shinella; species Shinella sp. WSC3-e. The sequence continues at coordinate 207,258 of NZ_OZ000535.1, forward strand.
CGAACACCTCCGGCTGGAGGATATAGCGCCCGTTGAGGAAGAGGTTGGAGGGCGCCGTGCCCGGCGCCGGCTTTTCCACCATGTGGGTGACGGCAAAGCCGTGGCGCACGGCCGCGCCCCTGCCGACGATGCCGTATTGCGAGGCCTCCTCGGGCGCGCATTGCTCGACGCCCACCACATTGCCGCCGACCTCGCCATAGAGGTCCATCAGCCCGGACAGGCAGCCGCGCGGGCCGAAGGACACCATGTCCGGCAGGAGCAGCGCGAAGGGCTCGTCGCCGATGAGATCGCGCGCGCACCAGACCGCATGGCCGAGGCCGAGCGGGGCCTGCTGGCGGGTGAAGCTCACCGCGCCCGCCGCCGGCAGCAGCCGGCCGAGCTCGCTGACCGCGGCCTCCTTGCCGGAGCGCTCCAGCGAGGAGATCAGCTCCGGCGTGTCGTCGAAATGGTCCTCGATGACCTGCTTGTTGCGGCTGGTGACGAAGACGACATGCTCGATGCCGGCCTCGCGCGCCTCGTCGAGCGCATATTGCACGACCGGACGATCGACGATGGTCAGCATTTCCTTCGGCATGGCCTTGGTGGCCGGCAGGAAGCGGGTGCCGTTGCCGGCAACCGGGATGACGGCCTTGCGGACGGTCTTGGTTCGCTCCATGGCATTATCCTTTGTTCTTGAGCGGCAGGTCTTCCGCTGTCGTTGGGGAAAGGGCCGCGCGCGGCGCGGCCGTCCTCACAGGGGCCGAGGGCGCCATAAGGCGGCGCCACCGGGCGGCGATCGGCATCGCAAGATGCCGGAGCGCGACGGGATCGCCGAGCGCCACCTTGAGGGCGGGCCCGAGCGAACGGTTCTTCAGATGCTGGACGAGCGCGAGGAAGGAGCGCGTCTCCTTCAGGTTGCGCGTGCGCCGGCGCTGGGCGGCGGCGGCCGCGCCCTGAAGCGGGAAGCGGGCGAGAAAACGCCGGTCGCCGGCCAGCATCGCATCGACATGGTGAAGGTGCAGCACGCGCGAGATCGAGCCTTCGCGGATGCGGTAGACATAGCCCGCCTCGGGCACGATGGCTGAGGTCCCGCCCGCGGCGAGCACCGAGGCGAGCAGGAGATAGTCCTCGCCGATGCGCAGCGCCTCGTCGAAGGCAAGGCCCTTCTCTTCAAGGAAGGACCGGCGGAAGACCGGCTTCATGTAGCCGAAATTGTGCGTGGCGCGGAAGATCCGGTTGGCGTCGATGAAGACGGGCAGCGTCAGCGCCGGCATGGCGGCGAGTTGCGCCGCGTCGAACATCCGCTCGCTGCGGCCGTCGGCATGCAGCACGTCGAGATTGTCGACGACGACGTCGGCGCCCTTCGCCTCGGCCGCAGCGATCATGCGGCAAAGGCGATCCGGCTGCATCGTGTCGTCGGCGTCGAGCACCGCGATCCAGCGGCCCCGCGCGGCGGCAAAACCCGCATTGCGCGCCCCGCCCGGTCCGCGGTTGCGATCGAGCGGCAGGAGTGTCAGCCCCGGCGTGCCGAGCGCGGCGACGGCTGCGCGGGTCGCGTCCGCCGAACAATCGTCGACGACGACGATCTCCACGGTCACGCCCTCCTGCGCTGCGGCGCTGCGGATTGCCTCGCCGATCGTATCGGCCGCGTTGTAGGCGGCGATCACGACGGAGACATCGGGCGGGAGCGTGCGGGTCATCGCGTCGCGGCCTCCGGCTGTCCGTAGGGTTCGATGGCGCGGGCGCCGAAAAGGCCGCCGATCACGCCGGCATGCAGCAGGCCGCGCAGGAGGAAGCGGTTGCGCTGCACCGGCAGGAGGACGAGGGCCGCCGCCGCCGCAAGGCAGAAGCCGGCCTTTGCGGCCGCCAGCCCCGCCGCGCCGGTCCGGCCCGCGCCGTGCCCGGCAAGAAGCCGGCCATGGGTCTGGCCCATGCGCAGGCGGCGCTGCGCCAGCCAGGAAAATCGGGCGCGCGCGGGCGGAACCGGCTCGTTGACCCAGGCCTCGCCGGCAAAGGCGATGCGCCCGCCGGCGGCGTGCACCTCGCCGAAGAAGGCGGTGTCCTCGCCGCCGCTCCGGCCGAGTGCATGGTCGAACCGGCGGCCGGCGATGGCCGGCGCGGCAAGGCGCAGCAGCACGTTGCAGGTATAGCCGGTGCGGATCTCGCCCTTCACCCGGACGGGGCGGGTGGAATGGAAGTCGCCGCGCCGCATCCAGCCGGGGGCGTCCGGCCCGTACCGCGCCCTGACCGGGCCGAGGACCACGTCCGCGGCGGCCGTCGTCGCCGTGGCGAGCAGGTTTTCGAGCCATTGCGGTTCCACCGTCTCGTCGTCGTCGACGAAGGCGAGGAAATCCGCATCGGCCGCCTCCAGGCAGGCATTGCGAGCGAGCGAGATGTTGCCGGCCGGGCAATGCACATAGGAAAGCGCCATCGGCAGGTTTTTGCGCGCGGCCTCGGCGCAAGGACGGGCGCTCGGCTGGGCATCGTTGTCGGCGACGATGACGCGGAGGGCGACGCCCGCCGGCACCGTCAGCGCGGCGAGCGAGGCGAGCGTATCGCCAAGCGCCGCGCGCCGGAACGTGCAGACCGCGATGTCGATGCGGAGCGGGGCGGGGGCCGTCATGCCGGCACCCGGTGCTGGCGGATGTCGAGAAGCTCGCGCCAGAAGCCGGCGGACCAGGCAAAATGCATGATCATCGCCGAGACGGCGGCAAGCGGGCCATAGGGGTTGCGCTGGCCGAGCGCCATCCAGGCGCCATAGCCGAGGCAGGCCGCCGCCCACAGCACGAAGGGCACGGCGGCGATCCAGGTGATGGCCGCCAGGAACGCCCCGACCGCCACCGGCGCCACCATCAGCGGCAGAAGCTGGCGCAGGTTCGGGCGCGCGCGGTGCTTGAGGAAGTTGCGCGCCCGCCCGCGGCCGTAGCGGAAATACTGCTTGAACAGCGGCCCGGCGCTGGCGCGCGGATAGTAGACCATCGCGGTGCGCGCGGTCATCCAGATCCGGTAGCCGGCCGCATGCAGGCGATAGTCGTATTCCGCGTCCTCGTTGGCGGTGAAGCTCTCGTCGTAGCCGCCGACCGTGCGGAAGGCGGAGATGCGCATCAGGGCGTGGTGGCCATGCTCGACCCAGTGGCTTTGCGCCCCGGCGCGGTGTTTTGCGCCGCCATTGCCGAGCACGGAATTCTGCGCGACGGCGGTGGCCTTCTGGAAGGTGCCGAAGCCGACGGTCTGCATGGCGACGACGACGGAATCGGCCCCGGTCGACAGCGCCTCCTCGACGAGCACGCGGCAATAGTCCGCCGGATAGGTGCCGTGCGCGTCGATGCGGATGAGATAGTCGTGGTCCATGCCGAAGGTCCCGACGGCAAGGTTCACGGCGGCGCTCTGGATGCGCTTGGGATTGTCGAGGAGGTGCAGGTTCGGCACGCTTGCCGCAAGCTCGGCGGCGATGGCGCGCGTGCCGTCCGTGCTGCCGCCGTCGGCAATGACGAGCGTGGCGTTGAGCTCGGCCAGCGCCGGCTCCAGCTGCCGCACCAGCGGCTCCAGGTAGCGCGCCTCGTTGAGGCACGGGATCACGATCAGGCACCGCACGGATGTCACGGGATCAATGGTCATGGCAATCCACCTTGCTTGCGAGAAGGGAGGGAACGGGCGCGGGCTCCGCCGCCGGTGCACGGAGCGCGGCGAGGCGCTGGACGAATACGGCGCAATCGGCCCGGTCGTGGATCCAGGGTTTCGGCCCGAGCCCGGCGAGCGCGGCGTGGAGCGCCCGGTAGCTGTCGCCGTCGAAGGCGGAAAAGCGTGTCACCAGCGTTTCGAGGCGCGCATCGCGCAGCGCAATGCCGATGCCGCGCAGGCCGGCAAGCCGCGCCGTCTCGGTTCCGCCGAGAACGATGGGCAGCGCGCCGTGGCGGCATCCCTCGTAGAGCCGGTTGGGCAGCAGCCAGGCGGAGTTCAGCCCCTCCTCGAAGAAGTCGATCGCCCAGGCGAGGTCGACGTCGCCGTAGATGGCGGCAAGGTCCTCCGGGTTGCGGTAGGGGCCTTCGAAGCGGATGAAGGGCTCGCGCGCCACGAGGCCGTCGAAATCGTCGAATTCCGACCGGGCGGGCCGGCCGCGCAGGATCACCTCGAAACGGCCCTCCATGCGCCGCGTGAAGGCGGCGAGGAGATCGAGCGACCTGCGGCAGCGGATCGCGCCGAACCAGCCGATGCGCCAGGGCTCGCCTGCCTGTTTTGCCCGCGGGGGAAGGTCGCCGGCCGGGCCGTCCAGCGCCAGCACGCGGTTTTCCACGAGGTGGACCGGCGCCCTGACGCCGGAAAGCGGCTTGAAATAGTGTTCCACGAAGGCCGGCGAGCTGGTGACGAGGAGGCCGGCCTTGCGGGCGAAATGGCGCTCGGCCGCGCGCAGGCCGCGGCTCGCAACGCCCCTGCCGGTCAGCAGCCGGTGGATGTCGAGGCATTCATAGGCGATCGGCACGGTGCCGCCGAAGATACCCTGCGCCCGGCCGGCCAGCGCCAGCATTTCGAGATTGCGCGCGAGGATGACGTCCGGCTGCGCCGTGCCGGCCAGCCGGCGGGAAAGCGTGGCGCCGGCGCGGGCGACGGCGGCAAGGCGCTGGGCGAAGCGGGCGTCCCGGGTGGCGCCGAGTTCCACGGGCACGACGCCCTCCACCGCCGCGAGCCGGTTCTCGCCGCGCCGGAAGCCGGCCAGCGTCACCTCCGCCCCGCCCGCGCGCAGCATCAGCACGCGGCGGCGCACGGCGGGATCGGAAAGATCGTGAACGAGATAGAGCACCCGGAGCATCGGCCGTATCCCGGTCAGTTCAGCAGGCAGGCGACGGAGCCGGCGAAGGGGCAGGCATCGCCCTCGGCGGTGAAGGCGACGCGCTCCACCTCGAGCCGCGTCGGTCCGGCAAAGGCGAAGCGGCCCATCCAGCCGGTCAGCGTGTCGCTGCCCCACAGCGAGAGGAACACCTTCTGGGCGTTCACCGGCAGCGCCGCAGGGTCCGTCACCTCGTGCACGAGGGCGCCGTTGACATAGTAGCGCAGCCGGTCCTTCTGCCAGACGAAGGCATAGTCGTTGAAGCCGGCATTCGCCGGGCCGGGGAGCGGCACCAGCTTCTCGTTGCCGCCCTTGCCGGCGACATACTGGTTGAGCTGGACGCGCGACGTGTCCTTGCCGAGCACCTCGAAATCGATCTCGTCGTGCTGTTTCTTGTCGGCCGGGCCGATATAGGTGAAGAAGGCCGAGTTGAGGCCGGAGCCGGTCGCCGTCTTCATGCGCACCTCATAGGTGCCGTAGCCGTAGCGCTTGCGCGTCTGCACCTCGCCGCAGGCATAATCACGCTCGCCGGCCGGCGCGGCATCGAAGGAGAGCAGCAGCTTGCCGTCGCTGACCGCGACCTGGTCCTTCGACCAGGTGCAGTTCTGGTGCGCGCCGTTGTTCCAGCCGTCGGAGACGTACCAGAAGCCCGTGTCGAGCGTATCGAACGCCTCGACGAAGGAGGTGCCGCTTGCGCCTTCCTGGGCGGCAAGGGGGCCGGCTGCGGCGAGCACCGCAAGAAGGGCGCCGGCCCGAAGGGCGTTTTTCAGGGAAGCGGTCATTCCGGTTACCTCCGTTGGGCGATGGAACCGCTCGGCTCCATCGGCGGATGCTGGCGCTGGCCCGTGGGCGCGCGCGGGCCGCCCAGCCGGCGGCCGGTGAGGATGGCGTGCAGCGACGGCGTGAAGCGCCGCGCCGCAGCATGGCTGACAACGAGGATGACGAGCGCGAGGAGAGGGCTTGCGACATAGAAGAGCGGGTAGTCGCCCGCGCTGCCGAGGCGGTTCCAGACCATCCAGAACAGGACGAGCAGCGGATAGTGCGCGCAGAAGATCCAGAAGCTGAGGCCGCCGAGCTTCGCCAGTGCCGCGCCCGGCGCCGTGCGCACCAGAAGCGCGGAAAGCGCCCAGGCGCCGAAGATGCCGGCGATCGCCGTCAGGCTGCGCAGCATGTCCAGCCAGGCGGGGAATTGCGGGCCGAAGGCGAAGAGGGCGAGCGACAGCGCCACCGCCATGGCGAGCACGGCGAGGACGAGCGGCACGGCGAAGCGGTCGAGGCGGCGGATGTCGAAACGATGCAGCGCGGCGCAGACGCCGAAGCTGAAGCCGAACAGGATCGACTTCTTCAGGAAGATGCCGTTCGGCAGCGGCAGAACCGCATAGGCCAGCATCAGCGCGAGCACGGTGCGCGGATAGCGCAGCACGGCGATGGCGATGAGCGGCGAGAGGAGAAGGCAGAGGAGGAGGTCGCGCAGGAAATAGAGCGGGATGTTGACCGGCCAGGCCTCGATGGCGAAGGAAAGGTTCATCCATTCGCGCGGCGTGGCGTTCAGGACGTCCGGCAGGTAGCCGAAGCCGATGCCGCGCGACTGGGCCGCCAGCACGAGGAGAAGGAAGGCCGTGTTCCACAGGAGAAACGGCACGAGGATCGTCGAGGCCTTGGTGCGGAGCGTCCTGCGATAGTCGAACCCCGCAAACCCGCGCTGGAAGAGCAGGTAGCCGGAAATCGCGCTGAGGCAGGGAACGCCGATCCGAAACAGGCTGTCGCCGAGGAAGACGCGCAGCCAGTCGAAGCCGCCGAACTGCCCGGCATAGGGGCTGGTCGCGGGATCATAGGGCACATGCACGAGGATGATGCCGCTGATCAGCACGATGCGCATCAGGTTGATGCGCTGTGAAACGGTCGCGTCGATATCCACGGTGTCCGTCACCCCTCTGGTGTGCCGCTCCCCCAAGCGGCCGTTCAAACAAGAGCAGACTCGAGCCTACGAAGCGGAGTCTGGGTGACGGGACGGAAAAAAATATGGCAGCGCAACAAAATCGCGTGAGCGGAAGGTTGCATTGCAGCATAACGACAGGTTCGGCGCGGCGGGCGGAAGGGGAATTCAGGGCGCCGTCCGGCAAGACCAAGCGCCGGGGCATCAATTCTTTGAAGCCTATTCGAATATACTGATCTGCCTGCAATTATGGGGTGCAGCGACCTGTGAAGTTTTTTTCGGGGACCATGCGTGACCGGCCCGGTGCCGGCGCGATTGTGGCCGGACGGGGCCGAAATGCGGCGGCCTCAGGGCAAGACGGGCGATGCCTTGGGCCGGCGCGCGAGCTCGATGAGCTTGCGCAGCAGCGGGCGCTCCGTCAGGAGGACCAGCACGCCGTAGAGGATGCCGCCGAGCGCGATGCCGACGGCAAGCTGCAGGGTGGCGGGCAGCCGCGGGGCGAGGACGTGGTCGAGGGCGTAGCGCACGGCAAGCGCCATCAGCGCGGCCATCAGCATCGGCCGCACCGCGCGCAGGAAGCCGGAGAGGAACGGCGTGCCGTCGGCGCTGAACACCAGCCTGGAATAACCGACCAGCACGAGCGCGTTGACGATGCAGAGCGCCGTCATCGCCGCGACCAGCGTGCCCTCATAGGCGCCATAGGCGACGGCGGCGGTGGTGACGACGGCGCGGCCGACCGCCCAGCGGAAGAGCGCGCCGCCATGGCCGGCGCCCTTCAGATAGGGGATGAAAGTGCTGCAGGGCGTCAGGATGCCCTTCGACAGCGCGAGCAGGCCGAGCACCGGCCAGGCGGCCGCCCATTGCGGGCCGAACAGCAGGAACATCGCGGGTTCGGCGAGCGCCCACAGGCCGAACATCATCGGCGCGAGCAAGAGGGTCGTCACCTGCGTGGAGAGCATCAGCGCCTGCGAGCGGCGTTCGCGATCATGCATCATCGCGCTGAAGGCGGGAAACAGCACGCCCATGACGGCGGACAGCACCACCTGGTTGGGAATGCTGGAAAAGCGGTTCGCCGCGGAATAGGCCCCCGCCTCCGCCAGTCCCAGGAAGCGCGAGATGACGACCATCGGCGACTGGAAGGTGACGAAATTGGCGATCTCCGAGCCCATCAGCCCGAGGCTGAAGCGCGCGAGCCGCGTCACCTCCCCAAGGCGGAAGCGAAGGCGTGGCAGGTAGCGCGAGACGAAGAACAGCCCGGCAAGCCGCACGACGCCCGCCACGAAGAGCTGGACGACCAGCGCGACGACGCCGAAGCCGGCGAGCGCCAGCACGACCGCGGCGATCGCCGCCAGCGATTCGGACACCATGCTCCACAGCGCATCCTTGCTGAACTGCATGCGCCGGGCGACGAGGGCATAGGCGACGTCGCCGGCCAGCTGCAGCGGAACGAGCAGGCTCATCAGGCGGAGCAGCGGGGCGGCATCGGCCGCGCCGAGCCAGCCGGCCAGCGGCTCGGCCCAGAAAAACAGCCCCGCCGCCATCAGGAAGGCGAGCGCCAGATTGGCCCAGAACACCGAGTGGATGGTCTCCTCGTCCTCCCGCGGTTCGAGGATGAGGGCCGAGGCGAGGCCCGCCCCGCCGATCATCGCCAGGAACTGCACGAGGGCCAGCGCAACGGCCACCGCGCCGAACTCCTCGGGCGAAAGCAGCCGGGCGAGAATGGGCACCGTGACAAATTTAAGCCCGAATGTGCTTGTCTTGGATAGGACGCTCCAGCCGACGTTTCGCGTCACCGACTTCGCGTTCACCTGCTGGGACATGGCGGATACCTGCTCGAAAAAGGAGCCTTGGCGACGACGAAATGCCTGCGCCGGAAACGGCCGCGCCCCCGTGGGAGGAGACCATGCGAAACTCTTTCTAGAGAAACCACAGGGACGAAAAGATGGCGAAGCTGACAGTTATCATCCCCTTCTACCAGAAGGAGCCGGGCATCCTGGGGCGTGCGCTCAGGTCTGTTTTTGCCCAGAATTTCAACGACTTCGACGTCATCGTCGTCGACGACGAATCGCCGTATCCGGCCGATGGCGACATCATCGCGCTTTTACCGGAAGACCAGGCGCGCGTGCGCATCCTGCGCCAGGAAAATGCCGGGCCGGGCGGGGCGCGCAACACCGGGCTCGACCATGTCGCGCGGGAAACCGAGCTCGTCGCCTTCCTTGATTCGGACGACACCTTCGCCCCCGGCCACCTTGCCCGCGCCCATGCGGCGATGACGCGGTTCGGGGCCGATTGCTACTTCGCCTCCATCACCGGGGGCGATGCCTTCTACTATCATTTCGGCGTCGCCGATCTTGCGGAAAGCGAGACCGTCGTGCGGCTCGAGGAGGATCCGCTCCTCATCGAGATCCCCGGCCTGACGCAGGTCATGCTGAAGAACTGGAGCTTCCTGCACCTTTCCTCAATGGTCATCGGCCGGCCGCTGATCGAGCGGGTGCGCTTCGATGCGGCGCTGCGGCTTGCCGCCGAGGACGTGCTGTTCTTCTGCGATTGCGTGATGGCGGCAAGGCGCGTCGTGCTCGGTGCGGAGGCGGGGGCCGTGCGCGGGGAGGGGGTCAATATCTTCCACGGCGTCGACAACGATTCCCCGCAGTTCCTGCGCCAGCAGTTCAACACCTGGCTGGCGCTCGACCGGCTGGAGACGCGCTTCACCGAGCGGCCGGCGGAGGTCGCCTCGCTGCGCGCCTACAAGCAGACGGCCCGGCGCCAGGCGCTCTGGGGCCAGGCGCGGCGCGTCAAGCGGCGCAAGCTGCCGCAGTTCGACATGCTCGCCCGCTGGGCATTGCGCGATCCGCGGCTGATCGCCAGCGCCTTTGCGCTCGCCGTCGGCAAGGTCTCCCGCTGAACCCTTTTCGCGCCGGGCGGGAACGCCCGGTCCCTTGCGCCCCGCTTTTCCAAGGAGGTGGACATGAAGCCCTATTACTGGGAATCGCAGCACGGCAATTTCGGTGACGACCTCAATCTCTGGCTCTGGGATTTCCTGCTGCCGGGCTTTCGCACCGTCCATCCCGACGTGCTGCTCGTCGGCGTCGGCACGGTGCTGAACAAGGCGCTGCTGCCCGAGGCGGGGCGAAAGCTCGTCATCGGCAGCGGCTTCGGCTACGGCGTGCTGCCGGACATGCGGGATGAAAGCCTCTGGGACATCCGCTCAGTGCGCGGGCCGCTGACGGCGGGAAAGGTCGGCGTGCCGGAGACGCTGGGCATCGTCGACCCGGCGGTGCTGGTGGCCGACATGCCGGAATTTTCGAACCTGCCGAAGCGGCATGGCTGCAGCTTCGTGCCCCATTGGGAATCGGCGGTGGCAGGCCTCTGGCCGGCCGTCTGCGCCACGGCGGGCCTCAACTATATCGATCCGCGCGGCGAGGCGAAGGCCGTGATCCGGGCGATCGCACAGTCCGAGCGGATCGTCGCCGAATCCATGCACGGCGCCATTCTCGCCGACGCCTTCCGCGTGCCCTGGGTGGCCGTCAGCACGTCGGACAGCATCAACAGCTTCAAATGGCGCGACTGGGCGGCGACGGTCGGCGTGGAACACCGGCCCCGGCGCGTGCCGATCTCCAGCCGCGCCGAGGCCATCGTCAAGGGCGCCCGCTTCTGGGGCGTGGACTACGAGGGACGCCGTGTCGTGCGGCCGGAGCCCGGGCAGGCAGGGTCCGGGCAGGCAGGGCCCGGGCCGGCACAGGATGCCGCGGTGGCCGAGGCCGTCCGTGCGCCATCCGGCACGGGCCTTCGCCTCGCGGCCAAGCAGGTGCTCGCCGCCCCCTCGACGCTGGCGCTCTGGCAGGCGAGCCGCGCCGAACCGCAGCTCAGCGCCGATACCCGCCTTGCCGCGCGCAAGGCGCAGCTCTACGACGTGCTGGACGGCGTGCGGCGCGACTACCTGTAAGTCCCGCGATGCCGGCCTGTCCCGTCAGACCGGCTCGGCGGGCAGCAGGTAGCGCAGGCCCGCCTCGGCCGGGACCCGCGGGCGGAAGCGCCGGTAGGCGGCCTCCGCCTTGTCGCGCAGGATGCCGCCGGCAATGGCCGGCAGGGTGGCGGGGTTGCCGAAGGCGTAGGAGAGGGCCGCACCGGCGCCGTTCTCCCGCTTGCGGTCGAGAAAGTGGCGCAGGGCATGCCGGTTGCCGATCTGGCGGCAGTGCCGGCGCAGGACGGGGAGCGCCTCGGGGGGGATGCCGCCCGTCGCCAGGATGGCGCGTTCGGCGGCATGCAGCGCCGCCAGGTCCTCCGTGCGGTGCCGGCCGCTGAGCGAGTTCTCGCGCACCAAGGCGCCGTAGCCGCAGCTCTCGATCACCGTATAGCGCGCGCCGTTCGCCAGCGCCCGCACATAGAGCTCGTAGTCCTCGCCAAGCCGCATCTCCTCGCGGTAGCGTAGCCCGTGCGCGTCGAGAAAGGCGCGGCGCATGACCGGTTTCAGGAAGCCCAGTTCGCCGCGCGGCGCGCCGCGGCGGGAGATGTTGCCGAGCACGAAGGCCTTGAGATCGAGCCGGCGCGGGCGCGGCGCGAACCGCGCCGGCTGGCGGAGCGGTTCGGCCTCGGCCATGAAGGCGATGTTGTCGGCAATGAAATCCCAGTCCGGGCAGGCGAGCATCTGGCGGAAACGGCCGGGGAAGAAGACGTCGTCCGCATCGAGAATGGCGATCAGCGGCGCGCGGGATACGGCGATCGCTCGGTTGCGGGCCGCCGAGGGGCCTCGGTTCCGGGTGAAGCCCAGGATCTCCAGCCGGCCGCTCGCATCGTTCGCGGCGGCGGCCGCCGCCATGGTACGGTCGTCCGACCCGTCGTCCACCACCACGACCTCGGCCACTTCCGGCTGCGCAAGGGCCGAGCCGACGGCCCGCCCGATCGTCTGCTCGGCATTCTTCGCGGCAATGATGACGCAGACCGTTTCTTCCCGGGCCATGAGCATACCCCCGTCACGCGTTGAACCATGGCGCGGGCCTGCCCGCGCTGCAATGCAGCATGAAAGGGGAAAAGGGCACAAAAACGGCCCGCGCGAGGACGCGGCGATCAGGGCTTGGAGTGGCCGGGCTCGTTCATCGAAACGGGAACCTTGCTCTTCGCCGCATCCCGGGTCTTGTCGGCGTCCGGCGTGCCGGGGCCAATCCCCTGCCGGCGCTCCCGGGCCGCGCGCCAGACCAGGAAGAGGGTGGTGAGGAAATAGCCGATCTGGATGAGGACGGCGCAGAGGAACGTCTGGAGGGCGGTGGTGGCGAGCGAGCCGGTGGAAAGATAGGTCACCACGGCAAAGGCGACGAGCGCGATGGCCATGCTCAGGAAGAAGCGTGGCGCATAGGCCATGCTGTCCCGCCACTTTTTGTCCGGCACGCGTTTCATCGTTGGAATCCGCCTTCTCCTCGCAGGCTGTGGGGCACTATAGTGTGTTTCCACCGGTGCAATCAACGGCAAGAGCCGCGCAGGCGCCCGCATGGGCTCCACCCTAGCCTGGCGACCTTGCGCTTCCGTTAAACGCCGCAGCGCCCGATTCGTTGCCTTGTTCTTGCCTCAATCGGGACATGGTCCACGCTGCATGCGGGTTATCCCGCCGCCAGCCTATCCGCGGGGTTGCGAAGGAAGGGCGCGGCGGATCAAATTTTATTACCGATTCAACGCTTCTTCGCCGGAAACTGTGCGTTGCAAAAATAATATTGCGATGCAAAATAATTCGCGGTTTCCATGTATATTATCGCGGGTTTTACAATCTGCCGCAGAGGATTCCGGGAATGAACCGTAATTCATCGGCTTGCGATTCATCAAAAGAAGTGATGTTGAAACTTTCAAGGTAAAGCCGCAGAAGTGCCATGGCCTTACCGCCGCGAAAAAGCTTGCCATTGAACCTGGATGAACATAACAGAACTTCAATTTAGCACATAAAGAATTTCTTAAATTCGAGTGCATCGTCCTTGTCCACGGCTTCACATTTCAAAAAACAAACTGTGACCACACAGTCCGCATTGGATGACGGGACGCGTCCGAGGGGACCGACCCTATCGCAAATCCAAGTGGAGCCATCTCTATGAAGTCCGCGACACGATCGGCCAGTTCGCCGTATTTCAGTTCGTTTGCAACCGGCGCGCCGCCGGTGGGGGGAATATCGAAACGAAGCTTCGACATCCTGGTGGCGCTCGGCGCCATCATCGTCATCAGCCCCATCTTCCTGATGATCATGGCGCTGGTGAAATTCTCCGACGGCGGCAGCGTCTTCTACGGCCATCGCCGCATCGGCTATAACGGCACGACCTTCCGCTGCCTGAAATTCCGCACCATGGCGGAAAACGGCGATGCCATCCTGCAGCAGTATCTGAAGGACAATCCGGCCGCCTATGAGGAGTGGCGCACCGCCCGCAAGCTGCAATACGATCCGCGGGTGACCCTCGTCGGCACCGTGCTGCGCAAGCTCAGCCTCGACGAGCTGCCGCAGCTCTTCAACATCCTGCGCGGCGAGATGAGCCTCGTCGGGCCGCGCCCGGTGGTCGAGGACGAGCTGGAGCTCTACGAGGCCTCCGCCATCTACTATCTCCAGACCCGCCCCGGCCTCACCGGTCTCTGGCAGGTCAGCGGGCGCAACGACGTGTCCTATGCGGCGCGCGTCGCCTTCGACACGCATTATGTCCGCAACTGGTCGCTGGTGAGCGATCTCATGATCGTCGCCCGCACCATCCCGGCCGTCTGCCTTTCGCGCGGCAGCTATTGATCCGAAAGACGCGCCTGCGGCCCCGGCTGCGGGACGCCCGGAAGACAGGGGTTTCCATGAAGACGAAGACACCGAACGCGGCGTTCGCCGCGGCCGCTTTTCCCATGAAGGCGCGCACGGCGCTCTGCCTTGCCTTTCTTGTCATCGCCGGTCCGGCGGGCGCCGAGGTCGGCGAATACCGGCTCGGGGTGATGGACAAGCTGCGCATCCGCGTGGCGGAATGGCAGACTGCCGAGGGCGCGATCCGCGACTGGAGCGCCGTCAGCGGCGACTACAGCGTCGGGGCGGACGGGGCGGTTTCCGTGCCCTTCCTCGGCCCGCTGCCGGCGGACGGCCGCACCACCGGCGAGCTTGCCGAGGAGATCGGCCAGAAGATGCAGGTCCTCTTCGGCCTGCGCGACCGCCCGTCCGCCTCGGTGGAGATCGCCGAATACCGGCCGGTCTATCTTGCCGGCGAGGTGCAGACGCCAGGCGCCTATCCCTATGCGCCGGGACTGACGGTGCTGAAGGCCGTCAGCTTCGGCGGCGGCCTGCGCCGCGCCGATGCCGGCCAGCGCTTCACGCGGGATTTCCTGCGCTCCGAAGGCGAGGCGGCCGTCTTCCTTGCCGAGCGCAACCGCCTGCTGGTCCGCCGCGCCCGCATCCACGCGGAGATGAACAACGCCAAGGGCATCGCCATGCCGAAGGAGTTCGGCGATACCGAGGAGGCGCGTGCGCTGATGGAGAGCGAGAAGGCGCTGATGGTCTCGCGGGAGAAGCGCCTGCGCCTGCAATTGACGGCGCTCGCCGATCTGAAATCCCTGCTCGGCACCGAGATCGACGCCCTCGCCAAGAAATCGCAGACCCAGACGCGGCAGCTCGAACTCGTCCAGGCCGATCTCGACAAGGTCGACACGCTCGCCGAAAAGGGCCTTGCGATCAGCTCCCGGCGGCTGGCGCTGGAGCAGCGCACCGCCGACCTGCAGGCCGCCCTGCTGGACATCGACACCGCCTCGCTGAAGGCCAAGCAGGACATCAACAAGGCCACGCAGGACGAGACCAACCTCACGAACGACTGGGACGCGCAGCTTGCCCAGGAATTGCAGAACACCGAGCAGGAGCTCGACACGCTGGCCCTGAAGCTCGGCACGAGCCGCAGCCTGATGTCGGAGGCGCTGATGCAATCGGCCGATGCGGCCGCCTTCAAGGACGGGCTCTCCTCCGCCAACATCGCCTATTCGATCCTGCGCACGGTGAAGGGCAAGGCCGAAGAGATCGCCGCCACCGAGACGACGCCGGTCCTGCCGGGCGATGTCGTCAAGGTGGGGCTGAGCCTGAAGACGCAGTGAGCCGGCCATGCGGATCGCCAAGGCAAGCCTGATCGACCCCGGGGCCAACACGGCCTATGCCGCGACCGCCGTCGCGCTGTCCTTCTTCGTCTTCGCCTATTCCTTCCGCTTCGGCCAGGTGTCGATCCTCGCCTATTATGCGCTGTGGCTGCCGTTGGTCATCGTCGATTACCGGCGGGTGCTCGGCAATTATGCGCGCTACGGCTGGATCTTCGCCTTCGCCGTCTTCGCCTGCCTCTCCGTCTTCTGGTCGCAGGCGCCAGGCGTCACCGCCCGCGCGGGCGTGCAATATCTCTCCCATGTCGTCTGCGCGCTGATCGCCATGCGCGTCGTCGACACGCGCACGCTGGTGCGCGGCGGCCTTGCCGGCACGGCGCTCGTTTTGTGTTATTCGCTCGTCTTCGGCGTCTATCATCTCGACCCGCTCGACGGCACCTACAGCTTCGTCGGCGCCTTCGCCTCCAAGAACCAGCTCGGCTTCTACGCCTCGCTCGCCGTGCTCTTCGCCTTTGCCGCGCTCTTCCTCGGGGCCGAGCGCGGGGCGTGGAAGCTCGTCGCCCTCGTCTGCGTGGCCGTCGCGCTCTACTGCCTGAAAGCCTCGCAATCGGCGACCTCGGTGCTGACGACCGCCGCCGTCGCGGGCCTCTGCCTCGGGCTGAAGGCGCTGGAAAGGCTGGCGCCGGCGCACCGCAAGATGCTGTTCCTCGTGCTTGCCGTCTTCGCCGTCCTCGTGCTTCTCGCCGGTGCCTATGGTGGGGGCTATGCGCTGGTGCTCGGCGCCTTCGGCAAGGATGCGACGCTGACGGGGCGCACCTATCTCTGGCAGCAAGGTATCGAGACGGCCATGGCCGCGCCCGTCGTCGGCATCGGCTACCAGGCCTTCTGGGTGCAGGGTTTCGCCGAGGCCGAGCGGCTGTGGGCCGCCTTCTTCATCGGCACCCGCTCGGGCTTCCATTTCCACAACACCTTCATCGCCGCGACGGTGGAGACCGGGCTGGTCGGCTGCCTGCTCCTGTCGATGGTGCTGCTCGCCGCGCTCGCCGGCCATCTCCGCCGGCTCCTCTCGGCGGCGCACGACCTGGAGGCGCTGGTCCTCTTCACCGTGGCGGCGCTGCTCGCGGTGCGCACCTTCGTCGAGATCGACATCCTCAATCCGTATCACGTCGGCTCCTTCCTGCTCTATTTCGCCGCCGGAAAGCTGGCCGATGCCCGCCGCGCTCGAAGGGGGCAGCCGGTCTACCGCGTCAGGCTGCCGCTGCGCCCAGAAGGGACGGTCCGTCCATGACGCAGGAAAGCCGGCCGGCGACGCTCTACGGCATCCAGTACCTGCGGGCGCTCGCCGCGCTCGCGGTCGTCTTCTTCCATGCCGGCGAGCGCAGCGGCCATGCGCTGGCGATCGGCGCGGCGGGGGTCGACGTCTTCTTCGTCATCAGCGGCTTCATCATGTGGGTGATCGTCGCGCGGCGGCCGGTCTCGCCCGGCCGCTTCCTTGCCGAGCGCCTGCGCCGCATCGTGCCCGTCTACTGGCTGGCGACCGGCGCCATGGTGGCGGGCGCGCTGCTCGGCCTCTTCCCCAATCTCGTGCTGACGGCACGCCACCTCCTCGCCTCGCTGTTCTTCGTGCCCTTGCCCTCGCCGAGCAGCGGGGAGGTCTGGCCGGTCCTCGTCCAGGGCTGGACGCTCAATTACGAACTCTTCTTCTACGCCGTCTTCGCCGCCTGCCTGCTCCTGCCCGCGCGCATGAGGCTTGCCGCCGTCGCCGCCATCTTCCTCGCCCTCGTGGCGCTCGGCCTCGCGGTGACGAGCGAGAACCCGCTCTTCGTCACCTATACGCGGCCGATCATCCTGGAATTCGTGGCGGGCATGCTGATCGGCCGGCTGTGGCTCGCCGGGCGGGTGCGCGGCCGGAGGCTCGGCCTTGCGCTCGTCGTCCTGTCGCTCGCCGGCTTCGCCGTGATCGGCCTCCTGCGGCTGCCCTTCGACGAATGGACCTGCGGCCCGCTCGCGGCCATGCTCGTTTACGGCACCGCGGCGCTGGAGCGGGAAGGCGGCGTGCCGCATCTGCGGCTTCCCGCGCTCCTCGGCGACGCCTCCTATTCGATCTATCTCTGGCACACCTTCGCCATCTCGGTCGTGGCGAAGGCGGGAACGATGCTCGGCCTGGTGCCGGCGCTCGTCTTCCTCGCCTCTGTCCTCGCCGGCCTCCTTGCCGGCCTTGCCGGCTACCTGCTCATCGAGCGCCCGCTGCTGCGCGGGTTTTCCGGAAAGCGCCGCCCGGACGTCGCCCGCAAGGCAGTTGCCGCCGGGGGGTAACGCATCCGTCCATGAGCCCGTTCTGCCTGTCGGCATCTCCCGCTTTGGAAGGAAACCGTTGCCGTTCTCCCCTTCTCCCCCGCGGGGAGAAGGTGCCGGCAGGCGGATGAGGGGGATGCCGGAGGCGCAAAGGCTCTATCCGAGCCACCCCCTCATCCGGCCCTTCGGGCCACCTTCTCCCCGCGGGGGAGAAGGGGAAGGAGGCAATGCCCGGCAGAGGTTAGGAGGGGACTTCACGCCGGGCGATTGCCCTCCGGCCCGAGCGGTGGAAAGGTGAGTTCCACCACCGTGCCCCGTCCCGGTGCCGAGAGGATGCGGGCGTCGCCGCCGCTCTGGCGCACGAAGCCATAGACCACGGCAAGGCCGAGGCCGGCGCCGCCTTCCTCGTCGCGCGTGGTGAAATAGGGCTCGAAGGCCTTGTCGGCGGCTTCCGGCGACATGCCGATGCCCTCGTCCGCCACCGACACCACGACGCCGGCCCCGCCGCCGAGGCAGCGGATGAGGATCGTCCCGCCCGACGGCATGGCGGCTGCGGCATTGAGGCAGAGGTTGAGGATGGATTGCTCGAACAGCGCTGCATCGAGCAGCACCGCCGGCAGGCCTTCGGCAATGTCGAAGACGAGCCGGCACTTCTCGCCGACGGCGATTTCCAGCACGTCCGCCATGCCGCGCAGCAGCGCGCCGATTTCCACCGCGCCCGGATGGATCGGCTGCTGGCTGCCGATGGAAAGCATGCTGCCGGCCAGCGACCGGCCCCGGTCTGCCGCCTTGCGGATGCGGGCGAGATGCCGCTTCTGCCGGTCGTTGAAGCCGGTCTCGCGCTCCAGCAGGCCGAGGCTGCCGGTGATGATGCCGATCATGTTGCCGACCTCGTGGCTCACCTGGTGCGTCATGCGCATGATGCCGTCGAGGCGCTGGATCTTGGCCGCCTCCGCCTCCTGCCGGTCGATATCGGTGACGTCGCGTGCGAGCAGCACGATGCCGCCGTCCGGCTGGCGCGACAGCGAGACCTCCGTCACCCGCCCCGCCGCGGAGCGATGGCGCAGCACGGAACGGTCGCCGAGCGCGCCCGCCTCGCTTTCGGCCGGCAGCAGCATCGGGTCGATCTCGGGGATCGGCGCGACGAATTTGCGCACCGGCAGCTTGCGCGCCGAGCCCGACCAGCCGACGAGCTCGATGACGCGGCGGTTCATGGTGATCGGCTTGCCGCGCGGATCGAACAGCGCGATGCCCTCGTTCATGGTGCGGAAGGTGGAGCGGATGGTGCGCGCGGCGGCCTCGGCGGTGCGCCGCAGCCGCGAGACGCGCTCGACGCTCTCGCGGAAGGCGCGGAAGGCCTCCAGCAGCCGCACCAGCTCGGTTTCCGTGCCGTCGTAGCGCGGGGCATCGACGTCCTTGCGCCCTTCCGCCAGCGCGTTCATGCCGTTCGACAGCGCGACGATGCCGCGCGAGACGCGCATGACGGAGCGGATGGAGAAGATCGCCATGACGAGCACGAGCAGCGCGGCGAAGGCGACGATGACGAGCAGCCGGCTCAGCGCATCGGATGTCGAGACGAGATCGTCGTTGAGGCCGCGGGCGACCGCCTCGCTCTGGGTCTCCGTGGCGTGCGAGAGATCGCGCGAGACGGAATGCAGCCGCGAGACGGCGGCGCGGATGGCGAACATTTCGAGGAGGTAGCGGGTCTGCGCCTCGAAGACGCGTTCATAGGGGGCGAACTCGGCGGCGGAAAAGCCGTTTGGGGCGGCGCGCACAAGGCGCGGCGCGGTTTCGGCGACATAGCGGCGGCGCAGTTCCCCGAGCTGGAACAGGCTGTCGGAATTGGAGGCCGACTGCACGATGGCGTTCAGCCGCCGGCGGAAATCGGTGTCGGCGATGCCGCTGCCCGTGGCGATCTCGCCGAGCGCGGCGGCGGCCTCGGCCTTGTGCTGCTGGGCGCTGTCCGCATCGCCCGCAAGCATCATGGTCTGCGTGCGGATCGTCTCCAGCAGCTCGACGATGCGGGTGCTGGCAAGACCCTTCACGGCCGCCGCCCCGCTTTCCGGCGCCATGGTGCGCAGCAGCGCATCGACCTGCGCGACCACCGAGCGGCTTTCGCTGGAGACCCGGTAGGGCGAGGTGGCGTTCATCAGGAAGGGGGCGCTGGAGACGAGGTCGGAAACCTGGCGCGAGACGAGCGAGGCCTTGGCGAGGCTCGAAAAGGCCTGCAGGCCGTAGCTCGCCATCTCCTCGCGCGCCCGCTGCAGGCCGTAGATGGCGATGGTCGACAGGCTGAAGACGAGCACGCAGATGAAGACGATCGCAAACGGCAGGCGGAAGGCGATCGAGGAGAGGAAGGGGCGGCTGATCACGGTGAAAGCTCGCCATCGTCTGTGTCGAGCACGTAGCCCTTGCCGCGCCGCGTCTTGATATGGCGCGGCAGGTCCGGGTTGCGCTCGATCTTGCGGCGCAGGCGCAGCACCAGCACGTCGACGTTGCGGTCGATGTAGCGGTCGCTCTCCGCGCCGAGCCGGTCGAGGATATGCGCGCGGCTGACCGGGATGTTCGGCGTCTCGGCGAGGATTTCGAGCAGGGCGAATTCGGCGCCGGTCAGCGACTTTCCGGGATCGGTGCGGCAGACGGCGCGGCGGTTCGCAAGGTCCACCGACCAGTCGCCGAGCTTCAGGGACGCCGGTTCGTGCTCGCGCTCGCTGTCCCGCTCGGGCTTCAGCGAGGGAATCGTGCGGCGCAGCACGGCCTTGATGCGCGCCGTCAGCTCGATCGGCTCGAAGGGCTTGACGACATAGTCGTCCGCCGCCGTCTCCAGCCCCAGTACCCGGTCGGCGGCGCTGCCCGCCGCCGTCACCATGACGATGCCGATGTTGGTCTGCGCGCGCAGGCGCTGGGCGAACACCCTGCCGGAAATGCCGGGCAGGTTATGGTCGACGAGCACGAGATGCACGCTTTCGCGCGCCAGCACGCCCGCCGCCGCCTCCGCCGACGCCGCGGTCACCGGTATCCAGCCCTCCGCCTCCACCAGGTCGGAGATGAGCTCCGCCATGTCCGGATCGTCCTCGACGATCAGAATCCGTATCCTCTCGTTCAGCACATGCCTTCCTCCCGCGCCCATCATAGTGAGGCCGGGATGATTGTTCAAAGCGGCTCGCATTATGCGGCCTTGTCACATTTGTAACCTTTGTCATCTTTGGGAGGGCGGGCAGGCCGGCGCTGTAAGAACGGTAACCATTCTTCGATTGCGGTGCGCGGCGGATGTGCCATCCTGAACGTGGAGATTGGGATGCCCGCCGTTGCAGGCGGCGCGTTCCGAATGGGAGGAACATCGTGAGAGGCATCAGCGCTTTCGGCGCGGGCGTAGCCTTGTGGCTGGCGACCGCCACGGCCGGCATGACGGCCCCCTCGCTCACCGTCCTGTGCGGTGTGGACGAGGCGTGGTGCGCCCTCATGCAGAAGGCCTACGAGGCGAAGACGGGCCTTGAGATCGCGATGACGCGCCGGAGCACCGGCGACATCCTCAACCAGATCCGCGCGGAAAAGGCCGCGCCCACCGTCGATGTCTGGTGGGGCGGCACGGGCGATACGCATCTGCAGGCCGGCTCGGAGAACCTGCTCGAACCCTACCAGCCGGCGCATGAGCGCGACATGCTGCCCTGGGCGCAGAACTTCTTCGCCATGTCCGGCGGCCGCTCGGCCGGCATCTATGCCGGGGCGCTGGGCTTCGCCTACAATGCCGACCTGCTGCACGCGGCGAAGCTGCCGGCGCCGACCTGCTGGAAGGACCTGACGGACATCGCCTATCGCGGCCGCATCCAGAGCGGCAATCCGAATTCCTCCGGCACCGCGTTCACGACACTGGCGACGCTGGTGCAGCTTTTCGGCGAGGAGGAGGCCTTCCGCTATCTGGCCGCGCTCAACCGCAACATCGAGCGCTACACGTCATCGGGCTCCGCGCCGGTCAAGGCCGCGGCGCGCGGCGAGGTGCTGATCGGCATCTCCTTCATGCACGACGCCGTCACGCAGAAGGAGGCGGGCTCCCCGCTCGTCATCGTCGCGCCCTGCGAGGGCACGGGCTACGAGATCGGCGCCGTCAGCATCGTCAAGGGCGCGCGCCATGTCGAGGAGGCGAAGCGCTTCGTCGATTTCGCGCTGAGCCCGGAGGGCCAGGCGACGGGTGCGGCGGCCGGCCAGAACCAGGTGCCTTCGAACGCCATGGCGGGCCTGCCGCTCGCCGCCCCCGATATCTCGCTGATCAAGATGGTGGACTACGACTTCGCCACCTTCGGCTCGCCGGAAGAACGAAGTCGGCTGCTCGAGCGGTTCGACGCGGTGGTCTCCGCGACGAACTGATCGAGGCCCGGAAATAACCCTATTCGACAACACGCGAACGCGCCGCCCGCGGGTAGCCCGATGGCCTCGCCGTGCCCGTTCGTGCTGCAGATCAAAACCAGGCAACAGGAGGATGCCCCATGAAGACCAGAACCCTTTCCCTCATGCTTTTCGCCGGAACGGCGCTTGCCGCCCTGCCGGCTGCGGCGGCCGGCGAACTCAACCTCATCTGCTCGGCCGACGTCGTCATCTGCGAGCAGATGAAGGGCGATTTCGAGAAGGCGCATAGCGACATCAAGGTGAACATGGTGCGCCTGTCCTCGGGCGAGACCTATGCCAAGGTGCGCGCCGAGGCCCGCAACCCGAAGACCGACATCTGGTGGGCCGGCACGGGCGACCCGCATCTGCAGGCCGCGTCGGAGAACCTGACGCTGGAATACAAGTCGCCGAAGCTCGACGAACTGAACGACTGGGCGAAGAAGCAGGCCGAAAGCGCGGGCTACAAGACGGTCGGCGTCTATGCCGGCGCGCTCGGCTGGGGCTACAACACCGAGATCTTCAAGTCGAAGGGCTTCAAGGAGCCGGTCTGCTGGGCCGATCTCCTGGCGCCGGAACTGAAGGGCGAGATCCAGATCGCCAACCCGAACTCCTCCGGCACCGCCTATACGGCGCTCGCCTCCCTCGTGCAGATCATGGGCGAGGACCCGGCCTTCGACTACCTGAAGAAGCTCAACGACAACATCTCGCAATACACCAAGTCCGGCTCGGCGCCCGTCAAGGCGGCGGCGCGCGGCGAGACGGCGCTCGGCATCGTCTTCGTGCATGACGCGGTGGCGCAGACGGCCGAAGGCTTCCCGGTCAAGTCGATCACGCCCTGCGAAGGCACCGGCTACGAGATCGGCTCCATGTCGATCATCAAGGGCGCGCGCAACCTCGACAATGCCAAGATCTGGTACGACTGGGCACTGACCGCGGAGGTCCAGTCGCGCATGAAGGATGCGAAGTCCTTCCAGCTGCCGTCGAACAAGAACGCGGAAATCCCGAAGGAAGCGCCGCGCTTCGAGGACATCAAGCTGATCGACTACGATTTCGCGACCTATGGCGAGCCGGCCAAGCGCAAGGCGCTTCTGGAGCGCTGGGACCGCGAAGTCGGCGCGGCCGCCAACTGACGGCCCGATGGACGGCGCCCGTCTCCTCCGGGCGCCGTCTTCCCGAAACGACACACCATAGCGAGGTCGGCCATGAGACATGGCAATCGCAGGCTGGACGTGGTCCTGATCCTGGGCGCGGTCGCTTTGACCCTTCTGCCCTGGTACCGGATCGACGGCGGCTTCTACGGGTTCGGTTGGCTGGCCGGTTTCCCTCTTTCGACCGAGGTCGCGCCCGGCCTCGTGCAGATCGCCGCGCATGGCCGGTGGTGGCTAGCCGGCGTCGTTCTGCTGCTTCTTCTTGCCGGCGCGGCGCGCGGCATGGCGGACCCGATGCGCCGCGGCGCCGCGCTGGCCTGGCTGGGTGCGCTCGGCGTCCTCTTCCTGTCGCTGCAGGGCCTTGCCATCGGCTTTTCCGGCTGGACGTGGACGATCAGCGAAAGCCTGTTCGGCGCGCTTTCGGACGGCCAGCCCTCGATGGGCGCCGGCGCCGTGCTGTCGGCCGTCGTCTTCGTGCTGCTCTTTTCCTTCGGCCTTGCCGAGCGCGGCGTCATGAAGGGCGATGCCTTCGTCGTCAGCGCCATCTCGCTGCTCGTCTTCCTCGTCGCGGTCTTCGTCTTCTATCCGATCAGCAGCATGTTCGCCGGCTCGGTGCAGGACTTCGACGGCTCGTTCAATCCGGACAATTTCATCCGCAACCTTCAGGATCCGAGCATCTGGAGCCTGAACTGCGTCATCGGTGCGGGGCGCTGCGGCGTTGCCTGGCGCACCCTGTGGCTCGCCATCATGACCGGTCTCGGCTCGACGCTGCTCGGCCTCGCCTTCGCGCTGGTCGCCACCCGCACGCGCTTTCCCTACAAGAAGGGCCTGCGCCTCCTCACCATCCTGCCGATCATCACGCCGCCCTTCGTCATCGGCCTGGCGCTGACGCTGCTCTTCGGCCGCGCGGGCGTCATCACCGAGGGGCTTTCGGCGCTTTTCGGCATCGAGCCCGGCCGCTGGCTCTACGGCCTCACCGGCATCTGGATCGCCCAGGTCCTCTCCTTCACGCCGATCGCCTTCCTCGTCCTGATCGGCGTCGTCGAGGGCGTCAGCCCGTCGATGGAGGAGGCCTCCACGACGCTGCGCGCCGACCGCTGGCGCACCTTCCGGCGCGTCTCGCTGCCGCTGATGAAGCCGGGCCTCGCCAATGCCTTCCTTATCGGCTTCATCGAGAGCATGGCCGATTTCGGCAATCCGCTGGTGCTCGGCGGCAGCCACGGCGTGCTCTCGACGGAGATCTTCTTCGCCGTCGTCGGCTCGCAGAACGATCCCTCGCGCGCCGCCGTGCTCGCCATAGTGCTGCTCGTCTTCACGCTCTCGGCCTTCCTCGCCCAGCGCTTCTGGCTGTCGGGCAAGAACTTCGCCACAGTCACGGGCAAGGGCGACAGCGGGGCGCATATCGCGCTGCCGCGCGGCCTGTCTATCGGCGTGCATGCCATCGTCATCCCCTGGGGCCTCTTCACGCTCGTCGTCTACGGCATGATCCTCGTCGGCGGCTTCGTGAAGACCTGGGGCCTCGACAATTCGCTGACGCTCGACCACTACGCCAAGGCCTTCTCCATCAGCTTCGACGGCAGCATCGCCTGGACGGGCGTCGCCTGGAACTCGTTCTGGACGACGATGGAGATCGCGCTGATCTCCGCGCCGCTGACGGCCATCGTCGGCCTTTTGACGGCCTATATCATCGTGCGCCAGAAGTTTACCGGCAAGAACGTGTTCGAGTTCGCGCTGATGATGAGCTTCGCCATTCCCGGCACGGTCATCGGCGTCAGCTACATCATGGCCTTCAACCTGCCGCCGCTGGAGATGACCGGCTCGGCGCTGATCCTGATCGCCTGCTTCGTCTTCCGCAACATGCCGGTCGGCGTGCGCGGCGGGATCGCGGCGATGAGCCAGCTCGACAAGAGCCTGGACGAGGCCTCGCTGACGCTGCGCGCCGGCAGCTTCCGCACCATCCGCAAGGTCATCCTGCCGCTCCTGCGGCCCGCCATCACCGCAGCGCTCGTCTATTCCTTCGTGCGCGCCATCACCTCGATCAGCGCCGTCATCTTCCTCGTCAGCGCCGAATACAACATGGCGACCTCCTATATCGTCGGCCTCGTCGAGAACGGCGAATACGGCGTGGCGATCGCCTATTCCTCCATGCTGATCGTCGTGATGATCACCGTCATCACCGGCTTCCAGCTTCTCGTGGGCGAACGGCGCCTGCGCCGTGAAAACCGCGTCGCCGGCCTTGCCCCCTCTCGTCAGGAGAAAACCGCATGATCAACCAGAAAGCCGGCTCCGTCACCTTCGAGAACGTGAAGAAGACCTTCGGCGCCTTCACCGCCATCCCCGACCTTTCGCTCACCATCGAGCCCGGCACGCTCGTCACCCTGCTCGGCCCCTCCGGCTGCGGCAAGACGACGACGCTGCGCATGCTCGCCGGGCTGGAACACCCGACGGCCGGGCGCATCCTCATCGGCGGCAAGGACGTCACCATGCTGCCGGCCAACGAGCGCGACGTCTCGATGGTCTTCCAGTCCTATGCACTCTTCCCGCATATGAGCTCGCTCGACAATGTCGCCTACGGTCTGGAATCCTCCGGCCTCTCGCGCAGGGAGGCGCGGGAGAAGGCGGAGGAGGGGCTTTCGCTCGTCGGCCTTGCCGGCATGGGCGGGCGCCTGCCGGCCGAGCTTTCCGGCGGCCAGCAGCAGCGCGTCGCCGTCGCCCGCGCGCTGGTGCTGGAGCCGCAGGTGCTGCTGCTCGATGAACCGCTCTCCAACCTCGACGCCCGCCTGCGCCGCCGGGTGCGCACCGAGATCCGCGAGCTCCAGCAGCGCCTCGGCTTCACCGCCGTCTATGTCACGCACGACCAGGACGAGGCGCTTGCCGTCTCCGACCGCATCATCGTCATGAAGGACGGCGAGATCGCCCAGTCGGGCGCCCCGCGCGAGCTTTACGAATTCCCGGCCTCCTCCTTCATCGCCGATTTCATGGGTGAGGCGAATGTCATCGCCTGCGAGGTCGTCGGCATCAACGGCGCCGAGGCCGATATCCGCATCGGCAGCCTTACGCACCGCGTGCCCGCCGGCCGGGCGAAACCCGGCGCCGCCAGCCTTGCCGTGCGCCCCGGCGCGGTGACGCTCGCCGAAGGCCGCGGCGAGGGGCTGGCCGGCCGCATCCTGCATTCGGCCTATCTCGGCGACCATGTCGAATACGAGGTGGAGACCGATGTCGGCACGCTCTTCATCGTCGACCATGCCGTCGACCGCATCCTGCCCGCCGCCTCTAACGCCACGCTCGGCTTCAAGAACCGCGGCATCGCCCTCATCAGCAACTAGAGCAATTCCGCTTTTCCTCGAATCGCGGAAACGCTCTATCTTTTTGTTTTTACGCAATTCCGGACGCAAAACCGCTTCGCACTTTTGCTGGAATTGCTTACCCAAGGAAATCAGCATGACGTCGCAAGAGACGGACCTCGACAGGCGCTTCGTCCTCGCCAAGGCCATCGCCCAGGAGGCGGGAGCCATGGCGCTCGATTATTTCAACCGCCGCGACAGCCTGGTGATCGAGACCAAGCGCGACCCGCAGGACGTCGTCTCCATCGCCGACCGTAATGTGGAGAAGCTGATCCGCGAGCGGGTCGAGGCGACATTCGCCGGGGACGGTTTCCTCGGCGAGGAGTTCGGCCACACGGCGGGCATCTCCGGCTATACCTGGGTGGTCGATCCCATCGACGGCACCGCGCCCTTCGTCAGCGGCATGCCGAACTGGTGCGTCTCGGTCGCCGTGCTGCACGGCGACGAGCCCGTCATCGGCGTCATCGGCGCGCCCTGCCACAACGAGCTCTATGCCGCCGCCGCCGGCAGGGGCGCCAAGCTCAACGGCAAGGTCCTGACGCTCGATCCCACTCGCAACGTGCGCAATGCCATGACCGGCATCGGCGCCAACAGCCATGTGACGCCGGAGGCCATGGCCGATATCGTCAGCCGGCTGCTGCAGGCCGGCGGCACCTTCATCCGCAACGGCTCCGGCGCGCTGATGCTCGCCTATGTCGCGGCCGGCCGGCTCGTCGGTTACTACGAGCCCTACATGCACGCCTGGGATTGCCTTGCCGGCTATTGCCTCGTGAAGGAGGCCGGCGGCTGGCATCACCCCTTCCCGGTGGAGGGTGAGCGGCTGACCAAAGGATCGCCGGTCGTCGCCGCAGGTCCGGGCGCCCGCGCCGACCTCGAAAAGCTGGCCGGGTTTGCCTAGCCGGCCGGTTTCACACATCAATGCACGGCTGTGCAATATTGTGTTGACAAGTGCCGACCCTCAATGATTGACTGCACCCACTGACCAGCCGGGATGGGAGGAAACATTCCCGGTTTGGTCGAATTCGGTGCGGTGGCCGGCGGAAGCCGGCAGGGGAGGAAACATTGCACGGCTTTGCGAAGATTGTTGGAAAAACGTGCCGCAGCGCACAAGGCGGGCTCCATGGCCACGTCTGATGCGGCTGTAGCGCCAGCGCCCGTTGGCGGCGCGCGCTGGCGCTACCGGTTGCGGCTGGCGCTGCGCGAGCCGACGACGGTGATCGCCGTCCTGATGGCGGCGCTGTTTGCCTATCTCATCGTCGTGCCGATCCTGTCGATCCTTTCGGATGCGGCCACCGTGCAGTTCGGCGACGAGCGGCGCACGGCGGGCGAAACGGGCAGCTTCACCGCCTACTATCTCTACCGCGCCTTCGCCTCTCCCGTCGCCTACGATCTCTTCTGGGAGCCGCTCGCCAACACGCTGAAGGTGGCCTTCGGCGCCATCGCCATCTCGCTGTCGGTCGGCGGCGTGCTCGCCTGGCTGATCGCGCGCACCGACATGTTCGGCCGCCGATGGTTCGCCACCGCCCTCATCGTGCCCTACATGCTGCCGGCCTGGACCTTCGCGCTCGCCTGGACCACGCTGTTCAAGAACCGCACCGTCGGCGGCCAGCCGGGCTGGTTCGAGGCGATCGGCCTGTCGCCGCCGGACTGGCTCGCCTATGGCCAGGTGCCGATCACCATCATCCTCGCGCTGCACTATACCCCCTTCGTCATCCTGCTGTTCGGCTCGGCGCTGCGCCGCTTCGACAGCCAGCTGGAGGACAGCGCGCGCATTCTCGGCGCGCCGGGCCGGGTGGTCGCATTGCAGATCATCCTGCCGCTGATGCGCCCCGCGCTGCTGTCGGCGGTGCTGCTCATCTTCGCCAAATGCCTCGGCGAGTTCGGCGTGCCCTATGTGCTCGGCCTGCCGGTGAAGTTCGACGTGCTGGCGACCTCGCTCTACCGCTCCATCGGCTCGCGCCAGACCGGCGTTGCGGGCGTGCTCGCCGGCGCCATCATGCTGATCGGCGTTCTGGCCATCATGATCGACGCGCATCTCGCCCGCGAGGCGCGGCGCTTCGTCACCGTCGGCTCCAAGGGCGCGATGAACCGGCTGTCGCGGCTGAAATCCTGGCGCTGGCCGGCCAGCGGCTTTGCCGCCGCCATCTTCATCGTCTCCGTCGGCATGCCGCTCCTGACGCTGGCGCTCTCGACGGTCATGCACCAGCCCGGCAGCTTCGCCCTGTCGAACTTCACGCTCGACTACTGGATCGGCCGGGACCTGCCGACGGTCGCCATGCGCACCGGCATCCTGCTCAGCCCCGATCTCTGGCAGGCGGCGCTGAACACGATCTGGATCGTCGGCATCGCCTCGGTCTGCTCGGGCATCCTCGGCGTGCTCACCGGCTATGTCGTGGTGCGCACGACCATCCGGCCGCTGGCGATCTTCCTGCGGCAGGTCACCTTCATGCCCTATCTGGTGCCGGGCATCGCCTTCGCGGCCGCCTATCTCTCGCTCTTCGCCGTGCAGCGCGGGCCGATCCCCGGCCTCTACGGCACGACGCTGATCCTCATCCTCGCCCTGATGGCGGACCAGATGCCCTATGCGTCCCGCGCCGGCATCTCGGCCATGATGCAGCTCGGCAAGGACCCGGAGGAGGCGGCGCAGATCGTCGGCGCCGGCTGGTTCCGCCGCATGACCTCGATCGTCATCCCGATCCAGAAGGGCTCGCTCGTCACCGGCATCCTCCTGCCCTTCATCTCGGGCATCAAGGGGCTCAGCCTCTTCGTCATCCTCGCCGTGCCCGCCACGGACGTGCTGACGACCTTCTCGCTGCGCCTCGTCGACTACAACTACACCCAGGCCGCCAACGCCGTGGTGCTGATCATCGCCGGCCTTGCCTATGGCGGCACGGTGCTCGCCCAGCGGCTCACCCGCACCAACCTTGCCGAGGGACTTGGAAACTGATGCCCGATATCGTTCTCAGCAATGTGCAGAAATCCTACGGCGCCGGCTCGCCCAACGCGGTGAGCGACCTCGACCTTCACATCAAGGACGGCGAGTTCATGTGCCTGCTCGGCCCCTCCGGCTGCGGCAAGACGACGACGCTGCGCATGATCGCCGGGCTGGAGAACCTGACGGACGGGGAGATCCGCGTCGGCGAGAAGATCGTCGACAGCCCGGCGCGCGGCGCCTTCATCGGCCCGGAAAAGCGCGGCATGGGCCTCGTCTTCCAGTCCTATGCGCTCTGGCCGCATCTCACCATCGAGCGCAACACGGATTTCGGCCTGCGCCTGCGCAAGGTGCCGAAGGCCGAGCGCGAGGCGCGCGTGACCGAGGTCATGAAGGCGCTGGACATCGAGAAGTACCGGCACCGCTACCCCTCGCAGCTCTCCGGCGGCCAGCAGCAGCGCGTGGCGCTCGCCCGCATGCTGGCGGTCAATCCCGGCGTGCTGCTGCTCGACGAGCCGCTGTCCAACCTCGACGCGCGCCTGAGGCTCGAAATGCGCGCCGAGCTGAAGCGCATCCACGCCGCCTTCGGCACCACCATCGTCTTCGTCACGCACGACCAGTGGGAGGCGATGACGCTCGCCACCTCCATCGCCGTCATGAACGAGGGCCGGCTGCAGCAGCTCGGCACGCCCAACGACATCTACGACCGGCCGGCCAACCGCTTCGTCGCCGAATTCGTCGGCAGCCCGCCGATCAACATTCTCGAAACCGCGACCGGCCATGCGCTGGATCGCGCCGCATCGCATTGGCTCGCCGGTCGGCTCGGCGAGAGCGCGGGGGTCGGCTCGGTGGGCTTTCGGCCCGAGGCCTTGCAGATCGCGCGCTCGGAGGCTGCCGTTCCCGGCGACAGCTTCCGCCATGCGGCCGAGGTCACCGGCATCCTGCCGACCGGCGGAAGCTGGATCATCGAACTGAAGGTCGACGGCCGCGCCCTCTTCGCCACCACCACCGAATGCCCGGTGCTGAAGGGCGGCGAGCGGGTCTTCGTCCATGCCCGGCCGACGGCCATGCATGTCTTCGACGCGGCGGGCCTCAGGCTTGCCGGCGCCGACGACACGCTGGCGCGCGCCGCCTGAACCGAAACGGAAACTGAAACCCGCGCCATCCGATGGGAAGAGACGGACGGGGCGAAGCTGGAGGAGGAGAGCATGCGGAAATACGGTTTACTGGCAGGCGCTGCGCTGGCGCTATGCATGGCCGGCGGGGCGCTGGCGGAAGACTTCAACCTCGACGCGCTGATCGAGGCGGCGAAGAAGGAGCCGCCGCTGTCGGTCTATGACAGCACCGGCAAGATCGTCGACATGGTCGAGGCGTTCAACGCCAAATACGGGCTGAAGGCGGAGGGCTCGAAATCCAAGGCGACCGCGCAGCTCGAAACGATCATCCGCGAATCCCAGTCGGGCAACATCCAGACGGACGTGTCCTTCATCTCCGACCCCTCGGCGGTGGTCGGCCAGCTGATGCCCGCCGGCTTCGTGGAGAACTGGGTGCCGCCGGATCTCGCCAAGGACATCTCGCCCGAGGCGCACAACCCGCTGCTCGTCGTGTCGAGCCCCAACTTCCTCGCCTACAACACCAAGCTCTACGACAAGTGCCCGATCACCAATATCTGGCAGCTCACGGAGGCGGAGTGGAAGGGCAAGGTCGCCATGCAGGACCCGCTCGGCAAGCCGTCCTACACCGACTGGTTCAACCAGATGCGCAGCCGCATCGACGACAAGATCGCCGCCGCCTACGAGAAGCAGTACGGCAAGAAGCTGGAGAGCGACCTCGGCAGCGCGACCGAGGCCTTCGTGGCGGCGCTCGCGGCCAACGGCCCGCTGCTGACGGATTCGGATTCCGCCGCCGCCGAGGCCGTCGCCGCGCCCGGCCAGAGCGAGCCCTTCGTCGGCCTCGTCGCCTCGGCCAAGTTCCGCGACAATGCGGGCAAGGGCTTCTCGCTGGGCCTTTGCACCGGGGTGGATCCGATCATCGGCTTCTCCAACCCGACGGTCGGCGTCATCGTCAAGGGCTCGGACAGCCCGAATACGGCAAAGCTCTTCGTCCACTATGCCATGACGGCCGAGGGCATCGCGCCGCAGGCCGAGGACGGCAAGCTGTCCAGCAACCGCACCGTCGGCCTGCCGGACGACGAGCCGTCGGGCATCGGCAAGCATCTCGATGCCCTGCTGAACTACGACCCGGCGACAGGCCTCGAAGACTGGGACAGCCGGCAGGACTGGCAGGATTTCTGGCGCGTCCACTACAAGCGCTGAGCCAAAGACGGGCGGGCCGTTTCCCGGCCCGCCTGCCGCCCTTGCGGCGGCAATGATGAACCGGAAACGAACAGGGCAGGAAAGACAGGGCACATGAGCATTGACGAGGGGGCGATCGACCGCCGGGAGGCCTTCCTGCACGCGCTTGTCCGCGAGGCGGCGGATCTCGCCCGCGCCGGCTTTGCCCGGCAGACGGGGCAGGCGGTCAGCATGAAGGGCCCGCAGGACTACCTGACGGAGACCGACGGGCAGGTGGAAGACCATCTGCGCGCCCGGATCTCGGAGGCTTTCCCCGAGGACGGCTTCCTCGGCGAGGAGGGCGGCGGCGAGCCCGGCCGGCAGGCCTGGGTGGTCGATCCCATCGACGGCACGGCCAATTTCGCCCGGGCGATCCCGCATTTCTGCGTCGCCATCGCCTTCATCGCCAAGGGCGAAGTGCAGCTCGGCGCTATCGTCAACCCGGTGCTGGACGAGGTCTATTTCGCCCGCCTCGGCCGCGGGGCGCACCGCAACGGCAAGCCGATCCGCGTTTCCGCCACGAGCGACATCACCGCCACCTCCTTCGAGATGGGCTGGTCGAACCGCCGGCCGCTCGCCCGCTATATCGGCGCGCTCAACGCGCTCTTCGAGGCGGGCAGCAATGTGCGGCGCGGCGCCTGCGGGGCGCTGGGGCTCGCCTATGTTGCGGACGGGCGCAGCGACGGCTATGCGGAGCTGCACATGAATTCCTGGGATTGCCTTGCCGGCCTCCTGCTCGTGCGCGAGGCGGGCGGGGTGACGGGGCCGTTCCTGTCGCTCGGCGGGCTGACCGCCGGCGCGGCGGTGCTGGCCGCCGCGCCCGGCGTCGCCGCCATCCTGTCGGAGGCGACGGGCATTCCCCTTCTGACCGGGCCGGACCTTCTGGCCGCGGCGGAAGAAGAGCATCGGAGAACCGCATGACCGACAAACCCACCCGCCACTACGATCGCCCGCCGATCAGCCGCGTCTACGAGAACCTGCCGGGCTTCGGCGTCGATCTCTTCGTCGGCGGTCGCGAGGGGGCGTCGGACGTGCCGCTGCTGCGCGAGAACGGCATTTCCACCGTGCTCAACTGCGCGGTCAACCTCGACTTCAACTATGTCGCGGCGCCCGACGAGGTCTCGCATGACAGCTGCGTCGGCTACGGCCCGGCGCCCATCCGCTACTACAAGCTCGGCATCGTCGACGGCCCCGGCAATCCCGACACGATGTTCCTCGCCGGCTACTACCAGCTGCTCGGCGCCTTGCAGCAGGTCCTGCCGGAAAAGCCGAGCTATCCCATGCGCGAGCGCGGCAACGTGCTGGTCAACTGCCGGGCCGGGCGCTCCCGCTCGGTGATCCTCGCCGCGCTCTTGCTGCATTTGCAGATCCCCGGCGAATTCCCGACGCTCGCCGCCGCGGTCGACCATGTGCGGGTGAAGCGCGAGCTGCGCCCCGACGAATGGCACGAGACGCCGAAGCCCATGCTTATCGCCGCCGCCGAGAGCGCCGCCGGCTGGGTGCGCCTCGTCGAGGCCGATCGCGCCCGCGCCGCCGCGCCCGCAAGAGCCACTGCATGATCCGCATCGCCGTCATCGCCGATCCGCATGTGCATGATTGTGCGTGGATTCCCGAGGGCTCCGGCCTGCCCGGCGCCATCCGCAGCTTTGCCGAGACCGCCGCCTCGACGCGCGTCTTCAACGAGAGCATCCCCGCCTTCCGCGCCGCGCTGGATCATGTCGCCGCGGCCGGCGTGAAGACCGTGCTCCTCGTCGGCGATCTCACCGACGACGGCCAGCGGCCGAACATCCGCGCCGCGCTCGACCTTGTCGCGGAGTATCGCGAGCGCCACGGCATCCGCGTGCTGATGACCCCCGGCAACCACGATTTCTACGCCCTTGCCGGCCGGCCGCAGGACAAGAGCTTCCTCATGGCCGACGGCCGGTCGCTGCTCCTCAGAAGCGCCGATTGCCCGGAGGCGGCGACGCTCGGCACGGCGGAGGCGCTCGCCATGCTCTCCGGCCTCGGCTTCATGCCCGAGGCGGGCGACCTGCACTGGGAAAGCCCCTTCGGCACCGATCCGGCCTGGGAGGCCCGCAGCTACGAGGCGGTAAGCCCGGACGGCGGCACGCGCTGCCGGATGATCGATTCCTCCTATCTCGTCGAGCCGGTGGAAGGCCTCTGGGTGCTCGCCATCGACGCCAATGTCTGCGTGCCGCGCGACGGGGCGGAGGATCTCGCCGATCCCGGAGAGTTCCACGATCCGACCGACGGCGGCTGGCGGGCCGTGCTCGCGCATCGCGCCCATCTCCTTGCCTGGATGGCGGACGTGGCGACGCGGGCGAAGGCTAGGGGCAAGCGGCTCGTCGCCTTCTCGCACTATCCGGCGCTCGATCCGCTCGGCGGCGTGTCGAGCGAGGAGGTCGCGCTGTTCGGCCCCACCGGCCTTGCCCGCCGCGCACCGACACCCGCGGTGGCCGATGCCTTCGCCGCGACCGGCGTTTCCCTGCATTTCTCCGGCCATCTCCATGTCAACGACACGGCGCGGCACGAGACGGGCGCGGGACGCTTCGTCAATATCGCGGTTCCCTCGCCGGTCGGCTACGGGCCGGGGCTGAAGATCGTCGATCTCTGCGCCGATCGCAGCGAGATCCGCACGCTCTCTCTCCGGCAGGTGCCCGGCCACGACGCGGCCTTCGCGGCCTATCGCACCGAGGCGGCGCGGGAAGGGGCGGCGGAGCCCGCCGCGAGTTCCGCGCCCGACCACGGCACCTTCCTCAGCCGCCATCTCGTCAACCTCGTGCACGGGCGTTACCTCGCGCGCGAATGGCCGCGCGACATGGTGGAGTTCGTGCGCACGGCGACGGTCGCCGACCTTCTCGAAACGCTCGGGCTCGCTGCCGCCGGCGCGCCGGCCTTCGGTCTCAACGAGCTCGTCGAGGACTGGTACCGGCTGCGCAAGGCGGGCGAGCTCAGCCAGGCGGACATCGCGTCCGACCGGCTCGCCTTCTACCGGGACATTTGCGCAAGGGCGCCGCATATCGAGGGCGACGGCCTGCCGGCCCGCTTTTCCACGCTGCTGCGCATGATGCGCGCCTATCTCGAGCGTCCGCCGAACCGGGATTTCTCCCTCAGCCTGCCCGACCTCGTCGTCCGGGCGCTTTAGAGTTTGTCAGGAAAAGTGGGAGCCGGTTTTCCCGAAGAGACAAACGAAAACAAAGAAACCGAGAATCTGTCTGGTTCAGAATGAACCTGACAGATTCTAGGGCCGCACGCTCTTGCGCCAGGCGACCTGCGTCGGCAGGCGCTTGGGCGGGGCGGGGTCGGCCTCGTCCTTCTCGATGATGGCGACGATATGGTCGGCGATCTCGCCGATCGGCTGGCGGAAGGTGGTGAGGTTGTAGCCGATCCAGCCGGCCTGCGGGATGTCGTCGAAGCCGACGACGCAGAGCGCCTCGGGGATGTCGAGGCGGAATTCCAGCCGCGCCACGTCCATGAAGCCGAGCGCCAGCAGGTCGGTGGCGCAGAACACGCCGTCCGGCCGGCCGGAGGCGCCGAGCAGCTGGCGGGCGCCTTCCGCGCCGGTCGCGTAGCTGGTCGGCCCGGCACGGCTGACCTGCGCTTCGAGGCCGAGCTCGGCGGCAGCGGCGACGAAGGATTGCTCGCGCGTCACGATGCTCGGCGTGCCCGCCGTCGAGCTGACCACGGCAAGGCGCCGGCAGCCGGCCCGGTGCAGCATGAGGCAGGCCTCGCGCGCCGCGCTCTCATTGTCCACCAGCACGATCTCCGGCCCCTCGATCGGGTCGTCGCGGTTGATGAGGATGACGCGCTGGCCGTTCTCGATGCAGGTCTCGATCAGCGAGACGGGCGGCGCGCCGGACACCACCACCGTGGCGTCGGCGCGGTAGTTCAGCGTCTGGCGCAGCGCCGCCTCGACATTGTCCGGCTGGCCGGCCGTGTTCAGCACCATGACCACCTTGCCGATCGCCTGCAGCTTGCGCGTGGTGACCTCCACCACATTGGAGTGGAAGGGCGCCTGCAGCTCCGCCACGATCATGCAGACGATGCCGGACCGGTGATGGATCAGCCCGCGCGCCAGGTGGTTGACGTGGTAGCCGAGCTTTTCCGCCGCCGCGAGCACCTTGGCGCGCGTCGCCGGCGAAACGCTGGCCCCGTCGGTGAAGGTGCGCGAGACGGCCGAGCGCGAGACGCCCGCGAGCTCGGCCACGCGAATGGCGCTGACCGAGGCCTTTTTCGGCCTGGACCTGGATGTCGTCACGTCTTCCTGCCTCCGGTGGCGTTTGTGCATACTTGCGCATATTCTTCGCCCTGTGCAAAGCCGCAGCGTGATGAATTTCCCCGGAAAAGCGCGAAATCGCGGGATCGCAGCGCCATTCCCACCATCGGTCCCGCGCCGGATTTCGCACGGCTGTGCAAGCAGCTCTCCGCCGACCGGCGGGCGGCAAGGGAACCCGAATCCGTCTTTCGCGTTATGGCTGCATGACGGACCTGATCGAGAACGATGGGCGGCGGGAAGGGGCGCTCTGGAGCGTTGCACGCGGCCAGTCGCCGATCATCGGCACCGCCATTCACGACGGCCACCTGCTGCGCAGCGACCTTGCAGCACGCATGAAGCTCGACGCCGCCGGCCGGCTGCGCGAGGAGGACCCTTTCACCGCCGCCTTCATCGAAGATATCGGCAACCGGATCGTCGTCCACCGTTCGCGCTTCGAGGTGGATCTGAACCGGCCGCGCGAGGGCGCCGTCTATCTGCGCCCGGAACAGGCCTGGGGCCTCGACATCTGGGCCGAGCCGCCCGGCCAGGAGGCGCTGGAGACGCTGCTTGCCCAGCACGACGGCTACTATGCCATGCTGAAGGCCGTGCTTTTGGACATGGAGCGTGCGCATGGCCGCTTCGTCCTCCTCGACATGCACAGCTACAACCATCGCCGGGCCGGCCCCGACGGGCCGCCGACCGCGCAGGCGGAGGCGCCGGACATCAATATTGGCACCTTCTCCATGGACAGGGCGTTCTGGGCGCCGGTGGTCGATGCCTTCATGGCCTGTCTGCGCGAGCAGCCGTTCCCCGGCCGGCAACTCGATGTCCGGGAAAACGTCGCCTTTGCCGGCAAGGGCGAGCAGACGCGCTTCGTGCACCAGCATTTCCCCGGCCGCGGCTGCGCCATCGCCGTGGAGTTCAAGAAGATCTTCATGGACGAGTGGACGGGCGCGCCGGACCGGGAGGCGATCGATGCCTTTCGCGCCGCCATCCGCGCCAGCCTGCCGGTGCTCGAAGGCGCTCTCCGGGCGATGCCGGGCGGGGGCGGGCCATGAGCGGGCGTGCCCGCAAGGCGGCGGACCCGCTCGCCGCGGTCGCCGCCGCGCTGGAGCGCGGCCTTCCCGTCCGGCTCGACCTGCCGCGCCGCGGCCGGCTCCACCTCGATCGCCCGCTGCCGTTTCTCGCCGTGCATGTGAACCGGCGCTCGGCTCCCGCCGCCCGCGCGGCCACCATGGCCAATGCCGCCTATCTCCTGGCCGGCAACCTCTCCGACGCCGCGGCCATCGTGCGCCTCGTCGGTGAACGGATGCGCGAGGAATTCGGCGCCTTCCTCGTGCTCGATTTCGGCGAGCTTGCACGCGACCAGCTGGCCGCGGACACGCCCTATCTCGCGCCCTTCGAGATCAGCGTCTCGGCCTCGCCCGATGCGGCGGCGGAGCGCGCGCAGTCGGCCTTCGTCGGCGCGGTGGAGAAGATCGACGGCCGCTACCGCGCGCCGCGCATCGCGCGGCCGACACTTGCCGAGGATCCCCATGCGGGCCTTGCCCGGCGCCTGCCGGATATCCCGACGCTCACCGTGCGCGTCGCGCCGATCTACCGGGTGCCGACCTCGCGCGCCGTCTATCCGGAGCTGCAGGGCCGGCTGGTCGCCCACCTGGTCGATGCCGGGCTGCGCGCGGCAAGCCAGTTCGCCCGCGCCGAGACGGCGCTGGCGCCCGCCACCCACCGGGCGCTCGGCCGGCGCGTCTTCGTCGAGGCGGTGACCCGCGCCGACCGTGCCATGGACGATATCGCCGCCAGCTTCGATTTCCTGCTCGCGGTGACGCCGATCAATGCCGACGCGGCCTTCGAAGCCTTCCGCACGGCCGGCTGCGAGCGCGCGCCGACCTTTCTCTACCGCCCGCTCGCCATCGATATCGCCGCGCGCAAGAAGGCGCTGTTCTCCATTGACCTCGACCGGTTCGAGGATCCGGTGCTGGAACGGCTCTACGGCGAAAAGCAGCAGGAGCTGGACCTCCAGCTCTCCATGCTCGCCGCCCGCGAGGATGCCCGCTTCGTCGAGATGAGCCGCGCGCTCTACGGCTCCGTCGACGGCCGTCTGGCGAAGGTCGCCGGCGATATCCTGGAGGCGACCGCGAAACCCGGCCGCAAGGCCGCCCCGCCGGAGGTGGACCATCGCTATGTCGAGCGGCGGGCGCGCGCGATGATCGACCGCTACAGCGCGCAGTTCTCCGCCTTCGCGCCGAGCGTCGAGGTGCGCAACGACCTTCCGCCCGGGCTGATGGTGTCGAGCGACCGGCTGCTGATCGCCCGCACCACGACGATGGCGCGCGAGCGGGTCGAGGCGCTGCTGAGCCACGAGGTCGGCGTGCATCTCCTGACCTATTGCAACGGCTCTGGCCACGGGCTGCGGCTCTTCCGTTCCGGCCTTGCCGGCTACGAGGGGGCGCAGGAGGGGCTGGCGGTTCTGGCGGAATATCTCGTCGGCGGCATGACGACGGCCCGCCTCCGGCTGATCGCCGCGCGGGTGGTCGCCTGTGCCGCCATGCTCGACGGGGCGGGTTTCGTGGAAACCTACCGGCTGCTGGTGCGCGAGCATGGCTTTGCCCCGTCCGGCGCCTTCAACATCGCGCTTCGCCTCCACCGCGGCGGCGGGCTTGCCAAGGATGCGGTCTACCTGCGCGGCCTCCTGGAAATCCTCGCGCATCTGCGCGGCGGCGGCGATCTCGAGCCGTTCTGGCTCGGCAAGATCGCGGCCCGCCACTTCGCCGTCATGCAGGAGCTCAGCCTGCGCGGCCTGCTCAAGGCGCCGCGCCTGACGCCGCAATTCCTGACCGCCAAGGGCGCGCAGGAGCGCCTTGCCCGGCTGCGCGCTGGCCTTTCACCCCTCGATCTCATCGCCTGAGGAGGCTCTCATGCGCATCGCTTTCTTCGTCAACTCGATCGCCGACGAAACCCCGCAGTTCACCACGACGACGCTGGCGCTCGCCGCGCTCAACCGCGGCCACGAGATCTGCTACGTCACGCCCGGCGATTTCGTGCTGCGCGCGGATGACAGCCTTGCCGTGCGCGGGCTGGTGCTGCCCTCCTCGGGCTACAAGAAGCCGGAGACGCTGCACAAGGACCTGCAGGGGGAGAATACCGAGACGCGCATCTTCGACGTCGCGGAGATCGACGTCCTGTTCCTGCGCAACGACCCCTCGCTCGACGTGACGGACCGGCCCTGGGCGGCCCATGCCGGGGCGCTGTTCGGGCGGCTTGCGGCGCTGCGGGGCACCCTGGTCGTCAACGATCCGGCCGGCCTCGCCAAGGCGCAGAACAAGCTCTACCTGCAGGATTTCCCGCCCTCCGTGCGTCCGGCCACGCTGGTCTCCAAGAGCATCGAGGAGATTCGCGGCTTCATCGCCGGGGAGAAGAAAAAGGGGGCGATCATCAAGCCGCTGCAGGGTTCGGGCGGCAAGAACGTCTTCAAGGTCGCCTCGCCCGACGACCAGAACCTCAACCAGATCTTCGAGGCGGTGAGCGGCGAGGGCTATCTCATCGCCCAGAGCTTCATGCCGGAGGCGAGCGAGGGCGATGTGCGCTTCTTCGTGATGAACGGCCGGCCGCTGATGCGCGACGGCAAATACGCCGCCTTCCGCCGCGTGCCGGCCAAGGGCGAGATCCGCTCCAACGTGCATGTCGGCGGCGGACCGGCGCCGGTGGAGGTGACGCCTGCCATGCTCGCCGTCGTCGAGGCGGTGCGCCCGAAGCTCGTCGAGGACGGCATGTTCCTCGTCGGCCTCGACATCGTCGGCGACAAGATCCTGGAGATCAATGTCTTCACGCCAGGCGGGCTCGGCAATCTGGCGCAGCTCTACGAGACCAACTTCTCCGACACGGTCATCGCCGCGCTGGAGGACAAGATCGCCATGCGCGCGGCCTATGGCGGCCGGCTGGACAACAGCCGGCTCGCCACGCTGTGAGCGGCGTGCCTCTCCCGTTTCAGCGCCGGGTGGCGATGCCGGCGGTGAGGATGCCGAGCAGCGTCAGGAGTGCGATGCCGAGCACGACATAGCGCGCCGCATCGACCGCCACGTCCCCGCCGGCCGCCATCAGCGTGCCGGCAAGCGCCGAGGTGACGGAGAAGGCGATGAGCTGGGTCGTGGTGATCGCCGCGGCCGCCTTGCCGCCCTCGGCCGGGTCGTGCGTGCTGCGCATGGCGGCAACGCCGAGCAGGGGCCAGGCAAGGCCGATGCCCGCGCCGGCCAGCGCCAGCACCGCGACCCAGGCGGCGACCAGCCCCGTGCCGGCGCCGTCCACCTGCAACAGGCCGTAGGCGATGAGGCCCGCCGTCAGCAGCAGCGGCCCGGCGCGCACGGCGCGGCGCCGGCCGGCGGGCGACGTCACCGACACGACGAAGAGCTGCGCGATGACCCAGGCGAGCGAGAGCACCGCCCCGAGCAGGCCGCCGACCAGCGGGCTGACGCCGGCGAGCTGCTGGCTGAAGAGCGGGATGAAGGTCTCCACCATGACGCCGGCGCTGAGCGCGGCGACGGTGAGATAGACCCATTTCAGCGCATTGCCGCGCCGGTAGGTGATGCGCGGCAGGATGGTGTTGCGCGCGCGCCGCTCGACGAGCACGAAGAGGACGAGAAGCAAGAGGCCGGCGCCGACGGTCGCCAGCGTCGGCCAGCCGATCGGCACGATGGCGCTGAGGCTGATGGCGATGGTGGCAAGCACCAGCGGCACGAGCGATGCGACGGGCACGGGCGTACGGTGCGGCGAACCGCCCATGCCGGCAAAGGCGCGCTGCGCGAGAAGGGCGAAGAGCAGCGCGACGATGGCGAGCGCCCCATAGGCCCAGCGCCAGAGGCCGAGCTCGGCGAAGATGCCGCCGAGCGCCGGCCCGAACAGCGTGCCGAGGCCCCACATGGCCGAGACGGCGCCGGTTCCCCGCGCCCAGTGCCGCTCGGGCAGCGCCGCGCGGATCACGGCATAGCCGAGCCCGGCGAGCAGCCCGCCGCCGAGCCCCTGCACCACGCGGCCGACGATGAGAAGATCCATGGTCGGGCTGGCGGCATTGCCGGCCGCGCCGAGCGCGAAGACGAGGAAGGCCAGCACATAGGCCGGCCCCGGCCCCTTCCAGTCGAGCATGCGGCTGACGAAGAGCGAGGCGACGATGGCCGAGACGACGAAGGAGGTCGTCACCCAGGCATAATAGGCCTGGCCGCCGATATCGGCGACGATGGAGGGCATCAGGGCCGCGGTGAAGTAGAGGTTCATCGCATAGAGCAGCACGCCGCTCGCCAGGATGGCGACGATGACGAGATGGCGGCCGGACAGGAGGTCCGACCAGGTGTCGAGGTGTGCGCCGGGCGCAGGCGAGGGATCGGCCGGGCCGGCCGATGTCAGCGGTTCTTTCATGGGAATGCTCCGGGGGAAACGGTCAGGTGCGCGGGCGCGAGACGGCCAGCACGATAAGCGAGACGACCAGCACGATGGCGGGGGCCGTCGTGTGGGCATAATCCTGGTTGATGAGGGTGGTGAGGGTCGCCGCCGCCATGACCGCCGTGCCGAGCGCGGCGCCGGGGCGGCGCGTGGCAACGGGGATCAGCAGCAGGGCGGCCGCAAGTTCAAGGGCGGCGGTGAGGTAGGGAAACCAGCCCGGATAGCCCCAGCGTTCATAGGCCGCCGCATTGTCGGCGGAGAGGAAGGCGTTGCCATAGGCGCCGAACAGGAAGAACGCCGCGAGCGGCCAGGCGAGCAGCGCGGCGAGGCGGGAGGAGAGGGACGGGGAAAGGATCGACTGGGACATGACACTCCGCTTTTCGGCAAAGCCCGCCCTTTCCAGCGGCGCGAGGCTGGACGGGGCGGTGGTTTCTCCATAGATTGAGCGTTCATTCTAATTATGATCGCCGCTCCGTCAAGATAGATAGAGCGATCATTCTATTTTGGAGGCCGCATGGCACGCAAGCTTGTTCCCGAGCAGCACGAGGGCAAACGCCACGAGATCCTGGAGGCCGCACATCGCTGCTTCCTGCGGCACGGGCTGCAGGGCGCGTCGGTCTCGATGATCTGCAAGGAGGCGGGCATCAGCCCCGGCCATCTCTACCACTATTTCCCCAGCAAGGAGGCGATCGTCGAGCAGATGGCGGACGAATACCTCGCGCGCCTGCACGGCGTCTTCGGCCGGCAGCGGGAGACGGGCGATGCCGCGACCGTGCTGCTTTCGGAGATCTGGAGCATGGAGAGCTGGAAGGACACCGCCCACTGTCGCATCCTGTTCGAGCTTCTGGCGGAAGCGGGGCGCAACGAGCGGGTGCGCGCCATCCTCGCCCGCAACACCGACGGCGTGCGCGCGCTCCTGTCGCAGGTGCTGAAGGCCGGCCAGGCACGCGGCGAGGTGGACCCGGCGCTCGATCCGGAACACACCAGCGCCATGCTGATCGCCATCGTCGACGCCGCCCCCATGCTGCCGCTGATGGTGCCCGGCATCCGCTTCGACGAGAGCCGGGCGCTGATCACCACCATGGTCCGGCGCTTCCTGCGGCCCGAAGGCCAGGTCTGAGAGCCGCCTTGCCGCCCTAGATCCTTGTTTGCCGCATTGTCCGACGCCGAAGCGACTTTGCTTCGGCTGGAAATGCTAGCGGATCAGCGGCAGCGCGGCGAACTGGTGGTAGGGCGGCGGCGAGGAGAGTGCCCATTCCAGGGTGGCGGCCCCTTCGCCCCAGGGGTTGTCGCCCGCAACGCGCTTGCGCGCGAAGGCTTCTGCGACGGCGAAGAAGAAGACGGCAAGGCCGGCGGCCGAGATGTAGGAGCCGACCGAGGAGACGAGGTTCCAGCCGGCAAAGGCATCCGGATAGTCCGCA
Organism: Shinella sp. WSC3-e; assembly: GCF_945994535.1. NCBI lineage: Bacteria > Pseudomonadati > Pseudomonadota > Alphaproteobacteria > Hyphomicrobiales > Rhizobiaceae > Shinella > Shinella sp. WSC3-e. The sequence goes on from NZ_OZ000535.1 coordinate 249,615, forward strand.
TAGCGCCGCGGCATGCCGGCGAGGCCGAGGAAATGCTGCGGGAAGAAGACGAGGTTGACGCCGACGAAGGTCAGCCAGAAATGCAGTTTCCCCAGCGTCTCGCTCATCCGGTAGCCGCTCATCTTGGGGAACCAGTAGTACCAGGCGGCGAAGATGGCGAAGGCCGCGCCGAGCGACAGCACGTAATGGAAATGCGCGATGACGTAGTAGGTATCATGCAGCACGCGGTCGATGCCCGGATTGGCGAGCACCACGCCGGTGACGCCGCCGATGGTGAAGAGCAGCACGAAGCCCGTCGCCCACAGCATGGGCGTGGCGAAGCGGATCGACCCGCCCCACATCGTCGCCAGCCATGAGAAGACCTTGATGCCCGTCGGCACGGCGATGACCATGGAGGCGAAGGCGAAATAGCGCTGCGAGTCCAGCGACAGGCCGACCGTGAACATGTGGTGGGCCCAGACGACGAAGCCGATGGCGCCGATCGCCACCATGGCATAGGCCATGCCGAGATAGCCGAAGATCGGCTTTTTCGAGAAGGTCGAGATGACGTGGCTGACGATGCCGAAGGCCGGCAGGATCATGATGTAGACCTCCGGATGGCCGAAGAACCAGAACAGGTGCTGGTAGAGGATCGGGTCGCCCCCGCCGGCCGGCTGGAAGAAGGTCGTGCCGAAATTGCGGTCGGTGATGAGCATGGTGACGGCGCCCGCCAGCACCGGCAGCGAGAACAGCAGCATGAAGGCGGTGACCAGCATCGCCCAGGCGAAGAGCGGCATCTTGTGCAGCGTCATGCCCGGCGCGCGCATGTTGAGGATCGTGGTGATGAAGTTGATCGCCCCGAGGATCGACGAGGCGCCGGACAGGTGGATCGACAGGATGACGAAATCCACCGCCGGCCCCGGCTGGCCGTCGCTCGAATAGGGCGGATAGAGCGTCCAGCCGCCGCCATGGCCGTTCACCCCGGCGGCGCCCGGCACGAACATCGACAGCACGAACATCGCGAGCGAGGCGACGAGCAGCCAGAACGACACGTTGTTCATGCGCGGAAAGGCCATGTCCGGCGCGCCGATCATGATCGGGATGAACCAGTTGCCGAAGCCGCCGATCAGCGCCGGCATGATGACGAAGAAGATCATCACCAGCCCGTGCGCGCTGACCACGACGTTGAAGACGCCGGGATCGGAGAAGACTTGCAGGCCTGGCGCCTGCAGCTCCATGCGCAGCGCCACCGAAAGCCCGGTGCCGAGGATGCCCGACAGCATGGAGAGGAGGAGGTAGAGCGTGCCGATGTCCTTGTGGTTGGTGGAGAACAGCCAGCGGGCGGCAAGGCCCGGCCGGTGTTCCGCTTCGCCGACGGTGTGTTCGGACATCGCATGCGCCTTTCCTGTGTGCGGCCGGGTGCGGCGGGGGAGCCGGCACCTCTCCCCGCCTTTGTCGGCCCTGTTGCCTGAAAGGAGTGTGGGCCGGCGGGAAGAAAGAAGGCAAACGGAATTAAATGCTGTATGAAGACAAAATAATTGCACTCAATGAGGAGCCTCATGGATATCGACCGGGCGCGCACCTTCCTCGAGATCGTCCATACCGGCAGCTTCCTGAAGGCCTCCGAGCGGCTGCACGTCACCCAGACGACGGTGAGCGCGCGCATCCGCACGCTGGAGGAGGCGCTGGGGCGCAAGCTTTTCGTGCGCACGCGCAACGGCGCGGCGCTGACGGCGGCCGGCCGCGAATTCGAGCGTTTCGCGCAATCCTTCGTCCAGGTCTGGGAGCGGGCGCGCCAGCAGCTCACCGTGCCGCCCGGCCGGACATCGGTCGTGGCGGTGGGCGGCGAGATGAGCCTGTGGAACCCGCTGCTGCTCGACTGGCTGGTCTGGATGAAGGGCAATTGCCCCGAAATCGCCATCCACGCCGCCGTCGGCATGCCCGACCAGCTGCTGGAACAGCTGCGCACCGGCGTGCTCGACATCGCCGTGCTCTATGCGCCGAAGCTGATGCCGGGCTTCAAGGTCGAGTTGGTGGAGGAGGAACGGCTCGTGCTGGTGCGCAGGCCGGCCGGCCCGCAGGAGAGCGGCGCGCCGGACTATGTGCATGTCGACTGGGGGCCGCGCTTTGCCGGGCAGGGCGGCTTCGGGCCGGCGGGCTTTGCCGAGCCGGCGCTGAAGGTGGATTTCGGCCCGCTCGCCCTCCACTATATCCTGCGCACCGGCGGCATGGGCTATTTCCGCAAGGGAACGGTCGCGCCGCATCTGGCGGCGGGCGAGCTCGAACGGGTGGAGGACGCACCCGAATTCCCCTATCCGGCCTATGCCGTCTATCCGGAGGCGGCCGGGGCCCGGCGCGACGTGGAGGAGGCCCTTCGCGGCCTCAGGCAGGTTTCGCCCTGACGCAGCGGCAGGCAGCCCGGCAGCGCGATTTGCCGCCGCCCGCAACGGGCATGCGGCGGCGGAATGTCACCCGGACAAGATTTTGTTGTTGCCGACGGCAAGAGAAGAATTTCCTGCCTATGTTAACCGGCGAATCGCCGCCAATATCGGCAGCAGACGCTGACCGCAGGAGACAAAGATGCTGATCGCGAACCCAACCCGGCGCTCGTTCTTGCAGGCCGGGGCCACCCTTCTCGCCTCGACGGCGCTGCCGGCCATCGCCCTTGCCGAGAGCGCGCCTGCCGGCGGCCGGCTGGTGGTGGCGGCCGATTCCGAGCCGAAGAACCTCAACCCCGCGATCGTCGCCTCCAACGGCGTGTTCTTCGTCGCCAGCAAGGTTATCGAGCCGCTGGCCGAGGCCGCCTTTGCGGGCGAGGACGGACTGTCGCCGCGCCTTGCGACGAGCTGGGAAGGATCGGACGACGGCCTTTCCGTCACCTTCCGCCTGCGCGAGGGCGTGACCTGGCACGACGGCAAGCCCTTCACCTCCACCGATGTCGCCTTTTCGGCACTTGAAGTCTGGAAGCCGCTGCAGAATCTCGGCCGCATCGTCTTCGCCCATCTCGAGGCCGTCGAAACGCCGGATGCCGCCACCGCCATCTTCCGCTTTTCCAGGCCCACGCCGCTCCAGCTCATCCGTAACGCCCTGCCGGTCGTCAGCAGCGTCATCCCGAAGCATCTCTACGAGGGCACGGATATCGCGACGAACCCGGCGAACACCCAGCTCGTCGGCACCGGCCCCTTCCGCTTCGCCGAATACAAGCCGGGTGAATATTACCGCCTGACGCGCAACGAGGCCTATTGGGACAAGGACCAGCCGAAGCTCGACGAGATCATCTTCCGCGTGCTGCCGGACCGCGCCGGGGCGGGCGCGGCGCTGGAGGCGGAGGAGATCCAGCTCGCCGCCTTCTCCGCCGTGCCGCTCGCCGATCTCGACCGCATCTCCAAGGTGCCGGGCCTTGCGGTCGTCACCAGGGGCTACGAGGCGTTGACCTACCAGCTCGTCGTGGAGATCAACCATCGCCGCAAGGAGCTCGCCGACCTCAAGGTGCGCCAGGCGATCGCCCACGCCATCGACAAGACCTTCGTCGTCGACACCATCTTCCTCGGCTATGCCGAAGCCGCCACCGGCCCGGTGCCGAAGAACGCGCCGCAATTCTACGAGGCCGCCGTGCCGGCCTATGCCTTCGATATCGCCAAGGCCAATGCCCTGCTCGACGAGGCCGGCTATGCGAAGGATGCGAACGGCACGCGCTTCACGCTGAAGCTGCGCCCCGCGCCCTATTTCAACGAGACGCGCCAGTTCGGCGACTATCTCCGCCAGGCGCTTGCCGCCATCGGCATCGATGCGGAACTGGTGAACGCGGATTCGGCCGCGCACCAGAAGGCCGTCTATACCGACCACGATTTCGACCTTGCCGTCGCCCCGCCGGTCTTCCGCGGCGATCCGGCGATCTCCACGACCATCCTCGTGCAGTCGGGCATTCCGGCCGGCGTCGGCTTCTCCAACCAGGGCGGCTATGCCAATGCCGAGCTCGACGCCGTCATCGCAAAGGCGGCCGAGACGATCGACACGGCGGCCCGCACCGCGCTCTACCGCCAGTTCCAGAAACTGGTCGCCGCCGACCTGCCGCTGATCAACGTCGCCGAATGGGGCTTCATCACGGTGGCGCGCGACAGCGTGCTCAACGTCGCCAGCAACCCGCGCTGGGCGGTGTCGAACTGGGCCGATACCGCGCTCAAGACGTGACGGCGGGGCCATGACGGGCGTTGTCTTGGATCCTCCCTCCGGCCAGCCGGCCATCCCTCCGGCAAGGCAGGGTGACCGCATATGAACAGTGGAGTTCGCTACCCCCCTCTGCCCTGCCGGGCATCTCCCCCTCAAGGGGGGAGATTGGATGGAGCACTGTTTCGCCCCTCTCAGGCGCTACCGGTTGAGCAAGGTTCTTGCCTCCTGCCGGGCATCTCCCCCCTTGAGGGGGAGATGCCCGGCAGGGCAGAGGGGGGTGCCATATGCGACACCCTTGCCTCGGGCCGGAGACCGCCGGCAAGCCGGAGGGCATTATCGCGCTCGCTCCACCCCACGCCCGCAACCCAACGGCGCCCCCCGTGACCCGCGCCCTCCGCCTCACCGCGCGCCGTGCCCTCAGCAGCGTTCCCGTCCTGCTGATCGTCGTCATCCTCACCTTCCTGCTCCTGGAGACCGCAGCGGGCGATGCGGTCGACGCCTATCTGCTCTCCATCGGCGGCGGGGATGCGGCGATCGCCGGGGCGCTGCGGCAGGCCTACGGGCTCGACCAGTCCATGGCGGCGCGGCTGTGGCTCTATCTCTCCGCGCTCGCCCGGCTCGATCTCGGCTGGTCCGTCGCCTTCGACCGGCCGGTGCTCGGGCTGATCATCGAGCGCCTGCCGAACACGCTGCTTTTGATGGGAAGCGCCATCGCGCTCGCCTTCGCCTTCGGCTCCACGCTCGGCATCCTCGCCGGCGCGCGGCCGGGCAGCCTGCGCGACCGGCTGCTCTCCACCCTCTCGCTGGTCGTCTATGCTATACCGGGCTTCTGGCTCGGCCTGGTGCTCGCCATCGTCTTTGCCGTGCAACTGCGCTGGCTGCCCACCTCGGGCATCGAGACGATCGCCTCCGGCCGCACGGGCCTTTCCCGCGCCGCCGACATCGCGGCCCATCTCGTCCTGCCCGTCGGCACGCTGGCGCTCATCTACACCGCGCTGTTCCTGCGCGTCATGCGCGCCGGCATGGCCGGCATCTGGCGGCTGGATTTCGTGCTCTTCGCCCGTGCCAAGGGGCTTTCGCGTGCCCGCATCGTCTTGCGCCACGTGGCGCGCAATGCGCTCCTGCCGCTTGTCACCATGCTCGGCCTGCAGGCGGCCGCCATGCTCGGCGGCAGCGTCGTCATCGAGAGCATCTTCGCCATTCCCGGCTTCGGGCGCCTGGCGCAGGAGGCGGTGAGCGGGCGCGATGCGGCGCTGCTCTGCGGCATCATCGTCGTGAGCGCCGTGCTGGTCATCCTCGTCAACCTCCTCGTCGACATCGTCTATGCCGCGCTCGATCCGCGCGTCGGCGCCGCGGAGCGCGGCGCATGAAACTTGTCGGCGACATGCTGCGCCGGCCGGAGGCGGCGGCCGGCCTTGCCATCCTCGTCCTGCTCGCGCTTCTCGCGCTTCTCGCGCCCGTCCTCTTCCCCGGCGATCCGCTGAAGATCGCCGGCCGGGCGCTGACGGCGCCCTTCACCGATCCCGCCTTTCCGCTCGGCACCGACCGGCTCGGCCGCGACGTCCTGGCCGGCATCGTGCACGGCGCGCGCACCTCGCTCTTCGTCGGCCTCGCCGCGGCGCTGGCGGCGCTGGCGATCGGCCTTTCGGTGGGGCTTGCGGCGGGTTTTGCCGGAGGGATTGCCGACGAGGCGCTGATGCGCGTGGTCGATGCCTTCCAGATCGTGCCGAGCTTCCTCCTGGCGCTCGCCTTCGTCAGCGTCGTCGGCGCCTCGGTGCCGGTCGTGGTGCTGGCCATCGCGCTCGGCGCCTGGGCCGATCCCGCGCGGCTCACCCGTGCCGAGGTGCTGTCCGTGCGCGGGCGGGACTATGTCGCCGCCGCGCGTATTGCCGGCATGCATCCCGTGGAGATCGCCCTGCGCGAAATCCTGCCCAATGTGCTTCCCCCCGTGCTGGCGCTCTCGGCCATCATCGTCGCCACCGCCATCCTGACGGAGGCGGCGCTCTCCTTCCTCGGCCTCGGCGATCCCAATGTCGTCACCTGGGGCTCGATGATCGCCGAAGGGCGCAACGTCCTGCGCTCCTCGCCCTTCCTGTCGATCTTCCCCGGCCTCGCTTTGGTCGCCACGGTGGTCGGCGTTTACCTGCTCAGCGAGGGGCTGACCAATGCGCTTGCGGGGGAAGCGAGTGCCGAGAGGAAGAAACCACGGCGCGCCGGCAAATCCCCCCCTCTGCCCTGCCGGGCATCTCCCCCTCAAGGGGGGAGATCGGCAAGCGGCGGGAACCCTGCTCAACCGGAAGCGCCGGAGGTAGGTGAAACGGCCCTCCATCCAATCTCCCCCCTTGAGGGGGAGATGCCCGGCAGGGCAGAGGGGGGTGCCGGCACTGAAAGCGATCGTCCTGCTCAACGAAGGCAGGAAGATGTGCTGTGCGAAACCCAAGATCTCTCCGTCACCTATCGCGACCAGGAGACACCAGCCCTGACGAACCTCGACCTTGCGATCCGCGCCGGCGAGCGGCTGGCGATCATCGGCGAGAGCGGCTCGGGCAAGAGCACCTTCGCGCGGGCGCTGGCCGGGCTCCTGCCCGAAGGGGCCGAGGTGGAGGGCACGGTGCACTGGGCGGCGGGCGCCGCGCCGCTTCCCGGCCGCGATCTCGGCTTCGTGCTGCAGGACCCCTCCGCCAGCCTCAACCCGGTGCTGACGATCGGCGAGCAGGTGGCCGAAGGCGCGCGCCGGCATCTCGGCCTCTCCCGGCTCGAGGCCCGCGCCCGCGCGCTCGACATGCTGGAGCGGGTGCGCCTTCCCGAGCCGGAAAAGCTGCTCGCCGCCTATCCGCACCAGCTCTCCGGCGGCCAGCGCCAGCGCGTGGCGATCGCCGCCGCGCTCGCCGCCCGCCCGGGCCTCGTCATCGCCGACGAGCCGACCAGCGCGCTCGACATGGTGGTGCAGGCGGAGATTGTCGCGCTGCTCGACGAACTGGTGCGCGCGGCGGGCATGACGCTCGTCTTCATCACCCACGACATCGCGCTGGCCGCCGGCTTCGCCGACCGGGTGGCGATCTTCAAGGACGGGGCGCTCGTCGAAACCGGCCCGGCGGCGGCTGTACTGGCCGCACCGCGCGAAACATATACGAAGATGCTGGTCGCCAGCCACCGCGACCTTGCCTCCCCACCGCTGGTCGGGGAGATCCGCGCATGAGCCTTCTCGTCGCGCAAAATCTTGGCAAGCGCTTTTCCTCCGGCGGCCGCACCGTGGAGGCACTGCGCGATGTCTCGCTCAGCCTTGCGGCGGGGGAGACGCTCGGCCTTGCCGGCGCCTCGGGCAGCGGCAAGTCCACGCTGGCGCGCATCCTCACCCGGCTCATGCCGCCCGATGGCGGCAGCGTGCGCTTCGCCGGCGAGGACTGGCTCGCCCTTTCGGGCGCGGACCTGCGCCGCCGCCGCGCCCGCATGCAGATGGTGTTCCAGGACGTTTCCGGCGCCTTCAATCCGCGCGCCACCGTCGCCGACGCGCTCGACGATCCCCTGCGCATCCACGCCGTGGTGCCGAAGGGTGAGCGCCCGCGCGAGATCGCGGCCCTGCTCGATCGTGTCGGCGTGCCCGCCGCCTATGCCGGCCGCGCGGTCCGCGACCTCTCCGGCGGCCAGCGCCAGCGCGTCGCCATCGCCCGCGCCATCGCCACGCGCCCGGCGCTGATCGTGCTGGACGAGGCGGTCTCGGCGCTCGACGTCTCGGTGCGCGAACGCATCCTGCACCTGCTCGCCACGCTGCAGGAAGAGCGCGGCATCGCCTATCTCTTCGTCTCGCATGATCTTGCCGTGCTGCGCGCGCTCTCCCACCGCATCGCCGTGATGGAGGCCGGGCGCATCGTCGAATGCGGGCCGGCGGGCCGCGTCATCGCCGATCCGCAATCGCCCGCCGCCCGCGCCCTCATCCGCGCCGTGCCGCGCCTCCTACCCCAGGAAAGCAAGGAAAGCCCCGATGGCCGCTGACCGCTGGAACGCCCTGAACGATGTCCCCGATTTCCCGCCCCACCGCCTCGGCCCGCTCGCCGACCGGCTCGCCCGCATCCTGAAGACCCGCAACGACATCCTCCTCTTCCAGACGGAGGCCGTCGTGGCGCTGGAGGCGGTGGCGACCAGCATCGCCCGGCCGGGGCTGACGGCGCTCAACATCGTCACCAGCCCGTTCGGCGCCTGGTTCGGCGACTGGCTGCGGCGCGGCGGCGCGGACGTCGTCACGCTTTCGGCCGAACCCGCCCGGCCCATCGATATCGAAAGCGTGGAGGCGGCCTTCGATGCCCATCCCGACGTGAAGGCCGTCATCCTCTGCCATGCCGAATCGGCGAACGGCGTGCTCAATCCGCTGGCGGAGATTGCCGCCGCGGCCCGTGCCCGCGGCATCGTGACGATCGTCGACGCGGTCGCCTCGGTGGGCGGGCATGCGCTCGACGTCGATGCGCTCGGCATCGACATCGCGGTGATCGGCCCGCAGAAATCGCTGGCCGGGCCGGCCGGCGTCTCGGCGCTGTCGGTCAGCCAGGCGGCCTGGGCCCTGATTTCGGCGGCGGGCGGGCGGCGCAGCTCGACGCTTTCCCTGCTCGACCGCCGGGATTGGCTCGACAGCGGGCGCGGCGCGCTTCCCGGCACGGCGGCGCCGCTGGAATTCTTCGCGCTCGAGGCCGCGCTCGACCGCTTCGAGGCGGAGGGGGCGGAAGCCGTGCTCGCCCGCCATGTCCGGGCGGCGGCGGCGGCGCGCGACGGCCTCCTTGCGCTGGGCGCCCGTTCCTGGGCGGATTTCGGCCGGGCGTCCCATCTCGTCACCACCGCGGTGCTGCCCGAGGCCGTCGATCCCGAGACCTTTCTTGCCGCCGCCGTGCCGCTCGACATGGAGCTGTCCGCCGGCATCGGCCCCGGCGCCGCGCGCCTGGTGAGGCTCAACCATACGGGCCGCCGCGCGCGCTTCGATAGCGTGCTCGGCAATGTGCTTGCCTATGGCATCGCCCTGCAGAAATGCGGCGCCCCGGCGGATCTTGCCGCCGCGGCCGCGGCTGTCGCCGCGCATTACGGCGCGGATTGAAGCCGTTCGAGGAAATCGGCACTGCGCGGTTGAAGAGGTCCAGCCGCTGCAACGGGCAAATCGCTGGCGCCGGGCGGCACGCTGTGCGGGGGGGCGCCGGCAGGGCAATCGCATAGGGAACTGGAAGCGTGCCTCCTGCCCCTTCTCCCCCGCGGGGAGAAGGTCGCGGCAGCGGGATGAGGGGGCGGCGCAGGCGGAAGACGGCGTGCTTACCCCCTCATCCGACCCTTCGGGCCACCTTCTCCCCGTGGGGGAGAAGGGGGAAACGGCACCGTTGTGCGCCCTGGTGGCACCGGGGGTAGTGGTGCGCGCCAGGCGGGCGGCGTGCTGCTGCCGTCGCCATCCGACACGCCTGCGCAAAAATCGGGCACGCCGCGCCGCCGGCAGAAGCAACGCGGCATTTGCATAGCTGCATTGCACAATAAATGTTTCCCATATGGTCAAAAAAATCGCATAGTGCCCCCAGTTGATGCACACGGCGGTTTTCCTCCCAGTGCCGCCGCATCAGCTGTTCCCCTCTGGAGGTTTTTGACCTTCACACTTCATGGGCCGCGGTTTCCGCTGGCCCATTTTTTTTGGCCCCTTCGCGGCTTGATTTTCCCGGCCATTCGGAGGCATCTGCGGGAAACCTTCACGCCGACACGGTGGGGACATGCAACCGGGCGCACTGAACGTACTGGTCATCGACGAGAACCGCATCCGCGCCGCCATCATCGAGGAGGGGCTGCGCGATGCCGGCTATGCCGTGACCGTGGTCGAGGAGATGCAGGGCCTCGCCCGCCGCATCGCCGAGCTCAATCCCGACGTCATCGTCATCGACCTGGAAAACCCCAACCGCGACATGCTGGAGAGCATCTTCCAGCTGACGCGCGCCATCCAGCGCCCCATCGCCATGTTCGTCGACAAGTCCGACGAGGCCTCCATCGAGGCGGCGGTGGAGGCGGGCGTCTCGGCCTATATCGTCGACGGGCTGAAGCAGGAGCGCGTGCGGCCGATCCTGAAAATGGCGATCAGCCGCTTCAACGCCTTCTCCCGCCTTGCCCGCGAACTGGAGGAGACGCGCAGCGTGCTGGAGAACCGCAAGGTGATCGACCGCGCCAAGGGCCTCCTGATGCGCTCGCGCGGGCTGTCCGAGGAGGCGGCCTATGCGCTCTTGCGCCGCACGGCGATGAACCAGAACCGCAAGATCGCCGAGATCGCCCAAAGCCTCGTCACGGCGGCGAGCCTGCTCGATCCGGGAGCGCCCGATCCGGGAGTGAAGACATGACGACGCGCCACGCCATCACCGCCGGCTTCGTGCCGCTGCTCGACAGCGCCCTCCTCGTCGCCGCGAAGGAGAAGGGCTTTGCCGCGGCGCAGTCGATCGACCTCACGCTGGTGCGCGAGCGCTCCTGGGCGAGCATCCGCGATCGCCTCGCCGTCCGCCAGTTCGACGTCGCCCATATTCTCGGCCCCATGCCGATTGCCTGCAATCTCGGCCTTTCCGCCCCGGCCCCGAAGATGATCGTGCCCATGGCACTCGGCCTCGGCGGCAACGCCGTCACGGTCTCGGCGGCGCTCTGGCAGGCAATGGCCGAGGCGGGCGCGACCGCCGACCTCGACGCGCGCGAAAACGGCGCTGCGCTGCGCCGGGTCATCGACGGGCGCAGGGGCGAGCCGCTGCGCTTCGGCGTCGTGCATCCCTATTCCGGGCATAATTACGAGCTGCGCTACTGGCTGGCGGCGAGCGGCATCGATCCGGACCGCGAGATCGACATCCTCGTCCTGCCGCCGCCGGATATGGGCGATGCGCTCGCCGAAGGGCTCATCGACGGCTATTGCGCGGGCGAACCGTGGAACACGTTCGGCGTCCTGAAACGCAACGCGCATCTTGCCACCGTCAAGGCCGCGATCTGGAAATCGAGCCCGGAAAAGGTGCTCGGCGTCGATGCGGGCTGGGGCGAGGCGAACCCGGAGGCGCTGGCCGCCCTGCTGGTCGCGCTGCACCACGCCTCGCTCTGGTGCGGCGATCCGCGCAACCACGCGGAACTCGCTTCGCTGCTGGCGCTGCCCGCCTATGTCGGGCGCGAACCGGACCTCCTGCTGCCGGCCCTCACCGGCGTCCTGCCGGTCGGCGGCGGCGCGGTGCGCACGGTCGGCGATTTCTTCGTGCCGCAGGCCAAGGCGGCCACCTTCCCCTGGAAGAGCCATGCGCTGTGGTTCTACACCCAGATGGTCCGCTGGCGGCAGGTGGCGCATACCGAGGCGAACCGCCAGGTCGCCGCCAAGACCTATCGCCCGGATGTCTATCGCGCGGCGCTGAAGGCGCTCGGCATCGCCATGCCCTCGGCGAGCGCCAAGGTGGAGGGCGCGCTGACCGCGGAAACGCCCGTCGGCTCCTCCGGCGCGCTGACGCTCGGCCCAGACGGTTTCTTCGACGGCGGGCGCTTCGATCCCGACGACGTCGACGGCTATATCGCAGCGCAATCGCGCTAGCGCCTATTTTATGCGCACTGCACAAAATTTGGCGCCGCTTTGCCGACGGCCTATGCGCATGCCGGCATGCGGTCTTCCAGGAAATGAATTAAATCAATCGCTTGCCGACTTGGCACGCGGATTGCTTTTCTCTCCGTAGGCCTTCGGGCCACGATATCGGCGTCCAACGACGGGCGCCACCAGCAAAGCCGCTGATCGGGTTTTTCGCGCACATGGCCTCCCTCGTGTCGCGCGAAAAGAACCTGGCCAGCGGCTTTTTGTTTTTCACCCCCAAAGATGGAGCGGCACGACCTTGTCGGGCCACGGAGACGCCATGTCAAAGATCAAGCAGCCCCTGTCCCCGCGCGAACCTGCCGTCGCGCTCTGGATGTCCACCTTCGCCTTCACCATCTGTTTCGCCGTCTGGACGATTTTCGCCATCATCGGCATCCGCATCAAGGAAGACCTCGGGCTCACCGAAGCCCAGTTCGGCCTCCTCGTCGGCACGCCCATCCTCACCGGCTCGCTGGTGCGCATCCTGCTCGGCGTCTGGACGCCGCGTTACGGCGGCCGCCTCGTCTATACGCTGACCATGCTGGCGGCGGCGCTTTCGACGCTCATGCTCTCGCATGCCGCGACCTTCCCGCAGATGCTGCTCGCCGGGCTCGGCGTCGGCCTTGCCGGCGGGTCCTTCGCGGTCGGCGTCGCCTATGTCTCGCCCTTCTTCCCGCCGGAAAAGCAGGGCACGGTGCTCGGCATCTTCGGCGCCGGCAATGTCGGCGCGGCGCTGACGAAATTCCTCGCACCCTTCGTGCTCGTCGCCGCCGGCTGGCAGATGGTGGCGGAAATCTGGGCGGCGGCGCTGATCCTCACCGCCTGCCTCTTCTGGTTCACCACCAGCGACGACCCGGCCTTCCGCAATCGCCGCGACGGCAAGGCGCCGAAGCGCAGCCTCATGCAGGAATTCGCGCCGCTGAAGAAGGCGCAGGTCTGGCGCTTCTCGCTCTATTATTTCTTCGCCTTCGGCGGCTTCGTGGCGCTGGCGCTCTGGCTGCCGCGCTACCTCGTCGGCGTCTACGGCTTCGATATCGCCACCGCCGGCATGGTCGCCGCGGCCTATTCCATCCCCGGCAGCATCTTTCGCGCGCTCGGGGGCATGCTTTCGGATCGCAAGGGTGCGCGCGCCGTGATGTACTGGATGTTCGGCATTTCCGCGGTCGCGACGCTCGTCCTGTCGCTGCCGTCGGGCGTCACGCCCGCCGTCTTCATCGTCACCGTCTTCGTGCTCGGCTTCGTCATGAGCCTCGGCAAGGCGGCGGTCTACAAGCACATTCCGGCCTATTACCCCGATGCCGTCGGCCCGGTCGGCGGGGTCGTCGGCATGGTCGGCGGGCTCGGCGGCTTCGTGCTGCCCATCGCCTTCGGCCTGCTGAAGGACGCGACCGGCCTGTGGTCGACCTGTTTCCTGCTGCTCTTCGCCGTCGTCGCCGTCTCGCTCCTCTGGATGCATCTTTCCATTCGCCAGATGGAGCGCCCCTCCGTCTCCGCCGTCGCCGCGTAACGTTGAGAAAAATCCCATGACCGAGAAACTCGTCATCGTCGGCAATGGCATGGCCCCCGGGCGCATGCTGGAGCACCTCCTCGAAAAGGCCCCCGGCCGGTACGAGGTCACCATCTTCAACGCCGAGCCGCGGGTGAACTACGACCGCATCATGCTCTCGCCCGTCCTCTCCGGCGAGAAGGCGTATGAGGAGATCATCATCCACGGCGACGGCTGGTACATCAAGCACGGCATCACGCTCTACAAGGGCCACCGCATCGTCGCCATCGACCGCGATGCGAAGACCGTCACCTCCGATCACGGCGTCACGGAACGCTACGACAAGCTGGTCATCGCCACCGGCTCCGTGCCCTTCATCCTGCCCGTGCCGGGCAACGACATGCGCGGCGTCATCACCTATCGCGACCTCGACGACGTGCAGGCCATGCTGCTCGCCGCCCAGTCGCGCGAAAAGGCCGTCGTCATCGGCGGCGGCCTGCTGGGCCTCGAAGCCGCCGCCGGCCTTGCCGGCCGCGGCATGGACGTCACGGTGCTGCACGTCATGCCGACGCTGATGGACCGCCAGCTCGACCCCGCCGCCGGCTATCTCCTGCAAAGGGAGCTGGAAGGGCGCGGCATCAGGATCATCTGCAAGGCGAACACCAGGGCCATCGTCGGCAACGGCAAGGTCGAGGGCATCGCGCTGGACGACGGCCGCGTCATTCCCGCCACGCTCGTCGTCATGGCCGTCGGCATCCGGCCGAGCGTGAGCCTCGCCAGGGAGGCGGGCCTTGCCGTCAACCGCGGCATCGTCGTCGATCACGGCATGCAGACCTCGGACGGCAGCATCCTGGCGCTCGGTGAATGCGCGGAAGTGGGCGGCATGGTCTACGGCCTCGTCGCCCCGCTCTACGAGATGGCGCGCGTCGCCGCCGCGCATCTGGCCGGCGACCGCTCGGCCGCCTTCGTGCATTCCGATACGCCGACGAAACTGAAGGTCACCGGCATCGAGCTCTTTTCGCTCGGCGATTTCGCCGATGGCAACGACCGCGAGGAAATCGTGCTGCGCGATGCCTCGGCCGGCGTCTACAAGCGGCTGGTGCTGAAGGACAACCGCATCATCGGCACCGTGCTTTACGGCGAGACCGCCGATGGCGCCTGGTTCAACGACCTGAAGAAGAAGCAGACCGACATTTCCGAGATGCGCGAGACGCTGATCTTCGGCCAGGCCTATCAGGGGGGCGCCCCGCTGGACCCTATGGCGGCCGTTGCAGCCTTGCCGGATGATGCGGAAATCTGCGGCTGCAACGGCGTCTGCAAGGGGAAGATCGTTTCGACGATCACGGAAAGGGGCCTGGCCTCGCTCGACGACGTGCGCGCCCACACCAAGGCGTCCGCCTCCTGCGGCTCCTGCACCGGCCTCGTCGAGCAGCTGATGACGCTGACGCTGGGCGACAGCTACAACCCCGCCGCCGTTCAGCCCCTGTGCGGCTGCACCGATCTCGGCCATGACGACGTGCGCCGCCTGATCAAGGCGAAGGGGCTGAAGACCATTCCCGCCGTCATGCAGGAGCTGGAGTGGAAGACCTCCTGCGGCTGCGCCAAGTGCCGGCCGGCCCTCAATTATTACCTCGTCTGCGACTGGCCCGACGAATATGCCGACGACTACCAGTCGCGTTTCATCAACGAGCGCGTGCATGCCAACATCCAGAAGGACGGCACCTATTCCGTCGTGCCGCGCATGTGGGGCGGCGTCACCAATGCGCACGAACTGCGCGCCATCGCCGATGTGGTCGACAAGTTCGAGATACCCTTGGTGAAGGTGACGGGCGGCCAGCGCATCGACCTGCTGGGCATCGAAAAGGAGGACCTGCCCGCCGTCTGGGCCGATCTCGGCAAGGCCGGCTTCATCTCGGGGCAGGCCTATGCCAAAGGCCTGCGCACGGTGAAGACCTGCGTCGGTTCCGACTGGTGCCGCTTCGGCACGCAGGATTCCACCGGGCTCGGCATCCGCATCGAGAAGTTCATGTGGGGCTCCTGGACGCCGGCCAAGTTGAAGATGGCCGTCTCCGGCTGTCCGCGCAACTGCGCGGAGGCGACCTGCAAGGACATCGGTATCGTCTGCGTCGATTCGGGCTTCGAGATCCATTTCGCGGGCGCCGCGGGCCTCGACATCAAGGGCACGGAGGTGCTCGGCCTCGTCAAGACCGAGGACGAGGCGCTGGAGCATATCGTGGCACTGACGCAGATGTACCGCGAGCAGGCGCGCTATCTGGAGCGCATCTACAAATGGGCCAAGCGCATCGGCCTCGACGAGATCCGCCGCCAGATCATGGGCGACGCCGACAAGCGCAAGGCCTTCTACGACCGGTTCGTCTTCTCCCAGAAATTCGCGCAGGTCGATCCCTGGTCGGAGCGGGTCTCCGGCAAGGACAAACACGAATTCAGGCCGATGGCGACCATCGGCTACGGCGAGGCCGCGGAATGAGGAGCACGGACATGACCTGGTTTCCCATCGGCAACATCGCCGACATTCCCCTGCGCGGCGCGCGCTGCGTGAAGACGCCGGAGGGGAAGATCGCCGTCTTCCGCACGGCGGAAAACGAGGTCTTCGCCATCGAGGACCATTGCCCGCATAAGGGCGGGCCGCTCTCGCAGGGCATCGTGCATGCCAAGGCCGTCACCTGCCCGCTGCACAACTGGGTGATCTCGCTGGAGACCGGCAACGCGCTCGGCGCGGACGAAGGGGCGGTCAGGACCATCCCGCTGCGCAACGAGGACGGGGCGCTGTTCATCGCGCTGGAACGCCTGATGGCGGCGGCGGAGTAGGCCATGACAGGAGCCAGCCTTGCCCCTCATCCGGCTGCCGCCACCTTCTCCCCGTTTCGACGGGGAGAAGGCCGATGGAGCACCGACGTCGCCATACCCTCCTTCTCCCCGCTTGCGGGGAGAAGGTCCCGGCAGGGGGATGAGGGGCGTGCAGCGTCCCCGCGAGGCGCCGCCCATGCCCGTTGAAACGAAAACCACCTGCCCCTATTGCGGCGTCGGCTGCGGGGTGATCGCCACGGTCGGCGAGGACGGCGCGGTTTCCGTCAGGGGCGATCCGGACCATCCCTCGAACTACGGCCGGCTCTGCTCGAAGGGCTCGGCGCTCGCCGAGACGATCGATCTCGACGGCCGCATCCTCCATCCCGAGATCGCCGGCCGGCAATCGACATGGGACGAGGCGCTCGACCTCGTCGCGGAGAAATTCTCCGCCGCCATCGAAGAACACGGGCCGGATTCCGTCGCCTTCTACGTCTCCGGCCAGCTTTTGACGGAGGACTACTACGTCGCCAACAAGCTGATGAAGGGTTTCGTCGGCTCGGCGAATATCGACACCAATTCGCGGCTGTGCATGTCCTCCTCCGTCGCCGGCCACCGCCGGGCCTTCGGGGCCGATACGGTGCCGGGGACCTACGAGGACCTGGAGCTTGCCGACCTCGTGGTCCTCGCCGGCTCGAACCTTGCCTGGTGCCACCCGGTGCTCTACCAGCGGCTGGCCGCGGCCAAGGCGCGGCGGCCGGGCCTGAAGGTGGTGGTCATCGATCCGCGCCGCACCATGACGGCGGATATCGCCGACCTGCACCTCGCCATCCGGCCGGATACGGACGTGGCGCTGTTCGCCGGCCTGTTCTCCCATCTCGTCAAGAACGGCGCGGTGGACCAGAATTTCATCGCGGCGCACACGATGGGCTTTTCCGAGGCCTTCGCGGCGGCGGTTTCCTTTCCGGAGGCGCTGGAGCGGACCGGCCTGCCGGCCATGCAGCTTCGCGAATTCTACCGGCTGTTCACGGCGAGCGAAAAGGTGGTGACCTGCTACAGCCAGGGCGTCAACCAGTCCTCGTCCGGCACCGACAAGGTCAACGCCATCCTCAATTGCCACCTCGCCACCGGCCGCATCGGCCGGCCGGGCATGGGACCGTTCTCGCTGACCGGCCAGCCCAACGCCATGGGCGGGCGCGAGGTCGGCGGCCTCGCCAACATGCTGGCCGCCCATATGGAGATCGAAAGCGCGGAGGACCGCGAACGCGTGCAGCGCTTCTGGCAGGCGCCGCGCATCGCCGAGAAACCGGGGCTGAAGGCGGTCGACCTGTTCCGTGCGGTGGCGGAGGGACGCATCAAGGCGCTGTGGATCATGGCGACCAACCCGGTCGTCTCGATGCCGGACGCCGATGCCGTCGAGGCGGCGATCAGGGCCTGTCCCTTCGTCGTCGTCTCCGACATCCTGCGCGAGACGGACACCGCCCGCCACGCCGATGTGCTCCTGCCCTCGCGCGGCTGGGGCGAGAAGGACGGCACCGTCACCAATTCCGAACGGCGCGTCTCCCGCCAGCGGGCGTTCCTCGACGCGCCGGGCGAGGCACGGGCGGACTGGTGGCAGCTGGCCGAGGTCGGCCGGCGCATGGGCTTTGCGCGTGCGTTCGCCTATGACGGGGCGTCGGGGATCTTCGCCGAGCATGCGGCGCTCTCCGCCTTCGAGAACGGCGGCAGCCGGGATTTCGATATCGGCGCCCATGCCGGCATCGGGCCGGCGGCCTATGACGCGCTTTCGCCCTTCCAGTGGCCGCAGCCGGCAGGCCGCGGGGAGGGGGAAACCCGGTTCTTCGCGAACGGCGGCTTCTATCATCCGGACGGCCGGGCGCGTTTCGTCGCCGTCGCGCCCGCCGCGGCCGACCGCACCGATGCCGCCTATCCCTTCACGCTGAACACGGGCCGCATCCGCGACCAGTGGCACACCATGACGCGATCCGGCAAAAGCGCCCGCCTTTCCACCCATATCGCGGAACCCTTTGCCGAGCTCCACCCGCGCGATGCGCTGGAGATCGGCGTCGTGCCCGCCGGCCTGGTCGAGATCGAAAGCCCGCGCGGCAGCGTGGTGGTGCGCGCCCTCGTCACGGACCGGCAGGCGCGCGGCAGCCTCTTCGCGCCGATGCACTGGAATGACCAGTTCGCGGCGAAAGCCCGCGTCGACACCCTCGTGCCGCCGCTGACGGACAGGATCTCCGGCCAGCCGGCCTCGAAGAACGTCGCCGTCGCCGCCCGCCCGTTCAAGGCCGCCTCCTATGCCTTTGCCGTCTCGCGGGCAAGGCCGGAAGGGCTCGAGGCCGCCTATTGGGCGCTGGCGAAGGCCGAGGGCGGCTGGCGGCTGGAGCTTGCCTTCGATAGTCCCGGGGAGGACTGGGCCGTCTGGTGCCGGCGTGCCTTCGCCATCCCGGACGCGGTCGAACCGCTCGGTTACGCCGACCGGGAGACCGGCGAGATCCGCCTCGCCTTCTTCGACGGTCCGCGCCTGCTCGCGGCCTTCTTCCTTGCGCGCGAACCGGTGGCGGTGGCACGCAACTGGGCGATCGCGCAACTTTCGGCCGGGCATGCGAACCTGCGCCGGCGCTTCGCCCTCGTCGCCGGCCGGCCGGGGGCGGACAGGCCGGATCCCGGCGCCACGGTCTGCGCCTGCTTCGGCGTCGGCGTCAACCAGATCGTTGCGGCCGTGCGCGGCGGGTGCCACGGCGTCGAAGGGGTCGGGGAGGCGACGAGGGCGGGCACAAATTGCGGTTCCTGCCGCGGGGAGATCCGCAGCATCGTCGACAGGTGTCTTGCCGCGGCGGCGGAATGAGGGGGAGCCGGCGGCGCCGGCCCCTGCGCCGTACAAGGATCGCGCTATCCGGCAGCCGCCTTGCGGCCGAAGGACAGGAGGTCGCGCGTATAGGCCTCGGCAGGGGCGGCGATCACCGCTTCCGTCCGGCCGAACTCGATGACGTCGCCGCGGCGCATGACGAGGAGCGTGTCGGAAATGTGCGCGACGACCTTGAGGTTGTGGGTCACGAAGAGCATCGAGAGGCCGCGGCTTTCCTTGAGGTCCGCGAGCAGGTTGAGGATCTGCGCCTGCACGGAGACGTCGAGCGCCGAGGTGGGCTCGTCGAGGATGAGCAGGCCCGGTTCCAGCGCCAGCGCCCGGGCGATCGCCACGCGCTGCGCCTGGCCGCCGGAAATCTCCCGCGCGCGTCGGTCGAGGAAATCGGCGGTGAGGCCGCAATCGGCGACGAGCGCGGCGATCTTCTCGCGCAGCGCCGGGCCTTGCCGTGCGCCGGCGGCCAGCAGGGGCTCGGCGACGATCTCGGCGATGGTGAGGCGCGGGCTCAGCGACAGGAAGGGATTTTGCGAGACGACGCCGATCTTCTGGCGCGCGCCGCGCAGGGCGTCGCCCTGCAGTGCCAGCCAGTCCTGCCCGTCGAGCCGCACCGTGCCGCTTTCCACCGGCAGGAGGCGCAGGATGGCGCGCAGCAGGCTCGTCTTGCCCGAGCCGCTTTCCCCGACGATGCCGAGGGTCTCGCCCTTTTCAAGGCGGAAGCTGGCGCCGTTGACGGCCGGTTTCGGGCGCGGCGCGAAGAGGCCGGCGCGATAGCGGATGACGAGATCCTTGACGTCGAGCATCGGGGCCGGGCTCATGCCGCATCCTCCGGCAGGTGGCAGAGCCAGGTGTGGCGGTCACGGGCGCGTTCGGGCGGCGGCTCGGCGGCGCAGACGGGCATGGCCTTCGGACAGCGCGGGGCGAAGGCGCAGCCGGCGATCCTCGTCCGCGGCGGCGGGATGGAGCCCTCGATGGCGGCAAGGCGGGCGCCGTGCGGGGCGGCATCCGGCAGGGCGGCGAGCAGCGCGCGCGTATAGGGATGGCCGGGCTTCTGCAGCACGGCCTCCACCGGGCCGGTCTCGACGGAGCGGCCGGCATAGAGCACCGTCGCCCGGTCGCAGGCCTCCGCGATGACGTCCATGTCGTGGGTGATCATCAGCACGGTGAGGCCGCGCTCGGCGACGAGCTTGCGCAGCAGCGCGAGGACCTGCGCGCCGACGGAGACGTCGAGCGCCGTGGTCGGCTCGTCGGCGATGAGGAAGTCGGCGCCGGTCGCCAGCGCCTGGGCGATCACCACGCGCTGCTGCATGCCGCCGGAAAGCTGGTGCGGATAGCTCTTCAGCACCCTTTCAGGATCGGGCAGGCCGGTGGCGGCGAGAAGGTCGGCCGCCTCCCTGCGGCGGGCTTCGCGCGGCAGGGTGCGGTGGGCGCGGATGACGTCGTCCATCTGGCGGGCGATGGAAAGCACCGGGTTGAGCGCGGCCGCGGGGTCCTGCGCGATCATGCCGATGCGCTTGCCGCGCAGGGCCTTCGCCTGTTCGCGCAGGTCCGCGCCGTCGAAATGGAAGCGCGCGGCCTCGATGCGGGTGCCCTTCGGCGCAAGGCCGAGCGTGGCCATGCCGGTCATCGTCTTGCCGCAGCCGGATTCGCCGATGACGCCGTGGATCTCGCCGCGCTCGATCCTAAGGCTGACGGCGCGCACGGCATGCACCTCGCCCTCCGGCGTCGGGATGCGGACGGAGAGGTCGCTTATGTCAAGCAGGGGCACGGACGGTCCCTCCCTTGCGCTCGCGCAGCGCATCGCCGAGCACGCTGAACGCGAGCGCGACAATGAAGATCGTCAGGCCGGGCATGGCCGAATACCACCAGCGCGCCGGGAAGAATTTCCGGCCGGCATCGACCATCTGGCCCCAGTCGGCCGTCGGCGGCAGAACGCCGAGGCCGAGGAAGGAGAGGGCGGCGGCGGTCAGCAGCGCCGGGCCGACGTCGAGCGCGGCCTGCACGGTCAGCGGCCGGCCGGTGGCGGGCAGGATGTGGCGGGCGATGATGCGCGGATGCGACACGCCGGCAAGCCGCGCCGCCTCCACATAGGGCTGGCCGCGCAGCACCAGCACTTCCGCGCGGGCAAGCCGGGCATACCAGGGCCACCAGGTCACGGCGACGGCGATGATGCTGTTGAGGAAACCCGGGCCGAGGGCGGCGGCCATCAGCACGGCGAGCAGCAGCGCGGGAAAGGCGAGGAAGACGTCGGTGCCGCGCATCAGCGCCTCGTCGATCCAGCCGCCGAAATAGCCCGCCGCAAGGCCGACCGGCAGGCCGATGAGCAGCGAGAAGGCGACGATCAGCACGCCGTTGGTCAGCGAGACGCGGGTGCCGTAGATGATGCGGCTCAGGATGTCGCGGCCGAGATGGTCTGTGCCGAGCCAATAGTCCGCCGAGGGCGGCGCGAGCTTCGCCAGCACGTTCGGCGCGCCGGCGCCCTGCGCGGGATAGGGCGCGATCCACGGCGCGAAGAGGCCGACGAAGACGAAGAGGAGGACGACGGCAAGGGCGATCGTGCCGGGCCAGCCGAGGCGGTGAACGAGCTTTTTCATGAGAGCGCCACCCGCGGGTCGACCAGCGCCTGGGCGATGTCGATGAGGAGGTTCATCACGACATAACAGATCGTCACCACCATGGTGACGGCCGCGATGACCGGAAAGTCCTTGGCGAGGATCGCCTCGGAAACGTAGCGGCCGAGCCCCGGCCAGGCGAAGATGATCTCGACCAGCACCGCGCCGGTCAGCGCATAGGCGAAGGAGAGGCCGATCACCGTCAGGGCCGGACCCATGGCGTTCGGCAGCGCATGGCCGAACAGGATGCGCGGCTCGGACAGGCCGAGCGCGCGGGCGGCGACGACGTGGCGGCGCTCGAGGATCTCGATCATCGCCGAGCGCGTCAGGCGCATGGCGACGCCGGCGGGGTAGGAGGCGAGCGTCAGCGCCGGCAGGATGAGATGGGTCACCGCATTGCCGAAGGCATCGAGCCGGCCGGCAAGGAGCGCGTCGACAAGCGTGAAATTGGTGACGACGGGCAGCGGCGCGCCGATCGCGATCTCGCGCGACAGCCGGCCGGACAGCGGCAGGATGCCGAGCCATTGCGCGAAGACCAGCTGCAGGATCATGGCGAGGAAGAAGGTCGGCATGGCGACGGCGGCGATGGAGCCGAAGCTGCCGAGCCTGTCCGGCCACCTGCCCTGCCTTGCGGCCGCGAGCACGCCGAGCGGAATGCCGATGAGAAGCGCAAGGCCGGTGGAGAAGACCGCAAGCTCCAGCGTCGCCGGCAGGTAGGCCTTGAGGTCTTCGGCGATCAGCCGGCGCGACTTGTAGGAGACGCCGAAGTCGCCGGAGGCCATCGCGGCCGCGAAGGTGGCGAAGCGGGCGGGCAGGGGCGCGTCGAGGTTGAGTTCCTGGCGCGCCTTCTCGATCTGCTCGGCCGTCGGGCGCGGGCCGGCATAGAGCGCGGCGGGATCGGAGGGAACCACCTGCGCCACGATGAAGACCAGGAAGGTCACGCCGACGACGACGAAGGCGGAGAGGACCGTGCGGCGCAGGATGTAGCGGAGGAGTTCCATCAGCGGGCCGATCGCATGGCGGAGGGGAGGGTGAAAGGGCTGCGGCGAGCACCCCCGCCGCCTGCCGGCATTTTCCGGGCGGACGCGTCGCGCCGGGCCGGATGCGGGGCGCGGGCGCCATGATCGGACGGGTTCGCCTGCGGCATTCTCCCCATGTCGCTGCCGCGACCTCCTCCCCGAGGGGGAGAAGGGAGCAGGCAGGACGGGTCCGCCCCATGGGCACGACCTCTCGCCGCCAAAGGAGAGGTCGCGAGGCGGGAACCCGGCTTCAACGGCACCGTCGAAGAAGGGCGGAGCGCCACCCCACCCGATCTCCTCCTTTCAGGGGGAGATGGCCGGCAGGCCAAGGAGGGGTGCGCGCGCGTCATCTGGGGGTTTCCCGTTCCGTTACCGGCTCAGTTCGTTGACGAAGGTGACATGGCCATAGGCCGGATTGTCGGTATAGCCCTTGATGTCCGAGCGGATAATGTGGACGTTCGGCCGGTCGACCATGAAGACGGCCGCCGCTTCCTCGATCACCGTGCGCTGCGCCTCGATGAAGAGGGCTTCGGCGCGGGGGCGGTCGGTGCCGGAGAGCTTGGCCGCCTCGTCGATCTTGGCGTCCACCTCGGGGTTGGAATAGTAGCCGAGGTTGAAGTTCGGCTTTTCTTCCGTGTGGAACAGGTTGAAGAGGTAGTCGTAGGGCGTGACGAAGGTCGGCCACCAGAACATGACGAAAATGTCCTGCGCGGCCTTCGGGTCCGACTTGCCGAGCTGCCATTGCGCTTCCCAGGCCATCGGCTGCAGCGTCAGCGTGATGCCGAGGGTTTCGAGGTTCGCCTTCCAGAGCTCGCCGGCAACGGCCGAAAGCGCCTGGGTGGTGGAATAGGTCATGACCAGTTCCAGCCCCGGCTCGATGCCTTCCTCCGCCAGCAGCGCCCTGGCGGCTTCCAGGTCGGTGCTGGGGATCGGCGCATCGGCGTCGTGGCCCCAGATGCCGGCGGGCACGACGCCCTTGGCGCGGGTGCCGAGGCCCATCGTGCCGGCGGCGATCACGTCGTCATAGGGGAAGGCGAGCGACAGCGCCTGGCGCACCTTCACCTTGTCGAGCGGCGCACGCTTGACGTTGTAGAGGCCGAACAGCGTTTCGAAGGAGGGGTTGGAGACGACGTTGAGGTCCGGATTGGCCTTCATCGCCTCGAGGTTCTCGAAGGGAATGGAATAGGTCCAGTCGGCCTGGCCGCTCTCGATCATGTTCTGGGCGAGCGTCGTGTCCTCGATGATCTCGAAGGAGATCGTCTGGAAGGCGCCGTCCGGCACGGTGTCCCAGTAGCCTTCGACGCGGTCGAGCACTGCGCGCTGGCCGGGCTCGTAGCGCGAGATCCTGAACGGGCCGGTGCCGGCATCGTTGCCGGCGTTGAACCAGGCATTGTCCTTGTCGAAGGAGGAGGGCGCGTAGATCCAGGCGGCAAAACCGGCCGAGGCGATGAGGTCGAGCGGCTGCGGCTCGGAGAGCTGGAAGACGACCTTCAGCGGCTCGGGCGTCTCGATCGCGGTGACCGGACCCCAGATGAAGGCCGCGCCGCCGCCGATCTTCTTGGTGCGCTCGATGGAGCCCTTGACGGCCTCGGAGGTCAGCGGCGTGCCGTCGTGGAATGTCACGCCGTCGCGCAGGGTGAAGGTCCAGGTCTTGCCGTCGGCGCTCACCTCCCAAGCGGTGGCGAGCCGCGGCTCGATCTTCGCCTCCGTCTTCTCGTCGCCGGGAATGTAGCGCGTCAGGCCCTCATAGACATTGGCCAGCACCGCGCCGTCGTTGGAGAACGAGGTCGCCGGGTCGAGGTCCGGGAAGCTCGTCGGATAGGCGAGCGTGAAGATCTGGCTGGCGCCCTGCGCCATGGCGAAGTTCCAGCGCGCGGTGGCGGCGCTGGCGAGGGCGGCAAGGACGGTGGTCTTCAGGAAATTGCGGCGGTTCATGTCGGGCTCCCAATGGATGGTTTGATCGGACGATCAGGCGTCTTCTTCGTAATGCGGGACCGCGGGCGCATCGGCGGAGACGCCCATCGGCACGAAGTCGAAATCATAGCCGAAGGCCCGGGGGCCGACGGAGGCGAGCGCGATCTCGCTGCGCAGCAGCACCGGCGCGGGCATGGACAGCACGTCGATGCGCAGGCCGTAGCGCAGCTCCTCCGTGCCGATGGCGCGGCCGGTCTCCGAATCCACGATGCAGATGAGGTCCGGCACCATGGTGATGATCGTCTCGCCCTCGCGGGCGATGAGATATTCGTTCTGGATCTCGACGGTCAGCGTGCGGCCGGCATCGCCATCGAGCCCCGCCACGGTCAGCTTGCCGCGGGTGAAGCCCGCCATGACGCGGCGGCCGATATCGGTCACCTTGCCGCGCATCAGCCGCACGCCGCCGGATTGCTGCAGGATCGCCTCGACCGGGTCCGCCTTGGCGGCGCGGGCGGTGAGCACGGCGTCGCCGAGGCTCCAGGCCTGGCTCGTCGTGTGCGGCACGCCGAAGCGGCGCACGAAGTCGCCGGACATCGGCGCGGTCGTCATCAGAGCCGTGCAGCCCATGGCGATGGTGCTGGCGCGCAGCAGCTTTTCCAGCATTTTCGGCGTGGTGGCGTCGGTGACGACCAGCACGTTGCCGTCCGCATCGGCGAGCGCCGCCGGCTGCACCGGCTGGCCGTGGATGAAGAAGGTCGTCATCTGCACCTCCGGGAAGGCGCGGCCCATGCCGTCGGCGTCGACGACCGGCAGGTCCACCATGGCCGCCGTCAGCATCGGCGCGATGCCGTTGCCGCCGCCCACCTCGTCGCCGAGCAGTGCATCGACCTTGCGGCCCATATGGCGCTCCAGCGCATGCAGGAGCCGCACGCCCTCGCCGCCCTCGGCGATCTTCTCGATGCCGACGGTGGGCGCGCCGATGCCGCCGATGCCGATGATCTGCGCATCCGGGTCCATGTCGGCCGGGCGCACCATGCGGATGCGTTTACCCTCCCGCAGCAGCGCCTTGGCGCGCAGCGCGCCGTGATAGGTGCTGCCGCCGCCGCCGGTGCCGAGGATGCCGCAGCCGATGGCGATGCGGTCGATATCCGCCTCGGTGAGCGTCCAGTATTTCATGCCCGCAATTCTCCAATGACTTTCGCCGCGACGCGCACGGCATTGCCGGGCAGGTAGGCGAGCGGCGTTTCCTCGATCTCGGCGAGCGTCGTCGTTTCGGCGGCCGCGCCCGCCTCGACGGCGCGCGCCCGCGCTTCCGCGACGACGGATTCGAGCGCGATCTCGCGTGTCGTGCCTTCCAGCGAGACCACGCTGTCGACCTCGCCGGAAACCTGCGCGATGGCCGCGCCGATGGCGTTGGCCGAGCCGAAATGATCCGGCTTCAGCGAAACGGAGGTGCCCTCCAGCAATCCTTCGACCAGCACGGAGCCGCCGCCGACGAGGATGGCCGGAATCGGCTCGGCGCTCGGCTTCATGCGGTCGAGCACGGTCTCGATGCTGGCCTTCATCTGCGCCAGCATCTTCTGCGCGAAATCCGGCGTGATGTGGGAAAGGCGGCTGCGGTCGCCGAGGTCGACGAGGCCGGCGGCAACCGCAATATCGGTCGCCGTCAGCGTGTCGCCGCCAAAGCACAGCGCCCTTTGCGGCAGGCGGAAGCCGACGGAGTCGGGGCCGACGGTCGGCGCTGCGCCGTCTCGCACGATGCTGCCGCCGCCGAGGCCGAAGGAATAGACGTCGGGCACGCGGAAATTGGTCGGAACGCCGCCGATCATCGCGCCCTCGCTGCGGGTGCGCGGGAAGCCGGCGACGAGCATGCCGATATCCGTAGTCGTGCCGCCGATATCGATGACCGCGGCGTCGGAAAGCCCGGTGAGGAAGGCGGCGCCGCGCATGGAGTTGGTCGGGCCGGAGGCGATGGTGAAGACCGGGTAGCGTTCGGCGAAGTCCGCCGCCATCAGCGTGCCGTCGTTCTGGGTGAGATAGAGCGGGCAGGCAAGGCCGAGCGCGGCGAAGGCCGAGCGGAAGGCGCCGACCGTCTCGCGGCCCAGCGTGTGGAGGCTGGCATTGAGGATCGCCGCGTTCTCGCGCGGCAGGAGGCCGGTGCGGCCGATGCGGTGCGACAGGCTGATCGCGGCATCCGGCATTTCCCCGGCGACGATGGCGGCCGCCTCGATCTCCATGCGCGGATCGACCAGCGCGAAGACGGAACAGATCGCGATGGCGGAGATGCCCCGGGCGCGCCAGTCGCGGCAGGCCGCGCGGATGGCGAGGCCATCGAGCGGCGCGATGTCCGAGCCGTCATAGTTGAGGCCGCCGCCGACCAGCGCCGCGCCGCCCTCGACGATGGGACGCAGGGTGTCCGGCCAGTCGATCATCGGCGGCAGCGAGCGCGTCGCCGCGCCGCAGAGCCGGAGCACGCCGACCTTCTTGAGGTGCCGTCCCTCGACCACCGCATTGAGGAAATGCGTGGTGCCGATCATCACGCCGTTGACCGCGCCGGCGGCGATGCCGGCCTCGGCCAGCACCGTGCGGATCGCCGCGGCGACGCCGGAGGTCACGTCCGCCGTGGTCGCGGATTTCACCGTGGCCAGAACCGTCGTGCCGGAGAGCAGCGCCGCATCCGTATTGGTTCCGCCCACATCCACCCCGATGCGCAGCATGGGTTATCCTTTCTTCTTGCCGCCGAGGTCCGTGCCGCGGCTGATCGCGGTCGTCCTCGTGCCGAATACCTTGTAGAGGCGCAGGACGACCGAGCTCGTCACGCGCTTCACGCCGGGCAGCTTGCCCAGCTCCTGGTCGATGAATTCGAGAAGCGCCGCATGATCGGCGACGAAGAGCGAGGCGCTGAGATTGGCCGTGCCGCTGGTGGCGGCGAGGTAGCCGATCTCGTCATATTCGGCGAGCTGAATGGCGACCTCCTCCTGCCGGCCCGGCTCGATTTCGATCAGAAGCTCGACCTGCACGTCGCGCCCCAGCGCCACGGGATCGGGAATGGCGCCGATGACGATCATCTTGGCCTGCAGCAGGCCGGCGATGCGGTTGCGGATGGTGCGCTCGGAGACGCTGCCGATCCGGCCGGCGATCTCGGCGGCCGAAAGGCGCCCGTCCTCGCTGAGGTAGCGGATGATCTCGCGGTCCAGATCGTCGACGAGGTAGCGTTGGCTCATGCGCGGTTCCATTTCGGCCTGAATGCATCAAGTAGATTTCCGAAACGGAATTGTGTCAAGAATATTTCAGCCATATCGGGCCATTCTTTCCGAAAATATCCCGGTTTTCGGCTTCCGGATGCAGAAAATTGCCGATCCGGCAACCGGAGAGGAGTCTTTCCGGGGCTGTCCGTTGCCGAAACGGAAACGCGCGGACGCAGCCCGCCGCCTGCCATGGCGCGGTTTCCGGACGGCTTTGGAGGGGTCAGAGGCCGGCGGTCTTCCGCAGCGGCAGGTTTTCCTTCAGCAGCACCTCGATGCGGATGCGCTCCTGCGAGGCGAGAAGCTCGCGATGGTCGGCGCGGGCGCGCATGATGCGCAGGGCGCTGCGCACGGCATGGCCGGGGTCCTGCGCGATCACGGCGTCGATGCGCTCGTCCATCAGCGCCTGCGCGCTGAAGGGCGTGTGCTCGTGGGCGATGACGGTGAGGGGGCGGTCCCCTTGCGCGTTCCAGACTGCGGAGAGGGGGACGCGCGCCTCGGAACTCAGGACATAGACGGCGACGGTGTCGGGATTGTGCTGCAGCGTGCGCCGGATGATGAGGTCGGCGCGCTTCTCGTCCGCATAGGTCTCCAGCGAGGGCAGGCTCTCGAGATGCGGAAACTGCGCGTTGATGATGCTGTCGAAGCCGAGGCGGCGCTGGATGCTGTCGAGCGCCATCATGGTCTCGGCGACGACCATGATCTTGCCCGGCCGCGCGCCGATGAAGCGGCCGGCGATCTTGCCGGCCGTCGCGCCGGCGGCGAAGTTGTCGATGCCGACATAGTCGGCGCTCTCCAGCCGCTCCTGGCCGGAGAGGAACTGCACCACCTTGACGCCCCGCTCGACGAGGCGCAGCAGCGCGTCGCGCACCTGCGGCGATTCCGGCGCCATCACGGCGACGCCGTCCACCGCGTCGTGGTCGATGGCGGTGAGGTACTTGGCGACGTGGTGCGGGTCGCTCATCGGGATCTGCACGGCCTCGACCTCGGTAGAATCGGCGCGCAAGGCCTCCTTGGCCTCGCGCACGCGGGCGAGGAGTTCGGCAAGATACTGGTCGCCGGAGGTCGGCAGCACGAAGCGGAAGCGGTAGGTCTTGTTGCGTGCCAGCGCCACGGCGGCGGGATTGCGCACGAAGCCTATGCGCTCGATGGCCTCGGCCACCTTCCTTGCGGCCTTCGGGCTGACATTCGGCCGCTCGTTGAGCACGCGATCGACCGTCGCGAGGCTGACGCCCGCGGCTTCTGCCAGGTCTTTCGCGGTGGGCCGCATTCTCCGCTCTCTTTCACGACGGCGTGATCCTGATCCGATTCCTCCAACAAAAGCAGGCGAAAAGCAAGAATTGAAGTGCGCACCTCAAAAATTGCTTGCATTGAGGTGCGCACCTCAATATGACTCGTTGCGTGGCCGGCAGGAGGAACGGCGCGTGCCACAAGAGGCGGCGCGGAGGAGGAGGGCCCGATTGCGGGCCCGCCGGAAAGCCAGTCCGCGCCATATGCCCGCACCGGGCGTTTTCAGCCTTCCGATGGGGTCGGAAGGCGAGGGAGGAGGTCCCCGCCATGACATTTCGCCATGCCACATCACTGGCCGCTTTCGCGGCCCTCTTGGCTGCCGGCGCCGCAGCCACGGGTGAAGCGAGCGCAAAGGATCTGACGCTGTGCTGGGCCGCATGGGACCCGGCGAACGCGCTCGTCGAGCTCAGCAAGGATTTCGAGGCCAAGAACGGCGTCACGATGAAATTCGAGTTCGTGCCATGGCCGAACTTCGCCGACCGCATGCTCAACGAGCTGAATTCCGGCGGCAAGCTCTGCGACCTGATGATCGGCGACAGCCAGTGGATCGGCGGCGCGGCGGAGAACGGCCAGTACGTCAAGCTCAACGATTTCTTCGACAAGGAAGGAATCAAGATGGACGACTTCATTCCCGCGACCGTCGTCGGTTACGCGGAATGGCCGAAGAACTCGCCGAACTACTGGGCGCTGCCGGCCTTCGGCGACGTCGTCGGCTGGAGCTACCGCAAGGACTGGTTCGAACGGCCCGAGCTGCAGGCGGCGTTCAAGGAGAAATACGGCCGCGACCTCGCCGTGCCGAAGACCTTTGCCGAATTGAAGGACATCGCCGAATTCTTCCAGAAGCGCGAGATCGACGGCAAGACCGTCTACGGCGCGGCGATCTATACGGAGCGCGGCTCCGAAGGCATCACCATGGGCGTGATGGACGTGCTCTACAGCTTCGGCTTCCAGTACGAGAACCCGGACAAGCCCTATGAGCTGGAAGGCTACGTGAACTCCGCCAAGGCGGTGGCGGGCCTGGAATTCTACAAGCAGCTCTACGATTGCTGCACGCCGCCCGGCCATTCCGACGCCTACATGTCCGAGGACATCGACGCCTACAAGTCGGGCCAGGTCGCGCTGCACATGAACTTCGCCTTCACCTGGCCGGGCATCCATGCCGACGCCAATGTCGGTGGCGAGAAGTCCGGCTATTTCCCGAACCCGGCAGGCCCGGACGGCGTCGCCTTCGCCCAGCTCGGCGGGCAGGGCATTTCCGTGGTCGCGGCCTCGGAAAAGCAGGAGGATGCGCTCGCCTATATCAAATGGTTCGCCCAGCCGGAAATCCAGGAAAAATGGTGGCAGATGGGCGGCTATTCGGCGCTGCGCAAGGTGGTCGAGGATCCAAGCTTCGCCACCAGCCAGCCCTATGCGCAGACCTTCCTCGATTCCATGGCGATCGTGAAGGATTTCTGGGCCGAGCCCGCCTATGCCTCACTCTTGCAGGCGGCGCAGAAACGCTTCCACGACTATGTCGTCGCCGGCCAGGGCTCCGCGCAGGACGCGCTCGACGGCCTTGCCAAGGACTGGACGCAGGTCTTCGACGACGAAGGCAAGTACTGACGCCGCCGGGCGGCCGGGTTGAACGCAAGCCGATGCGGCTCCCTTCTTCCCATGGGGCAGGGCCATCGCATCGGGGTTCGACACTGCCGTTGTCCCCTTCTCCCCCGCGGGGAGAAGGTGGCCCGAAGGGCCGGATGAGGGGGTGGCTCGGATAGAGCCTTTGCGCCTCCGGCATCCCCCTCATCCGCCTGCCGGCACCTTCTCCCCGCGGGGGAGAAGGGGATGGGGCAGCGGTTTCCTTCTTTCTGCGATGGCGCTGCCCCCGTAGAGGAGAAGGGAAACGAGGCACCTTCTTGCGTCGCGGCCGATCGTCTTCATACTCTGCCCTGTCCCGCCGCCTCCCAGCGGGCCACGGGCGCGGCCGGAGCCGGGGATCTGCCCCGGCTCTGTCGCCGCCCAGTCAGATAGTCAGGGGAACACCCATGCTGAAATCCTCCGTGGACCGGATCGCCGAGGCGACGCCGCACGCCATTGCCAGACGCATGCACGGCCTGTCCGACCGCGCGCTCGCCTGGCTCTTCGTCGCCCCGTCGATCGTGCTCTTGCTGGCGGTCAACATCTTCCCGCTCATCTGGACGATCCGGCTGAGCTTCACCAATTTCCGCGTCAACCGGCCCAATGCCGAGGTCGATTTCGTCGGCCTGAAGAACTATGCCAGCATCCTGTCCGACCGCGACATCTGGCTGACCATGCAGGCGACGGCGCATTTCCTGATCTGGACCATCGTGCTGCAGGTCCTCATCGGCTTCTCGCTCGCCTATCTCATCAACAAGAAGTTCCGCGGCAACGATCTGTGGACGACGATCATCGTGCTGCCGATGATGCTCAGCCCGGCGGTGGTCGGCAATTTCTGGACCTTCCTCTACCAGCCGCAGATCGGCCTGTTCAACTATGCGGTCGGCTTCCTCACCGGCGCGGACCCCTCCAGCTTCTCGATGATCGGCGACGTCAAGCTCGCGCCCTGGGCGATCATCATCGTCGACACCTGGATGTGGACGCCCTTCGTCATGCTGATCTGCCTTGCGGGCCTGCGTTCCATTCCGGGGAGCATCTATGAGGCCGCCGAATGCGACCGCGCCAGCAAGTGGCGGCAGTTCTGGACGATCACCATCCCGCTCGTCCTGCCCTTCCTGATGCTCGCCGTGCTCTTTCGCGGCATCGAGAACTTCAAGATGTTCGACCTCGTCGTGCAGCTGACGGGCGGCGGCCCGGGCTCGATCACCGAGCTCACCTCGATCAACCTCAAGCGCGAGGCCTTCGAGAAGTGGCGCACCGGCTATGCCTCTGCCTATGCCGTCATCCTCTTCGTCACGGTCTTCGGCCTAGCCTCGATCTACGTCAAGGCGCTCAACAAGGTGAAACAACGATGAGCAGCTATTCCGTCACCGAGCCCTCGCCAAGGCAGAAATGGGTCGCGGGCATCCTGGTCGTCGGCTACGCGCTGATCACCATCCTGCCGCTGGTCTGGATCATCGCCACCAGCTTCAAGACCCCGTCCGACGCCATCGCCTATCCGCCGAAGACCTTCTTCACGCCGACGGTGGAAGGCTATGTCAACGTCTTCACCACGCGCACCCGGCTTTCGACCGAGCAGTTGCAGGCGCTGGGCGAGCCCACCACCTGGTACGACAAGCTGGTGCGCAAGGACGGGCTCGTCATTTCCGGCCCCTCGCGTTTTGCCGAACGTTTTACCAATTCCGTCATAATCGGCTTCGGCTCGACGGTGCTCTGCATCGTGCTCGGCACGGCGGCTGCCTATGCCTTCTCGCGCTTCAAGGTGCCGCTGAAGGACGATCTTCTCTTCTTCATCCTCTCGACGCGCATGATGCCGCCGATCGCCGTCGCCATCCCGATCTTCCTGATGTTCCGCTCGCTCGGCCTCAGCGACACCCATGCCGGCATGATCCTGCTCTATACGGCGGTCAACCTGTCGCTCTCGGTCTGGTTCTTGAAGGGCTTCATCGACGAGATCCCGGTCGAATACGAGGAGGCGGCGCTGATCGACGGCTATACCCGCTTCCAGGCGTTCTACAAGGTCGTGCTGCCGCAGGCGGCGACCGGCATCGCCTCCACCGCGATCTTCTGCCTGATCTTCGCCTGGAACGAATATGCCTTCGCCGTGCTGTTGACATCCGGCAACGCCCAGACGGCCCCGCCCTTCATTCCCACCATCATCGGCGTCAGCGGCCAGGACTGGCCCGCCGTCGCCGCCGGCGCGACGCTCTTCCTCGTGCCGGTCATGGTGTTCACCATCCTCCTGCGCAAGCATCTCCTGCGCGGCATCACCTTCGGAGCAGTCCGCAAATGACACGATTTTTCAACGGCCTCCTGCATTTCCGGCGCAGCGCCTGGGAAATGCTGGCCTCGGTGCTGATCGCGGCGGGCGTCGTCATGCTCATGCAGCCCTTCGCGCTCACGCTCTATTCCTGGTCCTTCGTCGTCACTCTCCTCGGCACGGTGATGTTCATCATCGTCAGCCATTTCCCGGAATAGGCCGATGGCGCAGATAAAAATCCAGAACGTCCGCAAGGAGTTCGGCGCCTTCACCGCGGTGCGCTCCTCCTCCTTCACCATCGAGGACGGCGAGTTCTTCATGCTGCTCGGCCCCTCCGGCTGCGGCAAGACGACGACGCTGCGCATGATGGCCGGCCTCGAACTGCCGACCTCGGGCGAGATCTTCATCGACGGCGAGGAGGTCGGCATGAAGCCGGCCAGCCAGCGCGACATCGCCTTCGTCTTCCAGATGTTCGCGCTCTACCCGCACATGAACGTGCGCAAGAACATCTCCTATCCGCTGGTCAGCCAGGGCATGAAGCGCGAGGAGGTGAAGACGCGCGTCGCGGAGGTCGCCCGCATCCTCAGGATCGAGCATATCCTCGACAAGCCGGTCGGCGGGCTTTCGGGCGGCGACCGCCAGCGCGTGGCGCTCGGCAGGGCCATCGTGCGCCGGCCGAAGGCCTTCTTCATGGACGAGCCGCTCGGCGCGCTCGACGCGGAATTCCGCGAGCACATGGCGGAAGAACTGCGCGCGCTGCACGACCGCATGGGCGCGACCACCGTCTATGTCACGCACGACCAGCTCGAAGCCATGCAGATGGGCGACAAGATCGTCGTCATGAACCATGGCGTCGTGGAACAGTTCGGCCGCCCGCAGCAGATCTACGACTGGCCGGCGACGAAATTCGTCGCCCAGTTCATCGGCTCGCCGTCGATGAATTTCCTGGAGTTCGAAGGCATGATCGGCATCGGCGGCAGCAGCGTCGATCTCGGCGGCGTCACGGTCAACGTGCCCGCCGCGCGCGAAGGCCGCGACGGCCGCCTGACGCTCGGCGTCCGGCCGGAACATGTGAAGTTCCGCGACGATGCCGCCTATCGCGGCCGTGTCAGCGCCGTCGAATATCTCGGCACGACGCAGATCGTCACCCTTTCGACGGAACACGGCGAGGTGAAAGCCCGCATCTCCTCGGCGCAGCTGGTGCGAGAGGAGGAGCTTGTCGGCCTCGATTTCGACGCGCGGACCCTCTCGCTCTTCGATGCGGAAAGCGGCAAGGCCCTCCTCTCGGAAGGCAATGAAGGAGTGCTCGGACATGGCTGAGGTCGTGCTTGAAAACGTCACGAAACGCTTCGGCGGCACCGTCGCGCTCGACAACGTCTCGCTGACGGTGCCGGACGGCTCCTTCGTCGTGCTGCTCGGCCCGACAGGCGCGGGCAAGACGACGGTGCTGCGCATGGTCTCCGGCCTCGATGCGCCCGACGGCGGCGAGGTCTTCATCGGCGGCCGGCCGATGAAGGGCCTGTCGCCGGCCGAGCGCAATGTCGCCATGGTCTTCCAGCAATATTCGCTCTATCCGCACCTCACCGTCCGCCAGAATCTGGAGTTCCCCCTGAAATCCCCGCTCCTGAAGACGCCGAAGGCGGCGATCGACCGGAAGGTCCAGGAGGTCGCGGAGGTGCTGCAGATCGCCCACAAGCTGGAGAACAAGGCGACGGCGCTTTCGGGCGGCGAGATGCAACGCGTCTCCATCGGCCGCGCGCTGGTGCGCAATCCCGAGATCTTCCTGATGGACGAGCCGCTGAGCTCGCTCGACGCGAAGCTCCGGGCGGACCTGCGCATCGAATTGAAGCGCATCCAGGCGAAATCCGGCGCGACACTGCTCTACGTCACCCACGACCAGATCGAGGCGATGACCATGGCGACCCATGTCGGCGTGCTCAATGAGGGCAAACTGGTGCAGTTCGGCTCGCCGCGCGAAGTCTACGAGGAGCCCGTCAGCGTCTATGCCGCGACCCGCCTCGGCCAGCCGCGCATCAACGTGCTGCCGGCCGACCTCTTCGCCGGCGCGCCGGCGGGGGCGAAAAGCATCGGCCTTCGCCCCGAGCACATCGCGCAAGGGGAGGGGGAGGAGGCGCTGGTCAAGCGCGTCGAGCATCTCGGCGACCAGACGCGCCTGCACCTTTCCTTCAAGCGGCACGACCTCATCACCGTCACCGACGCCCACACGCCGCTGAAGGGCGGCGAGACCATCCGCATCCAACCGTCGCGGCCGCTCTATTTCGACGCGGCCGGCATGCGTTTAGCTTAGGGAGAACAACAACCATGGCGCAATTCATCAACAAGCGCGAAGACGTCGTCACCGAGGCGATCGACGGAGTGCTCGCCCTTTCGGGCGGCGCGCTGACCCGGCTCGACGGCTATCCGCATATCCGCGTCGTCAAGCGCAGCGACTGGGACAAGTCGAAGGTGGCGCTCGTCTCCGGCGGCGGCTCCGGCCATGAGCCCGCCCATGTCGGCTTCGTCGGCAAGGGCATGCTGACCGCCGCCGTGTGCGGCGACGTCTTCGCCTCGCCGAGTGTCGATGCCGTGCTCGCCGGCATCCTCGCGGTGACCGGTCCTGCCGGATGTCTCCTCATCGTCAAGAACTATACCGGCGACCGCCTCAATTTCGGCCTCGCCGCCGAGCGGGCGCGTGCCTTCGGCCTCAATGTCTCGATGGTCATCGTCGGTGACGACATCGCCCTGCCCGACCTGCCGCAGGCCCGCGGCGTCGCCGGAACGCTCTTCGTGCACAAGATCGCCGGCGCGCTCGCCGAACGGGGCGCCGACCTCGACACGGTCACGGCGGCCGCCAGGAACGTCATCGCCGGCACGCGCTCCATCGGCATGTCGCTCGACACCTGCCGCGTGCCCGGCTCGCCGAAGGAGGACCGCATTCCCGAGGGCAAGGCCGAGCTCGGCCTCGGCATCCATGGCGAGGCGGGCGTCGAGCAAATTGACTTCGCCGGCGCGCGCGCCTCGGTCGCCACCATGGTCGAGCGGCTCGCCGCCGTCATGGGCGAGGGACCGCATGTCGCGCTGATCAACAATCTCGGCGGCGCGTCCGTCTTGGAAATGTCGGTGCTCGCCCATGACCTGCTCGGCTCCTCGGTCGGCGCACGGATCACCCATGCCATCGGCCCCGCGCCGCTGATGACCTCGCTCGACATGCAGGGCCTTTCCATCTCCGTCTTCCCCGCCGACGCGGCCGAGCTGGAGCTCCTGAAAACCCCCGTGCCGATCGCCGCCTGGCCCGGCGTCTCGGAAGTCCGGCCGATCGCGGTCGCGGCCCTGCCGGACGGCCTGACGCCGATCACGCCGATGCCCTCGAACCACGAGGCGACCCGTGCCTTCGTCATCAACTGCTGCAACGTGCTGATCGCCGCCGAACAGGACCTCAACGCGCTCGATGCCAAATCCGGCGACGGCGACACCGGCTCGACGCTGGCGGGCGCCGCCCGCGCGCTGATCAACGCCATCGACCGCCTGCCGCTCTCCGACCACACGCAGCTCCTGCGCGCCATCGGCCAGGAGCTGAGCCAGACGATGGGCGGCTCCTCCGGCGTGCTGCTCGCCATCTTCTTCGCCGCCGCCGGCGACGGCGCCTCCAGCGGCCTGCCGATGCGCGAGGCCCTGCGCGCCGGGCTCGCCCGTATGCAGGAGATCGGCGGCGCCAGCATCGGCGACCGCACCATGGTGGACGCCCTCTCCCCCGCCCTCGAAGCGCTCGGTGAGAGCGTGGCGGCAGCCGCCGGCGCGGCGCGCGAGGGCGCGAACTTCACCGCGACGCTGACGCGCGCGAAGGCGGGGCGGGCGGCCTATATCAACGCGAAGCAGCTTGAGGGGCATGTCGATCCCGGCGCGGAGGCGGTCGCCCGGCTGTTCGAGCATCTGGCGGCTTGAGGGGCGTCGAAAAAATCAAGGCTGGGGCGGCGATGGTGCCGCTCCGGCCTTTTCGTTTGCGGTGAAGACCCCCTCTGCCTGCCGGCATCTCCCCTTGAGGGCAGGCGAGTTGCATATGGAATGAGGCGACGCGTCTTGCCCCTTCTCCCCCGCGGGGAGAAGGTCGCGGCAGCGGGATGAGGGGGTGGCGCAGATGTCGGACGGTGTGCAAGCCCCCTCATCCGGCCCTTCGGGCCACCTTCTCCCCGCGGGGGAGAAGGGGAAAGCAGCAGCGTGCTGCCATATGCAATTCGCCTGCCCTTGTGGGCAGGGGCCTTCCGCTTTACACCGCCTGCGTCTCTCCCTCCATCGTCGACTTGCCATGCTGCACCAAAGGACGGTTGCCCGCCAAACGCCGCAGCAGCACGTAGAAGACCGGCGTCATGAAGATGCCGAAGAAGGTGACGCCGATCATGCCGGAGAAGACGGCAAGGCCCATGGCGGCGCGCATTTCCGCGCCCGCGCCGGTGGACAGGACCAGCGGCACGACGCCCATGATGAAGGCCATCGAGGTCATCAGGATCGGGCGCAGGCGCAGGCGGCTCGCCTCGATCGCGGCCTTGATCGGCGTCCTGCCCTCGAATTCCAGCTCGCGCGCGAATTCGACGATCAGGATGGCGTTCTTCGCCGACAGGCCCACCAGCACCACGAGGCCGATCTGGGTGAAGACGTTGTTGTCGCCGCCCGTGTACCAGACCCCGGCGAGCGCGGCGAGCACGCCCATCGGCACGATCAGGATGATGGCGATCGGCAGCGTCAGGCTTTCATATTGCGCGGCGAGCACCAGGTAGACCAGGAGCAGCGCCAGCGGGAAGACGACGATGCTCGAATTGCCGGCGAGGATCTGCTGGTAGGTGAGGTCCGTCCACTCGAAGTCGATGCCGGGGGGCAGCGTCTCGGCCGCGATCTTCTCGACGGCTTCCTGCGCCTGGCCGGAGGAGAAGCCGGGGGCCGGGCCGCCGTTGATGTCGGCGGCGAGGAAGCCGTTGTAGCGCGTGGTGCGCTCCGGCCCGGTCGTCGCGTCCACCTTGAGGAGGGCGGCGAGCGGGATCATCTCGCCCGTCTGCGAGCGCACTTTCAGCTGGCCGATATCCTCCGGCTTGGCGCGGAAGGCGGAGTCCGCCTGGACGCGCACGGAGTAGGTGCGGCCGAACGCGTTGAAGTCGTTGACGTAGAGCGAGCCGAGATAGATCTGCAGCGTCTCGAACACGTCGGTCACGCGCACGCCGAGCTGCTGGGCCTTGGAGCGGTCGAGGTCGGCGTAGAGCTGCGGCACGTTGATCTGGAAGCTGGAGAACAGGCCCGCCAGCTCCGGCGTCTGGTAGGCTTTCGCCAGGAACGCCTGCGTCGCCTCGTTGAGCGGCCCGTAGCCGAGGCCGGCGCGGTCCTCGATCTGCAGCTTGAAGCCGCCCGTCGTGCCGAGGCCGTTGACCGGCGGGGGCGGGAACATGGCGATGAAGGCATCCTGGATGGCGCCGAACTTCTGGTTCAGCTGCATGGCGATCGCCCCGCCGGAAAGCTCCGGCGTCGTGCGCTCCTCGAAGGGGGCGAGCGAGGCGAAGACGATGCCGGAATTCGAGCCGATGGTGAAGCCGTTGATCGACAGGCCCGGGAAGGCGATGGCGTGCTCGACGCCCGGCTGCTCCAGCGCGATCTCGCTCATCTTCTTGATGACCTCTTCCGTGCGGTCGAGCGTCGCGCCGTCCGGAAGCTGGGCGAAGCCGATGAGGTACTGCTTGTCCTGCGCCGGCACGAAGCCGCCCGGCACGGCGTTGAACACCGCATAGGTCGCGCCGACCAGGGCGAGATAGACCGCCATCACCAGGGACTTGCGCGTGACGAGCCCGCCGACGCTGCGGCCGTAGCCGTTGCCGGCGGCGCTGAAGGCGCGGTTGAAGCCGCGGAAGAACCAGCCGAACAGGCCGTCCATCACGCGCGTCAGCCAATCCTTCGGCGCATGGTGATCCTTCAGGAGAAGGGCGGCGAGCGCCGGGGAGAGCGTCAGCGAGTTGATGGCGGAGATGACCGTCGAGATCGCGATGGTCAGCGCGAACTGGCGGTAGAACTGGCCGGAGAGGCCGCTGATGAAGGCGAGCGGCACGAAGACGGCGACGAGCACCAGCGCGATGGCGATGATCGGGCCGGAGACCTCGCGCATGGCCCGGTAGGTCGCTTCGCGCGGCGAAAGGCCGTTCTCGATGTTGCGCTCGACGTTCTCGACGACGACGATCGCATCGTCCACCACGATGCCGATGGCGAGCACCAGGCCGAAGAGCGTCAGCGCGTTCACCGAGAAGCCGAAGGCATACATCACGGCGAAGGTGCCGATGATGGAGACCGGGACGGCGAGCAGCGGGATGATCGAGGCGCGCCAAGTCTGGAGGAAGATGATGACGACGAGCACGACGAGCGCCACGGCCTCGAGCAGCGTGTCGACGACCTTGTCGATCGAGGCGCGCACGAATTCCGTCGTGTCGTAGACGATCTCGTATTTCACGCCCTCGGGCATGGCGATCTGGAGCTGGTCCATCGTGGCGCGGACGTTGTCGGCGATCTCGATGGCGTTGGAGCCCGGCGCCTGGAGCACGGCGACGGCGACGGCCGGCTCGCCGTCGAGCAGCGAGCGCAGCGAATAGTCGGCCGCGCCCATCTCGATGCGGGCAACGTCGCGCAGGCGGGTGATCTGGCCCTCCGCGCCGGTCTTGACGATGATGTTGCCGAATTCCTCCGGCGTGCGCAGGCGCCCCTGCGCATTGACGTTGAGCTGGAGGTTGACGTCGTTGGCGGTGGGCGAGGCGCCGATGATGCCGGCGGCGGCCTGCACGTTCTGCTCGCGGATGGCGTTGGAAATGTCGCTGGCGGCGAGCGCATGCTCCGCCGCCTTCTGCGGATCGATCCAGACACGCATCGCATAGTCGCCCGCGCCGAACACCTGGACCTGGCCGACGCCCTCGATGCGGGCGAGGCGGTCCTTGATGTTCAGCGTGGCGTAGTTGCGCAGATAGGTGATGTCGTAGCGGTCGGTCTTCGAGACGAGGTTCACCACCATGATGAAGTCCGGCGAGCTCTTGACCGTGGTGACGCCGAGCGCGCGCACTTCGGCCGGCAGGCGGGGTTCGGCCTGCGACACGCGGTTCTGCACGAGCTGCTGGGCTTTGTCCGGATCGGTGCCGAGCTTGAAGGTGACCGTCAGCGTCAGGACGCCGTCGGAGGTCGCCTGGCTGTTCATGTAGAGCATGTCCTCGACGCCGTTGATCTGCTCTTCGAGCGGTGTCGCGACGGTTTCGGAAATGACGACCGGGTTTGCGCCGGGATAGGTGGCGCGCACGACGATCGAGGGCGGCACGACCTCCGGATATTCGGAGATCGGCAGGGCGCGCATGCCGATCAGGCCGGCGACGACGATGAGGATCGACAGCACCCCGGCGAAGACCGGGCGATCGATGAAGAAACGGGAGATGTTCATGGCAATACCCCTCTCCAGGGACGAACGGGCCCATCCGGCGGGCGATGCGCCGCCGGCGGGTATGGGATTGTTGGTATTGGCGGCCTCTAATCTTGGCCGTTTGCCGTAGCACCCCCCTCTGGCCTGCCGGCCATCTCCCCCTCAAGGGGGGAGATCGGATGGAGCAGCCTCTCGCCCATCTCCGACGTCGCGGATTGAGCGGGGTTCTTGCCTCCTGCCAATCTCCCCCCTTGAGGGGGAGATGGCCGGCAGGCCAGAGGGGGGTGTCACGGCACCGTTGGAATATGCTTATGAGACGCCGCGGCTGCGGCGGCCCGTCTACTTCGCCGAGGCGACGTTCTCCTGCACCTGCGGCTCGACGACGACGCCGGGGCGGATGCGCTGCAGACCGTTGACGACGATGCGGTCGCCGCCGGAAAGGCCGCTTTCCACGACACGCTCGTTGCCGGACAGGCTGCCGAGCACGACCGGCCGGTAGGCGACCTTGTTGTCCTTGTCGACGACGAAGACGAACTTCTTGTCCTGGTCGGTGCCGATCGCCTTTTCGCTGACGAGGATCTTGCTCTCGGCCTTCGGCTCGCCCATGCGGATGCGCACGAACTGGCCGGGGATCAGCCTGCCGCCGGGATTGTCGAAGACGGCGCGCACGGTGATCGTGCCGCTCGCCGCGTCCACCTCGTTGCCGATGAGCTGGAGCTTGCCGCGGATCGGCGTGCCCTCGTCGGCGAGCGTGCCCACCTCGACCGGGATCTGGTCGATCGGCGGCAGCGCGTCCGTGGAGGCCGGCAGGGCGGCAAGGGCTCTCGCGACCGTCTCCTCGCTGACATTGAAGCCGGCATAGATCGGGTCGACCGAGACGAGCGTCGTCAGCGCCGGCGAGGTCGAGCCGGCGGCGACGAGGTTGCCGGTGGTGATCTCCACCTTGCCGACGCGGCCGGAAACCGGCGCGCGCACTTCCGTATAGCCGAGCTCCAGCTTGGCGGCGTGCAGCGTGGCCTCTGCCGTCTTCAGCGCGGCGCGGGCCTCGGCCAGCGCGTTCAGGCGCGTGTCCACCTCGCTTTGCGAGATGCTGTTGCTCCTGGCGAGGCGCTGGCCGCGCTCAAGCTCGGTCGTGGCGAGCTTGACCCGGGCCTCGGCCGAGGCGTACTGGCCTTCCGCCTGCGTCACCGCGGTCCTGAAGGGCTCCTGGTCGATGGTGAAGAGCAGGTCGCCCGCCTTCACCAGCGCGCCTTCGCGAAAGTTCACCGCCTCGATGGCGCCGGCGACGCGCGAGCGGATCTGCACACGGTCGATCGCCTCCAGGCGGCCGGAAAATTCCTGCCAGGTCACCACGTCGCGGTTTTCCACGACCGCGACCGTCACCGGAACGGCGGGCACTTCCGCCGTCACGGTGGCTTCGGCCTGGGCGACATTGCCCGGCAGTTGGAAATAGAGGGCTGCGGCGGAAAAGGACACAGCCAGTCCCAGGCCGGCGCCCGTCAGGGCCCAGCGTTTGCGCTTCGACGTCATTTCTCGTTCTCCTTGCGGCCCCCTGGGCCGCGGGTTCAAATTAAATTAGTGAATGCTTATATCCTGAACAAAACCCGAAAACTGGCGGCCGACCTCCTCTTGCCAGGGGGAGGGCCGGTTGGGAGACCAGCCGGGGGTTTCGCCTTCGCTCCCGCCGTAAATCTCCGGCCAGCCTGCTCCGGCGGGAAGCACATGCTGGCGAACCTTCACGCCCGCCGCCCTGAGGCAGTCGGCGTAACCGAGGGCTTCGTCGCGCAGCGGATCGTCCTCTGCCGACATGACGAGGGCGGGTGCGACGCCTGCAAGCCGCGAACAGAGGCAGGGCGCCGCATAGGGATGGCAGACGCCGCCGCTGAGATAGTGGCTCCAGCCGTCCGCCCAGCGCTGGCGCATGCCGAGCGCCTCGGACTCGCGAAAGGAGGCGGTGCCCATGAAGGGATCGAGCAGCGGCGAGAACAGCACCTGGCCGTCCAGCTCGTTGGCGAAATGGTCGCGGGCCTTCAGCGCGACGCCGGCGGCGATGTTGCCGCCGGCCTCCTCGCCGCCGATGATGAGCGGCGACTTGCGGTCGCCGAGGCCGGCGCGCTTCTTGGCGAGATAGGAAAACATCGAAAAGCCGACTTCGAGCGGCTTGGGAAAGACACCGCCGCCCGGCGCGCCATAATCCAGCACCGCGACGATGGCGCCCGTGGAGGCGATGGCCTCGGCGACGGGGGAGGGGCGAAGGCCCTCTTCCAGGAACGCGCCGCCATGGAAGTAGAGGAGGATCGGCGCGCCCTTGGCGAACTCCGCTCCCTGATAGACGCGCGCGGACACGGGGCCGATGGCCACCTTGTCGAACGTCATATCCTTGATCTCTACCGACATTGCCGTGTCCTCGGACCCCCTGGAATTAGGATGGGGCCTCACCATTTATATCGTGCCTGATCTCTGCGATATAAGTGCGCTAAAATTGACTTCACTATCCAGATTTTCGAACAATAGCAGCTTCCAACGTGGGAATGTTCCATGGATCAGCTTTCCGCAATGCGTGCCTTCCTCCGCGTGGTGGAGACCGGCAACTTCACCCGGGCCTCCGCTGCGCTCGGCATGCCCAAGGCGACGGTGAGCAATCTCATCCAGAACCTCGAGACCCACCTCCAGACCAAGCTGCTCAACCGCACGACGCGCCGGGTCGTGGTGACGACGGACGGGGCGCTCTATTACGAACGGGCGATCCAGATCGTCGCGGAGATCGACGAACTGGACGGC
The DNA here is from genome assembly GCF_945994535.1 of Shinella sp. WSC3-e. NCBI lineage: Bacteria > Pseudomonadati > Pseudomonadota > Alphaproteobacteria > Hyphomicrobiales > Rhizobiaceae > Shinella > Shinella sp. WSC3-e. The sequence continues at coordinate 292,673 of NZ_OZ000535.1, forward strand.
AGCCTTTCCCATTCCCATGCAAGCCCGCGCGGGCGCCTGCGCGTCGAGATGGCGGGGGCCTTCGCCGACCTGCTGGTCATCCCGCGGCTCGGCGATTTCCACAGGAAGTACCCCGACATCCATATCGACCTCGGCGTCGGCGACCGGATGGTGGATTACCTGGCGGAGAATGTCGACTGCGCGCTGCGCGGCGGGGCGCCGGGCGACCAGTCGCTGATCGCCCGGCGCGTCGCCGAGATCGACGTCGTGACCTGCGCCGCCCCTGCCTATCTCGAGGCGTTCGGGGCGCCGGACCATCCGCTGGACCTCGGCGGGGAGCACCATTGCGTCAACTATTTCCTGGCGCAGGCCAATCGCATCATGCCCTTCGCTTTCGAGAAGGATGGCGAGAAGGTCGAGGTCAACGGCCGCTACATCGTCTCGGTCAACGACGCGCGCAGCTATCTTGCCGCGGCGCTCTCCGGCCTGGGCGTCGCGCCGCTGCCGCGGTTCATGGCGACGGAGGCGCTGGCGAGCGGTGCGCTCGTGCCGGTGCTGCCGGGCTGGCGCTGCGAGCCGATCCCGCTCTATATCGTCTATCCGCCGAACCGGCACCTCTCCAACAAGGTCCGCGTCTTCGTCGACTGGCTGGTGCGGCTTCTCGCCGACGCCGAGCTCGGCGCGCCGGCAAGGGCTGCGGGGCGGATGAAGGGGTGATCCTGCGGGCTTGAAGCAGGCTTGTGGTGCGCGGGGACTACCCCCCTCTGCCCTGCCGGGCATCTCCCCCTCAAGGCAGGCGAGTTGCATATGGAATGAGACGACGCGTCTTGCCCCTTCTCCCCCGCGGGGAGAAGGTCGCGGCAGCGGGATGAGGGGGCGGCGCAGACGTCAGACGGTGTGCAAGCCCCCTCATCCGACCCTTCGGGCCACCTTCTCCCCGCGGGGGAGAAGGGGAAAGCAGCAGCGTGCTGCAGTTCGCCTGCCCTCAAGGGGGAGATTGGATGGAGAAACGTTTTGCCCCTCACCAGCGTTGCGGTTTGAGCAAGTTTTCGCATCTTGCCGATCTTCCCCCTTGAGGGGGAGATGCCCGGCAGGGCAGAGGGGGGTGTAGCCGTAGCCCGCCGCCGCTCTCCCGCAACGCCTCAGTGCTGGTCGAGCACCCGTGTCAGGGCGAGGGCGGCGATGGTGCAGATGGCGCCGGAGATCAGGTAGCCGCCGATGAAGACGATGCCGAAGCTGGTGGCAAGGCCGAGCGCCACGAGGGGCGCGAAGCCCGCGCCGACGAGCCAGGCGAGGTCCGAGGTCAGCGCCGCGCCGGTGTAGCGGTAATGCTGCGTGAAGCGCGAGGAGACGGCGCCGGACGACTGGCCGAAGGTGAGGCCGAGGATGAAGAAGCCGATCAGGATATAGGCATCCTGCCCCTTGCCGCCGGCATCCAGCAGGAAGGGCGCGGAGAAGGAGAAGATCGCGATGAGGATGGCGCCGGCCATAAGCTGGTTGCGCCGGCCGATCCGGTCGGCGATGACGCCCGACAGCACGATGCCGACCGCGCCGACGGCCGCGCCCGCCACCTGCACCCAGAGGAATTCCTGCACCGACTGGCCGCCGGTGAGCGTGATCCAGGACAGCGGGAAGATGGTGACGAGATGGAACATGGCGAAGCTTGCGAGCGGCACGAAGGCGCCGAGCACCACGTCCATGGCGTGCTTGCTCAGCATTTCGAAGACCGGCCGGGCCTGCAGCTCCTGCGCCTCCATGGCCGCGCCGAACTCCTTGCTGGCGACGATGCGCAGGCGCGCGAAGAGCGCCACCACATTGATGGCGAAGGCGACGAAGAACGGATAGCGCCAGCCCCAGGCGAGGAAATCCGCTTCGGACAGGCTGGTGACGAAATAGGCGAAGAGGACGCTGGCGAGCGCGAAGCCGATGGGCGCCCCGAGCTGCGGGATCATGGCGTACCAGCCGCGGCGGTTCTCCGGCGCGCTGAGGTTGAGCAGCGAGGCAAGCCCGTCCCAGGCGCCGCCGAGCGCAAAACCCTGGCCCAGCCGGAAGAGCGCGAGCAGCGCGACGGCCCAGTAGCCGATCGTCTCGTAGCCCGGCAGGAAGGCGATGGAGGCGGTCGAGCCGCCGAGGATGACCAGCGCCACCGTCAGCTTGGTGCCGCGGCCGTAGTTGCGGTCGATCCACATGAAGACGAAGGAGCCGACCGGGCGGGCGAGGAAGGCGAGCGGGAAGAGCGCGAAGGACATCAGCGTCGCGGCGACCGCGCTGCCGGCGAAGGGGAAGATCAGCTTCGGGAAGACCAGGATGGAGCCGAGGCCGTAGACGAAGAAATCGAAGAATTCGGAGGTGCGCCCGATCACCACGCCGATGGCGACGCTGCCGGGCGAAAGCGGCTTGTCGTCCGCATGCATGCGGCGGGCGTCCCGCTCGAGGCCCGAGGACGAAGGGTTAGCGACCGAACTCATGAATTTCTCCGAGCGATGTGCGCCATGTCGTTAGAGTGTTGACTATTCGGCGTCCAATATCAAGAATTAGGCGAAACGTGCGCGCTGCGGCAGGGTTGCGTCCGAACCTTCGACCCGACGCAGCGGGTGTGCGAGACCCGCGACGATTATTGCGCTAGATCAATTTTGCGGCGGCGGACAGCCCAAAAGTTTCTACCGCACTGCGACAGAATGCTGCGCTGCGACGAAGCACCTCACTTCCAAGCGCGACGATGCCCGCTTATTGCCGACTAGACAGAACGCAAGTTGAGGCCGCAATGCCGAAGCCATTCAGTTTAGCCCGAGTCTCGATCCTCCCCCTGATGCTGGTCCTGCTTTCCGGATGCAACATGGTCGTCATGTCGCCTTCCGGGGACATCGCCACGCAGCAACGGGACCTGATCGTCATCTCCACCATCCTCATGCTGGTCATCATCATCCCGGTGATCGCCATGACGCTCTATTTTGCCTGGCATTACCGCCAGTCGAACACGGCGGCGAAATATGATCCGGAGTGGCACCACTCGACGGGCCTGGAAGTCGCCATCTGGTCGGCCCCGCTCGCCATCATCATCGCGCTCGGCGCGATCACCTGGGTCAGCACCCACAAGCTCGATCCGTACCGGCCGCTGGAACGGCTCGACGCGGCGCGGCCGGTGACGGAGGAGATGAAGCCGATCACCGTCGAGGTGGTGGCGCTCGATTGGAAATGGCTGTTCTTCTACCCGGACTACGGCATCGCCACGGTCAACGAGATGGCCGCCCCCGTCGACGTGCCGATCAACTTCAAGCTCACGGCCTCCTCCGTGATGAACTCCTTCTACGTGCCGGCGCTCGCCGGCATGATCTATACCATGCCCGGCATGGAGACGAAGCTGCACGCCGTCATCAACAGGCAGGGCGAATACGAGGGCCTGTCGTCCAACTACAGCGGTGACGGCTTCTCGCACATGCGCTTCAAGTTCCACGGGCTCGACCAGGCCGGTTTCGACGCCTGGATCGCGCGGGTGAAGCAGAACGGCACGGCGCTCAACCGCGACGCCTACCTGAAGCTCGAAAAGCCGAGCGCGAAGGAGCCCGTGCGCTACTATGCCACCGTCGACGACGGGCTCTACGAGGCCGTGCTCAACATGTGCGTGCGCGAAGGCCAGATGTGCATGAAAGACATGATGCATATCGACATGACGGGCGGGGCGGGCAAGGAGAGCCACGAAAACAAGGCGAAACTCGAGCACGACAACCGCCATGCGAAGGACGAGGCGCCCGCCGCCACCTTCCCCGAGACCGGCAATCCCGCGCGCAGCGAGGAACCGGCCGAGGGCGTGGAGGAGAACCCGGCCACGATGAACCACGACGCGCACCAGTCGCACTAGCTTTCATTGCGCCCGCCGGCCGCGGCGGGCGCGCAAGGCCCTCGAATGCACCGGGCCGCCTACGAAACGATATTGGACGATCCCATGTTCGGCGACATCAGCCTCACGCAATTCCTCTTCGGACGGCTTACCTGGGAGGCAATCCCCTACCACGAGCCCATCCTCGTCGTGACCTTCGCGGTCGTTGCGCTGGGCGGCATCGCGCTTCTCGGCCTGATCACCAAATTCAAGCTCTGGGGCTATCTCTGGCACGAATGGTTCACATCCGTCGATCACAAGAAGATCGGCATCATGTACATCATCCTCGCCATCATCATGCTGCTGCGCGGCTTCGCCGACGCCATCATGATGCGCATCCAGCAGGCGATCGCCTTCGGCGGCAACGAGGGCTACCTCAACCCGCACCACTACGACCAGATCTTCACCGCGCACGGCGTGATCATGATCTTCTTCGTGGCGATGCCCTTCGTCACCGGCTTCATGAACTATGTCGTTCCGCTGCAGATCGGCGCGCGCGACGTCTCCTTCCCCTTCCTCAACAACTTCTCCTTCTGGATGACGACGGGCGGGGCGGTCATCATCATGATGTCGCTGTTCGTCGGCGAGTTCGCCCGCACCGGCTGGCTCGCCTATCCGCCGCTCTCGGGCGCGGACTACAGTCCCGGCGTCGGCGTCGATTATTACATCTGGGGGCTGCAGGTCGCCGGCGTCGGCACGACGCTGTCGGGCATCAACCTCATCGCGACCATCGTGAAGATGCGCGCGCCGGGCATGACCTTCATGAAGATGCCGGTCTTCACCTGGACGTCGCTGTGCACCAACATCCTGATCGTCGCGACCTTCCCGATCCTGACGGCCACGCTCGCCCTCCTGTCGCTCGACCGCTATGTCGGCACGAACTTCTTCACGAACGATCTCGGCGGCAACCCGATGATGTACATCAACCTCATCTGGATCTGGGGCCATCCGGAGGTCTACATCCTCGTTCTGCCGGCCTTCGGCATCTTCTCCGAGGTCGTTGCCACCTTCTGCGGCAAGCGGCTCTTCGGCTACACCTCCATGGTCTACGCGACCTGCGTGATCATGATCCTCTCCTACATCGTCTGGCTGCACCACTTCTTCACCATGGGCTCGGGCGCCTCGGTGAACGCCTTCTTCGGCATCACGACGATGATCATCTCGATCCCGACGGGCGCGAAGATGTTCAACTGGCTGTTCACCATGTATCGCGGCCGCATCCGCTACGAGGTGCCCATGCTGTGGACGGTCGGCTTCATGGTGACCTTCGTCATCGGCGGCATGACGGGCGTGATGCTCGCCATCCCGCCGGCCGATTTCGTGCTGCACAATTCGCTCTTCCTCATCGCCCATTTCCACAATGTCATCATCGGCGGCGTGCTGTTCGGGCTGATGGCCGGCGTCGTCTACTGGTTCCCCAAGGCCTTCGGCTACAAGCTCGATCCCTTCTGGGGCAAGATGAGCTTCTGGTTCTGGCAGATCGGCTTCTTCTTCGCCTTCATGCCGCTCTACGTGCTCGGCCTCATGGGCGTCACCCGCCGCGTCAGCCAGTTCGAGGACCCGTCCCTGCAGATCTGGTTCGTCATCGCCGCCTTCGGCGCGGCGCTGATCGCGCTCGGCATCGCCTCCTTCGTCATCCAGCTCGTCGTCAGCTTCTTCAAGCGCGACGAGCTGCGCGTCACCTCCGGCGATCCCTGGGACGGGCGCACGCTGGAATGGTCGACCTCCTCGCCGCCGCCGGACTACAACTTCGCCTTCACCCCCGTCGTGCACGACCATGACAGCTGGTACGACATGAAGAGCCGCGGCTACGAGCGCCCGCTGGAAGGCTTCAAGCCGATCCACATGCCGAAGAACACCGGCACGGGCGTCGTCCTGTCGGCCATCAGCGTCGTGCTCGCCTTCGCGCTGATCTGGTACATCTGGTGGCTGGCGGCGCTCTCCTTCATCGCGCTCGTCGCGGTGTCGATCGCCCACACCTTCAACTACGACCGCGACTTCTTCATCCCCGCCGAGACCGTGACGGCGACCGAGGACGCGCGCACGAAACTGCTTGCGGAACGGACCTGAGCCCATGAGCGCGACCCAAGTCCACGATACCGGCGAAAAGCCGACCTTCTACCTGACGGAAGACCATCATCCGGAAAACAGCACCATGCTGGGTTTCTGGCTCTACCTGATGAGCGACTGCCTGATCTTCGCCGTGCTCTTCGCAACGCATGGCGTGCTCGGCCGCAACTATGCGGCAGGGCCGTCGCCGGCCGATCTCTTTGACCTGTCGCTCGTCGCCATCAACACGGCGATGCTGCTCCTCTCCTCCATCACCTACGGCTTCGCGATGCTCCAGATGGAGCGCAACGCCAAGATGGAGACGCTCGTCTGGCTCGGCATCACCGGCGTCTTCGGCGCGGCCTTCCTGGCGCTGGAGCTCTACGAGTTCTACCACCTGATCCATGAGGGCGCCGGGCCGACGCGCTCGGCCTTCCTGTCGTCCTTCTTCACGCTGGTCGGTACGCACGGCCTGCACGTCACCTTCGGCATCATCTGGCTGGTCACGCTGATGGTGCAGGTCAGGAAGCACGGCCTCACCCATGAAAACCGCCGCCGGCTGATGTGCCTTTCCATGTTCTGGCACTTCCTCGACGTCATCTGGATCGGCGTCTTCTCCTTCGTCTATCTCCTGGGAGTCCTCGGATGAGCGCCCACCCCGCCCACGAAAACGCCGCCGAGGCCCACCACGCCCATAGCCATGGCCACGATGCCGGCCACGGCTCGTTCAGGGGCTACATGATCGGCTTCGTGCTCTCGATCGTCCTGACGGCCATTCCCTTCTGGCTGGTCATGGGCGACGTCATCGACAGCAAGCTCTTCACCGCCGTGCTGGTCATGGGCATCGGCGTGGTGCAGATCGTCGTGCACATGGTCTACTTCCTGCACATGAACCCGCGTTCGGAAGGCGGCTGGACGCTGATGGCGCTGATCTTCACCCTCATCATCGTCGGCATCGCCATTGCCGGCTCGCTCTGGGTCATGCATCACCTCAACACGAACATGATGCCGATGACCCACGAGATGATGAAGACCATGCCCTGACCGGGGTGACGGGAATGAGCGCGGCGGTGATCACCCCCCTCTGCCCTGCAGAGCAGCATGGAAGATGGATGAAACGGTGCCCCATCCCCTTCTCCCCGACGGGGAGAAGGTGCCGGCAGGCGGATGAGGGGGTGCCAAAGGTAAACGCATCGAGAGACTCTATCCGCATCACCCCCTCATCCGACCCTTCGGGCCACCTTCTCCCCGCGGGGGAGAAGGGGAGGAGCGGCAACGTCGCATTCCCCATCCATTTTCCCCCCTCTTGGGAGAGATGCCCGGCAGGGCAGAAGGGGGCGGCCTAGCCCATGTCCGAGCCCTCCGCCCGCGCCCGGCGCCTCCTCACCGGTTTCCTCCTTGTCCTCGTCGCCGTCTTCCTCGCGCTCGGCACCTGGCAGGTGCAGCGCCTGTTCTGGAAGCTCGACCTCATCGCCCGTGTCGAAAGCCGCGTCCACGCCGACGCCGTGCCGGCTCCCGCCCGTGCCGAATGGCCGGCCGTCAGCCGGGAGAAGGACGAGTACCGCCGCGTCACCGCCACCGGCCTCTTCCGGCACGACAAGACGGTTTTGGTGCAGGCCGTGACGGAGCGCGGCGCCGGTTTCTGGGTGCTGACGCCGCTCCTGCTGCCGGATGAGACGGCCGTGCTGGTCAACCGCGGCTTCGTGCCGGCGGACCGGCGCGATCCGGCCGCGCGCGTGGCAAGCGAACTGGCCGCCGGTCCCGTCACGGTGACGGGGCTGCTGCGCCTCAGCGAACCCGGCGGCGCGTTCCTGCGCGCCAACGATCCGGCCGCCGACCGCTGGTTCTCCCGCGATGTCGCTGCGATTACCGCCGCGAAGGGCCTTTCCGGCGCGGCGCCCTATTTCATCGATGCGGATGCGACGCCCAATCCCGGCGGCCTGCCGGTCGGCGGGCTGACGGTCGTCGCCTTCCGCAACAGCCACCTCGTCTACGCGCTCACCTGGTATGCGCTGGCGGCGATGAGCGCGGCCGGCGCCTGGGCCGTCCATCGCCGAAGGCTCGGCTGACGCTCAGTCCAGGCTTTTCGCCAGGATGCGGGCGAGGGCGGCGACCTCCCTTTCCAGGCGCTCCGGCGTGATCCCCACGAAACGGCCTTCCAGGCTGACGGCGATGACGCCGTGCACGGCGGAGAAGAAGGTGCGGGCGCGGATGGCGATGTCCTCGGCGGTCGCACCCGGCATGCGGCCGGCGAGCGGCCCGGCGATGAGGCCGATCAGGAAGGCATGTTCGGCAAGGTGCCAGTCCGGCACGGGCACGCCCTCCGGCATGCGGTGCTCGAAGAGGGCGGCCCAGAGGTTCTTCTCGGCCTGCGCGAAGCCGAGATAGGCAAGCGAGAGACTGAGGAAGGTCTGCTCGACGGTGGCGTCCGGCGGGATCGCGCGTTCCAGCGCCGCCTCCAGCCGCTTCAGCGTGCCGGAGTTCACGGCGAGGATCAGCCCGTCGAGATCGTCGAACACCGTATAGAGCCCGCCGAGCGCCGCGCCCGCCCGTTCGGCGATGTCGCGGGCGCGCAGGCCCTTCAGGCCCTGGTCGCGGATCAGTTGCGTCCCGGCCGTGACCAGCCGCGTGCGCAAGTCCTCCTTCTTCGCCTGCCGCTTCGCCGCCATCGATCCCGTTCTCCTATTTTTGAACGTTGTTCATTTTCTATATTGAACATCGTTCATTTTTATGCGACAAGATTATTGAACATTGTTCATACAGGGAGAGAGAAAAATGTTCAAACAGATCCTGACATTGGTGCGCGGCCGCGCGCACGAGGCGGAGGAAGCCTTCGGCGACCGCCATGCCCTTCCCGTCCTTGCCCAGCAGATCCGCGACGCGGCCCGCGGCGTCGAGGCGGCGCGCCGGGCGGTGGCCGTCGCCATCGCGCAGAACCGGTTGGAGGCGGAGAACGCCGAACGCCTCGCCGCCCGCATAAAGGATCTCGAAGCCCGCGCCATCGCCGCGCTCGAGAAGGGCCGCGAGGACCTTGCCATCGAAGCCGCCGGCTCGATCGCCCGCCTGGAGACCGAATTGCAGAATGCCCGCCAGGTCGAGGCCGAATTTTCCGGCGGCATCGACCGTCTGAGACAGGCGGTGCGGCAGAGCGAGATGCGGCTTTCGGCGCTGCGCCGCGGCGAGCGGCTCGCCTTGGCGCGCGACCGCACCCGCCGCCTCGCCCACGACGCGCCGGGTGAAAACACGCTTGCCGATGCCGAGGCGACGCTTGCCCGGCTGGAGCGGCGCCAGCGCGAGGCGGAACTGACCGCCGAGGCCCTCGGCACGCTGGAGACCGGCCCGGACCCGGCCGCGCTCGCCGAAAAGCTCGCCGCCGCCGGCTGCGGCCGCCCGCTGGTGACAAGCGCCGACGAAGTGCTCCAGCGCCTGCGCAGCCGCATGAACGCCCACTGACAAACGGAAGGGACCACTGCCATGAACGACAGCCTGATGAAACATTCGCCCGCCTGGACGACCTTTTCCTATGCCAGCTTCGGCCTTGCCGCCTTCATGCTGGCGCTCGGCCTCTATCTCATGCCGCTCGATCTCTGGGGCAAGGGCTATCTCGCCATGGGCATCCTGATGCTGGTGCAGACGACGGTGAACGTCACGAAAACCCTGCGCGACAACCAGGAAGCCGAGAAGCTGCTGCGCCGCATCGACGACGCCAAGACGGAAAAGCTGCTGCTCGGCATCAAGAGCGACGAGGCTTGACCGGAAAATCGGCCCTGCCGCCCGATCGATGAACGAAGCGGCAAGGCTTTTTCCCTAGAGCAGTTCCAGCAAAAGCGCGCAGCGGTTTGCGTCCGGAATTGCGTAAGACAAACAGACAGGGCGTTTTCGCGAAAGCGGAAATGCGCGAGAAATCCCGCAGGATGGGAGACACGCCGTGCAACAGAACCTCATGACCTCCCGGCGCTTCGCGCCGCTCTTCTGGACCCAGTTCCTGTCGGCCTTCAACGACAACTTCCTGAAGAACACGCTGGTCTTCCTCATTCTCGCGACGATGGCGGCGGAGGAGGCGGGATCGCTGGTAACGCTTGCCGGCGCCGTCTTCATGGCGCCGTTCCTGCTGTTCTCCGCCCTCGGTGGCGAGCTTGCCGACAAGTTCGACAAGGCCGTCATGGCCGAGCGGCTGAAGCGGGTGGAGCTCGCCGCCGCCGGCGTCGCGGTCGTCGGCCTCGCCTTCCACTCCGTCGCGGTGCTGATGGTGGCGCTCTTCCTCTTCGGCGTCATCTCCGCCTTGTTCGGCCCGGTCAAATACGGCATCCTGCCCGATCATCTGGAGCGCAGGGAGCTGCCGCGCGCCAATGCCTGGATCGAGGGCGCGACCTTCATCGCCATCCTCGGCGGCACGCTGGTCGCCGGCCTTGCCGCCGCCGACGGCGTCAACCCCTGGCTCTTCGGGCCGATGATGCTGGGCCTGGCGCTCGCCTGCTGGCTATCGAGCCGCTTCATCCCCCGCGTCGGCGCGAAGGCCCCGGACCTTGCCGTCGAGCGCAACGTCTTCCGCTCCACCGGCCGCCTCGTCAATGCGCTGCGCGGCGACAAGCGGCTGTGGCGCGCGGCGCTGATGGCCGCCTGGTTCTGGCTGGTCGGCGCCATCGTGCTCTCGCTGCTGCCGCCCATGGTGAAGGGCAATCTCGGTGGCAGCGAGACGGCCATCACCGCCTATCTCGCCGTCTTCGCCGTCGCCGTCGGCATCGGCTCGGCCATCGCCGCCTGGATGTCGGCCGGCCGCATCGTGCTCCTTCCGGCCCCGCTCGGCACGCTGATCATGGCGCTGTTCGGCCTCGATCTCGCCTGGAGCGTCGGCCATGCCGGCGCCGCCGCCCCGGCCGAAACGCTCGCCGCCTTCTTTTCCGGCCCCTATGCGATCCGCATCGCCATCGACCTTGCCGGCATGGCGATCGCCGGCGCCTTCCTCGTCGTGCCCACCTTCGCCGCGCTGCAGGCCTGGGCGGAGGAGGACCAGCGCTCCCGCGTCATCGGCGCGGCCAACGTGCTCTCCGCCGGCTTCATGACGGTCGGCGGCGGCCTCGTCGCGGCCCTGCAGGCGGCGGGCGCCTCGACGCCGATGCTGCTCGCCGGCCTCGCGCTCGCCAATATCGCCGCCGCCTGGATCATGCTGCGTACGCTACCGACCAATGCCTTCCGCGATTTCATCTCCATCCTCTTCCGCGCCTTCCTGCGGCTGGAGGTGGACGGCCTCGACAACCTGAAGAAGGCCGGCAAGGCGCCGATCATCGCGCTCAACCACGTCTCCTTCCTCGACGGCGCGCTGGCTTTGGCCCTCACCGACGAGGAGCCGACCTTCGCCGTCGACTACACCATCGCCAAGGCCTGGTGGGTGAAGCCCTTCCTCAAGATGTGCAACTTCCTGCCGCTCGACCCTTCCAAGCCGATGGCGACGCGCACGCTGATCAAGACGGTCAACAACGGCGAGCCGCTGGTCATCTTCCCGGAAGGCCGCATCACCGTCACGGGCGCGCTGATGAAGGTCTATGACGGCGCCGCCATGGTGGCCGACAAGACCGGCGCGATGGTCGTGCCCGTGCGCATCGACGGGCTGGAGAAGAGCTATTTCTCCCGCCTCTCCTCGCTGCATGTGCGCCGCCGGCTGTTCCCCAAGGTCAAGGTGACGATCCTGCCGCCGGTGCGCCTTTCCGTGCCGGCCGAGCTGAAGGGCCGCAAGCGCCGCATGGCGGCGGGCGCCGAGCTCTACCAGGTCATGTCCATGCTGATGTTCAGCACCACGGACACCGACACCACCGTGCTCGAAAAGGTCATCGAGACGGCGAAGGAACGCGGCATGCGGCGCCTTGCCGTGCAGGATCCCGTCACCGGCTCGCTCACCTATGGCAAGCTTTTGATCGGCGCCGCCGTGCTGGGCGCGAAATTCAGGGCGCTCTACCCGCAGGACAAGACCCTCGGCGTGCTGCTGCCCAACGCCAACGGCTCGGTCGCCACCCTCCTCGGCGTCATGTCCGCGGGCAAGGTGCCGGCCATGCTGAACTTCACGGCCGGCGCGACGAACATCCTCTCGGCCTGCAGGGCCGCCGAGGTGCGCCGCGTGCTCACCTCCCGCGCCTTCGTCACCCAGGCCAAGCTCGGCCCCGTCGTCGAGGAGCTGGCCAAGGCGGTGGAGATCGTCTGGCTGGACGACCTGCGCCAGACCATCGGCGTCAGGGACAAGGCGCTCGGTTTCCTGCGCAGGGGCCGGCCGCTCGCCAGGCGCAAGGCGGACGACCCGGCCGTCATCCTCTTCACCTCCGGCTCGGAGGGCACGCCGAAGGGCGTGGTGCTGACCCACCGCAACATCCTCTCCAACGCCGCGCAGGCCGCCTCCCGCATCGATTTCCATTCGGGCGACAAGGTGTTCAACATCCTGCCGGTCTTCCATTCCTTCGGGCTGACGGCGGGCACCATCCTGCCGCTCGTCTCCGGCGTGCCGGTCTATTTCTATCCCTCGCCGCTGCACTACCGGATCATCCCGGAGCTGATCTATTCCTCCAACGCCACCATCATCTTCGGCACGGACACCTTCCTCAACGGTTATGCCCGCACCGCGCATCCCTACGATTTCCGCTCGATCCGCTACTGCTTCGCCGGCGCCGAGCCGGTGCGCGCCACCACGCGCGCGCTCTACATGGAGAAGTTCGGCGTGCGCATCCTGGAAGGCTACGGCGTCACCGAGGCGGCCCCGGTCATCGCGCTCAACACGCCGATGTTCAACAAGGCCGGCAGCGTCGGCAAGATCATGCCCGGCATGGAATACCGGCTCGATCCCGTTCCCGGCGTCGAGGAAGGCGGCCGCCTCTTCGTGCGCGGCGCCAATGTCATGGCCGGCTATCTGCGCGCCGAAAACCCCGGCGTTCTGGAGCCGACGCCGGACGGCTGGCACGACACCGGCGACATCGTGACGGTCGACGAGGAGGGCTTCATCACCATCCGCGGCCGCGCCAAGCGCTTTGCCAAGATCGGCGGGGAAATGGTCTCGCTCGCCGCCGTCGAGGCGCTGGCCGGCGAACTCTGGCCGGGAAGGCTCTCCGTCGTCGTCTCCCTGCCGGATGCCAAGAAGGGCGAGCGCCTGGTCCTCCTCACCGACGCCCCCGACGCCACCCGCGCCGCCTTCCTGCGCTTCGCCAAGGAGAAGGGCGCGATGGACATGATGGTGCCTTCGGAGGTGACGGTCGGCCCGGTGCCGGTGCTCGGCTCCGGCAAGGTGGATTTCGTGACGGCGCAGAAGCTGCTGGCGGAACGGGCGAAGGCGGAAGCGGCGGCCTGAGGCTTCGGCGGTCGGGCCCAGCCCAGGCGGATTCCGGCAGAGAGATCCGCAACCCGCTCCGCCGTCATGGTCGGGCTTGCTGTAAAGCCCGACCATCCACAGGCCGCGGGTGCCGCGTGGATCCTCGGGGCAAGCCCGAGGATGACGCTGGTGGGTGAGGGGAGGGGCTTCGAAAACAGAACCGCCTCTTTACGGCGGTTAATCCACCACAAGCTCCCCCGCCGGCAAGCGATATTTCGGCAGCATGACAGGCGCCGGGCCGACGCGCAGCACGTTGACCAGCCGGTGGTTCGCCGGCAGCGCGAAACGCCGGCGCAGGGTCTCGGCGGCCCCGGGCACGTCGGCGAGAACCGCCATCGGCCAGCCGGCAAGGCCGAAGCGGGTGAAATCCAGCCAGAACCGATAGAAGGCCCGGCCCGTCGCGACCGGGCTTTCGCCTTGCGGGCGGTGGAACAGCAGGCAGGCCGCCGCGGTCATCGTCCTGCCGGCCTCGGAAACCAGCGTCCTGGCAAGGCCGAGGCGGTCGGCGAGGGCGAAGAGCGGCGAGGCGAGCACCGTGCCCGCCACGGCGCCCTCCAGCCGGCCCATGCGCAGGGCCTCGAGATTGAGGCCGTCGAGGGCATAGGCGGGGTGGCGCGGCGAAAGGCGCATCCAGAGGACGAGTTCGTCGCGGAAGGCGCGCCCGCGCATGACGGTCAGGCTCGCCTCGTCGTTGAGCGCGGCGATGAAGGCGAGGGTGTCCTTTCCGCCGGCGAAGGCCACGTCGTCCTTCCGCCCTGCCCAGCCCTCGAGGCTTGCCGGCGTCTCCGGCGGTGCGGGCGAGAAGGCGCCGCGCCAGGTGAAGCGTTTCTCCGTCCACGCGGCGAGCGGCGAGGGCGCCGCGTCCCCGCCCGGGGTGACGCGGGCGGCCAGCCGGTAGCCGGGGCGCCATTGGGCGTCTTCCGCCCAAAAATCCTCCACCGCGGCCCCGAGACCGCGCCCGGCGAGCGCCATCACCAGCCCCTCCAGCGCCGCGCCGCAGGAAAGGCCCATGTCGCGGTTCGTCGGATCGCCGACGGCGAGGCGCCGGGAAAGATCGGCGAGGACGAGGATGCGGCCCTCCGCGTCCAGCGCAAAGCGCGCCGGCTGGGTGTTGTGCGTGGAGGGCGCGCGGTTCGCCTCGGCGGCGAGGGTTGTCAGCATGGTGCGGTCGATCACAGCGTCCTCCCGAAAAGGTGCAGCCGGTGCAGCGGGCGGGCGCCGGCCTTTTCGGCCTGGCGCAGGCTCGCGGCATTGGCATCGGCGATCCAGGTGCCGCCGGCGGTCTCATAACCGGCGGCTTTCATTTCGCCGAGGATGTGGGCGAGCATCAGCGGGTTGAGGCCGCGGCCCTGATAGGCCGGCTTGACGCCCTGGAAGATGACGACGGCGCGGCGCCGCCGGAGGCGATGCTTGAGGAGATGCCAGGGCGCGGAAAGGCCGAGGCGCGACCCCATCGCCGTCAGCATCGGGTTGACATCGGGAATGGCGATGACCGCGCCCGCCGGCGCGCCGTCCTTTTCCGCGACGGCGGAGATGCGCGGGTCCATGATCCACTTCATCTCCTTCGCCTGGAATTCGTATTCCGCGCGGCTGACGGGCACGAACATCGGGTTGCCGGCAAAGCTCTCGTTGAGGATGAGCCGCGAATCCTCCAGTCGGCGGTCCAGCGTTTTCCGCCGGATCGGCGAGAAGGAGAAACCGTCGGCGCGCAGCGCCCGCATCTCCGCGCCGTCGAGAATGCCGCCGAGCGGCGCGGCGCGGATGTCGATCTCGAAGGTGGTCATGGGAAAGGACGGCGAGTAGCCGCGCTTTTCCAGAAGACGCGGCAGGTGCGGCGGTCCCCAGACCTGGTCCGTATAGGGCGCGTGCTCGAAGCCGCCGGTCATGATGCCGACCTGCTGCATGGCCGTGAGGTTGAAATTGCCGAGGATCTCGGAAAAGCCCCTCTGCCGCGCCCAATCCTCCGCCCGTTCGAGGAGGGCGGCGGCGACGCGTTCGTCGGCGGCGCAGTCGAAATAGCCGAAGTAGCCGCGTTTCAGGCCGAAGCGGGCATTGGCGGCGCGATGCACATGGGCGGTGATGCGGCCGCGCACCGCGCCGTTCTCATGGGCGGTGAAGACGGCGAAATCATCCGGCGCTTCGAAGAGCGGGTTCGTCCTTGCCGACAGGAAGCGCTTGAGGTCGCTCCGCATCGGCGAGACATAGGGCGTGCCCGCATAGACCGCGAAGGGCGCGGCGAAGAAGGCGTCGATATCGCCCTCACGGATCTCGATCATGCGTTCTCTCCGAAATCAGGAGCGCCATGCGCTGGACGACCTTCAGTTCCGCCTCGGCGCCCGGCGTGGCGGAGACGGAGGGCATGTTGAGCGCGATCAGCCGGAAGGGCTTTCGCGAGACCAGCATCACATGGGTCGCCTCGTATTTCTCGGTCAGCCAGGCGAGCTGCTCGGCGTCCGCTTCCGAAAGGCCGGATGTCTCCGTGGCGCGCAGCAGCGGGCGGGCGGCGGTGAGTTCCTTCAGGCCGGCAAGGTCGAGATCGGCGAGCTCCGCCTCCTCGAGCAGGAGCGCCCCCTCGACCAGCGGATGGTTCTGCAGCTCCTTCAGGAAGCCCAGCGTGTCGTCGATGCGGTCCTCGGCAAGGTGGCGGATGAGGCTCTGGCGGCGCTGCTCGGTTCTGAGGCCGATGCCGTCCTTCCAGATGACGCCGAGCAGCGCCGCCGCCGTGACGACGCTGGCGGTGCGGGCGAGCGCGGCGGCGTCAAGGTCGTTCTCGATGCCGATGGCAAGCGCGGCGATGAGGGCGACGGCGGTGAGGATGACGAAGGAGACGACCGTGTCGCGGTGGCCGACGGCGCGCTGGCCGAGGCTGATCAGCAGCCAGCAGAGGAAGAGGATGGCGAGACCGCCGAGCCGCACCGGCAGGTCCACATAAGCCGAGCGGAAATCCGTGACGAGCAGCGGCAGGATGAGCAGCAGCGACAGGGCGATGCGGTCCACCGCCTGGTTTTCCGCCCGGGAAAGGCTCTTTCGGTCGCGCGTGACGGCCATGTGGCCGGCGAGCGCGAAGGTGACGAGCTGGTAGAGGAAGAGGCCCACCAGCCGCCAGGGATCGGCAAGGGAGGCGGGCAGGAAGGCGAGGACGGCGAAGGCGGCCGCGCCGCCCGCGGCGATCCATTTGGTGAGGCGCGGGGCGTGGCGGCGCATCAGGCCCTCGGCGACGAGCACCGTGGCGAGCGGCACGAGGCCGGCGGCGATGATCGTCGCGGCCTCGAAGAGGAAGAGGCCGGTCCACCAGGCAAGGACGCGGCCGATCATCAGCGCGGCGAGCACCTTGAGGCCGAAGAGGAAGCGGCGCGTCAGCGGGCTTCCGGCATCGAAGGTGCGGATGGCGCGGATCAGCACGACGAGCCCCAGAAAGGCGGCGAGCGAGATGAACGTGTCGGCGACGGTCGGCGCGATCATGGCGCGGCGAGCCGGTTGAGGAAGCGCCGCACCAGGGGGCGCAGGAGCACGGCGATAAGGGCGCTCCGCGGACGCTCGACGCGGCCGGCATAAGGATTGAAGAACCAGCCGCGGCAATCGGCGCCGTGCTTCCTGCCGAGCACGGCGTTGATCGCCTCATAGGCCATCAGCATGCCCGTCGAGATGACCATGGGCGCGAAGGACATGCGGCTGCGCGTGCCGGCCACCACCTCGCCGGCAAGCTTGAGGTCGACATGGTGGCGGGAGGAGGAATGCACCATCACATGCTCCGCCTCGCGCAGGAAGGCCTGCGCGCGCTGGTCGGGCGTGAGCGCGTTCCAGGCGGTTCCCGTCGTCGGGTAGCCGAGGCGCTCCTCCGGCATCGGGTCCGCGGGGCGCGTCACATAGACGGAGGGCAGCGGCGCGGCATAGGCGTCGATCACCGTCTTTTCGTGGCGGCGGGCGGTGCGGTAGAGGAGCAGGCTCGCGCCGAGATCGTCCGTGCCGTTGATCACCACGTCGGCGCCGGACACGATTTCTTCCGCATGCTCCGTCCAGTCGGGGCCGAAGACGGTGATGGCGAGCGCGGGATTGATCTTGAGGCACAGGTCGCGCGTCGCCTCGGCCTTCGGCTGGCCGACCGTGTCGGTGAAGCAGAAGACCTGCCGGTTGAGGTTGGACACTTCGAAACGGTCGATATCGGCAAGCACCAGGCGGCCGATGCCGGCGCGCGCGAGGGCCTGGATGGCCGCGCCGCCCATGCCGCCGGTGCCGCAGATAAAGACGGTGGCGCCCTGCAGCCGGCGCTGCTCCGCCGCGCTGACGAAGCCGATGTTGCGGGTGGTGAAGGTCTCGTAGGAAAAGCTCATCGGGAAGGCCTCAGGATGCCCCATTGGCGGCGGCCGTCCGCCCAGTGCATGAGGGGCAGCACCAGCCGCTGCACGAGGATGACGAAGCTTGCCACCGCGAGCCGGCCGAGCGCATTGCGCGGCACGCTTTCGAGGAGGTAGCGCTGGGCGGCGTTGAGATCGAGCTGGCCGATCTGCAGGAGGTCGTCGCCGCGGTCGTAGTCGAGTTCGGCGGCGCAGAAATCGTTGTACTCGGCCTTGCGGTGTTTCGGCGCCGCCTCGAATGTCTTCTTCAGGTTGTCCGAGCCGCCGGTATAGGCATCGGTGATGACGAAGCGGTCGGCATCGAAGCCGGCGTCCTTGCCGACGCCGAAGACATGGCGATGGCCGGCCATGATCTCCGTCGCGATCAATTGCTGGCGCAGCGAGCGCCGCGCGCCGCGGGTGGGCGACGGAAAGACGTCGGAGAAGGTCTCGGCCACCATGCCGGCGACGGCGGGCACCTGGGTGACGTTGGAAATCCAGAGCGGGCGCAGCTGGTTGCGCAGGAAGAGCAGGAAGCAGGTGAGGCCGTAGAGCACCCAGGAAAGGCCCTGGCTTCGCACGGCGGGGTCGATCATGACGAGGCCGAGATGCAGCACCTCGACCGGCTTTCCCGACAGCGAGAGCGAGATGACCGGCAGCGCATTGAAGGCGACGGGCGTGCCGTCGGAAACGCGGTAGACGAGCGTGACGATGGTGCGCTGGAGCACGTCCTCGCGCTCGGAGAAGACGCCGTAGTCGAGATCGCCGCCCGGCACCGCCCGCCCCGCCACCTTGCGCAGCTCCGCCCGCAGCCCGGCGATCTCCCGCTCGCTCATCCACAGGCCGGGGAACTCGACGATCCGGGCGCGAAAATCGGACGAGGTCTTGAAATCGAGGTCGAGGCGCTTCTTCAGGACGACCGAGATGAGATTGTACAAGGGACCGATCCGATGAACGAGGGCACGCGCTGGCCGCGCAGTGTGGCGGCCGAGAGGTAAGATTTGGTTTAACGCGGCGGGTAGGTGGTTTGTAAGGGGGTATTGTGTGAAACGCATGGAGCGGGTGCACGGCTGCACCCCCCTCTGCCCTGCCGGGCATCTCCCCCACAAGGGGGAGATCGGCAGGAGGCAAGAGCCTTGCCCGATCGGCAACACTGGAGATGGGCGAAACGGTGCTCCATCCATTCTCCCCCCTTGAGGGGGAGATGCCCGGCAGGGCAGAGGGGGGTATCAGCGTGCACCACGCCCCTATCGGGCAGAACGCCCGCCTACCTCGACGCCCGCGCGAGGTTGCGGCCGAGGACGCCGAGGAAGATGGCGAAGAACCGCCTCGGCCCGTCCTCGGCCGCCGGCGTGAGGTCGCCGAAATGCGCGGCAAGGGACCGGTAGCAGGCGAGCCTGCCGGGGGCGACATAGGCGGGAGCCGCCGCGGGGGACTGGCGCAGGCAATACCAGTCGACGACGAGATCGAGGAGGGGGATGGCCTCCAGCAGGCCCGTATCGAGGCTGCCCGGCGGCGTGCCGTCCGCCATCAGCCGGGAGAGATCGGCGAGCGTCATGCGCCGCGCCATGTCCGCCATGTCCGCCGGCCACTCCTTCGGCAGGAAGCGGTGGACGACGAGGGCGCGCATGTGGCGGTGCAGGAAGTCGCCGTAGTCGCGGGCGGCGAGCGCCGGGTCCGGGGCATGGCCGGCACGGGCCTGCTCGGCCCGGTAGAGCGCGAGGAGATCGTCATCGAGCGGCGTTTCGGCAAGGGAGACGGTCTCGACGGACGGCGCCCCATCCCCCGTCCCGATCACGACGAAGCCGGCGGGAAAGGCGACGAGCGAGGGCACGGCGATGTTGACGAGGCGGCGGCCACCGGCATCGTGGCACGAGCGGGCCTCGACATGCAGGTGCCCGCTGAAATGCAGCGACAGGCCGGCGGCGGCAAGCGTTTCGGCGACGAGCGGCCGGGGCGTGCGCTTCGCGACGGTCGTTTCGCCGAAGAGCGCCCGCTCGCTGTCCGTCTCGTCCTCGAAGGGATCGAGCACGGGATAGTGGGAGAAGGCGAGGAGCGTCTTGCCCTTGCGCGCCGCCCGCGCCGCGACATCGGCGATCCAGGCGAGGAGATAGGGTTTGACGCGCAGGAGCGCGTTCCAGCCGGCATCGGAACTGTCGAGGAAGGCCTTCTTGCGGGCGATGTCGCGCCGGCCGTTGCGCGGCTCGAAGACATTGGCGTCGATCATCAGGAGCCACAGGCCGTCCTCCGGCTCGACCAGGTAGGAGGCGTCCATCAGCCGCCGCACGGTGCCGCCGTCGGCGGAGCGCAGGTCCTGCTCGCGCGCGGCGGGCGCGTCATCGGCGCCGAAGGGCGTTTCGAAAAGAAGGTCGCCGGGGCGGCGGAAATAGCCGAACTCGCCGAGCGCGCGGATGCCCGCCGGCACGCCGTCGCAATACATCTTCTCCGTCACGACCGGATGGCCCGGATCCTCCGCGGCCTTCTCCGCATCGCTCGTCACCAGCA
The DNA here is from genome assembly GCF_945994535.1 of Shinella sp. WSC3-e. Classification (NCBI taxonomy): domain Bacteria; kingdom Pseudomonadati; phylum Pseudomonadota; class Alphaproteobacteria; order Hyphomicrobiales; family Rhizobiaceae; genus Shinella; species Shinella sp. WSC3-e. The sequence goes on from NZ_OZ000535.1 coordinate 312,765, forward strand.
CCGTGCCGCCCCCGGCATGCACATAGCGGGTGTCGCGGTGCTTGCCGAGCGGGCCGAAGACGTCGTGGTTGCCCGGTGTGGCGTAGAAGTTGAGGCCGTGGCGGTCGCGATAGGCGGCAAGCAGCCGCACGAGGCTCGCCACCGTGCCGCGCTGGCCGTCGTCGGTATAGTCGCCGAGCAGGACGACGTGGCGGATGCCCATGGCGACGATCCGGTCGAGCGCCGCGGGGAGGGCGGTAAAACTCTCGTTGAAGACGCGGGTGGAGCGGACGGTGTCGGCGAAGGTGCGCACCGTCAGCCTGCGCCCGTTCACGACGATGCCGGGAAAATCGTAGTCGCCTTCGATATCGTGGAAATGGGCGTCCGCGATGACGGCGACGCGGGCCATGGGGCTCAGGCCCGCCTGCGGTAGAGGAAGTAGCGCTTGCTGTCGACGGTGGCGGGCAGCGCCAGGGGCTCCAGCGCCGCGTGGTCGAGCGGCAGGCCGCTGATGGCGATGCCGCCGGCGCCGAGCGCGCGGGCGACGATGTCGGGCAGCCAGGTCAGCGTGACCGCGTCCCTGTCGTCATAGCCGGTGCCGATATCGGCGTGGACGAGCGCGGCATCCGTGCCGGCAAAGGCCCTTGCCGTCTCGACGATCTCGCCGAGCACCAGGTCGCCCGGCGGCGGCGTGGAGGAGGAATGCGCGCCGAGCGCCCGGTCGAAGGCGACGATGCGCCGGCCGGGGAATTTCTCGCGCAGGTGATCGAAGGTCCGGCCGTTGCCGAGGCCGATCTCGAGGATCGCGCCGTCCTCTGGCAGGTGCAGGGCCTGCGCGACATGGTCGATGACGTCGCGCTGGGCGGACATGCGGCGGATGAAGCTTTCGAGGCGGCTCATGCGGGATCTCAGGCCTTGAGGATCGTGTCGGCGGCGATGCCGCGCCGGGCGAAGACGTTGCGCGTGTCGACGATCAGCGCGCCCCATTCGGCCAGCGCCGCATAGTCGACATCGTCATGGTCGGTAGCGATCAGGATCGCGTCGAAGGCGCGGATATCCGCCTCGTCCCAGGCGACCGACGGGCGACCGCGGAAGGCGCCGTATTCGCGGGTCGGCGGGATTTCCGGCACATGCGGATCGTAGTAGCTCGCCGCGCCGCCGCGCTCCTCGATCAGCTCGATCAGCTTCAGCGACGGGCTTTCGCGGATGTCGGGCACGTTCTTCTTGTAGGCAAGGCCGATCACCAGCACCTTCGAGCGGCTCAGCGCCTTGCCGGCGCGCCGGTCGAGCGCCTCGGCCAGCCTGCCCACCACATGGCGGGGCATGGAAGAGTTGATCTCGCCGGCGAGCTCGATGAAACGGGTCGGCAGCTCGTGGGCGCGCGAGGCCCAGGTGAGGTAGAAGGGATCGATCGGGATGCAATGGCCGCCGAGGCCCGGGCCGGGATAGAAGGGCATGTAGCCGAAGGGTTTTGAGCTTGCGGCGTCGATCACCTCCCAGATGTCGATGCCCATGGCCTCGTAGACGACCTTCAGCTCGTTCACCAGGGCGATGTTCACCGCGCGGAAAATGTTCTCCGTCAGCTTCACCGCTTCGGCCGTGGCGGTGGAGGAGACGGGTACGACCGTCTTGACCACCGCGCCGTAGAAGGCGGTGACGAGCGCCTGCGCCGCCGCGCCGTCGCCGGCGACGACCTTCGGGATGGTCGAGGTCTGGAACTGGCGGTTGCCGGGGTCCTCGCGCTCCGGCGAGAAGCCGAGGAAGAAATCCGTGCCGGACGTCAGGCCTCCGGCCTCCAGCGTGCGGCGCACCAGGCCGTCGGTCGTGCCGGGATAGGTGGTCGATTCCAGGACGACGAGCTGGCCGGGGCGCAGCGTCGCGGCGATGTCGCGGCAGGTCTGCTCCACATAGCGCATGTCGGGGTCGCGGTGGCGCGTCAGCGGCGTCGGCACGCAGATGGCGATGACGTCGCATGCGCCGAGCCGGGAGAAATCGCTCGTCGCGGCAAAGCGGCCGGCGCGGTGCTCGGCGGCAAGGATATCGCTCGGCACCGCCTCGATATAGCTGCGCCCGGCCTCGATCGCGGTGATCTTGCCGGGATCGGTGTCGAAACCCGTCACGGCAAAGCCGGCGCGGGCGGCGGTGATGGCGAGCGGCAGGCCGACATAGCCGAGGCCGATGACGCCGACGCGCGCTTCACGAGACGTTATTCGGGCCAGCAGCGTCTCGTGGGAAAGCAAGGCAGTTGGCATCGGCACTCCGCGCACATATACAGGACCGCGCGTTGAGATGGGAGAGTTTGGCCGGCCTGTCAACCCTTGCCGTCCGGCCTCGCCGGGCGCGCAGCATGGTGGGCCGCAAAGCCGTGCCGCGGCTCGCGGCGCCAGGGCGACGATGAGAAAGGGCCTGCGGGCGAGCATGAAGATCGCGTTCTACGCCCCGCTGAAATCGCCGGACCATGCCGTGCCCTCGGGCGACCGGCTGATGGCCCGCCAGCTTATGGACTGCCTGAGGCATGCCGGCCATGCGGTCACGCTCGCCTCGCAGCTGCGCGCCTTTTGCGGCGACAGCGACGATGCGGCGGCCTATGCCGCGCTCGGCGCGCGGGCGGCGGCGGAGGTCGAGCGGCTTTCGGCACTCTGGCGGGCGGAGCGCGTGCCGGACCTCTGGTTCTGCTACCATCCCTATTACAAGGCGCCGGACCTGATCGGCCCTCCGCTCTGCGAGCGCTTCGGCGTCGCCTATGCCACGGCGGAGGCCTCCTATTCCGGGCGCCGCAATGTCGGCATCTGGCGCGACATGCAGGCGCGGGTGCTGGAGGCGGTGCGCGGCGCGGCCGTCAATATCGGGCTCACCGCCCGCGACCGGGCGGGCCTTGCCGCCGCTGCGCCGGATGCGGTCATTGCGGCGCTGAAACCCTTCATCGACGCGGCGCCGTTCACCGGGCAGGCCGCACGGCCGGAGCCGGGCCACCTCGTCACCGTGGCGATGATGCGGGCCGGCGACAAGCTGGAGAGTTTTCGCGCGCTCTCTGCGGCGTTGCGACTGATCGAGGACCGGCCCTGGCGCCTTTCGGTGGTGGGCGACGGGCCGCTCAGGGCCGAGGTGGAGGCGCTGTTTTCCGGTTTTGGCGACGGGCGCATCACCTGGCTCGGGCAGAAGCCGCAGGCCGCGGTGGCGGAGGTCCTGGCCGGGGGCGCGCTCTATGTCTGGCCGGGCTGCGGCGAAGCCTATGGGCTCGCCTATCTGGAGGCCCAGGCCGCCGGCCTTCCGGTCGTCGCCTGGCAAACGGCGGGCGTTCCGGAAGTGGTCGAGGACGGCGAGACGGGGCGCCTTACCGCGCCGGGCGATCCCGCCGCCTATGCGGCGGCCATCGCGGCCCTCCTGGACGATACGGCGGAGCGCCGGCGCCTTGCGGAAAAGGCCCGCGCCCGCGTGCTGGCCGAGCATTCGCTGCCGGCCGCCGCCGCGGTGCTGGATGCCGTCCTGCGGAACACTGTTGGAGAGACGGGATGACGCTGCCTGCCTGCGCAAGACCCCTTACGGAGGAGATCGCCCGCCGGGCCGCGGCGGGCAGACCGCTCCGGCTGTGGCTGCGCGACGACGATGCGGTGGCGCCGACCGCGGCGCTCGACACGCTTCTGGCGCTGACCGCGCGCCACGCGGTACCCGTGCTCATCGCCGTCATCCCGGCCTTCACCGGCGCGGCGCTGGCGGTGCGGCTGGCCGAGGCCCCGCTGGCGCGCGTGGCGGTGCACGGCTGGGCGCATGAGAACCATGCGGGACCCGGCGAGAAGAGCCAGGAGCTCGGCGCCCACCGGCCGGCGGAGGCGGTGCTTGCCGAGCTCGGCCAAGGCTTCGAACGGCTTTCCGCGCTCCATGCCGGGCGCTTCGTGCCCATGCTGGTGCCGCCGTGGAACCGCATCGCGCCGGCCGTCGTCGACGGCCTGCCGTCCCTTGGCTTCAAGGTGCTCTCCGTCTTCGGCCCGGAAAAGCCCGCGCCGCTCGCCGTGTGCAACACCCATGTCGACATCATCGACTGGCGCGGCACGCGGGGTGCCCGGCCGGCCGAGGCGGTGATCGCCGATCTCGTGCGCGTCTCGCAGACCCATGACGGCCCGATCGGCCTCCTCACCCACCACCTCGTGCACGACACGGCGGCCTGGGCGCTGATGGCGCTGATTTTCGAGGCGACGGCCGGGCACGCGGGGTGCGTCTGGGAGCGTGCGGAGGATCTGGTCGGGTAGGGCGGCGGTTTGCGGGGGCCTCCTCCAGCGCCGCTTTGCCCTTCTGGCGCTGCTTGCAAGGGCGGTGGGTTGGCCGTGCAGGAAAGAAGCGAGGGCGCCATGACCACCCCCCTCTGCCCTGCCGGGCATCTCCCCCTCAAGGGGGGAGATCGGCAAGAGGTGAAAGCCTCGCTTCATCAGCAGCGCTGGAAAGGGCGAAACGGCTCTCCATCCAATCTCCCCCCTTGAGGGGGAGATGCCCGGCAGGGCAGAGGGGGGTGCCCGCCGCTTGTCGCGCCGCAGGAAACGACCCCCGCAAGTAACCCACCGTTCCTGCATTGCGCTACATGCCCAGATCGCAGCCTTCGCAGGCAGCGAGCGGATGATCACAGAAATATGAAGGCGCAAGAGCGTGGCGAAGGCGGCTAGTCCCTTGTTTCTGCCGCAATTCCTTGGCAAATCCAGCCGGCGCCGCAAGGTGCTTCGCTGCTTCGCGGAACGGGGTCCTCCCGCCGCAACGGCGGAAAATCCGGCAACGTAACGCCTTTGCAGCGCGCGAAAAGGCTTTCGGAAAAGGATGAGGAAAGAGGCCGCACGCAGCAGCCGTCCTGTCGGCCCGAAAGGGACGTTCAGGAGATGCCGGCAGTAAAGGCCGACGGAGCGGTCCTCAGTGCGCGGTGGCGAGCCGTTCGCCCATCACGCGCATGGTTTCGGCCATGCTGCGGGGGCAGGACGAGAGGACCTTGAGGAAGCAGTCCTTGCGGATGCGCAGTGCTTCCACGACCGTGGAGGCCTTGACGGTGGCATTGCGGGTCGTGCCGCAAAGGATGGCGATCTCGCCGACGACCGAGCAGCTGCCGGTCGATGCGATCTTCTCGTCTCCCGAGGGCCCTTCCTTGTAGACGTCGACGACGCCCGAAAGGACGACATAGGCGGCGTCGCCCTCATCGCCCTGGTGGAAGAGTTCCTGGCCTTCACGGTAGCTCACCCGGTCCGAAGCGAAGGCGAGCAGTTTCAGCTTGCCTGCATCGATGCCCGAGAACAGCGGGACCCGTCGTAACATCTGCACTTCGTCGTTCAAGATCATAACAGTCAACCGCCTCGAATTCCGGTTATCTGATCACTTCATACCAGTCATGCTATCAGTTGCTTGTATACCGTACCGCTTTCGACGATCGTGTCGTAGGTTCCGTCTTCCACCAAACTTCCGCCATCAAAAGCAAGCACCCTTTTAAAGTGTTTTGCAAGCGGGGTATTTGACAAAACCCAGACAACAGCCGGATTATCACCGCTCTTGGCCAGGAACGCAAGGGCGGCCTCCACGATGTGCTCCTGCAGGTGGTGGTCGACGCCCGAGAACGCACGGTTGAAGATGTAGTAGTCCGAGCGGCGGATGAGGGCGCGGGCCAGGCCCAGCTTCAGGCGCTGCAGGTTGTTCAATCGCCGGCCGCCGGCCCCGATATTCGATTCCAACCCCAGCGCCATCAACGCGCGGTAGAGTTCCGGCCGCTTGGCCAGAAGCTCCCCGCCGATCTCCCTCAGCTTGGAAATCGCGTCGCTGAAGCGATGGTTGAGCTTGCCGAACACGATATTGTCCACCAGCGTTCCCGATGTCAGATAGGCATCCGGATTGTAACGTTCAATGTGGGCCTGGAGTTCGACCGGCAGGTTCGCGTGGAACTGGTGGCGCACCTCGACGATCTTGCGCATCAGCTTCTCGTCGAGCACGCCGAAACGGTGCCGCGGCTCGACATAGAAGAAGCTGAGCTTGATCAGCGCGATCCGGTCCTCCTCGCTCGGTGCGGCATTGTGCCGCAGCTTCTGCAGCAGGTGCTGATAGGTCGGGATCTCCTCCGCCCGCATGAAGGTCAGCTGCTCGAAGAACGGGTGGTCGGGCGGCAGGTCCTTGAAGAGTTCCACCGTGCTCTCGGCGATGGCCTTGCCCATTTCGAACAGCGCCGTGCCGAGGCCGCTCTCGCGCATGATGTTGCGGAAATAGGGCGTCTTGACGATCGCCTTGGTGGAGGCCTTCGGGTCGGGCATCATGCCGAAGAACAGGTTCTCGGCGACCGGCGCCTCGGTGTTGTACTCGTTGTCGCGGAACGGCACGATGAGGCTGTTGAGGTCGCGGCGGTCCAGCTCCTCGCGCAGGTCATGGCGCATCTCGACGATCTGGGCGGCGACGTCCGGGTCGTTGTTGACCGCGATCGAGGAATGCAGCGCCAGCTGCAGCACGTCGTCGGACAGTTCCACCACGTCCAGCACGGCCATCATCGCGCCGAAGAGCCCGTCCTTGCCGTTGGCATTGAGCGTGGCGAGGTCGATCCAGTTGCCGTTGAGGTCGAAGTCCGGATTGCCGGAGCGGCGCGCCTCCAGCACGTCCCATTTGCGCTGGTCGGCGGCCTGGCCCTTGTAGGCGGCCGGCTCGATCGGCGCGTGCTTGAGGCCGTAGAGCAGGTTGTCCTTCAGGCTGCCGTGGAAGAAATAGGCCTCGGGCGAGGCATAGGAGATGCGCCGGCCGGTCACCGCCTCCGGCAGGGCGAAGAGGTCGTCGTCGCCCGCCGTCACCTTGCCGCCGGCCGGCCAGACGACGCGCGCCAGCGCCTCGGCGAGGCGATCGCCGCCGCTGGCCGCCGTGCCGATGATGGCGACGGTCTCGCCGGGGGCGATCTTCACCGTCACATGCTCCAAGGCCCGCCCGCCGATATCGTCGTCGACCAGCAGGTTCGTGGTGCTGAGCGGATGGTGCAGCACCGGCTCGTTCCCCGCGTCGATGGCCTGGATCTCGGGCGCGATCATCTCGTCGGCCTCGAACTGCTCGACGACCTGCTCGTATTTGACCTGCACGTCCTGGCGCACCAGCTCCCAGTCGATCAGCTCCTTCAGCGGGCCGGGCAGTTCCTTGTAGGCGTTGATGACGGCGACGAGCTGGCCGACGTCCAGCTTGCCGACGATCGTGAGGTAGCCGCCGATGCAGTAGAACAGGAACGGCGTCAGCTGGGCGAGGAAGTTGTTGAGGAACTTGACCAGGAATTTCCACTGGTAGATGTCGTAGCGGATCTTGAAGATGCGGCCGAGGCGGGCGGCGATGTCGGCGCGCTCGTAGTTGGAGGTGTCGTAGGCGTGGATCGTGCCGATGCCGTCGACGATCTCCGCCACGCGGCCGGCGAGTTGGCGGGCGGTGAGCTGGCGCTCGCGGCCGAGCTCGATGAGCCGGCGGCGCATGCGCGGGATGATGCCGACCTGGATGGCGGCCATGGCGAAGGCGATGAAGCCGAGCCAGAAATGCTGGATGAAGATGAAGACCAGCGCCGTCAGCGCCTGGCCGCCGAGCAGCGCCGGCTGCACGAAGGCATCCGCGGTGAAGCCGCCGAGCGGCTCCACCTCGTCCTTGACCATCGAGGAGACCTCGCCGGCCTTGATGTGCTTGAAGTAGCGCGGCGGGAAGCGAAGGATGCGGTCGACCAGCTCGTAGCGGATGCGCCGCAGCAGCCGCTCGCCGAGACGCCCCTTGTAGGTGTTGATGAAATACTTGAACAGGCCGTTGATGATGACGAGCACGAGGAACGTCAGGCTGAGGGCGAGCAGCGAGGGCATGCGCTCCAGCGGCAGGCCGGCGAAAAGCTCGACATGGCCGAAGAACGGCAGGTCGAAGGCGATCGGCATGAAGAGCTGGGTATTGCCGGGCTGCTCGAACCCCGTTCCCTGGATCGGGCCGTTGACGATCTGCTTGGGCAGATCGAAGGCCATGTAGTAGGGGATCATGGACAGGGCGACGATCAGCAGGATGAAGAGCTGCTGCGGCCGGGTGTGATCCCAAATGTACCGGGCGAGACTTTTTTCCATGAAGAGCTTCTGTGCGTGAACGGCCGCTGTCGCGTGTGAAGATTATAAGACAGCCGCAATACCGCAAGAGCTAGGAAGTCACCCGCCGTTTTAGTAGGTCCCTCAGGATTTTCGCGGTACGATTGGCGCCATCCAGTTGCAAAACAGGCACATTTTTCTCCGTCCCGGCCTCTTCGGCCCGCAAGATTGCGTCCGCCAGCGTTTCCCCGGAAAGAATGTCCTCGCGCAGCACGACCGCCCGGCCGAGCCGTTCCAGCCGCTCGGCGCGCGCCGTCTGCTCGCTCTCGCCGCCCGAGGCGAAGGGCACCAGCACCGCGCCGCAGCCGGCCTGCAGCACGTCGCAGACCGTGTTGTAGCCGGCCTGCGAGACCGAGAGCCTTGCCGCCGCCAGCAGGTTGCGGAAGTCGGTGCGGAAGCGCACGAGATCGACATGCGCGGGGCGCGCGGCGGACAGCCGCGCGAAATCGGCCTGCGGCAGGTTGGGACCGGTGATGACCAGCCAGCGGCCGCTGCCGGTGCGACGGCCGGATGCCGCGAGCGCGGCCTCCACGAGGCCGGCGCCCACCGCCCCGCCGCCGGCCGAGACGACGACGTCGTAGCGTTCCGCGGCGGGTCCTGCCGCCGGGCTGCCGACGAGGCCGGTATAGACCACGCGTCCGGCAATGGCATCGGCTAGCGGAAAGGTGTCCTCCAGGCGCACGAAGGCGGGGTCGCCATGCACGAGAACCCCGTCGAAATGGCGCAGCACGAGGTCGATCGTCTCCTCGTCGCGGCCCGGCTTGGCGCGCTCCTGCAGGATGTCGCGCAGCGAGGTGAGGAGGAGGGGACGCGGCGTGCTCGCTTCGATCGCCGCGATCAGCGGCAGGAGCTCGAAGCGCACCTGGCGGCGGCCGAAGGGGAAGGCCTCGACGATGACGATGTCGGGCCGCATGGCGTGATAGGCGGCGAGCAGCCGGTCGCGCCGCGCGGCCTTGAAGACCTCGTCGATGACCGTGCCGTTCGCGTCGACGAGCGCGGAAAAACCGCCGTCGCCCACCGCGATGGCCGGCAGGGCGACATGGTCGATGCCGGGGCCGGGAAAGCCGTCGACCGGCATGCCGCCGGTGACGAGGGTGACGGCAAAGCCGTCGTCGACGAGCGCGCGCACGATGCGGCTGGCGCGGGCGAGATGGCCGATGCCGAGCAGGTGCTGGACGTAGAAGAGGACGCGCGGGCCGCTCATCGGCGGGCTCCGGTCGTAAATAGCGCCTTCAGCTGCGCGATGCTGGTATGGTGGTCGAAGCTCCCGCGCACCTTCGCCTCGGCGGCCGCGCCGAGCCTGTGGCGAAGGGCGGGATCGCGGATCGCCCGCTCCAGCGCGCGGGAAAACGCCGCCGCATCCTCGGAGGGCACGAGCAGGCCGTTCTCCTCGGTCTCGAAAAGCTCGGGAATGCCGGAAATGTCGGTCGCCACGCAGGCGAGCTGCTGGCTTGCCGCCTCCACCAGCACGTTCGGCAGGCCGTCGCGGTCGCCGTCCGGCGTGATGCGGCAGGCGAGCGCGAAGATATCGGCGCGGCGATAGGCGGCGAGCACGTCCTTCTGGTCGACCGCGCCGAGCCAGGTGATCTTTTGCGCGATGCCGAGTTCGTCGGCGAGTTTTTGCAGCTTCGCCCGCTCCCCGCCGTCGCCGGCATGGACGAAACGCCACTGCAAATCCCCGGGAAGCCGGGCGAGAGCCTCCAGCAGGACGTCATAGCCTTTCTTCGGCACCGCGCGCCCGACGCTGATGATGGTGACGGGATTTTCCGGGTCGGAGCCGTCGCGGGGCGGGCGGGGGTTTGCGGCCCCGGCGCAGTCGCAGGCTTCCGGATGCGGGGCGTGGCGTGCGTCACCCCCCTCTGGCCTGCCGGCCATCTCCCCCTCCGACGTTGCCGATTGAGCAAGGGTTTCACTCCCAGCCAATCTCCCCCCCTGAGGGGGAGATGGCCGGCAGGCCAGAGGGGGGTAGGCCCCGTCCTCCAGCGGCGGAAAGCGGTCGAGATCGAGGCCGTGGTAGCTGAGATGCACCCGGTCGCGGTTCGGGCCGGCGAGCGCCTGGAGGTGGGCGTGGCCGGATTTGGTGCAGGTCACCGCCCAGTCGGCGGTCGAGAGCTTGTCGGCGAGTTCCCAGTCCTTCGACGTCCAGATGTCCTTGGCATGGGCCGAGACGGAGAAGGGCAGGGCGAGCATGCGGGCCGCGTAATTGGCGACGGAGGCGGGCGTGTGGATGAAATGGGCGTGCAGCCAGCCGCCGGCCTCGGGAAATTCACCGACGAGCACCGCCGCCTGGCCGAAGCGGCGGAACCGGTTGCGGCTGAAATCGCGCGGCAGGTCCTTCAGGAACTGGCGGATGGCCGCGCCGAAGCCGGGGGCGCGAAGACTCTTGAACAGGCCGCGCAGCACGCGAAAAGGCTCTTCATGCAGGTATTCCGGCAGGTAGGACACCGGGGCCTTGATCTCGTCGTGCACGGGATGGCGTTTCTTGTCCGTCGGGCGACGGAGCGAGACGAGCACGAGGTCGAGCCCGGCGCGCTCCAGCCCGAGCAGTTCCTGGGCGATGAAGGTTTCCGAAAGGCGCGGATAGCCCTTCAGCAGCACGACGATCTTATGCGGCAGCGACACGGCGGGCGTGGCCTCTTCAAGCGACGGAGGGCGGGGTGAGCTCCCGCGCGGAAAGCTCCTCGCCGACGATGCGGGCGATGTTGCGCAGGCCTTCGAGCCGGAGCTCCGGGTTGCCGCTGGAGGGCGGGCGGCGTTCCGGCAGGGTCCTCAGCGCGGCGGCAAGGCGTGCGGGATCGGCCGATTCCTCCGGCAGCAGCATGTCGACGAGGCCGAGCTCGGCGGCGCGGGTGGCGCGGATGAGCTGTTCCTCGCGCGGCTGCACGCGCGGCACGATGAGCGCCGGCTTGTCGAAGGAGAGGATCTCGCAATAGGTGTTGTAGCCGCCCATCGCCACCACCGCCTTCGCGCCGGCGACGAGATCCTCCATGCGTGAATCGAACTCGATCACCTCGACATAGGGGATCTTCGCGGCTTCCTGCGTCAGCTTGGTGCGCTCGCCCTGCGGCATGTAGGGGCCGAGCACGATGAGGGCGCGGTGGGTGAGGCCGGCATCGTGCCGGTAGGCGCGCAGCACGTCCTCCACCAGCTCCGCCCCGTCGCCGCCGCCGCCGGTGGTCACCAGGATGTAGTCGCCCGACGGCTGGTACTGGGCGCGGTCCATCTTCAGCGCGTTGCGCTGCAGGAAGCCGACGAAGTTCAGCCTGTCGCGCACGCTTTGCGGCACGTCGAGGCCGACCAGCGGATCGTAGAAATCCGGCGGGCCGTAGACCCAGATGTCGTCGTAGAACCGCGCGATCTTGTGCATGACGTCCTTGCGCTTCCACTCGGCGTCGAGCAGGTGCGGGGAATCCATCACCTCGCGCAGGCCGAGGATCAGCCGCGTGCCGCAGCCCTTGAGGTAGGCGAGCGTCTCCTCCACCTCGCCGGAAAGGCCCATCGGCTCCTTGTCGATGATGAAGATGTCCGGATTGAACGTCTCGGCCGTGTGGCGGATGATCGACCGGCGCATGGTCAGCGTGTCCTCCAGGTCGATATGGCGCTCCAGCGAGGTGTATTCGCCGTTGCGCAGCTTGATGACGCTGGGGATCTTCACGAAATCGACGCGGGCGCGATAATCGAAGGCGCCGGCGATCGTCGCGCCGGAGATGATGAGGACGTTGAGGCCGCGATATTCCTCCACCAGCGCATGGGCGATCGTGCGGCAGCGGCGCAGGTGCCCGAGGCCGAACGTGTCGTGGCTGTACATGAGGATGCGGGCGTGCTCGAAACTGCGGCTCAAGGGCACGACCTCCCGGTATCCGCCGGGCCCGCCGTCGAGGAGGGGCGATTCTTCTGCATTCGTAATCCCGATTTCACTTATAGGGGTCAGCCGCATCACGCAGTCCATCGCCAAGGAAGTTGAAAGCCAGAATGACCAAAACGACGGGTACCACCGGAAAGAGCAGCCAAGGATAGAGAGCGATAATGTTGATGCTGCGGGCTTCCGTCAGCAGGATGCCCCAACTGGTGATGGGCGGCCTGAGGCCGAGCCCGAGGAAACTCAGTGCCGTCTCCCCGAGGATCATGCCCGGAATGGTCAGCGTCGCGCTGGCGATCAGGTGGGACATGAAGCCGGGTATGAGATGGCGGCGGATGATGCGGGCGCTGCCCGCGCCCATGACCTGGGCCGCCAATACATAATCTTCCTCGCGCAAGGCAAGAAGTTTCGAGCGCACGGCGCGCGCAAGTCCGGTCCAGTCGAGCATGCCGAGGATGATCGTAATGCCGATATAGACGAGAATGGGGCTCCAGGTGACGGGGATGATCGCGGCGAGCGCCATCCACAGCGGAATACTGGGGATCGATTGCAACACCTCGATGACGCGCTGCACGATGAGGTCGAAGACGCCGCCGTGATAGCCGGCAAGCCCGCCGATGACGATGCCCAGCACGAAGCTCATGGCAACGCCGAGCGCGCCGATGGTGAGCGAAATGCGCGCGCCGTAGAGGATGCGCGAGAGCATGTCGCGCCCCAGCCGGTCGGTGCCGAGGAAGAAGAACTGGCCGTCTTTCGCCGGGCAGACGAGGTGGACGTCGGAGGTGAAGAGGCCCCAGAACCTGTACCTGTCGCCGCGGCAGAAGAAGCGCAGCTTCTGCACGTCCGTCCTGTCGTCGGTGTAGACGCGCCGGAGGTTGTCCATGTCGAGCGTCATCTTCTGGCCGTAGACGAAGGGACCGACGAACTGGCCCTCATGCATGAAGCGCAGGGTCTGCGGCGGGGAATAGATGAAGTCGATGTTGCGGGTGTGCAGGTTGTAGGGCGCCAGGAACTCGCTGACGGCGATCATCAGGTAGATGACGATGAGGAAGATGCCGGAGACCAGCGCCATCCGGTGGCGGCGGAACTGCCACCACATCAGCTGGAACTGCGAGGCCTGGGCGACCTTCTTCAGCTCCTCGGTCTTGCGCTCGGCGGCATAGGGATCGAACGGCTTGTCCGAGACGAAATGGCCGAGCGGGGCGCCGGGTTCGGGAAGGGGCGTCTTCACTTGCGGGCGCCTCCGCCGAGCCGGATGCGCGGGTCGAGGATGGCGAGCGCGATATCGGAGACCAGCACGCCGATGACGGTCAGGAAGGCGAGGAACATCAGGAAGGAGCCGGCGAGATACATGTCCTGTGTCTGCAGGGCCTTGATCAGCATGGGACCGGTCGTCTCGAGCGACAGCACGATGGCGGTCACCTCCGCGCCGGAGATGATCGAGGGCAGGATGGAGCCGATGTCGGAGATGAAGAAGTTGAGCGACATGCGCAGCGGATATTTGGTGAGGACCCGCATCGGATGCAGGCCCTTGGACCGCGCGGTCACCACATATTGCTTGTTGAGCTCGTCGAGCAGGTTGGCGCGCAGGCGCCGCACCATCGCCGCCGTGCCCGCCGTGCCGATGATGATGACCGGGATCCAGATATGCGAGAGGATGGAGCGGAACTTTTCCCAGCTCATCGGCGCGCCGAGGAACTGGCGGTCCATCAGCCCGCCGATCGAGACGCCGAACCAGATATTGGCGAAATACATGACGACCAGCGCCAGCATGAAGTTCGGCACGGCGATGCCGATGAGGCCGGCGAGCGTCAGGCCGTAGTCGCCCCAGCTGTACTGGTGGGTGGCGGAGTAGATGCCGATCGGGAAGGCGATGAGCCAGGTGAAGATGATCGTGACGAACGAGACCAGCACCGTCAGCCAGAGCCGGTCGCCCACCACCTCGGAGACGGGCAGGCGGTATTCGAAGGAATAGCCGAAATCGCCGGTGAGCATGCCGCCGACCCAGTAGACATAGCGCAGCGCCGGCGGCTTGTCGAAGCCGTAGCGCTCGCGCAGCTCCTCGATCTCGGCCATGTCGGTGGCCTCGCCCATGGCGCGCAGCTCGGCGATGTAGCTCTCGAAATAGTCGCCCGGCGGCAGTTCGATGATGGTGAAGACCAGCACCGAGATGAGCGCCAGCGTCGGAACCATGACGGCGATGCGCCAGAGGATGTAGCGGATCATCGGGCGGGCTCCTGGGGATGGGGCCGATGGGGCTTCGTTCCCGGCCGCCCCTCATCCGCCTGCCGGCACCTTCTCCCCGTGAACGGGGAGAAGGAGGATGTGGCGCTGTTGTGCCAGGTGCCTGCATGGGCCGCGCCCGTGCCGCAAATCCCTTCTCCCCGCTTGCGGGGAGAAGGTGCCGGCAGGCGGATGAGGGGCATCCGGCCGGCCGACGACCGTGCATGGAAGATCATCGGCCCCATCACGCCTCCTCCTCGTACCAGAACGTGTCCGGCATGTAGACGCCGAGGAAGCTGGTCGGCTGGAAGCCGCAGAGGGCCTTTTCCGGCATGTTGCGCAGCCGGCGCGACCGCACGACGGGCTGCGAGATGCCGTTGACGGTGCCGATGGTGAAGACCTGGTCGGCGTGGTGGGCGAGCATGTCGTGCCAGATCGCCGCGCGTTCCTCCTCCGTCGTCGTCATTTCCCAGGCGGCGAGCTTGTCGACGAGATATTGCACCTCGGGCATGTCCGGCGGCTCGCCCTTGGTCTTGACGGTCGCGTAATACATGCCCCAGACCGGCCACTGGTACTGGTCGTCGGCGCTCGGGGCGAGCTCGGCGGGCGACATTTCCGGCGTCGGCACGCCGTTGTCGAGCCCGTACCAGACGGACATCACCACCTCGCCGCCGATGGCGCGGCTGCGGAAGATGTCGCGCTGGGAGACGCGCACGAAGAGGCCGAGGCCGATCTCGCGGAAATAGTCGGTGACGAGCTCCAGCACGTCCGTTTCCAGCGTGCTCTCCCCGGCGCTCTCGATGACGACATGGGCGGGGCGGCCGTCCGGCAGAAGGCGCGTGCCTTCCTCGTCGCGCTTGTCGAGGCCGGCCGCGTCGAGCAGGCGGTTGGCTTCCTCCGGGTCATAGCCGGCATAGGCCCTGGCATAGTCCGGCTTGAAGAGGGGGCTTTCCGGCAGCACCGTGTTGGCGCTTTCCTGGCCGAGGCCGTAGAACACGGCCTTGTTGATCTCCGTGCGGTTGATGGCGAGTGACATCGCCCGGCGCACGCGCACGTCGCGCAGCATGTCGCGCCAGCCCTTGTCGCCGCAGTTGAGATTGGGGATCAGGGCGACGCGCGAACCGAGCGTGCGCTTCCACAGCATCACCTTGATCGGATACATCGTCTCGGCGTTCTTCAGCAGCGTGTAGTCGGTGAAGTCGAGATTGGCGAGCTGGAGGTCGCTCTCGCCCGTCGCCGTCTTGGCCGAGATGAGGTCCGGCGAGGAGACGTTCAGCACCAGCCGGTCGACATAGGGCAGCTGCGTCCCGTTCTCGTCGACCCGGTGGAAGAACGGATTGCGCTCGAAGATGAACTGCTCGGCCGGCGGTGCGGTGCGCGGCCGCCAGGCCTCCAGCGTCGGCAGGTCCGGGTTTTCCGGGCGCGTCTGGCGCGACATCTTGATGTGCAGGCCGCGCCAGTCGTCGACGCGCTGCGTCTTGATGTGCTTTTCCAGCTCCTCCGCGGTCTGGAACTTCTTGTGGAACTGCCGCATGTAGGCGGACGGCAGCGCCAGCACCAGCGGAATGGGCGAGGCGAGCTTCGGCAGGAAGTCCGGGATCGGCTTTTCCCAGGTGTAGCGCACCGTGACGGGGTCGATCACCTCGAAGGCCGGCGGCTTGCCCTCGACGAGCAGGTCGGTCGGCGGGCCGCCCTTCAGGAGCTCGCGGTTGAGGATGACCTCCTCCCAGCAATAGCGGAAATCCTCCGCCGTGAAGGGATCGCCGCTCGACCATCTGTGCCCTTCGCGCAGGCGGAAGGTGAAGATGCGCTCCTCCTCCACCGTGAAGCTCTCGAGGATGTCCGCCTGGAGCTTCAGGTCCCGGTCGTAGCCGACGAGGCGCGAATAGCTGTTGATCGGCACGAGGCGCACGTCGCGCTGGCCGCCGATCAGGATGCGCAGCCTGCCGCCCTGGGTGCCGGGGGCGCCGCCGAGCGCGGCGGTGTTGATGACGCGCGGCACCTTCGGCAGCCGCTCGGCGACCGGCGGCAGCTCGCCCGCCGCGATCTTCTCCTTGAAATAGGCGGTGTCGCCGGCGGCGGCGCTGCGGGCAAGGCCCGGAACGAAGGCGGTGGCCAGGAGGCCGAGGGTGGCGCGGCGCGTGATCACGAGGAGAGTTCCCGCATGTCGGCATTCCTGCGGGCGAGCACGAAATGGCCGCCGCCGAGATCGGCCGGCGCCAGGCCCTCGCTGCCCTCCTCGTCGCGGAAGACGCGCGCCCAGCTCTCGCGCGAGACGGCGCTGGTCCGGCCGGCCGTCTCGAAGTTCAAGGGGCGTTCGAGGTCGGGGAAGGGCACGGCGTCGAGCAGCGCCCGCGTATAGGGATGCACCGGCGCGGTCATGATGATCTCGCGCGGCGCGATCTCGACGATGCGCCCGGCCCACATCACGGCGACCCGGTCGGCCATGTAGTCGACCACGGCGAGGTTGTGCGAGATGAAGAGATAGGTAAGCCCGAGATCCTTCTGCAGGTCCTTGAGGAGATTGAGGATCTGCGCCTGCACGGAGACGTCGAGCGCGGAGACCGGCTCGTCGCAGATGATCATGCTGGGCCCCAGCGCCAGCGCCCGGGCGATGCCGATGCGCTGGCGCTGGCCGCCGGAAAAGCTGTGCGGGTAGCGCTTCAGCGAGGCCTCGTCGAGGCCGATGGCGCGGATCAGCGCCTTGGAGGCCATCCTGCGCTTGGCCGCATCGCCATAGTCGTGGATGTCGAGGGGCTCGCGCAGGATGTCGCCGACCGTCATGCGCGGCGAGAGCGAGGATTGCGGGTCCTGGAACACCATCTGCATGCGCGTGCGCAGCGATTGCAGCTCCGCGCCGCTGGCGTTCAAGACGTCGACCGGCCCCTTGCCGTCGTCGAACAGCACGGAGCCGGCATCCGGCTTTATGGCGCGCATCAGGATCTTGCTGACGGTGGTCTTGCCGCAGCCGCTTTCGCCGACGAGGCCGAGACATTCGCCGCGCCGGATGTCGAAGCTGACGCCGTCGACGGCGGGCCGGGGCTTTTCCTTGTGCCGGCCCGGCAGGCCCCAGTTGTCCTTGCGGGTCGCGAAGGTCTTGCTGAGGTCGCGGACCGACAGGATGATATCCGGCCCGGTGCGGGCCTGGTATTTCTTGGAGAGCAGGCTGTCCTGGTCGACCTCGATCTCGCGCAGCGGCTTCAGCCGGTCGCCGCGCTGCATGCCGAAATGCGGGATCGCCGCCATCAGGCCCTTGAGATAGGGATGGGCGGGCCGGTGGAAGATCGTCTCGACCGGCCCCGCTTCCATGATCTCGCCCTGGTAGATCACCACCACCTCGTCGGCGATGTTGGCGACGACGCCGAGATCGTGCGTGACGAGCAGCACGGCCATGTCCATCTGCTGCTGCAGGTCGCGCAGCAGTTTGAGGATCTGCGCCTGGATGGTCACGTCGAGCGCCGTGGTCGGCTCGTCGGCGATGAGGAGCGCCGGGCCGCAGACGAGCGCCATGGCGATCATCGCGCGCTGGCGCATGCCGCCCGACAGCTCGAAGGAGTACATGTCGTAGACCTTGCGCGGGTCGGCAAAGCCGACGCG
The DNA here is from genome assembly GCF_945994535.1 of Shinella sp. WSC3-e. Lineage (NCBI taxonomy): Bacteria > Pseudomonadati > Pseudomonadota > Alphaproteobacteria > Hyphomicrobiales > Rhizobiaceae > Shinella > Shinella sp. WSC3-e. Next base: position 330,513 of record NZ_OZ000535.1, read on the forward strand.
GGACAGCATGTCCTCGCAGCGCTCGCGCATCTCCGCGCCGGCAAGGCCGCTGTGGATGGCAAGGGACTCGCTGATCTGGTCGCCGATCGTGTGCAGCGGCGAAAACGAGGTCATCGGCTCCTGGAAGATCATGCCCATGCGCCCGCCGCGGATGGAGCGGATCTTCCTGCCGTCGCGCGGCAGGGGCAGGATGTCGATGGGGCCTTCGTCGGAGAGCGGGTCGTCGAAGAGGATCCTGCCGGAAACGCGCGCGGTCGGCGGCTGCAGGCCCATGGCGGTCTGGCTGATGACGGACTTGCCGGAGCCGGATTCGCCCACCAGGGCGGTCACCTTTCCGGGCAACACCCTGAGACTTGCGCCCCTGACGGCGGTGATCCTCGCGCCCATCAGGGAGAAGGAGACGTGCAGGTCTTCGATCCGCAGCAGGTCCCTCGGCCGGCGCCTCGCATTCGAGTTCATATGTGCTTTCTCGCCTGACGGATTTTTATCCACGCGGCCTTTTCTTGATGTTCCCCACAGTGACACTAGCGCGCGCACTTTTTTCTGTCCACGCCTTACTCCGGGCAAGGTTGGGGGTTGTCGTTGCTTCGGCCGGGGCCGAATATGAAGGAACGTCTCCGGCGGGCGACCTCGCTCTTGCCTTGCCCCCGGCGCCGGATGCAAAACCGCGTCGCACTTTTGCCGGACTTCCTCTAGGACAGCTTGATGTCAGCCAAGCAACGATTGAACGAACAACTGGAAAAAGCCGCCGAATATCGCGAGGCCGGCGATTTCGGCGCCGCCTGGCAGGTGCTGGAAGAGGTCTCCATCGATCCCGAGCGGGCCGCCCTCGGGCCGGAAACGGCGCTCGGCCTGCCGCGCCGCCTGCATTCGGCCTTCCTCAAGCTCGCGAAGGCGGAAGGCGATCCCCTCGAGCGCATCGGCTACCAGTATCACCTCGTGCCCGACCCGGACCTGCTGTCCGCGCACGGACGCTTCTCCTCGGCCGAGCGGCGGGCGATCGCCGAGGCGAACCGCGCCGCGATCCCGCCCGTCATCCACCAGGTCTGGATCGGGGAAGGGGCCGTGCCGCCCGCGGCCAAGGCCTGGGAGCAGCACGCCAAGGCCCATGGCTACGGCCATTTCCTCTGGCGGGAAAAGGACCTGGAAGAGGCCGGCATCCATGAGAACACGGCGTTCCGCGCCATGCTGGAGCGGGGGGACTATCCCGGCGCCGTCGATATCGCGCGCTACCTGCTCGTCGAGCAGGAGGGCGGCGTCTACCTCGACTGCGACTGGTATCCCGCCCGCGCCGACATCAGCTTCCACGATCTCCTGCCGATGACCGGGCTGACCGCCATGGCGGAGGACATTCCGCGCAAGACCGGCCGCGGCAGCCTGCTGCTCGCCAATTCCTTCCTGGCAGCGCCGGCCCATCACCCGGTCTTGGTGCGCCTCAACGCCGTGCTGCCCGAGGTCGTCGCGGCGATGCCCGGGGCGCCCGCCTGGTGGTCCACCGGCCCGCTGATCTTCACCGTCGTCGCCCGCGGCGGCGCCGTCACGCTCGCCGATGCCGGGCTGGTCGCCGGCACCCTGCCGCGCGGCGCGCCGCCTGCCGATGTCGAGGCGGCCTGCCGGGCGGCCGAGCGTGATGATGGCGGGTTGTTGCTGGCGTGGAAGTCGTGGTGAGGCATTTTCTGGCCTGCCGGATATCTTCCCTGGGGGGCAGGGTACTTGCCTGTGGACGGAAACCGTTGCCCCAACCCCTTCTCCCCCCGGGGGGAGAAGGTGCCGGCAGGCGGATGAGGGGGAGACCGAAGGCGTAAATGATTGCAATATCCCGCCTGCCTCACCCCCTCATCCGACCCTTCGGGCCACCTTCTCCCCCGGGGGGAGAAGGGATTGCGGCATCGTCCTGCCCCTATACCTGTCTTCAAGGGGAGATGGCCGGCAGGCCAGAAGGGGTGGCAAAGGCCGGGGCCTCTTCCTAGATAACCGCCCGCATTGCCCTTGAAGCCGGCCCTGTTCCGTGCTTTGCCCGGCACCATGTTCCATCTGTGACGAATGACGGCCAGGACAGCCGCGACAAAGGTCCCATCCGGAGAAGAAGCACCATGAAGATCGCGATGATCGGTTCGGGTTATGTCGGCCTGGTATCGGGCGCCTGTTTTGCCGATTTCGGCCACACCGTCGTGTGCATCGACAAGGCCGAGGCGAAGATCGAGGCGTTGAAGCGCGGCGAGATGCCGATCTTCGAGCCGGGCCTGGAGGCGCTGGTGGCGGAGAACGTCAAGGCGGGGCGGCTCTCCTTCACCACCGAGTTCGCGGGGCCTGTCGGCGAGGCCGACGTCGTCTTCATCGCGGTCGGCACGCCCTCGCGGCGCGGCGATGGCCATGCGGACCTTTCCTACGTCTACGCCGCCGCCCGCGAGATCGCCCGGTCGGTCAAGGGCTTCACCGTCGTCGTGACGAAATCGACCGTGCCCGTCGGCACCGGCGACGAGGTGGAGCGCATCCTGCGCGAGACCCGCCCCGAGGCGGACATCGCCGTCGTGTCGAACCCGGAATTCCTGCGCGAGGGCGCGGCGATCGGCGATTTCAAGCGGCCGGACCGCATCGTCGTCGGCATCGAGGACGAGCGGGCGCGCGAGGTGATGACCGAGGTCTACCGGCCGCTCTATCTCAACCAGTCGCCGCTGCTCTTCACCACCCGCCGCACCTCCGAGCTGATCAAATACGCCGCCAACGCCTTCCTCGCCATGAAGATCACCTTCATCAACGAGATCGCGGACCTGTGCGAGAAGGTCGGCGCGGACGTGCAGCAGATCTCGCGCGGCATCGGCCTCGACGGGCGCATCGGCGCGAAGTTCCTGCATGCCGGCCCCGGCTATGGCGGCTCGTGCTTCCCCAAGGACACGCTGGCGCTGGTCAAGACCGCGCAGGACAATGACAGCCCCGTGCGGCTGATCGAGACCACCATCGCCATCAACGACACGCGCAAGCGCGCCATGGCCCGCAAGGTCGTCGCGGCGCTCGGCGGCGAGGTGCGCGGCAAGAAGATCGCCGTGCTCGGCCTCACCTTCAAGCCGGAGACCGACGACATGCGCGACGCCCCGTCGATCTCCATCATCCAGGCCCTGCAGGACGGCGGCGCGAAGATCTTCGCCTACGATCCCGAGGGCATGGAGGCCTCGAGGGCCGTGCTCGACGACGTGACCTACGGCGCCTCGCCCTACGACATCGCCGAGGGCGCGGAGGCGCTGGTCATCGTCACGGAATGGAACCAGTTCCGCGCGCTCGATTTCCAGCGGCTGAAGGCGAGCATGGCAAGGCCCGTCCTGGTGGACCTGCGCAATGTCTACAAGCCGGAGGAGGTGGCCCGCCACGGCTTTGCCTATTCGAGCATCGGCCGCGGCACATGCGCCATGGTCGCGCCGGTCTGCGAGGCGGCGGAATGACGCATTTCCTCGTCACCGGCACCGCGGGCTTCATCGGCTTCCACCTCGCGCGGCGCCTGCTTGCGGACGGCCACACGGTCACCGGCTTCGACGGCATGACGCCCTATTACGACGTCACGCTGAAGGAACAGCGCCTCGCGCTGCTCACGCCCCATGCGGGCTTCCGCCAGGTCACGGGCCGGCTGGAGGACCGCGCCGCGCTCGATGCCGCGGCCGCGCTGAAGGCGCCCGACGTCATCCTCCACCTCGCCGCGCAGGCCGGCGTGCGCTACAGCCTGGAAAATCCCGGCGCCTATGTGGACTCCAACCTCGTCGGCTCGTGGAACGTGCTGGAACTGGCAAGGGCCCTGCAGCCGAAACACCTGCTGCTCGCCTCGACCTCGTCGATCTACGGCGCCAACGAGAAGATCCCCTTCGCCGAGGCCGACCGCGCCGACGAGCCGATGACGCTCTATGCCGCCTCGAAGAAATCCATGGAGCTGATGGCGCATTCCTACGCCCACCTCTACGCGGTGCCGACGACGGCCTTCCGCTTCTTCACGGTCTACGGCCCCTGGGGCCGGCCCGACATGGCGCCGATCAAGTTCTCCGACGCCATCCTCTCCGGCCGCCCGATCGACGTCTACGGCGAGGGGAAGATGAGCCGTGACTTCACCTATGTCGACGACATCGTCGAGGCGATCGTGCGGCTCGTCGACGTCGTGCCGCGGGAGGAAAGCCGCGTCACGGCGCCCGGCATCCTCGACACGCTCTCGGCCGGCGCGCCCTTCCGCACCGTCAATATCGGCGGCGGCCAGCCGGTCGGGCTGATGACCTTCATCGAGACGATCGAGAGGGCGCTCGGCCGGCCCGCCCTGCGCAACTACCTGCCGATGCAGCCCGGCGACGTGCCCCGCACCTTCGCCTCCACCGAGATCCTCGCCCATCTCACCGGCTTTTCCCCGCGCGTGACGCTGGAGGAGGGCATCGCGGCCTTCGCGGCCTGGTATCTGGAGTGGCGGGCCCGGTAGCGCCGCACCGCCCGTTGCCGCAGGCCGCCCGTCGAACGGGACGCCGCCCGGCCCGGTCACGGGTTGCATAAGGCGATTTATGGAACTTGCCCGCCGCCAGGTCCTTATCGTCCCGGCAAGCCCGGCTGGCGGCGGGAAAAGGCTTTTTCGAAATTAGTCTATATAGATGATAGAATTCCTATGCCCGGTGGCGGGACGCTGTATCCTCCCGATATGCCGTCGCCTGCGGCGATCCCCGCCGTGGCGCCTGGAAAGGCTAAGGAGGCCGCCATGCCGTCGCTCGATATTCCCGTCGATACGCTCATCCTGCCGGGCCTCAACGGCTCGCCGGAGGCGCACTGGCAGCGTCACTGGGCGCGCGACAACCTGGAAAGCCGCGTCGTCGAGCAGCATGACTGGTCCTGCCCGGAGCAGCGGGACTGGCTCGTGCGGCTGGAGCGGGTGGTGGAGATGGTCGGCAACGACGTCTGGCTGGTCGCCCACAGCCTCGGCTGCGTCCTGGCGGCGCATTTCGCCGAAAGCCGGCTGGCCGGGCGCATTCGCGGCGCGCTGCTGGTGGCGCCCTGCGACCTTGAGACGACGGAGGCGCTGCATCCCTGTATCGTCAGGTTCGGCGCCATGCCGGCGCGGCGGCTGCCCTTTCCCTCGCTCGTCGTCGGCAGCCTCGACGATCCCTACATGCCGGTCGAGCGGCTGCGCCAGACGGCGCGCGCCTGGGGCAGCGACCTCGTCGATATCGGCCATGCCGGCCATATCAACATCGCCAGCGGTTTCGGCCGCTGGACGGCCGGCTACGATTTCCTCGACCTCCTGAAGACGCGGGCGAGCGACGCGGACTTCGGCCGCATTCCCCTTCCCCGCCCCTCCCCCGCGGCCCTTGCCGGCAGCGGGCCGGTTCCCCACTGAACGGCGCGTGCGGCCTTGACGCATGCCGCGCAAAAGTGCGCAGCGGCGCGCCTCAGTCCCGCGCCTCGCGCACCAGCGCCAGCGTTTCGAGCCGCGTGATCAGGCGCTCCGCCCGCGCGGCGCCGAGATGGTCGTGCGCGGCCGCCGGCCAGAGGTCGAGCGCCAGGAGCACGGTCTCCCGCACCTCCCGCTCGATCCAGTCCGGATCGAGCCCGAGAAACGCGGCGACGCGGCGAAAGCGATGCAGCGTGACGGCGGCGAAGGCATGGGTGCCGACGAAGCGCAGCGCCAGCTGGTCGGCCGGCGCGAAGAGCACGGTCGGCACGATGTCGTAGGCCGGCGACAGGCGCACCGCCCCGCCGCCGGGAAACAGGAAGGACCAGTTCTTCAGGTGGTTGTCGCCATTGCCGACGAGCACGTCGGCGACGATGCGGCGGATGCCCTCCAGCACGTCGGCGCGCCAGTCGGTGCTGAAGCGGCGGATCATGTTGAGGATCGTCTCGTAGGTCGCCATCGTGTATTTGCGCTCGCCGACGGCGCCCACCACCTGGCCGGCATCCTCCATGTGCAGGCGCCTGCCCTCCCCCGGCCGGTCGAAGCGGTCGACGGAAAGCGCCATCGCCCCGCCCGGGAGGAAGCCCGCCGGCAGGCCGTCGATCGCGTTCACCGGCACCAGCCGGCAGTCGGCCGCCGTCACGCCGATCATCCGGCAGAGCGTCATGGCGGCGAATTCGGCCTCTGGCAGGCCGGGATAGCGCGCCGCCGGCACCTTGAGGATCGCCCTCCCCTCCCCTCCCCGCGCCGGCACGGTCAGCCGCGCGCCGGCGGGGGCGGCGGAGAATTTCAGCTGCACGCCGGCCAGTGAGAATTTTATCAGCCCCTCCGGCTGCGGCAGGTCGAGCCCGGCGAGCCGTTCGAGATGGAGCGGGCCGGCGGTTTCGGGCAGGGCCGTCTCGGGCGTCACCAGCACGGCGCCGGGCAGGTCCGCGCCGAGCCGCGTCAGGAGGTCGAACTGGTCGTGCCGGCCCGGCCCCATCTCGGCGAGCACGAGGTCGCGCAGCGCCCCTTCCGGCAAGAGCCCGGCAAACCAGGGCGGCAGGTGGCCGTTGAGGCCGATCTTGTCGCCGCGCGCGGCAAGCCGGCCGCGCGTCGCCGCCGCGTCGCCCGGCACCTGCCAGCCGAGGCTCAGCACCGGCCGCGCCGGATCGCGCAGATAGGCCTCGTCGATAAGGAAGGCCGTCGCCCCCTCCCCGTCGCGCGTCAGCGTGCCGACCCGCCGGGGCAGGCCTGCAAAATCGAGGAGATGCACCCCGAGCACCGCCGCGCGCGCCATCACGCCTCTCCGTCGGAAAGATCGACGAAGACGTCGTCGAAGGCGGTGCCGCCGGGGGCCGCCGCGCCCTCCCCCGCCCCGGCGGGCGCAAGCAGCGCCTGCACGGCCGCCAGCCTTTCGGCCGGCACCAGTACGGGCGCAAGATCCAGCGCGTCGCAGATCTCCAGGAGCAGCGCCAGCCGGTCGCGCCCGCGGCGGGCCTGCAGGAGGTCGCGCTCCAGCTCCGAAATGCGCGCCCTGTCCCGTCCCAGCCGCGCCGCCAGCGCCGGCTGGGTGAGGTCGCGGCCCTTGCGGGCCCGGCGCAGCTGCGCGCCCAGTTGTTCTGCTATCGGTGGCTTCATGCGGAAAAGCGCTCTTTTTCTAAGAACAAGCGGAATTCCGCATATCATGAAAAAAGTCGCCGCAGAAGCGGAATTCCGCTTCCTGATACAAAAAGAGCGGAATTCCGCATGCCCTTGGGCGTTTTCTATCCGTTCAGCAACCCGTTCACCGCCTCCGCCGCAGGCCGGCCGTCCAGCGTGGTCACGCCGTCGAGCCAGGGCTTCACCGCGTCGGGATGGGCCTTCAGCCATTCGGTGGCGGCGTCCTTGGCGTCCTTGCCGTCGTTCAGGATGGCGCCCATGATCTCGTTTTCCATGTCGAGCGTGAAGCGCAGGTTGGTCACGAACCGCGCGGCGTTCGGGCATTCCTGCGCGTAGCCGGCACGGATATTGGTGTAGATGTCGGCGCCGCCGTAATTGGGGCCGAAATAGTCGTCGCCGCCGGAAAGATAGTCGATGGCGTAGACCGAGTTCATCGGATGCGGCGCCCAGCCGAGGAAGACGATCCACTGCTTCTCGCCGATCGCCCGGCCGACCTCGGCCAGCATGCCCTGCTCCGAGCTCTCGACGAGCTCCCAGCCGCCGAGGCCGAAGGCCTTCTTCTCGATCATCTCGGTGATCATGCGGTTGCCGTTGTTGCCGGGCTCGATGCCGAAGATCTTGCTGCCGAACTTCTCGGCGAATTTCTGCAGGTCGGCAAAATCCCTGACGCCGGCATCGGCGACGTATTTCGGCACGGCGAAGGTGTATTTGGCGCCCGTCAGGTTCGGGCCGAAGACCTCGATCGACTTGTCCTCGAGGAAGGGCTTGCGGTCGGCCTCCATACTCGGCTGCCAGTCGCCGAGATAGACGTCGATGTCCTTGTTCTTCATGCTGGTATAGGTGACGGGGATGGAGAGCAGCTTGCTCTCCGGCGCATAGCCGAGCGCTTCCAGGATCGCCGAGGCGACGGCGGTCGTCGAGGTGATGTCGGTCCAGCCGACATCGGAGAAGCGCACCGCCTTGCAGCTTTCCGGATCGGCCGCCTCGGCCGCGCCGAGGGGCGCAAGCAGGCCGGCGGCCATGGCGAGGGTCAGTCGGGCAAGCGTCATTGTCCTCAGTCTGTACATCTGCTGTTCCCTTTCTTGTTTTCTCCGTTTCATGCGAAAGGGCGGCTCACCAGAGTGCGCCGCCCGAGATCTGTATGTTCTCCATGGTGATGCCCCTGGCCCCCTCCCCCGAGAGGAAGACGGCAAGGGCGGCGATTTCGCTCGGCTGGATGATGCGGTTCTGCGGGTTCTGCCGGGCGATGTCGGCCATGGCGTCCTCCAGCGCGCGCCCGCCGCCCTCCCGGTCGATGACCTGCTGCACGTTGCGGCGCATCAGCTCCGTCTCCACCCAGGTCGGGCTGATCATCACCGCCGTCACGCCGTGCGGCGCGCCCTCCAGCGCCACGCAGCGGGTGAGCCCGAGCAGGCCGGCCTTCGAGGCGCAGTAGGCCGGGTTGTCCTTCCAGCCGACCGTTGCCGCCGTCGAGCCGATATTGATCACCCTGCCCCAGCCGCGCGCCATCATGCCCGGCAGGTAGGTCCGGATCATGCGGAAGGCGCCGTTGAGGTTGGTGTCGATGATCTTCAGCCACAGCTCGTCCGAATGGCCGCTGACCGGCTGCTCGGCCGTCGTGCCGGCGGCGTTGACGAGGATGTCCGCCGGCCCGCAGGCGGCCTCCGCCGCCGCCGCGAAACCGGCGATACCCGCCGCGTCGCGCACGTCGAGATGGCCGGCATGGACCTTCGTGCCGAAGCGCTCCAGCCTCTCCCGCACGGCGAGGATCTCCCCGGGGTCCGGATAGGCGGCGGCATCGCCCTGCCGCCCCGCCGCCTCGCGCACGAAGGAGCCGACCGCGACATTGGCGCCCGCCCCGGCAAGGGCCTCGGCGATCGCCAGCCCCTGCCCCGTCAGCCCGCCGGTGATGACCGCGCTGCGGCCCGCAAGATGGTCCGTCATGCCGTCTCCTTCAGCGGTTTGCCCAGGGGTTTTCCAAGCCAGTCGCGGTAGAAGCCCTCGAGGTCCGGCTGGAAGTCGTGCACGATGGGATAGCCGGGCGCGGCCGCCTCCACCTCGTGCAGATGGGCGCAGGCAGGGCAGAAGAACTCGCGGATTTCCATCCAGTCCGGGTCCGGCAGGTCGGAATTGGGATAGATCTCGCGCAGGCTCGCCTCGGTGTTGCGCACGTTGATCACGGCCTTCAGCTTCCAGTTCTCCCGGTAGTCGCCGAAGGAATGGCCGCATTCGCAGCGGGTCACCCGCCCCTCCCCGCCGTCGCAGATGAACAGCCGGTCGCCGATGGGTAGCAGGATCGTGTCGTCCCATGCCACACGGTCCTGCAACACACTGATATATTTATCGAATCTGTCGTCGTCCTTGTAGGCGCTCATGATCCGGCGGGTCTGCGGCCAGGGCAAGGTGCCCTCGACCAGCTCGCGGATGACATCCTTGGAATAGGCACTCATGGCTCACGTCTCCCCGGCAAAGGCATAATCGGCGTCGAGACCCCAGAAGCTTTTGAATTCGCTGGCGAATCTCGGTGAAAGCTGCATCGCGCTGCGATACATCCTGGTGACCTCCGGCGCAAAGTCCTGCCGCTTCACGCGCGCGGCCTCCCCGGCGATCCAGTCGGATACGGGAATGGCCTTTTCCAGCCGCGCCTTGCGCATTTCGGCCCGCCGCGCGACGGTGGCGTCGATATCGGCCTGCGGATAGCCTTCCGCGTCGTCCCTGAGGATGATGCCGAAGACCGTCTCCGCCGCCTCGCGGGTGAGGAAGCCGTTTTCCACGTCCAGGGCCGTCTTCACCGGATCGCGCTCCAGCACGTCGCCGAAGCCGCCGCCGCCATTGTAGGCATGGCTGAAGATGTCGCCCGACTTGTGCGGCCGGGTGATGTAGGGCCCCTCCTCGAAGACCTGCTCGCCCTTGTAGGCGCGCTCGAAATCCGAGGTGACGGGATCGGTGCCCGGCCCGTGCGCCAGCGCCTCGCCGCGCGCGGCCTTCTCGAAGATGTCCGAGCCGCGCACGGCATGGTGCTTCTCGCAGGTCGGCGCCGGATAGCCGCCGCACAGGCCGCCATTGTCGAAGACGCGGGAGGAATGTTCCGAGGTGACGAGCCGCAGGTGCTCCGTTTTGTTGATCAGCCAGGTCGAGGAGAAGGCGCAGCCGCCGCGATATTTGCCCGCGCCCCCGGAATTGGGCACGATCGAGCGGCCGATATAGACCATCGGCATGTTCTGTTCCCAGATCTCGATATTGCCCATGTCGGATTCCGGGTTCCAGCCGACATAGGCCGTGTCGAGCCCGTCCTTGATGGCGAGCGCGCCGGAGCCGGCGGCCGCGCATTCGAAATGCGCCATGCCGAACTGCGTGCCGTACTGGCTGATGCCGCCCATCTCGATCATCGGCGAGTTCACCTGCCCGACGAAGGCCTCCTCCACGAAGCCGCGGGCGATGAAGCCGCGCGACAGGAGCCGCTGGAAGACGCCGTAGGCCGGCAGCAGCAGCGCCCAGGAGGTGGCGGTCGCCGCCATCTCGTTGTCGGGGTTGGTCCAGGTGCCGTGCGGGATGTTGATCTCGGTCGCCATCCAGGCGCCGTCATTGACGAGGCCTTCGAAGTTCATGTGCTGGGTCAGCGTCACGAACATGCCGCCGTCCATGCCGGCCGGCGTGCAGTTCATCGAGTGGTAGCCCCAGGGCTGGGTGCCGTCGAAGTCCATGCGGATCTTGCCCTCCGCGGTGATCTCCATCTCGATCGGGATGTTGTAGAGCCAGTTCGGCGGGCCGAGCGGCTGGAAGCCGGGCTTGCCCTCCGTCACATGGCCGTAGAAGGTGTGGCCGCGATAGATGCCGGGCACGGTGAGCTGGCGGGTGCGGGCGAGCTGCGCCCGCCTGCCCTCCTCGATGAACTCCTTCGACAGCCGTTGCCAGTAGTCGAGGCCGATCTCGGAGATCAGCGTCTTGACGCTCTCGCGCATGTCGATGCAGGCCGCGACCTTGGCCTTCTCGTCCAGCACCCAGTAGATCGGCATGCGCAGGTTGCGCTCGCAGCGGATGACGTAGTCGCGGCGCAGCTCGTCGTTCTCGCCGACCTTCTCCGCGCAGACGAACAGGCCCTCGGTGAAGCGCTCCTGCGCCAGGCACACGTCGCCGCCCGGCGTGATGCCGCCGGCCTCCAGCTCGTGGCAGACCGCGCCCGCCCAGCCGACCAGCGTGCCCTCGTGGAAGATCGGCACGACATCCATCACGTCGGGCACCTGCACGGTGCCGATGAAGGCGTCGTTGTTGGCGAAGATGTCGCCGTCGCGGATGGCGGGGTTCTCCTCGTAGCCGTTGCGGATCATCCATTTGATGAAGCGGCTCATCGTGTGCACATGCACCATGATGCCGTTGGACAGCGCGATGGCGTCGCCTTCCGGCGTGTAGATGGCGACGACCATCTCGCCGACCTCGCGCACGCCGGGCGAAGCGGAGATGCGCCGGGCCATTTCGCGGGCCGAGACGCAATAGGCGCGCAGCTTGGTGTGCAGCGTCTCGAACTTCAGCGGGTCCTGCCGGCGCAGCGTCAGTTCGGTGATGCCGTCGTAGCAGCCGGTTTCCTCCATCAGCCGCTCGGATTCGAGGAGGCGCGAACGGAGGGGATTTGCGGTCTTGTCCAGCATGGTCATGTCTCCCGCTCAGGCGTGAATGTAGTGGAGCAGCGTCCATTCATCGATGAAGACGCGGTCGTCCGGATGCACGACCAGCGTCGTTGCCGGGTGCTCGATGATGGCCGGGCCGGCCACCTCGTGGCCGGGCTCGAGCAGGTCCATCTCATAGAGGTTCGCCCTGTGCCAGCGCCCGCCGATATAGGCCTCGCGCACGCCCTTGTGGGCGCTTGCCGGGTTGGCGGTGCCGAGCGGGCGCCGCACGAGCGTCGGCTTGATCTTGTCGGCCGTGGCGATGACGCCGAGCTCCATCAGCGAGAAGCCGGCCTCGCCATATTTCGAGACGCGGTGGTTGGCCTTGGCATAGACCTCCTCGAACCGGGCGAGCACGGTGCGCATGTCGTCGGCCGAGTTGACAGCTGGCAACGGCGCGATGACCTCGACGTCCTCGAGCTGGCCGGTATAGCGCGCCATGAAGAAGGGCACGGTCCTGATCTTCTCGCGCGCATGGCCGTCGGCCAGCATCTCGTCGACCGCCGCCCTTTCGAGGTCCTGCCACACGCCGGTGATCTGGCTGCCGGCGGCGGCAAGCGCGTCCTCGGAGGCGCGGGCGGCGATGTCGATCTGGGTGGAGACCGAATGGCGGCGCATGTAGTCCGCCGTGGTGCAGCCGAAGGCGGAGAAGCCGGCGGCGAACTGGAAGGTGATGATGTCCTTGAAGCCGATGCCCCTCGCGCAGCCGGCCAGATGCAGCGGGCCGGAGCCGCCATAGGAGAGCAGGGTGAATTCCGAGGGGTGGATGCCCTGGCCGGAGATCACCCGGCGCAGCGCGTTGTTGGCGTCCGCCTCCAGCATCTCGATCATGCCCTCGGCCGCTTCCTCCACGCCGACACCGAGCACGTCGGCGCATTTCGCCTTGAAGGCGGCGCGCGCCTTCTCCACCTGCAGCTTCACCTTGCCGCCGAGGAAATAGTCCGGGTTCAGCCGGCCGAGGATCGCGTCGCAATCGGCGATGGTCGGCTCGGTGCCGCCGCGGTCGAAGCAGATCGGGCCGGGATCGGAGCCGGCGCTTTCCGGCCCGAGCGAGATCTTCCGCGTCAGCGGATCGACCTTCAGGATCATGCCGGCGCCCGCGCCGATCGTGTCGAGATGCAGCGTCGGCACGTTGAGTTTGAAGCGGTCCATCAGGGGCTCGTTCTCGATGCGCGTCTGGCCGCGCGAGATGACGCCCATGTCGAAGGAGGTGCCGCCCATGTCGGAGCAGATGAGGCTGTCATTGCCGATCAGCTTGCCGATATAGGCCGCGCCCAGGATGCCGCCGATCGGGCCGGAGATCATCGTCTCGTGCAGGCGGGGGTGGTTGATCGAGGTGAGGCCGCCGAAGGAGAGCAGGGTCTGCACGCCGTATTTGAAGCCGTATTTCTTCGAGGCGTCCTCGATGCCGCGCAGCTGCCTGCGGCCGCGCGAGGTGGCATAGGCCTCGATCAGCACCGAGTTCAGCCGCGATTGCTCGCGGATGACGGGGCGCACCTCGTGGCTGGTATAGACGGCGATCTCCGCGCCCGCCCTGTCGATCTCCTGCCGGCAGATCTCGGCGATGCGCTTCTCGTGCACGGGGTTCACATGGGAGAAGATCGTCATGATGCAGATCGCGTCGACCTTGTCCCTTATGAGGGCGCGGGCGGCCGTAACGACATCGGCGTCGTAGAGCGGCAGCACGACATCGCCGAAATGGTCGATGCGTTCCGTCACGCCGTGCGTGCGCCGGCGCGGCACCAGAGGATCGGGATGGGCGTGGGTGACGGCGTGCAGGCGGTCGGCATAGGAATAGTCGGCCCAGGCCTGCAGGCCGCGGCCCATCAGGATCATGTCCTCCATGCCCTTGGTGGTGATGAGGCCGAGGCGCCGGCCGGTGCGCGACAGCAGCGTGTTGAGCATGCCGGTGCCCGAATAGAGCACGACGTCGACGCCGGAGAACAGGCTTTCCAGCGAGATGCCCCAGGCCTCCGCCGCATCGAGCGAGGAGGCGAGGAACCCCTCCGCCTCGTCCTTTGGCGTCGTCGCCGCCTTGCCGATCTTGAAGTGTCCGTGCTTATCGACGAGGATCGTATCGGTCATGGTGCCGCCCGCGTCGATGCCAATCACAATCGGGTTTTCCAAGTCCTTGCCCTCCTGAGACGTTCGATGGGGGAAGACTAGGATCGCGCTGGGCCACGGCGCCATATGCCGAAAGGCACAATGACGGCGGGGAGGGGACGTGCTAGACGAGGATATGCGCGGAGAAAACGCCTGGCAGACCTTCGCCGCCGCGATCAGCGCGACGGGAACGGACGATCACGTCGACCGGCTGATCGACATGATCGGCACCATCGTCTCGCCCGACCTCATCACCGTCACGCGCTATTCGGCGACCCGCCGGCCGGAATTCGTCAAGCATCGCGGCTATTCGGAGGCGATGGTCGCGCGCTACCTGGAGACCTATTACGTTTTCGATCCCTTCTATGCCCATTGGCGGGGCGAGCGGCGCACCGGCATCGTGCCGCTCAAGAGCCTTGCCGGCGACCGCATGAAGCGCGGCCGCTACATCGCCGAGTTCCTCGCCCAGTCGGAGATCTGCGACGAGATCGGCGTGCTCCTGGAGGATGGCGACGACTGGTGCCTCGGCATCTTCCTCGACCGTTCGCGCCAGCCCTTCCGCGATGCCGATATCGACCTGCTCCGCGAACGCTTCCCGGTCTTCGCCGCCCTGCACGCGCTCGACACCAGGACGCGCCAGCCCTCCTACCGCCGCAGCGCCGCGCCCGCCCTGCCGGGCGCCGTTCCGGCCAACGGCCCGGTGCTGTCCGCCGCCCTCTGGCCGGAGCTTTCCGCCCGCGAGATGGAGCTGGTCGAGCTGGTGCTGAACGGCCACCCGACCGCCACCGTCGCCGCCCGGCTCGGCATTGCGCCCGGCACGGTGAAGAACCACCGCGCCCGCATCTACGAGAAGCTCGACATCACCACCGAGCGCGAGCTCTTCCTGCAGTTCTTCCAGCGCAGCCAGCCCCATTGAGGCCGTTGACAGCTGTCAACGCCGCGCGGCTGCCCATGGCTCTCTGGCTCTCTGGCTCTCTGGCTCTCTGGCTCTCTGGCTCTCTGGCTCTCTGGCTGTTGTCCGATCTTCCACGCGCCCACGTCCACGACCGTCCCGACCTCCCTCCGTCATCCTCGGGCTTGACCCGAGGATCCATGTGCCACCGAGATTGTGGATCCCCGGGTCAAGCCCGAGGATGACGAAGGAGAGGTTGGCGGGCTTGGCAGGTTTGGCCTTTACCTCCGCGGTCCGTCTCTGCGCCGGCCGCTGCTTCGGCGTTCATTGCCGCCGGCTGGGTTCGACCCCTCCGCCGCCGTTCCACGTTTCACTCCCCGACCGGCACATAGCCGCGCCGGCATTTTTGCGCCGCAAGCCGCTCGGCATCCCGCCATGCGTCCGCAAGGCTTCGCTTCTCCTGCGCGCGCTCGCGCGAGAAGACGCCGATCCGGCCCCATTCTCGCAGCAGGAGCACGGTGCCGAACAGGTCGCGCGTTACCGTCAGGCGATAGAAGCGCTGCATGTTGCGGGCCGCATCGCGGCGTTCGAAATGGCTTGACCGCGTCTCTTCCATGGGGCGAGTCTCGCCGGCGGGGCGAATCCCGTCCAACGACTTTTTGGAATCCGTGGCGGCGCATCGATTCACGATGCTGATGGATCGGGCGGTTGACAGCTGTCAACGCGGGCCACGGTGGGGAAGGGCGGGGAAGCGAATCGGCGGGGGCGGCAGGGGATTTCTCGCCGGCCCGGCGGAACGGCCGTCCGGCGCGACGCGGGGCGGAGTCAGAATCCGGTGGATGACGCGCCGCGGCAAGCCGCCGGAGTCCTGATTCTCCGGGATTCCGGCCTCTTCCCGTTAAGGTTTCGTTAACCAAAAAACGCTTGACGCGACTCGGAACCTGTCCCACCGTCTGTTACGGAACCGGGCGAAGATTGTGATTTTCGCCGTAACTGCCAGAAGCCTCTGTAGATTTTCCCGTCCGCGCATTTCCCCGGGGTGGAGAATCAGAGAGAGTATAGGCAAGGCGATCCACCGGGCATGAGGGCCCTTCGGATCGGGGAATGAACGGAGACTGCCGATGGCCAAGCCGTCGCACACAGCCCTTGGAGAATCCATGTCGACGCTTCGCCCGGCCGACGAAACCATCGCGGAGGATGCGCAGGCGCTTTCCGTGCAGCTCCAGGCCATGCGCGACCGGCTGTTCCCGCCGACCTCGCAGAAGACGCTGCGCAGCTTCACCTCGGGCGAGGCGGCGCGGCTGATCGGCGTCTCGGACGGCTACCTCAGGCAGATCTCGCTGGCGGGGGAGGGGCCGGAGCTCGCCACCGGCCCGGGCGGACGGCGCATGTATTCGCTCGCCGACATCGACGCGCTGCGCCATCACCTCGCCGAGCAGGCGCGCGCCAAGGGCAATGCGGCAAAGGCCCGCTCCTATGTGAAATGGCGCGATCCGGCGCGCGGCGAGCACCTGCAGGTCATCTCCGTCACCAATTTCAAGGGCGGCTCCGGCAAGACGACCTCCTCCGTGCACCTCGCCCAGCACCTCGCCATGACCGGCCACCGGGTGCTCGCCATCGATCTCGACCCGCAGGCCTCGCTCTCGGCGCTCTTCGGCTACCAGCCGGAGCTCGACCTTGCCGGCAACGACACGATCTACGGCGCGATCCGTTATGACGGCGAGGCCCGCCACCTCTCCGCCATCGTGCGAAAAACCTATTTCCACAATCTCGACCTCGTGCCGGGCAATCTGGAACTGCAGGAATTCGAGCATGCGACGCCGCGCGCGCTCGCCGAGCGGCGGGCAGGGGAGGCGCACGGCCTGTTCTTCACCCGCGTGCAGGCGGCGCTCGCCTCGGTCGCCGACGACTACGACGTCGTCGTCATCGACTGCCCGCCGCAGCTCGGCTACCTGACGCTGTCGGCGCTCTGCGCCTCCACCTCGGTCATCGTCACCGTGCATCCGCAGATGCTCGACGTCGCCTCGATGAGCCAGTTCCTGTTCATGACCTCGGACCTGCTCGGCGTGGTGCGCGAGGCGGGCGGCCAGCTGAACTTCGATTTCCTGCGCTACCTCGTCACCCGCTACGAGCCGCATGACGGGCCGCAGGCGCAGATCGTCGGCTTCCTGCGCTCGCTCTTCGGCAACCGCGTGCTGACATCGACCATGCTGAAATCCACCGCCGTCTCCGATGCCGGCCTCACCAAGCAGACGCTCTACGAGGTCGGCCGCGAGAATTTCTCCCGCGGAACGTACGACCGGGCGATGGATTCGCTGGAAGCCGTCAACAGCGAGATCGCCCAGCTCGTCCACACCGCATGGGGACGCGCATGATGACTGGCCGCGACCGCAAGAATTCGATCAAGGCGCTGTTCGGCGGGGACATCCTGCCGGCCGGAACCGAGCGGGCGCCCGAGACGAAGTCGCTGCCGCCGTCCGCCGAAACGCCCAGCCCGCCGGGCCGCGCCGCCTCCGGCGCCGTGAAGGCGATGGGCCTGACGCTCTCCTCCATCACCCGCGAGGCGGAGGAGGCGCGCGCGCTGCGCCAGGCCCTGGAGGAGGGCGAGCGCATCGTCGCGCTCGACACCGGCTCGATCGACGCCTCCTTCGTCAGCGACCGGCTCTCCGACGAGGAGCGCGACGACCCGGACTTCCTCGCGCTCGTCGAAAGCATGCGCGAGAACGGCCAGCAGGTGCCGATCCTCGTGCGCCCGGCGGCGGACGGGGCAGGGGAGGGGCGCTACCAGGTTGCCTACGGTCACCGCCGCCTGAAGGCGGCCCGCCGCCTCGGCGTCAAGGTCAAGGCGATCGTGCGGCCGCTCACCGACGACGAGCTGGTGCTCGCCCAGGGCAAGGAGAATGCCGAGCGGCGCAATCTCAGCTTCATCGAGCGCGCGCTCTTTGCCCATACGCTGGTCGCGCGCGGCTTCGAGCGCCGGCTCGTCGGCGATGCGCTGGCGGTGCAGAAGAGCGAGCTGTCGCGGCTGCTCCAGGTGGCCGAGGCCGTGCCGTTGCGCTTCATCTACGCCATCGGCCCGGCGCCGAAGGCGGGACGCGAGCGCTGGATGGCGCTCGGCGCGCTGTTTTCGAACGGCAACGGGGCGGAGATCGAGAAGGCGGACGACGAGACGACCTCGCAGCGCTTTGCGGCGGCGGCGAGCGACGAGCGCTTCCAGATGCTGTTCGACCGGCTGCTGCGCCCGGCGCGGAAGGCGGCGCCGGCGGCCGAGGAGATCGTGCGGGCCGACGGCGCGCTGCTCGCCAAGCTCGAGCGGAAGGGCAAGGCGGTGCGCCTTTCCTTCGCGAAGGATG
>NZ_OZ000536.1:0-324680 GCF_945994535.1 Shinella sp. WSC3-e
CGTCCTTCAAAACGCTTTCGTCGCCAGGAATGGCGGCGAGGTCGGTCAGCTTGTCCAGCCAGTGTCGCATTCGAAATTCCTTGTAGATCGTCAGGTGGAACAGATCATACGATCCCATTACGAGTAGATGAATCTAAACGGCAATCTAAAGTTGCATAATCTATCTTATGGAACTCGCTGGATATGGGATTGCTTGATTCATTGTGACCCGCGCGCCGCCACTGACATCTTTAGCCGTCCCAGCTACTAGTCGCTCACGGTTAAGCGTTCTCTGTCTCTGAGGGCGTCGCCACCCTAGTTACCGGTCAGTTGACGCGAAGAATATGCAGTATGCCATTCCAATACCGCCGATTGTCGGGCGGAGGCCGCGGCTCCCTTCCACGCTCGGTGGACAAAGCCCTCAACAATCCGCGATTCCATAAACGATGCGCTTTTGCCTCCTCCGCTCCAGACGACTTGAACTGCATTGCCAATGGACTTTTTTTGGGATCATCTACCTTTGATGCCCAGGTAATTGGCATCATGCTAATCTGGTATGTTCTGCGCCTTTCAGTCCTAGGATTTCGCGCGCTTCCTGAGGCGTTGCGATTTCATAATCCAGATCTTCAAGACATTGACGCACCTTGCGCACCTGCTGCGCATTACTTTCGGCGAGTTTACCTCGACTGATGAAGAGGGAGTCCTCAAGGCCCACACGAACATGGCCTCCCAATTGCGCCGCCGCTGTGGCAAGAGGTATCTGTGCCGCGCCGGCGGCGAGCACCGACCACCGATAGCTATCGCCGAAAAGCTTGTCCGCTGTCTTCTTCATGAAGAGCAGATTCTCGAGATCGGCACCGATCCCGCCGAGGATTCCAAGAACGAACTGGATGAAGACCGGCGCCTTGAACAGGCCCTGCTCTATGCAGAACTTCAGATTGTAGAGATGGCCGACATCGTAGCACTCGTGTTCGAAACGAACATCATGCGGTGCCAGCGGGCGCGCGGCACTGCCGATATCCGCGAAGGTATTGCGAAAGATGAAACCGTCGGAGCCGGTAACATAGTCCTTCTCCCATCCGAATTTCCAACTCTGGTACCGTTTCGCCAGCGGATGGAAGGAGAAATTCATAGAACCCATGTTCATCGAACACATCTCGGGTGAGAAGGTCAGCGCGGGTAGAATCCGTTCCTCAATCGTATGCTGAAGGCTGCCACCGGTGGAAATGTTGACGACCGCTTGGGTCGACTGCCGGATCTGTGGCAGAAAGGCGCGGAACCGTGCGGGGTCGATGGTCACACCGCCATCCTCGCGCCTACGCGCGTGAAGATGCAGGATCGCGGCGCCGGCCTCGGCGGCTTCAATGGCCTGTGTCGCAATGTCATCAGGCGTATAGGGCAAGGCGTCCGACAGGGCCTGTCGCAAATTTTCTTGGTTAACGGCCTGTTGACCACCAGCGGAGAAATTGCCGCTCCCAATGTAGCGGAGCGTAGCCATGATTCTGAATGCCATTGCCGACAAGCTGAAGCGCCAATCAAAGGACGACTTCAAAGGTCGGCATTTCGAGGCATGGCTCATCATGCAGGCGGTGGCCTGGTATCTGCGCTATCCGCTCAGCTATCGAGACCTTGAGGAGATGTTTCGGGAACGTGGTTTCGAGGTCGATCACAGCACTGTCAACCGCTGGGTTTTGGCTTATGCGCCGATGATCGAGAAGCGGCTTCGCCAGTTCCGACGCCCGCATTGTGGTTCGATCCGGATCGACGAAACGTACGTGAAGATCCGCGGCAAGTGGCGCTATCTGTACCGGGCGATCGATAAGCATGGAAACCCGATGGATTTCCTGCTGGCGGCCAGGCGCGACCTGGATGCTGCAAAGAGGTTCTTCCGCAAAATGCTCAAAGACGAGCCCCTGTTATCGCCTAAGAAGATCGGCACGGATGGAGCGAATACCTTCCCATCCGCGATTAAAGCATCGGTAGATGATGGTCTGCTTCAGCCCAACCCCGTGCACTACGTCACAAAGCATCTCCAACAACGCATCGAGAGTGACCATTTTCGGGTTAAGAAGAACATGCCCAAGATCGGCGGCTTCCAATCCTTCAAAACGGCGCGTCGGACAATCGCAGGCTTCGAAGCCATGCTCTGGCTGAAGAAGGGCTTCGGCTTTTCCGGCGTGTGGACCGTAAATGATCAGAACGATCTGCTCGCGCACCTCTTCGGACTACAAAAGGTTAACAAAGCATGAAAACGAGGACGCTCAGTGGATAATTGCGCGCTCCGAAAATGTTTGCGACAAGCCCCAGATATTTGATAGGCCATCTGCACTGGTTTGTCGAAACATGGGCGAACCGGCAACCTCGGCGGGTTGATCCCGGCGAACCAGGGCCCAGTGCCGGTTCCACCTGCTTTCGACACAGGGCTAGCCGGACGCCGGGTTGCGATCTAGGAATTGGAATGAAATCGAAGCACCATCAATATATGCAGGTCGCAATATGACCCATAGCTGCTGCGCGCCGCACCGCGACCCGATCCCCGAACAAACGGACAAAGCTCTAGCCCCGATCCTGGCAGCGGCCAGGCCGGTCGCTACCGAAACTGCCAATATCCCCGGCGGCCAGGTACAGGTCGGAACCCGGCGGCCCGTTCACGACGGTGACGGCGAATCCCCTGTGCGCGCCGTGCGCGTCAAACCGTTTCGCATGGACGTGACCGCGGTCACGAACGAGCGGTTCGCGGCCTTCATAGCGGCCACGGGCTACGTGACCGAGGCCGAAAAATTCGGCTGGTCCTTTGTCTTCTTCGACATGCTGCCCGAGGCAACGATCACCCAGGGCGCGGTGGGGACAGAGTGGTGGCGACGCGTCGACGGGGCGACATGGGATCGCCCCGAGGGGGAGGGCAGCAGCTTCTCCGGGCGTGAACAATATCCGGTGATCCATGTCAGCTGGAACGATGCCTCCGCCTTCGCGCACTGGGCCGGCGGGCGCCTGCCCACCGAGGCAGAGTGGGAACATGCCGCACGCGGCGGGCAGGCTGACCCGATGTTTCCGTGGGGGGATCGGGAGCCGAACGATACGGACTTCATGCCATGCAATATCTGGCAGGGCAGCTTTCCCGGCACTAATACCGCCGCTGACGGACACCGCTGGACCGCTCCCGCGCGCTCATTCGAGCCCAATGGCTACGGGCTCTACAACATGTCGGGCAACACCTGGGAATGGTCGGCAGACCGCTGGCGGGTCCGGTCGCTGAAAAAGGCCAGCCGTCAGCGTGATGCCGGTGCCGCCGCCACCGAACAGCGCGTGATGAAGGGGGGCTCCTTCCTCTGCCACCGCAGCTATTGCTATCGCTATCGGATTGCTGCCCGTCACGGCAACACGCCCGATACGACCACAAGTCATGTCGGCTTCCGGCTGGTCTATTCCCCGGCTGACGATTGAGGCGCTCAGGCGCTCTCGCGTACCAGCAGCCTGTGTGGAACAATGAGGCGTGGTGGCTCATCCACCGGTTTTCCATCAATGCGGGCCAATAGCCGCTCCACCGCCAGCCTGGCGATGACGTGCCGGTCAGGCGCAATGGTCGTCAGCGAGGGCGTCGAGTAGCGCCCCTCGTCGATATTGTCGAAACCGACCACGGCAATGTCCTCGGGCACGCGCAGCTTGTGCTGATGAATGGCGCGGATGGCACCAAGCGCCAGCAGGTCGTTGAAGCAGAATACGGCGTCCGGCCGCTTTCCCGATTCGATCAGGTGCGTCATGGCGGCAGCGCCGTTTTCGCGCTGGAAATGCGTCGTCGAAATGATGAGGTCCTCGACGACGTCCAGCCCCATCTCCGCGTGGGCCTTGCGATAGCCCAGTGTGCGAATTTGGGCGGCGCTGCCCCCCCAGCGTTGCTCGCCAATGGCGGCAACCCGTCGGCGCCCCTGCTTCAGCAGATGGCCGGTAGCTTCGGCCGCTGCCGCAACATTGTCGATCGAGACATGGTCGAAGCCGGGATCGAACAGGCGCGGTCCGAGCAGGACGAAGGGCACGTTCAGGATACTGCGTAGCTCGGCGTCGCTCACGCGCGAGGGGCTCAGAATGACACCATCGAACAGGTTGGAGGCCGAACTGCGGATCAGGAAATCCTTCTCCTGCTCCACATCGCCCCCGGTATGGTCGATGAGCACGACATAGCCATGCCTGCGCGCCTCTTCGATAATGGACTGGCCCAGCTCACCGAAATAGGGCGAGCCGATTTCCGGCACGACCAGCGCGATGACCTTGGATCGCCCGGAGCGAAGGTTGCGCGCCATGACATTGGGCCGGTATCCGAGCCGGTCGCAGGCCTCCTGCACGCGGCGCCGGGTCTCTTCGGCCACGTGTATGTAGCCATTGACGACATTGGACACGGTCCGGGCGGAGACCCCCGCCACTTCAGCCACGTCCTTCAGGGTGGTTGCACGCATCTGCGCCATGTGGTCGATCCGCCAACGTCCAGCTTCTGTCTCTTCTGGATAAACCAAACTGCCGCCATTGACTATTGCAACGTTGAAAATTCTATGCACTCATGTTTGCAACGTTGAAAACGTCAACAACCGCGATCAAGAAGCGGTCAAAGCGAGGGATTCGCCGTGGCGGGAGTCGAATTGCGTGGTCTGTCGAAGAACTTCGGCGCGGTCAAAGTCCTGCATGACGTGTCGGTGGAGATAGCCGACGGCGAGTTCGCGGTGCTGCTGGGGCCTTCCGGCTGCGGCAAGACCACCCTGCTGCGCTTGATTGCCGGCCTCGAGGCCATGACAGAGGGCGAAATCCGCATAGATGACCAGCGCATAGACCAGTTGCGGCCCGGGCAACGCGGCATCGCCATGGTGTTCCAGTCCTACGCGCTCTATCCGCACATGTCGGTGCGCGCCAATCTGGCCTACGGGCTGAGGAATGTCGGCACACCCAAAGACGTGATCGACGAGCGCATCCGTGTTGCGGCTGGCATTCTCGAGATCGAGTCGCTGTTGGACCGGAAGCCCGCCCAACTCTCGGGCGGGCAACGCCAGCGCGTTGCCATCGGCCGGGCCATCACCAAGTCACCGAAGGTATTCCTGTTCGACGAGCCGCTGTCGAATCTGGATGCCAGCCTGCGGGCTCGTACCCGGGTCGAGATCAGCAAGCTGCACCAGCGCCTCGGCGCCACAATGATCTTCGTCACCCACGATCAGATCGAAGCCATGACCATGGCAACCAGGATCGTCGTCATGCATGCCGGCCGGGTCGAACAGGTGGGAGCGCCGCTCGAAGTGTATCGGCGACCGGCAACCCGCTTCGTTGCCGCCTTCATCGGCACGCCGCAAATGAACTTCGTTCCAGTGACCGGGGTGGGCAGCGACGGCGAATGGATCGTGCCGGCACTTGCCGATGGCACGAGCGTCGAGGCCCGGATCGCGCGGGAAGCGATGGGCGGCGCCATGCCGGTCGAAATAGGCTTCCGCCCGGACGAGGTCGAAATCGACGCCGCAGGACCGCTCCAGGCCGACGTGGACGTGGTGGAGAGATTGGGCGACCGTACTCTCGTCTATGCACACCTCGCCGATGGCACGGCACTGATCTACCAGGATCATAGCGAAAGCACGGTACGGCTGGGCGACCGCGTCGGCCTGCGGCCGCTGCCGCACAAGCTCATCGCCTTCGATGCCGAGGGCAGGACGTATCATCCTGGAGAGCCCGGATGACCGTCATCGCAGAAACGGCGGAGCGGGCAGGGGCCGCGACCCGGAGCAACAATCGCCCCCGCCGGCAATGGATCGGACTGCTCTTCGTTGCGCCCTTCGTGATGCTCTACCTCTGGCTGATGATCTACCCGCTCGTCATGGGCGTGGTCATGAGCTTCCAGTATCAGGACCTGCTGAGCGGCGTGACCGAGTTCGTCGGCTGGTGGAACTACGAAGACCTGTTCAGCGATCCGATATTCATCGGCTCGATCTTCAACACCCTGCGCTTCGTGCTGCTCACGGTGCCGCCCTTTGTCATCATCGGCCTGCTGATCGCTTTGGCGCTCAACCGGCCCACCCGGGGCGCCGCCATCATGCGGGCGCTGTTTTTCGGGCCGCACGTTCTGTCGGTGACGGTAGTCACGTTGATCTGGAAGACGGTTTACCTGCCCAATGTCGGCATGATCGACGCCGGCGCAGCCGCCATGGGCCTGGAGCCGGTGTCGGTATTGCTCAATCCTGACTGGGCGCTGGCCGCCGTCGGTCTGGTGACGGTCTGGTGGGCCATCGGCCTGCCCATGATGCTGTTCCTTGCCGCATTGCAGCAGGTGCCGGACGACATCTACGAGGCCGCCAAGCTCGATTCCGCCGGCCCCGCACGCATTCTCTTCACTATCACCATCCCCTCCATCGCCAAGATGATCGTGCTGGTGGCGGTGATCGAAGTGGTGCTGCAGTTCCAGGTCTTCGGCCAGATCAACCTGCTGACCGGCGGCGGACCCAACAACACCACCCGCACGATGGTGATGTTCATTTACCAGGCGGGATTCCAGCAGTGGCAGGCCGGCTATGCCGCCGCAGCATCGCAGATTCTGTTCCTCATCATGCTGGTCGCGGCAGGCCTTCAATTCTGGGCCAGCCGCCAGCGAGCGGAGGCTTGATGATGGCCGTATCCAAGAACCGCGAGCCGCTGTTCAGTCGCCTGACTTACTGGCTCGTCATCGTTCTGTCCCTGTGCTGGCTGATCCCGCTGTTCTGGGTGCTGGGTCTCTCGCTCAAGCCCAACGAGGAGCTGTCCTACGGCCTGGGCACTGTGTTCCGCGCGCCCTATACGCTCGAAAACTATTCGGACCTCGTGCGCTCGAGCCAGTTGGGAACCTGGATCGTCAACAGTGTCATCGTCTCGGTCATCCAGACCGTCCTGGTGCCCATCATCTGCTCGGTCGCCGGCTATGGCTTTGCCCGCCTCGACTTTCCCGGCCGGGGGCCATTGTTCGTCTTCGTGCTGCTGGGGCTGGCCATTCCGGGGCAGGCCATCATCATCCCGCTTCACTCCATGTTCGCCGAACTGGACCTGCACAACAGCTATGCAGGGCTAATCCTGCCGCATCTGGGTACGCCATTCGGCGTCTTTCTGATGGCGTCCTATTTCCGCGCCCTGCCCAAGGAACTGGAAGAGGCCGCAGCGCTCGATAACGCTTCGCGCTGGAAGATATTTCTCACCATCGCCCTGCCGCTTTCGGTGCCAGCCCAGATCACCCTGGCGATCTTCACCTTCCTAAATGCCTGGAACGACTATCTGTGGCCGCTGATCTCGGCGACGCGTCCGGACATGTACACGCTGACTATAGGGCTTGCGGCGACGCAGACCAATTTCGACCAGTCTGAAGGCATCGGCTATTTGATGGCGCAGGCGGTCTTCGCCGGACTGCCCATGCTGATCCTTTATCTCATTTTCCAAAAATACGTCCTGCGCGCGGTGGCCGGTGCTGGCGGACGATGACGAACAAGGCCACGGGAATGCTCAAGGAGGAGAAGCGCCCATGAAACTGATCCGCAAATTGACCCTGTTGGCTGCCACGATATCCTTGGCAGGCCTGACAGCCCAGACGGCCTTTGCGCAGACCGAAATTCGCTTCGCGCGGTTCTTCGGCTCGTGCGAAGCCGATTTTGCAGACATTACCGATCCGAGCACCGCCACCAATGAATGCGGCGTCATCACCGCGTTGACCAATAAGTTCAACGCCGAAAACCCCGATATCCGGGTGGTGACCGAGATCGTTGAGTGGCAGCCCTATTATGAGCAACTGGCCGGACGTCTCGCCGCCGGTGACGTGCCTGACGTCTCGGTGATGCATGCCGATGTTCTGGGTGAATTCGCTCGCCGCGGCCTGCTGCTGCCTCTCGGCGACGCCTTTGCCGAAGTGGGTATCGACGTGAACGATTTCGTGGCCAGTGGCCGTGAGAACGTGGAAGTCGACGGTGAGATCTATGGTCTGCCGCAGGATTTCATCAGCTGGCTCTGGCACACCAATAACGCCCTGTTCGCCGAGGCCGGGCTGGCCGATGCCGATGGCAAGCCGGTCATGCCGACCAGCATGGACGAGCTTTTCGAACAGGCAACCGCCTTCAAGGAAGCCACCGGCAAGCCATACCTGGCGCTACCGGTCGATTCCGGCTCCATCGCGCGCACGTTCTATACGCTGGTGTGGCAGCAGGGCGGCGAATTCTTCCCCGATGACACAAGGCAGATCGCCCTGCAGACGCCCGAGGCGACCGAAGCCCTGACCATGCTCAAGCGGCTGGTCGATGAAGGATTGGCCACCGCCTATACCGATGGCGGGGTGGGCAATTCGGAATTCCAGCAGGGCAATGCGGGCGTGGTCACCCAGGGGACCTGGATGATTGCCCCCTTCGTGGCCGCCTCGAGCAATGACGAGATGGCCCTGACCGACTACGGGGTCTACCCGTTGCCGCAGCTCTATGCCGAGAACGCCCAGTTTTCCGCCGGCCATACCTGGGTGATGCTGAAAAGCGAATCCCGCACCGAGGAACAGCGCCAGGCCGCGCTCAAGTTCATGAAGTTCCTCTATGACCACAATGGCGACTGGGCCCGCGCCGGACACCTGCCTTCGCGCCAGAGCGTGCTGGACAGCGCTGAATTCCAGGAGCTGCCGTTCCGGTCCGATATCATGTCCATCCCCGGAAACGCTCGCCACCATCCCAATACGGTCAACCAGCAGCGCGTCATGTTTTTCACTATCGGTGAAGAGCTGGCCGCCGCGGTCCTGGGGCAGAAGAGTGTCGAGCAGGCGCTCGCCGATGCCGAAGGCCGCGTCAACGCCGTGCTGCGCCGCGCACGCTGAATTCCTCCCACCGCCCTTCGAGGCGGTGGGTCCCCAATCCGTCCATCAGGTCTTTCCCAATCCATGAGCAAGCGGCCAAATATCGTCTATGTCTTCGCCGACCAGTTGCGTTACGACGCGCTGGGTTGCACCGGCAATCCGCAGGCCCACACGCCGAATATCGACCGCTTCGCTACTCAATCGGCATCGCTCACCAATGCGATCGTGAACACGCCGGTCTGCACCGCCTATCGCGCATCGCTTTTGACGGGCAAGCACACCACCAGCCACGGCATGGTCATCAACGAATTGCGGATGAACCCAAATCAGCGTTGCCTGGGTCACATGCTCACCGATGCGGGCTACAACACCGCCTATATCGGCAAATGGCACCTGTATGCCAACGAGCTGGGCGGCCACTACGAGCCGCGCAACTCCTTTGTCCCGCGCGGCCCACACCGGCTCGGCTTCGATGGGGAATGGAAGGCCTTCAACTTCCATCACGAAAATTATAGCCCGCCCGCCTATTACCATGAGGAAACGCCCGACAGGATCAGCTACGGCCCCGGCGAGTATGAGCCGACTGTGCAGACCGAGCATGCCATCGACTTCATCCGTCGCGCCGCGCACGACCCGGACGCACGCCCGTACTCGTTGACGCTGTCCTATGGACCGCCGCACGATCCTTGGGGGCCTGATAACGTGCCGGAGCGCTTCTGGCGCTTGTTCGAGACGGCGCAATTTCCGCACCCGCCCAACTATCGCGATTCAGACGACGCGCCCTATCGTGACCGGTGGGCGAGCCTGAACGAAGCCGAGCGCCGGGAGCTCGAGAACTGGCGCCGCGGCTATCACGCGCAGGTGGCGAGCCTCGACGCCGAATTCGGTCGCCTGATGGCCGCGATCGAAGCCTCGGGCCAGGCGGACAACACCATCGTCGTCTTCACCTCGGATCATGGCGAGATGTTCGGTGCCCATGGGCGACGAGCCAAGCTGATTTTCTACGAGGAAGCCGCCAACGTTCCCTTTATCGTCCGCTGGCCGGGGCGGGTTCCGGCTGGCACCACGCCCGATATCCTGCTCAGCACGGTGGACATCCTGCCAACTCTCGCCGGCCTGGCCGGCTTGCAGGCCGCGGGTGATGTGGAGGGTATGGACCTCAGCAAGCGGCTCCTGGGCGGCGCGGGGCCGGAGCCCGAAGTCGCCCTCATGCAGGGTTGTGGCGCCACCGCGCGCTGGGAAGACGGCCATGAATGGCGCGCCGTCCGTGACAAGCGCTTTACCTATGCCGTGTTCAAGCTGGACGGCAAGGAATTGCTGTTCGATCGAACCACCGACCCATATCAGCTCGTCAACCTCGCCACGGACCCCGCCTATGCCGACGAGGCGCAGCGGCTCCGCTCGACCATGCTGGAGCGCATGGCGCGCATCAATGACACATTCGAACTGTCGAGCTGGTATCGCGATCATTGGACGGATGGCGACCGCAGGATCCTGCGCTCCGCCACGGCGGATTTCGGCAGGCAGCCCGACTGAGTTGGTGCGCGATAGGAAACTCGATCTGTAGCGGTGAAGCGATCACTTTTGTGCATGGCTCGCGCGCACCTTTCGAGCGCTCCCACACGCCGGGGTTGGTAGAGTGGCGGCGGAGGCCCTCATGACCATGCCCAATATCCTGCTGATCACGACTGATCAGCAGCACTACGATGCTCTCGGTGTGAAGACGCCGCAGTTGAAGACCCCGAACCTCGACCGCCTGTGCCGGGAGGGAACACGTTTCGAGCGGGCCTATTGCCCGGCGCCGGTCTGCACGCCCTCGCGGGCCAGCATCATTACCGGCCAGTATCCCTCCCATCACGGGGCCTGGACTATCGGAGTGAAGCTGCCCGAGGACGTCCCGACGCTTGGCGATCACCTCATCGCCGCCGGCTATGCAACTGCCCTGATCGGCAAGGCGCATTTTCAGCCGCTTGCTTCCGCGCCGGGTTCGGAATCGCTGGAATGCCAGCCCGTCCTGCGGGACCTCGATTTCTGGCGCAGTTTCAACCGAACCTGGTACGGGTTCGAGCATGTTGAACTGGCGCGCAACCATGCCGATGAGAGCCATGCCGGGCAGCATTACGCAATCTGGATGGAAGAACGGGGCCTGTCGGACTGGCGGGAATACTTCCAGCCAGTAAAGGGTGAAACCTCATCCAAGGCGCCGCGGCTGGGACCCAAGAAGGGCTATACCCGTGCCGACCGTTCCTGGGCATTGCCGGCCGAACTGCACTACACCACCTGGACGGGCGAACGGAGCCTCGCCTATCTCGATGCCCACGCCGATCGCGACAAGCCCTTCTTCCTGTGGGCCAGCTTTCACGATCCGCATCCGCCCTATACCGTCAGCGAGCCTTGGGCATCCATGTATGACCCCGCCGATATGGTCGTGGATCGGGTGACGCCTGGCGAGCATGATCGCAACCCGCCGCACTTCGCCAAGACGCAGCAGGAAAATCCCGATTTCGGTGCCTGGCACTCCCCGTTCACGGCGCATGGCTGCGAAAGCCACCTCTATCCGGAGGAGGAACTGAAAGGGGACAAGGCCACGTATTTCGGCATGATGAGTTTCCTCGATGCCGAAATCGGGCGCATTCTCGACCGGCTCGACGCGCTTGGATTGACCGAAAGCACGCTTGTCGTGTTTTCGACCGACCATGGTCATTTCCTTGGCCAGCACGGCCTGATTGCCAAGGGCCCGTTTCACTACGAGGACATGCTGCGTATCCCCATGATCGTGCGCATGCCCGGCAGGGTACCGGCCGACGCGGTTTCCAATGATCTGCAGAGCCTGGTCGACCTGGCCCCCACCTTCCTCGATGCGCTGGGGCTGCCGGTGCCGGGCGAAATGCAGGGCGTATCGCAGTGGTCGAACTGGCAGGGCGGCGAAGCGGCACGGGATTACGTGCTCTGCGAGAACCGGCACAATCCGCAGATGCCGCATGTCGAGACCTATGTCGAAAAACACCACAAGATCACGGTCTATCGCGAGGCCGGCTATGGGGAACTGTTCGACCTGGCGAGCGATCCCGGCGAGATCAACAATCTGTGGGACGATGCGGCCGCGCAACAGCTGAAGACGCGGATGCTGCAAGCCATGGTGCAGGGGATCATGAAGTCCGAACCCACCCGCATGGCACGCATCGCGGGCGCTTGAGGCCTAGCGAATGACGACAGCGCGGTCCATCGTATGCACCGCGCTGTCGAGGCGCCACCGCAGCATACGGTCCTTGAGTTCGGCAAGCCGGGCCTGCACCTCGGGGTCGTGCCAGAGATTGTTCTCCTCGCTCGGATCGGCAGCGAGGTCGAAATACTGCCCGTCAACAGCGCCCAGGAACAGCACGGCCTTGTCCCGCTCGGTGCGGATCATGGTGATGAGCCTGGTATCGGCCATGGCCACGTCGCCCGCCTGTTCGCAGAATACCGCGTCTCGCCCGGCCCACGCCTTGCCCTCCAGCGCCGGCAGCAGGCTTTGTGCTTCAAAATCGGCGGATGGTTCGAGCCCGGCGAGTTCGAGGATCGTGGGGCCGAAATCGAATAATTGGCAAAGCTGCTGCAGGCGTCGCCCTCCGGCAAATCGACCGGGCGCCCAGACGATGGCGGGAACACGCGTGACCATGTCATACATCGCCCACTTCTGCGACAGGCCGTGCTCGCCCAGATTGTCGCCGTGGTCGGACATGAAGATCACGATACAGTTGTCGAGATAGCCGCGCTGCTCAAGCGTGTCGATCAGCCGCCCGAGTTGTTCGTCGATGAGAGTGACATTGCCATCATAATGCGCGCGCAGGCGCCGCAGCTGCTCCACGCTGGGATCGAGCGACCAGGAGACTGCGTCGTGATCCACCCTGGTATCATGTTCCCGCTTCGCCCGAAGCGAAGCCGGCAGGCTCGCCAGTTCCCTGGCGCTGGCCTCGGGCACGGGAAGGTCGGCTCTATCGAGATAGGGTTGGGAATATCGCGCCGGCGGGTCATAGGGCGGGTGCGGACCAGGAAAGCCCACCTGCATGAACAGCGCTTCGGGCCGTGGCCGCGTTTCCAGCCACCACATGGCGGTCTCGGCGACGAAGACGTCTGAATGCTGGCTGTCGGCCAGCGGCCAGTCGAAGGCGCCAAGCCGCTCGGCATAGTCGGGCAGGGTCCGGTAATGCGCCCGGGAGGGCTTTACCGCGCCTTGATGCACCAGTGACTTGTCCCATTCGTCGGCATACCAGCGGCCCTCGAAGAAGCGATCCTTGTTCTCGACCACGAAACGCTCGTGGAACCCGGCCGGCGCGTCATAGGGAATGGTGTGCATCTTGCCCACATTCACACAGTGATAGCCCGATTTCGCCAGTTGCTCGACCCAGCTGTGCGACCAGGCCTGGCCATTGCGCAGCACGCCGGACGTATGCGGGCTGTGGCCCGAGAACAAAGCCGCGCGGCTGGGCACGCAACTTGGCGCGTTGACGAAGCAGTTGTCGAAGCTCACGCCCTCCCGCACCAGCCGGTCCAGGTTTGGCGTGTTCATGTGCCCGGCGCCCAGGGCCTGGATAGTATCGAAACGCTGTTGGTCGGTCATGACCAGGACGATGTGGGGGCGGGCGGAGCTCACCGTGTGGCGTCCTTTTCGATATTGGTGCGGGTTCGAGCCAGCAGAGCCAGCATCGCGGTATGCGCCCGTTCGGGATCGCCGGCCTCGACGGCCAGCAGCACCGCTTCATGCATCGGTATCGAAGGGCCGGGCGCTTCGCGGTGGCGCAGGGAAATGCCGATAAAGGCGGCGAGCGCCGCTTCGATCATCCCGCCGAAGGCCATCATGAATTCGTTGCCGGAGGCGGCCAGGATAGCCTTATGAAACTGCAGGTCGGGGCCCGCGAAGCGCTTGCGATCGGTGCCGGCCGCAACCATGCCCGAGAAGGCGGTGCGGATCGCCTGGATTGCCTCTTTGTCCTGGTGTCGTGCGGCCGCTGCCGCGGCGGCTGGCTCGATCGCCTCGCGCAGCGCCAGCAGATCGGTGGCAAAGCCGATCTCCGTCCCGCCCTCCAGCCGCCAGGCCAGCAACTCTCGGTCCAGCATCTGCCAATCGGCCCTGTAGCGTACGCGTGTGCCCGCTTTCTTGCGCGATTCCACCAAGCCCTTGCCGGCCAGCACCTTGATGGCCTCGCGCACGATGTTGCGGCTGGCGCCAAATTGGACAGCCAGTTCAAGCTCCCCTGGCAGGGTTGCTCCAGGGGCGTGCTCGCCACGCAGAATTGCGGTGCCAATCTGCCGGGCGATAGCCGAGGCGCCCGTCTCGCGAACGGCAATGCTGGAAAATGGCAAATCACAACCTCAATTTATGTTGGACATAATGGATTAAGTGGGACATAAAATCAAGCAGCTCACCTCGGAGGAGCTGCGCCATGTCAAACCGAATCCATGCGCTGGAAATAGGCTGCGCACAGCTCGAGCAGGGTGTGCATGGGCGGGTATTGCGCCATGGTGCGGCGCAGGAGGGCCCCGGTTTCCGAATTGCGGCGACCCATTTCAATGGGGATGGGCAGGATCGGGCGCCCGGGAATGCCATAGACGGCAGCGTCGGGCAGGATGCAGAGATAGTCGCCATCCTGCAGCAGCCGGAAGATCGCCAGCAGCGAACCGCTGCGTACCCGCACCTGCGGCATGGCCCCGGTGCGCTCCATCACCGCGTGGATGGTCTCGGCCTCGTAAATGGGATCGGCGGCATAGATGATCCAGGGAAACTTGTGGATCATGGCATAGTCCCCGGGATCGCATTTTTGAATTGGATGGTCGGCACGCGCCGTGACGCGGTCGCGGATCTTGCTGAAGGCGCGCGCTTCCAGTTGCGGATAGTTGCGCTCGGGCGCGTAGAGACCGCCAAAGGACACGTCGATACGACCGTCCAGCAGAGCCGGCAGCGACGTGCCGGTACTCGGCGTCATCTCAATCGTCAGGTTGGGGAATGTCTCGTGCAGCCTGGGGATGACCGTGGGCAGGACCACGGAAGACCAGAGCGGGCCGGCATGAATGTTGAGGCGTCCCTCGGCGCCCGGATTGCCGCTTGCCAGGTCAGCCTCGGCGAGTTCCCAGTCCCGCGCCAGTCGCGACACCGTCGTCAGCAGGCGCTGGCCGAAAGCGGTGGGACGAACACCACGCGCGTGCCGTTCCAGCAGGGGCTGGCCGTAGTGTTTCTCCAGTTGCGACAGCGAGCGCGACAGGGCCGGCTGCGTGACATTGAGAATTTCGGACGCTTTGCGAACGCTCCCCGCATCGGAGATCGTCTGGAAGCGGAAAAGCAGGCTCATTCTATCCAGCATGATGATGCACTTCTGTTATCACTCATGCAAAGAATGGCATTGGTTTTGTATAGGTGCAATTGTTATCGACTGAGACAGCGGATCGTCAAAAGCAGCGCCAAGCTGCGGCATCCGCACAGGGGGGAGTGCGACCGCAGGAGGCCTCAAGGCCCGGCACGGTCGGCGACGCGCGATAACCAGGAATTTGAATTCAGCCACGCTCGTTTCGAGGTGGTCAGATGGGAGAGGAGACCATGATTAAAACCCCGTTTTCGTCCATGAGCCGCAGGCAATTCCTGGCAGGTTCGACGGCCCTCGGCACCTTGGCGCTGACCGGCGCCGGGGGCGCCCTGGCGCAGGAATTCACCATCCCCGAAGCCATCGCCCCGATCACCGGCGATGGTCCGTTGCGCTGGATCGATAGCGGCGACCAGAAGGCCGTGTTCTATCGCGCCTTTTTTCCTGAATACGGGGCAGCTCGCGGCATCGAGGTCGTCTATGACGGCCTGCCCTGGAACGAGATCGGCCAGGTGCTGCCGCTGGGCATCCGCAATGGCACTGCCCAGGACGCATTCTGCCTGCCGCTCGGCCTGCCGCCGGCATTCGCGATCAACGAGGGCTGGGTGCAGGCGCTCGACGACTACATTCCCGATATCGAAAGCTGGAAGGCTGGCTTCCCCGCCGGGGCGTTCCTCGAAGGTCTCAACGTATTCGACGGGAAAACCTACGGGCTGCCCTATACGTCGGCCCGCGTGACCTCGGCGCATGTGCTCTACAACAGGCAACTGCTCAACGATGCCGGATTTGACCCCGAAGCGGAGGCGCTGACCTGGGACAGCTTCCGCGAGGCCGCACGCAAGGTGACCGAGCTCAATGCCGGCCGCGCCTTCGGCTTCATCATGGGCGGAAACCAGGTCAACCGTTTCGCCGACATCACCCGCAGCCTCGCCAATATGGCGGGAACGGCCTGTGGCGATACCTCCATCGGCCTGGGCATCGACTTCCGCACGGGTGAACCCGTGTTTGACAGCGACGAATTCGTCGGCGCGGTCGAACTGCTCATCGCCATGCAGGCCGATGGCTCGGTCTTCCCCGGCGCCATGAGCCTCAACGCGCCGCAGGCTCGCGCGATGATGCCGCAGGGTGCCGCGGGCCTGATCCTGCAGGGACCCTGGAACATCCCGCAATGGGAACGCGAGAATCCCGATTTCGATTTCGGCATTGCCCCGACTCCGGCTCCCGCAGGGGCAACGGGCAATCTCATCGTGGGGGCACTGGCAGCAGCGTCCAACACGATGTTTATCAACAGCAAGGCCAAAAATCCGCAGGCAGCCGCCGACGTGTTCCATTACCTGGGCACCGAACAGGGCCAGATCGACTGGGGCAACGTCGTGGGTCCGTCTGATCCGCCGATTTTCCCCGCGGCGGCGACCAATTCGCAGATGTCCGAGCGGTCCAAGGCAGCCTTGGCCATGTTCGAGAGAACCATCAAGGTCGGCCCCAATCCGTTCGCTCGCAATCCGCAGTTGTCGGAAGTGGCAAGCCGCTACAAGGAGCCGACGCCGAACCTGGCGCTGACTGTGCAGGGTCTGTTCACGGCCCAGGTCTCCAACGTCAAGGAACAGCTCACCGCCTTGGTGTCGGCGACCAATGCCGCCCTCGACGAAGCCTTTGCCGCTGCCAAGGAGGCGGGGGCAGAGGTGAGCCGCGACGATCTGGTGTTCTCCAACTGGCGGCCCGACACCGACTATGTCGCGGCCGACTACGAAGCGCTCTAGCGCTCCTCCCAAGGAAGGGCCTGTCCGCCTCGGCGGATGGGCCCCACGACGCGAGTTGACCGATGGCCGATGATACCCTGACCGCCCGCCAGACATTGCCGATTACCCGGCCCGACAGCTTAATGTCCCGGCTATGGCACAGCCGGATCGAGTATCTGTTCCTTGTTCCGGGCATGCTGATCTTCGGCGCCTTCATCCTCTATCCGATTTTCGCCTCGCAGTATTTCTCGCTGCTCAACTGGTCCGGTTTCGACGCCAACCAGACCTTTGTCGGGCTCGCCAATTATGCGGAACTGCTGACCGACAAGTATTTTTGGGATGCGTTCGGGCGGTCGTTCCTGTTCACGATGAGCACGGTGCCGCTGCAAATGCTGGTCTCGCTCGTCTTCGCCATCATCCTCAATAACAAGCTCATCAAGCTCTCCACCCTGTTCCGCACGCTGATCTTCCTGCCGGTGGTGACGCCGGTGGCCGTAATCGGCATCGTCATGGCCATCATGCTCAGCCCCTTCAACGGGCCGATCAACCTGGCGATGCTGGACATCGGGCTGCTGGCGC
This sequence comes from Shinella sp. WSC3-e, assembly GCF_945994535.1. Taxonomy (NCBI): domain Bacteria; kingdom Pseudomonadati; phylum Pseudomonadota; class Alphaproteobacteria; order Hyphomicrobiales; family Rhizobiaceae; genus Shinella; species Shinella sp. WSC3-e. The sequence goes on from NZ_OZ000536.1 coordinate 17,445, forward strand.
GTCCGCTCGATTTTCTGGGCGACCCCAAGCTGGTGCTGTGGACGCTGGCAGGCATCTATGTGTGGAAATGGGTCGGGGTGACGATGGTCTACTGGCTGGCGGCCCTGCAGACCGTGCCGGCAGAACTCTACGAGGCCAGCAAGCTTGACGGGGTGAAGAACTGGCAGGTCACTGTTTTCGTGGTGCTGCCGATGATCATGCCCTTCGCCATCGTGATCGCCCTGATTTCGGCAATCGGCGCCCTCAACGTCTTCCCCCTGGTTCAGTCCATGACGCAGGGCGGGCCTTTCTTCGCCTCCGAGGTCATCGAGGTCTACATCTTCCGCAATGCCTTCGCGACCGCCGGCGCCGTGCCACGCCTGGGATATGCCAGCGCCGCCGGTGTGTTCTTCGGCTTTGCCATCATGGGTCTGACCATCTTGCAGATCGTTGCCGTGCGGCACCTGCGCAACCGGGAGAAGACCAATGCCGCGTGAGGCAAGCATGACGATCAGGCAGCCACTTGTCTCGCCGCGCGCCCGTCGCTGGATCGTTTCGGCTGCGCTCGCCGCTGTCTGCTGCCTGTGGGTCTATCCGTTGATCTGGATGGTGTCGGCCTCGTTCAAATCCAACGCCATGATCTTCGCCAATGAGGGACTGATCCCCAGCCAGCCGACGGTCGAGAACTATGTGAAGGCCTGGACCCAGGCCAATATCGGTGCCTACTTCTTCAACACGCTGTTCGTGACCATCGGCTCGGTCGCGCTGGTCACGATCTCGACGGCGATGATGGGTTACGTGCTTGGCCGCCGGCAGTTTCCGGGGCGCGGCCTCGTCTTCGGGCTGATTATCTTCACCCTGTTCGTGCCGCAGGGATACACCATCATCCCGGTATTCGACCTGTTGACCCGGCTGGGTATCGGCCAGTCGCTGTGGGGCGTGATGCTGGCCACGTCCGGCGGCTCCTTCGTGATCTTCGTGCTGCTGTTCGCGGGCTACTTCAGCCAGATGCCCAACGAGCTCGAGGAAGCCGCCAAGATGGACGGCGTGGGGTTCGTGAAGACCTTCTGGTATGTCATGCTGCCACTATCGCGGCCGATCGTGGTGACGGTCATTGTCATGCAGACGCTCTATGCCTGGAACGATTTCCTGCTGCCGCTGGTGGTGACGCTGGCCAACCCGGCGATCCGCACCCTCTCGGTCGGTGTCTACGCCTTCCGGGGCGAGAATTTCGTCGATTGGGGCGGCATGACCGCGGCATCCACCATTACCATCGTACCGGTGGTGATCCTGTTCCTCTTCCTGCAGCGCTATTTCATCGACGGTCTCGCCGGCGCGGTGAAGGGCTGACTCTAACAACGGAGAGACCACCATGTCTGGCGTCAGTCTCAGAAACGTCAAGAAAGCCTATGGCAACACGCCGGTGATCCATGGCGTCGATATCGAAATCAACAAGGGCGAGTTTGTCGTTTTCGTCGGCCCGTCCGGCTGCGGCAAGTCCACGCTCCTGCGGATGATCGCAGGCCTTGAGGAAATCACCGGTGGAGACCTGCTGATCAACGACCAGCGCGTCAACGACGTCGATCCGTCCAATCGCGGCGTCGCCATGGTGTTCCAGACCTACGCGCTCTATCCGCATATGAGCGTTGACCAGAATATGGGCTTCGGCTTGCGCATGAACGGCATGCCCAAGGCGGAGGTGGCGGGGCGCGTGATGCGCGCCGCCAGGATCCTGCAGATCGAGGAATTGCTGGACCGCAAGCCGCGCCAGCTCTCGGGCGGCCAGCGGCAGCGCGTCGCCATCGGGCGGGCAATCGTGCGCAACCCGCAGGTGTTTCTGTTCGACGAGCCGCTGAGCAATCTGGACGCCGAATTGCGCGTTGCCACGCGGCTCGAGATCGCCAAGCTGCATCACCAGCTTGCCGGCTCCACCATGATCTACGTCACCCACGACCAGGTCGAGGCCATGACACTGGCCGACAAGATCGTGGTGCTGCGCAAGGGCGTGGTCGAACAGATCGGCGCGCCGATGGAGCTCTATGAAAGGCCCGCCAATCTGTTCGTCGCCGGCTTCATCGGCTCGCCCCGGATGAATCTCGTCAATCTTACCGGAGCCGGCAGCGCCAAGGCGGCGCCGGATGGTTCGCCGGTGGCGATGGCGGGGCCGGGCGCCGAGAATGCCGTGGTGCTGGGCATGCGGGCCGACCAGATGCGCATCGTTGCACCCGGTGCCGGAACCATCGACGGCACGGTCAGCGTGGTCGAGCGGCTGGGCGACGCCGAGTTCGTCTATGTCCGCACCGGCTGGGACCAGGAACTGGTGGTGCGCGTCGATGGCGGCACCGACTTGCCGGTGGGGCAGGCCGTCGGCCTCGCCTTTGCGGGGCGCACGCATTTCTTCGACGCCCAGGGCAAGGCGCTGGACGGCCTCAGCCTGCCAAGCGCCTGACGATTTTCACAAGAGGCAAACCCTTGCAGCCAAATATCATTTTCATCATGTCGGACGATCACGCCGCGCGGGCCATTTCGGCCTATGGTGGCGGACTCAACCACACGCCGAACCTGGACCGCCTCGCCAATGAAGGCATGCGGCTTGACCGGTGTTATGTCACAAACTCGATCTGCACCCCCAGTCGGGCGGCCATCCTCACCGGCACATACAATCACGTAAACCAGGTCACGACGCTCGATACCCACATCGACAACCGTCTGCCCAACGTCGCCAGGCACTTGCGCCAGGGTGGGTACCAGACGGCAATCTTCGGCAAATGGCATCTGGGTGAAGGCAAGGCACATGAGCCGACCGGATTCGACCAATGGGCAGTCGTGCCGGGGCAGGGGGTCTATTACGATCCGGTGCTGATCGATAAGGATGGTCCCAGGGTCCACCCGGGCTACGCCACCGACATCATCACCGATATCAGTCTCGACTTCATCAAGGGCCGGGATCCGTCGCGACCTTTCTTTCTGATGTGCCACCACAAGGCTCCGCATCGCAATTTTGTCTGCGACCACAAGCACGAGGACATGTTCGAGGGTGAAGATTTGCCTCTGCCCGAGAGCTTCTCGGATGACTACGCCAATCGCGCCGTGGCCGCCGCTGCGGCCAAGATGCGCATTCGCTCGGACATGACCTACGACGACCTCGGACTGATCCAGCCCGAGGGTGGCAGCGAAGTTGGCGACCTGATGTTCCCGCATCCCTTCGTGCAGAACCGCAAGGTGCCCGATATCGAGGATGGCGGCTCGATTACCCTGATCGATGCGCGTACCGGCAAGAATTTTACCTTTACCGATCCGCGGGCACTGGCTGAGTTCAAGTACCAGCGCTATATCAAGCGCTACCTGCGCACGGTGCAATCGATTGATGACAATGTCGGCCGGCTGCTTGACTATCTTGATGCGGAGGGCCTCGTCGACGATACCATCGTCATCTACACCTCCGACCAGGGTTTCTTTCTGGGCGAACATGGCTGGTTCGATAAGCGCTTCATGTATGAAGAGTCGTTGCAGATGCCGTTCCTGGTTCGCTATCCCAAGGCCATCAAGCCAGGCAGCGTCAGCAAGCAGATCGCCATGAATGTCGATTTCGCGCCGACCTTCCTCGATTATGCCGGCATCCGCATCCCCACCTACATGCAGGGCGCCAGCATGCGGCCGGTCTTCGAAGCGACGGCGGGCGATGACTGGCAGGACGTCGCCTATCACCGCTACTGGATGCACAAGGATGTCATCCACAATGCCTTTGCCCATTACGGCATCCGCGACCACCGCTACAAGTTGATCTACTGGTACAACGATCCCTTGCAGCAATTGGGGGCTACTAGGGGCGATGAGCCCCCGGAGTGGGAGTTGTTCGACTGCGAGGCCGACCCCCATGAATTGCATAATCGGGCAAATGACCCTGAATTTGCCGGTATCTTCGCCGACATGGTCGGAAGGCTCGATGCCAAGATGGCCGAGATCGGCGACATGCCCGAGCATGACAGCCGGATGGTGCTGTCCGGAAGGTGACGACAGGTCAGGTTGGTCGCCTGCCCGTCGGCAAGGGCGGGTAAGGCCCAGGAAGGTTAGTATGAGCGATCCCCAGGACCGGCAGAACCGGCCCGGTGACTCGCCGCTGATTGCGGGAGTAGACGAGGCGCTGCAAACCTCTGGTCGAGTCTGGGGCGCCGTGCTGGCCTGGTGGAACGCGAATATGGACGAGGCCGGCCTGCCGGCGCGTCTCCGCACCATGGTGCGCCGGCGGGAAAGCTGGCTGGTGCTTCTGGCCATCTTGATCGGCATAGCTGTAGCGGCTTGCCAACATAAGCGCCTCTGCTCGCAAACATCGGCATTTTCTGCTCGAATTATCTGACAATGGAGCGGGCGTCGTGCTCACGCTCCCTGCCAATGTGCTCGCAAACATCCGGGTCTGCTTGCAAACATCCCCCACGTGCTCAGATTAATTGCCAGCGACGGCATGGTCAAACCGGGACGCCTGCCTGTCGTAGTTGCTCGGTCAGCTGACGGGAATATTCGGGATCAAGGGTGCCCGCCAGGAAGGCGCGGATATCCGACGGCCGAGCATTGAGGTGCGTGACCAGAGCCGTCGCATCGTAACCATTTCGGGTCAACGTCGGTTCGAGATCGTCGATGGCGCGGGACAGGACCTGCTCGACGATTTCGGCGGTAACCGGCTTGGCGCCGAGGCGAAAGCCCTGCTCGAATGCGAGGGTGAGATGCATCTCGATCTGAAGCGGCGTGCGCAAACGTTCGGCGATGAGGTCGATGGCTTCTTCCTCGAGGAGTTCGCCAACCTTTACGCCTTCGGCCGCACAGGCGCCAAGCAGCCAGGCAACATAGTCGCGGCGCGCGGAGCCGATCCCCTCGTAGTCAAAAATGGTCGTGCGGTAGCCAATCTCCTCCATTTGCGGCCGGCGCAGATCATTGCGCAACCGGGGATGCCCGACAAGAAGTACGGAAAGGAGCACGCCGGCGTCGGCGACCACCTCCATCAGTCGCTTCAGGCCGGTTAAGGTCTTGTGGTGCAGGTCATGGGCCTCGTCGACCACGAGGACGATCGGCCGTTTGCCTTTTTTCATGATGTCGCGCAGGTCGCGCTCCCGGCGCTCGGCCTGCTTGGGGATCTTGACCTGCGCACGATCGCCGGGAGACAAGTCGTAGAACAGGGCTTCAATGAGCGATGGCAGCGAAGTGCGCCGCTTGTCGACCGCCAGCGATTTGGCGAGTGCGACCTTGCCGGCTTTGGTGAGTTCGGCCTCGATGCGGCGCAAAAGGTGGGTTTTCCCCGAACCGACCAGGCCGGAGACCACGACAAGCCGACCGGTCTGGACGGCCGCACACACCTCGCGGATGATCGTGCGCTGATGCTCGGTCTCAAAGTTGCCGGCCCCTTGGAAAGGCCGGTCGAGGCCGTAACTGGATTGAACGTCAGCGAGCATCATTCTTCCTTTCTTCGCGCCTGGAAGCGTTCGCGGATACGGGCCGCGATCATCTTTTTGTCGAGTGTTTCTCCAAGCAGTTCATTGATGAAGGCGCGGTCACCGGCATTCATCGCGCCGATCGGCCGGCCGAGCTGGTCGGCGATGGCCCCACGGGCTGCGAGGCCATTTGGATAAGCGGTCTCTATTGCGGGTTCCGGAAACGGTGTCCGCCGTACACTCAGCCCAGCCGTGGTCGGGGGCAGCGAAGGCAATGGACGATCCCCGCCGGTGACCGCGGCGCGGGGGAGCCCAAGTTGGTCTGCCAGGCGCACCACCTTGTCGAGCCGCTCTTCGAGCTTGCTCTTCTGGTATTTGCGATAGCGAAAGAGGGGAACCGCCCCGCGCGAAGGTTGGAATGGACCGAAGCGCTTGCCCTCATGCTCGACGAACAGTTCCTGATCGAACAGGCCCCAGAGCAAGGTCACCGTTTCGCCGGCAAGTTCGGGCTCGACCTCATAGGATGCGCCTTCGACCGATACGGTCGCGTCTCCAGCAACCGTCCGTCGTTCCGGTTCGCGCGCAAAGGCGCAGAACCGCTCCCAGGAGCACATCGCCCGCACCCCGTCAGGAGGAAGATGCCGCAGCCAATCCTCGATGCGTGCATGAGACTCTGTGCGATGGTCGCCGTTATTGTAGGTGACCAAGGCGCGCCTGAGCCAAAGGTTGGCTTCCTCTTCGTCCTTCGGCTTGTGGAAATGATAGAGGGTCTCGTGCACTTCCTTGATCGTGCGAAACGGCCGCTCGACCTTGCCTTTCGCTCGCGCCGGCGTGCGCCGCTCGCTGTCCGACGGGGGCATATGCGTGAGAACCCGGACACCAAGGCTACCCATGACGGACTGGAAAACGCGCGAGCGGCTCACCGGCCCGTTATCCATATGGATGGTCGTTGGAATCCCCTGAAGCGGCAGTTCCGGTTCAGGCTTGGCGGCGAAGGCATTGTAGAGAAAGCGCAAGGCGGACTCCGCGTCCTCGCCGTAGACGGAGCGGTATTCCTGATAGCTCGCGCCGGAGCGATCATCGACCACGGAGAACAGCATCAGCGTCGGCCGGCCGCGCCCTTCCTCGACCCAAAGCGGCGCTTCCACCTGCTTCAGGTCGGACGGGCTCATGTCGAAGTGCCAGAGTTCGTTGGAACGCCGCGCCTGGAATCGGACGGCAGCCACCGGGCGGGTGACGCGCGCATAATCCAGGCCGGAAACACGCAGCAGCCGATCGACCGTTGCGCGTTTCAAGATGCCGGGCGGTGCACGGACCAGGCCATCGGGCGTCACCACGCCGTCTTCCTCAAGCAGCTTGATGGCGCGCGCCGTGGAGATATGCCGCCCCTTCCGGTTCGCCGTTCTGATCTTCAGGGCCGCGATGATTTCGGCATAGGTTTCCATCTCCGGCTGCGGGGCGATCCGGGAGGTTCCGTGATCGGCGCGCCGTACGGATTTCGGGCGGTTCAACTCCCGCAGCGCCCGATACAGGGTCCAGATCGAGATGCCGTAGGCATCGGCGGCACGAGCAACAATCTCGGTACGGCCTGGATCACGGGGAGAAAGCAGCGACAATCGGCGTCGAAGATCGACAAGAGCCTCTCCGGGCGGCCGCTTTCTCCGCTCAGCCATGGACGTCCTCGGATTCCACTGTTTTGGGAGAGCCACCCTTCTTGCCGATATGACGATAGAGGGTTGCAACAGAAACCCCCATGCGCTGCGCAATATTGCGTACCGGTATGCTGCCTTCCTTCATCAGGGCGCGCGCCGCGGCAATATCGCCCGGGCGCATCGCGGGCGGGCGGCCACCCTTGCGGCCACGTTGCCGCGCCTCGACCAGTCCAGCCGTCGTGCGTTCGCGGATCAGAGCACGTTCGAACTGGGCGATCGCACCGAAGACATGGAAGGTCAGCATGCCGCCCGGCGTCGTCGTATCAATGCTCTCGGTCAAGGACACGAGCCCGATCTTCGCGCGCTCCAACTCTTCCGCCGTCGCGATGAGCTTCTTTAGCGATCGCGCCAACCGATCGAGTTTCCAGACAACGAGCGTGTCACCAGTGCGAAGCACGTCGGAGAGAATTCGGCCCAATTCCGGGCGGTCATCGCGAGCGCCTGACCCGCGCTCGGTAAACACCTTCTCGCAACCGGCGCGTCTCAGCGCCTCAAGCTGAAGCTCCGGATTTTGATCGATCGTGCTGACCCTGGCGTACCCGACCCGCATAGCCATCCAAATGTTCTTGAAAGTCGTTGGACACATAGCATTTTGCGACAACCGTTTCTATAACAGTTTTGAGAAGATTCCATCGCGCCATTCAAGGGGCGTGACGGCATGCGCTATGGCATGCTCAAAAACCCTCGTTTATGACAAACGATCCATGGAAACCAACTATGTGTCTGACGGCCGAATATTCGCGACATGGAGCAGGGAACCTTACGCATCGAAAATCGGGCGGTCCCCGATCTTGTCCCCCTTGTATGGGATACTCCGGGAATTGAGGCGGCGATACCAAAGGATGCGGTCGGCCAGGCCGTTACCATGTTCGAGCCGCAGGAATGCGCCAACTACTTCAAATCTTGCGGATATGACCCCGAGTAATGTGGACGTGCTCTAGGTCACCCAGAGGGGCGCTCGCATCGAGTATAACCTTAAGCGCGATTGCTTCCGGTGAACCATCCTCCATATGTACGGGATGTACAGCCCACACAGACTTTTCGAGAACCACATTCTCAACAGAAACCTCATAAAGCCTACCCGACGCGAGCTCATCGAGGACAGTGCTCCTCATCACGATCGAAATGCCGAGACCAGCTCGAACTGCATGCTTCACAGCCTCAGTGCTCCCGACATTGAATGAGATTGGGAATTGCTCTGCCGCTTGGCCGAAGGCCTCGCGGAGCACGGATCCGGTACCGGTTCCACGTTCTCCGCCAATGAGGGACTCTTGAAATAACTCTGCCGCTTCAATTGTTTTTCGCGTCCTCCAATTATGCTGTGGGGATACGATTATTACCAGCTTTTCCTTCCGCCAAAGGCGGGCTTGATATCCTTTTCGATCGTCCCACCATTCGGTAAAGGCTAGATCAATCTCCTTCCTCAAGAGCTTTTCGATGATTTCAGGATTTGAGGCAACGGCCACCTCAGGTGGCCGGCCTTGAGCATCCTGTAAACGCTTCAAGTGGACTGGCAAAATATAGGTACCGATGTTAGTACTGGCACCCAACGTAATCCGGCCGCTGTGCAGGCGGTCCAGAGATCTCTTCGTGACGGTCAAAAGGCTGCGTGCGAATGGCAAGAATACGAGCCCTTGCCGAGTCGGCACACACTTGTCCTTCCTCCTCTCGACCAGCCGCACCCCTAGTATATCCTCCAATCGTTTCACATTATGTGAGACAGTCGGTTGGGATATCTGAAGCCGTCGCGACGCCTCGTGAAAGCTGCCAGTTTCGATTACCTCTATGAATGCTGCGACATGCGAAAGGCTAAACATTACTTTCTCTAATCAAGGAATTAGTTGAACCTCGTTAATTGCCGCACGAGGTCTTCGGCCTTGGACAAAATCTATAATGTTGTCAGCAGCCTCGTGCTCGATAGCCAAACGCGACTTCGCCACTGCTGAGCCTATGTGGGGTGTCAAGATCGAATCATGTTCGCGATTGAGGAGACCCCCGTGGACCTTGTCAGGCCGGTCGGGTCTGGCCCAGTCCTCCATCTCATAAACATCAGCGGCGTAGCCTCCCAAGCGCCCCGCCTGCAATGCAGCGACAACAGCCTCTTCATCAACCACGCTTCCGCGTGCAGGATTAATAAGAAGTGCTCCTTTGGGCATTTTGGCGAGTTGTTCAGCGCCGAGGAGATGCTTCGTTTCGGCCGAAAGCGGGAGTGCACACACAAGAAAGGTAGACGACGAGATCAACTGGTCAAATTCAAGAGGCTTTACGTTCAGTCTGATCTCATCGGCTTTGTCCAGGGATTGACGATCCCAGTACGACACAATGGCGCCGAAGGTACTTAGGCGCTGTGCTATAGCTTTTCCGATCGCTCCCATCCCTAAAATGCCGATTGCTGTGCCCTGCAGCCCAAGGCCGTAAAACCGAGGGCGCCAACCTTTGTAATCCCTCCTGACGCTCTTGTCGCCTGGCAGAATGTGCCGCCCAAGAGCAATCATCAGACCGATTGTAAGTTCGGCTGTCGGGTCAGTGAGAAGATCGGACACTATCGTGACGTGGACTCCACGCTGCGTGCAGGCTTCGATGTCGAAGTTATCGAAGCCTTTCAGCGCACATGCCACAAGTTGAAGATCGGGAGCGTGCGCGAGTACAGACGCGTCGATCATGTCCGGCATGAACGCCATCATCGCCTTGGCGTCGCTCAATTCTGCGAGCAGTTTCTCGCGGGGCCATGTATCATCAGTATCGTTGCAAACTAAACGAGCGTGGGGAGATAGCTTTGAGATAATCTCCTCGTGGACGCGATGGGTGATTACTACCTTTGGGAGCATTTAATTTATCCTTCTATTGCAGCTGGCGGCGGAGGAGAGCGCCGACCTGGTCAACGATGGTGACCATCAGAAGGACAACGAGCATGATCGCAAGAACCTCCTGATAATTCATGATCCGGAGGGATGTCATCAACTCGAAACCGATACCACCAGCTCCCACAGTGCCCAGGATTGTCGAGGCGCGGAAGTTGTACTCCCACCGATAGATGGTCACATCGGCCAATTGCGGTAGAACTTGTGGCAAGATCGCCCGCGTCACGATCTGGAACGGCGACGCACCAGCTGCGCGTGCGGCTTCTATAGGCGCATTATCGCAATGCTCGATCGCCTCCGCAAAGAACTTGCCCACCATGCCAACCGAGTGAAGACCAAGAGCCAGCACGCCTGGGAGCGCTCCAAATCCCACTGCCGCCACGAAGACGATGCCCATAATCAGCTCCGGGATCGACCGTAGACCATTCAACAATCCACGCGAGATCATATAGATGACAGCGTTGGGTGCTGTTTTCCCTGAGGCGAAAAAGCCAACTGGAAGTGATATCAGTACCGCGATCGCAGTCCCAGCTATACTCATCGCCAGAGTGTCGATGAGAGGGCTGATCCACTCCAAGCCTCGGTTGAAATCCGGGGGAAACATTTCCGTACCGAGCTGCCAGAGCGCAGGAAACCCAGATCCCAGACGCTCCAGATCAAGAAGACCGGAGTGATAACTGCTAACAATGATCACACACGCAATTGCCAACGCGATCACGCCAGCTCTGGTCCAAGCTTTGTTTTGATGTTGAAGGATAGAGTCGTAGTCGGCCGACGGCTGTGTCATCACATATCCTGGAAGAAAGGACGCAGGCCAGCGCCTGCGTCGAAAGGTGAGAAACTGTCTCGAACGCGCCTTACTGACTCAGGTCCAAGTTCAGCACTTTACCGAGCTCACGGACGACGTCGTAGGCTTTGTCATCGATCGGAGCGAACCCATCGGCTTTGAAGGATGCCAATACCTTTTCGTCTTTAAGGTCGATGAAGGCTTTGGTGATCGCCTCTTTCAACGAAGTGTCAAGATCCGACCGCATGGTCCAGGGGTACTGCGGGAACGGATCGGACTCGGCGAGGGCGATAACTTTCTTAGGATCAATGGTGCCACGAGCGACCATTGAATTGTAGATGGGCAACGAAAGTCCGCCAATCTGAGCATTGCCATTCTGCACTGCAATAGCCACGGCATCATGCGACCCTACGAAGTTCTCGCTATAGTCTTTTCCAGCCTCAACTCCGGCCTTAAGCAGCATAGATTTCGGGATAAGGTGGCTTGAGGTGGAAGCCACGTCCCCAAACGCGACCTTTTTCCCTTTTGCATCTTCAAGGCTTTCGATGCCAGCCTCTGCATTGGCGACAACTACAGCGCGATAGGTAGTTTCGCCATCCTTCATAACTGCTGCGAAAGGCTCGATATCAGCCTTGGTTTTCGCGAGCGTGTAAGAGAGCGGCCCGAAATAAGCCAACTCAAGCCGGCCGAAACGCATCGCTTCGATCATTGACGAGTAGTCGGTCGTTACGATCAGTTCAATCTCCCGACCGAGTGTCTTCTCAAGATACTCCTCGAGAGGACGATTGTTTTTGATGACAGTGGCGGCGTTCTCGTCCGGTAGCAACGCGACGCGCAATGTCTCTGGATTTGAGCCAGCATGCGCCAACGAACTCCAGCCAAGAACGGCGAGGAATGCGAGGGACAGAAGCTTCTTCATAATGCGGCCTCCATGGCAGCTAAAGGTTGATCATACTCGTAGTTGGACAAATCTTGTGTTGTGGTCGGATTTCTTGGGGCGCTGCGGTAGATCGACGCACACATTTGATCGGTCAGTTCGTCGACAGCGGCGTCCGCAACCACTTCCCCGTCGCGCATAGCAATGACCCGGTCGCCGAACCGGCGAGCTAGATCGATCTGATGAAGGCTGATCACAGCAGTGATGCCGTCGGCTGTGCATATTTCGCGAAGCTGCGACAGGACCTCGACAGCCGTTTCAGGGTCCAGACTTGCAACGGGCTCATCTGCAAGGACCAGTTGGGGCTTCTGGACCAGCGCGCGCGCAATGCCCACCCGTTGCTGCTGACCGCCGGATAGTTGATCCGCCCTGACGAGAGCCTTATCAAGAAGGCCTACGCGTTCAAGGCATTCCAACCCCAGCCTTCGATCCGAACGCGGCATAGGGAACAACGTACGCCAGCCAGAGTGGTAGCCCAGGCGGCCCGTCATGACGTTGTCGAGCGCGCTCAAGCGCCCTATGAGTTGGTGCTGCTGGAATATCATCCCAGTTCGCCTTCGGTGAATGCGAAGCTTAGTTTCCGCATCCAGAGCACCAATATCGTTAGAAGTGATCGAACCAGACGTCGGCGCAACCAAGCCGTTGAGTGTCCGGATGAGGGTAGATTTGCCTGCGCCGGATCTACCGAGGAGCACGACGAACTGACCCTGGTTGAACGTCAATGTCGTTGTCTTCAAAGCTTGGGTGCCGTTGGCATAGGTCACGGCAACTCCGTTCAGAGCCAGCATCACAATAATCCTGATCGTTAGTGGTGCATCGATTGAATATTTGCATCACTATGGGCGACATATGACGTCCGTTTATCAGGCTCGTGAAACTTCAATGACAGCACTTAAACTCAGCTCTACCTCCTCGCGTAGCTGCGATGGAGAAATTTCACCCAGAGCCGCCTGATCATGACGGCCCGGTCCCAATTCTACACCACCTTGACGGATGCTATCCCATATTCGGCCAGATAAACCGGCCCTTCTCCAGCCGCCGGGTAAAAAGGCAGGCGCCCAGACCATCATGCCAGATGATCTTCAAAATATCCGATCTGCGGCCCCTGAAGACGAAGAGATGCCCTGACAACGGATCATGCTGCAGAACCTCCTGCACCCGAAGCGCCAAGGAGGGAAAGCCACAGCGCATGTCCGTATATCCGCGCCTTCCTGGCGGGCACCCTTGATCCCGAATATTCCCGTCAGCTGACCGAGCAACTACGACAGGCAGGCGTCCCGGTTTGACCATGCCGTCGCTGGCAATTAATCTGAGCACGTGGCGGATGTTTGCAAGCAGACCCGGATGTTTGCGAGCACATTGGCAAAGAGCGTGAGCACGACGCCCGCTCCATTGTCAGATAATTCGAGCAGAAAATGCCGATGTTTGCGAGCAGAGGCGCTTATGTTGGCAAGCCGCTACATATAACCACGAGTTCTTCGATGTCCTGACCTCGTACGCCAACGTTATCATGCCCGGCGTCGCGAAGACCGATCTGCATGCATTCTGGGAAAGCCAGAAGGCGTACGACAAGCTCGACTGGGAAACCAAACTGCACGAGCATGCCTGGCTCGTGGATATCGGACCAATGCTCTCGGAGCCCGCGATCCGCTTCGAGGGTATGGCCGGGGAATGCATCTGGGGCTGCGCATGCTGGGTCGTCGTTCCCTACGACCAGCTCCGCGGCGACAAGCTGCCCCCGCCGAACCGCAAGGTCATCCGCGAGGAAGCCATCGCCATGATGACCAAGACCGTCGTCAAGACGCCCGGCGGCGAAGCCAAGAAGCTCGCGAAGGCTCACGCCTGATCCGACTTCACCTACACCGAAGCCCGGAGCCGCGCCCGAGCGCGGCTCCGAACCAGAAGGGCGAGGGCAGATGCACGAAAAACTCCAGTCGTTGATTATCGAAGACGAACCGTACTACCGCAGCAGCGGGAACGAGGTCGCCCTGTTCAGCGCCGCGATGAAGCGCAAGCTCCCTATGATCCTCAAGGGCCCGACAGGTTGTGGCAAAACCCGGTTCGTCGAGCACATGGCCTGGCGTCTCAAGCTGCCGCTTATCACGATGGCCTGCAACGAGGACATGACGGCTTCCGATCTCGTTGGACGCTGGCTCCTCGATGCCGAAGGTACGCAATGGCATGACGGCCCTCTGACCACGGCCGTGCGTTATGGCGGCCTATGTTATCTGGACGAGGTCGTCGAAGCTCGCCAGGATACGACCGTCGTCATTCATCCACTGACGGACGATCGCCGTATCCTCCCTCTCGACAAACGAGGAGAGGTCGTGAAAGCCCACCCGGACTTCCGCTTGGTTGTTTCTTACAATCCGGGGTACCAGAGCGCGGCGAAGGATATGAAGCAATCGACCCGGCAGCGCTTCGGAGCGATCGACTTCGATTTCCTGCCGCAGGCGGTCGAAGTCGAAGTGGTAGCGCACGAGAGCGGCGTCACTCCGGAGATAGCCACGAGACTGGTCTCCGTTGCGACCCAGTCGCGGGCCCTAAGGGGCAGGGGACTGGACGAAGGTATCAGTACCCGGATGCTCGTCCACTCCGGCTCTTTGATCAGTGAGGGCATCTCTCCTCACGACGCCTGCGCGCTGGCGATGACCGCGCCGCTAACGGACGATCCGGATCTTCAGGCGGCGATGAGCGGCTTCGTGGAGGCTCAGTTCGGTCCACGCCCATGAACGCCCACTTCGAAGCAATTCAGGGTCCGGTGTCCGCGAAAAAGCTTGGCATGCTTCGCGACATCGATGACGGTGCATACGACGCGCTTATAAGCGCGATGCCGTTGCTATCCGACTATATTGAAAACGATATCGATCTGGCAGACCTGGCTGGGCTGTTGTTGCAGATCGCTACCGAAATGCCGGAGGCGGCTCGTGCATTCGCGCACCGCATCGGCTCCGATCCTGCCTTGGTCGGGGATTACCACGGCTTGCGGCGGTGGGCGGTCCATGGGCTGCAGAAGCATCGAAACGATATAAAACGCATGCTTCATCACTTCGAACGGGGCAGTCCGCACGCGTTTTCAGATGAGCAATCTGCGAACGATACCGAGGAATTGCTGCTGAAACGAGGAGCTCTTCTTCACTACCTCGCTGGATTCGGTTTCGGCGACTTCTCGATCGACCTACACGAGCCCGAAGTCGATGGAGGTCACACGCATTCGGTAACGATAGAAGACGGCGTCATCCGGTTTCCACGTTGCCCGGAAAGCGGCACGGTTGATCGCACGCTTCTGCTTCGCGCCAACATCGCGCACGCGGCAGCTCACCTACGTCATTCTCCGTTAAGACGTCCGATCGGAAATCGCAGGCCAAGTCTGGTGGCTATGACGGCGCTCGTCGAGGACGCTCGCGTGGAGCGCCTCATGGTCATTGACTATCCTGGCTTGAGGGCGCTGTGGGGTGCCTTCCACACCGCGACCCATGAAGTGAACGGTTTCGATTTCGCAGGCCTGTCGGCCCGCTTGGCGCGCGCTCTGCACGACGATGCCTACATTGATGCGAACCCGTGGGTCAGCAAGGGGCGCGAGCTATTCGATGAAGCCGTCTCAAAAGGACTGGACGATGTCCAGGCATTCGACCGCTTGGCCCGCATGCTCGCAATAGAGCTCGGCAAAATGCGCATCGAGCCTTTATCTGGGTATCGTCCGCAACCGATATATCGAGACGACAACGCGATCCTCTGGGGACCGGATACCGCGCTTCCGGAAGATAGCGAGCGTCATTCGGATATCGAGATCGTTGATGCGCTCCAGGATGGCGAGAAGGCTGAACGGGATGTCGAGGGGATCGACGTCCGCCTTAGGTACCGTTACCCGGAATGGGATCATCGCCTTTCGGAACTACGCGAAGGGTGGGCCACCGTCGTGGAAGAAGAGTTGCCGCGTAGGAAGACCCGGCCTTCGCTTCTACGGCCTGCGCAACCGAGGATCACTCTCTCCGCGTCCGCACGGGTTCCGGATAGGGCGATAAGGCTGACCCGGTTAACCGAGGGCGACGAAATCGACCTCAATGTCGTCGTTGAGAACGTGGTTCAACAACGGGCTCGGCTATCCCCGGACGGTCGCATCTTCTGTCGCCATGGTCGTCGTCGCAGGTCCACTTCAGTCGTTTTGTTGATGGATTTTTCCATATCCACGGAGCGCTTTGTGCCCGGCAGCTTTACCAAAGTCATCGACGTCGAGAAGCAGGCTGCGCTCGTCATCGCCGAGGCGATGGAGGCCCAACACGACCGCATAGCCATTCACGGTTTTTCCTCGAACGGACGACACGAGGTTAACTACCGGAGGATCAAGGATTTCGACGAGCCGTTCGGGGAGGAGGCTCGTTCCAGGCTGGCCGCATCTGCAAGCCGCCACAGCACCCGGATGGGCGCGGCGATCAGACATGCGACGGCGCTTCTGGAAGCCGAGGCCGCCGACCACAAGGTCGTCCTTCTCCTAACCGATGGCGAGCCTTCCGATATCGACGTGGCAGAAGACGACTATCTGGTCGAAGACGCCCGCGAGGCGGTCGTCAGCGGCCTGTCGCAGCGGGTCAGAACGTTCTGCGTCACACTCGACCGCCGCGCCGATCACTACGCGCGTCGCATCTTCGGCCAGCGTAATTTTCTTATCACCGAGCGCGCATCGACGTTCGCCAACAATACGAACAGGACGCTGACACGGCTCCTCGCCCTGTGAGCGGAAACTTGTGAACGCCTTACATCAACGAGAAACCGGAGGAACAAATGACAGAGAGCAAACCCACCGCCGCACCGGAACCACACTGTGTCCACGTGATCGGCATAGGTCGGACAGGAGCGGTTTACGTCGAGGCCTTGCTTCGGACCGGCGAGATCGAGGACAATCTCGTCAACGAAGGAACGACTTTCGCTTCACTTGTTGTCGACGTTGGTGAAGATCACATGCAGGTCGCGAATGATTACGCGCGGTCTTTCAAACCGAGAATGGCGTCGCGTGGCATACCTGCTGACCGTTACCTTCACGAGAACGTCGTGCTTACGACCCCGGAAGCCGGGGCTATCGGAAAGCAGCTTGCAGCCGGCCTTCAACTGTTCGCCAACAAGGTGAACGAAGCCAAACATCCTTCGACCGTGTTCGTCGCCTGCAGCCTTGCCGGGAAAACCGGAAGCGGGATGGTGGTGAATATAGCTCGTGAACTGAAGAAACTCGGCCTTGGTGACAACGTTCGGATCGCCGGCGTCGGTCAGCTCAGCCACAGCGGTGACGGAGAATACAGCGACAGCGTCGATCAGACGAAAGCGCTGGACGAGATCGACGCAACCTGCAGCGCGGTGGAAAACAACCCGTTTTCGGGCGGGTTCTATGTCGTTCCGTCCGAGCACAGCTGGCAACGCCTCACCGTCTACACCACGACAGGCGTGAAAGAGGTACGCCAGTCGTTCAAGCAGATGGTCACCAATCGGTTTGTGGCGGACTCGTTCATGCGGTGGGCTGTGTCCGACAACGCTTCGCACCTCATCCGCATCATCAAGCGGTGCGGCGGCAAGCTCAACATGTTCGGCATCGCGAAGTTCAGCCATCCTGGCGTCCAGGTACTTCCGGGACAGGCGCGATCGATCTGGGATGCCGTGTTGCAGCAGTGGATTTCGTTCGTGCCGCAGTACTTGGGTTTGAAGGAAGGTTTCAAGACCGACAGTGTCGAAGTCCATATCTATGCCGCGCGGGATATGCGCATCGACGTGATGGAAGCCGAACTCAAAGACATCCTGGTTTCGAACTACCTCAAACAGGGCAGCTCGGACTACCAGGCCTACAAGAACGAGTTCTTCGATGAACTGACCTCGTACGGCAACATTATCTTGCCGAGTGTCGGGAAGAACGATCTCACGTCGTACGGTCGCTCGAGCGGATGATCGGCTAGCGGGGAGTTGGAGCGGACCTGATGGGTCAAGGATCGCTCCAGACGGAGGAGGCGGGTTCAGCCCGAATTCTCCTCCTCCGTCAATCGAAGCGATCGGGCCTTTGGGTTATGACACGATGAGCGGAAGCTGAAGGGCGTGGTTGCTGGCCACCCTTTACAGCCATGCGCGGTATTAGATTTTACAATCACGCAAACTTTTTCACCGACATCGGTGTGGAGCTGAAAGATGAGCGAGACGTGCTGAGCCTCAAGATCAATGGGATCGCGGGCCTGTTCTCGTATGCAGTCGGCTCGCTTCGACGAGCCGATTTTGACGAATACTTGCTTCTTGCACGGCCGAAGGACCAAGTGGCCGTATACGAAGCTATCGATAGGTTCAATCATGCCTGATGGTCGGCGACCGGACACATCTGTTCATCAAAACGAAACCCTGTCGTTTCCTAGTATTGTCGCGGGGCCTCACACAGCGCTGGTTTTCGACAATCGGGACGGCACTCTTATCGACGAGTGGATGAATGGCAACGATTATGGAGACTTCGCCGAAATAGCACTGATGTGCTATTGGCTCGACGAGAAGATCGTCCGGGCACCGAACCTAGTGAAAACGGCGCAAATATATCAGGAGTACGAGGATAAGCCTGGCCAGAAGATATCCGATCTAATCGTGGTGAGAGCGAGACTTCTCGAAGCCGAGCCACTCGCCGCTATGATTACAAGGGCAATGGCCGTGACGAACGTCTACCATGTCACAATCGTTGCGGACGTCGCCGACCTTCTTGTGTTCGACCGCCTGACCTCACTACTCATCGACAGCCCCCTACAGTCAATGCATCTATCGGCGCGCCTGCTAGTCCGCGATCGTGCACCGACTTCTGAGCGGCTTGATGGGCCCGTAATCCAGCAACTTCCTCGCGAGCGGTGGCTGCCCGAGATAGTTCGGCGCAGGGCGTTTGGGAGTCGCCCGAAGCCTGATGACACTCCCAACGCAGGCCATCACTTGCATTGAGGATGGCTGCCGAATTTGAGGTATGTCGCTATCAGCCGGACTAGTACTACAGTTGCGTTTACATCGAAATTCTGATTCACTTCCGATGTTTGATGGGAGAGATTTCGATGTCTGTCGCGGGTTGGTCCGGTTCAGTGGTGGCATGGCAGCAGGAACTCGATACACTGAAGCAGCGGCTAGGCCCGGTCTTTGGTCGACGTGAACTCCGGGCATCGGCCGGTGCCTTCCTGGACGGTTTGTTGTCCGGAGTTGAGCGCAAGACCGGCTGGTTGATGGCTGAACAGGCAGGTCTGGAGAGCCCCTATCGAATGCAATCGCTGTTGGGGCGCAGCCAATGGGATGCGGACACGTTGCGCGACGTTGTTCGCACGTATGCAACAGAGGCACTTGGCGATGAGGACGGCGTCCTTGTGGTCGATGAAACAGGATTCCTGAAAAAGGGCACACACTCGGTCGGTGTCGCACGACAATATTCGGGCACGGCTGGGCGTATTGAGAACTGCCAAGTCGGCGTCTTTCTTGCATATGCGAGCCGTTACGGTCAAACCCTGATCGATCGGCAGCTCTATTTGCCCAAAGACTGGAGCGAAAACGAATCGCGGCGTGCGGCGGCTCACATCCCGCAGCAGCAAGCCTTCGCGACCAAGCCGACCATTGCAGCCAAGCTCATTGCCGATGCGCTCGATGCTGGCGTGCCTTGCGCCTGGGTATTGGCTGGTGCGCTCTATGGATCGGATTCCAAACTACGCCGCATGCTGGAAAGCCGCGGCCAGCCGTATTGTCTGGCAGTTCGTTCCAATCATCGCCTGCGCTTTGTCCATGAGCAACACTTCGAGCAAACTGATCCGGAAACAATGGCCGCGGAACTGGAGCCGGGAGCCTGGTCCAGTCATGCAGCCGGAGAAGGTGCCAAGGGCCTTCGGCTTTACGATTGGGCCCGTATTCCTTTGAGCTCTCGTCCTGATGGGCAATGGGAACGTTGGCTTCTCATCCGTCGCAGCCGGCGCGAACCGGACGCACGCGCCTATTATTTTGTCTTTGCGCGTGCCGGTACAGAACTGAGCGAGTTGGCGGGTGCCGCCGGGCTGCGGTGGACAGTGGAGGAGTGCTTTCAGCGCGCTAAAGATGACCTCGGCCTGGATCATTGCGAAGCACGCTCGTGGCATGGCTGGAACCGACACATGACGCTCGTCATGGCTGCCGCAGCTTTCCTCGCCAAGCTCGGCGCTGATCTACGCCGCGTGGCTACTGGCAAACCGAACGAAAGGAGTCCAAATCCTCCAATCGCCGCCTGATCCGGATACTTGCATTATTGCCGACCGTCGCAGAGATCCGCTATCTGATTACGCGACTACTGCTGCCGCCGCCGATCAGAGTTCGCTACATCCTCGCTTGGTCACTATGGCGACGAAGCCACCAGGCTTCCGCAATGACCTCACATTATAAAACACGCCATCAAACGCAACTGTAGTACTAGGAGACCATAGTTAGAGCCATTAAAGGCCATCGTGCTTTAGGCTTGCCCATTTGGTGTCGCCAAGATCCGAGCTGTTCCCTTGATACCCGTCGCGTATAAGGGCGTAAGGAACGAGGGGACGCTCGGCGACGACTGCAAATCGCGCGTAGAATAATGTCCGTAGCCTGTTCCGCAGCGTTGCGCGTTGGCGCTGTGCCGACGTTATCGGACCGTGTTTGATCCGGGAGATCGCCGTGTATCCAGTTTCGTCGAGGAGCTGGGCGATCATCTCGAATGTCAGACCTTCGCTGAAAGGAAGTCGGGCCATGATGCTGGCATGTTTCTCCGTCATGACGTTTTCGTATAGGGGATCATGACCGACGAAGCGCTCGAGGCACCGTACGCCAATTTCGGCGCACCGTCCGATGAACGGCTTGGTCGCCCAGTTGCCGTCGAAGACGATTAGCTTGCCACCCGGCTTGAGCACCCGTAGCCATTCAGCAATAGCCTTACGCGGGTCCGTCAGCGTCCAGACGAGGTGACGGCAAACGATCGCGTCATAGGCGTCGTCGGGCTCCATGGTGTTCTCCGCGTCCCCGAGAACGAAACGCACTTTAGCGGACCCGGTGTGTTTTCCCCGGGCGACCGCCAGCATCTTCTTGGAAAAGTCGATTGCCGTTACGTCATGCCCTAACGAGAGAATGACCTTCGTTATTTCGCCCGTCCCGCAGGCAAGCTCGAGAACCCTCTTTTTCCCGTCCCCCAGAATGTTTTGGATAGACGCCGTCCAAGCATCCTGTTCAGGTCCGGGGGCGATGCGATGCCCGAAGGCGAGGTCAAAGGTCTCCGCTCTTAGAGACCAGTATTCCCGGATGTCTTCTTTGAGATCGTAGTTCCGCGGGTTCACAGGTTTCCCTTCCTTAACTGGCGGCCTTGAGCCTGCCCTCGCGAGCCTGGTGAACCCGACCGCGCGGCACGAAACGAATGTTACAGCTGCCGTGCCCGATGGTTTCCACCTCGGCCTCGACGCCGAAGACTTCGCGGATGCAATCCACTGTCAGCACTTCGGACGGCTTGCCGAGCGCAACCAGCGATCCGTTTTGCATAAGCGCGATCCGGTCGCAGAACAGGGCCGCATGGTTAAGATCATGCAATGCCGTGACTACAGTAAGGTCGAGTTTCCCGACCAGATCGAGAAGGTCGATCTGGTGGCCGATGTCGAGATGGTTGGTCGGTTCGTCAAGAAGAAGCACCTTGGGTTCCTGTGCAAGGGCCCGGGCTATGTGAAGCCTCTGGCGCTCGCCGCCCGAGAGGGTGTGCCAGTATCGTCCCGCGAGATGTTCCATGTCCACGTTTCGAAGCGCCCGGTTCACGGTCTCAGTGTCTATCTGCCTCCAGGGTGTATATGCGCCGAGGTGGGGAGTGCGGCCAAGTTCGACCGCCTGACGCGCGGTGAGGCGTTCTCCGGTCTCCGCTTGCTGTTCCACCAGGGCGATGCTTCGGGAAACGTCGCGTCTACCGATTTTCGACAGCGGTAAACCATCCAGCGTTACGCTGCCGACCTGGGGTTTGCGTATTCCGGAAAGAAGGGACATCAGCGTCGTCTTGCCCGAGCCGTTCGGGCCGACAATTCCGAAGAATTCGCCGTCCGCAACGTCGAAGGAAATCGACCGGAGGAGGGTTGTTTCGCCTATAGACCAAGAGAGCTGGTTCGCCGATAGCTTCATGCCCGTTCTCTCTTTTTCGCTAGGATGACGGCGAACACCGGAGCGCCCACCAGGGCGGTCACCACACCTACGGGGAGAACCTGTCCGGGAATGAGGGTGCGTGAGAATATATCCGCGAGGATCATGAAAACCGCCCCGATGAGCGCCGATGCGGGCAGCAGCACACCGTGTCTCACACCTACCAGCATTCTTGCCGCATGGGGTATCACCAGGCCGACGAACCCTATCGAGCCGACGATCGACACCATCGTCGCGGTCATTACGGCAGAAGCGCCGATAACGACGATCTGGGTCCGGAGCACGGATATGCCGAGTGACGCTGCCGAGTTCGAACCGAACGCGAACGCGTCGAGCGCACGCGAGTGCCAGAGACAGATGAGGAGGCCAAGGAGGGTTGCCGGAATAGCAAGGTACGCGTCTGGCCACCTTACGCCGGACAGATTTCCGAGAAGCCAGAACATGATTCCACGCGCCTGTTCCGCTGTCGCCGCCTTTGTCACGATAAAGGACGTCAGCGCGTTGAAGAGCTGCGAGCCGGCAACACCTGCCAGGATGATGGCGGTGGTTCCGGTACCGGTTTTCAAGGCGAGGAGGCTAATCAGCAGGAACGCCGTGAGCGCACCGAGGAAAGCACCGAGGGGAAGGCTCAGCATGCCGGTGCCCAGCCCGAGGATGGCGACACTGACCGCTCCCGTAGAGGCTCCCGCCGAAATGCCGAGGATGTAGGGGTCGGCTAGCGGGTTGCGCAGCAGGGACTGCAGCGCCACTCCAGAGATAGCCAGTGCTGAGCCGCAACACGCGGCAACGACAGCCCGGCTCAGCCGGTAACTCCATACGATGCCTTCATCCAATGGGGCGACGGGATATCCGGCACCCCAAACTTTGTTGGCGATCGTCTGCCCGACGGTCGCCATGGGGATCGCGGTTTCGCCGATCGCGGCCCCCATGCAGACGCTCACCAGGAGGACGGCGACTGCGGCGAGGGCCATCCCTGTCTTGTAGAAAGGTGAGCCGGGCTTGGTCATTTCGCGAGCCCGGCCTTCTCAATCGCGTCGGCTAACGTCTCGATGCCCTCGATCGTGCGTATCGTCGGGTTCATGGCCTGGGCGTCCATCGGAAAGACGTGGCCTCGCTCGACGGATTCCATCAACCGCGTTACGGGGTCGCTCTCGAGAAACGCCATCTTTGATTCGAGGCTGTCCATCGGGTAGCGACGGCGCTCCATTGACCCGGCCACAATGACGGTGGGGTTCTTCTTGGCGATCGTCTCCCAACCGACGGTGGGCCATTCGTCATCGGTCTCGATGACGTTTTTGATGCCGAGCGCGGACATAATGTAGCCGGGCGCACCGTTCTTGCCCGCGACGTAGGGGTCAGCTTGTGCCGCACTCGAAAACCAGAATACCGCCGACACCTTTCCTCCCAGTCCTGCGACTTTATCTCGTGCCGCTTGCTCTCTTTTTTTGAGGTCTGCGACAACCTCCTCTCCCGTGTCCTGGATGTTGTAGATGGCGGCTACATCACGGATTTCCTGGTAAACGAGGTCCATGGTAAAGACCTGATGTCTCACTCCGTCGCTC
This sequence comes from Shinella sp. WSC3-e, assembly GCF_945994535.1. NCBI lineage: Bacteria > Pseudomonadati > Pseudomonadota > Alphaproteobacteria > Hyphomicrobiales > Rhizobiaceae > Shinella > Shinella sp. WSC3-e. Next base: position 40,852 of record NZ_OZ000536.1, read on the forward strand.
GCGGCCGAATTCTCCTTGCCGACGCAATCCGACGGCGAGATGTAGACCGGAATTCCGAGCTCATCGAACTGCTCGGGTTTGGCGACGACGCCTTCCGGCCCGACCTGCCATTGGAACTGAACGGTGATCAAATCCGGCTTTTTAGACAGGACGCTTTCGAAACTCGGATCGTTGTCGGCAAGTCGTTCGATTTTGGAATCGATTTCTTCGTACCCCTTGAGGACTGGACCCACCCAGAGAGCGGTCCCGACGACTTTGTTGGCTAAACCCAGTTTGTAGAGGATTTCTGTGCTGCTCTGGCCAATCGAAACCGTCCGGGTAGGGGCGTTCTCGATCGTGATGTCGCGACCGCAATTCCGTATCTTGAGCGGATACGATGTCTCGGCAGCTTGCACTGTGGATGTTAGCGCTGCTGCGAAAAGGACAGGGCAGAGGGTGCGGAGTAGGATGTTCATCGAGTTCCCCTTTGTCGGTATTCATGACGACATCTCCAGACCCGTGCCGTGTTTGAGGGCACGTGTGCGGAAAAAAAACCCACGTCTCGCGAAGCGAACGTGGGGCGTCGTTACCTTGGATTTGGATGGCGTTGTTGCCAGCGAAGAAAAGCTAGCGAACACGTACTATGACGTCAACAGCTTTTGTTGGCGAATGGCGAGTACCTCATAAGCGCATTTCCACATCGCTGCTGCCAACTCGTTGTTGACTCGAGCCAACCTCTAACCTAGTCTTCGTCACATCGGTATGGCAAAGATGCCATCGAAATACGGGTGATGTGACCCCACGCTTTTCGCTTTGCGGAACGTGGGCTTTTTTTTGTGTTCGGTTTTCGCCGGGCAGCTTGTCGGCAACAGAGCCGAACTACATAGGTGGCAAAAAGGCCCCGGAACGAACTGCTCTCAAGCAGCCGTTCCGGGGCCTTTTTTATTCTTGCCAGGGAGAAAGAACTTGAGGCGGAGCGATCGGTCAATCGCCGCTCCGGCAGACGACCGTTTCGCGGGGCGGGCCTCCCACCGCTTCGCGTCCATCATGTCCGAGGCCTGCGCCCACTAGGAATGCAGGCCTCGGAAGACGACCATCCGCCAAACCCAGAAACGACAATGTGAGGAGAACGACTATGTACCACGGCGATATCACCAGCAGCAAAGACACGGTCGGCGTTGCCGTCGTGAACTACAAGATGCCAAGGCTCCACACGAAGGCCGAAGTCCTCGAGAACGCGCGAAACATCGCGAACATGATCGAGGGAATGAAGGTCGGCCTTCCTGGCATGGACCTCGTGATTTTCCCGGAATATTCCACCCACGGCATCATGTATGATTCCAAGGAAATGTACGAAACCGCCTCCCAGATTCCCGGCGACGAGACCGCGATCTTTTCCGAGGCTTGCCGTAAGGCGAATGTGTGGGGCGTCTTCTCCCTGACGGGCGAACGTCACGAGGAGCATCCCAAAAAGGCTCCCTACAACACGCTCATTCTCATGAACAACAAGGGCGAGATCGTCCAGAAGTATCGGAAAATCATGCCCTGGGTTCCGATCGAGGGATGGTACCCGGGCGATTGCACTTACGTGTCCGAGGGGCCGAAAGGTCTCAAGATCAGCCTCATCATCTGCGATGACGGAAATTATCCCGAGATCTGGCGCGATTGCGCGATGCGCGGCGCGGAACTTATCGTCCGCTGCCAGGGCTACATGTATCCGGCAAAGGACCAGCAGGTCCAGATGTCCAAATCCATGGCATGGGCAAACAACGTCTATGTCGCCGTGGCGAATGCCGCCGGGTGGGACGGCGTCTATTCCTACTTCGGTCATTCCGCCATCGTCGGCTTCGACGGCCGGACGCTCGGCGAATGCGGCACCGAGGAGAACGGCATCCAATATGCCCAGCTCTCCGTGTCGGCGATCAGGGACGCCCGTAAGAACGGGCAGTCTCAGAACCACCTCTTTAAGCTTCTCCACCGCGGCTACACGGGCCTCATCAACTCGGGTGACGGCGACAAGGGTACGGCTGCATGCCCGTACAACTTCTATGCGAAGTGGATCAGCGATCCGGAGGGCACGCGCGAAATGGTCGAGGCCATGACCCGCGGCACTGTCGGAACTGAAGAATGCCCGATCGAGGGTATTCCCAATTCCACGACCGCCCATCGTTGATGCCGTAATCAACACCCTCTTGGCGGGCGGCCTGTCCGCCAGGAGAGATCATCTAAGGATTTCAGCATGCAGCCCAGGACCAACCTCGATCAAGCTTCCGCCATACCCGACGCCCTGCAGGATTTCGCGATCGTCGAGGAGCCGTTTTACCGCGCCTCCGGTGAGGAAGTCGCGCTGTTCGAGGCCGCTTACCGGATGCGCATCCCCGTCATGCTCAAGGGGCCGACCGGATGTGGCAAGACCCGTTTCGTGGAACACATGGCATGGCGTCTCGGCCAGCCCCTGGTGACCGTTTCCTGTCACGAAGACATGACGGCCGCCGATCTCGTAGGGCGATTTCTGCTCGACGCCGACGGCACCAAGTGGCACGACGGCCCACTTACCATGGCGGCCCGCCTTGGCGCGATATGCTATCTCGATGAAATAGTGGAAGCCAGGCAGGACACTACCGTCGTCATCCATTCTCTGACCGACGACCGTCGTATTCTCCCGTTGGAGAAAAAGAACGAGGTGGTGCGCGCTCATCCGAATTTCAGGATCGTCGTGTCCTACAATCCCGGATATCAAAGTGTCCTGAAAGACCTCAAGGAATCTACAAAGCAGCGGTTTTCGGCGATCGGCTTCGACTATCCGGACGACGCGGCGGAAGCGGAGATCGTAGCGAAGGAAGCGGGCGTGGAGTCCGCTATAGCGAGCGCATTGGTTCGCGTCGCGCAGCGGTCGCGCAATCTACGCGGTCACGGTCTCGACGAGGGGGCATCGACGCGAATGTTGATCCATGCCGCCATGTTGACGAGGCAGGGCATTCCGATCGCCCAGGCCTGTCGGATGGCGATCATTCTCCCTATCACCGACGACCCCGACGTCCGCGAAGCGTTGACCGCCGCCGTATCGGTCTGTTTCTGATGCCTTCGCACGCCGACCTCCTCAATGCCGGGCGATGGGATGCCGAGTGGAAGTCGGCTCACGAAAGAATCGACCAGGCCGGGTACGGTGATCTCGTCGCCAGCGCCTACCTTCGGCGGGGACCCGAGCTCGCGGTTATCTCGGGGCTCGAGCCCGTACTGAGATTGGGTCGTGCCGTCTCGGAGTTCGCGATCCGGACGGACAAGCGGACGACTTCCATTTTGCCGGACAGCGCCGTCGCCGCGGCGGAACTACTTCACCGACCGGACGCAGTCATCGAATGGCTGCTCATCGTGGAGAATGCAGCGAAGGCCGCTCCCTCAGCGGTCGTCGTGCTGCTGGAGAACAGCGCCAAAATCCTCGGCAGGGTCGACCTCGCCGGGTTCAAAGCGTTCGTGTCGATGGGTATCGCGATCGGACGTCGCCACCCCGAAAGACAGGCGGCTTTTTTCAAAATGGAAGACCCGGAGGCCAGGCGCTTCTTCGACGTCGAGGAAGGTGCGGATCGATACGCTGCGCTGCAGGGAACGCTTAGACCGTACCTACGCGCCGTGTGGGGCATCGAGCCACCCATGCAGGTCGCCGCACCCGACATGCCCGAGCCGATGCGACGCCGCGTGGGGTTCGGAGGCGGGGGTATCCGGATGCCGCCCTCGTTTGCCGGGTTCGAGGGTGAAGAGTCGCGTCGTATCTATCGCGCCGCCGTCGCCCACGTCGGCGCTCACCATCACTTCACGGAGCATCTGTTTCCCGTCGGATCGTTGAAGCCATTCCAGCTCGCCGTCATTTCCGTGATCGAGGACGCTCGCGTAGAACGTCTGGCGATCCGCGAGTTGCCGGGTCTGGAAGAACTGTGGCTGCCTTTTCATGTCGCCAAGCCCGGCGGCCCGCCTTTGGCCACGTCGCTCCTGGCAAGGCTTGCGAGAGCCCTGATCGACAGCGACTACCGCGACCCCGATGGCTGGATCGAAAAGGGACGAACGCTGTTCGAGCAGGCAGCCGACCTCGATCTGTCCGACCAGTCGCTCAGCAGGACGATCGGCGGCCTCCTCGGCAACGACCTCGGTCAAATGCGTATCCGGTTCGACGCCAAGGGATATGTCGTCCAGCCCGCATATCGCGACGACAACATCGGTATCTGGGATTTCGGCGACGCCGGGGAACCGGCAATCGAAATGCAGGACATCGTCGAAGGCGCTCGGGTCGAGCAGCAGCAGCGCGACGACGGGAAACCGGATGACGAAGCCGAAGAAAGAGCCGATAGCGAGGCTGTCGGAAAGGTATCCCTGAGCCGCGATGCGTCCGAAGGAGTTCTCGTCGCCCGGTATCCCGAATACGATTACCTCGTGCGCAAGGATCGCACCGAGTGGTGTTCTGTTCGAGAACACCGCGTTCCGGAAAAGCCGGCCGACTCGATCATTCTCGCCGAGAAGGCACATGCCGATATCTCGTCCAAGCTGGCGAACATGATCCGTGCCGCGCGGACGGGCCGAACCGAACGCTTGCGACGACAGGCGGACGGCGATGTCCTCGACATGGACGCCTGCATCGACGCTGCGATTTCCAGTCGGATGAACGTAGCTCCCGATTTCAGGGTCTACAGCCGCTACGAACGGAGAAGTCGAGACCTTTCCGTCCTGATCTTGCTCGACGTGTCGAACTCCACCGCCGATGCCGTTCAGGGCGGGGCGAGGAAAGTCCTCGACGTGGAGCGCGTTTCAACTGCCCTGCTATCAAGCACGATAGCCGGGCTGGGCGACAAATTCGCCTTGGCGGCATTCTGTTCAGACACACGTGAAGACGTCCGGTATTTCCGGATCAAGGATTTCGCGGAGCCCTACGATCTCGGGACAAAGATGCGTCTCGCCGGGCTGGATAGCGGAATGTCCACCCGGCTCGGAACGGCTATCAGGCATGCTGCCAAGGACCTTTCACGGCAACGAAGCTACCGACGTCTGTTGCTCGTGGTCACCGACGGGGAGCCTTCGGATATCGACGTGGACGACGAGCGTTACCTCGTGGAGGACGCCCGGGCCGCGGTCCATTCAGTCAATCAGAAGGGGATCGACACGTTCTGCGTGGCGCTCGGCTCCGACGCACCGTCCTACGCCGACCGGATTTTCGGTCGCAAGGGAGCGACGACGGTAACGAGGGTCGAGCAACTGCCGTCCCACCTTCTGGCGATTTTTCACAGGCTGACGCGATAGGGGCGAGTCTGGCCAACACATCAAGAGCATAGTGAGGAGGAGTACCGATGTCACAGAAGGTTTATCCGGTACAGCAACCGGTCAAGGACCGCGCGCTTATCGATAGGGCCAAATACGACCAGTGGTACGCGGCAAGCCTGAAAGACCCGGATGCGTTTTGGGCTGAGCACGGCAAGCGGATCGATTGGTTCAAGCCATTCACGGTCGTGAAGAATACGTCGTTTACGGGGGACGTTTCGATCAAGTGGTTCGAAGACGGCGAAACGAACGTCTCCTACAACTGCGTCGACCGCCATCTAGACCAGCATGGGGATCTGACCGCGATTATCTTCGAGGGCGACAACCCCTATATCGACCGCAAGATCACCTACAGGGAACTTCACGAGCATGTCTGCCGCATGGCGAATGTCATGAAGAAGTATGGCGTGAAGAAGGGCGACCGGGTTACGATCTATATGCCGATGGTCCCCGAGGCCGCATATGCGATGCTCGCCTGCGCCCGGATCGGAGCCGTGCATTCGGTCGTATTCGGGGGGTTCTCGCCCGAAGCCCTCGCTGGCCGTATCGTGGACTGCGAGTCGACCTTCGTCATCACCTGCGACGAGGGACTTCGCGGCGGCAAGGCAGTCCCCCTCAAGGACAATACGGACAAGGCAATCGACATCGCCGCACGCCAGCATGTGCTCGTCGATAAAGTCCTCGTCGTGCGGCGTACGGGGGGCAAGATCGGCTGGGCACCTGGGCGAGATATCTGGCATCACCGGGAGATCGAGACTGTCGACGCCACGTGTGCTCCGGAAAGCATGAATGCCGAGGATCCGCTTTTCATCCTTTACACATCGGGTTCGACGGGAAAGCCCAAGGGCGTCGTGCATACCACGGGCGGATATCTCGTCTACGCCGCCATGACCCACGAATACGTGTTCGACTATCACCCGGGCGACGTCTACTGGTGCACGGCCGATGTGGGCTGGGTCACTGGGCATTCCTACATACTATACGGCCCCTTAGCGAACGGCGCGACGACCTTGATGTTCGAGGGCGTGCCGACCTTCCCCGACCAGGGCCGTTTCTGGGAAGTCATCGACAAGCACAAGGTCAACATCTTCTACACAGCCCCGACCGCAATACGGTCGTTGATGGGTGCGGGTGACGAGTTCGTCACCCGGTCGCACCGGTCCAGTCTGCGTCTTCTCGGCACCGTCGGCGAACCGATTAACCCGGAGGCATGGCACTGGTACCACGACGTCGTGGGGCAGGGGCGTTGTCCAATCATCGACACGTGGTGGCAGACTGAAACAGGTGGCCATCTCATCACTCCGCTGCCAGGGGCGACGGACCTCAAGCCGGGATCGGCGACGACACCGTTCTTCGGGGTCAAGCCAGAACTCGTGGACGACGATGGCAATGTCCTCGAAGGGGCGGCCGACGGCAACCTCTGTATCGCTGACAGCTGGCCCGGCCAGATGCGCACCGTTTACGGCGACCACGACCGCTTCATCCAAACATACTTCTCGACCTACAAGGGCAAGTACTTCACGGGAGATGGCTGCCGTCGGGACGAGGACGGCTACTACTGGATCACGGGGCGCGTTGACGACGTGCTCAACGTGTCGGGCCATCGCCTCGGAACGGCGGAAGTGGAATCCGCTCTCGTGTCGCACGATCTCGTGTCGGAGGCGGCGGTCGTCGGCTACCCGCATGCCATCAAGGGACAAGGCATCTACTGCTACGTGACACTAATGGCGGCCGCGGAGGAATCCGATGAACTGAGGCAGCAACTCGTCAAGCATGTCCGCGGCGAAATCGGGCCCATCGCCGCGCCGGACAAGATTCAGTTCGCGCCGGGCCTGCCGAAAACGCGTTCGGGCAAGATCATGCGCCGGATTTTGCGGAAGATCGCAGAGGATGATTTCGGAGCTCTCGGGGATACCTCCACGCTCGCCGATCCGGCTGTCGTGGATGATCTTATCGCGAACCGACAGAACAAAGCGGCAGCTTGATAAAAGGGAACGAACATGAGGCTGATGTTTCTAGGCGCGCCGGGTGCCGGCAAGGGCACACAGGCGGAAATAGTGTCCCGTCGGTACAAGATACCGCACCTGTCAACCGGGGAGATACTCCGTTCGGAAGTCCGTTCCGGTACCGAACTCGGGCTCTCGATCCGCGCGACTATGGAGGCTGGAGGTCTCGTCTCCGACGATCTCATTTCCGATGTCGTCGCCCGCCGTCTACAACAAGGCGACGCGGCACGGGGCTTCATACTCGACGGATTCCCCCGAAACGTCGCACAAGCCCAGTGGCTTGACGGCTTGCTCCCCGACGAGAGGCTAGATGCTGTGATCGAACTGGTCGTAGACGAAGCCGTCGTTCTGGAACGCGTCCTGAACAGGGCCAGGGCCGCCCTAGCGAATTCTACGGAGGTCCGGAAGGACGATGACGTCGATACGATGCGGGTGCGCCTGGAGGCCTACCGCGTAGCCACGCTTCCTCTTTCGGCATACTACCGCGAGCAAGGCCTGCTCTTCAGGGTCGGCGGAATGAAGGGTGTGCACGAAGTGACCGACGAGATCCTGAGCATTACGGCCCGCGAGACGGTCGCCGAGCCATTCGGTTAGCGACCGCACTTCGCAGCCAATCCGGATGGCTCCCTTCACACCGCCGCTGAAGGGAGCGGATCGGCTGCCGCTCATCCTCGTTGCAGCGGCAGCCGATCGGTCTTGGGAGGGTATCGCCGGAGTCCGTCGCCGACACCGCTTGGTGCCTCTTCCGGGACACTCTCCTCCGTCCCTGCCGGAGGAGAGCGGTCGTTTGCCGTTCCGCCTGTCGGGAGCGGCAAACGACCTGTTTCGCTCGCCGGCGGTTCAGTGCGCGATCTGGGTCAGGAAGGTCTTCGTGCGATCCTGTTCCGGGTTTTCGAAGAACTTCGCCGGGGTGTTCTGTTCGATAATGACAAGCGGGCGATCTTCCAGGCGGCAGCCCATGCGCAACGAGCCGTGACATTCCTGCATTCCTTGCAGCCGGGAGCGGATGTGAAGGCTGCGGCCTGACGCTCAGGCGCGGTCGTCACCAACAGTGGCGGCCGAGTGAACCTCATCCCGTTGGTCCTTCAGACCTTGGGAGATGTCAGCATCCAGCCTTCCCCAGATCGACGGTTTTTGAGCGGCGGGTTTGGGTTTGCGGGACGGTTTGCGTTCGATGATGAACGGTTTGGTCTGCTGACGCATTGATCCTCCGGGCAGCGATTCACGAGCGCAACGATATCGCACGGGGCGTTGCGGGCAAGCAGGCCAACGATGGGAGGGGCTCGGTCTCCGACTGAAGCGTGCAACGGCGTTGATGCAAGTGCGGCATGGCCAAGGGTGCCATTCTTGCCCAACGCAAGTGTAGCAGAAAGCCATTGCCTATCCCTTTTACGTCAGAGTTTCCGGCAACCCATCTGCGGGCTCGATGAGGCATGTCTGACCGGAGACCGGCCGCGCCTCGATCGTCTTCCCGCAACGGCAAGCCGCAGATTTCTTACCCCGGAAGCCTAAAGGCTCCTCCTCTCCCACTAACAAATTTGCGACTTGCCGCCCTCCATTTCATTACGGCCCTATTGGGTGCGGTCCGATCGTCACCGGTCTTTTGACAGCTATCGAGGCCGCGATGGGCGCGGCCCGAACACGAGAAAAGTAGAGTAGGAGCACAGCGCCTGCCTGCCTCGCGGCAGGTGGTTTCTGCGCCCCTCTCGCCGAACCGGACGTGCAAGTTTTCCAAGCCACCGGCTCTCCATGCGTGGCTATCGCCACGGGTGGCCCTCACACGGACATGAGGGTGTCGAACGATGCCCAGAAGCGATCAGCTCCTTTTCGGAACTTCTCGTCAGGGTCGTTCCATCCGTTTGGTATTCGTATGCCCCGGAACGGGAAGCGGGTTGACCCGCCCTCCCGGAAGAACCGCAGCGATTTCGGTCCGTCGACCCATCGCCAGCGGCTGTCGGGTGCTGTTGCACGGAAGCGGCGACATAGCTCACGCCATGTCGCCTTTCGATACTTCTTGCGCAGCCATCGCCCGATGCGCTCCCATAGCCACCAATCCAGACCGGAGAAGTCCCGCGTGGCCCATGTGGCGTAGCGGTAGTAATTTCGCCAGCCGGTGATGACCGGGTTGAGGCTCTCGATGAGATCGGCAAGGGATTGACCTGTCGGTGTCTCCTTCACCCTGACCTTGATCTTGTGGCGCAGATCCTTCAGCTTGCTCTTCGGTATGAAGAGATTGCCGACCATACGGCCGGTGCGGCGAGCCTTGGTCTGCACTACCCGATAGCCGAGGAAGTCGAAGCCTTCCCCAACCTGGGTGATCCTGGTCTTTTCCATCGACAGTTCCATGCGCAATTCCTGCTGTAGGAACTGCGCTAGCGCCAGCTTTTCGGTCTCCGCTTCCTCACGTGTTCCGTCCGTCAGCACGACGAAGTCGTCGGCATATCGAACGGCGAAGAATGTCGGCCTGTTTCTCCGGCGGTCGTAAAGCCGCCGATCGGCTGCATTCTGCGGTCGCTCGCGAGGACGCATCGACCACCGTCCATACCTCTCGTCAATGGCAGCCAGATAGATGTTGGCCAGCAACGGCGAGATGATGCCACCCTGCGGGGTGCCCGTGACAGGGTGGCGGACGGAGCCCTCGACCATGACACCGGCCTTCAGGAAGGCGAGTACGAGCCAGAGAACCTTTCGATCTCCGACACGGCAGCGTACTCGCTCCATCAGCACATGATGATCGACGGCGTCGAAGCAGCCCCTGATGTCCCCTTCGATCACGAAGCGGTACTCGGAGGTGCCGCTGGGTGTGGGGTGCAAATGACGCTGGATGTTCGCCAGCGCATCATGGGTGCTCCTGCCGGGCCGGAAGCCGTATGAGGTCGGATAAAAGTCCGCCTCGAAGATCGGTTCCAGCACGAGCTTCAAAGCCATTTGTACCAGTCGGTCCTTGAGCGTTGGAATGCCGAGTGGACGCACCTTGCCGGGTTTGCCCGGTTTTGGGATCAGCCTTTGCCGGACAGGCTCGGGCCGATATGTGCCGCCGCGCAGCTCATTTCGGATATCCTCGACGAATTGCACAGCGCCGCCCGGCCGCTCTTCAACCGTTTTCCGCGTGACGCCATCGGTTCCCGGTGTTCGACTGCCCTTGTTACGGGACAAGCGTCGCCAGCTTTCCGAGAGCGTCCTGCGGTCGCATACGATGTTGAACAGATCCGCGAACACCTTGTCGGCGTCCGCGACACTCCACCTGTGAAGTTTGCGCTGCATGTCGAGGACGAACACGGTATTCACCGCATCGGGCTTCATCGGCCCACCTCCTGCCGGCTTGCTTCACTCACTGTCTCCCTTCGCCATGTGGACGGCTTTCCCGCCCTCGGACTACTACGAAGACTCCGCCCCCAGCCGCGCCGATCATCGGTCGCCTCGATCATCTCGCGCCGTCCGGCGGGAGAGAACACGGCAAGGTTCCCAAGTTCACCTGTTGTCCCTTCGCCTGCCTTAGGGACCGACTCTACCCCGTGAGAACTCCGGCCATCGGCCACCGCAAGCTGGGCCGCTGGCTGACGCGCGCGACCGCGCACGCCCCTGATCCCCGGTAATCCAGCGGAGATCGGCGCTTCTCCGGTCTTTCGACCGACCTGCCCACTTCCGGCTTGGCAGGTTCCATGTTGCAACGAGGCTTCAAACATCGGTTCGATTATTCTTCCCATAACAGGCATGCTTGCCGGACCGGCCACGGGCGGAAGTCCCTGGCCGTCCGACTTTGACGGGTTCTGCTTATTTATGGCTTGCCGAAGGCACCCGGCTTACCTCACCCGTCTGCTTCAGCCCCCGCGCTTGCGGCGCGTTGGCGGCAGGGTCTCCCACCCTGCAGGGGCAAAAAGTGCGCGTGACGGTTTCCAGCCGTCACTCTTGGCGCACGGAATACGAAAATGGCAACCATCGGCACATTCACCTCCACCGAAAACGGCTTCACCGGCTCCATCCGCACGCTCGCCCTTAACGTCAAAGCCCGCATCGCCCGGGTCGAAAACCCCTCCGACAAGGGCCCGCAGTTCGCGTCTACGCCGGGAGCGTCGATTATGCAGAGAGCGGGATTTTGCGGAGTGTTGGTCGCTGAAGCCTGCTTTTGCCGGTGTTTGCGGTGGATTTTACTCCGCATAATTCCGGAGCCTTCTGTGCCGCTGAGATAGATAGTGCGTCTTAAAATACGGACGTCTTTGGCCTATGCTGGTCCGCAGGATCATTTAGGCGAAAGCTGCAAAGTTGGCGGAAAAGAATGATGCTTGGGAGAACATTGCGCGCATTCGACGGCGGTTAGCCGATCTGAATGACGAGCGGATGGCGCTTGAGCGTGAGCTGGAAGCGTTTGAGCAACAGCTGATTTCCGATAGCCAGGTTGCCGCCGAGAAGCCAGCCTTCGCCGATGCCCCTGTTACCAACAGCTCACCGTCGATGGAGAAGGTGGAGTTATTCCGGCAGCTGTTTGCCGGGCGCCCCGATGTCTTTCCGGTGCGATGGGAAAATAGAAAGGATGGACGCACCGGCTATTCGCCATCCTGTTCCAACGAGTGGGCGAAAGGAATCTGCGGCAAGCCGAAGGTGAAATGTGGGGACTGCCCCCATCAAGCGTTCATCCCGTATTCCGAGGGCATCATCGAAAAGCACCTTCGTGGTGGCGATGCCCGGTCAAGCGACTTTGTTGCCGGCGTATATCCATTGCTGCAAGACGAAACATGCTGGTTCCTTGCTGCTGACTTCGACAAGGAAAGCTGGGCGGACGATACCAGAGCGTTGCTGGCAACCTGTCGTGCAAAAGGGATTGCCGCAGCCCTCGAACGGTCGAGGTCAGGAAACGGAGGCCATGTCTGGATATTGTTCTCCGAACCCGTTCCCGCGAAGATCGCCCGACAACTGGGGGCCGCGCTGATAACAGAGACGATGGAGAACCGCCCCGAGATCGGCTTCACGTCTTACGACCGTTTCTTTCCCAACCAGGATACGATGCCACTTGGCGGCTTCGGCAATCTGATCGCGCTTCCTTTGCAAAGGAAAGCCCGCGAAAATGGAAACAGCGTTTTTGTCGATGGCGACCTGCAACCCTACGATGACCAGTGGGCATACCTGTCGTCTTTACCCAGGTTGTCGGCGGACGAAGTCTTCAGGATCGCCGACGAAGCCGAATTGTCGGGGCGGGTCTTGGGCGTCCGGATACCAGTCGATGACGAACATGCCGATGAGCCGTGGAAGATGTTGCCGTCACGTCGGAGCGAGCCGCGGCGAATTGAGGCTGCGATCCCGCAAAGCATCAAGGTCGTGATCGCCGACCAGGTTTACATCGATAGGACCGAGCTTCCGTCCGCGCTGATTGCGCAGTTCGTGCGCCTGGCAGCATTCCAGAACCCGGAATTCTATCGCGCACAAGCAATGCGATTGCCGACATTCGGCAAGCCGCGGATCATCTCATGTGCCGAACTTCACCCACGCCATGTCGCGCTGCCACGAGGCTGCTTCGACGAAACTGTAGAGTTGATCAGGAGCCATGGCGCGACCGCCATTCTGGAGGATCTCCGCGAAGATGGAGAGGCTCTACCCGCCGGCGTCTCGTTCCAAGGGGAACTGCGACGGCCACAATCGCGGGCCTTTGATGCTCTTGTCGCCAACGATAACGGCGTGCTCGCCGCCACGACTGCCTTCGGTAAGACAGTTGTCGCAGCTGCACTCATAGCGCATCGGAGCCGCAACACGCTGGTTCTTGTTCACCGCAGAGAGCTTCTCACCCAATGGGTAGAGCGTCTGAGTTCCTTCCTGAGCATCGACCCAAAGCAGATCGGCATCATCGGTGGCGGGAAAAGGAAGCCGACAGGGATCGTCGATGTGGCGCTGATCCAAAGCCTGGTTCGCAATGGCGAGGTCGATGACATCGTGGGAAATTACGGTCATCTGATTGTCGACGAGTGCCACCATCTGTCCGCTGCAAGTTTTGAACTTGTCGCTCGCAGATCCAAGGCGCGATATGTCGTCGGCTTATCTGCCACCGTTGCCCGAAAGGACGGTCATCATCCGATCATCTTCATGCAATGCGGCCCCGTTCGCCATCGGGTCGATGCAAGAGTTCAAGCTGCCGAGCGTGGTATTCGCCACCGTGCCCGCGACCGTTCGACGAAGTTTGAGTTGCCAGCGTCACTCGTCTCGGCAGAGCGCCCGTCAATGCCAGCGATCTATGCGGCCCTTGCGCAGGACCAAGGCCGAAATGACCTGATATTCGATGATGTGTTGAAATCCCTCGAGGCCAAACGTTCGCCCATCCTGCTGACGGAGCGTAAGGATCACCTCGACTATCTGCAGCAGAAGTTCTCGCCGTTCGTGAAAAATCTGGTGGTGCTACGCGGCGGCATGTCGGCGAAGGATCGCAAGCAGGCCAACACGGCCTTGAATGTCGCGGATGATGATGAGCGCCTGATACTAGCGATAGGCCGCTATATCGGGGAAGGCTTCGATGACGCCCGGCTCGACACGTTGTTCCTGACCATGCCGATCGCCTGGAAGGGAACTCTGGCGCAGTATGTCGGCCGTCTGCATCGTCAGCATGATGGAAAGCGGGACGTCCTGGTCGTCGATTATGTCGACAGCACCGTTCCGGTGCTGGCCCGGATGGCCGCAAAGCGACGAGTGGGTTATCGCGCGCTGGGCTATGTGATCGAATGAGGGCGCCCCGCTGTGAGCGGAGCGCCGTGGTGCTGGTCAGCGAGACCAGATGAGCTTGTGCTCGCCTTTGTCGCCCTGGACGAGGGAGGCATAGACCGGAGCTGTGAAGGATGGATCGTCGAGCTTGAGCGAGAGGTATTCGGCGCCGGTTTCGCGGGCGGTCCGGCTCCAGCCGGCTCCGAACTCGACACCCGTTGCTGTGACCCGGAAGTCCGGGGCGCGATCGTTGTCGCGGTCGCAGGGTTTGATGGATGCCTTGACGTTGAGGGTGAGGGTCTTGATGGTGCCGTTGTAGGCGCCGGTTTCGTCGCGGGTGAAGGTGCCGATCTGAGCCATTGTCGTTTCTCCTGAGAGTTGTTCGAAGCCGCCCGATGCGGCCTCGATGGCGGTCAAGAGGCGACGGGTTGGCCTGCTGCATCCAAAGGACCACAGCGCCAGCGGAGGACGGCGGTAGCCGAGCTTGTTGCTTCGCGAGGAATGGCCGCTTGCGGTCAGGGGAAGAAGGTCGGCGAAGCCGTTGCAGGCCAAGGCCGGACCGGCGCCAGACCAGCCGAGATGAGAGGCCGTATCGGGGCTTCGCTGCATTGTCGGCAGAGAACGACGTGGATGATCGCCTCATCATCAACAGGAACACCGCTGTCGCAGTGTCATTGCCCCTACCGATGTCATTGTCATCATCTTGAGGACCAGCAGCAAGACACGTCGGCCTGTGAGGCCAAACGTGCCGATAACGGATGAGCTGCATACCGACTGCTGGAATGGACTTTAAACCTCCGATTTGTTCAACACGCCGGACTTCTCCGGCGCCGACAAGCAACTGGAGGTAATAGTGACAAAGCGAAAGTACAGACATCCCCGCAGTATTAATGTTCGGATCAACTGGCTACAGCCGCATGTCGATGGGTTCAAGGAGTGGTTATCCCAGCGGAATTATTCGCCTGCAACGATCGTGGAGGTGGTGCGCCTGTTGGCGCTATGGAGCGACTGGGTACGAGCGACCGGCTTCGAGATCGACACGCTCGCTGTTGGCTTCGCCGCATCGGTGTCGGTGTTCCAAGGTAGCAAAAAAGCGCGTGCTCCGCAGGGTGCGGCCGGGCTGTTCCTCTCTTATCTGCACGAGAAGAACATTCTGCCTCCAGAACTGCACCCGTCGCTGGAAGAGACCTGGCCGGCGCTTGCCGCGTTCCGATGCTGGATGAGGGAGCAGCGTGGTATCAAGGATTCCACACTCGATACCTATCAGCCAATCTTGATCGATCTTCTGGTGTCGCTCGGCACTGATCCGGATGTTTATACGGCAGGCGCGATCCGCGGCTTCGTGCTCGATCGCGCGAAGCCGCACGGCCGCGCGCGGGCTCAGGGTATCACTGTCGCAACGCGCGCCTACCTCAAATATCTTGTGGCGATCGGGCAATGCCCCGCTGGTCGGGAATATGCAGTTCCGAGCTTTGCGAGCTGGCAACTGGCGACGACACCGCGTTTCCTTGGTCAAAGTGATATCGACCGCCTCCTTGCCGCTTGTGGCGGCGAAAGCCGGTTACGCGACCGCGCTGTCATGCTGCTCCTGGCTCGGCTGGGCCTCAGGGCCAGCGAAGCCGCCAATCTCACTTTCTGTGACATTGATTGGAAAAATGGCCGAATAACGCTTGTCGGCAAGGCCCGGCGGGAGGAACGGCTCCCGCTACCTCAAGACGTTGGCGATGCCATTTTAGCTTATATCGAGCGGGCAAGGCCGCGCATTGCGACGACTCGAGTGTTCCTGACGGATATTGCACCGATCAGGCCACTCAGCCGAATTGCCGTGAAATGTATCGTGCGCCGCGGGCTCGACAGAGCGGGGATTGAAAGTAACCATCGAGGTGCGCATGTGCTCCGCCACTCGGCGGCGACCGCGATGCTGCGTAACGGCGCGAGCCTTGCCGGCGTTGGAGCCGTGTTGCGTCACCGTTCTCCATCGACGACTGCGCTCTACGCCAAGGTAGACATCGGCCTCTTGTCCGAGATCGCGCAACCATGGGGCGGGAGGTTACCATGCTGAGTGCCGACGTCGATCGCTATATCAGTCTGCGCCGCGCGCTAGGTTATAAGCTTGTCCAGGCCGAACGGCATCTCCTTGCCTTCGCGCGCTTTGCAGCGGAACGCGGCGAGAGCCACATTCGCACTGCAACAGCACTTACATGGTTGCCCATGGCGGCCAAAAGCCCAAACGCCATGGCGCATCGCCTGACAGCCATTATCCTGTTTGCTCGCTTCCTGCAGGCGGAAGACCCTCGCCACGAGATACCGCCCCCAGATATCAAGCGGATCACCAATAGGCCGGTTCCCTACATCTATACAGCGGACGAGATAGCGCGGATTCTCGATACTACCGGTCATCTAAGGCACCAAAGGCCCAATCCGCTGCGGCGCGAACTCTACGTCATGCTTTTTGGGTTGATTGCATCCACGGGACTGCGTGTCTCCGAGGCTCTTGCGCTCAGGGTTGATGACATTCGTATCCATCCGGCGAAGGCCGCGGAGCTTATGATTTAGGCTGGTCCGCCATGATGCGTTCGATCCTTTCCGGATCACATTGCTCGTCGATAAGGAACTGCCGCACACCTCCGTCCCAGGTGCGGATATCGGCGAGGAATTCCTGCAAGCTTTCGATCCCCCGGTCCGTGAAGGTGGTGATGCCCTCTTCGCTGCCGTCATGGACATGGATCATCTCGCCGTAGTCGATGTTGTCGGAATTGTTGGCGATTTTCTGGAGAAGTTCAATGTTCTCGCCGATCAGCGAGGCGACATAGTCGATCGTGTAGACATGCGTCGGGCGCGCCATCAGGCTGCTTTCTGGTGGACGTGGCCTGCGGAAGACCAGTTCCACGGCAACAGTTCCGGCAGCCGCGACACGGGGATGCCAGGCATGCGAGCGAGCACGTCCGCCAGCCAGGCCTGCGGATCGATGTCGTTCATCTTGGCCGTGACGATCAGGGAATACATGAAGGCAGCACGCTCGCCGCCGCGCTGGGAGCCGGCGAATAGCCACGCCTTTCTTCCGAGAGCTATCCCGCGCAGGGCGCGCTCGGCCGCATTGTTCGACATGCAGAGCCTGCCATCGTCGAGGAACCGGGTGAAGGCTTCCCAGCGCCCGTCCTTCTCGAACATGTAGTTGATCGCCTTGGCGACGGGATTGTGCTTCGACATCTGGGAACGCTGGGCCATGAGCCAGTCGTGCAGTTCCTCGGCGATCGTACGCGCATGTTGCCGCCTCGCTACCAGTCTTTCCTCGGCGGACTTCCCGTTTATGCCTCGCTCGATATCGAAGAGCGCGTCGATGCGGGCGACGGCCTCGAGCGCGACAGGCGATATCTCGTGGGCAGGTTTGCCCTTGCGCACGTTGCCGGCGATATCGGCCAGTTCGAAGAACTTGCGCCGTGCATGGCTCCAGCAGAGCGCGCTCTTGACCGGTTCGGGGCGGCGACCCGCACGATAGAGATCGTTGTAGCCACCATAGGCATCCGCCTGCAGTATGCCGTGCCATCCGGCAAGATGCGTGTTGGGATGGGTCTTCTCCCGGTCCGGAGAAAAGTGGAAGAGCGCCGCCGGCGGCGCGCCGCCCGCAAAGGGACGATCATCGCGGACGTAGGTCCATAACCTTGCCTGCCTTGTTGCACCCCTGGCCAGAAGCGGCACGGTGGTGTCGTCACCATGCAGCCGAACGGCTGCCAGAACATGGGCACGGATCAGGTCATGGATCGGCTGCAGCGCCGTCGCGCAGGCCCCGACCTGATCGGCCAGCGTAGAGAGGCTGAGATCGACGCCTTCCCTGGCATAGCGCTCGGCCTGGCGGTTCAATGGCTGATGCTGACCGAACTTCTCGAACAGGATCGTGGCGAGCAAGTTGGGACCTGCCCATCCACGCGGAGTCGGATGGAAGGGAGCCGGTGGCTGGCTGATCTTCTCGCAGTCCCGGCAGGTGAACTTCTCCCGCACCGTCTGGATCACCTTCCACTGGCGCGGGATCGCCTCCAGCGTCTCGGTGACGTCTTCGCCCATCTTCACGATCCGGGCCGAGCCGCAGCAGGCGCATTGCGTGGGAGCTTCGATGACCAGGCGCTCGCGCAGCAGATGTTCGGGAAACGGCTTGCGGGCCGGCCGGCGGCGTTCGAAGGCGGAGACATTTGTGATCTTCGCTGCCACGCGTTCAGCCGCGATCTCGTCTTCGGTGGCGTCGGCTTCGAGTTCTTCGAGCTGCAGTTCCATCTGGTCGATCAGCCGGGCGCGCCGTTCCGAGCTCTGGCCATACTGCTCACGGCGCAGCTTTGCGATCTCGAGCTTGAGGTGCCGGATCATCGCCTCCGAAGTCGTCACGACGGCGCGCACCTGCGCGAGATCGGCCTCGGCGGAGGCGGCACGCGCTTCCGATACCGCAAGCGCGGCGCGCAATCTGGCTATCTCCGAAGCAGCATCATCCATGGCCGAAAGCTACCATGGAACCACAGAAAGCCCAACAAAAACAGTGGAACGGTTGGCGACTATCCTGCCGTTGCAGGTCGCTGCGTCCAGCGTGGATTGCGCCAGTCGATCCCTTCCAGAAGATAGCCGAGTTGCGCCGCCGACACTGGCACGGCGGAGCTATTCTGGCTGACCGGCCAGATGAACTTTCCGGCCTCAAGCCGCTTCAGGTAAAGCGACATGCCGATCCCGTCGTGCCACAAAACCTTGATCAGATCACCCTTGCGACCCCGGAAGCAGAAGACCTCACCGCCATGAGGATCGCGGCCAAGACCCTGTTGCACCTTCAGCGCTAGGCTGTTCATGCCGCAACGCATGTCCGTCACGCCGCCCGCGATCCACACCTTCACCCCGGCCGGAAAGGCGATCATGACGCATCCAGGACCGGCAACAGGCCGGCAAGGATGTTCGGATCAAGCGAGGCCGGGATCGTCAGGCGACGACCGTTCGGCAGGCCGATCTCGATCGTCTTGTCGCCGTCCGACCGGAGCGGACCGGCCATCTCGGAAGATGCCGGCGGCGGCAAAATCGAAAGCGGCACGAAGCTTGTTGATGCGGTAACGCTCAGAAGCCCGCTCCGGTATTCCCGACGCCAACGGGTCAACAACGACCGAGACAATCCATATCGCCGCGCCGTCACTGAACCCTGCCGAAAGCCTTGCAAGCTCTCTTCGACGATCCGAACCTTCTCTTCGTCCGACCAATCCCGTCGACGGCCAAGATCGTCCGCGGAATAGACCTCAATAGGGGAAATGATTGTAGCGCATGACATAAGGCATGGACTTAAAGCCAATCACCAAATCAGGGCAGACGGCCTTCGGCGGAGGCATACTGACATTCTGCATGACGGCGTATTGCACATTCGCGAAACCAAGTTCCGTAAAAGCCGGTTGGTGCCGCTGCACGCGACCGTCGTCGAGGCGCTCAAAGGCTATCTTGACGCGCGATGCCAGCTTGCAGGCGAGAGCGATTGGCTCTTCCCATCCGTCAAGCACCGACAGCTTTACCCATCGACGGTGAACTATGCATTCCGCTGCATCCTGCGACGAGCGGGCATCGCGCCGGATCGAAGTCGGCAGCCGCGCATCCATGATCTTCGACATACCTTCGCAACCCGTGTCCTGGAACAATGCGGCGCCGAACGCGGCACGATTGCCAAGCACTTCGTCGCCCTATCGACCTACTTGGGTCATGTCAGTATCCACAATACATACTGGTATCTTCAGGCGACGCCAGAAATGATGGTCGACATCGCAGCGGCCGCGGAAAAGCTGGTTGGGGAGGGCGACGTATGACGAAGCTCGCTCCACTCATCACCAGCTTTCTGCGTGACTATATGCCCCGCCAAAGGGGTTACAGTCCGCAAACCTGCGAGACCTATGCGTACTGCTTCAAACTATTGTTCGACTATGCGGCGAAACGGCTGGGCACTCGTCCGTCTTTGCTGACGATTGAGGACCTCGACGCGCCGATGATCGTCGCTTTCCTTGGTTACATTGAACACGATCGCGGCAATAGCGCGTCCACGCGCAATGTCCGGCTTGCTGCCATCAAGACGTTCATGCGCTATGTGGAGCACAAGGTGCCCTCCGCCCTGGAGCAGATCGGCCGGGTCCATGCGATCCCGGCCAAGCGCCACGACCAGAAGCTCATCCGTCACCTGACAATGGAGGAAATGCGAGCAATCCTCAACGTTCCCGATCTTGCGACACGCTTTGGCGTGCGCGACCGGGCCATGATGCACCTCTGCTTCGGAGCAGGCTTGCGGGTCTCCGAACTGGTCGGCGTTCTCGCAGAAAACCTGTCACTTCAACACGGCGCGACCGTAATGGTTCAAGGCAAGGGCCGTAAGGAGCGCTGCCTACCGCTGTGGAAGGACACGGCTCGGGACCTTCGCGCCTGGCTGAGCATCAGGGGCTTGGTCCGAGTGCCGGAACTCTTCGTCAACGCACAAGGGGATGCGATGACGCGTGCGGGATTCGAGTATATTCTCGACAAGCATGTCCGCAAGGCGGCGGAAACCTGCACTTCGCTGCGTGATCAGAACGTCTCGCCGCACCAGCTTCGACATAGCTGCGCAGTCATAATGCTACAGGCTACCCATGACATCCGGAAGGTCGCCCTGTGGCTGGGTCACACCGACATTCGTACAACGGAGGTCTACCTGCGCATGGATCCTACCGAAAAGCTGGAAGCGGTCGAGGCGGTCGTCCCGCCAGAACTGCGACGCGGACGGTTCAAGGCACCGGATGCTTTGATCGCATCGCTACTCTCGGACTTGGAAACACCGGCGTGATCGGATCGGTTACAGATCTGAGGCGGCTTCGGCGCACCGCGTGAGTCGCTTGGTTCCACCGGCATCCTGCTTGACATGGCCCGCACCATATCGAGCGGGTTTGGTGTCGTCGGCCCGGAGCATGATGGCAATGACATAGGTCAGAGCGATGACGTTGCGACAGCGGTGTTCCTGTTGATGATGAGGCGATCATCCACGTCGTTCTCTGCCGACAATGCAGCGAAGCCCCGATACGGCCTCTCATCTCGGCTGGTCTGGCGCCGGTCCGGCCTTGGCCTGCAACGGCTTCGCCGACCTTCTTCCCCTGACCGCAAGCGGCCATTCCTCGCGAAGCAACAAGCTCGGCTACCGCCGTCCTCCGCTGGCGCTGTGGTCCTTTGGATGCAGCAGGCCAACCCGTCGCCTCTTGACCGCCATCGAGGCCGCATCGGGCGGCTTCGAACAACTCTCAGGAGAAACGACAATGGCTCAGATCGGCACCTTCACCCGCGACGAAACCGGCGCCTACAACGGCACCATCAAGACCCTCACCCTCAACGTCAAGGCATCCATCAAACCCTGCGACCGCGACAACGATCGCGCCCCGGACTTCCGGGTCACAGCAACGGGTGTCGAGTTCGGAGCCGGCTGGAGCCGGACCGCCCGCGAGACCGGCGCCGAATACCTCTCGCTCAAGCTCGACGATCCGTCCTTCACAGCTCCGGTCTATGCCTCCCTCGTCCAGGGCGACAAAGGCGAGCACAAGCTCATCTGGTCACGCTGACCAGAACCACGGCGCTCCGCTCACAGCGGGGCGCCACTCCTCAACCCTCCGGAATTATGCGGAGTAAAATCCACCGCAAACACCGGCAAAAGCAGGCTTCAGCGACCAACACTCCGCAAAATCCCGCTCTCTGCATAATCGACGTTATGCGGTGCACCGCATAACACTGAGCTGGGTGCCGCCTGGCAGAAAACCTCCGAACAGGGCCGCGACTACCTCTCGGTCAAGCTCGACGATCCGAGCTTCCCGGCTCCGATCTATGCAACGCTTGCCGAAGTTGAAGGCGAGGATGGCCTCCAGCTCATCTGGTCCCGCCCGAACCGGGATTGACATCACGGGGTCCGCCACCGGCGGAGCCCTCTCCTCTTCCGAAAATCAAAGCCGGACCCGGCATCGAGCCAGGTCCGGCTTTTTTGGTCGCATACGGAAAGCGAAGAAGCTGCTCAGAATGAGCGATCGTACCAAGCGGGCATCGCTGCCTCAAGGATGAGCGGTTCCCCCATGTGTGGACGGCCCGTGGAATGCAAGACTTTTGCTTGTAAGCGACCAATTAGGTTCAGTCATGTGTCCGGCCTATAATCGTGGCATCAACGCCACTGGCCCTGATGAGATCCGCAGACGGAGAGCCAATCAAATTGTCGCGCTCGAGGCGCTGGGGGAACCCCGGCTTTCCTCCGTCCCCGGTCTAACCGGTTCGCCATCAAACTAAGTCCTTCACTCCTCCATCCGGCCACACTTGGGCCGAATGGATCTTTTCAGGCGGTGGCAAAACGATAGTTTTCCCTCCGCCTGAGTATTGCCCACGCGATGCGTGCGGTTTTGTTTGCGATCGCTACCGAAACCAGCTTGGCGGGCTTGCGATCTAACAAGCGAGCGATCCAGGGAAATGACGCAGCGTCAAGACGGGCTCTGCGCACGACGGCGGTGGCGCCGACTACCAGCAACCGTCGGATCGTGCGATCGCCTTGTTTGCTTATCCGGCCAAGCCTCTCCTTCCCACCGCTACTGTTTTGTCGTGGGGTCAATCCAAGCCAGGCTGCGAACTGACGGCCAGATTTGAACTCGGTGGCGTCACCGACCGAAGCTGCGATCGCCGCTGCCGTTAGGAAACCGACGCCGGGAATGGTCATCAAACGCCGGGCAGCCGCTTCGTTGCGGCACCACCGCAATATAATCCTATCGAGTTCAGCGATCTTGTGGGTCAGCTCCTCCAATTGCTTCCTTATGTGTTCGAACGGTTGCCAGGAGGGCTCTGGAAGGAATTCCTGGGCAGCGCTCAGCGCTTCAATTGCCGCTCTCAAGCCTAATCTTCCTTGCGACGTGACAATCCCGAATTCCGCGAGATGCCCACGCAAGGCGTTGATAAGAGCGGTCCGCTGCCGCACCAGCAGATCCCGCGTCTTATGCTGCATCAGGAGTGCCTGACGCTCACAGCTCTTCACGGGAACGAAACGCATCGTGGGACGAGTCACGGCTTCGCAAATGGCCTCGGCATCCGCCGCATCATTCTTGCCGCGCTTGACGTAGGGCTTCACATAAGCTGGCGGCATTAGCTTGACCTCGAAGCCCAGGCGGACGAGCTCACGTGCCCAATAGTGTGACGTCGAACATGCTTCCATGCCGACAAGGCAGCGGGGCAGGTGCTCGAAGAATTGTAGAAGCTGATTCCGGCGGAGCTGGCGACGGATGATGACATCGCCGGCTTCATCGACAGCATGTAGCTGGAAAACATTCTTGGCCAGATCGAGGCCGATAACACTTATCTTCTCAAAAGCCATGACGTGGTTCCTTGTCCGAATTGTGCCGACTGAGAATAGCACCTTTGCGCTGAGGTCTCGGAGGGCCGTCCACATCATCAATTTGCTCCGCCCGCCCGAAGGGCAGCTTGCGCAAATCGGCTCCCCCACTCCCCGGCTCTGCCGGTCGCTGGCGCGATCCCTGACCCCGCCATCCCCTTCTCGGAACCCATTGTCATCTTTCACAAACGTCAAGGAGACGAAGATGACCTACGAACTCGAGATCCAGATTGAGGAACTGCGAGCTGAACTGCGGGACGCATACGATGCCAGTGAGCGCCGCCAGATCCAAGCCGAGCTGGAATGCGCTCAAGCCGAGCTTGCGATCATCATTGCCGAGCAGGACGGACGCCTGGACGCGGAGCCGCCGTTCTGAGCGGCGCCACTACAAAACAAGTCTCACTTTGAAACTTTAGTGGTGCTTTGAATGAGCGTGATGGGATCAACGCGCTGCATTTCTCCTTGTCGATTGCGGTCATCGACATCGGGGACGTTGCAGTCCGGTCGTCGGGTAAGCAACCCGTCGCCACCAGAATTTTCCCCGCCGCATCGCGTCTCCTCGCGCACCAAAATTCAGGCACCTCAGGGTCCTCCGCTACGTTCCGGCCGTCCCGGTGCAACCCTTCTCGTCCCGGCCTGCGGCCTATCCCCGCGATAACCGCAATCGACAAGGAGAAACCATCATGCAGCGTCTCGCACAATTCCTCGCAGCCACCGGCCGCCAGCTCCGCAACCTCGGCAAGGTCATCTGTCACTTTTTCCGCAAGGGGAGACTCGGCCTGAAACTCGCGATCAAGATCCCGTTCTTCGTCGAGGTGGAGATCTCCTTCGAAACAGATTGGAGCAGGCACCGATAACGGCGTCTTTAAACGGCCCGCAAATGCGGGCCGGTTTCAGCACCAGGGCTGTCTGCGGCCCGTCCAAGTTCTGGCCAGGCCTTCCGATACGAGAATATCGCCGAGGCTCCTGCCGTCACGGATGAGGACGCGGAGCTTGCGACCGTATCTATCTTCGTTGCGTCCGGGCCATGCGCGAAGCTTGAAGGAACCCTGATTGACCAGTTCGATCAGGCGATCGGTCGCTCGATTTCCAAGCGCTAGCTCCGTTGCGCATTCCGGCTCGCTGATCTCGGGAGCGTCGATATCGGCAATGCGGATTTTCGTGCCCTCAATCCAGAGAGTATCTCCGTCCACGACGCAGGTGAAGCGATCACCACCGAAACATTTCCGGTATGTCGTCTTCGGACTGGTGACCATGCTCGCAGCCTCGGCAACTGGAACGATCCCAAATATGTGAGCGCCCAGCGCACAGCCGGATACTGCGATCGCGACGATGATCTTTTTCACGGGATAACGGACCTCTGGCCGAAGGCTATGGTATTCTTCTGCAATTCCATGCGTCTCAATTTGAATTCGATCCGTCAGAGATGGTTTTCATATCGCTCTTCGGTGCAACTGGCGCTAACGCCGCTGCGAGCTTTCGCGATACGTATGTTGCGCCGAGTTGATTGTACGGTATGCCCGGTGACGTTTTTGCCTGACGAGATCAAGGAATAAATCAACCGCGTCCTCCTCTTGCTCGAAGTGATGGACCTTTAGCTGACCTTTGGTTCCGATGCGTCCCCAACGCCGCATAAGACAGGCCTCTCCGAAGAGGGTCGGCTCTATCGATATGGCATAGAAGCGAGCCATATTCTTCTCAGCATCCGTGCGTTCGATATAGAGGTGATAGGGCTGGGCGATCATGGTGAGAGGATCGCGCAATCGGGCCCATGCGTCCAACGACAGTTGTGAATCGATGGTCGCGGAACGATTCAGTTTTGTGAAGTATGAACAGAAGGAGCACTAGGCGGTCCGCCTTTGGCGTACGGCTCTATTCGCTGAAGCGAACGAAGCCCAACTGTGGTCTTCGCCGATCCCGGTAACGATCCTCCCGCGATAGCCGACTGCCATTGATCAGTATCCCAGGTAATCGAGAATATCGGCGCCAGAATAGTCGGCTTGCTCGTTTGGATGAGCGATGACATCACCGGTCGTGACATCCACCAAAGCGCTATCGCTGTCGCGAACGATTGCCTCAATTTGATGGATGCGGCATTCTTCGAGGGCCTCTTCTGCCGTGACCTGTGCCTCGCAGGCTTCCCAATATCTCATCGCTCGATCTCCAGGTCCGGGTTGTCCCTCAGACCTTCATTTCCAATGGTCCACGTTTTCCATGGAAGCGGTTATCGCCAACGCAGGACTTCATGTCGGCTCGCCGGAACCACATCGCGCGACCGCATCGAAGCGGCGCATTTCCCCCTGTGAACACAATCTGCTCATCGGCCCGCATGCGCAGGACTTCGTGTGACTGGATGAATGGTCGGCTTGCCAGCTGTTTCGATCGGGTTCGTGACGAACCCCTCGCCTGAAAGCTGCGGCTGACCTGGTCGATCTCGACTGTCGTTGTTCCACAACGCCGGGAGATATAGTCCGCGGTCTCCGGATCGTTGATCGCTGAGAAACTGATCCAGCTCGCGCTTTCGAACCACTTGCTGGTGGCGTCGCGTCCGCCATAGGTTTCGCGCATCTGGCCAATCGACTGATAGATCATCAGAAGCGTGATCCCATACTTGCGGCCGGCATCGCGTGCCGTCTCAAGGATCCTCATGAAACCCAGGCGCGCGACCTCGTCGAGAAGGAACAGAGCGCGTCCGGGCATCGCCCCGTCACGATTATAGATGGCGTTCAGGAATGAGCCGATGATTACCCGCGCCAGACCTCCATGGGTTTCCAGCGTTTTGAGATCCAGGGCGACGAACACGTCGGTCTTTCCCGACGCGATGTCATCGGTCGAAAAGGTCGAACCGGACACGAGACCGGCGTAGTTCGGATAGCTCAGCCAATGTGTTTCTTTGATCGCATTGGCATAGACGCCGGAGAAGGTTTCCGGCGTCATGTTCACGAACGCTGCCACGTTCTCCTTCACAAAATCGGACTCAGAGTTGTCGTAGATTTCCTGAAGCCGCGCGCGCAGCTTCGGCTCCGGTTCCGAGAGGTTCATGCGCACGGTCCGCAGCGTCTGATCCTTCTTTTCCGTATGACCCGAGAGGCAGACATCGGCGATGATCGCCGTCAGCAACTGCAAGCCGGATGCCCGAAAGAAATCGTCCCGTACGCCGCTGGCGCGGCCGCTTTCGCTCATGATCCACGAAGCGACCGCAGCGATATCCTCTTCCTTCGTCCCGCCATGCTGTCCGATCCAGTCAAGGGCATTAAACCCGATATCCGGATCCTTCGGGTCGAGCACGATCACATCACGACCGGCCTTAGTCCGGTGCGCCTTGACCATCGGCGCCACCTCATTGGATGGATCAAGTACGATCAGCGTGCCGCCCCATTTAAGCGCCGTTGGAATTGTCACCGACGTGGTCTTGAAACCGCCGGAACCGGCGAACACGATGCCATGTGACGATCCGAACGAACCATCGAAGCAGAGCAGCGGTGACTTGCCCCCGGCACCCCATGTCTGAGGTTTATCGGCCCGAAACGAGAGTGCCGCCGTGCTGTCCCGGTCGACACGATACCGCTCTCCGATGACAATGCCGCCGCCCTCTGCGAACAGCTTCTCTGCTTGCGGCAGTTTCATCCATTCCGCCTCGCCATGCAGCGCGCGTTTACCCCGGATACGTTTCGGCTCGGAACGCGAGAATGCGGCGTTGCCGATCACCGCAACGCGAAGCGCGAAGATGCCGGAGACCAAAACTGCCGCAGCACCTGCCATCGTTGCCGGATCGATATAGGACAGGATCGACCCGGTCGCAGGCACCTGTCCGGCAAATTGTGAGAGCCGCATTCCTTCCCGAATGACGGCAAGCACGATGACGACGCCCGATCCGGCAGCGACGCCCCACCCCGCGGTCTTGATGTTGACCGATCCCTGGGCACTGAGGAGAAAGATCAGCCCGATCGCAGCACTCGCCACATAGGGCAACGCTAGGCCGATCCGGCCGAGCGTCAATTTCGCCTCCGCCGCTTTTCCGAACGTCGCGAGCCACTGTTCTATCCCCGGCAACGCGAGGGCGATGGCAATCATCATCAGCGGCGGGACAACGGCGAGCAGGATCCTAGTCGCTGTCATTGCCGAATGCCTTCGCGCCGATTGCGGTCAGACGGGATCGCTCCGCCTCATCGCCCTTGATTTTCTTTTGCGCTTCGATAAGCACACCCAGCAGAAGCGCGCGTTTCTCATAGCGCATCCCGGCTTTGACGATCAGGCCGCCCAACTCGATCTTCTCGCGAGCATCTTTCTTTCTGGCCTCTGCCGTGGTCAGCCGCTGCATCCGCTCAAGCCTCGCCAGCCTGGCCCGCAGCCGCGCCAGCACTGAGCGACGTGGCCGACGATGTTCCGGCAGACTTTTCCTTTCCGTTCGATCCGGCTTTGGTTCCCCGAAACCGCTTCGCCACGTCCTCGAACGTTGCCTGAAGGTCGGCGTCGTCGATTTCGATCTCTCCAAGTCCGGCCTTCAGCGCAATGCGGCCGATGCGTTCGGCGTCACGCGTTTCTGCCTGCTTCAGCTGTTCCTGCAAACGGGCAAGTTCTTCGCGGATTTTCGACGTTGGCTTCTTCATCGGGATGCAATCTCAGCAAGCCACGCATGCTGGAATTCGGGGTGGCCGATGAGACGGCCTGGCAGGTCGGACTATCCTGCGGAGGCCGGATCAAGGTGTACGTGGAGCCACTGGGCTGAGCGCCATGGACCAGCTTGTCCTCGAGCGTCTGAACCGCGAACGCCGCCAACGCCGGGCGGTCGTCCTTGTGACCGATCTCGGAGATGGAGGCAATCGCCTGGTGTGCAGCGGCGACATTGTCGCCGACCATGTGCTGGGCGAAGCCATCGAAACCGCCGTTCGGACCGGCAGGTCGGGCGTAGTTGAGGCCGTTGGCCGGAAGTACTTCCTCAACGTCCATGTCCCGGCGCCGCGCCTGGTCGTCATTGGCGCGGTGCATATCAGCCAGGCTCTGGCCCCGATCGCCAAGGTCGCCGGATATGACGTGGAAATCATCGATCCACGCACGGCTTTCGCCACGCCGGATCGTTTTCCCGGTGTCCCGCTTCACGCCGAATGGCCGGAGGACGTTGTGAAGGCGCAGCCGTTGGACGCCTTCACCGCAGTCGCGGCGCTGACGCATGATCCCAAGATCGATGACTTCCCGCTGATGGCGGCGCTGGACGCGGGCTGCTTCTACATCGGTGCGCTGGGAAGCACCAAAACCCACGCCAGGCGCGTCGAGCGTCTGCGAACACTTGGTGCGTCATCCGATCAGGTAAGGCGGATTCACGCACCGATCGGCCTCGATATCGGAGCCGCGAGCCCGGCCGAGATCGCGGTCGCGGTGCTCGCACAGGTGATCAGGGCGTTGCGTTCGCGAGGATGCGACGGGGAAAGGGAGAAAGCGGCGTGAAGTTCGGCCCGGTTTGCGTCATCGACGCCGAGGGCGCGATCCTGGCTCATGCGATCGTCGCCGGTGCGGTCCGTCTGCGCAAGGCGCATCGCCTGACGGCCTGCGACATCGCCATGCTCGGTGAAGCCGGTGTGGAAGAGGTCATCGCCGCGGTGCTCGATCGGGATGACCTCGACGAAGACGCAGCCGCGTCGGCCATCGTCATGGCGTTGGAGACCTCCGGCGTCGAGGCCAAACCCGCGGCGACGGGCCGCGTCAACCTGCACGCCAGCCGGGATGGGGTCTTCACCGTCGACAAGACTCTGATCGACACGCTCAACCGCATCGACCCGTCGATCACCATCGCGACGCTGGCCGACTATACCGCAGTCGAAAAGAGCCGGATGGTCGCGACCGTGAAGATCATTCCCTTCGCGGTATCCGCGCCATTGATCCGAGAGGCGCGGTCGCAGCTACGAGACCGTGAAGCCTTCGCCCTCCATGCGTTTCAACCGAAGAAAGTTGCACTTGTGCAGACCGTGCTGCCGGGGACGAAGGATAGCGTGCTCGACAAGACGGCACGGATAACCCAGGAGCGACTTGCACGCTCCGCGAGCCGCATCGTTGCCGAGAAGCGCGTGCCGCACAACAGCCATGCGGTGGCGGAAGCGATCGGGAACCTCTCGGTCCACAGCGACATGCTCATCGTATTCGGCGCTTCCGCGATGTGCGATTTCGACGATGTCATTCCCGCCGCCATCCGGTTCGCCGGCGGCGAAGTGCATCGCGCCGGCATGCCCGTCGATCCCGGAAATCTCATCGTCACCGGCCGGCTCGGCGAAAAGCCGGTGCTTGGCGCGCCAGGATGCGCGCGAAGCCCCAAGCTCAACGGCTTCGACTGGGTGCTCGATCGGCTGATAGCCGGCATCGACGTCGACAATGACATGATCGCCGGCATGGGTGTTGGGGGTCTTCTCATGGAAATCCCCGCGCGGCCGCAGCCGCGCGAACCGGCGGTGCCGTCGCGGCAAAGAAAGGTCTATGCGATCCTGCTCGCGGCGGGCCGGTCGAGCCGCATGGGAGCGAAGAACAAGCTGCTCGCGGATTCCGACGGCGTTCCCCTGGTCCGCCGCATGGCGTCGCTCGTATGTGCAAGCAAGGTTTCGGGTGTTTTCGGCGTTGTTGGTCACATGTCGGAAAGGGTGCGACAGGCACTTGAAGGCGTGGACATGGAGCTTGTCGAAAATCCGCATCATGCCGATGGGCTTGCCAGTTCGATCAAGGCCGGGTTTGCCGCGTTGCCCGACGATGCAGATGGTGTGTTGATCATGCTGGCCGACATGCCGAGCGTGTCTGCGGCCGACATCGATCGACTGATCGCAAGCTTTCATAAGCGCGAAGGCCGGGCGGTGGTTCGCGCGACGCACGGCGGCAAGCGAGGAAATCCGGTCTTGCTGCCACGCGCGCTCTTTCCCGAGATACGCAAGCTGACCGGCGACATCGGCGCGCGTCATGTCGTTGAGTCCGGTCTGGTCGATATAGTCAATGTCGAGATCGGCGCCGTCGCCAGCATCGACATCGATACACCAGAAGCGATGCTGCGCGCCGGCGGGGTGCTAGTCGACTGAAACAGGCTCGCCTCGGAGCTAGCGGAGCAAATAGCGTTGCTTGGTATAAGCTTGCCCGCTCCGGCATCCGCGGCAGCAACGCTCGTCCAACGTTTGGAGTGGCACGCGAAGACGAACCCGCTCGATAGCCGACCACCGATACGAGCAAGTGAAACGAGCGGATTGAGCCCCTCCTTGCGCTGATGCGGCGCAGAACCTGAGAGCAAGTGGGATACAACCATCGGGCGTCTTGGCAACGGTTGGATGCGTTTTGCGTTGCCCTGATCGATTTAGAGGGAGAATATCGTGATCGGCCTGCTGGCGCTGGCTTCTGCGGCTGTTTTCTTCGGTGCCGCGGTTTATATCAATTTGGCAGAGCAGCCGGCGAGGCTGAAGCTCGGCGACGCGGCTGCGTTGGCGCAATGGATGCCCGCCTACAAACGCGGATGCGATACAGGCCTCCCTGGCCCTCCTGTCCGGCGTGCTTGGTATCGTCGCTTGGTGTCCACCGTCAACGTTCTGTGGTTGCTCGGTGCGGGTCTTATCTTAGCTACCTGGCCCTACACGCTTATAGTGATCATGCCAGTGAACCGCCGTCTCGAAGATGCCATTAAGTCCGGCACATCCGGTGAGGCGCGCGCCCTGCTCATCAGATGGGGACGCCTCTGCCGGACACAGTCTTCTGAGCGCGACGGCTGCCATCGTCTTTCTCGTCGCTGCGACTTGATCCATACAGTCGAAGTTGTGGTCCGCTTCGCGGTAGCGCAATTTAGGTTCGCGCCAAGCGCTGGCCTTGGCGGGATGTGAGCAGGCTGACCTGCTGTCGCTTGGCAGCTAACCGCGAGAATGCGGTCGATTCCTTGCAGTTTTCCATTTAACCATGAGAATCTGATAGACGTGGTTCTCAAATTAACTGCCTCTGTGAGGCGTACGGGTGTTTACCAGCCTGTGCGATCAGTTTCTCGGCGGCGTCGCTGAATCGAGTCATGTTGTCGCCAAGCATGTAACGGCGGAGCATTCGGAGCATCTCAGGTCCGGCGCGTTTAACTATGGCCACGCCCGTCAATAGGCTTGCCCGCAGGTGGAGCGGCAGGATTGGCCTTGCAGGCGTGGAAAGGTCCACCCGTTCTGCGGCGACCACCCGATCGAGATCGGGGATGATGACGCCGAGGACGCGGAAGAGATAAAGCTCATGCTCTGATGGCACGGGGAAGATTATCCGCCGCATGAGCAGAAGTCGGGCGATTTCAGTTGGCGAAGCCCAGGTCCGAGCACCGCGCTCGATCTCATTGTCGAGAAGCTTCTCGCCCCGTATTGCCATGCTATGATAATGCCGGAAAGGAGAGGGGACTTCGTGCCCATCTCGGTCTCGTAGGAGGTCTCCACAGCGAGAGCATGTGATCCGCCAGCCCAGCAGCTGGCTTCGCAGCACGGGTAGGGGCGCCGCATGGACAGGATTGCAGATTGTGCAACGCTGTGACGGCCTCACGGCGATCCATCGAATGGAACGACGGCGGGACGTTGGTGAAGGTCATACGGTGTATGTCAGCCTGCTCTGCAGCGAACATGTTGGCGAGGCGAACTTCCTGGTTTTCAGCCAGATTGAGGTCAGCTGCTCGCAACGATGCGGCCTCTGGCAAGCAATGCCGAAGCATGACGAGCGACGGCACTGCGTAGAAGTCGGCATGACGTCCGATCCAGGACGACAACAACTCATCCCGATGCGGCTTGAAGCAGACCGGCAGTCTTGAGGGCGGCAATCCGGCGCTGGTGAAGCGGCTCATGCAAATGCGGCTTCGGCGTCGAACTCCGGTACCCAACGCTCAATTGCTTCATCCGTGACCTGCTCGGCCCCAGTCTCAACTGCCTCGACGGCAAGGCTGTTCATCATGTGGAATATGTTGGCCGTGATGCCCTCGGTGATCTGCAGCATTCGCCGCAATGACTTCGGGGTCAGAACAGACGGCTTTCGCAATGGCGTGTTGCGCAGGATCGACGTCACAAGTGTCTCAAACTGCTCATTTGCCGCCCATCGACTCAAGGTGAACTGCTCGAACCGTCGCGCGAGCTGGACATCACCTCCGATAGCCTCGCGGGCTTCGTTGACGCCGAAACAGACAAGTGAGATCTGCAGGCGATTGCTGAGAAAGCGTAGCGTGTTGAGGACGATGCGTTGCTCTCGGTACGTGC
The DNA here is from genome assembly GCF_945994535.1 of Shinella sp. WSC3-e. NCBI lineage: Bacteria > Pseudomonadati > Pseudomonadota > Alphaproteobacteria > Hyphomicrobiales > Rhizobiaceae > Shinella > Shinella sp. WSC3-e. The sequence goes on from NZ_OZ000536.1 coordinate 73,419, forward strand.
CGGCCAGGATATTGTGCACCTCGTCGATGACGAGAACCTGGACGCCGATTGCTTCCATAATGCGAAGGGCGGCCTGTTCCATCTGGGCGATGTCGGCGCGCGGGCGCTGTGGCGCTCCAAGCAACGTCAGAAGTTCGGCGTAGAACCGCCTTTCTCCTGGCCGGCTCGTCATCTCCATCGCCAGAACTGGCGTCTTGAGTATACCTGTCCTAAGATCAAAGCTCGGCGGATGATCGTCGCGAAAGCGCTTCATCAGCATGGTCTTGCCCATGCCGCTATCGCCATAGATGGCGACCGATGGCGACCGATGGCATCCGTGTGCCACGCGGATGATCGAGGAGCCGGTTCAGCCGTTCCAAAACTTGTTTGGCGCGGAGGTAGAGAACCCAGCGGCGTGCCTGGATGGCGCGAACGCGCCGCTCGTCGTTCTCACCAAGCCAGTAGGCTGCGTCAGCGGTGAGATGGGAAATGTCATTGGCCATGGGGGTCAGTCGGTATCCTCGACAAAGGGTACGGGTTTGCTGGAATCGACGCCGCGAAGCGAGCCCCATTCACGGTGATCCACTCTTGGCTTGCGGCTGACGGCCTTGCCGCGCCGCGGTAGTCATTCGTTGCGCACTGTCAACCAACTGGCGTCGGGCAATGGCGGTGCGCACTATTGTTCCCATATCGATTTCGCGCTTCCCCTTTGCCAACAACGAATCTCGCGATGCCTTGGCTTCGGCAAGCGTAATGGAAGGCAAGGTGATGTCGCCGTATCGGGCTTCCACGAAGTTGCCCGACAAACGCCGAACGAATATGCGCGACAAATCCCTGGGATCATATTTGATCAACAGGCGCCGCTTGCCGGTCCGTCCGACATCAGCGGCCAGCGCGGCGGACCAGTACCGCAGTCCGAAGATATGGATGCCGTTAGGCCTCAGTGTTCGTTCGTCTTCGGGCAGGAAGGTGAGCCAGAAGTGCATTCGATCCCGTGGAAGCCGCAACGGGATTGATCCCTCATGCTCGCGCCATACAGCGATCGGCGGCCGCTTGAGGCTACTGTGGATCGATTGATGGTAATCGCCGACGATGTCGAGTGCGATGTAGCGCTCGAGTTCACGCAACGTGAATGCCGAATGCTTGCGTGGATTATACTCTCCCAACTCATCAGGATTGCTGAATGTAGTGCCGGGGAGCAGATGAAGCTTGCCCATCTGTGTGCCAATCAGACGCTCGATGTGACCGCCGAACCGGGGTTCTCCCGGAGGACGCCAGTCGATTTCGATACCGGCATCCTCGCAACCTCGCTGAAAGGCACGGCTGCGGAAGTCCCGGCCGTTGTCGACATGGAGTCGATCCGGCAAGCCAGCGACGGGCCAAGGGTCCGCGATCTCGCGTTCTCGAAGCCACGCAGACTTGTCGAACACCGAATGCAACAGACATAGGCTGGTTGATAGTCGAGACGGCGCCGCCATGGTGAGATAGAAGCCGGTGACCATCCTACTGCAAACATCCATGGCCAGCGTCAGCCAGGGCCGGCCGATCGGCTGGCGGTTTTCTTCATCGACGACAAAAATATCTGCCCTGGTGTGATCAATCTGAACAACCTGCAGCGGCCTCGAAACTTCGAACCTACCCGGAACGGCAATGGTAGACTTCTCGATCTCCGTTTCACCGCGCGCTTTGGCGCGCTTGGCAAGATCGACGACTTCGATACGTGCGACGATCGTTCTCCGATGAGGCGTTGGCAAGCCCGCAACGCGGCAGCTGGCGTTAACCTCCCGCACGAGCGCCGATACGGATGGACGGGTCTTCTTCAGATAGAAACGTTTGATCTCCGCCCTGATAATGTCGTCGCGCGCCTCGTCGAGAACCCTGTGACCGACCGGGCGACCGGCTTTGCGTCCGACAAGTGAGAGTACGGTCCCGCCTTCTCGAAATAGCTTTAGCAACCGATAGGCCGATGCCTGGCTTAACCGAAGCTCGCCGGCAAGCTTACGTATCTGGCCTGTCGTTGTTGGGCCAGACTCTCGACGCAGGAATTCACGGATCACGTCCGCCTTGCGGCACGCCTCGTCCCAGTCAATGTCATCGATCTCATCGGCAAACGGCTCGGACATCGCGGCTCTCGGCGCAAAAACATGAGTACCATTATTCTCGCATTAAGTGCCAAATCAAGCGATGATTATCATCATTAACTGCCAATTATCAAATTAAGTGCTTGCGTAACTCATTGATACCATAAGAATTCGATTCTTGAGGTTTGATGGAAAGTCACAGGTGCTCTGCGTGACGTCGGCAAGGCGCTTGGCCTGCCTGAAGACATGATCGGGCAACTGTCCTCCGGCGTCTGGGGCTGGTCGGAAGGGGTGTCCGAACGCCAGTTGAAGGAGAACAATCTCAACACGGCGGACTATCGGCTGAAACTGACGCTGGAGCTTGCCCAGCAGCTGATGGGCGCGCCGCGACACCTCGGCCAGCATCCGGGCGGCTTCGTGCTGACGCAGGATCGGCTCGACGACCTCGTTCCGATCGAACCGGCTCGCATGGATGACCGGCAGGTCATCGAATGGGACAAGGACGATATCGAAGCGCTTAAGTTCATGAAGGTCGATGTGCTGGCGCTGGGCATGCTTACCTGCATGGCGAAGGCGTTTGCGCTGATGGCGGAGCACAAGGGTGATGTGCGGGACCTCGCTACCATTCCTGCTGAAGACAAGAAGACCTATGCGATGATCAGCAGGGCCGACACGCTCGGCACGTTCCAGATCGAAAGCCGCGCGCAGATGTCGATGCTGCCGCGGCTGAAGCCAAATACCTTCTACGATCTGGTCATTCAGGTGGCCATCGTGCGGCCCGGCCCTATCCAGGGCGACATGGTCCACCCATATCTTCGCCGGCGTGAGGGCAAGGAAAAGGTCGACTATCCGACGCCGGAGCTGGAGGCGGTTCTGTCGAAGACGCTCGGTGTCCCACTGTTCCAGGAAAGCGCCATGAAGGTTGCGATGGTCTGCGCCGGCTTCACCGGTGGCGAGGCCGACCAGCTCCGCAAATCCATGGCGACGTTCAAGTTCACCGGCGGTGTGTCCAAGTTCAAGGACAAGTTGGTTACCGGCATGGTCCGCAACGGCTACAGCGCGGAGCTCGCTGAAAAGACCTTCTCGCAGCTTGAGGGATTTGGAAGCTATGGGTTTCCGGAGAGCCATGCCGCGAGCTTCGCTCTGATCGCCTATGCCTCCAGCTGGGTGAAATACCACCATCCCGACGCCTTCTGCGCCGCTCTCCTGAACTCGCAGCCGATGGGGTTTTATGCGCCGGCGCAGATCGTGGCCGATGCCAGGGCACACGGGGTGGAGGTGCGGCCGGTTTGCATAAACGTCTCTCGTTGGGACTGCACATTGGAGGAGGTCGAGGGGCGTAGCTATCACGCCGTCCGTCTTGGGATGCGCATGGTGAAGGGCCTCTCCACGGCGGATGCGGCGAGGATCGTTGCCGCGCGCGCCGATGAGCCGTTCTCGTCGGTCGATGATGTCTGGCGGCGGTCCGGGGTACCGACAGCTTCACTGGTCAAACTGGCGGAAGCGGATGCCTTTCTATCGTCGCTCAATCTTCAGCGCCGGGATGCGCTCTGGGCGATCAAGGCGCTGCGGGACGAACCCCTGGAGCTTTGGGCGGCAGCCGCAGAGCGGGAGGCGCGGCAGGTCTCCGAGATAAAGGAGCCCGACGTCCGCCTAGCCCCAATGAGAGCGGGACATGAAGTTGTCGAGGATTATTCCCATGTCGGTCTAACGCTGCGGCAACATCCTGTTTCGTTCCTACGGGAGGATCTGCGGCGCAAACGTATGGTGACCTGTGCCGAAGCGATGGCCGAACGCGATGGCCGGTGGCTGATGACAGGCGGCCTCGTCCTCGTACGTCAGCGGCCCGGATCGGCGAAGGGTGTGATGTTTATGACGCTGGAGGACGAGACGGGCATCGTGAACGCCGTCGTTTGGCCAACGGTGTTCGAGCGACAGCGCCGCTTGGTTCTCTCGGCCTCGATGATTGCCATCAACGGCAAGATCCAGCGAGAGGGCGATGTTGTCCACCTCGTCGCGCAACGGCTGTTCGACCTCTCGGAGGATCTCTGCAGGCTCGGCGAGCGAGGCGACGCATTTCCGCTGCCACATGGGCGAGGGGATGAGTTCGCCCATGGCGGCGGCGCGCCCGATTCGCGCGAACGGAAGACGGCAGCAGCTCCGGCGCGCGATATCTATATTCCCGATCTGCATATTGATCGGCTCAAGGTGAAAAGTCGGAACTTCCATTGAAGGTGTGGACGATGCCGCGTAAGCATTTTCGCTTGGCCCCGCGCAATCTCGGACATGCAGTTCACAAGAAGTTCCATAATATGCTTGCGCGATATGTGATTGTAGCCGCAAAGTTAAAGTGTCCTGTTTCTGCAAAGTTGGAATGTCACACTCTCCGGTCTGAATGCGGCCTGGGAGATTGCAGATGGGATTGATAGCGATGAGCGAGCGTGACCTGCAGCGGATCGAGACTTTATCGAAGGTGGTCGCCGGGCGCATGACGATGGTGTCGGCGGCGCATGTGATTGACCTGAGCGAGTGCCAGGTGCGTCGGCTGTTGGAGCGGATACGAACTGGCGGCGCGGCGTCGATCCGGCGCAAGGCGATCGGCCGGCCGTCTAACACCCGGATCAGTGACGGGGTTCGGGATTACGCGATGACGTTGGTTCGCGAACGCTATGCGTACTTCTGGCCGACACCGGCAGCCAAGAAGCTTGCCGAGCGCGATGGATTTCAGAGTATAGCGGTTACTTTGATACGATTGCTCACGACATCAGCAAGGAACAACGGCGGCAACCGCTCTTATCTCGTCCGGCAAAGCGCCGCCACCTTTCCTTCGGGCGTACCGGTCGTCCGCCTGTGCGGTGGCTGAACTGACTGCAAAGGAGAGCGGGAGTGGCTTTGGGAGGGGGATCTTCGACCATCCCGTTACAGGGTTGCTGAACCACCGATAATAAGGCTGCACAGGTCGACGTCGAGCGCCTCGGAGATGACTGCAATTTCCCGAATGGTCAGATTTTCCCAGTCACCGGTCTGAATCAGTTCGAATCTGTTTTCTGGAACTCCAGTCAGTTGTGCGAGCTTTCGGGGACTTGTCCCCTTGTCCTCCATTCGCTGTGCGAGGTGAGAAATTATGTCCGCTGGACTCTCGATAGGCATCGGCGTTCCTCCCTTCTATGCTTGCGATGCTTAGTAGAGGCTACATCAACCATTAGGTGCGGTATTTCGACGTTCCGTAGAGCATTCCGAGGCATCCCACATACCGACAAGAATAATGCAGTTTAGCCAAGTGCGCTGTTTAGCGCCGTACGGCGGGACTAGCCGCCGGCTATGTCTTCCGATCATCCACCCAATTCGCCAGTTCGGTGTAAGGTTCAGGATCGTAGACGTATTCAGTGGGGATTGCGGGCTGCACCATCAAGGAAAGGTAGCGCCAGAGGTTCTCTTTGCTGTTGCTGGCGGCGAGGCCATAGAAGTTGCCGCTATTCCACGTGATGACGCAATGCCTGAAATGTGTGTACACGGCTGCCGCCATTTCGGCCAAAGTGACCTCGCTGTTGTGCATGGTGGCTAGCACCAGCTTGGATTTCCGTTCTATTTCATCGGTGCCGAAATACCGAGTCTTGAAGCCGAAATCCTTTTGAGACTCGCGCCCCTGATAGTCACCGGGATCGAGAGAGCGGAACTTCTCGACAAAGAGGAGAATTCCATCTTCCTTCAGATGTTGGGCCACGAACGCGATCTGTTGGCGCCTGTTGGGTGAGTACATCTGAAATGTCGTATCCTCCAGGATGAAGTCGAAGCCTCCCGTGAACTGCTCCAGGTTGCGCTCGGAATAGAGGTAATCCTTGGTCAATCGATGGAAGGGGCCGAGAAAGAAACTGGCGTGCGGGGGCTCGCCGAACGCCATGAAGCACTTGTAGTTTTCTTCATTGGGACTGCAAGATAGAGACTGGATTTTGCCTCGGCTCATTTCCGAAAGCGTGCGCGCCATCGTGCCTTCGGCGGTGCCGAGGCTATATAGCAACACGTTGGTCATGCTAAGCTGGCCGTATCGCAAGAGCGCGTGAGCCATGCGGCATTCTTCCTCCAGGCGGTACGGAATGCTGCCGTGATAATGCTGATCGAAGAAGCCCTGGCGGCGCGAATGTAGCTCGACAATTCGATGAAGCAACGCGTCGTGGGGCAAGAGGCGCGTGTCCACAATCGGTTTGCGAACCGGCACACCGGCCTTGCCGGCGGCGGTCTCGGCGAAGAAACCCGCCAGATGGTTCAAACGCGGCGCAAGGTTGCATTCGGTGAAAAATTCATTGAAATCCTGCATCACAGCACACCTCGTAGAGAAAGGGGAGGATACGAAGCTGCCAATCGAAAACGCATAAATCGGACGTAATTTCATGCACTTAGGCCTGGTTTTTCGCGAGCGGCGTCGTGGTTCCAGTGGTAATGCTGCATTTGGCAAAGCGCTTTCATGGACATGCCGTTTTTTCATGAAAGTGCCATCATTGTCCAACCGTGGGTTATCCAGCGGTTGTTTAGCAACTCAAGATCATTCTATTGTCGATACGGTTTTGAGATGATTTAGGGGGACTACTTCTCTTGGCCGAGACGCGTGACTTCCAGCCTGATGTGGTTCGCCGTTCCGATCACAGGACGCTTGTGCACCAGCATATAGACTGGGGTCTCGTGCGGGCGGATTTTGTCAAGCGAACCGGGTTGCTCCGCCAGGAGACGCGGATTGAAGCCGAACAGCACGCACTAATGATCAATCTGCAGGGTGATGCTAAATTCGGAGAGGACTATGTGGATGGGCGCCGTGTGGCCTTCACGCCGCGCCGACCAGGATCGGTTGTTTTCTTGCCGGCGCATAGCGAATGGACAGGGTGGGACGAAGGGGACGCGAGAGGTTGCTATCTCTTTGTCTCTATCGACGCTACCTTTATCGAGCAAACGCTCGGCGCCGACAATGTCATGGGATTGCAGCCATCCATCGGGTTTCGCGACGGCATGATCGAGACGTGTCTTCAGACGATCGCAACGGAACTCAAGAATCCCGATCCGGCCAGCGTTATCATGGTAGAGAGCCAAGTGATCCAGATGTTCGTCCAGATGGTCAGACTGAACGGTCTGTACTTGGAACCCGCCAAAGGCGGCCTCTCGCCGTTCTACCTGAAACGGGTGGTGGCCCTGATAGATGCTCGCCTGATGAACCCGCCGAGCCTTGACGAGCTCGCCGGAGAAATAGGTGTCAGTAGGCGTCATTTCTTTCGTGCGTTCAAGCAGTCGACCGGGATGACTCCCTTCGCCTTTGTAGCGGATCTCCGGCTGAAACGCGCTGTCGATCTTCTTCGGGCGACGGATCGCTCCGCCACCGACATTGCACTCGATTGCGGATTCGCGAGTTCCAGTCATTTCGCGTACGCCTTCAAGCGTGCCTATGGTGCTGGCCCGTCGGAGTTTCGTCGAAGGTGGAGAATTTGACGGGCTGTCGGCAGATTATTTGGCACTTTTTCGACAATGTCGTCACGGTTCGAAAGCGGTGTCGCGGGGAGGCCTCTTATCAATATGGCATATCGACCGAAAAGGCCCCGCCAATGTACCCACCAGGTAGTGTCGTAGATCCTCGGACCGCCACTCAAGCATCGCGGTCGTTCAATTGGTTCCTGGCGAGCACTTTCATTTCGGCCGTTGGGCGAAACGGGTACCAAATAGGCTGCGCGTGGATCCTGGTGACGCAAGGATATGGCGCTGCCGCAGTCGCGGCTTTTTTCGCGATCATCAGTGTCACGGAGCTGCTAACGAGCCCCTTCGCCGGCTGGCTTTCAGATCGGTACGACCGCCGCCTCCTGTGTGTTGTGGCTGACGTTTTCCGGTTTGCTGGTGCATTGGCGCTGGCGGTGCTTCTGATCGTAATCGATACGCGCTGGGCGATCTGGTTGTCTGCAATATTATTCGCGACATGCGACCGGATTGCACTTACATCGTCCCAGTCGATGATACCCGCCGTTGGCGCCGGCCTGTCACTACCAGCCGCGAACTCGATGGTGTTCTTTCTCATGCAGTCGGGGAGCCTCGCCGCGGCAGTGCTCACCGGTGTGCTCCTGCACTTCTCCATTCCGACCTACACATTTACTCTACTCGCGGCGGCATTCGTGCTGTCAGTTTGCTTCATGCTGGCAGTGCGGCGCGAGCTGTCTCCTCAATCTGGCACCGGCGCAGACCCAAGATCGGCATTTCAGATCGATGCGCATTTGCTTCAACTTGGTGCTATCTATGCGCTCCTCTATACCGGAGGGGTGCTCGTCAGCGTTACCGGTCCGAGCTTCGTGTTTGTCGAGCTGGCAGGCGACGCGATTGACTTCGGGCAGTTGGAGGGCGCCTGGTCAGCAGGATCCATCCTGGGGACGCTCCTCCTAATCCCGCTGATACGTGCGGTAAGGATTTCTATCCTACAGCTTGTGATCCTTGCCCTGACTGCGATCTCGTTCGCCCTTCTGAAGGTTCTGGATATACCGTGGGCCCTCCTGATTTTCGCTATCCTCGGCGCGCTCTATAATTTGGGCAGGGTCGGAACTGAGGTCATGCTGCAATCCTCCGTTCCTCAGACAGCCCTTGGCCGTGCGAAAGGCGCATTGCATAGCGTTGGCGTTTTGCTTGGGGTGGTCCTGTTTGGGGTGGTTGCAGCCGTGGGGGACGAGATCGCGCCTTCTACCATTTTCCTTGCGTTCTCCTTTATCCTTGCAGTGGGAACTTTGGTTTTGACTATCTGTCGTGTCGCCGACAGGCGATGGACCGCAGGCAAGGGCTAATCTGGCGACGGTTCCAACCGCCGCGGGCCTCACCCATTTGGGTGTGAGTGCCAGAATATCACAATCGTGCCGCGATAGTGATCTTTGGCGGCAATTTTTCCTCACATATCCCTAGCGAAGCACCGTCGGTTTCTCTATTTTCAACGTGAGGCAGTACGCGCTGCCTTGGGGCGTCGAAACCCCTCCGTGCGATTGATGCTGGTCGATTCAGCATCACACTCTCTGATCTTTGGGTCGGGGAGCCTGTGACGTATGTCCAGGTTCTCCGGAACTAAAGGCCACAGGGCTGTCACGGACAGTTTCGAACTCCCCGATCATTCGGAGGTTTAGTGAGTTTCGCGGGGGCGCACCGCGACAAACTCTCTTTCCGGGGAGCGACCGATGTGGAATCGGCAATTCGCGACAACAGCCAGACGTTTACCTGCACTCGACTTGTCTTCGATCAATCAAGTTCGAGATCCCGCCGACCAGAACGGTGGGCGCGTGTCATCGCTTATCGCTTCCATCGGCGACGGCCTACCTCAAATCGGTGAGGTCCGATGCCTGTGAACGCTGCGACCTCGACGCCGGATTCCGTTTTCAAGACCGGCAGTTGCCGAACCATCTCCCGCGAGAACAAGTCTTGGGGCCGTGTGCAAGCCGAACTCGTTCGGCGGACCGGACTGGAGAAGGAAGAAACCGCAATCACGTCAGCCCGGCATCTTGTCGTGCTCAATGTGCAAGGCGAATCCGAGCAAGGCCAACACTTCCTGGACGGAAAACCCGCCAGCTTCGTGCGTCGAAAGCCAGGTTCAATTCTCTTTGTTCCAGCCGGATGCAACTGGCAGGGATGGGAAGCTGGCGCATCAACGGCGGCTTATCTTTCGCTTTCCGTCGAACCGTCTTTTGTGACGGACCTTCTCGGTCGCGCCACGCCCAACCTGCAACCATCGCTGTCGCCGGATCTGGGTTGTGAGGATCCAGTCCTCATGAATGCGGCGCGTGGGATCGGAGCAGAAATACAGGACCAAGGGCCACTCAGCGTGCTTCTGGTCGAAAGCTACGTAGCAACGATTTTCGCACAGCTGCTCCGCAGGCAGAGATACGTTCCCTCCGTCCGCAAAGGCGGGCTGACGCCGGCAAGTCTCAATAGGGTCATCGAGAAAATCGAAGAGAACCTCGACGTTGGTCTATCCCTTTCTCAACTGGCCGAACTGGTGAGCCTCAGCATCCCCCATTTCTGCAGGGCATTTAAGCAGACAATCGGCTGTCCGCCATATGCCTTTATCGTTCGCCGCAGGATCGACAGGGCAAAAGAATATCTGCGCCATTCATCAATGTCCGTTACCGACATTGCATTGGCCTGCGGCTTTTCGAATTCGAGCCACTTCTCGAATGCGTTTCGTCGAGAGGTCGGAATGACACCCGTAGCCTATCGTGCAGCCTGGCCCAAAGAAGCGATCGGATGATTTCTTGATCAGATCGTGCAGATGCATCAATCCACGGCAAGCGCGATCCTTATAGAATCTGCATCCTCGGCAAACAACAGCCGAGGGCTCCAGAGTGAACATCAAAACCATACTCGACGATCCAAATTGTAGCCCACCCGCCACGCGGGTGGCGTTACATGTCCGCGATCTTAAGAAGCGGTTCGGCCGCTTGGAGGTAATAAGGGGGGTCTCCCTCACGGCCCATCGCGGCGATGTCATTTCTATCCTCGGCAGCAGCGGCTCGGGAAAAAGCACGTTGCTGCGATGCCTGAATTTCTTGGAGGAGCCGAGCGGCGGTGAAATCTGGATATCCGGACGACAGATCAATATGCGGGCCGGCCTGACGGGTCAGCGGGAAATCAATGCCTTGCGCATGAAACTCGGGATGGTGTTCCAGAGCTTCAACCTCTGGTCTCACATGACCGTCCTCGAAAACATCGTCGAAGCGCCGATACACGTCCTGGGTCTTCCCAAACGGGACGCCCGTCTTCGGGCGGAGGAACTGCTGCTGAAGGTTGGTCTGGCCGACAAACGTCATTCCTATCCCTCTCACCTTTCCGGCGGGCAGCAACAGCGTATTGCGATTGCGCGTGCCCTGGCGATGGAACCCGAGATCCTTCTTTTTGACGAGCCGACTTCGGCACTCGATCCGGAACTGGTGGGCGAGGTGTTGAAGGTCATTCGGTCGCTTGCAGAGGAGGGGAGGACGATGCTCATCGTTACCCATGAACTCGGCTTCGCGCGGCAAGTGTCCAACCGGGTTGTGTTCCTCCATCAGGGACAGATCGAAGAAGAGGCCGAACCCGAAGGATTCTTCGGCAACCCCACGTCACTCCGCCTTAAGCAATTCCTGTCGGCGCAGCGCGAGGAGTTGCGCCAATGATCGACCTGCAGGGCTTCGGCGATCAAATCGCTGCCGGGACGGTAACGACGCTACGCGTTGCGACGACAAGCCTAGTTTTTGGGATCGGTGTCGGTCTCTGCGGCGCGATGGCAAAATTGAGCCGGTTCCAGATAATCAAGCGACTGGCGGATGCCTACACCACAATTATTCGGGGTGTTCCCGAACTCCTCCTCATCCTTATCCTTTACTTCGGCGGCACTGTCGCGATGACGGCAATTTTCGGCCGCTATGTCGAAGTCGATGCTTTCGCAGCTGGCGTATTCTCGCTGACCATCGTGTTCGGGGCTTACGCCACGGAAGTCTTTAGGGCCGCGATCCGAGCAGTGCCGGTGGGTCAGATCGAGGCGGCACAGGCGCTCGGCCTGTCTACGACCCAGACCTGGCGGCTCGTGATCCTCGCGCAAATGTGGCGATACGCACTGCCGGGTATCGGAAATCTCTGGCTCACCTTGCTTAAAGATACGGCCCTCATCTCCGTAGTGGGCCTCGAGGATCTGATGCGCAAGACCGGTGTGGCGGCGGGTTCAACCCACGATCCTCTGACCTTCTATTCCATTGCCGCCGGCCTCTATCTCTCCTTCACCTCCGTTTCCCTGGTCGGCCTGACCTTGCTCGAACGACGCGCAAATCGCGGCGTCCGTATCGCAGAATGAGTAAACAATCATGAACTGGCACCTTATCGTCGACGTTCTGCCGCTCTTGGCTGAGGGAGCGCTGCTAACGGCTCAACTGACGGTCATCTCCGTCTTGTTTGGTCTCGTGATCGCGTTACCGCTCTCGCTGATGCGAGCATCGACAGTGACTGCGCTCTCTCGCCCGGTGCTCCTCTATACATTCGCGTTCCGTGGAACGCCGCTCCTCGTTCAGCTTTTCCTGATCTACTACGGTGTGAGCCAGATCGAGTGGATCCGTTCGAGCTTTGCCTGGGCCATACTGAGGGAACCCTTTTGGTGTGCGCTCATCGCGTTCTCCCTCAACAACGCCGCTTACACGACCGAAATTCTCCGCGGTGGGATACTCGCGGTGCTTAGAGGTGAGATCGAGGCGGCAAAGGCGCTCGGCATGCCCTACATGCTTCGGACGCGGCGTGTTGTTCTGCCCATCGCCTTTCGCCTCTCGCTTCCAGCCTACGTGAACGAGGTGGTCCTTATGCTGAAGGCGAGTTCTCTCGCCAGCACGATAACCATGATGGAACTGACCGGAACAGCCCGGAAGATCGTGGCGCAAACCTTCTCTCCCTACGAAGTCTTCATTTCTGCGGCCATGATCTATCTCGGTTTCACATTCGTGGTCGTCCACCTCTTCGGACGACTGGAGCGACACATCACAGTCCACCAGCGCCGCGTTCAGGCTGAGAACGATAATCGTGAGATTGCCCAAAATTCACAGGAGAAACTTGCGATAGGGAAGGTGGCGCAATGACCGCTCTTCTGGTCCCGCTCTCGGAAGAATATGATCCTGGATACGCCGAGGCCGCCCTTTTGCGGGGAAGCTGGTACGAGATCGATCTAGGTGCAATAAGGCACAACTACCGGCAACTCCGCGCTCAGCTACCGACGAACGTCAAGGTCTATGCGTGCCTGAAGCGGAATGGGTATGGGTGCGGTGCGGGTCCGGTAGCCGGCGCGCTGGCGTCCGAGGGTGCAGATGGTTTTGCGGTCGCCTCGCTTCCAGACGCCGTTTCCATCCGCAGGATGGGTGTAAGACATCCAATCCTTCTTTACCCAGGAGCCCTGCCGGCAGCGGGGCTGATGGTGGAGGCACTCGATCTGACGGTGAGCGTTTCCAGTATCGATGAACTGGAGCGCTGGCGGTCCGCGATGACGAGAACCCGCGTCTTTATCAAGGTGGATCTAGGCTTCTTTCGTGCAGGCGCGACGCTGCAAGAGTCAGGCGGGCTACTTGCCGCGGCCCACGCACATTCGGATGTGCAGGTCGACGGCATCTATGCACACATGAGCGAGTTGCCAACGTCAAAGCCATCGGACGCTGCCAATCAACTCGGGCGAATGCAGGCAATCTTGGCTGGAGCGGAGGCACGCGGAGACCGGCCCATCATTGCCATGATGTCGAGCACTGAGGGCGTTCTCACATATCCGGATATGGATCTGGATGCGGTCGACCCGGGGGCTCTTTTTGTTGGCTTGCCGGAGGGTCAGCAACCCGCGCGCCATCTTACCTTGCAACCAGCTTTGAAGACCATCTGCACCACCATCGTCGCCGTGAAGCGCCTCGATGTCTCGCTCGGTCCCATTCCGGAAATTCCTGGGTTTCAGCCGGGCATGGTCCTCGGCGTCCTTGGCATGGGATGGGGGGACGGCCTTCCTCGACTAATCCCGCGCGATGCCGAAGCGATCGTTGGCGGTAAACGAGCTCGACTGTTGCCGCCGGCACATCTCGAGCACCTGCGTATAGACCTCACAAACGTCCCTGAAGCCCGGTTCGGCGACAAGGTCGTGCTGCTCGGCAGACAAGGCGATCAAGTGATTACCCACGAGGAAATCGCGGTGCTTTGGGGAACTGACGTTGTCGGCCTCTACGCAGGCCTGCGTGACCATATACCGCGAATCTACACTTGAACCACAACACAGATCCAAAAGGGGAAGCAAATGAACGGGTTTAAGATGGTAATGCATATTTTCGTTGTCGGCTTGTTAGCCGGAGTGGCCCATGCCGAAGACGGTAAAACGATCAGAATTGCTACAGAAGGCGCCTTTCCGCCGTGGAACACAGTCGATACGTCCGGTAAGCCAATCGGCTTTGACATTGATGTTGGCGAGGCGCTCTGTGCACGCGCGAATCTGAAGTGCGAGTTCATAACCCAGGCATGGGACGGGATTATTCCGGCACTGACGGTCGGGAAGTACGATGCCATCATGGCTGGGATGTCGATAACTGAGAAGCGCCGGCAAGTTATAGCCTTCTCAGAGCCTTATGCACTGACTTCCAACTACTTCGTCGTCTCCAAATCGCTCGAGCTCCCTGTGATGGACAGCGAGGCAAAGCTCGATCTTTCATTGGAATCGGAGGCCGGTAAGAGCCTCCTCGCGGACTTGGAGGAAAATCTGAGGGGCAAATCGATCGGCGTGCAGGGCTCCACGAACGCGGAGGCCTTTATCAGGGGGTATTTTGGCGACATTGTCGAGGTCCGCACTTATGACAAGCAAGACAACCTAAATCTCGACCTCGTCGCTGGTCGGATTGATGGCGGCCTGGCGGATTTCTCTGTTTGGACGGCATTCCTGAATTCCAAGGATGGTGGCTCTGCACATCTATATGGCCCTCGTATTTCCGGGGGATTGTTCGGTCCTGGTGTCGGGATCGGGCTAAGGAAGGGAGACGACGTGCTGTCAGGAAAATTCGATGACGCCATTCGAGCCATCGAAACAGATGGTACGTTAAGGGCAATCAGTCTGAAATGGTTCGGTGCGGACCTGGTTTCACATTAGGTTCAGTGCAACTATCAGTCCGCCACGAGCATTGTAGGCGTATGGCGGACTGAGTTAAGATTCAAGCCGAAGCGCCGATCTTTGGGAAGCGGCGCGGCGCTTGCGCAATGTGGCTGAAATCAACTACGTTTGCGGGACGTATTCACGGCGTCATCAATAACGCCCGCATCCGCACCGAAATTCCGATAGAGAAATCGTCCGTGGCTAGGAAGGTCACGTGGCAACGCTAGATGTCGATGGCGAAAGTTATAGTCGCTGACCCAACATAATCGGAAGTGGTACTGACACATTCATTTTATCTGATCATTCGTGAGCGAGCGCCAACGCTATTTCTTTCCGAACCTTGTTTAAGAGCCGCTTTTTTGGGAGAGAAATATTAATTATGGTCAAGACTTTCTCGATCGCATGCTCTGCTTCAGCCGTTCGAAGAGCACTTGCGTCCAACGCTGATTTAAAGTCCGGGGCTTGTCCTGCTAAGGACGGCTCGCATCTCTTGCCGGGGCGCGGTATCTCGTCGGCAGAATCGCGCAGTTCATGATGTTGCTCGGTGTGCGATTGACCCGTCGGCTTCTTCGTGACCACCGGGCTGTTCCCAGCAAATTTCGCTCCGGGTGTCGATTTGATCTGGGAAGGGCTGGCAAGGGAAGGTACGGCCCCTGATTTATCATGTTCGAAAATATCAGGATCATGGTTCGTTGGTTCCGTCGGTGGCGCGCGCATCTGCAACCAGGCGCGTTTCAGCAGTTCGTTGTCCGCATAGTAAAAATTCCGAACCCCAAAAATTGGCTGCTGATTTCGAAGCTTGATGATGCACCGCGTCTCGTTCATCGAACCCAGTTCGTCGGGGCGCATCAGCGGCCGCATCGCAGTCTTGTGCGACATGGTGGCGCCCTTGCGATCAAACAGGGTCACACCCGTCGAAACCGCCTTGTCGACCGTCACTTCCTTCCGCTCGCCGAGCAACTGCGACACATAGCGCTGATCCTCGGGGTCTTGGGCGCCGAAGAAAATCTGAGCGCGCGCAGAGTTGACGAGCGTCTGCCGACCCTCGCGGGTATATACATTGTCGATCGACCGCAACGACTGGACGAAGAACCAACAGGGAATGCCATAGCCGCCGAGGACGGTGGCCACGGTCAATGCGTTTTCCAGCTTCCCCAAATTCTGGAACTCATCAAGCAGGACGAGCACGCGCCGCTCACCGCGTTTCATCATGTTGCGCGACATGTAGTCCATGAACTGAACCATCAGCACATTGAAGATCGGCCCGATCGAGGCGATCTGCTGGATGCGGAAATCCAGATAGAGGCTCATGTTCTCGCGGCGCATTGCCCGGATGTCGAACGTCGACCGGGCCGTCGCGCGCAGGATGCGATTGTTCTTGAACGGCCGCACCGCCGCGGCAAGCGAACCATAGACCCCATCGAATTGCTTGCTGGCCATGACGGCAAAGCGGGCGAGGGTGGTATAGGTGAAGGAGCTGATCCACGCGGCGCGAAGCTCCGGATTGGCAACCTCTTCCAGCCACTCGCGAAGCGGTTGGTCGCCACCCTCGACAACGTTGAGGACCGTGCCGAGGTTCTTGTCCTTGTCGAGAATAACGGGGTTTTCCAGCACCCAGGATGTGACGCCGGCAAACAGCGCACGAGCGTCCGAGATCCAGTAGGCATCGCCCTTTGGCGTCGGCAGCAATGCCGTCGCGATAGAGTTGATGTCGATATCGCGCTGATCGGGATCGATCGCGACAAAATCGAGCGGGTTATAGCATTCGGTATCGCCGTTTTCGTCGGCCGGCGAGAAGCGCAGAACGCGGGAGAACTTCGAGCGATAACCGGCCGTCGCCTCATAGGTCTCGCCGCGCATATCGAGCACGACGATGCTGTCCGGCCAGAGCAGGCAATTCGGCACGATGAGCGAGGCGCCTTTGCCTGACCGGGGAGGGCCGATGACGAAGCCGCCGACGTCATCGCCGTCGATCCAGAGCTTCTTGCCACCGAACAGCATCGGCTTCAGAAACCGCCGCCGGCCGGAGCCGCGCTGCGTGAACCCGCCCGGAACCTTGATCAGGCTGCCGCCGATCCGGCCGACAAATACGCCGCCGGTCCTCGTGAGGCCAAGGGCGCGCGCGTCCAGCGGGCTGAGAAACCGGGCATCCGTCGATTTCTTCTTGCCGGTCATCGCGGCGAGAAGCATGGCGCCGCCGGCGATGAGACCAGCCGCGGCCGCTGTTGCCGGCCGATGCCAGTCGCCGGCGGCAAGATCGAGCCGCGCCGCCCGATAGGATGTCAAGATATCGCCCTGTAGCGCCTGGAACATCCAGGTCGAATTGTCGAAGGCATAATAGAGACCGGCATAGGCGAGGGACGCGACGAATGCGGCCGCAGCCCCAGCGATGACCAGCCCGAACAGCAGGATCGCCGGATTCATAGCCTGTCTCCCTTGGTGAACACGATTTCCGACACGACACGCCGGCCGTCCGGAAGGCGCGCGAGCTGGACGACGACAGGGATGACTTCCTTCAGGTAGTCGCTGATCTCCTGCTTCTCGAGCGCAACGCCGCTCTGCATGACCATCAGCGCCAGGCGGTCATAAGCCGAGCGCGCCGAGTTGGCGTGGACAGTCGTCAGTGAACCCGGATGGCCGGTATTGATCGCCTGCAGGAACGAAAACGCTTCGGCGCCGCGCAGCTCGCCCAGCATCAACCGATCTGGCCGCATGCGCAGCGAGGCTTCCAGCAATTCCTGCGGCGTCACCTTGGCGCGGCCCTGGTCGCCCTTCGACGCAAGCAGCGCGACCGTGTTCAGCGTGATCGGCTTCAGCTCGCGTGTGTCCTCGATGGTGACGATGCGCTCCTCGTCCGGCAGTTCCTTCAGGAGCGCATTGAGAAACGTCGTCTTTCCGGTCGAAGTCCCGCCGGAAACGGCGATCGAGACGCGCGAGCGCACCGCGGTCCGAAGGAACAGCATGGCATCAACATCGCCCTGCATCATAGCGGCAAGCTCTTCCTCAGCCGCCGAAAGCGTGAGCTGCCGCCCAACCTTGGTCTCCTCGAACGCACCGCGGTCTTTATAGACATCCAGACCGATATCGTGGATCACCTGCTTGCGGATCGAAATCGCGCCACCGTCGGGGGCAGCCGGCGGCAACACGCACTGGAAACGTTCGCCAGTCGGGAGCGATGCCGACAGGATGGGGTGCTCATCGTTCACGACCTGGTTGGTGGAGCCTGCGACGCGCTCGCTCAAGGTCCGGATCCACTCACTAGAAAACTGCGCATCGACCACGCGCTCCATGCCGCCGACGCCGAGCCGTTCGATAAACAGCTCGCCGGGCCGGTTGACCGAGATTTCGGAGACGCGCTCATCCGCGAGAAACGGCTTCAGCCGCTCCAGCGCTTTGTCGAGAAACGGGAACGGATTCATTTGTAAACCGGCGCGACTGGATAGTAGGGCGTCGGATCGACATTCCGTCGGATTTGCCCACCGCGCTTCAGCCGCATCATTTCCTGCCGGACCGGATCGGCATAAAAGTCGGAGAAATCGAGATCGCGGCGCAGATAGACGATGATCGGCTCGCCTTGGGCGACATAGATCGTCGGCGGGATTTTCGAGTTTTCCTTGAACGCCTCGTTGGCGATGTCCTGGAGGATAGCAGACGACTTCTCTGCGGCGATCGAGCGCGCTTCGGCGGCCGTGCGGCTTGGCTCGGTGGTGATCGTCGTGACCGCGCCGGTGATCGGATCGACCGTTGAGATCGAGCGGGCGCTTTCCGTCGCGGTATCGCCAATCGCCGAGACATATTCCGCCGCGCCGCCGATCACCGACAGCATGATCGCGGAGCCGAAACGCTCCCAGAAATGCGTGTCGATCTTACCGGTCAATCCGGCTCGGCCGAGCCGGTCGGCGCCGGGCGAGGCGATCTCGACGGACAGGCCGTCGGAGCGAATAACGCGGGACCAGACAATGAAGATGCGCTTCTGCCCGCGCGCCAGGCCAGATTTGTATTCCCCAATCAGCCGGGAGCCCTTCGGAATGAGGATGCGAGCGCCATCGAGCGACCGAACATCCTCGCTCACGACGGCGCGCACCATGCCCGGCAGGTCGGTGTTGATCGCCGTCTCCAGGAATCCTTGGATCATCGTGCCCTGAGCAACGAGCGCGTCGGTGCGATCGAAGCGGGTCGCCTTGACGATACCGGCGGTCTGCTTTTCCGACTGGGCGAGGAATGCCTTGTTCGCATCGCTTTCCGCGCCGGGAACGGCGACGAGTTGGCCATCGTCGGCAACCATCACATTCTGGTCGCCGGCCGACAGGCTTTCGCGGCCGGAGCCGTCGACGATAATCTGCTCGGAGCGCAGCCGCTCCCACCGCGCCTTCTCTTCATCTTCGCGGCGTTTGGCCTCCAGCGCGGCAAGCCTCGCGTCCTCTTCGGCGCGCTTGCGCGCCTCTTCCATCCGAAGCCTCTCTTCCTCGGCGCGACGACGCGCCTCCTCGATCTGGCGCAGCTTTTCCAGATCATCACCCTGGTTGACGGTGACGTCGACCGTGGCGGAATCCACGGGCTTCTTCTCCTCGACCGGAATCTGCACCAGGTTCGGATCGGCTGCCTGCTTTACCGGCTCGTCAGGGAAATCGCGGATGCTGGAATTCGACGTCTCGAAGGTCTCGCCCGTGCCTTCGGTCAAGTTGGAGGTTTGTGATCCGGCTGGCCAGTTGACATAGGCCAGGACGCCAGCGCCGACGAGAAGCAGCACAGGGAGGGCGAGCTTGCCGAGGCGCCCGTTGCGGTCGCTCGCGACGCTGCTTTGCCCGTCGAGATGGTCGAAGTCGATCTTGCTCATCGCTGGCGCTCCTCTTTGCTGCCGAGACGCTTCGGCCCATAGGCGTCCTCGATGAGATCGAAGGATTGGCGATTTGCCTGCCGGTTGTAGAGGCACAGCCACTTGTCGCCGGCCCGCAAGGTGAACTGCGCCGCGATCTTGTCGATCACCACGTACTTGCCCTGGGTGCGCAGGTTGACGAGCGATTCCTGTCGCTTGCCTTCGACGACGAAGATGGCGGGGATTTCGTCGGGAAACTCCAGATACATATGCGTGCCGTCATCAAAGGCGACGCGCGGCTTCAGGCTGGTGTCGCCCTTGAACACATAGTCGTAGTTCAGGCGGTTCGGATCGAGATCTTTGAGCAGCGGATCTTTGGCGCTCTCCTGCGCAGCGGCCAGCAGCCGGGCGTTGACGTCTTCGTCGGGATATTTGAACCGCACCTGGAATGCCGCGCGCAGGTCGGCCGCAGCCGACCCCTTCAGCAGCAGGGCATAGACGCGCTGGTTGGTGACGATGTTGACGTTGGTCTCGGCGTTCTCGCGAAGCGGCTTCACGAACAGGATGCCGGAGCCTTTCTTGGGGACGATCGACCAGCTGGCCGTGTCGCCGGCTGAAATTGTCTCGATCACCTCGGAACTACCGAGCTGGATCATCGTCGAGACGCCGAGACCGGCCGGCACGGTCACGACGGAGTTATTGTTGAAGGTGATGTAGCGGATGCGAGGATCGGCGGCCATCGATGGGATCGCCATGGCAAGAAGGGCAACCGCCGTGAAGGAGATGAGAGATTTCCGCATCAGCGCGCAGCCTTGTCTGCCGGCAGCACTTCGGGCAACGATTCCTGATCGCGCCTGTATTCGACGACCTGGAAGCCGAGCGGATTGTCGAACCGGTATTCGTTCTTCAGCGGCGCCGTCGTGTAGCGGAAGCGGACCACCGAGACCCAGTGCTCGCGACGGAGGGTGTTGTCGCGCCGCGTTTCCGTCGAGAAGCGGACGGTCGCGGTGGAAGCGTTGAGGAACGACACGGACTTGATGGTGACGGCGATACGGGTGTTGCGGCCGAGCACCTTGTCCTTCGATTGCGGGTTCGAGGGTTCGAAGTCATGGCGGAGGTCCGTCGCGGCCTGCCCTGTCGAATAGAGCTGGGCGAGATCGTAATTGTCCTTCAGCGCCCGAGGATCGTAGGTCTCGCGCGCCCGGATATAGCGCACGATGTTCGCCGTCTTGATCGCGTCGTTCTCGGAAAGCTTGCTCTCGTTCAGGGAGCGAGCGACTTCGACGAAACCGGTCGTCTTGTCGGCGATCACCACCACGGCCTCGAATTGCTTCAGCGGAACGAGGAGGTTCAGGGCCGAAAGGCTGAGCAGCGTGGAAATGCCCGCGACCGTCGCGACGGTCCAGGCGATCTTTCGCGAGCGACGCTCCTTGCGATACAGCTCCGCCTCCCATGAGGCGCCGGCTTTCCAATAGGCGGTCAGGTCGATCGGCGGAGTTTCGGGTGTATGTTCGGTTGGCTCTGCTTTGCTCATTTGGACTTCCGATAAACCGCCAATCCCGCGGAGTTAAATATAGTTTATTCGTCAGGCCGAGCGATCACCTCTACCGGCCAAATCGGTGCTGAGGTGAGGGCTGGTTTGCCTGGATTCGTGGAGCGTTCAGTCCGTGGTACAGTCGTCCGAAGACCTAGCTGCACCACTTCATCAGCCTTTTCTTCGACGCTGTATTGGAGAAGTGGAAGGAGCGATCATCCTTCACCTCGATGCGGACCGTGTCGCGGTCGCCGTCGGGTTCATCGGACCCGGCTTCGACCCACAGCACATCGAGAACATAGGTTCCGCCGACCTGTTTGACGGAAAGAACTTTGCCGGCAGTCTTGTTCGCGCCGATTCCCTTGTCCTCGACATAGATGAACGCTGCGGCTGCGGCTTCGCAGCCACCTTCGGCCGGTGCATACGCGCCGGTCAACAGAGGCAGGATCGAGCTTGGCGATTGAGACCATGCCGTAACGGGAACAAGCAACGCGAGCGCAATCATCGTCGAGGTGATGTTGCTCATCACGAATCCTCCGCGATCAAAGGCCGAACAAGGCGGCGAGGCTATGAGCGTATCCGGCCAGCGTGTTGTAGAGATCGATGCAATACTCGGCGAAGGGCTTGAAGAAAATGACAGTGACCATGAACACCAGATAGCCGAAGCCACCGCCTTTCTTTGTTTCGGTGCGATCGCTTTCAGCCATCTCCTCGTTGTGACGGTGTTGCGCGTCCATGGCGGCGGAGCGCCGACGATCATCTTGCCAGGGCTGATCCACGGCCTTTCTCCCTCGGATAAACTATAGTTATAAAGAATGCGCATGAAAGACTACCCTAAAGTTGCCCGTTTTTTTCAGTTTCTCGCTGGATAGCGCGGGCGCGCGCTGCCTGCACATCCGACGATGTGCGGCGGCGCCCAAGGCCGGCCCGCAAGATTCGGGCGCGTCCGGTCGCCTGGCGTTCAGCATAGGCGACCGAGCGCCGGCCGCCCATGAAGGCGGAATCACCTTGCCCCAACACACTGCCCCCAACGATGGATGCGGCGAATGACGGGATAAACCGAAACACCACTATCCCGAGCAGGCAGACGATGACAAACGGCGCGACATAGGAGAGCTTGCTTTCGGTTGCGGTGTTGTTGGCCGTGTTGATCGCCAGCTCGATCAGCTGGTAGAGGAATGCGAGGAACGCCATCATCAAGGTCTGCGTCACCATCATATTGACCATTAGCAGCAGCCAGCCGTCGGTGAAGCGGAAGGTCCAGCGGTAAAGCGCCAGGATGATGAACACCGGCGCCAGCGCCAGGGTGATGAACAGCATCAGCTTGGCGGCGAGGATCGCGGCCGCCGCAACGGCGATGAAGGTCATCGCGACGACGAAGACGATCGCACCGATAAGAGCGCCGACATATTCGAAGGTGCCGGTAGCTACCTGCTCATAAATCTTACCTGCGGTCTCGAACACGGCGTCGAGGATCTTCACGACGCCAGTCGTGTCGCCGGTGCCGCCATCGAGCGCACCACCGGAACCAGCGATCGATTCGATAATCGTGTCGGAGATGAGGTTTGGCACCTCCTGCACGAGCTTATAAATCGTGGCGGAAAATGCGCCCCAGTTCGTCGCCATATAATAGATGAAGAAGGCGCGGCCAAAGCGCCACGCCGCCTCCGGCACGGAGAAACCGTCGCGGCCTGCGAGGATCATATAGCCCCACCAGAGGACATAGAGGGTGAGCATCGACCCGAACAGGACATTCACCTGAAGCGCGAGGCCGTCATAGGCGTTCTTGATGAACGTCTCGCCGATGGCGTCGAGCTTCGAGAAGATGTCCGAGATGATCGTGGTCGCCGCCATCCGTCTATTCCTTCAGGACGGGCGCGAAGGCGTCGTTGACCGGTATGGCCGGACCGCACAGATCGTCGGCCTCGATATAGCCGGAGATCGGTGGGCAGGGGGCTTTCTTCTCACCCTTCGTCTGGCAGCCGGCGAGCAGCGCGAGACCGGAGAGCATGATGGCAACGGGCAATCGCATGCGGCCTCACTTGAACGGGTTGACGTCTTTGTACTGCAGCATCTTGGCCGTCTCCGACTGCTGGGTCAGCCGCATCTGCATTTCGGTGTTCAGCGCCGAGACCGCGCCATTCGAGACACCGACCAGCTCGTTGATGGTGCGCGCCGTCTCCAGCTGCATGCGAGTGTTGGCGTCGACCGAGCCCTTCACGTCCTCGGCCGAGCCGATCTGGCCGGTGGCCGACTGAAGCGATTGCTCGCGATGAGACACACCTTTCGATGCCTGCTGCGTCAGCGCCGAGAGCAGCGCCACGGTATTGACCGCGCCGGAAAAGGCATTGTTCATCGCGCCGGCATCCTCGCCTTCGACGATCGCCTTGACCTGTTTAACCAGCTGCAAGCCGTTGATCAGCGTCGCTGCGATATTCTGCGCGTCTGAGCCAAGCCCACCGAACGACAGCGTGCCGCCGTTCATGATCGAGCTGAAGGACGGTGCGGCCGAGACCGACATGTTGCCGCCGAGGCCGGTCGAAGAAATCCCCATCGAGCCGTCGCGGCTACCGGAGAGCGCGCCGAGGATCTCCTTGGTCTTTTCGAGGATGTTGGTGTTGGTTTTCATGATCTCGCCGGTGTTCTCGGCATTTTTCTTGGCGATGGCGAGATTGGTGTTGTCGATCACCGGAATATCGGCGAGCGCCGGCGTTGAGAAGGCGAGGGCGGCGGAGACGATAAGCAGCTTGTTCATGGGAATCCCCTTAATCGGCCGCTTTGGCGGCGTTCTGGATGGATAGAAGATTGTTGCCGATCGAGCGGTCGCTGCCGCCGGACGAGAGAATTTCGTTATCGGCGTCGGCGGCCGCGACCACGGCGCAGCGCGGCCAATCCTCGCGCGGCACCTTCATCTCTTCGAGGATGACCGGATCGCAGCTGTAGGGGTTGACCTTGCTGTCGGATTTCAGGGTCTTGGCCGTCTCGGACGTTTTCGAAAGCCGCATCTGCATGCGCGCCTGCAGCAGCTCGTTGAACAGGTTGCGGGCCGTGATCAGGTTGTTCAGCAACTCGGCATTGACGGCGCGGGCCTGCGTGTTGTCGTCCCAGGCATCCTGATAGATCTCCGACGCGCCGACCGAAGCCGACAGCGCATCGATGCGGCGGCCTGCCTCCTGGACGCGTGCGGTGCTTGCGTCGATCCCCGAAACGGCACGGTTGACCGCGCCGGCCGCGGTGCTGTTGGAACTGCGGGTCGCTCCGGAACCGTAATCGACATAGGATTTATAGGACGGCGAGGAGATGTCCTCGATGTTCGAGCCGCCGGCGAATGAATTAAACCAGCCATGGTTCCGGCCGACCTTGCCGGCCCAGTTCTTCTGCTCCGCCGCGGTCGAGCCGTTGTACCAGGACGCGAGGCAGGCATAATCGGTGCTGCCGCACTTGTTGACGCCGATGCCGAGGTATTTGACGCCGCCCTCGATGTTCTCCTCGTTGATATCACGGTCGAAACCCATGCCCTTGCCGGTACGCTTCGTCAGCTGCATCACGCCCTTCACGCCGGTCGGAGAACCCGAGCAAGTCGAAATTCCAGACTCGGCATGCGCCACCGAAAGGGCAAGGCCGACCGGAACGTTGTGCTTTTTCGCATAATGCTTGATCAGCTCGACGTTCTTGGCGTCCTCGTTCACGGCTTGCGCCGGCGAGCGATAGAGGCGGCGGTTCTTCTCCTTCTGGGAGATGTTGCAATTCGTCACCGTCTGCTTTTCGAGCTGGTCGACCTGCGTTTCGGAGTCCTTCTTCGAATGGTCTTCGTCCTCGGCACGCTTTTCCTTCATGTCATCGTCGATCACGGGAATGTCCGCGAAGGCGACGGGCGCCGGCGCGGTGACGAGCGCGGCAGAAAGGAGGAGCAGGATCGTTCTACGCATCGGTCGCC
This sequence comes from Shinella sp. WSC3-e, assembly GCF_945994535.1. Lineage (NCBI taxonomy): Bacteria > Pseudomonadati > Pseudomonadota > Alphaproteobacteria > Hyphomicrobiales > Rhizobiaceae > Shinella > Shinella sp. WSC3-e. Next base: position 98,391 of record NZ_OZ000536.1, read on the forward strand.
TCCGAGATCGTCCAGCCACAGAAATGCGGGAGCCACGCGCCCGGCTCGTCGCCATAGGCCTGGCGGAGCGTTTGGCACTCGCGAACCGTCTCCGGTCGTCCGGACAAGACCTTCACCAGGTCGGGCATCGCCGACAGGTCGAGCCGCGCGATCACCGAGTCCTGGGCGTGTTTGATGAGGAAGGTGCGGCTCGTCTTGTCCGCCTGCTTCACGAACCGAAATTCCTTCTCGGAGAGGCCGAACGCCTTGCGGTAACTTTCCTCATCGGCGGAAGCGTTCGGGAAAAAGATATTGGTCATCGTCTGTTCGATGATTGTGTTGCGGAGGTCGGAGCGCACGACGTCTGCGGCCGACTGCGTGCCGAAGCCGACGATGCCGTTCATTTTGCGGATCGTCTTCAGCCAGTCCTTGATGAAGCCGGAGAAGACCTCGTCATTGAGCAAGCGCCAGCCTTCGTCGAGGAAGATCATCGAGGGGCGGCCGTCGAGGATTTCCTGAATGCGATGGAACATATAGAGGAGCGCTGCCGAGCGCGTGCGCTTGTCGGACAGGATCTCCGTCATGTCGAAGCCGATCACTGAGCCGGCAAAATCTAGTTTGTCGTTCGGGTTGTTGAACAGCCAGCCCTTGTCGCCCGTGGTCCATTCCTTCAGCCGGTCGGCGAGGTCGCCAATGCCGGAGCGCATCCGCCCGCGCAGCGCCTCGGCCAGCATGTCGAGACGCCGCTGTGGCCGCTCGAAGTCGGTGTAGATGCTGTCGACCGCATCGGAGATCACCGCCATCTCCTCGGCATTCAGCACCCGGTCCGAGGGTGTGACGAGGTAGGAGACCAGCGTCTTGCCGAAGCTCCGGTTAGTCGGGGTGTCGTCAAGCTGCAACGGCGCAAAGCCGGTCGGTTCGCCCGGCGATAGCCGCTCGTAGCGGCCGCCCATCGCGCGCACGAAGATCTCGCCACCGCGATCCTTGTCGATGAAGACGCAGCGCGGGCGCGGTTCGACGCGCATGCCCTGGGCCAATAGGAAGGACAGCGCCACCGTCTTGCCCGAGCCGGTCGGGCCGATGACCGTGAAGTTGCCGACATCCGCCTCGTGGAAATTGAAGAAATAGGCGGTCTGGCTGGTGGTCTCCAGCAGCGAGATCGGCAGCCCCCAATGGACCTTCTGCGTCTGACCGGACGGGAAATTGTGCGCGGAGAACAGGCCGGCGAAGTTGACCGACGAGATCAGCCCTTGCCGGGCGATGTATGAAAAGTTGGTCGGTAATTGTGCCCACCAGGCCGCCTCCTGATTGAGGTCCTCGCGAACAGCAACGACGCCCATGCGTGCCAGTTCGGCAGTGACATCGGCGACGGCTCGGTTGAGGCGCGACAGGTCGCGCTCAAGCACGCCCACCGTCATGTGATGTTTTCCGAACACCACTTCACCTGAGGCCAGCCGGTCACGCGCCGTCTCGATATCATCCTCAACCGCCGTGCCGCCATCGTCGGAATTGGAAATCTGCCGGCTGATGGTGGCGATCGCCTCCGTGACCGTTGTCCGGTCCTCCGGGGCGAAGGAATGCGTGACGATGAGTTCGTAGGGGAGGCGCAGCAGCCCGTCGAGCTGGCCGGGCGTCGTCATTGGCGGGTATTCCTTGATCGACACCATGGCGGCGACCTTTGAGGTCGCGCCATCCGCCGACCAGATTTCCGTCGCCTTGCGGCCGAACATGATCCGGCCAGTCCCGATATAGTCGGCGAGCGACATGCGGGGGAGGGGCATCGTCCGCTCGTCGCCAGCGGCAAGGATCTTGGCGAAGAACTCGGCGGGCTCAGAGTAGAGGCCGCCGTCACGGGTGACACAGGAGAGGATTTCCGGACGGTAGGAGCGGAAATCGCCGACAATGCCGGACACCATGTCCTTCAGGTCGCGTAGCGCTTCACCTCGTGCTTCGACCTCGTTGTCGGCTATGCGGAAGATGTCGAACATGCGGTCGACCTTGCCGGCGCGGCCGGTCATCGGCCGGCGGATCACGGTCACGTAAAGCTCGTTGACGAACATCGTTCGGTGCTGCAGCCCGTCCATGTAACGGGCATTCAGCTCGTCGGCGAAGGGGTTGTCGAAACCGCCGTCGATTGCCGGCTTGGTCTGTCGCCGGATTATGGTGGCGTAGAGCGCGAAACGTGATGATCCAAGCGAGCGGACCGTCATGTTGCGGTTTGCGAGGCGGGCATTGATTTCCGACTGATCCATCGTCTGGTATGGCAGGCCGGATAGCCGGATCACCTGCAACAGCAGGCCGGATTTGGTGACGATCGTTTCTTCGTCGACATGGCGGAGGTAGGGCACGTGGGTGCCGATCCCGAGATCACGGGCGCGCTCGCGGCCGAACTTCAGATCGTGATTGACGATATTCATGGGGCGTAGCTCCCCGCTTTCCAGAAGCGTCGGTTACGGATCGCCCGGCGTATCGACAGGAAAACCTGCGCCACGCGGACGATGTGGATGTCCCGCTGGCAGAGGTACAGCGCGATGAAATGGACGGGCAGGACGACCAGCGGCGCCAGGAAACTCGACGACGCGATGAAGACGACGATCCCGAAAATGCCGTTCACCACGAACACGATGATATCGACCCCGAAATACATCGGCGGCCGGGTCAGCGGCTGAATCAGTGGTTCAACATCGGGAGTGTCGTCACGCATGTCAGACGCCCCCCGCCGCCTTCATGGCATCGACCAGCTCGGCGGCGCCGAAGATGATGGCGATGCCGATGACGATGGAAATCGCACCCTGCCAGGCCATTCGCCCGGTCAGAAAAAGGAATCCGAGAAAGCAGACGGCGATGATCGCGAGCGAGCGCGCAACATTGCCCTGCAGCACGCCGACGAACCATTCGAGGATGCCTTCGACAGGGGCTGCCGACTGCGCATAGGCGGATTCCGGGACCAGCGCGATGGAAGTCGCAAGTAGCGCCAATGACAGGAGGGCCTTGCCGCGCGGGCGCGTCGTGTTCGGGAAAATGCTCATTCTGATGTCCCTCTGATCTTGGGAGGATGAAGTTGAGGACCGGCGCTATTCGGCGGTCCAGACGTGTTGGTCGCGCCAGGGAGAGGGCGCGAGCGCGACCGTCTCTTTGCGAGGGTTGCTGTTCCCGCGGCGCTTCTCATCGGCCGCCGACGCCTTGCCGTTCAGCGTCCAGCGGTTCATCACCTTGACAATGTACTGGGCCGTCTCGTTGAACTCGGGAATGCCGCCCTTCTGATAGACGCGCTCTGGACCGGCATTGTAGGCGGCGAGCATCAACAGCGGATCGTCGAACTCGCCATAGAGCTTCTTGAGGTAGCGGACGCCGGCGCGGATGTTGGATTCCGGATCGCATCGGTCCGTCACGCCATAGTCAGAGGCGGTTTCCGGCATCAGCTGCATAATGCCGACGGCGCCGGCGTCGGAGACCTGGTGCCTGCCGCCGGCGCTCTCGACATCAACCACAGCGAGCGCCAGATCGGGGTCCAGTTCTTCCTCATTGGCGATTGTCCGCACCAGTTCCAGAACGCCGTCGCTATCGACCGGCTCACAGGCTTGCGCGGTAGTCGCCGACGTCGAAATGAGGAGCATAAGCAGGGTTGTTTTCAATGCGCTTGTCCGGGTTGCCGTATCGTCGAGTAAATTATAGTTATCTCGCGTAGGATTCACCTGTCAATTCGGAAATGGCTATGGCTGCTATGCACAAACAACTCAAAGTTCTCGGTTTGGCTGGCCTGCTGCTGATCGGAGGCGTGTCTTTCGCCGTCGCAGAAGGCGAGAATCCCTATGTGGAACCGTCTCCCGAATACCTCCGCCAGTTCGCGGCGCAGGGTTCGAAGGTATTCGCGCTGGAGCGTTACGACGCCGAAGGGAAACTTGCGGCGCGGTCGGTCGAGAAGCTGGAAGGACAGGTCGAGATCGACGGTCCGGTTCATCGAACGATCGCGGGCAGGAAGATTGCCTTGCGCGGCCTGACCGCCTGCCCGAGCGAAACCGTCGTCTACAATCGGGTGCAGACCTGGAACTGCACGGAGGCGGCGCGTGACTATACCGATGCGGTCTACAATAGACGGGCCAGCGTCATCCTGTGCAAAACCTTGCTGCTTGCGCCTGCCGATGGGCAGACCACACCGGCGTCATGTTTCGTCCTCGTCGGAGGCAAGGGCGTGCCGTTCAAGACCGCAAACGACGATGACAGCATGGTCTTCCTCGGCCTTGCCGCGATCGGGCGGACACCGGACGGCCGCTCCCGCCGCCCTGACCTTGAGGTGTCGCATTCACTTTCACGATCGATGGGATTCCAGAATGCGGATTGAGCTTTTGGTGGCCATCGCCGTGCTAGCCGCCTCTTCTGCCGCCGCGCAGGAGCAGACCATCTCGTTTCCGGCCGCCGTCACCTTTGAGACGGGCGATACCTGGGCCTATAAAAGCCGGAAGTTCAGGCTGTTCGGCGTTCAGGCATGCCTTCGTGGAACGACCTATCGCTCACCTAAGGGAGAAGATGTCGATTGCGGGATGCGTTCGATCGCGTCCATTGCTGCACTGTTCTCGACCGGCTCCGTCGGCTGCCAGCCGCTCGGCGACGCCAAGGACGGCGCCACCTTCGTCGTCTGCGCGGCCGAGATCGATGGGACGACCGTCGATGTTGGGACCGCGCTCATTTCCTCGGGCGCTGCATTTGCCGCCGTATTCCCCTCCGGAGCGCCGGTATCGTCGGCCTATGCCGTTGCTGAATCTGCTGCGAAGGAAGACCGAAACGGCCTGTGGGCTGGAACCTTCGTTCATCCCGCTTCCGTGATGCTGAGGCAGGAATAGTCACTGCCTCCAGAGATCGACGTGAAGGGTCTCGCTGATAATCGCGATTTCCCGAAGCGTCAGCTTGTTCCACGCTCCTTTCCGGAGAAGTTCAAGGCGCTCTTCGGAGATGCCAGTCAGCTCGCCGAATTCGTCAGGCTTGGTTCCGCGGCGGTTAAATTCGTTGGCGAGGAGTTTCACCAGCTCAGCGGCATTCTCAATGGCCATTTACGGTCATCCTTTCCTGTCACCGTCCCTGCGCCGCCGGCGTCCAGGAGGATGATAGTTCGCTCTGTCCGTTGCGCACGCATGTCAGCGCAAGTGCAGTCGATGAGGTGATAGCGGGCCGGGCGAATCCTCCGCCAAGCCCAATGTCGCGCGCAACCCGTACACGAGTCAAAAGCGGTGTTTTCACGGCATGGGTAGGTTTATGTTTGTTTCGTCCGTAAAATATAATTAGCTTTGCGACTCGCTATGTCAGCGAACGAGCCAAGGAGGCCCTATGCCGTAGACAAAATAAAACCCGCCTCGGAGAGACAGGTTCAGAGACACACGATGATGTGCGGAAAGTCTTATAGCCACCGATTTTCTCGCACATTGAAGAGACCGCTGCAAGTTAATTCTTGCCACGAATACGTGCGTCTTGGACTTCTCTCCGCCGCCGATAAAAAGGAGAGATCATGCTTGCCGCATCCCCGACGGCCTATGGGCCGAACCTATTGGCGCGCCTGCTTGCAGCGCGCACCCTTCAGCAGATCGACGAGTGCGCAAAATCCGCCTGGATCTTGAATGGAGAAGGGCTATTGGGCGACAACGAGATGGAGTATCTAGCGCCGGTCATCGAGCATCAACGCAGAACGGTTCGAACGGAACCCTGGTCGGGCAGGGGGCCGGTCGGTCCCGTCGCCCTGTCGGCAATTCGACCGAATTGCCGGCGGCTAAACATTCCCGAGGGCAAACGAGCGGCTGGCCGGCTGCGCCGCCGCGCGCTCGCCAAGGATTGCATCATTCCGACATGCATCGCCAAGACGCTTACCGTCAGCAAGCTGGCGGTTCTCGCTGTTATCGCCTGCGCCGTCATCGACCATGGGTTTTCCGGCATGTCGCTTCCGGAAATAGCCGCTCGCGCAGGCGTCGGATGCACGACCGCGCGCTACGCGATCCGCGACGCGGCGCAGATGGGACTGGTCACCGTTACGGAAAACCGGATGAATCGAAGGTGGCATCGCCCGAACACGATCCGGATCGTCTGCCGTCGCTGGCTCGACTGGTTGGCCGGCCATCGAGCAATTCGCAAGCGCGGGCGCCCGGAAACGTCAGCACTTCGCCCTTGGTGGTCGACCCCCCTCAAAAACTTGAGCGCCACGATAGAGATTCACAGATTCAGCGTTCATGGAAGCGTCCCCTCCAAGGTGGCGGTGAATACGATTCCACAGTTGAGGTGCGCGTGGTTTTCAAACCGGCCGGGAATACGTGACGGAACCAGCGGTTCGACATGAAGGGAGCGGCAGAACGGAGGCCCCTTCGGTCCCGCACGGCTGGATCTACGGGTAAGTTCCATGGTAGTCCACGGGCGCGAAGACGAGGAATGTGTTGCTCGCCCAACCGAGCCCTCGATGGTGTTGATGAAGCGACAGGCTCCTGAACAATCGCCCCCGTTGGACGAGCCGAACGTCTCTCACCTGCACAGCGCATGCCTGTTGTGGGCCTATGATCTTCGTGCGGACCCGAGGCGACGAAGCAGGCGCTTCTGTATGAGCCGGCACGCCACCTTATCTGCTTCAGCCTTGCGATGACGAGGGCGAAGAGGTCTACGTGCAGGTGTGGGAGGCGATACGACGTCGAACTCGCGAGGGCCTATCAAGACGGATGTCGGTTATAACTTTCCCAAGCGACAGACGAAGGTGCGTTTGCCACCTTCAGCCTAATCACCTACTAGGTAATAGAATCAATAGCTTAGTTCCATAATGAAACTTACACGATATGATATAACGTGACAAAAGTCGGGTATGCGTTGGTTGATCGGTCTTTGAATATCCTCTAAGAGTCTGGGCGCGCCGACAACAGCGATGGATGATGGAATGTCTGAAGCGTCAAACAGTAGGCCGCGTGCGCCCCGCCTCTGGTGGGAGGCAGTCCTGTTTGTTGTGGCCGTGTTCGTACCGTCAACGATTTATCCATTCGCCTCCGCTGCCAGCTCCGCCGTAACCCCGTTCGGCACCTCATTGGCAATCTCTGGTACAGCGATCGTCCTCCTTCTGCTATCGGTTTTCAGGGATATCGGACCGACCTTCGTCGAAGAGGCTGAGGCAGCGTTTCAGAACCGTCACGCGGCGGACATCTACTCCATCCCGGTGATGTTCGACGTTAAGCTAACCCTCGTGCCCGGCTTCTCTCGTCTTAGAGCGAAGAGGGCAGACAACAGCGAGACTATCGGCGCTTGGGCGCTGAGGCTCAAACACAGTCGTCAGGTCGCATAAGGCACTGGGATGGAAATATAGCAGGGTCCAGACGCGATCATCAGCGACTTTCATCAGGCGGCACAATAACCAGAGGCGGCGGCGCACTATTTTATCGGCTTGCAGATCAGTGGTCGAAGCTCCTGAACGATCACACCTGCTTTCGGCGATAGCATAACACCGACCCAGTTGTCGGAAAATGCCCCTGCCCCATCGGCTGGTGAAAGCCAGAGCACTTCGTTCGTATCGAGCTCGATTTTTACCTCGCTCACGATCGGGCTGTCCGTGACCGTTTGAACATAGTGACGTTTGATCTGATGGGCCTGGCCCTCGCCGTCAACCAGATGGTTCTCGCGGTAGGCCAACTCTAGCCTTCCCGCCTCGCCGCTTGATGCGCAATCGACCGATCGCTCGCATCGTATGACCGAGGTGAATTTGCAGGACCACGTGAAGCTGCTGCGCCACATCGGATTGTCCCCCGCGCTTGCGGTGGTCGCGTTTAGCAGCAGCGCCGAAATCAGCGGATAGTTCAACATCCATCATCCCCTATTGGTCCGAACGCCACGTCCGGCTCATTGATACGGGGGAAAATGATAAACTATATTTCACATTTGGTGCAGCGCCTTTTTACGACGACGAAAGCGACCTGGGCCACCTGATTCAGCTATCTTTTGGTCGAACGCCCATCAACAGCTCCTCCATCGGGACCTTCAGATTTAAGCTGATCCGCGCAATGACCTGCAACGATGGGTTCGCCGTAGCGTCAAGCATGCTGAAATAATACGGCGTGGTAATCTCGCAGAGTTGCGCAAATTCCTTTTTTGTCAGGGCACGCTTCTCTCGCTCGCGCTCCATGACGATCGCCATGTTTCGCAGGATCATCGTCCCCAGGTCAGTGTCGGTCTTCTTGCGCTTGATCGTCGTCATCGTATAAACTATAATTTATTTATTGTTGTGTTTCTAGAAAGGGTGGCCGATGCCTGTCAATTCCAAACCTGTCTACGTCACCGTCGGCGTGCTTCTCGCGGTCGCCGTGTTCGCGGCCCCCGCCGCGGGCAGCGAATGGGGTTGCGAAGTCTTGCTCTGCGCTTCGTCGTCCAATCCATCTTGGAGAGGCGTGCCCGCCTGTTTCCCACCGATGAACCGCCTGATGTCTGCGATGAAGAAGCCCGGTTTCAGTTGGCCCGCCTGCCCGGAGGCAGCCAGCGGAGCGCCGGGTTTCGAGCAATATGCGGAATGCCCGGAAGGATATCAGGTGGGCAGCAGCAGAGACCGCAACGGCTTCGCCAGGGAAGGCGATCTGTGCATCAAGACAGTCAACGTTTGCCAAGGCAACACGCACAGCCTCTACAACTCTGATCGGCAGCGGAGCTGCATACAAACCGTCTCCATGTCTCGACCGCTTAGGTCAGAGCCTTATTTCTTCGACATCAAGAATGACACCTCTGGCCAAACCGAGCGGCATTGGTTCGAGTTGCACAAATAAACGGATTCTAGCGGTTAAGGAAGGTTTAAATCCATGCGGACTGTCAACCGTCACACCCTGCTCGGCCACGTCGGAAACATCCTGAAACTAAAAAATGTGCTGAAGGTGAACATCGCCACCAATCGCGAATGGCAGGCCGACGGCGAGCGGAAAACCGCCACCGACTGGACACAGGTAACGATCCTCGACAAGAAGCAGGCCGCGTGGATCGAAGAAAATGTCGGGCAGGGCGATCTCGTCTATGTCGAGTCCCGGATCTCGAATTTCAGCTACGAACGCGACGGGGAACAGGTTTACACCACCGATGTCATCGCGCAGCTCTTCAATCTCCTCGCGAAGAAGCCATCCTGACTGCAGGCCATGGGCCACCGCCCGTTCCGGTCGGCCGCGCTCTGTGCGAAGCACGAAGCCAGCCTGCGGCCGTCTTCGCCGATCTCGGTAACGATCGCTTGTCCGGTCGGTGGCTACGCTCCCGGCACTGAGGCCCGTCGCCGGGCCGCACCTTTGTTTCCGCCCCATGACAGCGCCGGTCGTTCGGATCAAGGGGCAGGCGCGGCACAGCCGCTTGTCGCGCCGGCGAAAAAACGGCTTTCCGCCTGCGGCCGAACCTTCCGTTTTTTCCCCGCCACGACCCCTTGACCTGTCCGACCGTCGCCGCAGGGCGAGCTGTCGCCCTCCCCGCTCCGTCCGGGGGAATGTCAGAGGCCATTCCCCCGGAAAGACCGGGGAGGCTTCGCCCGAAAGGGGCTTCCCTTCGGGAAACGGGAAAACAGGAGACAGACAATGAGCATCTACACCGAGACCGCCCGTTTCGACACCGGCCGCGCCCTGACCGAAACCGAAATGCGCCGCATCGCGCCGTCGATCTTTGCCGTGACCGCCCATGAGAGCCGGTCCGAGCGTTTCAAACCAATCCCGACCATCGAGGTGCTGCGCGGCCTCATGAACGAAGGTTTCATGCCGGTCGGCGCGAAGCAGTCCCGCAGCCGTATCGAGGGCAAGGCCGATTTCACCAAGCATCTTATCCGTATGCGCCGCATCGGCGACGGCAAGGTCTATAATGTCGGGGACACCGTTTGCGAAATCCTCCTCAAAAACGCCAATGACGGAACCAGCGCCTACGAATTGATGGCTGGACTTTTCCGCGTCCGTTGCCTGAATTCCTTGGTGACGCAGACCGGCACCATCGACGCCATCAAGGTCCGCCATTCCGGCGACGTGCAGCACAAGGTTATCGAGGGCACCTATCGTGTCCTCGGCGAAGCCGAACGCACCCTTGCCGCCCCGCAGGATTGGTCGACCATGCGCATGAACTCCGAGGAGGCAAGAATTCTGGCGGATGCCGCCCATGTTCTTCGCTTCGGAGACAATGAAGGTGAGACCACCACGCCGATCAAGCCGGAACAGTTGCTTGTTCCCCGCCGCCACGACGACCGCGCCAACGACCTCTGGACGACGTGGAACGTGGTTCAGGAAAACGCCATCAAAGGAGGCTTGCGTGGCGTCGGCCGCGACGACCTCGGCAGGCCGCGCCGCGTGAAATCCCGCGCCGTCAACGGGATTGATCAGGATATCAAGCTCAACAAGGCCCTGTGGTTGCTGGGCGAAAGGATGGCCGCGCTAAAGGCGTGAGCAGACCTATTATTCATACAGGGACGCCCGGCCGAAAGGTCGGACGTCTTTTTGCGTTTGTGGAACCGCGACTTGGTCAGCGCCGGTTGCCGTATGCCTGCCCCTCACCGCGTCGAGCGGCGCGGGGCAGGACGAGGGGTGCCCCAAAGCCCCATCCCTCGAACTCCCTTCCCGCCCGTCAGGCCGGTGAGTTTTGGCTTGCGGCCCAGATCTCAGGCCGCCACGCCTCGATAAGTGCCTTGATCTCCGTTTGATAGTCTTCCGGATAGAACGCTTCGGATTGGCGACCGAGGCAGATGAAGACCGTTCCCATGTCGGCGGCAATCGCCTGATCGACGCCGAAGAGGTCCGCCAGATCGAAACCGCCGAGGCTGCCGGCGTTCCACCATGCCAGGATAAACGCCGCCACGCGCCGCGACTGCCCGGTGTCGCTTCTCGCGATTTTCAGTAGCCGTTCGAAGGCAGCGCGTTCATGGCCGGACATAGCCATGTTATTCTCCCTATTATCGGTCGGCGCCTACGCCTGATGGCGGCGGAAACTGGTATTGCGCTTAGCTGAGTTCTTGGGCGAGCCCGATCAGCAGCCCCTCAGGCCCTCGGATGTAGCAGAGCCGATAAACGTCCTTGTAGTCGACGACTTCGCCGACGAGCTGCGCGCCGTGCGTGTGCAACCGTTCGAGGGTCTCGCCGATATCGTCGACGGTAAACATGACGCGGAGGTAACCCAGAGCGTTGACCGGGGCAGTTCGATGATCTGCGATAACGGTTGGTCTGAGGAAGCGGGAGAGTTCGAGCCGGCTGTGGCCGTCGGGCGTCCGCATCATGGCGATCTCGACATGCTGGTCGCCGAGACCAGTGACGCGCCCGGCCCACTCGCCCTCGATCATCGCCCGTCCTTCCAGTTCAAGGCCGAGTTCGAGAAAGAAATCGATCATGGCATCGAGGTCTTCGACCACGATCCCGACATTGTCCATTCGCTTCAGCGCCATGGTTCCGATCTCCCAGGTGTCGTTGCAATCTATATGCGGTCACTTGTCCGAGCAACGTCGCCCGTGGAACCTTCCAGCCATCCAGGCGAAGGGATGACAGGTGGCTACTTTGACGATGTCGGGGAGCGGGTGTAGTCTGGCTGTACATCGGTAGGAGCCTCAGCCATGCGTCTTGGAGTGCTCGTAGCCGGCCTGATCATGGCCCTGATCCATACCGGGGCAGATGCCCACAACTGCAAATGCCGAAATCGCGGCGTCATGTTCAAGCTCGGCGAAACATCCTGCCTTCGTGTCGACGGCGGTTCCTATCTTGCCCGCTGCGAGATGAAGCTTAACGTCTCTTCCTGGACCAAGCTTCAGGAAGGTTGCCCCGTGAGCGAACGGGTGCTGCCGCGACCGACGCTCGTCAACTGATCGCTTCATCAGGCGGCGTCGGGTGCCGGGCCTATCGTTTCGATGACCGCGTAATTGATGATGGCAGCAAAACCGTCATTCAGCAAAGCCATGATAGCGGCGGCCGTCATCGGAACGGTTTCGATCTTTTCCAGGCAGAGCGGACTATCGTCGGGATCGAGACCAGCCAGCAGATCAGCACGCAAGTCCAGCAACGCCTGTCTCGCCGTGTCCCTGTCCTGGAAGAAATAGGCCGGCACGGAAGGGTCGTCCCAGCGGTGTTCGCCAAGGTGCGACTTGCCGGTCACGGTATAGAGGATGGGGGTTGGCGCCGTCTCCATTGCTTTTCTCCTTCAGCGAGTCATCCCTGTCGGATCGGAGCGTCGCTGCAGGATTGGCATCGGCAACTCGCAGAAATGCCAGTTGGGCCACCGCCCGTCCCGGTCGGACGCGCTCTATGCGAAGCACGGAGCCAGCCTGCGGCCGTCTCCGCCGATGCCGGTAACGATCGCTTGTCCAGTCGGTGGCTACACCCCCGGCACTGAGGCCCGACGCCGGGCCGCACCTCTGTTTCCGCCCCATGACAGCGCCGGTCGTTCGGATCAAGGGGCAGGCGCGGCACAGCCGCTTGTCGCGCCGGCAAATAAACGGCTTTCCGCCTGCGGCCGAACCTTCCGTTTTTTCCCCGTCACGACCCCTTGACCCGTCCGACCGTCGCCGCAGGGCGGGCTGTCGCCCTCCCCGCTCCGTCCGGGGGAATGTCAGAGGCCATTCCCCCGGAAAGACCGGAGAGGCTTCGCCCAAGGGGGCTTCCCTTCGGGAAACGCAAACTCAGGAGACAGACCATGACCGAACTTTCCAACTTCATCCGCGTCAACGAAGACAACACGATCAGCGGGAACATTGCCTCGATCTCTTACGACCTCGATATCAGCGGCGAACCCTTCACCAGCACCAATGCGAAAGCGCCGCTCTATCGCCTCTTTGCCAAGTCCCCGCGTGGGCGGCGCATCGAAGTCGGCGGCATCTGGAAGAAGAAGAACCAGAAAGGCGGCGGCTATCTCAGCCTCTCCGTGAACACCGGCCATGGCCGGCTCAATGCCAATCTCGGCCGCTTTCCCGGTCAGGACGACGAAGACCTGATGGCCGTTATTCCCTGGGAGTGATGGCGCTACTGAAACACCGGCCGGCCGAGGGGGATTGTTCCCCTTCGGCGCACGCGGAAATCTTCGACGACGATTTCAAGGATATGATCATGGATGCCCCGAACATCGACACGCTGGGCGTTGCGCTTGTGGTGAAGGGCTTTGCGCCCAACCTTGCTATTCTCGATATCAACAACTCCCTGTCGGTCCCGCACAATTTCGATCTGCCTGCGCCGTGGAACCTGCCGTCGCGCATGTTCCGCTTTCCCATCGAGGTTTGCCGCCCCGATGACAATCAGCCGCGTACCCTCGGCCTTCGCCATCCTCTCTTGGCCGACCATCCCTATGTGCGCCACGTCGAGGCCATGCTGGGTTTGGAAATCGCCCGCAACGGCGCGCCGAACCGTCACGACTATTCCACCGCGCCGACCGCCTGCTGGTGGCACGCCGTCGATCTGATCATGGCGGGGAATTGGCGAGAATTGCTGGAAACGCGGGAATTCACCGAGCCGCACTGCATCATGCGGGCTGTGGCCTTCGGATGCCGCTATTCCCATCACGAGGACAAAAAGGCGTCCGGCTACATCTCGATTGCCGACACCCGAAAGGTCATGGACGCGGCCGGCGCGCAAGAACCCGGCGAGCGCAGCACCACCATCCGCGCCTTTTCGGCCCCGAGCCTTTGCCGTCAGGAAAAGGGCGCGGAGCATTGGCCGATTAATAGCGGCCGCTTGTCCGCCGAGATCGTGGCGTGGGGGATGATCTTCGGCATCGAGGACGGCTGGTTTCGCCATGATCGGGCCGGTTTCCTCCAATGGTCCGAGCTTGGGCGCGAGCGTTACGCAGCCGGCGATAGCGCCTCCTATGTGCAGGCAAGCGGTCAAGCCGCGTTCGCCTTTTAGTCGTTGGCACGAGCGGGAAAGGAAAACGCCAGTGAGCAAGCAGACGCTTACCATCATCCAAACATTCCGCGCCGAATGCAGGATCACCGTGGAGATCGATGCGGCCGGTCACGAGAGCGCCATCGAGGGGTTTCAAAGTGGCGACGTCGAGATTCCGGACTTTGACGATCCATGGTGGAAGATGGGAGTGAAATTTGCAAAGTGAGGACCACGAACGAGCCGCTACACGATCACCCTTCTGAAAGGCGAGAGGAGAGACGACGAGGCCGTCATCGGGTTCGACCCTGTCACTCGTCCCGTCGTGGAGGGGCAGCAGCGCCAGTGACCGCTTTGCGCCCGCATCGAGCGGGCGCAAAGCGGTGCGAGAGGAGCCCCAAAGGCCCTCCCCTGCTCGCCCGAGGCGAAGCGCGACGCTCCATTCGTTCGCTCAGCGCAGTGGCATCTTGCAACTCCGGCTCAAACGGACTAAATGTGGTTACGTAACCACGACTCTCGGAGGCTTGATATGGCCATCACCACACTTTCAGGCCGTGAACTCAATCAAGATCTTGGCCGCGCAAAGCGGGCCGCCAACGGGGGGCCTGTCATCATCACCGATAGGGGGCGGCCAGCGCATGTGCTTTTGTCGTTTGACGAGTACAAGCGGCTCACCGGCAAGATGCGGACGCTCGGTGACATGCTGGCCGCGCCAGGGGCGGAAGACGTCGACTTGCCGCTCCCGCAGCGCACCGAGCATGCCCGGCCGGTCGATCTGTCCTAATGCTGTTGCTCGATACCAATGTCGTGTCCGAACTGCGCAAGGTTGCGAGCGGCAGGGCGCATCCCAACGTCGTGGTCTGGAACGAAACCGTCGATCCGGCCGAGACCTTCATTTCGTCTGTTGTGCTGCACGAGCTGGAAATTGGTGTGCGGCTGGTGGAGCACAATGATCCCGCCGCCGGAAAAGTATTGCGCAACTGGCTCGAAAATACCGTCCTCACGACGTTTTCGGGTCGTATCCTGCCCCTGGACGAGGCGGCGGCCGTTCAGGCGGCCCGATGGCATGTGCCTGATCCCAAGCCGATCAACGACGCCTATATCGCGGCGACGGCCTTCACCCGTCGCATGACCCTGGTGACACGCAACATCCGGGATTTCGACGGCATGGGTGTCCCACTCGTCAATCCGTGGGACCTCTCAGAATAGCATTCCGACGATTCGATCCCGCCGTTATGTCCAACGGCGGATGGAGACGATGAAATCGATTCACGCTTTCGCTTCCAGCCAACACTCTCTTTGTGGCCGACTGTATTATGGTGATACAGACCGTTTTCCAGCCGCAGCGCCGTGAAGACGGCGCGGCCGCGGCCGCAGCGAGCCCCAGGCGAGCAGGTGGAGGAAACCCGCTCTTCCGCAATAGCGTCGAAGGGCTTTTCGGAGCCTCGTGGGAAACGGGTGGTTTTCGGTGGTGGTGGTCTTCTGCAGTGTTCCGCCGCGCCCGCTGCTATTCCCAGGCGACGGTTTTCGGCTTGTGAAATAGTCGATTTATTCGTATAATTCGACTTAGTTGAAGGAGGCCGCCCATGCAGAAATTCACCACCGTCGATCTGCTGCGCGACATCAAGACCGTCACCATGGCGGCGGACCGCCAGCCGGTCGCCATCACGCAGCACCGCAAGCCGCGCTACGTCCTCATGACCTACGATGAGTTCGAGGCGATGAAAAGCCGGGGAGATCCCCGGCGCGTTTATGCTGCGGGCGAAGCGCCGAAGGAATTGGTCGATCTTATCATGCCCGAACTGGACCGCCTGATCGCGGAAGGGCCGGACGCCGATGGCTGAGATTCCGGCCAACGGCTCCATCTTTCGCTATCCGTATCTCTGGGCGTGGCAGCGCGACAAGGGCGAAACGGAAGGGCGTAAGTCACGCCCCGTCTGCATGGTGCTGGCCATCCCCAAGGGTACGCAGACCCATCTCGTGATTCTAGCCATCTCCGGCACGCCGCCACGTCCCGATCAAGCCGCGCTCGAAATCCCGCAGCTCGAATGCCGGCGCGCTGGCATCCGTGACTGGAAGGACGCCTGGATCACCGTTTCGGAGTTCAACCACGATATCGCGGAAATGTCCTTCTATTACGATCCCAACGCCGAGATGCTGGGCAGCTTCAGCAAGGGTTTTCTCGCCAAGGTCGCCGCGGCCTTTAAGCCGTTCCTTGCCGAGCCGGCTGCGCGGGTGAGCAGGACGGAATAGACCGAGCCTCAATCTGTTGGCTCTTCTCTTCTTCGTGCTGATTTTTCCCGGTGATGCAGACCGTTTTCCAGCCGCAGCGCCGTGAGGACGGCGCGGCCGCGGCCGGAGCGAGCCGGCTTGTCGGTGAGCGGAGCAGGCGGAGGAAACCCGCGCTCCCCAATAGCGCCGAAGGGTTTTCCGGAGCCTCGTGGGAAACGGGCGTTTTTTCATGAATGTGATGTTCCTCGGTATGCTGTCAGGCCATCGCCCGTTCCGGTCGGCCGCGCTCTATGCCAATGGCACGGAGCCTGCCTGCGGCCGTCTCCGCCGATCCCGGTAACGATCGCTTGTCCGGTCGGTGGCTTGCGCCCCCGGCACTGAGGCCCGACGCCGGGCCGCATCTCTGTTTCCGCCCCATGACAGCGCCGGCCTTTCGGATCAAGGGGCAGGCGCGGCACAGCCGCTTGTCGCGCCGGCAAAAAAATGGCTTTCCGCCTGCGGCTGAACCTTCCGTTTTTTCCCCGTCACGACCCCTTGATCCGCCCGACCGGAGCCGCAGGGCGGGCTGTCGCCCTCCCCGCTCCGTCCGGGGGAATGTCAGAGGCCATTCCCCCGGAAAGACCGGGGAGGCTTCGCCCGAAAGGGGCTCCCCCTTCGGGAAACGGGAAAACAGGAGACAGACAATGAGCGCAGTCAAAGCCTTCCTGATCGAGCCGATGGCAGGCACCATTCGTCCGGTGACGATCAACCTTGAAGGCAGCTATGCCGAGATCAAGGATTTCGTGAAATGCGACATGATCGATATCGTGCGGGTGAACGGCTTCGACATCATCGTCGATGACAACGGGCTGGGCGACACCGTGCCGTGCCTGACGGAAGTCGCAGGCGCGCCGACGCCGCTGGCCGGAAATCTTCTGGTCACGAAATCCGACAGGCTGGGCGAGCTGGTGGACGTGACCGAGGCCATCGAGGGGGTTGCGACGCTTTTCGCCATTGTCCGTCCGGTCCTTCGCCCTGTCATCGTGGTGTCCGAGCGACCCGGCGTGATCGCAGCCGAGATCGCCCGCATCGAAATCATCCTCAACCGCAGCGCGCCGAGAGCCGTGGAAGCCGTCGAGGCGTAAGCGACAAGCCTCATTATAGAGCGGGGCGGCGATGTCGTCCCGTTTCGCACCCTCCCCTCCCCGCCAGCCGAAGTGATGCCATCGGAGGAACGGACATGGACGACCGGGAAGAACTGGACCGCCTGGTAGGCGAACGCGAGCTCCCTACCCTGACCCCCGATGGTCAACGGCGTGCCGACTATCGCAAGGCGCAGCGCCAGCGCCGGATTCCCAGCGTCCAGCCGGATATGTTCGGTGCGCCTGCGACCGAGCATTTCCATCGGAATCCGAAGCCGCCAAAGGCGGAGGACTGGCCGCTCGACTATAAAATCACGCGGTTCCACGATCTTTCGCCGGAGGAGCAGGCACAGCAGCTCGCCGCCGATCCTCACACGCCTTGGGCGCGCACGACCCGCAAGGCGCTGACACCGGAAGAAAAGGCCGCGATGATCGCCAGCGCGGCGAACTGGCTCCGCCTCGGCCAACGGGTGCGCATTACCGGCACGTCGCCGTCCATCGATGGCACCAACGAGCGGCGTGTCGGCCGCGTCGGCATCGTCTGGCGCTTGTGCGGCGAGCCATTTGCCGATTACGTCCATATCAATCTCGACCTGATCGGGGAGGAGCGCAGCGAGAAAGTCGTCCTTATCGAATTGCGCGACGTGGAGCCCACAGAGGGCGAGGACTAAGGAGGGGCTTGCTGGTGTTCCTCTCCCTCGGGGCCGCAGCGCGAGTGCCTGGTCCTCACCGCGTCGAGCGGGTCGGACCAGGACGAGGAGCGCCCCGAAGCCCCGCCCCTCCCCCTGCCCGCCCGACAAAGCGGCGCGCCGCGAGCGGGCGCAGTCGGTTCCGCCTCCCCTCCGGGACGTTATGCTGATGCTCCCGCGGCTGCGCTCATTCCGCCCGCGTCGCATCGAGAATTCCCGAAATCCCGACCGACGGCCGGCGCTATACTGATTTCTCCGATGCTCTCCTTCTCCCAGGATAGTGCAGTGCTCGCTCTGCTCCGCAATGGCCCGATCAGCAGCTATTGTCCGCGATCGCCGCCGTGGGGCGGGCGGCAAAAAGCTTGGGATCGCGCCGGCCGCTGTCATCGAGCCCGCGGTCAACGCGTCGATGCTCTTGACCGTGTCGATGACGGTCCCGTTCTCGGGCAGCAGGGCATTGAGCGGTCGCCGGTAGATGTCCGGGTTTTGCGGCACGAGGATCAGGCCCGAACCGACGCGCCGCGCTTCGCCGATCGTCATCAGCTTCTTGACGCTTGCACCTTCGCCGACGTCGAGCAGGCGATCACGGCGGTTCGGTCGATCCAGCTGAACGGGACGCCGCCGCCCGGCCTGCCGCGTAGGCGCGGATCGCCCTGTTGTAGGGCAGAGGCGAAAAATCTATCAAAATCAATGTGTAACCGTTCGATTTTGTCTGGGTTTCCTATCGGCGGGCTCTACGAAAATGCGGGCGAGCGAGATCAGCCCGTGCGTGATGGCACATAGGGGAAAATTGCTTCTGATAGGATTGTGTTCCTAGTTTGTTCCGCTTCGGATCTGTAGTCAGTCTGCTTGGGGTCCGTCGCCCTTAAGAAAGCTGGGACACCGCCTTTTCAGGGCGGCCGCGCTCTATGCGCGCACGGAGCCAGCCTGCGGCCGTCTCCGCCGATCCCGGTGACGATCGCTTGTCCATCGGGCGCTGCGCACCCGAAGGAGAGGCCCGTTCCGGGCCGCGTCTTCGTTTCCGCCCCATGACATCGTCGGCCGCTCGGATCAAGGGGCAGGCGCGGCAAGCCGCTTGTCGCGCCGGAAAAAAAGCGGCTTTCAGCCTGCGGCCGAACCTTCCGCTTTTTCCCGTCACGACCCCTTGACCCGAACGACCGCCGCCGTGGGGCGGGCTTTCGCCCTCCCCCCTCTGTCGGGGGGAATGTCAGAGGCCATTCCCCCGGACAGACCGGGGAGGCTTCGCCCAAAGGGGGCTTCCCTTCGGGAAACGGGAAACCAAGGAGACCGACAATGACCGACACCAATACAGGAACCGAAACCATCACCGTGGCCCTGAACAAGCTGGACCGCGATCCTCTGAACGTGCGCAAGACCTACACCAGGGAGGGCATCCAAGAGATGGCGGCGACCATCCGTGCCGATGGCTACCGCATTCTGCAGAACCTGATCGTTCGCAAAGGCGACAAGCGCGGCCGCTTCTATGTCATCGCTGGCGGTAGACGCCTCGCCGCCCTCGACCTTCTGGCCGACCTGGGCGAAATCGCCAAGGATTTTGCCGTCGAATGCAAGGTGCGCAGCGTCGAGGACGCCACCGAAATCAGCCTGATCGAGAACACGCAGCGCGAAGCCATGCACCCGGTCGATGAATACGAGGCCTATCGCGTCTTGGCCGAGGCCGGAAAATCCGTCGAAGACATCGCGGCCCGCTTCGGAACCACCGAAACCATGGTCCGCAAGCGTATGGCGCTCGGGCGGGTTTCGCCCATCTTGCTCGACCTCCATCGGCAGGAGGAAATCAGCTTCCAGCAGCTTTCGGCCTTTACCGTGGCCGACGATCACGAAAGGCAGGTGGAGGTCTGGAATAGCCTGCCATCGTGGAATTGCGATCACCGCGCCATTCGTGCGACCCTGCAAGGCGAGGCCGTAAAGGCCACGGACAAGCGCATGAAATTCATCGGCGGGCTCGACGCCTATGAAGCCGCTGGTGGAGCCGTCAAGCGCGATCTCTTCGATGAGCAGAACGGCGGCTATGCGCTCGACGTCGCTCTTGTCGAAAAGCTGGTCGGCGACCGGCTTGAAGCCGAGGCTGAAACGGTTCGCGAGGAAGGCTGGAAATGGGTGGAGGTCGTGCCGGTCATCCCGGACGAAGCCCATCGCATGCACCGGGTCTATCCCACTGACGTTCCGTTGACGGACGAGGAACAGGCCGAGGAGGAACGGCTGGAACACGAACATGACACGCTGGCGGAGCAGATCGAGGCAGGGGTGGCCGACGGCGAGGCCGAGCCGCGCATCGAAGCCATTCGGGCGAGGCTGACGGTTTTATCGATGGCGCAGGAAGCCTACGCCCCGCAGGACATCGCCAAGGCCGGTTGCTATGTCACGATGGACTATTACGGCAATGTCGAAATCGAGCGCGGTCTTGTCCGGCCCGATGATGAAGGCGTGGACGGAGACGAGGGGGAAGACGGCGACGAAAGCGCCGAAGGCGATAACGAGGAGACGGAAGCAGGTGAGATGACGGTTGCGCAGCAGCCCGAACAGCGCGCCGAACCGACGTTCAAAATTCCCGCCCTGCTTGTGCAGGACCTTACGGCGCAGAAGACCGCCGCCATTCGGGCCGAGCTTGCGCATAATCCGGACGTCGCCCTCGCCGCCGTGGTGCATGCCATGCTGGTGAACCTCTTCGGCAACTACGGCGGCAATGAATATACGTCCCTGGAGGTGACGGTGAAAAGCGAAAGGCTGGAAAACTGCATTGCCAATCCAGCGGAGTGCAAGGGCATCGTAGCGCTGGACGAACTCAAGGAAAACTACGGGCATATCATTCCGGGCAAGCCGAGCGATCTTCTCGAATGGTGCCTTGAGCAGCCGACGTCAACGCTCCTCGACCTCTTGGCCTATGCGGCGGCAAAGTCCGTCAATGCCGTGCAACACCCGCACTATGACCGGAAGTCGCAGCGCGCCCATGCTGAACGGCTGGCACAGGCCCTCAAGATCGACATGACGCAGTGGTACGCCGCGACCGGCGAAAACTACTTCGGCCGGATCAGCAAGGCGGGGATCAAGCAGGCGGTCACCGAAGCCGCTGGCGAGGATTTCGCGCTCGGCGTTCCCGGTATGGAGAAGGCGAAAGCCGTGGAATATGCCGAACGGAAGATCACCGGAACCGGATGGCTTCCCGCGCCGGTGCGGATTGCTCTCACCGCCGAGCAGGAGCGCGAGCGGATGGCGGAGGCCGATGGCGAAGATGACGGCGTTTGCCCGTTCGACATCGATGACAAGCCGAACGCCGACCACCAGCAGTTCCCCGAAGCAGCCGAGTAATCGGTTGCGACAGGTCGCGCCAGTCTCCGGCGCGGCCTGTTCCACTCGCTGAATTTCCCAAAACCAGCCGCAACGAAACGCCGGCATTGCTCCGGCGATTGGCGAAGTGAGCCCTGCGGCCCGGCCCGGACAGGTGATCCTATGACCTCCCCCCGTCTCAATTCCATCGTGAAGCTGTTTGAAACCTGCCGCTACAAGCATGATCTCTACACCGTCTTTGGAGACTGGTGCGAATGCTCCGCCATATCCATGAGCAATGCCGTCGATCTGGTGAACTTCGAGAAGCGCGAGGCTCGATATGTCGAAATCGCTCGAAAATACGGGAGCGAAACCATGGCGACATTCTCGAAAATATTCGGTGAGGTGGTCATGGCGCTGGAGGAAAAGCCGCAAGATATTTTGGGCATGACATTTCACGCGCTCGAATTGCACAACAAGGCGAGGGGACAATTCTTCACGCCGCACCCCATCTGCCAATTGATGGCCCGCATCATCGCCGGGGGCGCCGAGGACATGCAGAAGGCGATCGCGGAGCGTGGCTTCATGCTTGCGCAGGAACCCGCCGTAGGGAGCGGCGCAATGATCGTCGCGCTTGCCGAGGCCATCCTTGAAGCGGGCTTCAACTACCAGCAGCTTCTCCATGTGACCGCCGTGGACATCGACCCGCGCGCCGTCCACATGGCCTATATCCAGTTTTCGCTCCTTCATATTCCGGCGACCGTCATCGTAGGCGACAGCCTGGCGATGCGGTTCCGGGAGGAATCGCACACGATGGCCCATGCCATGGGCGGTTGGTCGACCAAGTTGCGGCGCGCAAGGGAAAACGCCGGGGCAGGGGTAGGGGAAGAGGAAAGGGCTCTTCCTGTTGCCGTACCGCGACGGGCTGCGGTGGTTGCCGCTGGCACTGCCGCACCGAAGCAAGGAGCCTCCGCCCCGGCCGTTGAGGGGAATGGGCAATTGCGCTTGTTTTAGACCGCAGCGCATAGGCTAGAAGCTCCGACCGGATTGACCGGCCGGAGCTTCTTTGAGAGGGGGGGCTAGCCGGCCCCTCTCAATCTCTCCCCCATGAAAGGGGCAGGGCAGAGCCCCGCCCCTTCAAGCCCCACCCATGAAGGGGGTGGTCCACCCCCTCCAAACCTCCCCGGCCCAAGCGGTCGCGGCCCCTTGCCGGGGCCGCGGGCTCATCTCTCTCTCTGAATTCCTAGAGTCGCATTCGCCCCTGCGCCGTAAAGGACGAGCGGTCCCCCCATGTGTGGACGGCCCGTGGAATGCAAGACTTTTGCTTGTAAGCGACCAATTAGGTTCAGTCATGTGTCCGGCCTATAATCGTGGCATCAACGCCACTGGCCCTGATGAGATCCGCAGACGGAGAGCCAATCAAATTGTCGCGCTCGAGGCGCTGGGGGAACCCCGGCTTTCCTCCGTCCCCGGTCTAACCGGTTCGCCATCAAACTAAGTCCTTCACTCCTCCATCCGGCCACACTTGGGCCGAATGGATCTTTTCAGGCGGTGGCAAAACGATAGTTTTCCCTCCGCCTGAGTATTGCCCACGCGATGCGTGCGGTTTTGTTTGCGATCGCTACCGAAACCAGCTTGGCGGGCTTGCGATCTAACAAGCGAGCGATCCAGGGAAATGACGCAGCGTCAAGACGGGCTCTGCGCACGACGGCGGTGGCGCCGACTACCAGCAACCGTCGGATCGTGCGATCGCCTTGTTTGCTTATCCGGCCAAGCCTCTCCTTCCCACCGCTACTGTTTTGTCGTGGGGTCAATCCAAGCCAGGCTGCGAACTGACGGCCAGATTTGAACTCGGTGGCGTCACCGACCGAAGCTGCGATCGCCGCTGCCGTTAGGAAACCGACGCCGGGAATGGTCATCAAACGCCGGGCAGCCGCTTCGTTGCGGCACCACCGCAATATAATCCTATCGAGTTCAGCGATCTTGTGGGTCAGCTCCTCCAATTGCTTCCTTATGTGTTCGAACGGTTGCCAGGAGGGCTCTGGAAGGAATTCCTGGGCAGCGCTCAGCGCTTCAATTGCCGCTCTCAAGCCTAATCTTCCTTGCGACGTGACAATCCCGAATTCCGCGAGATGCCCACGCAAGGCGTTGATAAGAGCGGTCCGCTGCCGCACCAGCAGATCCCGCGTCTTATGCTGCATCAGGAGTGCCTGACGCTCACAGCTCTTCACGGGAACGAAACGCATCGTGGGACGAGTCACGGCTTCGCAAATGGCCTCGGCATCCGCCGCATCATTCTTGCCGCGCTTGACGTAGGGCTTCACATAAGCTGGCGGCATTAGCTTGACCTCGAAGCCCAGGCGGACGAGCTCACGTGCCCAATAGTGTGACGTCGAACATGCTTCCATGCCGACAAGGCAGCGGGGCAGGTGCTCGAAGAATTGTAGAAGCTGATTCCGGCGGAGCTGGCGACGGATGATGACATCGCCGGCTTCATCGACAGCATGTAGCTGGAAAACATTCTTGGCCAGATCGAGGCCGATAACACTTATCTTCTCAAAAGCCATGACGTGGTTCCTTGTCCGAATTGTGCCGACTGAGAATAGCACCTTTGCGCTGAGGTCTCGGAGGGCCGTCCACATCATCAAAATGCTGACGCATTTCGGTTCCCCCACCCGCCGCCTCCGGCGGTCGCTTCGCGATCCTTGACTGCTTGGGGCGCCAATGCGGGCTCCTTTTCGTCAGAGCGAAAAGGAGGCTTCTATGACGGAACGAAAAATCACCATTATCGACGGTGGCAGCGCAGAATACTGGAGGCAACGGACAGAAGGCTTCCGGTTGATCCACGAAGCGGAGCATGCTGCGCGGCGACTAGCGGATGCGCCGATGTATCTTCACGGCGGCTGCGACGAGGACGGCGACGTGATCGCCATCGAAAACCTCAGCCCCCATGACGGCATGGAAGATGCGATCCGGGCGATCGAGGCAAACGAGACTGCCGTGAGCATCCTGGTGGCGCAAGGTCGCACCAAGATAGGCAACTGCGAGATCAGGGCGGTGCTCATTGCGATGGCGCCCGATTACGATGGCATCTAGGATCCGGAACGCAATCCGCTCTGGGGACCGGACACCGACTGAGATGCAGGCGAAAGGCGGCTACGGCCGCCTTTTGCCTTTACCTCGACAAGTGAGCCTGATCAGCCGGTTCGACCGGCCGCCCAGGCTGATGAAAGAGGGCAAGCCCCCTCTCAACGCTCTCCCGATGGAGGAAGGGGCAAGCCCCCGCTCGCGTATGTGATATCGTTTGAGGCGGGGCGAGATGCGGTCGTCAGTCACGATTTCTGCAGCTTAACAGCTGTTAAGTTGCGTCTGGATTTGGCCAACTTGTCAGCTGGAGGAATCCGGCGTCACGTCAGCGCGAACTTAACAGCTGTTAAGCCGCTCAGGTCTGGTCACTGGAATACCATTTTACAGAACCGAGCGCCTCCGCAGGATCCGCCATGTTAATCTTTCGTTAACAAAAAACACCTTGAAGAATCGGAGTCTGTCTGGCATCCATGACGGAAATGATCGCGTATCGCGTCCAAAACCGTCAAGAGGAATAAATGCTTCAACCGGCTTCTCGAAGCGTCACCGATACCGCATCGAAGATCGGCAATTACACGTCGAAGCTGTCGGCGGAACTGCATGAGATGCGCGAAGGCTTCTATCCGCCGACCGCGAAGAAGACGTTTGCGCGCACCTTCTCGACAACAGACCTCGTTCGACTGCTGAAAGTTCCTGAAAGCACGTTGCGGCAGCTCACCATCGAGGGGAAGGGGCCAGTACCCGAGCGGGCGGACAACAATCGACGCACCTATACCGTTGATCAGGTGAGAGAGCTGCGCGCATTTCTCGCGGAACTTCGTCCAGACGATGCTCAAACTCTGCTGCCCCATCGGCGTGCGGGGGAGAAACTGCAAATAATCGCGACAGCGAATTTTAAGGGCGGCAGTTCCAAAACGACGACCTCCATCCACCTTGCCCATTTTCTCGGCCTTCAAGGCTACCGTGTTCTTTGCATTGACCTGGACCCCCAAGCGTCAATGACGGCATTGTTCGGTCTCCAGCCGGAATTCGATCTTGGCGAGAATGAAACGGCCTATGCTGCGATCCGGTACGACAACGACCGGCGGCCTCTGGCAGACGTTATCCGGACCACGTATTTTCCGGGGGTCGATCTCGTGCCTGGAAATCTGGAACTCATGGACTTTGAGTTCGACACCCCTTCCTACCTCTCGCAGAAAAATCGTGATGATCTCGGACTGTTCTTTGAGCGGCTCAACAACGCGATCGCTGGCGTAGAGGATCGATACGACATCGTAATTCTCGATACGCCGCCGTCGCTCGGCTACTCCACGCTTGCAGCACTTTATGCGGCTACGTCCCTGATCATCACGGTCCATCCCGCCATGTTGGATGTTGCGTCGTGCAATCAGTTTCTCATCATGATTTCCGATCTCAGTGAAACATTGGCGGAGTTCGGTGCCCGGTTCGAGCACGACTTCTTCCGTTTCCTATTGACCCGCGTAAACCCGAACGATGGGCCGCAGAAATATATGTCGGGTGTCATGCGCCGTCTCTTTGGAGGCGACGTTCTGGTTGCCGATGCATTGGAATCGACTGCCATCGCCGGTGCTGCAGTCGCCAAGAAGACCCTCTACGAGCTTGAAGCAGGCGAGGTCGGCCGAGAAGCGCTCAAGCGGGCTATCGAGAGCGCCGACCGCGTTAATTTCGAAATTCTTGAACTCGTTCACAAGGTTTGGGGGCGTAGCGCATGAAGAAGAGCATACTCCAACGGATGGCGGCGGATGCCGAAAATCGCGGTGATGCAGCTCCTGCAAGCGATGGGACGGACAGGATTGGCCTTACTCGTCGCCACTCATCTCCAGTCGTCTCCAACGTAGGAAGGGCGCTTTCCCACCTCAGCGAAGACGTTATTGTTTCTCTCGATCCCTCGAAAGTAGAGGCTTCGCCCTTCAAGGACAGGTTTGAGTACGATGCAGAAGCCGATGAAAAATTCGGTGCCTTGAAGTTCTCAATAGCCACGGAAGGCCAAAGAATCCCAGTCCTTGTCCGGCCTCATCCGACCAAGAGGGATCACTATCAGCTTGCTTATGGGCGCCGTAGGCGCGACGCCGTCTTGGCAATCATGGCGGAGGCTGATCGTCCCGAAACCATCAAGATCAGGGCCTATGTGCGTGACCTGACCGATCGCCAGTTGATCGAGGAGCAAACGCTTGAGAATGGTCCGCGAGAGGATCTCAGTTGGATCGAGAAAGCTATGTGGGCCGTGCAGCTGAAAGCCAGCGGCATTTCTCAGCGTGAAATCGCTTCGATCATGGGGCTATCCGAAGTCGCGGTCTCACAAATGTTCCGCGTAACGTCCGCCATTCCGGAAGACATCATCTTTGCAATAGGTCGTGCTCAGTCAGCGGGCCGCCCGAAATGGACCGCGTTTGCAGAACTGCTGAAGGACGCGAGCAAGGTTGACGCCGTCCGAAAAATTGTCCCCACGGCCGAGTTTCAGCAGGCAGACGGTGCTGGGCGTATTTCCCTGGCAATGCGGGCGACCACCTCGCCGGTGTCTCAGGCGGAAGAACACCTACAGGAAGAAATTCTTGACTTCGTCATTGGCGGCCGCGTTTTCGGCCGCATGAAATCTACCTTTTCGGGAACGATCGTGACGATCCCGAAAAAGGAGCAGGTCTTTGCGCGGTGGCTGGCAGAACGAATGCCGGAGCTGATGCGTGAGTTCAACGCGGCCGATCCCTCGCAGTAAGCGGGATTTCGGCTGAGAGGTTCAATTGGTCGGAAGGAGAGACCGCCGCAAAAGAAAAAGACCCCCAAAGCGTTACCGCCGTGGAAGTCTTCCTCTGATCTAAGCACCCAGAGAATCGCATTTCCACGAATCACAGTCAAGAGCCTTTGGCGCCGTTTTGGTGAGTGGATTTCTTTTGCCTTTTGAGAGGTGAAGGAAAATGCAGACAGGACGTGTAACGACGCCTCATGGGCGTCCGATGACGCTTGCCTTAGTGAAAGGACAGCTCGCGACGGCCGATCGCAGCCCGAGTAAGGCGGTCAACAAATGGAAAGTCTTCAACGACGTCGGCGAGGCGAAGGAAGTCTTCGGCCTGCAAGACCGTTCGATTACGGTGCTGCAGGCGCTGCTGAGCTTCTATCCGAGCGACGAGCTTTCCGACGAAAGCGGTGGTCTGGTCGTGTTCCCGTCGAATAACCAGTTGTCCCTGCGCGCGCATGGCATCGCCGGGACGACCTTGCGCCGGCATCTTGCCGCGCTGGTAGACGCAGGATTGATCGAGCGTCGCGACAGCCCGAATGGCAAGCGCTATGCGCATCGGGGTCGGGGAGGGGAGATCGAGGCGGCCTTCGGCTTCAGCCTCGCACCCTTGCTTGCCCGCGCCGCCGAGCTGGCGAGCCTCGCGCAGCAGGTTGCTGCCGAGCGTCTTCGGTTCAAGCGCGCCAAGGAGGCGTTGTCGCTTTGCCGGCGTGACGTCCGCAAACTGATCTCGGCCGCCATGGAAGAGGGTGCGGACGGCGACTGGGCCTCCATAGAGGCAATGTATATCGACCTCGTCGCGCGCCTTCCGCGCTCTCCTCGGCGTGAAGATGTCGCTGCGGCGCTCGATGAGATGGAGCTTCTTCGCGAGGAAATCATCAACCGATTGGAAATTCAGTTAAAAGCAGAAAAAACGGACGCCAATGATGACCATAACGGACGTCACATACAGAATTCAAAACCCGAATCCTTCCATGAACTTGAACCTCGCTCTGAAAAAGAGAAGGGCGAGATGCCGAGCCGGAAACCGAAACGGATCACCGAGCCGCTGAAGGCTTTCCCCTTGGGTGTTGTGCTGAAGGCATGCCCCCAGATGGCGGATTACGCTCCGAGTGGCCAAATTGAGGGCTGGCGTGACCTGATGACGGCCGCAGTGGTGGTGCGGTCGATGCTGGGCGTCAGCCCGTCGGCCTATCAGGAGGCGTGTGAAGCAATGGGGCCTGAAAACGCGGCCATTGCCATTGCCTGCATCCTCGAACGGGCAGAGCACATCAATTCGGCCGGCGGTTATCTGCGCGATCTCACACGGAAGGCGGCGCGCGGCGAATTCGGTCTCGGGCCAATGTTGATGGCTGCGCTGAGAGCGAATGGAGGACCCGAGAAGCGGAGCGCGTGACGGATCCGCTTCTCGGCCCCGTGTCAGGAGATGTCGGGAATCCGGTCCGCGATCTTCAGGAGATAGTCGTCGATCGCCTCCTCGACGTAGCTGTTGAACTTGCGCCGCTCGATGGCAGCAAGGATCTTCAGCTTCTTGTGGACCTCGGCGCGGATATGGATGCCGGTCGTGACTTTTTCGGTATCGCGGAAGCGCTTGCCGGCGATGGGATCGCGACTTTCGCCCTTGACGACCAGGTCGCGGAACTGGGTTCGGCCGACTGTCGGTTTTGACGAGGCGGCGCTTTCATCGTCGGTGTTCGCCGGGGGAGGGGAGGAGGCTGGTTTTCCGCGCACCGATGGCCGGTCGCGGCCCGTTGAAATCAGCCCGAGGACGAGGTTCTTGTTATCCGATCCTTCGCTCATAGCAGAGCCTCTTTCGCTGTCGACCTGTAGAGGGTGAGGAGCTCGCCGAGTAGGGTTTCCATCTCGGCAATTGCCTTCTGGTCGGATTTCGCGACGGTCTGGAGCGTGCCGGCGGCGCCGATCGACTGGTAGGATGCCCGCCGGGCGATCGGCCGGGATGCAAGAGCGACACCGCTCTCCCGGAGGATTTCGCGCAGCGGCTCGTGGGCCTTCGCCCGGCCGGTGACAAGATCGTGCTGGTTGATGACGATCATCGTCGGCAGCTTGCGTTTCTGGTCTTCCTCGACCACCGGAATATGGTTCAGCGCGAGCTGCATTCCGGCGACCACATCGTCCTGGGTGGTTTGCAGCGGGATCAGAACGATGTCGGCGCAATAGAGACCGGCGAACAGGTTTTCGTTCGTGGTTCCCTCGATATCGATGAAGACGATCTTTCCTTCGAATTGGTGCTCCAGCGCCATCTTGTAGATCCGGTTCGGGTCGAGGCAGCTTTCCGCCTCCAGCCGGTCCGGCCAGACGTTCATCTGTTTCGACATCGTGACCCAGCGCATGGTGTTGGCCCGGCTGTCGGCGTCGATGAGAAACACGTTGTTGCCTGCATGGGCGGCCGTGCCTGACAGCGCCCTGACGAGCGTTGTTTTGCCGGTCCCGCCCTTTGGGTTGGCGATGGTGACGATCATGTCGGCTCCTTCAAATAAATAAACTATAATTACTCTCTTATCTTTTTTCCGCAACTAAATCATTGCCCATTGTTCGTTCACCATTGATGATTGACGATTGATGCTTGCCCAATGACAACGGGCAATGGTGAATGAGCAATCATCAATTGCCCGTTGTTAACGGGCAAACGGAGCGTGGTTAAGTGTCAATAATTAATGAGTAATTGGCAATTGCTCGCGATATCGCTGGCAACGATCGCATTAATAACGGGCAATTGTTCGGGGGACAATTGCGCGCCGCTATCGACGTGACATGATGGCGAGACTGAGAATGCATGGTCGAGCGAAGCAGGTCATTGAAGAAAATATAGTTGTCATTCATTATGGCAGGATAGTCAAGTTTGTGGTACAAACTTGACGTCGCCGCGCCTCCGGCAGGGCTGTGGTTCGCGCCTCTGGCGCTCAGGGTCGCCTCCGGCAACCTGGAAAGCGGGAAGGAAACGATGCGAAGCGAGGTGGTCAGGGTCCGTCTACAGCCGGAGGAGCGAGATGCGCTGGCCGTGCTTTGCGGAGAGGACCGCACCGCCAGCGACGTCATCCGGCTGCTGTTTCGCGACCAGGCCGGTCTACCGCTCCCGGTCGGTCCGGCCGAGGCAGACGCCCTCCGCGGCACGAACGAGGAGCTGCGGCGCATCGGCATCAACCTCAATCAGGCTGTCCGGGCGATGAACGAGGGGCGTGTCGGCTATGAAGCGCATCTCGACGCGGCGCTCCGTTACCTTCTCGACGGTGTGTTTCGGCTGCGCGCCGACGTCGACCTGATGCTGCGGATCAGCCGCAAGGAGCGGAGGGGGGCTGGCCGTGGCGCATGATTGGTCCGGACTGCTCGGCGAAATCCAGGCGTTGTCCGCCCGTCGTGCATCTTTCTTGATTGATGACGAAGAGGAGTTGCGCCGGCGCCGCGCGGTTGGCCTCGCCATAGCGGGTGAGGCACCGAAGCAGCGTTTCATGCCTACCGGGATAGCAAGCAAGGCGCGCACAGGTCCAATTTCGTCCAACGAGCCGACGATCGCGTCGATCCTGCAAAGGCCGCAGTCATCACAGCAGGGCGTCATCGCGCTGGTCGGGGCCATCGGCGCTGGCGGCAACCGGGAGGACGACGATGAGCGGCGCAAGTCCGGCGGGGGAGGGGCCGGTGCTTCGTCCGTCACTTCGTCTCATAAGGCGCGGCCAATCTCCTCGCTGCGCGCAGCAACGAATGGATCCTCAGCGGAGACCGCAAGCCGCGCGGCGATTGCCGCCGGCGCGCAGCCGGCGGTGATCAAGGTGACGTCAACCGTGTCCAGCAGGGGGTCGGCCGCGGGTCTAATGACCTATCTCGGAACGCGGGAAATCGAGAAGGAGAACGGTGAGAAGGGCAAGGTCGACATCCCGGTCTACGATCAGGACGGCCTTGTCATCGCAAGCCGTGCGGACCGGGCAGCAGTTCTGGCCGAATGGGGCTCGGACTTCCGCGATGCCTATGCGGTCGACGCGCTGGCCACGTTTTCCATCACGCTTGCCGATCCGGTCGACGATGCAGCGCTTCACGACGCCCTGAACACTGTCTTCGGCTCGAAGCCTTTCCTCTATTCCCGGCATCCGGATGGCAAGGTCTCCGTCTATGCGGTGACCGACCTGCCCGCGAAGAAGATCGCCGGCGCGCTGAAGGCACGCGAGAAGGGGGAGGGTCCGGCCCGCGCTGTCGAAAATGCGGAGAATGATTTCGTGCGCCGACTGGCCGACGCCGGCGTCTCCGCCGAGGTCCGCATTCTCGGGGCGGCCGTCTCGGAAAAGTCCGGTCGTTACTTCCTTGAAAAGTTTCTGCGCACCGAGAAGGCCGTAACCACCAGCGAAGGCGAGCCGGTCAAGCGCGGGACCGGCGTCAAGGAGCAGGCTGAAGGCATCTGGCCCGCCTGGTCCTGCCACATTCGCACCGTTGAGCCGCGCAACGGCTTTCATGTCATCTTCTCGGCCCGCGCCGGGACTGATCCGGAGGCGATGACGCGCGCTGTCCGGGATTTCCTGAGCGAACAGGTCGCCGGCCACCGGTGGATCACCGCGCATCATCCCGATACCGGCCATGTGCATGTCCATGCGATGATCGCGGCGCATGATGACGTTGGCAAGGCGCTGCGCCTGACCAAGCCGGAACTCTATGAATGGCGGGAGCGTTTTGCGGCCAAGGCGCGTGAGCAGGGCATCGCCATGGTCGCCACCCGGCGCTCGGATGTGGCGGCCACACGGCCTTACAGCCAGTCGCAGGCCGGCGCCTACGAGCGCAGCAAGAGCGATCCTCGCTATCTGAAGACGCCCGCCGTCACCAAACGCGTCGAGCGCAAGAGGGCCGGCGTCGTCGATCGTGCCTCGCTTACCGATGGGAACCTGGCGCTTGCGCCGAAATGGCAGGCAACGGCGAGCGCCTTAAAAAGGGCCGGGGCGGCGCCGTCGGTGATCGCGGCGGCTGACCGTTTCGCAGCCGCGGCGACCGAAAAGGCTGTCCAGCCAGCGCCGCGCCATGCCAATGGCTTTGTCCTCCTTCGTCTCGAGAGTGAGCAGGCCGCCGATCGCGACACGATTGCTGCGATTGTTCAGCGGGTGGTCGGCGTAGGTAGCACCTTCGTTTTGGCCGGTCGTAAGGCGATTTATGTCCTGGCGCCCACAACGGCGAGCGTCAGCAAAATAGAGCGTGAGCTGGCCAAGCAGAACGACGCGTTCGGCCCCGTTGGCGAAACATTGGCCGTCACCAGCGACATCCAGGCCAAGCTCCTGAAACAAGGTATTCGCGCCGGCGTCGCGATTGAGGCCGCTGGTTCTGGGAAGGACGGAGTGCCGTCGCCCTGGCTTCAGAAACGGTTTGATGCCTTTACTCAGCAATCCGGTGCGCCGTCGAACGAGTCGTTGGCAGAGCTCAAAAGCTTCATCGCAAACATTCAACGCCAGGAGGAAAAGACCATGCCCTTATCGCTGGAGCAGTTCGACGAGCGCGTGTCGCGGGCGAACAAATCAATGGACCGGCTGGAGACCATGGTCGACAGCGGTGCGGAACGCCAGGCTGTCGAGGAGATGCGGACGGAAATCTCCGCGCTCTTTGCCGAGCAGCGCCGTGACATCGAGATGCAGCAAGTGCGGTCGGTCGCTGACACCGCAGGGGGAGGGGGCAAACCGTTGGCGGCCCGCGCCGATGATGCGCGAACCCAAGATCGGGCCGTGCCGCAGACGGTCGATCCTGCTATCGCTGCCCAGCAGCAGGCAATTGCCGCCGGTCGTGCCGCTCGTGCGGCGCGGGAGCAGGCAGGCGCGGCCAAGGGCGCGCAGGACGAACAACGCCAGCGGATCCTCCGGCACGCCGAACAGGAACGCCAGCGCGGCAATGATCGCGATGGCGCGGAACGATAGGCTCCATACTACTCGTCCATCAAACCGCCAGCGAGGTTACCGCCCCGTTTCTCGGTTCCTTCTCGTGGATTACGAGTTTGCCCCAATCTGTGCGTCGATCGCCTTATACGCACGGCACGCAATTCGGCGAACCGCTGGGGCCAGTCAGTTCCTGAAGACGATGCAGGCGCCTTCGCGCTTGCGGACTTCAACGCACACGGCCTCGGCTTCTTGCCGGGTCGGGCGGCCGATACGGGCCGTGTATCGCAGCCTTGTCCCGAAGGCACGGTTGCGTTCCTTCTGGATCAGCGGCTTTTCCTTATTCAGCGGCGCGGGCAGAGATCGAATGGTCGACAGGAACAGTCTGATTGCCACCGGCTTCTGGAAATGCCCCGCCAGTTGTGCGCCCCACGGCGCCCAGGCGCCTTCCGCTTCAAAATCCAGGGCCTTGAGGCGCCGCGTGCTGGCAAGTGCGATGCAGGCGTCCTCGAAGGACTTTTGCCCGTCGAGTCGCAGATCGATGGCGGCAGGCGGGTTGTCGCGCCAGTCCTCGGCCGCATGTGCCGTGATTTCAAGGACATAGTTGCGGGTCTCCGGCGGCAGGCTTCCGGTTTTCAGGAACGTCCGCAGTCTGCCTTCGCCGGCATTGTAGGCGGCGGCGGCCAGACCGAGGTTGCCGAAGCGGTCTCGCAGGTCATCGAGATACTCAGCTGATTTCTTCAATGCCTCCAAAGCGTCGAAACTGTTCGATAGGCCGCGCAGTCTTGCAGTGGAGGGAACGAATTGCGCTATTCCTTCCGCGCCCTTTGGGCTGACGGCATCTGGACGGAACCGGCTTTCCGTCCAGATCAGCCGTGCAAAGAAATCTGGCGGTAGATCGTTCTCGCCGGCGAAACGGGCTAGCGCCCTGCATATGTCGCGATTAAAGGTGGCCTCGCGGACGCATAGCGTTCCAGTGCTGGTCGCTATTGAGTAAGTACAAGGCGGCGCGCGCCATTCAATCTGAGCGATCGCGGCATTCGTCGGGATGCAGGAGGCCAGCGCCCCCGCAGCCAGCAGGGCAAGTCTTCCCCTGTCCCATCTTCGTCGCCCGCGCCACATCGCTCCCTCATACCACCAATGCGAAACGAGAGGGAGATGCCTACTTATCGCGCCGATTGTATTTGCCTGACAATGCCTGACCCTCGACGCCATGGTGAGAGTGGCGGCCAATCCGTATGGGCGACCGCAAAGCAAGTCGACTGCCGAGACCTTGGCGGGGAGGGGAGGGCTACAGGCCCGCGGCCCTTGTGAGGTTGATGCGAAACCGGTCGCGGCGGCGCTGGTAGCGGCGGGTCATTTCGGCGGAGGCATGGCCGAGCTGCTTTTGCACATGGCGTTCGTCGACTTCGGCCGAGGAGGCGAGGCCGGCACGCAACGAGTGCCCGGCAAACATCTGGCCGCGCTCGGCCGCGGAGAGGTCGTCGCGTACACCGGCCGCCAGCCCGTCTTGCCGCGCAGTGTCAGCAGCGCGCCCTTGTCGAAGATTTCGATCCAGCCCGAGGAATCTTCCGTCTGGTCGCGGCCAAGGTCGAGCCCGGTGATTTCCGAGCGGCGCAGGCCGCCGGAGAACCCGACAAGCAGCATGGCACGATCCCGCATGCCGCGAAGCGTCCCCCTTTCGAGCGTCTCAAGCATGGCGATCAGGTCTTCCGGCAGGATTACCTCCTTCTGCCGGGGCGGGGCCGCGTGTTTTTTGCGGATGCCGGCCAGCACGGTGGCAATGGCGCGGTCCTTGCGATCGAGTTTTTCGCCGCGCTGCGTATAGTTCCAGCCGATGGCGGAGAGACGACGCTCGATCGTCGAAACGCTGTCCTCCTTGCCGCCGCGCGTCGGTGCGCCTGAAGCGCATGCCGTGATGTAGAGTCCCACCACCGAAGGATCCGGCGGGAGCGAAGAAAGACTCTGCCGCCGGCACCAGGCGGAGAAACGCTTCCAATCTGATGCGTAGCCTGGCGGGTGCTGGCTGAGCTTGCCGCCTCGACATAATCGCGAGCGCGATCGGTGACGTCCTGCAGATGGACCCTAAGCGGAGGGGAGGGGCGCGCACTATAGCGCGTCCCAACGCTTCGCTCTTCAATTGTCATGCGGCACTGATGTCCGTTTGTGAGAAGTCATTGCCTTTGAAGAGCAACGGCTCACCCGTCATGAACGCGAGAGCGTAGGAGAAGCAATCCCCGTAATTTAGCCCAGCCGGGTGGCGGCCCTTACCGTAGCGGCGCCAAGCGCGGCGTGCCTGATCCGCATCGCCCGGAGATACGGGTACGACCTCGGCACCGATCTTGTGGAGCCATAGATCCAGTTCGCTACCGCCAGCCTCGCCAAGCCTCGTTTCAAGCACCATTGCCGCTTCAAGCACGGTGGCCGCCGAAATCAAGCGTATAGGATCGTCGGCGATGCGCTCTTCGAAGGTCAAGGCATCCGGTTCGTCCAGCGCGATCGCAACAATCGCCGAGGTGTCGATGACCATCAGCCGGGTAGTCCGTTCTCGTCATAGCCGACAATCTCATCTGCACTACGTGTGTCTAGGACTGGAAGGCTGCGCCAGCGTCGTCTGCTGGCCGCGAGATCCTCCAGCAGAGCTGCCTTGCGAATACTGGATCCGAGGCGGCGTAGACGCTGTTCAAGCGCTGTCCGCGTCGCGAGAGTGATACTTTCGCCGGTGCGCTCCGCGAGCGTGCGCGCCAGACGTTCGGTTTCCGGATCTTTTATACTAAGGGCCATCTTCAAAGGTTCCTGATGATCTATATTCTACCTATATAACTCGTCCAGCCCCGAATTGCACGCATCATAAGCGGGGCGCCGCTCGGCCGGTCGTCGGTGGGCGCTTCGTCACGCTGCTCGCCCTGAGCGACGTGTTCGGCGTCAACCCGGATGGGGTCGCTAGAATGTCGGAGGCCGCTATTCGAATGGCGCGCGGCGCACGCGCACCATGTCACCGCCGCCCCATGGAATGGCCACCGATCCGTTGCTGCGCAGTTCGGCTGAATATGAGCGCCTGGCCACTCAGATCCTGGCGGACCCAAGGTGGACAGCCGCACAACGCCTACCGCATCGCAAACGCGACAGGGCTCGTGCGCGGCTGATTGATGCGGCGCATTCCAGGAATGGGTGACCCGCTACCGGGTCTCCGCCCGAGAGGACAGCGAGTGCGAAAAAATCGAGTCACACAGAAGACCATGGAGCGCGTTTCGCGGGTCGGGATGAGGCGTTGTTCGTCAAGCGTAAAAAACCGCAGAGCGGGCTTCCTTGGCCGAAATCGGCGATTGCCCGGAAGAAGGTGCCTGTGAGCACCCGGTCGGTCGCCGCGACCGCCGTCAACGCCGGTCGGGATTGCATGCGAGGCGCTAGACCGCTGCAGTCCGCTGATCAAGCGCACAACGAGTCCGCCCAATGGCTGCGAATTTCGACGACCACAGACGCCTGAAACGGACTGTCCGGCGATCAAATGCGAGCGACAGTGTCGCTAGTCCTAATTCAATGGACTGTATGTCTTTGTTTTGTAACAATAGTAGGTCACCCTAATTGAGTGGATTCGACCAGGATCGCAGGATTCTATTCTGATTTGCCGGTTAAGGTAAGGGTGACGGCCGATGAGCCGTAAACGCGATAAGCTCATGGTCGATGACGCGGTGTGGTTGGATGCCGTGTCGCGCGAAAAAGTGATCCGACCCTTGGCATTATTGCCGCGCCTTTCACCTTTGCACGTAGGCGCGGCATGCCGTGAGCTGAAGATAAGTCGAAGTCGCTTCTACGTACTGTTGAGCCGGTATCGTGCCTCGCCGGTCACGAGTTCATTGCTGGCGGACAGCTCGGGTCCACCGAAAGGCAAGACGCTTTTGTCGCCTGAGATCGAGGAGATCATTCAGACGGCGATTGCCGATACCTACCGCAAACGAGAGCGGCCGACTGTCACCGCACTTTACGATCGGGTGGAAGAACTCTGTCATGAACGTCGGCTTCATCCACCATCATTGAAAGCTGTCCGGGCTCGAATAGACCTCGCCGATCCCAGAAGCCTGATGCAGGCGAGATAAGGCGCGAAGGCAGCCCGGCAGAAATTCGATGCCGTCGTCTGCGAGTACGGTGCCGATCACGCCCTCCACATCGTCCAGATCGATCATACCTTGGTAGATTTGTTCATCGTAGATGCGAGAGATCGACGGCCGCTGCAGCGTCCCTGGTTGACATTGGCCATTGATATCGCGAGCAGAATGGTGGCCGGCTTCTATCTCAGTCTGGAGCCTCCGTCGTCGACGTCGGTAGCCTTGGCGATCCAGCATCTGGTGATGCCAAAAGCACCTTGGCTGCAGGCGAGGGGCATTGATGCCGAGTGGCCGGTGTTTGGACTGCCCGACATTATCCACCTCGACAACGGGCGGGAGTTTCATGGCAAAGCTCTCGTTAGAGGAGCACCTGAGCACGGCATCGAGCTGGTGCACCGCCCCGTCGCCCGACCGCATTACGGCGGGCACATTGAGCGGCTGATCGGCACGATGATGGGCGCTGTGCATCTGCTGCCCGGATCCACCTCGAGCAACATAGCCAAGCGAGGCTCCTACGATCCGCAAAAGCACGCGGCGATGACGCTGGACGAATTGGAGAGGTGGTTGGCCCTTCAGATCGTCGGCCGTTATCACGCTGAAGTTCACAGCGCATTGCTGCTCCCGCCGCGAACCGCCTGGAATGATGCTGTCGCGGCCCGTGTCGATCCCTTGCGCCTGCCGCACGATCCAGACCGGTTTTTGCGAGATTTCCTGCCCTTCAAGGAGCGTTGCATCCGCAGGGATGGCCTGCATCTGTTTGGAATTCGTTATTGGGATGACGTTCTCAGTCCGTTGGCTGGCCGGTCGGCGCGCCAAGTACGGGTCAAATTCGATCCGCGCGACCTTTCCTGTGTCTATGTTGAACAGGAGGACGGCTCTGTCTGGCCCGTCCGATTTGCGGCTCTGGACCGGCCGCCTATCACCCTAGGGGAACATCGCCTGGCGCGTGCAGCGCTCAGAGAGCGCGGGGTTCGTTCTGTCGATGAAAAATTGATTTTCGACACCATCGCGGAGCAACGGCGACTGCTGGAAAGCGCCGTTCAGCAGACCCGAAGCATGCGCCGCCATGTGGAACGAACCGAACGAGCACTCGCCGTTGGCGGGGAACCGTCCCGCCCGCCGGAGACCGAGGCTGAAGACGAGACCTTCATCGACTTGTCGCCCTTAACTGTAGAGGAGTGGTCGTGATAGAATATGCGCATCTGCTACCGGCCTATCAAAGCCAAGCAGCTCTTGGCGACGACGAGCGCGTGGCCTGGATCCGGTCTGATCGGTGGCTGGAAACGGCGCAAGCCAGATCAGCACTGATGCGTTTGGAGGATTTGCTGTCCTATCCTCCGCGAGATCGCATGCCTTGCCTGCTTCTCTATGGCGACACGGGCATGGGAAAAACGAAGATCATCCGTAAATTCCTCCGCGATCACGCGGCCTCCTTCGATCGAGCAAGCGGTGTGACCACCATGCCGGTCGTGGCGATGCAGATGCCGGCGGAGCCGGTCGAACGGGACATCTACGGCGAACTCCTGAATGCTATGGGGGCGCCGGGGCCCGCGAGCGATGCGGCTTTTCGGCTCAAGGGAATTTGCAGAAGCCTGATGCGCAGCATGGGTGTGCGGATGCTGATCATCGACGAAATCCATGCCATGCTGACCGGTACCTTCCGCCAGCAGAGGATCTTTCTCAACGTCATCCGCTTCCTCGCCAATGACCTGAGGGTTCAACTGGTTTGCGCCGGTACAGATCTAGCCCGACAAGCTTTGCTCACCGATCCCCAACTTGCCGAGCGCTTCGAAGCGTTTCATCTCGAACGCTGGTCGAACGATCAAAAACTGGCGCAACTCCTGTCGAGCCTCGCTTGCATTCTGCCGCTGCGCCAGCCATCGCAACTGGGCGCGGCTGCCATCCGCAGGCGCGTTCTCGACCTAACGGAAGGAGTGACGGTGCGGATTTTTCGACTGATGGAGACAGTCGCGACAGACGCTATCCGCAGCGGCCGGGAATGCATCACTGTTGAAAGCTTCGATCGCGAGGATCTCGTCTTGCCGCTCGTTGCCATGCGCCGTCACGCGGAACGGCAACTCGGGCGACGGGTCGGCCGATGAGGCGAATACCGCTGCTGCCGATCGCGCCGCGTCCTTACGATGGCGAGTTGATTTCATCATGGCAAGAGCGCGTTGCCTGCCGCTATGGATGCACGGCAGACCAAATCGACCTCTGGCTTGAATGCGGGGACGATGACCTCGCGAGGAGGTTTTTGAAGCGCGACTTCCATCCGAGAGCCCAGATGCTCAAGGCTTGGGCACGTTCCTGCAGACTGCGGCCGGACCAAATCGAGGCGATGGCACTTGGACGCATGATCAGACCCGCAGTCTGGTATGTTGATGATCGCCGAGAACGCGGAACGTGCGCCGAATGTCTCGATGAGGACGCTGCGGAGGGCCGTGATCATTTCCTCCGCCTTAAATGGGGTCACGTTGAAGCTGCCGTCTGCGTGAAGCATCGCCGCACGTTGCGGACTTACTGCGAGTGCTGCTTTGCTCGTGGTTGGTTTCGGTTTGACTGCCTGCGGGGGAGGGCGGTGCTTGTCTGCAGAGCGTGCGCGAGCCCGGTGTCGACCACGACGCGGGAGACCGAGGCTCCGGTTTTTTTGGACTTCCAGATAGAACTGGCCAAGGCCATTCAGGCGATCGTCGAGGGCCGGCATGTCCTCTCAACTGACGATCTGACGGTCGCGATGCAATTCCTATGGATGCCAACTCACTTCAAGGGAAAGCCATACATAGCGTGGTTGCGAGGTGCGTTCGGATTGCATCCGCTTGCTTCCGCTTTCCAGAACTCTCTTTCAGATTTGTCGGTTGCCTGGCGCATCGCCACTCTGTTGTCGGCGGCGCAGCTGCTCGACTTGGTCGGAGCAAGACAATTGTTCGGGGAGCCGCCCACTTTCATGGAGCAGGCGTTCACCGGATATCTCCGTGGCTCGCCGTCGTCGGCGGCCGAAAGGCCGGCGCCGGCGACGAAAATTTCTTCCGTAAAGCTCCAACTGCGGTCGGATGCGGAGTACCGTCGGCTGGCCGAAAAAATTCTCGCCAGCGGTGAATGGAAAGAAGTTGCCCAAATGAAGGGTCGGTCGCGCGACAGGCATGTTTGGCGTCTCATGAGCGAGGCGCTTAAGAGCGCACCAGTCCAAAGCGGCGTGCTTCCTCCAGCAAGTTCCTGACGGAGGACGGCTGCCATTTCCGGCCGCCGCGGGGCGGTCGCTCGTGCATCTGATCCAGTTGGGCGGCGATGTCGCGAAGCGAAAGATCCGGATCGGCGATCGTGATTGCGGCGACGAGCTTCATCAAATGGTCCTCGGGCGCGCGACGAGGAGAGCGAGCCAGCAGTTCCGGCTTGGCAAGCTTCTCACGAACCAAGCGATGAACCGCTCGCCGCAGCCGCTCGATGGTCCAGTCATGACCGCGACGATTGAGGATACGCACGACGTTGTCCCAGCTGTGCTGAGGTCTAAGTTGCCGTACGGTCGGCAG
Organism: Shinella sp. WSC3-e; assembly: GCF_945994535.1. Classification (NCBI taxonomy): domain Bacteria; kingdom Pseudomonadati; phylum Pseudomonadota; class Alphaproteobacteria; order Hyphomicrobiales; family Rhizobiaceae; genus Shinella; species Shinella sp. WSC3-e. The sequence continues at coordinate 138,829 of NZ_OZ000536.1, forward strand.
CCATGTCTGTGCCGATGCAATCAACTCGTCGAGGTAGGCGCGCTCGCGCGCCGCAGAAACCGCGCGGATCGCCTCAGGGCGGCGTTCCCGAAGGCCGGGATTGCCAGCAAGCCGGCCGCGCGCCTTGGCGGCCTTCATTCCGGATTTCGTTCGTTCGGCGATCAGGGCCCGCTCGAGCTGAGCAACGGCGCCAAGCACTGCTAAGGAAAACATCCCCTGTGGCGTCGAGGTATCAATCGGGTCACGCAACGAGCGGAAATGCACACCGCGCTTTTCGAGGTCTTCGATGACATCGAGCAAATGGCTGACCGATCGGGCAAGGCGGTCCAGGCGCACGACGACGAGAACGTCGCCGGCGCCAAGGTCCTTGAGCAGTTTTGTCAGCACGGGCCTTGCGCGCGACGCACCGGATCCGTGCTCCTGGTGGATACGGTGGCAGCCGGCCGCCCTTAGGTCGTCGACCTGCGCGTCATTGAGTTGATCGTCAGTCGAAACGCGGGCGTATCCGATCAGCCTTTGCGGCAGGGGAGGGGGAGTGAGGTTTGCAGCTTTCGCCATCGGATTTTTCTGGGGTTTTTGGGGCGGCTTGTACAAATAAGCAATGTGCCAGAAAACGGTCCTTTGCAAGCGTGTTTTATGATCTAAATAAAGGGCCGCACAGCGCGAAATCGAACCTGAGGGCGGCGTCGGTTCGTCGCAGGTCCAAAAGTCGCCCAGGAAGGCTTCTGTGGCGGAATCGCAGCAAAACTGGCTGTTTTGAAGGAGATCAAGCTCGCGCTGTCGCTGTATGCTATCTTCGACGCTGAGAACTGAGAGGCGGGACTTTGTGACGGCAGCTTGGGATGACCGCAGTCCACTCAATCAGGGCAGAAAAATCCACCAATCCTGGTTGAGAATCGGCCCAAAAGCCTTGGTTTTCCGGCGAATCCACCGATCCTGGAAAGCCGACAGACGCTATTTCTTTAATAAAGACAATAATAAACGATAATGCAAGATTATCATTCGTTCTGAGATGCCGACAGGTAGGGCGGTTTACAACCAAATCGGTAGCAAAAAGCGCCGCTGCGTGTTACTCTGTTTGCATGAAAATCGCTGCTGATTTGCTCGAGATCGATCTGCCACCAGTGCCGAAGGTGCCGGCCTGGGCGCGCTCGCGCGGCGAGATTTCTTACGATGTCGACGGTGCTTACATGGCGGGTGCAGCGTTGAATTCGTTGGATAGTTTAGTGCGGCAGAGTTGTCCTTGGGCCGGTGCCTGGCGCCAGCGACTGGCCCTGCATAGTGCTAGCGCGGCGGTGAACTTGACCGGTCGGCGCGAGGACGAATCCGCGTTGCGCGATACCCATTTTCTGCGCGGCAAGGGCGATGATCCTGGGCCAGCCGGGCACCTGCTGATGGCCTGGCGCCGCTTGGCCAGCCGGACCACCAGTTGCGACGCAGAGTTGGTACGCCCGGTGGTCGAACAGCATTTTGCTCTGCAGTGGGATGACGTTCTTGCCGAGGTTGTCGCCAATGCCGAAGACCTGACGGCGTCGTCGCGGCCGGCTCCAGCCTTGGCGGCCGAGATTGCCGCTGCCGTCTACCGGGCCCGGCCCGATGCCGAATTGTTGGCCTTTTGGCTTGCTGACATGGTCCTCGCCCAGAAGTTCAGATGGCCTGTTCCGGTGCCCCTGCTGATGGGGCAGGTGGCTTCGCCGACCTTTAAATCGGGCGAACACCGCAAACGCATCCGGCCGGGAGGAGAAGGTTGGGGCAAGGCGGTGTTTTGGGCCTACGCCACGGCGGCGGCAGAAGCCTGCGATCTCGGGTCAGAGCTGGGGCAGCGGGCGGCAATACTGGCTTCGGCGGCGCCAAAGTTGCGCGCTAAAGGTGCTGGCGACGTCATCAAACTGCTACTGTCCGATGACGCGGTGCCGGGCTCCTGGTCCAGCCCAAGACTGTCGGCGCGCGGGGCTCGGCGGCTATTCGATCGCTTGGGAGAGTTGGGGGGAGTGCGCGAACTCAGTGGCCGGCCGACGTTCCGGCTCTACGGTTTGTGAGGCAGGGCAACGGGATGGCCAGGCGCAAAAGGACAGATGCCGAACCGCCGATCTTCGATTCCGAACTGGTCGATATGCCGGCTGACCTACGCTGGCGCGAATGGATGAACCGCATCGAAGCCGTACTGTTCGCGGCGCCCAAGCCGGTGGAGCGCGAGGTCCTGGCGCGGGTGATCGGTCGTGACGCCAGCATCGACCTGCTCATTGACGACATCCGTGAAAGCCTGCGGGGCAAACCCTACGACCTGGTCAGTGTCGCTGGGGGCTGGGCGTTCCGCACCCGAACGGCCTATGCCGATGCCATCGCCACGTCTGCTGCGGTGCCGGACCGGGCGATCGATCTGACTCAGAACGAGGCCATGGTGTTGGTGTCGATCGCCTATCACCAGCCAGTCACGCGAGCAGGGGTGTCGGAAATCCTGGGGCGGGAGGTGTCGCGCGACGTCATCGGGGCGTTGCGGGACAAGAACATGATCACCGCGGGACCCCGCAGCCCGACGGCCGGGGCGCCGTTCACTTATGTGACAACCAAGGGGTTTTTGGAGCATTTTGGGCTAGCTACGCTTCGTGATCTTCCCGAAATTGAGGCGCTCCAAGATGCTGGTCTTCTCTCCAGCGACCATGGCCAGCACGGCGACGTTCCGATTGGCAGTGACCGCTCCGCTGACGAGGCATAGGATTTTGGGAGTGTCAGTGCCACGGTTGTATGGATGCTCGGAAGCGCTCAACCACCCGCCATCTTCGCCGCACCGCAACTTAGACTTTATATTTCATCAATCGAAATATCGAGATAGCGCTCCGGATCGCAACGACAGCACTATGGCATGACGCGCATATCCCACGTCCCATAAGGAAAGTTGGAAACAGCCGAGTTGGCGCTCATCGCGGCGATCAGGCGGGGTCAACCTGGACCGTGACCTTCGTGATGTTAAACTTTGAGACTGCGCCGCCGATCGCCTTCGCGGGATCAAATAGCGCTAAGTTCATCCCGTCGCTGACCGAGCTGCGGTAAACGACGCCGTCATAGCCGTTCTTCTTGATGAACTCACAGAGATACTGGCTGGGAATGTAATCGATTGCGGCCCCACGAGGCAGCACAGGGCGTGTCAACTCATCCCCAAGCCGCTCCAGAAACGCAATGTCCGCCCGCAGCTGACCGATCGCGCTCGCATCGGCCAAAAGGAAGGGCGACACCAGCTTGCGCGGGTTACGCAAATCCACCGCGCGCAGCGGCATAGGAATTGTGAACTCGGCGACGCACGCCACCTCGCCGGTATGAGGCCGGACTTCCGCGGCCGCGGTCTCTGGAATTGAACCGAGATACAAATATGGAATGCCGGGCGGGTTCGCGCGCCCGTGTGATGCAAGCCGCTTTGGCGGAGCACCCATTTCTCCAATAAGATAAACTGTGTCGTCGGACAGGATACGCGCCCGGTACCACTTCGCAGGCATGTCATCCGTCGGCAAATGGCCAAGCAACTCCCGCAGCCGATCCGCGTCCAGGACCTCGTCCAGGAAGTACCGGTTCTTCCACATCAGTTCATCGCGCAGATTTTCCCATTGCGCGAGAGCTTTGCTGTCATAGGCGGACGACGGCGCGAACGGCTTGCGGACGATGTCGCCGTCATCGAGAATCTCAGCGAGTAGCTCCTTCGAATGCGCAACGTCCATTGCGGCATGGCTGAACAGCTGCCAGTCATCTTTCATCCATTCAACTAAGGTTTTGCCCGCGGAATCTGCTTCGTAGATCCCGATTAACAACTCGAAGATGTCAGCGAGGGCACGTGGTTCAACCAGGATAACGGCTGTCGACCCGCAGAAGTCACAGTCCCCCATTCCATGGCTGAGCGAGGGGATGATGTCGCGGCGAAGGCCACGGTCGTCGAAGCATTCGGGGCAACAGAACTTCGGCATGTGATTGCCCGCTACTCGGAAAAAAAGTCTGCGAGCGTCTCGATATGATGGCGCATCGAAAGCTTCTTGACCTGCCCGAGCCCCGGGAAGTGGCCTTTTTCATGCAACTCCCGAAATTCGGCGATGGCTGTGCTAGCAAACAGTCTGGAGGTTCCGGAATCCAGCTTAGCGATCAGTTTTGCCAGCGCTTGGGCAAACTTACCGCCCGGATCAGTCGGCGTGTCCTTTGTCGTTGATACGAAATGATAGATGTACATCACCTCGTCCTTGTCGGGGTCGAGGAACGTCAGGTGGATCGCGACAGCGTACGCGGGGCCGCCACCTTCAACATAGTCGTCGCCAACGATTAGGAAGTCGCCGAACCCGTCCATGTCTTCCTCCTCGAATGTGAGGTGGAGGTCTGAAAACAATTCGACTGCTGGATGATCGGCGTTGCGCCGCCGTTCGAACCCGTCACGAAGAAGGATACGGGTTTTGCTGCCTTTCAGGTGTTTCCGGTAGAGCTTGTGGCAGTGCTTTTCGAAGAAGACGTGTCGAGTCTCAGAGAGGTCATTCCCGAGCGCTTCTGCTAGCGCCTTCGCTTCGGTGAAACCGGCATGGATGAATACAGGACGATGTGCCTGGTGCTTGGTGTGACAGGCCATCGCGTCATCGATATTCATGTCGTTGGTGAGCAAGATGCCGGCGCTAATGCCGTCTTTATTTAGAAATCCATTTCCCAGAAGGGTCGAGATGCTCACGCCGTCCTCAGCATGATCGCCATAGGCTGGATTAATGATCACGATCGCCTCGCCGCCGGCGTCGCAGATCGCCGTCAGGGTTCTCTCTAATCCCTTGAGCGCCTCCCGCACCGGCTCAATGATGGGCACGAACCCCGATCCAGCCATCAGTGCTGCGGTTTCGCGAATGGCGATCAGCTCGAACTGCTTGCCACGAAAATAGGGGTGATACATGCGTTAGGCCCAGGCCATCGACTCGCCCAGCGGCGTAGAGATCGCTTCTACCACATGGGCATGGTCTGCACGGCGCACCGGAATTGAAAGAGCGGCAGCGTGGAGCGAGCGCGGGAGCCGGTCGACGAGGTAAGCTAGTGGCGCCAGATCGCGGGTGCGTTTTAAGGTCCGCACCACTTCGCGGTGAACCGCGACGGGGTCCAGATGCGCGAATAGCGCCCGCATGGCGGCGTGGCGCTGTGTATTGGGAACATCAGGAACGGCAATGCTAAGCGCTTTCAGGATACTCGCAGCTTCTGCTGAACGAAGCGATTCGAACACCGTAGCCGGGCAGATTCGCTCGGGACAATCTACTGCGTCACGCACGGTCGCGATGCGGTAGCGATGCGACAAGCACAGGATACCGACATCCTCCGGAAGGATCAGTCGGACGCCGTCCACATGGCGCTCGCTGACTACAACGTTCACAGATGCGAATACGCGTTTGTAGTTTTCCACTTGGTTGATCAGACGCGCGAGGGAGTCTCGCTCGGATTTGATCTCGTAGACCGTCGAGGTTCCGTTGAGAATGACAAGATCGGCTTTGCACGATCCGGCGCGAAATTCGTTTAGCATTGAGGCGGTGCGCAAGGAGTGTTTGCCCATCAGTATCTTGTGGGTCAGCGCTGACCGATAGATATATTCATCGCGTAGTCCGGCGACCCTGAGAATCGAGAAAGCGGCCTCAAAGGCATCCCCGACTGTGGCTTCTTTCGCGCACAGCTCGGCGAGGCGGGTCTCGCCGAGTAGACGTCCAAACAGCGCAGAGCGCCCCTTCCGGGCCAGTTGCTGGAACACGGCCGAAGAGAACAGGCGCGTCAGCGCTGAAAGTTCTGTTGTACTTACGGTCACGTTTTTCCCCGACGCGCAGACTTAGGCCGCGACTGAGCCAGTTTAGCTTAGCGGCCCTACAACGCAAATCGATAATGCTCAATGGGTTACCTCACCTATCAAGCCGCCATGCTCATATTTGCCGGCAATGCTGGATATCGCGGTCCGGACGTTGCGACTGCCATTGCTGAGAGCATCGGCTCCCGCGAGGCAATTCTCGCGGTCAGTCAATGCGACGTCATCTTCAGTTGCGTCGACACCCACGAGGCAAGGCAGATTGTTGACCTGATCGCGTCTGCCTTTCTTATCCCCTTGTTCGACGTGGGCGTTGTCATTCCGACGCGGAAGGTGGGGAACGACGGAGTAGCAATAGCCGACGTTTGTGGCCGGATCGACTACGTCCAGCCTGGGGGTTCTACTCTTGCTGACCGGCGCGTATTCACTCCCGAGAGCCTCCGCGCGGAATGGCTGCATAAGGCGAACCCAGGCGCATTCAAAGAAGAGCAAGAAGCCGGCTACATCAAGGGGCTGACCGAACAGGCCCCTTCCGTTATCTCGCTCAATATGCGGGCAAGTTCGGCCGTCGTGATGGAGCTCATCGCTCGTACCTTTCCCTTCAGGCACGATGCGAATGAGCTTTATGCCCGGACCACGTTCAGCCTGGCGGCAGCCGAGGAGGAATACACCCCGGAGAGCGAATTCGATCGAGACCCCGACACGGAGCTAGCCCGAGGCGCAGAAGAGCCGCTGCTGGGCATTCCCGCGCTCGGCAAGCCAAAGGGCAGAAAGTGATGAGCCTGCCCCGCTGGTTTCATCGTCTGTGGGATCGGTTCGGCCCCGCGCGTCGACTTCAAACTGTCGTGGGAGACGAGTTGCCCTCCGCGATGCCGTCCAGGGACTTGGTGCTTGCTATCGATGATGGCGAGCCATGGAGTGTGGGCATGATGTGCCCATGCCGCTGCGGCGCCATGATCGAAATGCTTGTGGTCGATGCCGGGAAGCCACGATGGGACATCGCCGTAGATGCCAAGGGTCGGCCGACTTTGCGTCCATCCGTCTGGCGGAATACCGGATGCAAGTCGCATTTCTGGCTGCGTTCGGGCCGGATAGTTTGGTGCGGCAATTCCGAAGCGGACTAGCGCTTTGACTAGCCAGGGTCGATACAGAGAGCCGGGTAGTTGGGTTATCGCATACACGAAAAAGCATGTGAAACACCGCGCGCCCTGGGCATTCTCCCTAGGTCTTAGGAGGCTGGCGGCTTTGGAACGGCAATCGCCGCGTCTATTTCAAGCAGCGCATTGACCACGCTCTCCAGCAACTGCAGACCTTGCACGGCTTGTGGGTTCCTGCCATCGACGCCAAGGCGCTCAAGGCCACTTTGCACCAGGGTCGAACCGAGGTGCGAACCGGCATTGCGAAGGTCAATCATACCAAACAGCGGCCCCATCATCTTCCTGGCCTGTTCCTCGGTTAGGACGGTACCCAACAAGCGCTCAATGGCCTTTAATGACCCTGGCTTCTTCTCGCCCTTGGCCAATGGGGGGCATTGCGCCAGCACCACATCAACATCAACCCGTTCGGTGAAGAGCTGGGTCAATTGCTTGGAAAGTTCCAGCAAACCTTCCGTCTCCGCACTTCGGAACCGATGGGCTCGCGTGAACAAGTCCGGCACCTGGGCATTCTCACGAAGCAGCTGCTGACCATACCGCTCGCGGAAGCTCGAAGCGACACTATCGACGGCCTTTTCAATAAGGGCTTCTGGCGCCTTGGTCGAGGCCGGCTGGACCATCATCTGCGCCTCAAAAAGCTCCTTGGACACACCGCCATCCGGGGTGACGTTGTGGGCGGCCCAAATTCGCTGTTCCCATGGCTTGAGCATGCCGATGTCCTTGGCGAAAACGGTGATCAGACCAAGGTCGTTGACACCGAAATGGACGGTGTCTGAGGTCGCACCCACACCACCAGTATCTCGCGACGCCCAATGAAGCCGACCACCACGATGCCGAAGCAAGGCATTGATGATCCCCGGGTCAAAGTAAAGCCAACCGATGTCTCCATGCAGCCGCGCAGCGGCCACCCGGGTACCATCCGGCTTGGTCACGAAAGAAACCTCATCGGCTGGCTTATCACCGCGGACACGAGGGCTGAATGTTCCCGGCTCCAGCCATTCAGTTCGCCATATGGCGCCTCTGGTGAAGAACGATCCGCGAGGATTGGGCCAACCTGCCGAGGTGGTAGTGTATTCGAGCAGATCTCGCCCCTCAGCCACGTTGATTGGCTTGCGAGACCAGCCGTAGCCGGGATCCTTCTCAGTCACTGCCGTCCGCTCGGCATAGCTCGAGCAAAAGAGACGCATCCCCCGTGCTGCTAGATAGTCGTTGAGGAATTCAGTTTTGATCTCGATGGAAACCGGCTCCCCATTATCGCCTCGGGCCAGCCGTACGACCTCCGGCCACCCTTCTTCGGGCCGGTACCAGCGATCGCCTTCCTGGATAAGCCGGAGCGCCACAACCAGATCAGGATGCAGATGCCAAATCTCCTTGCTCGGCTCCTCGAGGTGCTGGGCAATGACCAGGTTGATGCCAAGTTCGGTGTCTCCCCAGCCACGGAACACATCCGATGACTGGTAGCCCCATGATTCCATACCTGCCCGATGGGGGTTCAGCCCGACATCGTTCCATCCCATCGTGTCTACATCAGCGGACTTGGCGGAATGAACCGCGGCGGTCGCTGTCCCGTGGAATTCGGCTACAGAGATGACCCGAGGCGGGAGATCGTTAAGCGTCGACTCCGTCACCCTCCGCAAGGGGGTCCAGGTGCGCGCCGCGAGCTTCGGCAAGTCAGCCAGATTGAAGAAGGTCTGCTTGATCGTCATAGGCGCTCCTTTGCCTGGCGCAGACCAGGAATCGGTGCCGCGATCGAGATGTGGACCAAGATACGCTCTGCGGCAACGGTGGAGCCTGGGAAACCCCTGCTCCCTTGCTTGGGTGAGCCCTTGGGGTGGACTGAGCGAGGTTGAAGTGCCCACTATGGGATGCCCGCTCGCGCCCCCAGGCGTTTTGCGGCGATTGCCAACACATATTTGCGGCGGACGCTCGCCTCGCCGATCTTGGCTATCTCTTCGAACTAGCCATGGGCAATCCGAGTTGAGGCGTTGTCTGCATCGATCAAAGCAGCGAGACGAACGGTCAAGGGCCGGTCGCGGTCCTGGTTGGATAAAGTAGTTGGGCGCTATGGCACTTAATATAGTGAAAACGTTGTTTTTGCCCATTGTGCCGACAGGGCGCTGAGGAGATTGTTGTCCTACGATCCAAGAGGGGGCACCTATGTCTGTTCTAGATATTCCTCTCCGAAAGGCCCTTCAGTTATTCTATGCGCCCAATTCACTGCGTCGATCCATTTTGAAAGAGGACATTCGACTTGATCGTAAAAAGGAAGCCGGCGGCACTAGAAGTCGAGGCGGCGACTTCTACCTACCCTTTTGGTCAGACGTTAAGATGCACATCTCTGGCCGAGGCGACCTAGCGCAGCTGACCCAAGATCGCATCCGATCGAACAGGAATTTCAAACGACTTTATCCGCTACTGACCAATGGAATTCTCGAACTGCTTAGCGCAAAGCTGCGCTGGTCAAACGAGCCCGTGGAGATCGTTCCTATAAGCATGCACGGCAACCTGCGTATCGAAACTTTGGGAGCCACAGTTCGGATAAGGGATGCACTCCATGCGCGCGTCCGGGGGGAATATACACGTGTGGTATACCCATACTTCAGTGAAGAGCCGCCGCTCTCGGAAGAAGGAGGGAGGCTAGGGCTCTGGGCAATGCAACAAGTCCTAACTGAAGCAGACTCCGCTGACATGCGTGTTATCGATGCACTGCGTCGTACTTTCTTCTCTCCGCAAATGACGCCGTTGCAGGGCAACGAGGAGGCAGTTTTTCATGAAAAGTACAGGACGTTGATTGGCGAGTGGGAGCGACTGAAGCTGGAGTGAGCGAATGCGCGAATGTCGTCTAGGCTGTTTAGCCTTTCACATGCCATAGACAGCGCCCTTATGAGGAGAAGTCATGGTGACGGCCCGTGCCTAAGTCCGGTAGCCACAAATCGCAGCACTATATCCCAAGGAGCTACCTTTCCGCCTGGTGTGATCCGCATACGCCTGCTGGAATGCAGCCCTTTGTGTGGACCTTTGATCCCAGTGGCGGCGTCGGCCGCAAGCGAGCACCCCAAAACCTCTTCACCGAGACCGACATCTACACGATCCTCGGGCCGGACGGTTCCCGGGATCTGCGGATAGAGTTTGAACTGTCGAAACTTGAGCAGGGCCTGAAGACACTCGTCACAGACTTCGTAGCCAGCCACCGCCAGTTGCCTCGGCTTCGGCAATGGCAGTTGATCGCCTTCATCGCAGCGATGCACGGGCGTACGCTTGAAGCGAGAGAGATCCAACGGACGCTTTGGCAGCAGACCTTGGACGCGGCTGAGAAAAAGGCCGTTGCTCTAGGTATATCCGCAAATTCCGAGGCGCAGCTAAACAGCATTCGAAAAGCGGTGGCGTCGCCTATGCAGTTTTTGTTACCGGGAGCCATGATGGATGGTCTGACCATGCTAAGTGAAGTGACGATGACTATTATGTGCTCCGTTGAGCCCGACTTCATTACTTCAGACAGTCCGGTAACTTGGTTCGATCCAACTGTGCCTAGGGAGAGATTCTTAACTCACAAGAGTTCTCTAGCGAATCCGGGCATCGAGGTGGTGATGCCGCTTTCGCCGCAGCATACAATTATCTTGCATTACCCAAGAACACCCTTCGAAAAGCCGGTCCGTTACGTCAGTGCTGGTTCGGCGACCGTCGCTGCCCTAAACAAGCGCACGGCGCACTACGCCCACAGGGCCGTAGTGTCATGGAGAGACGGGTCTGACCCCGAATGGCGAATAGGGGCGCCGGACCGGTCGGATTGACGTCACTCAATGCCAGGATGTTGCTGGCGAATGTCTGCTTTGGGGATTGGTCGAGGGGCGTTGAACGGCAGGAATGGGGGCGCATTGCGGACGGAAGAGGGGCCAGCGACAGGCATTGGACGCTATATTTGCCTCAGCAGTGGGTTGACAGTCCACCTAGCTGGACCCATTTTGTAAACAAATGGAACGGGAATGCTCGTTCGGCGTCGGGCCTCGGGGAATACCTCGGGGCCCTTCGCTTTTCTCACGGGAATATTTTCAGCCCGTAGCCGCGTATTTTCCCAGCCGCACTCCGACGGAACTTGGGTTCTGCAAGATCGTAGGCCCGGTTTGGCTGGTCAGGAGCTATTATGTGCCGGGCGACCGGGTAGGCCAAAAGGTCGGCCATCTGCAGCCCCGCTGAATTATGCTTCTTGTCCATGAAGCGGATGTCGAGGTTTGGCATGGGTCCAACCTGGTTGCCGCCAGCGGCAATACGCCTGAACTCGAGCTCTAGGTCATCGTCCTCTTTCCGGCCTCGCTGTTCGACCAGTATCCAGGTCTTGCGGTGATCTTGCCCTCGTTCGGCCAAGAACCGCTGCAGGCGCTCCATGCAGAAAGTTAGCGCAATTTTGTATGGATTGTCGGGATCATGGTACTTCTGCACATGACGTTGCTTATCAATTGCAGCCGCTATGAGCGTGACCGGCGCCTGTTCGACGACATAATTCACAGTTGCCATGAAGCGGTCGCGCACGGTCTGATTGAGCAAGATGGAAAAGTCACCGGACGACTTCCGGATCTCGCGGCTATGTAGAACAACGCCGTCATGGCCCCAAAACTCGAACTTGAGTGCCTGCACAAGCGGTACCATTGCTGTCCGGTAGGCCTCTTTCTCGAAGATGCAGAAGGTGAGCACAAACACCGGATTCTGCGGATTTATGCTGACAAGCCCGTGGTCGCCGCTCTCATCGACGTAGACTATAAAATCACTGAATTCCATGCACCCAGCGTTGCACAGACGCGAGATTCTGCCAATGCAATGGAAGCGTGACGGCACTCATGCACGGGGAGTCGGGCCGGATTCGCATAATATTTGTTGGGGAACCCACAGTGCCTCAGCGGCGGCCACCAACATGTGCGGCCCTGCTAACGGCAATCGGTCGGCCGCATGAGAATGGAATGATCGGTCTCGTCCACCGCGGCGCCCGCCTCACGACGCGCCAGCACTTGGTCAATGGGCGACGCAGACTACGACGTCGTCCTAACTGGAATTAGCATGTGGTGCCGCATGACGAGGTCGGCGCGCTCGACTATGGCTAGGCCATTGCGCTTTTGCCGGCGCCACCGGTTAAGGCGGCAACGCGATGGGGGGGCCGCGCGCCGATACCGGTCTTTTGTACGCGAGCGACGGGATGGCTAGTTCAGACTAACTTCAAAATTCGGTGCGGGCGCGGAAGGCCGACGGACTTGCGCTCCACAAGCGGGCAATCAATCTGGAGTCTGCCTGCTATGATGCCTAGTTTTTGCGCTTCGCGCTTAGCGTAGATGTGCGTAATCGCACGTCTTCCCATATCTTCGTGCGGAACGCGGATTGTGGTGAGCGGAGGCTCCAGATGACGGGATGAGGATGCATCGTCGAAGCCGATGACCGAGAGGTCGCGCGGAATCGATAGCCCAGCTTCCTTTGTGGCCTCGTAGCAGCCGATGGCCATCTCGTCGCTGGCACAGAAGATCGCCGTGGGTGGCTCGGGCAGAGCGAGCAGTTCGCGGGTGCAATCGTGGCCGCCTGAAAGCGTCCAGTTGCCTGATCGGACGAGTTTGGCGTCGAACGCTATGTCGGCGGTCTTGAGGCCGCGCTTGTAGCCGCGCAGACGGTCCTTGCTAGCTTCCATCCAGCCTTCGCCGTTAATGAAGGCAATGCGCCGGTGGCCGGAGGCCGTCAGGTGGCGCACGGCCGTTTCGGCGCCCAGCGCATGCGCCGGCAGGATGGCCGGAGCAATGTCGCCTTTAGTGTGGCAGTTGATGAGCACGACGGGAACCGAGCTCATACCAACGGCTGTCATGATTGACCGATGTGGGCCCAGTCGCGCATTCCGATGGACATGATTGTTTCGGGCTGATCGATGAGGTTGTTCCAGGCTTGGCATGACGCGTCGATGATGGCGTCGTAGGTATCGAAGACGCGGTTGGAGAGCCAGTTCTGCCTGAGGTATTGCCAGATGTTCTCGACCGGGTTCAGTTCGGGAGAGCGCGAGGGCAGGAAGATCAGCGTCATGTTCTTCGGGACGACGAGTTTGCCCGTGGTGTGCCAGCCGGCGCGGTCGAGCAGCAGAACGGCATGAGCGCCGCGCTGAACATGCCGGCTGATCTCGTCGATGTGGAGTTGCATGGCGAAGGTGTCGGCAAAGGGCAGCGCCAGCCCGGCGCCCTTTCCCTTTGCCGGGCAGATAGCGCCGAACAGATAGGCGTTCTGGTAGCGCTGATCTGCCGGTTGCCGTGGGCGGGTTCCACGCCTTGCCCAAAGCCGGGCGATCCCATTTTTCTGCCCGATCCGGGCCTCGTCCTGGAACCAGATTTCGATCGGCTTGCCCTTGGGGAGATGGCAGATATGGGCGGTCAGCGCCCGCGGCCAGTTTTTTTAAACGCCGCCACCGTCGCGGCGTCCTGACCAGGATGCAGCGGGCGTGCGCTCATGTGGGAGAAGCCGAGTTTCTTGAGAAGCGTGCCGACATGGCGCTCGTGATACTCGATACCGAACCGCTCCCTAATGACGCGCTGAAGATCTACTCGGCGCCAGCGAACAACGCCGTCTACATCCGGGTCGGGACCGGTCTCGACGATCTCGGCGAGTTCGACCTTCTGCTCTTCCGACAGCCGCGATGACGGACCGGGTGACCAGTGGTCGAAAAGGCCATCGGGGCCGGCTTCGTTGAACCGATGAACCCAGTCCCGAAGCGTCTGGCGGTCCATGCCGCCGATCCGGGCGGCGTCGGCGCGGCTCATGCCGTCAAGCACGGCTGCTAGTGACAGAAGTCGTCGGCTCTGGTTGGCGTCCTTGCTCCGTGACGCCAGCCGCCGGAGTTGAGAAGGGGTATAGTCCTGTCGCAGTCGAACCGATCCGGGCATGGGCGAATTTCCTTCGCCGACATCGAATCAGCAACTCAACAGTTTGGGAATCCCCCGCGAGTCAGACGTCAGAGCCGTTGGTATCAGTTTCTGCGGCAGGGTATACTGGCGCGTGAAGAAGGCCGCGAACACCACGCCCACCACCCGATGTGCGAACAGCAGTTCGAGCGCCGCGGCGCGCAGGCGCTCGTCGTTCTGGGTCGGCAGGACGACAAGCACGGCGCCATTTTCCCAAGCCAGCTGCCGTGCCGATTCGATCGCCTTGTTGGTGATGGGGTTGGACGTGCTGTCGTCGATGATAAAGCCGATGGCCTGGATGCCGCCCTGACCGACCGGCGCGCGCATCCAGACGCGATAACCCAGCGTTTCGGCCGCCTCGCGGACGAGACCGCGCGTCTTTTCGGTGACCCGCGTGCCGCCGGTTTCGTTGAGCACCATCGAGACGGTGGCCTGGCTGACTCCGGCAAGCTTGGCCACGTCGACCATGGTTGGTCTCGTGCTGGCTTTTTCCGTCTTGCGTCTGTTCATCACCCTCTCCGCCAGAAGGACATATCGCAGGATTTTGTGGAAGGAAACTGCCCCGAAGCGCCGGTTATAGAAAACTGACCTGTGCTTGACAGTGGTTATAAATAACTAATAGCATTACCACGTGCTGGAGGAGCGCAGGGACGATCCTGGCGACGGGATATGTCCGATGTCGGTGCCATTCGAGGAATGGCGTGGGAGGAGAACAAGATGACGATTTCGAGAAATTGCGCGACTGGGGTTATCATGACCAAACCCAACATCTTGTGGATATGCACTGACCAGCAGCGCTGGGACACGCTTGGCATTACCGGCAATCGCCATGTGCGAACTCCGGTGCTCGACAAGCTCTTCGGCGAGGCAGCCTGGTTCTCCGGGGCCTATTGCCAGTCGCCGGTCTGCACGCCCAGTCGCGCGAGCTTTCTCACCGGCCGCTATCCGCGTACGACCCGGACGCGCCAGAACGGGCAGGACATGCCGGCCGACGAAATGCTGGTGACGCGGCTGCTCGCCGAGAATGGCTATACCTGCGGTCTATCGGGCAAGCTCCATATCTCGGCGGCCAATCCGAGCGTGGCGCCGGTCATCGAACCGCGCATCAATGATGGCTATGCCGCCTTTCACTGGTCGCATCATCCGGGTTGTCGGATGGTACTTAATGACTACGGCAGCGCGCAGAACTGGCCACTCAACGAATACAATCTATGGCTGCTCGAGCGCGGCGCCGAATACCGGGCTGACCCCTATCGGGGCTCCAGATATGTGAAGGCGGGGCCCGAGACAAAGAACCACCAGACCACCTGGTGCGCCGACAAGGCCATCAATTTCGTCAAGGCGCATGAGGCGAACGACCGGCCCTGGCTGTTCTCGGTCAACTTCTTCGACCCTCATCACCCCTTCGATCCGCCCGCCGAGTATCTCGATCGCTACCTCGACCGGCTCGACGAGATCGAGTTGCCGAACTACCGGCCGGGAGAGCTGGAAGAAAAACCTGCCTTCCAGAAGATCGACCACCAGGGAGCCTATGGCGGCAATGCCGGCATGCCCTACGACGAGATGACCGATCATGACCACAGGCTGGTGCGCGCGGCTTATTTCGCCATGTGCGACTTGATCGATGACCAGGTCGGCCGCATGCTCGACGCCCTGCGCGATACCGGTCAGCTCGACAATACCATCGTCATCTTCATGTCCGACCACGGCGAGCTGCTGGGCGATCATGGCGTCTATCTCAAGGGGCCGTTCTTCTACGAGCCCAGCGTCCATGTTCCCCTGGCGATCTCGTGGCCGGGCCATATTCCGGCCCGCCGAATCGACGGGCTGGTCGAACTGACCGATATCGCGCCGACCCTGCTCGAGGCGGCGGGGCTCGATATCTGGCCGGGCATGCAGGGCCGCTCGCTCTGGCCGCTGCTGTCGGGCACCGAGACGCAAACCGGCGTCGCGGATGTCTACTGCGAATATTACAACGCCATGCCCTGGCATAAGGCCGCTTGGTGGCGGGGGGGTGGTGGGCCACGGCGCGGGGGGGGGTTGGGGGGGGGGGGGGGGGGGGGGGGGGGGGGGGGGGCCAGCGCGTCCTTCAAAACGCTTTCGTCGCCAGGAATGGCGGCGAGGTCGGTCAGCTTGTCCAGCCAGTGTCGCATTCGAAATTCCTTGTAGATCGTCAGGTGGAACAGATCATACGATCCCATTACGAGTAGATGAATCTAAACGGCAATCTAAAGTTGCATAATCTATCTTATGGAACTCGCTGGATATGGGATTGCTTGATTCATTGTGACCCGCGCGCCGCCACTGACATCTTTAGCCGTCCCAGCTACTAGTCGCTCACGGTTAAGCGTTCTCTGTCTCTGAGGGCGTCGCCACCCTAGTTACCGGTCAGTTGACGCGAAGAATATGCAGTATGCCATTCCAATACCGCCGATTGTCGGGCGGAGGCCGCGGCTCCCTTCCACGCTCGGTGGACAAAGCCCTCAACAATCCGCGATTCCATAAACGATGCGCTTTTGCCTCCTCCGCTCCAGACGACTTGAACTGCATTGCCAATGGACTTTTTTTGGGATCATCTACCTTTGATGCCCAGGTAATTGGCATCATGCTAATCTGGTATGTTCTGCGCCTTTCAGTCCTAGGATTTCGCGCGCTTCCTGAGGCGTTGCGATTTCATAATCCAGATCTTCAAGACATTGACGCACCTTGCGCACCTGCTGCGCATTACTTTCGGCGAGTTTACCTCGACTGATGAAGAGGGAGTCCTCAAGGCCCACACGAACATGGCCTCCCAATTGCGCCGCCGCTGTGGCAAGAGGTATCTGTGCCGCGCCGGCGGCGAGCACCGACCACCGATAGCTATCGCCGAAAAGCTTGTCCGCTGTCTTCTTCATGAAGAGCAGATTCTCGAGATCGGCACCGATCCCGCCGAGGATTCCAAGAACGAACTGGATGAAGACCGGCGCCTTGAACAGGCCCTGCTCTATGCAGAACTTCAGATTGTAGAGATGGCCGACATCGTAGCACTCGTGTTCGAAACGAACATCATGCGGTGCCAGCGGGCGCGCGGCACTGCCGATATCCGCGAAGGTATTGCGAAAGATGAAACCGTCGGAGCCGGTAACATAGTCCTTCTCCCATCCGAATTTCCAACTCTGGTACCGTTTCGCCAGCGGATGGAAGGAGAAATTCATAGAACCCATGTTCATCGAACACATCTCGGGTGAGAAGGTCAGCGCGGGTAGAATCCGTTCCTCAATCGTATGCTGAAGGCTGCCACCGGTGGAAATGTTGACGACCGCTTGGGTCGACTGCCGGATCTGTGGCAGAAAGGCGCGGAACCGTGCGGGGTCGATGGTCACACCGCCATCCTCGCGCCTACGCGCGTGAAGATGCAGGATCGCGGCGCCGGCCTCGGCGGCTTCAATGGCCTGTGTCGCAATGTCATCAGGCGTATAGGGCAAGGCGTCCGACATGGTCGGCGTGTGAATCGCCCCTGTGATGGCGCAGGTGATGATGGTCTTGGATCGGGCCATGACGGTCTCCTGAATTTGCAAGGGTCAAGGAAGGATCGCTACCGCCCGGGTCCAGCCGGCAGAGCCGCGTGCGACCTTGACCGGAAAGCAGATGACGTCAAATCCGATGGCGGGGAGCGCATCGAGATTGGTGAGTTTTTCGAGATGGCAGTAGGCCCGTTCGCGGCCAGCCTTGTGGCCTTCCCAGATGATCGAGGCATCGCCGATATCGGCGTATCGCTTCGCCGTCGCGGAAAACGGGGCATCCCAGCTCCACCCATCGGTCCCGGTCAGGCAGACCCCCATTTTCAACAGATACAGGGTCGCATCGCGCCCGATGCCGCAGCCCCGGTCGATATAGTCTGGCCTGCCGAAGGCTGCCCCGGCGGCGGTGTTCACCAGAACGATCTGCAAGGCGCCAATGTGCAGCCGATCCGCGCTAGCTCGGTATCGATGTCCTTGGGGGTCACGATATAGCCATCCGGGAAATGCCGGAAGTCCAGTTTCACGCCCGGCTGGTAGCACCAGTCCAGCGGCACTTCATCGATGGTCCACGCCCGGTCGCCATGGTTCATCGTCGGATGGTAGTGCCAAGGTGCGTCCAGATGCGTACCGTTGTGGGTGCTGAGCGTCACAGTCTCTACAGCCCAGCCCTTTCCCTCCGGCAACTGATCCCTCGCCAGACCGGGGAACTGGGCGCATAGCATCTGGGCGCCGCGGTCATGGTCGACATAGTCGATCACCGGCACCTGAAACGGCGGATCAGCCGGCGTGGTCGCGTCGATCGGAATTGAAAGGTCGATGATACGTCGCATGGTTCCTCCCCAGATGGCTGTATGTCGGCGGCCGGACTTCGAGCCGAGAGAAGGAGTAGGCTGCGCGACCACCTTCCCGGAGGGCCCATTGGTCCTGTTGCGACATCGCCGGCTCCGGCTATTTCGCTGGAATCACCGGCAACATCACATAGGCATCCCCCGTGCGTATCGTGGTGGTTCCGTTAAAGGTCCCGTCCGGCCGGTCCCTATCGTCATCATGCAGGTAGACCGAACAGCCGCGTTGCGAGACACCGTAGATCTGGGGCATCGGTTCCGGCAGGCCGTTATCGTAGTCTCTCCCGCCGATGCTGAGCGCGATCACATAGCCCTTGGGCACCACGACGGAAGAGGGCCAGATTTCGACATCCAGGTCATAGAATTCTCCGGGCTCCAGGGGCTGGAGCTCGTCATGAGCATGTACCGGCCGGTAAGGTTCGCAGCGGTGAGGATCCAGTTTGCGATGTGACGCCCTGAGCCAGCCCAGCGAAACGGGTGCGTTCGGGTCCACGGCGCCGACGAACAGAACCTCTTTTCCCGAAGGATCGAACACCCGGAGTGTCAGGAAGAGATCGGCGTCGGTCGTGGTTGAAGCAGCCACCAAATGTGCCATCATTGGGCCGGTGATTTCGGTTTCGCGTTCCAACGGAACGCTGCGGAAGGTCAGAACCTCGTCATTCGCTCGGAACGGCACCTCCTGGGTCGCGGCCGGGGGGGTGGTCGACAGGGACATGTCGCGGGAGTTTAGATAGAACTTCGTCCATTCAGTCCTGGCCAGCGGCCATTCATGCTCCTCGCGCTCGACGAACCTATCGAGGTGGCGTACCTGAAGCAGTACCGGCGGACGGCGATCCCATCCATTGTCCGCGCCTTTCAAAAAATGATCGAAAAATTGCTTCTGCAGCCTGACACCATAGTCGGTATAGAACTCGGTCCAGTGTTCCAGCCCATGTAGTTCCAGCCATTTCCTATCGGACCCGGCGCGGACAAATCCCTCAACATTGCCGCGCAGGTGCAGACCCTGCCCTCCCCAGTTGCCGCAAGACAGCACAGGCACTTCGATCTCCTCCAGCTTGGCGATGCGATCCTGGAAGAACTGATCGGTAATCAATTGATGTGCCAGATAGTCCGCTCGGATGTCAGTGCGATTGGACGCGCGCTCGTCATCCGAAAGGTCGACATTGCCCGCGATGGAGCGCCCCGTTACCGGGTTCTTCCGGCCCCTGCTACCCAGCCCGAACTGTGCGTTGGTGACCTGCATCGGATACCAGCGGACAAAGAAGGTGGACATGATGCCACCGTGGCGCACCGCATCACGATAATAGTCGGATGCCCCCTCAAACGGGCAGATCGCAGCCAGATGCGGTGGCTTCAGGCCCGCGACCTGCCACTGGTTCATCGCGTAGTAGGAGACCCCCGCCAAGCCGATCTTGCCGGTGCTCCATGACTGTTCCGCCGCCCATTCGATGCAATCGTAATAGTCCTGCGTTTCTTGCGCTGAAAAGGGATCGACATAGCCCGGCGACATGCCCGACCCGCGGGAATCCACCCGCACGCAGACATATCCGAACGGCACCCACCTTTCCGGATCCGCCGTCTCCCAGTTCGCAAATTCGGTGGTGGTTCCGCGCGTGATTTCGGGATGATGACGGGTCAACATGGCCCATTGCGCGGGATAGCCCTCGGCAAAGGAAAGACCCTTGGCATAGGGACCATGGGACATCAAAACCGGGTAACGGCCCTCCGTTTCGGGGCGGTATACGTCGCAGTAGAGTACAGATCCATCCCGCATGGCAATTGGGACATCCCATTCGACGACCAGCCCGTTGCGACGCTCGCAGCGTGGCGCAACTGTATCAGAAATCAATTTCATTGCGATGTCCTCCCCAACAACGCTAAGACCCTAAGAGACAGAATATACTAACTGTACGTACGTCCAGTTTGTTATTAGTAAGACAGGGAGCTCGTACATGTCAACAGTAAGCATTGCGAGCGCCCCACATTTTATTGAATTTCAGTTCGCGCATAATCCCATCCTTCGAGATTGAGAGGTGGGAATGATGGATCTGGGGCCATTCGACGGCGAGGAGAAGGCTGTATCGCATAGTGCTGATGACAGTCATCAGGACTATGCGCAAGGCGCTGCGGAGCGGGCTCGATCGGGTCCGCGTCGTGTCGAGGTTATCATTGGCGGAGATCGGCGCCGTCGATGGAGCCCGGAGGACAAGGCAAGGATCACTGCGGCGAGTTTTGTGCCCGGCGCCAATATCTCTGCGGTCGCGCGTCAATACGGCGTCAGCCAAGGCCTGTTGCACTACTGGCGGCGCTGCGCCCGCGAGAGCTTATCGGATGCGGAGGAGATGCGTTTCGTACCGATCGTGAAGGTTGGCGACGAACAGCCTGAACCATCTCTCGGGAAGACGCTGACCGTTCGCGTTGAGATGAACGGTGCTTGTGTCATTATCGACGGCGGCGTTGATGAGCGTACGTTACGGACGGTGTTCAGCGCGATACGGGGTTCGGCTTGATCACGCTTCGATCGGATTTACGGATCCTGATTGCTTCCAAGCCGGTCGATTTTAGGAAAGGCATAAACGGTCTGGCGGCGCTGGTGTCGACCGCGCTTGGCGCGAACCCTTATTCGGGCGACGTGTATATCTTCCGCAGCAAGCGCAACGATCGTTTAAAGATGGTGGCTTGGGATGGCAGTGGCATGGTGTTGTTGACCAAGGTTTTGGAAGATCGTCACTTTACCTGGCCTGCCGTTCGTGATGGGGCTGTTCATCTCAGCGCAAGCGAGATGGCGCTTTTATTAGATGGTCTAGACTGGACAAAGGTCGAGCAGAAGCCCGTGAAGCGCCCTACAAAAGTAGCGTGATCTTATTGTAATCCATGGACATTTTAGCTGTTGTGCGGTAGTGCTTGGTGATGCTCAACCGTGGCCAACACTTGCCTCGGGACCCGGACATTCTGGTCTGCATGGTCCTGGAAAGAGACGCTGAAATCGAGCGTCTGAAGGGCATGTTGAAGGCGGCCAACGCGCAGCCTTTTGGGCAGAAGTCCGAAAAGTCCATTACGGTTCTTGAAGGGCAGATCCGTCTCGATCTGGGGGACGCGGAGCTTGACGTTGCGGTGGGTGCGGCCAACGATGAGCCAAAGCCGGCTCAGGCGCCGCGCCAAGCAAGCTCCAAATCTCAACCTCGCCGTAACCTCGGTGCCCTCCCTGAACATCTTGAACGCGTCGTTGAGGTGATTGAGCCATCATCCTTGGAATGTGCCTGCTGCCAGGGGCGGCTCCATCGCATTGGTGAAGAAGAAAGCGAGGCCCTCGCGTCACGGCCGGCCACGCTTTATGTTCTGCGCACCGTACGACCGAAGTATGCCTGCCGGACTTGTGAAACCGGCATTGTTCAAGCCAAAGCGAAACCGCGTTTGTTCGAGGGCGGCTTGGCGACGACGGCGATGATCAGCAATGTGGTCGTATGGCGATATGCCTGGTACCTGCCACTCAACCGCCAGGTCCAGATGCTGAAAGGACAGGGCGTCCGTTTGGACACATCGACGCTTTGCGGTTGGGTGAAACGGTCAGCCTGGTGGCTGAAAACGCTCTACGACAAGCTCTTGGCTTACATTCACAGCCATAACCGTGTGTTTGTGGACGAGACCCGCATGCCTGTCCTGAAAAAAGGCCGGAAACGAGCCAAGGTCTGTCAATTCTGGGCGCATGCGGTAGACGATCGACCATGGAACGGTCCCGCGTATCCTGCGGTTGCCTATGTCTTTGCCCAAGGTCGAGGCAAGGCGGAAATCCAGTCGCAACTGGCCAGCTACAACGGGCTCCTGCAAGTCGATGCGTATAAAGCTTATAAGAGTTTGACCCGGCCCGGTCGTAAAGCCGGAACGATTGAACTCGCCTATTGTCTGGCTCACGCGCGTCGCAAGTTTGTGGATGTCTACAAGAAGTACAAATCCGAGCTGGCCAAAACGGTGATCGAGCGCCTGGCCGAGATCTATGCGATTGAAGCCAGAATCCGCGGCACGAGCGCCGAGCATCGCCTGTCGGTCCGTCAGGCGCAAATCAAAGGCCTGATGGCTGATCTCAAAACGTTGCTGATGGATACGCTCAAGAATATATCCGCCAAAGACCCGGTCGCATCCGCCATCAAGTACACTCTGGGGCTCTGGTCTGGCCTAACCCTATTCCTGGATGACGGCAGGCTTGAGGTCGATTCCAATACCGTCGAGCGTAATATGAGAAGTATTGCGCTTGGGCGCGTCAACAGTCTGTTCGCCGGCAGTGACGGCGGCGCCGAGACGTGGGCCATTTTGGGTTCTTTGCTGACCACAGCAAAGTTGAACGGCCTCGATCCCTATACGTGGCTCAACGACGTGCTTGAACGCATCGTGTCGGGCGAGATAAAGTCGACCTCCTTGGAGCGTTGCCTGCCTTGGCATTGGAAACAAGAACATGCCGAAGTGAATATGGCGGTAGCAGCGTGAAACGACCCAGGCGTGCGAAACTTCTGACCCTCGAGCAGCTGGAAGCCTGGTTCAACAAGGCTGAGCCGGTGCCGCCTTGTGGCGGCGTCTCGATGATGAATGGCTTCCTGACCGGTTTGGCGGCTGGCCCGGTCTTCCTGCTGCCCAATGATTGGATGTTCCATGTCATCGGCGATCACGAGAAAAAAGCGCTCATCGGAAACAAGATCCAGGCGGTGATCGATACGATCGTCGATCATTACAACCTCATAGCCCACCAACTGACGGCGCCCGGCCGCTATGCGCCGATGTTAATGCGGACTGACGAGGGCGAAGTGCTTGCGGGCGACTGGGCCGACGGGTTCTTCGGCGCCATTAGCCTGAACCTAGAAGATTGGGCACCGCTGTTCGCTCAAAAGCAGACCGGCGAACCAATCATGGGCATCCTCATTCAATGCACAAAGCCCGATCTGATCGAAATAATCTCGACGGCGTTTCCCAAGCCGACTAAGGCCATCCTTAAAGACGCCTGGCGTACGCTCCCATTCGCGGTCGAGAGCATTTACGCGCACTGCAAGCCGATGCGCTTCAACCCAAGCGCTCCCGCCAACGACGCTTAGTCCAGGTTCAGGATCGGCGTCACGCCCATACCTGTGGGGCGCTCGCAACGGATACTGTCAACAGAAGTTAGACCTCAACGCGGTGCGCAGCAGAAGCGGACGGCCATTGTTGATGCGGCGGAAGCTCTATTCGCCGAAAGTGGCTTCGATGCCGTGTCGGTCCGCAACATCGCCGAGGCGGCCGCAGTCAAGCTGAGCGTGGTGACCTATCACTTTCCCAACAAGGAACATCTGTTCGAAACGGTAATATGCCGGCGGAGCCAATCCCTGTCCGAGCTGCGTCGCAAAAGGCTTGCGCACGGCCGGAATTCAGACACTTTCGACCTTGTTGCCTTGGTCGAATGCTACACATCGCCGTTGCTCGACCTGATCGCCAGCGAGGACGAAGGCTGGAGGCATTATTCGCACCTGATTGCTCAGATCTCACAATCCCGACGTTTCGCAGACCTCATCTCGCATCAATACGATGAGACCGCACACATTTTCATCGACGCGCTGCTTGACCTTTACCCAGCGGCGAATCGGGAGATGGCGATCCGGGCTTTGGTCTATCTGGTATCAGTGATGCTCGGCGTGTTCTCGTCCAGCGGACGCGTAGAGACTTTGTCAAAAGGTCAGTATAGTTCAGACCCTGCCGCAGCGTTTTTAAGCATGAAATCCTTTATCGTCGGCGGCGTAGAAAAGCTACTAGCAATGTGAATATTTTTCCCTGAACTTACTGAAATAACCGCTTAGCATCCGTGCTTAAGTGTCTTTATAACCAATACTTCAAGCGTGAAGGAATTTGTTCCTCCGTGTAGAACTCGTCCAATTCTCCACTTTAGGTTTATATGATGTTAACTGAACGGGCCCGGCGGCCGGACCCGTTCAGTTGCCTCACGCCGTCGACCACGGACGGTTGTCGCTGAACCAGATGCTGCCGGCGGCCACGATCACGACGACAATGCCGGCTATCAGATGTGCACCCCTGGCGGCAGTCACGGCTGAGAAGCCGAGTGCCCGGGGGGCAACCAGCGCCCAAATGCCAAGTACGAGGTTGAGCCATTCCTCCACCTCATGGAAAGCGTAGAGTGCAGCGGCGGCGACAAGAGCGACGGCCGCGCCGACCACCCATGCGTTCCAGGCGGCATAGGTCTCTGCGGTGAAGCCGAGCAGCCAGGGCGAGATCAGAAGGCCAAAACCGGCAACGATATTGACGATATCGAAAGCCGTCCGGTAATTCGAATTCAGGGACTTCAGCATCGTTCATTTCTCCTCATCGGTTGGTTGCATCATCAATGGACCGCCTCGGTCGGCAAGGCGGCGGATGCGGCGGCAGCCTTCGAACAGCCGTCGACGCAAAGCTCGGACGTCGTGGACGGGGCCGGCAGGAGACGCGCTTCGGCCCTTTGGGGGAGCAGGAACGGCGCCAGTTCGTTCTCCTTGAACGCTCCTTCTGCGATCTCCTGCAATGCGAGATCGCTCGCATTCCGGTGTGGCAAAGCAAGTCTCGGTTCGGCGCCACGGTTAAGCGCACGAGTTCGCGCTGCCGCAGCAAGCACCAGCACGAACCGGTTCGGAAGAGCCTTCTCACAATCAAAGATGACATACGGATCCATGGCTCACCTCATGCGGCGTGGCGATCGTTCATTGTATGAACTGGCCCGTTTTCAACGCCTCGCCCAAGCGCGAGCATCGCCTGCTCGACCTCGTAAAGGCGCGACGGCCGGTCGTTCTCCGGCATGCCTTCGTTGGTCGCCTGATCCGCCAGATATTCCGTCCAGGCCCAGTTCATCAGGATCGAACGCTTCGCGTCGAGCGATAGCGCCGGATCGCGAACGACGTCCATCGGGGCGAACCAGCTGGCCGGGCCGGACGCATCGTCGCGGTCTGCCGCGCCATCCATGGCCTGCCCGTACCTTTCCTGAAGTCGAGCAAGACCCAGCCGATCCAAGGTCGCATCAGCAAAGGCATGGGATGGGCGAGCCGATTGGCGACCATTCCTCTTCTTGGCCGAGGCAACAGCCTTGTCTGCCGGCCGTTCCACGACGTAGGTCAGCCCTTGTCGCCTGGCATAGCGGATGGCGGATTACAGTGTGGGGAATTCGAGTTCCACCTGCGCAAGTGTGTCACTGCCGCCGGTATAGCCCATCAAGGGTTCGACAAACGGCGCGGAGCGACGCTCGAAAACGAGCCGCCAGCCCTTTGTTCGCGCATTCCCTGAGGTGGTCACAGAACGCGACGGCTTGAAGATGCGCGCCACCGCGTCGTCGGGAAACGGCGAGCGTCCGAAGGAAAGGTTGCGCCGGTTGTCATTTAAGGCGCGGGCAGCGGCAGTCGAGGTTTCTATTTCTGGTTTTGTGTCTCTTGCAGTCTCCATTCTTCATCCCTCCCGGTTGGCGAAGGATACTGGCGGCCGCCAGTAGGCCGGCCCCCAGGGTTAGTTGAACCGATCAGCTCTTGATGGCGATGCGCTTGACCTGCGACTGCGCCTTCTCGGTCTTGGGCAGGATCACTGTCAGCACGCCATTCTTGAAATGCGCGTCGACCTTGTCTTCCGCGATCTCAACGCCGAGCGGGATGCGGCGCTCGAAGCGGCCATAGTATCGCTCGGAGAACTGACGATCCCTGTCCTCGTTCTCTGAGCGCTTCTCGCCCTTCAGCGTCAGCGCGCCGTCGTTGAGCAGGACTTCGATGTCCTTTTCGTCAAGGCCTGGCACTTCGGACGTCACCTTGATCTCCTTGTCGGTGTCGGAGATCTCAACGCTCGGCCAGCCGGTACCGAAGGCAGAACCGCTACCGAAGGTGGGCAGGCCCGAGCCGAAGCCGCGGAAAACATCATCGAACAGTCGGTTCACTGTAAGCATCCGAGGAGCGCCGCCTTGAGCGGTTGAGATGAATCTGTCGTTTTGTCGCTATGGACAGGCATAAGGACAGTTTTCGGACACCGGTGAGCCGGCTTGAAATCATCGACACAAGGCGTCGGCGGCGCTTTACCGCCGAGGCCAAGTTCAAAATTCTCGAGGAAGGCTTTTCTGGCGATGGTCGCCAGGTCTCCGCGACGGCAGAGAAGCACGGGGTTTCGCGCTCACAATTGTACCGTTGGCGTCAGTTGGCGCAGTCCGGCAGCCTTTGCCGCAATCGGATCGAAGGCTTCGTGCCCGCAGTGATCACACCGGACGTGCCAGCTCCCGTTTCGGCCGCATCGGCTTCGGTAGTGGGTAGCGGTCGCATGGAGGTGCTGAGCACGAACGGTCGACGTGTCATTGTCGATCGAGAGGTCGACGTCGATGCGCTGCTGCGCATCCTGCGCGCGCTGGAGACGTTGCGATGATTCCGATCCCGACAGGCGTCCGGGTTTGGCTGGCGACGGGCTATACGGATATGCGATGTGGGTTCCCGTCGCTAGCGTTACGGGTGCAGGAAGTGCTGAAGCACGACCCGCTGGGCGGTCATCTGTTCTGCTTCAGGGGTAAACGCGGTGACCTGATCAAGGTCGTTTGGCACGATGGCCAGGGGGCCTGCCTGTTCACGAAAAAATTGGAACGAGGCAAGTTCATCTGGCCTTCTGCCGACGGTGGCGCGGTGCCGATCTCGACGGCGCAGCTTTCCTATCTGCTGTCAGGAATTGACTGGCGCGCGCCGCAGGAGACCTGGCGCCCCAGCCGGGTCTGACTGCATTCTTGCATTGAAAATGTTGAGAAATCTGATTCAATGTCGCTATGACATTGCCGCCGCTTACCCTGCCATCGGACCTTGCAAGTGCTCATGCGGCGCTGCTGGCCGAACGTGCTGCGCGACTGCAAGCTGAGGCGGAAGCGGCCAACGCAAAGGCCCGGCTATCGAGCATCGAGGCGCTAAACGCACATCTGCAATTGCTGCTTGGCAAACTTGAGCGCGAGAAGCACGGCCCGCGCCGTGAGCGCACGCAGCGGCTGATCGATCAGTTGGAATTGCAGCTCGAAGAGCTCGTGGCGTCGGCCGCCGAGGATGAACTGGGCGCCCAAGAGGCCGCGGCCAAAACGCAGTCCGTACGCGCCTTTGCCCGCAAGCGTCCGGTGCGCAAGCCGTGGCCTGAAGACGTCGAGCGCGAACGCATCGTTGTCGAAGCGCCGACGGCATGCGCCTGCTGTGGCGGCTCGCGGCTGTCGAAGCTGGGCGAGGATGTGACTGAAACGTTGGAGGAGATCCCACGCCGCTTCAAGGTTATCGAGACGGTGCGCGAGAAGTTTACCTGCCGCGATTGCGAGGCGATCAGTCAGGCTCCCGCACCGTTCCATGCCACTCCGCGCGGCTTTATCGGTCCTCAGTTGCTGGCGACGATCGTCTTCGACAAGTTCGGGCAGCACATCCCGCTGAACCGCCAGAGCACGCGGTTCAAATGTGAGGGTATCGATCTGTCGACCCAGACCCTGGCCGATCAGGTCGGTCACGCTACCTTCGCCCTCAAGCCGATATTTGATCTGATCGAGGCACATGTGTTCCAGGCCGAGCGGCTTCACGGTGACGACACGACGATCCCAATCCTGGCCAAGGGCCAATGCACGACCGGGCGAATATGGGTTTACGTGCGCGACGATCAGCCATTCGCCGGCCCTGCGCCGCCGGCGGCGGTCTTCTACGCCTCCTGCAATCGGCGCGGCGAGCACCCGCAAAGGCATCTGGCCGACTTCAGCGGCATTCTTCAGGCGGATTGCTACAACGGCTTCAATCCGCTGTTCGATCTGACGAAGAGGCAGATGCCGGCAACGCCCGCGTTCTGCTTCGCCCATGCGCGGCGGAAGTTCTTCGAACTGGCCGATGTCGCTCGCAATGCTCGGCGCGGCAAAGGTACCAAGCCGATCTCGCCGGTAGCCCTCGAGGCGGTGAAGCGCATCGATGCTCTGTTTGCCATCGAGCGCGACATCAACGGTCTGAGCGCGGCCGAGCGGCTTGCGGTCCGGCAGGAGAAGAGCAAGCCGCTACTTGGCGATATGGAGGAATGGTTACGCACCGAGCGGGCCAGCCTATCACGCTCATCGCCGGCGGCCGGACCGATCGACTATATGCTGTCGCGCTGGGCTGACTTTGCCCGCTATGCCGACGACGGCAGGATCTGCATGACGAACAATTGCGCGGAAAGAGCGTTGCGCGGCGTGGCTTGCGGAAGAAAGGCTTGGCTCTTCGCCGGTTCCGACCGCGGCGCAGATCGCGCTGCCATCATGCTCACCCTGATCATGACCGCACGGCTGAACGACGTAGACCCGAAGGCTTGGCTCGCCGATGTCCTTGCTCGCATCGCCGACCTGCCGGCCTCGCGTTTGCCGGAACTGCTTCCCTGGGAGTGGAAGCGGATACGCCAGGGCAAAAACTCCGCCCTCATGCTGGCAGCTTGACGATGGCCTCTTCTCTCGTCCGTCTGAAGGTCACCCTTGATCATGTCGAACCGACCGTGATGCGGCGCATTGTCGTGCCGTGGCGCATCCGGCTCAGCCGGCTGCATGAGGTATTGCAGGCTGCGATGGGGTGGACCAACACCCACCTCTACGAATTCCAGATCCGTGACGTTGGCTTTGGTTTGCCCGACCAGGAATGGGGGGATGGTCCACTCGATGCCCGCAAGATCTCGCTCCTGTCGGCAATCCAGGACACCGGTGCGAAATCCTTCAAATACCACTATGACTTCGGCGACGGCTGGACGCACAGCATCAAGATCGAGCGCACGTTCCCTGTCGTCGCGCTTGCAGATCCAATGCTGATCGAGGCAACGGGGCGCTGCCCGCCTGAAGACGTTGGCGGTCCGTGGGGATACCAGGAGTTCCGCGAGGCGCTCGCCGACCCCGCTCATGAACGGCACGCCGAACTTGTCGAATGGTCGGGCGCCAAAGACTTCGACCCAAACAATGCAGCCTTCGCTGATCTCAACAGAGCCGTGGAAAACCTGGCTGCGAAATGGGCGCGTCGATCACGCCGGAAAGCCTAACCGCAGCAACCTCATCACTATAGCCCGATTTGCCTAACTCGCGCGTGCTCATGCCGCGTGGCTGCTCGGATGCTTACGGTTCACTTCGCGATGAAGCGACAGGAAGGGATCGCGGTCGTCGTCGCGCAGGACAGTCGGAACCTGGTTGCCATTGTTGCGGCCCCAGGGGATCAGATCACGAACACTCATGATTTTTCTCCTTCTCATCTGTTGATTGGACAATATCCGCCCGTGACGCCGGGCAATGGCCCGGCGCCCTGATTGCAGACAACGTCGTTTGAAAAATCAGGCGGCCTGCTTGTCCGCTTCGATCTGCTTCGTCTCGACCTTCGGCAGTGCCACGTCGGTCGAAATCGCGATCTGGCGAGGCTTCATCTCTTCAGGGATTTCCGCTTGAGATCGACGGTCAGCAGACCATTGACGAGCCCTGCACCCACGACCTTGACGTGATCTGCAAGCTCGAACCGACGCTGGAATGAACGGCCGGCGATCCCGCGATGCAGATACTGCTGATTGTCGTCATTCGCCTTCTGCCCGGCGACGAAGAGCATGTTCTGCTCTTGGGTAATCGTCAGCTCGTCCTGCGTGAAGCCGGCCACTGCCATGGCAATGCGGTAGTCGTCCTCACCGGTCTTGATAATGTCGTAGGGCGGCCAGTTGTCGATCGATTCGACACGGCTTGCAGCTTCAAGTGCGTTCAACATTCGGTCGAAGCCGATGCTCGACCGGAAAAGGGGAGAAAAATCGAGGTTTGTCCTCATAACCATATCCTCCTTACAAGCAACATGGATACAAGGAGACGCCAAGAGCACAGGGCGCCTCCTGGACTTGTCGATCCCCGATTGGGCGATCGTACAATAGTCATTCAATTCAGTACGTTGCGGCTTCAAGAGGTTTTCAATAGCAGCATGAAAAATTTTCTTGGCCCGTGGCGAACTGAAGCACTCCGGTGCCTAAGACACCGGGCTTATTGCGCTTCCTCCGCCAGGACAAAATCAAAGCGGGACAGCCAAGCTGTATCGGCCTTTTGGCTTGCTTCAAAAGAAGCCACTAACGATCTCTTCACGCCGAATACGGCGTCGGTTTCCAAATAGGGATCGTCGCCGACAAATGTGTGCGTCACCAGCTTCTGGCACCCAGGCGCCTTAACCAGAAAATGCATATGGGCTGGTCGATAGGGATGGCGACCGAGTGCGCCGAGCATCTCGCCCACCGGGCCGTCATCAGGAATAGGATAAGACACCGGCTTGATGCCGACAAAATCGTAAACCCCGTCTGCCCCAGTTATAAAAATGCCGCGATTGTTCCATTTCGGCTGGATCTCGGGCTGCTGCACATCGTAGAAACCATCTTCATTATCGCACCACACATCGATCTGTGCGCCGACGATAGGCTTGCCCTGCAGGTCGAGCACCCTCCCGGTATAGCGACAGCTCTCTCCCTTACGGTCGAGACTAATCGTATCGCCCATTTGCCGTATAGGCGCGCCCTCAACGTGGAATGGGCCAAAAACGGTGTTTTCCGTTGCGCCTTCGGGCCGTCGGTTGTTGATGGCATCCACCAGCATCGATAATCCCAACGTATCAGAAAGCAGGATGAATTCCTGCCGTTCGGCGCTGCAAATCTTGCCTGTCCGAGTGAGGAAATCGATCCCCAATTCCCATTCGTCCTGCGTCAGGTTAACTTCCTTCGCAAATGCATGAAGATGCTTGACCAGTGCAGCCATGACGGCTGCAAGCCGCGGATCCACCTCAGACCCCATGCGTTCATTGACCGTTTTGATCGAGTTTCCTTCAGCGAAATATCGCGTCATCCCGCTTTCCTCTCAGGGTCGGGCCATTATGCTCGGTTCCCGTCCTTCGAACGCATCGCTGAGCATGCTGACCAGCTTTTTCCCGTTCAGCGGCGCCGGATTGGCATAGGGTGAGGACTGCAACTGGGCAAAGACCTCCTTAAGGTCTTCTTCTTTCAAGCCGAGCGCCAAAAGCGCCAGCGGTCCACCTTGCGCCCGCACCATGTGGTAAAGCGCCAATTCCGGCCGCTCGGTTTTCATCGCCGTCGCAAGATCGGCATAGGCGACTGGCGCGGCCTCTCTATTATATGCCAATACATGGGGCAGCATAATGCAGTGAGTCTGCGCATGGGGCAGATCAAATGTGCCACCAAGCACATGACAGATCTTGTGGTGCAGGCCCATAGTCGTGCCGCCGAGACAGGTACCGCACAGCCAGGCGGCATAAAGAGCCTGCGCCCGTGCCTCCGCATTAGCCGGATCGGTATGGATGATGGGCAACGCAAGCGTCATCGCGCCGACCGCCTCAACTGCCATTAGCCGCAAGATCGGCGTGCAATCGGGCGCGTAAAGCGCCTCGGCTGCATGAGCGAGCGCGTTAACACCACTGGCAAGCGTTATGGCAGCCGGCAGGGAGTATGTAAGTTCCGGATCGTAGATAACGAGACCTGGCAGGATTGCGTCGTCCCGCCGCGTAACTTTGCGCATATTTTCGGTCTCGCCCAGGATTGGTGTCACTTCGGAGCCAGCATAGGTGGTGGGGATCGCGATCTGCGGCAAGCCACAGCGCACCGAGAGTGCTTTGCCGAGCCCGGTGGTCGAGCCGCCGCCGATAGCCACTAGGCAATCAGCATCTAGTGACAGCGCCAGTGCCAGTGCCCTTTCGGTGACATCAACCGGCGTATGCATACGTGCGTCGCTGAAGAGCCCAACGCAGAGTGCTCCGATTTCATCAGCCAGCGACGTTCCAAGCGCGGCCTGTTGCGGGGTCGTCAGAAAGAATGCGCGGCCAAGCCCCCGCATTTTAAGCAGGGGTCCAAGTTCATGCCTGGCACCGGCGCCGAACCGGATGGTCGCGGGCAACATGCGGTGGGTGAAATTTGCCATTGCACACTTAGGCCGAGGTCTGTGAGGGAATGATAGCGTCAGTAAGCCAAGCCTTGCCACGTCGGTAGAGCGCGTCGACTTCTGGGCCCACGAGGCCCGGCATGTCTTTCTTGACCACATAGCCGATGCGAGTTTGGATATATGCCAGATGCCGGTAGCCGACTGGGAATTGCGACAGCAGATCCGCATCCAGATTTAGCTCAGCCGAAGGGTCGACCGGATCGATGCGGTCCTTTTCGTAGATCGGCTGGCGCAGTACGACGCCCCATCTGCCGTCCCGCTTTTCGAAGAAGTCATAGAAGCGCCCCGTGCAAACCACATCACAGATCACGCCATCCACCGACCCGCGCTGCGAAATGGTCATTTTGGTCTGAGCAATGGCTCGCACGCCCTCAAGTTCGATCGAACTGCCCCCCAAGAAGTGCAGGATGCTGACACCCTTTTCAAATCCTTCGCGGCTGACGCGGATGAATTCATCCGCGTCGCCCTGAAACCAGGTAGCCTGCATGACGCCATCGTCATGCCAAACGGAACGGAAACGAGCCCAGTCACCGGCATCGCGCCACACTGCCCAACTTTCAATCAGGTCGCGGATGGCAAGACGATCGAGAAGATCTTCGGACAGGTTCATTCTATTCTCCTTTGCTGGCTTGGTCGCTTCGGCAAAGCTCATCGCTTCAAACCGGAACATCTATGCAAATATTTCGGCGGCGAAATCTGCGAGTATGGCGTTGACCTCGTCGCTCGCCTCGACTTGAGGCGTGTGACCGATCCCTTCCAGCACCCGTAACCGCGCGTCCGGGATGGTCGATGCAGTATGGCGGCCGCTGGCAACAAGACTTAGCCGATCGTTTTGCCCATGAATGACTACCGTGGGGTGCCTGAGCCTGCGCATAAGCCCATCGTGGTCCATAGCTCGACCCATTGTCGCTTCCAGCGCCTGAGGCGGCATCATGTTGTTGTAGGCTAGGATTTCAGCCAGATCGGCCTCAGATGGTGACCTCTCGAAACACATGTCTACGAACTTGGCGCGCGCAGCGATGTTGTCCGCCATGTTTGCAGATTTTGCGCGGATCAGCACGTCAAGACATTCCTGGCTGACATGACCCGGCGCGGACTTGGTGTTGGCATCGATAAACACAAGCCCGGCGATGCGTTTATCATTTTCGTTGCGTTCCAGGTAGTCGAGCATGATCCGCCCACCAAACGACCAGCCGACCAGTATCACCCTCTCCAGCCCGCTCCAGTCGAGCACTGCTTTGAGATCGCTGCTCCATGAATCGCCGGAATTATAGTTCCGGGGCTCCTGCGGCTTCGAGGAGAAGCCGTGTCCACGCAGGTCGAAAGCCACGGATGTCCATTGCGCCAGCTTGGGCGAGCCAAGTTGATACTTCCAGCTCAGCGCCGCTTGCAGAATGCCGTGGATGTACACAATGCCATATTTGCCCGGTGCCGGCCCCACGCTAACCGCAAGCGTAACGTCCGATGTTACGCCAATACGCGTATATTCCATTTTCGGGATGACAAAAGAGGTTTCAGAGTGCATCGAGTTCATCCCAAAGTGCGTCCGGAATCGCAATGGACATCAGGTGCCGGTTTTGCACATATTGTTCGCGCGAGGCGTGGCCGGCCACAAGAGACCGGATGACGGGCTGACGGCCCGGATATTGCAGGGCAGCCGCGACCAGCGGCACACCGAAGCGGCGGCAGGCCGCGTCCATGGATCTGACCCGATTGAGGATCTCCGGTGGTGCCGTATGAAAATTATAGACCGCCCCGTCAATGGCGCCGGTGGCCAGGATGCCCGAATTGAACGGCGATGCGGCGATCACGTCGATCTCGGCTCTGACGCAGTGGTCAATGAGCGGTGCACTGTACCGGTCAAGTAGCGTGACGGCACCGGCAATCATGACTGCTTCGAAATCCGCATGCTCCACCAGATCCAGGCAAGCTTCCCACTCCATTGAAGCAATGCCCACATGACCGATCATTCCAGCTTCCTGTGCCTCGCGAAGTGCCGGCAAGGCGCCTTT
Organism: Shinella sp. WSC3-e; assembly: GCF_945994535.1. NCBI lineage: Bacteria > Pseudomonadati > Pseudomonadota > Alphaproteobacteria > Hyphomicrobiales > Rhizobiaceae > Shinella > Shinella sp. WSC3-e. Next base: position 172,990 of record NZ_OZ000536.1, read on the forward strand.
GAGAGCCTGATCACGCAAAGCGGGATAACCATCCCCATGATGTTTTCTGTCAAGGTCGTGGATGAAAACGATATCGATATGACCACAGCCCAGATAGCCGAGGCTGCGGCGAAGAGATGCGAGCGTGCCGGTGTGGCTATAGTCGAAGAAAGAGGGTATCGGCGTCGCATTGCCAACGCTCTCGGGCGCCGGATAACGGCCCGTCTTAGTCGAAACGACATATCGCGAGCGCGGTATGTCACGCAGAATTTCGCCCAAGCGCGGCTCGCTTTGACCTTTCGCATAAAGTGGAGCGGTATCGAGATAGCATGACTCCCGCTCGACCGCGTAATGCACGAGGTCCCGAAAACTCTCCTGAGAAGACGACAAGGCAATCGTTCCGCACCCTATCCCAAGCGGCGGAAGCACCGGAAAGGCAGACATTTTCCTACTCATACCTCCCCCCGACGCACTTGCGCAGCGCAAGCGTCTTTAGGACACATTCTCGATACTCTTCCTCTGGTAGAGAGGCGGGCACGACTTTTGCGCCAGCATGCACCGTCATTCCCTTGTCCGTTTGCCACATCGAGCGCGTCACGGCGGCACTGTCGACCGACCCGTCATAACCAAAGAAACCGATCGTTCCAGCGAAGAAGTCCCTCGCGGTCGGTTCCGATTTGGCGATCAATTCGAGAGCTGGCTGACGCTTGTATCCAACCGCGGCGCCATGAGGGGACAGGGCTGCGACCAAGTCCAGCCCGTCGCGGCCTTCAGCCAATCGACCTTCCATGGACGCAAACAGATGCGCCAGATTGAAAAACCGCCGCTCTTCCATCTGCGAGACAAATCTTGCGCCACTATTGTCCGCCAGTGGCGTCAAGGCATCCTTGAGAGCAGAAACCACCACGTCATATTCATCAATTTCCTTGGGGGAAGGCGTCCACACAAAATCCCCGGCCTCGTATGGATGGGTCGCGCCGTCGGTCTCGGCCAAGAAATGGCCATTCGACATCTGCACCAGTCCCAAGGAAGTGGCGCCCCAAGCTTCGACTGAAGTGGTTCTGGCGATGAACATGTAGGTCGAGGGATTGATTCTACGAAGGCGTTTATAAGCCTTTAGGGCGTCGCATCGGTCAGGTGAGCGCAGGCGTACCGAAAGGACAGCGCCTTCTACGGGCTTGCCTTTTCCCATTTGCGCGATCGCTTGCCGTGCGATCTCGCAAAAAGCAACTTCTGAAATCTGTGCGCTCCATGAGGTGCTTCCGACGACTGCTTCGTCCGCCGCTTCGAAGGGGGCAACTGGGTTGGCAAAAGCGGCCAAAACGTCGTCATATAGTTCGCTCGCGGCATTTATGCCGCGCGCCAAAAAAGCACGATCAGCTGCATGGTCCAAGGTCACAAGCAGGTCCGGCTCGAGCAGAATTGCCGCAGGCGTTTCGCGCTCGCCATGATTTGGGGAAACCCCAGATAGCAACTCATAGCCGAGAATTGCCAAGACACCCCCGGATGCCCCGGGAGGCCCCATATCCGAGTTGGCGTTGTTGCTTGCGAGGCGCTTGCGCAACTGCGAAAAGACAGTCTTTTGATCCTCCTTCCACAGTTCATCCTTCCTGCCGCCAAACCCAACAAAGGTTTGAACCGGATCCCTGGTGCGAGGGTTCAGACGCTCAAAAACGAAATCCGGTTGGAGTCCGAGCAATCTCGAAATGATATCGTCGGAAACGTGATTTACTTCTTGAATATCCATGGCGACCACAGCTCCCTCCTCATAGGCCAATCCATGTCAAACGGATGCGTCCGAGCGCATCTTAATGCTATCTCGGTGGCGGTGTCCGCCGCTCCATTGCTTTGACACGACAGCTCATATATCTGGTAAACGGCTGAAAATCCTATGAGTTTTCAGCATAGTCGATATTGTGAATCTTTATGGACCGGCAGCGATTCGCGTCACTCCCTCGGTCGCCTTCATTGGACAGCGGCTATGACGGTCGGGGTGCTGGTAAGTGTTCCGCGGAGAGCGATAGAGTATATTCTTATTGGAGGTTGGGCCCAGCTTCTGGGCGATAAACCGAAGTGGAGGAGACATGCGAAAGGACCAAATTGACAATCAAGCCTTGATCGCCGCAGGGCTACGCCAGCCAATGCTGGACAATGCACTGCTTACTGCTTTCCTCGCCGTCGTCGATTGCGGAAGTTACACGTCAGCGGCCAAATTCCTTCATCGCACGCAGTCAGCGGTAAGCCTGCAAATCCGGCGTCTTGAAGAATCTCTGAACACGCAGCTCTTTGAATTTCCGAGAAATCACGTTGTGCTCAGTCAGAATGGGTTAGCGTTTGTCGAATATGCGCGTCGGCTGGTGGCGCTCAATCGGGAAGCATTGGCCTCCGTCGACGAGGGCGCCATGCGCGGACAAATCCGCATCGGCTCCAACAATTTCTACGCATCAAATGTATTGCCGCCGCTCCTTGTTGAATTCAGTGCGATGTACCCGGACGTCCAATTGATCCTGACTACGGGAGGACAATCAACGCTGGCCGAGGGCCTCGGAAACCGTTTCGACCTGATCTTCAATTTCTATAGGGAGACGGACTGCCGCGGTCAGATCCTCTCCCGCGAAACCTTGCATTGGGTCGAAGCACCAGATCAGCACATATGGAGAAAAGACCCGGTTCCCGTTGCGCTCATGCCCAAGGAGAGTCTGTTGCGTGAGATTATGATCGAGAGCCTCGGACAGCTCGGACGGAATTGGCGAATGGTATATGAGAGTCACAGCCTCGACGCTACGATATCCGCCGTTGCGGCGGGCCTTGCGGTCACCATCTGCGTATCGTCCCGGCTGAATCTCGCCGGGGACACACTTTGCGTTCTCGGGAAGGACGCCGCCGCTAGCCTTCCCGAATGCGTATTTGCAGTAGAACGGGCATCTGGTCCGACAGCGCGGCCGGTTATCGAATTCTATAATTTCATGATTCAACGTCTCGGAACACACGATCTCGCATTTCCATAAAGTTTCTAAATAGCTCAATTTTCCTTTCTCGTTGGCAATTTCCAAGTGGCTGGCCATACTCGCAAGAAGTGTTGGCAAAAGATTTGGGAGGATTTGCATGCCAATTTCGAGAAGAGACTTTTTGGTAGCCGGCGCAAGTTTGTGCGCGCTGACAGCAGCAATGCCCGGGCTGGTGCGCGCCCAGAATGTGCCGGCGATCGCACGCGGCGGCTCGATCGTGGCGTCGATGGATGCGGAACCCGTCAGCCTCCACCCCTTGTTCGGCAACGCGTCGACGACGGACAAATTTCTTTTTAACCAGCTTTTTGACGCACTTCTCGCCATTGCGGAAGACGGCACCGTAAAACCTGCTTTAGCGACCGACTGGGCCTATGGTGATGACAACACGGCGATCACGCTGACATTGCGGAACGACGTGGTCTTTCACGACGGCGAGCCGTTCAATGCCGAAGCGGCCAAATTCAACATCGACTATGCAATCAGCGGGAAAGTCGTTGCTCCCCATGTCAGCGATTTCGCCGACGTCGAGAGTGTCGACGTGCTTGATGAATTTACGATCCGCCTCAACCTGAAGCGTCCCTCTGGAGCAATCCTGGCGGCGCTAGGCACCGAGCCGGCGATGATGATGTCGCCAAAGGCCATCCGAGAGCAGGGTGACGACGTACAGCGCAATCCTGTCGGCACTGGCCCTTTCAAATTCGTGCGCTGGGTGCAGGGAGAATATGTGGAGGCACAGCGTTTCGACCGATACTGGAAGATCGGCGACGACGGGAAAGCATTGCCCTATCTCGACGGGATCCGCATGCGTTTTATCTCCAACAACGCCACCAAGGTTATCGAACTTCAGGGCGGCAATCTTGATCTTGCGGACGCCATTACATCTCGCGATGCGCTTCAGCTGCAAAGCGATTCCCGCGTCAAGCTGCTCTCACCTCCAGGCGGCATCCAGTCTTGGCTTGCCTTCAACAATCAAGCCGAACCTTTCAATAACATCCATGTTCGTCGCGCCGTGACGGCGGCTATCGATAGGAAAGGTCTGCTACAAGCTGTCGCTTTGGGCATGGGAAATACCCCCCCCGTCATGTTTGCCGAGACGGAATGGGCCTATAACGCAACGCCCGCTCCGCACGTCTTCGATCTTGATTATGCGCGCGCCGAGATTGAAAAATCCGGTCTCGGACCGAACATCAAAGCGACGATGAATGTGATTCAGCGTGACCCTGATGTTCAAATATCGCAGATGGTTCAAGCGATGTTGGCTCAAGTTGGCATAACGCTCGATATCCAGGTACTTGAACGTCAGGCATGGGTACAGGCAGTGCTCGACAAAAACTACCAGATCGGCATCGGCCGTTGGTCAATCCCATTCGTGGATCCGGATCAAGTCGTCAATTCGGTACTCGGCCGCGGAGCGCTCAACTGGGCCAATATCGATAACGAGGATCTCAAGCAGCTTTCGATAGAAGCTGCGCAGGCCGTCGACCGCGCTGAACGCAAAGCAATTTACAACAAAATTCAGACGATTTTGATCGATCAGGCCTGCTACAGTTTCCTAATGATGCGCAGCGTCAATTACATCAGTAATCCCAAGCTGTATGGGATAACGTTTGAGCCCAATGGCCTTTGGCTTCTCAGCGGCGCGTATCTCGCGCCATGAATTCGAATGTCAAGCCAAATGCAGATGCCTCTCGGACGGTTGCGCCTGGGGGGAATCAGGGTCCGATCCTGACGGTCGATGCGCTCGAAGTAGGATTCAGTTCTGGAGGTAAGGGCTTCTCGATCGTGGAAGGCGTGTCGTTTGCGGTCAATGCTGGTCGAACGCTTGCCGTCGTCGGAGAATCGGGATCGGGGAAATCCGTAACGAGTCTGGCACTGCTCGGCCTCTTGGGAAAGCTAGCCACCACTCGCGGCCACGCAGCCTATCGAACAAAGGACGGTAGGATCGTTGATCTTCTGCAGCTCCAAGAAAAGGAACTTCGATCCCTCAGGGGGGAGGAAATTTCCATGATATTCCAAGAGCCAATGACCGCCCTGAACCCCGTCCTCCACATAGAGGATCAGTTGGTCGAAGTCTTGCACAATCATCAGAAGATATCGCAGTTGGAGGCTAGGCGGCAGGCCCTTGAGATGCTGCGCTTTGTTGGCATCCCCGACGCTGAGCGCCGGCTGCGAACATACCCGCATGAGCTGTCAGGAGGCATGCGGCAGCGTATCATGATCGCATCGGCGTTGATGCGGCGGCCAAACCTGCTGATCGCCGATGAACCCACGACTGCGCTGGACGTGACCATACAGGCGCAAATCCTGCGCCTGCTTAGGCGCTTGCAGCGATCGCTTGGAATGGCGATGATCTTCATTACCCACGACCTAGGCGTAGTAGGCCAAATTGCTGACGACGTCGTAGTGATGTATTCGGGACGAGTTGTAGAGACGGGTCCGGTGCAGACCGTTCTGCAAGCTCCGCAGCATCCCTATACGCAGGGACTGTTGGGATCCGCACCCCGAGTTTCGGCAGACGGAACACCGGCGCCACTGACACCCATTCCGGGTATCGTGCCCAGTCCCGCAAGCCCTCCCCCAGGCTGCAGGTTTCATCCGCGATGCAGTCAGCATGTCGAGGGGGTTTGCGATGGCATCGAGCCCAAACTCGAGTCGGTGTCGGAAATTCAACAGGTACGTTGCGTGCGCTGGCAACAGATCGCCGCCACAGCGGAGGTGCGTCATGTCTGATCCGCTTCTCGAAGTCCGCTCATTGACCAAAGTGTTTCCGGCCCGAAATCGCGGGGGCGAACCTGTTCGTGCCGTCACCGATGTGAGTTTCGACCTTCTGAAAGGCGAAACCTTGGGTCTGGTTGGAGAATCCGGATCGGGAAAGTCGACCATCGGACAATGCATCGTCCGACTCGTTCGACCTGACCATGGCCAGATATGTCTTGAGAAGCGCGATATTGCGCAATTGTCGCGACGACAGCTGCGTCCCACGCGCAACGCAGTACAGATGATTTTCCAGGACCCAAGCTCATCTCTCAACCCCCGGATGACGGTGGGCGATGCGCTGCGCGAAGCGCTATTTCTTCGTCATCGCCATGACAATCGAGCCGCTATAGAGGCGCGACTTTTCGAGATGATGAATCTTATCGGTTTGCGTCCGGAATTCGTGGACCGTTACCCCCATCAAATGTCGGGGGGACAGAAACAGCGTATCGGCATCGCGAGAGCGCTTGCCATGGAACCCGAAATCGTGGTGGCCGACGAGGCCGTTTCAGCACTCGACGTTTCCATTCAGGCGCAAATCATCACCTTGCTGCAAGGTTTGCGGGAAAAGCTCGGGCTGACGATGCTATTCATTTCGCATGATCTAGGGGTCGTGCGTTATGTAGCCGACAGAGTAGCTGTACTGTATCTGGGTCGACTGGTCGAAATTGGCAAGACCCAAGACATTTTCACGCAGCCACGCCATCCCTACACGGAGGCGTTGCTTTCGGCCATTCCGTCGCTAGATCATCCCCTAGATGAAGAAGAGGAGCTGTATGAAGTGCAGTCCTCAGAGAAGACACAGCCGACCCAGGGCTGCGTTTTCGCACCGCGCTGTCCACATGTCACAACCCAGTGTCTCGAAAAGCAGCCTGTGTTGACGGAAGTGAATGCAGGACATGGCCATGCCTCCGCCTGCCTGCGCCAAGAAATCTATGCATCCCGAATGAAGGCGGAGGGTCATACCGATGCGTAAAATTGCGGACCTTTTGATTCAGACATTGCCGGTCGTATTGATCGTGAGTGTTGTCGCCTTTCTCTTGACCAGTCTGCTGCCCGGCGACGCGGCTGTCTCTCGTCTGGGGCTGGATGCGACCCCCGAACAACTGGCAGCTGTCCGTGAAACCATGGGACTAAACGACCCCGTGCCTATCCGCTACGTCAAGTGGCTAGGCAGCGCTCTGGCGGGAGATTTGGGCACTTCTTTGCGAAGCGGAGAGCCTGTAACCAATATCCTTATGCGCCGTATACCGGTAACCGTAGAACTAGCGGTACTGGGAACGACCTTGGCCATGCTGTTCGGCATACCTGCTGGAATATTGGCGGCTGTCTATCGTAATGGCCTGATCGACGGGATTACTAACATTCTTGCCTTGAGCGGCATGGCTATACCCTTCTTCTGGCTCGGATTGCTCTTGATCATGATGTTTTCGCTCAATCTGCAATGGGTGCCTCCATCGGGCTATGTGCCGTTTCTCGAAAATCCGCTCGAAAATCTCCGCCTTATGGCCCTTCCATCGCTCACGATCGCCGTGGCTTTCGCAGCGACATTGATGCGACAAACACGTGCGTCAATGCTGGAGGTTCTTACAGCTGACTATATCCGCACGGCAAAGTCGAAAGGCACGTCGCCCTTGCGGATCATTCTCCATCATGCACTGAGAAACGCTCTTATTCCAATCATCACTGTGGTCGGCCTGCAAATGGGAACATTGGTTGGGGGTGCCATTGTAACCGAGTCTGTTTTCGGCCTGCCTGGCCTCGGGCGGACGATTGTAGAAGGCATTTTTCAGCGCGATTTCCCTGTCGTTCAGGGAGTGCTCGTTGTCATCGTCGTCGCCGTCGTTGCGACGAATTTTGTAACCGATATTTGCTACCGGCTTGTCAATCCGAGGATCAAATGATGGCAGCATTAGCTGATACAAATCAAGTGCAGGAGCAAGCCACCACCGCCCCGGGCATCCTTGGCAAGGTATTATCTTCCTGGCCGGGCAAGGTCGGCGGCGGGCTTGTCGGGATCCTCATTGTGATCGCCGCGCTTGCGCAGTGGATAACTCCCTATTCCCCGACAGCCGTCGACTATATGACAATTATGACGCCACCGAGTTGGGACCACCCGTTTGGAACTGATGAGATTGGGCGCGACATACTGAGCAGGGTTATGGTCGGCGCACAAACCTCTCTCGTTGTAGTCATTGTCGCCACTTTCATCTCGGCGTCCATCGGTTCCATCATAGGGCTGTTCGCAGGATGGATCGGAGGAGTGACTGAAAAGATCATCATGCGTTCGATGGATGCCCTGCTTGCCTTTCCTCTCATTGTGATGGCTCTTGCAATCATAGCCATACTGGGACCAAGTCTGACAAACGCGATCATTGCCATTGGGATCGCAAAGGTACCTCACTTTGCGCGTCTTGTGCGCGGTGAAGTACTCACTATCCGGGATATGGACTACGTGCGCGCGGTCGAGGTACTTGGTCTTTCCACAACGAAAATTATCCTGCGACACGTATTGCCCAATGCCACCGGTCCTGTGCTTGTTTACATGTCTATCGCAGCTTCCTTGGCACTGATGACCGAAGCTTCACTCAGCTTCCTCGGTCTTGGCGTTCAACCGCCCACACCGAGTTGGGGCGGAATGGTATCGATAGGCATGCAGAATTGGCACTCCTGGTGGATGAGCTTTTTCCCCGGCTTGGCAATCTTTTTAACGGTCATGGCTTTCAACTTGCTCGGTGATGCCATGCGCGATGCCCTGGATCGCCGTACAGATCGGTAGACCGCATCTACTCGCGGAATTCAGTAGTGCCGCGGCGAAAACAATATCCCAATCAGGAGAACCCCAATGGACTTCGAGGGTGAGGGCATTCTTGCGCTCTGGAATGGTGCGGATGCGAGCCGCAGTGAGGAATACAATATGTGGCACAGCCGTGAACATGTGCCTGAAAGGCTGAGCGTACCCGGGATGCGAAGCGCGCGGCGCTACGTTCGAACTTCTGGTGAATTACCTGAATATTTGACGCTCTACGAAGTCGATAACCTATCTGTCCTTGAGAGCCAACCCTATCTGAAACTTCTCGAAAACCCCACTGAATGGTCAAGCTCGATGAGACCATCGTTTCGTGGGTTTCTCAGAAAATGCTGTAACCGTATCGTTAGCTTTGGCGGCGGTATGGGAAGTACCCTCGTAACTCTGCCTCTTGGTCGCGATTTTGAAGGCTCCGCCAAACAATGCGAGGCCCTGATTGAGCATGTTGTGAAAGACGCGGGACCTTTTGTGGCCACACATCTCATTGTGGAAAGCCCTGATATTCCCCCAGTGCCGTTTACCATCGGAGGGGATGACGTTCTACCGCCGTTGACTGGTGCTGTGTTACTGGAGAGCTACGACGCCCAATCGGCCGAAGTCGAACTTAATCGGTTGCTTCCCTTTTTCGCTGACTGCGGCATTGTCCACGAGGATGTCCGGGCCTCCTTTTACGGCCTGGTCTACGCTCTCAACGTAAAATCGCTTGAGCACATCGTTCCGATGAGCAAATCAAACTTTAAGGTTACTGCAGGTTGGAGCGCCTGAACGCTCTAATTTCCGCGAATATGACTTACGCAGTAGACGCCTGTTAAGTCGAAATGTTGGTCCCGAACATGCGCCTTACGGACTGCCATAACTTCCACGACTTCCGCCGCCTCGCGAAGCGCCGCCTGCCCGGCCCGATCTTCAATTATATCGATGGCGCGGCGGATGACGAGGTGACCTACCGGCGCAACACGTCCTCGTTCGAAAGCTGTGATCTGCTGCCGAGCGTTCTGCGTGGCGTCAGCAATGTCGACATGTCGGTTACGGTCATGGGCCAGCGGCTGGCGATGCCGGTCTATTGCTCGCCAACGGCACTGCAGCGTCTCTTTCATCACGAGGGCGAGCGCGCAGTGGCGCGGGCGGCGGGCAAGTACGGCACGATGTTCGGCGTCTCCTCGCTCGGTACCGTCAGCCTCGAGGAAGCGCGGCGGATCAGCGGCGCGCCGCAGGTCTACCAGTTCTACTTCCACAAGGACCGCGGCCTCAACCGCGAGATGATGGCGCGCGCCAAGGAAGCCGGCGTGCAGGTGATGATGCTGACGGTCGACAGCATCACCGGCGGCAACCGCGAGCGCGACAAGCGCACCGGTTTCTCAATCCCGTTGCGGCTCAATCTCGCCGGCGTCGCGCAATTCGCCGTCAAGCCGGGCTGGGCGCTCAACTTCTTCACGCATGAGAAATTCAAGCTGCCGCAACTCGACAGCCATGTCGACATGGGCAGTGGCACCATGTCGATCAGCCGCTATTTCACCGAGATGCTCGATCCTGCCATGAACTGGGACGATGGCGCCGAGATGGTAGAGACCTGGGCGGCCAGTTCTGCCTCAAGGGCATCATGACCGTCGAGGATGCCAAGCGCGCCATCGATATCGGCTGCACCGGCATTGTGCTGTCCAACCACGGCGGCCGCCAGCTCGATGGGTCGCGCAGCGGCTTCGACCAACTGGCCGAAGTCGTCGACGCGGTCGGCGACAAGATCGACGTGATGATCGATGGCGGCGTGCAGCGTGGCACGCATGTACTGAAGGCCCTATCGCTTGGCGCCAAAGCAGTTGGCCTCGGCCGCTACTACCTCTTCCAGCTCGCCAGCGCCGGCCAGGCCGGGGTTAAACGGGCGTTGACGCTGATGCAAGCGGAGCTCGATCGAGGCATGAGGCTGATGGGCTGCTCGTCGATCGACCAGCTAACCCGAGCCAACCTTTGCTTTAGGTGATTTGAGTTCAGAGCACATCAAGGATATGCGACGGCTATCCCAAGTGTAGCAAACAAACCAGATTGACTAAACAAAGAATCAAAAAAACCGATTCCCCAATCAACCTTTGTCCACGAACGCTAGGCGGACAAAACTACCTGAGAATTACTGATCGCGAATACGCGCATCCTGAACGAATTTGCGCTTTCGACCGATGTCGATACCGACGGTTCTGCGTAACTTCCACGTAATCTTCGGTGGCCATACGCATCCGCCTTAGTGCTTCTCAACGGTCGACTGGCGGCCGGAGGGGCAATCAATCGAGAGGACAGGTATGAAGAAGATCATTTCAGGCGTACTCGTTTGTTTGACGCTGACAGCGTGCAGCCAGACGGAAAAGGGCGCCGGCATCGGTGCGGCGAGCGGCGCTATCATTGGTGGGTTGGCAAGCGGCACTTGGGAAGGCGCTGCGGTGGGAGCCGCCGCCGGTGGCGCGGGAGGGGCCGTGGTAGGCAACATCAGTGAACGTAATGAAAGGAGCCGCCGCGATCGCTGGGAACAGCACGACCGGCGTAACTACGGCTGCAGATACCGGGATCAATACGGTCGCTGCCGATAGAGCTTCCGGTATTGGCAATATGCGGAAGGCATTAGGATACCGGGCAGATTCAGGCGTCCCGGTGTCCGTATCTGAACCGCCGACTGCCAGTTGATCCGGCGTCCACACGGTCACGGTGTTCGAATTTATCTGAATCGAACGTATTTTTTCTATAAGGATTCCTGGGAACGACTGCCCGAGATTTTTACGATAAGGCCACTATGAAACTTCTGCTTATCGAAGACGATCCGGAAATGACGGATGCGTTGAGGACGGCCCTCTCCCAGCATGGTATCGTTCTTGACGCCGTTGGAGATCTGGAAACGGCGCGGGAAGCAATCGCGATGGCGCATTACGATATCGTCCTTATCGATCGGCAACTGCCGGATGGCGACGGCAGTACGTTCCTTGCCGATTTGCGTCGCGCGGGTTCAATTACGCGATCGATCATTATCTCCGCTCTGAGTTCGACCGACGAACGTATTTCCGGACTCAATGACGGCGCTGATGACTATTTGCCGAAGCCCTTCGAAATCCCCGAACTGGTCGCAAGAATGAGCGCTGTGCTAAGGCGGGCACCAACAACCGACCCGTCCGTGTTGTCGGCAGGAAACGTCACCTATGATCGTGCTTCAAGCGATGTGCATGTCAACGGCGTCGGGGTTGCGCTCACCCGGCGAGAACTGCTCATCATCGAAACGCTTCTAAGAAACCGCGGTCGTACCGTATTGCGCTCGTCCCTTGAGGGTCACGTCTATTCCTTTGACGATGAGATCCAATCCAACTCACTTGAGGCCAATATGTCACGCCTGCGCCGGAAGCTCAGCGATGCTGAGGCTGACATTGTAATCAAGAACATTCGTGGCATCGGCTATTACCTTTATGAGCAGAAATAGGACAGCAAGCTCATCCCTTCGCTGGCGATTCACGCTTGGCTTCATCGTCCTGCAGGTCTGCGCGATCATCGTCTCGCTGGGCCTGGTTTTCTATCTCCTTTCCGGCATCAAGCCTGATGTGGCCATCACGTCCATCTGGCTGTCTCAGGAAATCGCAGACTCCGTCCGTCTCGAGCCGAATGGCCGGGCCTATCTGGCACCGACGGCCAAACTTAAGGAGATGATGGAGGACGCGCCTGACCTATGGTTCGTGGCAGACATGGGAGAAGATACTGTCCTTGCACACGGCACCCCACCCAAGAAAATCGCCGACAACACCACATTCTTGCGGACGTTCACAAGCGTCGAACTCCATGGTTCTCTGAATGACCCGCTGAGTGTCGCCCGAATGCAGCGTTTCGACACCCAGGCCGGTGAAGCAACGATTTTTGCCGGCGGTGTTCCGATGTCTCAATACGGTGTGACCGTCCTGTTGGGGAACCTTGCCATTGGCGTGCCGGCGCTGATCCTCGTCGCCATCTCCCTCATCGGCGTTCCGTTCGTCACGCGCTGGGCGCTGCGGTCCTTCAGCGATCTGACCGGGCGTCTCGACATGATCGATCTCGACGCTCGCGGCACCCTGGTGGAAGAGCGTGGCTTGCCCAATGAGGTGCTGCGCGTTGTGCGCGACATCAACAGGGCGCTCCGTCGTCTCGATAGTGGCTTCGAGGCGACGGAGCGTTTCTTCGTCAACGCGGCGCATGAACTTCGAACGCCGATAGCTGTCCTGCAGGTAAGGATCGATACCCTTTCACCAAGTGTGGACAAGACACACCTACAGACGGCCATCAAGCGACTTACGGCGATCGCGAACCAGCTTCTCGACACCGAGAAGTATCGGCAGAAGCCTCAGCAAAATGCACCTGTCGATCTCAAAAGCGTTGTGTCGAAGGTAGTCGCCGACCTTGCCCCGTTGGCCATCGTCGAAGGGTATGAGATTGCCTTTGAGAGCGACGCGGAAAATCTCTTCGTTCGTGGTGACGCCGACGCTCTGGAGCGTGCATTCGTCAATCTGGTACGTAATGCAGTCCAGTACGGAGGTGGCAGAGGGCAGATATCGGTTGGAATTGAGGCTGACGGTAGCGTGACCGTGGCCGATCAGGGCTGCGGAATTGCCGGCGACAAGCATGCGCGTATATTCGAGCCGTTCTACCGGGTCAGCCCTCACGGCTCAGGCGCGGGTCTGGGGCTCAGCATGGTCAACGACATCGTGACCCGCCATGGTGGTTACGTCGAGCTTTCTTCCGCGCCAGGCAAGGGGAGCATCTTTGCGGTACGCTGGCGCGACGGGCGCGTTTTCCACCAGCCGTAGGGAGTCGCCGGTTGTGCCGACTGGTCGATAAGACGGTTTCATTCGTTGATGTTGGCCGAACATGGCCGTGATCGCCCTTAATGCTTCGCGGACAATCTCCGGCATGTCATCCACATTGCCAGCACTCTTTGTCGATTGATCGACTGTGACGGTGCGCGCCAAACGGACCAGGCGCGGCAACGGACAAGTAGTGTCAGGTTGCTGTCTGCAGCGCCGGGGTTCGTTCGGCCGTCTGCGCGCGCCGCAGCGACATCCTCTCCCAGTTCCTGATCGAGGCCGTTCTGGTTTGCCTTGTCGGCGGCTTCATGGGGGTCATGCTCGCCCTCGGGCTCAGCGCTCTTTTCAATTTGCTGAGCCCCGACTTCAAAATGATCTTCTCCTCCGGATCCATCATCATGGCCTTCACCTGCCCGACCCTTATCGGTGTCGTCTTCGGCTTCCTTCCCGCCAGCAACGCCGCAAAGCTGGACCCCATCGAAGCCCTGGCGCGCGACTGATGACCCGCAAGCGTCTGTTCGGAACGACGGCAAAAGGTCGTAAGCTGCCCGGCAAGCCTGATCCCGTTGCAGCTCGCTTGTTACGCACTCCGCCTAATTATTGCCTCCCGTAAGGTCCACGTAAGGAATTGGTTCCAAGTCATCGAGGTCGGTTCGACATGTCGTCATCGCACAGGCGTCGCCATCCAAACCTGCATGCATAAGGAGCTAAAATGGAAAAAGTCATCGCAACGTTGTAGTGGCCATTGCCCCTACCGGCAGCTCACAATCTGTTGGCGCGGGTGCAACACTAGCGGCGGTCTCAGGCGCCCTGATCGGTGGACTAACCACCGATTCATGAGAACGCGCAGCCGTAGGCGGAGCCTCAGGGACGATAATTGGCAGGGGCGCGCAGTGACCTGCAATGTCCAGAAGTAGAGAATAACAATGGCGAACGAAGTCTCCCTAAAAACGAAACAAGCAAGGTAGGGCAATTCACCCCGGTGACCGCACCGGCATAACTGACCTTCGCGATAACCGAATTGTTTGATCTGCTTTTGAGCGCCGAGGCGAAGCGGTTCTGTTTCTCAAGAAGGAATTCCGGCAGCACCAGCAGCAACTTTGAAAGCCGTTCACAACGGACTGGCTACGGCCTATCGCGGCAAGGTGATCATGGCCTGCGGCACCGACAAGACGATCACCAGTCTCAAGATTGCCGAGGATCTTGCCAATGTTGGCAAGTAAGTACTGTTCATGGTGCCCTCGCTGGCGCTGATGGCCAAACCATTCGAGAATGAGTCAACGACGCTGTTGTCCCTTTGTGAACCTTCTCAGTCTGCTCTGAAAACCAGTTCTGCAAACGTAAAGGCAGTCAGCAAATTTCATCGCCGCATCACAATGAGACTTCCGAACGGTATCTAGGGCCCAGCAAGCCTCGCCGTGCAAAAGTCATAAAATAAGAGAGGCGACCATCAATGTAAGAATTGAAGAACAAGAATTGTTCTTCAAAAAGGATATTTTTATTGGCGGATTATCCATGCGACGTTTCTGGAAATGGCATCTATTTATAATGGAGTATCTAAATATGAGAAAACAAACCGAACGAGGACTACGGCCTGTGCCCGCAGTGGTGCCGTATCATCGGGTATTAGTCAGTGACAGGCTTCGAATAGGGCGCGACATTCTCGCTCTTGCACTGCTTATCGGCGGATTGTTTTTCTTTAGCTTGTTATCCCCTATAATCGGAGGCGTAATCGACACCCATGTCTTTGGGCGGGTTAATCCCATGTCCGGCGGTACGGACTTCACTCCGGTTTACGTAGCCGGAAATTTCGTTGGGGTCGCCGCGCTCATCCCATGGAGCATGTTTTTACAGCGCTGGCTTTACGGCGTGAAGGGTGCCACGTTGCATTCAGTACGCTCGGTCTTCCGTTTCGATGTGTTCGGTCGTGCTATGTTGATTATTGTACCCATTTGGACAGTCTATATGGTCTTCTTCAACTGGTTCTCGTCATATAACACCACGGAGTTTCGGGTCGCCGACTTGCTTGCTATCTTTGCTGTAAGCGTATTGCTCGGACCACTCCAAAGTGCTGGTGAGGAGTATGGCTTTCGGGGGCTGGTATTCCGGATCGCCTCCAGTTGGGTCCGCAATCCGAGAGCGTCACTTATCGTGGGCATCGCTGTCTCGAGCGTGTTGTTCGCTCTCGTGCATGTGTCGACCGATCCGTGGTTTAACTTGTATTACTTGGCTCTCGGCATCGCCTTTGCAACGATCACCTGGCGAACAGGCGGTCTGGAGAATGCGATTGTTATACATGCTGTCAATAATACGCTCGCCTATATCTTCGTTTTAATACTGCGCGTCGAGTATTTGACAGCCATCGACCGTTCGGCCGGGATGGGGTCAAAGATCATGCTGATGCCTTGTGCGGTGCTTGTGTTTGTCACAATGATTATATGGTTCAGCACCCGTCTCACCGGTCCTGAACGGACACCTCAGAACATGGCTTCCGTCAAAGCACACACAACACAATGAGAGGATCGGGCAAGTCCATGAAAATGCGGCCAAACCCGCCACGAGCCTCGCAAATCAAGTCTTTAACGCGCCTTTGTGTTGGTCGCGGCCCCAGTGTCCTGTTGCCGCCAAGGACTACGTGGGAATTTGTCGGACGCAGAGTGGCAGCTCATTGGGAGCGCTTGCCGGCCGAGCGAGGGCGAGAGTCCCGACCAGCGCAAGATAACCGACGATATCTGAACGGCATGCTCTATATTCTGCGGGGGGATCACGCGGATATTGTGGCCGCAGGCGCAGACGACAGCGAAGATCGCATCGCAGATGCGGCCCTCCCGCGAGCATCTGGCAAGGCTACCGTCGCTTTTCATGTGCCCGATCTCCGGCTCGATGGCGCTTCTTCACCTCGGTGCTTTGCTAGGAGCGGGGTGATGCCACGTCTTGTGCCCGCTGATCAGGATCTTGGTGGTCTCCACGGGCTCTGTTGCGAAAATCAGTTGGCGACCGCAGTTCCCCTTTCGCCGGACACACTTACCCCATTGCCACAGTGACCTGGATGCCGAGGGCCGTGAAGCGGTTCATGGCCGCCGCGCGGATCTGGACCTCGGCAAATGGCGGTCGGAGTCCCGCGACATCAGCCGCAGGCCGAGCTGCTTCATGCGGTTCATTTTCGTCTCCGCCCTGCTGCGGCGGTGATACCCGCTCCAGTTCCGCCAGAGCGCCCGGCCAAAGTGTTTCGAGGCCCGCAGGCTCTCGTTGCGTGCCCGGGCCCCGGGCGTGTCTGGCTTCCATGGCCTCGCATTCCGTCTCGGCGGAATGACCGCCGCTGCAATGTGGGCGGCGATAGCGTCATGGCAGGCCCGCGTGTCGTAGGCACCGTCGGCCGTAACCGTGGCGATCTCCTCGTCCTCTGGGATCTGGGCATGCAGGTCCGGCAGCATCGGAGCATCGCAGACATGGCTCGAAGTGACTTCCACCGCCCGGATCTCGAGCGTTCTTCTTCGATACCGAGATGGATCTTGCGCCAAACCCTTCGTTTCGAGAGGTCCGGCACGGGCCAGCGGAGCCCCGAAAGTTCCAGAAGGCTTGCCACGAAGCAGGTGGCATGGCGGAGCGGCAGGCCGAAGAGAACCTTGATGATCAGGCAGGCCTGGATCGCAGCGTCGCTGTAGGCGTGCTGACGGCCACGCCGCCCTGACGGCGCTGCTTCCCACTGCATCAAGGGGTCGAACCAGACGGTCAAAGATCCGCGCTGCCTCAGCGCCTGGTTATATGCGTGCCAGTGGGTGGTCTGGTAGGTCAGCTTCGGCGGTCTGCTCATGCCATTCGGCTATTACATTGGATTCCCAAAGTGAATCTCAAGCCTTCTTTGTGCAACAAGGTCCTCCCATTATCTTCTGTTGCGCAGCGTGTTCCGAAATAAGTCTTTAGGTGGAGAATGATCCCGCGTGTTATTCGTTGCTGCTAGCCCCGCCATCTTACGGCGCATCAGCTCTGGATTATGGCGCATTCTATGGCGCTGGATAGAATACTGATTGCCATGTCAATTTCTTTGTCACTCGACGTCAGCGGGGGAGCAATGCGGAACACCGCGCCCATCGCGGGGACCTTTACAATATTCATGCTTAAGCCCCGCTCCATGGCCGCTGCGGCAATGCGGTCAGCCATAGCGAGATCCGGCTGCGTGCTGTTTCGATCCGTCACTATTTCGAGACCAATCAGCAATCCCCTTCCCCGCACGTCGCCGATGCAATCATACTTCTGCTGTAGCGCGAGCAGACCGTGCCGCAGCCGTTCACCGGCTTCCCTTGCCCGCCCGACCAATCCATCGCGTTCCACCACATCCAGCACGGCGAGCCCCACCGCGGCCGGCAGGGGGTCGGAAACATGCGTCGTCAGAAAGATGAAACCGCGTTCATGAGCCGCCTCCTCAATCTTGCGGCTTGTCATCACCGCTGAGAGCGGCAGACCGGCACCGAGGGTCTTGGACAATGTCAAGATGTCCGGTGTCACCCCGTCACGCTGGAAGGCAAACATCGTTCCGGTGCGCCCGATCCCGGTCTGCGCTTCATCGAGGATAAGTAACATGTCACGCTCCTCGCATTTGCGCTTGAGCGCAGCGAGGTACCCCTGGGGCAATTCGATGATTCCGCCGGAAGACAGGATCGGTTCCGCAATGAAAGCTGCAAGGCTGCCCGTCGATTGCGCATCAATCAGCGCGAAAGCATCGTCCAGCTCGCTTTGCCAATCGAGGCTCCCATCGGCATGCCGGAAGCGAGGGCGATAAGCCTGCGGCGCGGGGATTGCAAACGATCCAACCGCCGCCGGGCCGTAGCCCTTGCGCGCGGCACTGTAAGTCGCTGAAGCAGCACTTCCCGTCATACCGTGCCAGCTCTTGGAGAACGCGACAATTTCGTGCTTGCCGGTAACACATTTTGCAAGGCGTATCGCGGCTTCGTTCGCTTCGCCGCCAGTCGAAAGCAACATCGCTTTTTCGAGCCCCGGGACCATCCGACCAAGCCGGGCGCAGAGATCGACGACAGGAGACGACAGCATGCCGCTGAAGAGGTGATCAAGCCGGCCGATCTGATCGCGAACGACACGAACCACATCGGGATGCGAATGACCCAGGAGCGAACTCATCTGCCCCGAGGTGAAGTCAAGGATTGCCGCGCCGTCTGTGTCGTAGACAAAGCTGCCTTCGGCACGCTGGATGATCCGCCGCTCGAACACTGGCCCGTAGCGCATGACATGGTCCGAGACATCTGACCAGAAAGAGTTTTTTCCGACGGTATCAGGCATAGCGGTCTCCCTTGCGTTTCGAAGAAGGTATCGCCGATAACCAATCAAGGATAATTAATTCCTCTGCATACAGAATCAAGGAAAACTCATATGAAGCCGAATCTTGACATCGCTCTGTTGCGTAGTTTCGTCGTCGTATCGCGTGTCGGATCAATCCGCGCTGCCGCTGGACGCATCGGGCGCACTCAGTCGGCTATAAGTCTACAGATCAAGCGGCTAGAAGAGATTGTCGGAGAAAGGCTTTTCCACCGCATGGGATCCGGTGTGGCGCTTACTGGCGCCGGCGAGCGCTTCTTCCCCGGGGCAGAGCGAATACTTGCTGTTCATGATGAAACCATAGAAGCCATTCGCTCCGAGAGCGTAACGGGATCGCTTGTCTTCGGATGCCCGGAAGACTATCTCACGGCCTTTTTCCCTGACCTCCTGCGACGCTACGGGGCCAAGTATCCGGGTGTCGAGATAGAGATCGTTTGCGCCCCAACTGTCGAACTCTATCCGCTTCTGCAAAGTCGCCGGATTGATCTGGCGCTTGTTTCTGTTTCTGCTTCGGCGCCGCCCCGAGATATTATTCGATACGAACCGCTGGTCTGGATAGCTTCCGAAAAGGCGCCTGCCCTGCTCAGCGAACCGGTTTTGCCGCTGGCCCTTTCGGGCTCGGAAACAATCGACCACCAAGAGGCGCGAAGAGCGATGGATGCTCTCGGCATCAACTACCGGGTCACCCATGCCAGCAACGGCTTGGCCGGTGTCCTAACGATCGCGCGATCAGGCCTTGCTATAAGCGTGGTAACTCGCGCGGCGGTTCCCCCAGACCTGGCAATTGTCGCAAAAGGTCTGCCACACCTTCCAGAAATAGGCGTCAGCCTTATTTATGCCTCAGCAAAGCCGACGCGTGCAGTACAATCATTCGGGGCTTTTATTTTATCCAGCCTCAAATCGGCATAGCGGCGTGCATCCGATCGCACGACTATCTATTATTTATCGTCAGGGGCGCGACGTCACCGAGCCCGAAAGTACAGAATCGAGTCCCACGAATGCTAGGTCGTGTTGACAAAGTGGATTCCCAAATCAGCGGAAGCGTGATTCAAGACTGCCTTTTAGGAGGCAGTCTTGGCGCGCGGCGACCTGACGGATATGGAATGGCGGATCATTGAGGGGCTGTTGCCCAGCGAACGCGGTAGGAAGTCCCGACCCTCGCACGATAATCGGCAGTATCTGAACGGCATGCTGCATGTTCTCCGGGTCGGCTGCCCATGGCGCGACATGCATGAGCGCTACGGGAAGTGGAACTCCGTCTATGTGCGCTTCCGCCGTTGGGCCGAACAGGGCGTTTGGGACGCTCTGCTTGAGACCCTCGTTGAACTGGGGCTGACGGATGACTGGCAGCACATGATCGACAGCACCACGGTTCGCGGCCATTCGCAGGCTGCGGGCGCTAAAGGGGGACTTATCAGGAGGCTTTTGGTCGATCACGCGGCGGCTTTACGACGAAAATCCACGCCCGAGCAGACGGTCAGGGACGCCCTCTTGGCTTCGTCCTGACGGGCGGAGAGGCTTCGGACTATAACGCCGTTCCTGACTTGTTGGCTATACCGGTCGGCAAACCGAGACTGTTCCTTGCAGACAAGGGCTACGACGGTGATTTCCTGCGTGAAGAACTCCTGATCCACGGCATCAGGCCGGTCATTCCGCCGAAGGCCAACCGGAAGAACCCGCCTGCCTGCGACTTCCGGGCCTATAAGGATCGAAACCGCATCGAGCGGATGTTCAACCGCCTCAAGCAGTTCCGTCGCGTCGCGACCCGATACTACAAGACCCGAAAATCCTTCTCAGCATTCCTCGCCCTGGCCGCCGCAAAGATATGGCTGCCATACTTTGTCAACAGGACCTAGATGGGCCCCGCCCTACACCGGGCTCCCGGGCGGTCAGGCGTTTCAGGCGGGTATTGATGGTTAACGCGCTCATGCGTCTTGGTCACGCCACGGAGTGTCATTTCGTCCAGCGGCTTGCTCGCACGTCAGAGCGCACCCTGCCCCTGGTTGCCTCGAGGGTTGCGCTGCTCGCATCTTGAGCGCGAAACGGTCTGTCATCGTGTACAACGACGGGGCACTTTGCCTTAGCAGGCCGCGCTTCTGTATTCGGACAGGCTCAGCGCCGTTGCGGCAATCGGCGTGCCGCTCATGGGCCAACCCCCACTTCAGTCGACGCAAGTTTGTCTCCTGCACGGACATGCCCTCGTTCAACGCTCTATTTTCGGGAGGAGGGTGTAGCCGAACCGGCTTGAAATAGCCCCGCCAGAAGAGCGATGATGGCAAAACAGGCTACCGCCGTTCCGGCTCCATAACCTGCCATCACAATACCGAATACCGGCGCGCCGACGGTTTGGCCGACGGCGATGGTCAGGAATCCGATCGTCAGCCCGATCGCAGGCCGGTCGGGCAAGGCACGCACGCCCCAGATCAGATAGACACCTGTCAGCATCATATAGGCAGCGCCAAAAAGCGCTCCGCCGATCAGCGCAAAAGCGGGGCCTGCGACATTGGACCCGGCTGCGAGGACGCCACCTGCTATGAGCCACAGAAAGGTCCGATGGACCCGATCGAGGCCGAAGCGGGCGACCAGGTGACCGGCCAAGGCGCCGGTGACGCCGCCCGCACCGATTGCGCTCCACAGGGCGGCGGCTCCCGTCAGTCCCCAGTTCAACCTCTGCGATACAAGCTCGCCGCCAAAGGACCAGAGCGCGGTGCTCGCCGCCCCCATCAGGAAAGAGGCGAGGACAAGATGCAGCACAGCGCCAGTCATTGGTGGCAGACCACCCACGCCACTAGCTTTGCGTGCGCATGGCAGCGATAGTGCAGCGGCGATTGCGAAAACCGCGGCAATAAAGGCAAATACACCGAAGGCCAGCCGCCATTGCCCGGAGATTGCCAGGGTAATCGGCGCCGAGAGGACCACGCCGGCACTTGTCCCCGCATTGATGGCGGTGTTGGTTATGTCCTGCCGGTTTTTCCGGACGGCAGCCGCAACGGCCGCAGCCATTGGCGGTGAGGCAAGGCCGGTGCTTGACCCGGCCACCACGACGGCAACGGCCAGAACAAGTGGGTTCGGAGCGAGTGCGATGCCCGCCATGCCGAGAGCGGCAACCACGCCTGCCGCTGTGGCGACCGCACGGGCGCCAATCCACTCGGTTAAGGCGGCGGAGGTGATGATGGCGATGCAGTAGGCGGCAAAAGCGCCACCGGAGATCAGGCCGCTGAGAGCGGGGCCAAGGCTCAGTTCGGCATTGATTTGCGGCAGGAACAGGCCAAGGGCAAAACGGGCAAAGCCATAGCAGACCGCGATCAGACCGAAGCCCACGGCGCCGACAAGAACAGCAGGGTTCATTGACGCGCCGCCTCCAGCAAAACAGCGGCCGCCGACCGGGCAGCGGACACAGCATCATTCCCGCGATAAACCGCGGCATGGGTCGCCCCTTCGAAGAGGATGAGCACCTGATCGGCCAGGGACGGATCGGCGTGGCTAAGCTCGGCGGAGACAATATCGCCAATCCGTTGCCGGAATGCCGCCTTGTGCGCAGCGACCGCCTCATAGATTTCCGGTATGTTACCGCCGGTCTCTGCCAGGGCGCGAAGGAACAGGCAACCCCGCATCCCCTCGCTCCGGATCCAGTCCGCAAGGGCGGTAAAGAGCGCATCCACGCTCTCCACCTTCATCCGGGCCATGAACCGCCGGTCACGTTCCGCAAGCACTCGCGCCATGAGCTGGGCCTTGCTGCCGGCATGTTTGTAGAGCGTCCGGCTCGACATGCCCGCTGCCGCCGTCAGCAGGTCCACCCCGGTCCCCACATAACCATGGCGGTCGAAAAGCTGTTCGGCGGCGACGGTGAGCCTAGTCGTTAGGTCCATGATCATCTTCCTCGTGAAACGGAGGAAGATGTAAAACGTTCGTTTTACTTATTCAAGTCCAGGTAGGCAAAAAGCAATGAAATCAGCGTCCTCATTGCCCCGCCCCGGTACTGCCGCCGGATGTCGCCGCAGCGGTACCGGTGTTCCGCAAGGCGGCACCGAGCGCCGCGCGACCGCTTCCCGCAAGCCAGGACCGGAACGAAAGTAGGTCGGGATTAAGTTCGCGCATGAAGTCGAGGTCGACGTGTTCTGCAAGGGGGCCGTTTTCAAGACTCGATGCCATCTGCGCCAGATCGGCATTGGCGGCCAATACCTCTTCGGGAAACCGGGCATAGGCGATAGGCCTGCCTGCAACCTCGGTGAACGCGTCGGCCAGCTCCTGGCCAGTGACCCTGTCGCCGGCGATTTTCATCGCTACGCCTGCAAACGGGGCCTCGTTCGCGAAAAGCGCAGCGACAATCTTGCCGATATCTTCCACGGCGATGAGCTGCATCGCTTGATCGGGACGGATCAGCGACACGAGCCGCCCTTCCTCCAGTCCGAAACCGGGCCGGACCAGCATTTCCATGAAGATCATCGGCCGGACAATGGTTGCAGTAAGCGGCAGATCACGAATATGGGCCTCGATACGCGGTTTGGCGTCGAAGCGCGGAACGCCGGTCAGTTTCTCTCCCACGCTTGCACCCGAAGAATAGACGAAATGGTCGACCCGGCTCTTTGCGGCAAGGTTGGCGATGGCTTTCCCGTATCGGACCTCGTCTTCCGCCGACAGGGTGCCGGGCAGCACGCTGAACACGCCACGGACGCCCTTCATTGCGGCCTCGATTGTCGCGGTTTCTTCGAATGAACCGCGCATGAGCTCGGCGCCCGCCTGCCGCAAGGCAATCGCGGCCGGTTTGGAAGGATCGGAGACAAAGGCACGGACGGGCCATCCGGCCTTCAGCAATGCCCTGGCAACCGATCCGCCCTGCCGCCCGGTGGCGCCGAAAACCAGAATAAAACGTTGATCATCTGTCATGGGTTACCCTCGCGTTGAACAAGGGCTATCCATATATACGGTATTCGCTAGGCCGGAAGA
The DNA here is from genome assembly GCF_945994535.1 of Shinella sp. WSC3-e. Taxonomy (NCBI): domain Bacteria; kingdom Pseudomonadati; phylum Pseudomonadota; class Alphaproteobacteria; order Hyphomicrobiales; family Rhizobiaceae; genus Shinella; species Shinella sp. WSC3-e. Next base: position 196,617 of record NZ_OZ000536.1, read on the forward strand.
CGGCACATTTCTGAGCCCCAGGCACAAGAATGTAGCTTACGGAGACAATATTGATCGAGAAAACCGAGGATGGCCGCTCCTTCAGGCCATATCCATCCAATGGCATTTGCGCGAAACTGGGCGATAAATGGACCGCGCAGGTGCTTTGGCAGCTGTCGCGCGCCAGCGGACAAAGGCTGCGCTACTCCGCGCTCAAATCCGGGATCGAGGGAATCACCCAGCGTATGCTGACACTGACTCTGCGCAATCTCGAGCGGGATGGTCTGGTGAACCGCCATTCCTTTCACGAGGTGCCGCCACGCGTCGAATATGAATTGACCGATATGGGCGCGGAGTTGTTACGGGCGTTGGAAAGCGTCAACGCCTGGATATGGGATAATCTGCCGCGCGTCGAGGAAAGCAGGCGAAACTACGATCATGCCGTAAGCTGACTATGCGGTTGCAGTCACTCGGATTCGCTGCCCTGCACAGAATTAAGATCGGACATGACGCGTTCCCTTGTCTTCTGCCATAGCTCAAGCAGTTCGCGGCGACGCCGTGGCGGTTTACGTTCCAGCACCCTGATTCCGAACATGCGCTCCGCGCGGAAATGGCGGATGGCATCGCGCCTTTCGCACCAGGCGATCAACAGGCAATGCGTATCGTCATAGCCGAGAAGGATCGGCCAGACGCTACGCTGGCTGACCGTGCCTTCCAGAGAGCGGTAACTGAAGGCCAGCACCCGTCCCCGCCGAAGCGCGTCGCGCACCAATGTCGTATCCGGCCTCTCCTGCGACACGGGATCGAGGGGACGTATGCCCAGTGTCGGCTGCTCCAGCACGAAACGGCTGCATTCAGGCAAGGCAAACCGGATCTTTGACAAGACATCCTGCGCCAGCCGGGCAAGCGCCCGATCGGGATGCCTGGCAACCCATTGCGCGCCAAGCGCAAACGCCTCGGCCTCTTCCGGGCTCAGCGCCAGCGGCGGCATCTCATAGTCGTCAGCCAGCACATATCCAAGACCCGCCTCGCCCTGGATCGGAACCCTCTGGCCAATCAGTTCGGCAATATCCCGGTAGACCGTGCGCCGGGACACTTCGATCTCTGCCGCAATCGCCGCAGCCGTGACCGGCCGCGATGTGCGGCGTAGGATTTGAATGATCTGAAAAAGGCGGTCGGCGCTGCGCATTCTGGACTCCTGTTGCCACAATGCTGGCATCAGCACTCATTCACAAGGCTTCTTCTCCGATCGTCGATCGGTTCCAGACAGGAAACTAAGATAAAACTCGCCTCTCTTCTCCTCACCGCGCAGGACATCAACGGCCTCGTCGCCTTATATGAAATGGTCACGGGTCTGAAGTCCAAATGGCTGGCGCCCGTCTTTGCCGAAATCGTGACGCCAACGGCAGCGCCGACACCGGTGCTTTTTATAGAAGAGACAGCGGAGCCCGCCGTGAACCGCTCCGCCATTATCGAACTGCAGGTTGCCTATCTGGATGCCGAGTTTGACGGGTTGAAAGGACTCGTTGAGGCCGTCCATCCGCCGAAGCTGCTGCCCTGGGGCAACCGAACCGTCCAGCTACGCGAACCGGAAGGAACGCTTATCAGTCTCCGTATGCCGGTAACCGATAAGAGAAAATGCTTGCGGATTAGGAATGTCTTCGGTTTCAGAGTGTGTTGATTTCCACTGAGAGCTGACCCGGCGCAGCCTGATAGGTCAGCTCTCAGTGGAAATCAACACAGAGTGTATCTGCCCGGTCTGACGGTTTGTTTCACGCAGCCCGGATTTCGCGCTCTATTGGGGGTTTCAGGCAATGATGCCCCACCGATTAAACCATCAGCCCTCCCCATGGACGGGAACAGGCGGAAGAACTGCCTGACTGCGCATTTTGCCCGGTGGCTGGCCGGTCGCGCGTTTGAAAGCACGGGCGAAAGCAGCCTGCGATCCATAGCCGAGGCGATCGGCGACAATGCTGATCGGCATGCCATCGCGCGCGATCCACTTCGACGCCTTCTGCATGCGGAGCGCCGTGACATACTTCTGCGGCGAGCTCCCCGTTACCGAAGCGAAACGCTCTGCGAAAGCGGATCGTGAAGCACCCATCATTTGCGCCATCTCCATGACCGTCCAGGCACGTTCTGGATCGCGATGTAATGCGGCAATCACGCGCCCGACACGTGGGTCACGCAACGCCTCGACCCAGCCTCGGGCCTGACCACAACCGCATTCGATCCATCCACGTACGATGGAGGCTGCCACGACATCCGCCAATCGTGCGAGAATGCCCGCAGAACCGGCTCGTGGCTGCGCCATCTCCCGTTCCATTGCCGCAAGCAGTGGCAGGATCTCCGGTTGCCTGTCGAGCAAAGTGGCCACTGGCATGATTGCCGGCATGAGTTCGACCAGCGGATGAAGTGTGTCGAGATCGAATTCGATCTCACCGGTGAAGACATTGGTGTCCGTGGGGCTGCATACTCCATCCGGGCAGGTAAGAACATCATAGACCCCAAGGCAGAGCGGTTCGCTCCGATAGCTGTCGAAATCGCGTGTTTTCTCGCCCTCCGCCGAAACTAGCCGATGCGCCCGTCCAGTTGGGATCAGGACCGCATGGCCACCATGGAGCCAGAGCGCGTCATGGCCGACAACCTCGAGGCGAACATCCCCGCGTGCCACGAAGTGAAATCGTGCTGCTCGCCCGTCGCCAAAATGAATACCGAACGGGGGCGCAAGACGCAGCCGTCCGTAGCGCGCGCCACGCAGCCGCATCCCAATGAGAAGCTCGCTGAGGATATCGGAGCCAGAATGGCCATCAGAAAATTTGGCGTTTCGATCAAACATTCTGGAATTTTTGGCATAGATTGGCCAGCCACTCCACATCTATTTTTTGCGCGAGAAGTGACAACTCAGTGGAATTGCGATGCTATCCAAGGATAGTCAGCTTAGCGAATATCACAGCTCGTCGGCAAGGTCAGCTGCAGTAACCTCTATGGCCGTTGGAGCCTTCGGTCTGGTCGGATCCGAATTCCTGCCAACCAGCCTGCTGACAACAATGGCCGCAGATCTTAACGACAGCGAAGGGGCGGTCGGACAGGCCGTCACGGCAACTGCGGTTCCGGCACTCATCGCGAGCCTGTTGGTAACGTTCTTGACGCGTAACCTCGACCGCAAAAACGTGATCATCTGCTTTTCGCTGCTGCTGATCATCTTAAATGTCATTGTCGCCTTGTCTCCGTCCATTTGGATGGTCTTGGCAGGCCGCGTCTTTCTCGGGCTTGCACTCGGCGGCTTCTGGACGCTCTCCCTCGCCATAACAGGGCGTCTGGTAAGAGAAGAGTATACCGCCCGCGCCTTATCGATCGTGATGTTCGGCATTTCTGCGGCGACAGTTTTAGCACCGCCCGCGGGGAGTTTCTTGGGTGATCTGATCGGCTGGCGAGGTGTCTTTTTAGTGAGCGCCTGTCTTGGAGGGCTCGCCCTCGTCGGCCAGATCGTCGCCCTGCCACGGCTTCCCCCTCAGGGCCCATCACACCTGGTAGTCCTGGTCGCAGTTGCCAGACGGCCCGGAATCGCTGCAGCGCTGGTATCAGTATTGCTGATCTTCACGGGGCATTTCGCTTTCTTCACCTATATCCGGCCATTCCTAGAAATGGTCACGCATCTGGGTGGGGAAGGAATTTCAACGTTTCTTCTCGGGTTTGGCATGGCGACCTTCGCAGCCAACTATCTGGGTGCCTACCTATTCGAAAAGTCTATGCGGCCAAAGCTTGCCGCAATGCCGTGCACTATGGGTATTCTGGCACTTTTTCTTTTAGAATTCGGGCGCAGTTTCATCATCACCGGCCGTCTTTTGACGTTGTGGGGGTCGCTTTAGGAACCGTTCCCGTTGCCTGGTCAGCGTGGTTTTCCCGCGCTGCTCCTGACGAGGCCGAAACCGCGAGCGGGCTTTTTCTTATGGCCGGAGCCTTCGTGGTCACTTTGCGAGTGCCGGGTTTAGCCAGCGAGGCCCCACCAAACAAAGGCCGGGCCGGCACATCACAGCCATAATAAATTGTCCAGAACAGACCTTCGTTCAATTAATCAATCACAGGAGCACAAAGAGTGAAGAACACGATCGCAGCCGCGTTTTTGGTACTCTGTACAATTGGCTCGACAGCTCGTGCCGAAGTCCCTTTGGCTCGGGGGTCGATCATCGCACCCGATGCCACTTTGGAAACTGTATATGCCGACGGTGTCTGGCTGGAAGGGCCAGTCCAGGCACCCGATGGCCACCTCTACTTCAGCGACGTAACGATTTCCTTCTACAGCGGAATGCAGGATGGCTCGATCCTGTCCCTTGACCCGGAAAACGGTAAGACTACGATCCTGCGCAGCCCTTCCGGCATGGCAAACGGGCTGGCGATCGGGCCGGATGGCGCGCTTCTCGTGGCAGCGGGAGCGGATTTTGGCTGCCGATGCGTCATGCGCACCGATGCCCGGACCGGAAAGACAACCATCATTGCGGGCACGTATGAAGGACTTCCCTTCAACGCACCTAACGATCTGGTGGTTACTTCAAACGGAACAATATATTTTAGCGATACGCGCTACTTTGGGCACGAGCCAATTACGCAGCCTGTCTTCGGCATCTACCGGATCTCTCCAAACGGAAAAGTCGATCTGGTCATCACAGACGCAGCAAGCCCGAATGGCTTGGCTCTTTCTCCGGATGAACGCACTCTATATGTCGCCGAGAACGATATCGGAACACATGACATCGGGCTTGATCGGCCGGCGCGCCAGGGGGGGATGGACATCCTTGCCTATAGCTTGGACGACAGTGGCATGCCGCAGAACCGGCGCGTGTTTGTCGCATCAAACGGCGCCCGCGGCGCCGACGGCTTGACCACGGATGCTGCGGGGAATGTCTACGCTACGATCCAGCAGCCGGACCGTCAGGGTATCTATATCTACGCACCCAGCGGCGAGCTTCTCGCGACGATCCCAACGCCGACAATGCCAACCAATGTCGCGTTAGCCGAATCCGGAACAACGACATACCTCTATGTCACCGGCGGCCGCTTTCTCTATCGCATTAAGACGCTCACCCAACTTAGAACGACTGAATACCGGCCATGAAAGATTGGAAGGGCGATGTGACATGGATTTCTCCCAGAGTATGATTCGACGGCCCAAGGTCACGATCAAATAGCCTGTCAACTTAGCATGTCTTTTCCACTATATGCATGTCACCCACGTGCAAGCATAGCAATTACGATCTCCTGCCGTCACCGACCGCGATGCAGCGCAGGATTTGTATGATCTGAGAAAGCCGGTTGGCGCAACACATTCTAGACTCCTGTTGCCACAATGCTGGCAGCAGGATGCATTTACAAGGCTCCGTCTTCGATCATCGATCGAGTAAAAACAGGAGACTAAAATGAAATTCGCCTCTCTTCGCCTCATCGCACGGGACATCAACGGCCTTGTCGCCTTTTATGAAATGGTCACCGGCCTGAAGGCCGACTGGCTGGCACCCGTCTTCGCCGAGATCGTGACCCCTTCCGCAACTATCGCCATAGGCAGCGCGGAGACCGTCGCACTATTCCAGGAAGGGACGGCGGAGCCCGGCGCCAATCGCACCGCCATTATCGAGCTGCAGGTGGCCAATCTGGACGCCGAGTTCGAGCGGCTGAAGGATCTGGCGGAAATTGTCCATTTACCGAAGCTCTTGCCCTGGGGTAACCAGACCTTCCAGATACGCGACCCGGAAGGAACTTTGGTCAGCCTCTACATGCCGGTGACTGAAGCTGCCAAAGCGCGCTTCGGCAACCGCTAATCCAGTTGTCTGTCGCCGTATTCGTTACCTCCGCGCTAGGGCCTGTTTCTCTCATGTTAGGGGGCAGGCAGGCGTTCGCATGCGATGACGTCAGACGATCGGACTGGCAGCAGCAATTGGTCCAGCGTCAACAAACCGAAGCGCTCGACAAAGATCGCTTCGACTTGGTCCATTGTGTTCTTCAGTGCAGCGTTCACCCTACGCTCGACAAGGCAATCGGGATTGTCGGCCCGCATGCCGATTGCAAAGAGAGTTGGTCTTCCAAGCGCCGAATAGACATCAAGCAAAGTGATCTGATCGAGCGACCTGGCGAGCCTCCAGCCACCGCCATGCCCCCTGTCCGACTGTACATGTCCTGCGTTGCGCAATCCCGCCATGGTGCGCCGGAAGACCGCCGGGTTCGTTCCCATACTCCTCGCCAGGAGTTCCGAGGTAACAGGTTCCCTCACCTGCGCCAGGTGCAGCAGGACGTGGAGCACGTCGGAGAGGCGCGTGTCGCGGTTCATGACATGCGCTTTCTGGGGGAGGAGCGCCGCCGCAAGTTTCCACGACTATCTGGAGTGGGAAATTCCACGGTATGATTGCCGCCACCGCCCCTAGCGGCTCTTTGACGGTATAGGTCAGCGTCTCTCCGGGCAACGCGACGGCGCTGGTGGTTCGACCATCGAGCTTGCTCGTCCATCCGGCAGAATATTCGAAGTTCGCGATCGCTCCCGCGACATCGATAGAGCGCGCATCCGATATGGCCTTGCCGACATCGATGGCTTCGAGATGCGCTAGAAAGGCAGCATCGGCCTCCATCGCTTCCGCCAGCCGCAACATGAGCTTTTGGCGCTCGAGAGGCGACAGCCGACCCCATGTTCCATTGAGCGCCTTCCACGAAGAGTGCACCGCCTGATCAACGATCTGCATATCCCCAGCGGCAAGTTCTGTCAGTGTCCTTTGAGTGAAAGGCTCCACGAGATCGATGGGATCCTGACCCGACAGGGTCTCCCGTCCATCTATGAAGTGGCCGATCGGGCGGCTGACGAACGATACCACCTCCGCGGGAACCGAAAATCGCTCGAAATAGTCTTTTACAACTCGATCCATTGGCTTTCCCATCCGATAGCACCCCATCTAACGACGGCATGACGTAACTGAAATGAGAAAATGCCAAACCGACGTTTGACAATGTACCGAGTTATTTCATCGCCCTGGTAGCGGGGCGCCAAGGCTTCGAAGTGTGTCTTTTCACCGACCCCGTTATCCCGCTATCGGTTTGCAATTGAAGGAAATCGAATTTTGGCCGCGCCCCGTTACACGTCGATTGCCCTCTGGCGGTTAGGATCTGCGCGTTTATGATCAAAAAGCGCTTCCCGGTCGATCCGTTCGCCATGCATAGCTATTCTCCCGCACAAATATCAGCACCGTGATCCGGCGCGGTCCCGGTTGCTTAAGAAACGGCCAATCCACGTGTCATGGGTTTCGGCACCCCTATCCCCTCAAATGTGGCGGGACATGCGGTCGATGACAAACGCTAAGATCAATTCCTGTATAAGCTAGGAAAGACTACGTCCTGATCAACCAAGACATTGAACTTGTAGCCCGGCCGGATTTCCAGCGTCGGCTGCACGTTGAGGTTTCGGCTGATGGTTTGTTCGGCTACGCGACCGAAGCTTTCCGCGAAATTCCGCCTTGCCGCATCGGAGGCCGTATCCTGCGTGGCCAGCGTCGAACTTTCGGGTATGGACGCGTCGATCCCGGTTCCGATCAGCGCAATCAGCGCCGCCGAACCAAATGTCCGCCAATAGTGGTTGTTCACCTTGTCGTGGAAGCCACCGTAGCCTTGCGCATCTGTTCCCGCCATGCCTCCGATCTGCAGCGTGGATCCATCAGGGAAGATGATATCCGTCCAGACGACAAGCAAGCGGCTCTGACCGAGCGACACCTTGCTGTCGTAGCGCCCGAAGAGCTTCGTTCCCTGCGGGATCAGCAGGCGATGCCCTGTTGCGCTGTCGTAAACATTCTGACTGACCTGGGCTGTGATACGACCGGGCAGGTCCGAGTTGATGCCTGATATCAGCGTCGCTGGAATGACCGATCCGCGCTTCAGTTCATACGGCGACTGCTGTGGTAAGACACGATTTGGGAGATATCCGAGTTCCTTGAGATCGGCGTTGAAGAAATCCTCCTTGGAGGATTGTCCATTCGGATCGACATTTTGCCCGCCGAGGCCCGTCCGCAACGCGGCTGCATAGAGATCCGAGGTGCCGCCGGTGGTCGTCGATGACGCAGCATTCGTCGTCGTTCCCGCCGAGGTGGCCTGGTCTGCGCTCGCCTCCAGCTTGCTGCGGTCGATGGCGAGTGGTGCGTCATAGGCAGCGTCATTCGCCTGTAGTCGGGCCATGCGCTGACGATGCCGCTCACGCAGATATTGCTCCCTCTGCTCGCGCTCAAGCCGTGCACGCCAGACCTCTTCGTTTTCCAACTCCTGCCCGCGCTGCTGTTCCTCGTTTTGTCCCGGTTGCGGCGTGAAGGGATTGCTTGACTTTTCCTCGGCCTGCTTCGTCTCGACAGATGTCGGCTGAAACGTGGTTTGCTGCTGTGGCTCACCGATGATGCCATCCGTCACACCACGCTTGATCTGGTCGGCGAAGGTTGACGCCGGATTGCCCGAGCTTGTGTCCGGACCGCCGTCCTTGCTGAAATAGAGTCCACGGGACGAGAGCCCATAGAAAATCACGCCAAGGAAAGCGATGACCAGCACGATCACCACGATAATCGGCAGCCGATTGATCCGCTTGATGCCAGATTCCGCTTCGGCATTTGCAGCACTGCCAAGTTGCAAGGATTGGACCATGATGCTTCCCCTTAGCCGCGTCGCATCAGCGAGAGCGCGCTCGCCGGCGCAGCACCGCTTGCCGTAACGGAATAGGCCCGACCGAGCTCGACGCTATCGGTCGAAAGACGCGCCAACACTTGTCCGTCGAAGGGCACGATCACATAGGCGAGTGGGATGATCTTCGTTCCGTCGTCCGTCTTCTGGTCGGTGACGACGGCGTAACCCCAGCCTTTCAGCGCCGCCTCCAGAGCCTGCCCGAAGGGTGAGGTGTCCGCCTTCAGCGCAACCGTCGCCTTGCCGGGTCCGATCTGCTCGGCAAGCCGGCTGACCATATCGCCGGCAATGGCGCTTGCCGCCGGGCCGGAGATCTCGGGTGGTGCGTTGCTCGCTACGAGACCATCGGTCCCGATAGACTGGCATCCGGAGAGGATGGCGAAGGTGCCGGCTGCGGCAAGGGCGCGGATGGGGCGCAACAGGAGATTGTCGGCAAAGGGTCGCATCACCGTCCTCCTCTTCTGATCGTCACCTTCTCCTGTTTCCAGCCAACGCCCGAGACCAGCACCGCGCGATCGACGTGATAATCGACCACCATCATGTCGCCCTTCATCCGGTAGTTGACGATGCGGTTCTGGCCGCCAGATGTGACGAAGAGAACCGGTGCATCCTGGCCGGAGATCGAGCGCGGGAACTGGATGTAGGTTTTCTGGCCATCGGAATAGACCCGTGTCGGCCGCCAGCCGGCTCTGCCTGACACCGAATAGGAGAAGTTGAGCTGCTCGGCAGGAACGCCGGCGCCTGGAATGGTGCTCGCCTCGAGACGGGCATTGATGTCGGCAAGTTTCGCCGAGACATCCTCCGGATACTCGAATCCGACGCGGGCCATGTATTGCGTGGCATGCGACTTGAGCTGGATATGATAGGTCCGCCGCGACGTCGTCACCACCATGGATGTGACGAGACTGGGCTCCGACGGCTTAACGATCAAATGGATTGCCTGACCACCCGCCGCCCCTGACGTGGCCGGTTCGACCTTCCACCGCACGGTATCCCCGACGAGCACATCGCGAACGACCTCGCCGCCCTGAAGCTCGATGTCGCAGACCTGCAGCGGTGAGCAGACGACCGAGGGCTGAACCTCACCATAGAGAAAGATCACCTTGCCGTCGGCTCCCTTGGTCACGAGCCCGCGCGATCCGCGCCACTGGCCGGAGATGCTGACGCCCTTCGCCTCGTTCGCGGTCACGCCATCGGCCGCAAAGACCTCGGGAGGCGCAAGAATGGAGAACGCCAGCGCTGCTGATATGATGGCGCCGGCAGTCAGCATGGCCGAATAGTTCTCAAGACGGATATTCATGTTCGGGCCATGCCTTTCAAAGCTGCGCGGTCCAGTCGAAGTCCCTGACATAGAGACCGATGGGGTTGAGACGGATGACGCCCTCGTCCTGCGGCGGTGTAAGGGTAACCGTGGCGATGCCGCGAAAGCGGCGGGTGGCCGTCTCCTTGCCGCGGCGGTCGCGTTCGAACTCGGTCCAGTCGACCTGATAGGACTGGTTCGACAGAGCGACGATATTGTTGACCTCGATCGCGACGGTAGCAGTCTTCGCCTTCTCGAAGGGCGAATTGGAACGGAACCAGGCATTGACCTTCTCTGTCGCCGGATCCGAGGTCCTGAGGAGGCCGTAGGTTCGGTCGATATATTGCTTTTGCACCACCGCATCCGGCGTCACGCTTCGGAAATTCGAGACGAAGCTGCCGAGCGTGGCGCGCACCACACGCGGGTCGGCATATTCGATCTGCTGTGGGAAGCCGGCACTGGAGGCCGTGCCGAGCTTGTCGACCTCGACGATATAGGGGACGAGCTTGACCTGCGTACTCTGGTAGAGCGCGTAACCGAAGCCGATCACCGCCATGACCATGCCGGTGACGCCAACGATGCGCCACGCCGCGGCCGCCTTCACATAGGAACCATAGCGCTCGTTCCACTCGTTGCGCGCCGCGAGATAGGGATTGGCGATAGGGGAATTCTCTGGCGGATTGCGTCCGGCCATGGGTGATCATCCTCCAGCTACTTGTTCTCGTTGATGGGTGGGGGCGGCGGCGTTGGTCGGCCTGATTGCCGCGTCTGGTCGAGCTTGGCGTTGGCAAGCCCGAGCAGCGATCCGGCATAGGCGCCGGGTGAGGCGATGGCCTTCTCCTTGGCTGCCGATCCGGCAGCCCATCCAGCACTTCCAATGCCGGACGCCATGCCGCGAAGTGCCGCGCCCGCCATCGACGAGCCCCCGGCCCTCGCCGAGCTCGCCGTCTGCGCCCCTTTTGTTGCAGCACTTGCGCCGAGGAACGCCCCGCCGGCTGCGAAGGTGGCGGCCTGGCCGCCATGGCGGATCGCTTCCATGCCGCCGGCGATGGAGGCGCCCTGGACCACGCCCTGCAGGATCGGCGGGACATACATGGCAATGACGAAGACCACGACCGAGATGCCGGCGATCGCAAGCGTGGTGATGAACTGCTCGGAGGTCGCCGTCGGCGCCTCGGCGAGCCCCAGCAGAATGTCGGAGCCGATCTTGGCGATCATTACCAGCGCCATCAGTTTCATGCCGACGGAGAAGGCGTAGACCAGATATTTGACCGCGAAATCCTTGGTGAAGGACGAGCCGCCAAGACCGAGCATGATCATGCCGGCGAGCAGGCCGACATACATCTCGACCATGACGGCGACGAAAATCGCGGCAACCAACGAGAAGGATACGACGACCACGACCATGGCGAAGACCGCGGCGATCGCCAGCGCGTTGTCTTCCCATAAGCCGAACTTCGCCTGTTCCGACATCTTGGTTGCGACCCGGATGCCCGCGTCGAAGATGTTTGCGGGTGATGCCGAGCCGCCGCCGGCGCCGATTTGGTAGAGGCTATCGACCACGGCTTTGGCGAAGGACGGCCCCTGGTCCAGGATGAAGGCGAAGAGGCCGATGAACATGATCCGCCGCACGAGCTCGGCAAACCAGCTGTCGAGCGAGGCGGCGTTGATCGCCAACCATACCGCGGCAATCCCGATCTCGATACCGGCAAGGATCCAGAACAGCGAACGCGCCGCGTTCATCGCCGTTGTCTCCCAGCCTTTCGCGGCGGTTACGACGGAGTTTTCCAGCGTCGTCAGGACCGAACCCTGTTGGGCAAGCGCCGGTGTCGTCGCCAACAGGATGAGGCCGATCGAAATGAACACGAGTTCCAGCTTCCGGGAGGGGTGGACGATCACCATCGCGGTTTCATCTCCTGCCCGCCACGGACGTCGCGATCCGGATCGCCGCTGAAGAATTTTTCGCGATGCTCGCGGCGCTCGGTTTCGGAAGCAGATTGCGTCGCGGCTGCGCCCGATCCGGACACGGGAGCCGGACGCGGCTGGACCACGTTCCAGGTGACGATGCCGGCGCTGAGCGCGACGATCCCCGCCAATACCAGGATGAACAGCAGACGCGGGCTCACCAGCGTGGCTCCATGGTCTGGCCACCACGGATGTCGCGCTCGGTCGCACTGAAAAATTGTTCACGGCGCGCCTGGGCCAGATCCTTTTGAGCCTGCTCGGACTGGAACCATGTGCCCATCATGGTCATCTGCTGGGAGACGAGACCGCGCAGCTTCTGCATCTGCGCGACCTGCTGTGCGGCGATCTGATGCCCGACTTGCAGTGCCTTCATCTGACCATCGGCCGACTCTGACATCGAGCGAAGCGACGACATCGTGCTCTCTTCGCTGGAAAACTGGTCGGCCGTCAGGTTCGCTGCCTTCAGGGTTCCGGCGATCGTGTCGTGATTGGTGTTCGACCAGTTCTGGTAGGTTGTGGAGAAGCTCGCTCCATCAGGCAGATTGCTCTTCATCTCGGCAAAGCTCTGGAAACGCTGCTTCAGCACATCGTCGATATTACCCATCGAGAAGGCGACGCCCTGTCCTTGGGCGACGACGTTTTGCAGGCTCTTCAGGTCGCCTTCGACCTGCCCCCAGATGTGGTTCGGCAATTGCGCCGTGTTCTGCAGGAGATTGTTGTAGATGTTGAGCTGGTTCTGGATCTGCTCGGCAAGCTGGGAGATCTGGGTGATCTGGTTGTTCACCTGCTCCGCGGACTTGCCGACCAACGAGACAAGCTCGGCATTGTTGGCAAGCTGCGTCCACTCTGTCGCCTGCCCGGTGACGCCGCCGGCTTGAGCCGTGACCGGTAGGGTGGCGGAGAGCATAATGGCCGAGATAATTGTGGCGCACGCCACCTTACTTGGCCGGGAAGAATGTTTCGGCATGGGCGATCCCCCTTTGCTGGAGCCAAGGACAAGGCCATGCGGCCCCATGTTCGGAATGCAGGGCGCGGATGCGCTTCAGATCTTCCTTGCCGGATGCCCCGACAAACGAAAGCGCGACGGGCCCGAGCGCCATGTCGAAGAGCCTGCGGCCCTCGGGCGAGACGACGTAGTATTCGCGCTTTGCAAGCGCCGTCGCGACGATCTCGATCTGCCGTTCGTTGAAGCCGATGCGTTCATAGAACTCTCGCGTGCCTGGCTCCCGCGCGGCCCCATTCGGCAGGCAAATCTTGGTCGGGCAACTCTCCTTCAGCACATCGATGATACCGGAGCGTTCGGCGTCCGAAATCGACTGGGTGGCAAGCACCACACCGCAATTGGCCTTGCGCAGCACCTTCAGCCATTCGCGAATCTTGTCCCGAAACACCGGGTGGCCGAGCATCAGCCAGGCCTCGTCGAGAATGATGAGGCTAGGGTAGCCCGTCAGGCGTTTCTCGATGCGGCGGAACAGGTAGGTGAGGACGGGCACGAGATTGCGTTCGCCCATGTTCATCAGTTCCTCGATCTCGAAGCACTGAAAGGCGCTGAGTGCCAGACCGTCCTCCTCGGCATCGAGAAGCTGCCCCATGGGGCCATCGACGGTGTAGTGGTGCAGCGCGTCCTTGATCTCGCGCATCTGCACGCCCGACACGAAGTCGGAAAGCGAACGGCCTCGCGATTCCGCCATCAGCCCGATCTGCCGGGAGATGGCGTTGCGATAGTCCGGGGTGATGGTCACACCCTGCAGTGCCACCAGGGTCTCGACCCATTCCGACGCCCAGGCGCGGTCGCCATCGGTCGAAAGCTCGGCAAGCGGGCAGAAAGCCAGCGCCCTCCCCTTCCCTTCCGGATGAATATCGCCGCCGATCTGGTAGTGATCGCCATCAATGCCAAGCGTCAGCGGCAGCATCGAGCCGCCCTTGTCGAAGGCGAAGACCTGCGCGTCTGGATAACGCCGGAACTGCGCGGCGATCAGCGCCAGCAGGGTCGACTTGCCGGAGCCGGTCGGCCCGAAGATCAGCGTGTGCCCGACGTCGTCGACATGCAGGTTCAGCCGGAACGGCGTCGAGCCGCTGGCAACCTGCATCAGCGGCGGTGAGCCCGGCGGATAGAACGGGCAAGGCGCCGTCGGGCTTCCCGACCAAACGGAGTTCAGCGGAATGAGGTCGGCGAGATTGCGGGTGTTGATCAGCGGCTCGCGGATATTGGCATAGGAGACGCCCGGCAGGCTGCCGAGAAAGGCGTCGGTCGTATTCAGTGTCTCGATCCGTGCGCCAAAACCTTCCGCCTGGATCAGCCGGCGGACCGCCTCGCATTTCTCCTGCAAGCGGGGCTGCAACTCGTCGAAAATGACGATGACCGGTGTATAGTAGCCATAGGCGACGAGTTGCGAAGAGGCTTCGGCAATCGCATCCTCGGTCTCCGTCACCATCATCATGGCGTCCTGATCGACTGAGCGGCTCTGTGTCTGGAAGAGCTGATCGAAGAAGGGCCTGACTTTCTGCTGCCACTTCTTGCGGGTGCGTTCCAGCTTTGCCCGCGCCTCCTCGGCATCGAGGAAAACGAAACGCGACGACCAACGATAGGTGAGCGGCATCAGGTCGAGGCTGTTCAGGATACCCGGCCAGCTCTCGGCCGGCAGGCCGTCGATCGCCACGAGACCGAGAAAACGATTCTCCACCAGCGGCGTCAGGCCATGCTGCAACTCGGCCGTCACCAGCCAGTCGAGATACATCGGGATCTCGGGTAGGCGGACCGGATGGTTCTCGCCGGTGATGCAGAAGCGGATGAACTGGAAGAGCTCGTCATAACGGGCAACCCGGAAGCCACCACGCTCTGACGTCTCCCGCGTCACCATCCGGCGAATCGAGACGACATTAGCGAGATATTGCTCGACCTCGCGGATCGAGGTCAGAAACGTCTCCAGGGCCTTGTCGGCATAGGTAGCCGATCGGCTAACCGTATCCGAATAGACATAGCGAGTCAGGCCGGAGCGCCGCGGCTCCGGCGGCCGCCATGTCAGGATCATTGCGTGCCGGCTCTCGAAATGCCCCCTCTCCTTCTGGAAATGCGCTCGCCGTTCGGCGTCGATCGCCCGCGTGACCGGATCGGGGAAGTGGCAATCGGTATCGACCGGATAATCATCCGTCGGCACGCGAACCGCCTCGACCTGAATCATCCATCCGGAGCCGAGCCGAGACAGGATCGCGTTGATCTGCCGCGACACCTCGTTGCGTTCGGCGTCGGTCGAGCTCTCGCTGTCCGGTCCGGCGAAATACCAGCCGGCCATCAGCGAACCGTCCTTGAGCAGGATCACGCCGTTGTCGACCAGGCCGGCATAGGGCACCAGATCGGCAAAGGACGGACCAGAATGACGGAATGACTTGACGGCAACCATCGAGAACCCTCAGAACTTGCGCCAGGGCGAGGACGTTGCGCGATAGAACGCCTTGTAGGAGATATGGCGGACATAGACCCGCCGCATCAAAGGATCGGCCTTTGCCATCATGCGCAGTGCCGCGACAGCGATCAGCCAGATCGCGAGGCCGAAGAGCGCTGCGTACCAGGTCAGCACAACGAAGATCAGGATGATGGCGGCAAGTGCCGTCAGCAGCACCAGCTCGCGGTCGGCGCCCATCAGCAGGTTCGGACGCGATAGCGCCCTGTGTACAGGCGAGCGGGAAAGGTTGGAGCCGGGCTCAGCCATGCGCTCCCTCCCCTTCTCTTGAAGGTTCGCGCGGCGGCGTAGCGATGTCGGTCGCTGACGGTGTGTCGGCCGCCCCGATCGACGCACCGGTCGCGCCGAACAAGGCGACGATCTGTGTTGAGCCAAGCAGGACCCCGCCGACAAGGGCGATGAAGCAAAGCCGCCGCGCGAAATCATTCAGTTCGCCACCGAAGATCAGCATGCCGCCGGCGATGGCAACGGCTGCCAGGGCAATAAAGCCGGCGACGGGTCCGGTGATCGATTGCTGGATCTGCTGCAGCGGCGACTCCCATGGCAGGCCGCCGCCGCCCGAGGAGGCCAGTGCCGGTTCTGCGAGGGTTAAAGCGATGGTGGCGAGGCCCAGGGTGGCGAGATTTATCCTTGTCTCATGCGGCATGGCTGTCCTCATCAATCTGGGCGTAGTGTTCGGTCCGGTAGCGGGCATTGCTGAACCCCTCGACATGGATCACGTCCCGGACCCGTCTGCCCTTCCCTGTTCGTTCGATGGAAACGACGAGATCAACGGCCTCGCCGATGACTTCCTGCATGGGCTGCTGGCTCGCTTCCGCGGTCAGTTGCTCCAGCCGGCGCAGGGCCGACATCGCCGTGTTGGAATGGATGGTGGTGACGCCGCCCGGATGGCCGGTGTTCCATGCCTTGAGCAGAGTGAGTGCGGCGCCGTCGCGGACCTCGCCGACAATGATGCGGTCCGGTCGCAAACGCATGGTGCTTTTCAGGAGCCGGGCCATATCGACCGTCTCGGTGGTATGCAGGCACAAGGCGTTTTCCGCCGCGCACTGGATCTCGGCGGTGTCTTCCAGGATGACCATGCGAGCGTCCGGCGCCGTCGCGACGATCTCGGCGATGACGGCATTGGCGAGTGTCGTCTTGCCGGACCCGGTTCCGCCGGAAATGACGATGTTCATGCGCGACGCGATCGCGCTGCGCAGCACAGAGGCCTGTGCCTCCGTCATGACTTTCGACTTGACGTATTCGTCGAGCGGGATCAGCCGCGACGCCCGTCTCCGGATCGTGAAGGCAGGCGCCGATACCACCGGCGGAAGCAGGCCCTCGAACCGATGTCCGCCGATCGGCAGTTCGCCGGAGATGATCGGCTGCTCGTCGTCAGCTTCCGACTGCAGCGCATGGGCGACACTGCCGATGACGACTTCGGCGGTGGCGGCACTCATCGCCCCGGCGGGGGCAACACCGTGCCCCAGCCGTTCGATGAACAGCCTTCCATCGGGATTGAGCATGATCTCGACGACCGTTGCATCGTCGAGTGCGACGCAGAGCTGGTCGCCGAGTGCGTCCTGGAGTTTGCGGACGAGACGAGGATGGGAACGGAGCTGGGTCACGCCGCGCTCCTCAAAGGACCGGCGCCATCGTGCTCGATGGTCGAACGGTAACCTGGCGGGCAAACCGTGTCGAAGCTGGCGCGATCAGCCGGCAGGCTGCCCGCAACGGCTGTGGTATTGCCAATGGCCACGGGATCGCCGAGACGGCTCATCGGCCATCCCGCACGCTTCAGGATGCGCTCGAAGCGAAGATCAGTGGCGGTGACGATCTCGCTGTAACCGTTTGCCATCGACCATTCGATGATGCCGGCGAACATGGTGAGCGTCGCCTGATGGAGGCTCCCTCCCCTCCCCGCTTGAAGCGACGTGTCGACGCAGAAGCGTGAGCTCTCGACCATTGCGGCATGGGGGTCGAGCGAACCGCGCTCCAGCAGTTGCGGGAATATCTGCTCCAGCATCGTCGGGCCAGATGCAGGCAGCAGGCGCGCGCAGCCGACGACTTTCTGGTCGGCGGAGATCGCCAAGATGTAGGTTGGCTGGAGATCATCGTACTGATCCCGCTCACCCTGGTCCGTAATCGTGACATCCCATTCCAGGCGGTCGCCAAACACGGCGGCCCGAAGACGGTGCATCTGGTTCAGGTAGTTGTGGTTGCTTGCGTAGTGGTCGGCCGAGACGCTCAGAATCTGCATTGTGATCTCCGCATGAACTGGTCAGGCGAAGGAAAATCATCTCGTGCTGCGTGTGGCTATGTGCAGATTTGCATCCGGTGATTCTACCGAATCGGCGGTATAGCTCTCGAAAATCGGGCGGAAGGCGGAGTCTAAAATGTTGATAAGAGGTGCAGATCTGCATTTCCTACACCCCGCTGCGAACAACGGGAGGCAGGCTAACTACAAGATAATGATTGATGAATCCGCTTTCGGCTTAACTGGGGCAAAAGCGCGTTAACCTTTCGTTAACCAAAAACGCCTTGCAACCAAACACGCATTCAGTAATCGTCACGGAAAAATGGCATTACATGCCGATTAACCGTGACAAGAGATTCCACCGTGAGCAAAGCTGTTGCCATATCCCGAAATGATCGTCCCTCGGTAGATGTCACTATTGGTGATCACGCTGAACAACTGAGCTCTCAGCTCCAGGCTATGAGCGAAGCCCTGTTCCCTCCGACGTCGCACAAGAGTTTGCGCAAATTCACGTCGGGTGAAGCGGCGCGCCTAATGAAAATATCTGATTCGACCCTTCGAAAGATGACTCTGGCGGGTGAAGGTCCTCAACCCGAACTCGCCAGCAACGGAAGGCGCTTCTACACACTCGGTCAGATTAACGAAATCCGGCATATGCTGGCAGGCTCTGCCCGCGGACGCGAGAGTATCGAGTTTGTGCCCCATCGGCGCGGCTCGGAACACTTGCAGGTCATTGCGGTGACCAATTTTAAAGGCGGCTCCGGCAAGACAACAACGTCAGCCCACCTTGCTCAGTATCTTGCATTGCAGGGCTACAGGGTACTTGCTGTAGACCTCGATCCGCAGGCCAGCCTATCGGCACTCCTCGGCGTTCTCCCGGAGACGGATGTAGGTGCCAACGAGACACTGTACGCGGCAATCCGGTACGACGACTCTAGGCGGTCGCTCAAAGAGGTGATCCGCTCAACGTACTTCGATGGTCTGCATCTCGTCCCGGGAAACCTCGAGCTTATGGAGTTCGAGCACACAACCCCAAAGGCCCTGACTGACCGTGGTTCGAGAGATGGGCTTTTCTTCACGCGTGTCGCCCAAGCATTTGACGAAGTCGCTGACGACTATGACGTCGTTGTGATCGACTGCCCTCCCCAGCTCGGTTTCCTGACACTCAGTGGTCTGTGCGCCGCGACATCAATGGTCATTACGGTGCACCCGCAGATGCTCGATATCGCGTCGATGAGTCAGTTTCTGCTTATGACTCGCGATCTTCTCGGTGTCGTGAAGGAGGCCGGAGGGAATCTACAGTATGATTTCATCCGCTATCTGCTGACCCGGTTCGAACCTCAGGATGCCCCGCAGACGAAGGTCGCGGCGCTGCTGAGGAACATGTTCGATGATCACGTCCTGACTAATCCGATGGTGAAGTCTGCGGCGGTTTCCGACGCCGGCCTTACGAAACAGACGCTCTATGAAATCGGGCGAGAGAATTTAACTCGTTCGACATACGACCGGGCGATGGAAGCTTTGGACGCGGTGAACGCCGAAATCGAAGGATTGATTAAGGCTGCCTGGGGACGCCCATGATTGGAGTATTACAGGATCCCTACATACCGTTGGGAGCTCCCAACAGACTCCACCAGAGCCGATTTCTGTTTTCGTTGCAGGGATCGTATCCAACAATTTTGAACCAAAAGGTTGGGGGAAGCCGCCGCCCAAGCTGCTTTAGCCGCAGCTTGTTGGGAGCTCCCAACAGGCCGCCTTCCGCCGGATGCGGTGCTTCGAAACTAGCTTGCGGAGATCAACGCCATGAGCCGTAAGGACGCGATCGACTCATTGTTCCTCAAAAAGCCGGTTGTGAGCGAAAAGGCTGCAACGGACAAGTCAGCTGCCCGTGTGCGCACTGGCGCAATCTCCGCGATGGGCTCGTCACTGCAAGAGATGGCGGAGGGAGCGAAAACCGCAGCTCGACTTCAGGATCAGTTGGCTTCGGGCGAGGCGGTCGTTTCCTTGGATCCGTCGATGATTGAAGGATCGACGATTGCCGACCGATTGCCGACCGCTATTGACCCAAAATTCGATCAGCTCAAGGCAAGCATCGCTGAAAACGGACAGCAAGTCCCGATCCTCGTTCGACCTCATCCGGAAAAGACTGGCCGGTATCAAATTGCATACGGACGTCGGCGGCTACGGGCTGCCATAGATCTGGGTCGAGAGGTGTCGGCGATCGTCCGAAGCCTGACCGATCGTGACCTGGTGGTGGCTCAAGGACGAGAGAATCTTGATCGCGCCGACCTTTCATTCATTGAGAAGGCGCTCTTTGCGCTCCGGCTCGAGGATGCGGGTTTTGATCGCGCAACCATTACTGCTGCCCTATCGACCGACAAGTCTGACCTAAGCCGCTATATCGCCGTCGCGCGGAGCATTCCAGAAAAGCTTGCTATCCAGATTGGCCCGGCCGCGAAAGCGGGTAGATCGCGCTGGGCAGCGCTTGCTGAAAGCCTCGGGAAACCAAAGGTCATGGACGCTGTTGAGGCGATTCTGGGGTCTGAACGGTTCTTGGACGCAGATAGCGATGCTCGTTTCGCTCTCATCTTCGATGTTGCATCGAAGCGGCCGGCCAAGCCTTCCAGGAAAGTAAAAAACTGGAGCACGCCGAAAGGGAAAAAGGCGGCGCGCATCCAGTTAGAGACCGGGAAGACAGCATTAATTTTCGACGAGAAACTGGTGCCATCTTTCGGAGAGTATGTCGCGGACCAGTTGGATCGTTTGTATGTCCAATTTCTTGAAACGAATGAAGGAGAGAAAGCCGACCGAGGGTGAGATTTGCATCAATTCCGAGCCGCGCTCGGTAGAGATGAAAAACTACGAACCGCAAAAGAAAAAGGCCACCGAAACAAATTCCGGAAGCCCTTCTCTGTAGTGTCGCGACTAAGAGAATCGCATTTCCGAGAATCACCGTCAAGAGTCTTCTGAGGCTCAACGCCGTTTCGGCGAGCAGATTTCTTTTGCCTAGCAGAAGGTAAAAGGAAATGCAGACGCATATCTCGACGACGCCCTTCGGGCGGCGGGCGATGACGCTCGGCCATATCGCAAGTCAAATGACTGCAAAGGCAATCTCACCTGACGCTGCCGTCCACAAGTGGCAGGTCTTCCAGCATATCCGCGAAGCGCGGGAACTGATTGGTGCTACGGATCGGTCACTCACGATTCTCAACGCATTGCTGTCGTTTCACCCGGACACATCCTTGAGCGGCGACGCGGAGCTTGTAGTCTGGCCGTCCAACGAGCAGCTTGCTGCGCGCGCAAATGGGATGCCGCCGACGACCCTCAGACGGCATATCGCGGTGCTTGTCGATTGCGGCGTGATCATCCGCCGCGACAGCCCCAATGGCAAACGCTTCGCTCGCAAGGGAAGGGGAGGGGAGATCGAACAGGCCTACGGCTTCGACCTGTCGCCGATCGTGGCGCGGGCGGACGAGTTTCGAGACCTGGTTGAGGCACTGCAAGCTGAGAAGAAGGCGTTTCGCGTTGCGAAGGAGCGTCTCACGTTGCTCCGGCGCGACATCGTCAAGATGATTGAAACCGGCATTGAGGAGAACGTTCCGGGGAACTGGGGCAGGGTCACGCAGACCTATCAGCGGATCATCGCGAGGCTCCCACGTTCGGCTCCCCGGCAGCTTGTGGACGACATTGCGCAGGAACTTCACGAACTCTGCGTCGATATCCGTGACGTGTTGGAATCATTCGCGAAAACGCAGAATCTGGACGCCAATGAGTCCCATTCCGGTCGTCACATACAAAATTCAAAACCAGACTCTAATTTTGAATCTGAATACGGCTTTGGAAAAGATGATGAAGTGAGCGGCGGCGTTGCGGAAACCGTCAACGTGCGGAGCCTGCCGAAACGGGAGCTACCATTGGGGATCGTGCTGGATGCCTGCCCCGAAATCCGTGAACTGGCACAAGGAGGGGATATCCGGCACTGGCGAGACTTGCTGGCGGCCGCGGAACTGGCCCGGCCGATGCTGGGGATCAGCCCGAGCGCCTGGCGGGAAGCCTGTGAGGTCATGGGAGAGCAGCATGCCGGGATCACGCTGGCCGCGATCTACCAGAGGGCCGGTCAGATCAGCAACGCCGGCGGCTATTTGCGCAGCCTGACGGACCGCGCCAAGGACGGGAAATTCTCGACCTGGCCGATGATCATGGCCTTGCTCAGGGCAAAGCTCGATGCGCAGAAGTCCGGCGACGATCGCGGTCTGGCTGGGAGCCGATCGAATGATGCGGCCGAAGCCGGAGATCGGCTGCAGGTGTCGGATTCACTGTTGAAGAGCTTGAAGGGCCTGCAGACGCCGAAATCGCGATGAAGGCCGCGCTGCTATCCGGCGCTGGAGATCAGTCCCGATCGGCGGGCACGATCGATGAGGTTCTTCACGGACGAGGGCGACCATTTCGAGCCGCCGCGCGGAGTGCGCTCATGCAACCTTTCGAGTTGGGCCGCGATTTCGCGCAGCGTCAGGTCCGAGTTCGACGAGTGAATGCCGGCGACCAACGTCATCAAGCGATCTTCAGGCGGACGGGGAGGGGACTTGCGAAGCAACGCCGCATCGGCCATGCGCTCCGCGACCATCCACTTCACGGCGCGGCGAAGACGCTCTGGCGTCCAATCGAGGCCGCGTTGGTTCAAAACGCGGGCGATGTCGTCCCAGGTGTGATCCGGCCGCATGCGCCGAACGGTCGGAAGCCATTGATTGGCGGTAGCCTGGATGCGATCGCCGTAAGCCGCTTTCTGCGCCGCGGTCATTTTGGCCAGCGCCTCGGGCCGTTTTTCCCGGATACCCGGGTTGCCGGGCAGTCGGCCCTTCGCTTTTGCGGCCTTGATGCCTGCCTTCGTTCGCTCGGAGATCAGTGCGCGTTCTAGCTGCGCCACGGCGCCAAGCACCTGGAGAGAAAACATTCCCTGCGGCGTCGACGTGTCGATCGGATC
The DNA here is from genome assembly GCF_945994535.1 of Shinella sp. WSC3-e. Classification (NCBI taxonomy): domain Bacteria; kingdom Pseudomonadati; phylum Pseudomonadota; class Alphaproteobacteria; order Hyphomicrobiales; family Rhizobiaceae; genus Shinella; species Shinella sp. WSC3-e. The sequence goes on from NZ_OZ000536.1 coordinate 219,233, forward strand.
GCGGAGCGACCGAAAATGCGCGTTCTTCGCAGTCAGATCCTCGATCACCTTGAGCAAATGACTAACGGAGCGCGCCAGACGATCGAGCCGCACGACCACAAGTGTGTCGCCGGCATTGATCTCTCGAAGCAACTTGGACAGGGCTGGACGGGCGCGCGATGCGCCGGATCCGTGTTCCTGAACGATGACGTCACAGCCGGCCGAGCGGAGCTCAATCTCCTGGGCCTCCGTCATCTGTTCGTCCGTCGAGACGCGCGCATAGCCGATTAGCCGGCCCTGTGGTCGACGGGAAGTGCGATTGCGTGTGTCAGCGGGCATCTGGAGCGCCTAAGAGAGTTGTTCTGGTGCGGATTTCCAATTGTAGAAGATAAGGATAACCGATCGTTTGTAAACGTCTCTTGTTTCCATTTGCCGCAGCGCTGAATGTCGAAACCATTGGAAAAATGGCCTTTCTCGTCGACCTGAGGCGCGGTGGGCATACCTCTGTTCAATCCGGAAGGCCTAGCCGCCTTTACTAAGTACGCGCGCGGGAAATCTACCTATGTGACGGAAGCGAAGGACATGATAACTTCTGTATCGGATTGGCAGGCATTTTATTACAATGGCTTACGAAATCGAGAAATTGCCTCTGGAGACGCTTCTTCCAGCCATTGCACGGGCCGAAGATCGACTTGCCCGACTCGACGAGGTTGTACGCCGCAGCCCCGTCGGCGATGGTTTTGTCGAGCGGGGACATTTCTTTGATGCGGCTGCCAGTATGTGGGTGGCGGGCGAACTCGTCCATGTCGAGGACCTCGTGCTCCACGATGCCCAAATGGATATCCGGGCGCCCACCCATGAGCTGACCATCGGGCACACGATCCTCCGTGCTCGGCGTCGGATCTTCGGTGCCGATCCCGCCTGGGCGGTCAGCGAGGGCGGCGTGGCTGCGCTGACAGGAGCGGTTCTCGGCGCGGAGCGGCAGCAAGAGTTCGCGCTGGCCGGGCGAGCAGGGGAGGGGAGCGTCGATCTCGACGATGATGAGGATGGTGTGCTTGCCCGCGAGTTCGCTGATATTGATGCGATCATATGTCGCTCGCAGCGCGTCCTCGACGCGTTGAGCGACGGCTCTGCGCCGACATCCGCAGCGCGCCCCTCACTCGCCGTCGGCGACCTGGTTATCCGCGACCCAGACTGGGATGAGGCGGAACGGCTGTCACAATGGCGTTCGGTCCTGAAGTGTGCAGAAACACTGCCACCCGCACTTGCGGCCGTGCTGTTGTACGACGCCTGGGAATCCTTGGAGCCGGTGCAACGCCAGCACTGGCTCGGTGGCCAGCTCGTCGTCGCCTATCTCCGGTCGAGCGGCAAGATCATCTCGCATCTGCTGGCATACAATGTCGGGCTGAAAGCTGTTCCTCGAGAGCGACGTCGCGCGAGAGAGCGAACGACGCGGTTGCTCGCTTTCCTTGAGGCGATGTCTATCGCGGCGGAGGCTGGTATGAAGGAGATCGTCCGGCTCAACCAGGCGCGGGATCAGATGGAGCGGAGGATGCGCGGCCGTCGCTCGTCGAGCAGCCTTCCGGCGGTGATCGATCTGATCCTGTCGCGCCCGATCGTGTCGGCGTCCATGATCGCAAAGGCGGCCGGGGTGACGCCCCGCGGCGCTCTGAATTTAATTAGCGAGCTTGGTGCTCGCGAGATGACGGGCAGGGGTAGATACCGAGCGTGGGGCGTTCTCTAGACCCGCACGACCTTGCTCCCTTGCCACCAGGTGGCCCGATCATGCAATGCGTTTCACTCTAGCAGGGTTATTCAGCGCTTGTTGAAAACCATCGTCCACTGAAATTCGCTTGACTGGTTTCACCGAAGGCGCCATTTTCAGCAAATGTTGAAAACCGACGACTCATTGAATGAACTCGAAAGCCAAGCAGCGAAGGTTGTTGAGGGGCTGCTGCAGAGTGTGCCCGTCTTACGGATAAACAAAGTGGAGCTGACGTCACCACGCTCCGGCGTCGATATTCTGGTAGAACTCAACATCGATGGGCATCACCATTTCCTGGTTTGCGAGGTCAAGCCAGCGGGCCAGCCGCGGCATGTGCGTGCGACCCTCCTTCAGCTCCACAAAGCCGCGGATCATTTCGATCCACCGGCAACACCGATCTTCATCGCGCCATATCTATCGCCGGATGCGCAAGCGCTATGCCGGGAGTTCAATGTTGGATTTATCGATTTCGTGGGGAACGCGCGGATCGCGTTCGAAAGCGTCTTCATCGAGCGGCAGGTCGACGCGAAGCCACCCGCGGTCCACCGCAGTCTGAAATCAATATTCAAACCAAAGTCGGCGCAGGTTCTTCGGGTTCTTCTTCGCGATCCTATTCGACCATGGCGAGTCGCAGACCTCGCCCAGGCCTCCGATGTCAGCCTTGGCCACGTGAGTAATGTTCGGAGCGAGTTGGTCGACCGCGAATGGGCCGAGGTTACGGAAGATGGCTTGCGGCTTTCTCAGCCCGATGGACTCCTTGACTCTTGGCGCGAAGCCTATGAAGCGCCGGCAGGCGAGCGCATGAGTTTTTACACGACGCTCCATGGCCAATCCTTGGAGGCCTCTGCGCGAGGCGCACTTGGTGCACAGGAAGGCTATCCCCACGCTGCGTTCGCCTCGTTTTCGGCGGCGCACTGGCTGGCCCCTTATGGCCGCGTTGCCACACAACATTTTTACGCGGATGCGGCCGGGCTCAACCGTCTGCGCGATGCCCTGAAACTTTCCCCCGCGGCGTCGGGAGCGAACGTTGTGGTTACGGTGCTTAAAGATCGTGGCCTCTTCAACGATATCGTCGAGCCTGCCCCGAATGTAATCTGCACGAGTCCCGTCCAAACCTATCTTGATCTTTCCATCGCGGGCGAACGCGGAGCGGAAGCTGCTGAACATCTCAGAAAGGAACTCCTTTCATGGCGAAAATAGTGCCGCCCGAGCCTCAGTCCGCAGCGGATTATGAGGACCGCACAACGAAGGCCGTGAAGGGTGTCCTTGTCGAAATCGGACAGATCCTCGGCAGCTTCAAAGGGAAGTTCGCGGTGATTGGTGGTGCGGTTCCCTGGCTGCTGCTCGACAATGAGGACATGCCCCATCTGGGGACACTTGATGTCGATCTCGGCCTCGACGCGGAAGCCCTCGGCGATGGCGAGTATGTGAACTTGGTCGAGGCTCTCTTGGGCAATGGGTACAAGCAGAGGGAGGAACTTCGGCGCTTTCAGCTTGTCCGTCAGGTGCCGGTAAACGATGGCGGGGCGCCCATCGACATCGTCGTCGATTTCCTCATGCCCCGTCACGCGGAGATCGTGAAGAATAGCCCGCCGATCTTGAGCGATTTTGCTGTTCAGCGCGCTGACGGAGCGGACCTTGCTCTTCGCTTCTACCAACTCGTCGCGATATCCGGAGATATGCCGGAAGGCGGCACCAACCGCGTCGAGGTAGCCGTATGCTCGATCCCTGCCTTGCTTGCGATGAAGGGCTATGCCCTCAACGGCCGTCACAAGCAGAAGGACGCCTACGACATCTATTATTGTATTCGAAATTATCCTGATGGGATCGAAGCCCTGGCCGCAGCGTGCAAACCGCTACTCGAGCATGAGAGCGGCTCACAAGGCTATCAATATATTGCGGAGAAGTTCGACGCGCCCGAAGGATATGGGCCGACGAGCGTCCGAAAATTCGTTGCTGAGACGGATATCCTTGATGGTCGCACACCCGAGCAATGGCAGCAGGATGCCTTCGGGCAGGTCGAGGCGTGGCTGCGAGCTCTTGGTTTGCGACATTGACATAGTCACGAGGCGGAACTCGACGGCATAAAAACACATGATTGGGGGGAATGTGGGTAGTTCCGGATCACGCTGGCTCCGATGGGAGCCTCATATTCATGCACCGGGTACCGTACTGAACGATCAGTTTAATGGCACCGACAGCTGGGAGCAATATCTCACCAGGATTGAAATGGCGGCGCCCGTCATCCGCGCGCTAGGCGTCACCGATTACTATTTGCTCGACACTTATGAGCGCGTCCGTGATGCGAAACACCGCGACGGTCGCCTTCCTGGCGTCGACCTTGTCTTTCCGAATGTGGAGCTGCGACTTGCCTTTGGGACCGTCAAGGGCAACTGGGTGAACTGCCATCTTCTCGTCAATCCGCAGGATCCTGATCATGTAGGGGTTACACAGCGCTTCCTCGCGCAATTGACGTTCGAGTATTCTGGGGATCGGTTCGCATGCACGCCAGACGAGCTAACGCGCCTCGGCTCGAGGATCGATCCCGGTCTCTCTGGACGAGCTGCACTCGCACGTGGCGCGACGCAGTTTAAGGTGAGCTTTGAACAGTTGGTGGAGCTCTATCGCGCGATCGATTGGGCCCAAGCCAATGTTCTCATAGCAGTTGCCGGGAGCGAGCATGATGGCACGTCCGGCATGCGGGGCGAAGCTGAAGGGGCGCAGCGACAGGAGGTTGAGCGGTTCGCTCACATCATATTCGCCAGCAGCATCAGTCAACGGGATTTCTGGTTAGGCCGTAAAAGCAGCGCCACGCCGGACGATATCCGCTCCCGGTATGGAGCACTCAAACCCTGTCTGCACGGAAGCGATGCCCATGAGACAGCAAAAGTCGGGGCTCCCGACGGCGATCGCTATTCCTGGGTAAAGGGGGGTGCTCACTTCGACTCGCTGCGTCAGGCGGTCATCGATCCTGCCGGACGGGCATTTGTCGGCGCCGCACCTCCGACTCGCGCCACGCCCTCGCAGGTGATTTCTTGCGTCACAATCCAAAATGCCGACTGGGCGGCAACACCCGTCGTCGAGCTCAACCCTGGGCTCGTCGCTATCATCGGCGCGCGGGGTTCAGGAAAGACGGCTCTCGCCGACGCGATTGCCGCAGGTTGCGATGCGGCTTCTGAACATCTCAGCCCTGCCTCCTTCCTTCTCCGAGCAGGGGATCTACTCGAAGGGGCAAGTGTCCGACTTGACTGGGGCAGCGGCGACCCATCCGAACGCGATCTGCTCGACTACGACTATGATGCCGAGCTAGACGGACGCTTCCCGCGGGCGCGTTATCTTTCGCAGAAGTTCGTCGAGGAACTGTGCTCGGCTGACGGAATGACCGATGCACTTCTGGCCGAGATCGAACGAGTGATCTTCGAAGCGCATCCCGAAAAGGATGGGACATTTCGCTTCGACCAGCTTCTGGAGCTGCGGGCAACGCGCCTCCGCCTCGCTCGCCAGCGCGAAGAGGATGCCATTTCCACGCTCTCGGATCAGATCGGCCTCGAGCGGGAAAAGAAGCGGCAGATCTCTGGGCTAAAGCAGCAGCTCGCCCAGAAGGAGCAGACCGTCAAGGGATTGGAGAGCGATCGCGACAAGCTCATCGTGAAAGGGAGCGAGGCACGGGCCGACCGTCTTTCAGCCATCACCAATGCCGCCGAAAAGGTGCGTTCGTACGTCCGGTACTTCGCCAATCAGGAGAGTTCGCTCCTCGGCCTGCAGGATGAGGTGAAGGCGTTTCGGCAAAACAAAGCGCCGGAAGCGCTTCGGCAGACGAAATCGAGCTTCGTCGCGGCTCGTCTCGATGACACGGACTGGCAAGCATTCCTGCTTGAGTATCATGGTGACGTCGACGCCGCCCTGGCAGCCAAGCTTGAGACCACACGAAAGAATGCGGCAGCGTGGCGAGGGGTGCCTCCGGCACGTATCACCGATCCCAATCAGTCCTATCTGGCAGAGGGTGCGGACCCAGAGAAGACGCCGCTTGCAGTGTTGGAGGCGGAGGCATTGCGTCTGCAGGCTCTCATCAATATCGACACCGAGACCGCGCAGAAGTTTGCAGCGTTGGTCAAGCGCATTGCCGAGGAGAATACTCAGATCGAGGCCAGCCGCGCCACGCTTGCCGATTGCGAAAAGGCCGCTGTGCGCATGGCGGATCTCAGCAAGCAGCGGCGGGACAGCTACCTACGCGTGTTCGAAGCGATTATCGCCGAAGAGCAGGTCCTGCGTGACTTGTATCAGCCTCTGGTCGACCGCCTACAGGCCGCCCAAGGCACGTTGCAGAAGCTGTCCTTTTCGGCCAGCCGGCATGCCGATGTAAAGCAGTGGGCCGCGCTCGGCGAGAAGCTTTTCGACCTGCGGCGCGCCGGCGATTTTAAGGGAAAGGGCTCGATCGAACAGTGGGCCAACGCCAACCTCCGAAAGGCGTGGGAAACAGGTGATGTGGGCGCCATCGATACGGCGATCCAGCACTTCACTGATGCCTGGCAGGACGAGCTTCTCGCGGTGGCCAATGTACCGGCGAATGATCAATCGGCATATCGAAGCTGGCTGATGCGTTTCGCAAAGTGGCTGTTCAGCACCGACCACATCCAGATCGCCTACAGCATCGATTACGAAGGCACCGACATCACAAAGTTGTCGCCGGGTACGCGCGGGATTGTCTTGCTCCTCTTGTACTTGGCGCTCGACGAGAGCGATCATCGGCCCCTGATCATCGATCAGCCCGAGGAGAATCTCGATCCCAAATCGATCTTTGATGAACTGGTCGCCTTGTTCATCGCGGCCAAGGCCAAGCGGCAGGTCATCATGGTCACCCACAACGCCAACCTCGTGATCAACACGGATGCTGACCAGATCATCGTCGCTAGCGCCGGCACGCATAGCCCTGGCGAACTGCCGTCAATCACCTACGTTTCCGGAGGACTGGAGGACGCCGACATGCGCCATCAGGTGTGCAGTATCCTGGAAGGGGGCGAGGACGCCTTCAAGGAGCGCGCTCGGCGTCTTAGGGTAAGGTTGCAGCGATAGACTGATGGATCTCCGTTCTATCGATGCGCTCCCCTTCTCCGTTAGCCGGTTCGATGGTCGTGAGAACAGAATGCAAGGCCGCGCAGCTGGCAGCGTCGCGGTGTGCTAGGCCGCACGCCGGGACCGTGATGGGCAGGCGATCGGGCTCCGCTGCCACACGAGAGAACAGGAACCCGACCGCCAGGAGCTATGTCAGCGCGAATGGCCCCTCATCCCAGGAGGCTTCGGTGAAGTCGTTGAGCATGAGACCAAGACGACCGGGATCGGTCGCAAGGAGGTAATGCCATTGGCCATATTGCCCCAGTCGGTTGACGGCATCAGTCCAGCGCTGTGCCGCTTTCGCCTTTGCGTCCGCGCCGTCCGTCATCTGCCCTTTGATCTCGATGACGACATTCTGATCCGTGTCGGTGACGACGATGAAGTCCGGCACATATTTGGCCGGAATTCCACGATTCCGATAGGGAATGAAAAAGCCAAGCCGGTCATTCTTGACCCACCTTTTCACGCCGGGATGACTATCGAGAAGGAAGGCGGCGCTTTGCTCCCATCGCTGCGTGTCGGCGACCATCGCATTCAGATGGCAGTGTGTCACGGGATAGATGGGCTTCGTCGTATGGAAATCGACATAGAGGGTGCTGCCACGCCCGGCTGCACCCTGCGGGACGACAGCGACCTCTGCGTCGGCGGTTGATGAACCCTTCTTGATCGCCTCAAGCAGGGAGCCGATCGCTGCCTGCATATATTCGCCGACCAGCAGAACGTCGCAGGGCTGGCTGCCGCCTTTCCGATCCAGCTTCTCGGCCAGGAAGCGCTTTGCAGCGAAAGCGACCTTTGGAAAGAGATGCTGTGTCGGCACCGCCGCCGCGCCGTTATCGGCCTGCCAGCGCAGGCAGATTTCGCGCGCGAGCCGGAAGGCGACCTGCTGGTCGCGGAACATCGCGCGCCAGTCCTTGAGCGACAGGACCGGCTTTTCGCCCGGACCGTAGGCCGCGAGAGTGCCGTCCGGCGTCGTCAGCGGGGTCAGCTCGACGATCTGCGGAATCCTCATCGGATCGATCGTGACCTTGGCGACCTGGTCCCAATCGATGAAAACCTCAAACTGCCCGGACTGGTGGTAGCCGGTCACGACCGGAAAGGTGATCTCGAACTCGGCCTTCTCGGGCACCGAATAGATATGATTGGGTTCCGGCTGCGGGGGAGTCGGTCCGGCAGGCGCAACCTTGAACGGGATCAACTCGAACGGCACGCCGAAGACCTTGGCGGTCTCCTCGGCGAACATCTGCGTTTCCTCGTTCAGGGCATAGCTCTTGCGGCGCAGCGCCCGGCCGACAACCTGTTCGCAGAGCAACTGCGATCCGAACGGTCGCAGGCCGACAATATGTGTGACGGTGTTGGCGTCCCAGCCCTCGGCCAGCATTGCGACCGACACGATGCAGCGCACATCCCGGCCCGGCGGGATGCGCTCGTCGATCCATTTCAGGGAGCCGTCATTGTCGTCGCTGGCGACCTTGTCGTTGTGTTTGCGGACCAGCTCCGACCATTCTTCCGGCACCTTGCCGCCCGGCCATTCGGCCTTGCCGACCGTATCGAGGATGTAGCGCAAGCGGCGGGTCTCGTCCTTGCTGCCGCCTTCCTCGATGTCCTCGATGACCTTTGAGTCGATGCGGACCGTGACCTCCTGGCCGGGTGAATTCCGAAACCAGGGCGGGGAAACGCCGTAGCCGTCATTGCCGTTCGCAAGCCAGGAATGGACTTCCTTGGCGACGGCCGTGTCGCGGCAGACGACAATGAAGACAGGCGGCACGGGATGTTTGTGCTGCTGCTTCGAGAACTGCTCCCATTCAAGAAAGCGCTCATGCCACTCGGCCGCCAGTAGATTGATCGGCGCGCTGGCATAATTCATGACCAGCTCAGGTGTGAGATTGGTGCCGTAGCCGTCTTCCTTGGCTTTAGCCTGCACCCATCGCCAGATATTGAAATAGGCAGCTTCCTCGGCCCCGGTCACGTCACGGGCGGGCAATTGCGGGATTTTGACAAGGCCGGACTCGATGGCATCGAGAAGGCCGAAGTCGGAAACGATCCACGGGAACGGCTTACCGACCTCATTGCCGGAACCCTGGATATAAAAGGGCGTAGCTGACAGATCGACGCAGAGATTGATCCCCCGCCTGCGGCTGCCGCCGGCAAGGCGGTTTATGCGGTCTAGCCCCTCGATCCAGATTGTCGCCTCGCGCTCATTCTTCTTCGCAAGGTCCTTGTCTTCCTCAAGAGCCTGATCCTCGGCTCCGGCGTCGCCGCGCCGATAGGCGTGATGCGCCTCGTCGTTGAAGATCAGCCAGTGCGGGCTGCGTCCTTTTCCGCTGCCCAGCTCGCGCCGGATGCGCTTGAACCAGGCCGCGTCGGATTCAAAGTATTTGATTTCGACGGATTCGTTTTCCTTGCCTGCGTTTTTCACGACTTCCACAGGCTCTCCGGTCTTCACGACCTTTGCGGAATCGCCGTTGACGGTGTTGGTTTCCTTCTTCGCAAGGCGGTGCCAGTTCGCGATCATGACCTCGCCGCGCCGCAATTCCTCCATGCGGTGCGGCGGCACAAGCTGGCGCGTGCGATAGAGGCTCAGGTCGCCGAGCGCAGGGTCCAGCTCCTGCAAACGCTCGCGGATCGTGACGTTGGGGCAGACGATCAGGATGGTGTCGGAAAACCGATCGTCGCGGGGCGAGGCAGTGCGGTTGAGAATCGACCAGGCCGTCAGCATGCCCATGACGGTGGTCTTCCCGGAGCCGGTCGCCATCTTGCAGGCGTAGCGGATGAAGGCGCGAACGCCGGCGGCCTTCGCCTCCAGGCCGGGTTCGTCCTTTGGAATCTCCGGCAAGCCCTTGTGGTAAACGTCGTTGGCCTCGATGAGGAAGATGATCGTCTCGACGGCCTCAATCTGCGCGAAGAACAGCCGCTGCATCCGGTCGCTGCTGCGCCATAGCTCCAGCAATTCCTTGGTGACGGGCGACGCGCCGTCATAGGCGATACCGCCGGACCGACTGCCTGAACGCCATTCCTTCACCCGATCGCGGATGAGGTTGACGATCTCGAGCTCGATTTCCTCGCCCTTCTCGCTCTCGAAAAGCTCGGCCTGCTTCTTATTCTTCCGTCCGCGCCCGGCGTGTTCCGGCACGCGGTAGAAATAGCTGGCGCGCCGTCGTCCTTCTGCCTTGACTGGCGGCTTCCCGCGTTCAATCTGCCAATGGTATTCCGGCTCGCGGAACGGCGAATTGATGATCGGGGAATCGACCTCCGCGACGGTCAGCGGCGGTTGTTGCTTCTCCTGCGCGGCGGGCATCAGCGGGCTTCCTCCGCGCTTTTGACGACCATCAGCTCATTGCCGCGCTCGTCGATGGCCTTGACCGCGATCCGTTTCTTGTCGCCGAGAACGAACGGCTCGCTGACCGTTCCCGCCAGATGTTCCCAAACAGTGTCGGCGAACTGGCCCTTGAGCGACTTCTGTAAATTGTCCCACGCACTGGTCTTCGGGAAAAACACCTGGGACGCAAGAAACGCCATGCCATTGTAATTGGTGTCGAGCATCCAGCACGGCAGGTTTTCGGCCTTGATCTCGTCCGTCTCCATCGTATCCGGCCGGAAGATGTCGAGCCCTTTGATGACGACGCGGCGCAGCGGCGTCCCGTCATCGCGTTTTCCGGCGGCTTGCAGCTCCACGTCTGGCAGGCCGGTGATGGAGAAAATCTCGCTGGCCTTGCTGGTTTTGAGCAGGTCGGACATGACCACGTCCGGCGTTACAGACACGTAGACCGTCGGAATTTTCAGCTTGTCGAGCATTTCCCGCGCCTTGGCCTGGATCGCGAAGCCGAACAGGAAAAGCTGCTGGAAGCCCTGCTGCAAAGCCTCGGTATGTGCGTTGAAGACATACTCGGAGCCGATCGCGCCGTCTTCTGGTCCGAAGACGAAGGCGATCCGCTTTTCGGTTCCATCCCGCGCCACGCCTTCGGCGTGAAGATACTCGCGGTCGGAAAGCGGGCTAACAGCCTCCAGCTCCAGCGTCACATTCCCCGGCAGACGTAACGTTTTGCTCTGGCGCAGGACTTCGATCATGCGGTCCAGGTAGGAACGGGGGCTACTCGATTGCGGCTGCATGGCCTGATGCGGTGCATCTTCTTCCAAGCTCATCGCGGCTTGGATGGTCGCCTCCACTGTAAACGGACCGCAGACACGGGTGATCTTGTCGTTTGTTTCCGCGCGATCGGGAATAGTTTCGCATTTCGGATCTTCATCATTGGCGATAGATTTCAACGTGATCCGGGGCACGAGACCCCCAGTTTCCTCTCCCTTGTTGTTGCGCTTTCGCTCGTAGACAAAGCCACCTAACGGGCCTGTGGCTGGCTCTTTGAGCCTATACCAAGGGTAGGTGCTGGTCAGCAGCCGTTGTCGTGCAAGGGCAATCGGCACCCGAGAGGTGTCAACCGTGATCCACCGACGGCCCCACTGTTCAGCTACAACGGCAGTCGTGCCGGAACCGCAGGTGATGTCTAGCACGAGATCGCCTGGCTCGGTCGTCATCAACATGCAGCGTTGCACGACCGAAGGATTTGTCTGCACCGTATAAAGTTTTTTTGCTGCGAAGCCGCTAGTCCCGGTATCCGTCCAGACGTTTGACACAGGAAACAAAGGGAAGTCTGATAGATACCGTTTGTACCGCAATGAATTGCCCATCGCCAAAAGGCGATTATTTTCTGCGAGCTTCCGCATGCCATTCGGAGTAGTTTTCCAATGGCAGTTTGCGGGCACCCGAAAAATCTTGCCATTGAAATCAAATGGTTCGGTATTGCCGGACGTCCCCTGTGCCGACATGTCGCCATGCGTAAGGATGCGAAAGTCGCCAGAAATTTTGCTTGGGTCTGCCTGTTCCTCGGCGGTCATAGAACGAAAAACTGAGCCATCCAAAGACTCAACGTAGGTGTATTGCGTTGCGCCTTCTTCGCCCAATTCTTTTTGCAGGTATATCTGCTGATACTTTACGCTCTTGATGTCTTTCGCATACCAAAGGAGATAGTCAGCAACATTTGAAAGAAGTTTGGGGCTAAATCCGCTTGTTTTATTGAATGCGATAATGGAGCAAAAATTAGCCGCTCCAAAGACCTCATCCAATACTTCGCGCACATGATGCAGGTTGTCGTCGGAAATCTGGACAAAGACAGAGCCGGCTTCTGTCAGCAACTCGCGCGTTAGCGTCAGCCGGTCGCGTAAGTATGTAAGGTAAGAGTGAAGACCCAGCTCCCACGTGTCCCGATAAGCCTTTACCATCTCGGGTTCACGGATCATTTGATTGTCCGGTCCATGCTTCACGTCCCGTTGGCGCACGAACGGCTGGAAATTCGAACCGTACTTCACGCCATAAGGCGGGTCGAAATAGATCATCTGAACCTGGCCGCCCATGCCCTCATATTCAAGCAGGGAGTTCATGACCTGCAAGGAATCGCCGAGGACGAGGCGGTTGGTCCACGGCCCTTTGTGCTCGTAGGCGTCGAGCTTGTCGGCCACGTCGAGGTCGATATCGCCGAACAGGTCAAGATTGGTGCCGAGCGCCTTGTGCGATTTGAGGGTTTCGAGAATGGCCTGCGTCGAATGACGCTCATGCACGAATAGCGGCAGCGTTGGCACCGTCACCTGCTGCCGTTCGGCCTTGCCGGTCCAGTTGAGGAACGGTTTGGTCAGGCTGCGCAGCCGCGCCGCGCATTGCGAAAGGGACGTGAACCGTTCCTCGGTGCCCTGCCAGACCTGCGGTTCAGCAAAGACGGCGGCCTCGCCCTTCTCGGCGGCATCGGCAACCAGCGTCAAAAGCCATTCAGCGAAGGCACGATCAGCGTTTTCATCCCATGAGAGTTCGGGCGCAAGGCTGGAATCGTAGCGGTAGGTCCTGGGCGCTTTCTTACTCGAAAACTGCGCTTCAACGCCGACATCGGGGCGCTGCACTGACTCCTGTTTATGCTTGTATATCGATGTGCCCGAAAGATTATCCTGCACCATCCGAAAACTACCCTCCTGCCCCAAAATTCTTACTGCTGCCCTTGCTGCGCATCGTGCAGCTTGCTGTCGATATTCAAATCAGTTTTTGGCCTGAGTGATATTTGCAGATCAGCCAGCTCCGCGACAACCTCAGATTCAAATCTCGTAAATAGCTGAACCAACTCTTCCTGTCGTGGCTGACCGAATGCCAATCGATAGGTCGCCAAAGATTTCTTTAAATTTCCGTAGCGCTCAACTTCTCTGCTGAACGGGGGGATAAGAACTACGCGCTCGATTTTTTCGTCACCGGGGTATAGCCAGTAAGGCACGATGTCACCAGGGCGGCTCTGTGAGATCTCCTGCTGCCGAGCGGCCTCGAACATGCTTTCCCATGGTGCGATACAATCATCGCCACGGAGCGCAAAATCACCAAGCTTGGCAGCGATATTGCGCCGGACAGCGTGGTTCTTGAAGCGATGAACCCGCCCTTCGCGCTGTTCTATGTCAACCGGATTTCGGGGCAGATTCCAGTGCACGATACGTGCACAATAGGGATGGAAGTCCAAACCTTCCTGGCCAATCGAGGTTGTCGCCAGTACAAATGGACGAAAAGGCGACTTGAAGGCGGCTTGCACGAGCGTCGTACGGCGAACCCCCTTTTCGTCCTCCGCTTTTGTCGCAAATCGCATCGCAAAACGCGCCCGCACCTCGAAGGTCTTATCGTGCAAGCGCGAGCGCCCTGCCGTCCAGTGATCCAGCGTTATTTGAGCTGGCCTCAATGCGACGACTTCTACGACCTTGTTGGCGATGAGAGCCGCGCGTTGTCGCGCGTCCAGTTCGGCAGCATGCTCAGCGTCGACCACGAGCTGGAGGTATTCGTCCAAAACAGCGGTCAGATCGTGTCTCGCGGCATGCGCATTGACCTGGCGCCAGTAGTTCAGGGGCGATGTTTCTCCCAACAACGCCCTGGTTTCCGGCTGATTATACAGGCTCCGAAATCCGAGCGCGATCGCCATCGCTGCCCCGACAAGGGCAGGATCGTTCAGAGGTAGCTCTGGGCATAGACGGCCCAGCGCGCGAAGTGCGCAGGTTGCAGGGGACCCGAGGGCAAATTCTGCGAGCTTGTCGTAGGTATCCTTGACGTCTGCATCGTCGAGATGATCTTCGCCTTCGAGTGCGTTTCCTATTATCTCGATGGTGCGCGCCATTGCCCCGTGTTCATCATGACCTTCATGCTCGATCGCACCGAGCCTTCCCCAGTCCACGCCGCTCCCCAATTTTTCCTCAAGTGTGAGCGGCAGAAGCCGATCGGATCTCTCGGTCAGACGTGTTAGATGCTTTGCGTCGATACGCTCGGTTAACACTTCGACCACTTGGAGATGCAGCTCATCATAGCTTGGCGCATGTCCATACCGGCGCTCCAATGCCAAGGGGTCGATCCACGCCGCCAGGGTAGGGGAAGGGCAGAGCATTGGCATCATCTCCTCGATGCCAATGGGACGGCTGGTGCGGCTGACGAGGTCGGCCGTCATTCCCATGCGCCGACTTGCTTCATGCGAAAGAAGGGCGGCGACCGCGTCAGGCACCATCGACCAATCCGAAAATATGAGCGACTTGGTTGCCGGGATCTGCTCGCCGAATGTTGGCCGAGACGGCGGAATCCACAACGCGCGATCAAGCTGATGCTGGAAGGTCGTATCCGCCATAACCCGCATTCGTGCGTTACGAAGCGGAATCTCCCCATAGCCCTCGACCTGCTCCTTGCTGATGAGGAACGGAGCGGCAGCCTTGATTGCGTGGCGAAGTTCTTTAGATGGCCGGAGCTTCACCGTCTGTAGTTTCTGCCGGAGCTTGTAGTCACGCATGAAATTGAGAAGGTACGGCGCCGACTTCCAATACTCCACTACGCCCGGCGCACCGACGAGCGCTGCTACCTGAGCAATCACCTTCGCCTCCTTAAGATCCTCTGTTTCGATCGTCAGCTGCGGCTTGCTCTCCCTGACCAGCGCATTGCGATCATCGCTGGAATCAACGCGCTCGGTTCGGGCAATGACCTCACTCAAAATGTGTTGAACGCGATCACGCGTGACGCGGGCATCAAATCTTGTCTCCGGCATTGCCTGCAATGCCCGGCGAAAACGAGTCAGCTCGTGCTCCAGCTCCTTGATCCGCGCATCGCCATCTTCTGCGCCAAAGAGGAAGCGCATGGTTCGCAGGAAATCACTGTAGTGATCGCCATCTTCTGGATCGTCGCTATTCAAGGTCAGCATGCGGTATGGTGTTGCTGACAGGAGCAGCAACCGAGCTTTCGAGCCGTCGCCGCCAGAGTAGGAAAAGAGCGCCCGCGCGAGCTCCGCCGCGGCTGCCTTTTCTGGAGCCAACTGTGCATCGTGTTCGTGCAACAGGTCGGCGAACCGCTGAAATTCGTCAAGAATGATCAAATCGGGGGTCAACGCATCGACACAGATACGTGCCAGGATCCGCCGCAATTCCCCTATGATGGAAGCTGGCCGCTGATCGACGGGATAGTTTGGATTTTTCTTACTCCTCGCCAACTCCGCGGCTGCGCGAATCCGCTGGATGAATTCATCTCCAACAGCCGCGTTGAAATTCTTCGAGATCTCCTCGGAAATTTTCTGCGTGCGTATCCAGTCAGTCCAGCCAGGCCAGTTTTCTGCCTCCACGCCTCCGCGGAAGACGCGCTGCACGCCGCCGTGTCTGATGCCGAGCCTCTTTCTCAGCATCTCGTAAATCAGGACTCGTTCTTTTGCGGTACCTAATGATGACTTCAGATCGAGTGCTGTTCCTGGGGTGAGGCTGATAAGGTTCACGGGCTGTGAGGCAATCCCGCCCTCCTGCTCGATTTCGAGCGGTAGCAAAGTAAGGCGGGTATTGAGAGGTTTTGTCGCCGAGCCAATAACGTTGAGCGACTTGATGTTCTGCTCGGCAATCGCCTGGTTGGAGCATATGTAGACGACGTCGATACGGTCGACCTTGCCGGTCAACTCTTGGATTGCTTTAGCAATGACTCCCCGCGCCACCATGGTCTTTCCAAGGCCCACCTCGTCGGCAACGAGAAACTGCGCCGTGGTCTGCGCATCGGTGAATAGACGCCGAAACACGTAATTGACTGTGGCCCGCTGAAAAGGTTTGAGGAGCTTTAGATGCTCTTCTGCTTGATAAGTCATTTTCGGGCTCCTTTGATGGCTACGAGCGGCGCGAAGCTGGCCCACAACTGAAGAAAATCCTCGGGGACTATGCTTTTGCCACCGTCATCTAGGCGCTTGATGAGGTGATCGATCTCGGCGAGCTCACCACCACCGAGGGTGAGGGCTCGCACCATCGGCTCCAGCAACGCGTTGCCACCTTGACCGAGCCTTCGAAGCCATTGGCCCTCACCGGCAGTTTCGCTTTCGAGGAAGCTGCCTTCACCCAAACTCCCGAGAAGCAAGCTCAGATAGCGGAAGAAGTTCTCGACATTGGCAATATGTGCTCGCAGGACGGCAGCATCCCGGCCATCGGGCAGACCGATGAGACGGGCGCCCAAAGTGAACGCAACCTCTACGCCTGTACCCTCATCGCGGAGCCTCATTACAAGCCAGCGTGTAACGTCGCTCAAAGAGACGCTGCTTACAGCCATTCTCGGCGCCGTGCCGCAGAGCAAAGGCGCCGCGTCATATCCCCGTTCATTCGCAACCGTAATGGGGCGAACGAAACATCTCACTCCCGCCGGTATCTCGATCGGCGAAGTCTTGCCGGATAGCACCAGTTCGAGCCCAATGGCGTCGGGAAGTTGGGTACAGTGTAGGTCGAGCGGCAGCGCCGCGATCCTGGTGCGCAAAATTTCGAGCACTTTCTCAGCGGCTGCAGCGGCATCCTGCCCGGGCGGCTCAGATGGCACATAGGGCGTCAGAAGTCGTTGAAATTCGTCCGAGAAAAGCGTTTCGGCAATTGAACCCATGCGGCTTTTGGGGCCGTCCAAGGTTGCCATGATTTCTACGTTTTGGGTACGACCGCCGCGGCCGGGGATCAGCGCAGCGCTCGTTGCGTTGGCGGAGCCAAGATGGACATGAAGACGTGATCCCCGCTCCACCACGTAGGCCTTGGCATGAAGGCCCTCAAGATCGGCAGAATCTATCTCGTCACGATCTTCTTCCTCGTAACGAGTCGCTCGGTCATCGAGGGTCCGTATGTCAAAAAGCTCGCGAATCTCAGGCTTGATGCAATCCAGTTCCTCGGCCCGTGCCACGAGTTGACAGGCTGTCGGCTCCTCGTAGTCTTTGGCCAGGTGCGCGAGCGCGGCACTGCTTACGAAAGGTGAGAGAACGGCGAGGCGCTCGCCCTTTTGCGGAGACCAGGCGCCAGGTTTCAAACCATTCACTGCGAAGGTGACTTTGGTGGCGCCAGCGGGGAGATCATCCCAGAAGCAGTGCTCGAGATCGCGCGCGAGCGACGGAAGAAATTTGGGTGCCGGCGGGCGATTTGCCGAATTCGCCAATCCCGGAAGCGCGCGAAGAAGCTGCACGACAGGCTCGTTCGCATCGTTGATATTGTCGCCAACCTTCCCGTCGAGGCAAAGAGCCAGGTCCCAGGATCGATCATTCGTGAGGTTCCGTGACAAAATGGCGAGCCGCATGCGCGTGGGCTGTCCCTCTTGTTCCGGTTGGAAACGGATGCACCACAGCTTCGGATGGAATGCACCGCCCTCCGGCGCCGAAACCTCGATTATCGTCTTCTCGTAAAGCGCCATCAGCCGTGCTGCATTCGGGCGCGCCTCCTTGATGCGGCCCCGATCACAGTAGATGGCCATTCTGCCGGCCATCCGTTCGACGCTTTGCAGCAGGGCCAGCGGGCTCCGCAACATCTCGTCACGGTTCTCGGCGTCTCGAAAAACGATGGCGATTGGAATGGTGAGCGCCGTCTCGAAGTCAAGCGAGTAGGTTGTCGCTGCGGCATTGTCGAACCGATATTGATCGGGCGCGCGCACCAGAGACGTGTAAAGTTCGCGATTTTCAGGGTTGAACACGGGTTCAGCCGGCATCGGCGAGCTCCCCGAGGTAGCTTCTTGAAATACCCCATCTGAAATCGAGACGGGCGTCGCCAGAAGCACCTGACCATCTCTCTAGTGGCGCATCGTGCAGCAGGCGGGCCTTTAACCGCTTCAGGCCGTGTTCTCGGTGCTTTAGAAGCTCGATCGCTGCACTGTCTGTCTCCAATTGGACCGAGCCATCCCGCGCCATGGATGCCCAGCTGCGGATAAAATCACGAGACGACTTCGTCAAATTGTGGCTGGTCTTGCCAATAAGGCTAAAAAGATCGTCGAGATCCCACTCATTCAAGCTCAGATGCCTGAGCTCTGCCCTCCAGGCTTCAAGTCGCGACCGGTAATGCTCCACCAGGGCTGGAGCATCTGCATGCTTTTTGGCATTCGGTCGCGCAGCGGCGCGGAGCGCCAGCAGAAGATTGTAAAACAGACTGGCGCCATACATCACGCCCGAGAATCTTTCGGCGTGACGCAACATCGCACGATTGGATTTCGAGATGCTGCCTTCGTCCACCTGCCACGGCCAAGCCTGAGAATAAGTCTCACCCGTGCGCGCCAGTTCATTCAGCAGTGTTGGCTTTGCATTGCCGGCAATGCGATCTCGCAGGAAATCCGCTTCTTCTAGTGTCAGCGCAAACGTTGCCGAATCAAACAGATTGCCGGGCGCTTTAGGTAGGCTTGGCGCCCATAGTTTCAGATCGTGATCCTTCAGGCTTTCGGGACCATAGGAGAGGAAAGTCGCTTGGGACCCTGCCAGGGTGCGTATGCCAAGGGTGTTGAGACCTGCCCAATAGACGCTTGAGGCGAGCCGCTTGAGGTTTCGGCCGGCATCTCGGCCGATCACGCCGATCGTTTCCTCGCCCCGAAGCAGAGCTTCGCTCAACCGGAATTCCAGGTCCCGAGCAATATTCGTCCGCTCCGCTTGTGTCGCCTTGCGACTTTGCGCCTCAAGGTAGATCCAAGGAATAAAAAGCATATAGCGTAGCCGCGTCTGGATTGTGCTGGTGCCTGGAAAAAGGAGATCGGCAAGACCATCGCGCACTGTTCCCAAACCTAATTCGTCGCGAGCTTCAGGTTGTTTGAAGAGATCGATCAGCGTTTGTGCGCGTCGCCGCTCCTCGGGGTCGAAATCAATCCAAGCAAGATAGGACATACAAATTCCGTCTAGGGCGCTGAGTGGAACAGACGGCTCGTTCCTGCCGCGGAAGTGGTCACGGTTTTGAACTGGCCTGATGAAAAGTCGGCACGTTGTGAAGGGCCCCCCGCAATCAGGATGGAGGGGAGGGAACATTTGGCCTGACCGCGATCACCGTCGCACTCGTCATCAGGACGATCAGCCCCTGTTCTGCTCCCGTCATTTCGAGATACGCACGGACCTGCGCCCGATAATGGTCAAGCGTTTTGGGATCGGCATTTACATCGCTCTTCCAATCGATGACCACAGCTGGCGTCTCCCCTGGACCAACCGTCAGCGCATCGGCTATGCCCGCCGTTGCGACCAGCTCAGCGTCTTTCTCGCGAAGCGCGTAAACGGGGAACTCGGCAGACAGCGCCGGCCGGAGGGCTGCGATTTCGGGCAGCCTTAAAGTCCGTCCAACGCAACCAGCCAGCTCCTCGGGGGAGAGCCCGGCAGTTGGGTCGGCGACCGGAACTACGCCAAGCGCACGGACGAGCTCCCCGGCTCGCGCAGAGAGCGCCGCGTGCGAGTCGCCGGTTTCGCCGTTCAGGACTTCTTCCATGAGCTTGTGAAGGACGAGCCCGCGCTCACGGCCACCCTGCACGGTGGAGGAAGCTACGAGCTCCGGCGGTGTATTATCATCCGAACCGGTCCAGATATCGGCTTGCTCTTCCTGCAAGACCGTTCCGGCTGCATTCTCGTCACGGCTCGGAGCAAGCCATTTCAGTAGGATCTGCTGATCCGTGATTGCGCTGGCCTCAGCGGCGAAGCTCTCACGCGTCTGACTGTTGCTGTGGCCGTGAGCTACCACGACTGGATCTGGTGGTAAATGCGATACGTCCAGCGCGGCGAGGTCCGCGAGTGACAGATCTACAAGACCAATCCAGGCAGACTTCGAAGGGGCTACGTCCAGGCGTGGCAGGATCAGCAGCTCACGGGCACGGGTCGCAGCGACATACCAGAGACGGACACGTTCTCGGTCCAATTCCGCCTTCTCGGCTTGCCGCGCTGTGTCATAGCCAGAGGGAGGGACACCGAGAACAGGGCAGTAGAAAGTGTCGTTCTGCCGGTCAATCACCGCGCTGTCAGGTGCCATTACGCCGGTCATAGTGTTGATGGGGATAACGACCGGCCATTCGAGACCTTTGGCAGCATGCATGGTGAACAGCGCGACGGCTTCCTCTTGCGCGTCGGGTCGACCCTCGACCGCCCGGGCCTCGTCAGTCCAGGCCGCCGTCATCGCCTCGGAGAAGGCGCGTAGGCCGCGCACCGCATAACTGCTCGAGAGGCTGAGATATAGGTCCACATTGGCGAGCGCCCGCTCGGCCTGACCCCGATGTCGATCGAGCAGAATGGGACGCAAGCGCAGGACATCCACGGCTTGCGACAGCAGTTGGTGCGGCGTGGTGCTGTTGCCGCGCCGCTGGAGTGCCTGCAGCTTTTCAATGACGTCGCGCGCTAGCGGATGACTGATTGCCGCCGGGTCGACGCCAAGGTCGAGGCGGGGGATTCGGTCAGGTTCCTCCTCGGACCGGGGGAGAGCCCAGACCACGTCCAGGAACTCTTCTTCGCTGAGCCCGACCAGCGGGCCGCGCAGCAGCGCCCCCAGCGCCAGAGTGTCACGGCGATCGGCCAGCGCACGGGTCAGTGCGATAAGATCCTGCACCTCCTGCCGGCGGAAAAGGCCCTTGCCGGCTTGCGTTGCCACCGGAATGCCGCGCCGTTCAAGGGCTTCCTCATAACGCCACAAATCCGCGCCGGTCGGCGCGAGAAGAGCGATGTCACCCGGTTGACAGGGGCGTTCCGCGCCGGCTTTCCGATCCAGAACGGGATGGCTACCGATTAAGCGAGCACACAGCTCAGCCACAGCGTCGGCTTCGGCATCGCGTTGCTGTTCGGCGCTGGCTTTGCCATTCTCGTCGGCGACGGCGATGTCGAGCGCGGCAACACAGACGCCGCCGCGGTCGTCATGGAAGGGATCGAGTGCGGTGAAGCCGGGCTGTCCGTCCGCTGACAGGATCGCCTCGAAGCGCTCGTTGACGAATGTGAGGATCGAGGCGCAGGACCGGAAATTGGTCGAGATCGACACAAGACCGTCCGCATCCTGCACCGAAAAGGCCGTCCGCGCCTGGACATAGGCGCCGACGTCGGCGCCGCGGAAACGGTAGATCGCCTGTTTGGGATCTCCGACGAGGAAGAGCGCCCCAGGCCGGATTCGAAAGCTGACCCAATCTCGTGGATCCTCCGCCGGGTCACCGCAGAGCCGCCAGAAGATTTCCGCCTGAAGCGGATCGGTATCCTGGAACTCGTCGACGAGGACCTTCGCGTACCGTTGCCCGAGCGCCCGTCGCACGGCCTCATGGTCACGCAGCAGATCCCGTGCGGCGTAGATCAGGTCGTCGAAATCGAGCTGGGCGCTAGCGCGCTTGTGCTCTCGATACCGGTCCAACATCAGCCGTGCTTCATCGATCAGCGCTGCGAGCACCTGGCCAGACGCCGACTGAAGGAGGGCGGTCCACGCAGCGCAGCAGGCGTCAAAGAAGTCTTCTGCGGCATCGTTCAACCGGTCGGCGTCGGCTTTGGAAAGCCCCGCCTGTTTTGCCGCCGCCGCCCATTTGCCCTTCTTGCGATAGGAGGAGAAGTCGCCAGCCTTGGTGCACAAGTCGGGATGTGGGCGCGAGACCAGCAGCCCGACTAAGCCGGCAGGCGTTTCCGCGTTCAACACGGCGGGCAAGCGCGCAGCCATTTCGGAAAAGCGTGCCGCATAGACCTCCGTCTCCGGCTCACGGACGCTGGCGGTCTGCATGAAGGCGGAGAGATCATCAGCCGCCTGCCGAAACGCTTCCAAATGGTCCGCAAGCGGTATCACCGCCGGAGCGACGAGGCTCCTGCGCCGGCGCAGCGCTTCGGCGACCCTGTGCATCAGGGCCACGGTCTCGCCAGGGCTGTGCAGAACCATTTCGGCGAGGATGCCATCATGGTCGCCGGACAACCTCTCTCGAAGCCAGCCATCCACTATTTCAAGAAAGGTGAGGTCGGCCTGGTTGCGGTCCATGACCGTGGCACCCGGATCGATATCAGCCTCTGCCGGATAGGGCTTGATCAAACGCTGACAGAACCCATGGATTGTCGAACAGGTGATCTCGTCGATCGCGGCGCTCGCTGCGATGAGATTGTCACGCTGCATCTGCGACAGACCGCTTGGAAGCCCCACCCGAAGTTCGGGTGCAATGTGGCCCACCGCAAGATCGCTGACGAACTCCCGAACACGGGAAAGGAGCTCGCTCGCCGCGAGCTCAGTGAAGGTGACGGCGGCAATCGCGCGAGGTGCAACACCCTGTGCCAACATCACAGCGATGCGGCCGGCCATAACCGCTGTCTTGCCAGAACCTGCTCCTGCCTCGACGAGGATGGAACGCTCGTGGCCGCTGATGGCATCGCGCCGGGCACTGTCATCCTTGAGGATTCTTTGCATGATGGTCATCATTCCGCCTCCCACACCTGAGCGACTTCGCCAAGCCGCTCGCTCGCGGCGGGTTGCTTGCGTTTGCAGTATGTTGCGTTGGCATTGGCCGGCAGGGCGAATGCGAGGTCGTCGTAGTCACCGCCCGTGTCCGGACCCGGCAATGCGGCGCCACTTGCAAGCGCGCTACGCGCAGCCCGCAGGAACTGCGTGATCTCAGCCAGCATGGCTTCCGGATCATCCAGCCGAACTTCGAGCGGTTCGCGCGGATAAAGTAACGACGCGCTAATCGCGACCTGGTCGCCCAACAACGCCTTCACGGCGAAGGCGTAGAGGCAGCGTTGCAGCTCACGCCCGCCATTCAGTCGAATTTCGCCTTTAGGAGGCTTGCCAGTCTTGTAATCGCGAACGAGCGCCCGGCTTCCGTCGCCGGCAATGTCGAGCCGATCGATATAGCCCGCGATCTGAAAGCCCGTATTCGGGATAAGGACAGGCAAGCTCGCATTCCAGGGAAGCACCGCCGTCGACTTCGGCTCGGCCCCTCCGAAGGGAACTTCGCTATAGGAGCGGCTTGCTGGTAGATGTTCGTCGCCGTAAGAGAGGGCCCGCGCCGCCAGAAGGCGCACGTCGCTGAGTGTTCGCTCCCAGATAACTTTAGGAGGAACCGGGCGTTCACTTTCCCAATCAATTGCGGCCGCATCCGCAGCCTCCGCCACGGCTCTCTCGATCGCGGACGCATCTGCGGAGGACAGACCGCCGGCCGCTTCGAGGGTCCGCAAAGCGCGATCCAATACCAGGTGGATCAGATCGCCTGCTGCGAGGGCATCGAGCACAAGAGGCTCGGCGCTGCTCTGCGGTGCGCGCCAGCCGAAGGCGTAGCGCCAGAGGAAACCAATTGGGCCGCGCAGCAGCGTCTTCAGCGAACTGGCCGACTGCGTTCGCGCAAGGATCGTGAGAATGAGCGGATGATCAGGTCGCACGAGGCCGTCATGGGACGTGATGTCAGGCGAGCGCCAGTCGCGCCAGCAACTGCGGGCAGCGATCGCTTGGGCAACCGCTGCGAACTCTTGCGGTCGCGCCATTAATCGATCGGTTTCGCTAAATGCGTGCTCGGGAATGGCGTTGCGACGCAGGTACGTTTCGTCGCCATGGGCAGCAAACAACGGACTGCGCCCGAGCAGACGACCGTCGCTGTCGCGACGGGCGCGAGAGAGGACGACCTCGCCCGACGTAGTCGCGATAATTGTTTCAAAATCCCTGCGATCTGCGAGGCTGACCGGAAGCGGGTCGAGCTCGGCGGTCGGAATGATGTGGTCGGGAATCAGCCGGTCCTCGGCAATCCCGCGCGGCCAACGAGAGGAGTTGAGACCGATCAGCCGAACGAAGCGCCGGGGTGAGGCCGCGAGCGCGCTTGCTGGCATCCAGACAACCGACACGCAAGCCTCAAGCCCGTCATCCTGCTTTAGCGCCTCGAGCGTGACATCGACAGATTCGGCAGGCCCGGCGAGCAGCGCCTTGCGCCAGATGGCCAATGACCGACCTTTAAGGAAGGCATTGCCTATCTCCTGAGCAGCGGCGGGTCCTTTTGCCAATATGTCAATCGCCTTGCGCAGCGTTGGTGCGTGATCCTTAGCATCGGGCCAGTCTGCTGGCTTGAGGCGCAAGAGCAGTCGGTTCCAGGCGGCAGATGTCGACAAGGGTGCATCGTTCGGCAGAACGCGCAGCCAACCGTCGGGAAGCATCGTCAACGGTGCCGATTCTCGGCACAGCGTGGCAAGGCGGCGCAGACGGGATTGTGAGAGCCCGCGCACAACGATGTCGGCAAGTGCGGCAGCCGCCTGGCCTTCTCGTGTCGCGACCGCCCGCATACCATGGACGAAATGCAGATCGAAATTGGCGTCGGCGCGCAGCGCTAGGAAATGATCGTCATAATCCGCCGGCGAAGCCGTGGCGATTGCGATTTCAGACGGTGAGATGCCAGAGCCAAGCAAGGTGCGAGCCCAGCGCATGGCCTCTATGGCTTCGTGATACGCGGTCGCGCCGCTGACAGACCGAACCGCCGGCGCTTCAGCCTTGCCCCGCACAACGGCGACGCCGCTCTCGGTTAGCCAGCTCGGGACCGACCGGGGACCGGCCGTCCACTGAACCGGAAGGCGCTCGGCCAGTTGCTTGATCAGCGGACGCCAACATGGAGAAAGCTCTGTCAATCCGACAATCTCGATCTTCCCGAAAATCGCGGGTGCATGGGCGATGCGGCTACGTGCTGCCGCGACGATGTCGACCGGGCGCATCATTCCGGCAGGCAGTTGCGCCAGGACTGCGGTTTCCAGCCGGGAGATTGCTGACAGCCGCGGATGATCACTCGCCCGAGCGGCCAGATCGATGCCGGCGCGCCAAGCCTTGTGCAGTGTGTCCGCCGCTGCCCCGATCATGCCCGGCAGCATCTTGATGCTTTCCAACTCCCCCATTGGCGTACTGGGGAGAACTGCTTGGATCGCCGTGCGCAGGCTTTCCTCATCGATCGGCCGCGCGAATCCCCCGGCAAGCCGCACCGCAGCTTGCTCAAAGGACATAATCTGAAGGCCGTGGCAGGCGCCGCGGGCCGCAGCGAGGCGGGCTTCGCGCATAGCGAGGCGACCATGAACGACGAGTGTTGACCGGCTCGAGTTGGTCATACTGCTTTCCTTACTGGGCTGATCCTCGCCGAGGCGTGGTTCACGACCTACGTGCTTACGGACGCACGACTCTCTCGAAGTTGAGTGCGCTGCATCTTTTCTATGAGGTATTAGTGATGTTTCGAAAGTACACTTCCGCGCGAAATGCTTGCGCGGAAATGTAACTCACAAGTTTATTTTGCAGGGCGTCCCGAGATCCATGCCCAGAGGCGCTGCCAGAGACTGTGCTGTACTTTCACCGGAGCGGGCTGAACGGCAGGCGCGACCTTTGGCGGCTGCCCATAGAAGCGGGCCTTGGCCGCGCGATCGCGACGTCGCTCGGCTTCGACCTGCTCCTCACTCCAAGGACCGGCTTCGATCACCTTGCCCCGGTCGATCACATAGTGCGACCGGCACTTCAGCGTCCAATTACCGATCGACGGTCGAAGCGAGACTGTCTCGCCGTCGAACGTCATCTTCCAGTCCGTCGGCGTGAAAGGCGTGACGACCTCCTCGCCGCAGCCGCAGCAGCAGCTATGGGCCGATGTCGCATATTCGATCGAAACATAGAGCACGCCTGGCTCCAGGCGCTCAGGGATGTGTTCGATGAAACGATGGTCGAGTCGCTGGTGCCGCATCACGCAAAGTCTCCGTTGATCAGCATGTTGCCGTCGGTGGTGTAGGTGCAGTGATGCTCGCGCTCGAGGTCGCGATAGAACCCGCGAATCTTCTTCCATTTCACGACCGCGAGAACGGCATTCAAGGCGTTGAGATCGGCGACCTGGATGTTGGATGCGTAGATATCCTTGGCGCCGCCGCCAACGAAGGAGATGCGCTGCCGCGCGTGATCTCGCTTTTCCGGCGTGCTGGCGGTGACCCGCAGGATGCCGCCGAGCGACCCATCATCGAGCTCAAGCCCCATCCCGACATCGATGAACGCGGCTCCGATCGCCTCGAGCTTCTCCACGATCAACCGTTTCGCCTCTCCAGCATCGAGAGAGAGGAATGCAAAGGTGACGCCGTCGAGAACGTGGAGATTGTCGGCGCTCAGCGCGGCGTCGTGCGCCGCGACGTTGCGGTGCATCCGGCTGTAGATGCGCTTCAAGTATTCGACCTTCTTGGGTGCTTCCCGCAGTTCCTCCAGGCTCGGAGCACCCGGTGCGCGGAACGCGTTATGGGTCAGGAACTCGTCGCTATCGAACAGATGGATTTCCCGAACCGGCGTCTTTGCGACGAGATCGAGAACATAGCCGCCGGTGCCGCCGAGCCCGATGATGGCGATCTTTTCATTGACGAGCCGCTCTGTCAGCATGCCGATACCCACGCGGTCGGAGGCTGTTTCGACGTAGTTGAAGACACTCTCTTCCTCCTGCTCGGGCTCACGGAAAGTGTGAGCTGTCACGCCGGGCTTCAGCACAGCCGCCGGGCCCGCGATTATGTTCGCGTAGCTCGTCATCTTGTGGTGGTAGTCCGTATAGCCACCTTCCGGCTTGCTGGAGAAGCTGTGCGTCGCCTTCAAGCCGTGACCAAGGTCGAAGGCGCCGTTGGCGTGCGAAATCCCCTGAATTCGTGCGCCATTGGCGTGGCATGGGAAATCACCGTCCCAGTGGACGACATGTGTGTCAGGCGTGCGCGTCTGATCTCCGGCCAGCGTAAGGCTGGAGATCAAGGTGCCGGTGCGCACTTGCCGGCGTTCATCGACATAAGGAATCTCGCGCATGACGAGATAGCCGCCCCGCTGCTGGACGAAGTAGCCTTCGTCCATCAGGCGCTTGAGGTCAGGATTACGATTGAACAGTGCGCGTGACATTGAACACGGTCCCCTTCTTCTTGACATCGACAGAGCCGCCGGCCCCGAGTTCTCCGGCATGCGGCGCAGATGCCGCATGCCGGTAGGTCATCGAGAAGACGACGTTCGGCGGGTGCTGGCCCGGAAAGGCGAGCTGGACGATCTGCTCGAACGTCACCGTCCGCTCGTCCACCGTGCGGAGGCGCGAGTTGACGATGATCTCAAAGGTAATTGGCGGCTTCGGAGCGGTGATGAAACGCTCGATGCCGGCGCCGGTCAGATCGAGCAGTTCGTTGTGTTCGATCAGACGATCTTCACCGCCTTGAACTTCGAGGAAGACCGCCTCGTTATCACCCGGCTTGGCCAGGCCATAGAGGACCGCGCCGCTGATAACGGGCTTGCCCCAGCGCAGTTCGTCGTCATTGAGGATCAGCTTGAAGTCGCGGTCCGTCTCAAAAGCAATGAAACGTTCAGCTCCGCGTTCGCGCAGATCGAAGGGCTCGTTCAAGCGCACGTCCTCGAAATCGCCCGAGGGCAAAATCGCAAAAAGACTGTAACCCTGCCGAGGGTCGAGGGCGGCAGCTTCGAGCAACTGACGTCCGAGCGGCAAGGGATCGGTCACCTGACGGTGCTGAAAATTGAGATCGCCCTCAGCGAGGAGGAAGCGATAAACCCGCGCCGGACGAAGCGGCCGGCCTTCGCGCAGCGCATCGCCGACATCGTCAAATTCAAGAAGTTCTTGTGTACTCATAGATTGGTTCCTTAGATTTGCGCCGTGGCGACGCCGCGGCTCTAAAGATCCAATCGGAGCGAGATTGGCCGACCGGTAAGGTCAGGCAAACTTTTTTTTCAAGGGGCCTTCGGGGGTCGGTCCACAAATGAAGAAAGCTGGGCAGTTCGGGCAGGTGAATGGTGAAACGTCAGCCGGGAAACGGCCGGCGCGAATGTCGACAAGAAACTTTGCAAGCTTGTCCTTGCGCCCTGTTAACTCGCGATCCGACAATGAGAGCGAACGCGCTTCGCCATCGGAGAGATGAACCAGTTCAGCGACGGCGCCGGGGAAGGCCTGCTTGACCGCGAGGATCAGCGCCGCAGCGCCGACGTCCTTGCTCTCCGCAGATCGCATGTGACCTGTGCCGACGCGCCGCACGGCGCGAACACCGTCGGGTCGAACCAGCACCTCATCCGGTTGGACGAGTATTTCCTCACCTTCAATTGTGAGGCTGACCGCTGCGGAAGGCTCCGCGACGGCTCCTGCGCGGCTGGACAGGAAGAAGCGCAGCATCGCCATGGCCAGGTCGAGGAATTCGGCGCGATAGCCGTGATCTGAGAGCCCTTGGCTGGCAAACGCTGCTTCAGCACGATTTTGGAGGTCCTGCTCGGAAGGTGACAGATCGGCTGCAATCATCGCCCCGACGACTGAGCGAACTGCCTCATGCAAGTGCATAAAGGCGGTAGCGGTTCGACGGCCGCCGACCTGGAGGATGTGCGTGTAAAGAAAGCGGCGAGGGCATGATTCATAAAGTGCGATTTGCGGTCCACTGAAGCGAAGCCGTCCGTCGATGATCAATTCGACACCTCGCGCTTCGGCCGCCAGCGGAAGTGGCCGCGTCGGCACGATCGAGCTGCGCGTCAACGCCCCAAGACGATCGAGGAATGGCGAGAGCGGCCGATTGTGACCGTTGCTCTTCTGTGTCGGCGCATAGAGGACCAGGCGATCGCGAGCGCGCGAGAGCGCAACATAGAAAAGGCACTCCTGTTCCTCGGCCTGGCCCGCTCGGAATGCTTCCAGTACGCTGCCTTCAGAACCTGTGATCATGCCCGGGGGCGCCGGACAGGGCGGGGCAGGGGGCGTGCGTGGAATCGTATCGCTGTTGAGACCCAGGATATGCACGCCTTCGAACTCCAGGCCTTTGGCGCCGTGAATAGTCATCAGCCGCACACCATCAAGATGTTGAGCTGCTGCTGGCAACTGACGCAGGTCACGGTCGTCGCCGAGGCGCACAAGCCTGCGCACGCGATCAAGCAGGCGCGTGATAGGTAGTCCGCGCCCCGACGGCTGTACTCGCACGAAGTTGAGAAACTGCCAGATAGCAATTCCCCGGGTTCGATCGCCGAGGTCCAGCGATGTCCCGAGACGCGCCGCAATCTGCGTGCGATCGAGGAGCAGTGTTGAGAGGACAGTCCAGGGCGAGGCGGCTTCGTCGAAGGCTGCGAGAGCAACTGAGAGCTTGCCGAGTGCCTCGCGTCCAGCCACACTCACGCCTGGGATTAAATCGACGTGCTGAAGCCAACTTGCCGGAGCGGGATCTGTGGTTCGCAGATGCTCGAAAACTTCGGCGACGTCTGCGAAAGACATCGCGAAATCCGGCCAACAGGCGACTCGTACCAAACCCATGGCGCGCCGGTCAACGAGGATCGATAGGATTGCCAGAAGATCCTTGACCTCACTTCGTTCAAACAGGCTTCCCAGGAATAGGACCGGCACGCCGAGCCGTTCGAGATCTTGACCGATCCTCGACAGCTTTTCGTTTCCGGTGCATAAAACCGCCTGATTGCGATAGGCGTGGCCCGCGCGGCGGAGTTCCTCGATCGCGTCCGCTAAAGCGACCTGCTGCTCTTCGGCACGCTTGACCGTGCGCAACTCTGGCCCACGCCCATTGCGGTCCCGCTCTGCTTCGAGACCACTATCGGCGTCACCTGCTCGCATCGTGACAGCAAAGTTGGAAAAACTGTTGACGATCTCTGACGCCGAACGATAGTTGCGCTTCAAACGCCCGCGCTTGCCGCCGGCAAAGTCTTCCTTGCCGAAGCGAGTCATGTTGAAGGATGAGGCTCCACGGAAGCGATAGATGGACTGCTTGGCGTCGCCGACCACCCAAAGATTGCGACCGTCAGGTCGTATTGCGCTTAACAATCTCACACTGCTGCGGTTCACGTCCTGATATTCATCGACTAGGACATGATCGTATTGTGCCTGGAGTGTTTCGCGAATGGCCGCATCCTTTTCAAGCAGTTGCACCGGCAGCGCGACAAGGTCACCGAAGTCGATGCAATGCGCGTTGCGCTTGAGCTGCTCATAGGTCGCGTAGACACGAGCCACCTCGACGGCACGCTCTGCCGCTTCGCGGGCCTCGGTGTCAGTTGCCTTCGTTAGCATGGCGCCAGCGAGCGCGGCGTAACTGTTGGCGTCGACCACCTCATCCTTTGCTCTGGATATAGCAACCAGCATGTCGGAGATGATTTGTGTGGGATCATACAGGTTACGATAATGAGCCAGCCTCAGACGCGGAAACTCCTCTTCTAGGAGCTCAACTGCCTCAGTACGATCCATCATCCGTGGATCTTTTTGTAAGCCGAGCTCCGCATAGAACCGGCGGATGATATCGAGGCCAAAGGCGTGAAACGTGCCGATCCACATTGCGGCCGCTGCGTCGGGCCTCTTGCGTGCGATCCTTTCGGCCATTTCACCCGCTGCCTTGTTCGAGAACGTCAGAAGCAGGATGCGCCTTGGATCGACACCGTCTGCGAGGAGGCCTTCAACGCGTGCGACTAACGTCTGGGTTTTGCCAGTGCCTGGACCTGCTTCAAGCAGGTAGGCCCCTCCGCGATGCCCCGCCGCCGTTGCTTGCAAGGGATTCAAGGGCCGTTCCTCATGCGCTGCCGTCGGCTTGGTCGGGAAGGGCGGCAACAAGAGGGCATCAAGCAGCTGTTGCGCCACGACCTCGAACGGCGCACCGAGCTTCTCGGCAATCTCAGAAGCAGAAAGCCCTCCAGCTACGTGGAGTTGTCGGGCGACACTACGAGGAAGCAGCAGCTCTCTCGCGAACAGATCCATCTGGACTTCGCGCCGTTGCTTGCGCCCATAGTCGACAACCCGATCAATACCGACCGGTGATGGTTCGGCGGCGCGGGCGGGGTCGATCGTCGGCGCAGACTCATCGTCCGGATCGTCGCCAAGCTCGACATGCCCGATCTCGTGCGCAACAAGGAAGGCTTTCTCGAATAGAGAGCCGACATTCTCATGAAGGATCAGATCGTCGGCGGCTATGAAGGTCGCGCGACCGCCGTTGAGCATAGCTGCACCCGCCGCAGTCGGCTCAACGTCAATCCCCCGCCGCGTGGCCTCGGCGACGACGAATTCATATGGTGCCCAAGGATTAGCGCCGAATTCGACAAGGTGAGCGTGAAGCTCGGCGGCGACTTGCCTGGCAAGCTCCACGCTGTCCATATCAGTCCGTCTCCCCCAAAAGCCGGGTTCGCTTCTCAACGGGAATGCCGGCGTCGATCAACACCTTTTCGAAAGTGACCTGTTCACCCGTGGTTGGCTTTCCGTCAGCCTTGTAGCTACGAGCCGCAGCCAGTGGGGTGGCTCCCCAAGACAACTCCAGCTGGGCGACGGAGCAGCGCATTGCGATCGCCAGATTTTCAAGAAAACGGCGAGGGATACTGAGAAACGACACGCGCCGTTCACGCAGTGCCGTGACGACCTGGCGCGGGATGTCCAGTTGGTGAGCGACAGTGCGCCAGTCAGCGGCTGTGAGAGCCGCAAAAGGATCTGGAATTGCCTCGGGCAGAGCCCTCGCATGTTGCGACCAGGCGGCATCAATCAGCGCCTGA
The DNA here is from genome assembly GCF_945994535.1 of Shinella sp. WSC3-e. Classification (NCBI taxonomy): domain Bacteria; kingdom Pseudomonadati; phylum Pseudomonadota; class Alphaproteobacteria; order Hyphomicrobiales; family Rhizobiaceae; genus Shinella; species Shinella sp. WSC3-e. The sequence goes on from NZ_OZ000536.1 coordinate 250,812, forward strand.
TCCGCAGCGGAAGGGGGCGCGGCCTCTTCCGAGGTCTCGCGGCTGAGTTCGCGCGAGAGATCGACGAGTTCTGCGGCGTATTCTGGGTAAAGACGCAGGTAGCGTTCGAGGGTCGAGCGATCGGGCTCGCTTTCGACTGCGAATGCGTCGAGCACGGCTTCGCGGGATGGGCGTTCGCCGGCGGGACTCATTGCTTTTCACCGTCGGCCAGAGCCACCCGCAACGCTGCAAACGCTTTGTCGCGATAAGTTCGGATCGTTTTTTCGGAACGACCTAGGGCCTTGGCGATGGTCATGACGTCTGGCTCCTTAGAATCTATTGGGAAGCCCTGTTTCAGCATATGTATGATCCTGATTTGTTCTGGCGGTAAACCTTCAATCGCCGCATCCAAACGCGACCGGTAAGACGGATCGTCAAAATCCGATGCGGCGAAAGGATCATGGGCTCCGGCCGCTGCCTCGACCTCTGCTGACAGTTCACCACTCTCCTCGTCATATTCGAGAGGCTTGGATCTGTTCTCGTCGCGCCAAGCCTGTTCCTGAGCATCGCGTCGCAAGCTCGCCACAGCGCCATCGAATCGCACCTCGAAATAATCGAGTTTGTCGACGTATGATGCTCGGTCTGCGGATAGAATTTCTACAAACCGGCTGAAGACTTTGTCACGCACCACGCTGCGCGTCAGCGATTCAGTCTTGCCGTCGGAGTTCTCCGGTTTGGGCACGCTACGGAGCACCCGCTCCATAAGTATACGATAAAGGCGCTCGAACCATGTTTCGTTATTGTCGTGACGACTAGCGCGGATGAAATATACGAGGCACTCGCTGGGTACATATCCCGGCTCGGAGCGCTTCGTAATTGCAGCTCTGCCGATTAACTCGTCGCGTGGCAGCGCGGCCAACTCGGCGATGAGTGTTTCCACCCTCCTGTCGCGCTCATAAAGCTCGCCAGTAAGTCGTCGCTTGCGCAGCGGAGCTACAACCGTGTTGCCGTTACGATGCGCTTCCGGCTCCGGTTTCGCCCCCACTACTCCCTCCAACCTCTTCATAGCCCCGTCCGCTTAGTCTGCGTTCTTGTTCAAACTCGCCTCAAGCGAAGCGATGCTGTCGATCACGGCTTCGAACCCCTGCGGGTCGCCGAAGATCATGCCCTGCATAGCCCGGTAATCAATGCGGAGCTGTTCGATCATCGCGTCGTGCGGCGCAAGTGCGAAGGAGCCAGGAACAGCGCTGGCGAGATCGAAGTCGGGCCGATTGAAGAACATGCGGGCGTGCGCGACGCAATCTTCACCGAGCGCTCTATCTTTGATGGCCGCTGCTCCTACCGGTGTCGCGACGAGCCGATGCAGATCGTAGTAGTGTCGCGAAACCCGTTGGCCACCGCCCTTTAGTTCACCGCGCTTGTCGAACCACCGCCGCAGCCCGTGGACAATGACGACCTTGTCCCAAAAGGTTCGTTCAGGATCGACAGTCCGCACGGCTGGCACCGTCAGGTCAAGCGCCGGAAGATCGTCATCGACATAGGGTTTAATCGGCACTTCGCTATTGGGATCAAGCGCAGACTTTGCACCTGACTCAATCTTGATGGCCGCCCTCACATACTCCGACCGTGGTGTCGCTGCCGGATACCAGATCAACAAGGTCTGGCCATCGGGATCGGTGTCGTCGGCTTCGATCCTCGCGTTTGAGGGATCAGCGCCGGCGGCCTTGAGGCGGTCCGCAAGAATTTTCGTCAATTCGTCGCGCAGGGGTCCGTTAATGTAGGCTTTGCAGGCATCCTTGATCGCCTCGAGACGTGCTTTGCGTTTCTTTCCACTGAGCTCCTCAAGTTCCTCGATGGTCGCCGGCTCGCCAATGTCATCTCTAAATACCGTGACATCTATGTCTTCGGAGAACCGGCTGATTAGACCGAATCCCTTGGATAATGAGGTTCCGCCTTTGAAGAGGAGGCGAGGACCACTGTCGTTTAATCCGTTGAATAAGACATCTAGGGTCCAACAGACCCAAAAGTCTTTTTCTATGTTCTGGGCGGCCGTGCCGAGCCGCTGCGCCGTCGTATCGAAGGCGCTCAACATCGCAGCTTCTCCAGCTGCAAGGACCTCGTCATAAGCTGGATTCATTTCTTCATTGCCTGGAGTGACTGCGTTTGTTGCTTGTTATGCGGGTCGAGACCGACTTACGTTTCAGGCGAGGATCGCCATGGCGATGTCCATCATCGTCGTTGCGGTGATGATCGTCGGCGTCGTAATCATCTGCAGTGCGATCGCTACTGACATGCTGATCATGATCGCCCCTCTCGCCTTCGATGAGCGGCTTGAGAAATGTCCACATCCATGTCGGAAGCGCGGTAATGCCCGCTGCCAAATCGGCTTTAATGGCCGCGCCGACCGCAGGATCCTCGAAAAGCTTGGCAAGTTTGCCGCTCACGCGGTCACTTTCACCTTCGCGGAGCAAAATATCGCGAATCCAGTAAAGCGCTTGAACGACCCGCATTGCCGGTCGTCCGGCCCAGAACAATTTGCTGGCGGCTGTTGGACGAAAGGTGATCGTCACATTGCCGAGCTTGATCGGTCGCCGACGTGCATCGGTATGGACGATAATTTTTGCAGGAACAGCGTCTGTCAAACCGAGGTCATTTGCTGCAGTCATTCCGTCTACAAGCATACGGGTTTGATCGCGGCGCCCAACGGCATCGATAACAGAGCGCGGATCGGGAGGATTGGGCTTTTGAGTTAGTTTGTTAAAACCAGGCTGGTCATAAAGTCCTCGATCGATCCGCCTGAGGATTTCTGTTTTTGTTAGGCGTTGCAACGCCTTGTCGACCGCATCTCGCGAGGCGAGGTCAACGAAATCGCTAGGCGTCCAAACCTTGCGCGGTGAATCCCCACGTATGCGTTCGAGCATTGCTGATTTCAGATCGGGTGAGTCGGCTGCCATGTCCGAAAGATGTATACTTTTTTCGGACAAAAGGCGAGTCCGAAATATACATACAAATTTCGGACAAACGCTCCGTATGTTCATTGACGAATGCTGAAAACGCGAATGGTTGGCATCGGCCGTGCCGACGCGAAATGCGTTCGGTATCGTGCGATCTGGCCGGTAGAGCAGTTGTTTCCGGCCGACACGATCAATTGGAAGAGCGATTGCAGACCTCGCGCAGCCGCGCAGGCGACGTGGCTCGTTCATTCGGCGCTTCGTCGCTGCGTGTGGTCACAGCCGGGATACTGGTTACACCCGAGAAAGCGGCCGTTGTTGCGACCTTTCCGTTCTACCAGTTGGCCCACGCCGCACGCCGGACATTGATTTAGCGTATCACCATCAATGGTCTCGAAACGCAAGTTTTCGCCGGCGATTTCTGAGAGCTCCCGAATATATCTGGATGGCTCACGGCTGTTCGTAAGCAGGAACACGCCGCGGCTTGCGCGGGTCAATGCGACATAGAAAAGGCGGCGCTCCTCGGCAAACTCAAATGTCTCCGGTCGCGGCATGACTAGATTGAACAGCTCGTCGTCCTCTATCCGGCTTGGCACCCCATAGTCGCCTTCACTGACATCGAGCAGAATCGTATAGTCGGCCTCAAGTCCCTTGGCTCGATGGAACGACAGTCCCGACACCTCGATATGCTCGAATTTTGGTGTCGCCCCCCTGAACGGGTCCAGCTGGTTGTAGCGCCACAGCACCATGACCTTGAGTTTCTGGTGTCCATCACTCCGCCACTGTACGGAAATCCCGCCAAGGAAGGTGTCGAGGCGCTTCAGCAATCGGAGGCATGAATCGGCGAAATCTGGCTTGCCCCCTTCACCGTCGGTCGGAATGACCCGGATCGACCGCGCAATCGCGGGCCGTGTCGATCGCACCGACTTTTTAAGTTGGGCGGCATTGCGCTGCACGAAACTGGCGGCCGTCTCGGCGATGAGCTGGTTGCAACGATAGGTCTGCTCCAGTCGACCTTGCCAGCTTGCCCCGAAATTCGCCTCGAACTGCGTGAAGATCGTTATGTCCGATCCGGCGAAGCGATAGATGGACTGCCAGTCATCGCCAACCGCAAAGATCTTGGTGAATGCCTTCTGATGCTTCAGCGCCTTAATCAGGTTCGCACGCGGCTCGGAAATATCTTGAAATTCATCGACCAGGATAAGGGAGTAGGGGCTCTGATACTGTCCGGCTTCCACGAGCCGCGTGGCATTGGCGATCATCGAGTCGAAGTCTATGCGATTGGCTTTTTCAAGCTTCCGGGAATAGGTCTCGGTAATCTTCCAGACGACCTGAGCAAACTCTTTGGCGCGGGTGCGGTCGTGGAGCGCCTTGGCCCGCTCAAGCAGCATGTCCAGGGTGAGGTGACTGGCGCGGATGTGTTTGATGCAGACCGCAATCAGCTTGTGATAGTGCTTGATGACAACAGGCTCGAGGGCTTTGACGATCGCCGTATAGCTCTTTCTTTCGAACGAGATGCCCCGTTTCGTGAGCTGCGCCTCGAGTTCCTCAATCAGCGATCCATTGCACGCTTGTGCAGACGTCGTCTGGAAAACGTCCATCCCCGCCTTGCGGTAGCCGGCCAGCTTGTGTTCGGCATGGGTGGCGTAGTCTGTGAAGGGTGATGAGCCATCGGCATTGATAGCCAGATGCTCGTGTATCGTCTTGCTGGTGGGGTAATAGAAGTCCGGATGGACGTACCGGATCTGCCCGTTTTTCTCTTCGATCGGGATCTGGCGTTCGTAGTCGAATTCGACGGAATGCAGCCACAGCCAATTCGTGATTGTCTGCTCCTGGAGCGACTTCACATGTATCCCGGCCATCGTGCCGATGGTCGCATTGCCTTTCCGCCGGCGCACCGACAGATAGCGCTCGTAGTCAGCCTCAGAACCAAACACCTCGACCGGGATATCCGCCTTGGGATGAAGGACGAGGAGGTTGACCCAGAGATCGGCGAATTCCGCATCTGATCGCAGCAGATCGTCAATGATCTGTTCGATGATTTTCGCTTCGCCGGCAGGGTGTTCGACCCAGTCGGCGAGCTGTGGGGGACGGCCTTCGACCTCCTCGATAATTCCGCGACCCAGCGCATGAAACGTGGTCACTTTACATTCCGAATTTCCTGGATCTACCGCGAGCTGTCTGGATATCCGCTTCTTTAGCTCGTCAGCGGCGCTCTTGTTGAAGGCAAGGACGAGAATCTCTTCAGGGCGATAGAGCTGCTTGTCGAGGACATAGGCGACCTTGCCGACCATGGTTGCGGACTTGCCCGACCCCGCTGAGGCGACAAGAAGATTGTTGTCCTCCAGTCGAATGCATGCCTCGCGTTGCTGATCGGACAAGGACCGGCCGTCTAAATTGTCAAAGAACGACCGGTATCTCGACAGCTCAGCTGAGACAAACGCGTCATTATATCTGTGGCGCACGTCCGGATCGGTAACGAACGCGAGCGATCGGGGCAGCACCGCTTTCAGGGTGGCCGGCATCAGTTCCGGGTCGAACAGAGGGTGCGAAAGCGCGGCCGCGGCTTCACCGGTTACGCCCGCAATCGCACGGGCGAGGTCGGCATGGGCCAGATATTGCCGGTTACCCTCGGTGATAGTCTGTAGTTTCGTATCCACCTCGCTCAAGCGGTCGGTGTCAAAGCTGATCAGGTCGAAGAGGTGGCTGTTGATGAAGCTGTAAAGGTTTGCCGCAAGCCGGGTTGCTGCCTCTTCTCCGAGGCACGATAGGGTATGAATCCCTTTACGCGAGCGGACTTCAACCGAGTGCCACAGCAATGCCTTGGTGACAGAAATTGCTATGACATCCAGGCAAGGAAGATCGAGGGCGCCGTTCACATCGAGCTGCAAGGCTGCTGGTAACGACACGTTCAGCCTGACCTTCCATTTTCCTTGGGGAAGGAGCCGAGCAAAAAATCCAGGTCGGTATGTTCGAACGCGATCAGTCATCAGGGTTTAAGCGCTACCTGCCGGGACATGAACCCATCGAAGAGCAGGTCAAAGAGAACATGTTTGGGGTAGCAGATAGCTCATGGATATTCGCCATTTTTCAACGGGATGTTGCTAGGTCAAACCGATTATCACCAATGAGTAAAAGATCGATCCGATGACGCGAAACTTCCATTGCCGTGCCTGCCAGCACAACCTCTTCGACTGCACCTGCGAGTGTTCCAGTACCTTCGTTGCCGGGGCGGAACAACTGTCTCAATTTCTGGCGTTCTGTCTGCGAGGCGCCAAGCACGAGGTTATCATTTCTTCACCGTGGATCACCGGCGGAGCCTTGGCGACGATGTGGACGGAGTTGATGGGCGCGGCAAGAAGGGCAGAGATACATTTCTACACCGACTATGAGTTCAATCTGATGCAGGTCGACAAGAATTGCAAAGTTGAGGACTTGTTCGAGACATACAAGCGGTCTTTTGCCGAGGGCATTCGAATGCTCCGGGATTTGGGCGTTACCGTTCACCGATTGCGCGGAGCCCACAATAAGTCGCTCATTGTCGACGAAAGGATCTTCGTTGACGGTTCCTTCAATTGGCTGTCAGCCTGGCGCGATCCCAAATCGGAATTGACGCGCCACGATTCCGCTGTCGCCATATGCGGCCGGCGCGCTACGCGCCACCGCATGCAGTATCTTGAGCAGCAGTTTAATGTGCCGCTTGAGATGGAGCCAATTTTACTGGATCGCGATGACGAGGATGCGCTCACATACGATTTTCTCAATCTGACCTCGGAAGGCAATCGCTTTTTCACCGGCCGAGACGAGCCGACCTATACGACCGACGTTGCGCTTCCGGTCGGACAGCCCCTTTTCTTTTCCATCCTGGAGGAGTTCTCCGGGGTCATCTTGAAACGGGGTATAGATCGGCAAGTGCTCGACCGGAATGACAACAGCATCCGATTGGTACGCGACCGCGATGCCGCGATCGACCATGCTTGCGTATCATGGGGAGATGAAGTGCTTGTGGAGGACGCCAACAGCTTCGCCATCTTTGAGGTTGACCGTGCGCAACTGAAAAATTTACACCTCTTTGGTAGCTTTGGTAGCTTTGGTAGCTTTGGTAGCTTTGGTAGCTTTGGTAGCTTTGGTAGCTTTGGTAGCTTTGGTAGCTTTGGTAGCTTTGGTAGCTTTGGTAGCTTTGGTAGCTTTGGTAGCTTTGGTAGCTTTGGTCGCACTCACCGCCGCTCGGACTATCGGACGCCGCTCCAAACCCGCGACATCATTCCGCCGCAGGCCCTAAGGCGCGACCGGACCACCTACGTCCAACAAGGTTAAAGATCGTGCTTAGTCTCCGCTTCGGCCAATCGTTTGCTGCAAGAGAGCAAACGTCCGGTCGAGGCCGTCAAGGCGATTGCCGATCAGGAAGGCGCCGGTCACCGCTAAGCATCTGCATGGCGCTTGATGGAAAGAACGCCGGGTCGTGGCTGTCGCTGCGGAACCGGTGAAAGATCTGTGCTGGAAGAACCGCCTGGCCCTCCGAAGCAAACCAACCCCGCTCTTTATGGATGGCGTCCTGGACCAGGTCCGGATCTCCGACGATCAACCCGTTGAGGGTCGGCTAGCAAGCTGCCGCCGCTCGGCTTCGCCTTCGCGGTGATCGCGACCGTCCCCGGTCCTTCGAGGAGCCATCGAGCGGGATCGGCCCGCTCCGGACGGAGGTTTCTCACATGGCACAGGATCTTGCATTCGCTCAACGCCACGCATTCGCACTTGCCCGCACTCTGATGGTCCCGGTCACGCTCTTCAGGTCCGGAAACGAGTTTGGCGTTCTCCCGAGCGACGAACTCGATGACGGCGAGGTCGAGACCATCGCCGAATTCGATCCCTTCGAATACGGGCCGGCTCATTGAGCCGGCTTTCCCCTTTTTAGGTGCCGCTTGCGAGCGGCAGGCGGCAAGGGAAGCTTCGCCGCGGCTGGCACGGCCAGCTCGGCAAGGTGCAGATCTGCACCTTGCCGGCCGCGCCCTTGCCACCTTTGCTCTTCGCGGGCCGCCGGAAAGGGGTCCCGCAAACTGCGGGGAGAAAGGAAACGGACAAGAAGGGCGGACGTGCGAGCGCCGACAGAAAGCATGGAGAAAAAAGAACTGGAAGACTTGCGGGACCGTGTTCTCTGCGGCGTCGTGTTGGAGCAGTCCGGCTTTGCGGTCGACGTGAAGGAGAGCACCCGCAAGGCGGTCAAATATCGGCGCGGTGCGGAAATCGCCATCGTCATCCATGACGGGCGGGGTTGGTTCGATCCCCTGTCCGACGCGAAAGGCGACGTCTTCAGTCTCGCCGCGCATCTCGAAGGAGTGTCCTTCGTCGAAGCGCTCGACCAGGTCGCCGCATTGGTCCATTTTGTCGCCAAAGAGCCGGTGTGGACCCGAAAAGCTCGAGATCCCGTTCCGGCCGCGACCATCCCCGAGCGGTGGGCAAAACGCCGCAAGCCTTGGCGAGGGTCGATGACGTGGCGCTATCTGCGTGCTGAACGCTGCCTGCCGGAGACCATCATCCGTGCCGCCCTCCAAAGCGATGTGCTGCGGGAAGGTCCCTACGGCAGCATGTGGGCCGCCCATGTTGATGCCGATGGCGGCGTCACCGGCTGGGAGGAGCGCGGCCCCGACTGGCGTGGCTTCTCGACAGGAGGGTCAAAGGTTCTGTTCCGGTTCGGCGCCCTCGACGCCTCACGCCTCTGCGTCACCGAGGCGGCGATCGACGCCATGAGCCTGGCCGCGTTCGAAGGAATGCGAGAGGGAAGCCTCTATCTCAGCACAGGCGGGGGATGGTCGCCGACGACAGAAGCCGCGGTTCGCGTGCTCGCCGCGCGCCCCGGCGCGCAGCTCGTCGCCGCCACGGATGCCAACAGTCAGGGCGAGGCCTTTGCCGGCCGCCTGCGCGATATCGCAGAAGATGCCGGCTGCGACTGGTTCCGCCTGACGCCGCCGGCTGAGGACTGGAACGACGCATTGCAGGAGAGAAAAGGAGAAGAAAAGGAAAGAAGGGTGGGTAGGGGAGGCCTGCCGCATGCCCGCCGGCCGCGTCAAGGGTGAAGCTTCGCCCGGCTGAAGCCGGCCCTTGACCCGACCGGACGGAGAGGCGGCCGCGGGGGAGGGGTCAGGAAGGGCTGAAGAGAAGATGGAGTCATCGCAAAGATGAGCCGCGCTTCAGCCCGACGAGGCTGAAAGGAGCCCGCTCATGAACCTCTCTCCCATCCGTAAAGTCTATCAGGGCATCGCCGATCGCCGCCAGATGTTCCGCATGTTCGACCGTCATGCGCAGCGCCCGAACCGATGGGAGTGCGACGACAGTGCGCTTTATCGCGGCGAATGGTTCGAGATCGGGGAGGCTTGCCACGATTACATGTTCGAGATCCTGCCGCCCCTCTGGATGCGGGGTGAGATGTTCGCCATGCGCGAATTCCTCACCGGCTCGATCACCAGCATCTTTTTCACGCTGTCGATCGACGGGCGTATCCGGCACTTCCACGGTTATTGCGACCTGATCGACAAGGGTTCGCCCGAGCGCATGCGCACCGCCATCATCGAGCGTGAATCCCGTCCTGTTCGGGCGATGACGCGCGAGGAGCGTCTCGAACATATCTGGAGCAGCACCGCTGACGACTATCGTGGCTATGCCGGCGAGCGTTGGCCGGAGGCTGATCGTGGCAAACGCACGGTGATGTTCTTCGCCAGACCAGGCGGCACCACATGCAAGCTGCTGGAAGACCTGACGGACGTGGAGATCGCGGCGAAGCTGCCGGTACATCTGCGTTACCTGCCCGACGCGCTCGCGGCGTGACGGAGGGCGGCATGTTCACTTTCTCACTCACGCACATTTGCGCCGTTCTGGCGCGTGGCCGTGCCGACGCGGCCGCAAACGGCGGCTTTCGGATTCCGTATCAGGGAATATCCCCTGAAGCCGAGGCCAGAGCCGGCCTGTGGCTGGTCGGTGACGAGAGCGTCTACCTTCTCTCGAACGGAAAACTCGCCGAGGGACAGCGTCCGCTCGTCATCTATGCCGAGGAATGCGATCCGAAGAGCAATCCGGATTACTGGCACTACAAGCGCCGATATTTCGGGGGCGATGACGGTGTCGAATTCATCGACGCGGTAGAACTCGAACAGCTCGTCGCGGCTCAGCCCGACGCGACGCATCTGCGGATCGTGATGGACGACACGTCCATATCCATCAGCGTGATCCGCCGCTGACGCGGCGCACCCTTCCAACAACTTCGCGACCGCCCCGCCCGGAGGCTCACCTCCAGCGGAACGATGGCGCTCGCCCCTTTTTCAAGGAGAGCATTTTCATGTCCAACGATCCTTTTTCGCTTGATCCGTCTGGCACCCTCGACATGTTCGGGAATACAGCCCTGTCGTCAGGGCTCGGCCTGGGCGTGACGGCCTTCGGTGGTCTCGCGCGCGAGGCGGCCCCCGAACCTGCGAATGACGACGATCCCGATCCGACGCCGCCTGCGCCCGCACCGGCGCTGCCGATCGCGCCGCCCCTGCGCTCAGCACCACGCCGGCAAGGGGAGCACACGAACTTCTACCTCGATGATGGGGAGGATCGCGGCCTTGCTGCGTCGTGGAAGGAACGTGCGCGATTGAGCGTGGCGGCAATCCTGATCGCCAATGAGATCGAGCGGAACAAGGTCCCCGTCACGCGCGAGCATCAGCAGCGGCTGATCCGTTTCACCGGCTTCGGCGCCTCCGAGCTGGCGAACGGCATGTTCCGCCGTCCGGGCGAGGTGAGTTTCCGGGATGGGTGGGACGATCTCGGCTCGTCGCTCGAAAGTGCCGTCTCGGAGAGCGACTATTCCAGCCTGTCGCGTTGCACGCAGTATGCGCATTTCACGCCGGAGTTCATCGTCCGCGCGATCTGGGCGGGATTGCAGCGCATGGGCTGGCGCGGCGGTCGCGTACTGGAGCCGGGCATCGGAACGGGCCTGTTTCCGGCGCTGATGCCGAGGGCGTATCGCGACAACACTTATGTAACCGGTGTCGAACTCGATCCGGTGACTGTGCGAATCGTAAAGCTCCTGCAGCCGAAAGCCCGGATTATCGAAGGGGATTTCGCGCGCGCCGATCTCTCGCCGATCTACGATCTCGCCATTGGCAATCCACCGTTTTCCGATCGCATCGTGCGTTCGGACCGGCACTATCGGTCACTTGGTCTCAGACTGCACGACTACTTCATCGCGAGGTCCATCGATCTCCTGAAGCCCGGCGCCTTCGCGGCCTTCGTCACCAGTTCCGGCACGATGGACAAGGTTGATGCGACAGCCCGCGAGCATATCGCCAGATCGGCCGACCTGGTTGCGGCCATTCGTCTGCCCGAAGGCAGCTTCCGCCGCGATGCCGGCACGGACGTCGTCGTCGACATCCTGTTCTTCCGCAGGCGCAAGGCTGGAGAACCTGAGGGCGACCAGACCTGGCTCGACGTGGATGAAGTCCGCCCGGCAACAGAAGACGAAGGCGCTATTCGCATCAATCGCTGGTTCGCACGGCATCCTGATTTCGTGCTTGGCGACCACGCCCTGACGTCGGGTGCGTTCGGGGAGACCTATACGTGCCGTGGTCGCGCCGGCGTCGATCTCGAAGTGGCGCTGAATGCTGCCATCTCTCTTCTTCCGGAAGATCGCTACGACGGCGAGCCGTCAGCAATCGACATCGACCTGGAGGACGAGCTCGGGGAGATCGTCGATCTTCGCCCCGGAAAGAGACAAGTTCGCGAGGGCAGCTTCTTCATCGATGCCAGGCACGGCCTGATGCAGATGGTCGAGGGCTCTCCGGTTCCGATCAAGGTTCGCAAGGGGCGGTCTGCCGAGAGGCAGCCAGGCGAATGCCTGTCCGGAAAGCATGTCCGCATCATCCAAAAGCTGATCCCGGTCCGGGATGCTCTGCGGGAGGTGCTGAAGGCTCAGGAACAGGATCGCCCGTGGAAGGATCTTCAGGTGCGCCTGCGCATCGCCTGGTCCTCGTTCGTCCGTGATTTCGGACCGATCAACCACACTACCGTATCGATCTCTGAAGATGAGGAAACCGGCGAGGTTCGCGAGACACATCGGCAACCGAACCTTCAGCCTTTCCGTGACGATCCCGATTGCTGGCTGGTGGCCTCCATCGAGGATTACGACCTCGAAACCGATACGGCCAGACCGGGTCCCATTTTCTCCGAACGGGTGGTCTCACCTCCGGCCACCCCGGTGATTACGTCCGCGGCTGATGCGCTCGCCGTGGTGCTCAACGAGCGCGGCCGCGTCGACGTCGACCATATCGCCGAACTCCTGCATCGTGACCCCGATGCGGTCATCGCCGACCTCGGCGACGCCATCTTCCGCGATCCCTCGGATGGGTCGTGGCGGACCTCCGACGCCTATCTTTCCGGCCCGGTCCGCACCAAGTTTGCGGCCGCTGAAGCCGCCGCTGCGCTCGATACCGCTTATCTGCGTAATGTCCGGGCGCTACAGGAAGTCCAGCCGGCCGATCTACGTCCGTCGGATATTACCGCACGCCTCGGAGCGCCGTGGATCCCGGCGTCCGATGTCGTCGCCTTCGTGTACGAGATGATGGGGGCGGATATCCGCATTCATCATCTGCCGGAACTGGGATCATGGACGGTCGAGGCTCGGCAACTTGGTTATAGCGCCGCCGGCACCTCGGAATGGGGCACGAGCCGCCGCCATGCCGGCGAACTGCTTGCCGATGCGCTGAATTCACGCGTGCCGCAGATCTTCGACACCATCAAGGACGCCGATGGCGAGCGGCGGGTGCTGAATGTCATCGATACCGAAGCGGCGCGCGACAAGCTCCAGCGGATGAAGGATGCCTTCCAGACCTGGGTTTGGACCGACCCTGATCGCACCGACCGGCTGGCGCGGGTCTATAACGACCGCTTCAACAACATAGCGCCGCGCAAATTCGACGGCTCCCATCTGAATTTACCCGGCGCCTCTGGCGCCTTCGTTCTTTATGGGCACCAGAAACGCGGCATATGGAGGATCATCTCCTCCGGCTCCACCTATCTTGCCCATGCTGTTGGCGCCGGCAAGACGATGACGATGGCAGCCGCCATCATGGAGCAGCGGAGGTTGGGCCTGATCGCCAAGGCGATGCTGGTCGTTCCCGGCCACTGCCTCGCACAGGCGGCGCGCGAGTTTCTGGCGCTCTATCCCTCAGCGAACATTCTCGTCGCTGATGAGACCAACTTCACCAAAGACAAGCGTCAGCGTTTCCTGTCGCGAGCCGCGACGGCGGTCTGGGATGCGATCATCATCACGCACTCCGCGTTCAGGTTCATCGGCGTGCCATCCGCCTTCGAACAACAGATGATCCACGACGAGCTGCAGCTCTACGAGGACCTGCTGACCAAAGTTGATGACGAGGACCGGGTCTCCCGCAAGCGGCTCGAGCGGCTGAAGGAGGGCTTGCAGGAGCGGCTGGAGGCGCTTTCCACCCGTAAGGACGATCTGCTGACCATCTCCGAAATCGGCATCGACCAGATCGTTGTCGACGAAGCGCAGGAATTCAGAAAACTCTCCTTCGCCACCAATATGTCGACGCTCAAGGGGGTCGATCCGAACGGGTCGCAGAAAGCTTGGGACCTTTATGTGAAATCCCGTTACATCGAGACGAAGAATCCGGGCCGGGCGCTCGTGCTTGCCTCCGGCACCCCGATCACCAACACGCTCGGAGAAATGTTCTCGATCCAGCGCCTGCTCGGCTACGAGGCGTTGCGCGAGCGCGGCCTGCACGAATTCGACGCCTGGGCCTCGAACTTCGGGGATGAACGCACCGAACTGGAGCTTCAGCCATCCGGCAAATACAAGCCGGTCAGCCGCTTCGCCAGTTTCGTCAACGTCCCCGAACTGATTGCTATGTTTCGGGCCTTCGCCGACGTTGTGATGCCGGAGGATCTTAAAGCGCACGTCAGGGTGCCGGAGATCGCGACGGGCAAGCGGCAAATCCTGACCGCTGCGCCAACGCCTGCCTTCAAAGCCTACCAGCAGATCCTCGAAACCCGCATCAAGGCGATCGAGATGCGCGAGGGGCCGGCGCAGCCCGGTGACGACATCCTGCTGTCCGTTATCACCGATGGCCGCCATGCCGCGATCGATCTCCGCCTGGTCATGCCGGCAATAGATGACGAGCCGGAGAACAAGCTCAATCTGCTGGTCCGTAACGCTTTCCGTATCTGGAGGGAAACTTCGGAGAACAGCTATCGCCGCCCGGACGGCAAAGTCTACGAGCTGCCCGGTGCGGCGCAGATGATCTTCTCCGATCTCGGGACGACCAATGTCGAGAAGACCCGCGGCTTCTCAGCCTACCGCTGGATCCGCGACGAGCTCATCCGCATGGGCGTGCCGACATCGGAAATCGCCTTCATGCAGGATTACAAGAAGACCGAAGCGAAGCAGCGCCTGTTCGGCGACGTCCGCGCCGGCAAGGTTCGCTTCCTGATCGGCAGTTCCGAAACGATGGGCACCGGCGTCAACGCCCAGCTTCGCCTGAAGGCCCTGCATCATCTCGATGTGCCGTGGCTGCCGTCGCAGATCGAACAGCGGGAGGGCCGTATCGTGCGCCAGGGCAATCAGCATGACGAAGTCGATATCTTCGCCTATGCCACGCAGGGAAGCGTCGACGCAACGATGTGGCAGCAGAACGAGCGCAAGGCTCGGTTTATCGCCGCGGCACTGTCCGGCGATACTTCCATCCGCCGGCTGGAGGATCTGAACGAAGGTCAGGCCAACCAGTTCGCCATGGCCAAGGCGATTGCCAGTGGTGATGAGCGCCTGATGCAGAAAGCGGGCCTGGAAGCCGATATTGCCCGGCTTGAGCGCCTGCGCGCCGCCCATGACGACGACCTGTTCGCCGTGCGCCGGCAGCTTCGCGATGCCGAGCGTGAAATCGAGACGGCAAACCGCCGTATCGGCGAAATCGGCCAGGACATCGAACGGCTGGTTCCGACCTCCGGCGATGCCTTCACCATGACCGTGATGGGCAAGCCATACACGGAGCGGAAGGATGCCGGTCGGGCGTTGATGAAGGAGATCCTCACCCTCGTCCAGCTCGGCCAAGAGGGCGAGGTTCACATCGCGTCGATCGGCGGCTTTGATCTCACCTATGAAGGCGAGCGCTTCGGCCGGGGTGACAACTACCACTACCAGACCCTGCTTCAGCGCACCGGCGCGGATTATGAGATCGATCTGCCGGTGACCGTCACGCCGCTTGGGGCCATCTCCCGCCTCGAGCATGCACTCGGCGGGTTCGAAGAGGAGCGGGAACGTTATCGCCTGAGGTTGGATGAGTACCAGCGGCGGCTTTCCTCCTACCAGTCGCGTCAGGGTGGCACCTTCGCCTTTGCCGACGAACTGGCTGAGAAGCGCCAGAAGTTGCGTGAGGTCGAGGAGGCGCTGGCGAAGTCTGCGCGCGGTGATGCCGAGGCCGAGGAAATTGCTGCTTAGCCCCGTTTCTGACGTCGCTTCTGACCTTGCCCTGTCTCGCTCTCGAAGGATAAGGATGGGCAACGCAGGAGCGCCTCAACGGAGAGCGGAAATCTGCTGTCAAGGATGCCAAGATCAGTCAATGGCGCGGATAGAATATTCGAAACTCGGCTTCTGCGACGCACTACCCGAGGAAATTCGCGGGACGATCGAGATGATGGCGCCGCAATTCCTTGCCGAAACCTGGCCCGTGCGGTTTGTCGCGCTGCTGTCGATGTTGGAGGAGATCACAGCTCAGGTGGAGGAAGCTGGTCGTCCGTTTGTCGTCAACAATTGGGTGATCATCGTCAGCGGCTTGCTGGAACACCTGCCACGCGATCTGTCGTCGCCTGAATGCCTGGCCTTGATGCGCCACAGCGCCCTCGAGCCTTTCCGGCAAAGTGCTATGCGAGAGTCACCGTGCTTGGACCAGCACGATGAACTCTTGCGGAGCAAATATCCGCAGTGGTCGGTAGTCGAGGACCTCCTCCGGGAATATGAAACATGGGCTGCGAAACAATCGCTGATAAAACCCCACTAGCAGTGATACGCATACGCAGACAGGCAAGGTCAAGTGGTTCCGACGTCTTCCTGCACCTGAGCAATATAGCCGATCCCGCCTGCCCGGTAATTCAGCCCGGCTTTGCGCCTTCAGTATGTGGTGGAGCGCAAGGACAGCACGGTCACAGCTAAGGATGTCCGCTCTTTATCGGCCACCATGCCCGGCATGGAGACGGATATCAACGACGAATCCGAGAGGGGATAAATCCCTACACCATGGGCCAGGCAGAACCTGCAGGCGCCTTCGATTGTGTGTGCTGCCTCGCGTTTCCCTCACCCGTCTGAAAAAGTAAGAGGAGGAAAGCAAGGAGAAAACCCTTTCGCAGAGCGGTCGACCCGTCGCCGCTGGCGCTCAACCGCCCCCTCCGCAACCCTGCCGGTCGTTCTCGCAAGGCTTCGCCCCGCTCGCCCTGACCGGCAGGGCCGCTCGGGCGCAGTTGCGCCGGTCTGCCCGCCCTGCGGTCCGGGAAATGTCTTCGGAAAGAACTGAAGGCGGACAAGAGCCGGCGATGTGCCGGTTCCGAAACCCCGGAAGGAGCAAATCCCATGCAGATCCTCAAACTCGATCCCCGCGCGCTGAAGGACAATCCCGACGACGCGCGCCGTTCCAAATCGTCGCCGCAGGCTGACGCACTGCTTCTGGCGACGGTGAAGGCGGTCGGCATCATCCAGCCGCCGATCGTGTCGCCGCAGACGGATGGTGGGAACGGCTATATCATCCAGGCCGGTCATCGCCGCGTCCGACAGGCGATCGCCGCCGGCCTCGAGGAAATCGAGGTGATCGTCCGCGAGGCGGCCAACGATAACGGTGCCATGCGCTCGATGGTCGAGAACATCGCGAGAGAACCTCTCAACGGGGTGGACCAGTGGCGCGGCATAGAACGGCTCGTTGCGCTGGGCTGGACGGAGGAGGGGATCGGCGTTGCGCTCGCCCTGCCGGTTCGCCAGATCAGGAAACTCAGGCTACTCGCCAACGTGCTGCCGGCCATGCTCGACCACATGGCGCTCGGCGACATGCCCAACGAGCAGCAGCTCCGCACCGTCGCCGCCGCGGCGCTCGACGAACAGAAAGAGGTGTGGAAGGCGCACAAGCCGAAGAAGAACGAGCGGGCGGACTGGTACAATATCTCCCGTGCGCTCTCGAAAACCCGCATGTATGCGAAGGATGCAAGCTTCGGTGACGATCTCGCCGCGGCCTACGGCATCGAGTGGGTCGAGGACCTGTTTTCGCCGGCCGACGAAGACACGCGCTATACCACCAATGTCGAGGCTTTCCTCGGCGCCCAGCAGGAATGGATGACCAATAACCTTCCGAAGAAGGGCGCGATCGTCGAGGTCAACAGCTGGGGTCAACCGGAACTGCCGAAGAAGGCGGAACGCGTCTACGGCAAGCCGTCGAAGTCCGACCATGTGGCCATGTATCTCGATCGCGACGGCAAGGTGCAGTCGGTTGCCTTCCGCATGCCGGAGGACAGCAAAACGAAAGGCAAGGGCGGCGTCTCCGCGACAGGCGGGCAGGGCGATGTTCTCCATGACGGCAGGATCATCGATACGCCGAAGCCGCGCCCTGACGTCACCCAGAAGGGCCATGACATGATCGGCGATTTCCGCACCGACGCCCTGCATGAGGCGCTCGGCCGCGCGCCGATCGAGGACGACATGCTCATGGCCTTGCTCGTTCTCTCACTTGCCGGCCAGAATGTCCGCGTCGACTCTGGCTCCAACGACACCGTGTTCGGACCGAAGCGTTTCCGGCGCCATGCCGCCCGCCTCTTCTCCGGGGACGGCAAGCTTTCCTTCGATATGGAGACGGTGCGCGTCGCCGCCCGCTCCATGCTGATCGACGTCCTGTCCTGCCGCCGCGGCATCTCGAACAGCGGTGTCGTTTCCCGCATCGCCGGCGATGCCATCGGCGCCGACGGGTATCTCACGAACATGGGCTCGGAAGACTTCCTGTTGTGCCTGTCGCGGCAGGCGCTGGAATCGGCAGCGAAGGAGGTCAATGTCCTGCCGCGTCCAAAGGTGCGCGAAACCCGTGCGGCTTTGGTCGAACACTTCAAGGAAGGCCATTTCGTCCATTCGTCGGCGCTCTTCGCGCCCGATTCGAATGATGTCGCCGATCTGATCAGCCAAGCCGATACTCTTGACGATGATGAAGCCCAGGTTGACGCCGCAGAGGATGGCCTCGACGGCGAGCCCGTTGAGGGCGCCGCGGTCGATGCGGAGACGGATCCAGGCGAAGGCGCTCCGATTGATGGGAGCGTCGTAGATGAAGGTGAAGCTCTCGATCCGTTCGAGGGTCAAGCCGATCTGCTCGACACGTCAGACGATGCTCCTGATGCAACCGATCTCGACGATGAGCAGGAGGCCTATTGCATCGCGGCGGAATAGCCGCACGCCTCACTTCCTTCCGAATGATGTTCCGCCGCCGGTGATCTCCATCGGCGGCGGTTTCGTTTGCGCAACCCTCGAAACTTAGGGAGAACTTGCATGTCCGCGCATATCGCATTCATGGCACCCATCGGCTCGATCATCGCCTGGTCGGACGGCGCGCCGCGGCCACCCGAACGCCATCGCAGGAAGCTGTCTGCATGGCAGAGCAATAACAGCAGCGGCCGCCTGATCCGCAAACAGGGAGAACTTGGCTCAGGCAGCAGCATCCTGCCCGCGAGCTTCACGCTTCATGAAGACGACCAAGGTGCTGCTTGCGTCATCACAATCCGCGTTCATTGGACTTTCTCGCTGGAGACCCGTCTGACGTTCACGATTGCAGAACGCCCTGCCATCGGCAGTTGCCGCGTGTTCGATCGCGCCGGCGACAATGCCGAGCTCGTCCATCTCGCAGCGAACCGCCGAGCCGCAGAGGAATGGCTGTCCCGACACGGCTATCCTCATGCCGTGCTGGAGGTCGTCACTGCGGACGAGGTCGCTGCCGACGTCGTGGAAGGGAGGGCGGCAGCATGAACACCAGCCCTGTCATGACCGAAGCCAATGACACCTCCGGATATCCGGAGGTCTCTTTTGGGCGATCCGCCGATGGCTTTCCGGTCGCCCGTGTCGCCGATACGGCGTTCGCGATGGTGCCCGGCCGTAATGGGCGGCACTATCTTGGCCTCGGTGGTAAGATCGCCCGGCCGCTTGCCGAGTGGCGGCGATCCGACTTCTACGGCCATTCCGGCGAACTCGCCGACGAGGCGGCGTTTCGTGCACGCGTGATCGAGAACGCCGAACATCAGCGCGAACGGCAGGCACTTGGCCGCTGCGAGATCTTCACCCGTGTCCATACGCCCTGGGGAATGCCGCAGCGCACGACCGTCTATGCGCAGGGTATCGAGTGCCATTCCACCGCCGGGCACGGCGGCTTCAAGCTCTCGGCCGAGCGCAACCGAAAGGTTCACCCGCTGCTGCGGTCGAAAGACGGCTTCTATGAGGAGGACTCCGCCTGGGCGATCGTCGCGATCACCTTCCCCCATCTGTTCACCGCGTTCGAACGCCGGTGCGCGGAACGGTCCATCAAGGAATGGTGGCCCGACGCCTGGGAAACGATCTTCGTCACGACCCTTGCGCCGGGGGAGTCCCATGTGAAGGACCGTCGCGCTTTCGAGGCGGCCCATGCCGGTGACTGGATCGTCATCTCCGCCCTTCGCTCCGATCATCATCCCGGCATGATCGAAGTGATCGCCACGCGTGGCGGGAAGCGGGAGCACAATGCCGGGGAACGACGGTTTCTCGTGCCATCTAGTGAATACGAGCCGGGCCGCTTCGGTTTCGTCATCGATGTCGATCGTCATCGGTCCTATGACGGGCCATCGAGCTTTGTCGTCTGGCAGGGGAGGGAGACGTCATGACCCGGTCCCCGGAACGTCAGGAGTTGCTTTTCCGGATGGAAGAGGCCCGCCGCCAGACTCAACGCCAGCTCGACATGATCGACCGGCAGATTACCGCCAAGATGACGGCTCTCATCCCGTCGCTCGGGCGGCGCCGAAGCGGATACCGGCGGGGTAAACCGCCCGCGCCGGAAGCCTTCCTCGCCCGCTATCGCTCCAGTCTGGCGGCGATCACCGCGGAACGGCAGCCGGAGATCGATGCTCTTGCTCGCAAGCTCGCGCGCCAGGAGGCGGCCATCGCCGCTTTCCAGGCGCGACCGGAATTTAATGCTTCCGCTCGGGGTCCGGAACGAGGATGCCGTCATCACCGTCGTGAGAGGAGCGCGCCATGAGGCGCTTCGACGCCGAGCCCCTTCCACCTCTGACCGAGGAAGAGGTGAATGCCCTTCAGCATTATGCCGCCAGACACGGGCGTTCGTGGAAGCGCATCCTGAACAACGCCTGGATGGGCGAAGCGCCCCATGACGATGTCGGGATATTACGCCGACTTCGCAACACGCACGGCCCCACCTGGCTTGATCGTTACCGCTTGCCCAAACGGTAGCGCATCCCGTCAGCGCTTGCGCACGAATTCCGTGCGCAGGACCAGCCCCTTGATCGCGTCGTGGCGGCAATCGATCTCTTCCGGATTATCGGTGAGCCGGATCGACCTGATGACGGTGCCCTGCTTCAGTGTCTGGCCGGCGCCTTTGACCTTCAGATCCTTGATCAGCACTACGGAGTCGCCGTCGGCTAGAATATTGCCGGAGGCATCCCGGACTTCGGCTGTCTTCGCCTTCTCCGCGGCAAGTTCGGAGGCCGGCTGCCATTCCCCGGTTGCTTCGTCATAGACGTAATCGTCGTTGCTCTGGTCGCTCATCTGTCGTGCCCCTTCCCTGGGAGACCTTGCAAGGGTCCCGCATGTCAGGAGCGCATCTATCGCGGAAAGCCGCCGAGAGCAAACCGCCGCTTTCCCATCGAGGGCGCCTCGCAGACCAGCGGACATCAGGAGGGCCGTCAAAGCATTCCGGTCCTGGTGAGCGAAGCTCTTCCGGCAGATGGGAATTGGTTTTGGCGCGCCTTGCCTTGTTTCCTCTTCGGCTCTGGCATCCGATGTCGATCCCTTGGCCGTTCCGCCCTTCGGTTTCGTTGCGGTCTGAACCGGCTGCCGGTCGTTTCAAGGCCGCTGTCGCGCCGCGGGGCGGCCGGTCATGCCGCTTGTCGCAGAGCAGGAACGCGGGCCTCGCAGGTCTCAAAGACCCGCTTGCTCGCGCACCGGCTCCGCTCGATCTGGCCTGCCCGGACCCTGAAACGCCCGGCTTGCGCCGGCTCCTCTTGACCGCACCGAAGGGCAGATCGGCCAAGGGGGCCGAACCGCTTCGGGGAAACCGAGAAGGAAACCACCATGACAAAGTCCGCAACCCAGTCCCGCCAATCCGCCCGAGTCGTCCAGCTCCGCAAGGGCGCCACCATCGAAATGGTCCGCCTCACATGCCCCGATGAAGCGCAGGCGCTCCGGATCGCCGAGAGCTTCGGGACCGCCATTCTCGACAGCGACGGCATCCGCGACATGCACGAGCGCCTGATCATCGAAACCGCCACAGGACTCTCCGAGGGCTTAAGCGAACGGGCGATGCAGATCCATCTGCAGCGCATCGTTGGAGCGTATGTCGGATCCGCTCATGGCGCGGGCCAGTTCTACTCCCGCGCCGTCAGCGAGGCGCGTGACGCCACCGCTAAGGGTGTCGCCGATGCGCGCGACGAGGATCTCGACGGTCCCGTCGGCTATGACAGCGCCGCCCAGCGCAAGCGCGAGTTCGCGGCCGACATGGGCGTTCAGGCGCACGCGCTGCGGATGGCCGCCGAAAGTGCCGTCGCCGCCTACGAGCAGATCGTTGGCGAAGCATGGAAGCCCTTCGACCGGCCTGTCGACAATCCGGGCCAGTCCCTCGACCGCAAGGCGGCCGCGGCGCAGATGTCGGCCTTCGATTGAGGCCGACCTGGCGGAGCTTCGGCTCCGCCTTCATCGTATCCAGGAAGAAGCCGTCTCCTCACGGGGGGCGGCTTTTCGCGTTTCGACGTCGCGGCGAAGTCGCATCAGGAGAGGTGAGAGAGAGAAAGAAATCGGGGCGAGAGACAGGCGCCATCGCGGCCCGTCCCTTCTGTCGGTCCTGCAGGAGCCGGCGGCAGGCGCAACGGCTACGCCGTCCTTCTCTTCGTTCCGGCCGTTCCGGTGCGCATGCCGCCCGACCGCTCCTGCCATCGACCCTCCGCGACGGGGCCGCGATGGGCGCGGCCTCACACGGAGGTCAGAAGGATGAGCAGGAAATCAGCAAGCGCGAGGATTGACATCTATGCGCGGATCACGGAGCGCATTGTCGCCGATCTGGAGAAGGGCGTGCGCCCGTGGGTGCAGCCCTGGAGTGCCGGCAACATGTCCGGCCGGATCACCCGGCCGCTGCGCCATAACGGCCAGCCATATACGGGGCTGAATGTCCTCCTGCTCTGGTCCGAGAGTATCGCCAGCGGGTTCATGTCGGCGACTTGGATGACGCTGCGCCAGGCGAACGAACTCGGCGCCCATGTTCGCAAGGGCGAGAGCGGCGCGACCGTCGTCTACGCCAGCCGCTTCACGAAGACCGAGAAGGATGCCGGCGGCGGTGAAGTCGAGCGCGACATACCGTTCCTCAAGGCGTACACGGTGTTCAATTGTGATCAAATCGAGGGGCTTCCGGATCACTACTATCACCGCCCGGAACCGGGCGCAGAGCCGCTCGGGCGCATCGAGTACGCGGACCGCTTTTTCGCCAACACGGGCGCGGTGATCCGGCATGGTGGGTCACAGGCCTTCTATCAGCCATCCAGCGATAGCATTCAGATGCCGGGTTTCGAGACGTTCCGGGATGCCGACAGTTATTACGCCGTCCTCGGACATGAGGTCACCCACTGGGTCGGCGCAAGCCACCGGCTGAATCGGGATTTGAGCCGCTATCACAAGGATCGCACGGATCGCGCGCGCGAAGAGCTTTGTGCCGACATAGGGGCATGTTTCCTCTGCGCCGATCTCGGAATCGTGCCCGAGCTGGAGCCGCGGCCCGATCACGCGAGCTATGTGGCCTCGTGGTTGAAGCTGCTCGACGGTGACCGCCGGGCAATCTTCCAGGCGGCCGCACATGCGCAACGCGCTGTCGCCTATCTTCATGACCTCCAGCCGAATGCGGAGCGGAAGGCTGCCTGATGGTGACGCTCCGAACATCGATGGGGAGGGCGACCGGCCTTCCTCATCCGGCCGTGCGAGCTTCGATTCATCTGTTGGAGAAACCTTGCAGATATGGGCGAGCCGATCTACATTATTTCTTGAATTTATCTACATGGAGTGACCCATGCCGATCAACGTCAACAATCCTGAAGCGGACGCGCTCACGCGCAAGTTCGCGCATATGGCTGGCGTCAGCATTACTGATGCGATCGTGATTGCCATGAAAGAGGCGATCGAACGCCGCCGTCACGAGGAGACGCCGCTGCAAACCGCTGCCCGGCTCCGCGAACAACATGGCGTCAAACTCGATGAGGCTCAGAGACAGCCGCTTCCGCACGAAGCCTACGACGAACTGTGGGAAAGCTGATGTTCGTCGATGCCTGCGCCATCATAGCGCTCCTCTCCGACGAGCCGGAAGCGGAGCGTGTCTCCAATGCGATCGCGTCCGCGAAGGTCGCCTTCACATCCCCGGTTGCCGTGCTTGAAGCGGTGCTCGGCCTTGCCCGCTCCGACAAGTTCGGCCTCGCCGTGGCGGAGGTAGAACCGATCGTCATCGAGTTCCTCGATGAGCGCGGAATCGAAATCCGCGATCTCCCGCCTGCGGACGCGACTACCCGGATCGCTCTTTCCGCCGCGCATCGCTATCGCGCGGGCCGCCGGGGCCTCAATCTCGGTGACTGCCTGCATTATGCATGCGCCAAATATTATAACGTACCCATTCTGGCGACGGCAGATGAGTTCAGACAGACAGACGTCGACACCGTACCCTGACGCGGCCGGCCATGATGGCTGGTTTCGGGCGAAGGTGCAGGAGGCCTTGGAAGATTCCCGGGCCGACACTCCCGACGAGAGGGCCGAAGCTCATTTCGCCGAGCGACGTCTAACGGCGCGGTGCAGTGTCGGCGATCGTCACGTGTAGGCCCTTCTGATCGGGCGGGCGAAGTCGGCAGGCACGCGGAACGAGCCCCGCCGCGCGACGGCGGATCTGGTGTGGTCGATATAGGCATGCCGCGAGCCTGTTGGTTTCGAAGCGCTCCCATTCCTTCCTCTCGACCGCCCTCCAGGGAGGTGCCGTGAAACCCGGGTTGCCCGCTTGTCCGAGGATACGCGCGCGATGGAAGAGCCGCCATAAGATCGGCGCCGACCAGCGCATTCGTTATGGACATGATGCGGATGGGGCGTCGGTGAGGGATCGACGGACACGGCGAGCCGTGCGGACGGGAGCCATCGTGAGAGAGCGGTGCCATCACCGCGGTCGCCGTCGGGGATCGCCGATGAACTCCGGGCCATGATCGGTGTTCCTTGCTCGATTGAAGCGGGCCACACCCACGCAGACCTCGATGGATCTGGTGTGACCGAAGGACGACTTCGTCTCGATCGCCATCCCGCAACGGCCGTCCGCAACTTTCTTCCCCTGCGAACTGCGTTCGCATTCCTCGCGGTAACCAAGAAAGCCGCTCCCGGCCGTCCTCCACTCACGTTCCGGCCCCCCGGGGTGCGGCGTCGATCGCCATCGGTCCTTACACCGCCATCGAGGCCGCGGTGGGCGCGGCTCGAGCAAACCGGAAAGTAGAGTAGGAGCACAGCGCCTGCCTGCCTCGCGGCAGGTGGTTTCTGCGCCCCTCTCGCCGAACCGGACGTGCAAGTTTTCCAAGCCACCGGCTCTCCATGCGTGGCTATCGCCACGGGTGGCCCTCACACGGACATGAGGGTGTCGAACGATGCCCAGAAGCGATCAGCTCCTTTTCGGAACTTCTCGTCAGGGTCGTTCCATCCGTTTGGTATTCGTATGCCCCGGAACGGGAAGCGGGTTGACCCGCCCTCCCGGAAGAACCGCAGCGATTTCGGTCCGTCGACCCATCGCCAGCGGCTGTCGGGTGCTGTTGCACGGAAGCGGCGACATAGCTCACGCCATGTCGCCTTTCGATACTTCTTGCGCAGCCATCGCCCGATGCGCTCCCATAGCCACCAATCCAGACCGGAGAAGTCCCGCGTGGCCCATGTGGCGTAGCGGTAGTAATTTCGCCAGCCGGTGATGACCGGGTTGAGGCTCTCGATGAGATCGGCAAGGGATTGACCTGTCGGTGTCTCCTTCACCCTGACCTTGATCTTGTGGCGCAGATCCTTCAGCTTGCTCTTCGGTATGAAGAGATTGCCGACCATACGGCCGGTGCGGCGAGCCTTGGTCTGCACTACCCGATAGCCGAGGAAGTCGAAGCCTTCCCCAACCTGGGTGATCCTGGTCTTTTCCATCGACAGTTCCATGCGCAATTCCTGCTGTAGGAACTGCGCTAGCGCCAGCTTTTCGGTCTCCGCTTCCTCACGTGTTCCGTCCGTCAGCACGACGAAGTCGTCGGCATATCGAACGGCGAAGAATGTCGGCCTGTTTCTCCGGCGGTCGTAAAGCCGCCGATCGGCTGCATTCTGCGGTCGCTCGCGAGGACGCATCGACCACCGTCCATACCTCTCGTCAATGGCAGCCAGATAGATGTTGGCCAGCAACGGCGAGATGATGCCACCCTGCGGGGTGCCCGTGACAGGGTGGCGGACGGAGCCCTCGACCATGACACCGGCCTTCAGGAAGGCGAGTACGAGCCAGAGAACCTTTCGATCTCCGACACGGCAGCGTACTCGCTCCATCAGCACATGATGATCGACGGCGTCGAAGCAGCCCCTGATGTCCCCTTCGATCACGAAGCGGTACTCGGAGGTGCCGCTGGGTGTGGGGTGCAAATGACGCTGGATGTTCGCCAGCGCATCATGGGTGCTCCTGCCGGGCCGGAAGCCGTATGAGGTCGGATAAAAGTCCGCCTCGAAGATCGGTTCCAGCACGAGCTTCAAAGCCATTTGTACCAGTCGGTCCTTGAGCGTTGGAATGCCGAGTGGACGCACCTTGCCGGGTTTGCCCGGTTTTGGGATCAGCCTTTGCCGGACAGGCTCGGGCCGATATGTGCCGCCGCGCAGCTCATTTCGGATATCCTCGACGAATTGCACAGCGCCGCCCGGCCGCTCTTCAACCGTTTTCCGCGTGACGCCATCGGTTCCCGGTGTTCGACTGCCCTTGTTACGGGACAAGCGTCGCCAGCTTTCCGAGAGCGTCCTGCGGTCGCATACGATGTTGAACAGATCCGCGAACACCTTGTCGGCGTCCGCGACACTCCACCTGTGAAGTTTGCGCTGCATGTCGAGGACGAACACGGTATTCACCGCATCGGGCTTCATCGGCCCACCTCCTGCCGGCTTGCTTCACTCACTGTCTCCCTTCGCCATGTGGACGGCTTTCCCGCCCTCGGACTACTACGAAGACTCCGCCCCCAGCCGCGCCGATCATCGGTCGCCTCGATCATCTCGCGCCGTCCGGCGGGAGAGAACACGGCAAGGTTCCCAAGTTCACCTGTTGTCCCTTCGCCTGCCTTAGGGACCGACTCTACCCCGTGAGAACTCCGGCCATCGGCCACCGCAAGCTGGGCCGCTGGCTGACGCGCGCGACCGCGCACGCCCCTGATCCCCGGTAATCCAGCGGAGATCGGCGCTTCTCCGGTCTTTCGACCGACCTGCCCACTTCCGGCTTGGCAGGTTCCATGTTGCAACGAGGCTTCAAACATCGGTTCGATTATTCTTCCCATAACAGGCATGCTTGCCGGACCGGCCACGGGCGGAAGTCCCTGGCCGTCCGACTTTGACGGGTTCTGCTTATTTATGGCTTGCCGAAGGCACCCGGCTTACCTCACCCGTCTGCTTCAGCCCCCGCGCTTGCGGCGCGTTGGCGGCAGGGTCTCCCACCCTGCAGGGGCAAAAAGTGCGCGTGACGGTTTCCAGCCGTCACTCTTGGCGCACGTAGAGTAGGAGCACAGCGCCTGCCTGCCTCGCGGCAGGTGGTTTCTGCGCCCCTCTCGCCGAACCGGACGTGCAAGTTTTCCAAGCCACCGGCTCTCCATGCGTGGCTATCGCCACGGGTGGCCCTCACACGGACATGAGGGTGTCGAACGATGCCCAGAAGCGATCAGCTCCTTTTCGGAACTTCTCGTCAGGGTCGTTCCATCCGTTTGGTATTCGTATGCCCCGGAACGGGAAGCGGGTTGACCCGCCCTCCCGGAAGAACCGCAGCGATTTCGGTCCGTCGACCCATCGCCAGCGGCTGTCGGGTGCTGTTGCACGGAAGCGGCGACATAGCTCACGCCATGTCGCCTTTCGATACTTCTTGCGCAGCCATCGCCCGATGCGCTCCCATAGCCACCAATCCAGACCGGAGAAGTCCCGCGTGGCCCATGTGGCGTAGCGGTAGTAATTTCGCCAGCCGGTGATGACCGGGTTGAGGCTCTCGATGAGATCGGCAAGGGATTGACCTGTCGGTGTCTCCTTCACCCTGACCTTGATCTTGTGGCGCAGATCCTTCAGCTTGCTCTTCGGTATGAAGAGATTGCCGACCATACGGCCGGTGCGGCGAGCCTTGGTCTGCACTACCCGATAGCCGAGGAAGTCGAAGCCTTCCCCAACCTGGGTGATCCTGGTCTTTTCCATCGACAGTTCCATGCGCAATTCCTGCTGTAGGAACTGCGCTAGCGCCAGCTTTTCGGTCTCCGCTTCCTCACGTGTTCCGTCCGTCAGCACGACGAAGTCGTCGGCATATCGAACGGCGAAGAATGTCGGCCTGTTTCTCCGGCGGTCGTAAAGCCGCCGATCGGCTGCATTCTGCGGTCGCTCGCGAGGACGCATCGACCACCGTCCATACCTCTCGTCAATGGCAGCCAGATAGATGTTGGCCAGCAACGGCGAGATGATGCCACCCTGCGGGGTGCCCGTGACAGGGTGGCGGACGGAGCCCTCGACCATGACACCGGCCTTCAGGAAGGCGAGTACGAGCCAGAGAACCTTTCGATCTCCGACACGGCAGCGTACTCGCTCCATCAGCACATGATGATCGACGGCGTCGAAGCAGCCCCTGATGTCCCCTTCGATCACGAAGCGGTACTCGGAGGTGCCGCTGGGTGTGGGGTGCAAATGACGCTGGATGTTCGCCAGCGCATCATGGGTGCTCCTGCCGGGCCGGAAGCCGTATGAGGTCGGATAAAAGTCCGCCTCGAAGATCGGTTCCAGCACGAGCTTCAAAGCCATTTGTACCAGTCGGTCCTTGAGCGTTGGAATGCCGAGTGGACGCACCTTGCCGGGTTTGCCCGGTTTTGGGATCAGCCTTTGCCGGACAGGCTCGGGCCGATATGTGCCGCCGCGCAGCTCATTTCGGATATCCTCGACGAATTGCACAGCGCCGCCCGGCCGCTCTTCAACCGTTTTCCGCGTGACGCCATCGGTTCCCGGTGTTCGACTGCCCTTGTTACGGGACAAGCGTCGCCAGCTTTCCGAGAGCGTCCTGCGGTCGCATACGATGTTGAACAGATCCGCGAACACCTTGTCGGCGTCCGCGACACTCCACCTGTGAAGTTTGCGCTGCATGTCGAGGACGAACACGGTATTCACCGCATCGGGCTTCATCGGCCCACCTCCTGCCGGCTTGCTTCACTCACTGTCTCCCTTCGCCATGTGGACGGCTTTCCCGCCCTCGGACTACTACGAAGACTCCGCCCCCAGCCGCGCCGATCATCGGTCGCCTCGATCATCTCGCGCCGTCCGGCGGGAGAGAACACGGCAAGGTTCCCAAGTTCACCTGTTGTCCCTTCGCCTGCCTTAGGGACCGACTCTACCCCGTGAGAACTCCGGCCATCGGCCACCGCAAGCTGGGCCGCTGGCTGACGCGCGCGACCGCGCACGCCCCTGATCCCCGGTAATCCAGCGGAGATCGGCGCTTCTCCGGTCTTTCGACCGACCTGCCCACTTCCGGCTTGGCAGGTTCCATGTTGCAACGAGGCTTCAAACATCGGTTCGATTATTCTTCCCATAACAGGCATGCTTGCCGGACCGGCCACGGGCGGAAGTCCCTGGCCGTCCGACTTTGACGGGTTCTGCTTATTTATGGCTTGCCGAAGGCACCCGGCTTACCTCACCCGTCTGCTTCAGCCCCCGCGCTTGCGGCGCGTTGGCGGCAGGGTCTCCCACCCTGCAGGGGCAAAAAGTGCGCGTGACGGTTTCCAGCCGTCACTCTTGGCGCACGGATCACGACAATGGCAGTCATCGGCGAATTCACCACCAACGGCAACAACTCGATCATCGGCAACGTGCGCACGCTCACGGTCAGCATGCGGGTCCGCCTCAACCCCATCGAGCGCGTCTCGCGCGACGCCCCGGACTTCCGTATCACCGCCGGCAACGGTGTCGAGGTCGGCGCAGGCTGGAAGGCGGTCTCCAACGACGGCGAGGAATATATCTCGGTCAAGCTGGACGACCCGAGCTTCAACGCCCCGATCACCGCGGCCCTGTGGCCGAGCGAGAAGGAAGGCGAATACGCCCTCATCTGGAACCGCCCGAAGCGGGAGGCTTGATCGCCACGCCCAGGAGCTCCGCCACCGGGCGGGGCTCTTCTTCTTATGTCGCCTGAGGAAGCCGGTCGCGGGCATCGAGCCCGCTTCCGGCCTTTCGGGTGCCATCCGGAGAGCTGGGGGGTCTGCTCAGTTCGTCCGAGAATGCCATGGCGGACCGAAGGCGTCCAGCACGAGCGGTACCCCCAAAATGCTGGCGCATTTCGGCTCCCCCGCTCGCCGCCTCCGGCGGTCGCGTTCCGCGATCCTGGACTCCTCCGCTCCGCGATGACGCGCGGCGTCGTCTTTCACAAGCGTCAAGGAGACGACGATGACGATTTCTCTCGAAATGCAAATCGAGGAACTGAAAGCTGAGCTCAGGGCCGTTCTGGACGCGAGCGAGCGCTGCCAGATTGCGGTGGA
The DNA here is from genome assembly GCF_945994535.1 of Shinella sp. WSC3-e. NCBI lineage: Bacteria > Pseudomonadati > Pseudomonadota > Alphaproteobacteria > Hyphomicrobiales > Rhizobiaceae > Shinella > Shinella sp. WSC3-e. The sequence continues at coordinate 280,763 of NZ_OZ000536.1, forward strand.
GCTGGAACTGGCGCAGGCCGAGCTTGCGGCCGTTGAGGCCGAACAGGACGGCCGTATCAGCGGGGAGCCTCCTTTCTAGGAGACTTCCATAGGGCTGCCGATCTCAGCAGCCCACTCGCCTCAGCCGTTCAGTGCGTCCTTGACCGCCTTGCCGGGCGTGAACGTCAGCTTCTTCGAAGCGGCGATCTTGATCGTCGCACCGGTTGCGGGATTGCGGCCCTCGCGTTCCGGCGTGTCCTTGATCTTGAACTTGCCGAAGGATGGGATGGAAGTTTCCGCGCCGCTCTTTGCCGCCTCTGCGATCTGGCTGAACACGCTTTCGACGATGGCCTTGGCCTGTGTCTTGGTCAGGTTCTGCTCAAATGCGATCTTGTCGGCGATTTCGTTGGTGGTAGTCATGAAGGACAGTCTCCTCTGCTGGTGGTTGTCCTTCAGCTATGACGATGAAGACGCGGCGCCGATAGAGGCGCGAATGCTGGAAGTGTTGGCAGATGCGAGAAAACCACAGGAAACAAGCAGGCTCGGGCTGTTCAAGGTCTGTTATTTGGCGCGGTGGGCGTCGCGATAGCCCCGCTTTCGTTTCGTGCGCTCCAGGCGCGATAGCGCCCTGTCTGCATCCTCTTGGCCGTCGAAGGTTTCCATCATCGTCTGGCCGCTAGATCCGATCCGGCCCCAGTTGCGGATGACGGAGGCGCCGCCGAACAGCGTCGGCTGGATCGCAAGCGTATAGAAGCGACGCATGTTCCGGGCCGCGTCGATACGGTGAAGATGAATCTGGCCTGTCCCCTCGTTTTCCATGATTGGATTCTCGCTTCGTTTTGAAGCAGCGTCCAACGACTTCCATGAATCGATCCTGCGTGATTGATTCATCTCGCTGATGGTTTTCCCCTCCGGAGGTAGAGGGGCGTGGGCGAGGCGGCTTTGCCGCACGGCTCTATGCGCTGAAGCGCACCGAACCCGCCAAGCGGTTTCGTCCCATGCGGGTTTCGATCCTCTCGCGGACCGGCTCGCCGCCGGCACCTGGTTGCGCGGGTTCAGGCGCTGCTGTCATTCCCTTTTTGCCCTTCACGATGAAACCTGTTCTGCCCGACACAGGCTTTCATGTCCTCGCGCCGGAACCAGATCGCGCGACCGCATCTGAGCGGTGGATTGCCTGCCGTGAACACGATCTGCTCGTCGCTGCGCATGCGCAGGACTTCGTGCGGCATGATCAGCGGCCGGCGGCTGAGCTGTTTTGAGCGCGAGCGCGACGAACCCTTCATGCCGGTGGAGCGGTTTGTCTGGTCGACCTCGACCGTGGTGTCGCCGCAGCGCTTCGAGATGTAGTCGGCCGTGTCCGGATCATTGATCGCAGCGAACGAGATCCACGATGCGGACTCGAACCATTTGCTGGTCGCGTCACGGCCGCCATAGGCCTCGCGCATCTGGCCGATCGACTGGAAGATCATGGTGAGCGTGATGCCGTATTTCCGGCCAGCGTCGCGGGCCGTTTCAAGGATGCGCAGATAGCCGAGGCGGGCGACCTCGTCGAGCAGGAAGAGCGTGCGCCCCTTGACCGCGCCATTCCGGTTGTAGATGGCGTTCAGCAGCGAGCCGATGACGACGCGTGCCAGTCCCGGATGGGCTTCCAGCACCTTCAGATCGAGCGCGATGAACAGGTCCGCTTCGCCTCCAGCGAGATCGTCGGTCGAGAAACTGTCGCCCGACACGAGCGCCGCATAGTTCGGATAGGAGAGCCAGTGTGTTTCCTTGACGGCATTGGCGTAGACGCCGGAAAACGTCTCCGGCGTCATGTTGACGAAGACGGCAACGTTCTCCTTCACGAATTCGGACTCGGACTGCTCGTAGATCCGCGTCAGGCGTTCGCGCAGCTTCGGCTCCGGCTCCGAGAGATTGGCCCGGACGCGGCGCAGCGTCTGGTCTTTCTCGTCCGTATGCCCGGAGAGACAAACGTCGGCGATCAGCGCCGTCAGGAGCTGCATGGCGGATGCGCGGAAGAAGTCGTCGCGGGCCGATGCGGCACGCGCATTGTCGGTCATTATCCACGTCGCCACCGCGACGATGTCCTCTTCCTTCGTGTTGCCGTGGCGGCCGATCCAGTCTAGCGCGTTGAAGCCGATCGCGGGCGTGGCAGGATCGAGCACGATGACGTTTCGGCCCGCCTTGCGCCGGTGATCGACGACCATCGGTGCAACTTCGCTCGATGGGTCGAGCACGACGAGGCCGCCACCCCATTTGAGTGCGGTCGGGATCGTCACGGATGTCGTCTTGAAGCCGCCCGAACCGGCGAAGACGATACCGTGCGACGAACCGAACGAGCCGTCGAAACACAACAGCGGAGATTTCCCGCCGGCGCCCCAGCTCTGCGTCTCACCGGCGCGAAACGGCATCGCCGCCACGCTGTCCTTGTCGACGCGGTAGCGTTCACCGATCACGATGCCGCCGGCATCGGGAAACAGCCTGGCGGCGTCTCCCATCTTCATCCAGTCGGCCTCGCCGTGCACGGCTCGCTTCCCCGCGATCCGCCGCGGCGTTGCTTTGGCAAAGGCGGCGTTCCCCCTGATCGCGACGCGTAGCGCGAAGATCCCGGTAAGGACGGCTGCGAATGCCCCGAGCATCGCCGACGGATCGGTATAAGCGAAAACCGACTGGCCGTGAGGCATCCGATCGGCAAGAGCAAAGAGCCGCCACCCTTCGCGTGCGATCGCCGCGATGCAGACGATTGAAGCGCCTGCCAGTACGCTCAAACCGGCTGCCTTGATGTTTGCCGCGCCCGCCGTCGCGAACAGGGCAATGACGCCGATCGCCGCCGCCGCCGCGTAGGGCAGGGCGAGGCCGATCCGTCCGAGCAACAGCTTCGCCCGAGGCGATGCTCCGAAACCCGATAGCCAGGTCTCGATTCCTGATATCGCCAACATGGCTGCGATCATGAATGCCGCTGGCAGGATTGTGAGAAGGAGCCTATTCATTCATTACCGCGACCGAACGCCTCGGCGCCGATTGCAGTCAACCGCGAGCGCTCGACTTCGTCGCCGCGGATGCGCCCCGCGGCATCGATCAGCAGCCCCAGCAGCAGCGCCCTTTTTTCGTAGCGCAGGCCGGCCTTCACGATCAGACCGCCGAGCTCGATTTTTTCGCGCGTGTCTTTCTTGCGGGCATCGGTCGATGTCGTTCGCCGCATGCGCTCAAGCCTCGCCAGCGCTGCCCGCATCCGCGCCAGGCGCGACCGCCGCGGATGTCTCCCCGCCGGTCCTGCCGTCGCCGGCATTCTTCTTTCCGGTCGTCTGTCCCTTGCCTCCGCGAAACCGTCCGGCGATGTCCTCGAACGCCGCCTGAAGTGTGGCCTCGTCGATCTCGATTTCGCCGAGACCGGCTTTGAGCGCGATCCTGCCGATGCGCTCCGCCTCGCGTGTCTCGGCTGCTTTGAGTTGATCCTGGAGCTTCGCGATTTCTTCCCTGATCTTCGACGACGGTTTCTTCATTCCGGTGGCACTCCCTGGCTGTCTTGGCGTTGCATTCGCGACGCCAAGACTCCTCCGGATGCATGCTCAAGGAAATGTGCAGATTTGCACGTCGGCAAGGCCGACACTTTGGAGGATGATCCCGCCGTTCCGAAGGAGCGGTCCAAGGGCGCAATTATACGTCGCTGGCGCGACGCCTTGCGTTGAGGCCTGAACGGCCTGGCCAGTTCCCGACGAACGAGGTTCGAACCAGGAGACTCACCTCCGTGGCCATCGCCCACTTCTCCGTCAGCATTGTCAGCCGTGGTGACGGCCGCAGTGCAGTGCTGTCGGCTGCCTACCGGCATTGTGCCAGGATGGAGTACGAGCGGGAGGCCCGCACCATCGACTACACCCGGAAAGAAGGGCTTCTGCACGAGGAGTTTGCTCTCCCGGCGGATGCCCCGAAATGGGTGCGGCTGCTGACAGCCGATCGTTCGATTGCCGGTGCTTCGGAAACCTTCTGGAACAAGGTCGAGGCTTTCGAAAAGCGCTCCGATGCCCAGCTTGCCAAGGACCTGACCATTGCTTTGCCGCTGGAGCTGACGGCAGAGCAGAACATTGCTCTGGTGCGGGATTTCGTGGAGCGGCACATCCTGTCGAAGGGCATGGTGGCGGACTGGGTCTACCACGACAATCCCGGCAATCCGCATATCCACCTGATGACGACCCTGCGTCCGCTGACCGAGGATGGTTTCGGCACGAAGAAGGTCGCGGTAACAGGCGAAGACGGGCAACCGCTGCGAAACAAGGCGGGCAAGATCGTCTACGAGCTCTGGGCCGGCGGGACGGATGATTTCAACGCTTTTCGTGACGCCTGGTTCGAGCGTCTCAATCATCACCTGGCGCTGAACGGGATCTCGCTGCGCGTCGATGGCCGATCCTATGAGAAGCAGGGCATCGATCTGGAGCCGACCATCCATCTGGGCGTCGGCGCCAAGGCGATTCAGCGGAAGGCGGAGAGACAGGGCGTTCGGCCGGAGTTGGAACGGATCGAGCTGAACGATGCGCGGCGCGCGGAAAACACCCGCCGCATTCTTCGAAACCCTGGGATCGTGCTCGATCTGATCACGCGGGAGAAAAGCGTCTTCAACGCCCGAGATGTTGCAAAGCTTTTGAACCGTTATGTCGACGATGCGACCGTGTTCCAGCAGCTCCTGGCTCGGATCATCGAGAGCCCGGAGGTGCTGCGGCTTCAGCCCGACACAATCGACTTCGCGACCGGGGAAAGAGTGCCGGCCCGTTACACGACGCGCGAGTTGATCCGGCTCGAGGCGGAGATGGCGCGTCGCTCAATCTGGCTTGCGGCAAGGGTGTCGCATGACGTCTCGGCCACGGTGCTGGAGGCCACCTTCGCCCGTCATTCGCGTCTGTCGGATGAACAGCGGACTGCCGTCCAGCATGTCGCCGGTTCAGCGCGTATCGCAGCCGTGGTCGGTCGCGCAGGTGCTGGCAAGACCACGATGATGAAGGCTGCCCGCGAGGCGTGGGAAATGGCCGGATATCGCGTCGTTGGCGGTGCGCTTGCGGGCAAGGCAGCGGAAGGTCTGGAAAAGGAAGCGGGGATCCAGAGCCGCACGCTTGCCTCATGGGAGCTACGGTGGAACCGCGGCCGTGACGTTCTGAACAACAAGACCATCTTCGTCATGGACGAGGCCGGCATGGTTGCCTCAAAACAGATGGGCGGGTTCATCGACGCCGTGGTCAAGGCAGGTGCGAAGATCGTGCTTATCGGGGATCCCGAACAGCTTCAACCGATCGAGGCGGGTGCTGCCTTCCGCGCCATCGTCGATCGCATCGGCTACGCCGAACTCGAAACCATCTATCGCCAGCGCCAGGACTGGATGCGCAAGGCGTCGCTCGATCTTGCACGCGGCAATGTCGAACGGGCGATTGTGGCATACCAGGGTGCAGGCAGGGTGCTCGGCGCGCGCCTGAAGTCTGAAGCCGTCGAGAGGCTGATCGCCGACTGGAACCACGACTATGATCAGACGAAGACGACGCTGATCGTCGCCCATCTTCGACGCGATGTGCGCATGCTCAATGTCATGGCACGCGAAAAGTTGGTCGAACGCGGGATCGTCGGAGAGGGCCACACCTTCAAAACCGCCGACGGCACCCGCCGTTTCGACGCCGGCGACCAGATCGTCTTCCTGAAGAACGACGGCTCGCTCGCAGTCAAGAATGGCATGATCGGTCATGTGGTAGAGGCGGCGGCGAACCGCATCACCGTCGCCGTGGGTGAGGGCGATCAGCGTCGGCAAGTGATGGTCGAGAGCCACATCTACAGCAACCTCGATCACGGCTACGCCACCACGATCCACAAAGCCCAAGGCGCGACCGTCGACAGGGTGAAGGTGCTGGCTTCACTCTCTCTGGATCGCCACCTTACCTATGTCGCGATGACGCGCCATCGGGAGGATCTGCAGGTCTATTTCGGGCGCCGCTCGTTCGAGATGAACGGCGGGCTGAGCAAGGTTCTCTCCCGGAAGAATGCCAAGGAAGCAACCCTCGATTACGAGCGCGGCACGCTTTACCGCGAGGCGCTTCGCTTTGCCGAAAACCGAGGCCTGCACATCGTTCACGTGGCGCGAACATTGCTGCGCGACCGGCTCGACTGGACACTGCGGCAGAAAAGCAAGCTGGCCGATCTCACCAACCGCCTTCGCGCTCTCGGCGAACGGCTTGGCTTGCGGCAATCGCCGGCAACCCAATCAGTCAAGGAGTTGAAACCCATGGTCGCCGGCATCACCCGGTTCGAGAATCCCGTCGCAGAAACGGTCAGCGAGAGGCTCGACGCTGATCCGGCCTTGAAGAAGCAATGGGAGGAGGTTTCGATCCGGTTCGCTTACGTCTTCGCCGATCCCGAAACCGCCTTCCGGGCAATGAATTTCGACGCCGTGCTGGCGGATAGAGACGCGGCGCGACAGGTGCTTCAGAAGCTTGAGGCCGAGCCGGCGTCGATCGGTCCGCTCAGGGGCAAGACCGACATTCTTGCCAGCAAGACGGAGCGCGAGGCGCGACGCGTCGCCGAGGTCAATGTGCCCGCCCTGAAGCGCGACCTCGAACGCTATCTCCACATGCGCGAAAGCGCCACACAGCGCATGGCGGCTGACGAACAGGCGCTGCGCCAGCGCGTCTCGATCGACATCCCGGCCCTGTCGCCTGATGCACGCGCGGTGCTCGAGCGCGTGCGCGATGCGATCGACCGCAACGATCTTCCCGCCGCCCTTGCATATGCGCTGAGCAACCGCGAGACGAAGCTGGAGATCGACGGGTTCAACAAGGCCGTCACCGAACGCTTCGGCGAGCGCACCTTGCTCACCAACGCTGCGCGTGAGCCATCGGGCAAACTCTTCGACAAACTCTCCGAAGGCCTCTCCCACCAAGAGAAGGAACGTCTCAAGGAAGCCTGGCCGGTCATGCGCACGGCCCAGCAGCTCGCCGCCCATGAGCGTACGACCGAGACCCTGCGGCAGGTCGAGGAATTGCGTCTCGCGCAACGCCGGACTCCGGTTGTGAAGCAATGAAGCGGCGCCGTGCGATCATGCTGTTGAGCACGTCAATGGTTGCTATCGCGGGCCTCATCACGGCTGCGGTCGTCGGTGGCTATCGGCTGAACCTGACGCCGAGCGAGCCGCTCGGGCTCTGGCGCATCGAGAAACTCAATCGTCCGGTCGAGGCAGGAGATCTCGTCTTCATCTGCTCGCCCCCGACTGCGCCGTTCGAGGAAGCGCGACTGCGAGGATATCTCCGGCGGGGCTTGTGCGCCGGTGGGTTTGCGCCGCTGATCAAGACGGTCGCCGCGCTTCCCGGACAGCATGTCGAAATTACGGATCACGTCGCGATCGACGGCGGTTCCCTTGCCGCATCCGCCGTCCGGAAGACGGACGGAGAGGGCAGGACGATCACGCCATATCCAGGTGGCATCGTGCCATCAGGACATCTCTATCTCCATTCCTCTTTTGCGAGCTCCTATGATTCCCGATATTTTGGGCCGGTTCCGGACCGCGGCCTCCTCGGCGTCGCCCGGCCGATCCTCACCTTCGATCCGTGATCACATTTCTGGCCTTTGGCGATCTGCGTTGCTCATCGTCGCCTCCGTCGTCTGCGGCTCACTCGGCTGGAGCGGCAATGTGCTCGCTCTTCCGACCGCGATGTTCTTCCCGGCGCTCTGGGCGATGTCGCGGTCGCGCGTGGTCGCGGCCCTCGTGTCGGCCGGCTATTTTCTGGTCGCTTCGCGTGGTTTGCCGCTGGGCGTCGCCAACTTCTATGCCGCCGATCTCTGGCCCGGCCTTCTGCTTTGGCTAGCGGCCTCACTCTCCTTCGTCGCCGTGCATGCGGCGCTCTGGACAAGGCATCCGGGAAGGGCGAGGGCAGTGCGTTATCTGGCGGCGGCGGTGCTGACGGGGCTGCCGCCCTTCGGCATCACTGGATGGGCGAATCCGCTGACCGCAGCCGGGGTACTGTTTCCCGGGTGGGGATGGTGGGGATTGCTCGCAACTGCAGCCGGCCTGCTCGTCATGGTGATGAGATATCGGCCGGCAGCTGTCCTTGGCCTCGCTGGCTTCTGGCTCTGGTCCGCCGCAATGTGGACAGAGCCGAAGCTACCGGAAGGATGGATGGGCGTCGACCTTGAATTGGGACGAAGCCTTGGCCGGGACGGGTCGCTCGAGCATCACCGTGGCCTGATCGCCACAGCGCGCATATCCGCAAGTAAGGGCGCGCACGTTGTCGTCTTTCCGGAGAGCGCGCTCGGCTTCTGGACGCCGACGGTCGCTCGCCTTTGGCGGGAGGGGTTGAACGGGCTCGACGTCACGGTCGTCGCCGGCGCCGCCGTCATCGATGCGCAAGGCTACGACAATGTCATGGTGGCGGTTGGTTCCGGCGCCGCTGGCATCCTCTACAAGGAGCGCATGCCGGTTCCGGTTTCCATGTGGCAGCCATGGTTGCGTTGGACAGGGCAGGGCGGCGGCGCCCAGGCGCACCTGTTCGCGAACCCGGTCGCGGAGGTTGGAGCAACGAGGATCGCGCCGCTCATCTGCTATGAGCAACTCATCCTCTGGCCGGTGCTGCAATCGATGCTGCATTCACCCGCCGTCATCGTCGCTACCGGCAATGGCTGGTGGACCAGGGGCACCTCGATCATCGCGATCCAGAAGGCGAGCGTTGCCGCATGGGCTAAGCTCTTCGACTTGCCCGTCGTCATGGCCTTCAACACATAACGGAGACAATCAGATGGTCGATGCCGCCCTCATCAAACAATGCGCCGATCCCGGCCTGAAACCCGCGATTGTCGAACAGTTCATTGAGCGGGCGGGGTCGCAGGATCCGCTCGCGATCACGGTCCGATCCGGAAACCGCGTGGTGCTGGTGCCGAAGCCGGGAACGCCGGACGAGGCGATGGAACTGGTCCGCCAGCATATTGGGCGCAACGTCATTCGGGTCGGCATCACGCAATATCCAGCCGGTCTCGGCATCCTGGAGGCCGGAGCGCTGAGACCTGACCTTGTCGATCCTTGTGAAAATATCCGCATGGGCACCGCGCTCTTCGCCAAAGTCTATCGGATAGTCATGAAATGGTACGGTAGTCCCAGTGAGAAAGAGGTTCTTCCGCAAGTGCTCGACGACGCGATCATCGCCTGGCAGACGGGGTATTTCGAGGGGATGGCCGTATTCCGCGCGCCGGACCCTGGTGAGGTGAAAGCCCCTGAACCTGGTAGGGACGAGCCCACGAGCGACGCTATCAAGAAGTCAGCAGATTCTGCCGGGTCGGATGCGAGCGAGCCTTCCGAGGATGAGGCCCGTAGTGACGATCCCAACAAGGCGGGTATTCGTGTCGATCTGTCCGGAATCGGTGCCAAATGACATTGATGCAATGCCTAAGTGAAACCTAGCTTTGGGGTTGGCTATTTGCCATGAACCAGACCTAGTTCAGCAAGGTTGAAATGAAATGAGCTGATGCGTCACCATGCGGTCAGGCCAGACTCGGTTCTCGTTTCTAGATTTCAGCCATTAGCCAAGCGACACAACTTGCACTCGGCAGTGCAAAGGACTACATGATTTTACAAACTGCAACCCTGCCCTGTATAGGATTAGGCCAACTGATGAAAAGCTCTGTCGTCTTGTCTGCACCTGGCGCCCCTCCAAAAAACTCAAGAGATCAGGGACTTTCCAAACGGGAGGCGATCCTGGATGCGGCGACGCGCGTTTTTCTTGCTCACGGCTATGAGGGAGCCAGCATGGACCTTGTGGCGCAAGAATCAGGCGCGGCACGACGCACGGTCTACAATCAGTTCGAAAGCAAAGACGCGCTCTTTAACGCCGCCGTGGAGCGCGTATGGAAGGATATGCCGGTTGTCGGCATTATGGCCGATGAAGCCGCCCTCCAAGATCCAGGTCTTGGGCTCAGGAAAGTGGGATTGCTTATCGCGGATTTCTGGGCGCCGGATCAGGCCGTCGCGTTTGTTCGCATGGTCATCAGCGAGAGCAATCGCTTCCCGGATCTCGCCGAGAATTTCGTACGGCTTGGAAAAATGCCGGCACTTCGGGCCTTGATCGACTATATCAGCGCGCTGAAAGACCGAGGCCTCATCAAGGTGGAAGATCCCGATCTTGCGGCCCGGCAGTTCGTTGGGCTCGTCAATGAGCCGCTGCTTTGGTATCGCGTGATTGGTGTCGGTGGCGCACCCTCGAAGGCCCGGCGTCATCAAGTCGTTGAGGAAGCAGTTGCCACGTTCCTCGCACGCTATGGCACAAACGGAAAAGCCGCCGCATCATAACCGGCGGCGGCGTAATCTAAAACCGGACGGCTCCTCCTAATTAAAGTTTTCCTGTTGTTCCCGGCATCACGCGCCGGCGAATGACGGCCTCACCATTGTCGGTGCGAATGCCCATCGCATGTAGTCCCGGCTTACCACCATTGAAGCGTAGGCCAAGGCTTGTAGCGTCTATGTCAAGATAGTCGCTCATTTCCTCAGCGCTGCCCCCAAGTTCCATCCATGCGATGCCGCGAGCGGTCGTGGTCCCATGTTTGGCCTGAAGCCGACCTGCGTGCTCTGATCTGTCTTCGATATAGAAGAAATTCGGCAATCCCGCTTTCCAGGCGCGGGACGTGTCAGGCGTGCGAGCCGAGTACCCCATCGACCCGTCCGCCCGCATGCGCATGGTGCCTTCGAAAACGTCGCTTCCAAGACGCCGCGCGATCGCATCCAGTTCCGTCCGAGAATCGACACGGGCGCACCATCCGATAAAGCAATCGCCGTCCCGCGTCGCCTCGTGAAAAAATGTTGCAACTGGGTGCCCCGCCTCGACCGCGTGAGCATCAATCACACCTTCCACCTCAATGTAAGTATCGTCGCCCGTCGGTATGATCCGGTTGGCAAGTCGGTACTCGGGAAACCATCCCCCCTCGGCATTGCCCAATCCGGTTTCCTGAGTCAGGCGGTGGGTCGACTCCCAGAAGTTTCGCGCACCCAGGCAAATATGGTCGATCTCGATCATCGAATATGCTCCTCGTTACAAATTTATCAGTAGCCTTCACACTTCGTCGCCTGGGCGACGACGTCATCTTTGGAAAAGTCATTGATGCGACTGTAGAACTCAGGATCATCCGCGACGAACCGCGCCGGATCGACGGGTGTCTCGATCAGACCGTTCTTGTGAAGAAATTCCTGAAGCTCCCCAAGTCCCGCCACGGCTGGTTTTCCGTGCAGTTTCCCGCCTGCGGCCTCGAAAGGCAGACGTCGCTCTTCAAGCATGCTCTTGAGGATCAAGGTGTCCTGCGCAAGGGTCGTGCTTCGGTCAGGGGCCCAGTTCTTACGGTATATTTTCGCGACGCACTCGGGGTTGGCCTCGGCAAAAACCTGCGCCATTGCCACGCCGCGCGCGAGCGTCTCGACCATTTTCGTGTCAGTCTTGAGGGCGCCCTCTGTCGCGACAAAGCCATAGTCCGGAAAGCGCAACCATGCGTCGTCGTAGATAAAGTTTACTTTACCGCCAAGCGCCTGGTAAGTGGCGATTTCCGGCGTGAAGGCGAGACTTGCGTCAACTCTGCCGGATCGCAGCATCTCCTGGGCCTGTGCTCCCATACCGATGACGATCTTCTGAACATCGCGATTGGGATCCATTCCGTTATTGGCGAGCAGTGAATCGAGATACATGGAGCCACCCGACCCGCCGACCGCGAGGCCGACTTTCTTTCCCTTCAGGTCCTGGGGCTTCGTAATGTCGCTCGACGTTTCGGTGATGACCCGCCAGAGACTGTTCGTCATCACGGCCGCCATGCGTATGTCGGAAAACTCTTTTGTGTCGGCGACCATCCAAGGTGTCGTGTTCATCATTCCGACACTGGCACTTTTACCAATGATGCCTTGGACCGCTGCGCTCGAACCGGGCATATACTGCACCTGGATGTCGTAGCCGGCATCGCGCCACCAGCCCATGGCAAGCGGCACATACAGTTCGTAGACCGCCTGGATCATCAGCGGATTGCCGATGACGAAAGGCACTTTGCGCTGCTCTTCAGCACTGCCAGTTCCGCTGCCAACTGTGAAAAGGACAGCTGTTGATACAAAAAGTCCTGCTAGACGGCGTTTAACGTCCATTGTCGTTCCCCTGATTGGTTTTGAAGATGAGGTAGATCAGTGGCGCTGGTCGTTCGCCCAGAAGACGATTTTCCGACCCAATACCTGCACGGTGGCGCTGAGGATTGCCGCGATGACCGTAAGGCATAGGACCGCCGCGAAGACGCCTGCAGTGTCCATGGCAAATCCTGCGCGGACGATAAGCGAGCCAAGACCTTCTTGCGCCCCAACAAATTCGGCGACCACTGCGCCGATGACACTGAGCGTGACGCCCACATTTAGACCCGCAACCACGAAACTGCCTGAATTCGGTAGTGTCAGATATCGAAATCGCTGCCAGCGTGTCGCGTTATAGATCATGAACAACTCGCGCTGTTCATGAGCGACAGAGCGGAGACCAGCCACCGTGTTGATAAAGACCGGGAAGAAGGTGATCAGCCCGACGATGAATACCTTCGAGGAAAGGCCATAACCGAACCAGACGACAAAAAGCGGGGCTATCGCAACCTTCGGAATGGCCTGGAGGGCAACAACATAGGGCGACAAAATCCGTTCCACCGCCCGCGATTCCGCAACAGGGACGGCAAGAATAAAGCCGAGCGCGGATCCGACAACAAAGCCTATCAGTACCTCCTGCAAGGTGATGAGGGTATTGGGTAGGAGATACCCCTGCGTGGCGCCTTGATAAAGGGAAACCGCAATCTGACTAGGGCGGGGAAGCAGAGCTGGGCTGACACCGGTCACTGGAATGAGAACCCATTCCCAACTGGCAAGGAAAAGTAAGAACAATACAATCGCTAGCATCGTAACCTGATCGAAGCCGCTCGATGATTTCCGTTTGCGTGGGGTCTCGGCCGACGCCGTCGCGAATGATGCCTGGTCTGTCATGCCGCACGCTCCTCGGCCTCGAAATAGCCGCGGACATGACTCACATAGCGGCCGAACTCTAAGGAGTTGACCATGTCGAGGGTTCTTGGTCGATGCAGATCCACCTTGATGATTTCGACAACGCGCCCGGGACGAGCGGCCAGAACGACCATATAGTCGGCGAGGAACACGGCCTCCGAGATCGAATGGGTGACAAAGATGACTGTTTTGTCACCGGCCATCCAGAGGCTCTGGAGCTCGACCTGAAGATGATCCCGGGTCATGGCATCCAGTGCGGCGAACGGTTCATCCATCAGCAACACGGAGGGATTGTGTACGAGCGCACGACAGATTGCGACACGCTGCTGCATGCCACCAGAAAGCTCGCCCGGATATTTCTTTTCGAAACCTTCGAGACCTACCAGGTGGATATATCTCAACGCAGTCTCACGGGCCTCTGCCTTGCTCACTTTGCCGAGATCGGCCGCAAGCATAACGTTCTCCAGCACGGTTCGCCAAGGCAGCAGCACCGGCGACTGAAAGACCATACCAATCTGGTTCGTCGGCCTTTCGACGGCTCGCCCGGCAAGCAAAACGTCGCCGCTGGTCTTTCTGATAAGGCCGCCGATTAGCCGTAGGAGTGTGCTTTTTCCACATCCGCTGGGCCCTAAAAGGGTGACAAACGAGCCTTTTGGAATCTGAAGCGAGACGTCTCGCAAGGCAGTGACGATGTCACCTGACATTGTCTCAAAAGATTTCGAGACATTCCGGAGTGAGATAAAATCCGGAACACCGTTCCCTGTTGAATTCATCGTGTTCCCATTTTTTCTTTGATGCATACGGCACAGAATGAGCATTGCTAAGAGCGATCGCTTACGGCCGATGCACTGCATGATGCAGTATATAAATGCACTGCATCATGCAGTGCAGTCAAGCGTTTTGTTTGATCGTCGGATGAATTGGAGAGCGGCAATCATGCCGCGCTCCCCCATCCACGACCTCAGTGGCCGAAGATGTCCGTGACTGCCTTCCATTCCGGCACGGGAACCCTTCCGGTCGGGGTCCGAATTGCTTTTGAATAGGTGAATTCGTTGAGCGTGGCCGCGCAGTGCTCGCGTCCGTAGCCGCTGGATTTCGTGCCGCCGAATGGCGTGCCGATGACAATACGGTTGTAGTTGTTGACGAAAACGATTCCCGCCTCGACCCGCCGAGCCATACGATTGGCGAGTTCCTGGTCTCTCGAATAGATGCCGGCGACCAAAGCGAACTGCGTCCCATTGGCGATATCGATTGCCTCGGCTTCGTTAGAGAACTTCATGACGCAAGTGACGGGGCCGAATATCTCCTCCTGAGCAACCCGCATGTTTGCAGTTACATTTGTGAAGACAGTCGGTGGAACGAAATAGCCTTCCTTCAGTCTCGGATCGTCAGGCAGCTTGCCTTGCGCAGCAATTGTGGCGCCTTCCGATTGACCGATGCGAATGTAGTTCTCGACTTTTTCCTTTTGCGCCCTCGAAACTACGGGGCCGACGTGCGTCGTTTCGAGTGCGCCGTCTCCAGTCGTCAGCCTTTCGGTCGCCGCACAGAAACGCTCGACGAACGCATCATGAATGTCTTTATGAACCAGAATGCGCGATGCGGCTGTGCACGCCTCGCCCTTGTTGAAGAAAGCTCCGTCGATAGCATCGCGCACCGCTTGGTCCAGATCAGCATCGGCCATAACGATAAACGGGTTCTTCCCTCCGAGTTCACACAGAACGGGCACGTGGCGCTCTGCCGCCGTCTTCAAAACGGCTGTGCCCGTTGAAGGCGCACCGGTGAAGGATATCTTGCGCACCAGTGGATGTTGCGTCAGGGCTTGCCCGACTGCCGGCCCTATACCGGTCACGCAATGAACGACGTCCTCCGGCAGTGCTTCGTTTAGGAGATCCACGATGCGCATGATCGTAAGTGGCGCTTGATCCCCGGGCTTGACGACAATCGTGTTTCCTGCTGCAAGCGCCGGCGCAACCTTTGCGCCAGTGTGAATAGGCGGCCAGTTGAAGGGAATAATGCCTGCGACCACGCCGAATGGTTCGCGGACCGTGGCCGAGGTCACAAAGCCAAGATCGAGATATTCACCCCCGCTTTTGCCTGCCAGAGCACCAAAAAAGGCAAACGATCCCGTTAGACTGGCGACGTCGAATTGCAACGCATCACGCACCGGCTTTCCATTTTCCCGCGAGACAAGTTCGGCAAGTTCCTGAGCATGAATTTCCAGATGCTTGCCTGCCGCAATGAGCAGCGCACCGCGTTCGCGCGCGGATCGTTCCCTCCAATGTCCTGAGAACGCGGCGTGCGCGGCGGAGACTGCCTTATCAACCTCAGCCACTCCACTTCCCTGGACATGGGCAATGATCTCACCGGTAGCGGGATTATCAACATCGAATAAGTCAGCCGGACTCTTCGACGACCATCTCGAAATGATGGTCGGAACAGGTGTCGTCAACATTGGCTCTTCCTCTGAATCAGCAGATTATTGGGCATCTGCACAGAACACCGTGACCTTCATAATGCTGAGAGTTCTGGCGATCGGCCATCACGTCATTGCCGCTTCGCAGTCGTCTGGAATGAGAGGCAAGCGCGATCAGATGCACTATACAGTGCAGTGCATGACAGTCAAGAGCTATGAGAAAAGGCGGCGGTATGGAAGGACGGGTTACGTCCTTCCGGTCGGGGCCATATTGAGCAATCCCCCGCAAACGAAAAGACTGATCTTCCGCAGCAAAAGCTCGACGTCGTTGTCATCGCAGGCCCCGTTCGACAATCTTGCCGTACGGCCGGTGCGCGCCATCATGGTCATGCCCACGCCGATCGAGAACATATATGCCCAGACAGCATCCTCCCGCGAAATCCCTGGCAGCACCTTTTGAAACGCGCTGATGAAGCGAAGGGCTGTGCTATCGTAGTGCTCAGCAATCAGGGCCTTGGTATGTGGATCATCCGAATTGGCGGATGCGGCCAGTATTCTTGAAAAGAAGTTACCGAAGCGTTCGGGGTCATGGCCGAGCTCAACAGTGGGTCGAAACAAGGCATCAATCAATTGCGGCAGGCTTGGAATGGCACCGTCCGCGAACAGACGATCGAGATGCCGACCGCGCTCCTGGTTGATCTCGGTTGCACGAAAGGAAAAGATCTCATCAAACAATTTTTCCTTGGTCCCGAAATGGTAGTGCAAGAGCGCTTGCGAAACGTTCGCCTCCTTGGCGATGTCACGCATGCTGCTGCCGTCATACCCGTCCTTTGCAAACACGCGTTCGGCCGCCAACATGATTGCTTCGCGATTGTCTGGAGCAGGCGCGCTGATGGAACGAGAACTGGATGCTTTCATGGATTGCCTAGGCGGTAAACCCATAAATTCGATTGTCGGCTGACGCTGGCCGTGATTCAAGGCTTCCGAATGAGGGAGCCCTGATGACGCGCCGCCGCTATGAACTCACCGACCATGAATGGTCGATCCTGTCGCCGCTGTTGCCCAACAAGCCACGGGGCGTTCCTCGTGTCGATGATCGACGGGTCCTGAACGGCATCCTCTGGCGGTTCCGGACCGGCTCTCCCTGGGCGGAAATTCCCGAGCGTTACGGCCCGCCCACAACCTGCTACAACCGCTTTGTCCGATGGCGGAAGGCGGGCGTCTGGGATCGACTTCTTGAAGCGGTTTCAGAGGCTTATGACGGCGACATCGTCATGATCGACTCCACCTGTGTTCGCGTTCACCAGCACGCGGCCACGGGAAAAAGGGGGATGGAGACGATGGTGGCATGGGACGTTCCCGCGGCGGGCTCACGAGCAAAATCCATGCGCTCGTCGATGCGGAAGGCCGACCCGTCAACCTACGCCTGACCGGTGGCCAGATCGCCGATTGCACCGAGGCCGACGCGCTCACGGACGAACTAAGCGAAGGCGACATCCTACTTGCTGACAAGGGCTATGACAGCAACGCCATCCGGGCCAAGGCGGCCGAGCGAGGGGCTTGGGCCAATATCCCGCCGAAGGCAAACCGCAAGGGAAGCTTCTCATTCTCAGGCTGGGTCTACAGGCAACGAAATCTCGTGGAGCGGTTCTTCAACAGGATCAAACACTTCCGAGGCATAGCCACTCGCTACGACAAGCGCCCGGAAAACTACCTCGCCGCCGTCAAATTCGTCGCAGCGAGGATTTGGTGTCAGAGTTTATGAGTCGACCGCCTAACTGTGCTGTTTAACTGATCAGTCAGACTTTACCTGCCGCTTACCTTCTCGGTCAACGCATGTTCTACTACCAACCTTCAGCCTCTGAGAACGGTAACGGACCGATGGCTCTCGCAGTGTATGGAAGACGCAGAAGACGGCGGGCGTTTCCATTGAGGATCAACAGACGCTGTTGCTCGTCCAAGGGCGCCGCATCGATCCAATCTCGACCAGGACGGTTGGCGACATAGGGCCAATCCACCGAGAACATGATGCGATCTGCTCCCATCTCAGTCAGTGCGCAGATTAGCGCCGCGTTTGAGAAATTACCGCTCGTCGTAACGTAGAAATGGCGCAGGAAACGCTCACGGAAAAAGCGTTGGCCACCGTTATCGCGGGCAAGCGATTCATCAATTCGCTCCAGCAGAAACGGAATTGCCTCCCCCATATGACCGAGAATGAATTGCAAGTTGGGGAACAATTCCGGAATTCGCCCCAGCATCATGCGAATGGCTATCACCATCGTCTCAGCGGTGAAACCCGCAGCGGCCATGCCGAACATCGGAAATCGCTCCGTCCAATCGGCATAATAAGCACGCGTCACGGCCGGATGGGGAAAGGATGGATGAAGATAGATCGGCACGCCGAGGCGTTCAGCTTCCGCGTAAAGCGGGAAATGGCTCTCGTCATCCGGAAAGACACCATTCGTCAAACCGTGCAGCATCGCACCACGAAAACCCAATGTTTCCACGGTGCGCGCCATTTCACGGGCAGCGGCGTCTGGGGCCGTCATCGGTAGCGAGGCGAACCCAGCGAACCGCCGGTTTCCATCAATGGCCACAGCAAGATAATCGTTAATCTTCTCTGACCAGCTGAGGGCCTCGTCTGCGGGCAAAGACTGTGCCGCGCCTGGGGCGTGGGACAGCACCTGAATCTCAATTCCCGCTGCATCCATATCGGGCAGCCTGTTTTCCAAGGGTCCGGTCAAAGCGGCTACCGGTCCGGCGACACCATACCGGGCCACAAACTCTGGATGGGCAAAATGTTCTTCAAGAGCAATGGCTTGAGCTGTGGGCATCCCGATGGTCCTCCTCGTACAAACGGCTATCCGCTTCTGAAGCTATCATCGTCCTGCAAAAATTGCATTGACTAATCGATCAGTCAGGATAGTTTTTACGAGCCGACGGGAGGTCGGCTGTGCCGTCACATCAACAAGCCGGCACTTTTGAGGGAGGATCAAATATGCGACTCGTTGTTGCATTCCTGGCCGCTATGGCCACGAGCCCTGCATGGGCCGACACCATCAGCGCCACAGTTGTCGCGGGACATCCCGAGGTGTTCCGGTGGGTGAAAATGTTTCCGGTAGCCTTTGAGCCTGCGGTAGAAAAGGCGCTGGAAGGAACCGGGCACCAGATCAGCCTCACCAACCAGTTCGGCGGCTCGATTGCCGGGGTTGGCGAAGAGCTTGAAACGGTTGAGGACGGCCTAGCCGAAATCGGTATCATCCAGAGCCTGTTTGACCCGGCAAAGATGCCGCTCCAAAACGTCACCTATTACACGCCCTTCGTCAGTCCAGACCCCCGGACAGTCAACGAGTTGATGAACGAGCTGGTGCTCACGGACCCGCGACTGCAAGCTGCATTCACCCAGCACAACATTGTGCCTTTGGGTGGACCACTGGCAGTCGATGACTATCTTCTGTTGACGACGTTTCCGGTGAAGTCGATCGAGGACCTCAAGGGACGAAAAATTGCCACAGCCGGCGCCGCGGTCAGCTGGCTCGACGGCACCAGTGCAGTTGGCGTCTCCGGCCAGAGCCCGCTTTATTACAACGACATCAAGACTGGCGTATACGAAGGCGTCATCCTGTTTGCCACCGCCGCATTGCCTGCCAAACTGCACGAAGTCGCGCCATACATCACGCGCGTCGGCTTCGGCGCCCAATATGCAGGTACGATTGGCGCCAATGCGGAATGGTTCCAAAGTCAACCTACAGAGGTACAGGAGGCACTGCGTGAGGGCGCCAAGGTAGCCGGTGAATGGTATCTGAGGTCGCTCGAACAAGGCACGGACGCAGCTTTGGCGAAAATGGCGGCGGAAGGTGCAACCATCACCGTCGCTCCTGAGGATATGCGCAAAGCCTGGGCGGCGGGCATGAAGAACATCGCGAAGGAATGGGCGAAGAAGGCCGACAGCAGCGGGCTTCCCGGCTCGGAAGTTCTGACGCTCTATATGGAACGCATGCGCAGCGCCGGCGTGAAGCCGCTTCGCGACTGGGACAAGGAGTAACGGGCATGGCCAGTTCCTTGAACGCAGTCTCACGCGGACTCGATGCCGTGATCGACAGCCTGAATCTTATTGGGTCAGTGTTAATCGGAGGATTGGTGCTCCTGGTCAGCGCCGACGTCGCATTCCGGAATTTCGCCAATCAGCCAATTATGGGCGTGCCGGAAATCGTAGCGCTCTCTATCGTTGGAATCGTATTCCTGCAACTGCCATACGCCATGCGCGAGCATCGACTTACTCGTTCGGATGCAATTCCGGACATGCTTGCCAGATGCAACCCAAGCCTGCACCGTTGGATGGAGGTCATATTCAATCTGCTGGCGCTGGTCGTGGTTGTTCTCATCCTCCGATTCACTTGGCCGCTGGCTGAAAAGGCCATCACCGACAACCTCTTCATCGGAGCGACCGGCACGTTCACCGCTCCGCTATGGCCGGTGCGGATCGCTGTCATCGTGTCCTGTGTCGTCATGCTGATGCAGCTTGTCCGACAAATCTCGGGACAGGTCGGGGGTGGACAATGACGCCTTTCGACATCGGGCTCATTTGCATAGCGGTCATGGTCGTGCTGGTTCTGGCGGGGCTCTACGTCCCGATCGCTCTGATCGCGACATCCTTCTGCGGCGTCTGGGCCATCAAAGGCTCTCCGGTTCTGGCCAGTAAGATGCTGGGCATGGCGGTTAACGATTCCATCGCCAGCTATTATTTCGGGATCATTCCACTGTTCGTGCTCATGGGCTTCCTGGTGGCCGAAAGCGATCTGGGCCAAGACGCCTATGATGTCGCCAACGCCGTCCTTGGTCGCCTGACCGGCGGGCTTGCCATGGGCACCGTTGGCGCCAACGCCATCTTCGCCGCTATCACTGGCATTTCCATCGCCTCGGCCGCAGTCTTCACCAAGGTCGCAGTGCCGGAGATGGTGCGTCACGGCTATACCCGCCGTTTCGCCGCAGGCGTGGTCGCTGGCTCATCGGTGCTGGGAATGCTAATACCCCCTAGCCTCCTGCTCATCCTTTATGCGGTTTTGACAGAACAATCGGTCGGCGACCTCTTTCTGGCCGGAGTTGTACCTGGCCTGCTGCTGGCAGCCATCTTCTGCCTGCTGATCGTGGCGATGACCATCTTGACTCCGGGCTTCACCGGAAAGCCGGATCGCTCCGCCGCAAAGAAGGAGACCGCTCGCAGCATTGCCCAAAAATCTTTGCCCATCCTTCTCTTGATTGTCTGTGTCCTGGGCGGAATATACGGCGGGCTGTTCACGCCCGTTGAAGCAGGCGCCATCGGCTGCGCCGGTGCGTTTATTCTGGGTCTCGCCAAGCGCAAGTTGACTCTGCGTCGACTGCGAGTCGTGCTCCTGGAAACCGGCATCATCACGTCGACCATCTGCTTCCTGATCATCGCTGCGCAGATGTACTCTCGAATGCTGGCGTTTTCACAGGTCCCGCAGGAATTCGGGGCTCTCATCGCAGGGTCTGACATGGGATTTCTTCCTGTGCTTCTGCTTTACCTGCTTGCGGTGATCCTACTGGGCATGATTCTCGACAGCTCATCGATCATGCTCATCATGGTGCCGATCATGCTGCCGATTCTAGCGCAGCTTGACGTCGACCTGATCTGGTTTGGCATCCTGACTGTCGTGGCGGTCGAAATCGGCCTCCTGACACCACCGTTCGGCATATCCGTCTTCGTCATCAAAGCGACGATAAACGATCCGTCAGTTGGCCTGGGCGAGGTATTTGCCGGCGCGTTTCCCTTCGCGCTGTCGATGCTGCTTGCTGTAGGCCTGTTGATAGCTTTTCCCGGCATTGCCACCGGTATTCTCACCCTTACACCATGAGACCCATTCCTTATGCCTCAACTCATTGATCTCTCCGTAACGCTCGAGGCCGGACTTCCGTCCGATCCAGCGTTCATGCTGCCGCAGATTGAATATTTCCGGCACAGCCAGACAGCAGACCAGATAACCTCTTTTTTTCCTGGTCTGACGGTCGAAGACCTGCCGGGCCAAGAGGGCTGGGCGATAGAGAAACTGACGCTCTGGACGCACAACGGCACGCATCTCGATGCCCCATACCACCACCATTCGACGATGAATGGCGGAGCCCGAGCCATTGCTATCGATGAAGTACCCCTGGAATGGTGCTTCGCACCCGGCGTGAAGCTCGACTTCCGCCACTTTCCCGACGGATATGTCGCCACGCCCCAAGATGTAGAGGGTGAATTGCGCCGTATCGGGCATGAACTGCGAGCTCTCGACATCGTCTTGGTCAACACCGCGGCTGGCGGCCGCTACGGCCATGGCGACTATCTTGCCCGCGGCTGCGGCCTCGGACGAGCGGCGACGGAATGGCTGCTGGAACGGGGGGTACGCGTAACCGGAACAGATGCCTGGTCCTGGGACGCACCATTTTCGCATACAGCGAAAACCTGGGCCGAAACCCACGATCCGTCGATCATCTGGGAAGGCCATCGCGCCTCCATGACGACGGGATACTGCCACATGGAGAAGCTGGCAAACTTGGATCTGCTACCATCCAGCGGGTACCAGGTCTCCTGCTTCCCATTCAAGATCAAAGGCGCCTCGGCCGGTTTCATCCGGGCAGTCGCTATTCTCGACGAGCCGGAGGCGAAATGACCAACAAGCAACGCACGATCATCACTTGCGCCATTACCGGAGCAATCCATACGCCGACCATGTCGGATGCTCTGCCCTACACCGCAGACGATATCGCAATTCAAGCGATCGGGGCAGCGGAAGCGGGCGCCGCGATCCTGCATCTCCATGCGCGGCGTCCTGAAGACGGCGGCGTGACTATCGAACCCAATGTCTTTGCCGCTTTTCTGCCACAGATAAAGCAAGCAACAAATGCCGTCATAAATATATCGACCGGCGGCAGCCTGAAGAACACGATCGAAGAGCGCATCGCGCCCGCTCTCAGGTTCTCGCCGGAAATGTGCTCGATGAACATGGGAAGCATGAACTTCTCATTTCATCCGCTCGCAAAACGTTATGATACCTGGAAATTCGACTGGGAGCGGGATTATGTCACCCAGTCGGATACATACATCTTCCGCAACACCTTTGCCGACATCGAGAATGCAGCGAAGACACTCGCACCTCATGGCATCAAGTTCGAGCACGAATGCTACGATGTTGGCCATCTCTACAACCTGCGCTTCTGCATGGACATCGGCCTATTCAAGGCGCCGATCTTTATCCAGTTCATTTTTGGCATCCTGGGCGGCATAGGCCCGGAAATTGACAATCTCATCTTCATGAAGCGCACCGCCGACAGGCTCTTTGGCGATGACTATCACTGGTCTGTGCTCGGCGCGGGCGCCGCACAGATGAGCCTCGCTACAACCGCCAGCCAAATGAAGGGGAATGTTCGCGTGGGCCTTGAAGACAGCCTATTCGTCAGCCGCGGGAAGCTCGCCGAGAGCAATGCGCAGCAGGTCGCGAAGATCCGCAGGATTATCGAAGACCTTGGGTGCGAAATCGCCTCGCCCGACGAAGCGCGAGAAATCCTCGGCCTGAAAGGCGCCGACAGTGTCGCGTTTTAAAGAGGAACCAATGAAGAAAACCTATCCTGATGCGGATGCGGCTCTCGACGGACTGCTATTCGACGGCATGACCATTGCCGCTGGTGGCTTCGGGCTATGCGGCATTCCTGAACTCCTGATCGAAGCCTTACGTCGAAGTGGAGCAAAGAATTTAACCGTCGCGTCGAACAATTGTGGTGTCGATGGCTTCGGCCTCGGCGTTCTCCTTCACACAAGACAGATCAGCAGGATGATTTCGTCCTATGTCGGAGAAAACGCCGAATTCATGCGCCAGTATCTCGCAGGCGAACTGGAACTGGAATTCAATCCGCAAGGCACATTGGCCGAGCGAATGCGCGCAGGCGGCGCAGGCATTCCTGGCTTCTACACGGCGACGGGTGTCGGCACCATCGTTGCTGAAGGCAAGGAGCACAAGGAATTCAATGGACGTGTGCACATTCTCGAGAACAGTATCGTCGCCGACCTCTCGATTGTGAAGGCGTGGAAAGCCGACCATTCCGGAAATCTGGTCTTCCGCAAGACCGCGCGAAACTTCAATGTGCCGGCTGCGACTTGCGGCAAGGTATGCGTCGCTGAGGTCGAGGAAATCGTGCCGCTAGGCAGTCTCGACCCGGATCACATCCACCTTCCCGGCATATATGTTCATCGAATTGTCTCAGGGGTACACGAGAAGCGTATCGAACAGCTCACCGTTCGCCCGAAGGAGCTCGCCTGATGCCTTGGGATCGAAACCGGATGGCTGCGCGCGCAGCACAGGAACTTCAGGACGGATGGTATGTGAACCTCGGGATCGGTATTCCGACGCTGATATCAAATCACATCCCAGCCGGGATAGCTGTCACGCTGCAATCAGAAAACGGGATGTTGGGAATGGGCCCCTTCCCTATTATAGGCGAAGAAGATCCCGACCTCATCAACGCCGGTAAGCAGACCATCACTGAACAATCGCAGACTGCCTACTTCGACAGCGCGACATCCTTTGCGATGATCCGTGGAGGCAAAATCGACATGGCTATTCTCGGCGCCATGGAGGTGTCTGAAGAAGGAGACCTCGCCAACTGGATGGTCCCAGGCAAACTCGTGAAGGGGATGGGCGGGGCCATGGATCTTGTGGCGGGCGTAAAACGTGTCGTGGTGGTCATGGACCATACCGATAAGGCAGGAAGATCCAAAGTCCTGAGATCTTGTACTTTGCCGCTGACCGGCAAAGCCGTTGTTGACCGCATTATCACAGATCTGGGTGTTCTCGATGTCGTCCCCGGCGGACTGAAGGTCGTGGAGTTGGCTGATGGGATCTCTATGGACCAGCTGCGCGCGGTGACGATGGCGAGCCTTCTAAACTGACAGAAGCCATAGATGAGTGAGATATCAATGATGTACGAGGAACTTTATAAGGTTGGAATGCCCATTCGGCGTGAAGTTCTTGGCGACGAGTACGTCGACAAGTCGCTAGCTTCGGCTGAGCAAGATGAATTGCGTCAGGCGCTGCAACAGGCGGTTACAGCGCTTGGTTGGGGCGCGACTTGGTCGCGGCAAGGGCTGGATCTGAAAACGCGCAGTCTGATCACAGTCGCCATGCTGATTGCATTGAACAGGCCACGCGAGTTGGAAACACACCTTTGCGGAGCGCTAAACAACGGCGTCACCGATGAGGAGTTACGGGAACTCCTGTTGCACGCCGGATGCTATTGCGGTTGGCCGGCGGCGTCGGATGCGGTTCGCGTCGCAAGCGACGTCTTGGCGACACATGTCAGGCCGCCACGTTCGCACTCCTAGCGTCAAAAAAGCCGTGCCGGCTCACCAAACATATGCAGACACAACAACGCGCGACAGTCGCCCTCAGGAGGGTATCGATATGAAATCAGTTGTCATCGTCGGAGCGGCTAGAACGCCGGTTGGAAGCTTCTTGGGGCCGTTGGGCACAGTCCCTGCTCACGAGCTTGGTGCAGTCGCAATTGCCGCCGCGCTTGAAAGGGCTGGCATCGATCCAGGCAGCGTTAACGAAGTGATTTTGGGCCAAGTGCTAACCGCGGGCGCGGGACAGAATCCGGCGCGACAGGCATCGGTGCTCGCGGGCGTTCCGAAAACTGCCACTGCGCTCTCGGTAAACCAGGTCTGTGGGTCAGGACTTCGCGCCGTCGCGCTGGGTGCCAACGAGATAATGAGCGGCGGTGCGGCCATCATTGTGGCAGGCGGACAAGAGTCGATGTCGCTTGCACCACATTGTCAAGCAATTCGAACGGGTGTGAAAATGGGCAATGTCAGCCTCATCGATACCATGATTTCCGACGGGCTCACTGATGCGTTTGGAGCGTACCACATGGGGGTGACCGCAGAAAACGTTGCTAAGCAATTCGTAATCAGCCGCATAAGACAGGATGATTTTGCGCTCGAAAGCCAGCGAAAAGCAGCAGCAGCTCAGGGCGCCGGGCACTTCAGGGAGGAGATCGCTCCCGTGACGATCGAGACCCGCAAGGGAAGTAGCATTGTCGACACTGACGATCATTTGCGGCCGGAGACAACGCGGGAGGCACTGGAAAAATTGCGCCCCGCGTTTCAGAAAGACGGGACTGTGACGGCAGGCAATGCGTCCGGACTAAATGATGGGGCAGCGGCGCTCCTTCTAATGTCGGAAGACGAAGCGGCACGACGTAATCTTACCCCCCTCGCTCGCATCGCTGGTTGGGCCACGGCTGGAGTGGAACCAGCTCTTATGGGAACTGGCCCTATCCCAGCTTCCAGGAACGCTTTAATAAATGCCGGCTGGCGCATTGATGAGCTCGACCGTATCGAGGCGAACGAAGCATTTGCCGCCCAAGCGTGTGCCGTAAACGACGCCATGGGATGGGATCCGGTAAAGGTCAACGTCAATGGCGGCGCTATCGCGCTGGGCCATCCAATCGGTGCATCTGGAGCACGGGTGCTTGTAACACTACTGTACGAGCTACGTCGATCGGGCACGTCGAAAGGGCTGGCCACGCTATGCATCGGTGGCGGTATGGGCATAGCGATGTGTGTTGAAGCTATGGGCCGCGAGTCGCTGCCTTTGGTTTGAGTGCCGTTGGCTTGGACATCGTGCGCCGGGCCTCTTCGGCCGATATCACCTGCGTTCAAAATGCCTACAGCCTTGTGGACCGAGAGTTTGAGGACGTCTTCAGATTTTGTGCAGAGACTAACGTAGCGTGGGTTCCTCTTTTCCCCTTGGGCGGTGCGGTGCCGGGGATGCCGAAAGTGATCGAGCAACCCCAAGTAATCGCCGTGGCAAATCGGTTGGGGGCGACGCCCTCGCAAATCGGCCTAGCCTGGTTGCTGCAGCAATCTGCAAATACCTTGCTTATTCCAGGAACGAGTAACGTTTCTCACCTTGAGGAAAACTGCGCCGCGGGTTCAGTAACTCTTGATCAAGAAGCAATACGTGAACTCGACACGATCAAGCTCAGCCATTAGGTAATCAGCTAAAGCAGCGAAGCTCTTCAATCTTGCAAGCTCCTTTCATTCGAGGCATCAAACTTCCTCACATCGCCCCGCATGCGTCCCTGCCATCGCGCAACGAACGCTTTGGTCTCCTCCGTATTGAGATGAGCGCTCAGCGCCGCCTGGTCGGTCCAGCGTTCCGCGATGAGCAGCCTGCCCATCCCCGGATCGTCAAGGGCGGCATCATAGGAGATGTTTCCAGGCCGCTGTCTTGTCATGGCCGCAAGATCCAACGCCCAGTTGTCAGTGCGGGCTCATGGAATCACCGAGACGACGCTACGCCGGCAACTCGCCGCGCTTGTCGTTGCCGGCCTTATCCTGCGGCGCGACAGCCCGAACGGTAAACGCTACGCGCACCGCAACCGGGATGGCGAGATCGAACAGGCCTACGGGTTTGACCTTACGCCGCTGCTGGCTCGTGCCACGGAACTCGCCTTGATGGCACAGGATGTCGCCGCTGAGCGCGTGCGCTTTCGTAGGGCAAGGGAAGCGCTGACGATCTGCCGTCGCGATGTGCGCAAATTGATCTCGGCCGCGCTGGAAGACGGCGCTACGGGCAATTGGGATCAGGTGGAGTCCGAGTACGTCAGCATCCTCGCACGCCTCCCGCGCTACCCGAACCGCTTACAAGTTGAGACCACGCTCGACGAAATGCAGCTCCTACGGGAAGAGGTGCTCAACATCCTGGAAATGCAGCTTAAAACAGATGGAATGCACGGCAATGCCATTCGGGATGACCGCCACATACAGAATTCAAATACCGAATCCATAACTGAACTTGAACCTAGCTCTGGAAAAGAGCAGGGCGGAAGCCTCGGGTATAAGCCACAAGCTAACAGCGCGCCGATCGAGCGGGAGAAGGCGAAGCCTGAACCGATAAAGGCTTTCCCGCTTGGAATGTTCTCCGGGCCTGTGACGGCAAGGTCGAAATGTCCGTCGAGGTGCAAAGTAGAAATGTCCGAGAAGTCGCCGCATGGGACGAGGACCAGCCCCGATCTGAGCGGCTGATCCCGGTTGCAAGATCAGATCGGGGCGGGTGAGAACCACCCCTCGGCTTTAGCTTTGAGGCTATTCGAACGAGCATTCACTCTGCGGCTTGCTGTCGCAACAGTGCCTTCTCATGTCGCGCGATGATCGCCGGATCGTTCATGTAATCTGTCCGGGGACCGGGTTTCCGGCCACGCGGTTTATAGCCAATCTTCTCGCTGTTGGTCTTTACGTCCGGCTTCGACTGCTGATCCTGGCGTTCCTTGATATAGGCCAGAACATCACCCAGTCGCTTGTTCTCCGTGATCGCCGCATGCGTCACCCGCTGGTCCTTGTCGAACACCGTGTAGGGCAGGGAATACCCTTTCCAACGCACGTCCAGGCGACCGTCCGCATAGGCATAGGTCTCGACATAACGACCAACCAGCCCCCGCGTCACATCGGTCTCCTGCAGCATGATCCGCTTGCGCTCGAACGAAAACGGCAGCTGCGCTCCGACATAACGTTGCTCGCGCTTGCACAGGATCTCCGCCAATCGGTCCGGCCCCAGATTGATCGGCCGGTGTAAATCATCGGACCGGGCAGGGACCACCGCAAACCGCCTGTTGTAATCCTCCATGAAGCCCGGCAAGAACGCATTGCCAGCCTCCATATCGTCGATGCCAGCCAGCCGCAGCTCCTTGACCAGCCGATCCTGCAGCGTCCGATTCATCCGCTCGACGCGGCCCTTGGCCTGGCTCGAATTCGCGCAAAGAATCTCGATGTTTAACTCGCAAAGTGCACGCCCGAACTGGGTCATGCCCTGGCCACCCCTGGCATCCTTCTTCGCCACCCGGAACACCGAATGCTTGTCCGAGTAAAAGGCGATCGGTGCGCCGTGACGCTGGAGATAGAGATCTAGCGCCTCGAAGTAGGTGAAGGCACTTTCCGAGCGCACGAAGCGCAATTGCATCAGCCTGCCAGTCGCATCATCGACAAACACCAACAGCGAGCATGGCGGTCCGCGATCCTCGAACCAGCGATGCTCCGACCCATCGATCTGCACCAGTTCGCCATAAGCTTCGCGGCGCAGACGCGGCTGATGAAACGTCCGACGCTGTTTGCGTGACAACCACAGTCCAGCCTCGGACATCCAACCGCGCACCGTCTCGCGCGACACGCGCAAACCATCGCGTTCAGCAAGCTTCTCCGTCGCCAAGGTCGGACCGAAATCCGCATAACGTTCGCGCACCAGCATCATCGCATAATCCCGAACGCCGTCGCTGATCCGGTTGTTCGATGGCCGGCCGATCGCCTTGTGCCGGATCGACGCCGCGCCGCCAGTCCGTATCCGCTCCAGAAGCCGGCGCACCTGGCGCTCGCTCAGGTCAAGCACATGCGCCGCTGACACCGTCGTCATCCGTCCGCCGGCGACCTTCGATAACACCTCGATCCGCCGCAGATCGCGCTCGCTCATCGCTATCAATCCCATCTGCAATCTCCCAGGCATCATTCAGACCCGGGGAGTGTGACATTCCAACTTTGCAGAAACAGGACATTCCAACTTTGCGGCTACAGGGCCTGCCCCCAGATAACTGATTATGGGCCCGGCGGGCGCATCGAGCACTGGCGCGAACTCATGAAGGCGGCCATCGTTGTGCGCTCAATGCTCGGCGTCAGCCCCTCTGCCTACGAGGAGGCGTGTAACGCCATGGGACCGGAGAATGCTGCGGTGGCGATGGCATGTATTCTCGAGCGGTCAAATTTCATAACGTCGGCAGGCGGCTATCTGCGGGATCTTACCAGGCGCTCTGAGCGCGGCGAGTTTTCCCTTGGGCCTATGTTGATGGCTCTGATGAAGGCAACTGACCAAAGAGACCGAAGAACTGCGTGACGATGGAGCGACGCAGCGGGCCGACAAGCGGCGAAATCCGCTCCCGAGCCTTCAATAGGTCGCTTGTCAGCCGTTTTTTTTCGTGATTTTCTTTTCTGATACAGGGAGTTACTGGCGCTGAACGCCAGTTCTGAGGGGTCGCCAGCCTATGTGGAAAGCAAAGGAAAAACAGATCGGCGTCGAGCAGATCAACGGTCATGTGCCCAGGAGGAACCGCTTGATCACCGGTCGAGCGCCGGAGAATATCGAAATGCTGTTCACACCCGCCGAGCTGTACGGGGCGATGGCGCAATGCTCCAGCAGGGCGAAGATGGACCAGCGCGCCGCGAAGGCTCAGGTCCAGATGTGCCGACACCTTATCGCCCGGCACGTTGATGACAAGAATGAGCGCTTTGCGTTGCTAGATACTGCCCGGACCCTCAAGGACTACGTCGGAAAGACGATGACCGGCCTGGTCGGCGACGGCATTGCCTACCTCCAGATGGTCCGGGATGGATACCGCTGGGTGGATCATTTCGAAAACCATGAAGTCCACGGCAAACGTCCGACCACTCGTTCTCCGGATTACGTCTTCAGCCGTTCGGGGGATATGTTTGTCGCCCTTGCGGAGTCGAAAGCGACCAAGGGAGCGTCCAGGGCAGCTTTCACGAAGACTGTCAGGGAAGGCTACAAGGAGCAGGTCGAGCCTTATCTGGGTCGCAAAATCGGTTCCTGGGTAGCGTCGCATGGCTATGCGGTCGGCAGCTGGATGAAATCTGTAAAGAAAGCGGAGATATTCATCGACCACACGGCACATGATGGACTACCCCCCGGGGACAAGGACGACCGCCCCTCCGAACGCTCTGATCCAGGAGACGTGCTGTTTGGCAGCTATTGCGGTGTGCTGACTCTTCTCTTCGGGCCCGAGGTCGGGGAGGCTGCCCGCGATCGTACTTGGAAACCTTCGGAGCAGAACTTTACCACGGTTGAATGGCTCGGCCGAACCTGGATTGTTGGAGAAGACGCAGAGTGGGAGCCGCTGGTCATCACCGCCAAAGAGCACTTGATCTTCAGATCAGGACCGGTGAGGCTCGTGAATGGCATGGCGCTGGATCTGGAAATTGCTCAGCGAATCTTTGCCTTCATCGAGTCGAGCCAAGTCGGGATCGACCTCATGGCAGAACTTCCAGAGTTTCCAACGGATCTCGTCGAGGCAGCAAAGCGATCCGGAGGAGCAATCTTTCCAGACGGATTCGCGGTCTTGGGTCGCGACGAGGATCTAAACCTCTATTCGACGATAATGTTTAAACCGCCGGCGCAAGCAGAGCCTGCCTTGGTCGAACGCGAGCCAGAGGCAGAAGGCCTTTTCGCCGAGGAATTTCGGTGATCGATGCTCGCTCGTATGCTGCCCCTCATACTGAAGTCGCTAAGGACAAGCAGACGCTGCTTTACATCACTCGGGACTAGGGGTGGAATTTGCCCGGCCACTTATGCTTGAAGTCGTCGCTTGCCCCAACTAAGAAGTCCGGGATCGGCTCCTCGGAGAAGGATTGTCTGTCCGTCGTCGCCTTCTGTGTGCTTTCGAGGATCCGGCGAGCTCCTGTTCCATGGAGCCGGCCACGGCGAACCGCAGACACGGTCTGCAACGTACTAGCGCAGATGAAGAGATGAATTGACACAACAGGTTCTCGGACCCGGAAGAACTCATGCCGCTCCTATTTTGCAATATCGCCTGGATGAAGAATTATGCAGGCCGCGATGCCAAGGACCCTCCGAAAGGTGGGGGTGGCTACGTAGTCTCCGAGGGAAGAGCCGGGGAGGAATTAAACTTCGTTGAAGCCGACGATGGCTATGTCTACGGCCACTTCGAAACAATCAAGAACGACGTCGATCGCGATGTAAAAATCGAGAGATTGGGGGCGTCGCCCCCAGCCGAGTTCATCGATGGTGTCGATGTCGTCTGGACTGCCCCTGTCGATGGAAGGGATCCGCGCTGCGTAATCGGATGGTACAAGAATGCGCGAGTCTATCGTAAACGCCAGAGGTTTGATGGCGTATACCCTTCCGGCCAGCATGAGGATGATGAAGTCCTGAGCTTCCGGGTACGAGCGCGGGCCGAGGGCGCGCATCTCATTCCCGTGAAAAAGCGTGATGAAGGCCTTTACCTTGAACGTGGGAAAGGCTGGAGCGGGCAAGCGAGCTGGTGGTATGCGGATGACACGTCTGACCCGGCGGCAAGGAGCTTTGTAGAAAATATCCGCGCGATCCTTGGGGGGGAATTGCCCGCTTTTGATCGGCCACCCGCGCGCAGTAGGGTGAAGCATCGGGCGGGTCAAGCAGCGGCTGACGGTTACACCAGGTATGTGAAACGTCATGAGGTGCAGATCAGCCCCCGGCACAACAAACTCGAAAGGCTACTTAAAGACTATCTGCAATGGACAATCCCTGGTGTTCAATTTCTTCCTACCTTTTGCGACGACATGCGATTTACAGATGGGAAGAGCCTGGACGTGATGGTCGAGGTCAAGCCTACCGAGACATCAACTGTTCGGTTTGCTATCCGCACAGCGATGGGACAGCTACTCGACTATCGTCAACAACAACGGTGGGAAGGGAAGCAACTGATCGTGGTGGAAACTGAAGTGACCAAAGCCGACGACAGCGCCTTGGCGCTGGAGAACGGCTTCGGTCTCGCCTGGCCTTCTGGCAAGGGCGATTTCAAGGTCCTCTGGCCTCCCGCACCGAAATCAGCTGACGGTTGGTAAAGCCGTAGGCCGGCTGAGGGCGAAGGATCGGCCTAGGCGGTCGACTCATAAACTCTGACACCAAATCCTCGCTGCGACGAATTTGACGGCGGCGAGGTAGTTTTCCGGGCGCTTGTCGTAGCGAGTGGCTATGCCTCGGAAGTGTTTGATCCTGTTGAAGAACCGCTCCACGAGATTTCGTTGCCTGTAGACCCAGCCTGAGAATGAGAAGCTTCCCTTGCGGTTTGCCTTCGGCGGGATATTGGCCCAAGCCCCTCGCTCGGCCGCCTTGGCCCGGATGGCGTTGCTGTCATAGCCCTTGTCAGCAAGTAGGATGTCGCCTTCGCTTAGTTCGTCCGTGAGCGCGTCGGCCTCGGTGCAATCGGCGATCTGGCCACCGGTCAGGCGTAGGTTGACGGGTCGGCCTTCCGCATCGACGAGCGCATGGATTTTGCTCGTGAGCCCGCCGCGGGAACGTCCCATGCCACCATCGTCTCCATCCCCCTTTTTCCCGTGGCCGCGTGCTGGTGAACGCGAACACAGGTGGAGTCGATCATGACGATGTCGCCGTCATAAGCCTCTGAAACCGCTTCAAGAAGTCGATCCCAGACGCCCGCCTTCCGCCATCGGACAAAGCGGTTGTAGCAGGTTGTGGGCGGGCCGTAACGCTCGGGAATTTCCGCCCAGGGAGAGCCGGTCCGGAACCGCCAGAGGATGCCGTTCAGGACCCGTCGATCATCGACACGAGGAACGCCCCGTGGCTTGTTGGGCAACAGCGGCGACAGGATCGACCATTCATGGTCGGTGAGTTCATAGCGGCGGCGCGTCATCAGGGCTCCCTCATTCGGAAGCCTTGAATCACGGCCAGCGTCAGCCGACAATCGAATTTATGGGTTTACCGCCTAGGACCATCGCGTGAACTCGCTTTCCACCTGTATATCGCGGTCAAACATCTGCCTGAGGCGTTCGGCGAGATCGACGTTGATGCGCCCCCCGAGGAGCGAGCTCTGAGTCAGGCGGCCTCGATGGACAGGAGCATTCCAGCTCAAGCCGATCTTGTCGTCGCTGTCACAGATGTTGTCGCCGAACAGGCTGAAGGCTCGCTCAAGAAAGCTCGGCTCGCCAGGACCAAGGCTGGCGGTTGAACGTTGCGCGGGACATGCCACACCGGTCCGCCAGATCAGGCAGTTTCCAAGGCCTGGCCGGATCAGCGAGCATAGCGCTGATTGCCGGCGCCAAACGCGGGTGACCGGCCAACGCCAGCAAACCCTCAGGAGCGGTTTCCGACTCGCTTGCTGCGCGCAACACCAGCGTAAAAAGAGCCGAAGACAGTGCGTTGAGAACGGCGCGTCCTCCCGGCCGATCGCCGGCTGCTTCCATGCGCATCAACCCAACTAGACTGGAGAGTTGACCAGTTGCGGACGCGACACCGTCTTCTCCGGGTGCATCCATGGCCCGCGCTACCAGATCCAGGGGCAGGTAGTTGAGGACCAATCGATCGTGAGGAGGCGAAATGAAAAATCGCCCACACAACAGGTCGAGTTGTTCGCCGTCGCTGTCGTTCTCGCTGAGCATCCACCCGGCAGCACCCCGCCGCTGCTGTGTGGGAACGGGTGTCTGCCCGCTGCCGTCGTGCAGCACATGCGCCGCACCGTGTGGCAGCAGCACGATATCGCCGCTCGTTAATTCCCGCCGCGTTCTTGCTTCCGGATCCTCAAAGATCGCCCGGCCCCTGACAACGACGTGGTAGGGGATTTCGTTCGCCGCAGCCCGGTTCCAGGTAATACGCCACGGAGCGCCGTAGGCGCAGCGTACCTCGAGCTGGCCGGTAACCGTGATGATTTGCAGCAGCTGGCTCAGCCAATCGAGTTCGGACATGGGACCTCGGGAATTCTACGGTTCAGGCAAGTCCATCGTATTGCACGATACGAGGTGATAGAGCTGGCTCGGGAAATCTGCACAGGGGGGATAAGTGGAATTTCTGCCTGATTTCGGCTTAGATGCCGGGAACAGGAGATACCATGACGAGACGACCGCGCCGGAACCACAGCCCGGCTTTCAAGGCAAAGGTGGCGCTCGCCGCCATCCGGGGTGAGCAGACGCTGATGGAATTGTCCCAGCAGTTCGATGTGCATGCCAATCAGATCAAACAGTGGAAAGACCAGCTCCTTGAGGGGGCGACGGGTGTGTTCGGCGATGAAACGAAGGCGGAGCCAACGGGTCCGACCGTCGATGTCAAAACGCTGCACGCCAAAATTGGCGAACTGACACTGGAGAATGATTTTTTATCCGGTGCGCTCGGCAAGGCGGGATTGCTGGGCGGAAAGAAATGATCGACCGCGAGCACAAGCTATCCGTGGTGCGTCAGGCGAAGCTTCTCGGCTTCAGCCGTGGAAGCGTCTATTATCTGCCTCGTCCAGTGTCCGACGGCGATCTGGCCTTGATGCGGCGGATCGACGAGCTGCATCTCGATTACCCGTTTGCCGGAAGTCGGATGTTGCAAGGGATTTTGAGAGGAGAAGGTCTGGAGACCGGGCGGCGACACGTCGCCACGCTGATGAAGAAGATGGGCATCGAGGCGATCTACCGCCGCCCGAACACCTCGAAACCAGCGCCAGGGCACAAAATTTATCCCTACCTCCTACGAAAGCTGGCAGTCACCCGGCCCAATCAGGTCTGGGCAATGGACCTGACCTACATCCCCATGGCGCGGGGATTTGTCTATCTGTGCGCCGTCGTGGACTGGTTCAGCCGGAAGGTCTTGTCATGGCGGTTGTCGATCACGATGGAAGCAGCCTTCTGCATCGAGGCGGTGGAGGAGGCACTTGCCCGTCATGGCAGGCCGGAAATCTTCAATACCGACCAGGGATCGCAGTTCACCTCCATCGACTTCACCGCCGTGCTGAAGAAGGCTGAGGTCGCCGTCTCAATGGACGGCAAGGGTGCGTGGCGGGACAACGTGTTCGTCGAACGGCTCTGGCGTTCGATCAAATACGAGGAAGTCTACCTCCATGCCTACAAGACTGTGTCCGAGGCACGCGCTGGCATCGGCCGATATCTGAACTTCTACAACACCAGACGCCCACATTCATCCCTTGACCGGCGGACGCCGGATCAGGCCTACTTCAACGCGCTGACACCAATGATGGTGGCGGCATACTCGAGGCGGAAATCCACTTAGCGAAACGCCCGAAGCTGTTCAGACAAACCGAGCCACCTCTGATCGGTCGAGCTGCGCGGTGAGATAGCAATCGGTTGCGCAGTGGATGGAGCAAAAGTATCTAATCGAATAAGCTGATCTGAAAACCTGGTTTCCTCACAACCATCATCACAACCATCAAACTGTGCAGCGATGACAAATCGATTTCCGTGACGAAGTAAATAACTGGGTCGTCGGTTCGTATCCGCTGAACTGCAAGATCATGTAGTGGCGGAGCTGGCGGCTCGCATCCCTTTCAAGGTGACCAAGCTTGATCCCTTGCGGTGCGGTTAGGAACCCTATATATAGAGATCAAATGGATTGGGGTTCGTTCCCGGTCGGCGTCGTGGCCTCGGTTTACCGGGGCCTTTCGCTTTCAAGGAAAGACTTTCAGGCCATACCACGAGCTTTGATCCTGAGGGCCTCTCCAGATCTTCGGCTGGATGATGTCGAATGCCCGGTTCGGCTGTTGCGGGCGCAAAATTCGCAG
Source organism: Shinella sp. WSC3-e (assembly GCF_945994535.1). Classification (NCBI taxonomy): domain Bacteria; kingdom Pseudomonadati; phylum Pseudomonadota; class Alphaproteobacteria; order Hyphomicrobiales; family Rhizobiaceae; genus Shinella; species Shinella sp. WSC3-e. Next base: position 316,516 of record NZ_OZ000536.1, read on the forward strand.
GCCTATTGGGCGTGCGATCAAATCTGCCAATTGAAGGCCAGCGCTGTTCGCTTGTTTAGAGACGAAGTTGATCTCGAAATCAGGCATGGATGCTCCGGCCGCCTGTAAATAGTGCTGACCGGTGGTAATCCTCCGAAACTCAAGTTCAAGTTCCAAATCTTCCTTTCCGCGTCCGGGTTTCTCGCGCGGACTGCGAGACTCGCAGACAATGTGGCACTCGCCTTCATCGTTTCGTGAGCGTAGAAACTCGTTCGCCTTCTCTAGGCAGAAGAGGAGCGCAAGCTGGTATGGGTTCTCGGGATTCGCGTATCGCCGCCTCAACGCATCCTTCCTAATAACAGCGGAAATCACCGTCATTGGAGCCGCCTCGAGGACGCTCGAAAGATCTTCCATAAAAGCATTTCGAATATCGTCATATTGCAAGAAGCTGAACGGAAATCGCCGTTTCACGATGTCGCTTTCATGCAGTACGTAGCTGTCGTGGCCGAACCATCTGAACTTGAAATCATGAAGATCCCGACTGGCAAGAGCGGAATACCGAGATTTCTCGAAGATGCAGAATGACAGGACAAAAATAGGATAGTTGACGTCGATGGAGGTCAGGCTGTGGTCGCCGCTCTCATCGACGTAGATGATAAAATCAGAGTAGCTCATCGCTTCGATTTAGCAGAGTCGCAACGTGGAGCACATAGACGAGACGAAAAGCAAAAGCCTGAAACCGATTTGGGCATCAAACGAGTACATGTGGTTGCGATGACTAAATCGATGACTACGCGAGTGGCAAGGCCAGCTGAGAGGCGACCGTGTCAGTTATCTGCTCCAGCGAAGACAGGGTGACCCCGAGCAGCCGGATGCCTCTTCTCGCCGGAAAGATCGGCTGAAGAACGAAACGGACAATCTCCTCCAGGTCCGAGATCGAAGACAGCGGTGCCGGCACCGTCTTGCTGCGGGTGATCTGCTGGAAATCCGAATACTTGACCTTCAAGGTGACCGTCTTGGCGCTGATACCATTCGTCTCGCAATAACCCCAGACCTTCTCGATCAATGGCTGGATACCCTCGCGTGCCGGATCGTAGGCATGAACATCTTCGGCAAAGGTGTCCTCGGCACCGACGGATTTGCGGATCCGATCCGGCTTGACCTCGCGATTGTCGATGCCCCTGGCAATGCCATAGAAATAAGGTCCAGACTTGCCGAAGTGCTCGATCAGGAAATCGAGGTCCTTGCCGAATAGATCGGCGCCGGTTTCGATTCCGAGACGGTGCATTGCCGTGGCCGGACCCACCCCATGAAACTTCTTCACCGGCAGACCCTGCACAAAGGCGGGACCATTCTTCGGCGTGATCACCGCCTGGCCGTTCGGCTTGTTGAGGTCGCTCGCCATCTTGGCCAGGAATTTATTGTAGCTGATGCCCGCCGAGGCATTCAGACCGGTGGCGGCCTTGATCTTCGCCCGGATTTCCGTGGCGATCTCGGTCGCGATCTCCATGCCCTTGAGATTTTCCGTTACGTCGAGATAGGCTTCGTCGAGCGACAGCGGTTCGATCATCGGCGTGTATTCCGCGAAGATCTCGCGGATCTGCATGGAGACGGCACGGTAGACGTCGAAACGCGGCCGGACGAAGATCAGGTCGGGGCATTTGCGCTTGGCGGTGACCGACGGCATGGCCGAGTGGACGCCGAACTTGCGTGCCTCGTAACTGGCCGCAGCCACGACGCCGCGAGCGACCGAGCCGCCGACGGCGGCCGGCTTTCCCCGGAGTTCCGGATTGTCGCGCTGCTCGACCGACGCGTAGAAAGCATCCATGTCCACATGGATGACCTTGCGCGGCCGATGTGCGTTCGTTCTGGTCCATGGCTCAGCCTTCGTCCGGCAAGGATACCGTCTCCACCAGACACGGGAAATAGGCGCCGCATCGGTCGCCTTCAGCCGTATGCATTCTCTCGCAGCCCACCGTCATCCGTCGGCGGAGTTCCGCGAAGGTGACGCCGGCGCCAAAGACCTTTACCAGCCGTTTCCGCTCATGGTTGCCGCGACGCCGGCACAGCCGGCAATCGAGTTCGATAATCGGATCCCGCACCTGGCGGAGGGTCGGGAGACCATCGACTATCACCTGCCGTCTCGGCATCCAAAAAAGTCCTCTTCAGTCATCGGCCTGAATCCACTTATTGAATCGACGATTCCACCCATCAAGCCCCGAGTAGCCGCCGCATATGCGGATTGGCCCAGTCGGCCCGAAGCTGCGATTTTGGCCAACTCAAAGAACAGATGGCGAACGTGCAATCACGCTGAAGTGGGCTGCGAACCTTGACCTTCCAAGGCGCGGTAGACAGTCATCCTGGAAATGTTCAGGTCACGAGCAACGGCGGCTTTCGTTGCGCCAGCAGCGATCCGCCTGCGGATTTCCGCGTCATCGACATTCTTCTTCCTGCCCTTATAGCTGCCGTCAGCTTTTGCCGCGTCGATGCCCGCCCGTTGCCTGTCTTTGATGAACTTGAGTTCCAAGTCGGCGACCATGCCGAGTGTGGTGATGACCATTCGACCCATGCTTCCGGCTGTCGTAACTTCGGGCTCAAGAATGCGGAGCGACGCGCCCTTTTCATCAAGCTCATGAACGAGATTGAGAACGTCGCGTGTGGAACGGCCGAGCCGATCAAGTCGCAGAACCACCAGCTCGTCGCCCGCATGCAGAAACTGCATAATGGTTTCCAGCTCGGATCGCCCCTTCCGGGACGCTCCCGATCCGGTTTCTGATCGGATGATTTCGCAACCTGCGACCTTCAGACGCTCGTTCTGAATACCGAGATCCTGATCTGAGGTGCTGACGCGAGCGTATCCGATGCGGGCGATGGCAATTCTGTAACATTAGGGTGGTTCCGAATGTGTAACTCGATCTTGCACGCGGCAATGTCGAACGGGCGATTGTGGCATACCAGGGTGCAGGCAGGGTGCTCGGCGCGCGCCTGAAGTCTGAAGCCGTCGAGAGGCTGATCGCCGACTGGAACCACGACTATGATCAGACGAAGACGACGCTGATCGTCGCCCATCTTCGACGCGATGTGCGCATGCTCAATGTCATGGCACGCGAAAAGTTGGTCGAACGCGGGATCGTCGGAGAGGGCCACACCTTCAAAACCGCCGACGGCACCCGCCGTTTCGACGCCGGCGACCAGATCGTCTTCCTGAAGAACGACGGCTCGCTCGCAGTCAAGAATGGCATGATCGGTCATGTGGTAGAGGCGGCGGCGAACCGCATCACCGTCGCCGTGGGTGAGGGCGATCAGCGTCGGCAAGTGATGGTCGAGAGCCACATCTACAGCAACCTCGATCACGGCTACGCCACCACGATCCACAAAGCCCAAGGCGCGACCGTCGACAGGGTGAAGGTGCTGGCTTCACTCTCTCTGGATCGCCACCTTACCTATGTCGCGATGACGCGCCATCGGGAGGATCTGCAGGTCTATTTCGGGCGCCGCTCGTTCGAGATGAACGGCGGGCTGAGCAAGGTTCTCTCCCGGAAGAATGCCAAGGAAGCAACCCTCGATTACGAGCGCGGCACGCTTTACCGCGAGGCGCTTCGCTTTGCCGAAAACCGAGGCCTGCACATCGTTCACGTGGCGCGAACATTGCTGCGCGACCGGCTCGACTGGACACTGCGGCAGAAAAGCAAGCTGGCCGATCTCACCAACCGCCTTCGCGCTCTCGGCGAACGGCTTGGCTTGCGGCAATCGCCGGCAACCCAATCAGTCAAGGAGTTGAAACCCATGGTCGCCGGCATCACCCGGTTCGAGAATCCCGTCGCAGAAACGGTCAGCGAGAGGCTCGACGCTGATCCGGCCTTGAAGAAGCAATGGGAGGAGGTTTCGATCCGGTTCGCTTACGTCTTCGCCGATCCCGAAACCGCCTTCCGGGCAATGAATTTCGACGCCGTGCTGGCGGATAGAGACGCGGCGCGACAGGTGCTTCAGAAGCTTGAGGCCGAGCCGGCGTCGATCGGTCCGCTCAGGGGCAAGACCGACATTCTTGCCAGCAAGACGGAGCGCGAGGCGCGACGCGTCGCCGAGGTCAATGTGCCCGCCCTGAAGCGCGACCTCGAACGCTATCTCCACATGCGCGAAAGCGCCACACAGCGCATGGCGGCTGACGAACAGGCGCTGCGCCAGCGCGTCTCGATCGACATCCCGGCCCTGTCGCCTGATGCACGCGCGGTGCTCGAGCGCGTGCGCGATGCGATCGACCGCAACGATCTTCCCGCCGCCCTTGCATATGCGCTGAGCAACCGCGAGACGAAGCTGGAGATCGACGGGTTCAACAAGGCCGTCACCGAACGCTTCGGCGAGCGCACCTTGCTCACCAACGCTGCGCGTGAGCCATCGGGCAAACTCTTCGACAAACTCTCCGAAGGCCTCTCCCACCAAGAGAAGGAACGTCTCAAGGAAGCCTGGCCGGTCATGCGCACGGCCCAGCAGCTCGCCGCCCATGAGCGTACGACCGAGACCCTGCGGCAGGTCGAGGAATTGCGTCTCGCGCAACGCCGGACTCCGGTTGTGAAGCAATGAAGCGGCGCCGTGCGATCATGCTGTTGAGCACGTCAATGGTTGCTATCGCGGGCCTCATCACGGCTGCGGTCGTCGGTGGCTATCGGCTGAACCTGACGCCGAGCGAGCCGCTCGGGCTCTGGCGCATCGAGAAACTCAATCGTCCGGTCGAGGCAGGAGATCTCGTCTTCATCTGCTCGCCCCCGACTGCGCCGTTCGAGGAAGCGCGACTGCGAGGATATCTCCGGCGGGGCTTGTGCGCCGGTGGGTTTGCGCCGCTGATCAAGACGGTCGCCGCGCTTCCCGGACAGCATGTCGAAATTACGGATCACGTCGCGATCGACGGCGGTTCCCTTGCCGCATCCGCCGTCCGGAAGACGGACGGAGAGGGCAGGACGATCACGCCATATCCAGGTGGCATCGTGCCATCAGGACATCTCTATCTCCATTCCTCTTTTGCGAGCTCCTATGATTCCCGATATTTTGGGCCGGTTCCGGACCGCGGCCTCCTCGGCGTCGCCCGGCCGATCCTCACCTTCGATCCGTGATCACATTTCTGGCCTTTGGCGATCTGCGTTGCTCATCGTCGCCTCCGTCGTCTGCGGCTCACTCGGCTGGAGCGGCAATGTGCTCGCTCTTCCGACCGCGATGTTCTTCCCGGCGCTCTGGGCGATGTCGCGGTCGCGCGTGGTCGCGGCCCTCGTGTCGGCCGGCTATTTTCTGGTCGCTTCGCGTGGTTTGCCGCTGGGCGTCGCCAACTTCTATGCCGCCGATCTCTGGCCCGGCCTTCTGCTTTGGCTAGCGGCCTCACTCTCCTTCGTCGCCGTGCATGCGGCGCTCTGGACAAGGCATCCGGGAAGGGCGAGGGCAGTGCGTTATCTGGCGGCGGCGGTGCTGACGGGGCTGCCGCCCTTCGGCATACCGGATGGGCGAATCCGCTGACCGCAGCCGGCGTGTTGTTTCCCGGATGGGGATGGTGGGGATTGCTCGCAACTGCAGCCGGCCTGCTCGTCATGGTGATGAGATATCGGCCGGCAGCTGTCCTTGGCCTCGCTGGCTTATGGCTTTGGTCCACTGCCACTTGGACAGGGCCGACGCCCCCGGAAGGATGGAGGGGCGTCGATCTTGAGTACGGTCACATGCTCGGTCGCGATGGGTCGCTCGAGCATCACCGTGACCTCATCGCCACGGTGCGCAAGGCGGCAGGTGAGGGAAGCCGCGTCGTCGTCCTTCCCGAAAGCGCGCTCGGTTTCTGGACGCCGACGGTCGCTCGCCTTTGGCGGGAGGGACTGAACGGGCTCGACGTCACGGTCGTCGCCGGCGCTGCCGTCATCGATGCGCATGGCTACGATAACGTCATGGTGGCGGTTGGTTCCGGCGCCGCTGGCATCCTCTACAAGGAGCGCATGCCGGTTCCGGTTTCCATGTGGCAGCCATGGTTGCATTGGACAGGGCAGGGCGGCGGCGCAAGAGCGCACCTGTTCGCGAACCCGGTTGTGGTGGTTGGGACAACGAGGATCGCGCCGCTCATCTGCTACGAACAACTCATCCTCTGGCCGGTGCTGCAGTCGATGTTGCATTCCCCTGACGTCATCGTCGCCACGGGTAACGGCTGGTGGACCGAAGGCACGTCGATCGTTGCTATTCAGAAGGCGAGCGTTGCCGCCTGGGCGAAGCTCTTCGACCTGCCCGTCGTCATGGCCTTCAACACATAACGGAGACAATCAGATGGTCGATGCCGCCCTCATCAAACAATGCGCCGATCCGGGCTTAAAGCCCGCGATTGTCGAACAGTTCATTGAGCGGGCGGGGTCGCAGGATCCGCTCGCCGTTACAGTAAGGTCCGGAAACCGCGTTGTTCTGGTGCCGAAGCCGGGAACGCCGGACGAGGCAATGGAGCTGATCCGTCAGAATCTCGGCCGCAATGTCGTTCGAGTCGGCATCACGCAGTACCCGGCCGGTCTCGGCATCATGGAGGCCGGTGAACTGAGGGCCGATCTGATCGATCCTTGCGAAAATATCCGCATGGGCACAGCGCTCTTCGTCAAGGTCTATCGTATCGTTACCAAATGGTACGGCAATCCCACCGGGAGTGAGGCTCTTCCCGTGGTTCTCGACGATGCGATCATCGCCTGGCAGACGGGGTATTTCGAGGGAACGGCGGTGTTTCGGGCACCGGATCCTGGTGCGTTGGAGATACCTCAACCTGGTCAGGAGGAGCCTGCAAGCGACGCTATCGAGCAGTCAGCAGATCCTGCTGCGGTGGACGTGAGCGATCCTGTCACGGACGGAGTCCGGAGCGACGATCCGAACAAGGCCGGTATCCGTGTTGATCTTTCTGGAATTGGTGCGGACAGACCCTGACGCTCGCGACATTCCTCGAACGACCTACTTGATCATGTGCATGTTTGCACTGGCGAATTCAGCGTCCGCCCTCTATAAGGGCGGATAGGGCAGTACGCGCTGCCCCGAGGTGTGGAAACCTCTATCTGGCGGTTGGTGCTGGCCGTTGCAGCACCAGAATCCTCTGACCGATTGGCCGGGGGCCTGTGACGTATGTCCAGGTGCTCCGGTACTAAAGGTCGCAGGACTGTCCAGGTACAGTTTCCAACCCCCGGCTTGGGATCAGGGATTAACGTTTGCGGGGGCGCACCGCGGACAAGCCGGAGACCGGATCGAATGACATCGGACGCGCCGACATCGGAAGATAAACTCGAAATGCGTCCCGTGTACGGGCTGACGCAAGGTCTGCCCAAGGCTGACCTGGAGAGTTTGACGGTGGATGCTATCCGGACCCATCGGCGTCTGGTCGGCAATGCAGATCGGCTGTTCCAGGCTCTGCCCGACACCTACAAATCCGGTAAGGAGGCGGGCGGCGCGCAGCACCTCACTTACATCCAGGCCTGCACGGAGATGCACGCGCAGATGTATGTGGTGAACACGCTGGTCACCATCCTCGGCTATATCCCAAAAGTGTCGGTGAACTGAGGCTCAGATCAGCTTTCGGCGAATGGCGACGGCGGTCAGGTGGGTCAGCGTGTGCACGTCGAAACGTTTCTTTGTTTCGGCGATCTTGACGCGCACGCTATTGTACTTGACGCCCTCGAGGTCCGCCGCTTCCTCCATCGTTTTGCCGACAGCGATCCAGCTCAGATAGGCGGCGCCTTTGGGATCGAGACCAATCGGCTCTTCGACGCTCGGGGTCGGATCAGCGAGATTGATTCGGGCATGAAGCTGCGCGACCGCGGATGCAGCCTCGACTGGGTCGATCTCGCGGTCCAGGTCGACTGCCGGCTTTTCCGAGGCAAGCGTGAACATCGCCATGGAACCGTGTGCGGCCTTGATGGGCACCGTGATGCCGGAGCGAATCCCGAAATCGGCTGCATGCGCAAAAAACGAGCGTTCCGCTTTCGTTAGCCGCGGGGTGTCCTGCTTAGCGCTCCAGGTGAAAGCTTGTTTCAGGGACTTGGCACGTCGAATGACGGGGTCGATCGCAAGGTAGCCTCGCGCGAAATAGTCGGACTGAAACTCACGACGATAGTTCGAGATTGCGAGCGAACGCCCTGGCTGGATGTTCAGATAGGCATAGCCTGCAAAACCGATGTGTTCGGTAAAGGTTGCCAGCG
>NZ_OZ000537.1:0-143627 GCF_945994535.1 Shinella sp. WSC3-e
GCGACCAAGGGCACGGTGACGGGGGCCGACTTCATCGCAGGCTCCGGCAGCAAGTACCTGACCTTCACCAAGGGGGATTTCGAAGCGAAGGAGCTCTTCGCCAAAATCCTGGGGGACAAGGATTTTTATGGCTTCCTGTCGGACCTGACGGCAGGAGACGATGTCATCAAGGGGCTCGGCAACCATGAAGATATCATCATCGGTGACAATGCCGGCGATGACCGCATGTTCGGCAACGGCGGAGACGATTTCTTCAGCGGTTCGCCTGGCAAGGATTTCATGGACGGCGGCAAGGGTTGGGATACCCTGAGTTACGAATGGGACGACATCGATGCCAAGAAAGGTATCGTGCTAGACGTCGCCAAGGGTACCGTCAAGGACGGGCGAGGCGATACGGATACGATCAAGAACTTCGAGGATTATCGTGGCTCTCGTTTCGCCGACACAATCATCGGCAGCGCCAAGGATGAAAGCTTCATGGGGTTGGCCGGCAAGGACACGATCGATGGCGGGGCGGGTTTCGACGAACTCCGTTATGATCGCGACCAGCGGTTTGACGGCAAGAAGGGAATCGTTGTCGACTTGCAAAAGGGCAAGATCAAAGACGGTTTCGGCAACATCGATACGGTCAAGAATATCGAAGCCGTTTTCGGTACCTTCTTCAATGACAAATTCAAGGGCGATGCGAAAGACAATCAGTTCCGGGGGCTTAGCGGCAAGGACACCTTCGACGGCGGCAAGGGTTCCGATACGATCAATTTCCATTGGTGGGAGGATCTTGGCCAGAAGGGTGCGACCGTTGACTTGCGCAAATCAACCAACAACATCCTCAATGACGGTTTCGGGAACGTCGAGACGGCCAAAAGTATCGAGAACCTCCAAGGTTCGGACTTCGCCGACGACTTTACGATGGGTAAGGCCGACGGCTATGTCGATGGTCGTGGCGGTGACGACCGGCTGGTGGCGGGATCGGGAGAGAACTGGATACGCGGTGGCGACGGCGCCGATGTGTTCGTCTTCCTTTCCAGCAAGCACTCGACTACATCGAAGACCGACGTCATCGAAGATTTCAATCGCAAAGACGGCGACCGCATCGATGTGTCAAAAGTTGCCGATTTCGATTTCATAGGGAAGGCAAAGTTCTCGGGAAATGGCGCGGAATTGAATTATCAGGTGAAAGGCAAGGAAACCTTTATCTCCGGCGACATTGACGGCGACAAAAAGGCTGACTTCGTCGTCAAGCTGGATGGAAAGTTCACACTTGTGGAGGGGGATTTCATCCTTTAACGAGTTGTCGCGGCGACGGCCGACGTGTTGTCTCCGGCAGCAATATGGCGCAATCAAGCGGCCAACCAACTCGGGCGGGGGACAGTTCCCCGTCCTTTTCATTTTGGCATGTATGTCCGCCGACAGATAACGGCTCGTCTCGACGGCGAAGATAGGGGGCGGAACAAGGTCTGTTCAAAATTCTGCGCTAAGCTCGAACGAACCCTGAACATCACGAGGCGCAGAGGATTTTTTCCGGGAAGCCGCAAGGGCCTGAAGCCCTCGGACGCCGGAAGGAGGCTGTCCACCGGTGAAAACGAGCGACATTGCGTCATTTTCTATTGCATCACGAACGATAACAAATTCCGGACCTTTGGACGAGAGCGAAGGTGTCGAGCGGCTCGATCCATTCCGTAAAGCTGGACTTGGTGTTCTCGATCCTCCACGTTGTTCGTCCGACGTTGATACAGATGTCGATTAAGGCTCGGGAAAGATCGCAGGCCAACGATGATTCTGTGGCATAGTAGAGCTTCCGTCCATGTCGTGCGGCTCATGGTGGGCCCAAGCAACTGGTCAGGTTGATGACCAGGCGGAGGAGACCCTTGCTCTCAAACGGGATCGGTGTCCTTGGAGAGATGGGCCCCCTTCCGCACCGGCGCTATGCCACATCTCAACAGACAGGGAGAGAGGGACTTCGGGCAAGTTCTCTTCATGAATAATCTCACCAGCCATTATCGGGCCGCCTCAATATCGGTTTGCACAAAGTCGTTGCCGATGAACAGCAAAGGCTCGCCTGCGCGTTTCGCTAGAGCATACGAAAGACAATCCGCAAAATTCAGTGATGCTGGGTGGCGGCCCTTGCCATAAGCAAGCCAGGCTTGGGTTGCCACATCAATTAGCTCGGCATCGACAGGAATGAGGTCCGCCCCGATTTTGGAGAGCCACAGATCGACCTCGGCTAAAGCATGTTCGCCGCGTCGGCTTACCAGAACCATGCGTGCCTCGAGCACGCAGGTCGCCGGCACCAAGCGGATCGGGTCGGCGACAAGTACCTTTTCAAGCCTCACAGCTTCGGGTTCATTACGCAGGATTGCGACGATGGCAGAGGTGTCGATCACCATCAGTTCGGGATACCATTCTCGTCATAGCCGATGATGTCTTCATCGCAGCGGCTGTCGAGCTCGGGTAAGCGTGCCACGCGTTCGCGAATAGCACGCAGTTCGCCGAGCAATCGCTCCTGCGCTGTCGCACTGTAGCCCATACGGTGCAGGCGTTCGCTGAGCGCCTGATGGACGGCTGCGGTCTTACTAATGCCCTGGCGCCGGGCGAGTTCGTCGACAAGCGCCACAGTGGCCGGATTTTTGATATTGAGGGACATGGGAGACTCCAAAGTTCTACCATTTTGGCGATTTCTACCATGGGATATAGGTGCTGTCAAAACGCGTGATAAGGCAAGCTTATCGGTCGTTTTCTGAATGCAGCCTGCGGTGCGGTTTCGACCGATTATCTTTCCTAATCCGCCCCTTCCAGCCAGTTTTCCACCTTCAGCCCGCGGATGCGGCTGAACTCGCGAGTGTTGTCCGTGACGAGCGTCAGGCCAAGGGCATAAGCGTGAGCGGCGACGAGCAGGTCATTTTGCCCGATGATCAGGCCTGCCGCCTCCAGCTCGGCACGGATGCCGCCATATTTGGCGTCGGAGGGAACGTCCAGCGGTAGGATGGGGATCGTCTCAAGCAAGCTCTTGACCCGGACGAGGAGCTTCGAGGACCCCTTCTTTGCGCAACCATAGCGAAGTTCCGCGGCGACGATGACGCTGGTGCAGATATTCCGTTGCCCCGCGCGCTCGATCCTGCGCGCGGGCGCACCGTCCGGGTTGCGGACGAGATCGCTGATGATGTTCGTGTCGAGCATGTAGGCGCTCAAAGGATATCCTCCGGTCTGGCAGGTATGTCTTCGACATCCGGAAACTGATCGTCTGGACCCAGGCCGCTTTCCTTTCTCCACTGCGCCAGCAGTTCGGCGAGCATCGCCGGCCGGCTGACGGGCTCAATGATGAGCCTGTTACCCTCGCGGTGGATCAGGACGCGGTCCCCCGGCATCTCGAATTCGACGGGGATGCGCACCGCCTGGCTGCGATTGTTGCGGAACAGCTTTGCCTCTTTCGGCTTCGGTGCGGACGATAGTGCGCGCATGGCGTCTGCCTCCTTTGTATATGCTTCTTGTATATGCCTATGCGTAACCGAAGACAAGCGCAGCCGTCGGCCTTTCCGCCCTCCTCTTTTCCGGACCTAATATTCATGAAACTCGTCACCGACTGGCGGACGTTGCTTCGGCGTGCCTATCCGACGACGCCTTCAAGCTGTTGCGATGGAGCACGGCGGAGACGCAGGTCCGCCTTGAAGCGAACGGCCACCCAACCAACAACGCGCGCCAAGCGTATCTATCAGAAGTGAGAACCGGTTCCGGAATAAGGACGCACATTAAAAAGAGTTGAGGTATACCACGTAAAAGGCGCGCGCGTTCCGGGCACTGGCGGCTGATTGCTTCTTCACCGCCATCACCGCAGCGCCAGCTTCCCCTCTTCCGACGAACGCCGGCCTGCCGACGCACGCGGACGGTAAGTGACCGCAGCCTGCCAGGCCTACGATCATCGGATCTCCAGAGCAGATCTCGATTGGCAATACGGACTCAGCTTTCCGGTAAAACGATGATTGCTGTTGCGGTGACCTCTTGTAGAATCTCGAAGCACCACTGACTGTATTTTAGCCCTTTTAGAAACGATCTTGGATTACGCCTTTCCGATGAAGACCTCACTCGATCACATGCCACCCCAAAAACAACGAGAGTTGGCACGCGTCCTCGAGATCCTGCATGAGGAATTCGAGGACGCGCTGAAGGAGGGAACGGCGGACTTCAAGAAGCGCGGGCGCATTCTCAAGGTCATCCTGTTCGGCTCCTACGCCAAGGGCGGCTGGGTGGATGAGCCCTTCACCATGAAGGGTTATCGTTCAGATTTCGATCTCCTGATCATCGTCAACAACAGCAAGCTCTGCGACTTTGCCGAATATTGGCATAAGGCGGCAGACCGCCTGGTCCGCGAAGCGACGATCAAAACACCAGTCAGCTTCATCGTCCACTCCAGGCGCGAGGTGAATAAGTACTTGAAAGAAGGGCAGTACTTCTTCTGCGACATCCGCAAAGAAGGTGTCGTCCTTTACGAGCTTGATGACGAGCCGCTGGCCGAGCCGAAGCCGCTATCACCCGAAGAGCGGTTGCGGGTCGCTCGTGAACATTTCGAGGACCGGTTCATTGGCGCGGCCGGATTTCTCGATACTTCAAGGTATGCGACTAGTAAAGGCCGGCTCAAGGAAGCTGCATTTCAGATGCATCAAGCGCTCGAACAGGCCTATTCCTGCGTCCTCCTCACACTGACTAACTACGCACCACCGTCTCACAACATCAAGTTCCTCCGCTCCCTGGCCGAGGAGCAGGATCGACAGTTGGCCCAAGCCTTTCCGCGCGACCAACATCGCGAGCGCGCCTGGTTCAACACGCTCAACGAAGCCTATGTGAAGGCCCGCTATTCCAAGCATTTTGAGATCAGCACCGAAGCGCTCAAATGGCTCGTGGAACGGACAGCCCTCCTGCTGGATCTGGTTAAGGAGGCTTGCCTCAAGCATCTGGAAACGCTTGAACGCAGGACGGCCTAGCCGCGCGCATGATGATCCCCGCTCGCCTATCGCTCCGCCCCGTCGCGGTCAATGCCGCGCTGGCGCTCCTGCTCCGCCTGCCGAAGGACTTGCCGGCGCTGCTCGGCCTGGGCAGCCTTCGACGTATCGGCATTTTCCCGCGCCGCACGCGCAGCCCGGCCGGCGGCAATCGCCTGCTGCTGGATGGCAATCGCAGGATCAACTGTTTGCGGTACTGGTCCGTCCTGGGCGAGAGTTTCGTCAGCACGAGCAGCCGGCGGCGCTTCCCCTCTCCCCGCTGTGTCGTTGACCGATCGCATCTGCTGCATCTGGATGTCCCGGCGTTGTTCGGCAAAGAGGACGGAGATCTCCTTGCGCATCTTCTCGACAGCCTGGCGCTCTGCGCTGCTGTCGACCATCGTCTCCAGGTGATCGATGGAGTTGTTCGCCCTCGAGACGAGCTCGTCGAACTGTTCAAGTGAAAGGGCTATCTTCTTTTCTTTCTCCCGATGGATCGTCGCGACCAACTGTCCCAGTTCCGCCGCCTGCTCGTTCTTGCCGGTGGTTGCAGCGGCTGCAAACCGGTCGGCTGCCGCAATCACCGATGGCTCCGCGCCGGCCCGCTTCAGGGCGCTCGCGGTCGCCTGCCATTTCGGACCAAAGGCCAGATTGCCGTTGGTCAGCGAGGCACGGTCGACGACACCGGCCCTCTTGCGCTCGACGCGCCCGGTGACGTGAGGCGTCTTGAGATAGCAAGGGTCTTGTCGGCCGCGCTCATAGGCGCCGGCCTGCGCCTGGCTATAAGGCCGGGTGGCCGCGACGTCGGCGCGGCGGGTGGCAACCATAGCGATGCCCTGCTCGCGCGCCTTTGCCGCAAAGCGCTCGCGCCATTCGTACAGCTCCGGTTTGGTGAACCGCAGCGCCTTGCCGACATCGTCGCGCGCCGAGATCATCGCATGGACATGGACATGATCGGTTTCCGGATGATGCGCCGTGATCCAGCGATGACCGGCGACCTGCTCGCCTAGGAAATCCCGAACGGCACGCGTCATCGCTTCAGGATCGGTCCCGGCGCGCGCGGAGAAGACGACATGGAAAGCATTGCGCGGCTCGACGGTGCGAATATGCGAGGACCAGGCCCGCCAGATGCCGTCGGCCATCTCCTTGACGCTGGAACCGCGCTTGACCGGATCACCTTCCCTGTTGGTGACGGACTTCTCAGCACGCAGGAACTTTTCGAGGAAGTAGCGGCCGGACTTCTCCGACGCGGCAGTGCCGAGAATGCGGACCTCGGCCGAGACGCCGGCATCGGTCAACCGGCGCTCAAACTCGGCCTCCGCATTTTCGACTGCGCGCGCTGGCCCCTCGCCATTCTCTCGCGCCTTCAGCGCGCCGGCGATGCGCTTCGCCGGCAGATCGGTCACAGCAAAGACCGAGACCTGCCCATCCGGATGCCGGGAATAGAGGAAGGGTCCCGAGCGGAAGACAGCGTTCAGGGCGTCATGAAGGGCCGCATCATCGACCACGTCGGAAAGGCCGATGGAAAAGGTCGCGACCGCATTGATTGCATAAGCCTCGCGGAAATCGGCAGTCCATTCGGCGAGCCGCGCGACCCGGTCCTCCCCGCTGGAAAGGGTAACGCCGTCCTGATCATAGATCGGGATGTCGACCTTGCCTTTCTCACCGTTTTCCTTCTCGATTTCGCGCGTGCCGAGATAGGTCATCAGGCCGGCGGCCGACGCCCGGCTGGACACGGTCGACGTTACCTTGATAACCACCGGCTGCGCACCGGCTGCAATTGCCGCACGGCTTGCCGTTTCTGTCGCGGCGCGATCCATTGTCGCCTGTCGCGGGCCAATCGGCCGAGCGACGCCCGACGCGCGCGGGGAAGAACCGCCGCCCCCTCCTCCGCCGGAAGACGCCCGACGTTCTTCTTCCTCCTCGCGATCGCAGCGGCCAGCACCCAGGGAACCGACCAGCGCAATGACGTCCTCCTGCGCTGGCACCAGCGCCTGCAGGATGGATGCGATCGTCGGCTCGCTTGAGGCAACCAAACCAAACAGACCAGAGTGCGCCGTTTTTTTTGCAATTCCTGTTGGAGCGAAGCGTAGCCCCGGCTTCCTGGCCGACGGAGCGACACCAGTGGCCCGCGGCCGGCGCAGTTCCTTGTCCCTTTCTATCAGCGAGGAGGCGCGGTAGGCGGAAAAGGCCTCGATCTCGACGAGCAGTCCGGTCCAGTCATAGGCCATGCCCAGTTCCCTTCCGCTCCCTGCGGCTGATCCGCAGCATCAGGTCGACGTTGGCTCGCAGGCAAAACATTCCGTCGAGGAGCCGACGCAGGGCCGCATCGAGATGCGGTTCGTAGCCGACGCGGCCTTCGTTCATCGCGTGAACCGCCTGGTTGAGATTGATGCCGATGCGCCGAAGCTCCTCATTGGTGCCGCGCAAGGCCAGAGCTTCGGCCGGCCCGACCGGGAGCGGCAAGCCGACCTGATCACGGAACAGAGACCGGATGACATCGCTTGCGGTGCGATCTTCGACGCAAAGGTCCGCCAGAGCTTGCCGCTCCTCGGGCCTCAGACGAACCCTTACCACCTTGCTGCGCATCGTTTTCCTTCCGCTTGCCAGGTTGCCGGAGGCGACCCCAGAGCGCCCCCCGGCGCGAGCTGGAGGCCTGCCGGAGGCGGGGCGACGTCGAGTTTGTACCACAAACTTGACTATCCTGCCACCTAAAACAGAACTATAATTTATTCCAAGTTCATCATCACCACACAAACTCCCTCGCCCAGGCTCCCGCTACGACCACTCGCCTCCAACGCCACCCGGTCCCGTTAACAGTTGCCCGTTGTTCGCGCGATCATTGCCAGCGATATCACTGATAATTCCGATTACCCATTAACCACTGGCAGTTAACCGCGCTGTGGTTGTTCATTAACAACGGCCAATTGGCAATTGCCCGTTGGTCATTGCCCGTTGTCGGCGGTCAATCATCAATCGACAATCATCAACGGGGAACGAACAATAGGCAACGAACGCATTGCGTAAAGAGGGGCGCTGAAACAACTATAGTTTATTTCCAAAATGAAGGAGCCATCATGATCGTTGCCATCGCCAAGGGCGGGACCGGCTAGACCACCCTCGTCCGCGCTCTCTCCGGCACGGCCACCCATGCCGGTAACGACATCTTCCTGATCGATGCCGACAGCCGAGCTAGATGCCGTAATGGGCCGGCGTCTCACGATTAGCCAGTTTGGTGGCTGTCCCTCAGAATGATGATGTTTGGAACGAGGTCCGAGCGATCGGCCTCAAGCATCATGCGAGGAACAGCCATGGAGTATTATGCAGGAATCGACGTCTCGCTGAAAGAGAGCAGCGTGTGTGTGGTCGACGCGACGGGCAAGCTGGTTCGGGAGGTCAAGGTAGGCAGCGAGCCAGAATGCCTGGTCGGGTATTTTGATCAACTGGGCTTTCCCGTAGAGCGCATCGGCCTTGAAGCGGGGCCTTTGTCCCAATGGCTGTATGCGGCTCTCGTTGCTGCGGGGCATGATGTGGTTTTGCTGGAAACGCGGCATGTGAAGGCGGCGCTTTCGGCGATGACGGTGAAGACTGACCGCAAGGATGCACGAGGGATCGCGCAACTGCTCCGCATGGGATGGTATCGCCCGGTTCACGCCAAATCGTCGCCGGCCCAGGACACTCGGGCTCTATTGGTCGGCCGCAAGCTTCTGCAATCCAAGCTGCTCGACGTCGAGCTCAGTATTCGGGGCATCCTGCGTGGCTATGGGTTAAAGGTCGGCGAGGTCAGCCGCGGGCGTTTCGAGGCGCGCATCCGCGAACTGATTGCAGGGCATTCGACATTGTCGACAGTGATTGACGCGATGCTGACGGCGCGAGTAGCGCTGTGGAGCGAATTTACGAAGCTGCACCGCGAGATGCTCAGGATCGCCCGCGCCGACAAAGTTTGCAAAAGGCTGATGAGTGCACCAGGCGTCGGTGCCCTGGTTGCGCTGACCTACCGCTCCGCGGTTGATGATCCTGCCCGGTTCGAAAAGTCCAGGACGGTGGGTGCCTACTTCGGTCTGACGCCGAAGAAATATCAATCCGGCGAAACCGATCGCGATGGCGGCGTCAGTAAGGTCGGCGACGCAATGGTGCGAACGGCATTGTTTGAGTCCGCCCACATAATGCTGACGCGGGCGACGCGCTTTTCCAGTCTAAAGCGTTGGGCGCTCGATGTGGCCAGACGTCGCGGGATGAAGCGCGCGAAGGTCGCCCTTGCACGCAAACTCGGTGTCGTTCTTCACCGCATGTGGGTGGATGCAACGGACTTTCGCTGGAGCGCAAGCCCTGTCGCGGCATGAGGAGAGATATGTGATTGATGCAGGCAAGCACAAGGTCTGCATCTGATAAAGTCCCGTCGCTGGGACGCAGGCTTGGCAAGGTCGTGTGTAGTGCTGTGACCGCTTCGGCGAAGCACGCTCCCTAGATTGACCTGTCGGCTTGTTGATCTGATGGCATATTGTGGCAGTCTTCGTGCTGACCACGGACAGAAGCATGACCCCAGCGACGAGATAATCATTCAGAGGGACTTGACGGACAAAGGCCCATTACAGAAGCACTACTTTGGCAGAATTTTAGAAGAGAGTGGTCGGCGGCAGTGCGGACATCGTGTTGATGGTGGCCGTTCGAGGGCGGCGATGATAGCCGCGCGGATGGCCGGAAGGGTGGGCTGGGGTGGCGGGCCCTGGCTTCTTTTTTTCCCGCTTCGCCTGCTTGAGGCGCCGAGATTGAAGGAAGGCATAAGCAATCATGGTCATGAGCGCGTGCCGATGCAGCCCCGTCCATGATCGTCCCTCGAAGTGGTCGAGCCCGAGTTCCTCCTTCAACTGCTGATGCGCCTGCTCGCAGATCCAGCGCGCCTTGATCGCGCCGGCCAGGCGCTTGAGCGAGGTGTCGGCGGGCAGGTTCGAGAGGTAATATTTGCGCTCTCCATTCAAGCGATGTTCGCCGATCAGCCAGGCCTCTTCTCCCGGCAGATGCTGCTGCCCCATGTCGCCGATCCTCTGGGGCGGCCCGTCGGCCACCTTGATCCGCACGGCGGCGAAGCGGGCCTTCAGCGGCCCCTTGGTGCCACGTCGCCAACTCAGCGTGCGCCAGGGCGCGGTCGCCAGCGTCTTCTCCGCCGATACCGATTTTGCGTCGGGCACATGGTTCTTGCGCGGGCGCCCGCGCCCGGCGACGGGAAAGATGAGGGCCACAGACCTTCTGGCGCCCCCCAACGCCCACGGCCCAGGTAAGGCCACGCTCGCTCAGACCCTGCCGGAAGGGCGCGGAGAGGCCATAACCAGCATCAGCCAGCACGCAGCCAAAGCGCAGGCCGGCCGTGCGCGCCCGATCGATCTCGGCGAGCGCGATCTCGGGCTTGGTCCGATAGCCTCCGTGATCGTCCGGCACGCCGGCCCGGGTCAGTCGCGCGGGATCGCTCGTCCAGCTCTCGGGCAGGAACAGCCGCAACCCCACCATGACCGGCACTTCGCCGGAAGCCAGCGTCAGCGACACCAGGGTCTGGCAGTTGGCGTTCTTGCCCAGGGCCGAGGCGTATTGCGGCGCGACGCCGACCGAGCGTTCGCCCTTCTTCGGAAGGGCCGTGTCGTCGACGATCAGCCAAGCCTCGGCGCCGCCGACCATCCTGTCGGCCTCAGCGAGCAAGGCCTTCTCGAGCGGCGCGGCGTCCCAAACACCGCTGGCGATGAAGTGGTGAAGCTGGTCATAGCCGACACCACCGTCACGGGCCGCCATCGGCTGGATGCTCTTGCGATCACCGGCGCCGATCAGCCCCGCCACATAGGCCGGGCACATCCGCGCCCGCACCTTGTGCCTCAGAGCAGCGAGAAAGGGCGCAAGCCAGCCCTCAAGATCGGACTTCCAGTACTCGTCCATGGCCGGCCCTCCAGAAAGCCGACCACCCATGAATCACGCAATCCGCGCCGTGGGAATCCCAAAAACGCCAGCCGTCCTAAAATTCTGCCAAAGTAGTGCTTCTGTAATGGGCCTTTGTCCGTCAAGTCCCTCTGAATGATTATCTCGTCGCTGGGGTCATGCTTCTGTCCGTGGTCAGCACGAAGACTGCCACAATATGCCATCAGATCAACAAGCCGACAGGTCAATCTAGGGAGCGTGCTTCGCCGAAGCGGTCACAGCACTACACACGACCTTGCCAAGCCTGCGTCCCAGCGACGGGACTTTATCAGATGCAGACCTTGTGCTTGCCTGCATCAATCACATATCTCTCCTCATGCCGCGACAGGGCTTGCGCTCCAGCGAAAGTCCGTTGCATCCACCCACATGCGGTGAAGAACGACACCGAGTTTGCGTGCAAGGGCGACCTTCGCGCGCTTCATCCCGCGACGTCTGGCCACATCGAGCGCCCAACGCTTTAGACTGGAAAAGCGCGTCGCCCGCGTCAGCATTATGTGGGCGGACTCAAACAATGCCGTTCGCACCATTGCGTCGCCGACCTTACTGACGCCGCCATCGCGATCGGTTTCGCCGGATTGATATTTCTTCGGCGTCAGACCGAAGTAGGCACCCACCGTCCTGGACTTTTCGAACCGGGCAGGATCATCAACCGCGGAGCGGTAGGTCAGCGCAACCAGGGCACCGACGCCTGGTGCACTCATCAGCCTTTTGCAAACTTTGTCGGCGCGGGCGATCCTGAGCATCTCGCGGTGCAGCTTCGTAAATTCGCTCCACAGCGCTACTCGCGCCGTCAGCATCGCGTCAATCACTGTCGACAATGTCGAATGCCCTGCAATCAGTTCGCGGATGCGCGCCTCGAAACGCCCGCGGCTGACCTCGCCGACCTTTAACCCATAGCCACGCAGGATGCCCCGAATACTGAGCTCGACGTCGAGCAGCTTGGATTGCAGAAGCTTGCGGCCGACCAATAGAGCCCGAGTGTCCTGGGCCGGCGACGATTTGGCGTGAACCGGGCGATACCATCCCATGCGGAGCAGTTGCGCGATCCCTCGTGCATCCTTGCGGTCAGTCTTCACCGTCATCGCCGAAAGCGCCGCCTTCACATGCCGCGTTTCCAGCAAAACCACATCATGCCCCGCAGCAACGAGAGCCGCATACAGCCATTGGGACAAAGGCCCCGCTTCAAGGCCGATGCGCTCTACGGGAAAGCCCAGTTGATCAAAATACCCGACCAGGCATTCTGGCTCGCTGCCTACCTTGACCTCCCGAACCAGCTTGCCCGTCGCGTCGACCACACACACGCTGCTCTCTTTCAGCGAGACGTCGATTCCTGCATAATACTCCATGGCTGTTCCTCGCATGATGCTTGAGGCCGATCGCTCGGACCTCGTTCCAAACATCATCATTCTGAGGGACAGCCACCAAACTGGCTAATCGTGAGACGCCGGCCCATTACGGCATCTGGTGTCGGTCAGAACTTTTGCTTTGCCCGCTTCGGCATAAAATAGGCTCGGATATTGACGAGCGCTTCGGCGACGGCAACGTCATCCTGACGGGTCGCTTTCCGTTTTGCCTCGCCGAGCTTGCGGATTGGCGCGATGATATCGCCAGTGACGGCATGACCTCGAAGGACGGGCTGCCAAAGCTTGGGTGCGTATCTTGTTCCCAACAGAAAGCAGAGGTCCCAATCGAAGGAAGCAAAGGTTTGATCATCGATCCTGGTGAACTTGGGCCGATGGTCTTTCGGCGTTTCGGCTAGGCTCGCCGATATCCGGTTGTATTCCGCAACGATGGTCTGCACGGCCCGATGCTCGGTCGTTTCCATCGGCAGGTTCAGGGCATCCGGGCCAGTCAGCTCCGGGATCCACTGACGTGGGTCGATAAACCTCGGGCCGATGATGAGAGCCGTGAGGTAGCCGTCGAGGCCGCTCATCGACCAGATCGGCGAGACTGGACGGCGTGCCCTGATAAACGCCTCGAACGCCTCGTCATCGAGCTTCGGTCGTGCCGTAGCCCCTTGGCTGTTCTGTGTCATGCCGCCCGTCGCTCCTGATCTGCAATGCTCTCGCGGTCGGCCTTCCAAGTCCATGGAAAGAGCGTATCCATCCGGTTCGCGGTCACCTTGCCGGAGATGATGCGCTCGAGCACGTCGGCAAGCCAGGCTTCGGGGTCTACACTATTGAGCTTTGCCGTGTTGACGAGCGATGCGAGGACCGCGAAGGTCTTGCCACCGCGTTCGCTGTCCACGAACAACGAGTTCTTCCCCGTCAGAGCCACCGATTTCATCGAACGCTCGACCACATTGGAGTCCACTTCGATCCGGCCATCCGCCAGGAAGGCTGCCAGTCCGTTCCAGTGGTTGAGCGTGTAGGTGACGGCCTTGCAAAGCGCCGATTTCGACGACACCTCGTCGCTCAGTTCGGTGAGTTGGGCCTTCAGTTCGCTCATGACGGGCGCTGCTTCGCGCCGCCGTACCCTGAGCCGGGTAGCCGCCGCGACCAATTGAATCAGCCTCATCGGCTAGAGGCATTTCCACCAACGCCGCTTCCACGAGACTCATCCTCGTCCGAGCTTTGAATCGAGTTCAAGCCCAACCCGCCTAGAAGGCCAATAAAAAATCCCGCCGACTGACCACCCTTCCTTAGCGGGAAGCGCGCCGCCACCTACACGGCTAAGCCCTGGTCCGAACGCTTGTTGGATCACTTTTGTTGATGGGATCATTGCCTGAGTAGGCGTATCGGTTTGTCCCTACGCCCTCGATCGTCGGATCCCAATCGTCCGGCGAGATGAACCGCCCATAGGTCGGGTCGTAGTAGCGGGCATTGAGATACATCAGTCCCGTCTCCGCATCGAAGCGTTCGCCGATGTATCCCTTCTGTGTCTGCATCGCGCCGTTACCGCGCTCGCCATAGGCCGCATACCCGGTTGCCTCGACGAGATTACCCGTTGCATACGTCACCTGATGCACGGAGGCTTGCCTACGCGCGCTCAAAATCCGTTCGCCGCAACGCAAAGGTGGCGTCAGCAATGTCATCAAATGCCGAAATCCGCCGTCCTTCAGACCCGTGCACCAACGCCGAGCCGGACTACACCCCCAGAACCTTTAACATCTCTTCCCGCTCATTGTTGTCAATATCTCCATCAACTAAATCTCCGATTTCATCAAGCCTTCCTATGATTTCTACGATCAATTCTTCGTCGATTGCATCGTACTCAATATCAATCGGATGAAGCGCTCCACTGGTTGCTCGGGCAACGTAGCCGCGGCGCACAAAGGACGCCCATTGCTGAACATCAGCAGCGGCGCAATAACCGCTGCGCCACTCCTTCAACACTTTTATCAAGGCGGAACGTGAAATTGTTAGTTGAGGAAGTTTCGCAGCTGCCTCCTGTATTTCGGGATGACTAGCGGCCAGAACTACTGAGAGGGAACTTATGTCACCTTCTATCACTGCAGTGATTGCTACTTTCAAATTTTCCACTATGGGCCTCCATGATTCCATTTGGTATCGGTAACCCCATCCGGGCCTATCGTCTCCTTGAATTCGCGAACAACGCTGCCGGTCCCATCAACTTCTTGAACATAGCGTTTTCCGTAACCCGTATTTCGCGCTGGTGAGAAGAACTCAAATCTCTTACCTTCACTCGTGATGGGGTCAAAAACAAGGGCCCTCGGCAGGCGCTGCTTCAGCAACCGCACCGGCGAGATCGAACGCGTCACCGGCGAGGCCGCCGAGCGCATTGCCAGCACAATCGATGAGAAAACCGGCAGCATCGAGGAGCGCCTCGGTACGATGGACCGGAGCATTCGCCTCATGCTGCTTGCCGGGACTTCTAACCGGCGCGGTAGTCGCCCCCCTTCTCGATCAATTCCTTTCCCTCCCGCGCGGCGTAGGCCGCCCTGGTTACGCGGCTCCTCGCGCAGAAACGACTTTCCGATGTCGATCAACAGGAGCCATCCATTGCCGCAGGTTAAGGCGGCGATCACCGCCGTCGTCGCTAGCTCCACCGCGCGGGTGGCACGCCTGCGATGTTGAACCAGACTGTGTCCGTGGCAGCCAACGCGACGACGGCGCTCATCCGCTCTTGGGAGGCGTCAGGCCTGACGCTGCGACATCGGGCTTTATCGAGCAATGGGCGAGCAGTTCAATAGCCCGCTCGCGAAGTCTCCCTTCGCATCGACATAGGTATAGAGTGTCGCTAAAGAGACGCCGAGTTCGGCTGCGACATCGCGGGCGGCATTACCGGATAGCAAAAGCCGACTGCGAAACCCTATGTGGGTTTTCTGTTCCCTTTGGTACTCAGTCCCCGAGTCAATGCCACTTGCGGTTTTGCTACGCGAAGCTCATACCCGATCAACGAGTGCGAATGATGAGCGGTGCGCCCTGGAAGCCCCGCAAGATCGGGCTCCTTGCGCTTACCATCTTTGGTCCGTCGTCACCGAACCGGAATAAGTCAAATCTTCCGTGCCGAGATATGGAGCAGCTTCAAGGACACATTGATAGCTTTCATGATATCATTAAAGATAGCTTTATTACGCGCAATCAGATTGATATTACGAAATCATGCTATCTGATTGCATTTAGAAAGCTTTCATGATTTCTTGCTATCAATCATGACTGGCAGCAAAGGAGGCCGATCTTGCCGGTAATATGCGCAGCCAATCCCAAAGGCGGGGCGGGAAAATCGACAACCATTCTCGCCATAGCCTCAACCCTGGCGCAGCAGGGCGGATCGGTCACGATCATCGACGCCGACCCCAACAAGCCGATCACGGACTGGCGAACGGGCAAAAGCGCGCTTTCGATCAAGGTCCTGAGCGAGGCCACGGAGGGCAATATCCGCGACCTCATCAACACCGCGGCCGCGGAAGCGCAGTTCGTCTTCGTCGACTTGGAAGGCACTGCCAGCCGCCTTGCCTCGCGCGCCATCATCCGCGCCGACCTCACGCTCATTCCGCTGGGGGGGAGCGCGCTCGACGCCAAGCAGGCTGCGCGGGCCGTCGGCCTAGTGCGGGAAAGCGAGGAGGATATTGGGCGCAAGCTGAGCTTCACGCTCGCCTTCAACCGGACGAGCCCGCCGCCCTTCACCCGGCGCATCGAGCGGGAGATCGCCGAGCAGATGCGGAGCAACGATCTGCCAGTCCTAAGCACGCATCTCTATCGCCGCGAAGCCTATAACGCGATGTTCATGGAACGGCTGAGCCTATTCGAACTCGATCCGCAGCAGGTCAACGGCCTCGAGGCCGCAATTGACAACGCTGTCCAACTGACGGGGGAGGTGCTCGAACTCCTTCGCCGTGGCTCGGAGGAAAGGGCTGCGTAATGACTAGCGACCTCGGTTTCGGCAAGACGAAAAAGCTCGACCTCACCGGCTTTGCCCCGCGCCCTCCCGAAAAGGCACCGGCGCAGGACGAGCAGGCAGCGTCCGATCGAGCCGCCGCACGCGTCGGATTTCAAAGCCGCGAACCGGTCCAGCGGGTCAAGCGCATCCGCAAGACGAGCGAACCCCTGGACCAAGCCTTCGTGCGTGCGCCTATCGACGTGATCAACCGGTTCAAGCGATACTGCAATGAAACCGGCATGTCCTACGGCGAGGCGCTCGATGAGCTGATGCGCAAATCCGGCATCTAGCTCAGGACCTATCAATTGAAGTATCTAATCTGGTTCACTCCTCTAGGAAGAGGTCATGACAGGTGATTTGTTTCAGTTGAGCGAGCGTCAGATAGCTCGGATTTATGCGCTGTCCATGCTGGAACCGGCTCGGAATCTTCATCTATGTCTTCGCCGCCCTGGCGGGCGACGGGTGGCGTCCCGTCCCGATCATGGTCGCGGTGGGCTGTGTCGCAACCGTCGCCAACGACTGCAGCCTGATTACGATCAACGGATAGCCAAAAAGATTGGAGCCGACCACGACAGAAAATCGCTGCTCCGATGACATCCCATAAAATTGAGGCGTTTGACCATGACCAAAATCGTCCATGCTACCTTTCCCCGATCAGCCGAAGAGAGCGAAGAAGAGCGAAAAATTGATAGGCGACACCAAAGCGACCTAGAAGACGCTTGCCGAGCAATTTTTCGAAACGGAACGGATTCCACACCTGGTCTTGAAGCTCATCATGCTGAGAAAGCAGCCAAAGCAGTTCCTGTCGCGCTGTATACTGATCGTCTTCAACTCGGAACCCGCAAGAACGTCGAGTGGTCTCTGGCCCTCCCGAATGAAGGCGAGTTTAAGCTCTCGATTTCACGAGAACCCACGTATGACGATTTTCAGTTCGTTCTTTCCATCCTGGAGATCATCAAAGCGCGTTCACCGCAAGTCGCTCCGCGCCTATCAGAAAATGAGAAGCACGCTCAGAACGCTCAGCGCGTCAAAGAAACCGTAGCGGCTAGGTTGATCGGTGGCGATGACGATGCATTTTTGAAACCCGTGCCGGCCGAACTGGCCGAGATGGCTGCAAAGGTTGCTTCGCAAAGCCCGCTGGTCCGACGCATCGGCAATTACTCCGCAACCGTACAATGGTCCTTCAGCCTGACCGATGGGGCCGAATTCAAAATTGGTTTCTCCGAGCGCCCAGATCTTACCGACCTAGAATGCGCCATCGACGTACTGAACATTGTCCAAAAGCGCTATCTGTCCGCTAGCACTGGCGAAGGGTGATCGTCGCCGTCTTCGGTTACCCCTAGGTCAAGGCCGCCAAGGTCCGACCACCAGGACTGCTTCTTCATGGTGATTTTCGCCTTACATCAAGGCGACCAATGAGGAGATATCCATGGCTTCCCTTGCCGTCACCATGAAGGGCGAACTGCTGGCCCATCTCGGCGTCAAGTCGGGCGAACGGATCGAGCTCGACAAGTTGCCGGGGGACAAACTGCGGGCAAAGAGGGCGCAGTCGGCCGGCACGATCGATTCCTTCATCGGCAGGCATGCGGGCAAGGTGGAAAAACCCTTGGCGATCGACGAGATGAGCGAAATCGCCGAAGCATGCTGGGCCGGCGGGAAATAGAGATCACCGTCGACACCAATATCCTTGCCCGCGCCGTCCTGCCAGGCTATCCGCAGCAAGGAGCAGCGGCGGCGGAACTTCTGCGGGAGCAACTCTGATCGCTGTCTGCTTGCCGAACCTGTGCAAATTGATCTGGATCCTGCGCTGGGGCGCGACACTGTCGAGGGACGAAATCGCGCAAACGATCCACGGTCTTCTCAACGCGGGCAATGTCGTGATGAACTGCCCCGCCGTGGAAGCGGGCCTCATCGCCCTCGAAGCCGGCCGTGGTTTTTCCGGCGGCATGATCACCCGTGAAGGAGCATGGCTCGGCGGAAACTGCTTCGTCTCCTTACAAGAAGGTTGCCGAGCTGGTGACACAACAAGGTCAAGCCACCCGGCTTCTCATATGATGCACCTGAACCTTTCCAGCCAAAGCGGTCGGGTCGGGGTCATGCACACTTGCTGGTATTGCTCCCGGCCAGCCCCATCAAACGCGCGACCCGCAGTGCGACGGCACGTTTCGCCTGGACGCGGTCCCCGTCACGACGGCGGATTTCGCAGTCCGGCATCGTGAAGACCTCAAGGCCCTCCTGCAGCGGGCGGAAGTTTGAGCCGAGCCCCGTCACCAGGCCATGCTTCATGCGATAGAAGTCCGACTGGGCGGTGTAATAGCCGGTCAGACCGACCCGTGCCGCCTGCAGATGGGGATGGAAACGGCCTGTCAGCATGAAGTCGCCGGCCTCCAGCGGCAGGCCCTCGTTCAGGAGGCTGTGGTTGTCGCGCATTTCGACCTGCGGAAACCGGGCGGCAATCGCCTGGTACAACTCCGCATCCTCCTTCGAGCAGGCCCAGAACACCACCCGGTCGAATTGATCGAACAGCCGCGGCCCTTCCTCTCCCGTCGGCCCGAGGACGGACTTTGCGCTGAAACCGGACAAATGCAGCCATTTCCCGGCATGCCCAACGGTCTGGACAGGGTAGAGAAACGCATCATCCAACCCTTCCGACAAGGAGGGGCAGGCGCCGATGATGGAATGCAAGGCCTGAACGCTCGCCGCGTCCCGGCACTCGAAGAGCTGGCAGCCTTCGACGATGGTCCGCCAGGCGGCGGCGCCGACCGGGTAGACCTTGTGGAAGGGGGCGATGCCCAGTCCAGTCGCAACGACCGGGACCGACAGTTGCCGGCCAAGCTCCACGACGGCGCCCAGCAGCCGCGTGGCGTTCCTCCAGTTCGCGCAGGCATAACCGCCGCCGAGGAAATGGAAGCCCCGGACGTCCTGGAACTTCGAGGCGTTGGACCGCGCATAGTCCACGCCCTGCTCGTGGAAGCCGGCATATGAGCCTTCCACCCCGTCCGCATGCCGCGGGATGGTCTTGACGTAGTTTACGTCCTTGAAACCCCGCAAGAGCGCTGCCGTCGCCGATGCGCCCTTGCCGTCCACGGTGATCGGCCCGTCATAACCGAGGTTCCGGTAGAACCGCAGCCAGTACTGGACGAGCAGCTCGTCGCCAAAATTCGGTGCCCCGTTACCCGCCAGAAGATAAAGCACTTGATCCCATCACGTTAAAGGACGCACCCGCCAACGCCGCACGGTATAGCGGGGGAGGGCCACGGCGTCATCTCCTTTAACGAGACCACCCACATGAATGCGAAGGACCACGCTACCGGCAGGAAGCGGCGCTCCCGAAGGCGGAGCGTCCCTTCTGCGGTTTCCATGAAGGTTCTGTGACAAAGGTGCTTCCGCCGGGCTGTAAAATGCTGGAGAAAGGACAGGTGAATTCATCTTCTGTCGAAACCCCGCCAAGCGCGCCCTTCGATCCGCGCGACCCTTCTAGGAACACATCCATGGCCGAAACCACAGCGGAATACTGGAACCGATACTACGGCACGCGGACATCTCCGGTTCCCAATATTCCTTCCCAATTCGCGGCCTTCGTCGCGCTGGAAGTGACGGCGGGCTCCACCATCGTCGATATCGGCTGCGGCAGCGGGCGCGACAGCCTCTTCTTCGCCAGTGCCGGCTTCAACGTCCTCGGCGTCGACGCCTCCTCGGCCGCCGTTTCGCTTTGCCAGCGCACGGCAGAGGAGCGAGGCATCGGCCGGGCCTCCTTCCTCTGCTGCAATGTCGACGACCCGGACCTCGCAGGGAAGGTCTCGGCGGCCACGGCAGGACGGATCGTCGTTTATGCCCGCTTCTTCCTGCACGCGATCCCGCACGAGGCGGAGCTGGCCTTCCTGCGGACGGCGGCCGCGCTGCCCGAACTCGACCTCCTGGCGATCGAGTTCCGGACCGACCGCGACGCACAGCAGACGAAAGTCACCGACAGCCATTACCGCCGCTTCATCCCGCCGCTCGACCTCCTGTCTCGCGCCGCGAAATTCGGCTTCTCGCCGGTCTACTTCACGGAAGGCTTCGGCTACGCGAAATATCGCAACGACGATGCACATGTTGCCCGGGTGCTGATGCGCAGGACGTAGAGAGCCACCCCAGATTTGTTCCACCACATTGCCAGGCGCCGAAGCGATGCCGCTTCGGTTGGAGATGCTTTAGCAGGAGCCGTATCGTGCAGATCGAGATACTGGATTTCGGCCCGGCGATCATCGCGGGTCGCCTCACAGAGACCGGAGAGCGGCCGGTGAAGCTGCAGCTCTTGGCCGACGGCCTTCCCTTGGCCGGCAACTGGGGCATACCGGCCCCGGACCGGGACGGGCAGAGGTTCCGCTTCAATCTCTCGCACATCTGGTCCTATATTGGCAGCCAAGCCCGCCTGCAGCTTCGGGCGAACGACATCACGGCGGACCTGCCGCCGCCCGCCTTTGCCGGTGTCCCGAAATTCAGCCTCGAGGAACTCAGGCAAAAGCTCGAGACCGGCCACGTCTTCAACGAAAAGGGTAGACTGCAGCTTTCAAAGACTGTCGATACGGCCTGGCAGAACGCTATGTTCACGCTGTTCGATAGCATTTCCACCATCCTGGCAACAAAGGGTCTCAAGCTCTTCGTCCTCTACGGAACCCTGCTTGGCGCCTATCGCAACGGCAACTTCATCGGGCATGACCACGATTTTGACGCCGGCTACATCTCCGATCATACCGATCCGGCCAAGGTGGTCGCGGAACTGGTAGATGCTTCGAAAGCCCTATCGGATCATGGCTATCGCGTTGCGTGCAAATTGTCTTGCATCTTGGTGACGGACCCGAAAACCAATGTGGCGATCGATGTATTCCATACGTTTTATGATGGGAATGGAAAGCTCCTATTGCCCTTCGGCATCTGCGGTACAAGGCATTTCATGAGAAGCGACTTCCGCGGTTATGCCGACATAAACCTTGCCGGGCGCAAGGTCCCTGCCATCGCCGACACGGAGGCATTGGTCGAAAGCATTTACGGGCCGCACTGGAAGACCCCCAATCCCGGCCACAACTGGGAGCTCGACAGGACCGAGCGATACCCCCAAGGCTATGCCAGGCAGTATCACCGCGGGGCGATCTACTGGAACGATTATTACGCCCACAACCGCAAGATCCTGCCGCCTTCGTCCTTTGCGCGATTTGTATCCGGATCCGGCCATTTGCGGCGCCATGTCGTGGACTTGGGATGCGGAAACGGCAGGGACAGCGCCTTCCTCATGACCGGCCGGCAGACCGTGATCGGGATCGACAGCTGCAGCACCGCAATCAGGGCAGCACAGGCCCATGCCGTACCGAAGCCGCGGAAAAGCTTCCGCCGTGCCCTGAAGGACCTGTTTCGCAGGCGGCCGGCCCTGTCCTTCGTGCATGGCGACATAGCGGATTCCGAAACGCTGGCCAGGCTCCTGCGGACGGCCAGGCGCGGAAAGGGCGGCCTGACGCTTTACGGCCGGTTCCTGCTCCACGCCATCACGCGCATCCAGCAGGATGCGTTCCTTGCCTGCGCGTCGAAGGAGCTCAGAGCCGGCGACACGGTCGCCTTCGAGTTCCGGACCGACCAGGACGAACCGCTGGCCAAGAAACGAAAATTCGGCGGCCGCCGCTTCATCAGGCCGCAGGCGGTCGAGCGCCAGATGGCCGAACTGGGCTTTCAGCTCCTGGAACGCCAGGAGGGCACCGGCCTCTCGCCCCATCTCGGCGAAAACCCGTACCTTTGCAGGCTTATCTTCATGAAAAAGGGCTAGCCGGAAGGCGGGCTGTATTGGCCACGGTGACGGAAGAGGTGGATTGGCGGATGAGCGGGCTTCTCAATCCGGATTGGGGCTTCATCCAGGAGCATTTCGACTGGCTCGGCCATATCGTCGAGGGGCTTGTCATGGCGGTGGTCGTCGCCGTGATCGCCAGGCCGCTGTATCGCTGGCGGGACGCGACCCTCATCGGCCTTGCCTTCGCCATGGGCCACTTTCACGGACGGGAAAAAAGGGATTACGAGGTCTCGGTGCAGATGCCCCCGCCCCATCTCAATGGCTACCGCATGTGGGACTGGAGCTGGGACCAGGCGACGGACTTCTGGCCGACCGCGATCATACTGATGGCGGTCATGTATGCCGCCTACCGCTCTCGTCGCTAGAGTTCGACGGCTCGGCAGTTTCAGTGCCTCTCAGCCTGTGTTAAGTGCGCCCGTGCGGAACGCGCCGCCGCCTTTAAATGAACACGGAATGAAGTGCATGGAATTGCCAGTCTCCCTCTCGGCTCCGGCCATTTCTGATCAGAAAGTGCAGAACGTGCATCTCGATCCGCGCGGGCCCATCGGCGCTTCGGACATTTCCATGGTTCTGTGCGTCCGATCGCACGACGCAAACCCCTGGGTGATCGACCGCATCGCGCTGATGGGAGAATATTACGCCCCCGCGCCGAAGATCATCATCGTCGATTTCGGTTCGCCCGCGCCCCACGCCGCCCGGATCCGGGCGGTCTGCGAGGAGAAGGGATACAGCTACGTCCCCGTCGACGACACGGGCGTCTTTTCCCTCTCGACGGCGCGCAATGCCGGCTTTGCGGCGGCCGACACGCCCTTCATCTATTTCGCGGATCCCGACTTCTTCAGCGAAAGGGATCATTTCGGCAGGCTCGTCGACATCATCAACACCATCGAGGCCACCGAAACCTTCGATCTCGTGCTCAACATCCCGGCCTTCCATCTGAACGAGGAGAAGACCAGGGATTTCTTCGCGCGCACGGACATGGACGAACGGTCGAAATATCTGGGCCGGCTGTCCTTCTACAGCTATTTCGAGAACTTCGATCAGCCGGCGGGACAGTTCGTCGCGCCCTACAGCAATGTCTTCCTCATCGGATCGAAGCTGTTCTCCTATCTCGGCGGCTACGATTCCAGCTTCCGGGGGCACGGCTCGGAGGATTTCGAGTTCCTGCTGCGCTACGGGCATTATGCCAAGCACCTGCCCATGCCCGACGAGCCGGCCGAAGACCGCTTCGGGCCCGGCCGCGCCGCGTTCTTCCAGCAGAAGACCTATAGCGGCTTCCGCCGGCTGTTCGAGGCCCTGGCGCTTCCGGCCGAATCCCTCGGGCTCAAGACGTTCCACCTGTGGCACCCGAAGGACAAGGCCTCCGACTGGTACAGGAACAACGACTGGAAACGCAGCCGCTTCGCCGAAGCGACGGCGGTCTATGTCGGCAGGGACGAGCGCCTGCTCGGCGTCGATTTCCTGCCGCGCGCCGGAAAGCTCGCCTGCATCTGCAAGAACCCCCACCATTGGGGCTATTTCGTTCCGCTGCGGCTGGCGGGTTTCGAGCTGGTGCCCGTCTTCGGCGAGACGGACGAGGACATCGCCGCGCTGACGGCGGGGCTGGCGGAGGGAACGTTCGCCGGCATCGCCGTCTTCAACCCCTATATGAAGAGCCACAGCCGCTTTGCCGATGCCGTCGCGCTCGCGCGAAAGCTCGGCCGGGACGTGGTGGTCATCGAACGCGGCGCCTTGCCGAACACCGTCTACTATGCCGACGACGTGTCCTATGCCGCACCGTCCTATTCCCAGGAGGCGTTCGACCGGGAGGTGTTCTCGCCGGAAGAGCTTGCCGCCGCGCAGGCCTATGTCGCGCGCCTGCGCGAAGGGTCCATGACGCTGGAGGCGATGGATCCCTATGCCGTCACGGCCGCAAAATACGCGGGAACGAAACAGCCCGGAACGCCGACCTGCCTGATCCCGCTCCAGCTCGACGACGACATGGCCGTCACCCGGTTCCTCAAGGGCGAGCAGAGCTACCACGACTTCGCCGCCGGCCTGGGGCGCCTCGTCGAAGCCAATCCGGACATGACCTTCGTCATCAAGCCGCATCCGCTTTCCAAGCTGGACGCGCTGCCGCGCACGCCGAACGTCGTCATCGCCGACCGGGCCGACAACATCCATTTCCTCATCGACCATGCCGATGTCGTGCTGTGCTACAATTCCGGCGTCGGGCTCCTGTCCCTCCTGCACGGCAAGCCGACGATCACGCTCGGCAACGCGTTCTACAGCCTGTCGCAGGCAGGGTTTCACGCGGCCTCAGCGGAGGAGGGGATCGCCAGCTTCCGGTCGGGCGCCGTGCAGGCCCCCGAGGCGGGCCTTGTCCGGCGGATCGCGGCCTGGTTCGTCCTGCGCAAATATTCCGAATTCATCGCAACGGACCATATCGTCGAGTTCGAGAGCCGCAAGAGCCACGGCTACAAGGACATCATGATCACCGTGCTGCGCTGGAAGGACCACCGGATCGCGCTCGGCCGCCTGCGGCAACGGGCGCCGTTCGGCCGCAAAAGCTATCTTGCCGCCCGCGCCGGGGTGATCCGGGAGGCGCCGGCCAGGAAGACCAAGGCCATCGGCCCCCTGCGCCGGCCGCTGGTGCCGATCGTGCGCTTCTTCATCGGCCGCTTCGGCTCCCGCTCCGCCCAGCGCAAGTTCGAGGCCGGGCCGGTCGAATTCTTCCAGTCGCTGCGCAAGCCCGCCTACCGGCTCGTCGGCAGGATCCTGTTTCCCGGATAGGGCCGCGATCGCGCCTGCGGAAGAGGCCGCATGGCGAAAAATGCGACCATATTATGGTAATGTTGACTTTCAAATTCATAATATCTATCGGTCATTGCTGAACCGCCGGGAAACGGCAATCCTCAACCCGGGTCGTCGACGTCAGGCTGCGCCGCACGGCGCCTTGCCCGCGTTGCACGGCCCCGCTTCGCACATCCGGAAGGCTGCAGGTCATGCAGTGTATCATCCCCCGTTCCTTCCGCCGCCGCATCAAGCCCATCCCGGCCGAATTCCACTGTCGGGCAAGCTGAGCCGAAACCTTCAGCAAAATAGCCCCCGATCCGTTTGAAGTGCGCCCCCTGCGCAGGGGAGGGCGCGTATTTGTGTTGGAAGGACGATTCGAATGGCAATTACGATCGATGCAAGCAAACTGGGGACGACCGGGGTTGCCTTTGCGACCAATACGGCCGGCGCCGAGGGCGTCGCCGATTATATCGCCGATTACTTCAAGGCCCTGACGAAGCCGGGCGGCTATGACTTCTACGGCGGCACGCCGGACAGTTTCCGCGGCCGGACCTACTACATGAACGGCGACCAGCTTGCCTTCAAGTACAACCAGGACGGCGCGCCGAGCCCCTACCGCGTGGTGCTGGAGGGCAAGGAAATCGCCTATGACGGCATCCATCACCCCACCCTCGGCAGCCACGGCATTTCCGGCGCCGTCGACAGCATGACCTTCGGCCAGTGGGTGGACGGCGTCACCACCGGCGATTCCACCCTGGGCCTGGACGGCCTCATCAAGGGACTGGCGGAAGAGCTGAAGATCACGGGCTTCGACATCGACGTCGCGCCCGGCACCAACACCAATTCGGAGACCAACCCCAATCCCGTCGATGCCCTCTACTCCATGCTGCTAACGGGCGACACCGCGAAGATCTACGCCTATCTGTCCACCTTCGCGCAGAACTTCCTCGGCTCGGCCGGCAACGACACCTACAAGGGCACGGCCAACGACGACACCGTGACCGGCAATGGCGGCAATGACAGCCTCGACGGCGGCGCGGGCAACGACACCGCGATCTTCTCCGGCAACCGCTCCGACTACACGCTGGCCAAGAACGAGAGCGACGGCAGCTGGACGGTGACGGACCTGCGGACCGGCGCGACCAGCGATGGCACCGACACGCTGAGCAATATCGAGAACGTGACCTTCGCCGACATGACGCTGGTCATCAGCGAGGACAACAAGGCCCCGACCGACCTTGCCCTGTCGAAGTCGACCATCGACGAGGACGCGGTCGTCGATTCCGTGGTCGGCATCCTTTCGGCCACCGATCCGGAAGGCAAGCCGCTGACCTATACGCTGACGGACGATGCGGGCGGCAAGTTCAAGCTGGTCACCGGCACGAGCGGCCAGACGCAGCTGGTGGTCGCGGGCGCCCTCGACTACGAGACCGCCACCAGCCACCAGGTGAAGGTGAGCGTTTCGGACGGCGTCAACACCGTCGACAAGACCTTCACCATCGCCGTCGGCGACGTGGCGGACGGCACGGACCAGTCGCGCGGCACGATCACGCTGGACGCCTCCGGTTCGAACGGCATCGATTTCGACGCCTTCCTGCTCGGCGGCTTCCTGGCCGGCACGACCAGCACCGGCTTCCCCAGCTTCGACAATGGCGACGGCTTCAGCGGCAAGGAGGCCTATTTCAACTATGGCAGCACCGCGACGTCGAAATATGTGACCGCGCGCGGCTCGTTCGGCTACGACATGTCGACGCACCGCATCGCCGGCACGATCGAGACGATCGAATACGGCACGCGCGGCTCGGGCTCGTTCAACAGCGACGGCTCCTTCACCGGCGGCAATCCGCTGCTCCGCATCACCGGGCTCAGCCTCACCAACAGCGCGAACGCGGACTCCAAGACCGGCGAAGTGCACAACTTCACCTCCGCCCACATGTACGGCGCCAACGGGGATGCGGCACGCCTCCAACTCTACCTCCAGCACCTCAAACAGTACGCCCAGAACGTCACCGGTTCGAACGGCGCCGATATCTATGTCGGCACCCGCTTCAACGACACGATCAGGGGCAATGGCGGCAACGACACGATCGACGGCGGCCTCGGCGACGACACGTTCGTGCTGAACGGCAAGAAGGACGACTACAGCTGGAAGGAGAACAAGGACGGCAGCTGGACCGTGACCGACAAGCGCTCCGGCAGCAATGACGGCGTCGACACGCTGAAGGGCATCGAGAAGCTGAAATTCTCCGACGAGACGGTGACGATCGGCGAGCCGGAGAAAACCAACCTCATCGAGGGAACGGCCGGCAACGACGTGCTGGCCGGCACGGACAGCGCCGACAAAATTCTCGGCCATGGTGGCAACGACGTGCTCTACGGCAAGGCGGGCCACGACGTTCTGAACGGCGGGACCGGCAACGACCAGCTCTTCGGCGGCATCGGCAACGACCAGCTCTATGGCGGCGACGGCAAGGACACGCTTTACGGCGGCAAGGGCAACGACGAGATCTTCGGCGGGGCCGGCAACGACACGCTCTTCGGCGGCGCAGGCAAGGATGTGCTCTACGGCGGTGCGGGCAAGGATGTCCTTTACGGCGGCACGGGCAATGACGAGCTCTATGGCGGCGAGGCGAACGACGAGCTTTACGGCGGTACGGGCCACGACAAGCTCCAGGGCGGCGCGGGCCACGACAAGCTCTATGGCGGAACCGGCAACGACGTTCTGGAAGGCGGCAGCAGCAATGACAGGCTGGCCGGGGGCGCAGGCGCCGACCTGCTTTCCGGCGGCGCCGGCAAGGACGTGTTCATCTTCGCCGCGGTCACCGATTCCACGGTCAAGACCTCCGGCCGCGACACGATCCTCGACTTCAACGGCAAGGCCGGCGACCGGATCGACCTGTCGGGCATCGATGCCAATGGCAAGGCCGGCGGCAACCAGGCCTTCTCCTTCATCGGCGCGGACGAATTCTCCGGCAAGGCCGGCGAACTGCGCTTCGAGAAGGCGGCGTCCGACACGTTCATCTACGGGGACGTCGATGGCGACGGGAATGCGGACTTCGCAATCCAGGTGGCCGGCAGCACGACCTTCCTGAAGGACTATTTCATCCTCTGAGCAGAGAGATCCCGAACAGAAGCGCCGCCCTCCGACGGGGGCGGCGTTTCGATTCCTGCACGGCCGGGCAGGAGATCAGCCCCGGAGCGGGACGCGGCCCTCGGCCGGCCGCACGTCCTTCGCTGCCGCGGCCTTGAGGGGCATCGAGGAATGGACCCACAGGACGTCCTGTTCCATGGTGAACTGGAACCGCCGCGGATGGGGATGGGTGTCGCTGACGGATTGCATGTCGTTTATCGCATCCAAGAAGTCTCTGGGCGATATCTTCACGTAATGTCCCCCCAGGAGCTCCAGGCTGACATACACTTCGGAAACGGACTGGGCGGCGATCTTCATTTCCCAGAGGAAACGCCAGTTGGCCGGCTCCGCTGCCTGTTGCGTGTTCATTTCATGCCTCGTGTCATTCTCTGCCGCATGGGAAGGCACCCTGCTTGCATAGTCTCAAGGCCGTTGCGTGGCAATATGGAAACCCTGCCGCCGGGAGCAAGGCGCGCTTCATGCCGCTTCGCACGAATTCCGGCCATACGCCGGACACTGCCAAAATCGGACCGGATCCCGTGGTTTCCGCCAAATTTGTCGTCATCCCTGCGCCGGCGTGAAAGAGGAACATCCGACAAAAATCCAAAAAATCCATTTTCGAAGAGGCTTCCAGCCTCGTTTTGGCTGGTTTTATAGGTTTTAATAAGTTTTAGACGTGAAAAGTCCGTTTTTCCTTTTTGATAACAACAGGCTACCTCCATTAGATGTCGGTGATGTACGGTTTGTCGTCGGCAATGTACGGTTTGTCGTCGGCGATGTACGGAAAATTGTCGGCCAAATACGGTTTTCGACAGAATCCGACAGTTTCGACGCGGGGACGGACGGGGAAACTTGTCGTCGGTAATGTACGGCGAGCTGGCGGAAATTTGTCGTCGGCGATGTACGGGCGGCGGACAAATTTTTGTCGTCGGTAATGTACGGGCCTTCCACGATTTTTGTCGTCGGCCAAGTACGGGGCCGCGACAAAATCAAAGATCGGCGAGGAGCGGGGAAAGCGGCAGCTCGCCTTCGTTGCGATAGCGCATGCGCAGCATCGACCCGTCCTTGCCGTCCTCCAGCGACAGGTCGTATTCCGGCATCGGGAAGGCGAGGGTGCGGGTGACGAATTCCCTGAGGTCGTAGGAGAACTTGCGCAGCTCCTGGGTCGAGCCGCTGCGCTTGTAGAGCTCCTTCAGGCTGTAGGTCGCCTCGGTCTTCCCGGCCGCCTTGCGCGCCAGGCGATAGATGAAGCGGCCGAGGCCGGAGCTGATCAGGAAGTAATCCTGGTGGAGCGTGAGGAGGGGGAGCGTGCGCTCGTTGCGCACGACGCTGGTATAGACCCAGTCGGGTATGTTGATCTCGATCGTTTCGATGCGGTTGGCCCCGGTGCGGCTGACGACGCTGTAGCCGCTGATCATCGGGCGGCTGTCGACCTGGCGGCGCTTGCCGCCGGAAAGGTTGACGACCTTGATGGTGGTGTTGGCGAGCCGGTCGAGGGCGGCTTCCAGGTCCTCGTAGGATTTTCCGCCATCCGACCGGCGGCAGAATTTCAGGATATGCGAGGCGCTCGGTCGATAGGTCTTCGGCGGCAGGCTCGGCCTCAGGCCCTTGGCTTCGCTGCTGCGGTAGTTCTTCACCTCGTCGGCGAGATACGACACCATGTTGAGGAAGATGTCGTAGTCGAAGACGGTGGCAAGGCCCGTTTCCGCGCCGCCCTCGATGGTAATGAGGCTGTCCTTCAGCTCGTATTTGATGATGCCCTTGTTGGCCTTCTTGCTGAGCGAGAAGGGAGCGACGTCCATGAGGTGGACGTCGTCCTTGAGCGGGGCGTCGTAGATCGTCGGCACGAAGAACATCAGCTGCGTGTCGTCCTGCGGCGCCGTGCGCAGAATGCGTTTCGGCGTGGTCTCCTGCATCAGCGCGGCGGTGACGTCGGCCTTGATGGAATCGTTGCGGATCGCCTCGCCGAGGCGGGCGAGCAGCATGTCCGTCCTGCTGTCGCTAAGGTTTTCCAGCTTCAGATCGGCCCAGACCCGCCGGCTGTAATAGCGCCGCAGCCGGCTCAGCGCGTCCTTGTCGAGCTGCACCCGCTCGCGCTCGTGCTGGTCGGCATACTGGTCGGCCAGCATCTGAAGATAGCTGTTCTTTTCGTGCAGGGAGAGCGCGCTGAAATCGGCGCGCGTCATCATGGAAAAGCGGGGAGCCTTCATGTCCGGATCTGTCCTGTCTTCGGCCCGGTCCTCGTCCTTGCGGGGCGAAAGGGCGCGTGTCGTGACGGGATATAACCAGTCGGAGGCCCTTTCTGCCAGTGCGGATCGGCATGCGCGCATCGGCCAAGCGACAGAAAGCCTTTTGCTATCGCGCGGGCGTTGTGCAAAGAGAGCGGCATGTTCAATGGACCATCGGAGCCCGCATTGACGTCTCTTACACATCTCCAGCGGCTGGAAGCGGAGGCTATCCATATTTTCCGGGAGGTGGCGGCGACCTTTTCCAAGCCCGTCATGCTCTATTCGGTCGGCAAGGATTCCTCCGTCATGCTGCATCTGGCGATGAAGGCCTTCTATCCGGCAAAACCGCCCTTTCCGTTCCTGCATGTCGATACGACCTGGAAATTCAAGGACATGATCGCCTTTCGCGACCGCATGGCGGCCGAACTCGGCTTCGATCTCCTCGTCCATATCAACCCGGAAGGCCTCGAGCAGAACATCTCGCCCTTCACGCACGGCTCCAGCACCCATACCCATGTGATGAAGACGGTGGCGCTGCGCCAGGCGCTCGACAAATACGGTTTCGACGCGGCCTTCGGCGGCGCCCGGCGCGACGAGGAGAAGTCGCGCGCCAAGGAGCGCATCTTCTCCTTCCGCAACGCGGCTCACGCCTGGGACCCGAAGAACCAGCGCCCGGAAATGTGGAGAACCTACAATACGCGCGTCGCGCCGGGAGAATCGATCCGCGTCTTCCCGCTCTCCAACTGGACCGAGCTCGACATCTGGCAGTACATCCTGAAAGAGGACATTCCGATCGTGCCGCTTTATTTCGCCGCCCGCCGCCCGGTCGTCGAAAGGGACGGCATGCTGGTCATGGTGGATGACGCGCGTATGCCGATAAGAAAGGATGACAGGGTGGAGGAGCGCCTGGTGCGCTTCCGCACGCTCGGCTGCTATCCGCTCACCGGCGCGATCGATTCCGACGCGGCGACGCTGGAGGACATCGTGCGGGAAATGCTGACGGCGCGCACCTCCGAGCGCCAGGGCCGGATGATCGACAAGGACGAGGCCGGCTCGATGGAGAAGAAGAAGCGCGAGGGGTATTTCTGATGGCGGCCGCCGCACCGGACCTCTCCGCAAGGGGGATCGCCGACTACCTGCGCGAGCAGGAGAACAAGTCGCTCTTACGCTTCCTCACCTGCGGCTCGGTGGACGACGGCAAGTCGACGCTGATCGGCCGCCTGCTCTATGACACCAAGCTGATCTTCGAGGACCAGCTCGCCGCCCTCGAGCGCGACAGCCGCAGGCACGGTACGGCCGGCGACGAGATCGATTTCGCACTACTGGTCGACGGGCTGGAGGCCGAGCGCGAGCAGGGCATCACCATCGACGTCGCCTATCGCTTCTTCGCCACCGACCGGCGGAAATTCATCGTCGCCGATACGCCCGGCCACGAGGAATATACCCGCAACATGGCAACGGGCGCCTCGACGGCGGATCTTGCCGTCGTGCTGGTCGACGCGCGCCAGGGCATCCTGCGCCAGACCTGCCGCCATGCCTATATCGCCTCGCTGCTCGGCATCCGCCACATCGTGCTCGCCGTCAACAAGATCGACCTCGTCGGCTACGACCGGGCGGTGTTCGACGGCATCGTCGCGGATTTCCGCGCCTTTGCCGGCGATCTCGGCTTCACGACGATCCAGCCGATCCCGCTTTCGGCCCGCCATGGCGACAACGTCACCCGGCCGTCGGAAAACACGCCCTGGTATCAGGGCCCGCACCTGCTCGACCATCTCGAGACGGTTCCGGTCGAACAGGACGGCCGCGAGAAACCCTTCCGCTTTCCGGTGCAGTACGTGTCCCGTCCGGATCTCGATTTCCGCGGCTTTGCCGGCCAGGTCGCGTCCGGCTCGGTCGCCGTCGGCGATCCGGTGACCGTCGCCAAGTCCGGCCAGTCGACCCGCATCAGGCAGATCGTCACCAGGGACGGATCGCTCGACCGGGCGGTGGAGGGGCAGGCGGTGACGCTGGTCCTTGCGGACGAGCTCGACGTCTCGCGCGGCAACATGCTGGTGGCGCCGGGCGACCGGCCGGTCGTCGCCGACCAGTTCCAGGCCCATGTCATCTGGTTCGACGCGACCCCGCTGATCCCGGGCCGCAACTATATCCTGCGCACGGAAACGGACAGCGTGGAGACGACGGTGACGGCCCTCAAATACGAGGTGGATGTCAACACCTTCGCCCATCTCGCCGCCAAGGCGCTGCACATGAACGGCGTCGCGGTGTGCAATTTCTCGACCCGCGCGCCGATCGCCTTCGACAGCTATGCCGCCAACCGCGCCACCGGCAATTTCGTCTTGATCGACCGGATGAGCAACCGCACGGTCGGCGCCGGCATGATCGATTTCGGGCTGCGCCGCGCCGAGAACGTGCACTGGCAGGCGATGGAGGTCGACCGCAGGGCGCGGGCGGCCCTCAAGCACCAGAAGGCGGCGGTCGTCTGGTTCACCGGCCTTTCCGGCTCCGGCAAGTCGACGGTCGCCAACCGGCTCGAAAGGTTGCTGCACGCCGAGGGCCGCCATACCTACATGCTCGACGGCGACAATGTCCGCCACGGCCTCAACAAGGACCTCGGCTTCACCGCCGAGGACCGCGTCGAGAACATCCGCCGGGTGGCCGAGGTCGCCAAGCTGATGAGCGATGCGGGCCTGATCGTGCTGGTCTCCTTCATCTCGCCCTTCCGGTCGGAGCGGCAGCTCGCGCGCGACCTGATGGTCGAGGGCGAGTTCATCGAGGTCTTTGTCGACACGCCCATCGAGGAATGCGCGCGGCGCGATCCGAAGGGGCTGTACAAGAAGGCGATGCGGGGCGAACTTGCCAATTTCACCGGCATCAGCTCACCCTACGAGGCACCGGAAAACCCCGAAGTGCACCTTCAAACTGTCGGGGCCGATCCGGACGCGCTGGCGATGCGGATCCACGCGGTCCTGGAACGCCGGATGGAGGGATGATCGAACGCTTCCGGGCCGAGCGCCCGCAGGCGTATGACGATAGAGCGATGACGATCGACGCTGCGAAAACCCCGACCTTTGCGCTCCATATGAATGGCTGGAAGCGAGCCGTCTTCCAGTCCTTCTTCCCGGAGCGGCGCTTCATCTATCTGCCGCTGAACGTCACGGCGGAGGCGTTCGAGCGCAAGTGGATGGCGCGCATCGCCGCGACGCAGGGGGCAGAGGTCTTCATCTGGGGCCATAACCTGCCGGCCAATCTCGAGACCTTCGTGCGGGAAAGAAACATCCCCTGCTTCTTCATCGAGGACGGGTTCCTGCGCTCGAACCGGCCCAACGCCGCCCGCACGCCGCCCCTGTCGCTGTCGCTCGACAGCCG
The DNA here is from genome assembly GCF_945994535.1 of Shinella sp. WSC3-e. Lineage (NCBI taxonomy): Bacteria > Pseudomonadati > Pseudomonadota > Alphaproteobacteria > Hyphomicrobiales > Rhizobiaceae > Shinella > Shinella sp. WSC3-e. The sequence goes on from NZ_OZ000537.1 coordinate 33,595, forward strand.
CCGGCCCTATTTCGACAGCCGGGGGCCGTCCGACCTCGAAGTGATGCTGGAGACGCATGACTTTTCGACCGATCCGAAGCTGCTGGACCGGGCGCGGGAGGGGATCCGCCTCATCGTCGAGGGTGGCCTCAGCAAGTACAACACGGTGTCCAGCCTGTCGCTCTCGGCCCTTCTCGGCGAGAAGACGCGCCCGCGTGTCCTCGTCATCGGCCAGGTCGAGGACGATGCCTCCATCCTCTACGGCTGCGACCGGAAATTCGGCAACAACGACCTCGTGCGGCTCGCCGCCGCAGAAAATCCGGAGGCCGAGATCATCTACAAGCCGCATCCGGACGTGCTGAACGGCGTCAGGGACGCGCAGTCGGACCCGGAGGAGGTCGCCCATCTCTGCCGCATCCTGCACGAGAGAATCCCGCTCGCCCAGTCCTTCGAGACGATCGACAAGGCCTATGCGATCACCTCGCTCGGCGGCTTCGAGGCGCTCCTGCGCGGCATTCCGCTGACCGTACTCGGCTCGCCCTTCTATGCCGGCTGGGGCCTGACCGACGACCGGCAGCCCAATCCGCGGCGCACGCGCCGGCGCACGGTGGTGGAGGTCTTCGCCGCCGCCTACCTCCTCTATCCGACCTATTTCGAGCCGGCGACGGGTGCGCGCTACACGTTCGAGCAGGCCGTCGAATGGCTGACGCTGCGGCTGAAGAACCCGCAGGACTATGCCAACGAATTCGGCGACGCCGGGCCGGCCGGGTGGCGGCCCTGGGGCGCCTATGGCATTCTCGGCTGGCGCCATCTTCTGCCCTTCGTCCTCGTCCCCCTCATCGGCTGGCGGGGGAACAGGAGGCTCGTTGAGAAATACAGGGCCAACCCGATCCGCTTCTTCCGCGAGAGGACGTCCCTGAAAGCCCGCATCGTCGGAAGGATCCTGTATCCCTTCGACGCATCCAGATAAGAGGAGGGCGCGCGCCCGTGTCCGAGGCCCCGGTCATCACCGCCGTCATTCCCGTCCGCCTGTCGGCGGACCGGCTCTACGACGAGCCGGAGCGCATCGCGCGGATCGTCGCGACGCTGCCCGGGGGCTACGTCCCGCTCATCGTCGACTACGGCACGGCGGCGGAAAGAGCAGGGGAGCTGCGCGCGCTCGCCGATGCGACGGGCACGCGGCTGGTGCGCGTGGAAACGGGCGACGAGCCCTTCAGCGTCGGCCATGCCCGCGACATCGGCACCCAGCACGCCGAAACCCCGCTGATCCTCTATCACGACATCGATTTCCTCATGTCGCCGCGCAGCTACGAACGCGTGCTGGAGGAGACGCGGCTGCGCGGCATGCCAGGCAACGCCTATACGTTCTTCGCCCTGCCCGGCGCCTATATGACGGAGGACTTCACCCGGCGCTACCTGGCGCTTTTCGCGCAAGGGGAGGCGGCCTTCGCCGATACGCTGCTGCATGACGGCGTGATGCGCGACGACAGGACCGTCTACCAGAACCACACCTATGCGATCTCGGCGATCGTCGCCAGCCGCTACCATCTCCTGGCGATCGGCGGGCACGACAAGAGCTTCGTCGGCCATGGCGCGGAGGATTTCGAGCTGCTGCACCGGCTCGCCAGCTACGGGCCGAAAGGGCCGCGGACGGGAAACTACTATCTCAACACCCGCCGCAACGCGATCCTGCGCTACGAGGGGTTCCGGGCCTATTTCGCGCTCTACGGCATCGACGTGTTCCAGCGCGGCCTGCAGATGGCCCATCTCTGGCATCCGCAGCGCGAGGATGCGAGCTATGTCACGCCGATGGTGGAGAACCAGGAGCGCGTCTCCGGCATCATGGAGGCCTATGACGCCGGTACGTCCTGGCTCCTGCCCATGGAAGACCCGCATTCCGGCGAGAAGACGCTGGTCCTCGCCGACGCGCACGCGCCGGCGCTGCGGGCGCTGCGGCACGCCTTTCCCGCCTTCGGGCGTTACCGCATCCGGCCGGAGGGCGATTTCGCCGATAGCGATGCGCTGGTCCGCGCCCTGGACGAGGAGGGGTTCACGCGGGCCCTTTTCCTTGATCCCCACGGCGACGACCACCGCTGTTCCCTGTACGAGGGCCTCAAGGCGGCGGGCCGGCGCCTTGTCGTCGCGGGCCGGGGCGGGCTGCCGGACAGCTGGTTCTTCGATCCGGAAGGGTTTCTTGCCGGCAGTCCCTCCGACCAGTCGGCGCGTTGGGACAGGCCGCTCGACGCCGCCGCGCGGCGGCGGATGCTGGACTGGCTGGCGGACAACGGGCCGGCGCGGGGGGAGGACGGTGCGCCGGCGGGCGCCGCTCTGGCCGACCGGCTCGGCCTTGGCGGGCGGCGGATGGTGCTCGTGGACCTGCAAGGCCCGCAGGACGGCGCGGCCCGCGCCCTTGCCGGTCCCTGCGAAGGTGCCGGCGCCTTCGGGGACTGGATCGCCCATCTGGCGCAGGCGCTTGATCCGCAGGCCTTTGTCGTGGTGGCGAAACGCCCGCCCGGCGCTGCCGGGCCCGAGATTGCTAATGTCGTCTTCGTGGACGACGCGCCGGTGGCGGACCTGATCGAGCTCGCCGCATCCGTCGTCGTCCTCAATTCCGACCTGGGCCTCGTGGCGCTCGCGAAGGGCAAGCCCGTGATCTGCTGCGGCAAGGCCTTCTATGCCCAGCCGGGCCTGGCGCGCGCGGTGTCCGGAAGGCAGGAGCTGGTCGCGGCCGTCGGGGAGGCCAGCGTGCCGGATGCGGAAAAACGCCTGCGCTTCCTGCGTTTCCTGATCGAGGAGTTCTATTCGTTCGGCATCTCCGACCGGGTCGCCAGAGGGGAGGGCGGGGCGGAGAATGCCGAAGCGCCTGCACCTGGGACACGCATCCTTTTTTCCGTCCTTCGCGGGTTGACCGCGGCCCCGATCGTCCTGGGCACGGTTCCCAGGAACGTCTCCCTCAAGGCGCCGCTCTACTTCTCCTTCGGCGGCCGCGAGGCGGTCCAGGAGGAGACGAGCGCCATCGGCACGCTCATCCGCATGGCAGGCGCGGCCTGCGAGCGGGAGGATTACGACGAGGCCTTCCGCCTGTTTACGACCGCGAACCGGCGGCAGCCGGCCAACGGGAAGCTCTCCCGCGCCATGGCCGAGATGGGCAGGGCGGCGCATGCGGCCGGCCGGCGCGAAGAGGCCGTGCGGCTTTTCGAGACCGCGCGCGGATGGGTTCCCGACGACAGGGCGGCGGCGCGGACGGTCATCGATCTGGCAAAGGGCCTGCGCGCGGACGGACAGTACGAAGAGGCCGACCGCCTCTTCGAAATCGCCCATGGCTGGCTTCCCGAGGACCGGAACCTCCACAAGCTCCTCCTGGAAACCGGCGTCCAGCGGCACGGCGGCCCATTCGTCGACATGATGATCATGCCGGCCGCGAAACTCGGCGAACAGGCGCGAAAGGCCTTCGCCGCGGGAGATTACCGGCAGGCCACGCAGCTTTTCGAGGCCCTGCGCACGCGTGAGCCCGACGAGGTCGAGCACCTGCGATGCCTGGCGGAGTGCTATCTCAAGCGCGGTGCCAGATCCTTGGCGCTGGAATGCCTGGAGGAGGCCTTGAAGCGTCTGCCGGGCAACAGGCGGCTGATGCGGAGAAGACGGTACGCAAAGTTGCCGCAGTGGCTGCATCCGCTCTTTCCCGGAAAGCCTTTCCTGCCCTGAAGCGCGGCGCGGTCCTTGTCTTACGCATGTCGTTGTCGCAAAACCGCGCGGCATGCTCTGGAGAGGGCCGGTCCGCCGGCCTTTCCCGGGCTATTGTTTTTGACGCATTGTCCGGCGCGAAGCGATGTCGCCTCGGCCGGGAATGCTCCAGGGATCGAGACGGGCCTGCACCGCATGGCACATGTTTCTTCACGGGCCGAGGATAGCGAATGAGCTGCGCCACCACCTCCTCCAGCATTGCGGGCGGGTCCGTCGGCGCTTCGGACATCACCATGGTGTTCTGCGTGCGCCTTCATGACGGCAATCCCTGGATCGCCGACCGGCTGGGCGGGATGGCCGGCCACTATCGGCCCTGCCCGCCGATCGTCGTCGTGGATTTCGGGTCCGAGCCGCCCCATCGGGACACCCTTGCGGCGCTCTGCGCGCATTCCGGCTACCGCTACCATTTCGTCGACGACCAAGGTGTGTTCTCGCTGTCGCTGGCGCGCAACATCGGCGCCTCGCTGTGCGAGACGGATTTCATCTATTTCTGCGACCCGGACTTCATCAGCGAACGCGACCTCTTCCAGCGGCTGGCGGAGACGGCGAGCGCGCTCGACATGCGTAATGTCGTCGACATCATGCTCAACCCGCCGGCCTTCCATCTGGGAGCGGCCGAGACGCGGCAGCTCGAAAGCCTCGATGGCGCCGAGCGGCAATCCCTTTTCCTGCGCAAGCTTGCCTTCACATTGAACTATGCCGAAGTGAGCGGCGCGGACGAACGTTACGTCGCTCCCTATTCGAACGTCTTCCTCATCAGCCGGAAAATGTTCTCCCTCGTCGGGGGCTACGATTCTTCCTTTCGCGGGCATGGGTCCGAGGATTTCGAGTTCCTGCTGCGCTTCTGCCTCCATGCCGGCTTCCTGCCCTTGCCGGAGGAGCCCGGGAGCGACCTCTTCGGCCCGCTGCGGTCCGACTTCTACCAGGCGAGGTCCTATGTCGGCTTCCGCCGCCTCTTCGAGCTTCTGTCCCAACCGGCGGAGGGACTGGGGTTCAAGGTCTTCCATCGGCACCATCCCCGCGCGAAGGAACAGGTGTGGTATGCGTCCGGTGACGGGAAACGGGAGAACTTCCTCGCCGCGACCCGGAACTATCTTGACGACCGCACCGGGCTGCTGGCGATCGACCATCTCGAGCGGGAGAAGACGATCGCCTGCCTGTGCCGGAACAGGGACACTTTGGGCTATTTCCTGCCGCTCCGTCTCCTGGGCTATCGGCTCGTGCCCGTCCTCTCCGACAAGGCGGAAACGGTCGGGGATATCCTGTCCGGCCTCGAACAGGGCCGGATCGACGATATCGCCATCTTCAACCCCTATATGAAGAGCCATGCCGCCTTCCGCCCGATCTTCGACAGGGCGAAGGCGCTTGGCCGGAACACGATCGTCATCGAGCGGGGTGCCTTGCCGGGCACGATCTATTACGACGTGGACGTCTGCTACAACAGCGAGGGCTTTTCCGAAGCCGCCTTCCTGGCGGAGAGGTTCTCGGCGGCGGAGCTGGACGCCGCCCGGTCCTATGTCGAGGACCTGCGCGGGGGCGGCGAAACCCTCGAACAGATGGGGGCCTACGAGGAGACGGCCGCGAAATACCGCCATCTGCGGGACGATCGCCGCATCAAGTGCTTCGTGCCGCTCCAGCTGGAAGACGACATGGCCGTCACCCTGTTTCTCAGGGGCGAGCAATCCTACCCGCAATTCCTGTCGTCCCTGCCGTCCCTGGTGGCGGATAATGCCGACGTCCTCTTCATCATAAAGCCGCATCCCCTGTCGAAAACGGACCTTCCGCTTTCAAGCCCGAATGTCGTTACGGCGGAAAGGGGCGACAATATCCACGCGCTTATCGACAGTGTCGATGCTACGCTCTGCTACAATTCCGGTGTTGGCCTTCTCTCCCTGCTGCACGAGACGGTCACGATCACCCTGGGCAACGCCTTCTACAATCTTGCCGGCGCGGGCCACCGCGCGCCCTCCGCGGCCGCTGGGATCGCGGCACTGAAGAAAGGGGAGCTCCAGCGGCCCGCCCGCGACCTCGTCCTGCGCATCGCCGCCTGGTTCATCTGCCGGAAATATTCCCGCTTCCGCGCCACGGACCACATCGTCGAGTTCCAGACCCGCAAGAGCCATGGCTACAAGGACATCTGCGTGACGGAGCTGCGCTGGAAGGATGCGGCGGAGCGCCTCGGCCGGCTGAACGAGACGCTCCGCTTTTCCTGGCTGAGCTATGCCGGCGCCCGGATGGCGCCGACCCGCTTCATGGGGGAGCCGGACCCCGCCAGCGCCGAGGCGCTCAGCATGTCCGGTTTTGCCGCCTACCGGGAAGGCCGCTATGCCCAGGCGGCCGAACAGCTTGTCCAGGCCTTCGCGCTGAAGGAGAGCCAGCCGAACCTGCTCAGGCACGCGGCCGAAGCCTATCTTCTGGCCGGCGACCGGAAGGCGGCGATTGCGGCACAGAAGGCGGCGCTTGTGCGCCTGCCGGCCAACAAGCGCGTGCGGCTACGCCTCTGGATCATGCGCGCGCCGTTCCTCGGGGCCATCTTCGGACAGCAGCGGTTCAAGCGTCCGCAGTAGGGGGGTCTATTCCCAGGAGAAGACGTCCGCCCTTGCGAGCGGGACGGCGGCGCGGTCCTTGTCGGACAGCTGCACGTCGCCGGCGGCGACCGGCCAGTCGATGGCGATCTCGGGATCGTCGTAGCGGATCGACCGGTCATACGCAGGGGAATAGTAGTCAGTCACCTTGTAGACGACTTCCGTGTTCTCGGTGAGCGTGACGAAGCCGTGGGCAAAACCCTTGGGGACCAGGAGCTGGTTCCATTTTTCCGCTGAGAGCTCGACGCCGACCCATCGGGCGAAGGTCGGTGAGCCGCGGCGGATATCGACCGCCACGTCGAAGATCGCGCCGCGCACCACCCGGACGAGCTTGTCCTGCGCCCGCGGCGGAAGCTGGTAATGCAGCCCGCGCAGCACACCGCGCCGCGCCGACAGGGAATGATTGTCCTGCACGAAGGCAAGGTCGATGCCGGATTCCGCGAGGCGCGCGGCATTGTAGGTTTCGGAGAAGAAGCCGCGTGCATCGCCGAAGCGGGCGGGCACGATCTCGAGCACGCCGTCAAGCGCGGTGGGACGGATCTCGCTCATGCCGTTGCAAGCTCCCGGGCGCGCCGGCGCAGGTAGTTGGCGTATTCGCTGCGTCCCATCTCCTCGGCGCGCTGCAGCATCCTGTCGACCGGCAGCCAGCCCATCTCCACGCCAATCTCCTCCGGGCAGGCGATCTTGATGCCCTGCCGATGCTCGATGGTCCTGACAAAGGCGGAGGCCTCGTGCAGGCTGTCGAGCGTGCCCGTGTCGAGCCAGGCATAGCCGCGGCCGAGCTGCTTCACATGCAGCTTGCCGCGCTCCAAATAGGTGCTATTGACGGCGGTGATCTCCAGTTCGCCGCGCGCTGAGGGCTTGACGGAGGCGGCAATGTCGAGAACGTCATTGTCGTAGAAGTACAGTCCGGTCACAGCCCAACTCGATCTCGGATCAGTGGGCTTTTCCTCAATCGAAAGCGCTTTGCCGGCGGCATTGAACTCTACTACGCCATAACGCTGTGGGTCGTTGACGTAATAGGCGAAAACGGAGGCCCCGCTTTCGCGCGTCGCCGCCTGCCGGCAGAGGTTCGAGAGCCCCTCGCCGAAGAAGATGTTGTCGCCGAGAACCATGGCGACCGAGGACGAGCCGATGAATTCCCGGCCGATGATGAAGGCCTCGGCAAGCCCGTTCGGCTGGGGCTGCACGGCATAGGAAAGCGTGATGCCGAAAGCCTCGCCGTCGCCGAGCAGTTCACGGAACAGCGGAAGGTCGCGCGGCGTGGAGATGATCAGGATCTCGCGGATTCCTGCCAACATGAGCACGCTAAGCGGATAGTAGATCATCGGTTTATCGTAGACGGGCAGGATCTGTTTCGACACTGCGATTGTGAGAGGGTAGAGGCGTGTGCCACTCCCCCCAGCTAGGATGATGCCTTTAGTCGTCATGTGCTTCGGCCGACCTCCAACGCATTTTCTTGTGAAAGGTATTTCTCATGGTAGGTTGAGATTTTGCAACAGTACGCCAGTGTTTTCTGTCAATAACGAATAATTTTTAGGACTTCTACCCTTCGGGGGTATATCAGGGAAAATGGCAGAATAATATGGGAAAGCTTACATGCGTGTACTCGTCACCGGCGGAGCAGGCTTCATTGGTTCGGCTGTTGTCCGATATCTTGCCTTGGAGAAAGGCTATGAGGTCCTAAACATCGACAAGCTTACTTATGCCGGGACAGAGACGTCGTTGCAAGCCATTCGTAATGAGCGCAATTATCAATTTCTGCGTGCTGATATCTGCGATGGAGAAATCTTGGCGAGAACTCTTGCAGAGTTTCAGCCTGACCGGATCATGCATCTGGCGGCTGAAAGCCATGTCGACCGCTCGATAAATGGTGCCCAAGATTTCGTCAATACCAATATCGTCGGCACATTCACGCTCCTGGAATGCGCCAGGGCCTATTGGAGCGACCTGGAGGCAGAGCGAAAGCAGATATTCCGCCTCCTACATGTTTCAACGGACGAGGTTTATGGATCGCTCGGGGAAGAGGGGCTATTCACTGAACTGACGGCTTACGATCCGAGTTCTCCCTATTCGGCCACCAAGGCCGCATCCGATCATCTTGTGAAGGCATGGGAGCGCACCTATGGCCTTCCTGTGATTGTCTCCAATTGCTCTAATAACTATGGCCCTTACCATTTTCCAGAAAAACTGATCCCGCTGATGATTCTCAACGCGATGGAGGGCAAGCCGTTGCCCGTCTATGGGAACGGCGCGCAAGTGCGGGACTGGCTTTATGTCGAGGACCATGCCCGCGCCCTCGACATTATCGCGGAGCGCGGCCGGGTCGGAGAGACCTACAATATTGGCGGCCGCAACGAACGGCGCAATATCGACGTGGTGACGCGAATTTGTAGCCTGTTAGACCAGTTTCGCCCGCGCGCGCGGCCCTATAGTGAGCTCATCACCCATGTGACCGACCGGCCGGGCCATGACGCCCGCTATGCGATCGATGCGCGGAAACTCGAAATGGAGCTGGGTTGGCGCGCCGAGGAGACGTTCGATACCGGCATCGAAAAGACCGTGCGCTGGTATCTCGACAATGAATGGTGGTGGGGGCCCCTGCGCGAGCGTTATGCCGGCGCGCGGCTTGGCTTGGCCGGTAGCCAGCCGCAAACCGGCTTGTGAGGCGAAATGGACGGCAAGCGCAAGCGCATGGTGGTAACGGGCCGAGAGGGGCAAGTTGTCCGCTCGCTCTTGGAGCGCGGGGCCTCGAACGATCTCTTCGATATCGTGGCATTGGGACGGCCCGAGCTTGACCTTAACGATTTGGGCGGGATCGATGTCGCCCTCGGGCAGGCACGGCCGGACGTCATCGTCTCCGCCGCCGCCTATACTGCGGTAGACCAGGCGGAAACCGAGGAGGTAAAGGCTCATGCCGTCAATGCGGTCGCGCCCGGCCGGATCGCCGCCGTCGCGGCCCGGCTGGGCGTGCCGGTCATCCACCTTTCCACGGACTACGTCTTCGATGGCGAAAAGCCGGAACCCTATCTCGAAACGGATCCTGTCGGGCCGACGAGCGCCTACGGCCGCACGAAGCTGGCCGGTGAACGGGCCGTGGCACAGGCGACGGACAATCACGTCATCCTGCGCACAGCCTGGGTCTACAGTCCCTTTGGCCGGAATTTCCTGAAGACCATGCTGCTGCTGGCGGAAAGCCGCGCACTGATTAATGTGGTAGACGATCAGATCGGCAATCCGACGTCTGCGCTTGATATTGCCGATGGTATCCTGGCGATTGCAGGTAACCTTGTTGAGAGCGATAATATTTATCTACGCGGAATCTTCCATATGGTGGGCGCTGGGTCCGCAAGCTGGGCGGATTTCGCACGCGAGATTTTTGCTGTTTCCGCAAGCTATGGTGGTCCTACGGCCGAGATTGAAGGGATACCATCCTCGGCCTATCCTACGCCGGCACGCCGGCCTGCTAACTCGCGCCTTGCATGCAGCAAGCTCCTTGTGGCGCATGGTGTCCAACTTAATAACTGGAAACACTTAGCTGCGGAAGTTGTTGCACGGCTTCTTAACGAGGATGTGCATTGAGCTATAAGGGCCCAAATGGGAATTGAACCGCGCTGGGTGATCTGAACCCTTCAAACTGGGCCAGTTTTGGCTAGAGTTTTCCGGTGCATTTTCCTGGCTGGGAAAGGAACGGAAGACGATGAAAGCATCGCAGTTTTCGGACGCTCAGAAGGCGTTCATTCTGAAGCAGGGTGATGAAGGTGTCTCGGTTGCAGAGATCTCCGGAAAGCGGGGATCAGTCAGGCGACCTATTTCAACTGGAAGAAAAAATACGCTGGCATGCTGCCGCCGGAGATGAAGAAGCTGAAGCTCGAGGACGAGAATGCGCGGCTGAAGAAGATCGTCCGCGCTCGTCACCGCCCATCCCCGGATGAACCCATGCGCCCGGTCGATGCCGTCATGGTTCTTGTAGCCGAACAGCGGAATGGCGATGTCATGCTGCCGGGTTGCGGCTGACGTCGGCGTTTGCGTCGGTTGCTTCGCCTTCACCGTCCAACGGGCGTCTCGATCCTTCTGGGCAAGTTTGGCGGGCTTGTCCTTTCAATCCGCGGGGATCCCGTCCGCCTTGATCGCCTCTTTCTCGTCCTGGCTGTTGTGCTGCCTGGGAGCCTGGATGATCGTTGCATCGACGATCTGACCACCTTTGGCCAGATAACTCGATCGCGAGAGATGCTTGTCGAAACGGGCAAACAGATTATCGCTGGCACCAGCCCACACTAGGCTTTCGCGGAACAGCCAGATCGTCTTGGCATCCGGCACCTTCGCAGACAGGGAAAGACCCAGGAACCTCATGAACGACAGCCGATCCTGGATGACGAACTCGGCCTGGTCGTCGGACAGATTGTACAATGCCTGCAGCACCAGGATCTTAAACATCAGCACCACCGGAAACGGCGGACGTCCGCCCTTCGATCCGTCGGATCGCTTCAGTGCCTTGGCCAACGGCTTCTCAAACACAGCCCAGGGAATGATGCTGTTGAGCTTCTCCAGAGGGTCGCCAACAGCACTCAGCCGCTCGTAGTGCTCGTCCAAATCCCAAAAGCCTGGCTGCCCACGCATCATCCGGTCCCTGCAAATCACGTAGGGCGGATTGGATCATGAAAACCGGCTAAGGGGGAGGTAATTCGAGGCCTCCAGTTGATCACCGACCTGCCGGTCCAGTCGACTGCCGACGCGATCCAAAAGCTGCATTGGTATGCAATGCGCTGGAAAATCGAAGTTTTCCATAAGATTCTGAAATCCGGCTAAAAGGCCGAGGAAGCCCGACTGCGGACGGCCGAGAGACTCGTCAGGCTAATTGCAGTCTTCTGCATTCTGGCTTGGCGGGTCTTCTGGATGACCATGATCAACCGCACCATGCCTGACGCCAAACCGGAGCTGGCGATCACAGCCTTCGAGATGAGGCTGCTCGATCGCCTCATCACCGACAAACCCGGCCCTTCGGCGAGTTGAAACCGTTGTCATCCTACCTGAACAAGATCGCGAGATTAGGCGGTTACCTCGCCCGGACAAAGGACCCGCCACCAGGCAATATCGTCATGTGGCGAGGCCTCTCCCGTCTTACTGACATCACCCTCGGTGCAGCCATCGGAGCTGAACTTGTGGGTAATTGAAAGCGTCACCGGATGGATACACAAAGGCCCGGTCCTTAACCGGGAGTGTGTCAGGGGATGCCGTCAGAAGGCGTGTTGTTTGTCGAGATGACGGCATGCGCCATGATGATCTCGTTGGATTGGCCGGCAGAGGCCGCGCCTCGAGACCGTCGCGCAGCCTTATCTTCACCCATTTCCGGAAAGCTACCTCTTGGTGGTGTCAATGCCGCGTGAATTTTCCTCAGAAGCGCCGAAGTAAAATTCCCCAGTTATGCCGACGTGGTTGGCAGGGCGAAGTGGCCATTTTTGGGTGGCCGTCCGCGCGGTTTTGGTGGCGCGAAGGCGGGCGGTGTGATGAGGGCCTTGGAGCGGACATGTTCCGGCATGAGCTCGGCGTGCTGACGCAGGCGGTAGCTTGACCCCTCGATCTGCACGACGACGGCGTGATGCAGTAGCCTGTCCAAGAGTGCGGTGGCGACGACGGGATCGCCGAAGACATCGCCCCATTCGGCAAAGCCGCGGTTTGAGGTCAGAATCATGGCCCCACGTTCGTAGCGAGCGTTGACGAGCTGGAAGAACAGATTGCCGCCGCCGGTAACGACGGGCAGGTAGCCGATTTCGTCGACGATCAGTAGGCTCGGCCTGCAGAAGAAGCGGATCCGTTCCTGCAACCGGCCCTCCCGCTCGGCGCGCGCAAGCGAGGTGATGAGGTCGGCCAGGGTGCAGAAGTAGACGCTCTTTCCGGCCTTGACGGCTTCGACGCCGAGAGCCGTGGCGAGGTGGCTCTTGCCGGTCCCTGGCGGTCCGAGGAAATGAACGGCCTCGTTGCGCTCGATGAAGCCGAGCTGGGCGAGCGTGAAGATGCGATCCTTGTCGAGTGACGGCTGGAAGGTGAAGTCGAAGCCGGCCAGGGTCTTGATTGTCGCGAGCCTGCCCATCCGGAGCGCCGTCTTGATGCGGCTGTTCTCGCGCAGGGTGAGTTCCTCCGACAGCAGGATGTCGATGGCCTCCAATGCCGATAGCTCTCCGTGTTCAAGGCGGCGCACGACATGATCAAGCGCCTCGAGCGCGCGCGGCATCTTCAACCCGACGAGATCGTGACGGATGCGATCGATCATCGATGACATGGTGTCGAGCTTGGTGCTCATGGACGGTTCTCCCGCGCCATGGCCTTGCCGACAGCATCGTAGAAGGCGAGCGAGCGCTGCATGACCTTGTCGCCGGCGCCTTGAAGGGTGACGGCGCTGTCGCCCTTCGACCAGGAGCGCTGGATGGTCGCCATGCCTTTCCGGTGATCGGGATGCACACGCCGCTGCTTGCGGCCCTCCAGCACGGGATGGACCGCGATCAGGGTTCCGTTCTCGAAGATGCGCAGCTCGTTGGCAAGCGAATGGACTTCGACCAGCCTGCTGCGGGTCGCATCCGGGACGCTGTAGGCATTGCCGCCGACGCTGACCATGCCTTCGCGCGAGATGCGGCGCTCCAGCTTCAAAACCGCTCGGAACGGAGCCAAGGGCAGCGGGCGCAGATGCGGCCGTTCTTCGGCAAAGGCCTTACTGACCACGCGCAGCGTCGTGGCATGGACTCTCGGATTGGCGATGGTGTCGAGCCAATGGCGGAGTTGGGCGTTCAGGTCGTCGAGATTGCGGAAGGTACGCGCCAGGAAGAAGTCCTCCCGGATATAGCGGAACGGCCGCTCGACCTTGCCCTTGGTCTTGGCGCGATAAGGTCGGCATGCCTTGGGGTGAAAGCCGTAATGGCGGGCCAGATCGACGAGCGCGCGATTATAGACGATGCCCTCCGTCTGGCCTTCGCCGACGACCGCCGTCTTCATCCGGTCATAGAGTATCTCTCTCGGCACGCCGCCAATGGCTTCAAAGGCGGCAACATGGCAACGCAGCACCGTCGGCAGGTTCTGGTGCATGACGAACCGCGCCCAGATAAGACGGCTATGTCCGAGCACCATGGAAAACAGCCAAACGATCCTTGGCGTCATCGGCTCGTCAGTGAAGACGACATGGAACTGGGCGAAGTCGACCTGTGCTTGCTCACCGGGCGGCGTCTCGAAGCGGACCTCGAAGCCCTGGACGGCTGGCGGCCGCACATCGCGCAGGAAATCCGTCACGGCCGTATAGCCGCCGGTGTAGCCACGCTCCTTGATCTCTCGAAACAGCCGGCTGCCCGTAAGACCAGGATAGGCCTTCACGCGCTCGCGAAGATACGTGGCGAACGGATCGACCACCGTGGCTCTCGGCTTCCTGGGACCGTAGGTCGGAGCCTCCAGCCCTCGTTCGATATACTTGCGCACCGTCTTGCGATCGATGCCAGTCTGCCTGGCGATCGCCGACACCGACAAACCTTGTCGATGCAAATCCAGGATCATGATTGTCTCCCTCAGCTTGATCACCAATATTCCCCTCCCGACCATCGGGAGGAGTATTGGCGATGCCGCGCCGCCGGTCTTCCGGGGCGCGCCCCGGAAGACCGGCGGCGCGCTCAAACTGGGGAAGATTCAAACGGCACTTCTGGGGAGTATTGATCCGGTGATGACAGGTGGTCCAAGTTTTCTTCCGAATCCCCTCAACACTCTACGAGTTCAATATGGACAATATTGATGCGTCCACAGTTGTTTAGGGGATCGAACCTAAGGCTCTCACCATTCTCTGAAGCAGGAATTTCAAACGTTATCTGATTTTTGCCGGGAAAAACTGGAACGGTGATGGCCGTTGAATAATCACCTCCCGCCGATGGGCTGCGCTGAATAAACAACTGAGAAATGCTCTTGACGTTGGTTTCCATGGTAATATGTAGGCGATAGGTTCGTCCGACTTCTATTAATGGGTCCGTATAGATTATCTGGGGGTCTACTCCTGTTACCTCATACTGGCTCTCCGATCCTGATATCGGTAGTAGATCACTGTTGGTTTTGCTCGGCCCCAACCGGTTGAAGCTTGCAGCGTTCATTTCTGTGGACCACGCTTGGTAGGTGGCAGGATAGGCGCGATACGATAATTGTGCCCGTAGTGCATCGGAGAAATCGGCGGATGGGATATAATTTGGGCGCCCATAGCAGCGCATTATTACACTATCGGCGGTATGATCGGGTTGGACTTGCGCAAGATAGCGCTCTGCGTTTGCGGTAACGACATCATCCGGTGCAAAAAGGTCAAGAAGATCCGGTTGAAAGAGGCTGCTTCGGACATAAAGTATGTCGCGGTAGAATGTGGAGAGTGATGCCAAGCTATTAAATAGGAAACTATCACCGATCGCGAGTAGTCTTTTGGTACTTGCGGATGCGAGATTGAAACTTATTGCAACATTATCCGAGTTTCCAGGTAGGAATGGTCTGTTGTTGAGCAACTTAAATCGACGCCCGCGTGGGTTGAATAAAATTTCTGGCCTCCGCTCAGGAGATCCGATCATTACCGAAAGGTCACCAAGCCGCATATCCCGGTGGCTATTCATGAAGTCCATTGGGTCGTGGTCACGTCCTAAAAGGCCCAAGATTTGATGTGAGACGATAATATAGAGGTGGCTCGGTTTGTCTGAACAGCTTCGGGCGTTTCGCTAAGTGGATTTCCGCCTCGATTATGCCGCCACCATCATTGGTGTCAGCGCGTTGAAGTAGGCCTGATCCGGCGTCCGCCGGTCAAGGGATGAATGTGGGCGTCTGGTGTTGTAGAAGTTCAGATATCGGGCGATGCCAGCGCGTGCCTCGGACACAGTCTTGTAGGCATGGAGGTAGACTTCCTCGTATTTGATCGAACGCCAGAGCCGCTCGACGAAGACATTGTCTCGCCACGCACCCTTGCCATCCATCGAGATGGCAATCTGTGACCTCTTCAGCACGGCGGTGAAGTCGATGGAGGTGAACTGCGATCCCTGGTCGGTATTGAAGATTTCCGGCCTGCCATGACGGGCAAGTGCCTCCTCCACCGCCTCGATGCAGAAGGCTGCTTCCATCGTGATCGACAACCGCCATGACAAGACCTTCCGGCTGAACCAGTCCACGACGGCGCACAGATAGACAAATCCCCGCGCCATGGGGATGTAGGTCAGGTCCATTGCCCACACCTGATTGGGCCGGGTGACTGCCAGCTTTCGTAGGAGGTAGGGATAAATTTTGTGCCCTGGCGCTGGTTTCGAGGTGTTCGGGCGGCGGTAGATCGCCTCGATGCCCATCTTCTTCATCAGCGTGGCGACGTGTCGCCGCCCGGTCTCCAGACCTTCTCCTCTCAAGAGCCCTTGCAACATCCGACTTCCGGCAAAGGGGTAGTCGAGATGCAATTCGTCAATCCGGCGCATAAGGGCCAGATCGCCGTCAGACACCGGACGAGGCAGATAGTAGACGCTGCCACGGCTGAAGCCGAGAAGCTTCGCCTGGCGCACGACGGATAGCTTGTGCTCGCGGTCGATCATTTCTTTCCGCCCAGCAATCCCGCCTTGCCGAGCGCACCGGATAAAAAATCGTTCTCCAGTGTCAGTTCGCCGATTTTCGCGTGCAGCGTTTTGACATCGATGGTCGGACCCGACGGCTCCGCTTTCGTTTCATCGCCGAACACACCTGTCGCCCCCTCAAGGAGCTGGTCTTTCCATTGCTTGATCTGGTTGGCGTGCACATCGAACTGCTGGGACAACTCCACCAGCGTCTGCTCACCTCGGATGGCGGCAAGTGCCACCTTCGCCTTGAAAGCCGGGCTATGGTTCCGGCGCGGTCGTCTCGTCATGGTCTCTCCTGTTCCCGGCATCTAAGCCGAAGTCAGGCAGAAACTCCACTTATCCCCGCTGTGCAGATTTCCCGAGCCAGCTCTTATCGCCAAAGTTGGTCATGTGGGTGTCGTGCTCGCTGAAAACAGGCGACCGCAGTCGAGCAGCAATAAGATTTTCTTTCGGGTAGAGTACGCTAGCCTGTGTGGCAGAATCCAATCGCGGCTTGAAGTGATAATCGAAGAGGCTTCGTACGCCGTTCTGAAGATTACTAGGTAATAGATCCGTCATTACTATAGGTTTCGACGGATATACCACGTGTAGATATGGGAGGTTTCTTGCGGCACAAATTGCTCGTCGGGAGGCGATATTGTCAGCAAAGTTCTGAGTTGTCGCCTGATCCGGTGTGCAGATTCCTCGCAGATAATCAAACTGACGATGTCCACCACCCCAAAGGAAGAGCCACCCATTCTCTCCAACCAGCACGTTGTCTTTCACGGTTCCTGATAACTGCATACTATTCATCCAAGAAAGAGAGTGACTTGCAATGAGAACTTCCTCCTGAATGGAATAGAGCTCAACCCATCATGAAGCGCTTCAGGCTTGGCTCTCTAAGATAAAGCTCCCCATACGTTGATCATATACCCGACCGCAGGATCAGGATTGCCTAATATCGGGCAGATTATCCTGCCTTCACCGCCCTTCTTCTCGTAGTCAGCGTACCGTTTGGTTCTCGCCCTTCTCTGGCGCCATACAGAATATAGTGCTGTGATGGGTCTACGCCCGCTTCAGCGACATCCCTGTATTCGCTGAGGTACCATTCTGCATCAAATAAGCCTGATCGTCTGAGTAAGCTCATCTGATGCTTCAGGCGTCTTCCAGCCGGCAATACTTTCCATATCGCTGGTAGCTCGATCATTTTAAGAATGGCTCGGCCCAACTCCAGACCTGCACTGGTGCCAAAGTCCGACACGGTTTCCCAAGATTGCCGTCCCAGCGCGTCACGAGGCCCTCCTTCCAACTGGCCCGCTTCTCGCTCAAGCGCCGCTTCCGCGTCTTTCAGCAAACGTGTGAGGTTAGCGATCTCATCAAAACGTAGTTTGAGACGCGTCTCCCCATCATTCTTTTCCTTGAGCAACTCTTCGGCGTGCTTTGCTTGTTCAGCGGCATGGGCCTTCTCAAGTGCTACACGGGCCTCTGCCGCCTCACGCAGTTGTCTTAGTCGTGCTTCGCTCTCGCTTTTTGCTGTACGCAATTCGTCTGCATTTTTTTCGTACTCGATTGCTTGAAAATTCAGCCTCTCTTCTGCCTCGCGCAAGCGTTTGGCATGAAGCTTTTCGGTGATGGCCGCAGTGGCTTGGTGCTGCTTGACATCCGCTATCAGCAGTGCCACATGATCCTTGAAGCCAACAAGGACTTTATCGCGCTCGGTTAACGCTTGACTGACACGCTCCAATTCACTACGCAAGTTTGCAAGTTCCATTGCATTCTGCTCGGTCTCGTGCTCGCGCTGCAATAGCGCGCTCCGCGTCTTTGTCAGCTCATCGCGCAGCTCCTCCTCCCGCTTTCCAGCGGCCTTAATCTCTTCCTCCCGGATGCAAATTTCCGCTCGGAGAGTCTCCAGTTCTCGCTCGACTCTCGCCACGCTTTGTCGCTGAACGATTAGTTGGTCCTCAAGAAGGAGCAGATGCCGTTCACGCTCCGCTGCTAGTGCTTCCACCTCACTCCTGCGCCATTCAGTATCGGCACGCTGCTTTTCTGTCGCCTGTAGGACTTCATCAGTATGGTCGAGCTTTGCCTGTAGCTCGTGTACGCGCCGTTCGCTCTCTTGGATCAGCAGGCGCGATTGCGACGCCTCCGTCTCAAGAACTCGCAACGCAGCTTCCTGCTGCTCCTGCAATTCGTTTGACCTTGCGGCGCGGGCATCCGCATCAATGCGTGCAGACGTAGCGACCTGAACTTCCGTGATGCGCTGTTCAAGGTCCGCGGTGAGCGCCGTAACCTTCCGCTCTGCCTCCCGTGCGGTTTCTTGGTGTTTCACCATATCAGTTTCGAGCTGCTTGATACGAGAATCTAGTTCACCGCGCGCAGATGTCACCACCTGAAGTTCATCGGTGCGCTTCTGTATGTCGGCGGCAAACGCCACCACCTTCTGCTCTGCTTGTTTGGCCGACTCTTGGTGTTTAGCAATCTCGGCCTGAAGCTGGCGGCGAACTTCCGCCAGATTTTGATCGCCTGCCCGTGCTTTGTAAGTGTCGAGGCATCCACGACCTAGACTGGAGAATAGCGTCTGAAGATCGCGCCTGTCGTGATCCCTCCGTTCCGCGTCGAACAAGTGATGCATCTTCTCTGCCAGCTCTGTACCGACGCCAACGACGCCGAGACCATGGCCGTGGCTGAACTCGAAAGTGGGATAAGTTTGTTTCAATTCTGCAAATAGGCGGAAGACACCAAAATCTCGCTCCCGCACATTAGTGTCGTGAAAGACGACCACGCCGCGGGGTGACATCTTGGGAAGCCAGTTCTCAAAATCATGCTTGACGGCGTCATAGGTGTGAAGGCCATCAATGTGGAGCAGATCAATAGAGCCATCTAGGAAATATCCCAATGCATCATCGAATTTGCTCTTTTTCAGTGTTGAGAAATGGCTATAGGCTCGATCGTTGTGCGTCGCGACTGCCTGAAGTACCTCTGGGCCGTAAAGGCCGGAATGTTCATCGCCCGTCCACATGTCCACCGCGAAGGCTTGGGCACCGAGGTTGAGCTTTTCCATCGCTTGGCAGAAAGCGAAGTATGAAACGCCGTAATGGGTCCCTAACTCGACGAAAATTGAAGGCCGGATAGCCTCAATCAGCCAGAAGGCAAACGGCACATGCTCGGTCCATGCCGAAATCGCCAGATAAGAGGGGCGCGTGTAGGCAAGGCTGCCCAGCGGTACAATCTGGTCGTGCGCGCGCGTTTCCTTCAAGGGCAGCGCTACTCTCGTCGTTTTCTTGACCACGCACCACACTCCTTCTCGTAGCTGTCTAACACACCCGCCGGCATCAACACGTACCGGCCAGGTAAAATCAAGGGCAAAACTACAGGATCAGCCGCATGAGGCACAAAGCTTGGGTGAGCAGTTCAATATCCCCTCATACCAACGAGCGCTGACGGCGCCTCGTAGAGGAGTTCCCAAATCATCGAATTTCTGACTCCCTGTGCCGAACGGAGGTTCGGCATGACGAGAGCAATATCGTTGCGGATGGACTATGACGGCTCGACGTTAAGACGGCTTGCGAAGAAAGCCAGGGACGCCGCGCAAGTTCGCCGGCTTCTGGCTCTGGCTTCGATCTATGACGGCGGGTCCAGGCAGTATGCATCCGAGATCGGCGGCGTGACGGTACAGATCGTTCGTGACTGGGTCGTGCGCTTCAATGAGCGCGGTCCCGATGGATTGATGAACACCAAAGCGCCCGGGGCTCGGTCGAAACTGAACGACGCGCAGCGCAAGGCGCTGGCTCAACCTGTGGAAAGCGGCCCAATTCCGGCCATTCATGGCGTGGTGCGCTGGCGGCGCAAGGACCTGGTCCAGTGGCTGTTCGAGGAGTTCCGCATTTCCATCGACGAGACGACGGTGGGCCGCGAACTCGAGGCCCTCGGCTTTGCCAAGCTTTCGGCCCGTCCTCGTCATTATGCGCAGAACGAACTGGAAGGCGACGTTTTTAAAAAGACTTCCCCGCCGCTCTGGCAGCGATCAGGGAAAAATGCCCGCCCGGCACGGATATCGAAATCTGGTGGGCCGACGAAGCCCGAATAGGACAGAAGAACAAGATCACCCGGCGATGGGCACGGCGAGGAACACGACCATCTGCACCTGCCGATAGCGGACCATGTGGACCTATATCTTCGGCGCGATCTGTCCGAAGAAAGGCAAAGGCGCAGGTCTTGTTCTTCCCTATTGCGATACCGGGGCCATGCAAGAGCATCTCGCCGAAATCAGCCAGCCCGTCGATCCCGGCGCGCATGCAGTGCTCATCCTCGATCAGGCTGGCTGGCACGTCACGCCGAAGCTCAAGGTTCCCGAAAACATCACATTGATGTTCCTGCCCCCGCCATCTCCGGAGTTGAACCCAGTGGAGAACGTCTGGCAGTTCATGCGTGACAACTGGCTGTCGAACCGGGTCTTCCGGGACTATGACGACATCGTCGATCAATGTTGCCGAGCCTGGAACAGGCTCATCGATCAACCTTGGAAGATTATGTCCATCGGCCTACGAGACTGGGCGCAAAGGTCATGATCAATGCACGTTGGTATCAGTTCGTTCCGAACACGTCACGCGTGTATATCTTATCCTTTACATCGTCGAGGTCCTTCGATGAGCGGTTGGCGATAATGACGTCGGCCCGGCGCTTGAAGTCCGTAAGATCCCTGACGACCTCGGAACGAAAAAACTCGTTCTCAGGATAATCCGGCTCGTAAACGATGATCGGAATGCCTTTGGCCTTTATGCGTTTCATGATGCCCTGGATTGAGGAGGCGCGGAAATTATCTGAGTCCTTCTTCATGGCCAGCCGATACACACCGACTACGTCTGGGTTGCGCGCGACGATGTCGGCGGCAAGGAAATCTTTGCGCGTTGTATTGGCGTCAACGATGGCTCGGATCAGGTTCTGCGGCACCTCACTGAAATTCGCGAGAAGCTGCTTTGTGTCCTTCGGAAGGCAGTAGCCGCCATACCCGAAAGAGGGGTTATTGTAGTGTTTACCGATGCGTGGGTCGAGGCCGACACCTTCGATGATCTGTCGTGTGTCAATGCCGTGCGTCATGGCATAGGAATCTAACTCGTTGAAGTAGGCGACGCGCATGGCGAGATAAGTGTTGGCGAAGAGTTTGATCGCTTCAGCTTCACCGGACCCAGTGAAGAGAACCGGAATGTCCACCTTGATAGCCCCTTGCTGCAACAAACCCACGAACTGGTGCGCTTCGGGTGTATCGCTACCGATCACGATCCGTGAGGGGTAGAGATTGTCGTAAAGCGCCTTGCCCTCGCGTAAGAACTCCGGTGAGAAAAGGATGCGATTATCGCCTCGCTGCCGCTGCAGCCTTTTAGTGTAGCCAACAGGGATCGTTGACTTAATGACAACCGTCGCTTGCTGGTTGACGCGACGCACGTCATCAATCGTGGCCTCTACACTCGTCGTATCGAAGTAGTTCGTATTAGGATCGTAGTTCGTCGGGGTCGCGATGATGACGAAATCGGCGGCGGCGAAAGCGTCGGCTGGGTCCGTCGTCGCCCTAAGGCGAAGAGGCTTCGATTTCAGATACTCTTCCATCTCTGTGTCGGCAATCGGCGATATTCGCTCATTGAGCTTGTCCACCTTATACGGGATGACGTCATAGGCAATGACATCGTTGTGCTGGGCCAGTAGGACAGCATTTGAGAGGCCGACGTAACCGATGCCCGCTACCGTAACATTGACCATGAGAAACCTATTAGCAAAACATTGTGATACCAGCGCCCCCTCAAATGAGCCGCTGCTCGAATAAAATATAGATCGTGTCCGTTCAGGCCATTTGGCAGCCGGAACAAGCATTCGGCAGAACTAGGCTACAAGATTCGTGCTATTGCAAGACCATTTAGGATATATGAATGTCCTGTGAAGAGAAGCACAAGGTTGTGCATATGGTTTGAGAAATCAAGAAAAATTTTTCGTTAACAAATTTAGGAAATTAACGCCATCACTAACAAAGCTTATAAGGTTATACCGAAAGAATTAATTGTAGACAACAAGCGTAATTTCATCAAATTTTGTAATTGTAGACGAATTTTCCGCATGAGGATTGTAGAGAATAAACTGAT
This sequence comes from Shinella sp. WSC3-e, assembly GCF_945994535.1. Classification (NCBI taxonomy): domain Bacteria; kingdom Pseudomonadati; phylum Pseudomonadota; class Alphaproteobacteria; order Hyphomicrobiales; family Rhizobiaceae; genus Shinella; species Shinella sp. WSC3-e. The sequence continues at coordinate 55,606 of NZ_OZ000537.1, forward strand.
CCGATTTTTCGTGGCCATTAATATACGCTCGATGTTCCCGTTTGGAGGGTTTTTGGAGAGATGTGAATCGTGGTGTATTCCCTTCGAGGCGTGATTTATGCTTCAGCATTTATGCTCGTGTTGGAGGTCAGTATGGGTGGGCCAACCTCTGTCGATGGATTTGCACTCGCGGTTTCTTGTGGCGATTAATAATGGGATGAGTTGCTGAGCTTCGGCTGTGCGGGTTGTCGTAGCTGCATCGACTACGATCCGCTAGCATGCGCAGCGACGTGCAAAGATCGACTGCGCTCCCGGTGCTCTTTTTGCGGGATCAGAGCACCAAGGGAATCATAAATTCGAGAAAATGGCGAGGTGAATAGAACCATCCAGCTTTCTGTACGCTATCATTATCAATCAAAATACGATAGGCAACGTCCAGCCAAGTAGAGATCAAAGCTGCATGTTTTCTTTCGACTGGAAACAAACCCTTCTCCGGAGGCCTGTGGGCGATCTAGGCCGACTATCATTGAAGCGCTCGCAGCTCGCCATCGAGCGCTTATCACGTTTTCGGTTCTTTTCCGGCTCTGATTACACAGCCCTGCATCAGGACACAGAGAAGGTGAATCCTGCCGCCCATTATGTTGGCCATGGAGCTGATGAACACCGGCAAGCCGCAAGACCGATCCATATTGCCCGGACGCTCGGAGAGCTTGCCGCTGGCATTTCACCGTCCCGCATAGTAAACGAATACACCCCTCGCCCTTTGCTGACCATCGGCCTATACGTGAGTAGCCTTAGTAATGTTTTCATGCAGGAGATCGCGGCCGCTCTTGGAAACCTACTCCGAAACGCTGGATACACCGTCGCCGAAGGCGACGAGAAAAGTGATATAGAGACCAGACCAGAGCGTTGCATTTATGTGGCTCCGCACGAGTTCTTCTTTCTTGGTCGGGGGCCCTTATGGGTGCGCGACGATGTGTTAGAAGGTGCTTGTATGTATTGCACCGAACAGGTGCAGACACAGTGGTTTTGGCAAGCGCTGCACATTGTCTTGATGGCCAGATCGGTGGTCGATATGTCTATGCCAATTGCGGCGGCTTTTGCCGAGGTGATGCCGGCTGCTTGCATCTTTCCGGAGATTCGCAAGATACCTCTCTCTCTTGAGGCGGAAGTCCGAGCACATCCGCTTCTTGCTGGACAGCGTTGGTGGATTGACGGTCCCACACCTGCCGATTGGATTGGGCGACCGCTTGACCTATGCTTCTTCGGCACTGTCAGCCCCTATCGTACACGATTCTTCGCCCGCAACGCGGAAAGGCTCGGCCGATACGAGAGTTTCATTTATCTCCGCACCGCCAATGCGACCAAGCCGATGAATGCCGAAACCGGAGAAGCACGTCTTGTAGACGTGGCCCAACATGTGGCTCGTAATACACGAGTACTACTCAACATCCACCGTGATGAGTTTTCCTATTTTGAATGGCACCGTCTGGTTTATCAGGGTATGGCCAACAGCTGCACGGTCGTTTCAGAGCCATGTTTCGCCAATCCTGACTTCCAACCTGGCATCCATTATCTTGCCGAAGAAAGTCACCGCCTCATAGATTTGCTAGAATGGGTGCTCAACGACGCTGATGGAAAAGAGAAAGCGGCTGTGATCGCTCAAGCCGCGGCCGCGGCCGCTCGTGATCTAAAGAGCGATATACAAAGATCCCATATTCTCGCCGAGCTCCTAACTGTCTAAGGCATGTATATGAGAAGAAACGCTAGCCAGACTGTGTTACAGTGGGGAAACATATCCTCAACTGAAGGCATATCGGTGGCAGTCAGCCTCTATAATTATGCGAATTATATTGAAGAATGCCTTGATTCAATCGCAGCGCAGGATTTTTCCGACATTCAGCTCGTCATCGTCGATGACTGCTCTCAGAAGGACGACTCTGTAGGAGTGGCGCAAGCCTGGATGCGGAAGAACAAGGCTCGCTTTCCAAGCGGAATTCTTCTGCGTCACGAAGAAAATAGTGGCCTTTCGGAAGTACGTAACTCTGCCTTCAGAGCAGCGACTTGTGATGCGGTCTTTGTGATGGATGCCGATAATGTCATCTATCCTGCCTGCTTACGTAAGCTGCGGCGTGCTTTGATAGCGGCGGATGCCGATGCTGCCTACAGTCAACTGGTGATGTTTGGTGACATCACGGACATCGGCCTCGCAGACTATTGGTCAAAAGCCCTTTTAGCGGAGGGCCCATATATTGACGCGATGGCGCTAGTGCATAAGCGTGTATGGGAACGAGTGGGCGGTTATACACACTTGGACGGCGGATGGGAGGACTACGACTTCTGGTGCAAGCTCATCGAATTTAATTCACTGTGCTGTTATGTTCCAGAGTTTCTTGGAAAATACCGCGTTCACACCTCTTCTATGCTACGTACAGACACAGTAAAGAGTTACGAACGTCTCTTTAATATTATATCAATGCGGCACCCTTGGACGAAACTAAAGTGATGCTGGAGACCTCGAATTACCGCTGAATTGGTGATCGGCAGGGCGTCCTGATGGCTGTTGGCGGTTTTTGGCTGCGATTTCATGCTCGCTTGCGTCGTGTCACAGCCCTTTCGGGACGGCATTTGTCAATCGGCGCACAAATCTGGCTCTGAGGAGGTGCGGACGAAAACTTGGACTGCTTATGCTGCAGTTCCGAGATTCCGGCGGTATTCGGCGGGGCTAAAGCCGCCCAGTGAGAGCTTTATGCGATGCTGATTGTACCACTGGATGTAGGGATCCAGCTGCTGCATGAAGTCGTCAGCGGTCGTATTGATCCAGGTGCGATTATAGAGCGAATCCGATCATGTTGCATCATATCCTGCGGCGGCGAAATAGTTCTGGCATTCGTTTGGCGTGAAGAGTTTGAGCAATCGCCCGATGGTGTTCCAAAGGTCGCCGATGGAGCGTTCGGCGGCCTTTCTCAACAGCGTTTTGAGTTTCGAGAAGGCGTTTTCGATGGGGTTGAAGTCAGGGCTGTAAGGCGGAAGATATTCGAGCCTCGCGCCGATGCTTTCGATCATTTCCCGGACCCTTGGCCCCTTGTGGCTGGACAGGTTGTCCATCACCACGATGTCGCCGGGTTGAAGCTCGGGCAGCAACACCTTTTCGACGTAAGTCTCAAATGCGATGCGATTGATCGGCCTGTCGATGACGAATGGGGCAATGAAGCCGCGTAGCGTCAACGCTCCGATGAAAGTCGTGGTTTTCCAGTGGCCATGCGGAAGGCTGATCCGCAGGCGCTCGCCTCTGGCGCATCGGCCGTAGCGGCGGGCCATGTTTGTCGAAGCCCAGGTTTCGTCGATGAAAACGAGGCGCGCCGGATCAAGGTCAAGCTGGCCGTCGAACCATTCCTGCCGCCGTCTCAAGATATCGGGGCGATCTTGCTCCGAGGCATGCGCACTCTTTTTTTGCGCGTGACGTTGTGACGAGTGAAGAAGCGCTGGATCGTATCCGTCCGGCGAACCTTTCAATTACCCACATCTCTTGCCTTGGTTGAATCTCGTATGATTCCTTATCTGGCACCGAATCGAGGGGCGCCGGTGCATGGACGGAATAGCGACACCATGGTTTGATGAGGAACTTGCCGGTTGCAACCTTGCCGACAAGCGCCTTGACCGGCGACTGCGGCAATTGGTGGAGAGGATGGGCGGTTCTATCGGAGCAAGCATCCCGTTGGCATGCCAGGACTGGGCCAATACGAAGGCGGCCTATCGCTTCTTCTCGAACGACCGCGTTGGAGACGCGGACATTCTCGCTGGTCATTTCCAGTCCACCCGTGGCCGTTTCGTTGCAGCGTCTGGCCCCATCCTGGTCCTGCAGGACACGACGGAATTCACCTATCAACGGGAAAGCACCGATGCGATCGGCATGACGTATCGCATCAAAAGTGGCAAGGACAAAGCCGGGCGTTTCAGAATGCACACGGTCTGCGGTCTTCTGATGCATTCCAGTCTGGCGGTCACACTCGACGGCCTGCCGCTGGGGCTTTCAGCCATCAAGTTCTGGACGCGGTCGAAGTTCAAGGGCACGGCTGCATTGAAAAAGAAGATCAATCCGACGCGGGTCCCCATCGAGCAGAAGGAGAGTTTCCGCTGGCTGGAAAACATCCGGCAATCTGTCGCCCTGCTCGGCGATCCGGGCCGATGCGTGCATATCGGCGACCGTGAGAGCGATATCTATGAACTCTTCTGCATGGCCCATGATCTCGGCACCCATTTTCTGGTCCGCACATGTGTCGATCGTCTGGCGGGCGATGGCGATCATACGATTGCCGCCGAAATGAAGGACGCGCTGGTCGAGGGCTTTCATGAGATCGAGGTCCGCGACGACAAGGGGAACCGGGAAACAGCCACCGTCGAAATTCGATATCGCCGGATCCGCGTCCTGCCGCCGATCGGCAAGCAGAAGCGCTATCCGGCTCTCGAACTTACCGTCATTTATGCCCAGGAGCGGGACGAACCCCAGAACCGGCCGCGCATCGACTGGAAGCTGATCACCGACCTGCCGGTCCAGTCGGCTACGGACGCGATAGAGAAGCTGCATTGGTATGCAATGCGCTGGAAAATCGAGGTTTCCATAAGATTCTGAAATCCGGATGCAAGGCTGAGGAGGCCAGACTGCGAACGGCCGAGAGGCTCGTCAAGCTGATCGCCGTCTTCTGCATCCTGGCTTGGCGGGTATTCTGGATGACCATGCTCAATCGCACCACGCCTGGCGCCAAACCGGAAATGGCGATCACAGCCGTCGAGATGAACCTGCTCGATCGTCTCATCACCGGCAAACCGTCATCGTTTGAGCCTTGGTCAGGTTGTTGCGGTCGATGGTCATCAGGCGAACGACGGTGCGCGCGGCGGGAGCATAGCCGAGTCCGCTTTCAGCCTTTTCTGCTCGCCTTCGTCTCGTTGCCCATTCGGTGACAACACGCAGGCCTCCGCCAAAACCGGCCAGTCGAAGCTGCCGCCACAGTTCGGCGCCATTACGCAATCCAGCATCCCATTGAGCTTCAAGCCAAGGCAGGTGCGGTTCGAGAGAGGTTTGCCGGACCCGGAAGATGTCTGTCCGCTGACCACGAACGACACTGCGGACCAGCTTTCGGCTATGCCCAGTTCGGTGCACGATTTCCTTGATGGAGACACCATCGGCGACGAACCCGCGGATTACGGCATTTGCCTCTTCACGCCGCAGATATCCCTCGTATTGCAGCCGCTCAGCGGCAGTCAGCAGTTTCGGATTTACGGTTGCAGTGCCGATCGCCATCCGGACCTGCCGCATCGATTTACGAACAGCGTCGAGAAAAGCGTGGCTGGCGTTTTCCATCAGATGCCAACGGTCGGCGACCTGATCTGCGTGTGGGAGAGCTCGTGCGACGGCCTTCGCATATCCACCGCCACGGTCTCTTGCGACGATCTCGATCTGGGGCTGCTGGATCAGCCAGGCCTCGGCGGTCGCCTGTTCCCTGTCGGGCAACAATGCGATTGCCCTTCGGCGTTCAAGATCGCAAATGATGGTGCCGTATCGATGATTGCGTCGCCAGGCCCAGTCATCAATGCCGATGACGCTCGGTGGTATCGGCGCAGGACGGTCGTATCGGCGAACGGTTCGCAGCAGCGTGTCATTGCTCACCGGGAATCCGAGACGATCTGCAAATCGGGCCGCCGGGCGACCACCCAATGCGAGAGCAAGATGGCGAACCAGACAGTCCAGGCGTGCTGTACGGCGAGCCATGGGGCGAATTACGTCGTCACCAAAGCGCTCGGCGAAAATCTTTCGGCGGCAATTGCCGGCACTACAGACGAAGCGTCTGACAGTCAGGTGCAGCTCGATCCGCCGACCCGCACACGGCAGGTCGACAAGCCTCCGAGGATAGCGACTATGAATGCGCCGGGAGACGGTTCCACAGTGGGGGCATCTACATTGTTCTGACCGGCCAGATGCTACGACAACAATCGCGCCGGCCGCATCGTGCACTGCTTCAACGTTGAATTCGGCCGGGATCAGATCGGAAAGTCGAAATCGGGTCCGCATGGCGCTGATTCTCCAGAGAAAACAACGCCAATTGAAGCCTAAACATCATCGAGATTGAGTCAGAGCCGAATATTGACCCCTCTGTGGAGTGCGCCCCTTGGGGTGGGCAGACCGGGATGACGAATTGACCGGCCTTCCGGGTTTTCGGAAAGAAGACCCATGGCAAAACACCGAAGTCACAGCGTCGAGTTCAAACGTCAGGTCGTGCAGGAATTCCTGGCCGGCGAAACGCTGCATGGTCTGGCAAAACGCCACGACGTGTCTCGCAACCTTATCCGCATCTGGGTTCAGAAGTACGAGCAAGGCGCATTCGAGGACGATGCGCGGGCGGCCGATCTCGTCCAGGAATACGAGGCCCGGATCGCCGCCCTCGAACGGCTGGTTGGCAAGCAGGCTCTGGAACTGGAGTTTTTAAAGGGGGCTCTGAAAAGCGCATCGGGGCCGAAAAACGGAACTACATCCGTCATCATCGGCCCCGTGGCATCTCCGTCGCGGAAGGATGCCGGCTGATGGGAATCGCGCGCTCCACCTATTATGACCGCCCAGAACGGCCGGCCGACGACACCGCGATCGTCGAAGCGATGTTCGCGATCTGCGACGAGTTCGAGTTCTACGGCTACCGCCGCGTCGGTGCGGCCCTACGACAGCAGGGTCTTGTCGTGAACCACAAGAAGGTCCGTCGCCTCATGCGCGAACACGATCTGCGTCCGAAGATCAGGCGACGGTTCATTGCCACGACCGACAGTGACCACGACGGCCCGATCTTCCCGAACTTGGCGAAGGCCATCATCCCGAGCGGTCCCAACCAGCTCTGGGTCAGCGACATCACCTATGTCTCCTTGCCGGCCCGGTTCATCTACGTCGCCATCATCCTCGATGCCTGGTCGCGGTTGATCGTCGGTTACGCCATCGGTCGGTCGATCGACGCACGGCTGACGGTGGCAGCCTTGAAGGCGGCCATTGACAGGCGAAAGCCGCCGCGGGGCGTGGTTCATCATTCCGACCGCGGCTCGCAATACGCTGTCGAGGTCTACCGCGAGACATTGGCCGCCAATGGCCTGATCGGTTCGATGGGCCGCCGCGGCAATCCGTACGATAATGCCAAGGCCGAAAGCTTCATGAAAACGCTGAAGGTCGAGGCGGTCTATCCGATGGCCTTCGAGACCTTCGAGGACATCACTGAACACCTTCCCCACTTCATCGAGGAGGTCTACAACAAGCGCCGGCTCCATTCAGCACTCGGCTACCTGAGCCCCCCAACAGTTCGAGGATCAACACATCCGGCAGACTGGCAAATCAGCAGCCTGATCAGTGTCCACCCCAAGGGGCGCACTCCAGATTGCGGGAAATTATCACTGAGATTTGACCCATGTTTCAATCACCCCTCGCGAGGTTTCAGCGGGGGCTCTGGAGTGATCGACATGGCGTTACTGAGCGTAATCCGACGCTGGCATTTTCGAGAGCATCTATCGATCCGGGAGATTTGCCGCAGGACCGGCCTTTCCCGGAACACTGTCCGCAAATACCTGCGCCTGGACGGCGTGGAGCCGAAGTTCAAGGTCCCGGAGCGGCCGAGCAAGCTTGATCCGTTTGCAGATCGGTTGTCGGCCTGGCTGAAGACCGAATCCAAGAAGGGCCGCAAGCAGAAGCGCACCCTGAAGCAGCTCTACGCCGACCTGGTGGGCCTCGGTTACGACGGCTCCTATTGCCGTGTTGCAGCCTTTGCCCGCGAATGGAAGGCAGACCGGCAGAGGGAATTCCAGACGACAGGGCGCGGAACGTTCGTGCCTCTGGCCTTTGAGCCGGGCGAAGCGTTCCAGTTCGACTGGTCGGAAGACTGGGCCATTATTGGCAATGAGCGCACCAAGCTGCAGGTGGCGCATACGAAGCTGAGCTACAGCCGCGCTTTCATTGTTCGGGCCTATCTCCTCCAGACGCATGAGATGCTGTTCGATGCCCATAATCATGCATTCCGGGTCTTCGGCGGCATCCCCGGCCGCGGAATCTACGACAACATGCGCACGGCGATCGACAAGGTCGGCCGCGGGAAAGAGCGCGACGTCAATGTCCGTTTCCTGGCGATGGCCAGTCACTACGTATTCGAGCCGGAGTTCTGGCGAACATCACTCTGGCACATTGCGATGCCGTCGGGAGGGGGCATCCACTCCATCAGCTCTCAGTGCAAATCAACATCGAGGACACAAAGGACACGAAAGCGCCTGCCATCGACCAGCGCATCCGAGACGAAGTCCAGGCTCCAGCGCTGGTTCGGTCCCTGTGGGATTGCCATCGGCGCTCGCGTTCCCAGCGCTCTTTTGCGACCGCCGCGCTTGCGCACGGTCAGCCACTCCTCCTTGTAAAGCCTATACAGCTTCTTCCAGTTGATCTCGACGCCTTCCCGCTTGAGCAGAATATGCAGGCGACGATAGCCGAAGCGACGCCTTCGGCTGGCCAGTTCCTTTAGCCGCGTGCGGATCGCGACATCATCGCCTCGCGTCGACCGATAGCGGAAGACACGCGGATCGATGTTGACCAGACCGCAAGCGCGGCGCTGCGAATAACCTTTCTCGCTCATAGCCCAGTTCACGGCGTGCCTCCTTGAGCCGGGCTTCAGAAGTTTTTTCCGAGCATTTCCTTCAGCGTCGATACATCGAGCATCGCTTCGGCCAGGAGGCGCTTCAGCTTGGCATTCTCATCTTCAAGAGCCTTCAGGCGTTTGGCCTCCGGCACGTCCATGCCGCCATACTTCGAGCGCCACTTGTAGAAGGTCGCATCGCTGACCCCGTATTTGCGGCACAGCTCAACGACCGACAAACCGGCCTGGTGCTCCTTCAAAATGCCAATGATCTGCTCGTCGCTGAAACGGGATCGCTTCATTCTCTGTCTCCATCTCCGGAGAACAGACTAACCTCAAACCGAGGACATTCCAGGGGACCACGTCAAGGTTTTCGGCAACAATGTTCGAAACGCGCAGATCGGGGTTCAGGAAGGCGCAGGGTGTGATAACAACCTATTGGGCCCTAACTTGTTTAGGGGGTTATCGGAATACACGCTGTCAGCGGGGCCGGGACGCGTGTGTTGCAGGTTCCTCGAAAATACACCCCGCCATCAGCAGGTGCTGCCGCCATCAACGGAGAGCAAGCATACGACGACAATTATTTCTACATTGCGACTGCATCCAACACTTGGAAGCGCGCGGCAATAGCAACGTGGTAAGAGATGAGCCAGGCGGAGCTATATGGGCCGCTTGGCTAGGAAGACTTCGGTATATTCTCCGAGTATCCCGTGCGTTCTATCACAGAACCGATACACTCGAACATCGAACCCACCCCAGGCGGAAAGGGCTTTGTGGATGTCGTAGCCGTAATCTACCGTTACAATTGAACCTTTCGCATCCACGGGATTCCCGTGCCACTCTTCGGGTTTGACGTTTGTAGTGGTGCCATCATCATTGTATACAACTCTGCGCTCGATTGCGCCAACTTGGTTCTTTCGAACCGGCCAAGTGCAAAGCATAGCTCCACCGGGCTTGAGCGTGCGGCAAATCTCCCGAACCGCCGCTTCGGGATCAGGAATATGCTCCATAACATCTAATGATATAAAGAGATCAAACACATGGGATGGAAAAGTCAGATTCTGCAGATCTTCGCACTGATACTCTCTTTCCTTCGAGCCCCGTGGTAGATCGGGGTAGAACTGCGTTTGGACGAGGTCGGTCGCTTCTCTCTTGATCTTCGCAGAGATGCCTCGGGTAATTGGGGATGATTCATGGATTTTGAGTCGTCGCCAATTTGGGAAGTGCTCTTCAAGGACAAGGGCCAAGGCACGCTCGCGAGGCACAGATCCGTTTGGGCAACTGCGACATGTTAATGACCCGCGGTACCAGTCATCGGTCGCGCTAAAGCTTGCCTCAGCTTGGCAGATTGGGCAAAATCCTTTGTAGTTCATAGCGGCGACCATCTAATCCTCCAGCACGATCCCTCATTAGACCGTGTGCCATAGTCATCGGAGTCGAACAACCGAAATACACTTGACCGTCCTCAAAGAGCGGTAGCTTCGGCTTCACGTACTTTGTGAAGCTACTCTCCGATCATTCCCTGTAGCGCTTTCCTAGGTCGCCTGCTCGCGAGGCGGGGACATCGGGACTGAGGGGGATATCAAAGGGAAAATGGAGCGGCCAGGTGTGACGGTCTGCGCTGTTGCGCGGCGTTGCGGATGCCTACCAGTCCGCATGCGGATCTGCGATGAACGGCGAAAGGTCTTTACTCGAAAAGCCGGCGGCCTCGATAAGGCCGATGCAACGGGCCCGTTCCTGCTCGATGGCGTCGACGATCATCTTCACCGGATCGCGCTGGCCGCAGCCGAGATGACGAGTTGCGATCCGCCATGCGGCGCGCTCCGTCAGCGATGAAAAGATTGCAGAATCCACGTCTACCTCTTTCTCCCCCAGCAGCGCGGAAACTGCCATCCGAACCTTGCGTCTAGTTGGAGGAGGGAACCAAAAGACCCGGCCGAGCGCCCTATCGCTCAACCGGGTCCTGCCGGAAGGACTTTGGGGGAACATCCGGCGCCCCCTTTTACCGTGCCGCGTTCTAAAATTCCATCTCCCGCAAGTCTCCCATTGCGCGACGGCACCTAGCCGCAATTCTGCTGCCAACTGGTCTTGACTGCGTCCGTCCGAGCAGCTGCGCCCCCTCGATGCTAGCTTTGTCGGCTGCAATTAACCGCTAAGGTGGCGTTTTTACTTGGCGGCGCGAAATGCCAGACCGTCAAGTGAGACACGCAAGGAGGGCGAAGAACAGGTCGGGACCACATTACCGTTCACGGCGTCAACGATCACGTAAACATTGCTGTTGTCGACCGTATCGATCGCGTTCAGGCGTTGCGTCCTCATGGGATAGTAGAACGAGGGCAGGGCAAAAATCGGCGCGCCATTTGTCCCGACCCTGGCCTCTCCATAGAGGTGAATATAGCCGTTGCTGTCCTTCTGATAAGCCACCGGTCGAGCGCCGACGGAAGACCCATTCAGGAACGCGGTTACTGTGGTTGGCTGGCAGGGCGTGAGAACGGACGGGCTTGGTGCATGATTGTCGGCCGTGCCGACATCAACGCTTGAAGTTGCGAATCCGACTTGCTGCTGATGCAGCCGATTTCGCTTGAATTCTCCGCCTTTCATATTGGGGATGGAGAAATTCGCACCCATCCCTATGAAGTTATTGTTTATGCTGGCGCCGTACATAGCGGTTGTGTGGGAGAAGGGAAGGGTGCTCGTGCCCTCGACGTAATTCTGGCAGAAATAGAGTGATGCCCCGCCATCCGCAAGCGAGTACACTTGATAGCAATATTCAAAGTCGGAATTCTGTATGACGATATTGTCGGTGTGTCCGGCAACATGCAGGAAACGTCCATTGCTGGCTAGGCCGACATTGTATGCCTTGAACCGGTCGATGACTAAATTATGGCATGAGGTCGAAGAATTTATCATTATTCGACCGACATTTACCGCCTGGCATCGTAAGAAGCTCACCGCATAACTTGCGTCCATCAGTACGCCGTCACGCATTTCGTTGAAACTCACGCCTTCAAACTGCGCACCGTTTGCGTTCTTCAGCTCGAATGCCGTTCCCGCAGTCGTCCCGCCGCCAACGAAGGACATATCGGAGACCCGGAAATTTGTACCGCCGGCTGCAAGCGCGCCTCCGACGTAGAAGGCGGCTTTAGACGATGCAACGGAGGCGCAATTGATGATCGTGCTGCCCCATTCGCCAAAAACATGGATAGATTTGTTTGCTGTCTTTGGGAAAACAACCTGTGTGGCGATGCGATAGTTACCGGCAGGAACGAACAGGGAAGCCCCATTTGGTTCGGCCAAGATATCGGCGATGGCTGCGGCAAAGGCTGGAGAGTTGTCTGCCACTCCATTGCCGTTTCCGCCGAAGTCGAGCAAATTCCGGATGTTGATCATGGTGCGCGTCTCTCCATTTGACCCATGAAGCGTCGAAGCCGTTGCGCCCATCGGCACCATCGGCAATATGCTTGCAGTTCACACGGAATATTCCACTTATGCTTGAATGAAAGCATGGGTGGAGCACATAGTCGAGTCACAATTTAAAAGACCGCATGACGCCGCGCTCCCCAGCGCTTGCCTAGCCGCTTAGGCGGCGCCTCCTATGCCACCGAAAGGGTACCCCATGGACCGCACCATCCCGTATGGCGCGACGATCCTTCTCGCCTTCATCCGGAAAACGGAAGTCGGCCGGGAAGACCGCGCGTCTTATGACGTCATCTTCGCCAACAAGCAGGGCAAGCTTCCCGTGCCACTCACGTCGATGACCTATGGCGACATCATCGACGCCCAGCGGGCGTGGTCGAAAAACCACGGCTCCAGCGCCGCCGGCGCCTACCAGTTCATGCGCGCCACACTCATCGATCTGGCCAAGGCCAATCCCTGGATCAGCGGCAGCGATCCGTTCACGCCGGAGCTTCAGGACCAGCTTGGCTATCAGCTCCTGCTCCGGCGCGGCTATGCTCCTGCCGCGCGCACCATCGTTCGCCTGATGACCATCGACCGCAACAACCTGACCAAGGCTCAAACGATGACGGTTGCCGCCATCGAAGAGAGGCTGCCAGACCTTGTAGAGGCCAGGGACGTCGTCGAGAGCTTCCACGGCATGTTGCGCCGCAAGTCCTCCGGTGATCTGGGGGCCTGGATCGAACGCGCGGCGAAAAGTCTGGTCGCATCATTCGCGAATGGCGTTATCCGAGACCGAGCCGCAATCCAGAAGGCGATAACCTCCCAGTGGTCGAACGGCCAGACGGAAGGCCAGATCACAAAACTCAAGCTCATCAAGCGCCAGATGTACGGTAAGCGGTCAGCCGATGGCGTCAGGCTTGAAGTTCCATGGCATAAGCGCCTCGATATCGGCTACCGGCCAGCCTTGAACAATGCGGGTCAAGGTCTGAGATAGCCAGTGGAGCGGATCGACGCTGTTCATTTTGCAGGTCTGCAGCAAGGTGGCCAGCGTGGCCCATGTCCGTCCACCACCCTCGCTTCCGGCGAATAGGCTGTTCTTCCTGGTGATTGTCTATCCCCGTTCATTCTGCCCATGTCGGCGATGAGGTTGAGGTTTTCTACCGCTGGCATCCCTATTTCGGCCAAAAGGTTTGCATTCGACGGGTCGACCGACGGGCAATAGGTCAGTTTCTGCAGGTTCTGGGACCGGCAGGTGTCGTGGTGTCGATTGCCGGCTGGATGATCGATCCTGTGGCGTGCGCTGGTATGACAATGGGTTCGGCGCGCGTCGATCTTGCGGCGCTAATCGAGCTGAACAGGCTGGTCATGGGCGGTGACAAGCCTGCAATCTTCCAAGGTGGACGTGGAGTCGCCCAGGAGGAAGATGATGAGACCTCGCAATACGCCGGTGCCGGCCTCGGGTCGGCAGCTCAACCTGATATTCGAAACACGCAAGCTCGACGGACTGAGCGACAAAGATCGGGAGAAAGCGATATCAACGCTGGCACGGCTGCTGATGCAGGCAGCTTGACCACATCGACGAATTTACGCCGGGCATGGGCCATGCAGAATGCCAGCCTCAAGGGTCTGGAATTGCTCTTGCTGCGATGTCTGGCGAGCGTCTTGTAGGCGGTATATCCGTCCACCTGAAGCACGCCGTTGAAGGATACCAATTGGCGCTCGGCCTCACGGGCGCTGCGGCTCTCGGAGAAGATATAGCCGACCGCGGGCGGAGCCGGTCCTTTCCAGGGGCGATCGTCCACGGCCTGCGCCCAGAGCTGGCAGCTTTCGTTCGCTTTCGCCCCGGATCGAGCCGCGGCAATCGGGTCTCGTCGGAAAAAACCCTTGGCTGGGAGCGGATGAAGGTCAGCAGCCTGTCGTAGAGTGGTTTGAGCGTGAGCGCGACGAACGCACCACCTTGCCTGTAGGCTGGGTTGATGCTGGTGGCCGCGTTGTTACCGGGCCTGTCTTGTGACGGCGTGCAATTGCAGGACTGCGGATGAGATATGGTGGTGGGCCGTCGCCCTTATTTTGCGCCGCTCCTGAGGAGAAAGCCGGATGAGGAGCTTGGCGAGCTGCGGATTGACGGCCATGATGGGGGCGATCACCGGCTTTGGCGTGGCAAGGAGGATCGGCGCCCACGCTTCGCCGCCCAGACTGAGGCCAAGGGAAAATCCGATCGCCCAGGGACCGACGATGGTCTCGCCCTTGTGGTTCATGAAGATCGGAAAGTAGTGCCCGGGCGCGTCGCGCAGCAGGCTTTCGACTTCGTCGTGGCGGTTCAGCACGGTATTGACGAGCCGCTCCTCGATCGAGCTTGGCCTGGTTTGCGGTATTGAGCCGCCGAATACGTGCGGCAACCAGGTATGTGCAGGGATCTTCACCGGGCCGGCCACGACGGCCGCAATCAGCCCATCGATGGCGCTCACGCCGACATAGTCGTTGTGCCCATCGCCGCGAAGGTACTCATCGAGCTCGTCATAGGAAACGGCGGGCCGGGTCATGCGGCTTGACCGACCTGATCGGCTTTCCACTTCCAGGGCAGCAGCGTATCGAGCTGGTTGATCGTCGTGCGGCCCGATACGATCCGTTCGAGCACATCGGCAAGCCAGGTGTATGGATCCAGACCATTCAATTTGGCCGAGTTGATCAACGAGGCCAGGACCGCGAAGGTCTCGCCGCCCTGGACATTGCCGACGAACATCGAATTCTTTCTCGTCAGGGCAACGGACTTCATCGAACGCTCGATGATGTTGGAGTCGATCTCTATCGTTCCATCGTCGAGGAAAGCGTTCAGGCCCGTCCAATGGGTGAGCGTGTATTTGATGGCCTTGGAGAGGGCGGACTGCGTTGAGATGTCGTTCTTCAGGTCGAGCAGGCGCGCCTTCAACTGGCGCGTGAGGGGAGCTGAGCGGAGCTGGCGGGTATTGTGACGATCCTCGGCGCTTTGCCCCCTGATCTCCTGTTCGATCTGGTAGACCCCGGCGAGGATCGATACGACCTCGAGCGCCTCCGGCGATCCGGTCAGCTTGACCACATCGACGAATTTACGCCGGGCATGGGCCATGCAGAATGCCAGCCTCAAGGGTCTGGAATTGCTCTTGCTGCGATGTCTGGCGAGCGTCTTGTAGGCGGTATATCCGTCCACCTGAAGCATGCCGTTGAAGGATACCAATTGGCGCTCGGCCTCACGGGCGCTGCGGCTCTCGGAGAAGATATAGCCGACCGCGGGCGGAGCCGGTCCTTTCCAGGGGCGATCGTCCACGGCCTGCGCCCAGAGCTGGCAGCTTTCGTTCGCTTTCGCCCCGGATCGAGCCGCGGCAATCGGGTCTCGTCGGAAAAAACCCTTGGCTGGGAGCGGATGAAGGTCAGCAGCCTGTCGTAGAGTGGTTTGAGCCACCAGGCGACGCGCGTGACCCAGGCGCCAAGCGTTCCACGATCGAGGGCTATCCCATGGCCCGCGAAGATCTGGGTCTGCCGGTAGAGCGGAAGGTGCCACGCGAACTTGGAAACGACGATATGGGCCGCCAATGCTGTCGTCGCCATGCCGCCATCCATGAAGCGCGCCGGCGCGGGAGCCTGGACGACGCCATTCTCGCATGCCCGGCAGGCATAGCGAGGGCGAATGGTTCGTTTGACGCGCAAAATGGGCGGAACGACATCAAGTGCCTCGCTCGTCGTCTCTCCAATGCGATGGAGCGTGCCGGAGCAGCAGGCGCACGCCCGGCTTTCCGGCTCGATAATGACGTCGTAGCGTGGCAGGTGCCTGGGAAGAAAGCCGATGTTGCGGGCTGCGGGTTGCCGGCCACGCGCACTCTGCCGGGCACCGTCAGGCTGATCGTCGTTGGCAGCGACCGGAACAGCCGAGAGGTCGCCAAGATCGAGACTGGCTTGTGCGGGGTCGATTGTCGAAAGCACCTCTGATCTTGCGCCATGGATCAGCCGCTTCAGATAGGCGACTTCCGCCCTCAGATCGAGGACCATCCGGCTCAGTTGCTCGACATCTTGCGGGAGCTGAACGTGACGAAGAGACATGCCGAAAACTACCACACCGGCATGAATCTGCAAGCAAATACAATGGGATCAAGCGAGTTTCGTCGGACGCTTCAAGGGCTTTTGCCGGACCTGCGTCCAGTCCAGACCCGCAACAAGCAGACCGAACTGTTCGGGGGACAGGTGAAGAGCGCCATCCTTGACAGGCGGGAAAGTGAACTTCCCGCTTTCCAACCACTTCGTCGCCAGGATCATCCCTGACCCGTCCCAATAAATGTAGCGCAATCGGTCGCGCCGCTTGGCCCGGAAAACAAAAATGTCGCCGCAATAGGGATCGGCCGAAAGGGCAGACGCCACCAATGCGATCAGGCCGTTCATCCCGCGCCGGAAATCGACCGGCTGGGTCGCCACCATAATCCTCAGCCCCCTCGCAGGACCGATCACCGTCTACCCCGTAGCGCCGTCACCACCGCATAAGCCAGGTCGGGAGCAACATTGCCTGTAACGATCATCCGCCCGCCGCCGAGTTCGATCTCGATCCGGCCGGCGGCGCCCTCACTGGCGTCTGCAGCGCGCCGTCCATTTTGATGGTCGGCGATCATGATCGGCACGAAAGCAGGTTGTTCCACCGCGGCAACGGCTGAAGCCGGACTAATCTGCCCTGCCGCCCGCCGCCATGTGTTTAAAAGTCGACACCATCGCCAATCCGAGAGTCCATGCCACGACGCTGCGCGTGGTCAGCGAGGCCTTTGCCGAAGAACGGCCGCATCTGCGCCCGCTGCCCTTGGCTCCGTTCCGAGCGGTTTTGAAGCTGGAGCGCCGCATCTCGCGCGAAGGCATGGTCAGCGTCGGCGGCAATGCCTACAGCGTCCCGGATGCGACCCGCAGCAGGCTGGTCGAAGTCCATTCGCTTGCCAACGAGCTGCGCATCTTCGAGAACGGAACCCTGATCGCGGTCCATCCCGTGCTGGAGGGCCGCAAGCAGCGGCGTGTGCATCCCGATCACCGGAAAGGCATGGCGACCATCCAGCGCTCCTGGTCGAAGGGCGACAGCGCCGTCACCCTTCAAGGCGCCGGCGACAAGGTCATGCAGCGCTCGCTCGCCTTCTACGATGCTGTCGGCAAGGCCATGGCGCGGGAGAACCGTCCATGAGCACCAAACTCGACACCATGTCATCGATGATCGATCGCAAGCGCATCGATGCCCTGTTCGCCATCGAGCGCGACATCAACGGCCTGAGCGCGGCCGAGCGGCTGGCCGTCCGGCAGGAGAAGAGCAATCCGCTGCTGAACGATATGGAGGGATGGTTGCGCGCCGAGCGGCACGGCCTCTCGCGTTCATCCCCGGTGGCCGGGCCGATCGACTATATACTGTCGCGCTGGACTGACTTTGCCCGCTATGCCGATGACGGGAGGATTTGCATGACGAACAATGCCGCGGAAAGAGCGTTGCGCGGTGTAGCCTGCGGCAGAAAATCCTGGCTCTTCGCCGGTTCCGACCGCGGCGCCGATCGCGCGGCCATAATGCTCACGCTCATCATGACCGCACGGCTGAATGACGTGGATCCCAAGGCTTGGCTCGCCGATATCCTTGCTCGTATCGCTGACCTGCCGATCTCGCGTCTGCCGGAATTGCTTCCGTGGGAGTGGAAGCGGCTACGCCAGGGTGAAAGTCCAGCCCTCATGCTGGCGGCCTGACGATGGCAGCTTCCCTGGTCCGTCTGAAAGTCACCCTCGACCATGTCGAACCGATGGTGATGCGGCGCATTGTCGTGCCCTGGCGCATCCGGCTCAGCCGATTGCATGAGGTCTTGCAAGCCGCGATGGGCTGGACGAATACCCACCTCTACGAGTTCCAGATCCGCGATGTCGGTTTTGGTTTGCCCGACCAGGAATGGGGGGATGGCCCAATCGATGCGCGCAAGGTCTCGCTCCTGTCGGCAATCCAGGACACCGGCGCGAAATCCTTCAAATACCACTACGACTTCGGTGACGGCTGGACGCACAGCATCAAGATCGAGCGCACGTTCCCCCTCGTTGCGCTGGCAGACCCCATGCTGATCGAGGCGACGGGGCGCTGCCCGCCGGAAGACGTCGGCGGCCCTTGGGGATACCAGGAGTTCCGCGAGGCGCTTGCCGATCCCGCTCATGAGCGGCACGCCGAGCTTGCCGAATGGTGGGGCGCCAAAGACTTCGACCCGAACCATGCTGCGTTCGCCGACCTCAACAGAGCCGTTGAAGACCTGGTCGCAAAATGGGCGCGTCGATCACGCCGGAAAACCTGACGGTCCGCTACGCCAAGGGGTCCACTTCAAACCGAACTTCACCACCATAAACCGGTTGGTTCTCATCCGCGCGCGCAGAGACCGCGTGGCTGTTCGGATGCTTACGGATGATCGTCGCATCTACGATCTGCCCACCCTTGGCCAGATACCCGGACCGAGACAGGTGTTTGTCGAAGCGAGCGAACAGATTGTCGATGGCGCCGACCCGAACATCATCATGAGGCCATGACCTCGAAAAGGACCATGACCCCGGCACGGACAAAACAGACTTGAGTAAGTCCCGCAATTAAAGGGCCGGAACACAAACGTCTAAATCAGTCCAAGTTTTTATCCGCATCCCCGTTCGCCGCGCTCACAATCAACACACTCGCCATGGTAAGTTGCCCGCTAGTTCAAGAAGATTCATTCTCGCGTCATTTTCATAAGGTTCAAGAACCGCGCCCTCCGCCCATTCGTTCCATGCGTTCACGAACAGGAAAGGCACAGATGAATCGCCACGGGTGTATTTGGCGGCGCTAGCATGTGCCGCCAGTCGGACCCATCGCCCAAACTCTGCCGGAGACGCCCCGTAAAGTATATGCGCTCTCCGCTCCCTTCGGGCCGAATTATCCCAGTCGGGGCAGACGCCCGGCTGCAGCTTCCTGAATGTATCAAGCGCGGCTATGGACTGTTCACGGACCGAGGTATAACTCTCGAAAAAATCTTCTTTACTCGGATCTTTCAGGTCTGGAATCTCAGCCGGCGTCATTAGGGTACGAGGGGATTTGCGTGGAGTACGATGGGGCGGAAACTGGACAATAAAATCCACAAGCTGTTCCCATTCGAATTTGAATTCGTCGTTATAGGTAGTGCCGAGATATATCTCGACACCGAGGATTTCGTGCATTTCGCGTCGGATTTGATCGATAGCTAGAGCAGGATCAGGTAGCTTATTGAGCTGATAGATCATGAAGACCGGTTTGCCCTGCACCCGAATATACCGGTGATCACAACAGGCTGCGATCAGATCGGCGACGATGAGTGAGATGGTTTGATCGGAATAGTCCTGCTTGAGATTGACATCATCCGATCTCCCATCCCATGCGCGGGTCCAGTCCTCATTTGCCCAGCAATAGAAAAAGCGAAGCTGAATGCACGAGTTTGCGAGAAGAACATCCGTGGGCTGTTCCATTAAACGCTGATCACCAAATCGATAGTAGTAAAATGCCATCCCGAAGACCCCATAAAGCTCGGCTAGCTCCCCCTGTGCTTTTAGTGTCTCTTTAGTGCGCAAGTCATAATACCCTAGATCTCCCGGCAGACGCGGCTGATGGTGTCCGGCAAAACGCGGACGTCCTTTCACGACATTGCGCCATTCGGAGAAACCGGCTCCCCACAACTTGTCGTTTATTGTGAAGGGATGGAACTGGGGCAGATAAAAAGCGATAGGTATAATACTAGGTTCAACCGTCTTATGGCCGCTGATTGTCGCCGATATATAGGTCGCGATCTCTGCTGGCATCAATGGTAGAGCAAAATCCGCCAGCATATAGACCAACGCTGATGGCACGATACGCCCCGGTATCGTGCCGAGTCTCTGCTGCATGACTGATTTTAGATTCTGCGAGTTGTCGGCCATAAGGCCTGTGGCCACGTCGCGTCGCAACATAGCGGGAAAGCAAGCAGAGGCCATGGTCAGAATCACATCGTTGAAAGACGATTTCCCTGCTGCCTTTCGAAAATCATCGGCGACTTGGTCAGGCCAGACGGATTGGCTAGTCAACGCCGACTTGGTCATAATTGGCATGAAGGCCATGATCGCGGAGTCCGACAGCGCCGCTTTCGCAAGGTCATGCAAGGCACCTTTAGTGATTAGCGTGCCCGTCGCAATTAAGAAAACAAACTCGGACCGCAGTGCCGTTACCGGCATGTCAGTGACTATATCTTGCGGGCGTCTGCGCAAATGACGAGAGATCACCCCCTCAAGCGCTACTGACAACCCAGCCTCTATTGCGATAATCAACCGATCAAGTGAGCGGGCGACATTATAGAAGCGCTGTAAAGTCTGCGCCACAGCATCGGGCGCGTCAGTACTTTGTAGAATCAGGACCGTGTCGGTCGCGTCGTTGAATCGCATTTCGCTCGACAGTAACGGCTGAGGTTTCCTATGAACAACTTCGGCAATGCGTGGCATGACATCATCGTAAGGATGCGCGTGCTGGAAAATACGCAACTGCGGATCTGCGCGCAGACCCAACCCGTTGGCTGAAAGTGCGACTAGATCACTGTCCAGAGAAGATGCAGAAAGGGTGAACGCCAGCTCCGTGCCAACCTCAATATTCCCCAACTTCTCGGAGATTTCGCACCAGCGGTTCAGTACTTCTCCGGCCTTAGGATGGCGGAGGTCGAAAATAACTAGATCGAGGTCCAAGAGCTTTTGGTCCTGAATATCTGCGACTTGGTTAACTTTCCTAAGAAGGCCGACAGTAGGATAACGCCGGTCAATCCGTTCCACCTCGTTCTGAAGATGAGCCACTGACGGATGCCGGAACGCAGCGACCGCCCCCTTCTGCTCGAGCAATTTGACGATATGTCCAGAAATATCGCCTACGACTGAAACGTTCGGGGAAATCCAAATCGCGATATCTATATTCTTGGCTTCCTTGATTGCTTTAGCAATCCAACTGGTGCCGACACCAGCAGTCATAGCTCGAGCGGTCCAGTGGCCATAGACGGATTGCGCTGCTCGCAGGTTGTTTAGAAGAAAAATGTACTCCGCCCCCGTAAGCAAATGCTCATAAGGCAGGGGTTTGGCATTGGCACCGCCACTGAACACAGCTAAGCGCAACCCCGCAGGCGCTCTATCGGAACGCAGGTTTGGCATGTTGTCTGACCGGAAGCGTTCCAAAACCGGAGAGCTGTAGTTTTCAGGGTCCATCATGATCGAAGCTAACTTAAACGGTTGTGACGCTCGGACTTGCTGCGCGCGATAGCCGAGCTGACGGCAAATGAGCGCAAACGTTCGCTCGATCGCATGCGCTAATGTTCCGTCAACTTGCCCATTTTCTGGATCGAATTCGGAGAAGCTGAAATCGCCAGCGATTAGCGGAAGCAGAACTTCTCTACGAATGATGAAGAAGGATCCCGCAGGGAAGGGGCATAGGTCTGTTTCTTCAATCTTGACGCCCATGCGTGTCATTAGCCGTTTGCAGTTCTCGAAATTGGCGCCCCATTTGATCTGCTTGCGGATGCCGGGATGGTAGACGGGGAAGACCAAACCAAGTTTCGCATCGCACGCAAACATATCGATCAGGGCACTTGCATGCTCGCGTGACGCAAGCAAATGGTGTCCGAGCTGGGCAGCCCAATCGCTTTTTTCCGGTGTGTGATCGCTCCTCTTAGAATGCATGTGGTAGACGAGGTCATAAGGTAACAAATGCTTGCCGAAGCCGGCGATCATCGGGCCAAGATCGCGTCCGATATTCGGAAAATTCGCTACGATGACGCGCTTCACATTCTCAAGCCCCTCAAAACCAATCTCTGCCGTGACTACCTCTGACGCTCGTGGAACGCTGACATACAGGTCGTAGGGCACCGGAACGTTTCCAAGAAGCCTCCGAAAACTCTCAATCATGTCAACGTGGAACAGATGCAGATGAACTGCAATCTTGCCGGAAAAGCGTATAGGCTGTCCCGGGTAACTCGGTCTGATCACTTCGGCTGGGCCAATATGCGTTGAGCTAAGCGAGCCTGGTATTTCGAAGGCGGGTTCTGCAATCGGTACGTAAGTGGGATTCAGGCCTCCATTCATTCGAAGAATCGTGGTTGGATTGCGTAATGTTTGATTGCGCAAAGCGTAGAGGAGTGGATTATGCGAATCATGAGGCTTTGGTATAAAATAGGTACTAGGCGCTAAACCTTGGCGCCACCCTTGATTGCAGTAATGATCGGCCGGATCCAATCCCGCAATAGCGACTTCGGGATATTCTTTAAGATACCAGTCCGCGTCAAAAAGGAATGAACGACGAACAGCATCGATATCGTTACTAGTTGCGTATTTCTCCACAATTAAACCCTTCTGAACCACTATGTCTTTTGATGATTACATCAAGAACTTGGCTTTTATTGGTTAGTAAATTAAACTCATGCCAAACCTCTTTAACTGCCGCCTGCCTTGCCGCAAAAATACTGGAAGGTTTATCCACTAATTCATGAAGAGTATGAAGTGCGTCCACTTCTGTCTCGCATATCGTCAAAGCTGCGGGTTTGATGTCTCGCCGTGCGATGCTTTCCGCATCTGGTGCGATAACAACTGGTGTAATGCCAAGCGCCATCATCTGAAGAATGTAGCGGTCAGGCTGTCCGCGTAGAACCATGCCAACATCAGCATGAATGTTCTGTAGAAGCCATTTTGCGCGTTGGAAATAGCTATCGCATCCTAAGGGCCAATTATCGGCATTGAGCCAGTCTAGATGCGCGAACTCCTCAAAAACGGCGCCGATAATCCGGAGCTCAATGCGACCGGGTGAATGTCGCTCTATGATGTCAATCTGACGAATAAGTGCTGACAACTGCTTGGTGTCAGTCGCAGCATTATGTACGATCACAAACAGTCTAAGAGGTCCCTCAGAGGCGACCAGTACTCTTGGTACACGATACAGACGCCATATGCGTGGATCAAGCTTTGTTTCAATAGTCGTGACCTCCCTACCGTAATCCGAAGGAGATTTCCTGCCATCACCCCAAATCTCATCTGCGTAATAAACTGCTGCCTTAGAAGCTAGATTTCCATCAGCTGAAGCTATGTCTAGGATGATATGGCAACCTCGCTCATCCGCCTCCTTAACCGCGGAGATCATATCTTGCGTAATCGGATTACAATCCGGCCCCAGGATTAAGCAATCGATATTTGCAGCACGAACGTCCTCTGGCGACTCAAGACGGGAGATATTGATCAGACTCAGCGCGTGATCCGTCGTGAGCGGAGAGAAAATCCTCTCTATCGTAAGATCTAGAGCTTTAGGATCGCTCCAAGGCGCGACGATACCAACGTTGTATAAAGCTGGCCCAGACTGCACTTTTATACGCGAACTCGCCGCTTCTGTAGAGATATTTGGTGATAAGTATTTTCTGATCCACTCAATGATTGCCCCGGCACGATCATCGAAACTATGCCATTTGCGCACAGTTTCCGCTAGCGAAAGTCTTTTCGCATCATTTCTGGTGACCTTGTTCGACGCCACTGCATTCTTCAACTCATCTGCCGACGACACACAGACTACCGCATCACCAAACAGCGTCTCGATAGATTGCATTCTATCACTGATCAACTGCCCCCCGGCCGCAAGAACGTCGAAGATTCGATTCGAAACGATCCCGAAATCGCGCATCGACTCCCAGTGATCATTCAGCACGAATGCCGCGCTGCCATAAAGTTTTGCGAGTTCCTTATTGGGAGCGTTTGTCGCAATAATCCTTTCTGCATTGAGATAGGGCTCCCAATCTTGTCCAATAACCTCAAGTGGCAGATTGGCGTCCACAGCCCAACGAACGATCTGACGATACTCGCGACGAGAATTGCCGATAAAAATGCCGTAATTTGCCTTAACGGAAATTCCCTCCCCGCCTGCGGTCGTAGTCTGTTCTATGAAAGGCATAAAGCGATCAGGGTCAGTGCACTGCCAAAGCGTTTGGACTTGCCTTCCGAGCAGCGCTGAGAGTAATTCCGAGTAAGAACTCGATGCGACGAAAATACCCTGATAACTATTGTATTCTTCTGGCGTAACTGAGTCGGGGTGGCTGATGACCCAAAGCAAATTCAGATGGGTGGGGCGTGGTTTATAGGCTTCCAGGCCACGTAGCATAATCACGACATCATCTGCGATGACTGGATGACTATACCATTGTCCACGGAAATCAATGCGGACTCGATGTCCAAGTCTTTCGAACGCCTCAGCCAGTGACTCGGCATAATGAAAATCACCCCAAGCGTTCCTGTCAGCATAGGGAGCAAAAATTTTAATTGCGATGTTAAAGCCAATTTTTCCTACAGCGTCCGATATCTTGCAGTCCATCGCGTTCCGAAAATGGACTAGTTTGTATGATACGATAGGCTGTGATGTCGTAATGCGGCCCATATCAGTGTGATCTTCGGAATAGATACAGCCAATGAATGGAGCATAAAATACATCCTCATTCCGTGTGTAACGCAGAATAAGATCCCAATCGACCATTCGGCGCAAATCTTCATCAAACTTACCATATGCGTCGATAAAATCACGGCGATGGCAGAAAACATTCATATCCACATAGTTTTGCGCCAAGCAGGACTCCCAATCAAAGGCTTCACCTCGATAGCCTATCAAGTAACCATTGGGAGATTGGAGGCGGGCCCCCGCATAACCGCAGCGGGCACCAGATTGACGAATGCTATGAACCATTAGCCAAATAAAGTGTGGAGTCCATGTGTTATCAGAATCTAGATAGAATATAATTTCTCCATTAGCTTCATTTAGGCCAATATTTCGCGCTCTGCTCACTCCTTTATGGTTTGACTTAAATAACTTTATCCTTTTGTCAGAATATTTTGAGATGACATCAAGCGTATTATCCGTGCTTCCATCGTCAATTATAAGTAATTCTAAATTCCTCCACGACTGATTCAGGACAGATTCGATCGCTGCTCCGATCTTGGTACCTCGATTGTAGGCGGGCATGACAACAGAGACAAATTCGGAGTCGAAGTCATCTTGTGCGCATTGCTTTATGGCGGCCAAGAAGCGCTTCGTTTCTTGCACCTCGAAATTCAGCGACATCCGTGCGGGTTCCCCGACTACTTTTTCATTCAGCCGCCAAGAAAGATAAGCTTTGGCCGATATGGCGTCGGGCCATATATCCTCGTGCAAGAGATGGGTTGACGCGAGTACCGCGGGATCGGTCTCGGGTGCATCAAGATAAGCTGGAAGGATAACGCGTCCTTCGGATCGCCCCCACCGTTCATAATGGGCAAGCGGATTCATTCCGGATCTAAGAACATCTGGATGATTTTGAACATAAAATCTTGTACTAAACTCAGGAGATGGGTTTAAAAATTGTGTAGCTCCAGTTATTATATAGTGCTCTTCTGGTCTATTCTTTGATCTTTTAACCTCAGGATAGGACTCTTTATACCATTCTGCATTAAAAAGACGTGACTCAGAAACACATTTTATCTCATCTTGTTGACGATAAGAGAATTCTTCTTTGTTCTCTTCACTTTCCAAGGTCGTGCTATCCTGCCCCTTGGCCGGAATAGGTATCGTAGCGTCAAGTCTCTGGGTATTCGCGAGGTGAACGAGTGGGCAAACGTCACCCCCGCGCAACTGCGGATTCATTATAAGATAGTCATTTAAACAAAAATTCGGGCCTGGGTCGCGACCAAGCCTCCAACCAATCCAGAGATAGTGTTCGGCCGCTCCAAACTGCATCAGACGAACATCTGGATAGGCGTCAAGATACCAGTCAGCATCAAAGAATTCGCTTCTCTCTACGATTTCGAGTGGGGTAGGCTTGTCTGATGTCATTGATATATCTTATCCCTTTTCTTTAAGCGCTCGGATCGTATTGTTAAATTCGGTTCCACGCTGAATAGTAAAATTCAGAAAAGAAGCTGATGTATTTCGCTAAAGGTACTTATCTGGCACTTGCGATGCTGGATAACGAAACGCGTACCTCACTTTGCATCTTTGTGGAAGACCGTTCTTTCCCGGCCATTCCTCGTTCGACTTTGGTTATGGCATCGTCCATCCAGATCGATCTGGCTCGTGAGGCCCTGTGCGCGATTGAGGTGCGACCCCATAGCGCCATCGGCAACAAACCACCGATAGCACTTATGAATGGCTCTGGCGTACCCCATCCGCCATGAGCTTAAGCCCGGAAAACCCTCCAGCCAGGTGTCCAAGATCAGGGAGCACCGCACTTTGTTTATCGCCAGCGCCTTTCAAAGTGTAGCATCTTTGGTATCAGTACGGTCGGATCGGAGTGCCGGCGGTCATAGGCTGGATTAATTGCAGGATCTTGGAAGGCTTCTGTCTTGTGAAGGTGTCGCAAGTTGTCCTTCTCTCGTTCAAAGCGGGCTCGTCGCTCACCGGAAAGATCAGAGCCGCGTGATGCGGATTCGTGGTGGTAGAGGCAGGCAAAGGGGGTCCACACGACGTTGAACCCTGCCTTGTGGGCTCTTAAGCAATAGTCCACATCGTTGTAGGCAACGGCAAAAGAGACCTCGTCCCAAGTACCGACGGACCGAACGCATTCACCTGAGAGTAGCATGGTGGCACCTGTCACGCAGGTCATCGAATTGCGCAGGTGAAGCCGGTTCAGAGGGCCACCGAAATTCCGGTTCTTGTTGAGGTACCAGTGGCCCGCCAGCCCACCGAAGCCTGCTATGACGCCGGCATGCTGGATCCTGCCGTTCGGGTAGAGTAGCTTTGCGCCCACCACGCCGGTTCTGGGGAAGGAGAGGCAGGACACCATCTCCTTCAGCCAGCTGGGCTCGATTACTTCGATATCGTTGTTGAGGATGAGATAGTGCTCGCCGCTGGCAAGCGAAATGCCCTTGTTGACCGCACGGGCAAAATTGAACGTTACAGGCTCGATATAAACGGAAAAGGCTGGGAAGCGCATGGAATAGAATTTGTAAAGGTCCAGCACGCGGATGTCGGTTGTTCCGTTGTCGATCACGATAACCTCCAGGGCCGGATAATCCGTCTTCTCGAAGAGGTCGCTTAGCACGCGGGATATGAGGTCATAGCTGTTGCGGCTCGGAATGATGACCGAGAGCCTGGGCCAGTCCGTTGCGGCGCGGTCGAACAGGACGCGGTGCAGGGTCTCGGTAATCGCGCCCTCGACGCGGACCGGTATGCCTTCGCGGGCAAAGCGGTCGGCGATGGCGGTTCGCGCCGCTTTCGTCGCCGCATCGAGGAATTTTCGGGAATAGGTGTGGCCCGTGCGCCGCCACCAATAGGCGGGGTAGGGCAGGTGGAGCACCTGGTTCCGCGCAGTTCCTTCGAGATAGCGTAGCAGCAGGTCGTAGTCCTGCGAGCCGTCATAGCCCGTCCGCAGGTTGCCGATCCCGGCAAGGCGATCCCGTCGGTAGAAGGAGAAGTGGTTGATATAGTTCACGCCGGTCAGAAGAACGGGATCATAGGCCGGCTTCAGCATCAGCCCGGTCGCCTGCAGTGCGTCATCAACGACGAGCTCATCCGTATAGAGGAACAGCGCATCCGGATTGCGCGCGAGCGCCTCTCGGACGAGGCGGAGCGCATGGGGAGCGATGACGTCGTCGTGGTCGAGAAGTGTAACCCAGCGCCCGCCCGCCTTGGCAAGGCCAGCATTCGTCGCGTTCGCGATGCCGCCATTGGCCGCATTGCGAATAATTCTGATGGCGGCCTGCGGCGGCGGCTTCGCCAGCCATCGCCTTGTTTCCTGCGATGTTGAGGCGTCGTCGCTGAGGATCAGCTCGGCACCCGCCTCCTTCTGCGCCAGGAAAGACTGGACGAGATCGTCCAGATAGCGCGCCGAGGTATTGTAAATGGGAACGACGATGCTGAGCCAGGGGCTGTTCCCGGCCGGAAGCGCCATTGGTGCCTGGGCCTCAGCCAGGGCGTAGCACGCATCGGAATAGCGGGAGGCAAGGTTCGCCCGCCGACGGAACGACAGGCGCGGGACCGGCAATTTGAGACGCGGCAGGCGGCCAAGGTCGATTATGTTGGTATGGTCCCCGACGCGAGTAAGGGTGCGTACACAGGCCTGTGCCTCGGCGGCCGTTCCGAAAGCGCGGGCATCGAAGGTCAGTCTTGTTGGAAAGCTCGCCGGGTCCACTCGGAGGCTCTGGATGAGGCCGTAGCACCCAACATCCGCTTGGATCAAGAACGTGCGCGCCGGAGGGATTACCACGGCATCCTTTTCCCGGAAGCCAAAGCCGCGATCAACATAAATCTTCGGATCGATGTCTTCTTCATCGCAGGTTAGCAACAAGACGAGATATGGATTGCGGCGGATTGGCAGGATGATATGGAAGACTGGGTCGTCGCCCGTGCTTTCCCATTGGCATGGTTTCTCGTTTGCCACTTTTTGCAGATCGTTCTTAGCGATGATGTGCAGGGCCATGGGTCGTCAGCCTTCTAGCATAATCCGGCGAAAAACTCGTTCCATAAGGAGGCCGAGGCAGAGGGAAGTCATTCCGAAGCCGATGAGATACTCCTTGTCTAGAATCCGATCGCTGTAACCTTCGTAATACGCAATCCGCATCCACTCGACAGCATGGAGAACCGGGTTGAAAGATAGGGGATGGAGAATTGACTCCGGAAGTGCGGCAGCGACGAAGAGTGTGCCTGATAGGATATAGATCAGGATCATAAAAAGTGCGTAGACTGTAGCAAAGAAATTAAAAACCATGGTGATGACGCCCGCGACTAACCCAACCCCGATGGCAAGCAGGAGAAGTGCCAGATAGGCATAGAAGGCTTGGAAGGGGTCCCGGGGGAAGGGGTTGTCGCCAGACAGTAGCAGGATGGCGAAGACAGAAAAGAGCGTCAGGAAGGCTGCGATGACTTCGAGGAACGCACGAGCAGCCATGATGTCGAGGACCTTCACCACTGGAAAAGCAAGCATTGGCCGGTTCAGGATGAGAGACAGTGACATGAACCTTGAAACGTACATGAAAGTGAACGTAGGGATAAGCCCGGTAATGAAAAAAACCGGCATACTATCGCCGAACGGAGCGGTTCGCCCGAACAGTCTATAGATCCCGATCAGGATCAACATGTGTGCAAGCGGCCAAAGAGAGACTATCAAGAAGCCGAGGCCGTGGTTGAAGAAGCGCGTCCGCATGTCACGCAGCATGACGGCCGTCATGACATTGCGTTTCTCGCGCAAGGCGTCGAGGATCGACTGTCGATCACTTGTCATAAAGATACCTGTTTGGGTGAAAAGCGAGGCCCGGAAAGCTCGGTTGCGACACTGCACGCATGGTCGCCATCGACGCCATCGTTGCCGCTCGCGCCCGTTCCCGAAGGAAGGGGTCGCTGGCCAAGCGATCGATTTTCAGCCTCCATGCCTCTGGACTGTGGTCGGCGAAAATTTCGCCAGGCATGGCGCATCTACGGTAGATATCGCAGTTCGAATAGATTGCAGCCGCCTGCATGCGGCTAACGTCGATGCGCTTCGTGTCGGATCTTCTATCATTCGTTTTGCTTGGTAACAATGGAACGAGGGCAATATCGACATGCTCCGCCGCAGTTTTCTGAAAATAATCCGGCCATGGCAGGGGGGAGCATATCCTCAAGCGCGCCGGATCGATTGTAAGGTCGTTCCACCACCGGATAGGTGCACCATCTGCGATCACTTCGAACGAGAGGAACGTGTGGCGTGCCAGCATCTCGACAACGATCGGGATCAGGAAGCGGTGTTCAGAAAAATGAGCGCCCGTGGCATGAAAGACTACGCGCACGATATCCTTCGCGGCTGACCGTGTCCCGGTTGAGCGATAGTGCTCCTGCCTAGGCCGTGGTGGCAGGATGGATCCTACCAACCCATCTTGCGCCAGCGCCTCCGCCAACGCTTCTGTCGAGGTCCATAGATGGGTGAGAAGGCCGTTGAGCAGGGGCAATGGCAGGATACCCATGCCCAAAAGATAGGCCCGGTAGTCCAGCGGTCCGTCTTTGGAAGCAACCATGGCAGCAATATCGTCGTCGATGAATAGGCCGATGCCGGAAAGGTCGCAACGATGACGGAACAACCAGATCAGCTGTCGCGGTTTGACGTAGCGACACAGAATCACGAATGTTCCACTTGGATCGAGGTCATCGAGCTTGGCATCGAGAGCGCGGATTTCCACCGGTACGGCCAATTCGCGAAGACGATCCTCAATATAATAAGAAAAGCTCGGACTACCCGGCTTCGTCAGGACAAGAAGGCGCCGGATTTCGGTGCTGCTGACAAACTCACTTGCACGCTGCGCCGCCGGCTTCGGCAGCGCAGCATAAAGTCTTTCACGCGCGGTCTGGCCTAGATGCATGACACGGAGTTAATGGGACATGTAGTTGCGAAGCACGTTGAGTAGACCGAGAGTCACGCTCCAGGCCAGGAGGCTCGCGATAGCGGTCCCAATGATCCATAATAAACGCTTGGGATATTCCGCCTCTTCCGGAGGCCGCGGCTTCAGGAAGGTGTCAAGATAGAGCAACTGCTGCTGGCTTGTGAACTGGACCTGCTCAAAGGCCTTCACGCTTGAAGAAAACTGCTGTACGGCAAGGCTTTCCGCCAGCTGAAGCTGGGAGAAATCGAGTAAGACATCTGCAAGGTTTGCGTTTTTGGCAGTTTCGCCGGCGAGTTGAGCGCGAAGTTGCGCAACTTGCTCTTCTTTGCTGTGGATGTCCCGAAGAAGGACGCGCATCTGCGGGGCGTTCTTCGAGACGACGACGCTCTGCGAATCGTAGCGCTGTTGCAGTTTCAGCCGCTCGCCTTCGACGGTGCTGATAAGATTGGATAGGATCAGCGAACTGCCTTCCACGGTCAGCACGCCGCTGCGGTTGCGGGCGGCCTGAAGCTCTTCACGGGCCTTGCGCAGTTGGATGGTCGCCGCGTCAAGGTTCGTACGAGTGGTCGCGGTGATGTCGCTCCACATGCGGTCGTTGACTCGGTTGACCATGATCTCGGAGGCGGAGACCACCTTGTCGAGAATCCGGTGGGAGGTTTCCGGGGTGAAAGCCCGGACTTTCACCGTCACGATGCCACTCGCCGGATTAATCACGGTCGACACCATATCCTGCCAGTAGTCGAGGCGATCCTCGATAGTTGCATCGTCGGGAAGGCGGGCCCAGATGTCAATGGCTGGGTCGGAATACATGGCTTTAAGGCCAACTTCCTCCTCTAAGAGTTCGAGCATGTCACGACTCTCAATGTAGTTCGTGACCATTTGCGTGTCCTGCACGATCTTTGCCTTGGGAATGCCGGTGACCTTCGCCATCTGGTCCTTGCCGATAGCGGGTGTCGACGAGCGGACGGTGAACCGTGCTTCCGTCTGGAACTGGTCGGAGGCGAGATAGCCGAAATAGAAGACCGAAAGGGCGTTTGGTACGAGCAGGTAGAAGATGGTGACCAGCAAGATGGCGGTAGCAAAGAGTCGTTCCGAAAGCTGCGGCCGCAAGCCGACGGCCTTGTAGAGGGCGCTGCGGCTAGATGTGGAGAAACGTAGCTTGCGGGCGGTAGCCGACAGGCGCGTGGCCATGTCCTGGCTTGCCGCTAGGCCACCTTTCCCCCGCGGGACGTCCTTTTCGTATGTCAGTCGTTCGGTCATTTCTTTGCCTGTCCGATGCCCGCTCCTGTCAGCGGTTGAGTCGGTAGTAGGTTTCAATAGCCTCGTCCACTTTGTCGAAAACCATTAACCGGCCATCGACTAGCAGCATACCCTTGTCACAATAGCTTTTAATCGTGTCCATGCTATGCGAGATCATGATGATATCGGCATTCTTACGGCGATTTTCGAATGCGTCACGGCATTTCTTCTGAAAGCGCGCGTCCCCGACGGCTGTGATCTCATCGACGAGGTAGCAGTCGAATTCGATCGCCATGGAGAGGCCGAAGGCGAGCCGAGCGCCCATGCCGGAGGAATAGGTCCGCACCGGCGCGTTGATATAGTCGCCGAGCTCGGCAAAATCCTCGACGAAACTGGCGACCCGGCGCACGTTTTCCCCATAGGCGCGGGCGACGAAGTTCAGGTTTTCCCGTCCGGTCATGGCAGGATGGAAGCCGCCGGAGAAGCCGAGCGGCCAGGAGACCCGCAGGTCCTTCCATATCCGGCCGCCATTGGGCAGCATCGTGCCGGCAATTATCCGCATCGTCGTCGACTTACCCGCCCCGTTCACCCCCAGGATGCCATAGGAATAGCCCTGCTGGAATTCGACGCTCACCCGGTCGAGGATCGTCTTGCGGTGCTGCTGGGTCCTAAAATGCTTCGAGACGTTGCTAAACCGGATCATGTGCGCTTCAAAGTCGGTGATCTTCGATAGATGCCCAAGCCAGCGACAGCGTGGCCCAAAGGACGAATAGAAAGAAGAGCGTGAGGACGGGCGTCATTACCCGCTTGGGATAGAGTGCCTCCTCCGGCAGCATTGGCCGCACGAAAACGGTGAGATAGAGAGCCTTACGCATGGCTGCCGCCAGTGACATCTCGTAGTGATGGCGCGTCGCCTCGTAGAGTTTCTCCGCCACCATCCGGTCGGTCTCAAGCCGTGCGAAGGTGTTCAACGTATTGGCGTAGGATTCCACTTCCTTGCCGGTCATCTGATTGCGCAGCTCCTCAATCTGGGCCTCGATGCTCTTTCTGCCGAGAACGAGTTGCCGGTAGGTTGGGGAATCGATGCCGTTCGACTGCTGGATCACGAAAAGACGGCTGTCGAGTTCGAGCTTCTGCGCTATGAGTCCGGTTAGGAGCTTGCCTGTCTGTTCGGCCTGCGCTTCAGGACTGAGCAAGCCGGCTTCCTTCTGGAAGCGGTTAAGTTCGGCCAAGGCCTCCCCATAGATCTTGCCAGTGCGCTCGACCTCGGTAAGGACGCTTGCGATCATGTCGTTGCGCGAGCGCGTCGAAAGTTCGTTGATGAGTTTTTCACTCTCATCGAGAATAGCATTGGCGAGCTTGATGGAGTCCTCGGGGCTGAAGGTGCGCACACGCAGGACGACGATACTGGACGGGCCGTCAATATAGGTGGAAACTTGGTGGTTCCAGTAGTTTAGGAACTCCTCGGCGGAATCGCGGGGATCGAATTCCGCATAGAAGTCCGAACCGTCGCGAACGAACATCGCCTTATAATCGAGATGGTTGCCAATCCGTCGGAGGATTTCGGTCGAATGGATGAAGCTGGTGACCACATAGGCATCCTGGGAGGCGGGCGACATCTTGAGGATGCTGACGTCGCTCTCGTCCTCAGTCTCTTCGTCCGCCAAGGAACGGACGGCAAAGCGGGCCTCCGCGGTATACTGGTCGGCCGCGACGAAGGCATAGTAAATCACGCTCGCGAGAAACGGCACGAGCACGATCAGGCTGAAGACGATGAGGCGCCAAGGCGTTCGGCCACCGGCTTTCGGCATGGACTGCGGCCGATCCTGCACGCGAGAATATTCGACGGTCTCCACGCTTGACGAGAGCGCCGGCGTACTCGCGCCCTGCGGCTCAGCAACCATATCGTCGATGACGGGTCCTGCTCTTGAAAGCTCGTCAATTTTGGTCTTTGTCATGGGAACCTGCCGTCATTCGGCGCTAAAGACATGCGAGGCGGCGGCCTCTTGCACATAGTGATGTAAAATCAAGTCTGTTTCCAGCAGGCCTTCCGCCATGGGCAGGCGCCGGAGCCGGGTGGCGATCGCATCGAGGATGGAATGCCGGCTCACGGAAGGAATGTCCTCCAGAGGCAGCTCCAGCAGTTCGGCGAGTGCGCTTTCGAAATGCAGCGGCACTCCATCCTGGCCGACCACGGCAAAGCGCGACAGCAGATCGATCGCAGGCGCGACATCCCGGCGCGATACCGGCTGGTCCGGGGTGGAACGGGCGAGCTGGCGGGTCGCCGGCGAGACGAAGACGTCGCGTATCCTGGGGCCCGCCGTCTGCAGGGCCTTCTTGAGCGAGCGCTCGTCGTCGAGAGCGACCTCCGCGAAATGCGCGGCGGCGGACGCCAGCGCGAGCCGATCGCGTTCGCCGAGAATGCTGATCTGGGTTTGGGAAAGCCGTTTGAGCAGGGCGAGTCGACTGGCCATTTCATAATAGGGATCGGGCAAATAACCGACCACCTGGAAACCCTTGTCGAAAAATTCCTCGAAATTGCGCAAATGAAGACGGCCGCTCAGATAGATCGAATCGACAGCATTAAGGTGGAAGGCCTGCAGGGCGGTCTCCTGGCCGAAGCGCTCCAAGCCTGTCAGCTCGTACTGGAAGTGCTTGCCGCAATGATGGTCGAGCTTCAACAGCGGCAGCATTTGGAATTCCATGCGGAAGACCTTCAGGGGAACTTGGTGCCGTGCCCCGGGACGGCGATAAACGAGGATGCCGCTCCTGACATCGCGGATCTCCAGCAGCCGGCGGGCCGCCAGCCCCGGCAATATCGTATCGTCGAGACGGAAACCGACTAGGCCGGTCTCGTGCCGTCCCGACTGGACGACGGCCGGGCGCGGCTCTGCGCATTTCATCCGCAGGAGTTCCCCCTCCTCGCCGAGAACGCGGATGGCGGGCTGGTCCGAGAAACCATCCGGGATGAGGTATCCTTCAAGGACATCGCCATGGTCGAATTCGAGGTTGAACAGCAAAACGTCTTCCCATTTCACCAGCTGGCGGCCGATCGCGGTTACTTTCGTGCAAAAACGGAGAAGCAAGGCCCCCCACCATGCGCCAGTTCTTCTGCCTGAACCTCAATGGTCCTATACCCTACCCGCTGGAGCAGGGACAAGATGTCGTCGCGGTGCATCCAGTAATGCCGGTCTTTCATGCCGCCGCAGAAGGATGCGTTCGTGTTTGCGTGCTGATAGCTTCGTTCATAGTAGCGGACCGAAAGGCCCTCGATGGTTCGCGTCTCTACGCGACCGCTGAAAGGGTTTCGTCGCGGGTCGCCGTGTGGCATCGCCTCATCATGGAAAAAATGAGTCCAGATGAAGATGGCTTGCGCCCTGCGCGAGAGCTGCAGCAGAAAGTTCGCCGGGTCCGGCAGGTGGTAGAGCACGCCAGAGGCGAGCGCAAAATCATAGACGGTGTCCTCTTTCTCAAGCCAAGGCTGGATATTGCCAAGATAAAACCGTGCCCGATCGAGTTGCAGGATCTCCTTGGTCACTAGGCAGCGCAGGAAACACAGGCGGTTAGCCTCGATCGCGTCGATGCGCGCCGGGCGCTCCTGGCTGAGCATGTAGGTATGCATGCCCTCGAGCGGGCCGATTTCCAATACGAGCTTGCCTTCGAGTGGACCATAGGCCCGCATTGCCTCGATGATCCGACTGTCAGCATGAAGCGGATGGTTTCCTGCTGAAAGCGTATTGCCTCCGGGAAACGATGAATTCCAACCAGGAAGGGCATTGATGGCATTCTGATGCGCCGGCATGCTCATTTCGTACTGGCTGAATACCTGTTCGACCTCGTGTGTGCCTGGCGGATGTTTGAATCTTTTGAGAAGACGTTGCAGCATTGAAAGTACTTTCATCCGTCAGGTAAATGGAAAGGCGATTTCACCTCTCTATTCGCAGGTTTATTTCAAGGCCCAGAGGCCATATTAGGGCGCGCTTGGCGGATCGTCAGCCTTTATTGCATATCTGCGGCCATGGCGCATTTCGATATAGGTGGAGGCAAGGGGCCCGAAATAACCGAGCAGGCGAAGGGTCAGCCCAAAGTGAATCTCGCGCCTGTTTTTCTCCATGCCGGCAAGGATGATCCCGGCCACCGTCCGGGCATCGATCGGCCTGACGCGCCCCATGATCGCCTGCGCTTCCGGCGGGCGCAACGGCAATTCGCGTTCGAACTGCGGTGTCAGCGTGTCCGGCGGAAAGCAAATTGAAACTGAGACCCCGCTTCCGGCCGTTTCTAGCCGTAAGGCGGCGGCAAGGCCCCTGAGGGCGAATTTTGACGTGCAATAGGCGCTGTAGCCCGGAATGCCGATCAGGCCCGCGCCCGAAGACACGATCCCGACCCGGCCTCGGCCCCGTTCCAACATGGCCGGAAGAACCAAACGCACGCTGTTGGCGACCCCGGTCACATTGACGGCGATCTGCCGGTCGAAGGCGGCCCCGTCCTGGTCGACGAAGCGGGCCGGTTCGACGATCCCGGCGCAGGCAGCGAGCATGTCGACGCCGCCGAACCGGGCCGTGCAGCGGGCGACGGCGTCGCCGAGGGCTTCGGCATCGGTGACATCGGCCGGCATGCCTAGGACCCGTTGCGCCTGTGCCCCTGCCTGCGACAGCGCGCGCTGCGCCTCCGCCAGCCGGCCTTCATCGCGGGCGATGAGGGTGATGCGGTCACCGCGCGCAAGCAGCTGCACGGCAATGGCGAGGCCGATGCCGCTCGACCCGCCGGTGACGAGGACATGGCGCATGTCAGGTCCCCGAGAGCAGGCGCGCGATCTGGGTGGGGTCGATGGCGTTCAATCCGAAATTGTCGCGCACGAGGTCGCCGAGCAGCCTTGCCGTCAGCGCCACCGTTTCCCGGATCTGGTCTTCGTCGTGCTCGCTGGTGATGAAGAAGCGCAGCCGCGCCTGGCCTTCGGGCACGGCGGGGTGGATGATCGGCAGCACGTTGACGCCGGCGGCCAGCAGGTCGTTCGAAAGGCGGACCGCCCGCAGCGAGTCGCCGACGATCACCGGCACCACCGAATGGCCTTCGCTGAGGCCGGTATCGAGGCCGGCCTGGCGCGCAAGGTCGAGGAACAGGCGGCCGTTGTTGCGCAGCCGCGCCATGCGTTCGGGCTCCAGGGCCAGAAGGTCTAGGCTTGCAAGGGCGCCCGCCGCAAGGGCCGGTGCCAGGCCCACGCTGTAGACGAAACCGCCGGCCGCCCCCTTGAGGATCGTCGTCAGGGCCTCGCTGCCCGCGATGTAGCCGCCGCAGCTCGACGTCGTCTTCGACAGCGTGCCCATCCAGATGTCGACGCAGGCGGGGTCCATGCCGAAATGCTCGTGGGTCCCGCGCCCGCCGGAGCCGAGGACGCCGAGGGCATGGGCCTCGTCGACCATCAGCCAGAAACCGTAGCGGGTGCGCAGCTCGACGAGGCGCGGCAGGTCCGCAAGGTCCCCGTCCATGGAATAGACGCCCTCGACGATCACCAGGATGCGGCGGAACTTCCCGGAGAAATTGAGCAGAAGCTCTTCAAGATGCACCGTGTCGTTGTGCCGGAAGAAGCGCCGCGCCGCACCGGAAAGCTTGATGCCGGCGAGCGCGCTGTTGTGGATGAACTCGTCGTGGATGACGAGATCCTCTGGGCCGAGGATCGTGCCGAGGGTCGTCACGTTCGTCAGGTAGCCGCTGACGAAGACGACGGCGTCCTCCACCCCATAGGTGTCCGCAAGGCGTGCCTCCAGCTCCCGGTGGACCGGCCGCTCGCCGGCGACGACCCGGCTTGCCGAGGCCGAGAGGCCGTAGCGGTCGAGCGCATCGCGCACGCGGGCATGGACGGACGGATGGCGGTTGGCGCCGAGATAG
Organism: Shinella sp. WSC3-e; assembly: GCF_945994535.1. NCBI lineage: Bacteria > Pseudomonadati > Pseudomonadota > Alphaproteobacteria > Hyphomicrobiales > Rhizobiaceae > Shinella > Shinella sp. WSC3-e. The sequence continues at coordinate 93,126 of NZ_OZ000537.1, forward strand.
TCGTAGGACGCGAAGTTCGCGATGCTCCGGCCGCCGATCTCGGTCCTGGCGCCGGCGCCGACATCGTGCGTCCGATAAAAGGGATTGTCGATCTTCACGAGTTCGCCGGCCAGCTCCTGCATGCGGATCTGGCGGTATTCGGGCAGGTCCTCGAAACGCGGCACGTGGCGGTCCTGCGCACCGGCCGATAGGCCGGCACGACCTTCCATGGCGGAGACGCCGCGCATCCGTTGCAGCAGCGCCGCCTTGCGTTCCCGTGCCATGCGGCTGGCGGGCAGTTCATCCATGCGCGTCACGTGCTCCGCGATGCGGTCGGGGAGGAGACCATGTGCTGTTCGGCCAGGGCCTCGATATCGTCGAGGTCATCCCTATCGTGCTCCGCCTCTTCGGCGCGCGCAACCTTCTCGTAGAGTTTCCGCACGACCTGCTCGACGGTGGTCGTCTCGCCGACGCTGGTGATCGGAATGTCGAAGCCCGTCTTCTCCTTGAAGCCGAGGGCGAGTTCCACGGCCATGAGGCTGTCCAGGCCGACATCCTTGAGGATCTTGTCCCGGCCGAGCGCGCTTTCGGGCACGCGCAGGATCGTCGCCATCTCCTGCGCGACGAGCGCATAAAGCGCCTCGAGCGCCTCCGCCTCGCTCTTTTCCGCGATGAGGGCGGCAAGGTCGACGGTTTCCGCGCCGCTGGCCGCGCCCGCCGGGCCCGCCTGCCGCAGCAGCACTTCGAAAAGCGGCGTCCCGACGATCTTCAGGCTGCGGGCCGCGGCCCAGTCGATCGGCGAGCAGACGAAGACGGCGGCCTCGACGGTTCCTGGATCGAGGCGCATATGGGCCTCGACCATGGCAAGGGCGGTCATAGCCTTCATCGCGACGCTGCCGATGCGCCGGGCCAGGAGGTCGCCGACCTCGTCGTTGCGGGCGAGATACCCCCGGTCCGAGATCGCGCCGAAGGCGACGGCGAGCGCCGGAAGCCCCTCCTGCCGCCGCCGGCGGGCCAGCCCTTCGAGATAGCCGTTGGCCGCGACATAGTTGCCCTGGCCGGGATTGCCGACCAGCGTCGTCGCCGAGGAGAACATCAGGAAATGGTCGAGCCTGTCCTGCCGGGTCGCCCTGTCGAGCAGCGCGGCGCCCTCGGCCTTGACGGCGATGACCTTGCGGAAGCGCTCTTCCGTCAGGTTGGGCAGCAGCGCATCGTCCAGCACCATGGCGGCGTGGACGATCCCGCGGATCGGCGCCTGTGCCCGCAGGCCGGCGAGCAGTGCGTCGAGCGCGGCCGCATCGGTCACGTCGCAGGCATGCAGGCCGGCCGTTACGCCCCGCTTGCGCCAGCGGGCGACCGCCGCCTCGGTTTCCGCGTCGCCCGCGCCGCGCCGCGTCACGAGGGCGAGCCGCCGCGCACCATGGGCAACGAGCCAGTCGGCGGCGGCAAGGCCGAAACCGCCGATGCCGCCGACGACGACGTGAATCCCGTCGGACGACAGTGCCAGGGGCTTGCCGTCCGCCTTCGCGATGGCGTCGCGGCCCGCCTGCGGCGGCAGGAGCACGATCTTGCCGACATGCCCGGCATTCTGCATCAGCCGGAAGGCATCGGCGATCTCGTCATGCGCGAAGGTCCTGTAGGGCAGGGCGCGAAGGTCGCCCTTGGCGAAGAGCGCGCCGAGCTGCTCGAAGATCGCCTTCGTCAGGGCCGGCGCCTTCAGCGGCAACTGGTCCGCATCGATGCCGAAATAGCTGATGTTGCGCCGGAAGGGGCGCAGGCCGATCTTGCGGTTGGCGTAATAGTCCCGCTTGCCGAGTTCGAGGAAGCGCCCGAACGGCTTGAGCAGTTCGATGCTGCGTTCCATCGCGTCCGAGAACAGCGAGTTCAGCACCAGGTCGACGCCCGCGCCGGCCGTCGCCGCCATCACGTCGGCGACGAAGGAGAGGGACCGGGAATCGAAGACCTGCTCGACGCCGAGCGAGCGCAGGTAATGGCGCTTCTCGTCGCTTCCCGCCGTGCCGATGATCGTCAGGCCGAGGGCCTTGGCGATCTGGATGGCGGCGAGGCCGACACCGCCGGCCGCGCCGTGTATGAGGATCGTTTCCCCCGCCCGCGCGCGGCCGAGCTCGACCAGCGCGTACCAGGCCGTCAGGAAGGTCACGGGAACGGTGGCCGCCGCGGTCAGGTCCAGCTCCTGCGGAACCTTGGCCAATCCGGCGCGCTGGATGACGGTATGGGTGGAGAAGGCGGCCGGGCCGATGCCCATCACCCGGTCCCCCGCGGCAAGGTCGCTGACGCCGGCGCCGACAGCGGTGACGCGGCCGGAAAACTCCATGCCGATCGTGGTGCCGGCAAAACCGTCTTCCAGCGCCTCTTCGGGCAGAAGCCCCATGGCCCACATCACGTCGCGGAAGTTCAATCCCGCAGCGGCGATCTCGACGAGCACCTCGCCGGCCTGCGGTGTCGGCCGTTCCATGCTTTCCCAATAGAGGCTGTCGACGCGCGAGGGGGTGCGTTGCCGTACGGTCGCGGCCGCAAAGTCCGCCGAGGAGACGGTGTGCGGGTCGACCGATCCGCCGACCGCCCGCAGGGCCTCGGCATGTCCGGTTGCCGCCGGTATGCGCCATTCCCGTTCGTCATGGCCGGCGCCCACGAGCCGGAGCGCCTTGCGCCAGGCGCCGGGTGCCGCATCCACGAGATGGATGTCGAGGTCGCTGAATTCGTTCGCCAAGACGCGGGCGAACGTCCAGAGCCCGGTGGCAAGCGGCGATGCCGCGATCCCGTCGCCGCGGCGGCCGTCCGGCGCGCCGCCGGGCAGGAGGAGGACGAGCGTCGACCGGTGCCCGGCCGCGGCCCTTGCCTGCAGGACTTCGGCGACCTTGGCCAGCCCGTGGGCTTCCTGTGCCAGGCCGCCCGCATCCTCGCCGTGGTCCGACGGGGCGGCGTAAAGCAGGAAACCGGCCTGCTGGCCGGCGTCGAGCGCCGCGTCCAGCCCGGCATCGGGCTGATGCAGGGCGATGGCAGGCAGGCCCGTCAGGGCGCCCGCCGCCGACCCCAGCGGCAGGAAGGGGACATCGCGCGCCTCCTGTTCCGCGCGGCGCCTGCGGGTCGGGGAAACCTCGACCAGCAGCAGCGCGCCATGGGCCCTGGAAACCGTGTGGAGGACCGGCGGGGTCTTCGTGAGCGCGGCGAGCCGCCGCCGCCATTCCTCTTCGCCGGCCAGCTTGCCGACCGGGAAATCCTCCGACAGGCTGCCGGAGAACCAGCCCGGCGTGAGGCCGAAGAGGAAATCGCAGATCGGGGAGGGTAGCGTTTCGGCGGCAAGCAGCCGCGCACCGTTGTCCAGCCCCGTGGCCAGCGCCGCGGACAGGGCTTCATCCGCCGCGAGCATGGCATGCAGCCGGTCGCAGCTGCTGACGATGAGGTCGGCGCCGCCGAGCGCCGCCGCCGATGCGGTGACCAGCACGCGCCCGCTGGCCTCGAAGAGCATTTCGACCCCGCGCCGCAGATCGTCCGCGGGCTCGATGATGACGAGGCAGCCGCCCGCCTGTCCGGCAAGGTCCGCCAGCCGCTGGCTGAAATCCCGGGCCGACGCGCCGATCTGGACGATGACCGGCGCGGGGCCGCGGCCTGCGGAGACGGCTTTCTCCGCGGCCGCCAGGATGATGGCGTTGCGCTCGCGGGCCTGCGGCGAATGTAGGCGGAGCGTTCGGCTCATGGCCGTTCCGGCATAGTCCAACACAGCCGCGTCCTGCGTCTGCAGTGCCTGGATATGCGAGAGCGCATTAGCGCGGATATCGGCGAGCATTACCGCCTCCACGCCGCGATCCGGGCGCTCGGCCGTGAATTCCGCAAGGGTTTCTTCGATGGCGGGCAGGTCGCAGAGTAGCTGGACCTGCCAGGCGCGATCCTGTTTTTCGGCCATCCCGGCCCCTTCCAGGAGATGGAGGGCATTCGACAGGAAGGCGCGGAAGTCCCGGTCGCCCGGCACGGCGAAGAGGGAGAGCCCCCCTGCCGGATCGGCCAGCTGCAATGCCATGTCGTGACAGGCCCTCAGGATGGCGGCCTGCAGCAGCAGCGAGCCGTCGTCCGGCACGGCCGGCGCAGGCGCCTCCAAGACGCGGTCGGGCGCCTCCGGGGCGGGGTGCTCCAGACGCGCTTCGACCACCGGGACGGACTCGTAGTGGAAGGCAAGCGACGCCAGGGTGTGCGGCTGCTGGAACCAGGTCCGGCGGAAACGACAATCCTCCAAGAGAAGGAGCGGCTGGCCGTCCCCCGCCTCGATCAGAAAGCGGGCCTTGATCGAGTGAGCGCTGACCCGCTCGATCGCAATGCGCGCGCGTCGGGGAAGGCCTTCCGCCAGCAGCGTGGCCGAACCGAAGCGGACCGGGATATAGGGCGCGCCCTCCACGTCGCCCGAAAACCTGTCGAACAGGCCGACAAGCCCATGGAAGGCCGCATCGAGGCTCAGCGGGTTCACCCCCCATTCCAGCATCGGATGGGCAGGGCGGGCAGCGGCCCGAAGATCGACGTCGACGCGCTCGTGCCCTTCGGTCCGGACCCGTTCGGCCAGCCGGAAGGCCGGGCCGTAATCCAGCCCGAAGGAGGAGGCGATCGCGTAGATCCGCTCCGGCGGGACATCCTCGGCCGCCGGGCCGAGCGCCGGGAACGGCGGCATGCGGGTCGCGGGCAGGACCTTCTGGCACCGGCATACGGCATGAAGGGTCCAGTCGTCCGCGCTCAGCCGCTCGCGCGAGCGGATCTCGATCGTGCCGGTCTCGCGCGAGACCACGGTCGACAGCTCCACGAGCGTCGGGCCGAGCTCAAGCGGGCGTATCAGCTCGATATTGGTCAGCTGTACGGCGGTGGCCTCAAGCACCTGCCGGGCCACCTGAAGCGCGATCTCGATGAAACCCGCACCGGGCATGATGGCGCGCCCCTCGACGACATGCTCGGCAAGGTCGGGGAAGAGGCGGGCGTCCAGATGGTTCTTCCAGGCGGCCCCGTTCGGGTCGACGCGCCAGCCGGCCAGCGAATAGGGCCGGGCAATGTCCCGCCCGAACAGGTCGTACCTGTCCGTCGTCGGCGTGCCGGCCATCGGCTCCGGCTCGAAGGGAACGCCCGGCAGGTCGATCGTGGCGTCCCGGCGGGACGACGGCAGGGCGGCGCCATGGGCGAGGGCCCGGATGATGCAGGTCTCGACGGGATCGGCCGCGCCCTGGGCCTCAGTCTTGTCGAGCGTCGAAAGCAGCTGGGCCGCCGCGCCGCTGACCTTCACCGCGTCCTTGAGATAGTTGGTCAGGATGGGCCTGGGGGAGATCTCCATCAACAGGTTGCAGCCCTGTTCCAGCGCCTTGGCGACACCCTGCCTGAAATGAACGGGTTCGCGGACGTTGCGCCACCAGTAGGCGGCGCCGAGCGCCGCCCCGTCGACGGGCTCTCCCGTCACGGTCGAGATGAAATCGTATTCGCTCGCCCGCGGCGTGATCCGGGGCAGGGTCTTCAGGAATTCCGTCTTCGCCTCGTCGATGAGGGGATGATGGAACGGATAGTCGATATCGGGCAGCGGCTGCACCGCCAGCTTCTGGCGCCGGCCGAGCGAACGAAGGGCGGCGATCTGCTCCTTCGGTCCCGAGATCGTGACCGAGTTGCTGGCATTGACGGCGGCGACGGTGAGATCGTCGAGGCCGTTGCGCTGGAGGAAGTCCTGCGCGGCCTCCTCGCTGCAAAGCGCCGCCGCCATGGTGCCCCGGCCCTGGGTGACGTGCTGGCAGCGCGAGCGGACCGCAACGACCGCGACCGCATCGACCAGGGAGAGCGCGCCGGCGATATGGGCGGCGGCCACCTCGCCGATGGAGTGGCCGAGCACGGCGGCCGGGCGGATGCCGGCGCCGAGCAGGCACTGCGCGAGGGCGACCTGGATCGAGAAGAGGAGCGGCTGGGCGACGCGCGTATCGGCAAGCCGGCCGGCGAGGTCCTCGGCCGTCAGCAAGGTCGTCAGCCTTTCGCCGAGATGCTCTTCGAAAAGCGCGCTTATGGCGTTGAAATGCCGGCGGAAAGCCTGGTTCTCGCGGATCGCGTCGATCCCCATGCCGGCCCATTGCGCCCCGTTGCCGGAGAACAGGAAGGCGATCTTCGGCTCGCCCACCGGCGCTTCGCCGGTGGCGGCGCTTGCCGTGCCATGTCCCACCAGCTGCTGGTCGATCGCCGAAATGACGTCTCGGACCTTCCTGCGGCGCGCGACGAAACGGTGGCGAAGCGAGGTGCGCCCGGCCGTGGCGGCCGAAAGGAGGGCCTGCGCCGCGTCCGGATCGGGCGCCGCGGCAAGCCGCGCCTTGTAATCCCGCAGGAGCGCGTTCAAGGCCGTCTCCGTATGGGCGGAGGCCATGAAATAATTCTCGCGCGCCGCCTGCTCGCCGTTGCCGGCCTGGTGCACGGCCGGATCGGAGATAACGACATGTGCGTTCGTTCCGCCGAAGCCGAAGGAGTTGATGCCGGCAAGCCGCGGGCGATGGCTGCGCAGCAGCTCCAGCGGCGTCGCCGTGACGCGCACGTTGAGGCTGGAAAAATCGATCGTCTCGTTCGGCCGGTCGAAGAAGAGCGAGGCCGGCAGGTAGTCGTTCTCGAGCGCCATCACCGCCTTGATCACGCCGAAGAGCCCCGAGGCGGGCTCGGTATGGCCGATATTCGTCTTGATCGAGCCGAGCGGGACGGGCGCATGGCGGCGGCGGCCGATGACCTGGCCGATGGCCCAGACCTCCGCGGGATCGCCGACCTTCGTTCCCGTGCCGTGCCCTTCGATGAAGGCGAGATGGTTCGGGTCGATGCCCTGCCCGTCGTAGATCGATTCCAGGAGGCGCGCCTGGGCTTCCTGGGAGGGCAGCGAGATGCCGTTCGTGCGGCCGGCGGAGTTCACGCCCGTCGCCAGGATCCGGGCGCGGCTGCGATCGCCGCTGTCGTTCGCCCTGTCGCTGCGGCGCAGGATGACGGCGGCCGCGCCCTCGGCGCGGACATAGCCGGACGCATCGTTGTCATAGGCCCTGCACCGGCCTTCCGGGGACAGCATCCGGGCCTGCGCGAAACCGCCGAAGGGCAGCGGGTGGCTGAGCAGGTTCACGCCTCCGACGATCGCGGTGTCGATCTCGCCGCGGTTGAGGGCCCGGACCGCCTGGTCGAGTGCCACGAGGGAGGATGAACAGGCCGTGTCGATCGTCAGGCTCGGCCCGCTCAGCCCGAAGATATGCGAGATGCGGTTCGCCACGATGGACAGCGTGTTGCCCGTCATGAAATAGGGGCCGGCCCCCGCGGGATCCTCGACGGACAGGTTGGCGCTGTCGAGGCTGGATGTCCCGATATAGACGCCGATCGTCTCCGCCTGCAGCGAGGCGAGGGGGAGGTTGGCGTCCTCCAGCGCGCGCCAGGTCACCGACAGCAGCAGCCGCTGCTGGGGATCCATCGCCATGGCCTCGCGCCGCGAAAGCCCGAAGAGGCGCGCGTCGAACAGGTCGATGCCGTCGACGACGCCGGCGGCGAATGTATAGGTCTTTCCGGGAACGCCGGGGCTGGGGTGCCAGAAGCGGGACCGGTCCCAGCGCCCTGCGGGAATCTCGGTGACGGTGCACTCCCCCTTGCGCAGCACTGCAAACAATTGCGATGCCGAATCCGCACCGGGAGCAACCGCAGCATATCCGATAATTTCAACCGTCATGAGCACCAAACATCGCGACTATCCACCCCGGATATGACGACCTCGAAGGTCTTGTCGTTCCTGAACAAAACTGAACTGCCTCACCTAGGGTTGTTCGCTACTTTAGCAGAGCAATACAAGAGACTGGGTTGCCATCGCAAGTCCATAACTTGCTGCCGGGTATATGAACATAGGCTTACGAAAGTATTCCCCAATCGATCGAATCAAGGCACGGCATCCAGGCCCGTGGAAAGCCGACGGGTGCTTATGCAAAAGACGGTATATGCCGGGTGCTTATTCGAAGATGATGTATAAAGCACGACAGGCCCCGTCCTCGACCGGCCTGTCATGGCTCCCCGCCGTCCGGGGGCGTGGACTGCCTCCCGTCGAGACGGTCCGCCACGGCTATCGCAGCGGCGGACGAGCCCGCATCCGAATAGAAATTCCCCCGGACCTGGTATTCGTGGGCGAGCAGCCTGAAAAAGGCGCCGGTCAAGGCCGCATCGGCCGGGAAGGGATTTTGCCAGAAGGCGTCCAGCGACCCCGGATAGCTGAGGCCCGGCGTGTCGAAAACCGCCGATCCTAGCGTCTTGACGGGCTTTAGCCGGCGCAGGGCCGCGATCGCGGCGGTCGAGTTGACCGTCACCAGGCCTTCCGCCCTTTCGACCAGGTCGTCGAGGCTGCCGCCGTCGATGAAATGCACGCGTTCCCCGATCCCGCGCCGCCGCGCCTCGGCCGCGACATAGGATCGCCAGTCGATGAGGCCGTTGTCGAGGGGATGCAGTTTCACCAAGAGTTGGTGGGCCGGACCGGCATGCGCGGCAAAGGAGGACAGCACCTGGGAAATGGCTTCCTGTTGGCCGGCATAGGGGGAATGGGCCCGGAGCTGGTAGTCCGTCTGCAACTGTAGCGGGTATACGTAGAAGGGGTCCCCGGCGGCGAACAGGCGCGCGCATGTGGCGCGTGCCGCCTGTTCGGTACGTTTGCGCCACAGCAATCTCAGGCTCCACCCCGCATATTCGGCAAGGGGATGGAAAAGGGCGTGCCGCCGGTAATGGGGGTAGAGGAACCAGAAGAAGACATTGGGCAGATTGTAGAGCAGATCATAACCGGCTTCGCGCAGGAAGCTCTGCCGGAAGCGGACGGCCCAATCCGGTTCCGGCAGCCCGGCCGCCGCCTCGAGAATGCGCTGGGGGTCCCGCGGAAAGCGCGAATTGGACGACATGCCGTCGCGCTCGAACGTCACCCAGTCGGGCCTGAGATAACCCATCTCGATGACGTGGACATCGACATGCAGCGCCCTGGCGGCCCGTATGGCGGCCTTGTGGTAGGGACGCTCCTCCCCCAGCAGGACGAGATCCGTCGTGTCGTTCCGGGCCATGAAGTCATGGACGAAGGCCGGCCAGTCCTCGCTTCGGCCGCGATAATCGACACCGCCGCGCAGCCGCCAGAAGATCCAGTCCCCCAGATTGAGATTGATGCGCTGGCAGGCATGGCCCATCCGCTCGAGCCGCGCCGCGCATTTGGAAAAAAGCGGAGACGACGGCCCCTGGAGGAACAGGACCGTCCGCTTGCCCCGCCCCCTCCCGGCCGGTGTCTCCTCTTCCCTCACGGCTCCCGCCTCACCGGAAGATCGGCGTGGGCAAGGAGGGCGCCGAGCAGGTTCCAGGGGGCTTCCTCCTTGGTGACCGGCAGACCGGGGCGATCTTCCCCGGCATGCGCGAGCGGAACCACCACATAGTCCGTCCTCGGATCGGGAAAGGGATCGGCGAAGGATTTCAGCAGCGGGGCGTGATCGCCGTAGAAGGCGAGCCAGACAGGACGGTCCAGGCGGTCGAGATAGGCCGTCAGATGCCCGAGCGCATCGTCCGCCTTGCGCAGGAGCTCCGCGTAGATGTCGACGGGATCGGTCAGCTCGCCGCATCGGCCCGGCTGCCACGGGCCATGGTTGCCCATCGACGCGACGAAGAGAAAGGCCGGCTGCTCCTTGTCAATGCCCTCGATGATGTCGATAACCCGGTCGGCAAGATGGCGGTCCGAGACATAGGGTTCGTCTGCCCGTGGCGTATGGTCGAACGCATCCAGCATGGTCATCTGCTCGAAGCCGAGGAGCGGCATGGCCTTGTCGCGGAAGAAGAAGGTCCTGTCATAGGGATGGATGAAATGCGTGTGCCAGCCCGCCCGCTTGAAGCGCATCGGCCACACGACATCCGCATAATGCGATGCCCTGAGATAGGGATAGCTGGCATCGACATAGGCATCGTCCGGCTGAATGCCGCTGAGCACGGCGAACTCGGTGCGCAGCGTGTAGCCGCCTTCGAAAACGCTCGTCATGCGCCCGGACTGGGCGGCAAGGGACCGCATGCGGTCGAGATGGGGAAGCTCCAGCCCGGAGACTCCGAAATGGCGAAGATCGATGAAGGATTCGGACTGCCAGACCAGAACGAGGGGGGCGCCGTCGCGATGGAGCTCCGCATCCGCATGCACGATCCCACGAAAGGCGTGCTGCATCGTCGCCGTCAAGTCCATCAGGAATTCGTCCCGCCGTTTCCCGATCCAGACGATGAAATGGTAGACGACGGAGGCGAATGTGCCGAAGCGCACCGTGTTGCTGTGCACGTCGAGCGTACGCAGCAGGCCTTCGCTGAGCTTCACCAGCCGGACGTTGGCCGGCCTGAAGAAGAGCAGCATCCAGGGGCCGAAGGCGACGAAGAGCCCGACGGCGATCCAGAGCAGGCCGTTCCGCTCCGGCAGGATGCTCGGCTCGAAGATGTAATAGAGCGCCGAAGCCCCGAACACATAGGAGGCCGCGGCGGTCCAGAAGAAGATGTTGAGCCTCGTCGCGTAGAAAATCTCCTTGTGCTTCAGGACGCTTGCGGCAAGGGCTATGTCGGAGAACACGAGGGGTTCGCGGATGAAGATATATTTCGCCCGGGAGATGCCGGTGAAGATGATGAAAAAGCTGATCGTCGCCTGCGAAGCGTAGACGGGACGCCACGAAATCGCGAAGAAGCCGGCAAAAACGAGGGCAATGACAGGAAGGCGGGCCAGCGTCTCGAGGATCGTCCGGCCAAGGGTATGACTGGCACGATGCTGGCGTGCGACGGCGCGTGGAAGCGCAAAGCCATCCGTCAGATAGACGATCGCGCAGGCCCACAGGTAGCAAGTGGCCGTCAGCAGCCAAGCGTTACCAAACCAATCCATCCACCCGGCCTATAATCCACCATCTTCTTCAGCGAGACGGCCGAAAGTGGTCGACCTGCAAGGAGTGGGAATACTTCGGCACGCCCTGGCGTGCAAGTGCCGGGCCCGACGCCACGGCTGGCAGCGGGGTTCTGCCGGAATTTGCCCCGCCGGTCCCGAGCTGGTAAATCGTCAGCAAAACAGCGGAGGCGAAATGCGGCGCAGGTTCCTGAACGTCGGCGGCGGCAGCAAGGAAACGCCGGCCTCCAACATCTACGAGGGGTGGGATCATGTCCTTCTCCGACATCGATCCTGCGGGCGATCCGGATATCTGCCTGGATGCCCGGGACCTGCGCACCCTTCAGCCCGACCAGTTCGACGCCGTGTAACTGCTCCCACAATCTGGAGCACCACTTCGCGCATGATGTGAAAAAGGTGCTGGCGGGGTTCATCCATGTCCTGAAGGCGGACGGCTTCGCTGAGATCCGCGTGCCGGACATGGGCGCGCTCTTCGAGGAGATCGTCGCCCGGAAGCTCGACATCGACGATCATCTCTATACCTCTCCCGAAGGGCCGGTGCTCGTCCGCGACGTCATCTATGGCTTCGGCCCGCAGATCGAGGCGTCCGGGGTGGATTTCTACGCACACAGGACAGGCTTCACCAGGAAGTCGATGCGATCGGCCCTTGCCGCCGCGGGCTTTCGCTATTGCGTCTTCACGACGGGCCGGGATCGCGAAATCGCCGTCCGGGCCTTCCGGCAGATGCCCACCGGCGCGCAGAAGGCCCTGATCGGCCTCCCGCCAAGCTGAATAGGCTGCCACGCGGCGGCGCTGCATGCTCCGTTGATGACCCACGCAAGCATATCCCGGGCAGACTCGAATTCCCAATATGGGAATTTCATTGACTCCTCCATCGCCATCCACTATTTTTCCCAATGTGGGAATCGGGGCATCGAATGCGGATCATCTCTCGGAAGGTGCTCGTCGACTTTGCTGTAGACCACCCTCAGGCGAAACCGTCCCTGGAGCATTGGGAAAGGCTGACCAAGTCGGCCTCTTGGGCGACCGTTCAGGAGGTAACCGCCGCATTCTCACAGTCCAAGGGACCCAACCACGAGCGGGTTCGCTTCAAGGTACAGGGCGGGAATTACCGGCTCATAGTCGCCTTTGATTTCGACCGGCAGGCCGCCTTCATCAAGTTCGTTGGCACCCATGCCGAATATGACCGTATCGATGCCCTGACCGTATCCCAGTTCTGAGGAGCCCATGATGGACATTCAACCGATCCGAACGGACGATGATCTTTCGAAAGCCATTGCCGAGATTGAAACCCTCTGGGGGGCCGAGCGGGGCACGGCGGACGGCGACAAGCTTGATGTCCTGATCACCCTTGTTAACCGATATGAAGACGAGCACTATCCGATCGGGCCGGCGCATCCTGTCGATGTGCTCAAGATGCACATGGAGATGACCGGGCGGCGGCGGGCGGACCTTGCATCGCTTATCGGGTCGTCTTCACGCGCCTCCGAAGTGCTGAACAGGCGGCGGGCGCTCACCCTCGACATGGTGCACAAACTCAACAGGCATTGGGGCATTCCGGCCGAATACCTTGTTGTTCCCTACGAGCTTGAGCGCCCGGCCGTCAAACCGGTTCGTCGTGCTGCCAATCCTGTCCGAAAAAGGGCCTGACGATGATGGCAGCAGGTTGCGGCTGGGCATGCCGATCGATCCCCCCCGAATTGCAGGGCTGATCGAACCGGAAAAGGCACCGGGCACCGGCAGCGTGAAGATCGAGCCGTCTGCGCCCAGCACAACTCTTGCGAATGGACGCGCTTTGCTTCATCCTCCTCTAATAAAATGGAGGAACAGGCATGGAATCCGATTGGAATCAGCGCCGGAAAGAATTCCTTCTGCAGATCGCTCAGGCCGAAGAAGATCTCGTCTTTCTCGACCTGGAGGCGGAGATGGCCGAGTGCTGGGGAAGCGACGAGCAGGTCCAAAGCGCCGCCCGGGACAAGGTCGAAAGCTGTCGCGCCGCGATCGCCAACCTGTCCATTGCCATCCGGGCTCTGGACCGGCTCAATACACAGCACTGATAGTCTCTCCGGCATGTGCGCTCAGAGAATGCAGACGAGGGGAACGGCCGACGTTCCCAGAAGGCCGGCCAGCGTCACCAGGAAGACCTTCAAAAGTCTGCGGTCATACTCTTCCTTTTTCGGCGTGCGATAGGCCATGTCGTCCTCCCACGAGGGATGCGGAGCTACCAGGGGGTAAAGCGTGACCGGCCGGACTTGTTCCAAAATGCGCCGATCCTCCCGAAGGCGGGTCGATCGATGGATTGACCTTTGTTGCGAGTTTGAGAATATCGCACCCGCCGAGAGCGGGGGATTGGGCAATGTCTCGCCTGCGCTTCAAGCCTAGAACACGAGAACAGGCCGTAGATGCTCTCCTGGCTGCAAAAACCGGTGAATTTTCAGGAAGTCCTGGTCGACGAGTATTTCGAGCCCGTTCGCGCGGACTATTATGCCGGCCCTCCCGGAAAGCCGCTGCAGCTTCTTCTCCAGGCGCGCACCGACTTTCTCTCGATGTGGCGGGCAAGCGATTATCGCGAGATCGTCTCGCAGATCCGGATCTTCGGCCGTCAGGTCGTGCTCGTCAACAGTCCCGCCCTCATCCGCGACGTCGTCGTGAAACGACAGGACAACTACGAGCGCAAGAGCCCGCAGATGCGCAGGGCGCTGGAATATCTGCTCGGCGACGGGCTGTTCATCTCCGATGGCGAGACCTGGCGGCAGCGCCGCGCGCTCGTCGCCGACATCGTGCACATGAACCGCGTGCCCGCCTTCGGGCCGGTCATGGAGCAGACGGCGGGCGAGCTCGTCGAGCGCTGGCGCGCCATGCCGGAGGGCACGACCCTCAACGCGCTGCACGAAATGGCCGGCCTCACCGCCGAGATCATCTCCCGCAGCGTCTTCGGCAACCAGCTCGGCGAGGACAGCGCGGCCGCCGTCACCGACAGCTTCACCAGCTACCAGGCGCTCATCGATTCCATCAATCTCGGCTATTTCATCGGCTTCGACGACGGGCTGCCGATCCTGCGCACGCCGTCCCTGCGCCGCTCGGTCAAGCGCATCCACGGCATCATCGACAAGGTGGTCGAGGACCATCTTGCCGGACGCGGCGACCACAATTCGATGGTCGAGCTGCTGATCCGCCGGCAGCAGCGCAATCCCGAGCTCAAGCTCGACGTGATCGCGCTGCGCAACGAGGCCGCGACCATCTTCATGGCGGGACACGAGACGACGGCCGCCACCCTGACCTGGGCCTGGTACCTGCTCGCCCGGGCCCCCTGGGTGGAGCGCTCCATCCATGCGGAAATCGCCAGGGTCTGCGCAAACCGGACGCCGACTATCGAGGACGTGCCGCAGCTTGTATGGTGCAAGGCGGTGATCGAGGAGACGCTGCGTCTCTATCCGCCGGTGCCCATCCTCGCCCGGCAGAACCGCAGGGCGGACACGCTCGGCGACATCGCCATCGCCCCCAATTCCCTCATTCTCATCGTGCCCTGGCTGCTCCACCGCACGGAAAGCCTGTTCAGCGAGCCGCACCGGTTCCTGCCCGAGCGCTTCCTGGGCGGCCGGCGCCCGATACCCTACAGCTACATTCCGTTCGCCAGCGGCCCGCGTGTCTGCCCGGGCCTGCATTTCGGCCTGACGGAGGCCGTGCTCTGCCTTGCCATCATAGCCCAGCGCTTTCGCGTGCGCGTCGCGGAAAGCCACAGGGTCGAGCCCGTCTGCCGCCTGACGCTGCGCCCGCGGGACGGATTGCCGGTCACCTTGGAGCGACGCCCATGACGGAACAGAGCCCGCCGCAGGACAAGGCCATGACCCGCCGCAAGGCCTGGATCTTCGCCGCCGGCGACCGCCCCGGCCTGTCCGCTTTCCTGGCCGGCGGCGTGCAGCGCAAGCACTTCCTGCGCTACTGGATCCACGACAATATCTGGAATGGACTGCATCTTCTCGGCCATTTCTCCATTAAACTGCTGCCGATGGACATCGCCTCCGGCCTCGGGGCGCGGCTGGGGCGCTTTGCCATTCCCCGGTTCCACAAGGTTGCGGAAAGCCGCGCCCGTGACACGATACGCCAGCTTCGGCCGGATCTTTCGCAGGCCGAGCAGCAGGCCCTGCTGGAAGAGAACCAGCGATCGCAGGGCCGCATCATGACGGAGTTTTCCGTCGTGAACCGTATCGCCGGTCATCCCGACCGCATCCGGTGCCACGGGCTGGACATCATCGACAGGGCCGTCCGGGCAGGCCCGACCATCATCGTTGGCCTCCATCTCGGTAACTGGGAAATCGGACCGGCCATCCTGCGGACGATCGGCATCGCGCCGCATATCTTCTATGTGCCGCCCACGGAACGGGCGAAAGCCTGGGTCGCCGGCCGCGTTCGCACGAAAATGGGCCTGCGGTTCCTACCGCCGGGCTTCCAGGGGGTACGTCCCGCCGTCAAGATCCTGCGCGAGGGAGGCGTCGTCAGCGCCTTCTGCGACGAGGGCTTCGGCGGCATCATCCGCGGCCCCTTCTTCGGCCGGCCACCACACATGGAGGGCAATATTGCCCTCATCACCCGCCTGGCGCGCATGACCGGCGCCACGATCTGCCCCTGGTACAACATCCGGACGGATAGCTTTCGCTTCGAGGCACATGCCCTGCCTGCAATAACGCTGCCGCCGGAACCAAAGCCGGGCGAGCGGTTGGTGGAGGACATGCAGTTGCTGAATGCAGCGATTGAACCGATCGTGCGCGCCCATCTCGACCAATGGTATTTTCTGGACAGCGCACTCCGCCCGATGCACAGTCAGGAATGAACGTTCCCTGGCCTCGTTCTACCGATCGCGGATACTCTGTTACCGGGCAGATGCGCGCCAAGACAGACCCGACAGGAAACGGACAAAATCGATCCGGCGCCTGAATCCCGACTTTTCGAGCACCGCACCCGTGTGGGTTTTCAGCGTTTCGCTGCCGATGCCGAAATCCATCGAGATTTCCCTTGACGTCCTGCCGGCCAGCAGCGCGACAGCCACGCGCGCCTCCATCGGCGTGAAATCGAACAGCGCCCGAAGCAGCCCGGTATCAGGCGCTGGCCTGTCGACAAGCTGCGTGACGAGCAGGAGGGCGGTCTGAGCCCCGAAAAGCTGGCGAGCCGCTCCCTCCGTCGGCACGATGTGGAGGACGAGGGGCGCCAGATCCTGCCTGCCTGGAACGGCGATGGAAAGCGGAGGTCGGCGGCTGTTCGAGCCGTAAGGATATTTCAGAGCATGCTCGAGCATTGTCGTCATCGTTGCACCACGCAGCCGAATGCGATTTTCCGCACCGATTGAAATCTGGCCCTCCAGCGCGGCAAAACTCTCATTCGCCGCAACGATGGAGCCGTTCAGGCGGACCAAGGCTGCCGGCACCCCGACGACATCGAAGGCTTCAACACTCGATCTGGCGCTTTGCAGACGAAGTTTCGATGTAAGCAGGGCGGCGCGGCTGATATGCGGCCGCAAAAGCTCCAGCCTCGCCATCGCTTCGTCCGACAGGGGGCCTCTTTCCCAATACTGCTCGATGGAAAAAAGAAACGTCTCCCCCGTCGGCACAGGCGTTGCCAAGGCTGCGCTCCAGCCATATCCCAGCGGACGATAGAAGTCGCGGACCACGGGGATCGCCGCGACCTCCGAGGCATCGTAGAGATCGATATCCCGCACGAACCCAACATGGCCTTCGCGGATCAGGCGCTGCATGCGGTCGTTCTTCAGGTGCCACCCTTCGCGGAAATAGCGTGCGACGCCTTCCGCGATCCGAGGCGAACATACATTCATTGCGCTGCCCGCTTCTATTGAAATGAAGTTGGCGCCGGCCACATCAAGGCTGTTGGCCATCTGCTCCAGAAGCGCCGGCCATAGTTCAGGCAAAGCTGCCGCCTCATAGATTTGCTCGATCAAATCCATTCCGATCTTCCTCCTCTGAGCGTGCCACCTCGAAAATTCCAGCAAAAAGAGCAAAAAATAGCAATGCCTCCCCCAAAAGGGGGAGGAACCATCCATTACATGGAAATACCTAATATAAGAGGATTACATGAGTTCAGTTACATACTGACCAACGTTTCTACAATACTTCAGAGTCCATTATAGTATGGGGAAGGATGTTTGCCGTGGGTTCGAGGGTTATATTGTTAACGCTTGGAACGGTTGGTGACATATACCCATTCATTGCTCTTTCCAAGGCGCTTGGCGAAAACGGCCATGATGTTACTCTTTTTACCTCTTCAGATTACGAAGCTATGGTCTCCCGGCACGGGATTTCCTTCCAGCCGATTTGCGACGACCTTGAACATCTTCTGTATTCCGGGCTAGCAGATATTCTGCGGCAGAAGTCCGCTCTTCACCTCCTGGCGCGCCCGATTGCCGTCAAGACGCTGGTGCACACCCTGTGCCATCAGCTCATCGCCCGCACATGGGAGGCGATGAAGGATGCCAACATTGCGATCTATCATCCGTCGCTCGCGTTCGTGCCGGAGTTGGCCGCGGCAGCAAATATCTCGTCGGTCATGGCCTGTCTTCAGCCCACCTTGCCGACGCGCGCATTTCCGTTTTGTCTTTTCGGCATGCGGCAAACCGGCCCCCTCAACCGCATAACCTATCTCCTACCCGACCTTCTGAGAACGCTGGTGAAAAGGCAGGCCAGAGGTTTCCTGCTGCGCTGCGGAATCACACCGCGCAAAGATCCACCGAAGCATGGCGATTTTGTCCTCAATGCCTTCAGCAAGGTCCTGTGCCCGCCTCCTGTCGACTGGCCGGACAATGTCGCCACGACAGGCGAATGGATCGTGCCGGCAAGCTGGGCGCCGGACGACACGCTTCGCCGGTTCCTGCAGGCGGGCGATCCGCCGATCTACGTCACGCTAGGCTCCATGCCCTGGAATGCAAAGGCAAACGGCAACCTCCTCCTTGAAGCGGCGAAGCATTGGGGTGGGCGCATCCTTATCGGAACCGCGTCCGGCGGGTTCGGCCAGATCGAATCCTCGGAAAATATCCTGCCGATTGGGCATGTTCCTCACCACCTGCTCCTGCCGCATCTCGGTGCCATCGTCCATCATGGCGGCGCAGGAACCACCGCGGCTGGGCTGAGGGCGGGGCTTCCGACACTGGTCACCCCGATCGTGCTGGATCAGTTCTTTTGGGGTCGTCGCGTGGAAGCCCTAGGTGCCGGGCCTTCGCCGCAGCGCCTGTCGACGATGAACGCCGCCTGCCTCGCGCGCGCGTTCGACGCCCTCCTTGCCACGCCCTCCTACCGTATCTCGGCCCGGGCGATCGCCGGGCAGATGAAAAACGAAGACGGTCTGGCGGCAAGCCTCGACGTGATCGACGGCGTGCTGTCGCGTGAAAGACAGCGGCCCCTCCTTGCCGGTCGACCGTCGCGCGGCGCGTGCGTGGAAAATCTCATGCACGCCCGACGACCAGTTTGAGAGCCGAAACCGCCGCTCTTCATCCACCCAGAACCCGCTCACTAAGGGAGAGAAACAATGACCTACGTCTTCACGTACAGCACCACTGGAAGCTTTTCCACAGACGATCTCATTTACAACCTCGCTCTGGCCGCAAAGAAAATAAAAAATATTGCATTCAACAGCGATGGGACGGCATGGTTAAGTCTTCTTGTCGATGGAAGAATGATCGATTTAGAGTTTTCTGAGGATTATTTGGGATCTATCGACAGCAATAGCTCTTATTTCGATAGAATTACATTCTATGATGATCTAGGAGAAAAAAATTATATCTCTTCAGATTGAGGCAATGACGTTGAATGATTTCAAGAAAAGCACTACGTTATCCAAGATAAAAGAACTATTCTTCTCTGAAAACGACGTACTTTACGGCGACGACGAAGATGACGTCATGCGAGGCTACGACGGCGACGACAGCCTTTCAGGCTACAGAGGCGATGACTTTCTGGGCGGCGGCGACGGCGCGGACAGCCTTTGGGGCGACGCCGGCGATGACGCGCTCGCCGGCGGCGCAGACGACGACTTTCTCTACGGCGGAAACGGCAAAGACCTGCTGAATGGCGAAAGCGGGAATGACTCGCTCTTTGGCGAGAGCAATGCCGATATCCTGAAGGGAGGCAGCGGGAACGACTGGCTAGAAGGGGGGGAGCGGCAAGGATACACTGGAGGGCGGAAAAGGCGCCGATACGCTAAAAGGCGACTCCGGCGTGGATCGTTTCGTCTTCAAATCGATCGCAGACTCGACGGTCAAGGAGATCGGCCGCGACATGATTCTGGACTTTTCCGGGGATTCTGGCGATCGCATCGACCTAAAAGCGATCGACTCCAACGCGAAATCCGCCGGCAACCAGGCATTTAAATTCGTCGGTGACGGCGGCTTCCACAGGACGGCCGGGGAATTGCGCTACAAGCAGTACGACAACAACGAGACCTACGTCTACGGCGACGTGAATGGCGACGGCAAGGCCGATTTCGCGATCGGCTTCTCCGGTCTCATCGATTTCACCAAGGCCGATTTCATCCTCTGAAACCAGGGCAGCGCCAGCAAAGCCGACGCGGCCGGAGGAAAATCGTCGGCTTAAGACCCTCCAGTTTGTATCGGATTAAAGGGGCCTGAACCGCAACTTCGCGGCATCGGCCAGCGAATGTTCGGCATACCGGCTGATGAAGCGTTGCCAGCCTTCCGGCGTGTGCTGCGCTCGGCCATCCGGAACTCCTCCTGGACAGATGGCTTCCGCTCGAGGCACATGCCCTGCCTGCAATCACGCGCCGCCGGAAACAAGGCCGGGCGAGCGGAATGCGGCAGTAGAGCCGATCGTCCGCGCCCATCTCGACCAATGGCACTTTCTGGACAGTGCGCTCCGCCCGATGGAGTAAGGAGGATGGATCCAGCATCGACTTTTGCCAGCCGTCGGTAGAGGCGATGCGGCATCAACCTGCGGCGCGCTTCAGAGCCTCCGCCATTTTCGTCCGCCATTCAGGATCACGCTTCCAACGCTCGAGAACCGAGCGCGGAAGGCGAAGGGTGACGGCTTCCTTCGGGTCGCTGCTCTTAGGGCGACCACGAGATTTCTGGATGCTTTCATAAAGGTCCGGACGGATCGCCTTGAACGGCTTCATTGCTGCGAGGTCTTCCTGGTCCAGGGGGCGTTCGATCTCAGGATCAGGGCCAATCAATTCTCCGGCGGCTGTCTCGACCCACCACCCATCCTTGTCCTTGTGAGCGCCACCCTTTGCAACAAGGTCCTTCATTTCACGATCATAGACTTGCCACCGGCGCTGCATCTCAACGGCGTCAGCTTCGCTGTCTCCGAGATCCTTGGTGATAAACCGGGGCCACTTTCTGGTCATGCGTGGCTCCTTTCGGCGAAGCGGAGCGGGAGACCCCAGGATCAGGCCCCTCAGTTCGCGCCGGATTGCAGGGCCTTGAGCCGCGTCTTCGCGGCGTCGGCCAGCGCATGTCCGGCATGCCGGCTGATGAAGCGTTGCCAGCCTTCCGGCGTGTTGCTGCGCTCGGCCATCCGGAATTCCTCCCGGACGGCGATCTCCGGATCGCGTGGCAGCGGCATGGTCATTCCGTCCTCCTGGGCGCTCAAGGGCAGGCAAGCGGCGATGACCAGCAGCGCCGCGGCGTTGATCCTGCCGATCATCCCCAATTTTGCCATGCGCCGCGGCCTCCCGTAGAATTTTTTAATGAAATCGTCCGTGCTTAGAGTAGCATAACTGCGGCTGTCATGCGCGTTCGTTTTCCGATTTACTGACAGCCGGGAGGAAGCCAAGAAAAGTTACAGACCGCCGTGGCGGCGACGGCCGGACATTTCAGGCAACACACAAATAGTGGGGGCAAGCTATGGCGATAGCAATCAGTTCAATTCCGACTGGCGACCAATATATCGATGGCGTCTTGTATGGCACTCAATGGAGCGGCACGGTCACTTACAGTTTCGCGGACGCCTTCAGTGATTTCGGGCCCTATCCCTACACCGTTACCGGTTTTCAGCAGGTAAGTCTTCAGCAACAGAATGCCATCCAGTCCATCTTGGAGGGAACCGTTACATCCGGTACTGCGATGTTCACCTACGGTTCGTTCGCGCAGGTTTCGAACCTCGACATCTCGCTGGCGGCAGATCCTGCGGGAAGCTCGGATCTCACCATTGGCCAGGCCAACTTTTTCGACGGTACAAACCTGGATACGGCGAGGGTGGCGGATTTTCCCCGTCTCGATCAGGATCCGTCGGGCGGTGACGTCTGGTTCGGCGACGACTATGCTTCGTATCGCACGCCGCTGGTCGGCACCTATTCCTGGGCAACCCACATCCATGAGTTCGGTCATGCCATGGGGCTGAGCCATGGGCACAATGCCGGCACGGATATAGACGGCTTCGAATTCGCCATCCCGCATGACCGCGACGGCATGGAATTCTCCGTAATGACCTACCGGAGCTATGTCGGCGCGCTGACGAACGGATACACCAACGAGCAGTATGGTTATGCCCAAACGCTGATGATGTACGACATCGCGGCAATCCAGCATCTTTATGGTGCCAATTTCAACACGAATTCCGGCAGCACCACATACACCTGGTCGACGACGACGGGCGAGATGTTCATCGATGGCGTTGGCCAGGGCAAGCCGGGCGACGGCGTTTCAGCCATCGCGAACCGGCTTTTCCTGACCATCTGGGATGGCGGCGGAGAGGACACGTACGACTTTTCGAATTACACGGAGAACGCCTTCATCGACCTTTCGCCGGGCGGGTGGTCGCTCGCCTCGCAGATCCAGCGGGCCTATCTCGGCGAAGGCGCCTATGCGAACGGGAACATCTACAACGCGCTGCTCTATAACGACGACCTGCGCTCGCTCATCGAGAACGCCATCGGCGGCTCCGGCAATGACGACATCGGCGGCAACGTCGCCGACAACACGCTCACGGGCAACGGCGGCAACGACATCCTCGTCGGGCGCGGCGGAGACGACACGCTGAACGGCGGCGCGGGCGACGACACGCTCTATGGGGATTTCCGCACGCCGGCGAACACCTATGCGGGAACCGGGCTTTTCACCGAGAACGGCGACGCCAGCAACTCCTCCTTCGCCACGGCCCGCAACCTGGACGATGCGATCGGCTACAGGAACGACCCGAACATCGAGCATTCGGACACGAATCCGAGCGTGACCATCACCGGGACCGGGGACGGGAACCATGACTGGTTCTCCTTCGATGTCAGAACGGCCGGGCAGATCACCCTGGACATCGACGGTACGCTCGATTCCTATATCGAGCTCTACGATGCCAACGGGAACCTGCTGGCCTTCAACGACGATTCCTCCCAGGACAGCGGCAGCACCAATATCTGGCAGAGCTTCATCGCCTATACCGTGACGACGCCCGGCCGGTATTACGTCAAGGTCGGCACCTATCCGGGCGGCAGTTCCATCGGCGTCGGCCTGACGTACACGCTCGGCATCGTGCTCCCGGATCCGGTGGAGGCCGATACCGGCGGTTCCGGCAACGACACGCTCAACGGCGGCGCGGGCGACGACACGCTCATCGGAGGTGCGGGCAACGATACGCTTAACGGTGGTACGGGCAACGATACGGCCGATGGCGGCACGGGCGACGACGTCTTCGTGCTGAACGGCAACCAGGCCGACTTCACCTGGGTCCAGAACCAGAACGGCACATGGACCGTCACCGACACGCGGGCCGGCCAAGAGGGCATCGACACGCTCAAGGATGTCGAGTCCCTCAGGTTCAACGACGGGACGGTGGTCCTGCAGACCGTCATCGTCGATCCGCCGAGCCAGCCCGGCGACAAGGTGACCATCATCGACGGCACGAGCGGCAACGACTTCCTGAGCGGAACGGGTGGCGCCGACAAGATTTCCGGCTATGGCGGCAACGATGCGATCTACGCCAAGGGCGGCGACGACGTGGTCTATGGCGGCGCCGGAAACGACATCCTTGGCGGCGGCAACGGCAATGACGAGCTGCGGGGCGGGACCGGAAACGACCTGCTCTTCGGCGGCGCGGGCCATGACAGCATTTTCGGCGGCGCCGGAAACGACATCGCCTGGGCCGGGTCGGGCAACGACACCGTCAGGGGCGCCGATGGCAACGACCTTCTGGGCGGCGGCGCCGGAAACGACGAGTTGCGCGGGGGAGCGGGCCACGACATCCTCTTCGGCGGCCTGGGCAGCGACAGCCTCTTCGGCGACAAGGGCAATGACGAGCTCTATGGCGGCGCGGGACGGGACCAGCTGAACGGCGGCCTCGGCAACGACCTCCTGACCGGCGGCGCGGGCGCCGACACCTTCATCTTCCTGAAGGGCGAAGGAAACGACGTCATCCGGGATTTCAATGCCGCCCAGGGGGACCGTATCAGCCTCGGCGGCCAGACCTATACGGTCACGTCGAACGATGACGGCTTTGCGCTCCTTCACCTTTCCGGCGGGGGAACGATCGTCCTTAACGGCATTGCGGCGGATGACATCCTGTCGGGCTGGTTCCTGGCGGCCTGACGGCCGCCGGCGCATACCGGACAAGCCTCTTTTGCCCCGCCCTGTGGCGGGGCTCTTGTTTTCGCAAGAAGCGTCCCGGGGGGATGCGCCGCGTACAAAGCCCCCTCCCCGCCGGGAATGTTCTTTACGGGTCCGGGAAGTCTCTTTACCCTCTCCAGGCTCCGGGGCATTTTCCAGCCGAAGCGATGCCGGACAAGGCCGTCAAGACAAACCTGCAGAATGGGCACCAGGACGAATGGGTGAATTTGCCAAAGGGCTTGCGGATTTCTTCGTTTTGCTCGCCGGGCTCTACGGCGCAACCGTCGCGATCTATTTCCTGCTCGGCCATGGCATAACCTGGCTGAACAATCGCAATCCGGAACGCCGCATCCAGAAGAACAGGCGCGGCGAAAAGCGCAAGGCGGCCGAAATCCGCCTGAGCCTTGCCTCCATCCTCGTCACATGCCTTTCCGTGGCGATCGGCCTCTTCGCCCAGGACAGGGGTTGGGCCATGCAGCCCTGGGCGTTCAGCTGGTGGACCGCCGTCCCCCTGTTTCTCCTGTGCATGGTGCTGTTCGACACCTGGTTCTACTTCGCCCACCGGCTGCTCCACACCAGATACTTCTACAAGTACCATCTGGAGCATCATCGCAGCGTCGCGCCGACCGTCTGGAGCAACGATTCCATCGGGCTTGTCGATACCGCCCTGTCGCAGGGCTTTTATGCGGTGATCGTCTTTATCGTGCCGTTTCCGCCCGTGATCCTGCTTGCCAACCGGCTGTTCGACCAGATCAACGGCACCTTCGGCCATGCCGGTTTCGAATATTTCGCCTCGAAGACCGCGCGCTATCCCTCGCCCATGCTGTGCACGACCTATCACGACCAGCATCACGCGGAGTTCAAGTACAACTTCGCCAATTATTTCTCGTTCTGGGATCGCATGCTGGGCACGATCTCCCCCCTTTACGACCGCCGGGTGGAGACTTTTGAAAAGGAAGCGCCGGCCATCAGCCTGAAGCTCGACGAACAGGTTCCGGAGGGGCGCAAAACCCGGCCTTGAGGGGACGGCTGCCCGGCAGCCGCGCTCACTCCCGTCAGGAAAGGGCCACGATCAGAGCCGGTCCGCGGTGCGCTGGATGTTGTAGGCCGCACTCGCCCCGCTGGAAACGATCGTCAGGAACTTCGCAAGGTCCGTCGCCATGTGACGCGCCAAGTAGACCACGTCCTTGTTCCGCACCGGGAAAGTCTGCGCCACGATATAGCTCTGCGTCGCCGCCAGATCGAGCCGGTAGACGATCGGATAGCGTCCCTCCCCGTCCGGCATCATGCCGCGCGCGATCAGGTCGCGGAACCGGTCGTCGCCGACGACGCTGCGGTAGACGCCCTCGTCCTCGTAGCGGAAGACGAAATAGCCCTTCGGGTCCGCCGTCGCCACATTGCCGCCGCCGGCCAGCGCCGCCGCCTCCACCAGGCTCAGCCTGGCCGCGTTGAACGGGATCTTGCCCGTCTTGCCCGTCTGGCCGAGCGCCGCGAAGGTCTGCGGATCGTAGCTCACATAGATCTGGTCGTCCGGCTTGACGTAGATGTCGTCCTTCGGATTGTCGATCAACGACTGCAGCAGCACGCTGCGCGTCCGGCCGCCGCGCTTCAGGCTCACATAGGTGTCGTAGGGCGGCTTGGACGCGCCGCCGGCAAGGGCGATCACCTCGCTGAGATGCTGCCCGCTCAGCCCGAGCGGCAGGATGCCAGACCGGTTCACGTCGCCCTGGATCGACACCGTGCGCGAGGCATTGGTCGCCAGCGAGACGATGACGTCCGGCTCCACCGCCTTGGCCTTCAGCGCATCGACGATCGTCGCGCGGGCCGAATCGATCGTCATGCCGGCAAAGCGCACGGAGCCGACATAGGGGATCTGGCCATGGCCGTCCGGCTGCACGACGACGGGGATCGACGTCGACTTGCGCTCGGTGGTGGAGAACAGGCCATCCGGGCCCGCCTCGAAGATCGTGACCTCCAGCCGGTCGCCGACGCCGATGACCGGCGTGCCGCCCCCGCCGCCGAAGCCGAAGGTGCTGGAAAGACCGGGGCGCTTACCCGCGCTGACGCAGCCGGCGACGCGCTGGTCGATGCTCACGACGTCGAAGACCAGCTTGGTCTGGGGAATGTTGTAGGACCTGCCGTCCGCGCCGGCCGAGAGGACCTCGTGGGTCAGCGGCCCGTCGCTCGGGACCATGCAGCCGGCCAGCGTCAACAGGGTGCCTGCCGCAAGAACCCGCGCCCATGCGCTCGAAAGCCTGCGCGGCCTGCCCCCGTCTTCAACTGCGATCATCACGTATATTCCCCTTCATCCGTGCCGCGCAGGACAGAACCGGTCACCTGCCGCGACAGGGCGCCATAGACAGGCAGCTCCAATGTCTCGTCAAGTCCCACGATCGAACCCTGTCCCACCAGGCACATCCCTGCGGCCCCCGCCGCCACCATGAAGCCGCTTCCTTGCCCGACACTTGCCGGTTGTTCCTTCTGGAAAGGGCAGGCCCGTCCGCACCCCTGTGTTCCCATAGGCGTTTTCGGCATTTCCCGCCTGGCGGTTCCGGCCGCATCGGCGGGACGCACGCGCCGAGCGCCAAGCCGGACCGTCACTCGATGGTAACGGCCGTGCTGGCGCTCCGCAGGACCGCATCGCTCCGGGTGACGGAGACATCGACCACGTAGCGCCCGGGGGGAAGCGTGCGCTTCCTGCCGGCGAAAGCCGAAAAGGTCGCCTTGTCCCGGTCGAGCGGCTCGCTGGTATAGTCCACCAGCGTGTTTCCCTGCCCGTCCTTCAGGACGAGCCTGATCGTGCTGCCCTTCCCGAGATTCGTGAACCAGGCCCAGGCGACGAACATCCTGTCGCTCGCGACGACCTGCGGCGGCGGGCCCTCCTTGACGAGCGCCTGGTGATCGACCGGCGCGCCGGCCAGCCCTGAGGCAAGGATGTCCGGCCTCGTCAGGTTGAGCTTCTCGACGATGTCGGGGGAAAAGAGCGAGGCCTCCCGCGGGGCGGTCGAGGTGCAGCCCTGCGAGAGCTTGCGCCCGGTCAGGGGATCGAGGGGCTCGCCGCCATGGGAGAGGGTGATGTGGACATGCGGGAACTGGGCGAAGCCGGAAGAGCCGACCTCCCCGAGGCGATCGCCCTTGCGCACCTCCGCACCCGGCCTGACGGCAAGGCTTCCCTTCCGCAGGTGACAATACTGGACCTCGTACCCCTCCGCCAATTGCATGACGATGCCGTTGCCGCATTCCTTGCCGGCGATCCTCGCCCTGTCTTCTTCGGTCTCGACGAGATGATCCGCCTCTCCGTCGCGCACGCGCAGCACCTTGCCGTCGGCGACGGCGATCACGGCATAGCCCTTCTCCATGTCCTTCATGGACAGGATGCGCAGGTCGGTTCCCTTGTGTCCGTCATAGGACTGGCTGCCGCACAGGGGATCGGCGACACCCGCGCCGGCGTCCATGTCGGGATATTGTTGCATGAAGCAGGTCTTGCCGAGCTCGCATTGCGCCGGCAGGCCGAGTTCGAGCGCCGGCGCGGGCGCGGCGGACAGAAGGGAGACAACGGCGATCGATGCCAGGGCGGAGGGAACGTATCGCAAGAGGGGTTTCCTGACGTGAAGGATGGATCGGCGCCGCCCTGCGGCCGGCAGGCGACGGTTGACTGTCGGGTTGGCGAAGCTCTACCTAGCAACCGCAAGGAGATAGGCGGAATATGGCCATTTTAGCGTTCGTCCTGATAGCGCACGAGCCGGCGGAGGTCGTCGGGGCATCGATCGACATGCTGCTTGCGGCCGATGGCGCATGCCTGGTCGCCGTCCATTACGACCGCAATTCGCCGGAGGCGGATTTCGCCGCGCTGAAACGGCGCTATGGCGCGCAGGCGCGGGTTCTCCTCGTCGAGGACAGGGCCTGCTGCGGCTGGGGGCAGTTCGGCCTCGTCGACGGGACGGTCCGTGCCCTCGGCCTGCTGGCGGCATCGGGGAAGGACTACACGCATGCCTACCTGATCAGCTGCTCCTGCTGGCCGATCCGGCCGCTCGCCGAACTCAGGCAGTTCCTCGACCTCAACGGAGCGGTCGACTTCATCGAAAGCCATGACGAGCGCTGGATGACGGGCGGCCTGCGGCAGGAGCGCTATACGCTGCGCCATCCCTTCAGCTTCGCCCGCCGGCGGGGACTGTTCGAAGCGAGCGTCCGCCTTCAGCGCCTATTGGGGCTCAGGAGGACGATTCCCGCCGGCCTGACGCCACGCTATGGCTCGCAATGGTGGTGCCTGCGGCGGGAAACCGTTTCCGGCGTCCTGCGCTGGGTGGCGGAGAACCCCGCCGCCTACCGTTTCTACCGGCAGGTCTGGATCCCGGACGAGACCTTCTTCCAGACGGTCGTCCATGCGCTCGGGGGCACGCTCGCCCCCGGCTATATCCCGACCCTCTACACGTTCAATCTCCACGGCAAGCCGATCGTATTTTATGACGACCACCTCGCCTGGCTGCAGCAGCAGCCGCATTTCTTCGCGCGCAAGATCGCGCCATCGGCAAAGAGTTGCCGCGCCGCGCTGACGGCACGGGCGAGCCTGCCCGACCCGACCGACCGGCCGATCCTGGTCGTGCCCACCGCCCGGACACGAATGCCGCCCCGCGCGGAAACCGCCCCGTCCTACGGTCGGATGTTCGAGCCCGGTTCGGGCATCCGCAACTGGCCGAAGAACCTCGAGACGCTGCGCCGGCCGAGCGCGGTGCTCTACGGGCCGCCGCAACTGACGCGGCTTGCGGCCGGAATCCTGCGCGCCTCAAGCGGCCTTACCGTGCTCGGGCGGATTTTCCATGCCGAGCGGGCCGAGTTCCAGCCGGGGCAATCCCGGTTCCATGGGCTTGACGCCGGCGACACCACGCTTCGCGACTATGACAGGGCGCTCTTTCTCTCCCGGATCCTCAGCCGTGCCACGGGCCTGCCCGTCTTCGAATTGTGCCCCGGCGACGATCCCGTCCTGGAAAAGCTCGTCTTCGAAAACGAGACCACCTTCGTCGCCGTCCCGCTTCTTCCCGGCGGCCGGTCGCCGGCCTGGCGCTTCCTGTTCTGGTATCTGGCCCTGCCGGAGCCGCAGCGGGCCGCCATCGATGCCGCGGGCCACCGGTTCGACCGCCTGCGGCGCACGGAAGAGACGGCCGCACGGCATTTCGGCCAGAAACATGTGGCGGCGATGGAACGAAAGCTGTTCGGCCCTGCAAACCGTGCAGGCCTGGTGTTTGCAGAAACCGGCGCGCCGCCCGATCCCGACTGGACGGCGTCGCTGCGCTTTCTGCATGGCAGGCGGGCGGAGCCTCTACTGGGAGCCTTCGAGGCCCTTGCCGAGGGCTTGTCCGGGCAGGACTGGCGAAAGCTTGCCCCATCCCTCGCCGAGGAAACCGAAGGCGTGGCGGCACGGCATGGCTAGGAAACTCAAACATCGCCTGGTCAGCAGCCGCGCCTATAATTTCGTCCTCTCGCACTGGCAGAATCTGCGCTTCGGCAGCCAGCTGCGCTGCGTGCAGAACCGTCTGCGCAAGGAGGATACGTGCATTCTTTTCAGCTGCATCCGCAACGAGATGCACCGCATCGACGCCTTCCACCGCTATTACAGGGCGCTGGGCGTCGACCACTTCGTCTTCGTCGACAACGGCTCCACGGACGGCTTTACGGAATGGAGCGCCGGCAAAAAGGACGTTTCGGTCTGGCATACGGACAAGGGCTACAAGAAGGCCGGGTTCGGCGTCCACTGGTGCAACGCCCTGCTCCGCAAGCACGGGACGGGCAAACTCTGCCTGACCGTCGATCCGGACGAGTTCCTCGTCTATCCCCATATGGAAAACCGCACGCTCAAGGATCTCGGCCAGCATCTGAAGGAGATCGGCCGGCCGTGCCTGCATGTGCTGATGCTCGATGCCTATAGCGACCGGCCGATCGAGGAGACGGTCATGGCGCCGGGCGACGATCCGTTCGGCCTCTGCCCCTATTTCGACCGAGACGGCTATGTCCAGCGATCGAACTACATGTCGGGCACCTTCGTGCAGGGCGGCCCGCGGCTGCGCGCCTTCAACCGCGATACGCCGAAGGAGGCCCCCGCCCTTAATAAGATGCCGCTCGTCTGGTGGCAGAAACACTATCGCTACCAGAGCTCGGCGCATCTCATGTGGCCCTGGTCGCTCAACAGGGCGTCCGCGAGGACCGGCATCCCCGTCTCCGGCGCCCTCTTCCATTTCAAGTTCGTCTCATCCCTTCGCGAAAAGGTCGAGGAGGAAATGGCCCGCCGCCAGCATTATGGCGGCAGCCGGGAGTATAAACGCTACAAGGAGAACATCCGCACAGCTCTTTATCTCGAAGGTGTCAGCGTGAAGTATGAAGGCACGGACCAACTCGTGAGGCTTGGTCTAATGCATGTTGGAGAGTGGGTCTGATATCGCTTGGCCTTTGCGGCTTCTGCATTTTTTACCGGCAAGACATCTTGGATATTTTCTGCTTAAGTAGAGAAATAGCAACTAGAACCAGCATGGCACGAGATAAGTTTCATGGAGAAATTCCGGAATTGACAGCACGTGAGCGGCGGCCAGCAACTGTTTCAGCCCTGGTCTGCGCTGGCGCGTTCGTGGCGCTCTTTCATCTTTATGGAATGCTCGCCGGCATTGGACCGTTGCGCGATCTTCCTATCGTGCCTACTTATGTATATCGGCAGCTTCATCTTGGCCTGATCCTTCTCATCGCCTTTCTTTCGGCGGCTGCCCGCGATCGAACCACGGCTGCAAAATTTACTGGCTACAGCCTGGCGCTCGCCTGTGCGCTAACCTTCGCTGTCACCGTCACCAACGGCAATGAATTCCTCTCGCAGATCACCCACCCCCAGCCTTTTGCACTATGGATTGGCATCGTCACGATCACGCTCGTGCTCGAGGCCACCCGGCGTACGACGGGATGGGCCATGCCGATCATATGCCTTGCTTTCATCCTCTACGCTCTATTTGGTCGCTTTTTGCCTGAACCCTGGGCACATCGTGGATATGATCTGAACCGCCTCGTCGGCCATCTCTTCATAAGCAGCGAGGGATTGTTTGGTGCACCAGTCGCCGTTTCTGCAACCTTGATTGTCCTTTTTACGATCTATGGTGCTGTGCTCGCCCGATCAGGAGCCGCAGAAGTTTTCGTACGGCTGTCTGGGCGTGCCTTCGGCTCGTCCCGTCACAGTGCAGTCGGCACGGTCGTTCTCTCCTCTTTTCTGCTGGGGGGGCCCTCAGGCTCGGCAGTCGCAACAACGGTCATGGTAGGCAATGTCGGGCATCCCCTGCTCGCCCGCCGCGGCTACAGTGCCAGCCAGTCCGGCGGCCTCCTCGCCGCTGCAGGCTTGGGTGCGGTGATATCGCCTCCCGTATTGGGATCGGCAGCTTTCCTGCTAGCAGAAATGCTGGCAATTTCTTACGTGGAAGTGCTGCAGATGGTGCTTATACCGACCGTATTGTATTATTTGTCCCTCTACCTTGTTGCGGAATTCAATGCGCCTTCCATGAACGCAGAAGCCATAACGAGTCCTTTGCCGCGCGTGGGCGCTCTGGAGGCCGCCTCTCATCTTTCGGCAGCCGGCTCTATCCTGGTTTTTCTGGCAGCTGGTTTTTCACCCGAAACTGCGGTCGTCTTCTCGATCGCGACGGCAATCCTGTTATGGATATTCAGGTCACGGAACGGGGCGAGGCCATCCGACATCCTGCGTGCATTGCACGACGGCGTCGTGAGCGTCGTTCCAGTGGCGGCGATTTGTGCCTGTGCCGGTCTCATCGTTGGCGTGATAACACTGACCGGCCTAGGGCTTAAACTTAGTGGCATCGTCATTCATCTGGCTGGCAATGACTTGCTGCTAGCTTCGCTTCTGGCCGCACTGGCAGTGTGGACAGTGGGGCTAGCTGTACCAATCACCGGCTCGTATATCATCTGCGCCATCGTCGTCGCGCCAGCGCTTGTCGCCCTGGGGGTGGCACCCGTCGCGGCGCATATGTTCATCTTCTATCTTGCGGTACTGTCGGAAGTTTCGCCGCCCACAGCCTTGGCTCCTTTCGCGGCGGCAGCCATTACCGGTGCAAGCCCGCTGCGAACGACGTTGCAGGCATGGCGCTTTACCGCGCCGATGTTCGTGCTGCCCTTTGTCTTCATCCTGGAGCCCGCAGGCCGTTCATTGCTCCTTACCGGCGGCTCCCCTTTCTGGGCCACCATCTCTTCTATCCTGATCTATTTTCTAGGGAATGTGGCCCTGGTCCTCTCCCTTTGCCCACGCGCCTTTGCCCCTTTCTATGGGATAGAGCGTTTCTGCTTGCTGATGGCCGGCCTCCTCCTTATGTTTCCGGCGACGCTGGCTTTCAGAATCGATCTGACCTCGACAAGTATTGAAATACTTGGCTTTCTGCTGATGTCGACAACGCTTGTCCTGAACTATGCCAACCACCGTATCCGCGGCAGAATGATCACTGGTAAGGATCCCTAGGGGGACATATGAGAAAAACGCTCGCAATCGGCCTGATCGCAGTCTTCTCAGGCTTCGCTTTGCACACACAGGCAATGGCGGAAGGCAAATTCTTCTCAGTGGCATCGGGACCGACAGGAGGCGTCTATTATCCGTTGGGAGGGGGCGTCGCCAATCTGATCACCAAATACGTCGACAAGGCTCAGGCGACTGCCGAAGCGACGAGCGGCTCGGTCGATAACGTCAAGCTGGTGGGTGACGACAGCAGCTATCTCGGCTTTGCCAGCGCCGATATCGTACAGCAGGCTGTCAGCGGGATGGGCCCCTTTAAGGATGCTCCCGCCAAGATCACGACACTCGCCGCCCTGTATCCGAATATCGTGCAGATCATTACCATGAAGTCCTCAGGTGTCGCGCAGGTTTCCGACCTCAAGGGGAAGCGGGTTGCCACTGGAACGCCGGGCAGCGGCTTCGAGGTCCTATCCAACCGTATCCTGACGGCTGCCGGACTGGATCCGAACACGGACATACAGCGCGCCACGCTTGCCACCAATGATGCGGTCAATGCACTTCGTGACGGAAAGGTCGATGCAGTCGTGTTTTCGGGCGGCGTACCTGCTGCGGCAATCGCCGATTTGGCGGCGGCGCCGGGGATCGACCTGACCATCATTCCCACCGCGGAACTGGCCACAAAGCTCAACGAGACCCATGGCAAGGGGCTCTACAGCAAGCAGATCGTCCCGGCTGGCGCCTATGGCGACGATATTTCTGCGCCGGTCGAAACGCTGGGTGTCTGGAATCTCCTGCTTGTCAGCTCGGAAATGTCCGATGCCGACGCGCAAACGGTTTGCGCAGCACTGCTGGGTCATCTGGACGAGTTCTCCGCGATCCATCCTGCAGCCAGGGGCGTCAAGCTGGAATGGCAGAAACAGGCAAATGCACCCGCGCGTTTCCATCCGGGTGCGGAGAAATGCATCAAGGACCTGGGCTTCAGCCTTGAATAGACCCTCATTTTCCCCTGCGAAGGTTCCTATAGGCCGGAACCCTCGCAGAAGGGAGCCGACGCGCATCTATGAGATGAGCGAGTTTATGCCTCTCGATCTTGCCGAGTTCGTTGCGCGGGATCTTGCGGGCTACCTGGAGCGCGTAGTTGCGCAGCTTGAACTCTTCTTCCACCGCCTGGCGGACGCGCTTCTCGCTATATCCTTCTCCCGTGACAACGAGAATGACCACCGTCAAACTCCCGAACGTCACGGCTGAGGTTGTGACGGCCACATCGGTAACGCCGGACAACTGGCCGATGCTGACTTCCATCTGCTCCGCAGATATCTTCTGTCCATTGATGTTGATCGTGCTGTCGGCCCGACCGGAAATATAAAGGCCCTGCTGTTCATCCAAGCGCCCGCGATCGCCGGGATAAAACCAGCCCTGCCTAAAGGCGCGCCTCGTTGCTGCCTCGTCGCCGAGATAGGACGAGACCATGCCGTCGCACTGGATACGGACATAACCTTCCGATCCGATTGGTACCGCGTTTGCGTCATCGTCCACAATCTCGACCCGGATCCAGGGAAGCACGAACCCGGTCAAACCCGGATGTTGTTCCTTCTGATCTATGCCGGCCATAGCAACGGTTGTCGTCTCAGTCGAACCATAGGTCAGGACGATATTTCTGGTCAGGCGCGCTTTGGCATGGCGCGCTACCTCAGAAGAAAGTGCAGCGCCACCAACCACTATCGTGAGATTCTCAAATGGCACATGGTTCGGCGGCAATTGCAGAACGGCCGCATGCAGATCGGCCGGGGTCGTGACGACGGTGAGCACCTTTTCCCGATCCAGCGAAGCGAACGAAGGTTTGCTCAACAGAACACTGCCGCCCATATACCATGTGCGAACCGGCACGCCGAAGCCGCCGAACGTACCCTTCGGCAAATAGCAATAGACCCGCTGGTCCGCGCGCATGGCCGAGCCAAAGATGCCGCTTTTCATTCGTGAGACGATCGTCCCCTGCGACATCACCACACGCTTCTGCTGGCCCGTCGTTCCCGACGAAAAGGAAATCCGCGCACCCTCTTCAGAGGTCATTTTGCCAACAACAGGTGTCGAATCTCCTCTATCGCATAGGTCTTGAATACCCTCAGGTGGAAGCCAGACTTTGCCGGCACCTGCAATGCATCCGGCCTCATCATCGCTCACGACAAAGGAAACGCCAGGCATAGGACCGACCTGTTTTCCTTTCAGCGCCAATGATAATGTGCAACACCCTAGGCGTGCTAGCGCAAGTGTAATCAACCAGCAGGCGTAAGCATGACCATAGCTCACGGCAGCCACCTTGCCGACTGGAAGGCGTCCGCTTAACCCATTCGCGACCTTGTTTATATCATCTTCAAATTGCCGGTAGGTTATGGGTCCCGATGAGGTCTCTATTGCCACCCGCTCGGGCGTATTGGCCGCGTGATATGCGATGGGTTGCGTATACAAAGTGGCCTCGACTCTTTCACTTGCCGGCGACGAACGGGCTTAAAAGCGAGAATGGTGGGTGCATTCTAGCTCAGGATCATTGAGCTGCAACCGCATGGGTTATTTTCTGGCCTGCTTGTTCTGGTTTAAAAATTGGCAACGCTGATGCTCGGAGGCTCATGATCGAACACATTACCGGTTCTAGCCACCGAATAAGCACGCCACTATACCGAGCGACGTCTACTGCGAGATGCAGGAAAGATGATAGACGAGTGTAGACATACCGGCGCCAAGATTCCTGTTCAATAGGAGTGACGAGTATCCATGACCTTCCTATAGGTTTTGTCATCGAACGGAATGCCCAGGAACTCCGTCAGCTTGCGTGCGTGCTCAGGTCCTTTAACGAGTTCTTCATACTCGACATGAAATGCATTTGGCGCCGCAGCAAAAGCATTATCGCGCAGCCGTTGGTCCATGCTGCGGATCGTGGCATAGGAGTGAGCGGTGTCTTTCCACCAGCTGCTTCTAGACGTTGCGAGTATGTCACGGTGGTTGAAGATGATCTTCACGTCCCCAAATATTTCCGCCACGTCGGACAGGAACGCGTCGAAATCCTTGATTTCATTCCAGTTGATACGGATTTCCTTGCATCCGACAACCTTCGCATCCGACGGCGGATTAAGAATGGATTCGACAAAAACCTTGCGCAACGCATCACGCATCGCATCAGGTTGGATCAGGTCGGCGCCATACCAAGGATGAACCGCCAGCATGGATTTCTTGGCAACCTGCCCCTTCGTCTCCTTGGCGGACCGATAAAAGCTGCATAGATGCGCGAGCGCATTATAGTTTTCCCCGCGAATGCAGAAACCCGGCAGGCTGTTGAGATAGCCCATCAGCAAGGTCGAGCCCGAGCGACCGTAGGTGAAGATGAAGACGTAGCGATAGGAATCGCGCTTACTTGGAGCCTTCTTCGGGGAATTCGAAGCGCCAGCGATTCTTGGCGTCGAGAGTTTGCTGATTAAGCTTCGAAATGACTTCATAGAGTTCAAAGGTCCTTTCAACGCTGGACACGTCACTGATGACCGCGCCCTCGTAGTCCCGGTCGTCTTTGATATAGATTTCCCTGATTGAGAGGAATTTCGAATTCAGGGATGTGGCTTCCAGGCCGTTGGCGCTCATGACCCGGCCGGTCGCATAATCTTCTAGGATGTGCTGATACTTTGGGAGCGGCGTCGACGCAATGAGATGTGCCGCCTTCTGACTCAGGAAGTAGCCGCCCTGTCCATCATACCAAGTCTGCTTAGGATCGATTTCGAAGATGAGGCCAGCAAGCTGTTTGTTAAAGACCGCAGAGCTGTGCCAGTCGAAAGCCGTACGGCTGCCCAGATTGATGTCGCTGCCGATATAATCGAATTTCTCGTAGGCGAATTCCAGAAGCTTTTGCACGTTGAGCATGCAATCGTCGTCGAGCTTGAAATAGTGGTCTGCGTCGATAATGCGCAAGGCGGCGGAAACGCCGTGCCAGATTTTGTGCGACAGATATTCGTAAGTGTCGGGAACCGGCAGGATCAGCCGGTCTTCGACGAGCACCGCTTCGGATTGCTCCGGATGCCCCTCAATGAAGTAGACATCGATATTGGCAATACACGCATCCCTGGCCCAGGTATCGCGTATGGCCTGCTGTTTATGCCGGTTCTTCTTGCAGCTAACGACGAGGACGGCCAATTTGCCGCGCCGCGGGATGTGGGTGATCCTCTTATGATCGCGAAGCAGAATCGGGGCATCCGAAAGCCGCACGCTGTCAATATCCCATGCGAGGCCCGCCTTTGGCGTGGCTGCCGGGGCAAGGAGCGGGTGACGGCCGGCGATATCCTCCGGCGACAGACGCAGCTTTCCATCGACCTCGACGAAATACGTCTGCTTTCCGATTGAGAAGGCCTGCAAATCCCCCTGCTGCGCATCGTCGAGCAGAAGGAAGTCGTCCGTCCGGCTGCGTAACCTCTTGTCGCGGATAACGGAGGCAAGTCGATCCGAATTCGTCTGCAAATCGAGAAAGATAACATTGCGATGCCGGACTTCGGAAAGGACCCTGTTCATGAACAGTGCGCCTTTGAGCTTGCTCAAGGTTCCGTCGCTCTTGACGGTCATTTCGACAACCGTGGTGCGGATATTAAAATAGGTGCTTTGTAAGCCGACGAAGAAGCTGTGCCGAAAGAGGCTCGAATTGTGGACGACGACGAGCAGCTCATCCAGATGGGGAAGAACCTTCTCAACCAGACGGGCGAAGGTATGCTCGTTCCCATCCCACAGGTAAATACCTGATAGTCCTGGCTTGAGTGCCTCCGCCTCTCCAAGCGCCCGCAGCCGCGAGCCGAGCCCCATGCGAAAACGATATTCCGGGAAGAAACGCCAGCGCCTTGAGAGTGCTTCCGTAATCGGTTCGTCGTCGCCGATCGTCGTGTAGCGGAAGTTGCTATAGACGCTCCAAACAATTGATTTTGGAAAGACCTTGCAGGGAAATTCAAGGCGGAAGTCTTTCAGTTCCAGAATGAAAGTATGATCCTTGAGGAGAAGCTTTCCTTTAATCGCCTGCCCCTTGAAGGGAAAGTCATACATCTGCGGCTTGCTCCAGGCACCTGCATAGCGGTCCTTGACGGAGAGCTGACCTGCCTCCTTGTCGAATTCCACATGGAAGAGAACGTCATCAGCCAAGCTATTGACGATGTGGAAGTAAAGCCGCGCCTCCTTGTCTAGAGCGGAGGCTGAGAAATGAAGAGGACCGTCGAACCTCTTAATGATCTTGATTCTCTTCATGCCGCCAACTCCACTTCTTGCATGTCCTTTCCCAAAAATGCGAATTTTGTTCTATGCCGCGGACATTTGCCCCTTTGCCACTCGCTCAATCAGGTTAAAATATCGCTTTGTAATGCTCTTCATGTCGTAACGTTCTAACACGAGGTCTCGTGCTTTTTGCCTCATCGGCACATAGCGTTCTTGATCCCCAAGTATGTCAGTAAGCCTCGCGGCGAGCGCCTCCGGCTCGAAGAATGGAACGAGAATGCCATTCTCACCATCCATTATGACCTCGCGCACAGGATCCGTATCCGAACCAACGATGAGGGCACCGGTGCTCATCGCTTCCATCATCGACCAAGAGAGTACGAAGGGCACGGTCAGGTAGACATGAGCAGCCGAGATGCGCAAGACGTCACGCAGTACGCGCAAAGGCTGACGGCCGATGAAATGTATGCGACTTTCATCGAGAGAAAGGTTTTCCAGCGCCCATTCCTTGTAAGACTTTCCATCAGAGCGCTTAGCGCCATAGGCGACCCGGTCATCGCCTATGATGATGACATGGGCTTCGGGCTGACGCTTTTGAAGACTTGCCACGGCCTCCATAAACTGAGGAAAGCCGCGGTAGGGCTCCATCCCGCGCGCGATGTAAGTGATGACAGGATCGCCCTTTCGAAACTCACGTTCGCCGACAGAGAACGTTGCCGCGTCGTTCGGTGAGAAATAATCCGTGTCTACCCCATCATGTAAAACGGAGATGCGTTCCCGAAATTGCGACGGAAACTGGCTTTTCTGATATTCAGTTGGGCATTGGCCCCAATCCATTGCAGCTAAATCATGCAAGATGGCCGTATTCTTCATGCGGATCATCAACTCCGCCTCGGGCCTTTTGGGTGCACCATGATCAAGAAAAGAAGAATCTGAACCGTAAGCATGATAATACCACTCAAAGTATGGCATGTATTTTGCTTGCGGCCAAAGGTCCTTCAAGAAAAGCCCATCCCCAAACCCGGAATGAGCTAAGATGATATCGGGTTTCCAGCCCTTCTTCTTAACTGGCATGAACGCGGTATAGACAGCTTGTCCACGAATAACCGAAGTTTCCGTGTAACTCAGGGCTGGATGAATATCCTTGCGTGCCTCGCGATGCGGCGTATATCCTACGCGCTTGATTGGCGCCGTCTGAGTGTTAGAGGCAAGGGATCCGGAAAGCATCTCAATATCCCGCCGCCCCTTCAGGTACCGCACGATACGAGCGTACTGACCGGGAAAATTGTTATGAACGAACAGGATGCGCATTTAGCTCTCTCAAAATCTCGCCTGCGAAGCCATTAATAACAAGGCTCAGCCGATGAAAACCTTCGGCCGGAACTTGTCTGCCTTCGCTGTCAGTCCTTGTACGTCCTCAGTGCGAAGCGAGTGATTGGATCAGCCAAATGTTGAAGGAGTGTCCTTGCTTCAGTTTGAAAGAACAACTCGGCGACATTTCCAGGCAGAATGTTGCGGCCGTGATGATCGCCTTCCATGCGGACATGGGCATAATAAAATGAAACACGCGGGTCCGACGGCAAAGCCATAGTATCTGCCGAAATATAAACAACTTTACCTTTCAGCGGCGGCGTCACGGTGACCTGATCGCTGGGGAAGATAATTTCAACGCTTTGATCCACGAAAATCTTAGTGATGTCCTGCGGTAGAATTGGCACATCGAACAGGAGCGATGCATCACTAGGCAGAATATCGGCAATTTTATCGCCCGGTTTAACCACAGCACCTATCGATTTAAACGGCATACTAAGCACTGTGCCGTCGACCGGAGCCGTAATATCGGCTCGTCTCAGACGATCGTCGAGCCGGGTGATGACGTCTGCCGTTTGATTTAATCTTTGCTGTAATTCAGTGATTTTTTGGCTGGTCTGCGCAGCATGTACCGCTATCAATCGCTGCTTCTCGTCGTTGAAGGAGCGAATATTATGGTGAGATTTCTGAATCGTCGCTTGGACAGTCGATTTTTGACCATCAAGCCGGGCGGCCTCCCGTTGCAAGGCGAGTACTCGCGTTCGCTGAGTGAGCCCTTTTGCAAGTAGATCTGCAAGATCCGTCTCTTCCTTGGCAATAAGCTCCCTTTGGGCGTCCAAAGCTATTACCTGATCTTTCAAGGAGACGAGGTCTTCCTCCTCATTCGCAATTTTACCGTCTAGTACCAGCAACTCCTGGCGCAGTGCTTGACGCGTACTCTGGAACTCCGAAATCTGACTCTCATATGCTTCAATAACTCGTGGATTGTCAGCAACAGGCGCTAGCTTCTCCTGCGAAACAGAGAAGTTCTCTGCCAGATCATCTCGCTCTGCGCGCCACCGCTCCAACTCGATAGTCGCAAGTGCTCGTTCAATATACATCCTATCGCGCTGGGAACGGTTTGCCGTCTCATCCAGCTGCATGATCACATCCCCGCGCCGGACACTGTCCCCCTCATTGACGCGGATAGCCTCGATAATTCCACCTTCGAGATGCTGGACGACACGGTTGTTGCCCTCTGCAATGACACGGCCGTTCGCAATCAAGGCACCACCGAGCTTGGCGGTTGCTGCCCAAGCGCCACCAAATCCAAAGAGGGCGACAAGTAGCAAAGCAGCTAGCAGCATTGGACTGCGACCACTAGTGGGAACTGCATTGCTCCAATTTTGTAACGCATCGAGCTGCAGACCCGTCAATGGGGGCGCGGTTGGTCGTTCGTCATCCGTACGAAATACAGATTGTTCATTCGACATCGAATTCTTCCCAATCAGGATGCCTTGTTCGGCACGCGGACGAGCTTGCCCGGCATCACGTCGGCCGGATTACCGTAGGCTTCAACTTGGCCACCCTTCAGCACTAGAACCTTATCGACATGATTAAGGAGCGATAGGCGTTGGGTAACAACAATAGAGGCAATACCGGCGGCCGAGGCCCGCTTCAGCGTACGGAATAGAATCTGCTCACCGTCAGAGTCGAGGCTCGCATTTGGTTCATCAAGAACCACAAAAGCTGGACCACCATAATAGGCACGCGCAAGGCCCAGCAGTTGCTTCTGCCCTCCTGAGGGCTGGAAACCATTCTCTGAGATAACGGTGTCATAACCTTCCGGGAAGCGCATGATCATGTCATGAATCCCGATAAAACGAGCCGCTTCAACGGCGAGTTCTGGTGGGTCATCAACACGCATGCGGGCAATATTCTCGCGCACTGTGCCTTCGAAAAAGCCGACCTGTTGCGGCAGGTACCCCATGTGGATACCACGGGTGACCGGGTCCCAGGCCCGAAGATCTTGACCATCCAACAGAACCTGGCCCCCTGTTGGTTCAAGAAAGCCGATTAGAATACGCGCGAATGTCGATTTTCCTGCACCGCTCGGCCCGACAATAGCGACGTTCTGTCCTATATCTATCGCGCCCGTGATGCTCTTGAGGATTGGGGGGCGGCCTGGAACCGGAACATAGATTACGCGATCCGCAACGAGGCGTTTTTGTGGGCGTGGCAGAGGTGTCTGTCGCTCACTAAAGGCAAAGGCCTCGACACGGGCATCTAACTTCTTAAGGGCCAGACTTCCCTGTTTCAGCTGGCGCCAACCGCCGACAATCGCTTCAACCGGAGCTAGAGCCCTCGATGCAACTATCGATGTTGCAAAAATGATGCCTGCCGTGACGTGATCAGACAGAACAAGGACTGCGCCACCGCCGATCATAGCAATTTGAAGCAGCTGGCGCACCATTTTGGATGTGGATGAAAGCGCACTTGTCCGAGCAAGCAGTCTCAGTAGCTCCGTGAGATGCTTCGCTTGAGCACGCCCCCAATGGGCAACTGTTTGGGGATAAAGGCCGAGTGCCCTAATGAGTTCGTGTTGACGCAAATGGCTTTCGAACGTCTTGCGCGCTGCAGCCGCCGCATCCTCTGTGTCTTTAACACTTTCACCCGTTAGCACTTCGCCGAGGGCTGCCACCGCTAGAAGCAGAATTATACCAGCAAAGACAATGCCTCCCAAAAGAGGATGAATGAAAAATACAAGCAACAGGAACAAAAACATGACCGGCAGGTCAAAGAGATTCGGAAAGACCGACGAACCAATTAATTTTCGAATTTCGGCCAGCTGATAGATGCTTGACGCAGAAGCACCTCGCGGCAAAGTTAGCTCACCAGCTAGAAATAAGCCAGAGACACGTGCTTCAAAGCGTACGCCTATACGCGACAGCAGGACATGTCGCAATGTATCAAGCAAACCGTACGCGATAAGAACGACACAGGCTATAATAGTAATAGCGATTAGCGTTTCTATACTGCGTGACGCCAATACCCGATCATATACTTGGAAGAGATAAAGCGGTAACGCTAGGAGACAAAAGCTGGAAATGATGGAGATTACCGCTACCCCCAGCATGGCACGCCAAGCCG
The DNA here is from genome assembly GCF_945994535.1 of Shinella sp. WSC3-e. NCBI lineage: Bacteria > Pseudomonadati > Pseudomonadota > Alphaproteobacteria > Hyphomicrobiales > Rhizobiaceae > Shinella > Shinella sp. WSC3-e. The sequence goes on from NZ_OZ000537.1 coordinate 134,721, forward strand.
CGCGCTTCTCCGCCCTATAAGTCTCTACGATATTCATGCGGTTAATCCTTCAGGCTTCCATGCCCTGGGCAAGTCCTGCCAAATCCGCTTAAGTGCGGCGATGCAGCATCGTGCATAATGCAAGGCTTTAATTCAGGAAACTTGAATCCAACAAAAAAGAGGGGAGCAGTGGCTCCCCTCCCTCAATTCCAACTAATCGTCAACGATTAGAGAAGAACGTTTGCGTCGGTCAGATCAGCCAGCAGAACGTTCTGCAGCGTGAGCGTCTCGCTGGAGGAGAGGTCGATCTCGACGTTTGCACCAACCTGCGTGATTACGAGAGCATTCTTGAGGTCCTGAACTTCACCAGCAAGGTTAAATGCGGAGAGATCAAGAACGTCGCGTGCGAGGCCAAGGCCATCAACGCCTTCAAAGTCAGTGATGGTGTCGCTGCCAGCACCGGCAATGAAGCCGAAGAGATCGTTACCGGCACCACCCGTCAGGGCGTCGTTACCGATACCACCCCAGATCTGGTCGTCGCCGTCACCACCGTTGATGATGTCGTTGCCCGTACCGCCAAAGATGGTGTCGTTACCGGCATCGCCGTTAAGAATATCAATGCCCGTGCCGCCATAGATAACGTCATTGCCGAAGCCGGCATTAACGGTATCCTCACCAGCGCCACCGCCGATGATGTCGTTACCAGCGCCGCCATAGACTTCGTCGTCGCCAGCGCCAGCCCAAGCTACGTTGCTGCTCGTGTCGTCGTTAGCGGTGCCCGTTACGGTGTCTGCGCCAACAAGCGTGCGCGAGCCGAGGTAGATGAGGTCGTCGCCCGCGCCGCCATATACGACGTCAGCGCCCGAGCCGCCAAGGATATAATCGTCGCCAGCACCGCCGCCGATGACATCATCGCCTGCGCCGCCGTCGATCGTGTCGTTGCCCTGGTCACCGGCGCCAGCCCAGATGGAGTCGTTACCCGTGCCACCTTCGAGCAGGTCTCCGCCGTCACCACCGACGATAACGTCGTCGCCACCAAGACCAGAAATCCAGTCAAAGCCGCTGTCGCCAGTGAGCGTTTCGTTGGCAGTCGTGCCTGTAATAATCGCCATTTTAGAGGCTCCCTCTTAAAAAGTCGTTCAATTGCTGGGTTTATGCAGCGAAGCCGCATGTTGACGTGCATGCCAAGATTATCTTGGAAAGTCAACTCGCCCTCGGGGTTTATTGAGCAACAACACCCACAAACCCGGATAATTTCGCTATTGATGCAAGTAGACAAATCTAAATTTCAGCCATGTTGCAAAGCCGCAACAGCTCGATTTGCCTTGGTGTCGCTCATTGAAAATAATGGGAGCAACCTAGAAAAGGGAAACGCGGAAGGCCCAGCAAACCTCCCGCGTTTTTTGCCTCTAAAGCGCTGATTTCCACGGCACAGCGTATCCTGCTTACGCGAAAACGAAGAGACATTCAATACGGTGCCCTCAAATTATTATCCCGTACAAAGGTTTTCCATTAGGTAGAAGCTGCTTGCGTTCGAAGACATTATACTCCCTGCTAAGTGCCGAGTTGCCAATAGGAATGGATGCGGTTCGTGGTGGATTTTGTAGAGCATTTCGGTATCAGGCTACGGATCGATCCTGAGTTTATGTCTGCCAAGATGATGGATACCATCCGGGCAGGCCAGTACGAGGCTCCGGAAGCCCGCAAGATCGGGAGGATTCTTCAACCAGGTGATGTCGTACTCGAGATCGGCGCCGGTATCGGCTTCATGACGGCGATGATGCTCAAAAACCCGGCGATCGGACGGGTCGTATCCTTCGAGGCCAACCCATTACTCATCCCGAAAATTCAGCGCACGCTCGCCGACAATGGGTTAGGCAACCAACGTTTCGAGCTGCACAACGCAGTTCTCGGCAGCCAAGGGGCTGGAGCGGTCGACTTCCACATCCACCGTGATTTCTGGGCTTCTTCGTTACGCAAGACACCAGGTACCGTTCGCACCTGCTCAGTCCCGGTGGCGAGTTTCGACGAGGCTATTAGAACAGTGCGCCCGAACGTAATCGTCTGCGACATCGAAGGCGGCGAGCAAGCGCTATTTTCCCTCAGCGATCTTAAGGGTGTGCGAAATGTCTATCTGGAGCTACACCAGCGCGTCGTGGGCCCATCTGGCATGCGAGACATATTTCAATCCTTCCACACGCGCGGCTTCCATTACGACCAGAACCATTCAAGCGGTGCGGTTGTCCTGTTTTCCCGAATCCCGGAGTGCCCTTCTGATAGCTAATCACTAGAATCGGCGCCAGCAGGCGCGGCCTTGCGGATCATCGTACCGGCTACAGACCCATAAAATGCAACCTTAGTCCGACTTCCTCCCGCGAAAGTTCTTTAAAGATGAGAGTTATTAAAGGGCGTCGCGTGTAGATCCTCCAGAACGCTTTCGGCCAGGACCTGCTGCATGTCCTGCTCGAAGGGATCGGCATTGATGAGGCGTCGCCCCATCACCAGCGCCACCTGCGCCTCTTGTACGGCCGTAATGAAGAGAAGGTAGGCGGCGGCGTCACTCATCTCGCCCTTCAGGGCTTTCGTGCAGGAGCGGATCGCTGCGCAATAAGCGGGTGTTCTTCGTCCTGGCCAGTGGTCGAGCAGGTAATGCGCAGCCTCCTCGGTCGATTGTATCCGCGTATAGGCGTGCGCTTGTCCATTCAGTTCGATCGTGATGGTGTTTTGCCAAGATTGCGCCATTGCAGCCCTCATAAATGAGCAGACGCTGAATAATCGCCCAGGCTTGAGCGGGCCTTGAGCCTAGAGGCGGGCCGAACTCTCGGCGGGGGCTCCGGACTGGTTTCGGGCGGCTCCAACGGCACTCATCCACAAGATCACGAGCAATCCCATCGAGGACAGAAGCATCAGCCCGGCTGCCGTCATGAGGGTCAGCCGCACGACCGCAGCCTCGTTCTGACGCTTGTCAATCTCTATGTCCGCCATCGTCCGTTTCTCCAAACCGAATGACCAACTACAGAGATTCCTAATAATCCAACGACCTTGCTCGACGCTCACCATCATCCCCCAAGGATACATCCACCCGCAGCCGGAAATGCTCCCTAAGATTGCTGGCGAGGAACCGGCATGACAGGTCAATCACGATCCGTTGAGGCCATCATGCCTATGATCTTCGCCAACTGGGTTCATTTCCATTACTTCAGCGCGAGAGCCTCGTCGCCCATGGATTGACGATGTCGACGCCCGTCTCTTCGAAGTCGCTGACATTGCGGGTTGATAGCTTGGCGCCGCGAGACGCAGCGATAGCCGCTATCTGAGCGTCGAACTGGCTAATAGGTTTGCCGATCGAGCGACGATGGGACGCGATATTCGCGTAATGCTCCGACGCATCGTCGTCGAACGGAAGAATCCGCCCCGAAAATTCCTCCGAAAAGATTGACTTGATCGCTGTGCGCAGAGCCGACTTTCGTCTCCCTTCGGGTAGAATCGCCAATCCGTAAAGCAATTCTGCCTTTGTCACGGTGGTGATGAAGATCGAAGTGGGCGGCTGCACCGCAAGCCAGCTTTCAACTGCGGGGGACGGCGACGGAGTGAGCATTTCGGACAAGACGTTCGTATCGAGAATGATCACGACTCGAATCCTGGCACATCACGGATGGGTTCGCGCGCGGGTATGTCGAGGTCCACGCCATCGAGCGACGCCATCCGGTTTCGGATTGACTGCGCAAGGTTTCTTGGCCGGCCTTGCTCAGCCGACAGGGCGATCTTGAGAATGTCGCGAACCTCATCTTCCATGGATCGACCATGCGAGGCTGCCCGCAGGCGCAGACGCTGCTTCAGACTATCATCCAGATTCCTGATCGTCATACTTGCCATGGCTTGCCCTTTCTATCTGCAATCACTGTAATCAATGATTGCATTGATGGCATTTGGTAACAGACATTCGGGTCGCAGCCAAGTGTTTTCCAACACTCCGCCCATCATCGAGGAGACTGTTTTGCACTGATTGGCGGGATCAGGACGGCAAAAATGCATTTTCTATATAAGGAGAATAACAAGCGATAACGCGTGTGCGGGCATGGGAGGAGGAGACGCGAGCGCCGACAGATCCTCCTCCGCAGCGATTTCACTGTGACGGGTCATGCCGCCTCGATATCGGTTTGTTTGAAATCGTTGCCCTTGTAGAGCAGTGGCTCGCCCGACAAGATCGCCAGCGCATAGGAGAAGCAGTCCCCATAGTTCAAGTTTGCGGGATGACGGCCCTTACCATAGCGGCGCCAGGCCCTGCGAGCTTGATCGGAATGCTCTGCCGTTACTGCCACGACCTCGATCTCGGTCTTATGCAGCCAAAGATCGAGCTCGGCTCCGCCCGCCTCGCCAAAGCGTCCCTCTAGCATCATCGCGGCTTCGAGGAGGGTCGCAGCCGAAATCAGTCGAATGGAGTCGTCTGCGATGCGACTCCGATAGGACGCAGCATCCGGTTCATTAAAGAAGATTGCCACGAGTGCAGAGGTATCGATCACCATCAGCTTGGGAGCCCATTTTCGTCGTAGCCGATGATGTCATCGGGGCTTCGGTGATCAAGAACAGGCAGGGCGCTCAAGCGGCGCTGCATTGCTTCCATGTCCTCGATCAAGGCTGCTTTCTTCGCTTGCAACCCGGTCCGTTTGAGGCGCTCCTCGAGCGCACGCCGCGTTGCGATGGTAATGGTCTCGCCGGTTCGCGCAGCGAGTGCGCGTGCGAGTTTCTCTGTCTCCGGATCTTTGATACTAAGCGCCATCATAGGTATCCAGGTTCCTTTTCATATATAATCTACCTAACGTGAAAGATGTCGAAATTCCAGACCTCGGGACCTTGGATTCTCGCGCTCCTCAACCAGCCGCATCTCATGGATCTCTGTTTATCTGAGACGGCTTGAAAGCTAGGAATTGTGCGATTCTTCGTGGTCTCGGCCGAAGAGGAAGGCCGGCGCGCAGCGCATGACCGGCAAAAAGCTGGCCGCGCTCTGCCTCGAGAAGATCGCCACGCACGCCGGCGGCGTGCTGAGCGGCGGAGCAGCGACCTCCGGAGCACGAAATTCGCTGCTTTCGTCAATGATTTGCGTCACTTCTCTATAAAGACTGGAATGACCGATAATGCGTGTCCCTTGGGCTTCAGTCGTCTGCTCGTCCGTCAGGAAGAGCTGTTGGTGCCAGGGCGTTTCATTGAAGTTCCAGCGGGAATCCGGCCTTGCCGACTGCTTCACCCGCCCCAGTCCAGCCTATGGCCGCCGCCGCGAATGGTCCTTTGCCGATATCCGGCTGGCGTGGACCGCCTATTACCGTAGGAAGTAGCGGCGGAACGCCGATATCTTTCCATTTGCCCCTCCCAAGCCCTCGACATGCCCCGGCGGCAGGGTCAAGGTCGCAAGCCGCGCAGCGGGGCCGAAGGCAGCCTTGAGGCTGGCGTTGGGACATGTCTTCCTCTCCGTAGGGCTACCAACCCCCTTTCCGGCCTGCCATCTAAAATTGTCCATATCGATGCAACCGCACGTTAGGGCGGCTGGCATACCATCCGCGCCAACAGGGCCAAGGGATGGGGATGATGCTGGAGCAACAGGAGTACGAATTTCTGCGCGAGAGGATTGAGCATGTCCTTGTGTTCGGGCAACCGACCGCATGGCAGCGCCGGTTCCTTGAGGACATGCTGGCGAAGTTGGTGCGTTTCGGCAGCCGTACCCGCTTGAGCGACAAGCAACTCTCCACGCTTCGCCGGATAACGCAAGCCACGCGGGTCGTGCGCATGCCTGCCTCCGGCGGAACGTACCAACGGCCCGGCTGGATGGCGCGTGAAGCCCGTTGGTTCGTGCGCCACTTCCTCCGCGACTTTGCCGCCTTCGCCGCCGTCATGGCATTTATCGGGGGCCTCCTCATTATCAGCCAAGGGTTTCCGTGGACGAGCTGGAGCACCGAGGCCGTCGCAACCACCCGGACCGGCACGACCACCAAGGCGCAGGGCACGCATCGCTCATTCTCCGTCATCGATGGCGACACGCTGAGGCTTTCCGATGGCTCGCGGATGCGGCTGGTCGGGTTCAATACCCCGGAAAGCGGCGACCGTGCCGCATGCGAGAGGGAGGCGGAGTTGAGCGCTCGCGCGTCGGCACGCCTCCAGCAGCTCGTCACGGCTTCAAGGACCGGCGTTACGCAAGTGGCGTGCGCATGTCCGCCCGGAACCGAAGGTACGAGCAAATGCAACCATGGGCGTTCGTGTGGCCGGTTGACCGTGGATGGCCGCGATGCCGGACAAATCCTCGTCGCGGAAGGACTGGCCGTGCCGTTCACTTGCTCCGGCGAACGATGCCCGCCGACACCGCGCCCATGGTGCAATTGAATCAATGAAATAGCGAAGCGAATTCATGCTGCATCAAGCAATTTCACCCGATGACGACACGATGAGCGAAACGAACGTTTCCATCGCGCATTTGATGGCGGCTGGCTTTCGCCCGGCCGGACGCTGGGAAACGCCCGACGGGGCGTCCCTTGCGCGCGGCTTCGATGTGGATCGCAAGCCGGGTGTTTACGTCTACGCCGTGAACGGGGTGATTGCCTACGTCGGTTCTGCGCAACGTGGGCTGCACAGGCGTCTCCGCCACTACGAAATCAGCAAGAAAATGAAAACCGCCATGCGGATTCGAAGCGAAATACTCGCCAGCCTTGCGCGGGGGGATGCCGTGGACGTCTATCTTTTGCCTGCGCCACCGGCAATGTTCTGGAACGGGCTTCCGGTCGACGCCATCGCCGGTATCGAGGACGGCCTTATCCGGAAAATCAACCCGCCATGGAACATCCGGGGCAGCCGACGAACCGCCCGTGTCGTAAGCGGCGCATAGGAATTAACGACGGACCAGAGTTCTTCGACCGCTCGTGCCACGTCCCGTCTCAGGAGAGCCTTGCGATCGACGTGGCGAGGTGAGAGCATAACTCACCCATAATGGAAATGGGTAAGCATTACGCAAAGTTCCGATTGCTTGCTTGTTCCCGTTTTCTGAAAGATCCGTTTCAGCCGATGTCTTGCCGTCTCGAAGGTAATGCCGACGCTGATTGCCGCGTCTGGCAACGGGAGCCCGTTGCCGAGGGCGGCTGCGAGTCGCGTTTCGGCTGGTGTCAGATGGAAAAGTCGAGTGAACTCCGTCAAGTCGTCGAGAAATGGGCGGGGTCTTAAATCGGTCAATCGTAGCAAGATCTGCGTTTGTGGAGCCAGAAGCCGCTGGACGGGATCAGTGGGTAGTCGAGTCAGCGATAGCAGCCACTTGCCGGTATCGTCATTCCATCCGAAGCGAGCCGCTTGCGACAGTGGAGACGAAGCAAGCTTTTTGACCTGTTCTGCGGTCCGCTCGGCAAGCGCTTTTTCGCGAAAGAATAGTTGCCCGCTGCGTATCACGACAAATGTATCCTTGCGCAGGAAATCTATAGCCGCAGCATTTGTCTCAATGACGCGCATGGACCGATCAACAACGATAGCAGGTCCTTGATCATGGTCCACGAGAGCAGCGCGGGCAGCGGCAGCATCACCAGACTTTTGCAAGTAGCTGGATATTCGGATTGCGCGCTCAAGCGGACTGCGAAGCCGGGTGAGAATCTCGGTGCAGGCTGCAGCGTATCGCTCTATATTATCTTCCGGCGTATGCATGGGCAGATAGACCGTATCCGTTGGCGTAGCGTCAATCTTCAGCCCTATGCCTGCGGTGCAACGCTCAGCTCGAAAAAGCCAATCGTTATAAAATTCTGTCCTGTTTATGTTTCTTACAGGATAAATCGCTTCCGATGAAAGAATACCTCCACTCTTGGTCGCCATCCAATGCTTTTGGTAGGGATTTATAAAGGCATAATATTCGCCGTAGCTTGCAATAAGGTTAGGATCAATATTGTACGATAAAGCATTGTTTATTTTATTCTGCAGAAAATCCTGATTGACTAACGCAAAGTAAGCGTTTGGAAACTCGGCATTAAGAAGACGGAGTGCGAGTTCCCACGGTTCCGCCCCGACCGCCGCAAGTTCGAGCGCTTCCGCGACCTCTGTCGCAATCCCGAGTATTTTTTGCTCATCAAAAGCGCCTCGCAATTTCCCCTCTCCAACGGCAGGCAATCCAGCGCATCATCGGTAGTTTACTCACATTTAAGGTGAACAAAAAATACTCTGCAACCCCCATTTGGGGGTCGCGGCGCGACCACGGTTTGTTCGATGCTGTCTTCAACAGGCGGAGGAACAGATTAATGATTGGAGCGGCACCTCTTGTGGTTACCAGTGTTCTTTTGGCACTGAGCTTTACCCTTTCCGCAAGGGCAGAGAGCCTTCCCAAAGAAGCGGTCGCCTTAAAGCCCACCGAGGTGAAAGCGATTTATTCGGGCAAGTCATCGAACTGGTCTGAGACGCGGGCCTATTTTGCTCCGGATGGCAGTGTCTTTCTCTTCAAGAAGGACAAGACCGTTTGGGCCGAAGGACGTTGGACTATCACTGACAATCAGGCCTGTATGAATGTCACCTGGAATGAAATCAGGAGCGGGAAGACGGGCAACCACACAGACTGCTGGACATGGTTCCGGCACGGCAAGCGCCATCTCGCGCTCTGGAGCGGCCAGAAGGACAAGAAGACCGGCTATTGGGACGGAGAGATAAAGCTGCTGCGCAAAGGCGACGTCGTGACGACGGCCGTCGCCGCCCTCAAGGCCGGTCAATAGCGACGATCAAACCAATTTATCGGCAGGAGGACGCACATGGCCAACATCACATTCGGTAAAGCCCTCAAGGATTGGGGATACCTGGAGGATTTTTACGACATGAAGACGCTCAAGCTGGTTTCGAAGACGGCGACCAAAGCTGTTTTCCGTGACGGCGACGGCGACCAGATCGTACTGACAGGCACCGGAATGGCCTTCAAGGATAGCC
>NZ_OZ000538.1:0-131786 GCF_945994535.1 Shinella sp. WSC3-e
CGATCGCGCCATCGCGGCGACGATGGCCGTTATCCATGACGAGGCCGTTTCCGCCATTGGACTCGGCGAAGACGATCGGTGGGACGACGATGCCGACCGCCTTGATGGTCGCAACCATCAGCGCATCGGCCTGGGGCGACGATTTCGTCCGGCGCGACTTGTCGGGATTGTCCTTGATCGACCGGGGATCGACGATTGCAACACGCATGGGATGTTCCTTTCCGGGGTACGGACGCGGCCCACTTGCCGGTCCTTCTCGTGTCTTCTTTTTCCGAAGACACCTCCCGGACCGCGGGGCGGCCGGACCGGCGCAACTGCCGACGAGCGTCCCTGCGGCGAAGGACAAGCGGGGCCGACGGCCCTGCGAAGGACGAGTTGCCGGGATGCGCAGGCGGCGGTTGAGCGAAGCGCCGCCGGGAGGACCGATCTGCGATCGGGTTCCTCATTTTCTCCCTTCCTCTTTCCTCCTATTTTCTGAGGGCCGATCCGGGCGACGCAGTCGCCGCAGAACCGTCGGGGTAAGAAGGGGGAGGATGGTTGGGCAGATGGTGGTGCAGCTCTTGCTTTGCCACCATTAAGGTGTCATATCCAAGCATGGAAAAGAAACGCCCGACATACGATCTCGACGCGATCAAGGCAGTATTGGGATCACCCAGGACGTTGGCGATCACGACGACGGCACTGCGTACGGCGATGGCTTTGGGGTATGACCGCGCCGGCATCGTCCAAGCGGTCACCGGATTGGATCGCTCGATGTTCTACAAGTCGATGACGACCTATGCGGATCACCGGGTCTGGCAGGACGTCTATCATGCGCCAACCGAGGACGAAGGATTGGTCCTCTATATTAAATTCCAGGCGGACGTGGTCACCGAATTCCGGGTCATGTCGTTCAAGGAGAAATCCGATGGCAGTTAAGATGCAGGTTTTGCCAGACACGATGGTTTCCCCGGAGACGGGAGAGATCCTGCACCGGGATGTCCGGCCGTTCGTCGTCAGCTACAAGGGCCGTACCAAGACGGTCGACCTTCCGGGCTATTATCCCGCGGACGGCGACGACGGGGTTCATGTCGGTGACGACATGGAGGCGTCGGACGCTGCACTGCGGGCGCTGAAGGAAGAAGTCGAGGGGATACCGTCGCCGGCGACGATCCGGCGGGTTCGCAAGAAGCTGAAGCTCTCGCAACGCGAAGCCGGCGGGATCCTCAAGGTGGGCGAGAGCGCTTTCGACAAGTACGAGCGCGGTCTGGTCGAACCGAGCGGGCCGACGAGCCAGTTGCTTCGGCTGCTCGACCGGCATCCCGAGCTGGTCGAGGAACTGCGCCAGCCGGTGTAGTGGCGATAGCCATGAGCAAAAAAAATGGGCCTGCGAAACCGCGGCCCATTGAAGTGTGAAGGTCTAAACCTCCAGAGGGGAACAGCTGACGCGGCGGCACTGGGAGGAGAAAGACCGCCATGTGCATCAACTGCGAGCATAATGCCCGTTTCTTGACCATCTGGAAAACATTTATTGTGCAACGCAGCTATGCGACGGGTGCGTTGCTCCCGTCATGATCGTCGCGGGCGTTACGCCGCTTGCGCGACCGGCTCGGCGGTGGCGCGGACTTCGGCGGCCAATGCCTCCTCGACCTCCTCCAGTTCCCGGCGCTTCGCCGCGAGTTCGTCGGCAAAGGCGAAGGTGCCCGTTTCGTGCGCGCGATAAGAGGCGAGCCGGCGGTTGGCGTCTTCCAGATGCTGGCGCTGGCGGTAACGCTCGCCCTCGAAATCATCGAGCGCATGTTCGAGACGGGAGACCGCCCCGAGCGGCGTGACAGTGACCGGCAGGTCGACCTCGTAATCCGCGCCGGTGCGTTGCAGGACGGTGCGGTAGTGATACCGGTCCTTGCCGAAGCGCTCTCCCTCGTAGATGACGTCGAAGCCGCCGATCGAGCCGAGCTGTGCCTCCCCCTCGTGCTGAAGCTGGACGAGTGTGAGGATCTCCTTCATCACCGCGCGCCCGGCGTCCTTGCGCTCATCGTGCCGCTCCCCCAGGACGATCATCGTGAACGCCTCGCCGGAGGTCGGCACCAGCCGCTCGATATCCTTGCCGATCTCGTCGATCCGGCGCGTCGCGACCTCGATATCGCGTTCGGCTTCCCGCAGCCGCCGGCGCACCGAGAACAGGTCGTCGTCATGGGCGGCGCGCAGGCGCTCGAGGCGGGCGATATCGGCTTCCAGTCCGGCCTTCTTCATCAGCCGTTCGTCGCCTGACGCGATCGCCTTAGCCATGGCAAACTGATTGGCAGCCCCTTCACCGAGATCTTCCAGCCGGCGGATAGACGTGTCGCCGGAGAGTGCGGCGGCAATAAACCGGGCCTTGCGCTCGTTGTTCTGCCACATGCCGGCATCCAGCGATCCTTGCGTCGCATAGGCGAAGATGTCGACAATATCGTGCTGGTTGCCCTGACGAACGATGCGCCCTTCGCGCTGCTCGATCTGCGACGGCAGCCACGGCACATCGAGATGGTGAAGCGCCTTGAGCCGGAGCTGGGCATTGACCCCGGTGCCCATCGTCTCGGAGCTACCGATCAGGAAGCGCACCCTGCCCGCGCGGACATCCCCAAACAGGCGTTGCTTCGTCTCGGACTTTTTATAGTCCTGCATATAGGCGATTTCGCTGGCGGGCACGCCGAGCCGGACCAGTTCGTCGCGAATCCAGCGGTAGGCCGAAAAGCCCCGCGTCTTTTCCACATTGATCGTACCGAGATCGCTGAAGATCATCTGCGCGGCGCCGGGAAGGTCGTAGCGCTTGCCGTCCGGACGCACGAACACCTGGTCGGCCGTTGCCTGCCAGATCCGGAAGGCATTCCCGACGAGCAGATTGAGCTTGTTGTCCGGCTCGTTGTCGTTGGCGGGCATGACCAGGCGCAAGTCGATCGCCGCGTGACGACCGTCGGTGATGACCGAGAGCAGGATATCGTCGCCCGGCTGCGCTGGCCCCTCGCGCATCTCGATCGCCTTGATGCGGCTGTCGAGGATCTGCTGGTACATCTTGAATGCCGCGGTCGGCGTCGCGGTGACGATCTGCCGCCCACCGGTGGAGATGGCCGGAACCCGGACATATTCCCGAAGATCGGCGGGCATCACCACATCGGCAAACGAGCGGAACATCGAAATCATTTCCGGGACGTTGACGAAGGATGCGAACCGGCTGACCGGCTTGTATTTGCCCGAAGGCTGGATCTCCAATTCGGTGGTCGTCTCGCCGAAGGTGCTCGCCCAGGCGTCGAACTCATGCAGGCCGCGTTCATGGAGAGCGTCGTAGCCGAGCAGGCGCTGGACGGAGAACATCTCGCCGAGCGTGTTGGTAATCGGCGTGCCGGAGGCGAGCACGAGCGCGCGGCCGGGGTTCTTCGTCTCGATATAGCGCGACTTTACGTAGAGATCCCAGGCGCGCTGCGAGCCGTTCGGATCGATGCCCTTCAGCGTCGACATGTTGGTGGCGAAGGACAGCTTGCGGAATTCCTGCGCCTCGTCGACGACAATCTGGTCGACGCCGATTTCCGAGATGGTCAGCAGATCGTCCTTGCGGGTAGCCAGCGCTGTCAGACGCTCCTCCAGCCCCTCCTTCAACCGTTCGAGCCGCTTGCGAGACACGCGGTCGTCGGGCTCTACCCTGGTCAGCAGATCCTCATAGAACTGCAGCTCGTCCTGGATCATGCTCTGCTCGAAGGCGGAGGGGACAGCGATGAACCTGAAGGCCGAGTAGGTGATGATGATCGCGTCCCACGTCGCCGTGGCCGCCCGGCTGAGGAACCGCGCACGCTTGTCTTTCGTGAAGTTGCTCTCGTCGGCGACGAGAATGCGGGCGGAAGGATAGAGGGCGAGGAATTCGCGCGCCGCCTGTGCGAGGCAATGGCCGGGCACGACCAGCATTGCCTTGGCGATCAGGCCGAGACGGCGCTGTTCCATGATGGCGGCCGCCATGGTCATCGTCTTGCCGGCGCCGACGGCATGGGCGAGATAGGTCGCGCCATCGGCGATGATGCGCCAGATGCCGCGCTTCTGGTGAGCATAGAGTTGGAACGCGGCGGAGGCGCCCGGCAGCTGGAGATGCGAGCCGTCGAACTTGCGCGGCGCGAGATTGTTGAAGCGCTCGTTATAGACGCCGGCCAGCCGGTCGGTCCGCTCCGGGTCGGTCCAGACCCAGCGCTCGAATTCCGTCTTGATCTTCTGCAGCTTCTCGCGGGCGGCTTCGGTATCGACGACGTTCAGCACGCGCCGTTCGCCGCCGACGTCCTTGATGGTGTCGAAGATCTGCGGCACGCGGCTGTTCAGCGCATCGGCGAGCAGTTCGCCGGCGTGGCGGCGGCTGGTGCCCCATTCTGAGGTGCCAGCGGCGCGATAGGCGAGCTGGCGGGCTTCGACGGTCCAGGAGCCGAGTTCCGGCATATGGTGGATCTTGATATCGACGTCCATCGTCTGCTTGACGAAGGCGACGACATCGGCGGCCGGGATCCATGGCGCGCCAAGACGCGCGGTAATATCCGAGGGACGCAGAGGCGAAGGCTGGACAGCCAGCAGCGCGCGGACATTGCGCTCGAAGGTCGGATCGAGGGCCGCCGCGGCTTCAGCGGCCGCAAGCTTGGTGCGGACCGGGCCGGAGAGATAGGCGTCGGCGGTCTGCCACGCGCCGTCGGCCGGGTTCTGGAACACGGTGTCACCGAGCTGGTCGACCACCTTGTCGCGGTCGCAATGCAGAAGCTCGGCGATGTGGTCGAGGTCGACGCGACCGCGCTCGTTGAGCACGACGGCAAGCGCGTCGCCGGCATTCGTCACCACCGGCGGGGCAGGGGGCGCGATCACCCGCTGCGAGAAGATCGGACCGGGCTTGGCCGTGTCGGTGTCGAGGTCGTAGTCCTCGATGGAAGCAACCAGCCAGCAGTCGGGATCGTCCCGGAAGGGCTGGAGGTTCGGCTGGCGATGCGTCTCGCGGGTCTCGCCGGATTCCACATCCTCGGTGATACTAACGGTCGTGTGGTTGATCGGCCCGAAATCCCTGACGAAGCTCGACCAGGCGATGCGCAGCCGCACCTGTAGATCGCGCCATGGTCGGCCGGTTTCCTGTGCCTTCAGCACCTCGCGCACCGCGTCGCGGACGGGGATCAGCTTCTGGATGGTACGGACATGCTTTTCCGTCAGACCGTCGCCGGTTCGGCCCTTCCTGACCTTGATCACCACGGGCTGGCCGTCGACGATCTGCATCAGGCCCTGCCTGTTGTCGACGAAGTAGCTGCCTTCGCGAACATTGGCGTTGCCGGGCCGCAGGTCGACAATCTCCGCCAGCTCCTCCTCGAGATCGAGATCGATCTCGGTCGGCTCGCCGTCATAGAGGTCTTCCGGCAGACGGCAGACGGCGGCGTTCAGCAACACGGCGAGATCCTCGCCGGCGCGGGGACGGCAGGTATAGGTCTCGCCGAACGGACCGGAGGTCAGCGCATGGGTGCCGAGAACCATACCGGGATTGTCTGCGAACCAGCGATTGACGCGGATGGCGCCTTCATCCTCGGTCGCGGAACGGATTTCCTCGATGTCGAGCCACGAAACGTCGTCCTGCGCCTCGGCGATCTTGCGCTTGCGGAAGAAGAGGATGTCGACGACGCTGTCCGTGCCGGCGTCACGGCGGAAACTGCCCTCCGGAAGCCGAATGGCCGCGACTAGGTTGGCCGATTTGGCGATATGCGCGCGCGCCGTGGCGTCCCCCTTGTCCATCGTGCCGCTGCTCGTCACGAAGGCCGCCAGCCCGCCGAGCTTCAAGAGGTCGATCGAGCGGGCGATGAAGTAGTCGTGCAGCCGAAGCGCAAGCGGTCGATAATGATGGTCCGACCGGACCGTCCGGTCGGAGAAGGGCGGGTTGCCGATCACGAGGTCATAGACGACGCCGAGATCGGTGCGGGCGAAGTCGCCGTTGACGATGCGCGCCTTCGGCTGCAGCAGCCGCACGATGCGCGCCGTGACCGGATCGAGTTCGATGCCGGTGACATGGCTGGTGGCGCGATAGGCCGGCGGCATGAGCGTGGGGAACAGTCCTGTGCCGATGCCCGGCTCCAGCACGCGCCCGCCGCGCCAGCCGAGACGCTGCAGCCCGGCCCAGATCGCCCGGACGATGAATTCGGGGGTGTAATGCGCATACTGGGTGCAGCGGGCGAGCGAGGCATAGTCGGCCTCGTTGACGGCCGTCTCCAGCGAACCGCCGAGATCGTCCCAGCCGTCGCGAAACTCCACCTCGCCCGGCCGGCGGAACATGCCGTTGGCAAGCTCCGATGCGCCGAAGCCGGTGAAGCGGATGAGTTTCTGCTGTTCCTCTGATGTCGCCGGTCGCTCCTGTTTCTCGATTTCGCCGGCAATCAGGATGGCGGCGACGTTCGCCTTCGCCCGTTCCTTCCAGCCGGCGGCGAGACCGCGGCCCTCGTCGCCGAGGTAGAAATTGCTGCGCGCGCCCTGTTTGCGCGGGGCCGGCTTGCGCGCCGCGGCGATCGGCAGAGCCGGGGCAGGGGCGGGTGGCGTCGGGTCCGGATCGTCGTCATTGGCGGCAAAGGGATCGTGGCCGCTGAACGCGGACATACCAAGGCCGAGGCCCAGGCCGGAGGTCAGCGCGGTGTTGCCGAACATGTCGAGCGTGAAAGGATCGTTGCTCATCGAGATCTCCTTATGAGCAGGCGTGCGCCATCGCCCGCGGGAAGTGGTTCCAGCAGGGTAGGGCGCGTGCGATGGGACGAGGGGGGTGATGCGGTCCGAAGCGGAGCGATGTCCTTCCTTCTTCAGACCTTGACTTGCACGATCCGGAGCCCGCATCGCGGGCGGCCGGTCAAGGGCCGCTTCAGCGGCAACGCCTGCCCTTGACGGGCCGGACGCGCATGCGGGAAGGCGTGTTCTTCCTTTTCTTCTTTTTTTCCGGCCGGCGGTCAGGAGCTGGCAGGCGACGTCCGAGGAATGACTAGGCTGATGCCTGCTTCCGCCTGTGCTCCTCCAGGATCTTTTCCGAGGCGGCTTTAGCGCGTGCCCGTGACTGCGCAGCGCGTGCGGGCAGGTCGCGGGTCTTGACGTCCTTCAATTCCTCGACGTCTCTCATCACGGTTTCCCTGGCGATGTAGCTCCAGATATTGGCGGCCAGTTTCGGGTTCTTGAGCGAGCGCCGGTAAACGGCCACAGCGACCTCCGTGGCATCGTCCATCTCGAAGCAGGTATCGAAATGTCGGGTATGGCCACCTTTCCGGGAAATGACCGTCGCGGCATAGTTGACGCGTCCGGCGAAGTTGTCGGTGCGGTAAACGCTGGGCATGGATGTGCTCCTCAGTGTGGGGGAAAAATGGTCCGTTGAAATGGATGGGAGAGGTTCACGCGTCGCGCTTTGCCGCAAGCCAGTCCTCGTAGCCGCGCCGGGTGTCCCCATTGGCGACCTCGTACTGCCAGTCCTCGATGGGGAACTGGCAATCCGGTTCCGATCCGGCCGGATCGAGGTTCGACAGCGCGTCGTCGGCGTCGGTGAACGTCATCATGTCCATGATGGCAACCGCGTGCATCCAGGCCTTACGGCTTCGCGGATCTCGCCCCTCGTAGAATTTCCAGGTGTCGGGCACCTGGTAGCCTGTGCCGATCAGCTCAGACATGAGATAGCGGGCGAGCTGGTTCGTCTCCTCGATGATCTGGCTATCGCTGCGCCCTTGCAGGGCGGTTCGGATATCAGCGAGAAGCTGATCGACACCCTCCTGCCGCTCATCGCCCTCGAAGCCGGCAATGAAGCGCTCGGCGCGATCGAGCGCGTCAAGGAGGAGAGGCGAAGGCGATGCGACCCGCTGGCCTCGGACCTCCTCCAGATCGACGACGGTGACGACGCCGTCCGGCGCTTCGACATTGTAGACGTTGGCTGAACTGGCCGGGCGCCGAACGATTTCGTGCGCCTTGCGCGCCGCGTCGATCGGCGATGAGGCATCATCGATGTCGATGTCCCATGAAACACGGTAGGTCATCGGCGCTTCTCCCGATAATCCGCCAGCTTCCCCAAAACCTTGAGCGCAGCCTCCTCGGTCGATCCGGGAAGCTCGGGGCCGACTTGCGTCCAGGAGAGAATTTCGATGACCGCCGGCACGAAATCGTGGTCGAACGGCGTCGGCGGTCCGACCAGGCGCTCGTGTAGATGATTGTGGATCTTGAGTGCCAGACCCGCGACCTGGATGGCCCACCGGCGCATTCCAAGCGGTCCCACCAATGCCCAGACCTCGACCATCTTATGGACGCTTTGCGAAATCGGCTCGTCATTCATGAACCGATCGTTGAAGTCGAGCATGGCTTCCCAGCAGGCGAGCGTCGTCTCCAATCGCCGTTCATCCTTGTCGACTTCGACAGGAACAGGTGCGCCGAAGGACTCGACGAAGCGGCGAATCCTGGTCAGAGAATTGTGCCCGCGCGGGTCCAGGATGAAGTTCTCGCTCGGGAACTTGCCGTCCCGCTGCAGGTCGATGACGTCGCGCATCCGCTTGACGGCCGGTTCGGCGCCGGCAAGATCGGGAACGCCCGGCGATCGCCTGATACCCTCGGCCGGTCGCTGGATCTCGGTCTCGGCGCGCATCTCCTCGAAAAAGTCGTCGCTGTTCCTGCCGGCAATCTCATTCGCCGTCACCAGCATGATGTTCATGCCGAAACTGTCCGGGTTCTGCGAGGGATGCCGATACCACTCCAGCACCCTGATCTCTGCCAGGGCCGTGGAGCGTGCAACGATATCTTTCAGGATGAACTCCCAAGATGTTTCGCTCAGGTCGACCGCAACCGTTTTTCCCGGCTCGTCCTCTTCGCACCAGGATTTCCAGACCCGCGCGATGATCCGGTTGATCTCGCTATGCGCAACAGCGCGCGACATCATATAGGCATTGGTGAGTTCGTGTGCCGGGATGCGCAAGTGGCTCGCCACGCCGCGGTCGCTATAGAGCAGCAGACCGCTGTCGGTCTCGCCGGCGTCGAAGACATGCGAGAGCACGAGGCGTTCAAGCAGGGTCATGTCGTCGAGCGGGATCGCCGGCGTGATGACGACGGTCGTTTCAAGGTCATTCATGGGTTTCTCCTTCCGGAAATGGAAAACCCGGCGCTATGGCCGGGCTGGTCGATGGTTTCGAGATGCAGTTGGGACGCCTATTCGGCTTCACCAGCCGTTATGTCGCGTTCACGCGGCGGCCACGTCCGGCAGGTAGCGCAGATGCACCGGGAGCTTGGCGGCGATCTCCTCGTCGGTCATGGCTTCGAGCAGTTTCGGGACGCTGCCCAGTTTGCCACCGAAGAAGTGAACGGTGCGCCGGCCGCGCGAAGCATGAGGCCAGCGATAGTCGGCATAGCCGCGATAGAGTTCCGCGGTGCTGCTCCAGATGTGCTCGAGACGTTCCTCCCGCGTCATCGCCCGCACCGGCCGGCTCTCGCGTTCGATGATGGCGAGACGCATCCGCTCGACGGACGTGTCCTCGGAAAGATCGCAGTAGCCATGAAAGTAGCGGATGGCATCGTCGATGCGTTGCGCGAAAAACACTGATGTCACCGATCCGGTGAGGAATTGCCGGAGCGCGAACATCGAGCCACGGATCCAGAGGGGCGGCTCCACAGCGAACATATAGTCGTGCTCGGCCTCGCCGATCTCGAACCATTCCCCGGCATAGAGCACTGTTGCGTCATCAGCGCGGCGGTGGACGCGCCCGGCATGGCGGTCGAACATGCGATACATCTGGTGGCGGTCGGCAATGCCTTGGAAAACCTTGCGGATTGCGGGTGCGGTGGTCATGTGCGGCTCCTTCGGGGTTGTCGGACCGAAGCGCGGCGAAGCCTTCTCGACCCAGCCTTTTTCTTCAGTCCTTTGCTACCCCTCCTCGACCGCCGGCATCGCGACCGGCCGGGTCAAGGGCCGGCTCCGCCGGGCGAAGCTTCCCTTGACGCGGGCGGCGCGCATCCGGCATGCCTCCCCTTTTTCCATTCCTCCCTCTTCTCCTTTTCCACCTTTGCCTTTTCCTGAAGCGCCTCGTTCCAGTCGTCTGCCATCGGCCGCAGCCGCTGCCAGGCGCAACCGGCGCTGTCGGCGAGGACGCGCAGGCGCTCGGCAAAGGTCTCGCCCTGATCATTCGTGTCGGTCGCCGCGACCAGCGTGACGCCGGGACGCGACGCCAAGATCCGCAGGGCCGCATCGGTAAGGGGGGACCATCCCCCGCCGGTGCTGAGATATTGCGAGCCATCGCGGAGGCTTTCGAAGGCGGCGAGGCTCATGGCGTCGATCGCCGCCTCCGTGACACACAGGCGCAAGGCATCCCGCGCGCCAAGACGGAATAGAGTTTTCGAGCCGCCCGTCGAAAACCCGCGCCATTCGGGACCGCGCTCCTCCCAGCCGCAGACAATGCCGGCATGGTCTGTGTGGGCCGCCCACATACTGCCATATGGACCTTCGCGAAGCTGGTTGTTCGTGATCGCCATTCGCAGCACGCTCGCCGGAAGGAAACGGGCGCCGGAAAGATAGCGCCAGGTCGCAGACCCGCGCCATGGAACGCATCGCGCCGACCATCGATCCGCCAGGCTGGTCGCTGCGGGCCGCGCGGGGAGTGCCTTCTCCCAGACCGGATCGCTGGTCTGGAATCCGACCAGAGACGCAACGCTTTCGACACCCTCGACGAAGCCGACATGATCAAGCCGTTGCACGAGCGCGAAAATATCGCCTTTGTCGTCGCTGAGCGGATCGAACCAGCCCTTCCCCTCATGCGTCACGATGACGATTTCGCCGCCCCGGCGAAACTTGACGGCCCGGCGCGTGCTTTCCTTGACGTCGACGGCAAATCCGGCCCGCTCCAGAAGCGCGCCGCAGTTCACCTTCTCCTTCAACTCTCTGATTTTCTCTCTTTTCATGCCAACCCGGCCGCGCCAGCGGCCGCTCCCTTCTTTTCCCGTCCACACATCTGCGCAGCAAATCGACACCCGCCGCGCCAAGCGGCGGCTGCAAGGGCGCGGAGATCGGGGCGAGGGGAACCCGCGCCCCGCCGCGGCGCCGCTTCCCTTGCGGACGCCGCATGGATGCGGCACCCGAGAGAAGGGTAGGGCGGGCTCAATAAGCCGGCCCGAAGTCGAAGGGATCGATTTCGTGGATCACGTCCACGTCGGCGTCGTCGAGCTCCTCGCTCGGCAGGACGCCGTATTCTCCGGCCGATCGGAACAAGGTCACCGGGACCATGAGCGTGCGGGCGAGGTGAAAGGCATGTGATTGGGCGAGCGAGAGATCGTGCGACATGGTGAGGCTCCATCCGGGAGCGGGCCAATTCCCGCTCGATGGCGCCATGTTTGGTCCGGGGCGGGGCGCGATCACCGCGAAGGCGCATGCCGCAGCGGCCGTAGCTTGCTAACGGACCCCTTGTGGGTTGATCGTCAAAGCCCCGCCCTGGACCAGGTCGCCATCCCAGTAGAGCGGGATTGGTCCGTTCCCCATGGAGGCGTCGGTTGCTGCACAGGCGTCGCGGCAGAACACATCTCCTCCCACCGAATATTGCTCGGGTTATTTACCCCGAGGCCAGGACCTGCCATCGGCCGGAATATGCCTGCCTTCCCCGCGAGAGCGGCGAGGTCAGCTATGCACCATGGCTTTCGCCAGCTATCCCACCGGCGCGCCAGTCCATGCTCGATCAGTGTTTCTCCGACATCGCGTCTGTCCACGACAACGCGCGCCAACTGGCGACCGTAGCGGTCAAGTTTGCCACGGACCAACTCGATACGATGACCCGACGCCTGGGTTGCCAGTTCGTCTTTCGCTTGCAGCGCTGCGACACGTTCCGCGGCGCACGCTCCGTCAATCTCCGGCGCATCGATGTTCTCGATGCGGATCTTCTCGCGCCTGCCGGTTCCGTCATGGACGGTGAAGGTGTCGCCATCCCAGATCCAGAGCGTGACATCCTGGCAGGCGTCACGATCACAGACCGCTGCACTGACAATCGTGTGACGGTTCGTTGAAGCCGAGGCGACGGCGAGCATCAGCACTTGCGAAATCCCCACGGCCAGGACGCACCGGGTGAGCATCATGAGGCTTTTTTCGATACGAGATTAAAGAGCTGCGCGATGACGTCGGTGGCGTAGACCTTTTCGCCGGCGCGGTCATAGCTGCTGTTGGACACGCGGGATTCCACATAGACGAGGTCGCCTTCTCCGACGTGCTCCTCGATCCATTCCGCCTGTTTCTTGTCCAGGACCGTGATCTGAACCCAGTCGGTCGCACTTTTGCGCTCCCCGTCCGACTGCCATTCGCGGTTGGTCGCCACATTCACCTTCAGCACACCTTTGAGCGGTATGATGTTTCCGACGTGGCCAAGCACGGTATGCCGGTTAACCGTACGCATGGAATAAACCTTTCTTAACCGAGAAAAACCGTCTATCTGTTGAGCCCGAACCAATGCCGCTCGGTTTCGCCAGAGGTGTCATTCTTGACGTCGAAATAATATGGCTCTGACCTGAGCAGTCGGGATATGGAGACCGTTTGTATGCAGCTTTGCTGCCGTTCAGAACTGTAGAAACCGTGCGTTTTGCCCTGGCAAACGTTGACTGTCTTGACGCACAGGTCGCCCTCTCGGGCGAACCCATTGCGGTCTCCTCGGCTCCCGACCCGATAGCCCTCCGGGCACTCCGCATATCGCTCGTGGCCTGGCGATCCAGTGCCGGCCTCAGGGCAGGTTGGCCAGTCGAAGCCCGGTTTCTTCATAGCGGAGATAAGCCGGTTCATCGGCGGATGGCAGGCGGGCACGCCGCGCCAGGACGGATTGGAAGACGAGGCACACAGCAGGACTTCGCAGCCCCATTCGCTGGCGGCCGCAGGAGCGGGAAGCACCGCGGCCGTCAGAAACAGTCCGAGGACGACATGGTGAGGCATGGCTTTGGCGATCATCGGCACTTCTCAATCAAACACACTAACGAGTAAATTATAGTTTATTTGGCGATGACGAGCAAGCGCAAGAAGGCAGACACCGAGCTTGGAACGAGGATCCTGCGAAACATGGCACGGGTCATAGAGCGCGAGCGGGAAACGCGGGGCCTCAACAAGAAAGAGATGGCCGAGCTGTGCGAAGTGACTTATCCCTTTTATTTTCAAATCATTGACGGAACGGCAAACCCTTCTCTCCAGACAATTACGCGAATCTGCGTCAACCTCGATGTGCCTTTCCAGGAGCTGGTGAGCGGGGCGGCGCCTTTCTGATCGCCAACAGTGGCAACGCCCTATCGGCGGACCCGCCCGCGTGGCCGAAGGGCGCTTTCCTGCCAAACCGATTGCCAGAAAGATAAACTATATTTAGTTTCTCGCCCCGATGAGATTGATCGCCGGATGCGCCGCAAGGCTGCCGGCGCAATATTGGGGCATTGCCGGCATGAAGTCTTTTGCTGCTTCCGTTTTCCTCATGATTGCTTCGGCCGCCCAAGCTGGGGAGAATCCAATGTGGCCGACGAGCCTCACCTGGACCTGCGCGTTCTCGTCTGTCATCCGGTGCGAGCGCTTGGTTGATTGCGGGACGGCCGCGGAGGAGGGAGAAATCACCCTGAACTATCGCGAAAACAGCCTGACAGATCGGAAGGGCGCGGTCCATCCGATCAAGCGCCACTATGTGCAGACGGTCGCCGGCAGCCCGATCGGGAGCGAGGTTAAGATCGAACTCGATACGAACGAGGTGATCTGGCTTTCACCGGCCGACGGGGCAGGGGTGTTTTCCGACAACTGGGTGGGCGGGATGTTATCGCCGAAGACGGGGGTGATCGTGCAGGAGCTTCGGCCGTTGATCTGCAAGCCGACAGAATAGCGGTACCCCTTCAACAAAGATTCGGACCGGCGTGAAAGCCGATCCGATAGATGCGTAACAGTCCGGCGAACTGAACTAGATCAGTGCAGCAGCTTCTCGGTCGCAGCGTCAAAAATCCGAACGCTCTTTCCCTCGGCGGCAAAGCTGAGCTTCTCGCCAGGACGATAGGCGCGCTCGGACGGGGCGCGGGCGACGATGGAACCTTCGGGCAGGTCGAGGTGGACGAAGGTTTCCGAGCCGTGCGGTTCGGCGACCCGGACCGTTCCCTCAATGAGGAAGGCTCCCTGGCCGTCGTCCGGCGTCGTCAGCGTCAGTTCCTGCGGCCGCACGCCGATGCTGACCTTGCGCTCGCCGGCGCCGGACGGCAGGCCGTCGCCGGCGTTCCAGCGGATGGCAGCGGCATTGGCGCCGAACTCCGCACGTCCCCCGCGTAAGGTCGCACCGATGATGTTCATCTCCGGGCTGCCGATGAAGCGGGCGGTGAAGATGTCGCCGGGGCGGTTGTAAAGGTCCATCGGCGCGCCGACCTGGAGGATATGGCCGTCGCGCATGACGACGATCTTATCGGCGAGCGACATGGCCTCGACCTGATCGTGGGTGACGAAGACAATGGTCGTGCCGAGGCGCTGGTGGAGCTGCTTGATCTCCAGCCGCATCTGGCCGCGCAACTGCGCGTCGAGGTTGGAGAGCGGCTCGTCGAACAGGAAGACGGCCGGATCGCGCACCATGGCGCGGCCGATGGCGACGCGCTGGCGCTGGCCGCCGGAAAGCGCGGCGGGGCGTCGGTCGAGCAGCTTTTCCAGCCCCAAGACTTTTGCGGTCTCGCGGATGCGGGCATCCTTCTCCGCCTTGCTCAGCTTCGAGGTATAGAGACCGAAGCCGATATTCTCCGCCACGGTCATATGCGGGTAGATCGCGTAGTTCTGGAAGACCATCGCGATGTTACGCTGCTTGGGCTCGCGCTGGTTGACGACCTCGCCGCCGATCCTGAGTTCGCCGCCGGAGATATCCTCCAGCCCGGCGATCATCCGCAGCGTCGTCGACTTGCCGCAGCCGGACGGGCCGACGAAGACGACGAACTCGCCGTCCTTGATCGCGAGGTCGATGCCATGGACGGCGGTGACCGAGCCGTATTTCTTGACGATCTTGTCCAAATCAATGCTTGCCATCACGCGCCTCCCGCAAGTTCGGCAATTTTCTGATCCAGTTCCTTCGCAGCGGCGGCTTCAAGCCGCGCGCGTTCCTCCGCCTGGGCCGCGAACGCGACCTGGTCGCGCCGATAGCCGGCAATCGCCGCCTCCAGCGCTTTCTTGCCCGGCCCGCCGAAGCGCTCGCGCACGGCGACGAAGTTCTCCGCCGACACGACCGTTGCGAAGGCCTCCGCGTCTAGTTCCGGCGCGCGGCCGGTCGCTTCCTCGAAGGCCGCGACGAACGGCGCATAGCCGTCGTCGGACAGGTCGCCGTCCATGGCGACGACGCTGCGGGCGACGACCGCGGCGATCTCGTGCGCCTGACGGAAGGAAAGCCCTTCCCGGCGAACCAGCGTGTCGGCAAGCTCCGTGATCGTGACGCAGGAGCGGCGCAGATTGACGGCGACCCGGCGCGGATCGATTTCGGCGGCGCGCACGACGGCGGCCAGAAGATCGAGCACGCGCTCGGCGACGTCGAAGGCCTGGTAGCCCATGTCCTGCGTCTCGCCCTCGCTGTCGTTCATGTCGGTGAAGGGCGTGTTGTGCATGACGTCGAGCATGGCCCGCGCCCGGCCGACCGTCTGGCTGGCGAGGTGGCGCAGGTGCTCGAAGGGCACGGGGTTGCGCTTCTGCGGCATAATCGAGGAGATCTGCACGAAAGCGTTCGGTAGATAGAGCTGCCCGACCTCGAAGCTCGACCAGAACTGAAAGTCCTGGATCGGGCGGCCGAGATGCAGGAACATCAGTTCCAGCGCGCCGTAGGTCGATGTCACATAGTCTACCGCCGCGATGCAGCTATAGGAATTCTGCAACGGGCTGTCAAAGCCGAGGAGATGGGCGACGCGGTGGCGATCGATCGGAAAGCCCGAGGTGGTGATCGCCGCAGCCCCCATCGAGGAGCGGTCGACGATCGTGCGCGCCGCCTCGATGCGTTCGATATCGCGGATCAGGATTTCGATCACCGCGCCAAGATAGTGGCCGTAGGTGCTGGGCTGCGCCGGCTGGCCATGGGTATAGGCGACGATGAGGGTCGCCTTGTCCCGCTCGGCGGTCTCGATCAGCGCGGTGAGCAACGCCCGGCTCTTGGCGAGTAGCGCGTCGATGCGCTCCTTGAGGCCGAGCTTGAACAGCGTGTGGTCGATATCGTTGCGCGAGCGGGCGGTGTGCAGCCGGCCCCCGAGATCGGGGCCGACGCGCGTCTTCAGCTCCTTCTCCATCAGGAAGAAGAAATCTTCGACCTCGCCGGTATAGGAAAGCGTTTCCGGATTGATCTCGCGGGCGATGGCTTCCAGCGCAGCCGCGATGCGGCCGCCCTGTTCTGCGGGGACGATGCCGGTTTCCACCAGCATCACCAGATGGGCGCGGTCGACCTTTTGTAGGGCCTGCGCGTGGTGCCGTTTCGCACCGTCGAACAGGGGCTTCAGCACCGTGCTCGTATAGACGGGATCGGGGAATTTCGTCCGGTCCCGGGATTGGGGTGTCATGATCTTATCCCTTCACGCCGCCGAGCATGACGCCGCGAACGATGTAGCGTTGGAAAAAGAGGAAGATGAGCAGCGTCGGGATGGTGGCGATGGCCGCCCCCGTCATGATCATTTCCCATTGGATGGATTGCTCGACGGCAAAGCTCGAAAGCCCGACCGGCAGCGTGTAGAGGTCCTTGTCGGTGGTCACGATCAGCGGCCAGAAGAACGCCGTCCAGTTGCCGAGGAAGGTGAAGATGGCGAGCGCCGAGAGGGCCGGCGTCACCAGCGGCATGGCGATCTTCCACCAGATCTGGAACTCGTTGAGCCCGTCGACGCGCGCGGCTTCGAGGAAGTCGTTCGGCACGGTCTCGAAGAACTGGCGCATCAGGAAGACGCCGAAGGCCGTCATCATGCCGGGGAACATGATGCCCCAGTAGCCGTCTAGCCAGCCGAACTTGCTGGACATCAGATACCACGGGATGACCAGCATCTCGGTCGGGATCATCAGCGTCGAGAGGATGGCGAGGAAGATCAGCTTGCGGCCGGCGAAGTCGAATTTCGCCAGCGTATAGGCGACCAGACTGTCGAAGAACAGGCAGGACGCCGTGACGACGACGGCGATCAGGCTGGAATTCAGGAACCACCGGACGAAACGGCCGTCCGAGAGCACGCGGATATAGTTGTCGAGCGTCGGGGCGGCCGGGATGAGGCGCAGGTCATAGACCTGGCCCGCCGACTTCAGCGAGGTCGAGAACATGAAGAGCAGCGGCGTGATCATGATGACGCCGCCGATGAAGAGCAGCGTCCAGGCGATCACGATGCCCGGCCGGAAACGGAAGGCGGTATTGTTGGTTGCGGTTACGGCACTCATGTCAGCGGCTCCTCAGGATCCAGAGCTGTCCCATCGAGATGGCGAACAGGATCAGGAACAGGACGACGGTCTGCGCGGCGGCATAGCCCATCTGGTAGGACGAGAAGGCCGTCTGGTAGATCATCAGGACGAGGGGTTTGGTGGTGTTAAGCGGCCCGCCGGGGTCGTTGCTCGTCATGTTGTAGACCTGGTCGAAGATGCGCAGGAACCCGATGGACGAGAAGACGACGAGGAAGACCGTGGTCGGCTTCAGGAGCGGCAGGGTGATCTTGCGCAGGATGGCAAATTCGCCGAGCCCGTCTACGCGCGCCGCCTCGTGATAGGTCGCCGGGATTGCCCGGAGGCCCGCCAGGAAGATGATGATCTGGAAGCCGAGGCCCGCCCAGATCGCTGTGACCATGATCGCCGGCAGACCTTGATCGACGGAGCGTAGGAACGGCTGCGCGGGAATGCCGAAGACGCCGAGCAGGCTGTTGATGACGCCGATCGGCGGGGGCTGGTAGAACCAGCGCCAGACCCAGGCCATGGCGGCGGCCGTGGTCAGGAACGGCAGGAAGTAGAGCGCGCGAATGAAGGCGTGGCCGAATTCGATGCGATCCAGATAATAGGCGATCATGAAGGACAGCACGATGCTGATCGGCGTGCCGATGAGCAGATAGGCGAAGGTGTTGCGGAACACCTGCCAGAACACCGGGTCGGTGAGCAGCGTCTTGTAGTTCTCAAGTCCGATGAAGCTTGCCGGGCGCAAAAAGTCCCAGTCCGTCAGCGAGAGATAGAAGGCTTCCGCCGTGGGATAGAAGCGGACCACGGTGAAGAACAGCATCGGCACGGCAAGGAAGGTCCAGGCCCAGATGATCTGCTTGGTCGAGATGGACAGGCGGTCCCAGGCGCGGGGCTTTTGCCCCGCAGCGGCCGCCGTTTGATTGAGCGACATGGGTTCGATCCTCAGTTGGCCTTGCGCTTGTCGAGAAGCTGCTGCTCTTTCGCGGAGGCCGCGCTCAGCGCCTCGGCGACCGGCTGGCCCTGCAGCAGCACCGAGTTCACCATGTCGATGGTGATCTGCCGCTGGGCGGCCTCGTCAACGAACAGCGTCGTGTGGGCGTAGTTGAGGCCGCGAATGAACGGGCCGTAGACCGGATGGGCAAGGTTCGCCTCCGACAGCGCGACGGACTTGCGCGCCGGCAGTTCGCCGACCTTTTCCAGCCATACCTTCATCGCCTTCTCAGAAGAGATGAAGGCGAGGAATTTTTCCGCCGCTTCCAGCTTCTCGCCCTCGGCCGTGCCGCCGATGGCGTTGGCGAAATAGCTGGCATAGTTCGAGCGCGTGCCGTCAGCGGCCGCCGGCAGTTCCGTCACGCCCCATTCGAAGCCGGAGATCGTGTTGAACGAGGCGAGGCGGAAGGTGCCGTCGATCACCATGGCCGCAAGACCCGCGCGGAACGCCGCCTGGCCCTCGTCCATGAAGCCTTCCTGGCCGACCTTCTCGCCGGTCTGCAGGCCGACGTAGAAGTCCAGCGCCTTGCGCCCGCCCTCGCTGTCATAGGTTACTTTCGAACCGTCGTCGGAATAGGGCGCGCCGCCGAACTGGCGGATGAGGATCTCGCGCCACCAGTTATGGTCCTGCCGGGCGATGTCGAGCGCCATGCCGACCGTCTGGAAATTGCCGGCACTGTCCTGCTTCGTCGTCGCCTTGGCGGCCTTCAGCATCTCGTCCAGCGTCTGCGGCGGCTTTTCCGCATCGAGACCGGCGTCCTTGAAGAGGTTCTTGTTGTAGAACAGCGCCATGGAGCGCACGGCGGTCGGCAGGCCGTAATAGTCCTCGCCGCGCTTCATCGCCGAGACGATCGGGAAGAAGTCCTTCTCGATATCGGCCGCCGGGAATTTTTCCTTCGAAAGCGGCTGGACGAGGCCGCCGGCGACGAAATTGTCGAGCCAGCCGTAGAAGAGCTGCACCACGTCCGGACCCTTGCCGGCGGCTTTCGCCGCGACGACGCGCGTCTGATAGTCGGCATAGGGGAAGGTCACCTGCTTGACGGTGATGTCGGGGTTTTCCGCCTCGAATTCCTTGATCAGCTCGTCCATCGCCTGGACGCGGCTCTCGAAGACATATTGCCAATATTCGATTTCGACGGCGCCGGCCGGCTGGGCGGCGAGAAGGCCGAGCGCGAGCGCTCCGGCTGACAGCATTTTACCGATGAGAACAGACCACGAGTCGACGCGTTGAGCATCGCCATTCCTCCCTTTGAGATCTCTCCACAGCGCTACGCAAGCGCTTGCGTAAAAAGCCAGAAGATAAGCATTTTGTCAATAAGTCGCGAGAATGCATGGATATCAGCATTAAAATGTTGATTCAGCTTATCTCTTAGCTACAATTCGGACATGGTAGCTTTCCAGGAAGTTTGAAAAGCTGCGCAAACGGAAGCGAAAAAATGAATGATCAAGGCAAGCCCTTGCGTAAGACGCAGCGGATCGATCTCAAAACCTTGGCCGAGGAGTTGGGCTTGGCCCAGTCGACGATCAGCCGCGCCCTCAGCGCGCATCACTCGATCCCGGAAAAGACACGGGCGCGCGTGATCGCCGCCGCCGAGAAGATGGGCTACAGTCCCAACGCCCGCGCTCGCGGACTTGCTACCGGTCGGACCGAGGCGATCGGCCTCGTTTTCCCGCTCGAACGGCTGCAATTGGCCCAGACGAACTTCGTCGATGTTCTGACCGGGATCAGCGACGTCGTCACGCGGCGCAATTACAGTCTTCTTTTGACGCCGTTTTCCGACAACGAGCAGGAGGTTCTTCGCAAGCTGGCAACCTCGAAGATCGTCGACGGCATCATCATCACCCGCCCGTTAGTCGATGATCCCCGCATTTCGCTGCTGCGCGATATCGGAATTCCTTTCGTCGTCCACGGCCGAAGCGACGTCGATCTTCCATATTCCTTCATCGATATCGACAACACGGCCGTCTTCGAGAAGCTTGGAGGGTTGCTGCTCGATTATGGCCACGAGCGGATTGCGGTCCTGAATTCCTTTCTGCGCTTCCGCTATGCGCATGCGCGAAGAGAAGGCTATCACAGAGCCTTTGCCGCGCGAGGTCGCGTTCCCGACCCCAACTTGATGTTCGAGACACCGATGACAATACAGTCGGGCTACGAACTCGCGACCGAACTACTGGCCAAGGAGGCGTCCCCGACGGCATTTCTCTGCGGCTCGGTCTTTCTGGCTCAGGGCGTCTATCGTGCAGTGGCCGAACGCGGACTTCGGATCGGGCAGGATATATCCGTGGTCTGTCACGACGACGGCCTCCGCGGCATTAAGCCGGCGGAGTTCGACCCGCCGTTGACAGCGACCTATCGATCCGTGCGTGAGGCGGGTGAGCACCTTGCCGAAATCCTGATCGATGCCGTCGAGGCAAACGGCAACAGGGAACCCACAAGGGAAATTTCGGAGGTGGACCTGATTTTGAGGAAGTCCGTCGGGCTGCATCGTGTTCATGACGGAAAAGCCGAACCTTGAACGCGTGCGATCAAGCTAGCCGTGAACACTTACAATCGGTCCCGCATCTTGCAAGCCCGTCCGATTTTGTATGTGAGCTCAAGCCGAGGCGCGACTTGCAGGCTCGATGATCCTATCCTTCGGATCGCATCTGTGCGAGCAGCTTCTGACGGAAGACCTCGGCCGGCGTCTTGTAGCCGAGGCACTTGCGCGGCGTCGTGTTCAGGCGGTCGCAAATTTCCTTCAGGTCCTGGTCGGTGATCGAGAGTGGATCGACATCCCTCGAAAGCCATTTCCTGGCCCGACCGTTGGTGTTCTCGACGGTGCCTTTTTGCCAAGGCGATTGTGGGTCGCAGAACCAGGTCGCGGAACTCCGTCCCACGGTCGAAGGTGATCGAGCGGCGTGCGCGGTGGGGCAGGGTCTGAAGCGCGCCGATGAGGCGCTCCATGATCGGCCGCGACTGCCGGTCGTTGTTGCGCAGGAGAACAGCAAAACGGCTGACCCGCTCGACCAGCGACGTCACGTTCGCCTTGCCGAACTTCTGGCGGAACTGGATGAGGTCGCATTCCCAGTGTCCGAACTGCTTGCGATCGGCGACCACGTCCGGTCGGCGCTGGATGTTGAGATCCGGGCTGAAGCGCTGGCCATGCCGGCGCCTGGCATGCCGCGGCCGGCGTCTGGCACGGTGTTCCGGCAGGTGTTTCCAAAGCTTGATGGCGTGACCATCCGCCGAATAGGCGAACTTGTAGATCGTCTCGTGGCTGACCGAGATCGGGTGGCGCTCCAGTCGCATACGGCCGGCGATCTGCTGCAGCGACCAGCCGTGCAGGATCCGCTCGATGACGGACTGGCGGACATGCAAGAAGCGGGCAAGCTTCCTGAGCTTGGTCCGACGCTCGCACGCCATGTCATGCGCCGTCACGCAATGGTAGCCACTGAGCTCTGGCCATTCCTTGTCGGTATAGACGTTACGCCGTACCTCGCGGAAAATCGTCGATCGATGGCGTCCAAGCTTCTCCGCAAATGATATCGATACTCAGGCCGGCGTGACGCCAGCGCGCGATCCTGCGGCGTTCGTTCAGGTCCAGATGGGAGTAGGTGTGTTTCATGACAGCGTCCTTGCGATAGATAACCCATTGGCATCATTCGCAAGTCGCACTTCAAACTTGAATCCACCGTAACGTTATAACATATAGCATAACCTTCATTATGGAACTGTCGCCGATACAGAACGATTTTGTGGTTTAAGTCGGTATCACGCCATCCCCTACAACGATAACCCAAAAGCGATATCGTTCCCCGTTGTTAACGTTTGAGTCGTCACGGACCGCTCTCAGCTCAAAGGCGCTCCCCTCCACCACTTGCCAAACACCCGTTCCGTTCCGGCGTGTCGAGACGGTCGTCGGCTGCTCTGATTCAGCCCCTCCGTCGAGTGACGCCATCGTCGAAGCGCAGACTCAGCCGTCACTGACGCTTCGGCCGTCCGCTACAGGCTTGCGAGTCGATCATGCCACATGAATGCCTCTGAAAGGCTATTGACTAGACAATTAGAATTGGATTACGTTTCCGTTTGTCTAGTCAATAAGATTTGCACGTCACGAAGCGTAGCAAGGGGAACAAGATGCACACGAACAGACGAACCATCCTGAAAGGGATGGCCGGTATTGCGGCCATCATTGCGACCAATCCCATCTCCGCCCTGGCACAGGACGGCGCAGGCGGCGTCCTCCGGGTGGCAGCGGCAAAGCCTGCGGGCGACCTCAATCCACATGCCTTCAAGGGCCTGTGGGCGGCGCAGGATCTCATCTTCGAACCGTTGCTGCGCTATGAGCATGGCGGCACTTTCTCACCGGCACTTGCGACCGAATGGCAGGTCGAGGATGGCGGCAAGCTGCTTCGCTTCAAGCTCCGCGAGAACGTCAAGTTCCATGACGGCGCACCCTGGAATGCCGAGGCCATGATCTGGAACCTCGATCGCTGGATCGGCCAGGGACGCAACGGGTGGATGAATGCCTCGCGTCTTTTCGACGGCCACAAGATCATCGACGACTACACCGTCGAGATCACCTTCAAGGAGCAGGTCCTCGGTCTCCTCAACGAATTCTCCTACGTGCGGCCCTCCCGGTTCCTCAGCCCGAAATCGGTCGATGCTGAAGGCAACTACCAGAAGCCAGTCGGTACCGGGGCCTGGACAGAGGAACAGGCCACGAACGAGGGAAGCGTATTCGAGCGCTTCGAAGACTACTGGGGCGACAAGCCAGGCTACGAGCACATCGAGTTCAAGGTCCTGCCGGATTCGCGTAGTCGCATGGCAGCCATACGCGCCGGAGACATCGACATCACCGGCGGCGAGTTCGTCGCGCCGATCAAGGCGACCGAAGCCGTCACCCTCCAGGCCGCAGGCGTGCCCGTCATCGTCGAACAGGGAACATCGACCATCGTCGCCGGACTCAATCCCGACCGCAACCCCGCCCTGAAGGATCTCAAGGTGCGCCAGGCGATCAACATCGGGTTCGACCGGCAGGCCATCTCGCAGGTTCTCTACAAGGGTCTGGCCAAGCCGGCCGGAAACATCTTCCCCGAAACCGTTCCCCTCGCTGGAAAGCGCTTCCCGGCACCGGAGCGCGACGCGGACGCCGCGCGCAAGCTCCTCGATGAGGCCGGCTGGACGGGCGACGGCATAAGAGAAAAGGATGGCAAGCCACTCAGCATCGAAGTCGTCGTGAGCGAGGAGCAACTCGCCGGATCGCGCTCGCTCGCGGAAGTGATGCAGGCGCAGCTCGGCGAGATCGGCATCGACATCAAGATTCGCTCGGTCGACCACGCCTCCCGTCATTCCGACATCCCGGCACGCCACTTCGATATTGCGCTGTTCACCACATTCGGTGCCCCTTACGAGCCCTTTGGCACGATCATCGGCCTGCTGCTGTCGACCTACGACAACGGCGTGGACGGAAAGCTGGTCATCGATCCCGACCATCTCGATCCGCTCGTCAACGCCGCCGCGTCGGCCTCGGACGACACAGTGGAGCAGGCAACGCAGGCTATCTACGACTATATGCACCAGCAGGTCTCCTGCATGCCGTTGTTCTACATCCCCGCGATCTGGGCGCACACCGATCGCGTGACCGGCTTCAAGGTGCCTTCCACCGAGTACGACCTGCCCTATCAGGGCGTGGCGCTCAACACCTGAGGACCATGCCATGCGTACGTTGATCTCCATCCGCCTGCGCAACGCGGCGGTGCTGCTGGTGCTCGCCACCATGCTATGTTTCACCCTGGTGGTGTCGGCGCCTGGTAACGTTGCCGTCCTCATCGCCGAACTGCGTTCCCCGAAGGCCACCTTCGAACAGATCCGTGTGGTCGAGAAGGAGTTGGGGCTCAACGATCCGCTGATCGTCCGATACGGAAACTGGCTCGGCTCCGCCCTCAGGGGCGACCTCGGCATCTCCTACAAGACCGGCGAGAGCATCGGCCTGTCTCTGGCGGGGCGCCTGCACGTCACCGGCATTCTTGTCGCCGGCGGCGCGCTCTTCGCGATGGTCCTGAGCTTCGCGCTCGGGTTCATCGGGGCGCTCATGCCGGGACGCATCGGTGACGCGGCTTGCCGCGTCATCGCTCTGCTCGGTGCTTCGATGCCGTCCTTCTTCGTCGGTGCGCTCCTCATATACGGGTTGGCCGTGGAGCTACGATTGCTGCCGACTTTCGGCAGCGCGGGTCTGTCCAGTTGGATCATGCCGTGGATGACAATCGGCCTCCTGCCCGCAGCCGTGCTCAGCCGCGTCGTGCGCGTCGGCCTGGAGGAAGCCATGGCCCGGCCGTTTGCCCTGACGGCATCGGCCAAGGGCCTGTCGCGCGGGCGTATCATCTTCCGGCACGCGCTTCCAAACATTGCGCCGACCTACATCAACGCACTCGGCGCGCAGGGCGGCGCCATGGTCGTCGGCGCCGTCGTCGTGGAGCCGCTTTTCGCACTGAAAGGCGTCGCCGATTTTTTCCTTCAGGGCGTGCTGTTTCGCGACTTCATGGTCGTCCAGGCCTGCCTCCTTGTCTTCCTCACCTCCTTCATCATCCTGAATCTGCTCGTGGACATCGCAATGATGTTCTCCGATCCGAAACTCCGTCGTCAGGGAGCCAACGCATGAGGATTCTCCAAGACTTTGCACGGTCGCTCCGCCAACTGCCTCGGG
This sequence comes from Shinella sp. WSC3-e, assembly GCF_945994535.1. Taxonomy (NCBI): domain Bacteria; kingdom Pseudomonadati; phylum Pseudomonadota; class Alphaproteobacteria; order Hyphomicrobiales; family Rhizobiaceae; genus Shinella; species Shinella sp. WSC3-e. The sequence continues at coordinate 25,036 of NZ_OZ000538.1, forward strand.
TCTCGGTGGTCGCCGTCGGCCTGTTCGTCACGCTCGGCGTGCTGGCCCCCTACATCGCCCCGCACGATCCCAATACCCAGGACCTGCTTGCCGCCCATGCCGGCATCTCCTGGGACCATTGGCTCGGCGCCGATCATCTCGGCAGGGATACACTGAGCCGGCTGATCGTTTCCGCCCGGACATCGCTCGTCGGCATGTGCCTCGTGCTGCTGATCGCGCTCTCCGTCGGCATCACCATCGGAACGATCGCCGGCTACAAGCGCGGCTGGGTCGAGGAAGTGCTGATGCGGATCGTCGATGTCGGCCTGGCAATGCCGAGCCTTATCGTTGCGCTGGCCGTTATCGGCATCTTCGGAACCGGCTACTGGAACATGATCTTCGCGCTTGCTCTGGCATGGTGGCCGGGCAGTGCACGCATCAGCCGCGCGGTAGCCGTTGGCGTGATGAACCGCCCTCACATCGAATCCCTGCGGGTGCTGGGCGCAAGTCCCATGCGGATCTATTTCCACCATCTGCTGCCGACGACCGTCGGTTCCGTGCTGGTCTATGCGACGGCCGATGCTGGAGCGGTGGCGCTTTCGATCGCGACATTGAGCTTTCTCGGTCTCGGCATCCAGCCGCCGACGCCAGAATGGGGGCAGATGCTGGTCGATGCACTCCCCTATCTCGAAACGGTACCGATGCAGGTGATCCTTCCTGGCCTCGTCCTGACCGCCGTCGTGATCGGCTTCAATCTGCTCGGCGAATCCATCGCGCTCAACCGGGTGCCGACACCCTTGTCGCGCAGCACCCTTGCCAGCCGCCGCATGCTGGCTTCCAACTGGACGAGGGCTGAGCAATGACAGGAGATCTCCTTCAAGTCAGGAATCTGACCGTAGACCTGTTCACCGCCAGAACTGCGCTTCGTCCGGTCGATGACGTCAGCTACGCGGTCAAGGCGGGGGAAACGCTGGCGATCGTCGGCGAGAGCGGCAGCGGCAAGACCGTATCGAACTTCGCCCCTCTTGGTCTCATGCCGACCGGGGTCGTGGCTGATATCCACGGCTCCATTCTCTTCGACGGTACCGAACTCGTGGGAATGCCGGACGCGCAGTTACGCAAGATCCGCGGCGGCGGCATCGGCACCATCTTCCAGGATCCGATGAGCGCACTCAACCCGGCTCTGAGGGTCGGCAGGCAGATTGCTGAGGTCGGCGAGCTTCATCTCGGACTGACCTCCATGCAGGCCGAGGCGCTTGCGCTCGAACTGCTGAAGCTAGTGAGGATGTCCGATCCCGAGACACGGCTACGCCAGTATCCCCACGAGTTGTCCGGCGGACTGCGTCAACGCGCGATGATCGCGATCGCCATTGCCGGGGAGCCCAAGCTTCTCGTCGCCGACGAGCCGACGACTGCACTGGATGTGACGGTGCAGGCGCAGATCATCGCGCTCCTGAAGGACCTGCAGCGGCGACTGCACATGGCGATCGTCCTGATCACCCACGACATGGGCGTTGTCGCCAGTACCGCCTCGAAAGTGGCGGTCATGTATGCCGGACGCGTGGCGGAATACGGGACGGCAGAACAGGTCCTACTCGAGCCGAGGCATCCCTATACGTCAGGCCTCATCGCAGCACTTCCGCGTCCCGAGGATCCGCCCGGCTCTGCCTTCCGCGGACTGCCGGGCGCACCGCCCGTTCTCGGCGCGCCGGTTCAGGCATGCGCCTTCGCCCCGCGCTGTCCGCTGGTGATCGAAACCTGCACCAGGGCCGTTCCGCATCTGCTGTCCACGCCCGGCGTCTCCGCGACCGCCTGCCATGTCGTCAACGAACTTCGTCTGAAGGAGCCAGCCCATGCCTGAACCCCAGCCGCTGCTGCGCGTCGACAACCTCGTGACCCGCTTCAAGAGCGTTGAACGAGGCAAGTGGATCTCGGCCGTGGACGATGTCTCGATCACGCTTGCCCCCGGCGAGATGGTTGGCCTCGTCGGCGAATCCGGTTGCGGGAAGTCGACACTGGGTCGCACGATCGTAGGGCTGGAGCGACCGCAATCCGGTCGGATTTTGCTTGACGGCGTCGATCTGTCGACCCTGCGCGGCGCCGAGCTTCGCAAGCGACGTCGTGCGATCCAGTACGTTTTCCAGGATCCATACGCCTCCCTTAACGATCGGCAGACGATTGGAGAGGCGATCGGAGAGGCCCTGATCATCATGGGCGTCTCCGACCCAGCCGATCAGCGCCGCAGGACCCGTATCCTCCTCGACCAGGTCGGCCTTCCCGATGCGCTGGCCGAGCGCTATCCGCGGGAGCTGTCCGGCGGCCAGCGGCAGCGCGTGGCGATCGCACGATCGCTGGCGGTGGAGCCGCGGGTCCTGATCTGTGACGAGCCTGTCAGCGCGCTCGATCTCTCGATCCGGGCTCAGGTGATGAACCTGTTTCTGAGCCTTCACAAGGACCTCGGGGTTGCGTGCCTCTTCATTGCGCACGATCTCGCGCTGGTCCGTCAGGCAACGAGTCGAACTTATGTGATGTACCTCGGAAAGATCATCGAGGAGGCCACATCCGCTGAGCTTTATGCCCGGCCGAGCCACCCTTACTCGAAGGCCCTTCTGGGCTCCATCCCGAGTGCGGATCCCCGGATCGAGGCGACACGCAAGCCCCCTGAGATTTTCGGCGACATTCCGAGCCCGACCAATCCGCCTTCCGGCTGCCGCTTCAGAACCCGCTGTCCGCATGCGGCAGACGTTTGCGCGACAGCGGTCCCGCCACGGTTCGCTCTGACGCCGTCCCACAGTGCAAGCTGTGTGCTGGCCGAAGGCTTCTATGCCGAGGGTGCGGGGCAAGCCCGTCCGTATTCAGTTCCCGCCCAGCGAGACATCCAACCCATGCATGCGCGCTGATGGCCGCATCTGCGAGAGGACAAAAAAATGACAAACCAATCGGTAGGAAACACCTCACATCTGAAGAAGGCCCCCGACGACGAGGCCTACTGGCTTTCCGTCCGGGAAACGATGGACCCGCTCTACGTCAACACCCAGCTCGTCAACACCCGCCGAGGCCCAGCTCCCCTATCCGTCAGGGAGAAGGTTCGAGCGCTGGTCGATCTGTCGCTCTCCTACGAGCTCGACGAATACGAGCCCTTCAAGGCACTGAAAGAGAGCGGTTCTTCGGTGGAGATCCGAAGCCTGCTCGCCGACTATTTCGGCGCTTCCGCAAACGAGATCGCCCTGACCCGCAACGCGATGGAGGGCATCGCGACGGTCTTGAACGGCTTTGACATGAAGCCGGGCGAGGAGATGCTGGCGACAAAGTTCTGCTACGATTCCAACCTCGCGATCATGAGGCAGCGCGCACGGCGTGACGACATCACGATCAAGCTCGTTGAACTGCCCTTCGGCCCTGCAAGCGAAGAGGAAATTCTGACCGCCTTCGAAAACGCGATCAGCGAAAAGACGCGACTGCTCTCCGTCCCGCACGTCATCGCAAGGACCGGTCTGGTTCTGCCGGTGAAGGCAATCAGCGAACTGGCGCGCAGCCGTGGCATCTTCACCTTCGTCGACGGCGCCCACTCGGCCGGTCATCTTGACCTTAAGTTGGACGATCTCGGTTGCGACGGCTATGCGGCCTGCCTGCACAAGTGGATGTATGGACCGAGGGGAACCGGCTTCCTGCACGTGCGCAAGGATCAGATTGCGAAGATCTGGCCCCTCTTCGCGAGCTGGTCCAACAAGCCGGCGGACTCGATCGAAAAGTTCGAAGAAGTCGGAACGGTGTTCAAGGCGCTGCCCGCCTCGATTCCCGAAATGATCTCGTTCAACCGGGATATCGGCCAAGCCGAGAAATCCGCGCGTCTGCGCTATCTTAGGGATCGCTGGGCCTCGCGGCTGCGCCACCACGAGCGAATCCGGCTCCTGACCGATATTGACGCGGCTCCCGGAACCAGTTTCGGCGGCTTCGTCGTCGAGGGCATGGACGCGGAGCATTTTGCCCGCGTGCTGCTGGATGAGTTCGATATCCACGTGAAGGCCTTCACCATGGAGGAGGATGCGTCTATGACGGGCATTCACCTGTCACCGGGGCTGGCCAACACCGTCGAGGAGATCGATTCCTTCGTGGAGGCGACACTCGCGATCCTGGCGCGCAGTCACAACAGCTTCAGGCAGGCAGTATGACCAGACGATTGTCGAGTGTCGTCAGGCGCTCGGCACCGTTCTGCTCCACGATCAACGTGTCCTCGTACATGATACCGCCCCAGCCGGGGCGGTAGTAGGGGGTTTCGACATTGATCACCATTCCCGGAACGAGCGGCTCGGAACGATCAGGGCCAATGGTCGGGAATTCATGCGAATCCAGTCCGAGGCCGTGACCGACGTGGTGGCGCCGGAACTGAGGAAGGCCAGCAGCGCGTGTCGCATCCACCGTGGCATGGAATACTTCCGCCGTTTGTTTGCCGGCTAGAACCTGTTCCAGAGCCACGGCTTGTCCCGCCAGCAGTGCGGCGCTGACGCTGACGATCTCCTCCGATGGCTCGCCCACCACGGCGGTGCAGGCCGTATCGGACCAATATCCCTCGACCGTTCCGCCCATATCGATGCGGACGATATCCCCCGGATGCAGGATCCGACGGGTCGCGTAGGCATCCGCGAGCGCTGCCCTAGGTCCCGACGTGACGACCACGAAACCGGGGCGAACGCCCTCTCGGATCATGGCAGCGGTGATATCGGCTGCGACGTCCGCCTCGCTCACCCCTGCCCGCGCATTCGCCAGCGACAGCGACAGAGCCTGCTCTGTCAGCTTTGTAGCGTTGCGGAGCAAGCCGATCTCGGCGGCGCTCTTGACCGACCGCGCTCTGCGGAAGATCCTTCCCGCATTTGTCAGAGCAAGAGCAGGCAGGGTCGAAGCAGAGGCGAATGCCGTGGGATCGGCATCGAACGCCACGCGCTTCTTGCCCCCTGAAAGCCTGTCGATTGCTGCCGCAAGCGCTGCATCGAAGTCCGAAAACGGCTCGAACCGAATGTCTCCGTCCGTTAGCTCAGCTGCATCATCGAAGAAGAAGCGTCCATATCCCATGTAAATGAACGGCCTTGCGGAGAACTCCGCAGCACCCCAGAAATCCGCGACGGGACCCACGAGGATCATCTCGTCGCAATCGAAGACCACCGCCATCCTATGACCGGGATCCGTATCGTAGGCCATGCTTCGATAGCCGGAACAATAGACGACGTTGGAGAGCTTGGTCGCGACGAACACAAGATCGCGTCCTCCGCCGATGGCGACCACCCTATCTCGTTTCATGCACGCGAGGGCGCCGGGCGCGAGTCTGGTCGTCATGGCTGAAGGGGATTGAATTCGCCGACGAACTCGTTCTGTTCGGCGGGATATATCAACTTGACGGACGTCACCGGAAGATCTTCCGCCCATGTCTGCCGGAGAGAAATGAGCAACGCCGATCCTTCCGCCACATCCAGCAGTTCGGCCTCCTGAGCAGAGGCGACCGTGGCCCGGATAGTGTGGCGTAACCGTGTGCACGGCAGCCGGGCCAGCAGCCAGATATTGGGCATTTCCGCTTCGAAGTCGGTAGTGATGGCTTCCGGTGCCGCGTCAAGGTTGATGTATCGTTCCTCAAGCACTTCCGCCTTTCCGAAGCCGCAATGAGCTGCTTGGAGCTTGAGGAGCGGGGTGTCGGAGGCGATCGCAGGCCACATGTCGAGTACGCTCTCGCCCTTCAGCTTTAGCGTTTTGCGCACCTTATAGGTATAGGTCCGGCCTCTGGCCTCCACCTCCTGCCGCACATCGAGAAAGCCGATGACGGCGTGCGTCTCCGTCGATCTGGCAACGGTCGTGCCCTGCCGGCGCTTGCGATCCAGAAGGCCGGCCTCGGAGAGTTTGGAGAGCGCCTTGCTGACGGTCGCACGCGTCGTCGAATACGCGTCCATGAAGGTGAATTCGGGTGGAATGCGATGTCCCGGCGGCCACCGCCCGCTCATGATCTCGGACCTGATCGCGCGTTCGATCTGCTTGAACAATGGCCCCTCACCATCGAGTGGAGGCGTATGCCAGGGTTCTTCGACGTGATGTGCCATGAAAAGTGCCATCCAGAGATTATTAGCTCGACCTTCATGAACCATGCAAATTGTCTAGTCAATAACGATGAGCACGGAGGAGGTTTACAACCGAATACGTGGCAAATCGGTTATGCCAGACCATATTTCGAGAGAGGCAACTTGCCTCCTTTGATCAACGCCTTTAATGCGTCCACAATCGAGCCGAGGCAGGGCGGCGACGTCTTGCCGGAAAACGCATCCGTCGCCGCTTCCACGGCCGCGAGCACCGTCGGGGCAGCAATGCCGGCCCAGTCGTGCGTGTGGAAATGGATCGGCAGATTGGTCGACCGCGCAGCGCCTTTATAAGCACCTTGGCCACAGCCGGCTTCAAGACGCCCACTATGTCCTTGACCCCGATCATGTGGGCGGCGGCCTTTTCCAGCTCTTTTATCCTGGCTTCTGAAAATGAATACCTACAAGTCCGATAACGCGATAGGGTGCTCAAGCCTAGAGTATCCGTTTTGGTGAAGGAAATGATTTTGTCCATTTCCGACGGTCCTTGAGCAGGGCGTTTGCCAGCACGATGAGCTTTCGCATGATGGCTGTTATTGCGAGCTTCGAGGCTTTGCCGCCCGCTTTGAGCTGGTGGTACTTTGCCCTGAGTTCCGGATTGAAGCGCATGGCGACGAGGGCCGGCATGTAGAGCGCCTGGCGGACGTTGGCGCGGCCGCCGCGGATGAAGGCGCGTGCGGCCCGGTTGCCGGACTGGCGTGCGACGGGGGCGAGGCCGGCGAGAGAGGCGGCCGCGCCGTTTTCGAGCATTCCGAGCTCGGGCATGTCGATGATCAGGGCGAAGGCGGTTATGGTCGAGACGCCCGGGATCGAGACGAGGATGTCGAAGCGGCCGGCGAGGTCCGGATCGGCCTTGACGATCGCCATGATCTCGCTCTCGATGGCGGCGATCTGGCGTCCGATCTGCCTGAGCTGCTCCGCGTTGTGACGCTTGAGGATGGCAAGGGTCAGCGTCTTGGCCCTGTTCCTGGCGGCCGTGCGGTTCTTCACCAGCGCCTCGCGGGCCATGTGCAGGTCCTTGAGATCGTTGAGGACCGGACGACGCACCGGCCGCGCGTCGAGGTCGAGTACAGCACCCATGCGCGCCAGCATGGCAGCGTCGAGCCGGTCGGTCTTGGCAAGCTTTCCCGTGGCTTCGGCGAACCGCCTTGCCTGGCGTGGGTTGACCTTGACCAGCGCACAGCCCACATCCGCCAGCCTTCTCTCGAAGGCCCGGTGATAGGGACCGGTCGGCTCGTAGACGATGTGCGCGTCGGGCTGGCTCAGCCAGTCCAGGAAGGCCCGATGGCCGGCGGTGTCGTTGGCAAAACGCCGGCTTTTGCCGTCGCTCGTCCTGTAGGCGTCGAGATGGTCTTTCGAGATGTCGACCCCGATGGTATCCTTTGTCATCTTTCGCTTGTCCTGTGCTTGTCGTCCGCAGCCGAGCTGCGGGTATCCGTTCAGGCCTCAAGAGAAAGACGAGGGCGATCAAACTCTAGCTCGACCCGTCAAACGGTCTGCATTTCAACGATCCGACCCTCGCCGCTGAGGGAGGGCGGCTACTCTCTCACAGCGGACCCTTCTTCGCCCATTCGGCAGCGAAAGTTATAAGACAAGCATTTTCGATGAAGGCAGAGTCAGTTTGAGGATTCACGCCGCCGGCGTTGTCTGGTTCTCAACTGCTGGTGAGTTGCCAGGTGGTCATTCGACGAGGAGCCTTAGCGTGGACCTTCGCGGTCGAGCGATTGCGGCGATCGAAGAGGGAGTTTCAACGCGAGAGGCGGGGGTTGAGTCCGTGTCGGAATCGCAACGGCTGGGGCCTGGTATCGGCGCTATCGTGAGACTGACTAGACGGAGGCGCGCAAGCAGGGCGAGCGTTCACGCTCGAAGCCTGAGGCTCACGAGGCTTTCATCCTCGGCTTTGTCGATGCGGCGCCAGATATAAAGCCTGCCGAGATTGGCGACGCCTTGCCTTTCAGCGCAGTGTGGAGGCTGCACGCTCGACGGTCTGGCTTTCCTCGATTGCCGACGCATTATGTTCAGAAAAGACGGCACACGCCTCTGAGCAGCAGCGCCCGATGTCCCGCGCCGTCGCATATCTTGATTCGACGACCAACTTACCCTCGACCCCGCGACTTTGATCTTCATCGACGATGACTGCCGCGTCCACGAAGATGGCAAGCCCGCGAGGGCGAGCATCACACGGCGAGCGAAGCCGGGCGACCGTTCCCCACGGCTGTTGATATCGGTCGGATATGACCAGTTTTTCATTTGGCCTTGCCCCGGCTAAAGCGACGCAAAGGCTTGGGATCATAGGCAATTTTATTGCTATTCGTGGGTCGCGACAAACTCACAAAGCGCTTCAAATCCTGGCGACATTTGACAGTCACTTGCCAGAAGGCGATGCTGGCGCGCGACGGGCGGTGGCTGATGACCGCCGGCCTGGTGCTGGTCCGGCAAAAGCCGGGTAGCGCCAAGGGCGTCAAGTTCATCACAATTGAGCACGAGACTTGCCCCGCGAATGTCGTCGTCTGGCCAAAACTGTTAGAGCGGCGACGGCACGTCGTGCTCGGCTCGTCCATGATGGCGATCAACGGCCGGATCCAGCGTGAAGGCGAGGTCGTTCACCTGATTGCCCAGAAAATGTTCGATTAGATTCGCCCTCAACACGCCAAAACAGGTGATGCCGACGCTCTAAGCCCTATTCCAGCAGCACCTCTCCGCTGCGCAACTCGATGCAGCCCCTCCAGCTTGGCGCAGAAGTGCCCTCTCTTGGATCCTGTAGAATCGTGCTCTGTGGGTTGAATCTTACAATTTCAATCGTGGGGATCAGATTTCTGAGGGGGGTAAATTGGCAACCAGCCGTCGCTCGTCCGGCCGATTTCCGCGCAGCGCCATAGCCGGCGCGTGCCTTCAGCCATTGAAGCCATCGACCGCATACAATTTTGATCGTGTTAGGGCGGTTCCAGAACCCGTTGACGCGGTTTTCGGAAACGCTGATAAGGCCCATCCTTGCAGCATCGCGAATGGCATAACGCGCTGTCGTGCATCCGACACCCGCACGCGCAGCGATTTCGGGCAATGACATCGTCGAATTGCCGCGTTCCATGACCGCCTGCGCAATGATGGAGAGCACCGCCAGCTTGCTGACTGTGAAGTCTCGGGCCAGGCACGTTGGAATGATGCAGTCCTTGGCGAGCCCCCGCCGGCGAAGCCAGCAAGCAGCCCGCTTCTGCAAAGGAATCGCCGGACGGCAATGACGGGGGCATCCCTTCGCCCGAACCGTTCGCATCACTGTGCTGATCGACATCCGCCGGTGCTCGATGACAGGGGCAAGATATTCCATCTCTTCGTCGGCGATCAGTCCTTCGCCGTTCAGTACCCAGGCCGCTTTCGCGCATTCATCGACCTGCTCGTGCGTATCCGCTGCAAGTAGGCGCGCCAATAGGTTCGGCCCATAGGCCGTTCGGATCGTGGCAAGCATGATCTCTCCATTCCGATGATGTCAGGGAGGAACCAGAGCGTAGGACACACGTATCCGAGGCAAGAATTAGCTTGCAGCGGCGGCGTCATTGTGCAAAAAAACCAGTGGCTATAAGACTTTTGCGCACATTTGTGTGTCACTCGACCCGTCTCTCCGAGGCGGGTTTTTATTTTGTCTACGGCATGGAACCTCCATTGCTCGCTTCCTGGCAAAGCGAGTCACAACAGTAATTATATTTTACACTTTCACCAACGTTAAAGCTGCTCCGCCGCGAAAACGCCGTTTTTGACTCGTGTAGGAGTTGCGCGCCCAATGAGCTGGCGGAATCAAATCCGCCCGTTCCGCCATCACCTTATCGAACGCTGCTCCGCCATACTCCACGTACAGGGATCGAACGATTCCCTCATCGTCGGCGCTGTTCGACGGGGACAGGAAAGGATGACCGCAAATGGCCAATGAGAGTGCCGCCGAACTCGTGCGATTCCTCGCAGAGGAACTTCGACGCCGAGGGACGACGCTTCCTGAATTCGCGGAAACGACGGGTATAGCGGAAGAGCGGCTGGAATATCTTCAGTCTGACGCCTGGCATCGTCTGACGGTCAAGGAAATCGGCACGATTGCGGAGTGCCTTCAGGTCGACCTCACGGCCATTTGGTCAGCGCTTGTCGAGAAGCATGGAGACAGGATGGGCGAACCGCCCCGCCCATAGCCCGCTTCCGTTGTCCTTGGCGATGGCCTCGGCAACCGCATAGGCAGCGGACACCGGAGCGCCTGAAGGGTACGCGGCGGCAAATGCAGCGCCAGAGGATATGAGCGCTGTCCCGACGTCGACAGTGGCATTGTCGAGCTGGGCGGCGCAGACAACAAAGGACGCATCGTCATTGGCGCGGCCGACGGACTGGCAACCAATCGAACCGGTCGAAAAAAGCGCTGCAAGGGACGCAATCGACTGCATGCCGCAATCGCTTTCCGTTCCATCGGGAGCATGATAGGCCGTTCCTCGAATGCACGCTTGCACGCCGAACAGCCTGAATTTCCGGCCTTCGTACTGCCAGCTGTCGCCCGTTTCAAAACTCACCGCCGCAGGAAACGAGATGGTCTGCTCCTGCGCGCGCGCCGTCGTCGCCAGCAGCAGGGCCATGGCGAGGGAAAACTCAATCCGCATTCTGGAATCCCATCGATCGTGAAAGCGATTGCGATGCTTCGAGGTCCGGTCGGCGGGATCGGCCGTCGTCTGTCCGTCCGATTGCCGCGAGGCCGAGGAAAACCATGCTGTCGTCGTCGTTGACGGTTCTGAACGGCTCGCCGTGACCGCCGACAAGGACAAAACATGACGCCGGAATGGTCTCGCCAGCCACGGGCGTCAGCAGCTGGGTCTTGCAGAGAATGACGCTGGCGCGCCTGTTATAGACCGCCTCGGCATAGTCGCGCGCCGCATCGGCGCAGCTCCAAGACTGCACACGGTTATAGATCACCTTGTCCGTCGGACAGGCGGTCAGGCCGCGCAGAGCGATCTTCTGGCCCCCGATCGTTCGCTCGACCGGACCCTCAATTGCAACCTTCCCTTCCAGCCTTGCCACAGACCGCGCGACAAGCCTTCCATCGGCGTCAAAGCGTTCCAGCACGAACGTCCTCACCCCATCTTGTCGGTACTGGCGAAGGTAGTTTGGCGAGGGTTCCCCATAGGGATTTTCATCCTGCGAAATCGCGAAACCCGCGCCACCTACCAAAAGGCATGCGGCAATGGCCGTAACCTTGAGTTGTTTGTACATAGCAGAAATAGCCATTTCTGAATTGACAGGGGAATCCCATACGAATAAACTATAGTTTATTCATCGATGCGGCAACCCGGACAATCGAATTGAAAACCACCGTCCTATTCTTCCTTATCGCCACCTCGGCGTTGTCCGCGCAAGCCTGCGATCCGGTCGATACGAACCGCGTTCTGGAGATGGTGAGGACCATCGCCACCAACGAAGACCTGGACCTCGATCTGGCGCTCGCTGTGGTTGACGTCGAGAGCGCCAGCGGTCAGCACCAGGTCTCGGATGCGGGTGCCGTCGGCATCATGCAGCTGATGCCGGAAACCGCGTCCGACTATGGCGTGACCGACCGTTGCGACCCGGAGGAAAACATCCGCGCCGGTGTCCGCTATCTCAAGAAGCTCTACGGGGAGTTCGACGATCCCTTGCTGATGCTCGCCGCCTACAATGCCGGCCCGGAGCGGGTTTACCAGAAGGGCGGCATTCCTGAATTCAACGAGACCGCCCAGTACATCGTCAAAGTGATGAACCGCTGGACGCTGAACGCCAAGGCCTCAGTGGCGCAGGAAAAGCGCGCCGGAAACCGCCTCCCCCGAAAAGAGACCGTTGCGCTGGCGCCTTCGCCCTGGCGCGACCAGCACGTCTGGACCGCCGAATAGCGCCGGTCCCCCGATCATCCTCCCAAGACACGAAGGACTTCGCATGAGCAATACCCCGATCACGCCGCGCCCGCGCGGCAAGGCCGTCCTGTCGCTTGCACTGCTCGCGACGACGATCGCCCTGGTTCCAGAACTCGCCTATGCGCAATCGGCGGCGCCCGTCGAAGGCATCCTCGAATGGTTTGTCGGTGTCCTGCAGGGCAGTGTCGCGCGGTCACTCGCCATCATCGCCGTCTGCTTTCTCGGCTTCCTGTTCCTGACCGGCCGCATGGCCTGGCAGGGCGCGATCTCCATCGTCATCGGCATCGCCATCATCTTCGGCGCCGCCGAACTGGTCGACGCCATGAAGGCAGCAGGGGGTGTCTGACATGCGTGACGATGCGCCCGATGTCGAACCGCTCATCCAGCCGCTGACCCGGCCGCCGACATATTTCGGGGTCGATATCATCGTGTTCGTGGTGAACGGCATCTTCGGGATCGTCATCTTCATCGCATCGTCGAGCTTTCTCGCGCCGCTGGTCGTCCTGCCCGTCCATTTCATCGGGCTCTACCTGTGCCAGCGCGACATCCACATCGTCCGCGTGGCGCAGGTGTTTCTTTCGATGCGCCGCGCGATCCGCAACCGGCGCTTCTGGAAAGCGGGGAGCTACGCCCCATGAACATCGTCAATCACGACCTGAAGTTCGGACGCGAGCGCGCCCGCGATCTGGGGATCGGCACGCATGTACCCTATCTTCGCCATGTCGATGAGGAGACCATCGTCACCAAATCTGGCCTGTTGCTGCAGGTGATCCGGCTGTCCGGTCTGCCCTACCAGACCATGGACCAGGCCGAGATCAATGCGCGGCTCGCCAACCGCAACATGACGGTCCGTTCGCTCGGCTCCTCACGTTTCGCGCTCTATGCCACCATCATCCGGCGCAAGATCGCACCTGCCATCGATGGCGATTTCGACAATCCTTTCGCTGACGAGCTGAACGCCCGCTACATGGACGGCCTCCAGCACCGGACGATGTTCGTCAACGAACTGTACCTGACGGTGATCCGACGCCCCATGACCGGGCGCGCCGGCAAGGTCGACCGGATGTTCGACATCTTCCGCATGGCCGACAACGAGGTAGAGGCCCGGGGCGAGGCGTTGCGCGATCTCAAGGATATGGTCTCGGGCATCGTCGGCGATTTCCGCACCTATCGCCCCGAGATACTCTCCTGCGTCACGCGCGATGGCGGTCTCTTTTCCGAACCGGCCGAATTCTTCGCAAAAATCCTCGCCGCCGGCGATGAGCGCAGCATGCCCCTGCCCCGCATGTCGCTCGCCGATTATGTCGGGACCGGGCGGATCATGTTCGGCCGCAAGGCGACGGAGATCTGGTCGGCCGACGGCGCGACGTCGAAGGTCGCGGCCATGGTGTCGATCAAGGAATACCCGCCGATGACGACGCCCGGCCAGCTCGACGGCCTGCTGCGTCTTCCCTACGAGTTCATTCTCACCCATTCCTTCGCGCCGGAGGACCGCACCACGGTCACGGAGGCGATCGCCACGATCAGCCGGCAGATCTCCAACTCCGACGACGCCGGCACGACCGTCGAGGACGATATCGAGACGGCGCGCGACCGGCTGGCTTCCGGCGAAGTCGTGTTCGGCAAGCACCATATGACCGTCGCGGTGCTCGAGCGCGACCTGCCGCGGCTGAACCGTGCCGTGGCCGACGTCACCGCCGAACTGGCGCGCATGGGCGTCGTCGCCGTGCGCGAGGACCTCAATCAGGAAGCGGCCTGGTGGGCGCAACTGCCGACGAATTTCGCCTATATCGCCCGGCAGGGCCTGATCTCGTCGGTGAACTTCGCCGGCCTGTTCTCAGCGCATAATTTCCCGTCCGGGCAGACGCACAAGGTCCATTGGGGATTGCCGATCTCGCTCTTGGAGACCACCAGCCAGACGGCCTATTTCTTCAACTTCCATGAAGCCGATGTCGGCAACTTCACCGTCATCGGCCCGACCGGATCCGGTAAAACGGTTGCGCTGTCCTTCCTGCTCGCCCAGGGCATGCGCGTCGAGCCACGACCGCGCTGCGTCTTCATCGACAAGGACCGCGGCGGCGAGATCTTCGTGCGGGCGATGGGCGGTCGCTATGAGCGGCTATCGCCCGGTGAGCCGACCGGCTTTGCGCCGCTGCAGCTCGAAGACACACCCGCCAACCGGAGCTTCGGCAAGACGCTGATCTCCTATCTCGTCACGCCGGCAGACCGCGTGCTCAATGCAGAGGAGATGGCCGTCATCTCCGATGCGGTCGACAGTATCTATACCGACTTCGAGCGCCCGCAGCGTCGGCTCGACATGCTTGCCGAGGCGATGCGCGGGCGTATGCGTTCGGGGATCGGCGATCTTGCCGACCGGCTGAAGGAATGGACCACGGGCGACAAGGGCTGGCTGTTCAACAACCCAACGGACAAGCTCGACTTCGACGGCTCGGTCATCGGTTTCGACATGACCGAGATCCTCTCGGACAAGCGCACGCGCTCGGCCGCCCTCCTCTATATGTTCCATCGCATCGAGAAAATCCTCGATGGCCGCCCGTCGATGATCTTCCTCGACGAAGGCTGGCGGCTGCTCGATGACGAGGTGTTCTCGGGTTTCATCAAGGACTGGCTCAAAACCATCCGCAAGATGAACGGCATCGTCGGCTTCGGCACGCAATCGGCGGCCGACGTCGTGCGATCCGATCTGCGCAACACCATCATCGAACAGACGATGACCAACATCTTCTTTCCGAACGCCTCCGCCGACGAGGAAAGCTACCGCACGGCGTTCGGCCTGTCGGAGAAGGAGTTTCGCTTTGTCAAGCAGGCGGACAAGGCCAGCCGCACCTTTCTCATAAAGCATGCGCAGGACTCGATCATCGCCCGGCTCGACCTCTCGGCGATGCCCGATCTGGTGAAGGTGCTTTCCGGGCGGCCGGAGACGGTGCGCGAGTGCCAGACGCTCCGCGAAACCTATGGCGAGGCACCGGCGGCCTGGCTTCCCCACTTCTGCGGCTGGACCATCCCGGAGGCGACCGATGCATAGAGCGATCATTCTCCTGCTGTCCGCGACATTGGCCGGAGCGCCGACGCCGCCGGCATGGGCCGATATCCCGGTCATCGACGACGATGTGAAGGACAAGCGTGCCGAGGACGAGGAGCACTCGAAGAAGGATACGGAAACTCAAGGTCAGCAGCTCGAGGAGCAGGAGGTCACCAACTGCAACATCTCCCAGAAGGAGAAGAACCGACGGCTTTATCGCTCGCCGGCGCAGGCGGTGAAAGAGGATGCCAAGAACGTCGAGCTGATCAAGCACTATGCGAAAAAGCACAATGTTCCCGTCGGCCTTGCCCTTTCGGTCGCCCACGCCGAGTCCGGGATTTCGACGTGCTCGGGTTCGCCCACCGGCGTCAAGGGCGTGATGCAGCTGACGAAACGGACCGGTAAGGGCATGGGCTTCGACCGCGACATCAACGAGGAAAACATCGAAGGTGGCGTCAAATACCTCGGCATGGGCGTCAACAAGTGCGGCAGCACCGATTATGCGTGCCTTGCCTCCTGGTATAATGGATCGACCGTCGCCGAGCAGAAGAACTGGGCCGGAAAAGTTGGACGGAACCACACCTGGTTCAACGCCTATGCCGGCGGCTCCAACATCGAGGACATCTCCTCGCCCTCGTATAAGTCCTACGTGGACTATGGTTCAGGCGCCACGCGCAGCTCGAACAGCGCCGCGGCCGGCGCCGTCGACCGGGCGGTTTCCGGGATCGACGCGAGCACGGCGCGCGTCCAGGAGGCGGGGCGGCGCATCGATGCGCTGTCGGAATCCGTTGGCGCTTCTGAAATCTACCAGGATGCCTGGGACGACAACACACAGGCGCGCGCCGTCAATGCCGAGCTTCTGAACAACCTGATCACCGCCCGCAACCTCTTCAACAAGCTGCTGCAGGCGCGCATGCAGATGCGGCTTTCGAAAACGTCCGAGACCACCAAGACGCTGAAGTCCGAGAGCAAGGTCAATCCCTATAGCTGCGATCCGGCCATCCTTGAGGCGACGAAGGTGCCGCGCGAGGCTTGGCCGCGCTGCGCGGTCGTCGCGGCCGCCGACGCCGACAGCGAAATCCTCTCATCCGGCGGTTCGGATCGCTCGGTCAGTGACAATCTCTCATCCATTCAGAACGCCGCCAACGCGGCCGATTAAGGGGGTTCTCCATGAACAAGCTTCTCGTCGTCACCGCCGCCCTCACCTTCGCGACGCCGGCGCTCGCCGACATCCCGGTGATCGACAACACCAATCTCGCCATCGCCAAGAAGAACGCCGAAAACACCGGCGAGATCATGAAGACCAACACCAACATCCTGGAAAAGACCAAGGAGATCCTCGGCGCGCTCTCCGGCAGCCGCGACGGCTCCATGGGCATTTCCTCGACCGGTCTCGGCGGCAATATGTCGGTCTCGGCCGCGCCGTCCTTCTCGTCAATCATGAACGGCGGCACGCTGTCCTTCGGCGGTCTTGGCTCCGACGCCCAGAATATCGCCGCCACGCTGATCAAAGGGCTGCAGCTCGTCAAGCAGGTCAAGGCGATTGTCGAGGGCGAGGACGCCGGCGCGATGAACAATGCTTTCTCGGGCGCCGTCAACACGGTCGCACTGCTCTCGGCGCTGACACAGCAGGCGACGAAAGGCGTGACGGAGCGCGAGCAATCGCTGCAGTCGGCCACCGGCCAGATCGGATCGGCCGAAGACGTCAAGGGCTCGGTCGACGCCAACACCCGCATGCAGCTGGAGACGGCGCGCACCATCAACGAGCTGATCGGCGTCTCGAATGGCGCCGTATCGGCCCTCAACACCGAGATGCAGATGCGGCTGACCCAGCAATCGGAAACCGCAAAGATGCTGCAATACAAAGACATCAACCCGTTCAAGTGAGGCCGTATGCGTTTCCTCGTTGCCACGATGCTGGCAGGTCTCGTCCTGCTCGCCGGTTGCCAGACGAAAGGTGAGAAGAAGGCCCCCTGCCCGCCGATCTCTGGATATGCGGAAGCCGATGACCTGTGCGGCCCGGCTTGGCCAGTCAATGACGTGTTCGCGCCCGTGCTGAAGGAATAGGCCGATGGCAGCGACCACGATCATTTCGGACATTTTTGAGAAGCTCGACGGTATCGGCGAGACGTTCATCAAGAACGCCTATGACGGCCTTGCGCTCCAGGTGAATGTCCTGTTCGGGTCGATGCTCACCCTCTATGTCATCTGGTGGGGATACATGATCCTTGCTGGCCGCGATGGCTTCTCCGTGCCGGAGGCGGCATGGCGGCTCGGCCGTGCCTTCGCCATCTATTATATGGCCACGAACTGGGGAGCGTTCTCCGCCACGCTCTACCAGTTAGTGCAGTCCGTGCCCAACCTGATCTCCGATACGATCATCGAGTCCATCGCGGGTTCGGGTGGTGCGCTCGATGGCGGCACAGGCGACACAACCGGCGTCGTCAAAATCCTCGACGCCGTGTTCGAGACCGCAGGTAAGATTTATGAGCAGGTGGCGACCGGCACCTTCGAATATGTCGGCGCGCTGATCGGTGCTATCGTCTTTGTCGTCGCGATGATCTTCATTGCCGTCGCGTCGGCCGCGATCCTCGCCGCCAAGCTGATGCTGTTCATCACGCTGGCGCTGGCGCCGGTCTTCATCATCCTGGCGCTCTATCGCTGGACCTTCCGCTTCACCGACGGCTGGCTGCTGCTGATGGTCAACCTGATGGTGACGCAAACGCTGATGATGGCGTTCCTCGCCTTCCTCTATCAGTTGATCGAGCTGGCCATCAACACCGCCAACAACACCGCGACGGAAAGCAAGCTCTCCTATGTCGCGCCCTTCGTGATCGTCTGCCTTCTCGGGATCGTCGTGTTCCGGTTTATTCCGGCCTTTGCAGCCGCAATTACCGGGGGCACAGCGCCAGGCCAAGGCGACGTCCCCTTCCAGGCGGGAAGGGAATCTTTGCGGCGCACCGGATACCAATTCACCAACCGAGCGCAGATTCTCCGAACTGGCCTCGGGCGTCGCCGAACATCCGCCGACGTTCAGGCAGCACGGGCGCGTGCGATTCAGCGTGAAACCGAAAAAAACGGGCAATTTTAGGCTGGCCAGACAGGTCATTGCTCGTTAAATATAGTTTATATGAAGGAGGCTTGAATGCACCCTTGGAATGATCCCCGTCGCTATCAGGCGGCCCTACATCAGCAGGCTCAGATCAACGAAGAAGCTGCGGAACACGCTCGCGCCGAATCCAAAAACGGCGGCGGCTTCGGCTATTTGCTGTTCATCCTTGCGGTCATCTTCTTCAAGCCGTTCGCGGAATATTGCATCGATCTCTACAACATGCTCGCCGGCTATGCTCAAGGCCTCGGCGCATTGTTCGGTTTCTGAACAAGGAGGCTTGAGAATGAGGAAATTCGTGTCGACGATGCTCGCGCTCGGCCTGCTCATCCCCAGCGCGGCGCAGGCACAATCGCCAAGCTCGATTCTGCCGGTACTGACCGGGGCCTATGCGCCCGCCGAGGGCGGCTGCGAAGCCGCGGCGGCCGCGTTTATCTATGTCGAGGACAAGGCTATCGGCGCCAACAAGACCGCCGGCAAGGTGCTTTCCGTCAAACACGACGGCAGCGCTTACACGCTCGATGTCTTGTGGATCGAGGCCGGCTCCGATGAAGCGGACGGCGACCGCGATACCGTCACGATCGAGGTGAAGGACGATCGCTCCTTCGTCTTCTCCAACACGGCGTCCAAGAAAACGCTGATGCGCTGGTGCAGCTAGGACTTAGCGCGGCTGCACCGAGGAGCTGAGCGCTCCCAGAACACTGGCTTTGCGGATTGATCCTGACGCCGACCCACCCGGTAGAGGAGATCGCTCGGCCTACCGAATAAACTATAGTTTCTTTTTCGCCATCGGCGATCACCGGATACCCAAATGACCAACGAAGACGCCGCCGGAAACACACCCGATACACCGCCGATCGATCTCACCGCCTATTGGAAAGCCGGCGCATCCTGGGAGGCCGAACTTTATCGCAAGGAGCGCCGCTCCCGAAAGATCGCCTGGACGGTGGCCACGGTCGCCGGCATCTCCACGCTGCTCAGCCTCTCTGCCCTCAATCTCCTCGTCCCGCTGAAGCAGTTCGAGGCCGTCGTGGTGATCGCAGACAAGACTACCGGCTTCGTCGAGGTCGCCCGTTCTCTGAACGAAAGCAAGCTTTCCGAGAACGACGCCATCAAGACCGCCAACATCGTCCGCTATATCCGGGCGCGCGAGACCTATGATCCGCGGGCGCTGAAGGACAACTACGATCTCGCCCAGCTCTATTCGACGGGGCAGGCCGCAGCCGACCTCCGCCACGAATTCGAGCCGTCGAACCCGCAATCGAAGGATAAACTGCTTGGCCGCGACACGCGTATTGCCGTCACCATCAAGTCGGTTTCGTTCCTCAACGCCACCACGGCGACGGTGCGCTTTTCGACCGACACCCGCCGCGACAACACCCTGCGCCGCGAGCATTGGGTCTCGGTGGTTCGCTTTCGATACACAACCGCGCCGCTCAAGAACGAATACCGTTTCGACAATCCGCTCGGCTTCCAGGCTACCGAATATAGGCGCGACCAGGAATCGCTGCCGGAAGTTCTGCCGGTGGACAAGGCGGCGCGATGATGCGGAAACCTGTCCTCACCCTCGCAGTGCTCACGCTGCTCGCCACCGCAACCGCCTCACACGCTGCCGACCCGCGTATCCGCTACATCACCTTCAACAACAATGCCGTCGTCACCGTGCCAGCCGGCCTCGGCGTCTCCACGATGATCCAGCTTGGCAGTTCCGAGGTGATCGAGACCATTTCGGCCGGCGATACCGCCAGCTGGTCGATTGTGCCAAAGAAGGGATCCGGCATCCTGTTCGTCAAGCCCCTGCGCGAAAACGCCGAAACGAACGTCAACATCGTCACAAACCAGCGCGTCTATGCCCTGCTCCTGAAAGGTTCCGCCGCGGCCGACCTGCGCGCCGCCTTCCAGGTTCGCTTCAAATATCCGGACGAGGACGTCAACGCCCGGCTGCTGGCGGCGGCGCAGGAGAGCGCCAAGGATCCGTTACTGAAGGATCTCGATCCGAACCGCCTGAACTACGACTATGTCTTCAAGGGCGACACCAGTCTTAAGCCACGCGTCGCCTTCGATGACGGCACGCATATGTATCTGGAATTTCAGGGCGATATCCCCGCGATCTTCGTGGTCGAAGGCAAGCGTCAGGAATCGCTCGTCAATCTTCGTACGCAAGGCAAATATGTCGTCGTCGACAAGATCGCGGCGCAGTTCACCCTGCGCGCCGGCGACAAGTGGCTTTGCCTCTATAACCGGCAGGCCAATCGCCAATCCTTCGACCTCATCGAGGACGCCTACGGGCCGAAGCGCCTCGGCCACAAAGAGGAGCGCCAGCGGTGAGCAAGATCGACTTCGACCATCTCGATGGACAAAGCAGCGTGGCGAGCGACCGCAACGGTCGCCTCGGCAAGCTGGCCCTTCCTGTCCTGCTCATCGTCGGCGTTGGCGTCCTGGCCTACGTCAACTGGCCGGCCGGAGCACAGAATCCCAACCTTTCCGAAGGCAGCGGCGAGAGCTTCGAGACCTCGAACTCCAGCATTCGCGATTTCCCCGAGGAGCCGGTGAAGCAGGCGGCCGATCCGAATCTGGTGCAGATTCCTGTCGCTGAGAAGAAGCCGGTGGATTCCGCCGATGTCGACGTCACAGTCAACCAGGGGGACGATCTCGAAAAGCTGCGGCAGATCGAGGAAGCGCGCCGCAGGGCCGAAGAAGAACGGCTGAGGATGGAAGAAGCCCGCCGGCGCGCGGAAGAAAATGCCCGTCTCGCCGAACTGGAGGCGAAGCGGTTGGCGGATGAGGAAAAGGCACGCTGGGAACGGCTGCGATCCGAGCAGATCGTCCTTGACGGCTCGAACCGGGAGTCGCTGTCCGGCGATCAGTCGGTGACCATCGCCGACGATGGCCAGCTCGTCGCGGTCCCCGGCGCGGAAAGCGATGCCAACAAGGCGTTCCTCGCCCAGTCGGAAAA
The DNA here is from genome assembly GCF_945994535.1 of Shinella sp. WSC3-e. Classification (NCBI taxonomy): domain Bacteria; kingdom Pseudomonadati; phylum Pseudomonadota; class Alphaproteobacteria; order Hyphomicrobiales; family Rhizobiaceae; genus Shinella; species Shinella sp. WSC3-e. The sequence continues at coordinate 46,145 of NZ_OZ000538.1, forward strand.
GCAGACCGCCGGCATCGTCAAGGCGACCCGCTTCGGTCGCACCGACGCGCTCGTCGCTCAGGGCACAATGATCCGTGGCTTCCTCGAGACGGCCATCAACACCGACCTGCCCGGCATGGTGCGCGCCGTCGTGCGCGAGGATGTTCGCTCTCTCGACGGCGGGCGCATCCTCATTCCGAAGGGCTCGCGTTTGGTCGGGGAATACAAGTCCGGCCTGGCCCGCGGCCAGAAACGCATCTTCATCGTCTGGTCCCGCGTCATCCGCTCGGACGGCGTTTCCGTCGAGATCGCCTCCCCTGGCGCCGATCGCCTCGGCCGCGCCGGGCTCACCGGTGAAATCGACACGCATTTCTGGGAGCGGTTCGGGGCGGCAATTATGCTGTCCGTGATCGGCGGTGCTGCGGAATATGTCTCGGCGCTGGGCGATACCGCCAAGGAAAGCGCCCGGTCGATCTCGTCGGTCGATCCGATCACCGGCGCGGTGACGACGATCACCACGGAACCGAGCCGCACGGCTGCTGAAGCCCGCTCGATCGCCGCCGAAAAATCGTCGGCGGTCCTCCAGGACATCGCCAACGAAGCCTTCAAGGAAAGCTCAAAAATCCCGCCGACGATCTACGTCGCCCAGGGCGAGTCGATCATCGTCTATCTCCGGCGCGATCTCGACTTCTCCGCCTTCTATGCCGACCCGGTCCGGCAGGAGATGATGCGGCTGAAGCGCGGCGGCCAGATCAGGCGCAATGTCGATCCGACGCCCTACTATCCGATTGCGCCGGTCTACAAATGAAGCAGTTCCCGTTTCTCGATAAAGCTCTTGAACGGCTGAAGCCGTTCCTTTCGGACGACCGCGTCTCCGAAATTTCGGTCAATCGCCCCGGTGAAGTGTTCATCGAGCGACTTGGCGACGCCGGCATGGAACGTATTGTCGACGCGCAGTTTACCGCCGACTGGATCAGGACGCTGAGCGAAAGGGTGGCCGGCTTCACCAACCAGGTCGTCAACGAGGAACACCCCATCCTGTCGGCCTCGCTTCCGACCGGCGAGCGCTTCCAGTGCGTGCTGCCGCCGGCGGCACCTGCCGGCGGCGCGATCTCGATCCGCAAGCAGGTCATCCACGACATCGGCCTGGACGTCTACAAGAGCCGCGGCGCCTTCGACGATACACGGGTTGGCCGCCAACTCCGGCTTTCGCCGGCCGAAGAGACCCTTGCCGCCATGCTGCAGGGCGATATCGACGTCATGCAGTTTCTCCGGACCGCCGTGCGTTCGCGGGTTTCGATCGCCGTGTCCGGGGGCACCTCTACCGGCAAGTCCACCTTCCTCAACGCGCTTCTGAAGGAGGTTCCTGGCGAGGAGCGCATCGTGACGATCGAGGACACGCGCGAGCTGAGACCGCCTACGCCGAACACCGTTGCCCTGCTCGCATCGAAGGGTGACCAAGGGCGGGCGAAGGTGACGCCACAGCAATTGCTGGAAGCGTCGCTCCGGATGCGGCCGGATCGGGTGATGCTCGGCGAGCTTCGCGGCGAAGAGGCGTTTTCCTTCCTCCAGGCCATTAACACCGGACATCCGGGCTCGCTGACCACGGTCCACGCGAATTCCGCACGCGACGCCTATGACCGCCTGTCCTTGATGGTCATGCAGAGTGGCGTTCGGCTGCAGAAGCACGAAATCATCGACTACCTGAAGGAGGTGATCCCGGTGGTTGTTCAGCTTCATCGGTTTCCCGACGGACGGCGCGTTGTGTCCGAAATCGTTTTCACAAAGGGGGACGTGCTGTGAACCCGGCCATCCTGCTGTTCGGATTGATCGTCGCCGCTGCGATGACGGCTTTCGTTGCATCGCTTGCCTATGCCGGCCTCTATTACGCCTTCGACAACTCGACCTGGATGTTCCAGGCGCTGCAGGACGATATACTCGCATCTTATAGAGCGGCGCGCCTCGATCTCGCCGCCGGTGATTGGCATCGGCCTGCGATCGCGGCCGGTGCTGGCGCGGTTGCTGGCGTCGCGATGCTCATCACGGCAATGACCGGCAAGAAGAAATCGACGGATGCGCGGTTTCTGAGCCCGCTGGAAGCGCGGGCCCTCGGGCTTACCCGGACGGGCGGCGTGTTCGTCGGTCGGATCGGCGGCAGTCTGATCAAGGTTCCCGGCGGCTTCACGCAGCGAGGGTCCGGCCGGCGGCGGTTCATGAAGCCGATGTTGTTCGGGGGCAAGAAGCTCTGGATCGATGGCGACGACGTCGGCGGCTTCGTGATCGGCCCGCCGCGGTCAGGCAAAGGCGCCTCGCTGATCGTGCCGAACTGCTTGCTCTGGCCTGATAGCATCGTCGTGCTCGACATGCGCGGCGAAACCTATGAGGCGACGGCGGGCTATCGCTCGAAATTCTCGCGCGTGTTGCGGTTTTCGCCCGCGGACGAGAATGGCGATACCGAATGCTACAACCCGCTGGATTTCGTGGCCATCGACCCCGACCAACGCGATATCGACATCAACTCGATCGCGACCGCGCTACTCCCGACACCCAAGGGCGATGCCTACTGGATCTCCGATGCCCGTGCGCTGTTCGCCGGCGTCACATCCTGGGTGTTGGAGAACCCCGATATCGTCGACATGGACAAGAATCTGGGAACGGTCCTCAATGTCGTCGAGGGTGGTGATCAGCCGCTCCGCGAATGGCTGGAGGAGGTTGCCAATCCCGAGCTTCGCGCCGAGTGGATCAGTTCCTTCACCTACACCACCCTCGCCCGTTTTGCCGTCATGGCCAGCAAGCAATTCGATGGGGTCTATGGCTCCCTCGCCGCTGCCGTCCGGCCGTTCAAGAACAACCGCATCCTGCGCGCTACGGCCCGGTCGACCTTCGACATCCGAGCTATGAGGCGCGAGAATATGAGCCTTTATCTGGATTTCCGTATCCAGCAGATCGCGTCGATCGGGCCGATCTTCAACGTATTGATGGTCCAGTTCATGGACTACATGTCGCGCAACATGATGAAGCACGGCGATCGGCGTGTCCTCGTCCTGCTCGATGAATTCCAGAATCTGGGAAAGCTGGAAAACGCCCTTACCGTCGCCACCGTCCTCGGGGGCTATGGCATTCCGTGCTGGTTCTTCGTCCAGTCGCTGCGGTCCATCGACAACCTTTATACGCGGGAAGGAAGGCAGACCCTCGTCAACTCTGCCCGTGCTCAGATCTTCCTTGGCGCGCAGGATCCCGAAGACCAGCGCTATGTTTCGCAGCTGTTGGGCGAACGGAAGGAAGTTACGGTCGACAAGGCGATATCGACAGGCGTCACTCTCTTCGATCGCAAGGGAGCGACCATCTCGCACAAGACGGCTATGAGCCCGTTAATGCGCCCTGACGAATTGGGTGCGATGCATGAGACTCGCTGCATCATAAAGCTGCGAAACCAGCAACCAATTTTTGGCCTTCGCAACACGTACTATGCCGACAACGAGCTGATGAAGCGCTCATGGCTCCCGGCGCGCGCCTTATCGACTATGAACAGCGTGAAGCAGGCGGACGCTATCCAGTTTAAACGACCAGAACACGAGCCCTCAGACACGCGCGAAACACCGGCCACGTCGGTACCTGGAGCGACGTTTGCTGCGAGTAGCGCGTTATTTATTCATCAACCAGTGAACCTGACGCGCACCGCGAAACATAAATGTCTGCCTGATGTATCTAACCACGTCCTGCAACCTGACGAAACCAGTAGCCAATCCTCGACGGGCAGCCTTCCAGATTTTCAATCGGCATTAAACGCAGCCGCACGCCGGCAAGCACAAGCGGATCAATCCATCGGGAAGATCCTGACCCTATTGCAGACCTCCCCCAAAAAGAAGCAGGCTGCGGGAAAGATGAGAGAAGACATCGCCTCCGCCCTTGCCGATGATTGAACGTGTCGCCGGCCGGCTTCGTTAAGCGCCCCGACGGCATGTCAGATTGGCGGTAGCAACACGCGGCAGGTTCAAGCGCCTTGCTGCAGCTTTGGATATCGTTGCGTTGCCGACGGTGCGTCGATATCACACCCGGCATCGAGGCAAATCGCCTTGCAGGCCCTACCCAAGCGCGCTAAGGTCTTCCGTAGACATCGCCAGGGACGGCATACGTTCAACTTTGCAAGAACGACATATGCAACAACGTCCGGCACCCACCCCAAGACTAGCCATCGTCGGACGCGTTGGAGAGCGATGTGTCACGCGATGCGAACGAGCATGATCCGGCCCATACCGAAATGACGGAACGTTTCGACGCGAACGCAGAAGCGTCCACCCTCGGAATAGAGGCCAGGGCTATTTTCGGGGAGAATGCGCTTATGGCGGTCGCTTACTGCGGCCTTGACGCATGGCTTGAAGGCAACGAACAAGAGAGCGAACTTTGGGGCCGTGTGCTGAACCGTTTAATGACGTGACGGCCCCTTTGATGCGTCGCATGGCAGTTGAAGCGCATATCCGGCGCCCCTGACGGTTCTTATCAAGTCGGGACCGAGACGCTTTAGGGTTCGGCGAATAAGGCCGAGATGGATATCGACCGTCCTCAACTCCACTTCGGAATCTTCCGGCCAACAATGCATGATCAATTCCTCTCGCGTGCACACCTGCGCCGGGCGCTCGAGCATGTGGCGCAAGATTTTAAACTGCAGCGCCGTGAGTGCAACGTGCTGCCCCGAGCGCGAAACCTGCAGGCGCGAGATATCCATTTCGAGATCGGCGAAGCAGAGGATCGGATCCACTCGCGACACCTCGTCCCGGAGGCCGCGCCCGTAGCGGAGCTGCCTCAGAAAGCGTACCAGCTTCGATGGGTTGAAGGGACTGTTGAGCACAAGGTCCTTGGCGCTCAGGTTATCCCCGAATGTCTGAGCGTCCCTAGACAAGACAAGGAATGCTGCCTCGGGGAACGAACGGCGCAGCTGTGCGAAGCCGGATTCGCGGGATATAGCGGCGGCATCGACGACAACAGCGACATAGTCGGCCGCTCCCTCCTCTATGCCGCCCTCGTTTTCCGACGCGAGCACGACCTCGAACCCTTCGACCGCAAAGAGATGCCGGACAAATAGGAAGAGTTGGGCATCCGCGAATTGCGCAAGAACCTTTTGTGCCATGTTCCCCCACGATTAAAGTGGCGCGAATTCGCCTCCGTTTACGTCGATGATCGCGCCGTTGATAAAGCCTGCGTCTTTCGAGAGGAGGAAGCGTATGAGCGCAGCAATGTCGGCGGCGGTTCCAAGCCGTGCGACTGGAATCCGGGCTAGTGCCTCAATATTCGCAGGGCTGCATGGGTCCCCTGCCATGTCCGTCGCAATACGGCCGGGTGCAACAACATTCACGGTGATCGATGTTCCGTGACATGCCGCAATCATCGATCGGGCGACGCCCGCCATTGCCGCCTTCGATGCCACATATGGTGCACCCGCGATCCGGGGGATCGTTCTACCGGCAACCGATCCGATCAGAACGACGCGCCCACGGCCCCGCGGCTTCATCCGTTTCAGGGCCGCCTGGCAACACCAGACGGCACCTGTCAGATTGACGCTTAGAACATCCTGCCATTGCGCCGTGTCGACATCTTCAAACGGAACAGCGCCGTTAGTTCCCTTCGGCGAAATCCCCGCATTGCACACGAGACCATCAATGACCTGCCATCGATCCTGAACCGTCGAGAAAAACCTGTCCACGGCCTCTTGCGATCTAACGTCAACGCAGTCGGCAAGGATGTTAGAGGGCGGATGACTGGCTCTCAGTTCCTGCTCAGCTTGATGAAGATGCTGAGCGTTGTGACTGAAGAAGGCGACCCTGAAACCTGCATTCAAGAGCGTTGCGACGGTCGAAAGCCCGATCCCCGTGCTTCCGCCCGTCACGATGGCAACTGGTGCAGCGGCCCCGCTGTTCACGCCGCCTCGTCCATCGCTGCAAAGAGCGACAACGGCGGATGAGCCTCGGGATCCGTCATGACCTCGATCAAGGTTGGCCGACCGGAATTGATTGCCGCGCCGATCATGCCCTCCAACTCCTCGGGATCTTCGACGCGATAAGCATCGCAGCCGCAGGCTTTTGCGATTGCCATATGGTCGACGGGTGCAAAGTGGCACGCTGTCGTGAACTTACCGAACTTGACGGTTTCGGCATCCCGCTGGAACCCGAGAATGCCATTGTTCAAGACGATGATCGTCACCGGGATTTCGGATCGGACGATCGTTTCCATCTCGGCCCAACTGTGTGCGAACCCACCGTCCCCGACAATTGCAACAACGGATGTTTCAGGCCGCGCCAGTTTCGCGCCGACGGCCAAAGGCAGTCCCCAGCCAAGTCCGGCAAGGCCACGAGGCGTGATGAATCTTGCCCCGACATGTGTAGCGCGCAGTTGGCCAACAACCCACATGGATGAATAGCTGGCGTCAGCCACAACGGTGAGACGGTGATCCAACCAGGGCTGTAGTTCTCGCATGATACGCTCCGGCCGGATAGGGGATTTGTCGGATGTGTAGAATGTCTTGCGCTCTTCCTCGAATTTGGACCAGCACTGGGCGATCTCGCGTTCGACCGCGTCGCGCTGCATACGCCTTTTTCGCCGTTCCAGGGTTTCAAGCGCTATTGCCAGGGCTTCGAGCGTGGCGCCGGCGTCCCCCACAAGTCGCAGGGCTTCGTAGTTCCGACCGATCTCACTGGGATCGACGTCAATGTGGATGACCCGTGCATCTGGCGGGATCTGTCGCCAACTGTCGGTTCCGTTCTGATTGGTTCTCGTCCCCACCAGAAGCACAAGATCCGCGGTCTCGACAAGGCGTTTCGTGAATTTGCCGAGTGACCGTGGGCCAGTGAGCGCTCCTAGAACGCCGGCTGAGAGCGGATGATGCTCGTCTACCGCGCCTTTACCCATATTTGTCGTGCAGACCGGAAGCGATGCGATATCCTGCAAATGAGCAAGTGCGATCGCCGCGCCGCCGGCGTGGACACCGCCACCTGCGATAACGACCGGCCTTTCAGCTTCATCAATCCAGTCTGCCGCTTGTCGGATCAACGCGTCCGACGGGCGAAAACGATCAATGGGCCACGAGCCGAGTTGCGCTATCCTATGGCGCTCGGCAACCTTCGTCTGTGCACGCAACAGGTCGGCGGGCAGGAGGAGTGCCACTGGACCAGGCCTGCCGGATGTCGCAGCTGTAAACGCCGCATCGACATAATCCTCGATACGATCTTCGACCTGAACCCGGCGCACCCATTTGGCGCACGACTGGAACAAGGCCATCTGGTCGAGGTCCTGGAAGGCGTTCCTATCCGCTTGATCCCGCTCGACATCCTGTACCAGGGCGACGAGCGGAATGCTGGCTTTCAGTGCCTCGGCGAGCGGCGGTACGAGCAAGGTCGCAGCCGGCCCGTTTTGCGCGGCGACCACACCGACCTTACCTGACACGCGAGCATAACCATCGGCCATGGCGCCGCCCATGTTTTCTTGCCGATAGGCAATCTGCCGGATGCCGATTGCCTCGGCGGCAAGAACGACTGCGGACGGAAGGCTTTGTGCAAAGATCGTCTCGACGCCATGACGTCTCAGCGCGGCTGCGATACGTTCGGCAACGGTTTCAGTCTCAGTGTTGGCGTTCAAGGTTGGGTCTCCTGATTAGAAAGGCATTAGTCGACGAGAAACTGCTCGAATGTCGCAACGACATGTTCGAGTTCATCATCGCCCATGGGTGTGGAAAGGCATGCGGCGGCATCATGCGGCAGTAAAATTCCCTTTTCGCGGAAATGGCGGCTCAGTGAGCGCATAGCGGCAATATCAGGGGGTGTCGGCGCGGCTTCGGCATAGGTGGTCGGCGGTGTCGCCCGCGGATGAATGCGCAGGAGAGACGCCGCCCCGGTTACCGAGAACGCCGCCCCATGTTCGCGCGCGACTGCCGAGAGCTCAGCGCGAAGCCAGTCTCCCTGTCGCTCCAGTCGATCGAATACCGCAGGGGTTGCCGCTTCCATCGCCTTGAGACCGGCAACCATCGATACTGGATTTGCCGAAAACGTTCCACCTTGGGAGACGACAGGCGAACTGGGATCCCCCCCGAAGACGGACATGACCTCCGCATTTCCTCCGATTGCGCCAATCGGAAACCCGCCTCCGATGATCTTGCCTGCAACCACAAAGTCCGGTTTCAGGCGATAGCGTGCAGATGCACCCGCGTAGCTTTGCCGAAGGTTCAAGACCTCATCAGCGATGATGAGAATGCCGTGCCGATTGGCCACGTCCATGATCCGTTCAATGAAAACAGGTTGGGGTTCGAGGAGGCCGGCACGGCTTGGCATGGGATCGATCAGGATCGCTGCGATGCGGCTGGCATGCGCCGCAATGGTATCATCCAGACCATCTGCGTCGTTGAAATCCAGCACCAGCACATCATTCGCGATTTCGCTGGGTGCGCCGCGATATCCAAGGCGCGCGTTTCGGCTACCATCCAGTCGGATATCGAAGCCGTTTTGACCGGCCTCCGCCCAATCGTAGGCGCCATGATAGGCGCCGGCGAACCGCGCGATGGCGGAACGCCCGGTAAAGGCCCTCGCCGCCTTGATTGCAAACATCACGGCTTCGGTGCCGGTGTTCACGAAGCGGATGCGTTCGATCGCTGGAATACGCGATGTCAGCAGTTCCGCAAGTGCGATTTCGTACCGTGTGGGATTGGAAAAACACGTGCCTGCCGCGAGCAGCTCGCAAACCGCCTCCACCACCGGCTTGAACCCATGGCCATGAAGCAAGGTGGTGAAGTTGTTGTTGAGGTCGAGAAGGCGCGCTTCGTCGACATCGACGAGATAGGCCCCCTCGCCCCTCGCCACATAAATTGGATGAGGTTCCCTGTCGATGGTTGCGCGAGTCACACCGGCCGGGAAGACTTTTTGTCCGCGTGCAAAGAGTTGAGACGAGCGGCAAAGCGCAACGGCGTCGCCGGCTGCGATTTCTGTGAGCATTTGACTACCTTCGCTACAAAATACGAGCTTTATGAAAGCTTCGCATTTTTGTTGCAACAAAATATCGTCATGTCAATGCGGCGCAACAAAAATCTACCTTATTGCGAAACACGGGCCCTCAACGCACTGCGCAGCCGGAGATATCCGGTGCGAATGTCGCCTTCGAATGCCGCGCGCAATGCGCGACAGTCGCGCTCCTGGATGGCATCCATCGCCATCTCATGGTTGCGCACCCCGTATTTCTCTTCCGCAAATTCCGGATAGAGGCCATAGAAGGAGGGGCCGACCCGCAGCCATTGCGCCTCGATCAGGTCGACCAGGTGCGGCAGCCCAGAGCGGGCATAGACTAGGAAGTGGAATTCCTTGTTGTGCCACAGAACAGAAGCGTAATCCCGCTTCTCCAAGCCATTATTTATCATACCTTGCAATGACTTAAGGGTAGCAAGGTCATCGGCAGTGCATCTGGTCGCAGCCTCCTCCGCCGCCAGCCCCTCCAATGCGATACGGATAACCGTGACCTCCTTGAGGTCACGCTCAGAGAGGATCGGAATAATGACCGTCTTCGGGCCTGCATAGACCAGGGCATTTTCGGCGGCCAGGCGATTGATTGCATCACGCGCGGGGGTCGAGCTGACGCCAAGGGTCTCGGCGACCGAACGCACCGTCAGCTTGTCTCCCGGTCGATAGACGCCGCGGCTAATCCTGTCCTTTAGCGCCTCATAAGCCGAATCTCCCAATCGCGGGCCTAGGCCGGATTTCGCGCTATTGTGATCCTCATCAATCAATTTACACCTCAAGATGGTTGACAGCGATAATTTTTGTTGCAACAAAACGGCAAATGCAAAGACTTTGCGAAGTTATGTCGCATCAACATTAGCGCCTCGCGCAACGGATGTCACACCGTTTGCGCCGGCCATTCCACAATGCGGATCCAAACCAAGAGACCGCCGCCATGCCGCAAGCCGGCACATAAATCTGGGAGAACACGTTGATCGGAAAGAACTTAACGCTCTCGAACATTTCGAAGCGGTACGGGGCAGTCGAGGCTGTGAGAGACACCTCGCTGGAAATTCATGCGGGAGAGTTCGTCTCTATCGTGGGTCCATCGGGGTCGGGTAAAACATCCTTGCTGACGATGATCGCTGGCTTCGAGCATCCCAGTTCCGGGTCCATTCATATCGCAACGAAGAATATCACTGCCGCAGCACCCCATCGCCGTGACATCGGCATGGTTTTCCAACGGTATGCCCTCTTTCCGCATATGACCGTTCGGCAAAACATCGAGTTTCCCTTGCGGATGCGCAAATCATCTCGCTCGGCGGAGGGGCGCCGGCGCGTTACCGAAATGCTCGACCTCGTTCAACTCGGCGGGCTTGAGCATCGATATCCTCACCAACTCTCGGGTGGTCAGCAGCAGCGCGTCGCCGTCGCAAGAGCGCTCGTCTTCAATCCACCCGTGATCCTCATGGATGAACCGCTCGGCGCACTCGACAAAAAGCTGCGCGAGTCCATGCAACTGGAAATCAAGCGCATTCACGAAACGGTTGGCGCGACCGTTGTCTATGTGACGCACGACCAGGAGGAAGCGCTGACCATGTCGAACCGCGTCGCGGTCATGCATCGCGGCAGCCTTCAGCAGATTGGTGCGCCCGACGAACTCTACAGAAATCCGGCAAACGCCTTCGTTGCCGACTTTGTGGGTTCCATCAACTTCCTGCCCGTCAGCGTTGTTTCCTCCGACGATACGTCGGTCATTGTCGTTGTGAAAGGCTCGTCATCTCCGATCACCATTTCCGGTAGTCGATCCAGAGATCGTCCCGCGATCGGCCAGGCTTTGCGCCTGGGCGTGCGCCCGGAACATCTTCGTTTGCGCCGTTCGAAATGGGATCGGGAGTCACCTCTCGAGGGCACGGTCGATTCTGTTGTTTTCGCGGGTGCTTCTTTGTTTGCGCTCGTGCGCATTGCGGCCCACGGCGACGCAATTGTGCGCGTGCAATTGCCTGCCATCGAGCCGGCTCCCGAGCGTGGTGCTCTCGTCGGCCTCGATTTTGCACCGGAACATGCCCGTCTTTTTTCTGCAGCGAGCGAGGGCGCACGGTGAGTACGACTGCCCAGAACAGACTGTCATCCTGGATTTTGTATATTCGTCGGGGCAATTCGGCAAAATTATACCCGCCTGGCCTATCTCTGCTTCTCGTCTTGCCGCTTCTGTCGCTGCTGGCCATCGGGTTCCTGTATCCGGTCCTCCACCTTGTGCAGCTCAGTTTCGCCGATGCTGGCGAACCCTATCTGCGCATGACACACAATCCGCTCTATATGGAAGTGCTCGTGGACACGGTCTTGATCTCAGCGGCCGTCGCCATCCTTTGCCTCGTGCTGGGCTATCCCATCGCAATGGCGATGTCGCGGCTAAGGCGCAAGGCTGCATTGATCGTCACGGCATGCGTCTTCGTTCCCCTGTGGACCTCCGTCCTTGTCCGGTCCTACGCATGGGTCGTACTGTTCCAGCGCAACGGCCCGATCAACGATCTATTGCAAGGTATGGGCCTAACTGACGGTCCCATCCGGATCATATATACGCAAGGTGCCGTCATCCTTGCCATGACACATGTGCTCCTGCCATTCGCGATCCTGCCTATCCAGGCAACGCTCCGAAGTTTGCCGGCCGATCTAACCAGGGCAGCCGCCAATCTTGGTGCCAGTCCTGTGCGGTCCTTTTTCCTGATTACCCTGCCGCTCAGCCTACCCGGCGTTTTTGCTGGAATGATCCTGTGCTTCGTTCTGGCCCTCGGGTTCTACATCACGCCGGCGCTCGTCGGCGGCCCCAACTCCATGATGATGGCAACACTGATCGGGCAGCAGACACTCGTCGCCGTTGATTGGCCATTTGCAGCCGCTCTCAGCACCGTCCTTCTGACCGTGACGCTGCTTCTTGTCGTCGTCTTCCGCAAAGCGCTGTCGCACAACAAAGGATTCAACGGTGTCCACTAATCAAAGTACACGACGCGCAATCGCCGGTGAACTCGGTCTCCACCGGGAGCCCGTTCTTGAAGCGCTTTATCCGCGGCTCATCCGCCTCGTGGGGTTGGCAGCGGTGGCACTCATCCTGTTTTTCCTCATCTTGCCGACAGTCATCATCATACCGATGTCGCTGAATGAATCCGCGCACCTATCGTTCCCGCCATCCGGCCTGACGTTCAAATGGTATCTGGCTTACCTATCGGACCCTGATTGGCTCGCCGCCACGCTGTTCAGCCTCAAGATCGCCGTTTGTACTGCCGTCACCTCCACGTTCATCGGCACGGCGACTGCGTTGTCCCTTGTCAGGGGTGACCTCCCGTTCAAAGGGTTTGTACAAGCCGTCGTAATCAGCCCAATGATCGTTCCCCATGTGGTGCTCGGCGTTGCGCTCTATCTTGTCTTCGCCCCTCTGGAGTTGACGGGTTCGCTTCCAGGCTTCCTGATCGGTCACACCGTGCTTGCCGTGCCCTTTGTCGTGATTACCGTCTCGGCATCGTTGCAAAGACTGGATCCGGCGCTCGAACTGGCGGCGGCAAGCTGTGGGGCATCACGGATACGGTGCTTCATCCACGTGACGCTTCCAAATATTGCGCCCGGCATTGCCGCCGGTGCTGTCTTTGCCTTCCTTGCCTCGTTTGACGAAGCCACCGTCGCCTTCTTCATCTCCGACATTGGCGGCAAATCGATTGGACGAAAGATGTTCGAGGACATCGACTTCAATCTGACCCCCGTCATTGCCGCCGCTTCGACGGTCATCGTGGCAGCATCCCTCTTGCTCATCGGTATCGTTCATCTTGCCTCACCCTCAAAGACATCTCAAAACAATCAGGAGAAAGAACAATGATCACCAAACTCGGATTTCGCACCACAGCTTTAGTCGCGTTGGCCACTACGATATTGGCGACCACGTGCAGCAGCGCCCTGGCGGGCGAACGTGTTGTCATCGCATCGACCGGCGGCGCATATGATCGCGCTCTGAAGGAAGCCTGGTTCGATCCGTTCACCAAGGAAACCGGCATCGAGGTGGTCGTGGTGTCTGCGACGAATGCAGAGATGCGCGCCAAGGCATCGGCAATGGTGAAGTCCGGCAATGTGACCTGGGATCTTTACCTTGACGGAGAGATCCAGGCTGGGTCCGAAGCGCACAAGGCCGCGACCGAGGATTTGTCGGAATTTTGCAATCCCTACAAGGACCGGGCCGACCTGGTGGCGAATGCATGTGAACCGGGGGGTGCACTGCTGCAGTCGACGGCCACGTTGCTCGCCTACCGCTCCCGAGCAGAAGCGGATGCGACACCTGAGACATGGGCGGATATGTGGGACACCGAGCGTTTTCCAGGTGGCCGGGCGTTCCCCAATTTCGATGATCCATGGCGGGTGCTTGCGGCCGCACTGCTGGCCGATGGTGTGAAGAAAGAGGAGCTCTTTCCGCTCGACGTCAATCGCGGCTTTCGCAAGCTCGACGAGATACGGGATTCCGTTTCTCTCTGGTGGAAGACCGGCGACCAAAGTGTCCAAGGCTTCCGCAACGGCGATTATGACCTTGGGCAAATCTGGCTCACCCGCGCCAAGGCGATGGCAAACGAGGGTCTGCCGATAAAGTGGTCCTATAAGGCCTCCTTCCTTGTCGGCGATCGCATTGCACTCGTGCGCGGCGCCCCGAACCGCGAGAACGCGCTCAAACTGATGGCATTCTGGCTGGATAATCCAGCCGCACAGGCCAAAGCCTGCGATGTCCTTTCCTGCACGCCACCGAGCAAGGATGCCATCGCCTTGATGTCCGATGAAACGCGTAAATCCATGCCCACAGCAGGTGACATTTCCGACTACGTGATCGTGCCGGATGCAGAATGGATCAATGCCAACGCATCGCAGTTGCTTGAACAATGGAACAACTGGGTCCGGTAACCTGACCGCGCGGAAAGATAGGCCCGCGTCGGAACTGACCAATCGCATATCGATATGCCTTAACGCATCCCGACTCTGCAGGTGTCAGGTCTGGGGCACCTGTGGAGTCACCCCATGAACCCTATTGTCCTTGTTGCAACCAAAGATGCGGACTTCTCCCTGTTCCTTACTCATATTCTCGCGTCGGGAGGATTTCGGGCGTTGCCGATTGCGCCCGATATCAAAGAACTGGAAATGAACATCGGTGCGTCCAAAGCCTTGATTCTCGATAGCACCGACATCGATCCGGCGCTTCAACTTTGCCAAAAAGCACGCTCTCGCAGAACAACGGCGAACGTCGCAATGATGGCTTTCATTCGCCCGCAACATGCCGGTTACTATCTAAGATTCCTGAGATCGGGCGTTGACGAGTGTGTCTTGCGGCCGCTGTCTCCCGATTTGATCCTCTATGGTTTACGCGCAAGCATCGAGCGGCGAACCAGGCCATTGGTGGCATCATCGCATGAACAGTGCGAGGAGATCGGCGCACTCTGGCTGGATCGCTCGACACGGATGCTGCGGGGCAGGTTTGGCAAAGCGGCACTCAGCCCAACGGAATATAAGATACTGCGGCGTATGCTGGCTTCTCCGGAACGCGTCCTTACCCGCAGGGACCTTATTCTGGCAGCTTGGCCGCCTGGCCAGCATGTGGAGGACAAGACCGTCGATGCCCATATATCGAATATTCGCAAGGCTGTTCTCAAGGCGAGCGGAGAGAAGATGATCGAGACGGTCAGGTCGAACGGCTTCATCGTTTCCCTTCGAAAGACCTGATCCACGCAGCCCGCTTCGCGAAAACATATTGTTTTATTTGAGATATCTTCGTCGTTTTCTCGACCCGCTCCAGCAATCTTCCCGATGCATCAGACATCGGGAAAGAACAGATGAGCAAAGTCGTACCAGGCAAAACGCCGCAAGTTTCGCTCCGCAACACCTCGACGATGATCGATCTCGCCTCGTCGAGCTTCGAGCATGCCCACTACCAAGGCGTGATGGCCGTCTATGCGACCCCTTCGCATGATCGCCTTGTCCATATCCAGCCTGGCGACCAGGCGGTCATGGACTTTGTGCGCTGCTCCTATCTCGGATTGGACAACCATCCGGATATTCTTGATGGCGCCCGCAAGGCGATCGCCAATTCCCGTGCCTTCCATTGGTCTTGCGCGCGGACCCGTCTCAACTTCGATATCCTTGGGCACCTGGAACGTCAGCTATCCGATCTGTTCAAGGCGCGTGTCTTGACGTTCACCACGGTTCTTGCCGCAAATATGAGCGCGCTTCCGATCCTTGCATCCGGCCATCTGACGGCTGGGAAGAAGCCGCTCGTTGTCTTCGATCGACTTGCGCATGCCACTTTGGCGTTTCACAAACCGGTGGTCGCGCAGGATACGGAGGTCGCGACCATACCACACAACGACATGGCGGCCTTGGAAGCCCTTTGCAAGAGCCATCGCCCGATCGCCTATGTTTGTGACGGCGTCTATTCCATGGGCGGCAACGCTCCGATGGACGAATTGCTGCGCTTGCAGGAACGCTATGGGCTGTTCCTCTACATTGACGATGCTCATGGCATTTCCATTCACGGTGACAACGGATCGGGCTTTGCCCGCTCAGCCATTCCCGACCTTGGCGAACGCACGATTGTTGCCGCATCGCTGGGAAAGGGGTTTGGCGCATCCGGGGGCATCCTGATGCTTGGGACCGCTGCGCAAGAACTCCTGTTTCGTCGGTTTGCGGTTGCGCATGCGTTCTCCGCATCCCTAACGACGGCAGCGATTGGTGCTGCGTTCGCATCGGCTGCAATCCATGCATCACCCGAACTTAGTCTTCGCCAGCAGAAACTTCGTCGAAACCTTGAACTGCTCGATGGGCGCTTGAAGGGTTCCGGACAATCGTCCACCCTTCCCATCCGAACGGTTCGTTTTGGTGATGAGATGATCGCAGTTGCGGCCGCGCGGGAATTGCTTCGACGTGGTTTCTACACGTCGGCGATTTTCTTCCCAACGGTGGCACGGGGCGAAGCAGGGCTGCGCATCTGCCTGACATCGGCACATTCCAGCCAAGATATCGATGCGCTTTGCGATGCCATCGAAGAGATCAGGGCCGAAATCGACAGCAATGGAAGTGATCCTTTGCATTGAGTGGCGGCGTTTTTCAGGAATGCCGCTCGTTCGGACACAATATCAAAACACCACTCGTCGCATTCAATGGGCTGATTGACGGTATATTGACATGGCCGCTCCCCCAGCCGGCAAAGGTTCACGCCACGCCTGATCGCAATCATCCTCCATGGCGATAGATCATTCCTGCAGTTCTCCTGTTCCGTTTTCTGCAGCTTTGCAGAAAAATTGGTTATATTTCTCAAAGCGTTCACCACGCAGGTCCGCAAAATCCTATGATCACCGCACCGTTTGTCCAGACGATCAAATTCCCTCCGCCCCCGTTTTCAGGACCTTCAGACAACTTTGCAAACTATTGTCTACCTCAACGGCGGCAAAAACTTGAGGACTGCCATGCCAATAGAAACTGCGGCTGATCTCGTGCAAATCCTCGCCAATAGCGTTCAGAGCAGAGGCTTGGATGCCCACGCTTTGACGAAACGGACCGGCATTTCGGAAGAACGATTGAAGTTAGTCCAATGCGGCGCCTGGCAATCCCTGACCGTGAAGGAAATTGCGCTTATCATGGATGCGCTCGGGCTTGATTTAGGAGCTCTCTGATTTTGCGCCAGTATCCGATTTGCACCCTGTTCCTCCCTGGACCGGCTTCGCAATTTTACGCGGACGGGCGAGCAATTCCTTGCACGCCGCTTTTTTTGTCGAGACTGGCTTCGGTCTGCCTCATCGCCTCCTGGCGCTCCTGTGTTCGATGGCGGAAGAAAGCACTGTGTTGATTTTCAAAAGGGTTTGATTCGTATTTCCACTTACCACAACTCCACCCGCCGCCCCCTAAATGGTCGCGTACAATGGGTAATTTCGGCGTGATGGCAGGTTGCAGCAAACTGAAAATCTGGCTCAGAATCTGCTGAAATTCAACGCCTATCGGGCAAAGACAAAGGGCAAGGTCGAGCGGCCGTTCCGTTATATCCGCGAGGACTTCTTCCTCGCCCGCTCGTTCCGCAATCTCGACGACCTGAACGCCCAGCTCCGGCACTGGCTGGATAGCGTCGCCAATTCGAGAAAGCACGCCACCACCTTGCTCGTCATCAACGAGGCCTTTGCCGACGAGCGACCGCACCTGCGACCTTTGCCGCGACGCGGTCGTCATTGCGCAAGCAAGGTAGTCGGGTCGACCGAAGACGCTGATCCTTCAAAGGTGGATTGACCAGGCGGACGAAAGCCATGCTGATCTTCGGATGCACCGGCCTGCCTGGCAGCACACGTCTATTTGTGAAATGCCGGATCGCCGAGCAGTCCACACGACGGGTGAAGAGTTGTACGCCATCGAGACGGTCAGGTCGGAGAATATCCCCGATGGGTGCTACGGCGTGCTGCGCGCCATCGGCAATACCGGCAATCTGGAGCCAGCCGTTCTCTATATCCATCGCGACTGGCTGCTGCTCAGCAGCGAGGAGCCAAGGGATTTCCCTCTTTACTGCCAACGCCTCGCCTTCTTCTCCGAGGTGCCGGAGCATGAGACGGTTGCGGAATTGTTCCTGCCGTTGAAATAGGGCGGGTGGATGGCGGCTTGCGCCTCCTATGATCGTTGAAAGCGGGCGAACCGTTGCCCGCTCCCTTACCGACGTTCGCAATAACTTACGCTAAACGACCGTTTTTGGGAGCAAGTGAGTGTTTCGCCAAACTCTGAAATGAAGGCGCCAGGCTATCGGTCCGACACACCCCTCAGACCGCTCCGACGTAGTCTTGAGCGGTTTGGAGCCGGGCGATGTCCTGGCGCGGCGGCGCGCCGAACAGGCGGCGATACTCGCGGCTGAATTGTGACGGGCTGTCATAGCCAACGGCAAATCCGGCCGACCCGGCGCTCACGCCGCTCGCCAACATCAGGCGCCGCGCTTCCTGCAGGCGCAACTGCTTCTGATACTCCAGCGGGGTCATCCGCGTGATCGCCTTGAAATGCTGGTGAAGCGACGAGGGACTCATGCCCGCCGAGGCCGCGATCTCGTCGATCCTCAACTGGGTCTGGAAACTCTTGCGGATCGTGGCGATGGCGCGGTTGATCTGGTTCAGGCGGCTGTCGGCGGACGCCATGTGGCGCAGCAGAGGCCCGTGCGGCCCGGTGAGCAGCCGATAGAGGATCTCGCGCTCGACCAGCGGCGCCAGCACGGCGATGTCATGGGGGCGATCGAGCAGCCCGACCAGCCGGCAGGCGGCATCGATCAGGTCGGGATCGCCCGGATAGACCGCCAGAACCGGAAGATCGTGCCGAGGTGCCGTGCCGCGTTCGTCCACCAGGAGATCGGCAAGCGCCGCCAGGTCGAGATCGATCTTGCAGCAGAGATACGGCATCTGCGGGCTTGCCTCGATCACATGACCGACCAGCGGCAGGTCGACCGAGACGAGCAAATAGCGCGAGGCGTCGTAGACCACGCTGTGCTCGCCCAGCGACACACGTTTTGCCCCCTGGGCGATCAGACAAAGCGAGGCTTCGTAGACAGCCGGCACGGGCGCGCTCGGCTCATTGGTTCGTATCAGCGACAGCCGGCGCATGGGGGTGCCGCACATGCCCGTCTCCGGAGCATGGCGCATGATCAGCTGTGCGAGTTTGGCGATCATCTTCATGCGACATTGATCGACCATGACCGGCAAGACCGCAAGCCTCTTGTGCCATTGTTGGAGGATCGTGCAAGGAGTTCGGGCGATCGCGCTACCGCCATGTGCTCTGGCCGCACCAGAATGATGCCCGTTATCCCAAGCGAAAGGAACGACAATGACGGTAGTCAACGAAAAGATTGTGCTCATCACCGGCGCCTCCAGCGGCATAGGCGAAGCGACGGTGCGCGAACTGGCGGGAGCCGGGGCTAGGCTGTTCATCGGTGCACGCCGGGCCGAGCGGCTGAAGGCCCTTGCCAGAGAGCTCGGCGAGCGCGTCGCATGGCGCGAGCTCGACGTCACCGACGCGGCGAGCTTCGAGGCGTTCGTCGACGCCGCCGAACAGCGGTTCGGAGGCATCGACGTGCTTGTCAACAATGCCGGCGTGATGCCGCTGTCGCCGCTGGCCGCGCTCAAGCGGGACGAATGGAAGCGGATGATCGACGTCAACATCCACGGTGTGCTCAACGGGATCGCCGCAGTGCTGCCGCGCTTCGTGGCGAAGGGGAACGGCCATGTGGTGAATGTCGCCTCGGTCGGTGCGCATCTCGTCCTGCCGACGGCAGCGGTCTATTGCGGAACGAAATATGCGGTGTGGGCGATCACCGAGGGGTTGCGGCAGGAGCATGAGGACATCCGTTCCACGATCATCTCTCCGGGTGTGACCGCGACCGAACTCGGCGACGACATCAGCGATCCGCAGGTCGCCGCGGCGCTCAAGGATTGGCGACAGAAGTCGCTCACTCCGGACGCGATCGCCCGTGCCATCCGCTACGCGCTTGAGCAACCGGACGGCGTCGATGTGAACGAGGTCATCGTGCGGCCTACCGCCGCCAATATGTAGGCCTGCGACGACGTGATCATGAAGGCTTTCGGATGTGCCCGTGGGTTCACCCGAAAGCCACTATGAAGGCGCTTTACCGACTGGTCGGATTAAATAGCCCTAGATTTGTAGACGCCTTCTTTCCTAATTTTGAGGCAAGAAGAGCATCATGAGCAGATCGAATTTCAACGAAGATTTTAAGCGTGACGCTGTGCGTCAGATCACGGAGCGAGGCTAGGCCCTCACGGAAATTTATGGTGAGGCGGCACATTTACTATTGCCGCAACCGGTAATGCCCATAAACTTTGACACAATAACAACCTATTGTCGATCCTGCCTAACGGGCTTAAAGAAATGCTGTCGGCAGACCGTCGCCCATGTGTTCGCTGTGAAAACCGGAGAAAGATATGACGACCTTTTCTTACAAGGGCTACCTTTCGACCCATAACTCGAATGGCAAGGCCACGAAGCTGAAATCGACAAAGCTTGAGGTGGTGGCCACCAGCAAGGAGGCGGTTTTCAGCTATAAGCGCGCCGATGGAAAAGAAGGCATCACAATCACCAGCCCCGCTATCGAGCTACGCATAGACGGCAAGGTTTATGCTCCCAAAAAGCTTGATGCCGACATCACGCAAATCGCGTGGCGGGATGGTAGCGGCACAAAAGGTGTTGCGAATATCCTTGTTGTCGATCTTGGCGATCAGCAGTTCACCATGCAGATATCGGGAAACACCATTCCGACCTTCACCACCGCCGGAAAGTACAATTCCTTCGTAAATTCCATTACCAGTGAGAAACCGCTGACGTTTGGATTTTTCGGCCCCGGCGAAAAAATCCCCCTCGATCGGATTATGAAGCCATCCGTCACGGAAAACGACCGCATTCTAGGCACGAACGGCAAGAACACCTACGATGGCGGCGCGGGGAACGACCAGATTTCCGGTCAGGGCGGCAACGATATTCTTAAAGGTGGTGCTGGAAACGACAAGCTCTACGGCGGCGCGGGCCGTGACGAACTCCATGGCGGAGCGGGCAAGGACGTCTTCATGTTCAAATCGATCAAGGACTCCACGGTCGCATCGTCGGGGCGTGATACGATCAAGGATTTTTCCAGCAAGCAGGGCGACAAGATCGATCTGAAACCCATTGATGCCGACACAACGACCAAAGGCAACCAGACCTTCGAGTTTATCGGAACGAAGGCTTTTTCAGGTGATGCGGGGGAGCTGCGCTACATCAAGAAAGGTGGTGATACCTTCGTGTTCGCCGACGTAAACGGCGACAAGAAGGCGGATTTCTCGATCCTTATCGACGCAAGTCTCACGCTGAAAACCACAGACTTCATTCTATAGCGCTCGCGGTCGAATGCTGCTGTCATTGCTATGCAAAGCTTCCGCTAACATAAGGTGGGCGGAGTCTTTTTTTCATTTCTTCTAGCACTACTTTGGCAGAAGTGTGATTTTTGGGATTCCCTCGGCGTCGAATGCGTGATTCATGGGGAGCCAGCTTTGATGGAGGCTGGCGGTGGATGGGGATTGGCAGAACGATCTGGAGCGTTGGCTCGCGCCGTATCTGAGGGGTCTCGGTAACAAGACACGGCGCCGAATGTGTCCGGCCTATATTGCCGGCTTGATTGGCCCCGGTGACCGCAAGAGCATCCAGCCCATGGCGGCGCGCATCGAGGAGGTCAGCTACGACCGGCTGCACCATTTCATTGGCGCCGGCGTCTGGGACAGCGCGCCGCTGGAAACGACGCTGTGGCAGCAGGCCGATGATCTGGTCGGCGGTGAGAAGGCCTGGCTGATCATCGACGACACCGCGTTGCCAAAGAAGGGCAATGCCTCGGTCGGCGTCGCCCCTCAGTACGCCTCGGCCCTGGGCAAGAATGCAAACTGCCAGACGCTCGTATCGGTGACGTTGGCATCGAGGGAAGTGCCTCTCATGCTGAGCCTGCGGTTGTTCCTGCCGGAAAGCTGGACGGGCGACACTGCTCGCATGATCAAGGCCGGAGTGCCCGAGGAAATGCGGCAGCCCAGGACGAAGCCGGAGATAGCCATCGAGGAGATCGATCGGGTCATTGCCGCAGGTGTGCGCTTCGGCTGCGTGCTTGCGGATGCCGGATATGGTCTCTCGGCGCCATTCCGGCAGGCATTGACCGCACGCGGGCTTTGCTGGGCCGTCGGCGTTCCAAAGCATCAGAAGGTGTATCCCGCCGATGTGCAATTGATCTTCCCGGAGGCGGCCTGCGGGCGACCGCGCTTGCGTCACGTGCCCGACGTCAAATCGCTTCCAGCCCAGGCGGTGCTCGAAGGTGCGAAATGGCGCCAGGTCAGCTGGCGCCGGGGAACGAAAGGGCGTCTGGTCGCGCGCTTCGCCGCCGTGCGCGTCCGCATCGCCGATGGTGCGCCACAACGCATCGGCTCCTCAGGAGCGCAACACATGCCTGGTGAAGAAGCCTGGCTGGTGGGCGAGCATCGTTCGAACGGCGAGCGTAAATACTATCTCTCAAACTTGCCCGCAGACACGTCAATCAAGGACTTGGCCGGTGCGATCAAGGCACGCTGGATCTGCGAGCAGGCGCATCAGCAGCTAAAGGAAGAGCTCGGCCTCGATCACTTCGAAGGCCGTTCCTGGACCGGTCTCCATCGCCATGCACTGATGACAATGATGGCCTACGCCTTCCTGCAGACCCGCCGTCTCGCTCAAGCAGGACGGAAAAAAAAGACCCCTCGGGCCACCGCCTCAGCCCAGCCTGCCGGCAGTTCGCCAGGCTATCATTGACCGCCTCTCGCGCCCACCACCAACCTGCTGCCCTCACTGTGGCGGCAGTCTCTCCGGAGGAGAAATCACACTTCTGCCAAAGTAGTGCTAGCGCTCGTGGACAAAGGCGGCTGCTGGCCTATATCGCAGTCTCCAAATACGGCGACGGCCTTCCGCTTTACCGGTAGGAAGCGATTTATCGTAAGCCCACGGTGAATGCCGCCTTGTGAGGTGGTGCTGAACATCGGAAGTCCTAGTGCAAACACTAGGTTCAGGACCTATTAATTTGGAATGATCTGTGATTCACGGTGTCTGGGAGGATGCCGTGATGGGTGATTTGTTTCTTCTGAGCGAACGCCAGATGGCTCGGATCGAGGCGTATTTTCCACTGTCGCATGGGGTGCCGCGCGTTGATGACCGGCGCGTGGTGAGCGGGATCGTCTACGTGATCCGCAACGGCCTACAGTGGAAGGACGCGCCCAAGGACTACGGTCCGCACAAGACGCTCTACAACCGCTTCATCCGCTGGAGCCGGCTCGGCGCATTCGATCGGATCTTCGAAGGCCTCTCCGGCGAAGGACCCAAACCGGAGCGCATCATGATCGATGCCACGCATCTGAAGGCGCATCGCACCGCAGCGAGTCTGCTCAAAAAGGGGCTGTTCCCTGTCGTATCGGGCGAACCAAAGGCGGGCTGAACTCCAAGCTCCACACCGTCTGCGATGGTGAGCGCCTCCATTGCATAAGTGCGAACCATATCGCGCAATGCGTCAGCATCCCAATGGCTGCGCCCCAGCAGCGATTGCATTCGATAAGGGCGCGCCCGTCCTGCCTGTTCAGCCAGCGGCTTACGCTTATCCAGAAGTCGGAACGAGGACTGCACAGACAATCTGCAAGCCTCTTTCGACAATGTGCTCTCGTTCATGCCTCGTTGATCAACCGATGGCTTTGTACATCTTTGGCAGCTTGATTGCTCTCAAGCAGTATACGCCGATAGTCCGCTCGGAAATGCAGAATTCCCGTGTAGCCCATTGTTTGCACAAAGCGAACGACAGTGCTTTGGGAGGTCATGGATTTCCGTCCGAGCGTCGCCGCGCTGTCGAACGCCATCGCCCAGGGATCCGAAAACAACAGATCTGCCAAGCGAACGAAAGGCGCCGGCATCTGCTTGTGCTGTGTGGCGAGACGCGACAGCAGTTCGGACAGATTTCGGGGTCGGCTTGATGCGTATATCGATTTGTCCATCATTGTCGAACGAGCGTGAAAGCTTGTCGAAACCTTTCGGCGGCGAGCTCGTTGTCTTGCGACGGCCAGGCTTCCAGGCCAATGGTGCCGCGATATCCCATATCGAACAGCGCGCGGGCGATTGCCGGATAGTTGATCTCACCCGTTCCAGGTTCCTTCCGGCCCGGTACGTCCGCCACCTGTATCTCACCCATATAGGGCAGAGCCTGACGGCAAAGCTCGATCAGATTTCCCTCCCCGATCTGTGCATGATAGAGGTCGAGGTTGAGTTTCATTGCCGGGTGATCGACTGCCGAAACAAGCGCCAGGGTATCTTCGGCACGGGCGAAGGGCGTTCCGGGGTGGTCGACCTGCTCGTTCAGGTTCTCGAGTATGAAGACGACACCATTGCGGTCCCCAAGGTCGGCAAGGCGGCATAGCGTATCATAGGCCTTGATCCACATCGGTCCCGTTGCTGGCCCCGGATGGGCGACGACCGGCAAACCCTTGCCGTCGAGACCCGTCCCATGAAGGTTGAGCCGCGGGCAGCCCAGCTTCTTCGCCACCGAAATTGATTCCCGCGCAGTGGCGATCAACTCCTCCGCGCCATGGCTGTCGGCAAGCGTGCCGCGGATGTAGCCGGTCATCGAGGAGAACGTCGCACCCGATCGGGCCAACTGGTCGATGTCATGCCGTGTCCAGTCCCAGATTTCGACCTCGAAGCCCAGGGATGTAAGGCGCTTGAGACGCTCGACGATCGGCAGTGCTGCAAAGACCATTTCCGCGCAGACGGCAAGAGTGAAGGGTGACGAACGACCGGGATGAGAAGATTCCATTTACACTCCGCTTTAAAGGAAAGAACGAAACCGGCGACTATCGCCGTCGTCCGTTCGAAGAAGACAATTTTAGACAGTTCCCTGCAGCTCTTCCGACAGGCGCTGGAGTTCCTTGCCTCCAGCCATAAGTGTCTGCACTTCCTCGATCGAGGTCTCCGCCTTGGCGAAGCTGCCGACGGTGCGCCCGCGGTTCAAAATGGTGAAGCTGTCACCGACGGCGAAGGCGTGTCGCACATTGTGCGTGATGAAGATCACGCCCAAGCCGCTCTGGCGTACCTTGTCGATGTATTTCAGAACCATCGATGTCTGAGCGACACCGAGCGCGGAGGTCGGTTCATCGAGGATGAGCACTCGGGCACCAAAATAGACGGCGCGCGCAATGGCAACACATTGGCGCTCCCCGCCGGAAAGCGTGCCGACATTCTGCCGTGGATCGCGAACCGCGATCCCGATCTTGCGCATCTCCTCGGCAGTCACCGCGTCGGCCGTCCGGCTGTCGAACTGCCGGATCGGCCAGAAACCCTTGCGGATTTCCCGGCCCAGGAAGAAATTGCGCGTGATCGACATCAGCGGGATAAGCGCGAGGTCCTGATAGACGGTCGCGATGCCCGCGTCCAGCGCATCCCTGGCCGAAGAGAAGTTCACCGGTTTCCCGTTGATCGATAGCCCGCCGGCCGTTGGCTGGTAGACACCGGCCAGGGTCTTGATCAGGGTGGATTTGCCCGCGCCATTGTCTCCGAGCAGACACGTTACCTTACCGGAGTAGATGCGCAGCGAAACCCCGTTTAGGGCAATTACGGTCCCGAAGTGTTTTACAAGATCGCGCGCTTCCACGACCGGCGTTTCGGACGTCTCGACAACTGCTTCCATCACCGTTCCCCCGTGACCCGCGCGCGGATGAAATTGTTGAAGAAAACGGCCACCAGCAGCATGGCGCCGAGGAAGACCATGAACCAGTCCGTATCGATAGGCGTATATGTGAGGCCGATCGAGACTGTGCCGAAAATCACGGCTCCAAGGAACGCTCCAAAAACCGAACCATAGCCGCCTGAAAGCAGGCAGCCGCCGATTACCGCTGCAATGATCGCCTCGAACTCCTTCTGGAAGCCCCGCATCGCATCCGTCGATCCGGCTTCCATCACCTGGAGTATGGCAACAAGAGCAGCTGCGCATGCCGTAAAGGCGAACAACGTGGTCTTGACCTGGTTCACGGGAACGCCGCAGTTGCTCGCGGCAAGCGCGTTGCCGCCCGAGGCGAAGATCCAGTTGCCGTAAGCGGTGCGGTTGAGTAGGAAGGCGGCGACAGCAACGGCGACCGCGAGCCAGAGGATCGAAACAGGGATTCCGCTGACGGTCGGCTGGCCGGACGGAAATTTCGCGATGAGGCCGTTGTCTGCGAGCCAGATGAAAAAGCCTTGGAATGCATAGCCGTGGAAGAGGCCTTGCAGAACGCCGTCTCCGGCGGCCTCCCTGATATAATGGAGTTGCGTAGCGCCGCCGGTTGCCCATTTCAATCCGACAAGCGACAGGCCGCGAAGCACGAACAGCATGGCGAGCGTCACGATGAACGACGGCAATCGCGTTTTCACAACGATCTGTCCGGACACAACGCCGATGAGGGCGGCACATGCGAAGGTAAGCAAGAGCGAGAGAATAAAGGGCAGCTCAAAGACGGTCAGGCAGACGCCGAAGACCAGCCCGGCGAAAGCGATCATGGACCCCATCGAGAGGTCGAATTCACCTGATATGATGAGAAGAGCGGCAGCCACGGCAAGGATGCCGACCTCGGCTGCCGGCGACATGATGGTAATAACGCCCGCGAGCGAGAACATGGAGCTATGGGCGTTGAAATAGAAATAAGCGACGACCAGCACGAGTCCGGCGACGGCTCCCATTTCAGGGCGGGCAGCCAATGTGCGGACGGTCGATCTTTTGAGCAGCCGCTCGTCGGTCTGTGCGGGTGTGATTTCCGTATGCGCTGTCATGAGGACTCCTTGCCTAGCGATCGAGGCCCGGTCGCCGCTCCGTCACGCGGGGCGGCGGCCGGGAACGACTTTACCGAATGCCTTTGGAGGCGAGCTCGGCGAGGCGACCCACTTTGTCCTTCGTAATCACTTGAGGGCCGGTGATGATCGCAGCAGGCGGCAGCAGATCGAAACGGATGTAGTTGTAAAGAATGGAGACCGGCAAATAACCCTGAAGGAATTGCTGCTGGTCCATGGCGAAAGCAGCCTCCCCATTGCCGACAGAATCGAGGAAGGCCGAGCTGAGCGAGGTGCTTCCGACAAGCGCCTGAGAGCCGACCTCCCGAAGGGCTTTGGTCGCCGGTTCGGCGCAAAGCACGGTGCTCGTGCAGAACACGCCGTCGATTGTTGAGTCCGACTGAACGGCGGCCTTGACGATGGAGGCATTCGCCGATGGATCCGGCTTGCCGGGGATCACTTTGACCTTGCCCTCGTAGGCGTCGCTCAACCCACGGCAACGATCATCCTGCGTGGCATTGCCCACCTCGTGATTGAGGCAGACGACATTCTTCGCGCCCATGTTCTTGAAGGCCTCACCAGCCATGGTGCCGGTCATGTATTCGTCCTGGCCGACATGGACGAGGGTGCCGACATCCTTATAGATTTTCAGCCCGGAATTGTACGAAACGACCGGGATTCCGGAGGCAACGGCACGATGGATCGAGGCACCGAGCGCCGACACATCCGGGATGGTCACGATCAACCCATCCGGCTGCTGGTTGACCGCCGCATCGATGAGCTGGCCCATTTTCACGACATCGAAGGTCTCGTTGGCGCGATATTCCACATCCACGCCGAGATCGGACGCCGCCTGCATCAGGCCGTTTTTCACGACAGAGTGATAGGGATCGTTTGCCGGCCCGTGGCTGACGACGATGAAACGCATCTTGTCCGCCGCCGCAGCGGTAGAGACGGCACCAGCGAGCACGATGGCGCCGATAGCAAAAAACTTCGTAAACTTGCTCATGACTTCCTCCCAAAAGTACGTGAGATCGAAAAATGAGACCGCCTCCTCGCGGCATCGCAATTCTGCCCGCCTCGACGCACGAAGCGTCGAGGCGGAGCGAGATCAGGAAACGAGGTGACGCACTTCGTACCGGATGGCATCCTGCTCCATCAGGGCCGAATAGAAGCCCATCACCGGCTCCACGCCGCCTTGGTCGAGCGGCCGGCCCCAGCTTGCGCCGGCAGGCCCGTTACAGGGCAGCATCGAGACTTCGAGCGGGATTTTTTCAGCCTGCTCTTTCGTGTCGAAATGCCCCGAAATGCGCAGCTCCACTTCCCGCACTGCGTCGGGATCGATACCCCAGTCGAAAAGCGCATTCACGCCGACATAGTCGGTGCGAACGGAGGCTGCATCGATGCCGTGAATGCTCTGCAGGCGCTTCTTGACCACGTCGGCGGCGAGCTGCGCCTTTCTGTAACAACCGGTCCCGCCATACATGATACGGCCGAGGCCGACATAGCCTTCCCGCACGGCGACGGCGATCTTCGCCTTCTCGGGCCGCGGCTTGCCGGTCGTCCCCTCGATGCGGACGCGATCCTTGCCGACCTCGCGGATGTGCGTGGTTGTGAAATCAACGACACCATCGGCATGGAGGTAGTTGGCGGGATCGCCGATCTCATAGACCAGTTGCTCCTTGCAGGTCTGCGCGGTCACGAGACCGCCCGTGCCCTCCACTTTGGTGATCGTCGCGTCACCGGAGGCATCAACCTCGGCGATCGGAAAACCGAGCGCATCGAGATCCGGCACGTCCTTCCGGCCGGGATCGGCGAAATAGCCACCGGACACCTGGCCGGCGCATTCCAGAAGATGGCCAAGCCCGAGGCCCGCGCCGACCTTGTCCCAATCGTCGAAGGACCAGCCGAACTCGTGGATCATCGGGGCAAGATACTGAACAGAATCGCCCGCCCTGGCCGTGATGACGATATCCGCGCCGGCCGCCAACGCATCGACGATCGGCCTGGCCCCGCCATAAGCATGGGCGCCGTAGAATGCGTTGCCGAACGTCGAAACGCCTTTTCCGGTTTCCCGGACACCAAGGTCGGACTGCCGCGCCTCGTCAGAAACGTCGCCACCAATGGCGTAGGCGATCTTGACGTCGGGAAATCCGAGATCCCGGCAAATCCTGGCTGCATGCCTTGCCGCCGCTTCAGGGTCCAGGATGCCGCCATTGAGAATGATGCGCGTCCCATTGCGCCGGCAGCCTGGCAGCACGGCACGCAGCTTCGGCTCCAACAGCACGTCATAGCAATCAAGGCCGCGCTCGCGCCGTAGATAGGCCTCGCTGATCGTCTTTTCCGAGAGGCAGTCGAATATCAGATAGTCGAGGCCGCCCTTCTCGGCGAGAACCTGCGCGGCATCGAGGTGATCGCCCTCATAGGCGGAACCGCCACCAATGCGAATGGTCTTGCTCATAATCCCCTCCCCTAAGCAGCGCGGCTGATGTCGTCGGTCGCAGGTGCGTCCAACAGGATGTCGAGCATGATGGCGCTGACGCCCTTGCCGTGACCGTCCACCATGAGCGAGCGGGTCACGCCGCCGCCGAGCGCGCCATGTAGTAGAAAGTTGACGGCCGCAATACGCGGCAGTTCGAAGCGCTCGACCGGCCCCTTGATATGAGAACCGAAATACGCCGCTACCGCCTCGGCGGTCAGGTTCTCGACCAGCCAATTGTAGTGTGCGGGATCAAAGCATATGACGCCAACGTTCGCGATGTCGTTCTTGTCGCCGGAACGCGCATGGCACAGCTCGCCCAGCCTTACTTTTTTGGACATTCACTCCTCCACATGTCCACCAGCCTTACAATTGCAATTCTATAACAGATAAATTTTAGAATTCAAGTTCTATTTAGAGCCAATCATTGATTCCGGGAACGGCAGCATCCCTTTGCGCGTCGCGTCCGCGAAACTCTGCGATTCCAATGGCCAACCCCATGGCAATGGCGAACGTGGCAGCGGTGGAACGGAAGCCACCCCAATCGTGCTCAGTCGTTTCGATCCATTCCTGAGACAGCGGAACCAGAGGGGAAAATTTCGAATCCGTTATGGAAACGATCGGCAGGCCTCGCCGCGCCAGTTCGGTTGCCACCTCGATGGTGGCCGATGCATAGGGCGTGAAACTGACGGCCAGGAGTCCATCCTCCGGTTGGCACCAACTGGCGCGTTCCATCAGCAGTCCGCCATTGCTTTCGATCAGCGCGGAATGGATGTCGAGCTTACGCAGCACATAGGAGATGTAAAAAGCGATCGGAAACGAGCGCTTCAAACCGATAATGTAGATTTTCCGGCTATTTGCGAGCAACGATATCGCATTCTCCATCCTACCCCTGTCGATGCTCTCTTTCAGCGCGATGAGGGAAGCCATTGAGACATCGATGAAGCGGTCGACCACGCCGGCAGGCTGGTCACCTTCCGACAGCAGGCGCGTTATGCGTGAGGTGTAGTCAGGCCAGCCGGCCAGAAGTGAATCGCGAAACAGGGCCTGAAACGGCGTAAAGCCTGAGAAGCCGAAATGCTGGGCAAAGCGCACGATGGCCGAGGCATGAACGCCGACACCATCGGCGAGATCGCCGATCTTCGACATCGCCACGATCTGCGGGTGGTCGAGACAATATCGGGCGATTTTAGCCAGTTGCTTCGGCAGGCCCTCGATGCTGTGCTCGATCTGATCCCGGAGATCCTGCAGCGTGGCGGGGTGAACTTTCAGATGCGTGGTCATGATATCTCCAACGTAGAACAAAATAGAACAATAATTCTATTTCATTCTATTATCCAGCGAGATCGACCGCTACCCTTTCCGCCGCCGAACAGCTTCGGCAGTCACGATGTCCACGACATGTTTGTGCCCGAAAAGACCAGTTTCTCGATATCATGCCGCATCGTAGGGACGCGCATACGAAAACGGGTGCCCGGAATCCATCCCTAAGTCGGCAGGAACCAGCGACTGCTGGTTCCTGCCGCACAGGGTTCACCTTTGGCCGGCCCGCCAGCCCGGATTGACATTGTTGCGCAGATGCCCGCGCAGGAGATAGTCCATCACCACCTCGGCCGACAGCCGATGAATGTCGTGATAGCCTGCCTCGGAATAAAAGGCTGCGTGCGGCGATATGGCGAGTCTTTCTTCCAGCCAGGGTTCCCTGTTGCGCCACGCGCGCGCAAGCTCCGGCGGATTGACAAGCGGCTCCTCGGGAAAGACGTCCAGGCCGGCCGCGGCGATGCGTCCCGTCTTCATTGCGTCGTGGAGAGCGTCGAGATCGGTAAGGCCGCCCCGCGCGATGTTGATGACGATGGCATCCTGCTTCGCCTTCGCAAAAGCCGCCCGATCCAGAATGTTCCGGGTCGCATGGGATAAGGGCGCATGCAGACTGACAACGTCCGATCGTTCCATCAACTCATCCAGCGAACGCACGCGTTCATAGCCAAGGCCGAGTTCGTGACCATCGGCATGCAACGGATCGAAGTAGATCACCTTCATGTCGAAGACCGCGGCGCGCCGCGATGCGGCCGTGCCGATACGCCCCATGCCGATGGCGCCGAATGTACTGCCGCGCAGACGCCGGACAACCGGCGCACCCTCCGCCACGAAGTGGAGTGAACCCCTCGGACTGGACCAGCGAGGCGCTTCGAACTAAGCCGCCTGCTGGGCGAGTTGGGCTTCAAATTCTGCTGGCGATCTGTAGCCAAGGGCCGAGTGCAGCCGCTTGGCATTGTAGATATCCTCAATGAACCTGGGCAAGCGTTCGGCCACATCCGCGAATGTCTCGTAGCCGGCGATGTAGATGTCCTCGACTTTCAGGGTCTTCATGAAGCTCTCTGCCTGAGCATTGTGATAAGGGTTGCCGACAGCGCTCATGGATCCCTGCAGATCGGCGGCATCGAGCGCTCGTCGATAGGTCTCACTTGCGTATTGGCATCCGCGGTCCGTGTGGTGGATGCAGCCGGGTGGAGGCTTTCTGTTCTCGAGCGCCGAACGCAACGCTGCCAATGCCAGCGGCGTATCCAGGCGTTTTGACAGGCCATAGCCGACGACTTTCCGGCTGCAAGCGTCGAGAATGACGGCGAGATAGCAAAAGCCGACGGCGATGCGGATGTACGTGAAGTCGGCCACCCAGACCATGTCAGGCCGCGCCGGGATCACATTGCGATAGAGGTTCGGGTAGATCAGTGAATCGTGGTTGCTATCCGTCGTGCGAACATACCGCTTGCGAGGCTTGATCCCGAGGCCATTGGCCCGCATGACGCGAGCGACACGCTTGTGGTTGACCAAGTGGCCTCTTCGCTGAAGCTCGTGCGTCACGCGCCGATACCCATAGCAGGGCAATTCATCCTGGATGTCCTCGATGATCGCAACGAGCTCGGCATCGCCGAGATTCAAAGCCCTTGCCGTGGATCGGTAGTAAAACGTGCTTCTCGGGAGGTCGATCACTTTGCACCCCCGTCTGACGGAGCAGGCCGGGGACCGCTGATGATGGAGGACTTCTCGTTGCCTTCGGCGATCGGCTGGCGCGGAGTTTTTTCACCAGGTCCAGCTCCATCGTGAGTTGGCCGACTTTACGTTCGAGCGCCGCAATGTGGGCCTCGTACTCGGCAATGACGCTCGCCTCCGCCTCTTCATCGTTCAGCTCACCACGATCGAACTGCGTTAGC
Organism: Shinella sp. WSC3-e; assembly: GCF_945994535.1. Lineage (NCBI taxonomy): Bacteria > Pseudomonadati > Pseudomonadota > Alphaproteobacteria > Hyphomicrobiales > Rhizobiaceae > Shinella > Shinella sp. WSC3-e. Next base: position 78,151 of record NZ_OZ000538.1, read on the forward strand.
CACAACTGGATGAGGTTGGCCGAAACGCTATAGGTGCGCTGTGCATCGCGCCGTCCGATGACGCCGTTTCGGATATCCTGGCAAAGCTGCAATTTGAACGGTGTCGAATGTCGGCGATATGGACCTCGGGACTTCATGAGCCTTCTCCGATTAAGGCCCGCAGAGTGTATCAGTTTTTCCGTGTCCCGTGGTCCAGTCCGAGGGGTTCACTCCAATAAGGGGTCAACATTCCGCGCCGGTTGACATACAGCGCATGGCGCACCCTGGAGGGAGCGACCCATCTGGGATGCATGGCCCATTCACGGCGTCGTTTCGTCGAGGCCCTCAAGACAAGGAAGAAAGGCGGCGGCCCGCCGGAGCAGGCGCTGAAGTTCTTCGAGCAGCTCTATCGGGTTGAAAGCCAGGCGCGAAAGGAAAAGCCGGACAAGGGCGAAACACAAGCCGATTGCATTCGCCGCTTCCGCCAGAAACATAGCGTGCCCATCCTCAATGCTCTCAAGGCATGGCTCGATGACATCGCGCCGAAGGTCGTGCCGGATACCAACCTTGGCGATGCCGTGTCCTATACCCTGAACCAGTGGCAGTATCTGACACGCTACACCGAAGACGGCAGGATGCCGATCGACAACAATCTCCTCGAGCGCGACATCAGAATCTTCGCAACCGGCAGAAAATCCTGGTTGTTCAGCGACACCGTGGACGGAGCCCGGGCCAGTGCCATCGTCTACAGCCTGATGCTGACCTGCCGCGCCTGCGGCATCGAACCCTTGGCATATTTGCGCCACGTCCTCACGGAGCTACCACAGCGCAGGGATGCAGCCGACATCAGCGACCTGCTGCCCTTCAACTTCGCCAAGACCGCCGCTGCCTGATCCGATGCAGCCGTCTGACAGCGCGCCCCGTCAAATCGCCCGCGTCAACGCGCATGGAAATGAGCGCTTACGATGAAAGCACCGCCAGGCCACCCTCATTCGAGCCTTGCCGGTTGAGGCGTCCGTGCGCCTTTCGATCTGGCGGGCGCTGTCGGGGACACGCACCTCTCTTCTATAGGGAAAGGAAAGTCTGTCGCCCGCGAATCTGGAATATCTTCCATTTCTGTTCGACCTGCCTCAATTCGGCGCACCAATCCTCCGTGGCGAAAATGCCATTTAAAGGGGCCGGGCCGTCGTAGATCGACCCGTCGTCGAAGCGGATGACCAGCAGGTATCCTTCGAGAATAAACCGGTCTTCCCCAACGCAGCTGCCCACCAGGTTCGTCAGGATATGCTTGGTGTAGAACGTCGTCGAGCGCTGGGCGAGTTCGCGAAGCATGGTGTCGCGCGTCAGGACCTTGCCCATGCGCAGCCACGTTCCCTGCGGATGCATCAAATCCACCATCGCGTCGTAGCGGCGATGGTCGAGGCCACGCAGGAAATGCGTCACCACCTGGACGCAATCCAGATGCACGGACACGAACTCAGCGTCGCATGGGCGACTATCCTCGCTCATCGCCGCACGCTGACCCAGCCGTCCTGGTGTTCCGCCTTCAAAACCGCGTCAACCGCTTGCTGATTTCGCAGCGAGCTCTCGAGCGAGAACGCCTCGCCGCCCGCCGACGCGGCGCGGACGAAGGCTTCGACCTCTAGGCGATATTGATTCACCTCTCCGAAGGAGAATATCTCGCCCGACCTATGGTCCTGATCGGAAATCCGGACGACGGCGTGAGCGTATTGCCGGGCATTGAAAGGCGCCTCCAATTCCACGCACCCCTTCTCGAAATGGAAGAGCATGTACTGCCGGAGAGCCATCTGCGTGGAGACGTAGAAAGACAGATCGAAGGCGCCGAAGTCCATGGCAACGGATGCATGGACGTCTGTCCCAAATACAGCATCTCGTCGGATCGTTGCGCGCACCCGCTTCGGCTCCGTATTGGTCGCAAAGCGCGTCGCCAGGATCGGGTATACGCCGATATCTGCCATTCCACCGCCACCCAAGACTTGGATGTTCCGCACGTTGCCGGGGTCGACGTTGTGGTACGTGAACGCTCCCTGCACTTGCCTCAGCGCGCCAAGCCGGTCGCTCACCACTATTTCCCGAAGCTTTTGCCATTGTGGATGGTAGACGATCATGAAGGCTTCGCTGACGAGCAGGGATCGGCCCTGGCAAAGCACCAGGAGGGACTCGACCTCTGCGGCATCGTTGGCAAGTGGCTTTTCCACCAGCACGTGTTTTCCGGCCTCGACGGCGCGTTTTGTCCAGTCCACATGCATGGAGGTGGGAAGCGGTATGTAGACACCATCGACGTCGGGCGAGGCGAGGAGCTCCTCGTAAGAGCCAAAGGCATTAGATGCGTTAAAGCGACGAGCGAGCGTCTGCGCTTTCGCCAGATTACGACTGGCGATGGCACTCACGACGCCATTTTCCGACTCGGCTATCGCGGGCAGGATCTGCTGTCGAGCGATCGTCGCCGTTGACAGTACTCCCCATCTAAACATCGACGGTCTCCTTTATCTCATTGAAATAAGCCGTCGTCCGCTTGGGCGGGGCAGCGGCGATCATCCAAGCCCATCCCGAAGGACTGAACGGCAAATCTGCAATTAGATGGACACCCGGTACTTCTCCAGGACGTCCATGTTCAGTTCAAAGCCGAGCCCAGGACGATCTGAGGGGGATACCGTTCCATCGGAATTAAGACGCAACGTATTGGTAAGGTCCTGACCCCAAAGCGGATTAATGTGCTGGTCGAAAAACTCGATGCTGAGCACATTCGGAAATGCCGCGCCTATATGGACGTTGATTTCTTGGTTTCCGTGAAGCGATACGGCGACATCGTGGGCCTCAGCCAGCGCCATCACCTTCTTCAATTGGGTAATGCCACCGCCGATCATCGGATCAGGCATGATGATGGCGGGCTTGCCAAGGGTTATGAGGTCGCGAAATCCGAAGCACGTGTATTCATTCTCGCCGGTCGCGACGGGAATCCTAGTGCGCTCGCCGATGATGGCGTGCCCCGCATAATCGTCTGGAGCGACCGGCTCCTCGAGCCAGTAAGGCTTGAGGTGCTCCACTTCATGCGCAAAGCGGATGGCCTCAAACGACTTGCCGGTCCAGGAGTTGCTGGCATCCAGCTTCAGCTCAAAGTCGTCGCCGACTACGTCCCTCACCGCCTTGACGCGCGCCACATCTTCAGACAGGGGCAGTCCTCCGACGCGCATCTTGAAGCTGCGAAATCCGTCGGCGGCCACCTTCTCAGCCTCGGCCTGAAGGCCGCGCACTCCCTTGTTTTTTGCGTAGTAACCGCCCGTCGAATAGGTTGGAATCTTCTCCTTGTATCCCCCCAGCAGCCGGTACACTGGCTGCTCGAGTACCTTGCCGGCAAGGTCCCATACGGCGATGTCGATGATAGACATAATCAGGGTCTCAAGCCCCCGCCGACCGTACCAACGCGGCACCCAGAGCTCGTGCCACAAGCGTTCTGTGTTGAGCGGGTTATGACCAGCCAGTTTCTCCTTGAAGCGGAAGCGTTCGGAAATGTCCCTCGCCGGCAATCCGCCGAGGCCAACGCCGATTCCGACCAACCCCGCGTCCGTGTGGACTTTCGCGACTGTCAACCCGATATGGGACAAAAGATTGCGCTCGCCGCCGAAGAAGTGCGGCGCCCCGCTCCAGACCGGCTCGTCGCGCGGCCAGCGATATGATTCCCAGGTCAGGTCAGTGATCTTAACGTCTTTCATGGTATTTCCCGCTCGATCGGATTGCTATGATATTGGGCGCCTATTGAACCAGAGCCTGCCGCACATAGTCGATGCTGCGCGCGATCGTCGCGCGCGGGTCGGGATCATTGCGAAGGGCAGGCGAGAAAGGCTCGAAGGAAATATAACCATCATAGCCCCGATCAATGAAGTGACGCGTCTGCTCGATCGTGCCCAGCACATCCCCTTCACCGACAAAAATGCGGTCGTCATCGCTCATCTCGGCGGGAGGGATGGTGCGCTCCACGCCGGAAATGTGGATAAGGCCAGTAATCTCCGGATAAGACTCCGGCTCGCCCGCGACGTAATGATGGAAAGTATCCTGGACAAGCCGAAACTCGCTTCCGCCGAGGGCTTTGATCGCGTCTGCGGCAATGCGCTTGGAGCTTAGGGAGCACCGCTCGAAGCCGAGTGGCTCGACAAGACCTATCATGGCGTGCCGACTCAGGATCGGCTGGAGTCCCTTAAACGCCGCATCGAGCTCAGCCCGCACCGTCTCCTCCGGAGGCTTCCGGTCGGTGAAGTAGGGCACAAGGATCACGCCCATTGCCCCGAGCTCCGCGGCGGCGCCGATCACCTCGGCGGCGCGCGTCGCGCGTTCGTCATTCCAGGCGTTGAAGTCCATAAGTGCATTGATGGTGAGGACCTTGACGCCGGCCTCGTCGGCATCGGCGCGCGCCTTGGCGACGGAATAGCCGTTTCCGAGAGCTTGGTCCTTGAGATCGTTACGGATCTCCACTGCATCGACCCCGACATCCTTCGCCACCTGCAGGAATTCCTTCCACGGCAACTGGGGCGCCGACATGTGGTTCAGGGCGAATTTCAACGTGTTCTGTGTCATTGTCATCTCGCTGCGTTATCTCTCGATCGTCGTTTACTTCTTGGCAGCCGCGCGCTTTGGTCGCGAGCTTTCGCATTTCCGTGTCCATCAGATTGAGATCGGTTCCGGTGAGGAAAAGGTTGACTCCCCGCGCCGCCTGCCGGCCGACCTCCTCTGGGTCCGGTGTGACCCACAACATGGTCTTTCCGGCCTTTTTTACCGCCTGGTAAACCGTCTCGCGTGCCTCGTGCACCCGGCTGGACCCATCGTTGGTCTCGCCTGCGGACAGGGAGTAATCCTGATGCCCGAAACCCACCACATCCACGCCCTCGACAGCGAGAATGGAATCGATGTTGGCGACGCCTTCGGGCGATTCGATCAGCAGCCAGACCATGGTCTCTTGATTGCTCTCGTCGGCATAGCGTCGGACGTCGAGTGCGACCTCGGGGGTGGGAAACAGAGCCGTGGCGCTGCGGTCGGTGGTCGAGATGCCGCGCTGTCCGGCCGGCGGGAACTTGGTCGCGGCGACGACTTTCCTCGCCTGCTCCGCCGTGTCGACCTGCGGGACCAGAAGAATCTTCACGCCGAGCTTGAGCGCCTTGATGATCTGATTCAGCGGCGGAGACCCGTCGATGCACTGCTCGGTCCGGAATAGCGGCGTCAGGCCGGCCAGTTCGGCCGCGCGCACCATGTTCTCCACCGATTCCCAGTTGCGTGCGACGTGCTCGAACTCGATATGGGCGAAGTCGAAACCTGCCTGGCCGGCGAGTTCGACCAGGCGCGGATCCCTAATCCAGGTCTCCATGCCGAGAACCAGTTCTCCGTTCTGGAGCTTCTCTTTGACCCTGTTCCTGCGAATATACATTGTGCCTCCTATTGGCCGCTCACGCGGACTGAACAGATTGGATAAGCCCGCGGATGTAACCGAGTGCGAAGGCCCGTGATCGATGGCCCCACGGGGTATCGCCAATTACTTCCGGAACGTGATCGGGTGTGAAATACCCCTCGAAGCCGACCTTCTTGTATTCGAGCATGGCGCGATACATGTCGACCTTGCCCACGTCGGGGAACTGCTCGACGAAATTGCCGCGCGTGCCTTCCACATTGCGGAAGTGCACGTAGCCGATCTTGCCCATCTCGCCAAAACGGCGAATCGCGGCGATCACGTCTTCACCCTCCAGCATCTGGGCGAAGCAGCCCTGACAGAAGCAGGCCACGTTGCTCGGGCTGTCCACGATGTCGAAGGTCCGGAAGAAGGATTCCGCCGACCGGTGGATCTGGGCTATTCCGCCGAGCACGGGCACCTGCGGGTCGGCCGGATGGAGCATCATCTTGACGCCCGCCTTTTCCGCCGCCGGCATGATCCCTTTCAGAAAGTAAGCGAAATTCTCCCAGACTTGATCTTCCGAGAGCGGCCCGATGCCGACGTCGCGGCCATTGTCCACCATCGTCTCGTCAAAGACCGGCGCCTCCGCTCCGCCCCTGACGGGCTGATTGCCGGTCCGCCAGGCCTTCGCGGTCGCACCAATATTGGGGCCGAAGGCGTAAGTGATCGACAGAATTCCCGCCTCACCGAGGTTGCGGATCGACCTGCACCAGCTTTCGATCTGTTCGTCGCGGCCGTCGACGCCTCCGACGATCTTGTTGTAGCGGAATAGCGGCGTGACCGAGATGTTGAAGAGTTCCAGTCCGTGCCGCTCGGCCTGCTGCCGAAGCTCGACAAGGTCCTCCACCTCCCAGTGCTGGCCTGAGCGCAAGCGCTCGGCCGCGGTGCTCCTGGGCATATTCGCCGGTTCGACGGTAGGGCCCAGAACGTCGCCGACATTGACCATAACGCCATCTGCGCCCATCTGCCTGAGAAACTGAAGGTTCTCGTCAGTGAAGCTTTGCGGGTTATCGAGGCTCAGCCTGTCTCCCAATTTCATCCGGTCATCTCCTGTCTGATTGTCTTGTTCGTCTTGATCGATGTCATGGCTTCAGGATCGTCGTGCCGGTTGTCTTGCCGCCCTCGAGCATCGCCTGCGCCTCTCCGGCGCTTACCAGAGGGAAGCTGCGAGGCGGAGCAAGCCCGACTGCGCCGCTCGCTATCATCTCGAAAACGGCCTTGGCCGCCTCGATCAGTTCCTCACGGCTCGACGTGTAGGTCGCGATCGCCGGGCGCGTGACATACAAGGAGCCCTTCTGCGCGAGGAGCCCGAGATTGAACGCCTCGACCGCGCCGGAGGCATTGCCGAAGCTCACCATCAGCCCGCGTGGTCGCAGGCAGTCGAGCGACCGCAGGAAGGTGGAGTTGCCGATGCCGTCGTAGACGACCGGGACGCCCTTGCCACCCGAGAGCGCCTTCACTTTGGACGCAAGGTCCGGATCGGTGTGCAGCAGCACCTCGTCGCATCCGCACTGACGGGCGAATTCGACCTTGTCCTCGGACCCAACCGTCCCGATCACGCGGGCGCCGAGACGCTTGGCCCACTGACACGCGATCGACCCGACGCCGCCGGCGGCGGCATGGAACAGGATCGTCTCGCCCTTCTCCACGCGATAGGTGCGGCGCAGCAGATATTCGGCCGTGATGCCTTTGAGCATGACCGAGGCGGCGATGTCGTCGCCGATCGAGTCCGGCACTGGGACGAGCACGGAAGCAGGAACGTTGCGGTGCTGGGAATAGGCGCCCAGGCTGCCGCAATAGGCCACCCTTTGCCCGACCTCCAAGCCCTGGACGCCGGAGCCCACGGCCTCGACGACGCCAGCCGCCTCCTGGCCGGGCGTCACCGGCAATCCGCCCGGCGCGGAGTAGAGCCCAGTGCGGAAGTAGATATCGATGAAGTTCAGTCCGATGGCGGTGTGACGCACGCGGACTTCGTTCTCGCCGGGCGGCGGGAGACGCACGCTTTCGAGCTCGAGGACCTCCGGGCCGCCGTGGCCGCGGACGATGATGCGGGAGGTTTCAATTGACAAGGGTTGTTCTTCCTTCAAGTGGTTGATCAGGGAAAGCTTATGAAGCCTGGCGCGTGAGCCTGCGCACGACGAGGAGGACGAGGAGCACGATCAGGCTTTGGATGATCGACAGCGCCGCCGTTATCTGCGTCCCCGATACCTCCCAGCTGCCGACGATCGCCGGGCCGATGACCTTGTTATTGGCCGAGACGAGCAGCACCGACGCCGCGACCTCGCGGACGGAGACGATAAACAGCAGCATCCACGCCGAGAGCAAGCCCGGCTTGAGCAGGGGCATAGTCACCGTCACCATCGTCTTCACCCAGCTCGCGCCGCAGACCCTGGCGCTTTCCTCCAGGCTGCGGTCGAGCTGCAGCAGCACGGCCGATATCGCCCTGACGCCGAGCGGCAGGGAAACGGTGATGTAGGCGATCAACAGGAGCCAGAGCGTTCCGTAAACGCCGATCGGGATCACGATCCACGCCCAGAGCAGCCCCAGCGCGAATACGATGCGCGGGATGCCGTTGGGCACCATCACGACATATTCCAGCAGTTCGCGACCTGGTACCTTGGTGCGATAGATCACCCAGCTCAGGATGGTCATGAAGAAGACGCCAATCGTCGCCGTGCCGAAGGCGAGGATGACGCTGTTCTCGATCGCGGTTCTGGTGGCCGCGTTGGCGAACACGACCCGGTAATTGTTCAGCGTGAAGACGGCGTCGGCCAGGATGGTCGTCGTGAAGCGAAGGAACGACGCGTAGACGAGAGCGGCGACCGGCAGGAACAGGGAAAGGAACACGTAGAGGACACCAAAGCCGAGCAGGAGCCAGCGGATGGCCCCGAACTGGATCGTCCTCGAGCGGAACGCCTTTCCGGTGACGGTCACGAAGCTGCCCCCGCGGATCGACCAGGCATAGACCCACACGGCCACGCTGGTGAAGAAGCTGAGCGCGATGCCGAGCGAGGCGGCCGCCGGATAGTCGGCCGGGTAGCCGGCGAGCAACTGGTACATGCGCGTCGTGACGACATAGAAGTTGATCGGCGCGCCGAGGATCAGCGCTGCGGAGAAGGAGCTCAGCATCTCGGCGAACACCAGCGCGGTCGCGCCGACCAAAGCGGGGCGGAGCAGCGGGAAGGTGATGTTCCGCAGCGTCTGGAACTTGCCCGCGCCGAGAACCTGCGAGCTCTCCTCGAGCGACGGGTCCATCGACTTCATCGCGCCGGTGATGATGGCATAGGCGACCGCGCCTTCGTATAGGGCGTTGACCCAGACGATGCCGCTCACCGAGTTCATGTTGACGAGTGGACCTTCCAGGCCTGTCAGCCCCCGCCAGAAGATATTGATGAGACCAGATGTCGGCGTGCCGAGAATGTTCCACGCGAGCGCACCTACGAGCGGCGTCAGGTAGAACGGCATCAGGACAAGCTGGTCGAGCACGCTGGCCATGGGAACGTTCGTGCGGTGAATGATCCAGGCCAGCATACCGCCGGCGGCAACGGCGACGAGCGTGCTGGGAACGGCCACGAGAAACGTGTTGCCCAGCCATCCGAGATTGCGCCAGATATCGCCGTAATTTTCGAAGCCGTAATCGGTGATGACCCGCGACCCGGGATCCCCGACGTTCAGGGAAACCTGGACGACGAAGAAGACCGGATAAAGAACAAGCAGGACTGCGATGAGCGCGGTCGAGCCCATTATCAGATTCTGCATCGACAATCGAGGCATGGCTATTCCGTGATAAAACAATTGAGCAACGGCCCAGCGACAGAATTGTCGCTGGGATATTTGTCAGATGAGGCAAAGCTGCGTCGTCAGGCGCCGCCCATGGCCTTCCACTTTTCCCGCCAGGCCGCCTGTCCGTTGACATATTGCTCGGCGTCCGACGGAACGAGTAGCTTGAGCTCGCTCAGCGGCGGAAGCAGCCTCGGCGGCGCGAGATCAGGATGCGGCGAATGGTTCCCGATCTGCTCCACGAAGATCGTCTGGCCTTCCTTGCTGCAGAAGAAGTCCATGAAGAGCCGTGCAGAGTGCGGATGCGGCGCGCCCTTCACGATACCGCCCTGGCCGAAGAAGGAAGGCACCCCCTCCTCGGGATAGATGTATTCGAGCGGCGCGCCGTTCTGCTTGAAGGTGCTCCAGGCGTTCGGCGAGGCGTTGGCGTTTATCAGGTCCTCGCCGTTGATGATGCGCTCGTACTGCTGCTGCTGTCCCGGCAGGACGATCGGCTTCTGCGCGGCGAACTTGTCCCAGTACTCGGCGCCGTAGATCTCGTACAGGGCCTGGTAGATCGCGTACTGGGCGCCCGAGTTCGAATCCTTAACGTTCATCTTTCCGCCGCCCCATTTGGGGTCGAGCAGGTCGGACCATTTCTTGGGCGCGTCCTCGGGCTTCGTGATGTTGGGGTTGTACGACATCCCGGCATATTGCAGCGCAAATCCGGTCCATGCGCCATCCGGATCCTTGTACCGGGAGTCGTAGGATTCCGCCTCGGGCGACTTGTAAGGATCGAAGAAGCCGCGCTTGGTGAAGTCGATGGCATAGGCCAGTTCCGACTGGTGGAACACGTCGGCCAGATACGCGCCCTGGGTGGTCTCCTCCAGGAGCTTGGGGTAGAGACGCCCGTTCTGGAGCCTCAGATAGCTGCTGACGTCAATCCAGGGATACTTCTGTCGAAAGGCCCCCAGGATGGCAACGACACCCTCCTCAGGCGCAATGGAGGTGTACCACACCAACTTGCCCTCTTTCTTGGATCCTTCGATGTCGGCTTGGCTTGCATGCGCCATTCCCCGCAGGATGGGCGCTGTGGTGAGGACAACACCAGCCGCCGTTACGCTTTTCAGGAGCCGTCTCCGGCTCAAGATCAACTCGCCTATGTTATTGGACATTGCTCTTCCTCCCTTAAAAAACTTCAAGCTGACATCAGTCCACCAGCACACAGTGCTTTGGATCGACCCGCATCCAGATTTCCTCGTACTGCTCGAACACATCTATAGGGGGCTTCATCACGACCATCGTGCCACCCAGCCATTCGACGTGATACTGAACGGCATCCCCTAGAAAGGTCTTGAACGCGATCTTCCCCGGCCAGACGTTAACCTCCTCCTCATCAGTCGGCTTCTCGCGATAGAGCTCGGGATAAATCGTGCGTATCGACATTGCCGGATTTGCCGACTGATTGACCCTCGCGGACACACCTTCGATCAGCTCGCCGCTGGTGGTCTGGAAGTGCGTGCGTCCTTCTGAGGAGGAGTTGCCCGCAAGCAACGTGCCTTCGATGAGATTGGACGCCCCAATGAAATCAGCGACGAACCGAGTTTTGGGCCGATCGTAGATTTCCAGCGGCGTCCCGATCTGCTCGATGCGGCCGCCATTCATGACGATGATCCGGTCCGACGTCGCGAACGCCTCCTCCTGGTCGTGCGTCACGTGGATTGACGTCACACCAACCTGCCGCTGCAACTGGTTGAGCTCGATTCGCATTTGCCCGCGCAGCTTGGCGTCGAGATTGGAAAGCGGCTCATCGAGAAGAAGGGCACGTGGCTTGAAGACGAGGCTTCTGGCAAGAGCGACGCGCTGCTGCTGCCCGCCGGACAGCTGTGATGCCGGCCGGCTCGCATAGTCCTGCAGCCGGACAAGCTCCAGGATCTCGTTTACCCGCTGACTGATTTCCTCGCGCGGCACCTTCCGGACCCGCAGGCCATACCCAACATTCTGCGCCACGGTCATGTGCGGCCAGATTGCATATGACTGGAACATCATGGAAAGATTGCGCTTTTCGGGTGGGAGGTTGACGCGCGACCGGGACGAGAAGACGGGCTCCCCATCGATAAGGATTTCGCCCGAAGTCGGCTGCTCCAGGCCGGCGATGGCGCGCAGCGTGGTCGTCTTGCCGCAGCCCGACGGGCCAAGCAGCGTCAGATGCTCGCCGCGCTGGATGGAAAACGAAACACTATGGACAGCAACATACGCGCCATAGGAAATAACGAGGTCTCTTACTTCGATAAATCCAGTTGTGGTCGTCGGCATCGATGCATTGACTGAGGCCATACGTTGCTTCTCCCCGGCTTCAATAACAGACAACATAAAACAACGCCTCTATTGGGATTAGAAAGACAACTGCCTCCGCCGCATGCCTTCACGCGGCAGACCATTAAAGCTCAAAGAGCAGCGGCCCCATCAAGACTAGTTGCTATCCAATGCTGCGTGGGTACTCCCCTCTCCTCAAGGGGCTTCGCTGAATCGGCTGCCTATCTCCTCAACGGCGCCGGCTATTAGCGAGAGCCGTACCTTGCAATAAACGAACATTGCCGTCAACAGGCATTTTTTGGGTTTGAGTTTGGGTGACGACTCGCAATAATGAAACGGGGCCACCCGCTTAAGCGCATGGTATGGCACAGGAAACTCATCGGTGTTGATACATTGAGCAAAATCGATCTACACGTTGCCGCGTTCAAAGCGATCGCGGAAGCAATCAGAGTGGCCATCAAGTCAGGGAGCCTTCCGGTCGGCCTGGTTCTTCTGGAAGGCCCCCTAGCCCAAGTCTTCAACACAAGCCGTTCGCCGGTTCGACAAGCCCTGTCCGTGTTGCAAGAGGAGGGTATTGTCCATTCATTTGACGGGAGAGGATTAGTAGCCGGTCCCCCGGGTTGCGTTATTCGGAGGGAGCCAATTAGGGCAGAAATGTTTGCTTTCTCGCCCCAAGCCGCAATTCGAGCCCCGCTTTGGCGTCGTGTATTCAACACTGTTGAACGCGACCTTATGTACGCCTCGATATTCGAGCCCGGCAGCAGCATCAACGAAAGCGAAATGGCATCATTTTATTCCATTGGCCGTTCCACAGTCGGGCATGTCCTCAATCGTGCAGAAGTCAACGGCATGGTCGCACGCGACACGATGGGCCGCTGGTCCGTTGTTGGTCTAGATGAGAAGCGCCTTGAACGACTATACCAACTGCGAATTATGCTTGAACCTGAAGCAATAGAAAATGTTGCATGTGCTGCAACCAGGTCCGAATTCACCGAGATGATGGACCGTTTAAAATTTGCCGCAGAGAGATATCCAGACATAACGGCACAACAGCTTAATCAACTTGAGCTTGATTTGCATCTCGATTGCATTGATATTCTAAAAAATGCCGAAGTCGTCCGTGCATTGCTGCACACGGGCTGCACGATGATTGTTAGGAAGTACACTTGGATCGATGCATTATCGCTATCTCACGATAAATTATTTATGACGGAGCATATGACTGTGTTCCAAGCGCTGTTGCGCGGCAACGGCGAGCAAGCCAAACGGGCGATGACCGATCATCTAAGTGCAGATTTGGAACGCCTTAAAGCCCATTTGTCAGATATTCGCACGGTGAAGAAAAAGGTTTCGTTGTCATATCTACAACGCAGAGCGTGAATAGCGCCAGGGCTGTCACTTGTGAAAAATCAGGCGGCCTCGTCATTCAACAGCGGAACGTCGCCTCCTATCGGACGCGGCGGGAAGCGTCGTGCCCAGATTGGGCTCAACAAGGGCGACGCGCCTCACGCGCTGAAGCGCTCCATCGCTTCCATCGCCAGGTCGAAACCCGCGACCGCGAGGTACGTGGGCGCGTCGGGAAGCCCATAATCGGTGGCTAAGCGTTCGGGCGTGATGCACACAGACCTGCGCGAATGGCCAGTTTTCGCGCGAGCATAGACTTAGGTCGCCGCAATGCCTGCTGTTGGTTTTCGCTTTCAGTTGGACGGTTCTATTAACGTAATTTCCGAGGTTTGAACTGGCACTTTGTGCCACGGGGCAGGCTCGGAGTGTTTTAAAGCGGGCGCGATGATTTGCCTTTGGCCCCGGCGGGCGACCTATGCGGTCACCGGCCGCCGTTTCAGGAATATCAGCCGCTTCATGTTGTAGAGGATGTTGGCGAGCCCGATCCTGGTGGTGGCGCGGGCGATGCCGACGGTTCGGATGAACAGGCCCATCCGGCTCTTCTGCTCGGCAAAGACATGCTCGACACGCGAGCGGACCTTCGATTTGAGGTTATTGGCGTGCCGTGTCGCCTCCGGCATCGGCCGCCCCGCTGGCTTCTTGCGATGGATGCGGCTGACGAAGCCGTTCTTCTCCATGAATGTCTCGTTGGCGTTCGAGCGATAGGCCGTATCCGCCCAGACGGTGCGCGCCGTATTGGTCTTGTCGAGCAGCCCCTCACGCCGCCGGGCTCCCTCGTAGGCGGCTGCGTCCGTCGCCATCCATTTGCGGATCAGCCCGTGCTTGCAGTCGATCGAGATGTGGTTCTGGTAGCCGAAGGCGGGAATGGCGATATCAACCGGCGGGAGCGTGCCGTCCGCCTGCGGCTTGGCCTTGGTGAACTTCACCGTCCAGCGAGCGTCGCGGTCCTTGTGTCGGAGTTTGGCGGGCTTGTCCTCCCATGCTTTCGGGATGCGGCCGGCCTTGATGTCGTCCTTCTCCTCCTTCGTGTTGCGTTGCTTCGGCGCGGCCACCAGGCTGGAATCGACGATCTGTCCGGACATGGCGATATAGCCGGCCTCGCACAGCATCGTGTCGAAGCGTTCGAACAGGGACTGGATCGCACCCGCCCTGGTCAACCGCTCCCGGAACAGCCAGATCGTGCGGGCGTCGGGAACACGGTCGGACAGGCCGAGCCCGAGGAAGCGCATGAAGGAGAGCCGGTCGGTGATCAGGAATTCGGTGCGCTCGTCCGACAGGTTGTTGGCCGTCTGGATCACCAGCACCTTCAGCATCATCACCGGATCGTAGGGCGGCCGGCCACCCTGCGGGCCGCTCGTATAGGACAGCGCCTTGTCCAGTTCCGGCCGGAATGCCTCGAAATCGACAACCCGGGCATAGGCCTCGAGTTGATCGCTCAGCCGACGAAGACGATCGTCCACATCGAAAAGTCCCGCATGGCCACGCATCGCTCACCTCGCAAAGCATCAACCCACGGCACAAGGAATCATAAATCCGGGAAAAGGGCGAGGTTAATAGAACCGTCCAGTTGGACTGGTTATGCGTTAAGTCCAAGGCTGTTTCGATATTCGATGGGACTGAGGGCGCCAAGTGATAATTTGATGCGCTTTTCGTTGTACCAATGGATGTAGGCGTCCACCTCGGCGCGGCTGCGCGCAACTTTTCAGCACGGCGCGCGATCTCACCGGCGGTGCGCAGGGCCGCGCCCGTTGCCTCGGTGAGGGCAAGGCAGACGGCCCGGGCGAAGGCCCGCTCGCTCGGGCGCACGCGGCCCCTGCCCCCAAGCGTCTTGAAGGCAGGCCCATAGCGCTCGGCCATCAGGAGCGGCACGGCATAATCCCATTTCAACAGCGCGGCGATCAGCATATCGGCCAGCATCCACGCCAGCGGCTCGGCATCCGGCCGCATCGCGTGGATGGCGCTCACCAGATCCGCAGCCGCAAACGGCGCCGGGCGACCGGATTGCAGCGCATCGTCGGCATGATCGACCGCCGCGGTGAGCCGGTCGTCCCAGGCCAGCCCCAACAGATCGGCAAGCTCAGCCACCGCTTTCGAGGAAAAGGCGGGTTTTCGAACAGAAATCCTTTTGTAGGCCGAAAACATCCGGCCGGCCGGTCCCGGATCGCCGCCAATGGTGGTGAGCAAAAGCGAATCACGCAACGCATGTTCGTCCTCGCTGCGGCCCATCAGCCGGACGGCGACGGCGGCGCATTTCAGGGCCTGCCGGGAGCGCCAGCAGACGGCCCAGACGGGCGAGGTGGAAACGAGGTCGTCCAGCGATTTCAAGGCGATGCCTGCGGCAAACGCAGCGCCGAGGTCGTCCGGCTCGCGGCCGCGCGTCATCGCCCAGCCGGGCAGGACGGCGGGTCGCACGAGGAACGATGCGGGCTGGTCGGCGGGCGAATCCATGATGGTGACCATATCGCACAGGCGCGGTTTGTGCCATATTTGTTGGCAAAACCGCACGGCTCGTTAGCGAGAATAAACGACCGATAAGGTTGCATTATTGTTCGTTTTGTTCTTTATAAAGAGACACCCGGCGCTCCCGGAAAAATCGCCTTCAATCGGTGGAAATTTGCACTTTCACCGGCTGGCAAACCTTGGTACATAGCTAGACAGCCTAGCTAGTTTGGAGCAAATCTAATGGAATGGCAGCTACAGGACGCCAAGAACCAGTTCTCGAAGGTGGTGCAGAAGGCACGCCACGAAGGACCGCAGATCGTCACCCTGCGCGGCGAGCGGACGGCCGTGGTGCTGTCCGCCCACGACTACGACGCTTTGCGCGCCGGCCGGCCAACCCTCGTCGACGACCTGCTCGGCGGCCCGGCATGGGACGACGAGCTCGCCGATGCGGCCCAGGTGCGTGCCAACACCCCCAGCCGCGACGTGGCCTTCTGATGTATCTCGTTGACACCAATATCGTCTCGGAGGCGCGACGCGGCACGCCGCAGGCGGTGTCCTGGCTGCGCTCGGTCAACCCGCTCAGTGTGCATCTGAGTGCGCTGACCCTCGGAGAGATCATGCGCGGCATTGCCCTCAGACAGAAGCCCGATCCGAAGGCTGCGGCCCACCTCGCCGAATGGCTGCGCAAGCTGCGCCACGACCACGGCGACCGCATCCTGCCGGTGACCGACCAGATCGCCGTCGAATGGGGCCGCATCGCCGCGATCCGGCCGCGCGGCGATATCGACGGCCTGATTGCCGCGACCGCGATCGTTCACGACCTGATCCTCGTGACGCGCAACGTCAAGGATTTCGAAGACACTGATGCGTCGGTGATCAATCCGTGGGAGGCGCCAGCATGAGCGGGCCAGCGACAGGCTCGAAACTGCGACACGTCGATCTTCCCGGCCCGGGCGATGCCACGCTCGACACCAGCCCTGCCACCCCTCCTCCCATTGCGGACGCGAGCGCCGCCCTGCCCGCGCACCTCGAACAACTCACCAATCGGGCGCGTGGCTACGTCGAGGCGGCCAGCTCCGCCAACACACGTCGCGCCTACGCCGCCGACTGGAAGCACTTTTCTGCCTGGTGCCGTCGACAGAATCTCGCGCCTCTCCCATCGGATCCGCAGGTCGTCGGACTCTACATCACGGCCTGCGCCTCGGGGACTGTGGGGCGCGGCATGAAGCCGAATCCCGTGTCGACGATCGAGCGGCGCCTGTCGGCCATCGGCTGGAAATGCGCGGAACGCGGCATGGCACTGGATCGTAAGGATCGCGCCATTGCCACCGTCATGGCCGACATTCGCAACAAACATGCCGCCCCGCCAAAAAGAGGCGCTTCTGCCGGAAGATCTGATCGCCATGCTGGAGAGGCTCGATCGCGGCTCGCTGCGGGAGAGACCTGGCTCCGCTTTGCGAAGCTCGCCAAGGGTCCCCTCTTTCGCCGAGTGACTGGCGGGGGCAAGGCTGTCGGGCCGGACCGACTTAACGATCAGGAGGTGGCGCGTCTCGTCAAGAAGACGGCGCTCGCCGTCGGCGTGCGAGGCGATTTGTCGGAGATCGAGCGCGCCCAAAAGTTCGCAGGCCATTCACTGCGCGCCGGTCTTGCCTCCTCGGCCGAGGTCGACGAGCGCCATGTGCAGAAGCAGCTCGGCCATGCCTCGGCCGAAATGACCCGTCGCTACCAGCGCCGGCGTGACCGCTTCCGCATCAATCTCACAAAGGCCGCCGGATTATAGGTGGAACCGCAAATGAGCCGTTCACTCGCCAACGCCAGAAACACCTTCAGACGGGAAACTGCACTTCAACCTGGTCGCAACCGACCCAGGCCTTGGTCAACGCTTCCGTTCCCCATCGAAAGAGCTATCAATATCAGAACAGCGAGAGGAGAGAGCACTCATGTTGAAATCCGTTCTACCGGTAACGCTGCTTCTAGCAATGGCTGGTGGCTTGATACCCGCTCGTGCTGGCGGACCTGACGAAGTTGTTGCGGGTATCTATGCCAGCCACCCTTGGACGGATTTATCTCCGGGCGGTCACGGTGCATGGCATGTAGAACCTGCGGTGGCCTGGGGGCGTGGCGCTGCGGATGCCGGAAAGGCGTTGCTTGTCGGACCGATCACACAACCGGAAAAAGTTGACACGGAGATCGTGGCTTCCGGTGAGTATGAGGCCAGGGTACGCGCTGTCCTTTCCGGCAAGGACGGCGTTACCTACATTCTCAACTTCGGCATGATCGGTGACGACGATGAAGATGACAGATGGCGTATCATGGAGGTGTTTACCGATGACGGCAGATACCTCTCCGAGGTGCTTGCGAACAAATAGCCCCCGATCGATCCTCCCACCGGTGGCACGGCCACCGCAATTCGGCAGGCGAGCGCGGATTGCCGCTCCGGTTGAGGCTGCGAAATAAAACCCGCTCCAGACCCGTTCCCCTTTCGCCGACAGCATCGAGCTTCAGCTCATTTTTTCAGGTTGGGGGTAGTCAATGCGTCTCAAGAATGCCTGCAGTGCCGCCTTGCTTTATACAGTTTATGCGGTCTCGTCAGCGCGCGCGGACACGGCGGCAGACCTCGCTGCCTGTGCCGACGAACGGGTCAAGACGGCAATGCTGCCGATCGAGCAACTGGCCGACGCGGAGAGTTCCTGCACCCGCGTTCTGGAGGATACGGCGAGCGATCCGGACAGGCAGAAGGCTGCATTTTTCCGCGGGCTCACGCGCTTTCTACAGGTGATGCAGGCGGGCATGGTGCTCGATGCCAATGCCGATGGTTCGATTCCGGAATACAAACTGCCGACACAGGAGGACGTGGCCGGCGCCCTGGCCGATGTCCAGACGGCGATCGACCTGGAGGGCCCCCTGAAGGGAGAGGCCCTCGCCCTGCGCGTCACGATAAACCAGACCATCGGGCAGCCGGATGGTGTCGCCAGCGACATCGAGGCGGCGATGCACGCAGCGCCAGCGGACGCGACGCCTTTTGTCCAAAGGGCGCTGGAGACCGAACGCCGGGGTGATCTGGCTGCCGCGCTCTCCGACCTTGATCAGGCTCTCGAGAGGGACGCGCGTTCCGGACCGGCGCTGATTGCCCGCAGTCTTCTGCTGCGTCGGGTGGGACATCTGGCGAAAGCGCTGGAGGATCTGACGGTGGCGATCGCGCTGGGGCCGCCTTACCGGCGGCTTGCGCTCATCCAGAAATCGGAAATCGAATCCCGCACGGGCGATCTGCGGGCCTCGTTCGACGACATGCTCTCGGCGGCTCGTGAAACCGACGACATGTCCACCGAGGATGCCCACGCGATGAATATGGACCTGTTGCTTCGCGCAGGGGACCTAGCTCTCGACAGCCTGAAGGACCCCGCTGCTGCCGAAGGCCTTTACAACGAAGCGGCAAAGCTTTCGCCCGGCGACTGGCGCTGGCAGCTCGGGCTGGGACGCGTGGCCGAAGCGCGTGGACAAAAGGAAAAGGCCATCGAGATTTACAATCGAATCCTCGATGGAACCCGCACGGTCCCGAACCTGCTGGAGCGGAACGATGCCGCCTGGCGCCTTAAGCGATTGACGCAGCCTGTCCTGCAGCGGCGCGCCGGAGAATTTGCGCCCGGCTTCGAGTTCGGTATCGTACCGGAAAATCCGTCGCCCGATGGATTGAAGCGGCTCGCCTTCGTCATCGGCTCCGGAAACTATACCGCGCTGTCCAGCCTGCCCAATGCCCGGCGTGACGCCGCGATCGTCGCAAACCGGCTGGCCGATATGGGATTCGACACGGTCGAGATCGCGGAGGACATCGATAGCAAGAGCATGACCAATCTCCCCGCCTATATTGGTGAGCGAGCGCGGGATGCGGATATCGTGGTCGTGTTCTATGCAGGCCATGGTGTCGAAACCGGTGGCGTCAATTATCTCGTGCCTGTCGATGCTGCCATTGGAAACGAAACGGATCTGCAAACAACGGCGCTGGCGCTGCAGGACCTGACGGCGGCGGCAAGCAAGGCGCGCCAGGGCGCGCTCGTCATCATCGATGCTTGCCGCGACGATCCGTTTGTCGAGGCGAAGGCGGTCGCGTCATCGCGCGGCCTTGCCCGTGTATCTGCGGATTCGGTGCCCGAGCGCATGCCCATGGGCCTTGCCGTCTCTCCCACGCCCGCGGCCAACAATGTGGTTCTCCATTCCACCCAGCCCGGAAAGACGGCAGCCGACGGCAACGGGCTGGACAGCCCGTTCGTGATTGCCCTCCTCCAGACCCTTTCGACGCCGGGCCTGACGATGGACGAGGTGGTCCGGGAAACCGCGGCGCGCGTATCGGATCTGACCGACGGCAGACAGATCCCCACGGCCTATGGCGACGCTTCCTCCATCCGGATCCTGCCCGGCGGCGCACAGCAATAACCGCCCGCCCTTGTCTTTCGGGCCGCATCCGGATGAAGCGGTTGGCAGATGGATATGGAGCGCCGCCGGCTATTCGTCGCTCGATGTTCGAACCACCGAGATGGCCGCGTCGAACATCATGGCGGAGCCGACATGCCATGCGGTGAAGGGAAGCCCCATTCTGCCTTGCACCGTCACCTCCTTGCCGACCGCATCACTCCAGCGCGCGGCTTCGTCATCCTTTGGCGCCAGATGGATATCGCGAAGGACGACATCCGCATGATCACCGTCCACGTCCTCTATAGAAACACATTGCCCATCCTCGACAAAGACGACAAAAGCCCTGATGGACGTCCCGTCAGGGTGTTTGCTTTCGACAATACGCAACTGCCCCGAAATCGTCGATGGCGGGGCAAGGCATTCATTCGCATAGGCCGGTGCGAAGCCCGCCAGAAGCGCACCACCGAGATATCCCATTCTCACAAGCATCCTGCCTCCCGATGTCGCCCCGTCAGAGTACTCGTGCATGGCGCTTCTTGCGCAAGCGCCCCCCGGATTACCCGGCCTTTCGATAGGTGAAGGGCCATACCGGGGCATTGTCCTCCTGCGGCAACTCCCCCATCGCCGCGGGATTGCAGGTGCCGATCGCTGTCAACGCACCGTCAACGCTCCTCTGGAACGGATGCACCGTTACGCCGAGATCTATGCGGTAGAATTCGTTCTGCTCCGCATGATGGGCCAGGAAAACGTTCGCGTCGGCCTGCTGCACATCCAGCTTTCCGGTGTAGGTAATGAACCTGTCGCCGCCTTCCGCATGCTCCTGCAGCTCTCCGGTCTCCGTATCGATCCAGAAAAGAACCGGGTTTCCCAGTTCCTTCTCGGCGGCGGATATCGTCAGGGGTCCGGACGTGCCGACTGATTCTGTGACAGCAACCGGAGCGCAAAGCAATGTTGCCGCATGAATAGGCAAGGCGGAGAGAAAACCGGCTGCAACGATCAAGCGAAGAACACACGACATTATGGACTCCCACCAGGCACCGCTATCCGCAGTCTAGCAGGCGAGACCAAAGCCGCAATGGTTGCGCGCGTCTGCATATGCGAAACGACAGTCGTCTGTGGATCGCTATAGTCTCAATCGTCTCAGACCGTTAGGGAACGGAAAGAGACGATTGAGACAAGCGCATACGCAAAACTCAATGCGCTCACCAAACCCTATCGCAGGGTATCCAAGAAACTGTAAACGAGGTCACCACGATGGAAACTGTCACGATCGAAAATCGCAGCGATCTGGCACAATGGGCAATCGAGCGGGCAAAGGCGATCGTTGCGGAGGAAGGCGGCAATCTTTGCCTTGCGGCGCTCGACCAAGGTGACGAGCAGATCGCTGACGCGGCCAATGCCCTTGGCCAGGCCATCGTCGACGCCCTGCTGGAGGTTTTCGACGGCCTGACGCAGGATTAAGACGGGCCCTATCGCTCCGCGCCATCCCGGTCATTGCCGCACTGGCGTTCCTGCTCGGCTTGCCGGAGGATCTGCTCGCGCTGTTCGTCCTGTGCATTTTTGGCAGCGCCGGCCTGCTCACGCGCAACGCGCGCGGCGCGGCCGGCGGCGATCGCCTGCTGCTGTGCGGCAATGGCAGGATCGACATTCGTGGGCGTCGTACGATCGAGGGCCTGGCTGTCATCGGCGCGCGCCGCCGTCTGCGTTCCCTCTCCCCTGCCCGCTTGCATCGTCGACGGCATCTGCTGCATTTGAATATCACGGCGCTGTTCTTCGAAAAGCGCCGCGATTTCCTTGCGCATGTCCTCGACTGCCTGGCGCTCGGCGCCACTGTCGACCATCCCTTCGAGGCGATCCATCGACCTGTTGGCGCGCGCAACGCGCTCGTCGAACTGTTCGAGCGATAGGGTCACAGCGTTTTCCTTCTGCTGTTTGAGGTCTGTCAGTGTCGTCATCACGTCCGCAAAGGCGTCGCCGGTTTGGCATGCGCCCGTCGCCGATGCGCATCGAAGCGGTTCTGCAACCACGCCGTCGGCGCACCATCTTTTCCCGAGTCTGCGGCTTCCACTGTCACGGCCGCCTTCAATCCCGCCCGTAGCAGGCGCGCTTCAGCGTCACGAGACACCTCCTGCATCTCGGCGCTGGGCCCGAACTCATCGGTCTGCCGGGCCAACTCTCGCTCGACCTTGCTGACGCTCACCGAGGTGGGCATGAGAACCGCCACCATGTTGCCGTCCAACAAGACGGAACCACGGCCCACGCCGATGGCGCTCAGTATCCCTGTGGCCACCTTTTCCTGATCCTCCGCTTGCTCGACCGCAACCCGGAGAAGGACGAACCCCTTGGCAGGTTGGGCAGCGGCCGCAGCGAAGCGATCCGCTGCTGCGATGACCGATGGCTTCGCCCCGGCCTCTTTCAGTGCGATGGCCGTCGCCTGCCATATCGGGGCAAGGGCAAGATTGCCGTTGGCGAGCGTTGCATGATCGGCAACGCCTGCCCGCTTGCGCTCAACACGCTGGTTGACCGTGGCCGACTTCAGATAACGTGGATCGGCGCGGCCCCGCTCATAGGCGCCGGCCTGTGCCTGGCTATAGGGCCGCGTCGCCGCAACATCGGCGCGACGCGTGGCGACCATGGCTATGCCGTGCTCGCGCGCCTTCGCTGCGAACCCCTCCCGCCATGCGTAAAGTTCCGGCTTCGTCAGCCGCAATGCCTTGCCGACATCGTCACGTGCCGAGATCATCGCGTGGACATGCACATGACCGGTACCGGGGTGAGGGGCGGTGATCCAGCGATGACCCGCCACCTGCTCGCTGAGGAAGTCACGAACGGCGTGCTTCATCGCCTCCACATCCGTGCCGGCACGGGCCGAGAAAATCACATGGAAGGCGTTGCGCGGTTCGACGGTGCGGATGTCTGCAGACCAGCCGCGCCAGATCCCGTCGGCAACATCCTTCACCGCTGCGCCACGCTTGACCGCCTCGCCGGCGCTGGTGACGACGTGCTTCTCGCTTCGGAGAAACCTTTCGAGAAAATACCGGCCCGATTTCTCGGAAACCGCGGCGCCGACAACCCGCACCTCGGCAGACACGCCGGCATCCGACATCCTGCCTGCGATATCCGCTTCGGCCTTATCGAGCGTGCGTGCCGGCCCTTCATCCTTTTCGCGTGCCCTCAGCGCGCCGGCGATCTTCCTCGCGGGCAAGCTCGTGACGGCATAGACGGAGACACTTCCATCCTGGTGACGAGAATAGAGAAAGGGTTTGGCGCCGAAGGCTGCATTCAATGCGTCGTGCAGTTCTTCGTCGCTGACCGCGTCCGCCGGCTTGATCGACAGATTGGCAACAGCATCCAGGGCGTAGGGTTCGCGAAACTCCGATACCCAGGCCTGAAGGGCAGCGGCGCGTTCCTCGCGGCTGGCAATTGCGGCCCCGTCCTGGTCGAATATCGGAATATCCGCTTTGCCCTTCTCACCACTTTCCTTCTCAACCTCGCGCGTTCCCAGATAGGTCATCAGGCCGGCGGCCGACGCCCTGCTCGAAACCGTCGACGTCACCTTGATCACCACGGGCTGCGCGCCGGCTGCGATCGCCGCCCGGCTCGTGCTCTCGGCCGACGCCTGTTTCGCGGCGGTCGGCCGACCATCATGCGATCGGACGAAACTCGGCCCCTTGGTCGATCCCCCTCCCCCGCCGCCTTGCCTTTGGAGCTCGTCATCCATTTCCGGGTTCGCGCCCGCACCGAGAGTCCCGACCAAAGCAATGATTTCCCGAGGTGCGCCCTGCGCTGGCTGCAGGATGGCGTCGATGGTCGTCTCATGGGCGGCGACGGCCGCCATTCGGCTTTTCCTGCCGATACCGGAAGGCATGGACAGCGGCTGTGGAGCCTCAGCGGTCAAGGCGATTCTCATCGCTCCTGCCCGCCGGCGACGCTCGTCCTCCTCATCGAGAAGGGATTTCGCCCGCTGCACCGTAAAGCTCTCGATGTCCCCGAGCAGGCCGGACCAGTCATAGGCCATGGCTGCCCCTCCTGCGCTCCTGCCGGCTGATCCGCAGCATCAGATCGACGTCCGCCCGCAGACGAAACACACCCTCAAGGAGGCGACGTAGCGCAGCGTCGAGATGCGGTTCGTAGCCGACGCGGCCTTCATTCATCGCCCGGACCGCCTGGTTGAGATTGATGCCGATGCGCCGAAGCTCCTCATTGGTGCCGCGCAAGGCCAGTGCTTCGGCCGGTCCGACCGGGAGCGGCAGACCGGCCTGGTCGCGAAACAGCAGCCGGATCACGTCGCTGGCGGTGCGATCGTGGCCGCAAAGGTCCGCCAGAGCTTGCCGCTCCTCCGGCCTCAGACGCACCCTGACCACCTCGCTGCGCATCGTCTTCCTTCCTCTTGCCAGGTTGCCGGAGGCGACCCCGGAGCGCCACCCGCGCGAACCTGAGCCCTGCCGGAGGCGGGGCGACGTCGAGTTTGTACCACAAACTTGACTATCCTGCCACCTAAAACAGAACTATATTTTATTCCAAATTCATCATCACAGCACAAACACCCTTGCCGAAGCTCCCACCGCAGCAACTCACCTCCGACGCCACTCGGTCCCGTTAGCAGTTGCCCATTGTTCATGCGATCATTGCCAGTCGCACTACTGGCAATTGCCAATTACCCATTAACCACTGACAGTTAACCCCCATGCGGTTGCTCATTGTCAACGGGCAACTGGCAATTGCCCGTTGGTCATCACCCGTTGTCGGCGGTCAATCATCAATCATCAACGGTGAACGAACAATGGGCAACGAATGCATTGCGGAAAGAGAGACGAGGAAATAACTATAGTTTATTCGCAGAATGAAGGAGCCATCATGATCGTCACCATCGCCAACCCGAAGGGCGGAACCGGCAAGACCACCCTCGTCCGCGCGCTCTCCGGCACGGCCGCCCATGCCGGTAACGACGTCTTCCTGATCGATGCCGACAGCCGCGCCAACACGATGCGCTGGGTCACGATGTCGAAACAGATGGACGTCTGGCCCGACCGGCTGGAGGCCGAAAGCTGCCTCGACCCCAACCAGATCTACAAGCTCGCTCTCCAACATCAGCAGGAGGGCAAAATTGTCTTCGTCGATGTCGAGGGCACGACCAACGAAAACCTGTTCGCCGGTCTCTACTGTGCCGACATCGTTCTGATCCCGTTGCAGACGACCCAGGACGACGTCGTTGCCGGCATGCAGCTGGCGCTGAACCATGTTCCGGTGGTCGAAGAGGATCAGAAACGCAAGCTCCCGACGATGATCGTCATCAACCAGCACGATCTGGTCACCGGCCGCGCCAAGGCGCATGAACCGCTCCGGGAAATTTTGCGCGAAAGCGGTGTCGCTCTGGCCAGCCAGCCGATCGCGCGCCGCGCGTCCTATCAATCGATTGGCGCCGCCGGCACGCTCCAGACATCCGCGAAGCCGGATCCGAAGGCGATCGCGGAAATGGAAACCCTCCTTGGCGAGCTGCTTTCCCTCTACCGGTCGAAGACCAGCGAGGTAAAGCAATGAGCGAGGGCACAGACAGCAAGAACCTCGTCCTCGGATTGATCTCGACGGGCCGCGACCGCCCCGCGGTTCGAGAGAAGGTAGCGCCCGCTGCAAAATCCGCTGCGGAAGACCAGGCGCCGGCACCATCAGCGAAGCCGCCATTGGCGCGCGGACAGCTCCGTGACATGGTGGCCAGGGGCGAAAGCCGCGACCCGGTCGCCGGCAAACGCTTCCGTGACACGGAAAAAGTCACGACCGGCATCCATATCCGCGCCGAGGTCCACAAGAAGCTGAAGATCCTCGCCGCGATCGAGCGGCGGAAGTTCAACTCCTACATCGAGGAGGCGATCGACGACTATCTCGAAAAAATCGCCGAGCGGATTCCCGATATTTCCTGAGCGGGAAAAGGGAGAGCTGCTACGCACTTCGCTTCGCGGCCTCCCCGTTCGCCCTGAGCGCCGCCATCAGCATCGGACCGAGGCCAAATTCACCGCGCTCCGCCTTTCGGGTGAGGTCGCGCAGATAGCCGCCGGGCGAGGTGATATGCTCGGCGCGCTCCAGGATGCAGGCGACCGCAATCGCGGCATTTTCCGGCCCCATCACCTCGCACGCCTCCTGGTAGGCCGACGGACTGACTCCGAGCGCCGATCGGACTGTTACGGCGGCCGTCATCAGCTCGCGCCAACTCTCGATGCGGCCGCCGGCCGCGTAGTCGGCAATTTGCGGGCAGGCTCTCAGCACCAGTGGTAACGGGTAAGCCTTCAGCGGCTCGACAATCCGGTTCGGTTTTTGGCTCGACATCTCGCCCTGCTCTTTTTCAGAGCGAGGTTCAAATTCATGGAAGGATTCGGGTTTTGAATTCTGTATGTGACGACCGTCATGGCTGTCATTGACGTCCGTTTTTTCTGCTTTTACCTGAATTTCCAGACGGTTGATGACTTCCTCGCGGAGAAGCTCCATTTCTTCGAGCACTCCGTCGACATCTTCGCGACGAGGAGAGCGTGGCAGACGGGCCAGGAGCGCGATGTACATGCCCTCGATCGTCGCCCAATCGCCATCCGCGCCCTCGTCCATGGCGGCCGAGATCAGCTTGCGAACGTCGCGGCGGCAGAGCGACAACGCCTCTTTCGCGCGCTTGAACTGAAGACGCTCGGCAGCGAGCCGCTGTGCCAGGCTGGCCAACTCGCTCGCACGGGCGAGCAGAGGCGCGAGGCTGAAGCCGAATGCAGCCTCGATGTCCCCTCCCCTGCCCCGATGTGCATAGCGCTTGCCATTCGGGCTATCGCGGCGTTCGATCAGGCCGGCGTCGACCAACGCGGAAAGATGCCGGCGCAAGGTCGTGCCGGCGATGCCGTGGGCGCGCTGAGACAGCTGGTTATTCGACGGGAAAACGATCAGGCCGCCGCTCTCATCCGAGAGTTCATCGTTCGGATAAAAGCTCAGCAGCGCCTGCAGCACCGTTATCGAACGATCCTGGAGGCCGAACACATCCTTCGCCTCGCCGACGTCGTTGAAGACTTTCCACTTATTGACCGCCTTGCCCGCGTCGCGGTCGGCGGTTTCGAGCTGGCCTCTCACCAAGGCAAGCGTCATCGGCCGCCCATGGGGCGTTGTCACACGTCCAATCTGCATTTTCTTTCACCTTTCAAAGGGCAAAAGAAATCCACTCACCAAAACGGTGCCAAAGACTCTTGACTGTGATTCGTGGAAATGCGATTCTCGACCTTGTCACAGAATACGAGAGAGGCTTCCACGGTTTACCGATTGGGGGCCTTTTTCTTTTGCGATATGCTCCTACTTGTTCTCACTCGTGGCATTTGCCTCGGACGCGGCAAATTCTTCGTAGATATCCGGCAATTTGCGCAGCAGGAATTGCGCAAATTCCCCAGTATGCTTCGTCGGGATCGTCAGCTTCACGGCACGTTTGCTGCTTTGCGCGGTCGCAATTTTGCGCCCCTCACCCGTCTTAATGATCTGTTCCTCGGACGCCTTCTCTTTGCGCACGGAAACGGTTTTCAGCGCACTTTCGAAGCGAGCATCGCTGGAAAGAGCTTGGAAGTTTTCCCTGCTGATAAGCTCGCGCCAACTCGCCTCGTGACCAGGATCGGCCAGCAGCTGCGCCAACGCCTCCCAGCGCGGTCGGCCAATCGACGGTGCAGAACCAATAGCTTCGATCAATTCCGTCGATAGGGAACTGGCAAGTGAGATCATGCCGGACAGAACTCCTTTGGACGAAATGGTCAGGGCGTCCATTATGACTTGCCGACGTACCCCTTGCTGATCGAGGCGCAATGCGAACAATGCCTTCTCGATGAAGGAAAGATCCGCTCTGTCTGTGTTCTCCTTACCCTGTGCGCGGATCAAGTCTTCGTCGGAAAGATTGCGAACGATAGCCTTGACCCTACGGCCGAGCTGCCGAAGCGCTTCGACGCGCCGATGTCCAAAGGCGAGCTGGTACTCCCCCTTCAATTCGGGATGGGGGCGCACCAGAACCGGGATGATCTGTTCGGAAGTCTTAAGCCCTTCGCGCAGTTCGATGAACTTCGGATCGGTAAAGGCATCGAGTCGATCTTTCACGAAAGAGCCATGAATAATCTTCGGTTCAAGCTCGACAATCGTCTCGCCGGCTTCAAGCTGCATCCGCAAGGACTCCGCCTGATCCGCTTCGGTCGCAAGATTGGCGATAGCCTGATTCATTGAATTGAGGGCACCAGACTGAACGGCCGGTTTTACGCGCGGGGACGGCTCCGCTGAAGGCTGAATCGGAGAGAGAAAGTCTTTCAGAGCGTCGCGCCTCTTGCTCATACCGTTCGTCCCCACGCCTGCTTCACCAGCTTCTCAATTTCCCCATTGACGCTGTCGAGCGATTCCATGGCGCGATCGTAAGTCACGCGATGGAAGTTTTCGCGGCCGACTTCGTAGAGCGTCTGCTTGGTGATCCCGGCATCTGAGATCGCGGCAGACTTCAGCACCGCATTCGTCAGCACGCGGTCGCCGAAGAGGCTCTTGAGCAACCCGACGATCTGCCCCTGTGGGCCGTCGGCGGGCTCGTAGCGTGTTACGACATAGCGAAAGAAGTCATACTGGGCATTGCCGCCTGCCTTCTCAACGACGCCGAAGAGGCCGGCGGTCATATGGAGAAACTGCGACATGGAGGCAACATCAAGCATCTGCGGATGGATGGTGACGACGACACTTCGCGCAGCGCATAGAGCCGAGAGCGTCAGATATCCGAGCGACGGCGGGCAATCGAGGATAACGACATCATAATTCTGCTCTACGGATGCCAGCGCTGTCGCGATTCTGGTAAAGAACATCTGCTCTCGATTACGGCTACGCTCACTCAGGACGCGGGGGGTGTCGTGCTCGAACTCTTGAAGTTCGAGGTTCCCAGGAACGATGTCGAGTCCGGAAAAATAGGTTTTCTGAATGATGTCGCTGAGTTGGCGCTGCTGCGCATCGTAGCGGATCGCCCCGTAGATCGTTTCGTTCGGACCGAGGTCAAATTCGGGTTGAATGCCGAAGAGCGCCGACAATGAGGCTTGTGGATCGAGATCGACAGCGAGCGTCCGGTATCCTCGCAGCGCGAAATACTGCGCAAGATGGGCGGCGGTCGTCGTCTTTCCTGAGCCGCCCTTGAAGTTCGTGACAGCGATAACCTGAAGCGCTTCGTTTGCGGCCCGGTTTGGCGAGTAGCCTTTTTTATTCGAACTCAGATAGCGCCGGATATCGTGAATCTGATCAAGCGAATAGAGACGGCGCCCTGCCCCGTTCTTCTCTGCTTCCGGGATGTTGCCCTCGGAATTCAAATGGCGAAGATAGGCATCGCTGATTCCGATTAGCTTCGCAGCCTCGCCGGCCATGAATTTGCGAAGCTCCTTTTGCGCCGTAGGAGGGAATGCGCGCGCACGCAACTGCTGAAGTTGCGCGCTGAGTAGATCGGCGTCAGCCTCGATAAGGCTCGTTAGCGATGGGATCGCCGATGCGCGTGCCTGAAGTTGAGTAGCGACTGATTTCATTATAAACGCTCAATCTGGTGAAATCGACAATTGAGCGTAAAAATGATCCGAGTCGGTGACTCGGTCAAGGAAAATTGAGTTAACAAAAGGTTAACGGATTTTCGACCGAGGAAAAGTTCTCAGCTGAGAACTTTCCGTCAGATTCCGGACGGCCTCAGACAAACCGCCGCGCTTCAAGAGCTCCTCGCGTCATCACCGATGCCACTCTATCGAAAGTTCTCAGCTGAGAACTTTTTCGATTCTTGGCGCTTAAAGTGCCGGAGGCTCGGCAGGCATTTGCCGATGGAATCATCCCCAAAGTGGCGGCGCAGCCGCCCTCTGGGGAGAGGAGGAAGGGGGCGTTGGGGGAAGGAGGAGGAGGGACACCGTCCCTCCTTCCCCCAAGGGAGGGTTCAAGGGAGGGGCTTGCCCTTCCCTTGGGGTGGGGGTGTGAGGGGGCGGGGCTCTGCCCTGCCCCTTCATGGGTGAGTTTGAGAGGGGCTTGCCCCTTTCATTAGCCATGGCGGCCGGTCGAACCGGCTGACGTGGCTACCTTGCTTGCATGAGGACGAGAGGCAACCGAAGTCGCCCCTCGTCCTCATGCAAGCTCGTCACATCGGGTAGAACCACCCATCGTCCTTGACGTCACGACCGAGACTTGCCTCCTCCGCCGGCTCCGGTTCATTGGCATAGGTGTTGAACCGAACACCCGTTTCGACGCGGATCATGTCGATGATGGCGCAAAGGCCGTTCAAGTGGGCGTTCCCAATCTCGATCCGCGGCGGCTCGCCGTCCGCGACGAAGTGCCACCGCCCGGTGCGATGATCGAACCATTCCTTCGTCGCCCAATCGACCGAGATGTCGTTGGCGATAAGATCGATCCCATCCAGATCGTCGCTATCGTGGGCCAGTTGCCGTTCCACCACCCAGATTATCTCACCGAGATCCTGAACGTCGGCATCGGCGTTCAGCGCGATCTCGCGCTCGGCGGCGACGGCGCGGCGCGACGAGGCGATAAAGCCATCAAGTTTCTCCACCAGCTTGTCATGCACGGCGCGGCTGAAGTCGTCTTCGCAGGCCAGGCGGTTTGCAAGGACCATGATGCGGAAGCCGGAGAAACTGGCATAGAGTTCGAGATGATTGAAATCAGACATAAGAAGTCTCCTTTTCGATACTGACGAAAAGGTGTCCGCACCGTTGACGCGAGGGGGTCAGGGACCGCTTTAGCGGCCGCCAGCGGCGGCAAGTGGGGGAGCCGATTTTCCGATGGCGCCCACAGGGCGTCAGCAGAAAATTGGGGGAACCGCTCGTCCTTGACGCCGGAGTGTCTGGTGCAAAATAGGAAGGTCAGTAGAGAGGCACCCGCGGCCCCGACCAGGGGCCGCGACCGAATGGGCCGGGGAGGTTTGGAGGGGGTGTCACACCCCCTTCATGGGTGGGGGTGTTTGAGGGGGCGGGGCTTTGCCCTGCCCCTTCATGGGGAGAGCATGAGAGGGGTGGCTTGCCCCCCTCTTCATAGCGCATTCGGCCGGTCGAACCGGCCGAATGCGCTTACTCAACAGAGAAGAGACGGCAGGCGGGTTGCCCTGCCTGCCGTCCTGTCACCAGCCTGCTCCCACTGGCCTTTCGTAGATTTCGGGCTCCAGCTCACTCGCGCCCTGTGGTCCTATGTGCGTGCTGCAGAGATAGACGGTAAAGCGGAAGCCGGTTTCCTCCGCGATCTGCCGGATGATTGGGCCGAGGCCGTCAAGATCGTCGTCGCTCACCGTCATCGATTCGGGGATCGCTCCCCAGCACCAGATTCCGTTGACGGGATGGTGATAGCCGCCGAAGTCCGGATCTCGGTTGATGTAATCCAGCAGATGCCACGGGAAGGAGCCTCGTCCACCGCACTCAAGATCGCTCAGGCATTCTCCGAGCAGGTCGTACAGGCCATCCTGCACCACCATGTCGCACTCCATCCGTGCGAACGTTTCGTATTCCATCGCACGGCTACACGTCTTCGCGTGCATGTCGAGCACATCGATCAAGCGATCATGGACGACCCGTGCAAATCGCGATGTCGCCCCCGTCCGGTTCGCGCGAACCAGGAGTTTGAAACCGCAGAGCTTCGTATACACGGTGAGCAAGTCGAGGTTGGTCATAAGTGTCTCCTTTCGTTTTGACGGAAGGTGTCCACGCTGTAGCCCAGAGGGGTCCAGGACCGCGGAACGCGGCCGCTATGCGGCAAGCGGCGACGGCATCTTGTGCAGTCCGCGCAGCGGAACAACTGCACAAAATGTCTGCGGCGCGCTGTCCTTGACGCCGGATGGGCTGGCGTACACTGGAAGTCACAAAGAGAGGGGTAGTCACGGCGTCGACGAGACGCCGTGTCCATATGGATCGGGGAGGATTGGAGGGGGTGGACCACCCCCGCCATGGGTGGGGGTGTTTGAGGGGGCGGGGCTTTGCCCTGCCCCTTCATGGGGAGAGCATGAGAGGGGGCAAGGCCCTCTTTCAAAGAACATACGGCCGGTCGATCCGGCCGGATGTTCTCCCACTTCCACCCCAGAAGAGATTCAGATGAAGGGAAACCACCGCCCCCGGCTCCCTTCCCGCCCGTGATCTTTGCTCGCGCGAAAGGTCACGGGGCGAGCTCGCCGATTAAACGCGTTCAATAAAGGGAGACGGCCGCGGCCGCCTCCCAAGGAATGCGCTGGCCGTCATTCCCGCCGCCCGTCGCGTTCGTCCTGTGCGGCAGTCCATGCCAAAAGCGCATCCTCGCTCCAGAAGAAGCGTTCGACAATAAAGTCGACGTAGAACGTTTCCCCCACGCGGGCGATCAGCGCGGCAAGGTCGCCGAGTTCTTCGGCAGGCACCGCGACCCGCTTCGGATAACCTTCCTCTACGTCATACCAGCGGTTCTTCATCACATTGAATGCCCGACCTGGTTTCGTGAACAGCGGTGGGATTTCGAGCAGCGTCCTTCTCACGGAGAAATCCGCGAAGGCTTCGTCGTCGCTCTCCAGAGGCCCGAGGACGCTGTCGTCATGCGCCCGCTGGCTCTCCGTCGTGCGCTCCAAATAGGCTCGGGCGACGTCGAGTTGCTCCCGCTCCTCACCGATCATCACCTCGATCTCGCCAATCAGGTTGCGGCGGACCTTGCGCGCCACGGCGCTTTCCTTCGAACGGCGGCCAAGATAAGCAAGCCGCAGGAAGCCGTTCAGTGTTGCGATGCGGTCGAGGTGGCCTCGGATAATGTCTTCGATCGTCATGTCTAATCTCCTATCGTTACGATGACGGAGATTGGCCCGGGCAAGTCGTGTGTCGGGTCAAGGACCGCGAAACGCGGCTTGCGGCGGGGGAGCCGATTTTCTGTCGGCACCCTCTTGGGTGGTGGCGGAAAATTGGGGGGACCGCCAGTCCTTGAGGCGATGCGCGCGGCCCGTACAATCGGCCGGCTGAGTGATGTACCCCACGGCGCAAGGCGCCGTGTCCGTTTCCGGCGATCAGCCGGCCCCTTTGCCCGTCTCTCCCTCGCGACGGCTAAGGCTGTCCGCAGCGCGGGCCACATCGCGAGAGGTTCGTCACCCGCATGGGCCGAAACCGCAAGGCGGGTTCGGTGAGCACAGCGAATAGAGCCGTGCCCCAAAGGGGTCGAGCCCAACCCTTCCCTTTTCCAAGCAATGACGGTCAGGAATTTGAGGAAGCAGTTCGTAACCCATGCCGGCCTATCCTGTCTGAGAAAGAACAATCGAGGCTGCAGACAATTGACGAAGATCGTCCCCTTTAACGGCAATGCCAGGAACCGAAAATCGGCCAACGGCAAAGAGCGTGGCGGTTCACCATCCAGCGGCAACTGGCCCAGGCGACGGAAGAGACACAGGCACCGGATGCAATGGGGCTGGGTTATCGTCGCCATTATCGCGGCCGGTAGCTATGCCGCGGAGCGCTATCATATGGGAGACAGGCTTCTGCTCGCCGTCGCTACGCCAAAGGTGGATACGCTCAACGCGTCATTTCCTTTTTGCACCGGGAGCACCCGGACAACCTGCATCGTCGATGGCGACACATTCTGGCTGTCGGGCGAGAAGATCCGTGTCTCCGATATCGACACGCCGGAGCTGAGCCCGCCGCGCTGCGAGGCTGAGCGGGTGAAAGGGGAGTCGGCCAAGCGCCGACTCCAGCAGCTTCTGAACGCAGGACCGTTTTCGGTGGTCGCGGGATGGCGTGACGAAGACCAGTACGGCCGCAAGCTGCGCATGGTGACGCGCGACGACCGCTCTATCGGCGAGGTGCTGGTGGGGGAGGGCTTGGCCCGCCGTTGGGAAGGATCGCGGCGGAGCTGGTGCGACTGATCAATTGGCTCGGGAAACAGCGCGGGCTGCGCGATCAACGAAGCGACGCCAACGTCGACGGACGTCAGCGAAAGCGGCTGACCTCGGTGAACTCCTTTCGCCGGGCGATAAAGGCGCGCAGCAGCGGCAGGAAGAATGCCTTGCTGAAACGGCCGATCGGCGGGTCGGGCTCCAGGTAGAAGGAGTGGCCGACACGATCGGTATTAAACTCGTCGAGGATGATCCAGAGCCTCAGATCGGTGTCGAGGCCGGCGCGGCGTTTCTCGATGGCGGGAATCTCGGCCGAGAAGCGCGCGGGCTCTGGCTGCTTGGTGCTGATCGGAAAGAAGAGCACGAGATCGCCGTCGGATCGGGGAAGGCGAACGCCAACGGCGACCGGCCGCTCTTTCCGGCCCTCGGTCTCTCCCTTGTGCGCTTCCCTCGCCCAGAGGTAGGGATAGCGAATGACGGAGGCGGTCTGGATATCGTCATAGCTCATGACTTCCCGCCCTCGTCCTCGGCCGCATAGGCGTCGACGGCGTTCTCGAAATCTGAGAAAAGGTTATCTGACATCGACTCGATGGTGCCGGCGGATCGCGCATCCGACTGGCGCATCAGTCGCTCGTAGTCGTCGATGTTGAGGAGGACCAGGCGCGGCTTGCTGCGCTGGGTGATCGTCACCGGCCGGCGCAAGGCTTCGGCGATGATGTCACCGGACTTCCGGGAAAGGTCGCTCGTCGTATAGGAACCACCCGAACGCGGCATGGCGCCCTCCTGTAATTGTTGCATTTGCTGTAATATACAGCATCTACAGCATTGCTGTAAACAGACCGTTGCGAGCATGGTGAAAGCCTCCCTAGAAGGGAGGCTCGCTGCCGACGCGGCCCTCCTGTTCGGCAACGAGAACCGCAAGCTCGGCTTCCGCCTGTTCCAGCTCCGCCTGGATCTGGGCGCGTTCGGCCGGATCGCAATGGCGAAGCTCGGCCCGCAATTCCTCAATCGTGGTTACGAGTTCGTAGGTCATCGTCGTCTCCTTGACGTTTGTGAAAGACGACGCCGGGGGTCATGGGGGTGGGCAGGGGTCAAGGATCGCGGAACGCGACCGCCAGCGGCGGCGCGTGGGGGAGCCGAATTTCTGGCGCGGCCCGCAGGGGCGGGACAGAAATTTGGGGGAACCGCGCGTCCTTGAGGCCTGACCGCCAGCATGGCACCCTCGGACGGACTGAGCAGACAATTCCTCTCCGTATGGCACCCCAAAAGCCGGACACGGCTCGATGCCGTTTCCGACTTTCCCCAAGAGGCGAGGGCAGGGGAGGGGAGAGGAGGGGGGCGGACTGCCTAGAGAATGAAGCCGAGCCTTTCGGCGATGGACGGTTCGTATCTCTGGCCCGCCTGTCCCAACATGGCGATCATGTCGGCATGGTCGAGGCCGCGAACCTCATAGCCCTGGACCCTCGCTGCCTCGACGATGCCTTCCAGGGTGGGAAACTCCTCCAGCAGGGTTCCGAGCCAGATTTCCGGTGTCCCGAAATCGTCGTCGCTCTCGAAACCCTGAAGGAAAAAGGTACGCAGCGGCGGATCGTATCCGATGACGGCTTCGTCATCCGTTTTTTCGCCTTTGAGGAGCGTGATCGTGTAGCGGCTCATTCGTAGTCCTCCGATTGAAGGGTCCAGGTCGTGGTCCAGTTTGGATCGTCGGCGGCGGGAACGTCGATCTCACCGCATTGAAGCGCTTCGATGGCGCTCTCGCGATCGTCGGCGTCGAACCTCGATCGTAATCTGGCGCTCGAGGCCGGACTTCTGGATGATAGTCACATGCTGCTTGCTCATTCGGTTCATCCTTTCTGCTGGCAGGTCAGCGGTAGCACCGCCGTCTGAAATACGCTGGGTTTCCGGTCTGATCGCCTCTGCGGCCGAGCGCTGCCTAGAAGGCAAAGGCGGCCTGGCCGCTTGCCTGCACATATGTGGCGCTGTCTCCAGCCACATAGCGCTCACGCCCTGTTTCCGACCAGTGTAGAAAGCCGGACCGGTCATAACGAAACCAGCCATCCTCGATCCCGAAGATCATCCCCCACGCCACATCCTCGGCACTCAGCCGGCCGGTATTGATCGGCCAATGCACGCTACCCTTGTCCTGCTTGCAGGCGGACGGTGTCGAGAACGAGCGAATGACCGCGCCGCGCTCGTCGGGCTCGTTCGCGCCGACCGCGCCCAGGATCGTTCGAGCCTCGGCGATTGAAAGGTATCCCGATGCGGCCTTATCCGCGTGATGCGAGTAGCGGCAGCCAAAGGCCACGGCCTGCACGATGCAGACCGGTTCGGTGAATTCCTGCGTCTGCAGCAGCTCGCGCCATTTCCCGGCGGTGATCAGGTCGACGGCATGCCACCAGCGCGCAGTCGGCCCGGTCGAATAGCCATGCCGGTTCGGCGCGCCGTCCGGATCGATCCGTACCCCCAGGACAGCCTCGACATGCCGCACATAGGGATGGTCGGCGAGAAGAGGATGGCGCAGCCCGATCTTGCGCGGCTGGTCGCCGCCAGCGGCGCAAGTTTCGATCGGAAAGCGGAACATGCGTGACGGCAGGTTCCAAGGCGCGGAAAGATCGAAATCATGGGGGACGGAAAGCGAGCGGTTCAAATCAAGAACGCCGGTGCTGGGTGCGAGCCCCTCTTTCACGAGCGCGGTGCCAAGCGGGTCGGTGGCTGGACTGTCCATGGTCTTCATCCTTTCCTGATTGCCGGTTGCATGTGCCGGCGACGCCGAGAGGGATTTCCCCTTCGGATCCTTGGTGGCGAAGCCTTTCCTTTCTCTTCGGAATGACCCCTGCGATTTCCCGGACAGAGGGGGAGGGCAGCAGCCCGAGCCCGCCGGCGGGCCGGACTGTCAAGCGGCTGGCGCGGATGGGGACGCATCTTCTCGGGTCCGCGCGCGGACCGGCGCGGAAGATGGGGCGCCATCACGGGCCGCTTTACCGGCCGGCCCGGCGCTGTCAGGATCCATCCAGGGTTTTCTTCCCGGCCCGAACCGCCGCGCGGATCGGCAAGCTGACGCTGGCGGTCGATCCGCCGGCGCGAGCTCCTTCCCGTGATGAAAGCAGGCAGGCCGTAGCCTGCCTGCCTTTCTCAGACGCATGCGACGATGAACTCGATCCGGGTTTTCCGCGCGATGTCGGCAAGGATTTCTCCAAGGCCCTCCAGCTCCTCGTTGGGGACGATGGTGTGGTCGAGGCAGACCCGGCACGACTCGCCCTCCCCCTCGGCATAGGCATCCACCCAGATTTCATCCAGCAGGGAAATCGGGCCGGGCTTCACCCATTCATGTTCGAAGGACGTGCAAATATGGTAGATCTCGTACCAGGCATCGCCGTCCTCAGTCCCTCGTGCGGCAGCAAACTCCTCCTCTCGGGCGATCTCTTCCCCGAGTGCGATCAGCACGGCATCGAGCCGGCTGACGAGCGTCGAGAAAAGGCCGCGCGCGAAGTTGGTCTTGCAGGCGTTTCGGCCCGCAACCACGTCGTCAAGAATCCCGGCGACGACCCGCACCATTTCGACTGCGTTGAAATTTGTCATGATGTGCTCCTTTCGATCTGACGAAAGGTGGCCACGGTGTAGACCGGCGGGGGTCAAGGACCGCGGGACGCGGCTTGCAAGCGGATAGGCTGAATTTCCGGGATCGCCTTCGGCGAGATGGAAAATCTGCCTGGCCGCGCCGTCCTTGAGGCGCGTCGGGCTGGCGTAGAATACGCGGTCAGATGATGAGCCCCGCGCCCGCAAGGGCGCGCCCGTGTCCGGCGATCAGCCGGGGGAAGCGCGAAGGGTATCCCTTCGTGATGGAGCGGGCCGGTCGGGCCGGCCGGCTTCATCCCGCGAGATGTGGGCGTCACCCGCATGGGCGGAGACTGCTGGCAGGCTCCGTGAGCGAAGCGAATAGCACGCGGTCGCCGCAGGCGGCTCGCCCGGACAAGCTCTCGCATCTCATGTCCCATCAAGGAGATGAATCATTGGCTCCCGACCGATTCAGAACTGTCGTTGGACAGCATTTCCCCGATCGGCCACGATTCCCACATGATCACCCAGCCCTACCAGCTCTATGTCGAGCGCACCGAACCGTCGAAGAATATGGCCCGCTACTATGCGATGTCCATCGAGCCGACGCTATTCGGAACGGCCTGTCTCACACGGCGATGGGGACGCATCGGGACGATGGGTCAGGCGAAGGTCCACCATTTCGAGCGGGAAGAGGAAGCTGTACGTCTGTTCCTGGACCTGCTTCGCGTGAGGCGCACTCGCGGCTACCGGCCGAAGCCTCCCCGGACCCGCGTGCTGTCATAGGATTTGAAAATGGGCGGCGTCGTCAGCGCGGCCATTGCCGCGAAGCCCAGCCCACCGGCGTCCCTCGCCACCCCCCCAACCTTTCCCCGCCCAGCACCTGAAAAGCCGGAAGCGGGCTCGATGCCTGCTTCCGGCTTCCTCATGCAAGGGAAAAGCCCCGCCTTGCGGCGGGGCAGTTCCGGTATCAGGCTTCCCGCTTCGGGCGGCTCCAGACCAGGTCGTAGTCGCCGTCCTTTTCGGCCGGCCACAGGGCCGCGTTGATCGGGGCGTTGAAGCTCGGATCGTCGAGCTTGACCGAGACGTAGGGCTCGCCGTCTTCCGAGACCGCCTTCCAGCCGGCGCCGACTTCGGCCATGCCGGACATGATCCGGAAGTCAGGGGCGTTCTGCGAGCTGCGCTCGATCGGAACGAGGCGGGCCTTCATGGAAACCGTCAGGGTGCGGACCTGGCCGGTGATTGCGTTGGCGGTGGTGGTGAAGTTGCCGATGATAGCCATTTTCGAAATCCGTGCGCCAAGAGTGACGGCTGGAAACCGTCACGCGCACTTTTTGCCCCTGCAGGGTGGGAGACCCTGCCGCCAACGCGCCGCAAGCGCGGGGGCTGAAGCAGACGGGTGAGGTAAGCCGGGTGCCTTCGGCAAGCCATAAATAAGCAGAACCCGTCAAAGTCGGACGGCCAGGGACTTCCGCCCGTGGCCGGTCCGGCAAGCATGCCTGTTATGGGAAGAATAATCGAACCGATGTTTGAAGCCTCGTTGCAACATGGAACCTGCCAAGCCGGAAGTGGGCAGGTCGGTCGAAAGACCGGAGAAGCGCCGATCTCCGCTGGATTACCGGGGATCAGGGGCGTGCGCGGTCGCGCGCGTCAGCCAGCGGCCCAGCTTGCGGTGGCCGATGGCCGGAGTTCTCACGGGGTAGAGTCGGTCCCTAAGGC
This sequence comes from Shinella sp. WSC3-e, assembly GCF_945994535.1. Classification (NCBI taxonomy): domain Bacteria; kingdom Pseudomonadati; phylum Pseudomonadota; class Alphaproteobacteria; order Hyphomicrobiales; family Rhizobiaceae; genus Shinella; species Shinella sp. WSC3-e. The sequence goes on from NZ_OZ000538.1 coordinate 117,018, forward strand.
AGGCGAAGGGACAACAGGTGAACTTGGGAACCTTGCCGTGTTCTCTCCCGCCGGACGGCGCGAGATGATCGAGGCGACCGATGATCGGCGCGGCTGGGGGCGGAGTCTTCGTAGTAGTCCGAGGGCGGGAAAGCCGTCCACATGGCGAAGGGAGACAGTGAGTGAAGCAAGCCGGCAGGAGGTGGGCCGATGAAGCCCGATGCGGTGAATACCGTGTTCGTCCTCGACATGCAGCGCAAACTTCACAGGTGGAGTGTCGCGGACGCCGACAAGGTGTTCGCGGATCTGTTCAACATCGTATGCGACCGCAGGACGCTCTCGGAAAGCTGGCGACGCTTGTCCCGTAACAAGGGCAGTCGAACACCGGGAACCGATGGCGTCACGCGGAAAACGGTTGAAGAGCGGCCGGGCGGCGCTGTGCAATTCGTCGAGGATATCCGAAATGAGCTGCGCGGCGGCACATATCGGCCCGAGCCTGTCCGGCAAAGGCTGATCCCAAAACCGGGCAAACCCGGCAAGGTGCGTCCACTCGGCATTCCAACGCTCAAGGACCGACTGGTACAAATGGCTTTGAAGCTCGTGCTGGAACCGATCTTCGAGGCGGACTTTTATCCGACCTCATACGGCTTCCGGCCCGGCAGGAGCACCCATGATGCGCTGGCGAACATCCAGCGTCATTTGCACCCCACACCCAGCGGCACCTCCGAGTACCGCTTCGTGATCGAAGGGGACATCAGGGGCTGCTTCGACGCCGTCGATCATCATGTGCTGATGGAGCGAGTACGCTGCCGTGTCGGAGATCGAAAGGTTCTCTGGCTCGTACTCGCCTTCCTGAAGGCCGGTGTCATGGTCGAGGGCTCCGTCCGCCACCCTGTCACGGGCACCCCGCAGGGTGGCATCATCTCGCCGTTGCTGGCCAACATCTATCTGGCTGCCATTGACGAGAGGTATGGACGGTGGTCGATGCGTCCTCGCGAGCGACCGCAGAATGCAGCCGATCGGCGGCTTTACGACCGCCGGAGAAACAGGCCGACATTCTTCGCCGTTCGATATGCCGACGACTTCGTCGTGCTGACGGACGGAACACGTGAGGAAGCGGAGACCGAAAAGCTGGCGCTAGCGCAGTTCCTACAGCAGGAATTGCGCATGGAACTGTCGATGGAAAAGACCAGGATCACCCAGGTTGGGGAAGGCTTCGACTTCCTCGGCTATCGGGTAGTGCAGACCAAGGCTCGCCGCACCGGCCGTATGGTCGGCAATCTCTTCATACCGAAGAGCAAGCTGAAGGATCTGCGCCACAAGATCAAGGTCAGGGTGAAGGAGACACCGACAGGTCAATCCCTTGCCGATCTCATCGAGAGCCTCAACCCGGTCATCACCGGCTGGCGAAATTACTACCGCTACGCCACATGGGCCACGCGGGACTTCTCCGGTCTGGATTGGTGGCTATGGGAGCGCATCGGGCGATGGCTGCGCAAGAAGTATCGAAAGGCGACATGGCGTGAGCTATGTCGCCGCTTCCGTGCAACAGCACCCGACAGCCGCTGGCGATGGGTCGACGGACCGAAATCGCTGCGGTTCTTCCGGGAGGGCGGGTCAACCCGCTTCCCGTTCCGGGGCATACGAATACCAAACGGATGGAACGACCCTGACGAGAAGTTCCGAAAAGGAGCTGATCGCTTCTGGGCATCGTTCGACACCCTCATGTCCGTGTGAGGGCCACCCGTGGCGATAGCCACGCATGGAGAGCCGGTGGCTTGGAAAACTTGCACGTCCGGTTCGGCGAGAGGGGCGCAGAAACCACCTGCCGCGAGGCAGGCAGGCGCTGTGCTCCTACTCTACTTCCGGTTTGTTCGGGTCGCGACCATCGCGACCTCGATGGCTGTCGAAAGGATCGGGGACGATCGGACCGCACCTTCAGGCCGGAACAACGTGGAGGACGGCCGGGAGCGGCTTTCTTGTCCCGCGAGGAATGGCGGCGCAGCCGTCAGGGGAAGAAAGTTGCGGACGGGCGTTGCGGGAGGACGATCGAGGCGCAGCCGCTCTCCGATCAGACATGCCACATCGAGGACGTGGTGGCCGCGCCCGTGTTGATCAAACCGGATGGGTTTCGGAGATGGCGGACGGTCATCGCAACGTTTCACCTATTCCCATCGCCAATGCAAACACCGGCCGCGCCGCGCGCTCGGCCCTTCCTTGTCCGGGCTCGCCCCGATCGAGCGCCCCTCCGCCCGCATCCCACGCTCCCTGCCTCGGACCATGTCGGCGGCCGTGTCGTCGCCGGTGGCGAGTCTCGTTGACGGGACGGCGCGCCTTGAGATCTCCCGCAACTCCGCCGGTCCAGCATTAAACGCCCTTCGGCCGATCCGTGTCCTGGCCAACCGAAAGGCCTGATGGCTGCGCATTTGGTCTGGGCGCTCGTCGTGGGCCTGATATCCTATTGTCCGGGGTAGGGCGCGGCCGGCCGCAGTCTCTTCGGGTGCGGTAGGCCCGGCCGTCTCTTCCCGCCGGCAACATCTCGGCGAGTGCCCGGCTGCTATACCTTCCGGAACGCGGAGATGGGCGGGTTTGGTAGACGCATCCCGCCCGGATCGGGTCTGCGCGACGTGCAACAAGCAAGGCACGAGCAGTAAGAAAGAAGAGTATCGGAGAAATCAGCATAGCACCGCCCACAAGGGCGGGTTTTCGGGAATTCTCGATGCGCAGGAGCGGAATAAGGGCAGCCGCAGGAGCCTCAGCATTGCGGCCCGAAGGGGAGGCGGGATCGACTGCCCCCGATCCTGCGCTCCGCTTTTCAACCGGAAGAAAGCTCCTCCGGCCATTGTTGCGCGCCATGCAGGACGCGAAGAATGCGAACGGTCTCTCCACTCACAAGATAGGCGGCGAGATAGGGTGTGCCTGTAACAACGAGTTCGCGTGTGCCGGCAACGCGGCCGGTGCGGCCGCTTTCAGGAAAGTCGCAAAGCCGACGTGCCGCGACCGCAATCCGTCTTCCCGTCACAATAAACACCTCCAAGTTTGGGGTGTTGCGGCGACCGGTTGAATCTGCCCAATATGCGTGAAGATGTTATCGCGATCGGAGAGCGCGAAGGCCGACCAAACGAGTCTCACGTTTTCAGGTTACCGGCCTTGCGGGCGGCGGCGCGCCGCGCCGCGAAATGCGCCTCAACCTCATCGTCGGCAATGTCCGGGCGATCGTCCTCCAGGGCTTCTCGCACCTTCGCCCGAAACCAGGCATCGTGTGCGGCGCTGTTCGTGACGAGTTCCAGCGGAAGCGCGCCCTCGTTTGCGGTTCGGGTCAGCAAAATACGAACCGCGTCGGACACCGTAAGTCCCATGCTTTCGAGGACGACCGAGGCGCGGTCGCGGATCTCGGTGTCAATACGCGTCTGGACGAGTGCATTTGCAGCCATGCTGATCTCCTTCACAAATAATGTAATGCAAATGAATGACGTTTGCCAGCCCCATCGACCGTATCGATCGGGGCACGAGGCGACCGAATTTCAACCTCCGTCGATCGGCTCGACATCGCGCAACTCGACGAAGACGATCTTTTCGCTGCGCTCCTGTCCGACGAGGTCGAGGTTGACGTGGACATGGTCGTCAAACGGTGGGCGGCAGGTCCGCCAGACGACGCCAACGCGCCCGACCCGGCGCTCGTTGCTGCCATCGATTGATGGCGATGTGCCGGTGATCCGCACGCGCTGACCCAGGCGCAGCCAGTTGGCAGCGCTTGCAATCATCGCCGCCTTCTCGTCCGGGGTCTGCCGCTTTCGCGTCGATCGCGCCCAGGGCGTGTGCGGATCTTCTGCCACCAACGCCATCTGCTCCCGATGCGTGAGATCCTGAAACCGCGTCACCTCGTACTCGAGCGGCCAGTCTTCCGGCGAGGGCGGTGTCGCATTGCGATGGAAATGTTCGACTGCCGGCGCGCCGAACATATCGGGCTGAACACCGACGAGCTGGCGCTGGCGCTGCGATCGTCGATAATCAAGGCGCCATTGCGCATCGGGATGCGGCAGGCGAACGCCGTCGTCCCCTGGAGGGTCTTCCAGTTCATCCATGACCGAGCTCCTGGTTATGGGTTTATCTATCGATTTTGCGCCATGTGAATGCGGGCGGCGAATGCCGCCGCCTCGCGCCAGTCGTTGGGCGGACGCCCACGCTTCCTGGCCGCAAAGCTCCATGCCATGCTGTCGGCGCTGAAGAGGCATCGCCGAACCGCAGGATGAACAAGGCTGGTCGTCTTGACGCCGAAGCCGTGAAGACGCAGGTCAGGCCGCTCCAACCGGATCGCCTCGAGTACCGCGATGATGGCGCGTGGATCGCCCTGTCGCTTGCAGACCGAGCCGACGCCGACCCACATGCCGGGTTCGAGCCGGTCCCGGTACTGGTAGAGGTGATCGACATAGTCGACGGGATCGTTGCCTTGGAGCACCGGCATGATCGGCGCTGGGATGCCGCAGGCGATCAGCGCGTCGTATCTCTCGATGGTCAGGCGCTGGTGGTCCCGGATCGTGAGACCTGTTTTCGCCAGCATCCAGGACTCGCACATATAGTCCTGCGCAACGGCCGCGCTGATGCGCACGATCCGCCTGTCATGCAGCCGGCGCAGTTGCGCAGCATAGTCTTCCACGGAAGACCGGTAGCGGCCGTGCATGGCAAGCTCGGTAAAGGCCCCGCTATCGAGAAGGATTTCCGAGCAGTCTACCGGCTTCTGGCGCCGACGCAGACGGTTGATGCTGATGCAGGCGCGGTCGAAATGGCAGGCATCGCCCGGCTGGTGCAGACCGACATAAAATCGAAGCGCGTTACAGCCCGCAAGCGGAGGAGGAGGTGCTGGTGTCCGTCCTGTTCGACCGACGGAGGCGCACACTACGTTCATGCCGCTTGCGCTTTATTGGTCCTAGCCGCACGCAATTCGGCATAGCGGCCATGGATCGCGACCCGATCGAGATAGCGGGCGTTCAGCCCGAGCAGCCCGCTGACCGTTGCGCGCGCGTCAGCGAGCCGGTCGGCCTCGGAGTCCGAGAGCATCCGCGTCGGCCATCCCTTCACGTAGAGCATCGGCGGCGTGATACGGCATTCAGCCTCTATCCGCTGGCGCGCCAGATCCTTTGCTGCCGCCAGCGCGGCGAGCGCATCGCGGTCCAAAAGATGGGGCGCGATGTCGCCCAGCCATCGCGCGCCCTGGAACGCGAACGTGCTGCGGCATTCGAGATCGACCATCCGCCGATAGAGGTCATGCGTCTCGGGCTGGCATGCCGCCGCGTGCAGATCCGCGAGGCTCGACATGATACAGAAACGGCACGACACACGCGTCATGCCAAATTGCCGGTAAGCTGGATGCGGCTCGACGCCTCTCGCATCGATGAAATCGAACACCTCGTCCTCGCGCCAATCGACGATCGGTCTCCAGGTCCATATCCCGTTGCGGGGGTTCTGATCGGCGACGGCCGCACGGGCGCGCCGCCGGCTCTCTTCCCGTCGCACCCCGACTACGCTGATGATCGGCCGGCCCTTGAACCCCCGCATCAACTCAGCGTGTATTTTTGTTGTCTTCAATTCTGACGTGCAAAACCGCATCGACGGCGTCGACCAGCAGGGGACGAGTGTGACCGTGCTGAGATCCTCATAACGCGCGACATTCGATCGCCAGCGGCTTTCCCATCGCTCCAGCAGACCGCCCTGCTTGCGGCGTACCACGACAAGCTCCGTTCCGAGCATGGATGCAAGCTGCTCGCAGACGGGAAGGGAATCCTTCCATTCGACCACGCCGAGGTCGGCATGGATTAGCAGGCGCGGACCCGCATGCCCGACGCGATCGAGGTGTTCGAAGGTCGCCATCGCGGCGGCTTGGCTATCCTTTCCACCGGAGACCCCGACGGCAACCGGGGCATGTTGGCTCAACATATCGGCGATGTTCGGCGTGATCGCGATGGGCGGCGGCCGGTGGATTCGCAAGAGGGCCGGCGCGGGCATGCTGGTTCGTGTTTGAAGATAGATCGTGGTCATTTTCTATGTCTCCGCACCTGCGACCGCGCGAATGCGATCCGTCAGGGCCTGTCCGAAAGGCTGGGAAAGGGAATGGCGCATTGGGAGCGAGACCCGCGTCACCGCGCGTCGAGCGCATTGTCGGGTTGCCGCAGTCCGTTCGATGCGGAAAGAAAGCGAGAGCGATCCGCTTTGGTCCGCCTGACGCGGAAACGATAGTCAACCACGCCGTTCACTCTGGCCCACTGGTTCCATGAGAAGCTCCGCCCAAGCCCGACCGTCGTGTTCGAGCTGGGAAAGCGATCGGCGTTGCCCACGAGCTCGTCCCAGGTCGCACCGAATTCGAGTGCATCGAACCGGCTGTGTTTCCCGGTCAGCGCATTGCGCTCGAGAACGAGTGCCCGCTCCAGGAGGTCGGGGTGGTGGGCGGCAAGCCAGTACAGCTCCCAGATCTTCGAGGCGGGGCAAAAGAAGCATGCCGACTTGATCGGAACGTGGTCCGCCCCGAGCACGTCGGTAATGATGCGGACGCAATCCTCCCGCATCCAACCCAGCGCCTGCAACGGATAAAAGTAATCGAAATCCTTGTCCGCCGCCGGCAGTTTGCGCGATCGCCGGATGTCGGCAATGCCGCAATCGTATCCGATGAGCTTGACGATGCGCGCACCTCTGCGCTGCGCCTCAATCCAGATGGGATGGGGCGGAGCCGCATTCGGACCGGAGCGCGCTCCTTTGATGACCTGGTCCTGCGGCTTTTGCTTCCACTTGACCGAGCAAGATTTCAGCCCGAACGCAAGCGAAGGGAGGGTCTCGTTGGAAATGCAGTTGCCGTAGAGATCGGCATAGCCCGTCGCGGCGAGCGGCACCTTCCGGCATATGACGATCGGATCCCAGCGCCAATCATCAAGGACCGTGTTCATGCGGTCGAGATGCGCCATTGTTTCGGGCTTTTCGGCGCCGGTGTCCGCGAAGGTGATGATATCAGGTCGCAACCCGGCAAGGTGAAGCGCGACCAGCATGGCGGTGGAGTCGACACCACTACCGAAGCAGACCGCAAGCAAGCGCCCCTTCAGAAGGGGCGCCAGGCACGAGGGAGGACGGACGCCCATCACGCAGCCTCCCGTTCCTCGGCTGCGGCCGGCTGCAGGCTATGAAGGTAGGCGACGGCGCGCTGAGCGTGCGCGGCGGCAGCGAAGATCGCCCGCTTGTCGTCGGAGAGCACCTTCAGCCACGACTGAAGGTAGGAGGCGTGATCCGGGCGCGGCTCCAGTTCGGGCACAATGCCGAGGTCCGCGCACAGGAAGCAACTGCCAAGCTCTGCGATCAACTCCTCGCGGGCGCGCTCGCTGCGATCCTTGCTGTAGCGGCTGTGATCGCGACCGACGCGATGCGTCGGCGCCGTCCAGTGCGTGGCCTCATGGCTGAGCGTTGCCACGTAGGAGGCCGCGTCCCTGAAGCTCTCGACGAATGGCATCTGTATGTGGTCGGTGGCAGGGCTGAAGAAGGCCCGGTCGCCACCATGGCGGATACGCGCGCCGGTGTTCCGGAAGAACCGATCGGCATGCTCGATCCGCTCAACGGGATCGGGAACAGGCGCTGCAGCTTGATAGTAGCGGTCCGGCAAGCCGTCGATCTGCGCGACGTTGAAGACGGTATATGCCTTCAGGAAGGGGATCTCGCGCTCGATCTCTCCGCCATGTCCGTCGGACTCGGACTTGCTGAAGCGGCTGGCGAAGACCACGGTCGCGCCGGACTCGCCCTTGCGCACCGCAGCGCCAAGCTCCAACGCCTGCTTGAACGTCATCCACATCGGCGAGGAGAACCCACGCGCAATGGTCTCCGACCACAGGAGAAGGACGTTCATCCCGCTATAGGGAAGGCCGTTGTGCCGCAAAGGTCGGGTGATCCGGCCTTCCATGTTGGACGCGCGCCACGGCTGGACCCATGGGCGGACGCCGTTAGAGAGAGCCTCGACGATCCTGCCGGTGATGCGCGTGTAGATATCCACGCGCTGCGCTTCGGTCTTTTTCCTCATTTTCCTTACCTCCGTTCCAGAGGTCGCGCCTATCGCGACCCCGTCACGGCGGTCCGGAAGCCGGAACCATAGGGGGACGGCGCACGCGAAGCGCCGGAACGAAGTGGAGGAGGGCAAAGCCCTTGCGCTGAATCCCGGTTCCGGCAGGACCAAAGCCGGACGGGTCGCGTGGCGCTCGCCTTTCCACCTTTTCCTTTCAACATCCGTCTGGCGCCGGAACGGCGAACCTGCTATTTATCTGACCATCTGACTAGGTGAAGCGAATGGGCAAGCAAACACAGCTATCTGGAACGAACAGACCGGCAAACCCGACAATGAGCGGGCGATGGAAGCTCGAGGACGCGAAAGCGCGCTTCAGCGAGGTCGTCCGTCATGCTCGTGAGGACGGTCCGCAACGCGTAACCGTTCGGGGACATGACGCCGTCGTCATCATGAGCGTCGAGGAGTTCGAGCGCCTGTCACCTGCTGCGCCTCGTGTACCGTTCGTCAACTTCATGGAGGCATTGCATCTCGGGGGCCTGGACCTCGACCGCGAGACCGACCATGGCCGGGATGTCGAGCTTTGAGGGGCTGGCTACTCGATACCAATGTGGTGGCCGCGCTGATCAACCCGCAGGGCGCTCCCTCGGTCAAAGCATGGGCAGCAAGCCAGAACGAAGAGACCTTCCATCTCAGCATCCTGACACTCGCCGAATACGACAAGGGAATTTACAACCTGCCGAACGACCATCCCGATCGTTCGCGCTATATCGCATCGAGGGATGCTCTTGCGGATCGGTTTGGCGATCGCGTGCTTTCCCTGCGCGACGAGGCCGTGCGGCTCTGGGGACGCATATCGGGAGAGGTCAAGAAAGCCACCGGGCACCCGCCACCCGTGATCGATACGCTGTTGGCGGCGACCGCAATCGAGAATGACCTCTATCTCGTCACGCGGAATGTGAAGGACACCCGCCATTCAGGCGCGGTCGTCTTCGATCCATGGGCCAACGATCCGGCGGAGTTTCCGCTGAGTCAGAAGTTCAGAAAACCACGATAGCGAGAAACCACTGACCGGGGTTTTCGACCGGCTATCGCGGGGCATCCAGGCTCGGGTGACGATCTGCTTGCAGACTGCAGCGTCGTCATCGGCCAAGCCAAACGAAAACGGCCGCAAAGAGCGGCCGACGCTAGCGAATTGCTGCTTGCGCGTGATTTGAAAGGTCAACTGTCGTGCTTCCGCTGGCGCCGGGAGTTATAGACAAGGCTCCCCACGAGAACGACAAAGGCGTATGCGGAAAATGTCATGGCAACTGGACCGCTGAGAGAGGGATTGCGCAGATCACCAGAGATCGTCGATCCGATCGGCTGGTTGCGCAGGAGGTCGACAATTGCCGAGGGCGTGAAGAGGAGCAGCAACACTACGGCGCTGAGGCCGAATGCCCACAAACATTGTCCAACAACACTTCTTACACCCATTTCGGCCTCCTAGAAAATATAGCACCTCGAAACACGCGTTTAGCAGGCCTATCACCCTGCGTGTAGGGGCGCGCCCGAGATATCACGATAACACCGCCTCATCCAAAATTGCGGCGGTCAATGGGCGAATAAAGGAAAAAAGGCGGGGCCGAAGCCCCGCCTGATCGCTCAACCGAGCGCGTCCATCTGCGCTTCGGCCGCCTTGCGGTCGAGCGTCTGGCCGGGATTGTCGACCGGACGATCGAACGGCTTCCAGCTTTCCCCGACGGCGTGTTCGTAGGCCGCAACCGCGCCTTCGGCGGCCATGCGGAGCGAGAATGCCTGGATACCCATGTCGGCGGCGAATTCCCGCTTGCGCTGGGCGGAACTGTCGTAACCAACAATGCCGTCCCGGTCGTCGTCGCGGGCGTCACTGGCGGCCTTGGCCGTGGCGTCGCGGGCTTCCGTCACGGCGCGCGAGTAGAACTGGCCGGCGCCATGGGCGGAACCGACGTAGGCTCCGACGATGCGTTGCAGGTGGATCTGCATGGCACGCTCTCCGAGGCCTTCGGACAGAGCCTCGACGGTTTCGAGGATGAGGCGCTCGTGGGTGTCGCGCACGCCGTCGCCGTCGACGACGGCGGTCCCGAAGCTTTCGGCGATCCGCATCGCCTGGGCGGCATCTGGGCAGGTGAGCCGGACCATTTCGAGGGTCGCACCCTTGCGCAGCTGGACGATGCGGGCGGACGGGCGGGAGGTTGCTGACTTGGCCATTTTCGATTTCCTTTCGGTTTCTTCCGAAGGCTTGCGCCGGCCCCTTGCCGGAGCGCCTTTCGGTGCGGTCGAGAAAAGCCGGCGGTCAGACGGTCGCTTTCACAGGTCCGGGGCGCCTGAGCGAGAAAGGCGGGCTTGCGGACAAGCGGGGGCACAGCCCCTGCGCGGGACGCGGGCTCGCCTTGCGAAGGGAGGGTGAACCGGCCGCAACGCGGCGCGCAGCGGCCTTGAAACGACCGGCCGCCGGATTACGACCGTCCAAAACCGAAGGGTGCTCCGGCAAGGGGTTGGCTCATCGCCCGACCGAAAGGATATCGATGGCCGCGAACGTCCTCAACCTGACGCCTCCCGCGCCGATCAGCCACGTATGGTCCAACCCGGTCCGGCCGAACCAGATGCCGCTGGCGATCAGTCCGGATCGCAATGCGGGGACCGACATCATGTCGTCGAGCATTCGCATCGCGTGGCCACGCTCGACCGCCTCGTCCTTAGAGACCCCCGACAAGCCCGAAGGAATCCTCAAGGTGCGCTTGCAGCATCCCTACCGATCGCATCGGCCTTTGCCAGGACCGTCATGGCGCGCGGCAGCCAAGCCCTGAACGCGTGCTCCGCGATGCCCATCGGCTGCGCCGGCTCCCGCAGCAGCGCGACAAGATCCTCGAACAGCTCGGCTTTGCGATAGACCGTTTCACCGAACGCCTCGGGAACGTCGACCGCCGGCCCGGAATAGGCAGCATCTGCGCCTTCCCATGCGCCGGTGACGTAGGTTTCGCCGGCAGTCTCGAAATCGGGAAGCGCGCCGGTCCAGTCCTCGTCGGCGATACCCAGACGACAGGCGTCCTCCACGGTGTCAGCAGAGTGGGTCCTCTGGCGATAGTTCGGCACGCGGTATGTCGTTTCGATCGTATAGGTCTTCATGGTCTCCTCCATGGAAACGCGCAATGATGATGAGGATGACACCGGCTTGGGGGCGCGGGCGGCACCTAAATGTCGAGGATGAGCTGCCCGCCTATCGGCGGCGCTGGAGCGCCAACCGGCCCAGGGCATTTGCGCAGGACACCGGCGGCGAGTGCGGCATGCTCACGATCGACATGCAGCTCGGCGGCGCGATGCCCGGACGGCCGGAGGCACCATGTCCCGACGCCCACCCTGCAGGTAGGGCAGGGGACGCGGGTGATGGGATGGTCCGGCCAGGTTTCGCCGCAGCGGTCGCAGGAGAAGATCATGACGATCTCCGCCCGGCAGGCCGCTCGCGCAGTGCCGCGATTGCCAGATCCTGCCGTGCGAGCTTGCGCGATAGCGCATCGATCTCCTGCTGCCGCTCGGCCGTGATCGCGGCGAGGTTGGCACGATAGCGGGCAAGGAAGGCGCCTGCTTCCGGCGGCTGGCCTCGCCGATAGGACCGCCGGCGCGGATGCAGGTGCGGGATGACCGCCGTCATCCGGCGAATGATCTGCCGGTCGATCAGGTCGAGCTGGTGCTGGGTCTGCCGACATGCCTCTTCCATGCGGGACAGGAGCGAGCGGCAATCGGAAAGCGAGTTCATGACGCTTTCCTCCGCTCCCATCCGACGAAGGACGACGCGCCGTCATAGCCGGCATGACACCCTTCATCGATGACGAAGCCGAAGGGCCCGCGCCCTTCGTATTCTGCCTTCGGCACCAGAAACCGCCGCTCCACGACATTGGCGCCGCGTCGACCACCGCGGAGGGCTACCACTTCGATTTTGCCGTGGTGATGGCCGGATGTGATGGCCGACGCGACGATCCAGTCGCCGGCATGACAGCGCTCGAAGGCGCGGCGGTCCTTGCCGCTCGATTCTCCCGGCTTAAGCGGACGTCCGGAGATCGCCTCCCATTCGTCCGGCCATTTGTCCCGGATCGTGCGATCCGCGAGCTGGCGCTCGTAGGTCGTGAACAGGTTCGGGAAAGTGAGGGCAACGATCGCCCAGGCATCGTCCTCCTCGTACCAACCGGAAGCAATCCGAAGGGACCGGACGATCCGCTTGTTTCGCTCGGCCGAGAGGCGAAAACCGCCATGGCCGGCGGTCATGTGCGCGACGATGCCCTCGGCATAGATCGTCGCAAGCTGTGATGGCCCCCATGGCGTGCTGCAGACCATGCGGGTCTGGAGACGCTGAAGCCTCGACAGTTCGCGCTGATGCTGCGCGGTTTCCAGAACGCGCGACCGGAAAGCGGCCTCATCGGCGAGTTCGCCATCATGTCCGAAGAAATCCTCACGCCGCAACATCGACAGCGGTTGGGCCAGGCGCCATGCGCTGGCGAGGAAACCGCCACCGGCCGGGTGTGGTAACATGGCGAGGAGGAGATCGCCTAGACGGGCCACCGGAAAGCCCTCACTGCTGGTGCCCAACTCGACCCCTGTATCCTCAAGGGTCGAGGCAGCATCGTCGGGAAGATCGGTCGCGTTCATGCTGCCGTTCTCCCTTCGACATGATCAGCCGCCAGCTCGTCGGCCGTGACTTCGACCGTGAATGCGTCGGAAAACGCGGTGTTGTCGGTGAGCCAGGCGCGGGCGGCGTCCCGATCATCGGCGAGATGAAGCATCAGCGCCGAGGGATCGTCCCTCTCGAAGATCCGGACGGATCCGATCTTCGGCCGGGAGCCAATTCGGAAACGATAGGTAAGGCCGACGGAAAACGTGCGGAGGTCGTCTTCGCAGCGGAGCATGAAGAACGGGGCGACGCCGGGATGATCCGGACCGGTCTCGCCGCATTTGCGGACGAGAAGGCCGGCGCCGTTGTTGCGCTTCCAGTGATAGAGCGTGGCGACATGGTGTTCCGGGGGACGGGGGGCTCCGTCGGACCATTCGACGACGGAACCGATGGGCGCGAGCGAGATGATCAGGTCCGCATTCATAGCGTTCTCCTGCAGGATCGAGGTTGCCGGACACACCTCCGCCACCGGTGATGCCGGCAGCGAAGGTGTCGAGCGGGAAAGGGAAGTGCGACCGCCTATTCGGCGGCGATCGAGTAGGCGGAGTCGTCTTCGATGACCGTTTCCTCCGCCTGCGTGTCGCCGTCCGCCTGCGCAGCGTCGTCGATCACCTCGGGGGCGGCTTCACCGGCGGAATCGCCGTCTGCGTCATCCTCGGCCTGATCCTCTTTCGGCGGTTCGCCATCGCCAATTGCTACGTCGCGGACCTTGAGGAGGTGCGAAAGCTCGGCCAGGTCCGGCGCGAAGCGGGCTGCGGGATGGACGAACAGCCCCTCCTTGAAGTGATCGACGAGAGACGAGCGGGTCTCGCGGACACGCTGGCGCGGCACGATCGACACCGCGACGCACGACGCTTCGAGCGACGGGCGCGACAGGCATTCCAGGAATGCTTCGGTAGCCATATTCGCGATGAAGCTATCAGCACCGATCGCATCGCCGGCGATGCGCGCGACGACGCCGCTGGCAGTGTGCCCCCTGCGGCAAGACAGGATATCGATCAGCGCCGACCGCGCGGCGATGCGAAGCGTGTCCATGTCGAAGTCGAGCTTGCCGTTTTCGTCGAGCAGCATCGCTGCATGCCGGTTGAAGCGCCTCGTCCCGATCAGACCGTCGGAGGACGGCGACTGGACGTTCACATTGGTGCCGGCGAAAGCGAGAATGAGCAGCGCCATCAGCGTGTCATCCTCGATCGGAGCACGGCCGAGCGCCTCGCGGAGCGCATCCGTGCGGAAATCGCCGATGATCTTGTAACCATCCTGCGTCACGTCGGGGCGCGGCTTGGTAACAATCACCTCGTCGGCGCCTGCGACCGCGCCGGAGGCGTCCTTGCTGGCCTTGGCTTTCGCCTTCTTCTTCTCGTCGGGCACCCGGAAATGCACGGTCTGCACCTTGCCGGTGCGGTCGAGATACATGGCGGTGTGGTCCGATTTCTGCGGCTTGGTGTAAACCTTCTCCGCCTTCTTCGGAAGTTCCGGCTCGCCGTAGGTGTTGACTTCGACAATCGCGCCGCGCTTCGGCAGATTGATCGTCATCCATTCATGCTGGGCGCCAAGGTAGGCCTCGACATTGGTGGTGTAGCGGTTGTCCTCGTTGCCCGGCGCGAACAGGTCTTCAGCCCATTCGATGCCATAGGCCGCGGCGAGATCGTCACCGAAGCTGGCATCGCGCGCGAACATACGCCGCTTGTTGAGCGCGCTGGCGATAAACGACCAATGCGCCGTCTCGCCTCGCTTCGGCTTGTTCGCCTTCCAGACCTCGCCCTGCTCTTCGTGGGTCGCGGCCGCAATGAAACGTAGCTGCTGCTCATTGGGCATATCGCCGAGCGCCATCTGGTCGAGCATCGCGGGCAGGACCTTGGCGAGCAGTCGCAGCTTGCGGACCTGGCGGACGGGCAATGCCAGCGCGAGCGCGATTGCCTCCTCCGTCCAATTCTCGGCGACAAGGCGTTCGATGGCGCGCCACAGATCGACGGGATTGAGGTTTTCACGGGCGAGGTTTTCGACCAGGTTGCGCATGCCGCCGTTGTCGTTGGCAGCCTCGATGATCAACACCTCGATTTCCGAGAGGCCAGCATCG
>NZ_OZ000539.1:0-129754 GCF_945994535.1 Shinella sp. WSC3-e
GGCGCCGTTGTCGTTGGCCGCTTCCTTGACCAGAACCTCGATTTCGGCAAGACCGGCGGCAATCGCCCCGTCCCTGCGGCGGTGGCCGTTTTCGATCATGAGACCGTTTCCACCGTCCGGCCCGGTAAATACGATCGGCGGCTGGATGATGCCGACCGCCTTGATGGTCGCGGTCATCAGAGCGTCGGCCTGGGGCGACGACTTGGTGCGGCGGGCCGTGTTCGGGTTGTCCAACAGATCGCGCGGATCGACCTTCATGATTTGCATGGGATGTTCCTTTCCGGGGGTACGGACGCGGCCCTCTTGCCGGTCCTTCTCGTGTCTTCTTTTTTCCGAAGACACCTCCCGGACCGCGGGGCGGCCGGACCGGTGCAACTGCGGCCGAGCGTCCCTGCAGCGATGGACAAGCGGGGCCGACGGCCCTGCGAAGGACGAGTTGCCGGGATGCGCAGGCGGCGGTTGAGCGAAGCGCCGCTGGGAGGACCGATCTGCGATCGGGTTTCCCTTTTCTGTCCCTTTCCTTTCTTCTGTCCTGCCCTGGCAGATCGCTTGTTCGCCGGGAAAGTCAGACGACCTGTCTTGACACGACCATGGTGGCGGAGCAGGGAGCACCTTGCGCGTCTTCAGCACCGGCGCCGCGCAGTTCGAAGCGGACGCTCAATAGGTTCTGGTTCTTTGACTAGTCATCTTGCGATCCCGCTATCAAGAGGGTTCGATGAAGAAGACAGCAGACATCAAGGCGCCGAACGCGATCGACATCGAGGTTGGCCGGCGCATACGCCAGCGCCGACAGATGCTTGGCTTTAGCCAGAGTATCCTTGCCGAGAATCTCGGCGTCACGTTCCAACAGGTGCAGAAATATGAAAAAGGCACAAATCGCGTTGGTTCGAGCCGACTTCAGAATATCGCGCGCTTCTTAACTTGTCCGGTCGCCTATTTCTTCGAGGGAACAGACCAGATCGCACGGGAGGATGGGAATGTTGAGGGGAGCAACGTGACCGATTTCGTGATGTCGAGCGAGGGGCTCCAGCTCAACCGCGCCTTCCTATCGATATCGAACGGAAAAGTCCGACGACGGTTCGTCGCCTTGGTCAAGACCCTCGCGAACGATCAGGACGCCGCAGACGCTAGCGACGCTCTCGATCCGTAATTGCCGTAGTGATCGATGACTGCGTAGGAGCCAACCTCTACCGACGCATTCGCGAAAAGCTGGACCGATAAGCGGCGATAGCTATCGGCAAAAAAAATGGGCCTGCGAAACCGCGGCCCATTGAAGTGTGAAGGTCAAAACCTCCAGAGGGGAACAGCTGACGCGGCGGCACTGGGAGGAGAAAGACCGCCATGTGCATCAACTGCAAGCATAATGCCCGTTTCTTGACCATCTGGAAAACATTTATTGTGCAACGCAGCTATGCGGCGGCTGCGTTGCTCCCGTCGTGATCGTCGCCGGCGCTATGCCGCCTGCGCGACCGGCTCGGCGGTGGCGCGGGCTTCGGCGGCCAATGCTTCCTCGACCTCCTCCAGTTCCCGGCGCTTTGCGGCAAGTTCGTCGGCGAAGGCGAAGGTGCCCGTTTCGTGCGCGCGATACGAGGCGAGCCGGCGGTTGGCGTCTTCCAAATGCTGGCGCTGGCGGTAACGCTCGCCCGCGAAATCGTCGAGCGCATGTTCGAGACGGGAGATTGCTCCGAGCGGCGTGACGGTGACCGGCAGATCGACCTCGTAGTCGGCGCCGGTGCGTTGCAGGACGGTGCGGTAGTGATACGCGTCCTTGCCGAAGCGCTCTCCCTCGTAGATGACGTCGAAGCCGCCGATCGACCCGAGCTGTGCGTCGCCCTCGTGCTGAAGCTGGACGAGCGTTAGGACCTCCTTCATCACCGCGCGCCCGGCGTCCTTGCGCTCAACGTGCCGCTCCCCGAGAACGGTCATCGTGAATGCCTCGCCTGATGTCGGCACCAACCGCGCGATGTCCTTGCCGATCTCGTCGATGCGGCGCGTAGCAATCTCGATATCGCGTTCGGCTTCCCGCAGCCGCCGGCGGACCGAGAACAGGTCGTCGTCATGGGCGGCGCGCAGGCGCTCGAGGCGGGCGATATCGGCCTCCAGACCGGCCTTTTTCATCAGCCGTTCGTCGCCTGACGCGATCGCCTTGGCCATCGCAAACTGGTTGGCGGCACCCTCACCGAGATCTTCCAGCCGGCGGATCGACGTATCGCCGGAGAGTGCGGCGGCGATAAACCGGGCCTTGCGCTCGTTGTTCTGCCACATGCTGGCGTCGAGACTGCCTTGCGTCGCATAGGCGAAGATGTCGACGATATCGTGCTGGTTGCCTTGGCGGACGATGCGGCCCTCGCGCTGCTCGATCTGCGACGGCAGCCACGGCACGTCGAGGTGATGAAGCGCCTTGAGCCTGAGCTGGGCGTTGACCCCGGTGCCCATCATCTCGGAGGAGCCGATCAGGAAGCGGACGCGCCCGGCACGGACGTCGCCGAACAGCCGTTGCTTCGCCTCGGACTTTTTATAGTCTTGTATATAGGCGATTTCGCTGGCGGGCACGCCGAGCCGGACCAGTTCGTCGCGAATCCAGCGGTAGGCCGAAAAGCCCCGCGTCTTTTCCACGTTGATCGTACCAAGGTCGGAAAAGACCATCTGCGCGGCGCCGGGCAGGTCGTAAGGCTTCCCATCAGGACGCAGGAAGACCTGATCCGCTGTTTCCTGCCAGATCCGGAAGGCATTCCTGACAAGCAGATTGAGCTTGTTGTCCGGCTCGTTGTCGTTGGCCGGCATGACGAGGCGCAGGTCGATCGCCGCATGGCGGCCATCGGTGATGACCGAGAGCAGGATATCGTCGCCCGGCTGCGCCGGTCCCTCGCGCATCTCGATCGCCTTGATGCGGCTGTCGAGGATCTGCTGGTACATCTTGAACGCCGCGGTGGGTGTCGCGGTGACGATCTGCCGTCCGCCGGTGGAAATGGCCGGAACACGGACATATTCCCGGAGATCGGCGGGCATCACGACGTCCGCAAAGGAGCGGAACATCGAGATCAGTTCCGGGACGTTGACGAAGCTGGCAAAGCGCGAGACCGGCTTGTATTTGCCCGAAGGCTGGATCTCCAATTCGGTGGTCGTCTCACCGAAGGTGCTCGCCCAGGCGTCGAACTCATGCAGGCCGCGTTCATGGAGAGCGTCGTAGCCGAGCAGGCGCTGGACGGAGAACATCTCGCCGAGCGTGTTGGTGATCGGCGTGCCGGAGGCGAGAACGAGCGCGCGGCCGGGGTTCTTCGTTTCGATATAGCGCGACTTTACGTAGAGATCCCAGGCGCGCTGCGAGCCGTTCGGGTCGATGCCCTTCAGCGTCGACATATTGGTTGCAAAGCTGAGCTTGCGGAATTCCTGCGCCTCGTCGACGACAATCTGGTCGACGCCGATTTCCGAGATGGTCAGCAGATCGTCCTTGCGGGTGGATAGCGCTGTCAGCCGCTCCTCCAGCCCTTCCTTCAATCTCTCTAGCCGCTTGCGCGACACGCGGTCGTCGGCCTCGACCCGGGTCAGCAGTTCCTCGTAGAGCTGCAACTCGTCCTGGATCATGCTCTGCTCGAAGGCGGAGGGGACGGCGATGAACCTGAAGGCGGAGTGGGTGATGATGATCGCGTCCCAGGTGGCCGTCGCCGCCCGGCTGAGGAAACGCGCGCGCTTGTCCTTGGTGAAGTTGCTCTCGTCGGCGACGAGAATGCGGGCGGATGGATAGAGCGCCAGGAATTCGCGCGCCGCCTGTGCGAGGCAATGGCCGGGTACGACCAGCATCGCCTTGGCGATCAGGCCGAGACGGCGCTGTTCCATGATGGCGGCCGCCATGGTCATCGTCTTGCCGGCGCCGACGGCATGGGCGAGATAGGTCGCGCCATCTGCAATGATCCGCCAGATGCCGCGCTTCTGGTGAGCATAGAGCGTGAACGCAGCGGAGGCGCCGGGCAGCTGGAGATGCGAGCCGTCGAACTTGCGCGGCGCAAGGTTGTTGAAGCGCTCGTTATAGACGCCGGCCAGTCGGTCGGTCCGCTCGGGGTCCGTCCAGACCCAGCGCTCGAATTCCGTCTTGATCTTCTGCAGCTTCTCGCGCGCGGCTTCGGTATCGACGACGTTCAGTACCCGCCGTTCGCCGCCGGCGTCCTTGAAGGTGTCGAAGATCTGCGGCACGCGGCTGTTGAGCGCATCGGCGAGCAGTTCGCCGGCGTGTCGGCGGCTGGTGCCCCATTCCGACGTGCCGGCGGCGCGATAGCCGAGCTGGCGCGCTTCGACGGTCCAGGAACCGAGTTCCGGCATATGGTGGATCTTGATCTCGACGTCCATCGTCTGCTTGACGAAGGCGACGACATCGGCGGCCGGGATCCATGGCGCGCCAAGACGCGCGGTAATATCCGAGGGACGCAGAGGCGAAGGCTGGACAGCCACCAGCGCGCGGACATTGCGCTCAAAGGTCGGATCGAGCGCCGCAGCGACTTCAGCGGCCGCAAGCTTGGTGCGGACCGGGCCGGAGAGATAGGCGTCAGCGGTCTGCCACGCGCCGTCCGCCGGGTTCTGGAACACGGTGTCACCGAGCTGGTCGACCACCTTGTCACGGTCGCAATGGAGTAGCTCGGCGATGTGGTCGAGGTCGACGCGGCCGCGCTCGTTGAGCACGACGGCAAGCGCGTCGCCGGCATTCGTCACCACCGGCGGGGCAGGGGGCGCGATCACCCGCTGCGAGAAGATCGGACCGGGTTTGGCCGTGTCGGTGTCGAGGTCGTAGTCCTCGATGGAGGCTACCAGCCAGCAGTCGGGATCGTCACGAAATGGCTGGAGGTTCGGCTGGCGATGCGTCTCGCGGGTCTCGCCGGAGTCCACATCCTCGGTAATGCTGACGGTCGTGTGGTTGATCGGCCCGAAATCCCTGACGAAGCTCGACCAGGCGATGCGCAGCCGCACCTGCAGGTCGCGCCACGGCCGGCCGGTCTCCTGCGCCTTCAGCACCTCGCGCACGGCGTCGCGGACAGCTATCAGCTTCTGTACGATACGGACGTGCTTTTCCGTCAGACCGTCACCGACACGGCCCTTCCTGACCTTAATCACGACGGGCTGGCCGTCGACGATCTGCATCAGGCCCTGCCTGTTGTCGACGAAGTAGCTGCCTTCGCGAACATTGGCATTGCCGGGCCGCAGGTCGACAATTTCCGTCAGCTCCTCCTCAAGATCGAGATCGATTTCGGTCGGCTCGCCGTCATAGATGTCTTCCGGCAGACGGCAGATGGCAGCGTCCAGCACCTCGGCGGGATCCTCGCCCGCCCGCGCCCGGCAGGTATAGGTCTCGCCGAACGGACCGGAGGTCAGCGCATGGGTACCGAGAACCATGCCGGGATTGTCTGCGAACCAGCGATTGACGCGGATGGCGCCTTCGTCCTCCGTGGCGGGGCAGACTTCCTCGATATCGAGCCACGACGTATCGCCCTCCGGCTCGCCGGCTTTGCGCTTGCGGAAGAAGAGGATATCGACGACGGTGTCCGTGCCGGCGTCGCGGCGGAAGCTGCCTTCAGTCAGGCGGATAGCCGCGATCAGGTTGGCCGATTTGGCGATATGCACCCGCGCCGTGGCGTCCGCTTTGTCCATGGTACCGCTGCTCGTCACGAAAGCCGCCAGCCCACCGGGTTTCAAAAGGTCGATAGAGCGGGCGATGAAGTAGTCGTGCAGACGAAGCGCAAGCGGTCGATAATGATGGTCGGAGCGAACCGTCCTGTCGGAGAAGGGCGGATTGCCAATCGCGAGATCGTAGACGACGCCGAGATCGGTGCGGGCGAAGTCGCCGTTGACGATGCGCGCCTTCGGCTGCAGCAGCCGCACGATGCGGGCCGTGACCGGATCGAGTTCGATGCCCGTGACATGGCTGGTGGCGCGATAGGTCGGTGGCATCAGCGCGGGGAACAGCCCCGTGCCGATGCCCGGCTCCAGCACGCGGCCGCCGCGCCAGCCGAGACGCTGCAGCCCGGCCCACATCGCCCGCACGATGAATTCGGGTGTGAAATGCGCATATTGGGTGCAGCGGGCGAGCGAGGCATAGTCCGCCTCGTTGACGGCCGTCTCCAGAAGGCTGCCGAGATCGTCCCAACCCTCGCGGAACTCCACCTCGCCCGGACGGCGGAACATGCCGTTGGCAAGCTCCGACGCGCCGAAGCCGGTGAAGCGAATGAGTTTCTGCTGTTCCTCCCGTGTCGCCGGCCGGTCCTGTTTTTCAATTTCGCCGGCGATGAGGATGGCGCCGACGTTCGCCTTCGCCCGTTCCTTCCAGCCGGCGGCGAGACCGCGGCCCTCGTCGTCGAGGAAGAAATTGCTGCGCGCGCCCTGTTTGCGCGGTGCCGGCTTACGCGCCGCGGCGATCGGTAGAGCCGGGGCAGGGGCGGGCGGCGTCGGGTCCGGATCGTCGTCATTGGCGGCGAAGGGATCGTGGCCGCTGAACCCGGTCATGCCGAGGCCGAGGCCCAGGCCGGACGTCAGCGCGGTGTTGCCGAACATGTCGAGCGTGAAAGGATCGTTGCTCATCGAGATCTCCTTGTGAGCAGGCGTGCGCCATCGTCCGCGGGAAGGGGTTCCGGCAGGTGAGGGGCGCTTGTGATGGGACGAGGGGGGTGATGCGGTCGGAAGCGGAGCGATGTCCTTCCTTCTTCAGACCTTGTCTTGCACGATCCGGAGCCCGCATCGCGGGCAGCCGGTCAAGGGCCGCTTCAGCGGCAACGCCTGCCCTTGACGGGCCGGACGCGCATGCGGGAAAGGCGCTTCTCCTTTCCTTTTCTTCTCCTTTTTTCACCGGCCGGCGGTCAGGAGCTGGCAGGCGACGTCCGAGGAATGACTAGGGTGATGCCTGCTTCCGCCTGTGCTCCTCCAGAATCTTTTCCGAGGCGGCTTTCGCGCGTGCCCGTGATTGCGCGGCGCGTGCGGGCAGGTCGCGGGTCTTGACGTCCTTCAATTCCTCGACGTCTCTCATCACGGTTTCCCTGGCGATGTAGCTCCAGATGTTGGCGGCCAGTTTCGGGTTCTTGAGCGAGCGCCGGTAAACGGCCACAGCGACCTCCGTGGCATCGTCCATCTCGAAGCAGGTATCGAAATGTCGGGTATGGCCACCTTTCCGGGAAATGACCGTCACGGCATAGTTGACACGTCCGGCGAAGTTGTCGGTGCGGTAAACGCTGGGCATGGATATGCTCCTCAGTGTGGGGGAAAATGGTCTGTCGGAGTGAATGGGCGAGGCTCACGCGTCGCGCTTCGCCGCGAGCCAGTCCTCGTAGCCGCGTCGAGTGTCGCCGTTCGCAACCTCGTACTGCCAGTCCTCGATGGGGAACTGGCGTTCCGGTTCCGATCCGTCCGGATCGAGGTTCGATAGAGCGTCCTCGGCGTCGGTGAACGTCATCATTTCCATGATGGCGACAGCTTGCATCCAGGCCTTGCGGCTTCGGGGATCCCGTTCCTCGTAGAATTTCCAGGTGTCGGGCACCTGGTAGCCTGTGCCGATCAGCTCGGCCAAGAGGTAGCGGGCAAGCGCGTTCGTTTCCTCGACGATCTGGCTATCGCTACGCCCCTGCAGGGCGGTTAGGATAGCCGCGAGAAGCTGATCGACACCCTCCTGCAGCTCGTCACCCTCGAAACCGGCAATGAAGCGCTCCGCGCGATCGAGCGCCTGAAGGAGGAGAGGCGAAGGCGATGCGATCCGCGGGCATCGGACCTCCTCCAGATCGACGACGGTGACGACACCGTCCGGCGCCTCGACATTGTAGACGTTGGCTGAACTGGCCGGGCGCCGAACGATCTCGTGCGCCTTGCACGCCGCGTCGATCGGCGATGCGGCGTCATCGATGTCGATGTCCCATGAAACACGGTAGGTCATTGGCGCTTCTCCCGATAATCCGCCAGCTTCCCCAAAACCTTGACCGCGGCCTCCTCGGTCGATCCTGGAAGCGCTGGGCCGCGGTCCGTCCAAGCCAGAACCTCGATGACCGCCGGCACGAAATCGTGGTCGAACGGCGTCGGCGGTCCGACCAGGCGCTCGCGCAAATGATTGTGGATCTTGAGTGCCAGACCCGCGACCTGGATGGCCCGCCGGCGCATTCCAAGCGGTCCCACCAATGCCCAGACTTCGACCATCTTATGCACGCTTTGCGAAATCGGCTCATCATTCATGAACCGATCGTTGAAGTCGAGCATGGCTTCCCAGCAGGCGAGCGTCGTCTCCAATCGCCGTTCATCCTTGTCGACTTCGACAGGAACAGGTGCGCCGAAGGACTCGACGAAGCGGCGAATCCTGGTCAGAGAATTGTGCCCGCGCGGGTCCAGGATGAAGTTCTCGCTCGGGAACTTGCCGTCCCGCTGCAGGTCGATGACGTCGCGCATCCGCTTGACGGCCGGTTCGGCGCCGGCAAGATCGGGAACGCCCGGCGATCGCCTGATACCCTCGGCCGGTCGCTGGATCTCGGTCTCGGCGCGCATCTCCTCGAAAAAGTCGTCGCTGTTCCTGCCGGCAATCTCATTCGCCGTCACCAGCATGATGTTCATGCCGAAACTGTCCGGGTTCTGCGAGGGATGCCGATACCACTCCAGCACCCTGATCTCTGCCAGGGCCGTGGAGCGTGCAACGATATCTTTCAGGATGAACTCCCAAGATGTTTCGCTCAGGTCGACCGCAACCGTTTTTCCCGGCTCGTCCTCTTCGCACCAGGATTTCCAGACCCGCGCGATGATCCGGTTGATCTCGCTATGCGCAACAGCGCGCGACATCATATAGGCATTGGTGAGTTCGTGTGCCGGGATGCGCAAGTGGCTCGCCACGCCGCGGTCGCTATAGAGCAGCAGACCGCTGTCGGTCTCGCCGGCGTCGAAGACATGCGAGAGCACGAGGCGTTCAAGCAGGGTCATGTCGTCGAGCGGGATCGCCGGCGTGATGACGACGGTCGTTTCAAGGTCATTCATGGGTTTCTCCTTCCGGAAATGGAAAACCCGGCGCTATTGCCGGGCTAGTCGATGGTTTCGAGATGCAGTTGGGACGCCTATTCGGCTTCACCTGCCGGTTATGTCGCGTTCACGCGGCGGCCACGTCCGGCAGGTAGCGCAGATGCACCGGGAGCTTGGCGGCGATCTCCTCGTCGGTCATGGCTTCGAGCAGTTTCGGGACGCTGCCCAGTTTGCCACCGAAGAAGTGAACAGTGCGCCGGCCGCGCGATGCATGAGGCCAGCGATAGTCGGCGTAGCCGCGATAGAGTTCCGCAGTGCTGCTCCAGATGTGCTCGAGACGTTCCTCCCGCGTCATCGCCTGCACCGGCCGGCTCTCGCGTTCGATGATGGCGAGACGCATCCGCTCGACGGAGACATCGTCGGAAAGATCGCAGTAGCCATGGAAGTAGCGGATGGCATCATCGATGCGCAGCGCGAAAAACACTGATGTCACCGATCCGGTGAGGAATTGCCAGAGCGCGAACATCGAGCCACGGATCCAGAGGGGCGGCTCCACAGCGAACATATAGTCGTGCTCGGCCTCGCCGATCTCGAACCATTCCCCGGCATAGAGCACTGTTGCGTCATCAGCGCGGCGGTGGACGCGCCCGGCATGGCGGTCGAACATGCGATACATCTGGCGGCGGTCAGCAATGCCCTGGAAAACCTTGCGGATTGCGGGTGCTGTGGTCATGTACGGCTCCTTCGGGGTTGTCGGACCGAAGCGCGGCGCAGCCTTCTCGACCTCGCCTTTTCCTTCAGTCCTCTGTTACCCCTTCTCGACCGCCGGCATCGCGATCGGCCGGGTCAAGGGCCGGCTCGCCGGGCAAAGCCTCCCCTTGACGCGGACGGCGCGCATGCGGCAAGCCTCCCCTTCTTCCTTTCAATCCTTTCTTCGCTGCTCTTTTCCTTGAGCACCTCGTTCCAGTCCTCGGCCAACGGCCGCAGCCGTTGCCACCTGCACCCAGACACCTCGGCGAGCGCCCGCAGGCGCTCCGAGAAGGTCTCACCTTGCGCGTTGGCATCCGTCGCCGCAACCAGAAGCGCACCCGGTCGTGTGGCAAGGTTGCGGAGAGCGGCGTCGGTTTGGGGCGACCAGCCACCACCCGTGCTGACATAGACCGTCCCGTCCCGGATGCCTTCGATCGCCGCAAGGCTCATTGCATCAATCGCGGCTTCGGCCACGCAGAGGCGCAACGCCGTTGGCGGGCCAAACCGGAAGAGCGTCTTCGTTCCGCCGCTGGAAAAACCTCGCCATTCAGGACCGCGCTCCTCCCATCCGCAAACGACACCTCGCCCATCGACGTGCGCCGCCCACATGCTCCCGCAGGGGCCCTCGCGAAGGAGATCCGCCGAGACCACGGCTGCAATGATATTGACGGGGAGATATCGTTGATCGGAGAGATAGCGCCAGGTGTACGAACCGGGCCATGGCCGCCGACGTGCCACCCATCGCTGCGGCACGGACACGTCCGGCAACCGAGGACGCAGACTCTCACGCCAGGTCGGCGCCTCCGACTGAAATCCGACCAGGGCGGCGGCCCGAGCATAGCCTTCGGCGAAGCCAACGCGATCCAGGCGTTCGATCAGGGAGAACACATCGCCCTTATCGTCGCTGAGTGGATCGAACCACCCTAGTCCGCCATGAGTGACGATGACGATCTCGCCGCCGCGGCGGAATTTGACCGCGCGGCGCGTACTCTCCCTGAGGTCGATGGCGAAGCCGGCGCTTTCGAGCACCGCACCACAGCTCACCTTTTCTTTGACTGCCTCGATTTCGGATTTTTTCATTCTTTCTCGGCCGCGCTAGCGGCCCCTCCTTTTTTCCTTCCGGCGAACCTCTCGCCACTCTCACCAAAGGCCGCGAAGAGAAGACCCCTGCAAGGGCGCGGCTGGCTACTGCCGAAACTTGCAGTCAAGCCAGCCGGCCGCGGCGGAGCCTCCCTTGCGGGGGGCAGCTCGCTCGCGGCAACCGAGACGGCAAGGCCGGCTCAATGAGCCGGCCAGAGGAAGAATTCATGGATGACGTCAAGATTGTCATCAGCGTCGATTTCGCCGGAGGGGACGACGCCGTATTCTCCGCCGATCTGTAAGACCGTGACCGGGTCCAAAAGGTCGCGAGAGCGCTGGAATGCGTGGTATTATGCGAGTGAAAGGTCGTGTAACATCGTTTTGGCTCGATCAGAGAGCGGGCCAATTCCCGCTCGATGGCGCCTTGACGGATCGGGACGGGTCGCGATCACCGTGAAGGCCCCGATCGAAGGGACCCAAGCTTGCCAGCTGACCACGAAGCGGGTTCGGGTTGATCGCCTGAGACCCGAGCTTGGCTAGAACGTCATCCCAATAGAGCGGGATTGGTTCACCGAGTGGCAACGCTGGAGGCCATGCTGTTTACGACCATCATAACACCGCAAACCTGGATCGAGGAAACGTCGGCTGCGGCTGCAAGACCATCTTGAGTCGAGCGGAGTTCTGCTAGTCCACGGTGGGTCTTGGTGGATGAGTTAGATCACCTCACGCATCTTGGCGTTCTCGATCGCTTCCACAAGTGTCGATGCGCCTAATTTTGTCAAAGCGCTTGAAAAAAGAGAGGCGACCATCTCGACGGGCACGGCTTCGAGCACCGCTATGTCTCGGGAGCCTTTTCCTTCAGCTGCCCATCGAAGGCAGATTGCCTCGCAGACCGAAATCTTCATTTACCCACCATCGGCACGAAAACTAATCTGATAGACGGGCGTGCTCTGTCGGAATCAATCTGATATTTAACCGCCATTCGCTCCATCACGAATTCAGCACCTTGCTTGTCAATTGCCCTGTGCGCCAAATCGATCGCTTCGACACAATGGCAGCGCGTAGCTCTTGCCAATGACATCAAACGCGGTTTCGCTTGTCTGGGCGTAGTCTTTGATTGTTCATCGTGTTCCAGCGTTGGAATCGCGGGCGGCAAGCGCCTTCAACTCTGCAATCGTTCCCGCATCATCCCACTCCTTGGGACCGATCCAGCGCTTGAGCTCAACGCCGTCCGCACCGATGAGGATCGTCGTTGGCAGGCCTGTCACCATCAAACCTCGCATCCCGGCGCTGTCGGGATCGACGTAGATTCCGAGATTTCGTATGCCGATCTCCTCGTAGAACGGTCTTACGCGTTGCACTCCACCAAGGTCGATCGACAACGCCACCACTTCAAATCCATTCGTGCTGGCTGATGCCTGTAACCGATCGAGCGAGGGCATCTCTTTGCGACACGGCGTGCACCACGTCGCCCAGACGTTAAGGAGGATGGGCTTGCCCCCGAAATCGCCAAAGCCCCTCTCGCGGCCGGCTTGATCGGTGAATGTCAGCGAGACAGGCTCTGCGACCCCGTGGTCGACCATGCCGCTGCCAAGAGCCCACATCCCCCCGATAACGGTACCAGCTAGGAGGGCGACTGCCACGCCCCCAATTTTCATCGTGTATTTCACTATTCCGACATCTCTCGCCAAGCGGTCACATCACGCCGTACGCCCTCTACCAACTAGAGGGTCAAGACGAATCATTCTGTGCCCGTTGACCCTGAAGCCGCTTCAGCCTTTAGAAGACCAGCCAGATCGCAAGAAAGTGGAGCGTTTTGCATGGCATCGAAGACTTTGAGGATCGTGAGAAGGGTCACATGGGCGACGATCACGATCCTTGCTGTTGTGCTCGCCGTGCTGACCTGGACGCTGCAATCCGACAAGGACCGCCTCTCGCAGCAATCCTTCCCCCTGAACGGTCCATTCTCGATGGAAACCCATACGGGGGAAACGTTCAATTCGACGTCGTTGGCCGGAACGGCATACCTCGCGTTCTTCGGCTTTACGCACTGCCCCGATATTTGCCCTACGACCCTTTTCGAACTGACCGACATGATGAAGGAACTCGGGCCCGCGGCAGACAACCTCAAGGTGCTGCTGATTTCCGTCGATCCGAAGCGCGACAGTCAGGAACTGCTCTCTCAATACATGACGGCATTCGATCCGCGCTTTGTCGCCTTGCGCGGCACGCGCCAGCAGACCGACGACGTCGTCAAATCCTTTGCCGCCTTCGCAAAGAAAGTTCCCCTGGACGGCGGCCAGTACACGATGGAGCACACGGCTGGCGTCTACGTAATTGACGCGGATGGCCGCTTCGTCAGGTTGTTGCGGATGGAGGAACCTCGTGAAGAGCGGATGAGGCTCCTAAAGGATGTCACCTCGTAAAAGACTGCCTTTTTCGATATCCCGGCCTGCGCCAAAGAAGAGTGCTGCATTTCGCGGTCATGAGCGTTCTGGTAGCCGCATAGCGACTTGCCTACCGAGTCAGATAAGATTGATAAACACCACGAAAAGTGCCGCTATCATGAGGCCTGTCGCGCAGAGAGCGATGCGGACGCGTTTGATCAGATGAGGCGACGCGTGCCTCTTTCGATTGGTCCGCACCACGCTTCGGAAATGCGGATCCTGCCTATAGATCTTCTTCTTGCCGCCCACTTGATTTCTCCGACCGGCGCGAAGGATAGGTCTGGTAAAGCGCTATGAGAGGAGATTGACCGCCGCAAGTTAGCGGCGGTCCTGTGTGGTCTTCGGCACTACTTCTGCCGGATCAAGCGTGAAGAATTCGCAAGAATCCCGATGTCCGGTATCGACTGCATCGCGGCGGCGAAGATCGGCGGAATGACCCCGAACGCTGCAAGCGAAAGACCGACAAGATTGTAAAGCGCGGTAAAGGCGATGTTCATCCTGACCACCCCCATCGTGCGTCGCGCGATGCGGAAGGAGTCGGCGACGAGCGTCCAGTTCTCCCGCATGAGCACGATATGGGCCGCCTCCATCGCGACATCCGTTCCACCGCCCATGGCGATGCCCACATCGGCCTGCGCGAGCGCCGGCGCGTCGTTGACGCCATCCCCAACCATTACGACCCGATGGCCCTTCTCCTGCAGCTCCTTCACGACGCGGATTTTGTCCTCGGGGAGCAGGTTCGCCTGGAAACCGATCCCGAGCGGGCTCGCGATGGCAGCGGCCGTGCGCTCGTTGTCCCCTGTCAGAAGCTCGATCCGCGCAATACCAAGCTTGCGGATTTCCGTGATCGCATCGGAGACTTCCGGTCGCACCGTATCCATCGCCGCAAAGATTCCGGCCGGGCGGCCATCGACAGCCATGATCAGAAGTGTCTTCCCCTCATCTTCCAAGCGAGCGACATCATCAAAGCGCTCGTCCACATCCACCAGCCGCCGGTTCCCAATCTCAACAACCTGCCCATCGACGGTGGCGCGAATACCCTTGCCCGGAATTGCCTCGAAACGCTCTGGCTCACCACCCTTGACGCCTCGATCCTTAGCGTGATTGCGAACGGCCTCGGCCAAGGGATGTTCGGAATGGCGCTCGGCGATGGCCGCAAGCTGCAGAAGTGCTTGCTCCGGCGTGCCATCCAGCGACACGACATCCGTCACACGTGGCTTTCCCGTCGTCAAAGTGCCCGTCTTGTCCATAAGGACGACATCCGCGACCTTGATGGCTTCGACATACTTGCCGCCCTTGATGAGCAGGCCACGCTTCGCTGCTGCGCCGATCGAGGCCATCATCGCGATAGGTGTGGCGAGTGCAAACGAGCAGGAGCACGCGACGACCAGGACGGCAACAACCGAGAGGACGTTCCCACTCAGCAGGTAGGTAAGAATCGCGATCGTCGCGACGACCGGCAGATAGTATCCACTGAACTTGTCGGCGACCCGCTGCACCTCGCCGCGGTTGGCTTCCGCCTCCTCGACGAGCTTGATCGTGCGACCGAAGGTCGTGTCACGACCGATCCGTTCGGCCTCGAGCTTGAGATGTCCCAGTTTGGCGAGCGTGGCCGCAAAAACCTTGTCTCCGGCTTCCGCTTCTACGGGCATGCTCTCGCCCGTGATGGCCGCCTGATCGAGGGTCGCCTGCCCTTCGATCACGATACCGTCGACAGGAACGCGCTCGCCCGGGCGCACGATAACCGTGTCGCCGACCGCAACCGCTTCGATCGTCACCTCGATCTCCTCTCCACCACGCAGCACGCGCGCCTTTTGCGGCGCGAGCGCGGTCAACCCCTTCAGAAGCTGCCGTGCCTTTTCGCTGGTGAAGCGCTCGGCGAACACACCAATGCGCATGAAGAAGACGACGATCGCCGCCGTCGCCCATTGGCCGGTGACCAGGGCCGCGACGGCACCTACGGACATAAGCGTGTGGCTCGTCACCTCCAGGCGAAGGGCCGAGCGACCAACATCGAGGAAGATCGGCGCACCAAACGCGAGGACCACCGCCGTCCCAAGCCAGAGAGGGACGCGATCCGTAACCACGTCGAACAGACCAAGGCCTTCCCCAATAACGACGAGAAACAGGATGACGCCGAACAGCACGCCAAGCAGCGTAAAGAGCTGCCGTTGCAGCAGATTGCCTTGAATCATATAGGCTGTATCGGCCGCCTGAGGCGCCGGGACGGTGAAGCCGACCTTTTCCACCGTCGCCTGTAATGCCTCGCGCGTCACGAGTTTCGGGTCATGGTCGATGACGGCCTTTTCAGCACTCAGGAGCACCTCGACATTTACGACGCCGGGGAGCTTCTTCAGGGCCCGCTGGACTTTCTTGGCACAGGCGGCGCAATCCATGCCGCCAATGGGAAGCTCAAGCGTGATCATCGCGGAACGTCATACCCTGCGTCCTCGACAGCTTCGACGATCGCATCCTGCGACGTAAGGGCAGCATCAAAGCTGATTATCGCGTTGTTATCGGAAAGGGAGACCTTGACCTCCTCGATGCCCGGCAGGGCATGAACCGCCTTCTCGACTGTACTGATGCAATGGCCGCAATCCATGCCTTCGATCTTGAGATCGATGGTGGTGAGGGAAGAGGTCATATTCTGCTCCTTTGGAAAATACGCTCGAAGTGCACCGATGGAATGTGCGCTCTGTAGTCGCTACAGGGTCAAGAGCCGTCTTTCAGCTTTCGATCGTTGGGCGGTAAAGTGAAATTGACTGGCGCGCCGGGACGATTGCCCCTATCTAAAGACTGTAGTCAGTACAGGGATGAAGCTATGGCAAACCGCCCGCTGACCATCGGGGCGCTGGCGCAAATGACCGGCACGAAGGTCGAAACTATACGGTTCTACGAGAAAAGCGGCCTTCTACCCGCACCAGCGCGTACGGGCGGCAATTACCGGTCCTACGAGCGCTCGCACCTCAATCGCCTAAGCTTCGTCCGGCGTGCACGCGATCTCGGCTTCTCGCTCGATCAGATTCGAACACTGCTCGATCTTTCAGACGACAAGAGCCGGCCGTGCGGAGCGGTCGATGCGATCGCCAAGGAACATCTGCTGGAGGTCGAGCGGAAGATCGCCGATCTGAACGCATTGCGGAGCGAGCTCGATCGGATGCTGTCTCAATGCTCGAGCGGCACGGTGGGCGACTGCCGCATCATCGAATCATTGTCCCCATCCCACGAGAACATGACATGACGCTTTCAAAGCGGAAGCGCGGTGACGCCGTCGCCATCATTTCGAACAACAAGAGTTGAGTTTGCGATCATCCTCGCCCGGGCTAGGCTTGGATGGAGGTGAAACATGGCCAAGGCGATCAGGTCGTCCGCTCTCTTTCTTGGTCTTGCACTGCTCGGCATTCTGGGTGTCAAGCTGGCAATGCTCTTCGTTTGCTGGGCGACTGCTCACACGACTCTCGAAGGCCTGTTCGGCGTTGTTGCGCCTCTCGTCATCGGTCCTCTCATCGGAGCCGAAGGCTTCTTCTGGTTCCGAATACTCCATGGCGATTGAACTCTTATAACAGACTTTGGAAAAACGACATGTTGACGATTGGTGATCTTTCGAAGACCTCCGGCGTGAAAATCCCGACAATCCGCTACTATGAGCAAATGGGTCTTCTTCCCCACGCGGAGCGCTCCGAAGGCAATCAGCGCCGCTATACCAAGGAGGAGATGGATCGCCTGACCTTCATAAAGCACTCCCGTGATCTGGGCCTTTCGATAGATGCCATACGATCCCTTATCGAACTCAGCCATCACCCTGACAAACCCTGCGCGGATGCCGACCGAATTGCCCTTGAGCAACTTGCCTCCGTTCGCGACAAGATCGCCAAGCTCCGGAAGCTTGAAATCGAACTAGAGCGCATAACCTCTCACCAGCACAACAATCATGTGCGGGATTGTTATGTGATCCGGGCGCTCGCTTCACACGACCTATGCTGCTCGGATCACGATTGATCCGCGTCATCAGGGGCAGACCAGCAGACGACAGAAAGCCGCAGGCGTCCGGGGTCGATTGACCCTAAAGCTGCTAGAGGGTGTAGAGCGGGGTCGCGGGCCAAGGTCCGGATCGCGCTCCTTACTCAGAGGCTGACATGAAACGTCTTTTCACCCCTGTTCTTATGTTCACGCTTTCCCTCGCAGCAGGGCCCGCCGCATTTGCGCATGATTATAGCGCTGGTGATCTGCAGATCGATCATCCCTGGTCGCGTGCAACGCCGATGGTCGCTCCCGTTGCCGGCGGCTATCTGAAGATCACGAATACCGGCGCCGAATCTGACACATTCCTTGGCGGCAGCTCTCCGATCGCAACGGCGGTTGAAGTGCACGAGTCGACTCTTCAAGATGGCGTCGCCCGCATGCGACTACTGACCGCAGGGGTGACGATCAAACCGGGTGAAACGGTCGAGCTTGCGCCAGGCGCTACCCACCTCATGTTCATCAAGCCCACGAAGGTTTTCAAGGAAGGCGAAAAGGTCGAGGCGACACTCCGTTTCGAAAAGGCCGGCGAGATCAAGGTTGAATTCGCGGTTCAGGGCATGGGCGCGAAACAGCCGGCTGAAAACGAAGACCATCAGGGCCATGGCGCAACCCCATGACGTCGATTTACAGCCGACGTGCGCTCTTCGGATCCGCAATCGCCGCCCTGTTGGTTGGCGGCCTCGTCTCCGGAGCTCTGGTTCTTGCGAATATGGCCGAAACCGAGCCCACCGGCGGGATCGGCGGCCCGTTTGAACTGACGTCCCATCGCGGCGAGGCCGTGTCGGATAGAAGCCTACGCGGCAGGCCCTACCTCGCATTCTTCGGCTTTACGCACTGCCCGGACATCTGCCCGACCACGCTGTTCGAACTGACGGATCTCATGAAGGAACTCGGTCCGCAGGCCGATGCGTTCAACGCGCTTCTCATATCCGTCGATCCGGAACGTGACACGCAGAACCTGCTTTCGCTGTACATGGAAGCATTCGATCCGAGGATCATCGCGGTGCGCGGCACGCGGAAGCAAACGGATCAGGCGCTGTCAGCGTTCCGGGCAACAGCCAAAAGGGTCGATACCGAGGGCGGCAGCTATACAATGGACCACACAGCGGGCATCTTTCTCATGGATGCGGATGGTCGGTTCCAAGGTATGCTGGACATGCACGAGCCGCGAGAAACCCGTCTGAAGAAACTGCGCAATCTCGCGGAAGTGGGCGGGGCGTGACCTTCAAACTTTCTCGGCCAAGGCAGTTGCTCACCCTATCGACCTCCAAGCATTGGTGAGGGACATCGAACCTACCACCAGCCGTGAAGCGCCCTACAGGCGGACAAGCCGCGATTTCTTGCAAGAGCGCTGTCAACTCGTCTTGTCGACTTCGCCTTTCACCAGATCGATCAAGCCCTGCGGGCTGAAATTGACCAGCAGCTTGCCGTTGACGAAGAACGTAGGCGTCTGCTCGACATTGTTCGCCTTGACGTCCGCTAGATCGGTCTGAAGCACCTGATCAACTTCCGGCTTCACGCTGTCGAGACGGGCGCCCATGAGTTCCAGACCCGCCTCACCGGCAATGTTCCAGGCCCGCTTCATGTCAGGCTCCCCGTGAGTAGCCCACTCGGGCTGCTTGTCCACAAGCGCCGCAAGGACCGGCTCGAACTTGTCCTGTTTGCGTGCCGCCTCGAGGATGCGCACGGCTTCGTCGGAGCCCTTGTGGAATGTGGTATAGCGGATCACCACACGCACATCATCCGGATAGGTCGCCAGGATATTCTTCACAAGCGGAAAGAAGGCGCGGCAGGCCTCGCATGAGGGGTCGAAGAACTCCACGATCGTGACGGGTGCGTCTTCCTTACCCAGAATCGGCGAATGCGCGCGCACGAGCGTATCCGCCGACGCTGTGACAGAAGCCGCATGTTCTTTCTGCTGCGCAGTGTAGTAGTAGGCACCTCCTCCAAAAACAGCGAGCGCGGCAAGCGCGGTGAGAGTGATGACGAGCGCTCGGTTCATCGGGCATGCTCCCTTCGGTCGATGAGGAGGAGGAATGAAATCGCGGCGAATGCCAGAAGTGACAGCACCGGCAGCGGGATCACCTCGAAAATGGTCATCTTCGCATCAGTACAGGAAGGCCCCTTCCCACAAGGAACGACTGCCTCCGGAATGAAGCCGTAATATAGCAGGACGTGGTATGTCGCGATCAACAGACCTGCTCCACTCAGCGGCAACGCATAGCGCCATACGCCACGGTCCATGCGAAAGGCGGAAACCGCCAGGACTAGCGCCAGCGGAAACATGAACGCGCGCTGATACCAACATAAGATGCACGGCGTCTGGCCCATGACTTCGCCGATGAAGAGAGCCCCGAGCGAAGCGATAAGCGCAACCATCCATGCGAGGAACAGCGTCAGCCACCCATCGTCTTCCGATCTCTTGTCCCGAACGCTCATGCAATGTCCGATATCGCCTTGATTCCCGAATTATGGACCCTCAAGCAGCTAGAGGGTCAAGCAGCGTGACTCCGATCAGAGCGCGCCACTCTCGTCATACAGCAGGGACTGTGGGCAAAATTGTCGTGGGATCGGATCTGCGAAAGCGAACTTCAATGCCACGAACGCTCCATCGTTGGATGAAGCGCCGCGCCCCCTGCCGTAGGCACATCACGGTCAGGATAGGTCAAGCGCGGCCGGGCGGCCCCGCCTTGTCGAGGAAAGCCTTGAAGACGGCAAGCGTCTCGTCGCTGACATGGTGCTCGATGCCTTCGGCGTCGATGCGCGCGGCCTCTTCTCCGACCCCGACGGCGCGCAGGAACCCTTCGACGATCCGATGTCGCTCTCGGCTCCTGGCCGCCAGTGCCTTGCCGGCTTCGGTCAGGAAGATGCCGCGATAGCGCTTCTGCTGAATGAAGCCGTCGCTGGCGAGACGCTTGAGCATCTTTGCGACGGTCGGCTGCGCAACGCCCAGCCTCTGTACGATATCGACCTGCCGCGCCTCTCCGCCATGGAGGATGAGGTCATCGATCAGTTCGACATAATCCTCGATGAGTTCGTTGCGCCGGTTGGAGCGCGTCTGGCGGAAGCTTTCGACATGGGTATCGGCGTCAACGAGCGAGTGTTTGTTTGCCGATTTGCTGCGACTTGCTGTCATCATGCCTTTCCCGAGATTTTATCCAGTTTATTGCGAATTCATAGCCTGCGCTATGATTTTTCCGCGATCGTCATCTTTTCCGGAGGCGACCGAAGCATCAGCAGTTCCGAACATAGCTATTGCTATAACTAAGAGCATGTGCTGTTATTGCTATTAAGAACCATTATCAAAAGGACGGGACAATGCGAAACTGGCTGCCATTCGACCTCGGACGCCGAAAGCTGCTCGGTGCGGGCCTGGCGGCGGCCGGCGGCGCAGCCCTCGCCGCCCGTTCAGCGCTGAGCCAGGATGCCGCCGCCCAGCATCAGGGCCACCAGATCTCCGCGGCGTCTGACGGCAAAGCCGGCACAAGGGATGCCGCGCCGCCGCATATGCAGGCACATGGAGCGATGATCACCGTCGGCGACGTCGATAACGAGCGCAACGGCTTCGATCCGACGTCGATGCTGACCGACTGGGATCTCGGGAGCGTCTCCACCCTCCCCGACGGCCGTCGGCTGCGTACGTTCGAAGTCGAGGTCGAGGACAAGGAGATCGAGATCGCGCCCGGCGTCATGTTCCCCGCCTGGACCTTCAACGGTCGCGTGCCCGGGCCGTCGCTCCGCGCGATGGAAGGGGAGCGGCTGCGCATCATTCTGCGCAATTACGGTTCTCATCCGCACTCCATGCATTTTCACGGCATTCATGCCGCGCGCATGGACGGGATTCCTGGCGCGGGCGTCATCAACCCAGGCGAGGAGTTCGTCTACGAGTTCGACGCCCGCCCCTTCGGCTGTCACCTCTACCACTGCCATGCCCTGCCGCTCGCGCGGCATATCCACAAGGGCATGTACGGTCTCTTCGTCATCGATCCCGATCCGGAACTTCGACCAGAATTCCGCGAGGTGGCGCTCAGCCGGCTGCACGGCTCGCCCGAGAATGCGAGATGGCAGGAACTCGCCATGGTGATGAATGCCTTCGACACCAATTTCGACGGCGAGAACGAGTTCTATGCCTGCAACACCATCGCTCACTGCTACGCCAAGAAACCGATCCGCATCGAGAAGAGCCGTCCGGTGCGCATCTACCTCGCGAACCTCACCGAGTTCGATCCAATCAACTCCTTCCACATCCACGGCAACTTCTTCGACTATTTCGACCAAGGGACCACCCTGACGCCGACTCTGAAGACCGTCGACCTCATCATGCAGTGCCAGGCGCAGCGCGGCATTCTGGAGTTCACCTTCGGCGAACATGCGGACCATGAACCGGGCCTCTACATGTTCCACGCGCACCAGTCGGAGTTCACGGAGCTCGGCTGGATGGGAATGTTCGAAGTCGTGGAGGAAGTGGCATGACCGACGAAACCGCTTCGAGCCAGGCCGCATCACCTAGCCGGCGCGCCGCTCTCCTCTGGACCGTCATCCCTTTCCTGGTTTTGGCGGCGGCCATTGCCTGGCTCTTCGGTACCAATCCGCTCCGAAGCTTCGAAAACGGCGCGCCGCCCGTCGAGAACCTCACCTATGAGCGCACAACGCTCGACGGCGGCGGGGTACGGCTTCTTGTACGCGCCGGCGGCTCGGAGCCGCTGAAGATCGCACAGGTCCAGGTCGATGCCGCCTATTGGCAATTCACGCTCGACCCGCCCGGCCCGCTTCCCCGCGGGCAGTCGGCCTGGATTTCCATTCCCTTCCCCTGGGTTCTCGGCGAGGCGCACCGTGTCACCGTCGTCACCAGCACCGGCGCAACGTTCGAGCACGAGATCCCGGTCGCGGTTCCCACGCCGGAGGTGACCTCGAACGGTCTCCGGTCGCAAGCCATCCTCGGCGCCTTCGTCGGCATTCTGCCCGTCGCCATCGGCCTGATGTTCTATCCGGCGCTACGCGGCGCGGGACTGAGCGCCATGCGGTTCCTGCTCGCGGTGACAGTCGGCCTCCTCGCGTTCCTCTTAGTGGACGCCGTAGCGGAGGCCTTCGAGCTTGCCGGCGCATCCGCACCCGTCTTCCAGGGTGGCGCAATGGTGGTCTTTGCCGCCGCCGCGTCCTTCCTGTTACTAATGGCCGTCTCGCGGCGGGGCGGACGGCCGAGCGGCGTGGCGCTCGCCACCTACATCGCAATCGGCATAGGCCTGCACAACATGGGCGAGGGCCTTGCCATCGGAGGCGCCTTCGCGGCCGGCTCCGCAGGCCTCGGCACCTTCCTCGTCATGGGCTTCACGCTGCACAACATCACCGAAGGCATAGGCATCGCCGCACCGCTCCTCAAGATCAGACCCACCTTCCGCCAGTTCGTACTGTTGACGCTGATCGCCGGCGGCCCGGCCGTGCTCGGCATGTGGATCGGCAGCCTCGCCTACGCCCCCCATTGGTCGGCACTTGCGCTCGCGATCGGTGCCGGCGCCATTCTCCAGGTCATCATCGAGGTGACGCTGTTCATGCTCCGCAACGACGAGGACCGTACGGACATCCTGTTCTCGAAGGAGGTCCTGGGCGGCTTCGCCCTCGGCATCGCACTCATGTACGTGACCGCGATGCTGGTGAAGATCTGATTGGTCTATGCGCTCGCAGTGAGGAACAGGTCCCGGCGCGCTTTCTCGGCAACACTATCTGGCCGATAAACGCCCGGTGCAACGCTGGCTGTAGGCGCGGCGCAATCACGAATGTGACGCCGTGCCCACAATTGCAATATCCTATCCAGGGGGATAGGTTATGCATATGAGCGAGCACAGGCACAAGACCCATCCCGAGATCGTCAAGCGGCTGAAGCGGGCCGAGGGACATCTGAAGAGCATCATCGCGATGATCGAGGACGGGCGCCCCTGCCTCGATCTCGCACAACAGCTTCATGCCGTCGAAAAGGCGGTCACCAATGCCAAGCGCGCGCTGATCCAGGACCATCTCGACCATTGCCTCGAGGATGTGGTCGGCCCCC
Organism: Shinella sp. WSC3-e; assembly: GCF_945994535.1. Lineage (NCBI taxonomy): Bacteria > Pseudomonadati > Pseudomonadota > Alphaproteobacteria > Hyphomicrobiales > Rhizobiaceae > Shinella > Shinella sp. WSC3-e. Next base: position 23,311 of record NZ_OZ000539.1, read on the forward strand.
TGCCCGCCGACCAGCGAAGCGCCATGGCCGAGTTCAAGGCGATCACCAAATATCTCTGACCGATCGGAAACAGCATGCTCGGCGTCCTCCAGAACCGAACCTATCGCCACCTCTTTCTGGCGCAGGTCGTCGCGCTGGTCGGGACAGGTCTGGCGACGGTCGCCCTCGGCCTGCTCGCCTACGAGATCGCCGGACCTGACGCCGGCGCGGTGCTGGGTACGGCACTCGCCATCAAGATGATCGCCTATGTCGGCATCGCACCGATCGCGGGCGCCTTCGCGGAAGTGCTTCCACGGCGGCCGCTGCTGGTCGCACTCGACCTCGTACGCGCCGCCGTCGCCCTCTGCCTGCCCTTCGTCACCGAGGTCTGGCAGGTCTACGTCCTGATCTTCGTCCTGCAATCGGCCTCGGCCGCCTTCACCCCGGCCTTCCAGGCGACGATCCCCGAGGTGCTGCCGGACGAAAAGGACTATACGCGAGCGCTATCGCTCTCCCGGCTCGCCTATGACCTCGAAAGCCTCATCAGCCCCGCCTTGGCTGCAGCGCTCCTGACGATCATCTCTTTCCATTCGCTGTTCGGCGGCACGGTCATCGGCTTTCTCGTATCCTCGGCGCTCGTCGTCTCCGTCGTGCTTCCCGCGCCTTCGAAGACCGAGCGTCGCAGTGTCTACGAACGGACCACGCGGGGCCTTCGTCTCTATCTGGCAACGCCGCGGCTGCGCGGCCTTCTCGCGATTTGCCTTTCGGTCTCGGCCGCCGGCTCGATGGTGATCGTCAACACGGTCGTGATCGTGCAGTCCACCTTCGGCCTGACCCAGGAAAGCACGGCCCTTGCGCTCGCCGCGTTCGGCGGCGGCTCGATGCTGGCGGCGCTCTTCCTTCCAAAACTCCTCGACACTATTCCCGACCGCCCGGTCATGCTGGCTGGAGCGGCGGTCCTGATTGCCGGGCTTCTGGCAGCCTCGGCCGTCGACGGCATCCGCACGCTCTTGCCGCTCTGGTGTCTCCTCGGCATCGGCTATTCGATCGCCCAGACGCCCTCCGGCCGGCTGTTGCGGCGATCCGCGCATGCGGAAGACCGACCGGCCCTGTTTGCGGCGCATTTCGCGCTCTCCCACGCCGCCTGGCTCGTCACCTATCCGCTCGCCGGTTGGCTCGGCGCAACGATCGGCCTGTCCGCAGCCGCCCTTTGCCTCGCGCTCCTCGCGACGTCCGGCTTCGCCGTCGCGATGGCGCTGTGGCCAGCGAACGACAACGTGGAGATCGAGCACGACCACGACGACCTGCCTGTCGATCACCCGCACCTCGCCGAAGGAGTGCGGCGCGGCGGGCATAGCCATGCCCATGCCGTTGTCATTGATCGGCTGCATCCCGAGTGGCCCTCAAGGCCGTAAGCTGTCGAACCGGTGGCTCCGGCCGCCTCGCTTTCATGATGATTGGCTCGTTGCAGTGTCTCTGTGGAAAGAAGCAACAACGATCATGAGGCCCGCACCAGCCACGATGGCCACATCGGCAAGGTTGAACGATGGCCAATGCCACTGTCCCGCATAGAAATCCAGATAGTCGGTGACCTGGCCGTCGGCATACCGGTCGACGAGATTGCCCATCGCTCCTCCCGCGACCATGCACAGTGCCAGCCGCTCAACCATCCGGCGCGAAAGAGCGGCCCACGACAGGAGCCCGGCAACGATGCATGCTTTCAGAACGGCAAAAAGCTGTGGCGCCGCCGATATCCATTCGGCGAACATTCCGAAGCTGACGCCGGGATTGTAGACGAGCACGAGATTGAAGAACGGTGTGACGGGAATGATCCGCGGCGGGTTCATCACCGCCGTGACCATGAAGTGCTTGAGAGCGATGTCCACGAGGAAGATTGCGGCGCCGAACGCAAACAAGGCGGCGAGCTCGCCTTTTCTTTCAACTACCAACCGCATGATCTACGTGCGTACGACAATGCGTGCCTTGGAAGGCACGCGGGTGTAGAGGTCGATGACATCCTGATTGACCAACCGCACGCAGCCGGAGGACACGGATTTTCCGATAGAGTTCCACTCACGTGTTCCGTGCAGACGGTAAAGCGTGTCCTCGCCATTCTGGAAGATGTAGAGCGCGCGGGCGCCGAGCGCATTGTCCGGCCCTGGCTCCTGTCCACCGTTCTCGACAGAGAATTTCGCAAGCTCGGGTTGGCGCGCGATCATTTCCGCCGGCGGCTTCCAGCGCGGCCACTTCTGGCGCCACTGGATAACCCCCTCGCCTTCCCAGGCAAATCCCGCGCGGCCAAGCCCAACCCCGTAGCGCATCGCGGTGCCGCCGGGCTCCGCGACATAGAGAAACTTCGAACCGGTATCGACCACCACAGTGCCGGCTGGCTCGCCCGTCGTATTGAAAACACGCTGGCGGTAGAATTTTGGATCAATTTGCCGGAAGGGAACGGCCGGCAGCTGATGACCGCCATCCTCCATCGCGGCATAGCGAGCGGCCAGTTCCTCCTCGCTCGGCACGCCCATCGGACGTCGTGCTACGCTGGGCACGGCGGAGGGGGATGTCGTGGAACAGGCCGCCAGCGCCATGGAAAGCGTCCCGAGAAGAAATCCGCGGCGCGCGACGGTGTTGGTGTCTTCAAGCATGTTGGTCCCTTTTCTCGACGCCGACTATTTACCGGTTTCAGCAGCAGCTGCCGACGGTGTCGACGTCTTCATTTCGCTGCGAATGTGAAAAGCGCTGTAGGCAATGACAGAGACTACGAAGCCCAGCAGAACAAAAAGCATGACGCGGTTCTTCCGCCGGATCATGCGCGCACGCTGTCGAACGTCACTTGGATCAGTCATCCGACGCCCCGCTGACAGCAGACGTGCCCGAATAGGGATCGGCAAGCGCAGCCTCCGGCCGACTGACCGGATATTTTATGATCGAGATATCCTCCGCCAGCTTCGAGGCCCCCTGTTTCTTCAAAAGAGCCCGGAAGCTTGGATGCATTCCGCCGTCCACATAAGCGAGCGCCGCGGCCGACTTTTCGGCGGCAAGCGCCGCGTCCACCTTGCCACGCTCCGTCGCCACCATTGACAGGAGGTCGGCCGAAGCCCCGCTGGACGATACCGGACAGGCGGCGAGCGGATTGCGCGGATCGCCCCCCTCGAACTCCCTGTTGAACACATAGCGCCGTTCGCAGGCCGCGACCTTCGGCTGGCGCTTCGAAAAAGCGAATTGGTCGTAGCCCTCCTTGAGGGTGAGCCAGAACGGCATGTTCGAATCCCCTCGATGCTTGGCGAGGTTCTCCGCGGTCATGCGAAACGGATAGGCTTGGACCTGAAAGCTGTCCTGACCGCTTTGCAGCGCCTTCTGAGCGATGGCATAGATCTCACCGACGCCCTGATCGGTCATGGCGTAGCAACCCGACGACGAGCAGGCGCCATGGACCATCAGCGCCTCACCGGTGTAGCCGAGCGCAGCTTCAAGACGGTTGGGATAACCGAGATTGAACGAGACATAGTACTGCGACTGCGGATTCAGCATCCCGGCCGAGACATGATAGAAGCCTTCCGGCGCCTGGCGATCGCCTTCTTTCGTCTTGGGGCCGAGTTTGCCGGACCAGCGGCACATCGGATAGGTCTTGAAGAGCTTGTAACGGCCTGATGCATCCGCCTTCCACACCTCCAGCTCACTCTCCTGCTTGAATATCCGCACAAGGACAGGATCTTCAGGCCGCATACCCTTCTTCGCCATCGCGGCCACGACGGCGGCGGAAAGCTTCGGCGGCTCGCTGGAGAGTTCGGCGAGCTCCATGGCAACGCATCCCGATAGCATGATCGCGATGAGAGAGACGGCGAGGAATTTTGGCAGCAGAGAATGGAGCGACCGCATGAGATGCCGGGACACGAGAATAATCAGAACAAGGGAACGGGATTGCACGAAAGAAACGATAGAGTTGCGCTATTCCCCGCCCTCGGCACCATGCTCGTGTCCGTCATCCGATCCCTCAGGCATCGCAACATCGGGCACGAGCTTCTCTATCCGCGCGGCCGCCTTGAGGTCAGCGACGATCTTGCTCACCGCCTGGGCTTCCATGCCACGGCGCAACTCCGTCGACACAACCTCGAATGCCGGTGGTTCACGCTTGCGCCGCTCTTCAAGTTTTACGACATGAAAGCCGAAGGGCGTCTCCACGGGCTTTGCGGCAATCTCACCGGTCTTCATCGTTACGATCGCCTCTCCCAGCTCCGGCGGGAGTTGTTCCATTGTCAGAAAGCCAAGATCACCGCCGCTCTTCTTCGACGTCTCATCCAGCGAAACGCTCCCGGCCACCTCTTCAAAGGACTTGCCCGCGGCTATATCCCTCATCGCCGCCTCAGCGCCAGCCCTGTCCTTCAGCAGGATGTGCCGGACGCGAACCTCTTCGACCGACGGCATGGCGGCGACCCGTTCGTTATAGACCTTGCGCAGTGCGTCCTCGGTTACAGCGGCGGCGGCAGCCTTGGCGAGATAGGCCTGCCGAAGCGCCTGTTGCCTCAGGAACACCATCTGCCGCTTGAACGTCTCGTCGTTCTCCAGCCCGTCCTTGATCGCGGCGTCAGAGACCACCTTGAGGTCGATCAGCGCATCGACGACCGCGGACTTGCGTGCCTCGGGTGTTGCCTTGGGATTAGGATCGCCGAGGAACGAGGTTGCGAACGATACGTCGGATTCCAGAATCTCGGAATCTCCGACGCGAGCTGCTACCTGATCCGCCCGTTCCTCGGCGAAGGCTGGAACAGCGACCAGAAAGAGCGCGGAAAGAAAGACGTTCCTGATTTTCAGCAGCATCACTTCTTTGCTCCCGCGACAATCGGTTCGATGACGGCGCGCAATTGCTCGATCGGCATTACGCCGGTGTATTTTTCGCCGTTGATAAAGAAGGTCGGCGTCGAATCGACGCCAAGTTCCTGACCTCTGGCCGCGACCGCATTGACTTTGTCGAGCAGCGCCTGGTCGCTAAGGCAAGCCTCAAGATCGGCCTCCTTGAGACCGGTCATCGACAGGACCGAGAGGAACCCTTCCTTGCCGTCCTGAGCACGCGCCCAGCGCGGCTGGTTACGGAAGAGGAGGTCGACCGTCGGATACCATCTGTCGTCACCCGTGCAGCGGGCGAGCATGAAGGCGGCGGTCGCGCGCGGATCAAACGGGAACTCGCGGAGAATGAAGCGGACCTTACCCGTATCGATGAACTCTGCCTTGAAGGCTGGCCAGATATTCAAGTGAAAGTTGGCGCAATGCCCGCATGTCATCGACGCATATTCGATAACGGTAACCGGTGCGTCGTCGCGCCCCAGAATCCGCTCGGGCAACGGCCCCGGCTGCAAGAGGTCCGTCGCCGAGCCTGTGGCGGCCGTCTGCGCAACAACGCGGTTTGCGGCCAGCAAGGTGAAAGCTGCCGCGGTCGATCCCAGAAATTGTCGCCTGAACATCTCGTCTCCAAATCAAAGGAGCCGGATCATAAAACCTCTAGGTACTTGAGGTGCAAGAGGCGTAAACGCGCGCCACGATTTTTACGACGGATTCAAACGAAGGGTCGGATTCAAGCCCGCCGGGGCCTATGCCGATCCATCAGTATGCCAGAATTGACGTCGTCAGCATCACGTTTGCCAGACCCGCGTGATCAAGTGCGCCAACGCGATCACGAACGCCGCGATGCTGGGGAGCGCAGTCAGGGCCATTCCAAACGCACGGCCACCGGCCCCTTTTGAGTACCCGACTAAGAAGCAAACGCGGCCGACACCGAACAGGACCACAGAAGCCGCGATAAACGGCATCATCGCCGCGCCTTCCAGCATCACGAGCGCGGATAACGTCACGGACGCGATGACGAATTGTTCGAGCGTGTTCTGAAGAAAAGCGGCTGCAACGGCAATTCTAGAGCTCGGGCGAGAGTACGCCGATCCGCCGATATCTTCCGCAGAATGACGTCGGCCTCGTGCCACCATGGCGACGCCTATGATGACCCAAACGACGAGAAGCAAGTTCGCGGCGGCTATGAAGAATAGCCGCGATTCCAGATTTTCGTCGGGGAAAACCTTGGCGCCGCGTAGAAGGTATTGCGTGCCACCGAGGGCCAGCATGCACACCATGGCAGCCGCACCGCTTCTCAAGAGGATTTTGCGCTGCTCTTTCCGAAGTTCAGCTTTGGACGCCGGGACGATTACCATATCAACACTCCGCACCGTATGAGCCTGAACGTAAAGCTCTTACTGTCAGGACCGCTCGATCGCGGGTGCCAGAGCTTTAAGTTCCGCTCGGCATGGTTTGGATGACCAGCAATTCGGCGGCTGCTGCGATTGTCGCCGTGCTCGTGTCGCAGTTTGGTCGAGACGAAAAAAGCTCTGCAGACGAAACCTCCTCGACCCCGAACTTCAGTGAACGGAACCGACCAGCGGAGCGTCGCCGTCTCGAATGGACACCCAGCGCCCCGTATGGTCGACCGCCTGTCGCTTCAGGTAAGTGTAGCCAGTTTCGTCCCAGTTCAAGACGGCATCTGTCAGATTATCAAGAATGACGTCTCCGATGTCGGTTCTCACCGTCAGAACGGCGTGCCCCTCACCGTTCGGTCGACGCAATACCGTAATGAGCACCGTTGACGACGGGATACCATCCTCGATCAAAACACGACGTTTTGCGAGCACATAGTCCTCGCAATCGCCTCCATCGACTGGATAGGTCCAGTATTCTTCCACTCCGTATAGATCAAAATCACTTATGGGCTTGATTGCCTTGTTCACTGAAACATTCAATTGTTGCAACTGCGCAAGGAACTCGCTCGACATTGGCAATGGCGCCGTTTTCCTGGAACGTAACGTGCATTCTGACGCGTTTCGCTTGCAGAACTCAAAATGACCGATTGGTTGAGACGTGAAATTTCCCGTGACCATCGCGGACGGATGAGCCCATGCGCCGTTGCCGACAAAAGACCAGAGAGCCGATAGGCTCGCACCTGCGATCAACCGTCCGAAATTCATCACCACTCCGATTCATTCCTGATCAACGTGTCCAGATTATTAATGATTCCCGTCTCGCGCGTCCATGCGCCTGACACTCGGAGAGCCGAAGACACCGCTCAAAGTGGTTCGAGCGTTCCAAACCATGCAACCAGCGCAACGGCCAATAGCCCAAGCGCGATCTCGAGTCTGGTTGCTCTCGCGAGCGCCGACAATGCGTCGGGCCTGTCCCGAAGACGCGGCACCAGGAAGTAACGATTGCACACCGCAAGTCCGACCATGGCCATTGTCACGAACACCTTCAAAGCCCAAAGCAGCTGATAGCGAATGCTCCAGTCAAGCGGTATTCCTTCGAAGATCCAAAGAGTAGCAATCAACCCGGTCACGAGCAGAAGCGAAACCCAAAAATGGCCCTCGCCTGAATAACGGATAAGAATCATCTTCGCGTCAAGCTTTTCCACGTCCGGCAGAAGCCGCAAGACATACGGCAGCGCACCCAACCAAGCTCCCGCAGCGATCTGGTGAAGCACGTCATTCGCCTGCCGCACATACCCGAATACGCCTTCGGATGCTGCGGCATGTCCGGTCATCGATTGGGCAATGAACACGATCACTATCGACAGCACGGTGGCCCTTGTCCATTGCATGACAAATGCAAACGCAGCCACCGTGATCGCCGCCGCCTGGAGAGCCCACGACCTTCCGGGCGTGGTGAAAACTATGACATCCCGAAGAAGGCCCGGTTCAAAAATATCGCCCCACCCGTCAGAAACCCGGGCCGCCTGTGCCGGCAGGAGAATAATGACCGCGACAACCAAGCACAGAATCATCCAGCCCTCGAAACGCATCCTCTCTGCATGAGGCTGGAGGCGCCAGCGAAACAATGACGCCCCCCAGATCATAAGGGCTGCTCCGAATATTGCGCCCCGGCACAGGATGAGGACAATTACCGGGTCCGCCATTCACGGCACCTCATTTGACGAGAAAGCTGAAATTGCCGTTTATCTTATGACCATCCTTGGAAAGAGCATCCCATTTGACATCATACCTGCCTGAAGGCAGCGGCTCCGGAAGGGGCGCAAGAAGCGTATGACCATCCTGCGAATTGATAGGCTTGCCCACTCGCACCGCCGCACCATCAGGCCCGATGAGTTCGATATTGCTGAAGCGCAGGTTGACGGTTTCGGAGAACGTGAGCTCAAGTGACCTTGGTGCTTCCACGGTTGTATCGGCACTTGGCGACGAATTCTTGAGCACGGAGTGCGCCGTTGCCGGGGCGGCTGTCAGAACTGTCATTGCAAACGACGTTAAGAATAAAGCTTTGAATTTGTTCATGTCGCTGCACGGTCCTGAATATCGGGTCGCCGTCATCAACGATGACAGCGGGTTGATAGGATGATTGGGGCGGCGGAGCGCCACGCCGCACGGCTACACGCTCTTCTCGCCTCAATCCGCGATGATTGCCTATCCTGCGCACAAAGTCGCCGAGCCGGACGACGTGTACCGTTGCGCACAGATGCATAACGGTCATGGCATGACAAGAAGCCGGCTCGTGTGTGGCGTTGCTTCAAGAACTCACGTCGTCGGCACCTGCGCCAGCAGTTCCTCGAACACCTTCTTTGCCTTGCCTATATGTTTCACCGTCCTGGCCTGTTCCAGGTTGACCGGCTGCCCCACCGCGATGAGCGCCACCATCCCCATTCCATAGTGCGGAAGGCATTTTACACCATAGATGCCTTCCTGCTCGACGGTTACCGTGATCTGCTCGTTGATTTTGCCTTTGAACGCGTTCGCTCCATCCGGGATCAATCCCTTGATGGTCTCGGCATTGTGGCCCTTGTCGACGGGCACAAAGGTCACTGTATCGCCAGGCGCGGCCAAAATGAAATCGGGCTCGAAGACCATCGCGCCCTTCTTGCCTTTGTTGAGCATCATCACCTGATGGTCTTTCGTTGCCGCTCTGACAGGCAGCGCCGTCAACGCTATGGTGCCAATCGCTGCACCCAGCAATACGTCTCGTCGTTTAAGCATGTGGTTTCTCCTTCACAATCTTGCACGATTGCAGGATATCGCCTGCCTGTTCGGAACACTTTGGTCAATCGTAACCGGCAAAGCGAGATGTCGCGCGGCGAACTGCCGCTCCCCAGCCGCCCATCATCGCCTCCATCGCCGGCGGTGTTCAATCCGCGGTTGGACCGTCTGTGAACGATCGACCTAAGTGCCCGACTATCTGGCTGAGAAACGCGCGCGCGCGCGGGTTTCGCGGCGACTTGAAAAACTCCGCCGGCCGGTTTTCTTCGATCACTTTTCCGCCATCCATGAAAACGATGCGGTCGGCAACCGCCTGCGCAAAACCCATCTCATGCGTGACGCACAGCATGGTCATACCGTCGTTGGCGAGTTCGATCATTGTGTCGAGCACCTCCTTGATCATCTCCGGGTCCAGCGCCGATGTCGGTTCGTCGAACAGCATAATGCGAGGTTTCATGCACAGCGCCCGCGCGATCGCCACACGCTGCTGCTGACCGCCCGAGAGCTGCCCGGGATACTTATCGGCCTGCTCCGGAATGCGGACCTTTCGGAGGAACTCCATCGCAATCTCCTGCGCGTGTTGGCGCGGCATTTTGCGAACCCAGATTGGCGCGAGGGTGCAGTTTTCCAGTATGGTCAAGTGCGGGAAGAGATTGAAGTGCTGAAAAACCATTCCAACTTCCGATCGGACTTTCTCGATCCCCTTCAGGTCACCGGTCAATTCGATCCCGTCAACGATGATCCTGCCGCGCTGATGCTCCTCGAGCCGATTGATCGTGCGGATCAGCGTCGACTTGCCAGAGCCGGAGGGTCCACAGATAACAATCTTCTCGCCTTGCGCGACAGAGAGGTTGACGCTCTTCAAGACCTCGAAATCGCCATAGGACTTCCCAAGATTCTCGATACTTATCGCGAGTGTTGCAATGGGAGTGGCAGCCATCAAAGCATCTCCTTACCGCGGCGTTCCAGGAAGTCGGCAAAACGAGCAAAGGAAAAGGCGAGAATGAAGTAGATCAGACCGATGAACAGGAAGGTCTCTGTCGATGGTGCTGGCCAGTCCGGATCGGACAGTGCCGCCTTGCCGGAACTGATGAGATCGAAGAGGCCCACCACCAGAACCAGGCTGGTGTTCTTCACCATCACGATGATGGTGTTGGTCAGCGCCGGGATGACGATGCGGATCGCCTGCGGCAAGATGATCAGTCGCTGGGTGTTCCAATATCCGAGGCCCAGCGCTCCTGCCGCTTCCGCCTGGCCCGCAGAGATCGACTGGAGCCCACCCCGTATCACCTCCGCGAGGTAAGCCGCCGCAAAAACCGTGAGCGCAAGAAGCGCACGGACGAATTTGTCCGGGAGGAGCCAATCCGGAAGAAAGAGCGGCAGCAGGATCGAGGCGACGAAAAGAAGGCTCAGAAGCGGAAGACCGCGGATCGTCTCGATGACCAGGATACTCAATGTTCGCACAACAGGCATATGCGACCTGCGGCCGAGAGCCAGAAGCACTGCCGCCGGAAATCCGAGGCCGATGGCGAAGACGGTGAGGATAAGCGTCACCGGCAGGCCGCCCCAGGCGCTTGTGGGCACGTAGGGCAGACCGAAACCGCCGCTCATGAGCCACAGCACGACGATCATCATGCCCGGCCAGGCCAGGGCGAGCCAAGGCCGCCATGACGACGGCCTTGCGGAAACCACCAGTGTCGCGAGGATTAATCCGCACACCAGTGCGGCGCGCCACCGTTCCGAGGGCGGATAGATGCCGAAGAGGATCTGCCCATACTTGGCGAGGAGAAAACTCCAGCAGGCGCCTGTCGCCGCCTGGCAGGTCTGGGGCTCGGCGGGAAGCACGGCTGCTTCGAAGATCGCCCAATCCGCAAGCGGCCACCCGATACGGACCAAAAGCGCGACCAGCGCTATCGTCAAGACAGCATTGAGCGGCGTGCCGAAAAACGGCGCCAACCGTCTCGTGAGAGGGCGACTGGTAAGCGCCGGTACGTTGTAGGCGATTTCGACCATTTTCAACGCTCCACGATGGCGATGCGCCGGTTGTACGCGTTGAGCAGCGCGGACAGGGCGAGGTTGACGAGGAGAAAGACGCCGAGGATCATCGCGACGCCTTCGATCGCGTGGCTGGTCTTGTTGATCATAGTGCTCATGACCGTCATGAAATCCTGGTAGCCGACCACGATCGCGAGGGTCGAATTCTTGATGACGTTGATGTACTGGCTATTCATCGGAGGGACGATGCTGCGCAGGGCAAGCGGCAAGACGACCAGCCGGTAGGTCTGCGCCCGAGTTAAACCCAACGCAGTGGCGGCTTCCCACTGTCCCCTGCGTACCGCGACGATCCCCCCGCGAACGATTTCCCCGACGAAACCCGCGGTATAGAATGTAAGGCCGATCAGGATGGAGGTCAGTTCGGGCGTCAGCGACCAGCCGCCGACAAAGTTTGCACGGCGGAATTCGGGCAACTCGATCGATAACGCATTGCGATAGAGCATGAGAAGCAGGGCCACGCCCGATGCCACGGCAATCCATGCCCATAAGACATAAGGCGGGCGCCGGCCCGTACGAGACTGCCGCCTGTGGGCGGCGCGGGATGCCGTGAACACGCCCAGGAGGCCGGCGCCAACGAATGCCAGCGGCATTACCCCCGATGCCGACCAGTGAAGCGCCGGCATGGAAAGTCCCCGCACCGAAAGATGCGTGCCGGGGCCCAGCTTCCACGCTTGCGAAGCGAGAGGCAAAACCTCCCACCAAAGCGCGTAGGTGAAAATGAGTAGGACGACGAGCGGCGTGTTGCGGGCGATCTCAACCCAACCACGGCAAAGGCCGCTCATCAGGGGGTTGTTGCTCAGGCGCCCGATGCCGATGAAGAGGCCAATGACGCTGGCGATGACGATCACGAGGACTGAAATGAACAGGCTGTTGGCGAGGCCGACGACCGCCGCCCACCAGTTCGGATCGGAGGACGAATAGGGAAGGATCGTCTCCGCGATCTGAAAATTCGCCGGTTTCCAGAGAAAGCCAAAACCGACGGGTATGCCCCGAAGCTGAAGGTTTTGCGCCGTGGCGGAGACCAAGGCGATCCCGAAGGTCGCAACGCCAGCCAACAACATCAGCTGAACGGCAGCCGCACGAAAGCGGGCATCCTGCAGCATGATCTGAATCTCCTCTGCATGCATTGCCCGGCCGCTGCGACCGGGCAATGGTCCGGTTCGGTTACTTGAACGCAATCGGGAATAGGATGCCGCCATCGCGCGGGAGGGCGTTGAGACGGCGCTCGGCCTTGAGCGCGCTCTGTGCCCCAAGATTGCGGTCAAAGACTTCGCCGTAGTTTCCGACCTGCTTGATGACATTGTAGATCCAAGCGTCGTCCAAACCGAGCGGCTCGCCGATGCCGGGTTCGGCCCCCAGCGCCTTGCGCGTTTCTGCATCGCCGCTCGTCGTTTTGATTTCATCGACATTCTGCGAGGTGATGCCGCGATCTTCGGCCCAGACCATGGCGTTGAACGCATAGCGCACGATGTCCAACCAGCGGTCGTCACCACGGGGGATGGCTAGAGCGAGCGGCTCGGTGGTCGCGCCGCTATAGAAGATGGCATGCTCCTCCGGATTGCCAGCGACAGACGCACGCTGGCCGGCAATGGCGAAGCCGTCGCTCATATAGCCGTCGCAACGTCCGCCGAAATAGGCATCCCGCGCCAGGATGGTCGAATCGAAATAGACGCGTTGGACCTTGACGGCATTGTCCTGCTCGATCGTGTCGAGCGCGTTCTCGACCAGGCTGCCACCGCCCTGCAGGCAGATCGTCAACCCATCGAGGTCAGCCGCTTTCTGGACGTTCAACGCCTTGCTCAACATGATGGCGTCGCCGTCGACGAGGTTGATCGCCACGAAGCGGACCGCGGTGTCGCGTGTGTAGGTCCATGTCGTCGTCCGCGACAGGACATCGATCTCGCCCGTCTGAAGGGCAGGCAGGCGCTGGGCCGCGTTCAGTGGAACGAACCGTGCCTTTTTGCTGTCCGCGAACACCGCGGCGGCAACGGCTCGGCAACTGTCGACGTCGAAACCGGTCCACTCTCCCTTTTCGTCGGGGCGTGACAGGCCGGGCACCCCCTGGCTGGCGCCGCAGCTCACATATCCCCGTTCCCGGACCTTGTCGACGATGGATTGGGCGTGAACCGGCTCGCCGGAAAGTATAGCAGCAGCGATGGCGCTGGTCAGCAGAATTGCGTACTTCATCGTTCTCTTCCTCTTGTTGTGATTGTTCCCTCTTCATCAATCCAGTGCTCGTGCACCACATCCGCGACCAAGGCATTCAGGGCCGCCTCGATATCCGCCTGCAGGTCCTCGACCGGCTCTAGACCGACCGAGAAACGGACGATCCTGTTGCTGCCCGGAACAGGCAATGCCTGGTTCGCGGATACATCCAGTTGAGGCGTGACGATGCTTTGCGTGCTTCCCCAGCTTGCACCGATACGGAAGACCTTGAGCGAGTCCACGAAAGCGGAGACATTGGCTTGGAACGGTGGTGCCAGCCTCACCGAGAAAAGGCCGCTGGCACCCTGGAAATCACGCCGCCAGATCGAATGGCCCGGGTGGTTCGGCAGGGCAGGATGCAGCACATCGCCGATCTCTGAACGGCACTGGAGCCAGCGCGCGAGCGTCAAGGCGGATATCCCCTCCCGCTCCAACCGCAGCGGCATCGTCTGAAGCCCGCGCAGCGCGAGGCTGGCGTCATCGGCCGAGATGCCGAGACCCATGGTCCTGCCGGTGTCTTTCAGCCGCCGGTACAATCCTTCATCGCGTGTGACCAGGGCACCGAGCAGAAGATCCGCATGCCCACCCACATGTTTTGACAAGGCTTCCATGACAAGATCCGCACCGAGATCAAGCGGGTTGCAGTTTAGCGCAGACGCCCATGTGTTGTCGGCGAGCACGCAGGCTCCGGCCGCACGGGCGGCGCCTGCGATCGCCGGTATGTCCTGTATCTCGATAGTGTTGGAACCGGGCGATTCCACCACGATCACCCGCGTGCGCTCGTCGATCAGGCGAGCGACGCCTGCTCCGGCGGCTGGCTCGTAGAGAACCGTTTCGACACCGAACCGTGAAAGCGTGTCATGGCAGAAGCTGCGTGTCGAACCATATGCGGCGGATGTGACGAGAACGCGGTCGCCTGCTTTCAAAAGGGAGGTCAATGCGAGCGCGGTCGCCGATTGGCCCGACGGCAGGCAAAGGCAGTGGTCCGCGTCGTACAACTCGGCGAGCCGTGCCTCAAGCGTACGGGTCGTCGGCGTGCCGTACAGGCCATAGGTATAACCGTCATAGAACCGGTCGTAGCGGCGCTCGAACGCGTCGGAAGACGGAAAGACGATGGTGGAGGCACGCGTGACCGGCGCGGAAAGGCTCCTGAACCCTTCATCGCTTATCGGTCCGGCATGCAGCAGTTTGGTTTCTCGGTTCACGGCTAAACTCCCTGAACGAGATATAGCGTATCGCCACTATGTGCGATAATGTCTCAGCCATAGGCACTTTATGCGCGGATGTTATAATGCACCTGGGAGAACTCGAGGCCTTCGACGCGGTGATGCGTATGGGAAGCACATCGCGAGCCGCTGAGTTCCTGGGCATCAGCCAGCCGGCCGTCAGCCGGGCGGTTGCCCGCCTTGCCCGCTCGACGCGACTGACCCTATTCCGCCAGGTCGGCGGCAGGCTCGTACCAACGCCAGAGGCAATTGCCTTGCACGAGGAGGTCGAGCGGGCTTTCATCGGGATGGACCAGCTGCGCGCGCGTGCGGCGATGATCCGGGAGTTCGGCGCCAGCGGACTCCGCCTGGCATGTTACCCTGCGCTCGGGCTTTCGTTCGCGCCGAAGGCTATCCAACGCTATCGCAGCAGGGACCGAACCGGCCATGTCACACTTCTGATTGCCGGCTCGAATGCCGTGCGCGATATGGTCGCTTCCGGCCAGGCGGATGTCGGTCTTACCGCCGACGAAATCGACACGTCTCGCGTCTCCGTGCAACCCTTCATGTCCGCGCCGGCCGTTTGCGTCATGGCGGCCAGTCATCGGCTGGCAGGAAGGGAAAACGTAACGCCCGCGGACTTGGAGGGCGAACCGTTCATCGCGCTGTCTCCGGACGACACGGTGCGCAGACGGATTGAACGGACCCTTGAAGAGGCGCAACTGCAAACCCGCACTGTCGTCGAAACGCAATATTCCGAGGTCGTCTGCAATCTGGCCCTGGAGGGCGTCGGAATCGGCATCGCCAATGCAATGACCTACAAGGCCAGCCAGTTTGAGAGCCGTGGCCTTGTCGCTCGCCCCTTCATCCCTGCGATCCCGTTCCGCGCCCTCATCCTCACGAGCAAGGATCGACTTAAATCCACAAGGGCCGAGACGCTTATTGCCGCGCTGCACGACGCCCGCAACGACATCGGCATCAAGGTCGGCACTATCGAGACAGCGGTCAGTATGTAGAACCTTTGCCGAGTGCGACCCGCCGCAAAACGCCGAACGCGGGATGCCATCGTGATTGGCACCTGCCGATGTCATGACATCAAACGCGCGGGATCAAAATCACTTGCGATTTCAACGGGTCGTGCGCGAAGGCAGGAATTTCGCCTCCACGCTGCACACACCGGTAATCGCCTGTTAAGCATAATGCCGTGAGATAGGTCTTCGAAAATGCAGCGATCCGGGCATTACGCACATGCACCGCGCCCTCATGAAGTTGATCATTGTCTTCCTTATGTCGCTCGTCGTCGGAGCAAGCACCGCGGCGTCGGTGGCGGCGCGCAGCCACGCGCTGTCCGACCCGTTACAGAGCAGCGTGAGCCTTTTGGCGATAGACACTGATGATTCAGAGCTTGACCATCCGGCGAGCCTAGAGACCTGTCACGAAGCCTGCAGCTGGCTGGTCGCGTGGTTCTGGCCGGTGGCCGCACCGGTCCGCCGGATTCGCCCCAATCAAGCTTTCGACACGCAATCGTCAGTTCCAGCCCGGCTGATTCTGCCTCCCCCTCGCTCGGCTTGAACCAACCGGGGACGCACGCGTGCGCGATGCGGTCTCCGGTGACGCGACCGCGGCATACGCTCGGCCGCTCACCCACCATTCCCATTTCAAAGCCGATTGCAGACCGCCAAGCGACCCCTGCCCGTGCCAAGGAACACTTCCATGAGACGACTTTCAAACCACGATACCGAACAATCCCCAACAGCGGAGCGGCCGGCTTCCCCGGTTCTGGATCGACGGACCTTCGGCCTTGCCGCCGTCGCTCTCCTTGCCTCACCCGCGCTCGCCTTCGCGCAAGGCAGGAAACGCACGATCGACATCGATGAGAGATTTCTGCCGCAACTGGTGACATCTCCCTATCCGGAGACGGCCGGTACCATCATCGTCGTACCGAGGGATCGCTTTCTCTATCTCATCGAAGAAGGGGGCCTTGCCCGCCGCTATGGCGTAGGTGTCGGGCGCGCGGGCCTGGCGTTCTCCGGCACGGCGACTGTCGGCCGGAAGGCGAAATGGCCAAGCTGGCGCCCGACCGACAACATGATACGGCGTGATCCGAAGAAATATGCACGCTATGCCGACGGCGTTCCCGGCGGGCCGAAGAACCCGCTGGGCTCGAGGGCTCTCTATTTGTTTCGAGACGGCAGAGACACCCTCTATCGCATCCATGGCACGACCGAGCCCTGGACGATCGGCAAGGCGGTTTCGAATGGTTGCATACGGATGGTCAACGGTCACGTCGAAGACCTCTATGAGCGCGTCCCGGTAGGAACACGCGTCGTGGTGGTTTCGTGACGGCGCGGCAGGTGCTTGTCATCGGAGCCGGCCAGGCTGGCCTTGCCGCAGGGTACTACCTGCGCAGGGCCGGTCTGCCTTTCCTGATCGTCGACGCCCATCCGCGCGTCGGCGACAGCTGGCGCAGCCGCTACGCTTCGCTGACCCTGTTCACTCCACGCCAGTTCAGCGCCCTTCCAGGCCTGCCCCTTGCCGGCAACCGGGAGCAATATCCGAGCCGCGACGAGTTTGCTGTCTACCTGGAAGACTACGCCGCGCGTTTCAGCCTGCCGGTGCGATCGGGAACACGGGTCGCGCGCTTGTCGCGTGCGAACCGGGTCTTCCTCGCAGAAACGGACTCGGGCGAGAAAATCGAAGCGAGTGAAGTGATTGTCGCGACCGGGGGTTTTCAGAAACCGATAGTCCCGTCCATCTCTAGCGGCTTCGGATCTGAGGTGCTGCAGTTGACGCCGCAAACCTATCAGAACCCTGCGGGTGTGCCCGATGGACCGGTCCTCGTCGTTGGAGACGGCGCAAGCGGTCGTGACATCGCACTTGAATGCCGGACCCTGCAACCTGTGATGCTTTCCCACGGCAAGCCTCGAAAACTGTTCCCCGAAGGGCTGTTCGGGAAGTCGATCTGGTGGTGGCTCCGCTTGCTCGGCATTCTGAACGCCTCGCCGGAGTCATGGATCGGCCGCAAGGTGCGCGCTGCCGATGCCTTTCCCGACCGAGGGCAAGACGACAAACACCTGGCGCAGGCAGGTGTTCGGCTTGTGCCACGCCTTGTCGCCGCCTCAGGCGAGACGGCCACGTTTTCCGACGGCAGCTCCGCCACCGTGCGAACGGTAATCTGGGCGACCGGCTATCGCGATGAGACGGGTTGGGTGGAGATTCCGTCGGCCGTAGGACCGGATCGTGCGTTCTCGCACACCAACGGCGTTTCCGCTGTGCCTGGGCTCTACTTCGTGGGCCGGCCGTGGCAACGAAACAGGGCATCCGCTCTCGTCATGGGTGCCGGGCCGGATGCCGAGCGCATCGTCGAGGAGATTGTCCGCCGGCAACACCGTCAAGGGGCCAAGCGATGACCACCAGGCATCAACGGCTTCTTAAATCTTTGTTGACCATAATCCTCGCCAGCAATCTGCGGCGAGACGTCTCTGCCGCCCCGTGAAGTATCTCGTTTGGATCGGAACTGCTGTGTCTGAGTATCCTGTGACTGCGTTTCTGGCGCGCCTGTTCCACGCTGCTGCCGACAAGGGAATCGAGACGATTGCGCGCTGGGTTGCGCAAGCCTCCACCATCACGGCCGCCGCCGCCTCTGTCGTCGCACTGACCGCTGCCACGGCTGCCGCGGAAGATCGATCGCTGAAACTGTTCTTCACCCACACCGGCGAGCGGGCGACGATCACCTTCAAGCGCGACGGCAGGTTCGACCCGAAGGGTCTCGCGCAGGTCAACCGCTTCCTGCGCGACTGGCGCCGGAACGAACCTGCTCGCATGGACCCTCGCCTGCTCGACCTCGTCTGGGAAGTCTATCAGCGCAGCGGCGCGAAGGATTACATCCACATCGTCTCCGCCTACCGCTCCCCCGCCACCAACAATATGCTGCGCGGTCGTTCGCGCAGTTCGGGCGTCGCCAAGAACAGCCAGCACACGCTCGGCAAGGCGATGGACTTCTTCATCCCTGGCGTGAAGCTGGCAAAGCTCAGGGCCACCGCCATGCAAATGCAGGTTGGCGGCGTCGGCTACTATCCGAAATCGGGCTCGCCCTTCGTGCATCTCGATGTCGGCAATGTGCGCGCCTGGCCACGGATGTCGCGTCAAGAGCTTGTGCGCATCTTCCCGAACGGCAAGACACTGCACGTTCCCGCCGATGGTCGCCCCCTGCCCGGCTACAACGTGGCCATGGCGGACTACAAGCGACGCGTCGGCTCGAAATCGATCATGGCCGCGAGCTCCGCCGGCGCTGCACTGTCCGAAGATGACACCTCGCCGAACAGTCTCGTGACCGCGTTGCTGCCGACACGCAAAAGCCGCGCGGAAAAGGCGCTCGAGATGCAGGCCGCGGGCGAAATGACCGTCGAACAACCGGCGTTCTTCGACCTGGCGACCATCAGCGCTCCGCTCCCCACGTTTCGAGCAGCTGAAATCGAACGCGTTGTGAGTGTAAACACCTCCGCTTTCATTCCCTCCTCAACGTTCAAGGCCATGGGAGGCCTCGGCATCACGGGGCGGGTATTGCGCCAGCCCGCTGTCGCCGAATCCGGCCTTCTTGACCTTCACCAGGCAAGCGCATGGACGGTTTCCGACAAGGCGATGCTCGATTGGGCGCTTGCACCGGCCGAGGCGCTTCAACGGCTGACGCTTCCGGCTAGCCTGCGGCGTGCCGTCGCAAGCGTCGACGATACGCGACGCGGTTCGCAAACAACACGGGCACTTGATGCGTCGAGCACCTTCAACCTAGACCGCTTCGGATCAGACGGCTGATTGAAGGGCACGATCACGCGTGCCGGGCGAGAAGCGCGCCCCGCGGGTCCACCTGGACCGTGACATGATCGATGCCGTGCCCTTCCTTGAGAAAGGACGCGACGACCGACGGCAGGGTCAATGGGTCGATCCCCTCCTTAGGGCTGACGTGGACGGTCGCGACGATGCTTTCGTCCGTCAAGGTCCATGCATGGAAGTGGCCCGCCTCGGCGATGCCCGGCAGATTCAGCAGGCCCGCTTCGATTTCATGGGCAACAATGCCTTTCGGCGTGGCCTGCAGGAGCACGCGGATGGAATCGGAAACCAACCCCCAGGCCGAGCGGATGACGAGGCCGGCGACCAGCACCGAGAGAAATGGGTCAAGGATGCTCCATCCGGTGAGCATGATGCCGATGGCCGCAGCAATGGCGCCGACCGATCCGAGAAGGTCGCCGACGACGTGAAGGAGCGCGCCGCGCAGGTTGCTGTCACCGCTGTCGCCGGACCACAGCGCATAGGCGCCGATAAGGTTCACGACGAGACCGATGGTCGCGACAACGAGCATCGGACCGGCGAGGATCTCCGCGGGCTGGTTGATGCGCTGCACGGCTTCCCAGGCGATCCATGCGACAAGCAGCAGCAGGGTCGCGCCATTGGCGAGAGCAGCCAGGACCCGGACACGGTGAAAGCCGTAGGTCCGCTGCGCATCTATCGGCCAGCGCGCCACACGATAGGCCACCAGCGCAAGCAGCAAGGCTGCCGAATCCGAGACCATGTGTCCGGCGTCCGCGATCAGCGCAAGAGAACCTGCAAGCCAGCCACCAATTGCCTGCACCAGCGCATAACCGGCGGTCAGGATGAACACGAGCCTGATCCGGCGCTCGTTCGATTGCGTCACCTCGGCTCCGTGTTGGTGGTCGTGATCTCCATCGGAATGCGCATGCCCCGGCTCGCTGCTCATCATCTTGCGCCCTCGCTACCAGCTTTATCGCGACTGCTTGGAAACTGGTGCGGTAGCGGGCGAACGTCAATCATCCATGTAGATGGTCCGGTGTCCATATGCCGCATTTGTGAAGGACAGTGCGTCATTATTCCGGCGAGAATTCTGGTAAGACAACATCCGGATCAAAAGTCGGAGAACCTGGGCCATGCGCATGATCGCCTGCGCTGCGACAATGTTTGCAACCACGCTGCCGGCTTTCGCCGCCGGCGCTTCGGACGATTTGTCTCTCCATGATAATCCGCCTCGCGCCTTGCTGGTCGAGCACGCCGAACTCCTCGTTGTGGATCAACAAAGCGGTCAGACCAAGGGGTTCCTCACGATCTGGAACGGGACGGACGGCGAGATGCGTCTGTCGTCTGTCGCAAGCGAGACCTTTCGATCGGTTTCGACGCTGTCGTCACAACCCGCCGATGATGTTTCCGAGCAGCGCCGCTTCGAGGATTTCGTTCCGATCCCCGCTCATGCCGAGTTGAGAATGCAGCCAAATGGCATTCGGCTCCTTCTTGGGGATCCAGTCTCCGACATGACGGGGCGCCAGGCCGACCGCTTGACGCTGACCTTCGACGACGGCACGAAACTGGAGGTGATCGCCAAGATCGTCAGCTCCCGTGGCGAACTCGTCAGGCACCATCACGGTCAGGTCGAAGCCGATCCGGGTTGAATCGTCTTGTTGGCGGCAGCAGAGTCGAGAAGGAGCAAACACCCGTTGAGCCAACAGAGTTGCTGCATTGTCGGCGCCGGCCCTGCCGGTCTCATGCTGGGGCTGCTTCTGGCGCGCGCCGGCGTTCCCGTGACGGTGATCGAAAAGCATGACGATTTCCTCCGGGATTTCCGTGGCGACACCATCCATCCCTCGACCCTCGAGGTCATGGCCGAACTCGGGCTGCTCGACGAATTCCTTGCCCTGCCGCATCAGCAGGCCCCCGCCCTCTACGCCGAGATCGACGGCCGGACGGCAAAGATCGCCGATTTCTCCCGGCTGCCGACCCGCTGCAAGTTCATTGCCTTCATGCCGCAGTGGGATTTTCTCGACTTCCTCGCCCGCAAGGCCGCCGCCTATCCCGGCTTTTGCCTTCTCATGGGTTGCCAGGTCATGGGCCTCGTGGAAGAGCACGGTGCGGTGCAGGGTGTCCGGATCATCGAGAAGGGGAACGAGAAGACGATCCGCGCGTCGTTGACCGTCGGTGCCGATGGACGGGAATCGATCGTCCGGCGCGAGGCCGGCCTTGAGATCGAGGACCTCGGCTCGAATGTCGATGTGCTGTGGATGCGGGTTTCCCGCCGGCCGGACGATCCGGCGATGCCGACGGGCCATGCCGGCCCTTCCCAAGGGCTCGTCATGATCGACCGCGGCGACTACTGGCAGATCGGCTTCGTCATCGGCAAGGGACGCTCCGAAGACGTGAAAGGCGACGGGCTTTCGGAACTGCGGAAACGGCTGGCGGCTGTTGCGCCCCTCCCCCTCGAACGGTTCGAGGAGATCGCCGGCTGGCCGGACGTTCACCTGCTGCGGGTTCGCATGGACCGCGCGAGGCGCTGGTGGAAGCCGGGCCTGCTCTGCATCGGCGATGCCGCCCACGCGATGTCGCCGATCGGCGGCGTCGGGGTCAACCTCGCGGTGCAGGACGCCGTCGCCGCCGCAAACATCCTTGCCGGGCCGCTGAAGGACGGGACGTGCTCCTCTGGGCATCTTGCCGCGGTTCAGAAGCGTCGCGCATTCCCGACGAAGGCGACGCAGAAGGTCCAGCTGATGATGCGTCGCAAGCGCGGTCCCGCGGCCGACGCGTCCCAGCCAAAACGGCCGCCGGCCTTCCTGCGGTTCATCGCACGCTCCCGGGTCCTGCCGCATCTGACGGGACGGCTGATCGGGATCGGGTTTCGTCCCGAACATATTCGCAGCTGAGCGCAATCAACGATCATCGACTCCGATGACATCGGCTAGATTGAATTTCGGCGTCGACCGCCCGTCCCGAGGTCTCTTAGGCCGCGCACACTTCTCCCAGATTGGTCGGGTTCATCGATGCACGAGAGCGCGTCGAGAGCACACAAGTTTTGCACGAAACGCGCGTCAGGGTGTCTTGTCCCACAGTGTTCATCATCAAAGCTTGGCGCGACTAGCGTCCAATGAGAAGCCGGCTAGAACAACTCCATCGGGTTCCAGACCGCCAGGACGCCGATCACACTGAACACCACTGAGATGCCCACCAACGCGAAAAGTACGGCAAAAATAAATCTTCTCAGCACAACACCCAAGAACCGAATTGCGATTATGGTAGGCTTGGCGATCAAGCCAACAAGCTTCATTATCTACTCTAAGGATGGCGGCGTGACCACCTCCGCCTTCACATGGCGAACCTGTTTTCTCACCCAGATATCGGCTGGCACTCCCATATCTCCCCGCTCGAACGTGAGTTCACCTAGTCAAGATGACCCGGCATATCTTTCCGTCTATCCACGGAGAACAGAGGACTCAAGCTTCCAAAATGACAAGCGACCCAGCAGAACTGACAGCTGCGGAGTTATCGAGACAGTTCTCGTCGGGAGAGCTGTCATCCGCAGAGGCTGTAGATGCGTTTCTTTCTCGGATCGCATCGCTGGATGGAAAGTTGCACGCGTTCGTAGATGTTTATGGAGATGAGGCGCGAAAGGTAGCTGCTTCTGCTGATCGCGCCATTCGTCAGGGGCGTGCGATAGGCCCATGGCACGGCGTGCCTATCGCGTTAAAGGATTTAATCGAGATCGAAGGAAGGATCACAACGGGAGGTTCTGCTGAGTGGCGGAACAGACGTTCAGACCGAACGGCGACCATTGCACGCCGCCTTCTAAACAGAGGCATGATCTTCCTTGGCAAGACCCAAACGGTGGAGTTTGCAATGGGTGGCTGGGGCACAAACCAGCACATGGGTACGCCTTGGAATCCTTGGGATCAAGCGACAGCAAGAACGCCGGGGGGATCGAGTAGCGGTTCCGGTGTCGCGGTTGCGGCGCGTATGTCGCCTTGGGCGATTGGAACCGACACGGGCGGCTCGGTCAGGCTTCCAGCGGCATTCTGTGGCATCACGGGTTTGAAGGTGACGTCTGGGCGCATCAGCTCGTATGGAGTTATGCCGCTGAGCCCGACGCTCGACACAGCGGGACCAATGGCCCGGACTGCTGAGGACACCGCCCTGCTGTACTCCCTTCTCGAGGGGATCGACCCGCTTGATCGTGCAACGTGGGGCACCCCTAGAAGCGATGTGCTGGCTGGCCTCAAGGGAGGGGTTGAGGGTCTTCGGCTTGCCCGCATAGATCGAGATGAAAGAGAGGGCGTCGACGAAGAGGTTCTCGCTGCATACGATGCATCGTTGGAGTGCCTTGCGAAGCTTGGCGCCGATATCATCGACCTACCGTTGCCATTCCGATTCAACGCCTGCTTTTCCCCTCAAGCTGCAATCACAAAAGCCGAGGCATATGCGTTGTTCGGTCATCTTGCAAATGACCCAACCACAGCGCTCGGTGACCTTGTTCGTGAACGAATCCTGTCGGGGCGAAATCTCTCTGCCCAGGACTATCTCGTGGCAATGTGTCAACGAGAAAAACTGGGGCAGGAAATGCAAGCAGCGATGATTGACGTGGACGCGCTTTTGACGCCGACGACCGAGACGCCGGCACGCACACTTCACGACCTTGACGAATCCTACGCAGCGTCACGGTTCACCAAGTTTGTGAATACGTTCGATATGTGCGCGTTAGCAGTTCCGAACGGATACACCCGTAATGGACTTCCGACATCGCTACAAATCGTCTGCAAGAGCTTTGCCGAAGATCTGGCCCTCAGAATCGGCCATGCATTCCAGTTGGTGACGGGTTGGCACCATAAGGCGCCCATGGTCGACACAGTTCGGGCGCGATCTACCTAGGACAAAGGGAACGCTGCTCGTCTCGACGGCGCCAGCAGCACTGACATCTCTCGCGGGATCTTGGCCCCAGGTGGGCTCGCCGCGGCGAAAAGCCACACGCCCGTTTCCGCACGGCCGGGCGCTGCTGGATCACTTGGACTGATCACTCAACTCATCTTTTTGGCAGTTTCAGGAACATGAGACCGCCGGTAAGAAGAAGGCTTGATCGTATTCAGGCGGCCCAGGCGCGGCTAGGACGAAGAGGAGTGCGCATTTCGAATGGATGATCGCTCGTACCTATCGCTCACGCTCGGAGAGCTACAGACCCTGTCGGAACCTGGCGAGCTATCCGGTGCACTCCATGCGGTCAGAACTCGCTATGGTTTGTCGCACATGACATTCCTTGTCGTCCGGAGAGGCGCTGGCCCGTCGGCGGCTCCCTACTACTGCAGCACCTATCCAGAGGAATGGATCGCGACCTATTTCGCCAACGACTACCTTGCAATAGATCCTGTTATCGATATTGCGCGCTGGGGACTGCTCCCGGTGGACTGGTCGACGCTCGACCAAAGAGCCTCACGGGTCCGCCGGCTGTTCGACGAAGCTCGGGCCTATGGGATAGGCCCGAACGGCCTCACCGTCCCGATCCGTGGCGCAAACGGAGAGCGCTGCCTGTTTTCGGTTACTTCCGACTGGTCAGGTAGCGACTGGTTGGCCCTCTGCGCTGCAAACCTCCACGACCTGCATATTCTCTCCCACTACCTCCACGAGAAAGTGCTCACCCTCTCGGGGCTGCGCCGCCCCGTTCTTGTCCGAGAATTATCGAGGAGAGAACGCCAATGTCTCCAACTTCTTGCGTCCGGCAAGATCTATAAACAGATTGCCGTCATCCTGGGCATCTCGGAGAGTGCGGTTCACCTCTATATGCGGTCGGCCAGGCGGAAGCTAGGCGCCACGACTAGCTACCATGCCGTGGCCAAGGCGAGCTACTTGGAACTGGTCGACGTCTAGGCACATCGCAGCGTTTTAGGCCAATCATCACCTTGACGATCTTCTCGTCACTCTCTGGCAATCTGGCGATTTCGATAGATTGCGCCCCCCTCCTCTCGCCCCGAAGATTGTCGTTCCGCAACAGCATCGACCCTCGTGTAGCGAGCGGGCAAAGGCGGTTCAACTCTCGCCTGGTTGGTTCGCGTCGGCGGTCGATCAATGGGAGGCGATGATGACGGTGGATCCGGAAACAATAGAGCGCTGGCGAAACGCCCCGCGGCTGACGTCCTTCGCCCCCTTCTTCGAAAGAACGGCCAGTGGTCGAGGTGGGGCGCCGGATCTTGCACAGCCACAGCCTGACTTGAGCCTGATGGATTTCGATCTCGACTGCGCTGTCTTTGCGGACACGCATACGCGCTTGTTCGGAATTTTCGACCAGCACTATTACGCCAGCATTCCTTACCGGCTCGAAGAAGAATGCCGTCTCGGGGCGGCTGTCCTTTCGTTCGCACTGCAGAACTGGGCTCGAGCCATGATGCCCACGACGATCTATACGCTCGGCACTGGCACAGGTTGCCTTGCACGAAGCCTTGCGGCGCTTGGCGGAGGGCGCATCAAGACGCTCTGTTGCAGTCCAACGCCCGCCAACCGCGAAGCTTTTCTCGCGAGACGGGGAAGCGAGCACGCACATTTCTTTCTCGGGCCGTTTTTCGAACTCGATGACGATCGCTACGCGAGCGATTCAGATCTCTCCCCCTTCCGGGACGGCTTTGATGTCTTGTTCGAAGATACAACCTTTCAGATGTACGATCAGGATCGCGTAAAGCAGCTCGAGTTCGTCGTCCCTCATATCCGGCAGGGCGGCGTCCTGGTGCAAGTGCAGAAACTCGCCCATGAAGATGATGCCGTATACGCTGAGCGGGAGCGCCAAAAGGATGAGCTGTTCAAGGCCCGATATTTTTCGCAGGAGCATATCTCCGAAAAGAAGGCCGAGATTCTGAACACCATGACGGCCTGTCAGGTGGACCTCTCGACCACGACTGCGGCGCTCAGGGCGTTCTTCCGCTATTCCGTGGTGACCTGGAACAGCGGCAATTTCTACATGATCGCTTCCTCCAACTCGCGGGCCTCGTTGTTGGAACTCATCTCGCTGATGCTGAAACCGGCTATGCCGCCTGCGTTCTGCTACGAGCCTCTTCCTCTCGTTGTGATCGACACGGAATCCGATCCGCTCGGCCCGGAACTCTCTTGGCGTAGTGCCACCGCGACGGCGGCTGTCGCTCCGAGACGGTCGTTGAGTTCTTGAGATGGATTCTGAGGTATCGGCTGATCTCAAGGAGCATTGCAGCGTAGCCGATGTACGCCGCTGTCTCTCCTACCTGCTGCCACATCTGGACGCCTTCTGGGCGCAGCCGCTGGCTACCTACGCCACGGCCCTTTACGATGTCGAGCCGTTCTCTTGCGGAGATGAGGTGCGCGTGCATGCCATGGATCGGCTGCGCGTCTGCGTCGAGCGGGCTGCGCGCCGGTCAGGATATGGCGAAGAAGATGCCCTCAGCGCAAGCGCCGAAGTCCTTTCCGCGCCGGTCATGCAGACCGGGCCGCATGCAATGCTGCTGATCGAGCCGGACGCATTCTATACGCATATGTTCAGCCTGCTCGGCCTCATGTCGCATGGCCGGCAATGGCACATCACCTACTCGGTCTCGACGTCGGCTTTCAAGGAAAGCGCGAAGAAGGGACCGGGGTGGCTGAGGGTAGGCGGAGAAACCCTCAATGTTTTCGGCCTCCCACGCAAGCGCCTGATCGGAAGCAGCATCGGGTGCCTAAATGGCCCCTACCGCTACGCTTTTTCGAATTCGAGGCACGAGGTCGCGCCGAATGCGTCGGCCGCGCGCCTGTTGGCCGAACTCCCTGCCGCAGGATTTCCATCGGGCGCCGAGGCCATCAAAATGGGAAATCAGGCTCTTTGGCACGGAAAGCTCGCGGCGCCGGCGAAACTGCTGCAGCTTGACGATTTCGATATGGCCGACCTGATCGCGGATCATCTCGATGATACGAAATCATGGCTGTCGGCGCACTTCTTCGATGGAGTGATGGCCGCGCTGTCGATCCTGGAAGAGACCGACCGCCTGAACGCTGGTCCATGGGCGGGCTGGGTTCGCCGCACCACCGATCTCTTCTGGGGCCTCGAGAAAAACAGGGTGGTCCCGTTGCATCTGGAGGGCGGCGCACTCAAGTCCATGCGGTCACCGAGCTTCGAGGTGAACCTCACTCCGAAACGACTAGCCGCTGCGCTTCGCGAGCGTGCAATCCTGCCCGGGATGTTCATGACCTATCTGGTGGTTTCGACCCTTCCAGGCGTCAGAGCTCTCGGTGGGTGCCGGCAGACAGTGTATCTTCCGCTTATGCGGTATCTGGCCTCTATAGGCGTCCGGCTTTCAGGTGCCGCGGGACTGCTCGCTGCACTTGAGAGGGACAAGCTGCCGGGCGTATGGGGACATCGCGTTCTAAAGCCTGCCGATACTGATCCTTTTCAGGAAATCGAAGCTGCGGGCGGAATCTCCCCTCTCCTTTCGACGTACGCGAACCTGACGCTGGAGCAGGCCAGCGGCGACCTAGCGAGCTTCACAACCGATCCCATCTGGGCCGAGATGTCCGCGCATATCGATGATGGCACAATCAAGCGCATCTCAAGCGAGTGGCTGTGGTCAGGACCGTAACGCGACACGGCATCCCGGCCTTTGGGTACTGCGTGATGGCAATTAAAGCTCAGGACGGGTTTCGGAAGCGAACGCCCACACCACCGCCGTCCGCGGGAATGAACTCTATTCCTGCGTCCTCAAGTACCGCTTGAATCCGTGCGAGCGTCGTTTCGCGCAACTCCTCCCCGCGCTCGAGCCGAACTACGGTTTGCGTTGAGACCCCTGCTGCCTTGGCAAGGTCGACAACTCCCCAGCCCAATGCTGTGCGGGCCAATCTGCACTGAATTGGCTTCATATCACCATACGATGGTGATTTATGTTGCATGTCATGGGCTCTTCCTGTAGGTCTTATCATGCAAGCGGCCAGATGGCGTGTTGGAGCACGCAATCTGACCTGACCATAATCAAGCTGGTAGGAGCTCGGATCATGGCTGATTCTGAGATTAGCAGAACTTTGCCTGCAATCATCCATGGAAACCTCCTCTCCACAAATGTCCGCATCTTCATGCAGCCGCTGCAGATAAGAAGCCGGATCTAAAGCTATCACAACCTCGCCCACCTGCCCTTTGCGACGACTGAATTCGTTCAACGGGAGCGGAAACGCGTGTGGTGAAGAAGCCCTTCATCTCGGCAGGCCGGGCGCAAAAAACCAAGGAGGGACCATCGCAATGCCATTTCTGCATCAATTCCGCTCGACAGTGTTTGCCGCGGCACTCGCCGCGACCGTATCGGCGGGCTTTCTCGAGAGCGCCGCCATGGCGGAAGATCTGCGCATCGGGACGCAGTTCAAGCTGATGACACTCGATCCGCACTATGCCGATCTCGGCGAGAACAATTCCCTCCTTTCCCATATCTACGAGCGTCTCGTGACCCAGGACGCACAGATGAACCCTGTGCCGCGGCTCGCGACATCCTGGAAGCGCCTCTCGGAAACGCAGTGGGAGTTCAAGCTGCGCGAAGGCGTCAAGTTCCACGACGGCTCGCCTTTCACGGCCCAGGACGTGATCTACTCGATCGAGCGCATCCGGGACTTCCTCAAGCCGCCGAGCGGCGGCTATCAGTCGTATACGCAGGCAATCAAGTCGGTATCGGCGCCGGACCCCTTGACCGTCGTCATCGAGACGACGAGTGACATTCCCACCCTGCCGCTTCTGATGACCCCGATCTTCATCATGCCTCACAAGGCGGATGGCTTCGCAACGACCGAGGATCTCAATGCCGGCGCGCGGCCGGTCGGGACGGGCCCTTACAAGTTCAAGAGCTGGCAATCAGGTGAAACGCTCAACCTGGAGCGGAACGACGCCTACTGGGGCGGAACGCCGGCCTGGACGAACGTCACCTTCCGCGTCATCGAAAGCCCTGCCGCACGCGTGGCAGCATTGGCGACCGGCGACGTCGACGTTGCGGACTCCATCCCGGCACGCGACGTCGAGGGCCTCGAACAGCGCGGCGTGAAGGTGGAAAGCGCCGCTGCCGCCCGTTCGAACTTCCTGCAGTTCGACACCGGCGGAGAGAAGCCGCCTGGGCTGACCGACAAGGCGGGTGGCGAGATCAAGAATCCCTTCCAGGACAAGCGTGTGCGGCAGGCCCTGACGCTGGCCACCGACCGCGCCTTCATCGCCGACAGGATCCTGCTCGGTTATGGCACCGCGGCCTCCCAGCTTTTCCCGACCGGCCTCGCCGGAACGTCGGCAAACCTGAAGGTGACGCCCCCGGACTATGAGAAGGCAAAGGCACTTCTCGCTGAAGCCGGTTATCCCGATGGCTTCAAGGTGGTGCTCGCCGGCCCGGCGGGCCGGTACCCCGGTGACGGCGAGTCCCTGCAGGCTATCGCGCAGAACTGGGCAAGGATCGGGGTAAGTGCTCAGCCCGAGGTGGCGCCGTTCTCGGTATTCGCCACCAAGCGGTCCAACGGCGACTATCCGGTCTGGTACGGCGGATGCTCCGGCGAGGCGGTGACCTTCTGCCTCGGAGCGCTCCTTGGCTCCTCCGACAACGAAGCGGGCACGGGATCGCTCAACTACGGTAAGTACCGGAACCCGGCATTCGACGAGATGCTGGCAAAGGCGATGGCCATGGATGAAGGCCCCGATCGGAATGCAGCGATCGCCGAAGCCACGGAGTTCGTCATGGCAGATTATCCGATGATCCCGCTCTACCATTTCCATCTGATCGTCGGACATGGCGAGAAGGTCGGCTCCTATGCCGTGCATCCGCGCGGCTGGACGACCGCGATGCAGGCCGTACCCTCGGGTAAGTGAGGGGGACTGCCATGATGACCACCATCGTTGGAAGGCTGTCACAAGCCTTCCTCCTCCTCCTCGTCATGTCGGTGATCGGCTTTGCCGGTATCCATAGCGTGGGCAATCCCGTCTTCAACATCGTCAACATCGAAACAGCCACCGCCGAGGACATCCGCAACGCGACGATTGCCCTCGGCCTCGATCAGCCGCTCTGGTGGCAGTATTTCCTGTTCATGGGCAACGTCGTCACCGGAAATTTCGGGACGTCCTATATCTACCATCTGCCGGCCTTTTCGCTTGTCATGAGCAAGCTGCCGGCAACGTTCGAACTCGCGTCGACGGCCATGCTGATTGCCGCACCGTGCGGCACTCTGCTCGGGCTTCTGGCCGGTCGGCGGCAAGGGGGATTGCTTGACCGCATCGTCCTGAACGCGAGCGTGTTTGCGCTTAGCATCCCTTCCTTCTGGCTGAGCATGATGCTCATCCTCCTCGGCGCACTCGCCATGGGCTGGTTTCCCTCAAGCGGCCGTGGTGAGACAGTCTCGCTGCTCGGCCGGGAGTGGAGTTTTCTCACCTTCGACGGTCTCAGCCATCTGGCGCTGCCTGCCCTCGCCCTTGCCATTCCGAAGATCGCGCTTATCGCGCGACTGGCGCGGGCGGGCACTATTGAGGTGGAAAGCCAGGATTTCATCCGGTTTTGCCGGGCAAAGGGCCTGTCAGCGCGGCGGGTCCTGTTCCGGCATACCCTGCCGAACATCAGCATTCCCATCGTGACCATCGTCGGCATGCAGTTCGGCGGGATGCTGGCCTTCGCGGTGGTGGTGGAAACGATCTTCGCCTGGCCCGGCGTCGGCAAGCTTCTGATCGACTCCATCCAGCTTCTCGATCGGCCGGTCGTGATGGCAACCCTAGCCTTCGTCGCCGTCGCCTTCGTCGGGCTGAACGCCCTCGTTGACCTCACCTATGCCGCGCTCGATCCGCGCGTGCGCCTTTCCGCTTGAAAGGGGAACTCATGAAGGCCGAAACACTTCGCACATTGTGGAAGTATCCGTGGCAACACCGCGTCAGCCTCTCATTGCTGCTGCTTGCCGCCTACGTTCTCCTGGCGCTCGCAGCACCGTTCATCGCGCCGCAAAACCCTTATGACCCGCTGCAGATCCAGGCGTGGGAAGCTTCGTCCCCACCAGGAACCGTCAGTGGCGTTGGCTACGCCTATCTGCTCGGAACGGACGGACTTGGGCGCGATATCGTCAGCACCATACTCTATGGCCTGCGCCTGAGTCTTCTCGTTGCGGTCACCAGCACGGCGATTGCCGCCTTCATCGGGCTGACGCTCGGTGTCAGCGCCGCTTACTTCGGCAAGTGGGCAGACGCCCTTATCATGCGCATCGTCGATCTCCAGCTAAGCCTGCCCACCATCCTGGTGGCCCTCATCGCGATCGTCACGCTCGGTCCCGGCGTCGACCGCATCATCCTTGCAATCGTCATCGTGCAATGGGCAACCTATGCCCGACTTGCGCGTGGGGTGGCGCTCAGCGAGATCGGCAAGCCGTATCTCGATGCGGCCCGGCTCCTGCGACTGCCGACCCATCGCATTCTCTTTCGTCACCTCCTTCCGAACAGCATCGCCCCGGCCATCACCCTGATCCCGATCGAACTCGGCCATGCCGTCGCGCTAGAAGCCACCCTCTCCTTTCTCGGACTCGGAGTGCCGATCGACAAGCCGTCGCTCGGCTCCACCGTCGCAAACGGCTTCCAGTACCTGCTGACCGGCCAATACTGGATCAGCCTTTTCCCGGGCCTTGCTCTGTTCGGTCTTATCGCAAGCATCAACTTCGTCGGCGAAGACCTGCGGCGCCGGCTGGATCCCAGGAGGCGTTCCCATGGCGCATGACAACACGCGTGATCCTTTGCTGATGGTCAGCAATCTCACCTTGAAACACCGCACTCCAGCCGGCGCCACGACGATCCTTCACGATGTCAGCATCAGCCTGCAACGCGGCGAAGTCCTTGGTCTGATCGGCGAGTCCGGCGCGGGAAAGTCGACGCTTGGCAACGCCATCCTTGGTCTTCTTGCCGCAGATTTCGAGCGAACGGCCGGCACCATCCTCTTCGATGGCAAGACGCTCGATGGAATGGACGAACACCAATGGGCCGAAATCAGGGGACGGCGGATATCCGCGATCTTCCAGGATCACACCGCATCGCTCGATCCGCTCATGGCCGTCGGCCCCCAGGTTGAAGAAGCTATCCTCGCCAACAATGACAAAACCCTGCGCAAGGAAGCGCGGGATATGGCCCTCGATTTGCTTGTTCGCGTCGGCATCCCGGATGCACGTGAACGGTATGACAACTACCCCCACCAGTTCTCAGGCGGACAGCGCCAGCGCATTGTGATCGCAATCGCGCTTGCCGGCGCACCCGATATCATCATCGCCGACGAACCGACCTCCGCCCTCGATGCGACGGTGCAAAAGCAAATCCTCGCGCTCCTGCGCGAACTCGTCGACGAGACCGGCGTATCGATCATCCTTGTCACTCACGATATGGGCGTTGTCTCCGATATAACCGATCGAGTGGTCGTCCTGCGCCACGGCAAGGTTGTGGAACACGGCGTCACGGCATCGGTACTGGACGCCCCACAGCGCACATACACCCGCAGCCTTCTCGCCGCCGTTCCCAGATTGCGGTTGTCGGACAATCCAGCGGAGCATGTCGCCGAGACCGATACGCAGCCCATCCTCGCCGCCCGGGGCGTCGCCAAGACCTTCTCCGGCGGATTTGCCTGGTTCAAGAGGAACGTCTGCAAATCGGCGTTGCGCGACGTCTCGGTGGTGCTGGAGCGCGGCGCAATTACCGGCATCGTCGGCGAAAGCGGCAGCGGCAAGAGCACGATCGGCCGGATCATCGCCGGGCTGGAGACCGCCAGCAGCGGCAATCTCGACATCGACGGCAGGCGGTTCGACATCTCCCGGCCCGGCTATCGGAGCGGTCTGCTCGGTGAGGTCCAGATGATCTTCCAGGATCCGGCGGTCTCGCTAAACCCACGCATGTCGATTGGAGAGACGCTGCGGGAAAGTGTCCGGTTCGGAAGCCGCCAATCGGGCGACCCGAGGCAGGATGTGGTCAATATGATGGATCGCCTCCAACTGGCCCATAACCTTCTCGGCCGATATCCGCACCAACTGTCGGGGGGACAGAAGCAGCGCATCTGCATCGCACGCGCCCTTCTCGCCGGCCCGCGGATCATCGTTGCCGATGAACCCACGTCAGCACTCGACGTATCCGTGCAAGCGGAGATTGTCGCGCTTCTCAAGGAGAATGTGGCGGAGCGAGGGATTTCGATGCTCTTCATCTCGCACGATCTGGCGCTTGTGCAGGCGCTTTGCAGTTCAATCTACATCTTCAAGGATGGCGAAGTGGAAGATGCCGGTCCCTCCGAGTTCATCTTCTCACGCTCGCAAAACCCGTACACACGCAGCCTGATTGACGCACGGCCAAAGCGTTTCACGCACTGACTTCGGCAATGCCGCGGAAAGTCGGGCATCCCCCAACTTCGTTCCATCCACCTGCACGCGGCGCCCATGCGCAGCGACGAAAGGTCTGACATGATAAACACGTTCACAATCGCCGTTACCGGTCAATCTCTCATCAAACACGATACCCGCGACATCAACACAGCAGGATTCCGGGAGGTCCAGGAGGTGCTACGGCGAGCCGACTTCTCCTTCACGAACTTCGAAAGCACGATACTCGGCAGCCACGGAGGATGGCCGCTCAAAGGCGCGGTATTCGGCTGCAGCCAGCCTAATGTTCTGGACGCATTGCAGGCGCTTGGCTTTCAAGGGCTTGCGTTGTCGAACAATCATGCATTCGACCTCGGCCCCTCCGGCGTCCTTTCCACCCTGGAGGAGGTAGAAAGGCGCGGCTTCCTTCACGCCGGCATCGGGCGCAACCGGACGGCGGCGTCCCGCGCAGCGAAGGGTTCGGTTGGCAGGCGGAAGGTGGCCCTTGTCGCCATGGACGGGGGACCGGGGCCTGACTTCATGTACGCCGCGGATGCTTCCATCGGTCGCCCTGAACGCCCCGGCGTTAACCGGCTGAAGTTGTCGAAGGTGATCGATGTCGACGCCGACGCTTTCGAGCAGTTGCGCACGGTCCGTGACAATGTTGGCTACACAGCGATGGACCTCGCCAATGACAGCCAGCCTGACGACACGCCGCATGTCGATCCAGAGACTGAGCTGAGCATCGCTCGCGCGATATTCAGGCGTTCCGACCGGTTCGGCCGAAACGTCAAAATCGACGAAGACTCCCTCTCCCGAAATCTCGCCACGATCGCGTCAGCGGCCGAAGAAGGGTGCCTTGTCATCGCCTACCTGCACCACCATCACTGGGCCGCGGACTGGTATCAGGTGGCTGAATGGGTGGGTGCCGTTGCGAAGAAATGCATCGACGCGGGGGCGGTGATGTTCGTGAGCCATGGCGCTCCCGTCCTTCAGCCGGTCGAAATCTACCGCGGGCGGCCGATCTTCTACAGTCTCGGCAACTTCATTTTCCATGTGAAATCCGTGAAATCGAAATGGCGGGCGCGTGAAGTATGGGAGAGTGTGATTGGCCTGTGCTCGTTCGACGACAATGGCCAGTTGGCCGGTTTGTCATTTCACCCGGTCGTCATCGGTGGCGCAGAAGCCTTGAAAAGCGAAGCTTTGGAAGAGCGCCTCGCACCAGAGCTTGCCCACGGTCACGACGCGGAAAGGATTCTCCAGCGATTTCGGGAGCACTGCGGAAAATTCGGCGTGGACATTGAGATTTTGGACGACACAGCGCGCATTCGCATCTAACCCTCTGCCAATCAACCATATCTGGGTGTGGGCGATCAATGGAAATTTCGGCTCTTGACCTTCAACCGATCGATCAGCAAGTCCGGCACGTATATCTCACGTGCCGACACTGCCGCCTTTGGCCGATCACGCGGATCCGGCGCGCCATTGCCATGGGCGAACTCATCCCCTCGTCTGTGGGGCAAGGGAAACTGCTCGTCTCGCTCGCCCAGGCGGCCGAGGTCTTCAGAGAGATCGAACAGACGTTGCGCAACCAGATGCACCACGTCGCCTTCGCGCTGGATCTTTCCATTGATCGCCAACATCGAGCTGGAGAGCACGAGCCGGCGCTGGCGCTCGAACACCTTCGGCCAGATAACCGCGTTGATGATGCCCGTCTCATCCTCGAGCGTCATGAACATGACACCTTTGGCCGAGCCCGGACGCTGGCGCACCAGCACGAGCCCACCGCTCATCAGCCATTGACCGTCTCGCGCAGCCATTGCTTCGGCGCAGGTCACCATCCGCTTCCGGCGAAGATCCTCGCGGAGGAAGGAAACCGGATGCTGACGGAGGGTCAATCCGATATGGGAATAGTCCTCGACAACTTCATGCCCCGCCTTCATCGACGGCAGATGCACGTCGGGCTCTTGTGCTTCAGCAACCTGGCGGGCTTCGCGCTCAGCGGCTGCGGTCCAAAGGGCAAGCGGCTCGTCACGCAGGGCCTTGATCGCCCAAAGCGCGTCCCGGCGCTGAAGCTGTAGCGATGGCAGAAACGCATCCGCCTCCACCATCTTCACCAACGCGGCCGTCGGAACGCCGGAGCGGCGCCAGACGTCATCGGCAGAAGAGAACGGCTCGTCGGTGCGCGCCGTCACGATCCGGGCAGCGTCGGCCGTCGAAAGACCCTTCACCATGCGCATACCCAAGCGGACAGCCTTCTTGTCACCGTCGCCGGTATCCTCGAGCGTGCAATCCCATCGGGACGCATTGATGCAGACCGGCCGGACCTCCACGCCGTGTGCCTGCGCATCGGAGACGATCTGAGCAGGGGCATAGAATCCCATTGGCTGCGAATTGAGGAGTGCGGCACAAAAGGCATCGGGGTGATGGCATTTCACCCAGCTCGACGCATAGGCGACCAAGGCAAAACTGGCGGCGTGAGATTCAGGAAAGCCGTAGCTTCCAAATCCCTCAAGCTGGCTGAAGGTCCGTTCCGCAAAGTCCGCCGAATAGCCGTTCTTGACCATGCCGGCGACCAGCTTGTCCTTGAACTTCGAGACGCCGCCGGAGAACTTGAACGTCGCCATCGACTTGCGGAGCTGGTCGGCCTCGCCGCCGGTGAAGCCGGCGCAGACCATGGCAACTTTCATGGCGCTCTCCTGAAACAGCGGTATGCCGAGCGTCTTCGACAGGACAGCCTCCAGCTCGGGCGTCGGGTATTCGACCGGCTCCTTGCCCTCTCGCCGGCGGAGATAGGGATGCACCATGTCGCCTTGGATCGGCCCCGGTCGGACAATGGCCACCTGGATGACGAGATCATAGAAGGTGCGGGGTTTCAGGCGCGGAAGCATGGACATCTGCGCCCGGCTCTCGATCTGAAAAGTGCCCAGCGTGTCGGCCTTTCGGATCATCGCATAGGTCCGCGGATCCTCGGCAGGGATGGAAGCGAGATCGCGGACATCGCCCTTGTGCTCGGCCATCAACGCGAAGGCCTTGGCCATGCAGGTCAGCATCCCGAGGGCAAGTACATCGACCTTCATGAACTTCAGCGCCTCGATGTCGTCCTTGTCCCATTCGATGACTTGGCGATCGTCCATGCGCGCCGGCTCGATCGGCACGAGATTGTCGAGCCGGTCATGGGTCAGGACGAACCCACCCGGATGCTGGCCGAGATGGCGCGGCGCGCCCATGAGCTGCTGCGCCAGTTCCAGCGTCAGCTTCAGCCGGTAATCGGCCGTGTTGAGATTGTTCTCCTTCAACTGGCTTTCGGAAAGGCCATCCGACCATCTCCATATCCCCGACGAGAGTTGCCCGATCATGTCTTCCGGGAGACCGAGCGCCTTGCCCACGTCACGCAACGCACCCTTGGCGCGGTATCGAGTGATTGTCGCGCATAGGGCCGCTCGGCTCCGGCCATAGGTCTCATAGATCCACTGGATGACCTCCTCCCGCCTCTCGTGTTCAAAATCGACATCGATATCGGGTGGCTCGTCCCGCTCTTGAGAGATGAAACGCTCGAACAGCAAATCATTCGTGTCGGGATCGATCGACGTCACGCCGAGGCAGTAGCAGACAGCCGAGTTCGCGGCCGATCCCCGTCCCTGGCAGAGGATGCCTTTCGACCTGGCATAGCGGACGATGGAGAACACCGTGAGGAAATAGGGCGCGTAGTTCATCGTCCGGATCAGCTCCAGCTCGTCGCGCAGGGATTTCCGCACCTTCTCCGGCACGCCCTCGGGGTAGCGCACATCTGCGCCTTCCCAAGTAAATTTCACCAGCGACTGCTGCGGATCGAGACCGGGCACGATGGCCTCTTCCGGGTATTGGTACTGAAGCTCCTTGAGATCGAATTTGCAGCGCTCGACGATTTCGCGGGTACGGGCCAGCGCTTCGGGATAGTCGGCGAATAGCCGGTGCATCTCCTCCGGCGTCTTCAGGAATCGGTCCGCATGGCGCTCGCGGTCGAACCCGACATCATCGATGGTGGTGCGCGTGCGAATGCAGGTCACGACGTCCTGGAGCTGGCGGCGGCCAGGCTCGTGGAACAACACATCGTTGGTGACGACGGTCCTGACCCTGTGGCGCGCCGCCATCGTGGCGATGCCGTGAAGACGCAGCTTGTCGTTCGGCCGGCGGCGCAGACATAGGCTCACATAGGCGCGATCACCGAAGAGATCGGCCATCTTGCGCAGTTGCACCGCGCAGGTCTCGTCGGCCTCATCCGGGACCAGCACGCCGATCATGCCGGCGGCGTGCTCGGAGAGGTCCGCGAAATCGATCAGGCAATTGCCCTTGCCGCCGCGCGCCTTGCCGAGCGACAGCAGCCGCGTCAGGCGTGAATAGGCCGGTCGATCCATGGGATAGACCAGGATCGACATGCCGTCGGTGAGATCGAGCCGGCATCCGACGACAAGGCGCACGCCGGTCGTCTTCGCCGCCTCCCAAGCCCGCACGATGCCGGCGAGGCTGTTGCGATCGACAACGCCAAGAGCGTCGATACCAAGCGCGGCCGCGGCCGCGAACAGCTCGTCGGCGCTGGACGCTCCACGCAGAAACGAGAAATGCGTCGTGATCTGAAGCTCGGCGTATTTCATCCGAACACCCCATGCAGGAACCACAGGTGGGAGCCGGTCTCCGGATCTATGCCGTCGCCGGCACGATAAACCCAGTAGCGCTCGCCAAGCTCGTCCTCGACCACGAAGTAGTCCCTGACGGCCTGGAATTCGCGCGGCCGCGTCCACCATTCTCCGAAGATCCGTTCCGGGCCGTCGGCGCGAACGACCTTTCGCCTTTTGCCGCGCCAGGTGAACACGACCGGCGGCTGGTCCGGCAGGAGCGCCATGACGTCGATCCGCTCGGGGTTTGCGAGCAGCCGCGACGGCCGAGGCCATTTGTTGGCCCAGATCTGACCGATATCGGGCGCTGTCGCGGGAATTCGCCGCACCGATCGTTCCGGCACATCAGAGGCCACCGGCGCGACCCGGAACAATCGATGACCGCGATTGCCGAGGATGTCGACGAGGGGCGTGATATCGGCAATCTCCTCCTCGATGAGCGAGGAGACCACCTGCCGTTCTTCCAGCGGCTCGGCGAAGACCGCCACCAGAACCAGCTTCTCGATGCCGAAGCCAGGATCGATCGTCTCAATCCGATCGCAGAGCAGTTTCGACAAGCGTTCTGGATCGCGCACCGGCTTGGCGAGACCGGCGCGAAGATGCTGGCGCGTATTGTCGACCCGGTGGATGGCAAGGTCACAGCGGCGCGCCCCAAGGCCATTCTCCGCCAGCTTGACCGAGAGCTGATCGACCAGCCGCCTGACATATTTTGCGATGGTCTCCGCCGCGCCGATGGGCTCCGCGAAATTTTTCGACACCTCGACCAGTTCCGGCGTGCGGATCGGTTCGATCGGCTCGGCGATCCGGCCGAACAACTGGTCGAGCCGGCGTGCTGGGTCTGCCCCAAAGCGCAGGGTGAGCGGCGCACGCGGCATGGCGGAAAGCTGGCCGACTGTATCGATGCCGAGAACCCGAAGGCCCTGGACCGTCTCGGCCGGAAGCCGCAAGGCGAGGATCGGCAGGTCGACCACGGCTTTCGCCACATTGCCGACCGGAACCACGGTCGCCTCCGCCGAGATCAGCCGGGCGATCGCGTGCGAGGCGCCCCAGGTATCCGAGACGGCCGCTCTTGCTGTCAGGCCATGGCCACGCAGCCGATTGACCAGG
Source organism: Shinella sp. WSC3-e (assembly GCF_945994535.1). NCBI lineage: Bacteria > Pseudomonadati > Pseudomonadota > Alphaproteobacteria > Hyphomicrobiales > Rhizobiaceae > Shinella > Shinella sp. WSC3-e. Next base: position 62,650 of record NZ_OZ000539.1, read on the forward strand.
CCCGTGATGAGGAGATCCTCGCCGCCCTGGAGATGGTCGGCGCCCTCGGTGTCGATGACCAGGCCGTCAGCGCCATCGATGGCCACCACCGGGCTATATTGCCGAAGCGCCCAGAGCGCGAGCCGCTCGAGCGCGGCCGCATCTTCGGCCGGTGCGGCATCGACCATCGTGAGATCGGCGACCATGGCCTGCGCCTTGCTCGCCGGCATTCCGACGCGCAGCCCGAGCTTCATGGCAGCCGGATCGGCAGCCGAGATCCAGCGCTTCGATCCACGCCGCGCGATCACGACGAGCGGCTTGTCAGCCGGCAAGGCTTCGCCAGCGTGTCGTCTGATCCGCTCTGTCGCCAGATGTGGGAAGTAGACAGATACGACCCGTGTCATCAGGGGCTCCAATTTCGAATTCGGCGCATTCGCCTGCTTTGACGCGCATCAGTTCCGCCAGCCACCGCGCCCGCCCGACGCCGGCCACCGGCAACCGCTCGGACGGCAAGGTGCTGATGCGCCAGCGTGTGGTTGAGGCCGTCGGCTGCCCATAGTCCGACGCCTCGTTTTGCCGCCGCCAGCGCCGCAGCACGATCGCCATGCTGCCGGTCTTCTCCGCCGCGAGCTGCAGGCGGCGCGAGGCTGTCATCGACAGGCGGACGAGCTCGCCGACGACGCAGGAGAGACCGCCGAAAGACAGCCCCTCCTCCATGGAGGACAGCACCTCCACCTCCCGATCGCTTTCGCAGAAAACGACCCGGTCAGGATGAAGGCCGGCCTGCGAGATCGCCGGGAAGAAGAGGTCCGGGCGCGTCATGCACCACAAGACCTTACCCTTCGTCCGGGCGGCGACGCCCGCGGAAAACAGCGCGGCAGCCGCACCGTCGACCGTGCCGCCTCCCCCGCCGGCAACCTCATGCAGTGCGCCGATGGCCAGCCCTCCTCCCGGCAAGGCCCGGTCGATCTCCGGAACGGCAAAGGGCAGCACGGAGCGGGCGCGAGCGACCCCGCCTTCAAGCTGGCCAATGCGCTCGCGAAGCTCGGCAAGCACGGGATTGAGGGCATGGTTGGCCACGGCAGAATTGTTGCTCCTTCAGGGTTTTCAGCCGTCCTTTAAGCTGATACGTTCTTTATTTGTTCCGATTGGCGAAGTGAGTCAATCGAGCCTCCGACCGGGAAGTCTTCACGCAGCTAAGGCGTTGAAACGAATCCGATAGCTGCATCAAGGGGATATCCGGCGCTCGGAGGGACAGGAAAATTTTCTCAGGCGCTGGGGACACATGACGGCGACATATCTCGACAAACTCAACGACCGCCAGCGGGAGGCGGTCGAGCATGGCGTCGGTCTGGCGGATGGCGCGATCGGTGGGCCGCTGCTGATCATCGCGGGCGCCGGCTCCGGCAAAACAAGCACGCTAGCGCACCGCGTCGCGCATCTGATCGTCAATGGCGCCGATCCGCGCCGCATCCTGCTGATGACGTTTTCCCGCCGCGCGGCTACGGAAATGACGCGCCGCGTGCAGAGGATCTGCCGGCAGGTGCTTGGCGATAATGCCGCGATCATGACCGATGCACTCGCATGGGCAGGGACTTTCCATGGCATCGGTGCACGGCTCTTACGCATGTATGCGGAACAGATCGGGCTCGGTGTCGATTTCACGATCCATGACCGAGAAGACAGCGCGGACCTGATGAACATTGTCCGCCACCAGCTCGGATTCTCGAAGACAGAAAACCGCTTCCCCACCAAGGGCACCTGCATCGCGATCTATTCGCGGGTGGTCAACTCGGAGGCGTCGATCGGCGAGGTCCTGAAGGCTTCCTATCCATGGGCTGTCGAATGGGAGCGCGAGCTGAAGGAGCTTTTTGCCGGCTATGTCGAAGCCAAGCAGGCGCAGAACGTCATGGATTACGACGACCTCCTTCTCTACTGGGCGCAGATGCTCTCGGACCCGGACCTGGCGGACGACGTAGGCGGTCGCTTCGATTACGTGTTGGTGGACGAATACCAGGATACCAATCGCCTGCAGGCTGCCATCCTGATGTCGCTGAAGCCGGGCGGGCGGGGCCTCACGGTCGTCGGCGACGACGCGCAATCGATCTATTCGTTCCGTGCGGCGACCATCCGCAATATCCTCGATTTCCCGAACGAGTTTTCGCCGAAGCCGGCCGACGTCATCACGCTCGACCGCAACTACCGTTCGACGCAGCCGATCCTGGCGGCGGCCAATGGCGTTATCGGCCTGGCCCGGGAGCGCTATACGAAAAACCTCTGGACCGATCGCGCATCGGAGCAGCGGCCGCTGTTGGTCACGGTGAAGGACGAGACGGACCAGGCCGCCTATATCGTCGAGCAGGTGCTGGCCAACCGCGAGGTGGGTGTTCCCCTGAAGCAGCAGGCCGTGCTATTCCGCAGCTCCAACCATTCCAGCGCGCTTGAAATCGAGCTGACCCGCCGGAACGTGCCCTTCGTGAAGTACGGTGGCTTGAAATTCCTCGATGCCGCCCACGTCAAGGACCTGCTCGCCGTTCTGCGCTTTGCCCAGAACCCGCGCGATCGCGTTGCCGGCTTCCGGTTGCTCCAGCTTCTTCCGGGCGTCGGGCCGCAGACGGCCGGCAGGATCCTCGACACGATTACCGCCGATCCAGAGCCGCTTCAGTCGCTCGCCGAGATCCCGCCGCCGCCCAAGAGCGGTGACGACTGGCCCGCCTTCGTCACGCTCGTTTCCGCCTTGCGCAAGGCCGAGGCCGGCTGGCCGGCGGAGATCGGCGCGGTGAGGATGTGGTACGAGCCGCATCTCGACCGCATTCACGAGGATGCGGACACGCGCAAGGCCGATCTCCTTCAGCTCGAACAGATCGCCAGCGGCTATCCAAGCCGGGAACGCTTCCTGACGGAACTGACCCTTGATCCCCCGGACGCCACCAGCGACCAGGCCGGCGTGCCACTGCTCGACGAGGACTATCTGATCCTCTCAACCATCCACTCGGCCAAGGGACAGGAGTGGCGGTCGGTGTTCATGCTCAACGTCATCGACGGCTGCATTCCGTCCGACCTGGGCACGGGGACAACCGCCGAGCTGGAAGAGGAACGCCGGCTACTCTATGTCGGCATGACGCGGGCGCGCGACAGCCTCGCCCTCATCACGCCGCTGCGCTTCTATACCTATGGGCAGAATTCCCAGGGCGATCGTTACGTCTCGGTCTCAAAGAGCCGATTCATTCCTGCAACCTTGTTGCAATATTTCGAGGTGACAAGCTGGCCCAAGATCAGCGCAGCAGCCGGCGAACGGAGCACGCGGAACGTCCGCATCGATGTGGGTGCACGGATGCGCTCGATGTGGCAATGACGCAGTCCGAGAAGGATGCGAGAACACGCGAACTGGGGCTATGGACAGACGGGACGCGATCGAAACGACGGCAGTGAATTCGGAACGCGAAGAGAGGATCCGGCGCATCATCCATGTGGACATGGATGCGTTCTATGCCTCCGTCGAACAGCGCGACAATCCGGACCTGCGCGGCAAGCCGGTTGCCGTCGGCAGCTCCGCGGCGCGCGGCGTCGTCGCTGCTGCCAGTTACGAGGCACGCGCCTTTGGAGTACGCTCCGCCCTCCCGTCCGTGACCGCGAAACGGCGCTGCCCGGACCTCATATTCGTGCCGCCGCGTTTTGACGTCTACCGCGCCGTCTCCGGGCAAATCCGCGAGATTTTCTCCGAGCACACGGACCTGATCGAACCGCTCTCCTTGGATGAAGCCTATTTGGATGTGACGGAAAACAAGCAGGGCATCCCGATCGCCACTGAAATCGCAACCATCATCCGGGCACGCATCAAGGAGGTCACCGGCCTCAATGCATCGGCCGGCATTTCCTATTGCAAGTTCCTCGCCAAGATGGCGAGCGACCTCAACAAGCCGAACGGTCAGGCCGTCATCACGCCGAGACATGGACCCGGCTTTGTCGATGAGTTGGCGGTCGAGAAGTTTCATGGCGTCGGGCCGGCGACCGCGGCGCGGATGGAGAAGCTCGGCATCCTTACGGGCGCCGACTTGAAGGCGAAGCCCCTCGCCTTCCTTCAGGAGCATTTCGGAAAATCCGGGCGCTGGTATCACGACATTGCCCGCGGCATCGATAATCGCCCGGTCCAGCCGGACCGCCCGCGCAAATCCGTCGGGGCCGAAGACACCTTCATGACCGACATCTTCGATCTGCAGGCGGCGCGCGCAGAGATCACACCTCTGGTCGAAAAGGTCTGGCGGCATTGTGAGGCAAAGGACCTTCGCGGGAAAACGGTCACGCTGAAGGTGAAGTATGCCGACTTCCAGACCATCACCCGCAGCAGGACGGCAGCCGTCTCGGTCGCGGCGGCGGGTGAGATGGAAGCGATTGCACCGGCGCTGCTCGATGGCCTTTTCCCGACCGAAAAGGGTATCCGTCTTCTCGGCATCACCGTGTCGTCGTTCGCCGAAGAGTCCGCTGCCGATCCCGACCAGCTCGCGTTCACGATATAGCCGCGCGGAACAATGTCACCGTTCGCGCGGCTATATCGTAAACATTAGGCCAACGATTGTGTATGCTGAAAAGCCTCACGACGCCGGGCGCCCACGCCCCCGATATGCTCTTAGGTTTCTGAATGAGGTCAGGAGCCCGGGAGGGCCGCCAATGCCCCGCGACAGGCGGCGAACATGTCGAGATCACGCTCGTAGGCTTTGGTCGTGACGTTCATCATGCCAAGCAAGCTGGAGAAGAGATTATCGTGCGACAACGGCATCGTCGCAGATTTTTTCAGGCAATCGAGATTTAACCCCATGGATGAGGCGAATTGCCGATCGAACCATGCGATCAGCGGCACACGCGTCTGTTCGTCTGGCGCCATGAAGTAGGGCGTGCCATGCAGGTATAGATTATTCTCGCCGAGCGATTCGCCATGGTCCGAAACGTAGAGGAAGCCGGTGGATAGCGTCACTGTCCGCGCCTTCAGACGTTCTACGATCTTCGATAGGATGAAATCCGTATAGAGAATGGCGTTGTCATAAGCGTTGACGATCTCCGAGTCCTTGCATCGGGAAAGCTCCGTCGTCCGGCAGTCAGGAATGAATTTTCGAAACGCATCCGGATAACGCTCGTAGTAAGCTGGACCATGATTGCCGAGTTGATGCAACACCAGGACGCTGTCCTTCGTAATCCCGTTCAGCCATTCATCGATCTTCTCCAAGAATATCTCGTCCTTGCAGTCACCGTCCTTGCAGAACTGTGAATCGGACGATCCTGTAATGATCACGTTGCGAACTCGGTCGGCAACACCCTTGCTGCCGGTATTGTTTTCCATCCAGGTCACATCAACCCCCGCACGGACGAGAACATCGAGGACGTTCTCGTTCTCCAATCCGGTCTTATGGTCGTAACCCGATCGCTTCAGATTGGAGAACATGCAGGGTAAGGAAACGTCAGTGGCCGTGCCGCAGCTTGAAACATTCGAAAAGTAAATGACGTCTTGCCGTGCGAGCTCCGGATTGGTCTCACGCGCGTACGAGTCCAGGGAGAAGTTCGCGGCGCGTGCCGTCTCTCCCACGACGATGATAGCGACGCGAGGCTTGGTGGAACCATCTGCTCGCGCATCAATTTTTGCATCCCCACCCACCGGCTTCACCGATATGATGATCTCCTGGCTTGCGCCGAGGATATACTTTGTCGTGCTAACAAGCGGCGTGATTGGATTGAGCGTTTTTATCAGATCTCTTTTGGTACGAACAACTGCTGAGTACGGCTTGTAGAATGCCGCGCCCAAACTCACGAAAACTAGAAAGCAGACGAAGATCGTTATCGCGTTTTGACGAATCTTACGGCCGAACGGCTGATGGACGATGCGTATCCAGGTCAGAAATGCGGTCGGCAGGAAGAAATAGAGTGCAAAATGCTTAATGAGCCCTGGAGTGAGCAGATCTTGTGATTCCGCCTTGGTCGTTTCAAAAGCGTTGCGCACCATATCCGTGTCCACAAATACACCGTAGGTATCCGTAAACCACGCCGCCGCCGTCGCCACGGCAATGTAGAGTATGAGAACCGGTTTGATGATGTACTTTATTGAAACAGCTACTGTGCCAATTGCAAAAAGCGCGAAGATGGCGACCCAAAGCGCCGCATAGGCCGAAGGATCATTTTTCAGGTAGAGCCCCGCCTTGGACCAGAAGGTGGCATTAAGGAACAGCAGCAGGTAAACCGCTACCACAATGCTCGTAACAAGATCCCCCAGCTGCGGCCGGAATCGGTTCAATTGCGCCCTGAGCGTTGCAGCGGCCATGTGTTTCATGCCTCGATACCCATTTGTCCGCGAGCTTTTTGGCAACGTTTACTCTCTCTAGCGACTAGAGCTTCAAGAGACTTTTTTTTTCAGGTTTGCCCACACTCTTTCGACTGCGAGCACCTTCAACCAGGATCGCTTTGGATCAGACGGCTGATTGAAGGGCACGATCACGCGTGCCGGGCGAGAAGCGCGCCCCGCGGGTCCACCTGGACCGTGACATGATCGATGCCGTGCCCTTCCTTGAGAAAGGACGCGACGACCGACGGCAGGGTCAATGGGTCGATCCCCTCCTTAGGGCTGACGTGGACGGTCGCGACGATGCTTTCGTCCGTCAAGGTCCATGCATGGAAGTGGCCCCCCTCGGCGATGCCCGGCAGATTCAGCAGGCCCGCTTCGATTTCATGGGCAACAATGCCTTTCGGCGTGGCCTGCAGGAGCACGCGGATGGAATCGGAAACCAACCCCCAGGCCGAGCGGATGACGAGGCCGGCGACCAGCACCGAGAGAAATGGGTCAAGGATGCTCCATCCGGTGAGCATGATGCCGATGGCCGCAGCAATGGCGCCGACCGATCCGAGAAGGTCGCCGACGACGTGAAGGAGCGCGACGCGCAGGTTGCTGTCACCGCTGTCGCCGGACCATAGCGCATAGGCGCCGACAAGGTTCACGAGGAGACCGATGGTCGCGACAACGAGCATCGGACCGGCGAGGATCTCCGCGGGCTGGTTGATGCGCTGCACCGCTTCCCAGGCGATCCACTTTAAACCAAGACTGTCTGTTCGTTCTGTAAGCGGGGTTCTTGGCGAGCTGGCTACGGCATATTCTTCATCATTTCTGGTGTCATCGGCATCATATTCGCGTTAAGGTGGTACATGATCCACAATGAGCCGGAAACCGCGATAAAGATGATGACGACGGTGAAAATTAGCGCCATTAGCGTCCATCCGTCTTCCGCGCGGGAGTTCATATGCAAGAAGTAGATCATGTGGACCACGATCTGCACCACAGCGAAGAGTATGATCAAGACGCCCGTCGCGGTCTTGTTTTCAAGGACATTACCCATCACCAGCCAAAACGGAATCGCAGTCAGTATCGCAGCAAGTAGGAAGCCCGTTACGTAGCCACGAAAGGACCCATGCGTCCCGCCATGGCCGAGCCCACCGTGTTGATGGTCATGATCATGGTTGCCGTGCGCGTGGGCGTGTGGATTCGAACTCATATCAAAACTCCCATCAGGTAGACGACGGAAAACACGCCCACCCAGACTACGTCGAGGAAATGCCAGAACATGGAGAGGCAAGAGAGCCGCCGGCAGTTTTCCGAGCTCAGTCCATACCTGGCGATTTGCACCATCAGCGTCACAAGCCAGACAATGCCAATGGTGACGTGAAGGCCGTGTGTTCCAACGAGGACGAAGAAGGCCGACAGGAAGCCGCTGCGCTGCGGCGTGGCCCCCTCCCCGATCAGCTTGATAAACTCGTAGAGTTCCAGCCCGATAAAGGCGAGGCCGAAGAGACCAGTAACGGCCAGCCAGAAAAGCGTCTCCGATCTGGCGCCACGCTCCATCTGCAGCATGGCGAAACCGAAGGTGATCGACGACAGAAGCAGGAATGCCGTATTGATGGAGACGAGCGTCAGGTCGAACAGGTCGGCCGGCGACGGGCCTGCCGCATAATTGCGCCCGATCACGCCATAGGTGGCGAATAGGACGGCAAAGATCAGGCAGTCGCCCATCAGATAAATCCAGAAGCCCAGGCTGGTGGCATTTTCCGGATGACGTTCCTGTTTCTGGTAGAATTCCGGCTTTACCGACGAAGTGTCGTGAGTTTGGTTCATGGTCTCATGCCCTTCCTGCAAGCAGGTCGGTGCGGGCGGCCTCCGTCTCGACGACCGTCTCGACTGGGATGTGGTAGTCCCGCTTGTAATTGAAGGTATGGGCAATCGCGACGCTCATGAGCGCCACGAAGGACAGCGCCGCCAGCCACCAGATGTACCAGATCAGCGCGAAAGCCAGAACGACGCTAAGCCCGCTGAGAACAACGCCAGTACCTGTGTTTTTCGGCATATGGATGGCCTGGAAACCATCGACCGGGCGTTCATGACCTCGCTCTTTCATATCCGACCATGCATCGAGGTCATGAACGATTGGAGTGAAGGCGAAGTTATACTCAGGTGGAGGGGATGAGGTGGACCATTCGAGCGTGCGGCCATCCCATGGATCGCCTGTCTCGTCCTTCAGTTGATCACGTTTCACATAGCTGACGAAGAGTTGGACCAGGAACGCCACGATGCCGAGCATAATCAGGAAAGCGCCAAAAGCTGCAATGATGAACCAGATCTGTAGCGACGGATCGTCGAACTGGCTGACGCGGCGAGTGACGCCCATCAGGCCAAGCACGTAGAGCGGCATGAAGGCAAAGAAGAAACCGATCTGCCAGAACCAGAAGCTCAGCTTGCCCCAGAAGGGATCGAGCCTGTAGCCGAACGCCTTAGGCCACCAATAGACAATGCCCGCGAGCAGACCGAACAATACACCACCGATAATCACATTGTGGAAATGGGCAACCAGGAACAGCGAATTGTGGAGCACGAAATCCGCGGGAGGAACGGCAAGAAGCACACCTGTCATACCTCCAATCACGAATGTGACCATGAAGCCGATCGTCCAGTACATGGGCAGCTCGTAGCGGATGCGGCCTCGATACATCGTGAACAGCCAGTTGAACATCTTCGCACCGGTCGGGATCGAGATGATCATCGTGGCAATGCCGAAGAAGGCATTGACAGAGGCGCCTGAACCCATCGTGAAGAAGTGGTGTGCCCACACGAGATAGGACAGGATGGTGATGACGACGGTCGCGTAGACCATCGAGGTGTATCCGAACAGGCGCTTGCCGGAGAAAGTCGATACGACTTCCGAGAAAACGCCGAAGGCCGGCAGAACGAGGATGTAGACCTCCGGATGGCCCCAGATCCAGATGAGATTGATATACATCATCGAATTGCCGCCAAGATCATTCGTGAAGAAATTTGTTCCCACGTAACGGTCGAGCGAAAGAAGGGCGAGCGTCGCCGTAAGGATAGGGAACGTCGCGGCGATCAGGATGTTGGAGCAAAGCGAGGTCCATGTGAAAACCGGCATCTTCATGAAGGACATGCCCGGCGCGCGCATCTTCACGATGGTCGCGATGAGGTTGATGCCAGACAAGGTCGTCCCGACACCGGCCACCTGTAGCCCCCAAATATAATAATCGACGCCGACGCCGGGACTGTAGTCCGCGCCGGAGAGCGGCGGATAGGCGAGCCAGCCCGTACGGGCGAATTCCCCAACGAAGAGCGACATCATCACGATGATGGCTCCGCCCACAGTCATCCAGAAAGAGAAGTTGTTGAGGAAGGGGAAGGCGACATCGCGGGCGCCGATCTGCAGCGGCACGACATAATTCATCAGGCCAGTGATCAGCGGCATGGCCACGAAGAAGATCATGATGACGCCATGCGCCGTAAATATCTGGTCGTAGTGGCTCGGCGTCAGATAACCCTCGTTGCCGCTGAAGGCAATCGCCTGCTGGATGCGCATCATGATCGCATCGGCAAATCCCCGTAGCAGCATCACGAGCGCGAGGACCACGTACATGATCCCGATCTTCTTGTGATCCACGCTGGTGAACCACTCCCTCCAAAGGTAGCCCCAGAGCTTGAAGTAGGTGACGGTACCGAGGATCGCGGCGCCGCCGATGGCGACGACGATGAAGGTAACCATGAGGATGGGCTCGTGCAGGAAGGCAAGGGACTCCCATGACAACCTGCCGAAAATGAATTCCATTATGCTGATGTTCGTAGGCATTCGTGTTTCCAGTATCTGTCAACCGATGGTCATGGATTGGAGATGTCATTGGTTGGCGCGAATGAGACACCTTGCGTGCTGTTTTTTGCCGGGACACTACCGTCCATGACCGTGCCGTTTGGCATGACATGGCCAACTGCTGCCTGGCTCGCTTCCGACGCGGTCATGGCGCTTCGGTCGTCAGTGACCGCACTTGCTTCGGAGGCTGATCCTGTTACGGCATCGTCCTGAATTCCGTCGGCCTCGGGTGTCAAAGGCGGATAGAATACATCGAGACCTCTGAGCGGCGCGCGGCGCGTATCGTAGTCGAGCCTCTCCCTGTTCTTCTCGCTTTCGAGACCGCCACCGCCCATCTTGTCGATATGCATCATCTGGTTCATGCACATCGTGCCGGGGGTGGCGCAGAGATTCAGGATCGAATCGTAGAGTCCGCTGTCGACGCTGGCGTAGTAACGCACTGGCTCCTTGATGCTCGGCTTTTCCAGCTTCATATAGCTGTCGCGATTAAGCGTGGTGCCTACCCGCTTCACTTGCGTCACCCAGGTGTCGAAGTCAGCCTGGGTCAAGCCGCGGAACTTGAAGCGCATCTGCGAAAAGCCGCCGCCGCTGTAATTGGCCGAAAGCCCCTCGTAGTCACCAGGAACGTTCATGACCGCATGGAGACGTGTCTGCATGCCCGGCATGGCATAGATCATGCCCGAGAGCGCCGGAACATAAAAAGCGTTCATGACCGATGATGACGTAATCTTGAAGCTGATCGGAACGTCCACCGGCGCTGCGAGTTCGTTGACTGTAGCGATGCCATATTCCGGGTAGAAGAACAGCCACTTCCAGTCGAGCGCCACGACTTCCACGGTCATGGTCTTTGTATCTTCCGTGACCAGCCGTTGCGCATCGATCCGGTCGAGCGGACGATAGGGATCGAGTTTGTGAGTGCTGATCCAGGTGATCGCACCAAGCACGATGATGATGGCCAATGGCGCCGACCAGATCACTACCTCGAGAGCAGTCGAATGGTGCCATTTGGGGTCGTATTTCGCCCTTTTGTTAGACTGGCGATAGTGCCAAGCGAAAAAGAGGGTGAGAAACATCACCGGTACGATGATGAGCAGCATCAATAGCGTCGAGACAACGATAAGATCCGCTTGTTGCCTTGCGATATCGCCTGAAGGCGACATGACGACCATTTTGCAACCGCCCAGCAGGAGCAACAGCGGGACGACAACGGCAAGGCGAACGAACTTCTTGGAGAGAAGCACTTCTGACTCCCTGGAATTAACCTCGGGTCTTTGAATGAAAGAGGTTCCCGGTTGCCCCGGTGGCGTCTGTCCGCAATGGTACACCCGAGGCACGGAGCTGCCGGATGACAGATTCCGGAACAATGGGCGCAATGCGGCGAAGCCGGCTACAAGCGCAAGGCTTGACGGGCTGCCGGGTTATTCGCTTTTTTTACGACTTTGGAGGGTGTGGGATCAGATAGTACTGGTTCTCGAACCGCGGTTGCGCGGGGAGGATGAAGGCAAGCTTCTCGCATGCCTTATGCTCGTTCAAGTCGACATAAGCAGACGGCTGCCAGTTCCGAACATGTTGGTCGGCATCGGAAACGGCCAAAACCTTACTCTCGGGAAAGAGCCTGGTTTCGTTGGCGTTCAGCGCAACCACGATCTGAAGAGAGGAACCATCGATATGCGGCTTCGCAAAAGCATTGCCTGAGACGACCTGGAAAGAGATCATCAACAGAAAAATCACGATCTTCCGGCCGACCGACATCATGTTGCATGTCTGCTCATAGTGATAAAACAAGGCGAGGATTTATCAAAGAAGCCAACTCAAAAAAAGCAGGATATCTCGCGTGCGCCAATTTGTCCGAAACATGTTGCCGGGATCCGGAAACCATTGCTCTACCTTGGATCGCGATTGACCGTTCGATTCTCACGCGGCATGAACACGATCGAGAGCGGGTGTTGTCAGCGCCATAGACAATCGTAACAGTGGGTCCGGACACGTCCTCAAAGCGGTGAGTTCGGGAAGTCGGCGGCGCTACTTGACGCTACCGACGGCGTCGGCACGACCGTCCTGCAGTTTGATCCACTTGCCGGCATCGGCTGAGGACTGACGCTTCAGATATCGGTACTCGGTGTCCGACCAGAGCAGGATCTTGTTGCGCATATTGTCGAGCACGAAATCGCCGCGATCGGTACGAAGGGTCAGCACCGCGTGGCCCTGTCCGCTCGGCTGAACAACGACGGTGATCAGCAAGTTGGAAGGCGAGATCCCGGCCTCGATAAGCTTCTTACGCTTAATCAGAACGTAATCCTCGCAGTCGGCGGCACTTTGCGGGTAGGTCCAGAGTTCTTCAACGCCGTAGATTTCCATGTCCGTCAGTGGCAGATAATCCACGTTCGCGTTATAGTTCACGTTGACGATAGTCTTCCAGTTTTCCTGTGTTAGAGCCATCGGGCCCTTGTCCTCGCCGTTGGGCTGGCATTCTTCGGTATATTTCTTGCAGAATGTATAGTGGCCGATCGGCTGGCTAGTCTTGCCAGCGAGTTCCATCGCCGCGGGAAGGGCCATGGCCTGTGCGGCGACCATGGAGAAAAGAAATGCGAGTGCACTGACCTTGATTGTTTTTGTCATTGTTCTGTCCTCGTTCAATAATGGGACAATGACATTGATACTTTGATCTTGCGCAAAAATTAGAAGAATAATTTAGTTTAAATCAAGGTAGAACATGCACTAAATGAAAATAAAACATCAATCAAATTTAATCAGTATTTGAATTACTTTTGATTCAAATTTTAGGAAAATTCTCGATGTGCTAGACGAAGCCAGCTGACATTTATATAACTGAATTTAAAAAGCTTTTTCCAAATCGGACAACATCGCTATTTCCCAGAAGACAGAGCCCTTGCTCCAAAGGAAGGCAACCCGTCAGCGCATAGGTGGATACCTCACGCTCGGCAGATTTGATGGTCGCTGTGAACGTGAGGCTCCACAGCCAACGATGGACCCCGAATTTTCAATACCTCATCGGCCATGTGCCACATTGAAACGCGATACGTCCGTCGCAAGGTGGTCGCCTAGTTTGCGCCAGGACGTGGTCCGCGGCCCAGCCGGTCGAACAGCCGGGGTCGCCGCCCAGCGCGAGAGATTGCTGCCAGGCGCCGAGGCGGCGACGGCGTCCTGATCGAGAAGCGCTTGGATGACGGCGCCGGCGCCCCTCGTGCGAACCTTTGACGCCGCGGTGCGCAGCGTCCCGGCCCGCCGAGCAATCTCGCCGGCGGTGCGCAGGGCCGATCCTATCCCTTCAACGAGGGCAAGGCAGACGGCCCGGGCAAAGGCAGCTTCCCCCGGACGGACACGCCCCCTGCCCCCAAGCGTCTTGAAGGCCGGCCCATAGCGCTCGGCCATCAGCAGCGGCATGGCACAATCCCATTTCAGCTGCGCCGCGATCAGCAGATCGGCCAGCATCCAGCCGAGCGGTTCGGCATCCGGCCGCACGGCATGTAGGGCCGTGACCGAGTCCGCCGCGGCAAGAGGCGCCGGGCGGCCCGATTGCAGCGCATCGTCGGCATGGTCGACCACCGCGGTGAGCCGATCGTCCCAGGCAAGCCCCAATAGATCGGCAAGCTCGGCCACCGCTTTCGAGGAAAAGGCGGGTTTTCGGGTGGAAAGCCTTTTGGTGGCCAAAAACACCTTTCCGGCCGGGCCGGGATCGTCGCCGGCGGTCGTCAACAAACGGCGTCGCGCAAGGCGGACTCGTCCTCGCTGCGCCCCATCAGCCGGACCGCGACGGCAGCACATTTGAGGGCCTGGCGCGCGCGCCAGCAGCCGGCCCAGACGGGTTCGGAGCGAATGAGATCATCCAGCGATTTCAAGGCGATGCCGGCGGAGAAAGCGGCGGCAAGTTCGTCCGGCTCGCGGCCGCGCGGCAGGGTCCAGCTAGGCAAGGCAGCCGTGAACGTCGGGGCGGAAACGGGCGAATCCATGACCGGCATCCTAGGCCAATTGTGCGGATTATACCAGACTTTTGCGCATTAACCGCACGGCTTGTCTTGCGCACAAAATGATGGATAACGTTGCCTTATCGTTCATTTTGCTCATTATAGAGAAATGTCCCAAATCATCGACGAAAACAGCGAAATTCACTCTCCGGAAAGCTCTGCTCCGCCGCACAGCACGCCGGCGGCCGACGGCATTTCCACCGCCGTCGCCGCAACACCCACCTCCCCTCTTCCGGCGAGCGCCGGCCTGCCGGCCCAGCTGCAGGATCTCACCGACCGCGCCCGCGGCTACGTCGAGGCCGCCAGCTCCGCCAACACGCGCAAAGCCTATGCGTCCGACTGGAAGCATTTTACCGCCTGGTGCCGGCGGCAGAGCCTGTCGCCTCTCCCCCCGGAATCGCAGGTCGTCGGGCTCTACATCACGGCCTGTGCTTCCGGGACGGCTGAGCGTGGGATGAAAGCGAACACAGTCTCGACTATTGAGCGGCGCCTTGCCGCCATCGGCTGGAACTATGCCCAGCGCGGCGCGCAAAAACTCGATCGCAAGGATCGCGCTATCGCCACCGTCATGGCCGGCATTCGCAACAAACACGCCACCCCGCCGCGCCAGAAAGAAGCGATCCTGCCGGAAGACCTGATCGCCATGCTCGAGACACTCGAGAGGAGAACCCTGCGTGGCATGCGCGATCGGGCGATGCTGCTCCTCGGCTTTGCCGGCGGCCTGCGCCGTTCGGAAATCACCGGACTCGACCTTGGGCGCGACCAGACGGACGACGGGCGCGGTTGGGTCGAAATCTTCGACAAAGGCGCGCTGCTGACGTTGCGTGGCAAGACAGGCTGGCGCGAAGTCGAGATCGGCCGCGGCTCTTCCGACGCGACCTGCCCCGTCGCCGCTTTAGAGGCCTGGGTAAAATTCGCGAGGCTCGCGAAAGGCCCCCTCTTCCGCCGCGTAACCGGGAAAGGCAAGGATGTCGGGCCGGACCGTCTGAACGACCAGGAGGTGGCACGCCTCGTCAAGAAAACCGCGCTGGCTGCTGGCGTGCGCGGCGATCTCTCCGAGGCTGAGCGCGGCCAGATGTTTGCCGGCCATTCGCTGCGCGCCGGCCTCGCCTCCTCGGCGGAGGTCGACGAGCGCCACGTGCAAAAACAGCTCGGCCATGCCTCGGCAGAAATGACCCGCCGCTACCAGCGCCGGCGCGACCGGTTCCGCGTCAACCTCACCAAGGCCGCGGGGCTCTGACAAGCCCTTTCCCTCCTCGGCGTGAAACTGTTAGGTCAAGTTTTGTCGTCGTTTTTTCACTTAGCGGCTCAATTGAAATCGGGACGCAAAAACCACAATCGGTCAGCTGTCAGTAGACCAATCGCGCTCGTATCGTTCCGGGAATTTCGCGTAAGGCCTGTAGGATGTCGTCGGCCTTTGCACAAATTCCTTCCGCCTCGATCACCACGTAGCCCGTGTCGCCATGGGTCTGAAGGAACTCAGCGACGATGTTCAGCCCCCGTGACGAGAAGATTTCGTTGAGCTGGATGAGCATGCCGGGGCGGTTTTCATGCACGTGAATGAAACGCGTGCCGTTCGGGCGCTCGGGCAGTTGTACCTGCGGAAAGTTGACGGCGCCCATCGTTGAGCCGATGTCGGAGTATTCGACCAGCTTCCTCGAAACCTCCCCGCCAATACGCTCTTGGGCTTCCTCAGTGGAGCCGCCGATATGCGGCGTCAGAATGACATTGCTCAAGCCTTGCAACGGCGTCTCGAAACGCTCGTTGTTCGATGCCGGCTCCTTAGGGAACACGTCCACGGCGGCACCCGCGAGATGGCCGTCTTTCAGGACTTTCGTAAGCGCATCGAGGTCAACCACCGTGCCGCGAGAATTGTTGATGAAGATGGCGCCCTTCTTCATACGGCGCAGTTCCGTTTCAGTGATCATATTATGCGTCGAGGGCGTTTCGGGAACGTGCATCGTCACATAGTCAGAGATTTCGAGAAGGTCGCCCAGCGAAGCCATCGACTCCGAGTTGCCGCGACGAAGCCGATCGGATAGATCGAAGTAGCGCACGACCATGCCCATGCTTTCGGCAAGCGCGCTGAGCTGCGATCCGATATTGCCGTAACCGACAATGCCGAGCGTTTTGCCGCGGACCTCCCGGCTGCCGACAGCGGACTTCTCCCACCCTCCTTGATGCGCGGAAGCCGAGCGCGGAAAAATCTGCCGGGTCAGCATAATAATCTCGCCGATCACAAGCTCGGCCACCGATCGCGTGTTCGAATACGGTGCATTGAACACCGGGATGCCGCGCCGCCGCGCTGCATCCAGATCGACCTGGTTCGTACCGACGGAAAAACAGCCAATCGCGATCAACTTCTTCGCGGATTCGAGGATCTCGTCCGTCAGCTGAGTGCGGGAGCGAATGCCGATGATGTGGGCGTCGGCGATGTGGCTCTTAAGATCCTTGTCGTCGAGCGCCTTCGGCAAGTGAATGAGATTGGTGTAGCCGGAGGAAGAAAAGTAGTCCACGGCGGTCTGGCTAATGCCTTCCAGCAGAAGCACGGAAATTCGGTCGCGTGGAAGTGAAAGTTCGCGGGTCATAAATGTTGCTCCGATTTCCGAAAGACCGATGTGGCATCGACGCTTATGAATTGTTTAAGCGCCCTGGCAGCCTAATATCAACACTTGGATACCGCGAACAGATCTCCGTCATCGCCCACATACTGAAAGCGATTGAACGGCAGAGCGCCTCCGCAGCGGACGCCGCTCGGCGAGACAAAATAGTCGCTCTCCTCCGTCAGGAACCTGCTCGGTAGCGCGGAAAAATGGTCTGTTCGAAACGCTACAGGGCCGTGACCGCAGGGTGAAACGCACACCAGCCAGTATGCTGAGAACAGAAAAGCCTGCCGCGGGAGGAGGTGCGGCAGGCTTTCCAAACTGTGATCGGCAACTGGGAGGAGGAGCGCCGCCGATCCGGTGCGAGCGATCAAGGGAGGAGAAGATCACTCGCTATATGAAGTTCGTGGGAGGAGGTACGAACGTCATGCAGACAATATGGTCCCGTCCGGCTTCGCCGAGAAGCCCGGATGGCTGCATGACAGCGTTGCAGGCCGCGTACGTCAATCGAAGTGCCCCACTGTCGGCCGGAACATAGTCGCTTGAATGCGTCCATCGCTCTCTTCGATCGCACATTCCTCAGAAGAGAAAGGCCGGGATACACTGGGCCACAGACCGTACCTTCCCACCCGCTATGCAGACCGTCGCTCGTCGCCGGCGCCGCTTCGCATTAGGGCCATGATCATCGGCCCGAGCGAGAATTCGCCCCGTTCGGCTCGTCTGGTGAGATCCCGTAGATAGCCACCGGGTGAATTGATGTGTCCTTCCCTTTCAAGGATGCAGGCAACCGCTGTCGCGGCGTTTTCCGCCCCCATCGTGTCGCACGCATCCTGATAGGCCGATGGGCTGATGCCGAGCATCGTTCTCACGACAACGGCGGCGCTCATTAGATCCCGCCAGCCGGAAATCGCTCCTCCTTGCGGCACATAGGCGGTGATTTCCGGGCAAGCACGCAGGATCATAGTCAACGGGAGCGATCCCATCGGCTTGACAATCCGTTTCGGTTCTTTCTCCAACGGCGCCCCCTGCTCTTTTCGAGAGCGAGGTTCAAGTTCACTAAGGGATTCGGGATTTGAATTCTGTATGTGGCATCCGATTTGGACAGCATTGCTATCCATTTTTTCTGCTTTTTGTTGCATATTCAGGATGTTGAGCACTTCATCGCGCAGAAGGCCCATTTCTACGAGGATCGCATCGACTTCAGTACGGCTTGGAGAGCGCGGAATCCGTCCGACAAGTGCGACAAACATAGCCTCAATCGTTTCCCAATCCCCATCCGCGCCCTCCTCGACCGCGGCCGTAATCAGCTTGCGAACATCCCTGCGGCAAATCGTAAGGGCTTCCTTCGCCCGCTTGAGCAACCGGCGTTCCTCTACGACCTGCTGGGCAAGAATCGCGAATTCCTCGACACGAGCCAGGAGTGGCGCGAGGCTGAAGCCATACGCTTGCTCGATCTCTCCGCCCTTCGCGCGGTGAGCGTACCGCTTACCGTTCGGACTATCGCGCCGGAAGATGATCCCTGCGTCGACAAGAACTGCCAGATGACGGCGCAACGTGGTGCCGGCAATGCCGTGGGCTCGATGGGAGAGCTGCTCGTTAGAGGGGAAGACCACCAGGCCGTGCTCCTCCGAAAGGTCGCTTTTGGGGTAGAAGCTCAAAAGCGCGTCCAGAACGGTGATCGCGCGATCCTGAAGGCCGAGTAGTCCGCGTGCCTCGCTCACGTCGCGGAACACCTTCCACTTGTCGATGGACTTGCCTGCCTTGATATCAGCCGCTTGAACCTGCCGATTCACGAGCGCAATCGACATCCGCCGCGGCCCAAAGGGCGCGGTTACATTTCCGACTTGCATTTTCCTTCACCTTTCAAAAGGCAAAAGACGTCCGCTCACCAAAACGGTGCCAAAATGTCCTCACCAGACTCTTGACGGGGATTCTCGGAAATGCGATTCTCTGGGTGCTAACTCGAGAAGGGCTTCCGGAATGTTTCGGGGGCCTTTTTCTTTTGCGGTTTCGAATCTCTCCTACGTTTCGCTACGCTCCTGGAACTCCCTGTAAAGACGCTCCAGATTGTCCGAAAGGTATGCTCCAAATCCGGAAGCATCCTTTGATTTCACGGCGATCGTAAACGACCGACCAGCATCTTTCGTAGCGACCTTCACCGCGTTTTCCGCCAATGCCCAGGTCCGCTCTGTCGGCCGGCTGGATGCCGGCTTCTTCTGCTTTTTTTTCGACAGTGCGTCCACGACTGCGGAGAATCGCTCTTCGATCGGCACATCGTCGAGCAGCCCTTCTCCAATCAAGGAAACAGCTTCGGCCGCCTTGGTAGGATGAAGAACGATCTTCTTGAGGTGTTCCCAGCGATCTCGGCCAATACCTCGTGCGGCGCCGATTGCCTCAAGAACTTCCCCAGGAATTTGTTCTGCTACAGCGAGCATGCGCGACAGAAGGGTGTCGTCGACCGTCAGGGCTGTTTTGATGTCTTCTTTTGAAATGCCTGCGGTCTGAAGCGTCTTCGCGAAAAGAGACTTCTCGATGAACGTCAGCCCGGCGCGTGCCGTGTTCTCTTGCCCTTGGGAGATAACGTAGTTGATCTCCTCCAACGGCTTAATTATCGCCCTTACGGTCGTCCCAAGTTCCTTCGCAACCTTCGTTCGACGGTGTCCAAAGACGATGATGTGTCGACCTTCGACTTCGGGGTTTGGCCTAACGAGAATTGGGGACGACTGGCCAGCCCTTTTGATCGCGTTCCGGAGCGCCTGATACTGCTCATCATCTTCGCCAATACGATCGCGAAACGGTGACGGATCAAGCGAGTCCGGATCGAGCTGGACGATGGATTCTCCCTCGAGGAAGCGGATCGAGTTCTCAGCCATCTCGTCGAGTGACTGCATCATAGACCGCGATGCACCGCGCCGCGCATATTCTGCTCGCGCTTCAGATGGTGCAGCGACCGATGCCTCTTCAGGGCGCATGCCGCCAATATTGGAGAGGAGATGCTTTCTAGCCATCGCTTTTCCTCAAATCTCTCATCATCTTGCTGTTTTTTATGTCTTTTTTTGCATTCTGCACGGCTGTCAAATCCAAGCCTACTTCCGCCCCCACGCCTGATGTACCAAAGAAGTGATCTCGCTATTCACCGCGTTCAACGACTCTATGGCGCGGTCATAGGTCGAACGAATGAACTGGTTCCGGTCCACCTCGTAGAGCGTCTGTTTCGTGATCCCGGCATCGGAAACCGCCGTAGACTTGAGCATTTGATTGCTGAGCATTCGTCGATTGAACATCGCTTGCATGAAGCCAACCATCTGGGCTTGAGGCCCATCAGTCGGCTCATACCGTGTGACGAGATATCTGAACCATTTAAGGCGCACCTTTGCCCCAGCGCTCTTGATGGACTGGAGTATCCCCCCAAGCATCAGCAAGAACTGGCTCATCGACATGATGTCCAACATCTGCGGATGCACTGTGATCAGAACCGACGTCGACGCAGTAAGCGCCGTCAGCGTGAGATAGCCGAGTTGCGGAGGGCAATCGATCACCACGACGTCGTACTTGTCGTCTACTTCTTTCAGCGCCTGACTAATGCGCGTGAAGAACATCCTGCCTTCAGGAGAATTCTTGTTCGATGCGGCTAACGGTGTTTCGTACTCGTATTCCTGCAGCTCAAGATTGGCCGGGACAATGTCCAGACCCGGAAAATTCGTGCTTTGGATAATCTCTGTGATCGAGCGGCGCTGCTTGTCGTAGCGGAGCGCCTCGAACAAGGACGGGTTCTTGTCCAACTCGGGCTGAATACCATGCAGAGCCGTGAGGGAAGCCTGGGGGTCGAGATCAATTGCAAGGACACGATGCCCCGTCAAAGCAAGGTATTGGGCCAGATGGGCAGTCGTCGTTGTCTTCCCACTACCCCCCTTGAAATTCACAACAGAGATGACCTGGAGACCCTCACCCTTGCGTCGATGGGGAACGTACTTCTTGAAGTCGCTGCGACCATACTTATCCAGAAACTGCCGAAGCTCGAGCATCTGCTCAGCTGTGTATGAACGCCGGCCCGATGAAGAGACTTGAGGCTGCGGCCCCTTTCCGTCAAGGTGCAACTTCTTGATATGGTTCTGGGTCACACCAAGGAACTCGGCGACCTCGGACAAAGAGAAAAGGCGGAGCCCCTTCTCGGCATTCGGTGGATACTGTTCGAGGCGCAGCATGTTGAGCTTGTCTGAGATGAGTTCCCCTTGTTCGAGAATCTCCTCATCAAAATCCAAGTCCAAGTCCGCTGCCAAGGTACGCTCAGTTTCCACTCGTGCCACCACTTTTTGAGAATAACGCTTTTCTCACCACGAATGCCGAGAAAGCGTGATTAGTATGGGCGATTCTCCAGTGGCCGCAAGGCGTTTTTGGTTAACGAAAGGTTAACGCCAAATGCCAGAAATTGTCGGCTAAATAAATTTCACAAGCGAATATAGTCACTTAAGGGACAACCACGCGACGGCACGCCGACGCGCTACTAACACTTTTGTTAGTAAAAATAGCTGAAAAAGGTGACCCAGCACCTGCCGATGCCCATCTCGGCACCAGAATCACCACTAACACTTCTGCGAGTAGATCTCCGCGCCGATTGGCAGCAAACCACCCTGCGTCTCAAACGCCAGGGAGATTTGTTCGATGCGAGTCACTGCTATTGCGAAGGCCCGAACCGCCTCAGAAATGAAGATCCTCGACGACATGCACCGTCTCAGGGCGCGCATTTTCCAGGGTCGCCTGTCCTGGAATGTCCGCTGCACCGACGGCCGCGAGTATGACGAGTTCGATGATCTGGCGCCGACCTACATCATCGCGCTCTCCAACCGCGATGCGGTCATAGGCTGCGCGCGTCTCCTGCCCGCGGTCGGAACGACGATGCTTGGTGCCGTCTTTCCGCAGCTTCTCAGGCGCGGCCAGCTCCCCGCTCATCCCCGGATGATCGAAAGTTCCCGGTTCTGCGTCGACACCGCATGCGAGGAGGGGAGGGCCGACGGTTCTCTGCATGGCGCGACGCTCACCATGTTCGCCGGCATCGTCGAGTGGTGCCTGACGAATGGCTACAACGAGATCGCGACCGCGACGGACGTGCGCTTCGAGCGCATCCTGAAACGTGCTGGCTGGCCGATGCAGCGTCTCGGCGATCCGAGCATGATCAACGAGACGCGCAGCGTCGCCGGGATCCTCCCCGCCGATGCCGCGAGCTTCAAGCGTTTGCGCCCTGCCGGTTATCACTCGGCGATCCCCACCCTCGGTAAGAAGGCGGCTTGAGCGATGACGTCCCATCACCACCACTCGCTTCCCCGCCTGATCTCCAAGCTGGAAAACGCGCTCGGCGACCATCTCTGCATCGCTCTCGATGATCCGAGTGTCGTCGAAATCATGCTCAACCCGGATGGAAAGCTCTTCATCGAGCGCCTCGGCCACGGCATCGCCGCCGCCGGCGAGATGACGCGCGCTGCCGCCGAGACGGTCATCGGGAGTGTTGCGCATGTCCTGAAATCGGAAGTGGACGAGGACAACCCTATTGTCTCGGGCGAGCTTCCCATCGGTGGGCACCGTTTCGAGGGGCTATTGCCGCCGGTGGTGGTGGGACCATCCTTCACCATCCGCCGGCGCGCATCGCAGCTCATCCCACTGGATGACTACATCCGGTCGAAGACCATGACGCCGATGCAGGCGTCGGTGATCCGGAATGCCGTCGAGTCGAAGCTCAACATCGTGGTGGCGGGCGGAACCGGCTCGGGCAAGACGACGCTGACGAACGCGATCCTTGCGGAGATCGTCGAGCATGCGCCCGAAGATCGGCTCGTCATTCTCGAAGACACGGCCGAGATTCAATGCGCGGCGGTGAACGCCGTGTGCCTGCACACCAGCGATACCGTCGATATGTCGCGTTTGCTGAAGAGCACAATGCGCCTCCGACCGGATCGCATCATCGTCGGCGAGGTGCGTGACGGCGCGGCGCTGACATTGCTGAAGGCGTGGAACACCGGACATCCGGGCGGCATCGCCACGATACACGCTAATTCGGCGCGTTCGGCGCTGCAACGCCTGGAGCAGCTCACGGCCGAAGCCAGCCAGCAGCCGATGCAAGCCGTCATCGGCGATGCGGTCGACCTCATCATCTTCATCGAGCGCGTCCCGAAAGGCAGGCGCGTGACGGAAATCCTTCATGTCAGCCGCTTCGCCGGCGGCCAATACCACACCGAACCATATGCAGAGGAAGAGCGCGATGCAGCGTAACCGGAACCCCTTTACCCTTGGCTGCTTCATCGCAATCGGCGCGATGGTGCTCGCTACGCCGGCACTTGCCGGCTCCGGCGGCGGTGGCCTGCCCTGGGAGGGACCGCTCGAACAGATTCAGGAATCGATCACTGGACCTGTCGCCGGCTATATCGCTCTCGCCGCGGTCGCCATCGCCGGAGGTATGCTGATCTTCGGCGGCGAGTTGAACGATTTCGCGCGGCGGCTGGTGTACGTCGTCCTCGTTGCCGGCCTTCTTCTCGGGGCGACACAGATCGTCGGCCTGTTCGGAGCGACCGGCGCCTCGATCGGACCAATCGAGGCTTGTTTGGACGTGAGCCCGGTTTCCGGAGGAGGGGAGGGGGCTCATGGCTGAGTCCTTTTCCGGCCTGCAGCGCAATCGCATTCATCGCGCCCTGTCCCGGCCGAACCTTCTGATGGGTGCGGACCGGGAGCTGGTGCTGATCACCGGGCTCGCGGCCGTCATCCTGATTTTCGTCGTCCTGACGGTCTATTCGGCGCTGTTCGGCATCGCCGTCTGGGTCGTCATCGTCGGAATCCTGCGCATGATGGCCAAGGCTGACCCGATGATGCGGAAGGTCTATATCCGCCATGTCTCCTACAGGCACACCTACAAGGCGACGACCTCGCCCTGGCGCCGGTACTAGGGAGGAGATGATGGTTGCTCTCCGCCGCTTCCGCGCCACCGGCCCATCCTTCGCGGATCTCGTTCCCTACGCCGGCCTAGTCGACAATGGGGTGCTCCTCCTGAAGGATGGCAGCCTCATGGCCGGCTGGTACTTTGCAGGTCCGGACGCCGAAAGCGCGACGGATCTCGAACGCAACGAGCTGTCGCGCCAGATCAACGCCATCCTGTCGCGGCTCGGCACGGGTTGGATGATCCAGGTCGAGGCCGTTCGCATCCCGACCGTCGACTACCCGTCACAGACCCGCTGCTTCTTCCCGGACCCAGTCACCCGCGCCATCGATGCAGAACGCCGCGCGCATTTCGAGCGGGAGCAAGGGCATTTCGAGAGCCGCCATGCACTCGTGCTGACTTATCGTCCGCTCGAATCGAAGAAGAGCGCGCTTAGCAAATACGTCTATTCGGATGAAGAGAGCCGCAAGAAATCCTATGCGGACACGGTCCTCTTCATCTTCAAGAACGCGATTCGGGAGATCGAGCAATATCTCGGCAACACTCTTTCGATCCGGCGCATGGAGACGCGCGAGACCGTCGAGCGGGGAGGGGAGCGCGTCGCGCGATATGACGAGTTGCTCCAGTTCGTGCGCTTCTGCATCACCGGCGAGAACCATCCGATCCGTCTACCGGATGTGCCGATGTATCTCGACTGGATCGCAACGGCCGAACTTCAACACGGCCTGACCCCGAAAGTCGAAAACACATTCCTCGGCGTCGTCGCGATCGACGGCCTGCCGGCCGAGAGCTGGCCGGGCATCCTCAACAGCCTTGACCTGATGCCGCTGACCTATCGCTGGTCGTCGCGTTTCATTTTCCTCGATGCAGAGGAGGCGCGCCAAAAGCTCGAGCGGACCAGGAAGAAGTGGCAGCAGAAGGTCCGTCCGTTCTTCGACCAGCTATTTCAGACGCAAAGCCGGTCAGTCGACCAGGATGCGCTGACCATGGTGGCCGAGACCGAGGACGCGATCGCACAGGCATCGTCCCAGCTGGTCGCCTATGGCTACTATACGCCGGTCGTGATCCTCTTCGATCATGACCGCGAAGCGCTTCAGGAGAAGGCCGAAGCGATCCGCCGTCTCGTGCAGGCCGAGGGCTTCGGCGCCCGCATCGAGGGCCTTAACGCCACCGACGCCTATCTCGGCAGCCTGCCGGGCAACTGGTTCTGCAATGTCCGCGAGCCGCTGATCAATACCAGCAATCTCGCGGACCTCGTCCCGCTCAACTCGGTCTGGTCCGGAAGCCCGGTGGCGCCTTGCCCGTTCTATCAGGAAGGCTCGCCGCCGTTGATGCAGGTTGCCAGCGGTTCCACACCGTTCCGCCTCAATCTCCATGTCGACGACGTCGGGCACACGCTGATCTTCGGCCCGACCGGCTCCGGCAAGTCAACCTTGCTCGCGCTGATCGCGGCGCAGTTCCGCCGCTACGAGCGCGCGCAAATCTTCGCGTTCGACAAGGGCAATTCACTCTATCCGCTGACGCTTGCCGCCGGGGGCGATCATTACGAGATCGGGGGCGACGCTGAGGAGGGGAGGGCGCTCGCGTTCTGCCCGCTCTCGGACCTCGCGACGGACGGAGACCGGGCCTGGGCAAGCGAGTGGATCGAAACGCTCGTCGCCCTGCAAGGCGTGACGATCACACCGGACCACCGCAATGCGATTTCGCGACAGATCGGGCTGATGGCCAATGCTCCCGGCCGCTCACTCTCCGACTTCGTGTCGGGCGTTCAGATGCGGGAGATCAAGGATGCTCTGCACCACTACACGGTGGACGGACCGATGGGGCAACTCCTCGATGCCGAGCGGGACGGGCTTACGCTCGGTGGGTTCCAGTGCTTCGAGATCGAGCAGCTCATGAATATGGGCGAACGCAGCCTGGTCCCGGTGCTGACTTATCTCTTCCGCCGCATCGAGAAGCGTCTCGATGGTGCGCCGAGCCTTATTGTTCTGGACGAAGCATGGCTGATGCTCGGCCATCCGGTCTTCCGGTCAAAGATCCGCGAATGGCTCAAGGTGCTGCGCAAGGCCAACTGCGCCGTGGTCCTGGCCACGCAGTCGATCTCGGACGCGGAGCGTTCCGGCATCATCGATGTGCTGAAGGAATCCTGCCCAACCAAGATCTGCTTGCCGAACGGCGCGGCGCGCGAGCCGGGCACGCGGGAATTCTACGAGCGGATCGGCTTCAACGAGCGGCAGATCGAAATCGTCTCCACCGCCATCCCGAAGCGCGAATACTACGTCGCCACCCCGGACGGCCGCAGGCTGTTCGATATGTCGCTCGGACCTGTCGCGCTGAGTTTCGTCGGCGCCTCCGGCAAGGATGACCTGAAGCGTATCCGCGCCCTGAAATCCGAGCATGGCCAGGAATGGCCGGCCCATTGGCTTCAATCGAGAGGAGTTTCCGATGCCATCGACGTCCCCAGCAAAACGTAAGCTCGCCCGCGCGCTCGTCGCCGCCGCAATCACCTTCGGCACAGCCACACCGGCGCTTTCCGGCGCGGCCACCGGCGAGGCGACGGAGTTGACCCAGCTCGCCAACAACGCGGAACTGATCAAGCTGCTGGAAAGCTCGGGCGTGCAGGTCGAGAACCAGCTGACGCAGATCAGCCAGCTCGCCGAGCAGATCCAGAACCAGTTGAAGATGTACGACAACATGCTGCAGAACACCGCGCAGCTTCCGGACCACATCTGGGGACAGGTGGAGCAGGATCTAGGACAGCTCCGCGATGTCGTCAGGCAGGGGGAGGGCATCGCCTTCTCGATGGGCAATGCCGACGACGTCCTCCAGCAGCGTTTCAAGAGCTATGCCGACCTGAAGGACAATCTCCCGAACAAGGAAAGCTTCGCCACGGCCTACCAGAACTGGTCCGACACGAACCGCGGCACCATCGCCGGCACGCTCAGTGCTGCCAGCCTGACCGCCGACCAGTTCGACAGCGAGGAAAGCACGATGAAGGAGCTGCGCGGCATGTCCGAGAGCGCCGACGGCCAGATGAAGGCCCTGCAGGTCGGCCATCAGATCGCGGCGCAGCAGGTCGATCAGATGCAGAAGCTGCGTGGCCTCGTTTCCCAGCAGATGACGATGATGGGCACCTGGCTTCAGACCGAGCAGTCCGACAAGGATCTCGCGCAGGTACGACGTGACCGGTTCTTCAACGCCGAGGTCAAGTCCATTCCAGAAGGTCAGAAGATGGAGCCGCGCTGGTGAACCGGTCCCTCGTCATATTCATCGGCTCTGTGGCGGCGGCCGCAGCTCTATCGGTCGCAGCTACGGTTCTCATCCTCAAGACCGGCGACACGAGCAAGCCAGCGATGTCGGAGGAGCAGCGGGCCGCACGCGAAAAATTCTTCGGTTCCGGCAAGGAATTGCCGCCGATCGAAAAAGGGCAGGAGATGCGTCCGCGATGGTGAAAGCCGATCTTGAGCGCACCGCCGTCATCACGGCCCTGTTGTGCTTCGCGCTTGCCGCGCCGGCCTTTGCACAACAGGGCCAGGTGCTGACCGAGCTGGAAAACCAGGTCTCATCGGCTGCAAAGGGGTGGGAGACCACGATCATGGATGCGGCGCGATCCCTGTTCTGGATCTTGGCCGGAATCGAGATTGGCATCGCCGCGGTGTGGCTCGCGATCCAGGCGGCGTCGCTCGACAGCTGGTTTGCCGAACTGGTCCGCCGCATCATGTTCATTGGCTTCTTCGCGTTCGTTCTCGATCAGGGACCGACGTTCGCGCGCGCTGTTGTGGACAGCCTTTTCCAGATTGGCTCCGGCGGTGGCTCGGCCTCGCCGGCGGAAGTGTTCGACGCCGGCATCCGGGTTGCATCGCAGATGTCGCAGCAGGCCCAATTCGGTGTCTTCGAAGACAATGCGCTCGCGATCGCCGCTGTGCTTGCCATGGGCATCGTCGTCATCTGCTTCTCGCTGGTGGCGGCGATCTTCGTCAGCGTCATGGTGGAAATGTATGTCGGCCTGCTCGCCGGCATGATCATGCTGGGTCTTGGCGGGTCATCGTTCACGAAGGACTTCGCCATTCGCTATCTCGTCTACGCCTTCGGGGTCGGGATGAAGCTGATGGCGCTCGTGATGATCTCGCGGATCGGCTCGGAGGTTCTCATCGGATTGGCGCAGGCGCCAACCGCCGAGAGCGATCAGTTCATCACGACGCTCGCGATCGCGGGCATTTCGGTCGTGGTGTTCATCATCGCAATGTACGTGCCGAACATCATGCAGGGCGTCGTGCAGGGCGC
Source organism: Shinella sp. WSC3-e (assembly GCF_945994535.1). Lineage (NCBI taxonomy): Bacteria > Pseudomonadati > Pseudomonadota > Alphaproteobacteria > Hyphomicrobiales > Rhizobiaceae > Shinella > Shinella sp. WSC3-e. The sequence goes on from NZ_OZ000539.1 coordinate 90,599, forward strand.
CTCGGTGACGGGAGGAATGGAAACCATCCGCCACGGAGGGCAGGCCGCGTCCTTCGCCGCCGGTGCAGGATTCCTCGCAGCCGGTGCGGCTGGCGCAGGCTTTGCGGCGGCCCAGGCCGCCCGCGCCGCAGGCTCGTCCATCGCCGGCGCAGCAGCTCGTGGCGTCGGCGCTGGTATCGGTTCGGGCGCGAAAGCTGCCGGCTCGGCCGCCAAGGAAAAGGCGATTGGTTCGCCTGGCGCCTATGCCGGCTCGATCCTCGGCCTTGCGAACGCCAAGCTCGACGAGAAACGTGGCGGCAGCAGCGGCACAAAACCGTTCCCCGAACGCAACGACAAACCATAAGAAGAAGAGATTGATCGATGGCAGCAGATCGCGCCCCTGAAAACCCTTATCTCGCCGCGCGTCAGGAATGGTCCGAGCGATACGGCTCCTACGTCCAGTCGGCGCGGGCCTGGCGCATCGTCGGCATTCTCGGCCTGACCATGGCCGTGATCGGCTTCAGCTATGCCATGTATCTGAGCACTCAGGTCAAGTTGGTGCCCTATATCGTCGAGGTCGACAAACTCGGCACCTCCGTCACGGTCGGCTTTCCCGAGCAGATCGAATACGCCGATGCCCGCGTCGTGCGCGCGACGCTCGGCAACTTCGTGACCAGCTTCCGATCCATCACGCCGGATGCCGTCGTGCAGAAGCAATATATCGACCGGACCTATGCGCTGCTTCGGACATCCGACCCCTCGACCCAGAAGATCAATTCCTGGTTTCGGGGAAACTCGCCGTTCGAGAAAGCGAAGACCTCGACGGTCGCGATCGAGGTCAACAACATCGTGGCGCTCTCCAACCAGACCTATCAGGTCGACTGGACGGAATATGAGCGCGACCGGAAGGGCAAGGAAACCGGAACACGGCGTTTCCGCGGCATTGCCACGGTCTCGCTAACGGCGCCCCAGGACGAGTCGACCATCCGGCTCAACCCCATCGGTCTCTACGTCCAAGACTTCGACTGGACAGCACAGCTTTAAGGGCAGGGAACATCAAATGCACAGATCAGGATCGATCGCGGCCGCCGGCTGCATGGCCGCACTCGTGTTCGCCTCCGGCGCACTCGCGCAAAACATGACGACGAACGAGGTGAGGGGAACCAACATTTCGGGCAAATGGCGTGGAACGCCCGGTCTCGTCGCCAAGGGCGCGGATGGCAAGGTCATCTTCCTCTACGGGGAAACCCAGCCGTCGGTCGTCTGCTCCCCGCTTCAGGTCTGCGACATCGAATTGCAAGGTGGCGAGATCGTGCGCGACGTCCTTGTGGGCGACACTGTGCGGTGGAAGGTCGAGCCAGCCACCTCGGGCGCAGCTGGGGGACAGGCGATCCACCTGATCGTGAAACCTTCGGAAGCCGGGCTTGTCACGTCGATGGTCATCACGACGTCGCGGCGGACCTATCACATGCAGCTCAAGTCCCATCCGAGCCAGTACATGGCCCGTGTCGGTTTTGAGTATCCGGAGGACGTCTCCACGAAGCTTGCGGACATCAATGCCCGGCTGGAGACGGGCGGCATCCCTGGCACCGCGCCCGACAAGCTGAACTTCTCCTACTCTGTCAGCGGCAGCGCGGCATGGAAGCCGAAGCGGGTCTATTCGGACGGCACGAAGACCTACATCCAGTTCCCCCGTTCGATCGGTGGGCAAGACGCGCCGGTGCTGTTCGTCGTCAGCGGCGGCCAGAACCGGATCGTCAACTACAGAATGAAGAATGACATGATGATCGTCGACTATGCGGTCGACAAGGCGATCCTCGTTTCCGGGGTCGGCTGGCGACAGCAGAAGATCACCATCCGGCGGGGAGGATAACGATGAAGCGATTGCTTCCCCTCATTCTCGCCGCCGGCCTGCTCTCCGCCTGCCAGACGGCCGACGACGGCCTCTCAACCAACTCGGCGCCGGCCGTCATCTCAGGTCCTGCCGCCAGCGCCATCGCCGGCGATATGGCGAGCCGCCTTGCCGAGCAGATCGGGCCGGCCGGAAGCACGACGCTCAAGATGGACAAGGGCACGTCCGAATTCGCCGTCGCGCTCGAGGCGGCGTTGAAAGGCTGGGGTTTCACCGTCGTCACCGACAGCCAGGTCGAGAAGGGCACAAGACCCATCAAACTCGAATACGGGATCGACAGCATGGACGGACAGGTGCTCGCCCGCCTGTCCACGCCGACAGTCGCGCTCGGCCGCGCCTATGCGGCGACTCCGGGCGGCGCCACGCCGGCGAGCCCGCTTTCGATCATGCAGCGGAACTGAGGAGAAGATCATGGTTCAGTCGCTTCAGCTCGGAACGGCCACTCAGGACGACGACCAAAAGGGCATGCGTCGTCTCAATCGGTTGCCGATCGTCGCGGCGATCATCTTCATCGTGCTGTTCATTGGCGTGGTGGTGATCGGCCTCTCCTGGCGCGGCCTGCCTTTCGGGCGCAACAACGATCTCGACAGCGCCTCGAACACATCGGCCTCGACCTATGGCGACAAGCTCAAGCAAGGCGTATCCGACGGGATTATCGGCGAGCCGGAACAGCGCGAGGTTTTCCAGCCGACGCCTGCGGCCGAACGGCAGGCGGAGGAGAAAAGCGTTCCTGCGGAGTTGCCTCGTCGGACCGAACGGGAAGAGCGTCGGCCGAAGCTGGAATCGCGGGAGGAGTGGCTGGCGCGCCTGGAGCGCGAGCAGGAAGAGCAATATATCCGTGAGAAGTATCGCCAGAGTATGGCACGCTTGCAGGCCCGCGCCGGTGCGCTGGACTCGCCGGTGAAGGTCGACATCTCCGATCTCGGACGCACCAGCACCGATACGGCCACAACAAATGGGCAGCGGCTGGCCACTGCGCCGAGCGGCACATCCGACCTCTACGCGGCGGCGATGAAGTCCGGGCTGCTTGGGCAGAACGTCGACCAGAACGGCCAGACTTCGAAGGAAGAATTCTTCAATCAGGACATCAAGGATCTTGGCTATTTGCCCAACCGCGTCGTTCCACAATTCTCGCCCTACGAGCTGAAACGCGGCTCGGTCATACCCGCGACGCTTATCACCGGCCTGAACTCGGACCTACCCGGACGCATCACCGCGCAGGTCAGCCAGAATGTCTATGACAGCGCCACGGGCTACCGGCTTCTCGTTCCGCAGGGCGCCAAGCTGTTCGGGCGCTACGACTCGAAGGTGTCCTTTGGCCAAAGCCGCGTTCTCGTCGTGTGGACCGACCTGATCTTCCCGAACGGCTCAACGCTGCAAATCGGCGGTATGGCCGGCACGGACGCGGAAGGCTATGGCGGGTTCAAGGACAAGGTGGATCGCCACCTCTGGCGGACATTCGGCTCGGCCGCGCTCGTCGCGATCATCGGGACCGGGATCGATATGTCCTTGCCCGAGAGTTCGACGCTCGCGACGCAGGACACCGCGTCAGATGCAGCAAGGCGCAACTTCGCGGAATCCTTCGGCCGCGTGGCGGAGCAGACGATTTCGAAGAACCTCAACGTGCAGCCGACCATCCGCATCCGTCCCGGCTATAAGTTCAACGTCCTCGTCGATCAGGACATTATCTTTCCCGCCGCTTACGCATCGCGATAGTACGGAAACTGCACACATTCCATACAGTTCGTGAGGTTTGCGTAACCTTCAACCCTGCCGCAACGAAAGCGTCATGGAAATGTCTTCTTTTTTCGCCTATCGATTTCTAACGCCCGCAAGTTGTTGTAGCATCCGCTAATCGCGACACGCGCGTACTAGCCGCACCAGCTTTGTTGCGGCGTTTCGAGCGATGGAGGTATCGATTGAATCAGTGGTTCGTGCGGCTCACCGAGCAGATGTCGCTTGCGCATGATGATGCCGCGGTGGCGGATGTCCTCCAGAAGATGACCAGCGATGCGGGTTTCAGCTACTTCGCCTATCTCAACCTGCAGGCGGAGACCCAGACCGCGATCTCGACCTATCCCAAAGAATGGCAGGTACGGTACTTCGAGAAGAAGTTTGCACACATTGATCCGGTGGTGCTCAACGCGAAATCCCGCCCTGAAGCATTTGCCTGGTCGAATACGGTGACGCCGGGAATGACCAAGGAGCGCCGCGCGTTCTACGGCGAGGCGTCGGAGTTCGGTATCCGCTCCGGTATCTCCGTTCCGATCAACACGGGCTTCGGTCGCATGGCGATGCTGACTTTGGCATCGGATGAACCGAATGCAGGGGAGGGGCTCGACTTCAGCCCGGTCATGGCCGCCGCTTCATTTGGCCAGGTGCATTCGCGAATGGAAGTCATGCGCGTGCGCCCGACGCGTGTCACCCGCATTCGGATGAAAGCGAACGAGTTGACCTGCCTTCGCTGGTGCTCGGAGGGTAAGACGGCGAGGGACATCGCCGACATTGAGAACACGACCTATGGCAACGTCCGCTTCTTCATTCGCAATGCGAAAAACGCGCTCGGCGTAACGTCGTTGGCCCAAGCGACGGCTTTAGCCAAGGAACTCGGCCTGATCTAACCTTCAGTGAGGCTTTTTCGTCAGCGTCTCGGGTATGTATCCAAGAATGTCAAGAAGCGTCGAAACGACCGTCTGTTGCGCATGGACGGCGATCATCGCCGAGATAAAGGCACGGTTGGTGTCGACGCCCGCGCCCGACGGTTGCGATTCCAGGATCGTCTCGAGTCGTATCGCCTCGTCGCGCAGACGGCGGTGCTTTTCCAGTTCCTCAATGACGAACTGCTCGATCTCCTGTGGCTCCAAGCCATTCATGAGGCCGATCAGCGGCCGCAGCACTAACTTGTTTCCCGACACGGTATCATCGTCAGACACATCCACCACATTCACCCACAAAATGGCGTCCGCGGTGCGTCCCCGCCAACTATCCCTTGACCCCAGACCGGGGGTTAGAAAACCGAACACAGTCGGCCCCTGAGACCTTTAGCGACGAGCGCCTGGACATGCGTCACAGGCCCCCGGCCAAATAGCCAGAGGATCCGATATCGTTTCGGCCGATATCCGCCGCTGTGTTCGAGGTTTCTAAGCCTCGAGGCGGTACGGTGCCGCCTTGGAGTTTGTATAGAAAATCTGCTCGCCCAGCGCCAGTCCCGTTTCGGGACTGTCTGGTAACATGGTTTCCAACCGATCGGCCGGGACCTCGCTCGTCGATGGGTTGCCGCATCTGTATTTTCGTCGAAAAATGAACTATATGTGGCTGATCCATTTGAGAGAGACGATGCTGCACCTCACACACGACACCGAACAGCTTGCCCGCAAGGTTGCGGCTCGCGCTGGCCGCAGGCCTGAAGACCTCATTCGCGCTGCGCTCGAGCGCGAAGCGAGAGAACTCGGCGTGTACACTGACCAACCAGCACGGCGCCGGATGACCGTTGAACAGATGATGGCTGTGGGAAAAAAGGTATCTTCGCTGCCACTGCTTGATCCGCGCTCTCCGAAAGAAATTCTGGATGATCTGAACGAGCAATGATCGTCGTCGATTCTTCTGCAGTGATCGCCATTCTCGAAAACGAGGATGATGCAATCGTTTTTGCCCGAGCGATCCAACAGGCCGACAATCTTACGATGTCAGCGGTCAATGCGCACGAATGCGCCGTGGTTCTCCGCGGCCGGCGCGGTCCCGAAGGGGAGCAGATCGCATGGACGTTCTTGGCTGACAACGACGTTAGTATCTCGTCATTCGATGAGATCCAGGCCCGTGGAGCATCCGAGGCGTTCGGAAGATACGGAAAGGGTATTGATCCGAGGGCCAGGCTGAATCTAGCTGACTGCGCCGCCTATACGCTTGCAAAAAGCCTGTCAGCGCCTCTGCTGTTCAAAGGGGAAGACTTCATCCATACGGATGTAACCGTCGCCGTTCGATAAAAAGCAAACTGCTGAATCAAGTGGTTCGAGCGGGATTTGCTTGGCGTATAGATACTCTGAATTTCGGTTGGGATGCGGACTGACATGTTTCGGGCGTCTATGCCACGGAGGCTGTCTTTTACCGGGCCAACGAGCTTCGGCGGTGAAACCAATGCCGCGTGTCAACTTTAGGACAGCCAATCGCATGGCAATTAGTGTCTATCCCCATTGCCGAATCCAGCCTTCTGCTGAAGGCGTTCGTAAATAGTGATAAACGTCAGGAGTGCCCCGAGCCAAGCTACCGGGTAGCCCAGTGCTCGGCTGAGTCCTCGCCAAACAAAACTTCGATTATAGTCCTCAACATCAATGTTTCGGGCGTTCCGCTCGACATTGCGCGATTGTCGTGCCTGCAGTTCCGCGATTGTTCCGGCCGGCATACCGCCGGAATTGCTCATGAAATCATCGAAATTGTCGTACTGCTGAACGGTAAAATTCGGTTCATAGTCTTCATACTGCTTTGGAGAAAACAAGACGATCTCGAAAATCAGTACATAGAGAATCCAGACAACAGAGCCGGCGATCGAAAGCATCCAAAACTGCCTCTCCACCTTGCTCCAAGACTGCGAACCATACAGCATCTTCTCCATGCCATTATCCTCAGAAAGCCTTTCGCTCTAGGGTGCAATACCATCAGGATTACGATGCCGCTTCAAGGGGGGGGCGGCACGCACAAATCAATACCTGCTTTTAAAGAGGTAGACTGGAGCAGGATCGGGCGACGCAAATCTGAAGTCAGCTTTTCCCGCATTGACACCCGAAGCCTGCCTGTCCAGTTCCAACCCAACCCGACGTGAGGTTTCGAGTGGTGACATGCGCACATCGAACGGCGACAATGAAGGTCGCACGCTGCCCGGCCACTTCGAGGCGGGTAACCGACCGTCTGCTTTCGGGCGGCTTTTTGCGAAAGCGGACTATTGATCTGGCATGATGGGTCAGGAGTGGGCGGCTAACTGTAGGCTGCGAGCTATCGAAATCCGGTCAGGTCAATCATTCGCCTCCTTTTCGGCGTTTTCGGGCGTCTCCAATTTCATCAGCCCGCTGTCGATCAGGATCTTCTTCGCGATCACTAACAGCTTCAACTCGTCCTCATGAAACTCCTCGCCTGTGAGGCCACGGTGAACCTCGTCGGCCAGTTGGGCGATCATGGTGATGTAGCTTACGTGCAGCGCGTAGAGATTCTGCGAAAGGTCCTTGTGGTAGATGGGCAGTAGAGATGGTCCTCGTTTTTCGCCCATCTCCATAATCACGATGTCCTTTAGGAGCTGCGCCTGTGATACGTGGGCCGCGCCGCTCAGGTCGCCGTAGACCTGCCCCATGTTCTTGAGGACGCCGATCGTCGCGAATGGTGTTTTAGCGTCCTTGCGGCGCCCAGCAGAATACTCCTCCACGGCGGCAACGATTTCATGCTCCTGACGCAGCAACGTCGCTGCCTGCGGATAGAGACCCTCGACGATGGCGGTCTCAACGAATTGGATGCCCTGCACGAAATGGGCGATCAATGTCATTTGGCCGTGGATGTCTACCCTGTCCTCAGGGATGGACTTACCAGCAATGCGGGACAGGAAGTTCACCAACGCACTGATCGCCGAAGCGTGCGCCTGACTTATATCGGGGAAGAGCTTCTCGGCCTTGAACTTCTTGCGGTTTTTCTCGCACTGCTCCATGACCATGCCGCCATAGATGGTCACGGGACCCAGCGTCTTCTCGCCAATGTTTCCCATCTTCGCCATCCAGTCGCTGCCGAATTTCCAGTCGCTCATAGCTGCTCCTTTTCGATAGAGCCTAGCCCACTGCGCCGACGTTCGGCACGCATGCCATTCGCAACCGACTCACGTGTCCGGCCTCGGCCCAAACCACAGATACTCATTCATCGACTTCCTCAAGTTACGCTCTATAACAAGGCGGCCTCTCGACGCTATCGATACCGACAGCTATATCTGGGGAATGGTTCCGCATCCGTCACTCAGCGCACCGAAGATAAGGCCCGATCTCATTCGGCCCGTCGAGACGATGGGCCCTTACGATTTATGCTGGTGCCGCTCGGGAAAGAAATACAAGTGGTGCCATTTTCGGCGCGAACAGCAGAAGCCGATCAACATCTTTGAAATCGAAGCAGGAATGATCGCCGAGTTCCGCGACGGCTACTGCTCTCATCCAGATCCCGTGGCTGATCCTTGCAGCGCGACGATGACCAAGGCCCATACCGTGCAGAAGAAAGGCGGCCTCGCCGCGATCGCCGAAGTAGGCCACGTCCTCACCGTGAAGCCTACGATGAAGGAGATGATCGAAACCGAAGGCAACCCACAGCCGCGCAAAATCGGCGTCAACAACGCATCGGTCTTTCCCGGCTTCTGCAGCCGGCACGACACGACGCTCTTTAAGCCGATCGAGGGCAAGTCGCTGGCCCTAACTAAGGACACCGCCTTCCTCTTTTCTTACCGCGCCATAGCCTATGAGCGCTTTGCGAAGGAAGCGCAGCTCCGAAGCACTGACATCCAGCGCGAGGCTGACCGCGGCCATCCATTCTGGAAACAGGCCGCGATTCAAATGCACCTGGCGACTGTCATCGCCGGGATCAGGATTGGCATGCGTGATATGGACCTTTGGAAAGATCAGTTCGACGCACGCCTGCTGTCCGGCGCGCGCGATGACTTCCACTTCGTTGCCGTTCGTTTCGACCAGGTTCTACCTGTCGTCGCGTGTGGCGCCCTTCATCCGGAATTTGACTTCCAGGGCAAACCACTCCAACAGCTCGGCCGGGACGGCGTAGACTTCGACCATATCACGCTGACGGTGACCACGTTCGAGGCGCAGACGATCCTAGTGTTCGGCTGGATCGGTTCCGAGGACGGTCCGGCCAAGGCACTTGCCGAGTCGTTTGTTGCGCTCGACGATACTCGGAAGGCCGATGCATTGGTTCGGCTCTTGTTCATCCACACGGACAATCTTTTTCTTCGGCCGAGTTGGTGGGAGGCGCTGCCTGAGACCGATAGGCGGACGTTAAACGAAATGACGCGGAGCGGCACGACCATGCGGATGCGTACCGGCGACGAGATGGCCAATGACGCGACTTCGTTGCTCTCCGCATTGGTTATTGAGGTCGTCAGCGGCTGACCCGCTTTTACAGAAAGCCATAGCCGTTGGCAGCGGCAGCTTTTGGAGCCGCGGCGACGGCTGGTAAATGTCCCCACAGGTGTCGAAATCAGCCGCCGTTGATCCGCGACAGATCTACCCGAATTCCAGCGTTCCCGGTATCCGCCTCGTCCGCTGGCGCGCTCGGCGTTGCGCCCTCAAGCGAGTCATCCTCATCGCCGTCCTGTTGAGGTCCACTTGTCTGATGTTCCTCGTCCTGCTTACTCTCGGCCGGCATATTCCAGCTCGTCCCTGGCTCCTCCGCCTGAAACACGCTCACTCCCTCGAATTCCCCGGTCTTCCAAGAGAAGACGGCATCCTCGAATATCTGGGGGAGCACGTCCTTGCTGGTCGGGTTTCCATACCATTTCGCAACAATCCGCAGGATCTTGGCGAACATCTTCGTGCCCATGCGCAGGTTTTCGCAGGCGTCAACGACATCTGGCTTCAGCTCGGCGGCATCCTTCACGCCGACACCTGCAGGGAACTGCGTCAGCCCCACACGAACGACAGCCCGGCCGACATGCTCGCGGACGATCGCCATGGCTTCGTCCGGCGTCGTCGGCTTCGGCACGAGAATGAGCCTCCCGCCCGACTTCACGGTGATGGCGAGCGGATCGGGCGCTCCGGCGGTCTCGACGAATTGCCGGACGATCGCAGGTGTCAGGGAAGGATCGGCGCATTTTTCGATCAGGGCAGCATCCAGCATGGAGGGCTCCAGGGTCAGATATTGAAGGAGAGCACGAGAGGCGTGGCGAAGAGAGCCGCCCAGGCCGTAGCGCTGGCGCGCTGGATCCCGACGATGGAACTGCCCTCGGTCCACCAGCCGTTGCCGACGGCGACGGCGACATCGGGCGCGTGGGCCATCGACTGCAGAATGGGCCAGACGATGAGCTGCTCGTAGCAGATGAGCGGCGCGACCCTCGTCGGTCCGACCACGACGACGGGATTGGCGAAGAGATGGGCGCGCGCGCCACCATTCATGCCGAACCAGGGCCGCCATGGCTGCCACATCGAACCGGGGACAGGCATACGCTCGCGATAGAGGACACGGCCGCCGTCGCCGTCGATTGCAACGAGAACGTTATCGTAGCCGCCGGCGTCGACCACGGCCGCGCCGGCGACGATCGTGGCGTCACCGGCTCTCACGGCGCGTTCCCAAAGTCGGGCGACCGTCGGCGTCCAGAAACCGAGCGCGCTCTCCGGCAACACGATCACCCGCGCGCCGGCCTTGGCCACTGCCCGCGTCGTGGCAATCAGGTCACGCTGACGGGAAAGTCCGGTATCCCGCCCCAATGATGCACCCATGGCGAGATCGACGCCGCGCCACGATTCAGGTACTTTCGGATCGGTCCAGAAAACGGCGGACCAAAGCCAAGAGGCTGACAAGACGACAGCGACAGCCGGCCCCCTTCGGGAAGCGAGGCCCAGGAGACCGGCTGAAGCTGCGACGAGCCCAAGCCATCCCCATCCCGGAAAGAGGACACCCGCGGCGGTGATCGGATGCGCCCAGCCGGTGATGCCGAAAGGCGGGATCGCCATCAGGATCGCAGCGAGGACATAGCGGATCGGGCGCCAGGTTCCGGACCGCGACCATAGCGCGGCATGGACGGCCGCGAAGCCGGCCGCCGGCACGAACCAGAGCGCGACGCCCGGCCAGATATCCGACGCATAGAATGTGGCGACCCCAAGCGGCAGACCTCTGGACGCCGCCAGGAAATATCCAAGGGAGACCAGCACCGCCGTCGTGCGGTTTGGCGCCATCGACCAGAGCATTGGAAAGGCAAGCGCCACCGGCAACAGGAGCACATGCCCGCTCCATGCGATCCAGCCGGTGGCCACACCAGCGAGAATGAGGATTCCGGCGCGAGCAGCATCAGGGCGCATAGGTCAGCACCTCCTCAGCGAGGCCGAGAATGCCGGCGGCGGGGATCGAACCGAAGTAGCGCGAATCCCATGAAGCCTTGAACGGGGAATAAAGAAACACCTGGCCCGCCGGTACGATTCCCCCGGCATCGCCATGGAGCGGACGCCCTCTCCCGTCCGCCGGCACGATGGTTGTTTGCGGAATGTGCAACCCGTCGATCCGAACATCGGCTCCGATCTCGATGCGCTGCCCTTCGCTGGCGATGACCATCTTGATCAGCGGCGCGTCGCCCGTCGGACAGACACCGCTGCGCAGATAGCCGCGCACCCGCGCCTCGGAAAACGCCACGGTCTCCGGCGGGCAGATGAAGATAAGATCACCGACCGCTGGAGGACGCTTGAGCGGACGAATGCGCCAGATCCCAAGCGGCTCGCTCGCCGTCATGTTGAGCCGATAGCCGGCCGCCGCACCGGCGACGAGCACGGTAATGGCAACGACCAGGCCGGTGGCGATGACGATCACCACCATCCATTGCTGGCGCGCTCGGTACGCGGTGCGAGATCGGGCATCGGTCATTTGAGCGACAGGCCTTTCGCCTGGGTCTGGCGCAACGCCTCTGCCTGCTTGATGCCGACGACCACGCGTTCATGCGCAGCGAGCTGCTGCACCGCCCGCATTGAATTCCACGCCGTTTGCACCTCCGCCTTCTGCGGATCGGTCATGCCGCGCGTGACCGTTTTGAACGCCTCGCCGCCGGCCTCCTTCGCCGACACGCCGAGAAAGGTTCGCTCGCCGAACCGCTCTGTCACCGCCTTGGCGAAACCTTCCAATTCCGCCTTCACCATCTTGTCGGCAAGCGCATATTCGAGACCGGCCGGAAGATCGTTCCGGTCGATGGCGTCGCGTATCCGCTCGAGCGTCTGCTTCGCATTGGGCGACAGCGCCGGGATATCGACCGAGACCTTGATGCGCGCAGCGCGCTCCTCGGTCTCATGCTTGCGCTCGGCCTCGGCCCGACCGCGCAGATATCGTTCCAGATTGCGGGCGAGCGCAGGCGCGTTGACGAGGGCGGTATCGCGCTCCTGCTTGTCGGCGCGGCTGGCGAACATGCCCGTCTTGCCCTTGAGCGTGCCGAAGGTCTCCGGCTCGGCCGAGATCTTCGCTATCGTCGCGGTGGCGCGCGCCTGATCCTTTATCATCGCATCAACATTGATCGCCGCGAATGCCGCCTCCGGCTGCGCATAGACCATTTGGAAACGCGTGGAGACATCTTTCCACTGCTGCTTCAGCGCCGGATCGTTGGAGAGTTTGTCCTCGACGCTCTGCTCGAGCGATTTGGCGAATGTGGTAATGCCGGCAACCATGGGTCTTGCCTCCTTGACGATGGTCGGAACGGATTGTTTGTCGCTGCCGCGGGCAAGGCCGAGTGCCGCGCCGACAGCTTTCAGCCTTGCGGCGAGATCGACGAGCTTCTGCTTTTGCCGAACGGTCCAGGCGAGCCGGTCGCGGGAAATGGTCCGAGCGACATTCATGAGGTGCATGCCGCGCGCTTCGGCGAAACGGAGGGCGGCGCGATAGGAGGATGCACCCTCATAGTCGAGTGTCGTTTCCTTGGACGCATCGCGGGAAAGGCGTTCCTTCAGCCGCTCCATCGCCAGTTCCTTGACCGGCACGATCTTCCACGTGTTGCGCTTGGCCATCGTGCCATCGGGCAGTCTCACCGACTCCGAGCCCTCGTGGCGAAGACCGATCCGGTCGCCGACATGTGCATCCGCTTCATCAATCGCGCGGGCGAGATCGACGCCCCAGATCGTGCGCTCCTGTCCGTCACCATAGGTGAGCGTGACGAAGTAGCTGTCGCGGTTTCCGGGCTTGTGTTCGTAGGGCGCCTCACCGTGATCGACGAGAACACCACCACGCCGGTTGGTGAACTCTTCCATGCCGACGTAGAGTTCGGCCGCCTCGCGGTGGCGCGTCATCGCGACATAGGTCAGATGACGATCAAGCGTGTTGGAGGCGAGAACTTTGACGCGATCGACAGTGGCGCCCTGGGACTTGTGGATCGTGGTGGCATAGCCGTGATCGACGTTACTGTAGAAGCGCTGTTCGACGGTGACCTGCCTGCGGCTGTCTCCCTCGCCAATCTCTGCGACGATACGGCCTGGCGCAGCTTCAACGACCTTGGCCAGCATCCCGTTCTTGACGCCAAGGCTGCCCTCGTTCTTCAGGAAGACGATCTGGTCGCCGGCGGCGAAACGACGAGCACCGTCCTCGGTCCGGAACACAGAGCCCTCGCCGACAATACCGCGCTCGACAAGCTTGGCGCGGGCCAGCTCGTTCAGTTCGCGGACATCGCGGCGGCGGTGGGCGAGGATGAGCGTGGTCTTCGTCGGATCGAAATCGTAGTTCCAGTTGTCGATCAGTCCCTCGATCGCGTCCTGCCGCGTCCAGCCGGTTTGCACCAGGTCAGCCGCGTCATAGGCGCTCAGCGCGGCCGCCACGTTGCCGCGCGCAAGATCCAGCGACGCATCGCGCATCCATTGCTCACGCTGGCGGTAGATGGTCTCCAGTTCGGCGTATCCGATGCGATCGGCAATAGCGCGAAACGCGGCACCCGCCTCGATCGGCTGGAGCTGATCCGGATCGCCGACAAGCACGAGTTTCGCGCCCGCCTTCGTGACGGCCTCGACGAAGAGTGCAAGCTGGCGAGAAGACACCATGCCTGCCTCGTCCAAGACGAAGACCGTCTTGTCGTCAAGCTGGCTCCGCCCGTCGTTCCAGCGAAGCTCCCACGACGAAAGCGTGCGCGAGACGATCCCGGCTTCGGTCTCCAAGCCCTCGGCCGCCTTGCCCGCCAACGCACCGCCGACGACACGATAGCCGGCCGCCTCCCAGGCTTCGCGCGCCGCCTTCATCATCGTGGTCTTGCCGGCGCCGGCGCGACCGACGACCGCAGCGATCCGATGGCTGCCGGCGACATGGGCGATCGCCGTCTTCTGCTCCTTCGACAGGCGGGAATACCGCGCGAACGTCTCCTGCAGGATTGCGTTTTCGACGCGGTGTGAGGAACGGCCGGCAAGGAAGACCGCCCTGCTGGCCATCTCCGCCTCGGTGCGGATCAGGTCGCGGGTAGTCAGTTTCGCCGGCACCCGCGCGCCACTGGCGAAGTCCACATGCTCACGCTCCAGCCGAACAACGTCAGGGCTTTGCAAAACACGCGCCATCAACGACTGGAAGAGACCAGCGTCATCGACATAGCGATGCAAGATCTTCGCGACGTCGCGCTCGTCGAAGACGCTCTTCTCCCGCGCGATCATATCGATGACGACGGCGGGGCGGTCCTCGATGCGGCGCGCGTTCTCGGCTCGCCGTTCCTCCTGCAGCTCGATGCGTTCCAGCGTGATCGGCTCGGACGCCTCGGCCGACTTCTGCTTGATGGCGTTCGCGCCGACGCCGAGATGGATGGTCGGCTCAAGGGCGATGCCCTGCTTCTCATAGGAGCGGCCATCGACGCGGATGTCGAGACCGGCGAGTGCCAGATGCCGGTTCTGACAGACGAACCAGCCGTCGCGGAAGGCGTTGAAATCCCCGACGCCTCCCGCCCATAGCTCATAGACGATCTTGCCGGAATCGTTGCGCAGCGACTTGCCGTCTGCACCGAGCACCGCGACCTTCTTCGCGCCGAAACCGTCGTCGGTCAGCGGACGCAAGGTAGTCATGAGATGCACATGCGGGTTGCCCGGCGCATCGTGATAGACCCAGTCTGCGACCATTCCCTTGGCGGTGATATGGCTCGCCACGAACTCGCGAACGAGAGCAATGTTCTGATCCGCCGACAGCTCGATCGGCAGGGCCATGGTGACATCCTTGGCGAGCTGCGCATCCGAGCGCTTCTCGAAACCCTCGACAGCGTTCCAGAAAGCCTCCGACGCGGCCGCGACCGAGCGATCGGCGATCATCGACCGCAGCCAGTCCGGAGCGTCCTCCGGAATAACGAATTCCTCATGAAGGAGGCCCTGCTTACGGGTGTAGTCGATGGTCCGCGCCTCGCGCTCGAACTCCATTTTCACGCAGTGCCGGTAGGCCGCCGACAGCACGGCGCTGCGGCCGGAGCCGCGGGCGACGACGCTGACGGAGAAATGAGGGACGGCCACGGCGGAATGCTCTCCCGATTGCAAACGAAATCAACGGGTTCGTCGGGAACGGCAGGCCCGCAAGGGCAGAAAAGCAAGGCGTCGCGTCAGCGACGTATAATTGCGCCCTTGGAAGCCGCTCCTTCGGAACGGCCGGGATGATGCTCAAAGGCGTTGGCTACGCCAACTCGCATTTCTGCGAGTAGATCGGCACGCCGATCTCGGAAATGGTCATGCCGTCAAAGACCTTGAACGGCATGAAAGGACCAGTCGGAGATGAAAAAGCCTTCCTCCAAAATCCGCGAAGAGATCGCCAAGCTCCAGGAGCAGTTGAAGCACGCCGAGACACGCGAGGCCGAACGTATCGGCCGCATTGCGCTCAAGGCCGGTCTTGGCGAGATCGAGATCGACGAGATGGAGCTTCAGGCGGCATTCGAAGAACTGACGAAGCGGTTTCGCGGAGGTAAGGCTGCTGCAAGCGGAGGGAAGAAAGTCGGTGAGGGAGGCAGCGGTGCGGCAACGACCGCGCCGGACACACCTGGCGCGGCTGCGGGCTGCGCTGGCGAGGCTTGAGCGGATGAACCGGACGACGACATCCGACGCGCGCAAGAAGGATACGCGCGAGAAGATCGAGCTGGGCGGCCTGATCGTCAAGGCCGGCTTGCGGTATGAAAAGCGGGCTCTGCTGCTCGGCGCACTGATCGAGCTGCGCCAGCGGCTCGAGCGTGACGCCGGCGAGCGGCCGCGGCTCACCGCCCTTGGCGCGGAGGGCTTCGGCAATGAAGGCGAATAGGGTGGCGCTCGTCGTCGCGCCGATCGCGCTGATGATCCTCGTCACCATCTCCATGGTTGGGATCGAGCAATGGTTATCCGCCTTCGGGAAAACAGATGCCGCGCGCCTCACGCTGGGGCGCGCCGGCATCACCTTCCCCTACGTCGCGGCTGCGGCCATAGGCATCCTCTTTCTGTTTGCCGCCGCAGGATCGGCCGACATCAAGTTTGCCGGCGGCGGCGTCACCGCCGGGAACGTGGTGACGATCATGATCGCGTTTGTGCGCGAGGCGATCCGCCTTGCGGCGATCTCGGCCGACGTAACGCAAGGCAAATCGGTGCTTTCCTATCTCGATCCCGCCACCATGCTCGGCGCGGGCGCGGCGACGATCGCGGCGGGGTTCGGATTGCGCGTCATGCTGAAGGGCAATGCCGCGTTTGCCCGAGCCATGCCGCGCCGCATTCGCGGGAAACGCGCCCTTCATGGCGAAGCCGAATGGATGAAGATGCCGGACGCACAAAAGCTCTTTCCCGATGTCGGTGGCATCGTCATCGGCGAACGCTATCGTGTCGATACGGACACCGTCGCCGCGCAAGCGTTCCGCGCGGATCGGCAGGAAACCTGGGGCTCGGGCGGCAAGTCACCGCTGCTCTGCTTCGACGGTTCTTTCGGCTCCAGCCACGGCATCGTCTTCGCCGGTTCGGGCGGCTACAAGACGACGTCCGTCACGATCCCGACCGCGCTCAAGTGGGGGAGCACGCTCATCGTGCTCGACCCGTCGAACGAGGTCGCGCCGATGGTCCTCGACCATCGCGCCAGGTCCGGGCGCGATGTCCACATTCTCGATCCGAAACGCCCGGAGATCGGCGTCAATGTCCTCGACTGGATCGGCCGGCACGGCGGGACGAAGGAGGAGGACATAGCCTCTGTCGCGTCATGGATCATGAGCGATAGCGGCCGGGCAAGCGGCGTGCGCGACGACTTCTTCCGGGCGTCGGGCCTGCAACTGCTGACCGCGCTGATTGCCGACGTCTGCCTGTCCGGTCATACCGAAGAGAAGGACCAGACCTTGCGCCAGGTTCGCAAGAACCTCGCCGAGCCGGAGCCACGGCTTCGCGAACGCCTCCAGACGATCCACGAAAACTCGAAATCCGACTTCGTGAAGGAGAACGTCGCCGCGTTCGTCAACATGACGCCGGAGACCTTTTCGGGCGTCTATGCGAATGCGGTGAAGGAAACGCACTGGCTTTCCTATCCGAACTATGCGGCGTTGGTGTCCGGCTCCAGCTTCACGACGGACGATCTGGCCGCCGGCACGGTCGACGTCTTCATCAACATCGACCTGAAGACGCTGGAGACGCATTCCGGTCTGGCACGGGTGATTATCGGCTCCTTCCTCAACGCGATCTACAATCGCGATGGGAATGTCGGCGGGAGGGCGCTGTTCCTCCTCGATGAGGTAGCACGTCTCGGCTATATGCGGATCCTCGAAACCGCGCGGGACGCAGGTCGCAAGTATGGCGTCACGCTCACGATGATCTACCAGTCGATCGGCCAGATGCGCGAGACCTATGGCGGCCGCGACGCGGCGAGCAAATGGTTCGAGAGCGCGAGCTGGATTTCCTTTGCGGCGATCAACGACCCCGAGACGGCCGACTACATCTCGAAGCGATGCGGCACGACGACGGTGGAAATCGACCAGATGAGCCGCAGCTCGGCGGCGAAGGGAACGTCGCGCACGCGCTCGAAGCAGCTGGCCGCCCGCGCCTTGATCCAGCCGCATGAAGTGCTGCGGATGCGCGGCGACGAGCAGATCGTCTTCACCGCCGGCAATCCGCCGCTGCGATGCGGCAGGGCGATCTGGTTCCGACGCGCCGACATGAAGACCTGCGTCGGCCAGAACCGATTCCATGGAGCTGCGAAACCATGAGAAACATTGGAACGCCGCTTGCAGTCGCCGCCGCGCTCGCCGCGGGCGTTGGCTGGGTCATGACCGGCGAAGGGCTCGGTCGATCGGATCGTCCGGCATCGTCCGTTCAGTCGTCTTCCGTCGTCGCCAGCGAACAGGATGACCTTTATGCGCAGTTCACGCTTTGCGGACATTCCGCCCGCGTGAACTGCGTGGTGGATGGCGATACGTTCTGGTTCCGCGGCGAGAAGATCCGTATTGCCGATATCGACGCGCCGGAAACTTCCGAACCGCGTTGCAACGCCGAGCGACAGGTCGGCCAAGTTGCCCGCGATCGACTGCTCGACATGCTCAATGACGGTGCATTCTCATTCTCCACGGTCGGCCGTGACAAAGATCGGTACGGTCGCATGCTGCGAACCGTGTGGCGATCGAACATCTCCTTCGGCGAGCAACTCGTCGTGGACGGACTTGCCGCGCGCTGGAACGCGCCGCGGCGCAATTGGTGCGCGCACGATTGATTGCGCGGATGCGTCGCAAGGACGCCTGCATCGGCGCCAACGCGAAGACGTCCAGCTCGGCGGCCCCGAGCTGGACGTCTTGCTCGATCGGCTCAGTGGGCCGAACGCCGATCATGGGGATTGTATTCGTGGATGATATAGAGATCGTCACCATCGTCGATCTCGTCGCTCGGAACGACGCCGTACTCGCCGCCGGCGCGGAAGAGGGTGACGGGAACCATCAAGGTCCGGGAGAGGTCGAAGGCGTGGTTCTGGGCGAGGGAAAGATCGTGCGACATTTTTGAGGCTCCATCCGGAGCGGGCCAATTCCCGCTGATGGCTCCTCGAAGGTCCGACCACGGTCGCGATCACCGTGAAGGCTTGCCGGAGCGGCCGCACGCTGGCGTAGCGGACCCTTTATGGGTTGATCGTAGAAGATCCGGGGATGGATCAGGACGCCATCACCAGAAAGCGGGATTGGGTCGCCTCTGGATCGAGCAAGGTTTCGCGCGATCGTTCTTCCTCATCGACGAGCCCCTCGCTCCTCGACCCCAGAGTTCCCGTCACCCTCTTCCGCGGCGGCATCGAGTGCGCCAAACCCATCGGCTCGATGCTGACCCGCCGCCTGACGTCAGCGGCCTACGCCCCGAATACTCGGCCTGATACAAGGACGACGATCGCATGTCAGCCCCACCTCTCCCCGTCCTTGAGCTCAGCGCGTGATGCGCATGGGAGAGGGATAGGGGTTAGCGCGCGCGGATGCCAGGAATGTTATCAGATCGGCGACCTCATCGGGTTTTGCCGGTCAATGCAAGCCTACGCGATGGCCGATCGCCTGCGGAATCCCGTCGCGTCGCCCCTCAAGCAGCGCCGCGAGTACAACCGACCAAATGAAGTCCATTCAATGGAGCCCGATATCAAACAAGCCGTCGTCCGACGACCACGTGAGATCCGGCATCAACGTTCCTGTGGCACCCCACCGCGCATCTCGCACTTGAGAAATGCCCAATCGATCAATGTCTCGATGGATGGACCGAGTGCTAGGCCGAGCTCGGTCAGCGCATATTCCACTTTGGGAGGCACCTGCGGATAGACCGTCCGGGTAACGATCCCGTCTTTCTCCAGCTCCTTGAGCTGCTGGATCAGCATTTTCTGGTTCACGCCCACGACGCGCTTTTCGAGTTCCGAGAAGCGAACCGGTGCCTTGGCTGCGAAGAGCTGGACGATGATGACGATCTTCCACTTTCCTTCCAGCACCCGCAGGGTTTCGCTCGTCGCGGCAGCCCATAGAAGCTGCTTTTCGTGATCGTCAGACTGCCAGTCTCGTTTCATAACTTACCTTTTGGTGAGTACCACACCAAAAGGTGTGTTCTTGTTATCCCGATAGGCTACCGCTATTTTCGGGTCCAGTAAATAGCCAGTGAAATCCGTGCTCGGCCAACACATCCGTTGGTCTCGGGTTTGGAATAGCTGTGCCGATCGAAAGGACGATTGAGACGATGAAGGCCATACGATGGACGGCTGGTGACAAGCCAGGCCTGTTGCTACACGACGAAGCCATGCCAGACCCCGGCCCGCACGAGGTTGTCGTAAAGGTTCATGCGGCGTCCTTGAACTTCCGCGACCAGGCAATCCTCGACGGTGCGTATGGCGGTCCGACGAAGCCGAATGGCGTGCCTTTGTCAGACGGGGCCGGTGAGGTGATCGCGGTCGGCCGCGAGGTCAAGCGCACAAAGGTCGGCGATCGCGTGTCGGCATCCTGCTGCCAGCACTGGATCGGTGGACCTGCGCGTCCGGAGTATCAGGCCGACAGCCTGGGCATGACGACGGACGGATGGCTGGCGGAGACCATTCTGCTGCACGAGAACGCCATCGTGCACCTGCCGGACTACATGTCCTATGCGGAGGCGGCGTCGCTTCCGTGCGCCGCCGTCACAGCCTGGACGGGGCTTAACCTGTCGTCGCCCCTTCAGGCGGGCGAGACGGTGCTGGTTCAGGGCACCGGCGGCGTGGCGCTGTTCGCGCTGCAGGTCGCGAAGATGTTCGGCGCGAAGGTTCTCGCGATTACCTCGTCGGACGAGAAGGCGGAACGGCTTAAGACGCTGGGTGCCGCCGCCGTCGTCAACTACCGGTCCCATCCGGAATGGGACAAGGAGATCCTGGCCCTGACGGACGGGCGAGGCGTCGACAAGACCATCGACATCGCAGGCGAGAAGACGATCGTGCAGTCGGCGGCCGCGACCCGAAACGGGGGCGACATCTCGCTCGTCGGGTTCACCAGCGGCTTCGGTGGCGGTTTGCCGCCGATCGACATCCTCGCCAAGTCGCTTCACGTCGCCGGCACATCGATCGGGTCGCGGGCGAGCTTCGAGGCACTCTTGCGAGCCATGGCCTTGCACGAGGTGCACCCCGTCCTGGATCAGGTCTTTGCGTTCGCGGACTACCAGTCCGCCTATCAGCGCCTGAAAAGCGGCAACCACATCGGCAAGGTTGTGATCGATGTCACGCGTTGAAGCGATCGTATGCCTCGGCGGGGCGGCTGCACTCGCCGGCCGCGCTTCCGAGAGGAACCCTACACGATGATCCGACTGTCCATCCTCGAACTCGGACGCGTCCGGCAAGGGTCCGATCGTCGCACGGCGCTTGATAACGCGCGCACGCTTGCCCAGCATGCCGAGCGCTTGGGTTTCCAGCGTTTCTGGGTAGCCGAGCATCACAACTCACCGGCGGTCACCACGGCAGCGACGTCGGTTGTCGTGTCTCATATCGCGGCAGGTACGACGACGATCCGCGTTGGTGCCGGCGGCGTCATGCTGCCCAACCACGCGCCTTATGTCATCGCGGAACAATTCGGAACTCTGGAAACTCTCCATCCGGGCCGTATCGACCTGGGGCTCGGTCGCGCCCCCGGCACCGACCAGACGACCTTGCGTGCGCTGCGGCGGGACCCCGGCAACGCGGAAAACTTTCCCCAGGACGTACTTGAGCTGCAGGCGTTTCTCGCCCCCAAGGGCGAAGCGCAGCGGATAGAGGCGGTTCCGGGCTCCGGAACCAACGTGCCGTTGTGGATATTGGGTTCAAGCCTTTACGGGGCGCAACTCGCCGCCGTGCTCGGTCTTCCTTATGCCTTCGGGTCGCAGTTTTCCCCTCATTCACTTCATCAGGCGCTTGAACTCTACCGGGGTAATTTCCAGCCCTCGGAGCAACTGCAGAAGCCCTATGCGATGATCGGGGTCAATGTGATCGCGGCGGAAACGGATGACGAGGCCCGCATTCTCGCAACGTCCCAGCAAATGACATTCGCCGATATGTTCCGGGGCATGCCAAGCCTGCTCAAGCCACCCGTGGACGATATCGAAGCCTACTGGACGCCGCGGGAGAAGGCGCAAACCGAACAGATGCTGAGCTGCAGCGTGGTGGGCAGCGCCGAAACCGTCCGCGCGGGGCTCAAGCAGCTTGTCGCCGACACCGGCGCCGATGAGTTGATGATCGTCTCCGACATCTTTGACTTCGGCAAGCGCGTGCGCTCGCTCGACATAACAGCCCAGGCTGCAACCTAACGAAGGACCTTCATGATGTACGCGCAAATCACGCAATTCACCAAAATGCTCCACACCCTTTCCCGTCTTCTTGATAAGGCGGACAAGCACGCCGAGGCACATAATTTTGCGCCGGAAGTTCTTCTGAACGCGCGTCTTTTACCAGATATGCTGCCACTCACAAGCCAGGTTCAGATGGCATGTGATACGGCGAGGCTCGCCACCTCAGTCTTGGCCGGCAAACAGATTCCGATTTTCGACGACAGTGAGAAAACGATCCCGGAACTCAAGGCTCTGATCGAGAAGACGATCGCGTATGTCTCTTCAATGAAAGAAAGCGATTTTTCCGGTTGGGAAGAAAGAAGAGTTGCTCCTCCGGGCTGGGCCGGAGCTTTCCTCGGAAAGGATTATTTCTACCAGCATGGCGTTCCAAATTTTTATTTTCACATGGTTACGGCATACGCGATCCTTCGGCACAAAGGCGTTCGGATCGGAAAGATGGACTACATCGGTCAGCTACCTTTCCTGAGGCAATAGCTGCACCTTCACGGTCCCATGATCCTTCAAGATTCCGGAGGCGCTACCTCCGGAGCTCCGTCACCTCGTCCCTGAGTAAGAGTCGATCACGGCAGTGCGTTCTCGTCATCGCCGTCGTACTGCAGAGAAGTCCCTCGTCATCCGATTACAGGTCAACGCTTCTTCACGTGCTGGTAGCGCCATCGATAGGAGACCTCAGCGTTTGGTTCTTTTCGAACAATTCCACGGCAGAATCTCCTTGATCCGGCCGGATTCCTCTTGCGAGATATGGGCGTCACCCGGATGGGAGGAGACCGCTTGCGGGCTCCGGGAGCGCAGCGAATAGCACACGGTCGCCGAAGGCGGCTCGCCCTTGTCAATCATCGGCGTCAGGCGATTTCGATGTCGGTTCTGGAGAAGTCGTCGCCCTTGAACAGGAGAGGCAAGCGGTATTCCCTGGCGCAGGCATAGACGAAGCAGTCTCCCATGTTCAAACGCGCCGGATGGGCAACGAATTTGCCGAAGGTGCGCGCCGCTTCCACGGCCTTGCGATGCGTTGTGCCGCTGATGGTCAACTCTCTGACCCGCAGCGCCTCCAGCAGGGCATCGACATGGCGCTGGGCCTCGTCAATGATCGCGGGCGGAATGGGTGCCTGATTGCCGTGCTGCTCGTTGGCGATCCGCCGCGCGAGGCTTATGACCGCCTCGAACACCGTCATCGACGAGCAATAGATCGGCTTGGTCGCGCGTTCGAGCTTGGCGACAAGATAGCCGGCTTCGTCTTCCTTAGTGAGGATCGAGATGATTGCCGAGGCGTCGAGATACATCAGGCGTCCCACATGTCGTCGCTGAAAGCCTTCATGTCGAAGGGCTTCGGATTAGGGCCGAGCTGCGCCGCGACCTCGTCCTGAATCTTGCGAATGCGCTCTACCAGGGGTATGGTTTCCTTCGCACGCGCAAGCTCGTTTTCGAGAGCGCGGCGGACGGCCTCGGTCTTGTTGGGGGCATTGGTCAGCTTCTGGACCTTCTTCGCCAGCTCGTCGACATCGCTGTCTCGGATATAGAGGGAAGACATCGGACTTTCCTTCTTCGTATATTCCTCACTGAATATACGAATATTCTATATGGAATATACAGTCACTTCAAGCTGCGAGATGTGGGCGTCACCCGCATGGGCGGAGACCGTATACGGGCTTCGGGAGTGCAGAGACTAGCACGCGGTCGCCGAAGGCGGCTCGCCCGGATCATCCCATAGGCATCCATCAAAGGAATGAATCATAGGAGACCGACCGATTCAGAACTGTCGTTGGACACCGATACCGTGGTCGGCGACGATTCCGCCATGATCACCCAGCCCTACCAGCTTTATGTCGAGCGCACCGAGCCATCGAAGAACATGGCGCGATATTACTCCATGACCATCGAGCCGACGCTGTTCGGAACGGCCTGCCTGACACGGCGATGGGGACGTATCGGCAAAATGGGCCAGGAAAAGGTGCATCATTTCCAGCGGGAAGAAGATGCCGTCCATCTTTTCCTCGACGTCCTGCGCCAGAAGCGGGCACGCGGCTACCGACCGGCGGGGACAAACCGAGCGATCCGTACTGCATGAAGACGGCAAAGAGGCACGCGCAGGCGGGCCTCGCCGGACGCCTCATCGGCGTCGGTTCCAGTCGGTCTCGAAGGCGACTTCGATCTCGACGAAGAACGGGATCTTGATCGCGATCTTCAGGCCGAGCTTGCCCTTGCGGAAGAAATGGGCGGCGACCTTGCCCAGGGCTCGGAGGCGGCGACCGGTGGCGGTGAGGAATTTGGCGAGTTGGCGCATGATCTCTACTCCTTTCGATAAGCTGTCATTGCGGGGAAAGGCGGCAGCCCGGAGAGGCGCGCTGCACCGGGACGGCCGCAGCGGACGCGGAGGACCAGGCGGCGCCTGAATTTTGTCGCGCGAGGAGCCGCAGGCGGGGAAAATTCTGGAGGCGGCGGGTTGCGGCGCGCCGGGAGGGCTGCAACATCCCCGATGCTGATGACAGGGCATCGAAAGGAAGGAGCGGCAACCGGCTTTCCCTCCTCCGATCGCTTCCCTCCCGCCTGGAAAGGCGGAGCAGAGCTTCGCGCCGGTTGCGCCGGTCGATCCGGCGCGGCTGGCCCATCGACACGGCAGAAACCGCCCTAGAAGGGCGGCTCGGCGCTGATGCGGCCGTCCTGTTCGGCCAGGATCGTTTCTCGTTCGGCCCGCGCCAGGCCGAGTTCGGCCTCGATCTGGCGGCGCTCCGCGGGATCGGCGTTGCGGACTTCGGCTTCGAGTTCCAGGATCGTGCGGTCGAGGTCGTAGGTCATCGTCGTCTCCTTGACGTTTTGTGAAAGACGACGCGCGCGGTCATGGTGGCAGGCAGGGGTCAAGGATCGCGGAACGCGACCGGCGGAGCCGGCGAGTGGGGGAGCCGAATTTCTGCGCGGCCCGCAAGGGACGGGACTGAAATTTGGGGGAACCGCTCGTCCTTGAGGCCTGCCTGCCGCCATGGCACCCTCGGACAGACTGAGCAGACTTTTCCTCTCCGTATGGCACCCACCAACCCGCGAGCGGGCTCGACGCTGCTCGCGGGTTCGGTTTCAGCCGGCGACTATCGCCAATCGGGATCATCGGCGATGCCGACCTCGCGAAGACGCCGCTCATCGTCGTAGCCGATGACCTCGTAGTCGTCCGATTTCCAGGTGTAGTCGCCGCGCCAGATGTCTTCGATCTGCGCCCAGGAGCCATCGGGCCATATGGCAAAATCCTTCGGGTTCAGCTGGCGTCTTTCTTCGATGCGTGTGGTCATAACCGCTCCTTGTTTCTTGGAGAGAAAGCCTCGCCTTTCGGCGAGGCAGTTCCGGTGTCAGGCGTCGCGCTTCGGGCGGTTCCAGACCAGGTCGTAGTCGCCGTCGGCCTGGCTCGGCCACAAGGCAGCATTGATCGGGAAGGCGAAGCTCGGGTCGTCGAGCTTGACCGAGATGTAGGGTTCGCCGTCGGTGGAGGTAGCGTTCCAGCCTGCGCCGACCTCGGCCATGCCCGCCATCACGCGGAAGTCGGGAGCGTCGCGGGAGGTGCGCTGGATCGGGACCAGGCGGGCTTTCATCTGGACGGTGAGCGTGCGGACCTGACCGGTGATGGTATTGCCGTTGGTGGAGAAGTTGCCGATGATAGCCATTTTCGAGATCCGTGCGCCAAGAGTGACGGCTGGAAACCGTCACGCGCACTTTTTGCCCCTGCAGGGTGGGAGACCCTGCCGCCAACGCGCCGCAAGCGCGGGGGCTGAAGCAGACGGGTGAGGTAAGCCGGGTGCCTTCGGCAAGCCATAAATAAGCAGAACCCGTCAAAGTCGGACGGCCAGGGACTTCCGCCCGTGGCCGGTCCGGCAAGCATGCCTGTTATGGGAAGAATAATCGAACCGATGTTTGAAGCCTCGTTGCAACATGGAACCTGCCAAGCCGGAAGTGGGCAGGTCGGTCGAAAGACCGGAGAAGCGCCGATCTCCGCTGGATTACCGGGGATCAGGGGCGTGCGCGGTCGCGCGCGTCAGCCAGCGGCCCAGCTTGCGGTGGCCGATGGCCGGAGTTCTCACGGGGTAGAGTCGGTCCCTAAGGCAGGCGAAGGGACAACAGGTGAACTTGGGAACCTTGCCGTGTTCTCTCCCGCCGGACGGCGCGAGATGATCGAGGCGACCGATGATCGGCGCGGCTGGGGGCGGAGTCTTCGTAGTAGTCCGAGGGCGGGAAAGCCGTCCACATGGCGAAGGGAGACAGTGAGTGAAGCAAGCCGGCAGGAGGTGGGCCGATGAAGCCCGATGCGGTGAATACCGTGTTCGTCCTCGACATGCAGCGCAAACTTCACAGGTGGAGTGTCGCGGACGCCGACAAGGTGTTCGCGGATCTGTTCAACATCGTATGCGACCGCAGGACGCTCTCGGAAAGCTGGCGACGCTTGTCCCGTAACAAGGGCAGTCGAACACCGGGAACCGATGGCGTCACGCGGAAAACGGTTGAAGAGCGGCCGGGCGGCGCTGTGCAATTCGTCGAGGATATCCGAAATGAGCTGCGCGGCGGCACATATCGGCCCGAGCCTGTCCGGCAAAGGCTGATCCCAAAACCGGGCAAACCCGGCAAGGTGCGTCCACTCGGCATTCCAACGCTCAAGGACCGACTGGTACAAATGGCTTTGAAGCTCGTGCTGGAACCGATCTTCGAGGCGGACTTTTATCCGACCTCATACGGCTTCCGGCCCGGCAGGAGCACCCATGATGCGCTGGCGAACATCCAGCGTCATTTGCACCCCACACCCAGCGGCACCTCCGAGTACCGCTTCGTGATCGAAGGGGACATCAGGGGCTGCTTCGACGCCGTCGATCATCATGTGCTGATGGAGCGAGTACGCTGCCGTGTCGGAGATCGAAAGGTTCTCTGGCTCGTACTCGCCTTCCTGAAGGCCGGTGTCATGGTCGAGGGCTCCGTCCGCCACCCTGTCACGGGCACCCCGCAGGGTGGCATCATCTCGCCGTTGCTGGCCAACATCTATCTGGCTGCCATTGACGAGAGGTATGGACGGTGGTCGATGCGTCCTCGCGAGCGACCGCAGAATGCAGCCGATCGGCGGCTTTACGACCGCCGGAGAAACAGGCCGACATTCTTCGCCGTTCGATATGCCGACGACTTCGTCGTGCTGACGGACGGAACACGTGAGGAAGCGGAGACCGAAAAGCTGGCGCTAGCGCAGTTCCTACAGCAGGAATTGCGCATGGAACTGTCGATGGAAAAGACCAGGATCACCCAGGTTGGGGAAGGCTTCGACTTCCTCGGCTATCGGGTAGTGCAGACCAAGGCTCGCCGCACCGGCCGTATGGTCGGCAATCTCTTCATACCGAAGAGCAAGCTGAAGGATCTGCGCCACAAGATCAAGGTCAGGGTGAAGGAGACACCGACAGGTCAATCCCTTGCCGATCTCATCGAGAGCCTCAACCCGGTCATCACCGGCTGGCGAAATTACTACCGCTACGCCACATGGGCCACGCGGGACTTCTCCGGTCTGGATTGGTGGCTATGGGAGCGCATCGGGCGATGGCTGCGCAAGAAGTATCGAAAGGCGACATGGCGTGAGCTATGTCGCCGCTTCCGTGCAACAGCACCCGACAGCCGCTGGCGATGGGTCGACGGACCGAAATCGCTGCGGTTCTTCCGGGAGGGCGGGTCAACCCGCTTCCCGTTCCGGGGCATACGAATACCAAACGGATGGAACGACCCTGACGAGAAGTTCCGAAAAGGAGCTGATCGCTTCTGGGCATCGTTCGACACCCTCATGTCCGTGTGAGGGCCACCCGTGGCGATAGCCACGCATGGAGAGCCGGTGGCTTGGAAAACTTGCACGTCCGGTTCGGCGAGAGGGGCGCAGAAACCACCTGCCGCGAGGCAGGCAGGCGCTGTGCTCCTACTCTACTTTCGGGTTGCTCGGGTCGCGTCCATCGCGACCTCGATGGCTGTCGAAAGGATCGGGGACGATCGGACCGCACCCCTTGGGCCGGAACGCAGTGGAGGGCGGCCGGAGGCGGCTTTCTTGTTTCGCGAGGAATGGCGGCGCAGCCGACAGGGGAAGAAAGTCGGGGGAGGCCGTTGCGGGAAGACGATCGAGGCGCAGCCGGTCTCCGATCAGACATGCCACATCGAGGACGTGGTGGCCGCGCCAGGGTTGACCAAACCGGAAGGGTCTCGGAAATGGCGGGCCGTCATCGTCAGCACCACTT
The DNA here is from genome assembly GCF_945994535.1 of Shinella sp. WSC3-e. Classification (NCBI taxonomy): domain Bacteria; kingdom Pseudomonadati; phylum Pseudomonadota; class Alphaproteobacteria; order Hyphomicrobiales; family Rhizobiaceae; genus Shinella; species Shinella sp. WSC3-e. The sequence continues at coordinate 118,654 of NZ_OZ000539.1, forward strand.
CGCTGCCGACGACAACCTCGTCGGCTCCAATGGGCTGCAGCTATGGGTTCGGTGTGCCCGCCGCAGACGATTGAGCCCACTGCCTCCGATATCGCTCCCTCCGCGTTGCCTGCCGGAGGGTTTTCCTCGAATGCCGGTAGGACGACGACGCCCTCGACGGCACGGAATCCTCCTCTTCCGCAGGCATAGGGGCACCGCTTCCATGCACTCCGCGCATCTAATGCCATGGCAGCGCCCTGCCGCCGGGTTCACCTGGGCTGGAGCCGTCGAACAGATGACTGATGCCCAGCCCGCCTGCCAAGGCGGGGCGCTCCCGGTCTTCCGGGTGCCCCGCCATCCACCATGAGCAAGCGCGATCATTCGCACCCATCTGGAGAAGACAGCGCAGCCGGGGCAACACTAGGGGCGGCGAAGCGCCGACCCGGACAAGTCGATCGTCACCGGCATCGGCGGAGACGGCCGAAGGCTGGCTGCGTGCCGGAGGCATAGAGCGCGGTCGCCGCAGGCGATGGCCAGAACCAAGATGCGGCGAGAGCCTGCCGGTCCCGACGATCCGCGTGGCTCCGTGGATCGACCTACGGCGCGACCTTTGCCTTCGCGCCGCACAGGATGAGCTGCCTGATGTGCGCGCGGACCTCGCGTTCCGTTCCGTAAAATCGATCCTGCCCTTCGGGATAGGCGATCATCCAGGGTTCATCGGCTCCCATCATGGTCGCCTCGAAGAGGTCGCCATTGCCCGCGGTGACGGAAATAGCGCGGATCGGCGATGCCGAAGATTGATCCCGCACCAGTGAAAATGACACCAACCAGCCCGGGCCATGGGAATTTCGCAGCGCCTGCATGACGCCTGTGGTTCGCGCATTCATCCAGTCATCGCGCAGACTGGCTTTCCAGTACCGCCCATGCTCGATGGCATAGGCTCTGATGGCATTGTGCTCGGCTCGGGTGAGCGGACGCAGCTTAGTCATGGGCTTTCCTTTCAGAGGGAGGGACGAAATGGGTGGGTCCGGAGCGGCCGGGCGTCGATCGCGCCGCAGAGCCGCGAAGCGGGCAAGGCGGGATCTGAAGAGATGAAGAGCATCGGAGAAATGAGCATCGCGACGGCCGCTGGCCGGCATTTCGGGAATTCTCGACGCGCCGGCGCGGGAAGCAGGGCAGCCGCAGGAGCCTCAGCGTAGCGCCTCGAAGAGGAGGCGGGATCGACTGCCCCCCGCGGCGGCGCTCCGTGCTCTGTTGAGGACGGCTCCCTACCGCAAGCACCGGCTGATGCCGGAGACGTTGGAATTTCATGGCAGGATTTCGATATTCTGGCACTTTCATGAAAGTCGCAGTCATCGCCAGTGGCTAAGAATTCGACTGCTCCCGGTTCGTTGCAAGGCCGGGAGTGGTCAGAGAGTGGGGTCGTCGCGTCTGGGGGCGTACCAGGAGCGGCGGCCCCGATCTTCCGGGGGCCGTCAGACACCGCACATGCCCTCGCACTCGTTCGGCCAGAGGTCGAGCTGACCGCGATCAGAGGCCGTCGATAGATCGGCCTCGTCCAGCGGCACGCACGAACGATGCAAAAAGACCTCGCCGCGGATACCGCTCATGCCATTGCGTAGCGCCTGGTCGACCTCGATGGCGTCGGCCCATGCCGCGAGATCGTGGTCACGCATGAAGCGCCAGCGTGCATTGTCGTGAAACGGGCAACCCACGCAAGCGCTCTTTGGCGGATCGGGATAGCCGTGGCGGCGCAGCCAGCAGAGGCACTCGTACCGGCTCATGCGCTTTTCGATCAGCGGAAAGCGCTTGACCTGCCAGGGCTCGAAGCTGGGCTTCGCCCGCACGATCTCGTCGCAGCTGATGCCGATCCATTGCTCCACGACAGCATGATCGGGCGAGCGCTTGCGGGTGAGGCCGGCGAGTGCCCGGACCTTTCTCCGGATTGGGACTATTTTATAGTCCGTCGTGCATTGCCTGCGGATCATGCCGATCGACACGGTCTCGCGGGCTGTCGCGCGCGTGCCGATTTCGATCAGCTCGCCGTCATGGTCTTCGTCGTAGACGGGGACGACCACACCAGCGGGCGTGACCGTCTTGGCGAAGGCCGGGATGGACGCCCAGCGTTTGCCGTCGCCGGCGCCGATCAAGTCGTCACGAATGTTCCCGGCGGACACAATATGAACCGGGAACGGCAGCACATTGCCCGACATCAGCCATTCGAGATGGTCATAAACAGCCTGCGGCTCCCAGCCCGTGTCCGCGAAGATGGCACAATCAGGCATCGGGCCGATCTCGCCGTGAGCGGCCATCAACGCCAGCGTCGTGGATTGCACGCCCGCACCGAGGCTGAGCGCGCGAAGGCGAATGGCGGAAGATCCTTCCTCCGCCGGATTGAGACCAAGCGGAGAGAAGAGCATCAATGTCCCTCCACGAATTCACGGTCCAGCCAGCGGCGAAGATCGCGACGCATGATACCGATGGGACCATTGACCTCGGTGATCCGCGCGTCGCCGACGATATGACCGCGTTCGCGGAACAGGTCGACGAGGTGGCGCATGACATCGAGATAGAGATGGCCACCGACGAGGGCGACATCCGAGAAGGGAACGCGTCCATAGCCCGTCAGCGTCGCGATGTGCATTCCGGGATGCTCGCCTGAGGCCATGCCGCGGCGCCTGGTCTTCTGCTTCGGCCATCTCGTTCCGAGATCGCCAGCCTTCATCTCGGCCGCGATCGCCGGCGTCATGCGCGCGTCATACATTTCGATCGGCGTGGCTGCGGCCCGGAACCCCAGGCGGGCGGAGAGGAAGGCGACCTTCGCCTTCTCTCCACGCGGGTCGACCGATCGCAGGGTCTGCCACAGGGGGCCGTCATAGCGTTCGATGGCCGGCATGTAGGCCGGGCCGTCGCGCTTCGTTGCCGAGCAGGCAAGGATCAGGAGACGGTTTGCGGGATGAGGAGCCATCATGCTGCCTCCCGCTCTTCAGCCGTGGCCGGCTGCAGTCCGTGAAGATAGGCGACGGCGCGCTGCGCGTGCGCGGCGGCGGCGAAGATCGCCCGCTTGTCGTCGCACAGCACCTGCAACCACGACTGAAGGTATGAAGCATGATCCGAGCGCGGCTCCAGCTCCGGCGCGATGCCGAGATCGGCGCAGAGGAAGCAACTGCCGAGTTCGGCGATCAGTTCTTCGCGGGCGCGCTCGCTGCGATCCTTGCTGTAGCGGCTGAGATCGCGGCCGACGCGATGCGCTGGCGCCGTCCAGTGCGTGGCCTCATGGCTGAGCGTTGCCACGTAGGAGGCCGCGTCCCTGAAGCTCTCGACGAATGGCATCTGTATGTGGTCGGTCGCAGGGCTGAAGAACGCCCGGTCGCCACCATGGCGTATATGCGCGCCGGTGTTCCGGAAGAAGCGATCGGCATGCTCGATCCGCTCGACGGGATCAGTAACAGGCGCTGCGGATTGATAGTAGCGGTCCGGCAGCCCGTCGATCTGCGCAACGTTGAAGACGGTATAAGCCTTCAGGAAGGGGATCTCGCGCTCGATCTCTCCGCCATGTCCGTCGGACTCGGACTTGTTGAAGCGGCTGGCGAAGACCACGGTCGCGCCGGACTCGCCCTTACGCACGGCTGCGCCAAGCTCCAACGCCTGCTTGAACGTCATCCACATCGGCGAGGAGAACCCGCGCGCAATGGTCTCCGACCACAGGAGAAGGACGTTCATCCCGCTATAGGGAAGGCCGTTGTGCCGCAAAGGTCGGGTGATCCGGCCTTCCATGTTGGACGCGCGCCACGGCTGGACCCATGGGCGGACACCGTTCGAGAGGTCCTCGACGATCCTGTCGGTGATGCGCGTGTAGATGTCCACGCGTTGCGCTTCGGTCTTTTTCCTCATTTTCCTTACCTCCGTTCCAGAGGTCGCGCCTATCGCGACCCCGTCACGGCGGTCCGGAAGCCGGAACCATAGGGGGACGGTGCACGCGAAGCGCCGGAACGAAGTGGAGGAGGGCGAAGCCCTTGCGCTGAATCCCGGTTCCGGCAGGACCGAAGCCGGACGGGTCGCGACGGCGAGCGCTCCGCGCTTTGGCCGCGACATAGAAATGCCCACCAACGAGGTGGGCATCCAAGCCGCTCACTCGGCGGGATTTATGCGGGTAGGTCCGCCTCCAGATCTTTCTCGATCCGGCGCGTTCGTCCCATCCAAGGCTCCGGGCGAATGGCCTTCACCCAGTCCGCAAACGACGGGATGAGGCCGAGATCCTCGACGACATGCTGCTCGCCAACCCATCGGGTCGGAATGATCCGGCCAGTCGAGAGCCTGATCGTTGGGCCGAAGATCGTCTCAGCCATGAATATGCCTTCTGCGTGGTGCCGCAGCGCACGGTGACGAAAATCGGCGGTGATCTCCTTACTGGCATCGAACCAGGAGTGGATCGGCATGTAGTCGTCAACTACACCGCCCCATTTCTTCACAGAGGAGAGGGAATGGTGATATGGATGCGCCATTGCCATACTCCTTAAAACTCATGAGAAGACTGTGCGCTCTCGATAAAGCGCTCGTTAAGATCAAGCAAAATGGTTCGCTTCGCGACATCGAACACGAACTCCCCGTAAGCACCTTCCCCGTCCTGCCACCCGCCGTGACTCTCGCCGAGGAGATCATAGATCATCGTTTCGATCGCGCTTTCCAAGGACTCGCTGGACTTCCTGCAGTTGGCATCGACGAGCACGACCGTTGCATCAGGCAGCTCAACTGGCTCGTCAGCTATTCTCCCCTCCATCTCCGTGATCTGGCCACTGTCCCCATATCCGTCAAATGTCACGACGACATGGGTCAGCCCCTGTTCCAACAGAGCTGCGAAAACGGCACTCTTGTTTCGAGAATGAATGTCTTCACCGTTCATTTGAGATTCCTTTTCTCCTCGGAAGCCGCGTCCATCGCGACCCCGTCACGGCGGTCCGCAAGCCGGAACCATAGGGGGAAGGCGCACGCGAAGCGCCGGAACGAAGTGGAGGAGGGCAAGGGCCTTGCGCTGAATCCCGGTTCCGGCAGGACCAAAGCCGGACGGGTCGCCTGGCACTCGCCTTTCTACCTTTTCCTTTCATGTCCTGATCTGGCGCCGGAACGACGAAGCTGCTATATATCTGACCATCTGACTAGGTGAAGCGAATGGGCAAGCAGACACAGCTTTCTGGAACGAACCGGCCGGTGAACCCGACAGTGAGCGGGCGGTGGAAACTTGAGGACGCGAAAGCACGCTTCAGCGAGGTCGTCCGGCATGCTCGTGAGGACGGTCCGCAACGCATAACCGTTCGGGGACATGACGCTGTCGTCATCATGAGCGTCGAGGAGTTCGAGCGCCTGTCACCTGCTGCGCCTCGTGTACCGTTCGTCAACTTCATGGAGGCATTGCATCTCGGCGGACTGGATCTCGACCGCGAAGCCGACCACGGTCGGGATGTCGAGCTGTGAGAGGCTGGCTACTCGATACCAATGTGGTGGCCGCGCTGATCAACCCGCAGGGCGCTCCCTCGGTCAAAGCATGGGCAGCAAGCCAGGACGAGGAGACGTTCCATCTCAGCATCCTGACACTCGCCGAATACGACAAGGGCATATGTAACCTGCCGAACGACCATCCCGATCGCTCGCGCTATATCGCATCGAGGGATGCTCTCGCGGATCGGTTTGGCGATCGCGTGCTTTCCCTGCGCGACGAGGCCGTGCGGCTCTGGGGACGCATATCGGGAGAGGTCAAGAAAGCCACCGGGCATCCGCCGCCCGTGATCGATACGCTCTTGGCGGCGACCGCAATCGAGACTGACCTTTATCTCGTCACGCGGAATGTGAAGGACACCCGCCATTCAGGCGCGGTCGTCTTCGATCCATGGGCCGACGATCCGGCGGAGTTTCCGCTGAGTCAAAAGTCCAGAAAACCACGATAGCGAGAAACCGCTGACCGGGGTTTTCGACCGACTATTGCGGTACATCCAAGCCTCGGCGACCAACTCTGCGGCGGTCAATGGGTGCATGAAGGAAAAAGGCGGGGCCGAAGCCCCGCCTGATCGCTCAACCCAGCGCGTCCATCTGCGCTTCGGCCGCCTTGCGGTCGAGCGTCTGGCCGGGATTGTCGACCGGACGATCGAACGGCTTCCAGCTTTCCCCGACGGCGTGTTCGTAGGCTGCAACCGCACCTTCGGCGGCCATGCGGAGCGAGAATGCCTGGACACCCATGTCGGCGGCGAATTCCCGCTTGCGCTGGGCGGAACTGTCGTAACCGACAATGCCGTCCCGGTCGTCGTCGCGGGCGTCGCTGGCGGCCTTGGCCGTAGCGTCGCGGGCTTCCGTCACGGCGCGCGAGTAGAACTGGCCGGCGCCATGGGCGGATCCGACGTAGGCTCCGACGATGCGCTGCAGGTGGATCTGCATCGCGCGCTCTCCGAGGCCTTCGGACAGAGCGTCGACGGTTTCGAGGATGAGACGCTCGTGCGTGTCGCGCACGCCGTCGCCGTCGACGACGGCCGTCCCGAAGCTTTCGGCGATCCGCATCGCCTGGGCGGCATCAGGGCAGGTCAGCCGGACCATTTCGAGGGTTGCACCCTTGCGGAGCTGGACGACGCGGGCGGACGGGCGGGAGGTTGCTGACTTGGCCATTTTCGATTTCCTTCTGGTTTTCTCCGAAGGCTTGCGCCGGCCCCTTGCCGGAGCGCCCTTCGGTGCGGTCGAGAAAAGCCGGTGGTCAGACGGTCGCTTTCACAGGTCCGGGGCGCCTGAGCGAGAAAGGCGGGCTTGCGGTCAAGCGGGGGCACAGCCCCTGCGCGGGACGCGGGCTCGCCTTGCGAAGGGAGGGTGAACCGGCCGCAACGCGGCGCGCAGCGGCCTTGAAACGACCGGCCGCCGGATTACGACCGTGCAGAACCGAAGGGTGCTCCGGCAAGGGGTTGGCTCATCGCCCGAACCGAAAGGAAATCGATGGTCGCGAACGTCCTCACCCTGACGCCTCCCGCGCCGATCAGCGACTCATGGTCTAACCCGGTCCGGCCGAACCAGATGCCGCTGGCGATCAGTCCTGATCGCAATGCGAGGGGCAGACGTCCTGTCGACTAGCATTGGCGGCGCGTGGCCACGCTCGACTGCCTCGTCCTGAGAGTCCCCGACAAGGCCGAAGGTATCCTGAAGGTGCGCTTGCAGCATCCCGACCGATCGCACCGGCCTTCGCCAGGACCATCATGGCGCGGGGCACTCAGGTCCTGAGTTCCTACTCCGAGATGCCCATGGCTGCGCGGGCTCCTGCAGCAGCGCGACGAGTTCCTCGAACAGCTCGGCCTTGTGATAGGCCATTTCGCTGAACACCTCGGGAGCGTCGCCCGCCGGCCCGGAATAGGCAGCATCTGCGCGTTCCCATGCCTTGATGACGTAGGTTTCGCCGGCATTGTCGGAATCGGGAAGCGCGCCGGTCCAGTCCTCGTCGGCGATGGCCAGACGGCAGGCGTCCTCTACGGTGTCCGCAGAGTGCGTCCCCTGGCGATAGTTCGGCCCGCGGTACATCGTTTCTATCGTACAGGTCTTCATGGTCTCCTCCGTGGAAACTCGCAATGATGATGGGGATGGACGCCGGCACTGGGGGCGGCGCTATAAGTCGAGGATGAACTGCCCGCCCTTCGGCGGCGCTGGAGCGCCAACCGGACCAGGACATTTGCGAAGAACACCGGCGGCGAGTGCGGCATGCTCACGATCGATATGCAGCTCGGTGGCGCGATGCCCGGACGGCCGGAGGCACCATCTCCCGACGCCCACCCTGCAGGTAGGGCAGGGGACGCGGGTGACGGGATGGTCCGGCCAGGTTTCGCCGCAGCGGTCGCAGGAGAAGATCATGACGGTCTCCGCCCGGCAGGTCGCTCGCGCAGAGCCTCGATTGCCCGGTCCTGCCGGGCGAGCTTGCGCGATAGCGCATCGATCTCCTGCTGCCGCTCGGCCGTGATCGCGGTGAGGTTGGCGCGATAGCGGGCAAGGAAGGCGCCCGCCTCCAGCGGCTGGCCTCGCCGATAGGAGCGCCGGCGCGGATGCAGGTGCGGAATGACCGCTGTCATCCTGCGAATAATCTGCCGGTCGATCAGGTCGAGCTGGTGCTGGGTCTGCCGGCGTGCCTCTTCCATGCGGGACAGCAGCGAGCGGCAATCGGAAAGCGAGTTCATGACGCTTTCCTCCGCTCCCATCCGACGAAGGACGACGGGCCATTATCGGTGGCATGACACCCTTCATCGATAACGAAGCCGAAGGGCCCGCGTCCTTGGTATTCTGCCTTCGGCGCCAGAAACCGCCGCTCCACGACATTGGCGCCACGTCGACCGCCGAGGACGGCGACCACTTCGATCATGCCCGGATGATGGCCGGAGGTGATCGCCGACGCGACGATCCAGTCGCCGGCATGACGGCGCTCGAAGGCGTGGCGGTCCTTGCCGCTCGATTCTCCCGGCTGAAGCGGACGTCCGAAGATCGCCTCCCATTCGTCCGGCCATTTGTCCTTGATCATGCGCTCCGCGAGCTTGCGCTCGTAGGTGGTGAACAGGTCGGGGAAGTTGAAGGTGACAATCGCCCAGGCTTCATCCTCTTCGTACCAGCCCGAACTGATCCGAAGGGACCGGACGATCCGCTTGTTTCGCTCGGCGGAGAGGCGAAAGCCGCCATGGCCGGCGGTCATGTGGGCGACAATGCCCTCGGCATAGATCGTTGCAAGCTGGGATGGCCCCCATGGCGTGCTGCAGACCATCCGGGTCTGGAGACGCTGAAGTCTCGACAGTTCGCGCTGGTGCTGCACGGTTTCAAAAACACGCGACCGGAAAGCGACCTCATCGGCAAGTTCGCCATCATGTCCATAGAAGTGCTCGCGCCGCAACGTCGACAGCGGCTGCGCCAGGCGCCAAGCGCTGGCGAGGAAACCGCCACCGGCGGCGCGTGGCAGCATAGCGAGCAAGAGATCGCCCAACCGGGCGACCGGAAAGCCTTCGCTGCTGGAGCCGAACTCGACCCGTGTATCCTCAAGGGTCGAGGTAGCATCGTCGGGAAGATCGGACGCGTTCATGCTGCTGTTCTCCCCTCTACATGGTCGGCCGCCAGCTCGTCGGCGGTGACTTCGACCGTGAAGGCATCGGAAAACGCAGTGTTGTCAGCGAGCCAGGAGCAGGCAGCAGCCCGGTCATCGGCGAGATGAAGGATCAGTGCGGCGGGATCGTTCCGCTCGAAGATCCGCACCGATCCGATCTTCGGGCGCGAGGCAATTCGGAAACGATAGGCAAGGCCGGTGGAAAACGTACGAAGGTCGTTTTCGCAACGGAGCATAAAGAACGGCGCAGCGCCGGGGCAGTCCTGGCCCGTCTCGCCGAACTTGCGAACGAGAAGGCCGGCGCCGTTGTTGCGCTTCCAGTGATAGAGCGTCGCCACATGGTGTTCCGGGGGACGGGGGTTTCCATCGGACCATTCGACGACGGAACCGATGGGCGCGAGCGGGATGATCAGGTCCGCATTCATAGCGTTCTCCTGCAGGATCGTGGTTGCCGGACACACCTCCGCCACCGGTGATGCCGGCAGCGAAGGTGTCGAGCGGGAAAGGGAAGCGCGGCGGCCTATTCGGCGGCGATCGAGTAGGCGGTTTCTTCCTCGATGACGGTCTCCTCCGCCGGGGTGTCACCATCCGCATGGGCAGCGCCGGCATCGATCACCGCGGGGGCGGCTTCAGCGGTGGAATCGCCGTCTCCGTCGCCCTCGGATTCGTCCTCATCTCGGGACTCGCCTTCACCCATGGCTAGATCGCGAGCCTTGAGGAGGTAGGAAAGCTCGCCCAGTTCCGGTGCAAAGCGGGCTGCAGGATGGACGAACACCCCCTCCTTGTAATGCTCGACAAGCGCGGTGCGCGTTTCGCGGACACGCTTGCCCGGAAGGATCGACACTGCGGCGCAGGATGATTCCAACGCCGGGCGCGACAAGCATTCCACGAACGCTTCCGTCGCCATGTTCGCGATGAAACTGTCAGCACCGATGGCATCGCCGGCGATGCGCGCGACGACACCGCTACTGGTGTGGCCCCTACGGCAAGACAGGGTGTCGATCAGCGCGGAACGGGCGGCGACGCGCAGGGTGTCCACGTCGAAGTCGAGCTTGCCGTTTTCATCGAGCAGCATCGCGGCATGCCGGTTGAAGCGGCTCGTCCCGATAAGACCGTCGGAGGAAGGCGACTGGACGTTCACATTGGCGCCGGCGAAGGCGAGAATGAGCAGCGCCATCAGCGTGTCGTCCTCGATCGGAGCACGGCCGAGCGCCTCGCGGAGCGCATCTGTGCGGAAATCGCCGATGATCTTGTACCCATCCTGCGTCACGTCGGGGCGCGGTTTGGTAACAATCACCTCGTCGGCGCCTGAGACCGCGCCGGAGCCGTCTTTGCCGGCCTTGGCTTTCGCCTTCTTCTTCTCGTCGGGCATCCGGTAATGCACGGTCTGCACCTTGCCGGTGCGGTCGAGATACATGGCGGTATGGTCGGATTTCTGCGGCTTGGTGTAGACCTTCTCCGCCTTCTTCGGAAGTTCCGGCTCGCCGTAGCTGTTGACTTCTACAATCGCGCCCCGCTTCGGCAGATTGCTCGTCATCCATTCATGCTGGGCGCCAAGGTAGGCCTCGACATTGGTGGTGTAGCGGTTGTCTTCGTTGCCCGGCGCAAACAGGTCTTCGGCCCATTCGATGCCGTACGCCGCGGCGAGATCGTCACCGAAGCTGGCATCGCGCGCGAACATGCGCCGCTTGTTGAGCGCGCTGGCGATGTACGGCCAATGTGCCCTCTCGCCCTTTCTCGGCTTGTTGGCCTTCCAGACCTCGCCCTGCTCTTCGAGGCTCGCCGCCGCAATGAAACGCAGCTGCTGCTCGTTCGGCATATCGCCGAGCGTCATCTGTTCGAGCATCGCGGGCAGGACGTTGGCGAGCAGCCGCAGCTTGCGGACCTGGCGGACAGGCAATGCCAGCGCCATGGCGATCGCTTCCTCGCTCCAGCCTTCCGCGACCAGGCGCTCGATGCCACGCCACTGGTCGACCGCGTTCAGGTCTTCGCGTGCATAGTTCTCGACCATGCTGCTCATGG
>NZ_OZ000540.1:0-41586 GCF_945994535.1 Shinella sp. WSC3-e
TCGCTGGGTTACCAGGGGGCGCGGCGCAGCGGCAGCGGGTCGACGGTGAAGGCCATCCGGTCGCAAAGACGCTGCAACAGGTCGCATTTCTCCGCCAGGCGGTTTGGATCGTCCCACAGGTTTGTGGTCTCGTCGGGGTCTGCATTCAGATCGTAAAGCTCACCGCGCCGGTCGCCGTGGCTAACCACCAGCTTCATCGTCCCGGTGCGCAGCATGGTCGCGAATGGCAGATGCGGCTCTTTATGCCAGGGCATGGCGTTGTAATATTCGCAGTAGACATCCGCGACGCCGGTTTGCGTCTCGGTGCCCGACAGCAGCGGCCAGAGCGAGCGGCCCTGCATGCCCGGCCAGATATCGAGCCCCGCCGCCTCGAGCAGGGTCGGCGCGATATCGGTCAGTTCGACCAGCCCGTCGATTCGGCGGGCCGGAATATGGCCCGGCCACGAGATCGCCAGGGGAACATGGACGCTGGGCTCGTAGAAGAACGGCCCCTTGAGATAGACGCCATGATCGCCCAGCAGCTCGCCGTGGTCGGACATGAAGATGACGATGGTATTGTCGAGCTGACCGGTATCGCGCAGGGCGTCGAGCATGCGGCCGACCTGGTCATCGATCAAGTCGCACATGGCGAAATAAGCCGCGCGCACCAGCCTGTGGTCATGATCGGTCATCTCGTCGTAGGGCATGCCGGCATTGCCGCCATAGGCTCCCTGGTGGTCGATCTTCTGGAAGGCAGGTTTTTCTTCCAGCTCTCCCGGCCGGTAGTTCGGCAACTCGATCTCGTCGAGCCGGTCGAGGTAGCGATCGAGATACTCGGCGGGCGGATCGAAGGGGTGATGAGGGTCGAAGAAGTTGACCGAGAACAGCCAGGGCCGGTCGTTCGCCTCATGCGCCTTGACGAAATTGATGGCCTTGTCGGCGCACCAGGTGGTCTGGTGGTTCTTTGTCTCGGGCCCCGCCTTCACATATCTGGAGCCCCGATAGGGGTCAGCCCGGTATTCGGCGCCGCGCTCGAGCAGCCATAGATTGTATTCGTTGAGTGGCCAGTTCTGCGCGCTGCCGTAGTCATTAAGTACCATCCGACAACCCGGATGATGCGACCAGTGAAAGGCGGCATAGCCATCATTGATGCGCGGTTCGATGACCGGCGCCACGCTCGGATTGGCCGCCGAGATATGGAGCTTGCCCGATAGACCGCAGGTATAGCCATTCTCGGCGAGCAGCCGCGTCACCAGCATTTCGTCGGCCGGCATGTCCTGCCCGTTCTGGCGCGTCCGGGTCGTACGCGGATAGCGGCCGGTGAGAAAGCTCGCGCGACTGGGCGTGCAGACCGGCGACTGGCAATAGGCCCCGGAGAACCAGGCTGCCTCGCCGAAGAGCTTGTCGAGCACCGGAGTTCGCACATGGCGATTGCCGGTAATGCCAAGCGTGTCCCAGCGCTGCTGGTCAGTGCATATCCACAAGATGTTGGGTTTGGTCATGATAACCCCAGTCGCGCAATTTCTCGAAATCGTCATCTTGTTCTCCTCCCACGCCATTCCTCGAATGGCACCGACATCGGACATATCCCGTCGCCAGGATCGTCCCTGCGCTCCTCCAGCACGTGGTAATGCTATTAGTTATTTATAACCACTGTCAAGCACAGGTCAGTTTTCTATAACCGGCGCTTCGGGGCAGTTTCCTTCCACAAAATCCTGCGATATGTCCTTCTGGCGGAGAGGGTGATGAACAGACGCAAGACGGAAAAAGCCAGCACGAGACCAACCATGGTCGACGTGGCCAAGCTTGCCGGAGTCAGCCAGGCCACCGTCTCGATGGTGCTCAACGAAACCGGCGGCACGCGGGTCACCGAAAAGACGCGCGGTCTCGTCCGCGAGGCGGCCGAAACGCTGGGTTATCGCGTCTGGATGCGCGCGCCGGTCGGTCAGGGCGGCATCCAGGCCATCGGCTTTATCATCGACGACAGCACGTCCAACCCCATCACCAACAAGGCGATCGAATCGGCACGGCAGCTGGCTTGGGAAAATGGCGCCGTGCTTGTCGTCCTGCCGACCCAGAACGACGAGCGCCTGCGCGCCGCGGCGCTCGAACTGCTGTTCGCACATCGGGTGGTGGGCGTGGTGTTCGCGGCCTTCTTCACGCGCCAGTATACCCTGCCGCAGAAACTGATACCAACGGCTCTGACGTCTGACTCGCGGGGGATTCCCAAACTGTTGAGTTGCTGATTCGATGTCGGCGAAGGAAATTCGCCCATGCCCGGATCGGTTCGACTGCGACAGGACTATACCCCTTCTCAACTCCGGCGGCTGGCGTCACGGAGCAAGGACGCCAACCAGAGCCGACGACTTCTGTCACTAGCAGCCGTGCTTGACGGCATGAGCCGCGCCGACGCCGCCCGGATCGGCGGCATGGACCGCCAGACGCTTCGGGACTGGGTTCATCGGTTCAACGAAGCCGGCCCCGATGGCCTTTTCGACCACTGGTCACCCGGTCCGTCATCGCGGCTGTCGGAAGAGCAGAAGGTCGAACTCGCCGAGATCGTCGAGACCGGTCCCGACCCGGATGTAGACGGCGTTGTTCGCTGGCGCCGAGTAGATCTTCAGCGCGTCATTAGGGAGCGGTTCGGTATCGAGTATCACGAGCGCCATGTCGGCACGCTTCTCAAGAAACTCGGCTTCTCCCACATGAGCGCACGCCCGCTGCATCCTGGTCAGGACGCCGCGACGGTGGCGGCGTTTAAAAAAACTGGCCGCGGGCGCTGACCGCCCATATCTGCCATCTCCCCAAGGGCAAGCCGATCGAAATCTGGTTCCAGGACGAGGCCCGGATCGGGCAGAAAAATGGGATCGCCCGGCTTTGGGCAAGGCGTGGAACCCGCCCACGGCAACCGGCAGATCAGCGCTACCAGAACGCCTATCTGTTCGGCGCTATCTGCCCGGCAAAGGGAAAGGGCGCCGGGCTGGCGCTGCCCTTTGCCGACACCTTCGCCATGCAACTCCACATCGACGAGATCAGCCGGCATGTTCAGCGCGGCGCTCATGCCGTTCTGCTGCTCGACCGCGCCGGCTGGCACACCACGGGCAAACTCGTCGTCCCGAAGAACATGACGCTGATCTTCCTGCCCTCGCGCTCTCCCGAACTGAACCCGGTCGAGAACATCTGGCAATACCTCAGGCAGAACTGGCTCTCCAACCGCGTCTTCGATACCTACGACGCCATCATCGACGCGTCATGCCAAGCCTGGAACAACCTCATCGATCAGCCCGAAACAATCATGTCCATCGGAATGCGCGACTGGGCCCACATCGGTCAATCATGACAGCCGTTGGTATGAGCTCGGTTCCCGTCGTGCTCATCAACTGCCACACTAAAGGCGACATTGCTCCGGCCATCCTGCCGGCGCATGCGCTGGGCGCCGAAACGGCCGTGCGCCACCTGACGGCCTCCGGCCACCGGCGCATTGCCTTCATTAACGGCGAAGGCTGGATGGAAGCTAGCAAGGACCGTCTGCGCGGCTACAAGCGCGGCCTCAAGACCGCCGACATAGCGTTCGACGCCAAACTCGTCCGATCAGGCAACTGGACGCTTTCAGGCGGCCACGATTGCACCCGCGAACTGCTCGCTCTGCCCGAGCCACCCACGGCGATCTTCTGTGCCAGCGACGAGATGGCCATCGGCTGCTACGAGGCCACAAAGGAAGCTGGGCTATCGATTCCGCGCGACCTCTCGGTCATCGGCTTCGACGATGCATCCTCATCCCGTCATCTGGAGCCTCCGCTCACCACAATCCGCGTTCCGCACGAAGATATGGGAAGACGTGCGATTACGCACATCTACGCTAAGCGCGAAGCGCAAAAACTAGGCATCATAGCAGGCAGACTCCAGATTGATTGCCCGCTTGTGGAGCGCAAGTCCGTCGGCCTTCCGCGCCCGCACCGAATTTTGAAGTTAGTCTGAACTAGCCATCCCGTCGCTCGCGTACAAAAGACCGGTATCGGCGCGCGGCCCCCCCATCGCGTTGCCGCCTTAACCGGTGGCGCCGGCAAAAGCGCAATGGCCTAGCCATAGTCGAGCGCGCCGACCTCGTCATGCGGCACCACATGCTAATTCCAGTTAGGACGACGTCGTAGTCTGCGTCGCCCATTGACCAAGTGCTGGCGCGTCGTGAGGCGGGCGCCGCGGTGGACGAGACCGATCATTCCATTCTCATGCGGCCGACCGATTGCCGTTAGCAGGGCCGCACATGTTGGTGGCCGCCGCTGAGGCACTGTGGGTTCCCCAACAAATATTATGCGAATCCGGCCCGACTCCCCGTGCATGAGTGCCGTCACGCTTCCATTGCATTGGCAGAATCTCGCGTCTGTGCAACGCTGGGTGCATGGAATTCAGTGATTTTATAGTCTACGTCGATGAGAGCGGCGACCACGGGCTTGTCAGCATAAATCCGCAGAATCCGGTGTTTGTGCTCACCTTCTGCATCTTCGAGAAAGAGGCCTACCGGACAGCAATGGTACCGCTTGTGCAGGCACTCAAGTTCGAGTTTTGGGGCCATGACGGCGTTGTTCTACATAGCCGCGAGATCCGGAAGTCGTCCGGTGACTTTTCCATCTTGCTCAATCAGACCGTGCGCGACCGCTTCATGGCAACTGTGAATTATGTCGTCGAACAGGCGCCGGTCACGCTCATAGCGGCTGCAATTGATAAGCAACGTCATGTGCAGAAGTACCATGATCCCGACAATCCATACAAAATTGCGCTAACTTTCTGCATGGAGCGCCTGCAGCGGTTCTTGGCCGAACGAGGGCAAGATCACCGCAAGACCTGGATACTGGTCGAACAGCGAGGCCGGAAAGAGGACGATGACCTAGAGCTCGAGTTCAGGCGTATTGCCGCTGGCGGCAACCAGGTTGGACCCATGCCAAACCTCGACATCCGCTTCATGGACAAGAAGCATAATTCAGCGGGGCTGCAGATGGCCGACCTTTTGGCCTACCCGGTCGCCCGGCACATAATAGCTCCTGACCAGCCAAACCGGGCCTACGATCTTGCAGAACCCAAGTTCCGTCGGAGTGCGGCTGGGAAAATACGCGGCTACGGGCTGAAAATATTCCCGTGAGAAAAGCGAAGGGCCCCGAGGTATTCCCCGAGGCCCGACGCCGAACGAGCATTCCCGTTCCATTTGTTTACAAAATGGGTCCAGCTAGGTGGACTGTCAACCCACTGCTGAGGCAAATATAGCGTCCAATGCCTGTCGCTGGCCCCTCTTCCGTCCGCAATGCGCCCCCATTCCTGCCGTTCAACGCCCCTCGACCAATCCCCAAAGCAGACATTCGCCAGCAACATCCTGGCATTGAGTGACGTCAATCCGACCGGTCCGGCGCCCCTATTCGCCATTCGGGGTCAGACCCGTCTCTCCATGACACTACGGCCCTGTGGGCGTAGTGCGCCGTGCGCTTGTTTAGGGCAGCGACGGTCGCCGAACCAGCACTGACGTAACGGACCGGCTTTTCGAAGGGTGTTCTTGGGTAATGCAAGATAATTGTATGCTGCGGCGAAAGCGGCATCACCACCTCGATGCCCGGATTCGCTAGAGAACTCTTGTGAGTTAAGAATCTCTCCCTAGGCACAGTTGGATCGAACCAAGTTACCGGACTGTCTGAAGTAATGAAGTCGGGCTCAACGGAGCACATAATAGTCATCGTCACTTCACTTAGCATGGTCAGACCATCCATCATGGCTCCCGGTAACAAAAACTGCATAGGCGACGCCACCGCTTTTCGAATGCTGTTTAGCTGCGCCTCGGAATTTGCGGATATACCTAGAGCAACGGCCTTTTTCTCAGCCGCGTCCAAGGTCTGCTGCCAAAGCGTCCGTTGGATCTCTCTCGCTTCAAGCGTACGCCCGTGCATCGCTGCGATGAAGGCGATCAACTGCCATTGCCGAAGCCGAGGCAACTGGCGGTGGCTGGCTACGAAGTCTGTGACGAGTGTCTTCAGGCCCTGCTCAAGTTTCGACAGTTCAAACTCTATCCGCAGATCCCGGGAACCGTCCGGCCCGAGGATCGTGTAGATGTCGGTCTCGGTGAAGAGGTTTTGGGGTGCTCGCTTGCGGCCGACGCCGCCACTGGGATCAAAGGTCCACACAAAGGGCTGCATTCCAGCAGGCGTATGCGGATCACACCAGGCGGAAAGGTAGCTCCTTGGGATATAGTGCTGCGATTTGTGGCTACCGGACTTAGGCACGGGCCGTCACCATGACTTCTCCTCATAAGGGCGCTGTCTATGGCATGTGAAAGGCTAAACAGCCTAGACGACATTCGCGCATTCGCTCACTCCAGCTTCAGTCGCTCCCACTCGCCAATCAACGTCCTGTACTTTTCATGAAAAACTGCCTCCTCGTTGCCCTGCAACGGCGTCATTTGCGGAGAGAAGAAAGTACGACGCAGTGCATCGATAACACGCATGTCAGCGGAGTCTGCTTCAGTTAGGACTTGTTGCATTGCCCAGAGCCCTAGCCTCCCTCCTTCTTCCGAGAGCGGCGGCTCTTCACTGAAGTATGGGTATACCACACGTGTATATTCCCCCCGGACGCGCGCATGGAGTGCATCCCTTATCCGAACTGTGGCTCCCAAAGTTTCGATACGCAGGTTGCCGTGCATGCTTATAGGAACGATCTCCACGGGCTCGTTTGACCAGCGCAGCTTTGCGCTAAGCAGTTCGAGAATTCCATTGGTCAGTAGCGGATAAAGTCGTTTGAAATTCCTGTTCGATCGGATGCGATCTTGGGTCAGCTGCGCTAGGTCGCCTCGGCCAGAGATGTGCATCTTAACGTCTGACCAAAAGGGTAGGTAGAAGTCGCCGCCTCGACTTCTAGTGCCGCCGGCTTCCTTTTTACGATCAAGTCGAATGTCCTCTTTCAAAATGGATCGACGCAGTGAATTGGGCGCATAGAATAACTGAAGGGCCTTTCGGAGAGGAATATCTAGAACAGACATAGGTGCCCCCTCTTGGATCGTAGGACAACAATCTCCTCAGCGCCCTGTCGGCACAATGGGCAAAAACAACGTTTTCACTATATTAAGTGCCATAGCGCCCAACTACTTTATCCAACCAGGACCGCGACCGGCCCTTGACCGTTCGTCTCGCTGCTTTGATCGATGCAGACAACGCCTCAACTCGGATTGCCCATGGCTAGTTCGAAGAGATAGCCAAGATCGGCGAGGCGAGCGTCCGCCGCAAATATGTGTTGGCAATCGCCGCAAAACGCCTGGGGGCGCGAGCGGGCATCCCATAGTGGGCACTTCAACCTCGCTCAGTCCACCCCAAGGGCTCACCCAAGCAAGGGAGCAGGGGTTTCCCAGGCTCCACCGTTGCCGCAGAGCGTATCTTGGTCCACATCTCGATCGCGGCACCGATTCCTGGTCTGCGCCAGGCAAAGGAGCGCCTATGACGATCAAGCAGACCTTCTTCAATCTGGCTGACTTGCCGAAGCTCGCGGCGCGCACCTGGACCCCCTTGCGGAGGGTGACGGAGTCGACGCTTAACGATCTCCCGCCTCGGGTCATCTCTGTAGCCGAATTCCACGGGACAGCGACCGCCGCGGTTCATTCCGCCAAGTCCGCTGATGTAGACACGATGGGATGGAACGATGTCGGGCTGAACCCCCATCGGGCAGGTATGGAATCATGGGGCTACCAGTCATCGGATGTGTTCCGTGGCTGGGGAGACACCGAACTTGGCATCAACCTGGTCATTGCCCAGCACCTCGAGGAGCCGAGCAAGGAGATTTGGCATCTGCATCCTGATCTGGTTGTGGCGCTCCGGCTTATCCAGGAAGGCGATCGCTGGTACCGGCCCGAAGAAGGGTGGCCGGAGGTCGTACGGCTGGCCCGAGGCGATAATGGGGAGCCGGTTTCCATCGAGATCAAAACTGAATTCCTCAACGACTATCTAGCAGCACGGGGGATGCGTCTCTTTTGCTCGAGCTATGCCGAGCGGACGGCAGTGACTGAGAAGGATCCCGGCTACGGCTGGTCTCGCAAGCCAATCAACGTGGCTGAGGGGCGAGATCTGCTCGAATACACTACCACCTCGGCAGGTTGGCCCAATCCTCGCGGATCGTTCTTCACCAGAGGCGCCATATGGCGAACTGAATGGCTGGAGCCGGGAACATTCAGCCCTCGTGTCCGCGGTGATAAGCCAGCCGATGAGGTTTCTTTCGTGACCAAGCCGGATGGTACCCGGGTGGCCGCTGCGCGGCTGCATGGAGACATCGGTTGGCTTTACTTTGACCCGGGGATCATCAATGCCTTGCTTCGGCATCGTGGTGGTCGGCTTCATTGGGCGTCGCGAGATACTGGTGGTGTGGGTGCGACCTCAGACACCGTCCATTTCGGTGTCAACGACCTTGGTCTGATCACCGTTTTCGCCAAGGACATCGGCATGCTCAAGCCATGGGAACAGCGAATTTGGGCCGCCCACAACGTCACCCCGGATGGCGGTGTGTCCAAGGAGCTTTTTGAGGCGCAGATGATGGTCCAGCCGGCCTCGACCAAGGCGCCAGAAGCCCTTATTGAAAAGGCCGTCGATAGTGTCGCTTCGAGCTTCCGCGAGCGGTATGGTCAGCAGCTGCTTCGTGAGAATGCCCAGGTGCCGGACTTGTTCACGCGAGCCCATCGGTTCCGAAGTGCGGAGACGGAAGGTTTGCTGGAACTTTCCAAGCAATTGACCCAGCTCTTCACCGAACGGGTTGATGTTGATGTGGTGCTGGCGCAATGCCCCCCATTGGCCAAGGGCGAGAAGAAGCCAGGGTCATTAAAGGCCATTGAGCGCTTGTTGGGTACCGTCCTAACCGAGGAACAGGCCAGGAAGATGATGGGGCCGCTGTTTGGTATGATTGACCTTCGCAATGCCGGTTCGCACCTCGGTTCGACCCTGGTGCAAAGTGGCCTTGAGCGCCTTGGCGTCGATGGCAGGAACCCACAAGCCGTGCAAGGTCTGCAGTTGCTGGAGAGCGTGGTCAATGCGCTGCTTGAAATAGACGCGGCGATTGCCGTTCCAAAGCCGCCAGCCTCCTAAGACCTAGGGAGAATGCCCAGGGCGCGCGGTGTTTCACATGCTTTTTCGTGTATGCGATAACCCAACTACCCGGCTCTCTGTATCGACCCTGGCTAGTCAAAGCGCTAGTCCGCTTCGGAATTGCCGCACCAAACTATCCGGCCCGAACGCAGCCAGAAATGCGACTTGCATCCGGTATTCCGCCAGACGGATGGACGCAAAGTCGGCCGACCCTTGGCATCTACGGCGATGTCCCATCGTGGCTTCCCGGCATCGACCACAAGCATTTCGATCATGGCGCCGCAGCGGCATGGGCACATCATGCCCACACTCCATGGCTCGCCATCATCGATAGCAAGCACCAAGTCCCTGGACGGCATCGCGGAGGGCAACTCGTCTCCCACGACAGTTTGAAGTCGACGCGCGGGGCCGAACCGATCCCACAGACGATGAAACCAGCGGGGCAGGCTCATCACTTTCTGCCCTTTGGCTTGCCGAGCGCGGGAATGCCCAGCAGCGGCTCTTCTGCGCCTCGGGCTAGCTCCGTGTCGGGGTCTCGATCGAATTCGCTCTCCGGGGTGTATTCCTCCTCGGCTGCCGCCAGGCTGAACGTGGTCCGGGCATAAAGCTCATTCGCATCGTGCCTGAAGGGAAAGGTACGAGCGATGAGCTCCATCACGACGGCCGAACTTGCCCGCATATTGAGCGAGATAACGGAAGGGGCCTGTTCGGTCAGCCCCTTGATGTAGCCGGCTTCTTGCTCTTCTTTGAATGCGCCTGGGTTCGCCTTATGCAGCCATTCCGCGCGGAGGCTCTCGGGAGTGAATACGCGCCGGTCAGCAAGAGTAGAACCCCCAGGCTGGACGTAGTCGATCCGGCCACAAACGTCGGCTATTGCTACTCCGTCGTTCCCCACCTTCCGCGTCGGAATGACAACGCCCACGTCGAACAAGGGGATAAGAAAGGCAGACGCGATCAGGTCAACAATCTGCCTTGCCTCGTGGGTGTCGACGCAACTGAAGATGACGTCGCATTGACTGACCGCGAGAATTGCCTCGCGGGAGCCGATGCTCTCAGCAATGGCAGTCGCAACGTCCGGACCGCGATATCCAGCATTGCCGGCAAATATGAGCATGGCGGCTTGATAGGTGAGGTAACCCATTGAGCATTATCGATTTGCGTTGTAGGGCCGCTAAGCTAAACTGGCTCAGTCGCGGCCTAAGTCTGCGCGTCGGGGAAAAACGTGACCGTAAGTACAACAGAACTTTCAGCGCTGACGCGCCTGTTCTCTTCGGCCGTGTTCCAGCAACTGGCCCGGAAGGGGCGCTCTGCGCTGTTTGGACGTCTACTCGGCGAGACCCGCCTCGCCGAGCTGTGCGCGAAAGAAGCCACAGTCGGGGATGCCTTTGAGGCCGCTTTCTCGATTCTCAGGGTCGCCGGACTACGCGATGAATATATCTATCGGTCAGCGCTGACCCACAAGATACTGATGGGCAAACACTCCTTGCGCACCGCCTCAATGCTAAACGAATTTCGCGCCGGATCGTGCAAAGCCGATCTTGTCATTCTCAACGGAACCTCGACGGTCTACGAGATCAAATCCGAGCGAGACTCCCTCGCGCGTCTGATCAACCAAGTGGAAAACTACAAACGCGTATTCGCATCTGTGAACGTTGTAGTCAGCGAGCGCCATGTGGACGGCGTCCGACTGATCCTTCCGGAGGATGTCGGTATCCTGTGCTTGTCGCATCGCTACCGCATCGCGACCGTGCGTGACGCAGTAGATTGTCCCGAGCGAATCTGCCCGGCTACGGTGTTCGAATCGCTTCGTTCAGCAGAAGCTGCGAGTATCCTGAAAGCGCTTAGCATTGCCGTTCCTGATGTTCCCAATACACAGCGCCACGCCGCCATGCGGGCGCTATTCGCGCATCTGGACCCCGTCGCGGTTCACCGCGAAGTGGTGCGGACCTTAAAACGCACCCGCGATCTGGCGCCACTAGCTTACCTCGTCGACCGGCTCCCGCGCTCGCTCCACGCTGCCGCTCTTTCAATTCCGGTGCGCCGTGCAGACCATGCCCATGTGGTAGAAGCGATCTCTACGCCGCTGGGCGAGTCGATGGCCTGGGCCTAACGCATGTATCACCCCTATTTTCGTGGCAAGCAGTTCGAGCTGATCGCCATTCGCGAAACCGCAGCACTGATGGCTGGATCGGGGTTCGTGCCCATCATTGAGCCGGTGCGGGAGGCGCTCAAGGGATTAGAGAGAACCCTGACGGCGATCTGCGACGCCGGCGGCGAGGCGATCGTGATCATTAATCCAGCCTATGGCGATCATGCTGAGGACGGCGTGAGCATCTCGACCCTTCTGGGAAATGGATTTCTAAATAAAGACGGCATTAGCGCCGGCATCTTGCTCACCAACGACATGAATATCGATGACGCGATGGCCTGTCACACCAAGCACCAGGCACATCGTCCTGTATTCATCCATGCCGGTTTCACCGAAGCGAAGGCGCTAGCAGAAGCGCTCGGGAATGACCTCTCTGAGACTCGACACGTCTTCTTCGAAAAGCACTGCCACAAGCTCTACCGGAAACACCTGAAAGGCAGCAAAACCCGTATCCTTCTTCGTGACGGGTTCGAACGGCGGCGCAACGCCGATCATCCAGCAGTCGAATTGTTTTCAGACCTCCACCTCACATTCGAGGAGGAAGACATGGACGGGTTCGGCGACTTCCTAATCGTTGGCGACGACTATGTTGAAGGTGGCGGCCCCGCGTACGCTGTCGCGATCCACCTGACGTTCCTCGACCCCGACAAGGACGAGGTGATGTACATCTATCATTTCGTATCAACGACAAAGGACACGCCGACTGATCCGGGCGGTAAGTTTGCCCAAGCGCTGGCAAAACTGATCGCTAAGCTGGATTCCGGAACCTCCAGACTGTTTGCTAGCACAGCCATCGCCGAATTTCGGGAGTTGCATGAAAAAGGCCACTTCCCGGGGCTCGGGCAGGTCAAGAAGCTTTCGATGCGCCATCATATCGAGACGCTCGCAGACTTTTTTTCCGAGTAGCGGGCAATCACATGCCGAAGTTCTGTTGCCCCGAATGCTTCGACGACCGTGGCCTTCGCCGCGACATCATCCCCTCGCTCAGCCATGGAATGGGGGACTGTGACTTCTGCGGGTCGACAGCCGTTATCCTGGTTGAACCACGTGCCCTCGCTGACATCTTCGAGTTGTTAATCGGGATCTACGAAGCAGATTCCGCGGGCAAAACCTTAGTTGAATGGATGAAAGATGACTGGCAGCTGTTCAGCCATGCCGCAATGGACGTTGCGCATTCGAAGGAGCTACTCGCTGAGATTCTCGATGACGGCGACATCGTCCGCAAGCCGTTCGCGCCGTCGTCCGCCTATGACAGCAAAGCTCTCGCGCAATGGGAAAATCTGCGCGATGAACTGATGTGGAAGAACCGGTACTTCCTGGACGAGGTCCTGGACGCGGATCGGCTGCGGGAGTTGCTTGGCCATTTGCCGACGGATGACATGCCTGCGAAGTGGTACCGGGCGCGTATCCTGTCCGACGACACAGTTTATCTTATTGGAGAAATGGGTGCTCCGCCAAAGCGGCTTGCATCACACGGGCGCGCGAACCCGCCCGGCATTCCATATTTGTATCTCGGTTCAATTCCAGAGACCGCGGCCGCGGAAGTCCGGCCTCATACCGGCGAGGTGGCGTGCGTCGCCGAGTTCACAATTCCTATGCCGCTGCGCGCGGTGGATTTGCGTAACCCGCGCAAGCTGGTGTCGCCCTTCCTTTTGGCCGATGCGAGCGCGATCGGTCAGCTGCGGGCGGACATTGCGTTTCTGGAGCGGCTTGGGGATGAGTTGACACGCCCTGTGCTGCCTCGTGGGGCCGCAATCGATTACATTCCCAGCCAGTATCTCTGTGAGTTCATCAAGAAGAACGGCTATGACGGCGTCGTTTACCGCAGCTCGGTCAGCGACGGGATGAACTTAGCGCTATTTGATCCCGCGAAGGCGATCGGCGGCGCAGTCTCAAAGTTTAACATCACGAAGGTCACGGTCCAGGTTGACCCCGCCTGATCGCCGCGATGAGCGCCAACTCGGCTGTTTCCAACTTTCCTTATGGGACGTGGGATATGCGCGTCATGCCATAGTGCTGTCGTTGCGATCCGGAGCGCTATCTCGATATTTCGATTGATGAAATATAAAGTCTAAGTTGCGGTGCGGCGAAGATGGCGGGTGGTTGAGCGCTTCCGAGCATCCATACAACCGTGGCACTGACACTCCCAAAATCCTATGCCTCGTCAGCGGAGCGGTCACTGCCAATCGGAACGTCGCCGTGCTGGCCATGGTCGCTGGAGAGAAGACCAGCATCTTGGAGCGCCTCAATTTCGGGAAGATCACGAAGCGTAGCTAGCCCAAAATGCTCCAAAAACCCCTTGGTTGTCACATAAGTGAACGGCGCCCCGGCCGTCGGGCTGCGGGGTCCCGCGGTGATCATGTTCTTGTCCCGCAACGCCCCGATGACGTCGCGCGACACCTCCCGCCCCAGGATTTCCGACACCCCTGCTCGCGTGACTGGCTGGTGATAGGCGATCGACACCAACACCATGGCCTCGTTCTGAGTCAGATCGATCGCCCGGTCCGGCACCGCAGCAGACGTGGCGATGGCATCGGCATAGGCCGTTCGGGTGCGGAACGCCCAGCCCCCAGCGACACTGACCAGGTCGTAGGGTTTGCCCCGCAGGCTTTCACGGATGTCGTCAATGAGCAGGTCGATGCTGGCGTCACGACCGATCACCCGCGCCAGGACCTCGCGCTCCACCGGCTTGGGCGCCGCGAACAGTACGGCTTCGATGCGGTTCATCCATTCGCGCCAGCGTAGGTCAGCCGGCATATCGACCAGTTCGGAATCGAAGATCGGCGGTTCGGCATCTGTCCTTTTGCGCCTGGCCATCCCGTTGCCCTGCCTCACAAACCGTAGAGCCGGAACGTCGGCCGGCCACTGAGTTCGCGCACTCCCCCCAACTCTCCCAAGCGATCGAATAGCCGCCGAGCCCCGCGCGCCGACAGTCTTGGGCTGGACCAGGAGCCCGGCACCGCGTCATCGGACAGTAGCAGTTTGATGACGTCGCCAGCACCTTTAGCGCGCAACTTTGGCGCCGCCGAAGCCAGTATTGCCGCCCGCTGCCCCAGCTCTGACCCGAGATCGCAGGCTTCTGCCGCCGCCGTGGCGTAGGCCCAAAACACCGCCTTGCCCCAACCTTCTCCTCCCGGCCGGATGCGTTTGCGGTGTTCGCCCGATTTAAAGGTCGGCGAAGCCACCTGCCCCATCAGCAGGGGCACCGGAACAGGCCATCTGAACTTCTGGGCGAGGACCATGTCAGCAAGCCAAAAGGCCAACAATTCGGCATCGGGCCGGGCCCGGTAGACGGCAGCGGCAATCTCGGCCGCCAAGGCTGGAGCCGGCCGCGACGACGCCGTCAGGTCTTCGGCATTGGCGACAACCTCGGCAAGAACGTCATCCCACTGCAGAGCAAAATGCTGTTCGACCACCGGGCGTACCAACTCTGCGTCGCAACTGGTGGTCCGGCTGGCCAAGCGGCGCCAGGCCATCAGCAGGTGCCCGGCTGGCCCAGGATCATCGCCCTTGCCGCGCAGAAAATGGGTATCGCGCAACGCGGATTCGTCCTCGCGCCGACCGGTCAAGTTCACCGCCGCGCTAGCACTATGCAGGGCCAGTCGCTGGCGCCAGGCACCGGCCCAAGGACAACTCTGCCGCACTAAACTATCCAACGAATTCAACGCTGCACCCGCCATGTAAGCACCGTCGACATCGTAAGAAATCTCGCCGCGCGAGCGCGCCCAGGCCGGCACCTTCGGCACTGGTGGCAGATCGATCTCGAGCAAATCAGCAGCGATTTTCATGCAAACAGAGTAACACGCAGCGGCGCTTTTTGCTACCGATTTGGTTGTAAACCGCCCTACCTGTCGGCATCTCAGAACGAATGATAATCTTGCATTATCGGACGTTTTGCTCATTATAGAGAGAATGCCCCAAAACCTCGACGAAACCACGCAAAACGACGCCGGCAACGCCCCCCTGCCCTGTGCTGCAGCCGCGGCACCCGTCGGCAATTCCGCCGTGTCGATTCCGGGCGGCGATCGCGCCCATTTGCGCGGCCTGGCGGATCGCGCCCGGGACTATGTCGAGGCAGCCAGCTCGGCCAACACCAGGCTGGCCTACGCCTCGGACTGGAAGCATTTTTCTGGTTGGTGTCGCCGGCAGGGACTGGCAGTGCAGCCGCCCGATCCACAGATTGTTGGCCTCTACATTACGGCCTGTGCGACAGGCCAGGCTACGGTTGCGCCAAATGCAGTCAGCACCATCGAACGCCGGCTCTCGTCGCTTTCCTGGAATTACACCCAGCTCGGGCAAGTCCTAGATCGCAAGGATCGCCACATCGCCACAGTGATGGCTGGCATCCGCAATACCCACGCCAAGCCACCACGGCAAAAGGAAGCCCTGTTGCCCGAGGATCTCCTGGCGATGCTGGAAACCTTCGACCGCGGCAGCCTGCGTGGCATCCGCGATCGCGCCATGCTGCTGCTGGGTTTCGCCGGCGGCCTGCGGCGCTCGGAAATCGTCGGCCTCGATGGCGGCGAAGGGCAGAGCGAGGACGGCCGTGGTTGGATAGAGATCCTGGACAAAGGGATGGTCCTGAATATTCGGGGCAAGACCGGATGGCGTGAAGTGGAAATCGGTCGCGGATCCACTGATGCCACCTGCCCCGTTGTGGCAGTGGAAACCTGGCTTAAGCTCGCTCGGATCGCGCATGGCCCGCTGTTTCGCCGTGTGACTGGGCAGGGCAAGGGCGTCGGCGCCGATCGACTGAACGACAAACAAGTCGCCCGCCTGGTCAAGACAGCGGCACTGGCGGCCGGGGTACGGGGCGACCTTTCGGAAGATGCCCGGGGGGGCTTGTTCGCCGGCCATTCTCTGCGGGCCGGTCTCGCCTCATCGGCCGAGGTCGACGAACGCTACGTCCAGAAGCAGCTAGGGCATGTTTCGGCTGAGATGACCCGTCGCTATCAACGCCGGCGGGACCGCTTTCGCGTAAACCTTACCAAGGCTGCGGGACTATAGCCCCTTGCCCTGCTGGGATGCCTGAAAGCTGCCATCAAGCGACGTCAACGTCCACCATGATGCCAAGGCATGAGCTAGGCCAAATCTTCCGGGTTTATCCGCGGATGGGTCTCCTCACCGAATGCCCACAACACCAAGCCCGACACCATCATCGAAAGTGCCACGAACCAGAATGTAGCCTCGAGAGCGCCGCTGAAATGGGCAACCAGGCCGAGCCCGAGCGCACCAATGCCATATCCAAGGTCACGCCAGAACCGGTAAATGCCAATGGCTGAGCCGCGCCAGCTGGGCGGGGCGATGTCGGCCACGGCTGCCGACAGATTGGGATAAAGCAGGGCCATGCCGAAGCCGGCGATGGCGGCCGATGCGGCCCACCACCAAACGCCGCTGCCTATCACCACCATGGCGACCCCGAGGCCCGAAATCCACATGCCGAGCACATTGGGCCAATGACGCCCAACGTGATCGGAAAGTCGACCGGTGAAGAGCTGTGAGCCGCCCCAGGCGAAGCCATAGGTGTAGCGGCTTGCCAACATAAGCGCCTCTGCTCGCAAACATCGGCATTTTCTGCTCGAATTATCTGACAATGGAGCGGGCGTCGTGCTCACGCTCCCTGCCAATGTGCTCGCAAACATCCGGGTCTGCTTGCAAACATCCCCCACGTGCTCAGATTAATTGCCAGCGACGGCATGGTCAAACCGGGACGCCTGCCTGTCGTAGTTGCTCGGTCAGCTGACGGGAATATTCGGGATCAAGGGTGCCCGCCAGGAAGGCGCGGATATCCGACGGCCGAGCATTGAGGTGCGTGACCAGAGCCGTCGCATCGTAACCATTTCGGGTCAACGTCGGTTCGAGATCGTCGATGGCGCGGGACAGGACCTGCTCGACGATTTCGGCGGTAACCGGCTTGGCGCCGAGGCGAAAGCCCTGCTCGAATGCGAGGGTGAGATGCATCTCGATCTGAAGCGGCGTGCGCAAACGTTCGGCGATGAGGTCGATGGCTTCTTCCTCGAGGAGTTCGCCAACCTTTACGCCTTCGGCCGCACAGGCGCCAAGCAGCCAGGCAACATAGTCGCGGCGCGCGGAGCCGATCCCCTCGTAGTCAAAAATGGTCGTGCGGTAGCCAATCTCCTCCATTTGCGGCCGGCGCAGATCATTGCGCAACCGGGGATGCCCGACAAGAAGTACGGAAAGGAGCACGCCGGCGTCGGCGACCACCTCCATCAGTCGCTTCAGGCCGGTTAAGGTCTTGTGGTGCAGGTCATGGGCCTCGTCGACCACGAGGACGATCGGCCGTTTGCCTTTTTTCATGATGTCGCGCAGGTCGCGCTCCCGGCGCTCGGCCTGCTTGGGGATCTTGACCTGCGCACGATCGCCGGGAGACAAGTCGTAGAACAGGGCTTCAATGAGCGATGGCAGCGAAGTGCGCCGCTTGTCGACCGCCAGCGATTTGGCGAGTGCGACCTTGCCGGCTTTGGTGAGTTCGGCCTCGATGCGGCGCAAAAGGTGGGTTTTCCCCGAACCGACCAGGCCGGAGACCACGACAAGCCGACCGGTCTGGACGGCCGCACACACCTCGCGGATGATCGTGCGCTGATGCTCGGTCTCAAAGTTGCCGGCCCCTTGGAAAGGCCGGTCGAGGCCGTAACTGGATTGAACGTCAGCGAGCATCATTCTTCCTTTCTTCGCGCCTGGAAGCGTTCGCGGATACGGGCCGCGATCATCTTTTTGTCGAGTGTTTCTCCAAGCAGTTCATTGATGAAGGCGCGGTCACCGGCATTCATCGCGCCGATCGGCCGGCCGAGCTGGTCGGCGATGGCCCCACGGGCTGCGAGGCCATTTGGATAAGCGGTCTCTATTGCGGGTTCCGGAAACGGTGTCCGCCGTACACTCAGCCCAGCCGTGGTCGGGGGCAGCGAAGGCAATGGACGATCCCCGCCGGTGACCGCGGCGCGGGGGAGCCCAAGTTGGTCTGCCAGGCGCACCACCTTGTCGAGCCGCTCTTCGAGCTTGCTCTTCTGGTATTTGCGATAGCGAAAGAGGGGAACCGCCCCGCGCGAAGGTTGGAATGGACCGAAGCGCTTGCCCTCATGCTCGACGAACAGTTCCTGATCGAACAGGCCCCAGAGCAAGGTCACCGTTTCGCCGGCAAGTTCGGGCTCGACCTCATAGGATGCGCCTTCGACCGATACGGTCGCGTCTCCAGCAACCGTCCGTCGTTCCGGTTCGCGCGCAAAGGCGCAGAACCGCTCCCAGGAGCACATCGCCCGCACCCCGTCAGGAGGAAGATGCCGCAGCCAATCCTCGATGCGTGCATGAGACTCTGTGCGATGGTCGCCGTTATTGTAGGTGACCAAGGCGCGCCTGAGCCAAAGGTTGGCTTCCTCTTCGTCCTTCGGCTTGTGGAAATGATAGAGGGTCTCGTGCACTTCCTTGATCGTGCGAAACGGCCGCTCGACCTTGCCTTTCGCTCGCGCCGGCGTGCGCCGCTCGCTGTCCGACGGGGGCATATGCGTGAGAACCCGGACACCAAGGCTACCCATGACGGACTGGAAAACGCGCGAGCGGCTCACCGGCCCGTTATCCATATGGATGGTCGTTGGAATCCCCTGAAGCGGCAGTTCCGGTTCAGGCTTGGCGGCGAAGGCATTGTAGAGAAAGCGCAAGGCGGACTCCGCGTCCTCGCCGTAGACGGAGCGGTATTCCTGATAGCTCGCGCCGGAGCGATCATCGACCACGGAGAACAGCATCAGCGTCGGCCGGCCGCGCCCTTCCTCGACCCAAAGCGGCGCTTCCACCTGCTTCAGGTCGGACGGGCTCATGTCGAAGTGCCAGAGTTCGTTGGAACGCCGCGCCTGGAATCGGACGGCAGCCACCGGGCGGGTGACGCGCGCATAATCCAGGCCGGAAACACGCAGCAGCCGATCGACCGTTGCGCGTTTCAAGATGCCGGGCGGTGCACGGACCAGGCCATCGGGCGTCACCACGCCGTCTTCCTCAAGCAGCTTGATGGCGCGCGCCGTGGAGATATGCCGCCCCTTCCGGTTCGCCGTTCTGATCTTCAGGGCCGCGATGATTTCGGCATAGGTTTCCATCTCCGGCTGCGGGGCGATCCGGGAGGTTCCGTGATCGGCGCGCCGTACGGATTTCGGGCGGTTCAACTCCCGCAGCGCCCGATACAGGGTCCAGATCGAGATGCCGTAGGCATCGGCGGCACGAGCAACAATCTCGGTACGGCCTGGATCACGGGGAGAAAGCAGCGACAATCGGCGTCGAAGATCGACAAGAGCCTCTCCGGGCGGCCGCTTTCTCCGCTCAGCCATGGACGTCCTCGGATTCCACTGTTTTGGGAGAGCCACCCTTCTTGCCGATATGACGATAGAGGGTTGCAACAGAAACCCCCATGCGCTGCGCAATATTGCGTACCGGTATGCTGCCTTCCTTCATCAGGGCGCGCGCCGCGGCAATATCGCCCGGGCGCATCGCGGGCGGGCGGCCACCCTTGCGGCCACGTTGCCGCGCCTCGACCAGTCCAGCCGTCGTGCGTTCGCGGATCAGAGCACGTTCGAACTGGGCGATCGCACCGAAGACATGGAAGGTCAGCATGCCGCCCGGCGTCGTCGTATCAATGCTCTCGGTCAAGGACACGAGCCCGATCTTCGCGCGCTCCAACTCTTCCGCCGTCGCGATGAGCTTCTTTAGCGATCGCGCCAACCGATCGAGTTTCCAGACAACGAGCGTGTCACCAGTGCGAAGCACGTCGGAGAGAATTCGGCCCAATTCCGGGCGGTCATCGCGAGCGCCTGACCCGCGCTCGGTAAACACCTTCTCGCAACCGGCGCGTCTCAGCGCCTCAAGCTGAAGCTCCGGATTTTGATCGATCGTGCTGACCCTGGCGTACCCGACCCGCATAGCCATCCAAATGTTCTTGAAAGTCGTTGGACACATAGCATTTTGCGACAACCGTTTCTATAACAGTTTTGAGAAGATTCCATCGCGCCATTCAAGGGGCGTGACGGCATGCGCTATGGCATGCTCAAAAACCCTCGTTTATGACAAACGATCCATGGAAACCAACTATGTGTCTGACGGCCGAATATTCGCGACATGGAGCAGGGAACCTTACGCATCGAAAATCGGGCGGTCCCCGATCTTGTCCCCCTTGTATGGGATACTCCGGGAATTGAGGCGGCGATACCAAAGGATGCGGTCGGCCAGGCCGTTACCATGTTCGAGCCGCAGGAATGCGCCAACTACTTCAAATCTTGCGGATATGACCCCGAGTAATGTGGACGTGCTCTAGGTCACCCAGAGGGGCGCTCGCATCGAGTATAACCTTAAGCGCGATTGCTTCCGGTGAACCATCCTCCATATGTACGGGATGTACAGCCCACACAGACTTTTCGAGAACCACATTCTCAACAGAAACCTCATAAAGCCTACCCGACGCGAGCTCATCGAGGACAGTGCTCCTCATCACGATCGAAATGCCGAGACCAGCTCGAACTGCATGCTTCACAGCCTCAGTGCTCCCGACATTGAATGAGATTGGGAATTGCTCTGCCGCTTGGCCGAAGGCCTCGCGGAGCACGGATCCGGTACCGGTTCCACGTTCTCCGCCAATGAGGGACTCTTGAAATAACTCTGCCGCTTCAATTGTTTTTCGCGTCCTCCAATTATGCTGTGGGGATACGATTATTACCAGCTTTTCCTTCCGCCAAAGGCGGGCTTGATATCCTTTTCGATCGTCCCACCATTCGGTAAAGGCTAGATCAATCTCCTTCCTCAAGAGCTTTTCGATGATTTCAGGATTTGAGGCAACGGCCACCTCAGGTGGCCGGCCTTGAGCATCCTGTAAACGCTTCAAGTGGACTGGCAAAATATAGGTACCGATGTTAGTACTGGCACCCAACGTAATCCGGCCGCTGTGCAGGCGGTCCAGAGATCTCTTCGTGACGGTCAAAAGGCTGCGTGCGAATGGCAAGAATACGAGCCCTTGCCGAGTCGGCACACACTTGTCCTTCCTCCTCTCGACCAGCCGCACCCCTAGTATATCCTCCAATCGTTTCACATTATGTGAGACAGTCGGTTGGGATATCTGAAGCCGTCGCGACGCCTCGTGAAAGCTGCCAGTTTCGATTACCTCTATGAATGCTGCGACATGCGAAAGGCTAAACATTACTTTCTCTAATCAAGGAATTAGTTGAACCTCGTTAATTGCCGCACGAGGTCTTCGGCCTTGGACAAAATCTATAATGTTGTCAGCAGCCTCGTGCTCGATAGCCAAACGCGACTTCGCCACTGCTGAGCCTATGTGGGGTGTCAAGATCGAATCATGTTCGCGATTGAGGAGACCCCCGTGGACCTTGTCAGGCCGGTCGGGTCTGGCCCAGTCCTCCATCTCATAAACATCAGCGGCGTAGCCTCCCAAGCGCCCCGCCTGCAATGCAGCGACAACAGCCTCTTCATCAACCACGCTTCCGCGTGCAGGATTAATAAGAAGTGCTCCTTTGGGCATTTTGGCGAGTTGTTCAGCGCCGAGGAGATGCTTCGTTTCGGCCGAAAGCGGGAGTGCACACACAAGAAAGGTAGACGACGAGATCAACTGGTCAAATTCAAGAGGCTTTACGTTCAGTCTGATCTCATCGGCTTTGTCCAGGGATTGACGATCCCAGTACGACACAATGGCGCCGAAGGTACTTAGGCGCTGTGCTATAGCTTTTCCGATCGCTCCCATCCCTAAAATGCCGATTGCTGTGCCCTGCAGCCCAAGGCCGTAAAACCGAGGGCGCCAACCTTTGTAATCCCTCCTGACGCTCTTGTCGCCTGGCAGAATGTGCCGCCCAAGAGCAATCATCAGACCGATTGTAAGTTCGGCTGTCGGGTCAGTGAGAAGATCGGACACTATCGTGACGTGGACTCCACGCTGCGTGCAGGCTTCGATGTCGAAGTTATCGAAGCCTTTCAGCGCACATGCCACAAGTTGAAGATCGGGAGCGTGCGCGAGTACAGACGCGTCGATCATGTCCGGCATGAACGCCATCATCGCCTTGGCGTCGCTCAATTCTGCGAGCAGTTTCTCGCGGGGCCATGTATCATCAGTATCGTTGCAAACTAAACGAGCGTGGGGAGATAGCTTTGAGATAATCTCCTCGTGGACGCGATGGGTGATTACTACCTTTGGGAGCATTTAATTTATCCTTCTATTGCAGCTGGCGGCGGAGGAGAGCGCCGACCTGGTCAACGATGGTGACCATCAGAAGGACAACGAGCATGATCGCAAGAACCTCCTGATAATTCATGATCCGGAGGGATGTCATCAACTCGAAACCGATACCA
Source organism: Shinella sp. WSC3-e (assembly GCF_945994535.1). Lineage (NCBI taxonomy): Bacteria > Pseudomonadati > Pseudomonadota > Alphaproteobacteria > Hyphomicrobiales > Rhizobiaceae > Shinella > Shinella sp. WSC3-e. The sequence goes on from NZ_OZ000540.1 coordinate 22,573, forward strand.
CCAGCTCCCACAGTGCCCAGGATTGTCGAGGCGCGGAAGTTGTACTCCCACCGATAGATGGTCACATCGGCCAATTGCGGTAGAACTTGTGGCAAGATCGCCCGCGTCACGATCTGGAACGGCGACGCACCAGCTGCGCGTGCGGCTTCTATAGGCGCATTATCGCAATGCTCGATCGCCTCCGCAAAGAACTTGCCCACCATGCCAACCGAGTGAAGACCAAGAGCCAGCACGCCTGGGAGCGCTCCAAATCCCACTGCCGCCACGAAGACGATGCCCATAATCAGCTCCGGGATCGACCGTAGACCATTCAACAATCCACGCGAGATCATATAGATGACAGCGTTGGGTGCTGTTTTCCCTGAGGCGAAAAAGCCAACTGGAAGTGATATCAGTACCGCGATCGCAGTCCCAGCTATACTCATCGCCAGAGTGTCGATGAGAGGGCTGATCCACTCCAAGCCTCGGTTGAAATCCGGGGGAAACATTTCCGTACCGAGCTGCCAGAGCGCAGGAAACCCAGATCCCAGACGCTCCAGATCAAGAAGACCGGAGTGATAACTGCTAACAATGATCACACACGCAATTGCCAACGCGATCACGCCAGCTCTGGTCCAAGCTTTGTTTTGATGTTGAAGGATAGAGTCGTAGTCGGCCGACGGCTGTGTCATCACATATCCTGGAAGAAAGGACGCAGGCCAGCGCCTGCGTCGAAAGGTGAGAAACTGTCTCGAACGCGCCTTACTGACTCAGGTCCAAGTTCAGCACTTTACCGAGCTCACGGACGACGTCGTAGGCTTTGTCATCGATCGGAGCGAACCCATCGGCTTTGAAGGATGCCAATACCTTTTCGTCTTTAAGGTCGATGAAGGCTTTGGTGATCGCCTCTTTCAACGAAGTGTCAAGATCCGACCGCATGGTCCAGGGGTACTGCGGGAACGGATCGGACTCGGCGAGGGCGATAACTTTCTTAGGATCAATGGTGCCACGAGCGACCATTGAATTGTAGATGGGCAACGAAAGTCCGCCAATCTGAGCATTGCCATTCTGCACTGCAATAGCCACGGCATCATGCGACCCTACGAAGTTCTCGCTATAGTCTTTTCCAGCCTCAACTCCGGCCTTAAGCAGCATAGATTTCGGGATAAGGTGGCTTGAGGTGGAAGCCACGTCCCCAAACGCGACCTTTTTCCCTTTTGCATCTTCAAGGCTTTCGATGCCAGCCTCTGCATTGGCGACAACTACAGCGCGATAGGTAGTTTCGCCATCCTTCATAACTGCTGCGAAAGGCTCGATATCAGCCTTGGTTTTCGCGAGCGTGTAAGAGAGCGGCCCGAAATAAGCCAACTCAAGCCGGCCGAAACGCATCGCTTCGATCATTGACGAGTAGTCGGTCGTTACGATCAGTTCAATCTCCCGACCGAGTGTCTTCTCAAGATACTCCTCGAGAGGACGATTGTTTTTGATGACAGTGGCGGCGTTCTCGTCCGGTAGCAACGCGACGCGCAATGTCTCTGGATTTGAGCCAGCATGCGCCAACGAACTCCAGCCAAGAACGGCGAGGAATGCGAGGGACAGAAGCTTCTTCATAATGCGGCCTCCATGGCAGCTAAAGGTTGATCATACTCGTAGTTGGACAAATCTTGTGTTGTGGTCGGATTTCTTGGGGCGCTGCGGTAGATCGACGCACACATTTGATCGGTCAGTTCGTCGACAGCGGCGTCCGCAACCACTTCCCCGTCGCGCATAGCAATGACCCGGTCGCCGAACCGGCGAGCTAGATCGATCTGATGAAGGCTGATCACAGCAGTGATGCCGTCGGCTGTGCATATTTCGCGAAGCTGCGACAGGACCTCGACAGCCGTTTCAGGGTCCAGACTTGCAACGGGCTCATCTGCAAGGACCAGTTGGGGCTTCTGGACCAGCGCGCGCGCAATGCCCACCCGTTGCTGCTGACCGCCGGATAGTTGATCCGCCCTGACGAGAGCCTTATCAAGAAGGCCTACGCGTTCAAGGCATTCCAACCCCAGCCTTCGATCCGAACGCGGCATAGGGAACAACGTACGCCAGCCAGAGTGGTAGCCCAGGCGGCCCGTCATGACGTTGTCGAGCGCGCTCAAGCGCCCTATGAGTTGGTGCTGCTGGAATATCATCCCAGTTCGCCTTCGGTGAATGCGAAGCTTAGTTTCCGCATCCAGAGCACCAATATCGTTAGAAGTGATCGAACCAGACGTCGGCGCAACCAAGCCGTTGAGTGTCCGGATGAGGGTAGATTTGCCTGCGCCGGATCTACCGAGGAGCACGACGAACTGACCCTGGTTGAACGTCAATGTCGTTGTCTTCAAAGCTTGGGTGCCGTTGGCATAGGTCACGGCAACTCCGTTCAGAGCCAGCATCACAATAATCCTGATCGTTAGTGGTGCATCGATTGAATATTTGCATCACTATGGGCGACATATGACGTCCGTTTATCAGGCTCGTGAAACTTCAATGACAGCACTTAAACTCAGCTCTACCTCCTCGCGTAGCTGCGATGGAGAAATTTCACCCAGAGCCGCCTGATCATGACGGCCCGGTCCCAATTCTACACCACCTTGACGGATGCTATCCCATATTCGGCCAGATAAACCGGCCCTTCTCCAGCCGCCGGGTAAAAAGGCAGGCGCCCAGACCATCATGCCAGATGATCTTCAAAATATCCGATCTGCGGCCCCTGAAGACGAAGAGATGCCCTGACAACGGATCATGCTGCAGAACCTCCTGCACCCGAAGCGCCAAGGAGGGAAAGCCACAGCGCATGTCCGTATATCCGCGCCTTCCTGGCGGGCACCCTTGATCCCGAATATTCCCGTCAGCTGACCGAGCAACTACGACAGGCAGGCGTCCCGGTTTGACCATGCCGTCGCTGGCAATTAATCTGAGCACGTGGCGGATGTTTGCAAGCAGACCCGGATGTTTGCGAGCACATTGGCAAAGAGCGTGAGCACGACGCCCGCTCCATTGTCAGATAATTCGAGCAGAAAATGCCGATGTTTGCGAGCAGAGGCGCTTATGTTGGCAAGCCGCTACACCTAGTAATTTGCGCGCGGCGCTGACCAGCGAGCATGTCCGCAGCAATGACCGTCTGGCCCGCTTTGTCGGCGTGGACGCCTATGAGGCCGCAGGCGGCAACGTGCTGCGCGATCTGTTCGCGGAGGACGACGCGACATTCTTCACCGATCGGCCATTGTTGTTGAGGCTGGTGGGCGAAAAACTGGAAACGGTCGCGGAAGAATTTTCGCCGCAGGGCTGGAAATGGGCGGAGATCAGCATCGACGGCGGCAGCATCCACAGCGCCGGATATGGCCGGATTTACCCGGAGCGCCGCGACCATACCGACGAGGAGCAGGCCGAATCGTCCGCTCTTGCCGAGGCTTTTGACGAGCTGGCCGCTCGGATCGAGGCCTATGCCGAGGGCGATCCTGAAATCGCGGCCGACGAGGCGCGGCTTGCCGAAATCGAACAGCGCATCGAGGCGATCAGGGACGCGACGGAAAGTTTTCGGCCGGAAGAACAGGCCCTTGCCGGTTGCCTTGTCGCAGTCGCCTATGACGGTTCCCTTCAGGTGACGCGCGGGCTTGTGAAGCCGGAGGACCGCAAGGCGCTGGACCGGCTGCGTGATGGTGCTCGGAATGGGGACGATGCTGGCGAGGCCCCTGCCCTGCCCGATGCGGCCGAGCCCGCCGAGCCGTCCGGATACTCCGCCACGCTCATCGAGGAACTGACGGCAGTCCGCACGGCAGCACTTCGCGTCGAACTGGCGAACCGTCCGGAGATCGCGCTTGCCGCCATGCTGCATCCGCTGGTGCTGCGCTGTTTCCATGACGGCTACCAGTATCTGCGCATGGATTCGGCCGTCGAGATCAGGGGCGAGCGCAAGGCGCTGGACCCCTGCATCAAGGAGCCGGAAGCCTGCCGAGCGCTTGCCGGCTGGAAAGAGATCGTGGGCGGATGGGGCCATCGTCTTCCCGGCGACCCAGCCGACCTTTGGGAATGGCTCATCGAACAGCCGACCGATGTCTTGACCGAGCTTCTGGCGGTGGTCACGGCGGCGAACCTCAATGCGGTGTCCGCCCGATATGACGCCAGCCGCAGCCGCATCGAACAGGCCGATCAGATCGCAAGAACCGTTGCTCTCGACATGCGCGCGTGGTGGACGCCGGATGCGGAATTCCTCGCCCACCTTTCCAAATCGACGATCGCCAGCATCATGCGCGAGGCCGGTTGCTCCGAGGATGCAGCCAGGGCGATCGAGCGCGCCCCAAAGGCCGAGGCGGTAGCGCAGGCGACAAGGGAACTGGACGGCAAGGGTTGGCTCCCCTCCCCGCTCACGTTGCCCGATGATGATGATGCCGCTCCGGCCGAGGACCGGAATAATGATGCCGATAATGACAGCACGACCGACACCATGCAGATCGCGGCCGAGTAAGCAGCAAGACTTCCTTGCACAACAGAAAACGCCCGGAGCGCACCGCTTCGGGCGTTTTCTATTGGCGCGGGGGCTGACCCGGGCCGGGATCGACCCGACCGGGTCAGACGAGGGGTGCCCCATAGCCCCGCCCCTCGTGCTCCCCTCCCACCCCTGGCCGAGATTGAGTCGGGCGCGATTCGTGCCTGATTTGCACCCGGCCAGTGTCGGCGGCGGAAGCGATACTTCATGTTTTCAACGACTTGAACCAAGGCATTGCAGAATCAGCGATTTTAGCGTTGCATGCAACACATGAGTCGCTTGGACCCTGCCACAGCCCGCGAGAGACTTATCGCTCATAGAGAGCGACGGCGCGCGGCTGGCCGGGTGCTGGTGACGACCGACCTTCCGGGGGACCTGGTTGCTCTTGTCGATCAGACCAAGGAAGAACGCGGCGCGTCAGCACGCGCGGCGATCATCGAGGAAGCATTGAGGTTTTATTTCGAGCAGAAGCAGAGGGCATAAAAGAAAAGCGCCCGACCGTTAGCAGCGGTCTGGCGCTTTTGGATTTCGGAACCGGCTAGATTGGAGGGCTCCCTAACTCTCCCCCAATTTAGCCGAGCAGACCCCGCCCCGCAAGAGTGATTCTTGCAGGGACCGGCGAAGCTTTGTCCGCCGTCCACAGTGTCATGCCCTCCCAGGACGGAGAGGACGAAGGACCATGTTTGAACAGATAGGGACGGTGCTCACGGGAGCGCCGGCCGGACGGGAGCGCACGCCCGTCCGAAGGCATAGCCGTGCAGCGGGACGCTGCGAGGGCGTATTCTGGCGCCGCACCGATCGTCAGGAGGTCCGCAAGATCCTTTTGGCGGCGCGGCGCTACGAGCTGGCGCTACGTCAACCCGGATCGCGCAATGGTCCGCTCGGCTCGGTGGCGATCGAGATACTCGAGCTCATGGGCAATCTGGTGAATTTTCGCACCGGCCGGCTCGATCCGTCGATTGAAACCCTCAAACGCTATCTCAGGCGCTCGCGTGACGCGATCGTCAATGCCTTGAAGAACCTTCGCGCCCACGGCTTCCTCGACTGGCTGCGCCGCTATGTGCCGACCGGCAACGAGGGCCGCGGCCCCCAGGTGCAGCAGACCAGCAACGCCTACCGCCTGTCATTGCCGGCGCGGGCTTTGCGGCTTCTCGGTCGCCGCGCCGAGGCCCCTCCCCTTCCCGATGACCACAGCGACGCCCTGGAAGCCCGTCAGGACGCGCTGAAGGCGCACCAGGACAGCCTGCCGCCCGATGAGCTGCCGCTCTTCGTGCTGGGCGATAGCCCCCTTGCTCAAAGCCTCGCGAGGCTAGGAAAGATGGTGAAAGAACGTGAGTCCGCCAAGCGGACTGAATCCCAACTTGGTTCTATTCCTATAAGGGAAAAATAGAAACGGACGCCGCTGTCCGGGCTGCTTACGCAGCCCTGCGGCGGTTCCGGCCCGCTTATAGGGCGGGCCGGGATGCGGAACCATCAAAAATAACCGCCAGCGACAGGACTCGCGGCAATGTCGAATGGGCTTTCGAAGAAGCTGCGGCAAGGGTAGTGCATAAATGTGATAGCGGATTACTAGCTGTTAGCATTTTATAAGCTGATTGCTAGTCGCGAATTAACAGCTTATAAATCAACTGCTGCTAACATGCTGCTAGCTATCAGATGACTGGAGGGCAAATGGCCGTCATATCGTTTGTTTCGAGCAAAGGCGGGGTCGGAAAAACGACTTCCGCCGTTGTGCTTGCCGGTGAGTTCGCGGCAGCCGGGCGCAAGGTTGCGTTGATCGACGCGGACCCCAACAGGCCGCTTGAAGCCTGGTCAAGGCTTCGGCCGCTGCCCGAAACCCTACGCATCATAGTCGATGACTCGGCCGAAACCATCATCGACACGATCGAGGACGCCCGCGCAGACGCGGATTTTGTGATTGTCGATCTTGAAGGCACGGCAACGGATCGCATCGGTTTTGCCGTCGCGCGCTCGGATTTGGTCCTGATTCCGCTGCAAAGCTCGGTTCTGGACGCGGCCGAGGCCGCGAAGTCGGTCAAGTTGGTCCGCCAAATGTGGAAGGTGGCGAACCGGGTAATCTCTTATCGCGTGTTCTTTACGCGCGTGCCGCCGGCGATCCGCGAGCGCACGGCACGCGACATAGAACGGCAGTTTTCCGGCGCTGCGGTTCCGGTGTTGCCGGCCACTTTGATCGACCGCGCGGCCTATCGAACTCTTTTTTCCCTGGGAGGCACGCTGCACGAGCTAGAAACGTCCGATGTGTCTGGACTGGTAACCGCCAAGGAAAACGCGCGCGAATACGCGCAAGCCGTCATCAATGCCACCAGGGGAGGGGACGCATGACCGGCGACGAAAAGAAGCGCGCCACGCTCGACTTTGGCGATGAGCTGGAAACGCCGCTGGTCCCGCCCGTCGATCCGAATGCGGTCAAGGCCGCCACACGCGCGGCGGGATTTCGCGAAACCCCGAAAGCCTCGGATCTGTTTCCATCATCTCCCGGCCGGCCGGCGCGCCGCACGCGGCGCAAGACAGGCCGCACAGAGCAGTTTGCGACACGGCTGCGCGCCGATACCCTCGAAGCGATCTACGCCTATGCCGACCGCCATGAGATCACGCTTGCCGAGACGATCGAGCGGGCAATGGCGGCTCTTAGAGACGATGAGGGGTGAATACCTTGAAGTGTAACGCTAAGTGCCATATATAGGCGGATGAGGAAATCGCGTGAGGGTTTTCAAAGGCAGCAGGTTTCAAAAGTTTGCCCGTAAGGAGAATATCTCCGACGCCATGCTGTGTGAAGCAGTAGAACGCGCTGAACGTGGCCTTATAGATGCCGATTTAGGAGCCGGTCTCATTAAGCAGCGGGTCGCACGGCCTGGCGCTGGAAAGTCTGGCGGCTTTCGGACGTTGATTTTCTTCCGAACGCAGACAAGGGCCGTTTTTGCCTTCGGGTTTGCCAAGAGTGACATAGCGAATCTCGAAGATGACGAAGAAGCGGCCTTCAAGAAGGCGGCGAAGCTGGTGCTAAGTTTTACCGATGCGCAGATGCACGCCGAAGTAATAGCCGGCCGACTGATAGAGGTGAATTGCAATGGCCAAGGGTTATAAAAGCGAGGCGATGGCGGCTATCCACGAGATGATGGAAGGCTTCCATCAGAGCGGCGCTATCGACAAACAGACAATGCGAGAGTTTGACGAGGCGTGCCTTACGGCTGTTGAAACGCTCGCGCCGGAGGAAATCCGCGCCATTCGGGAGCGTGAGCGTCTGTCTCAACCTGTTTTTGCCCGCTACCTCAATGTGAGTAAGGGTCTGGTGTCGGATTGGGAGCGCGGCGTGAAGAAGCCGGGAGGCCCGGCGTTGCGGTTGCTTACGGTGGTGCAGAAAAAGGGACTTCAAGCCATCGCTTAAGGTTCTGCATGTTGGTCAGCCGCCGGCGGAAGCCGCGATCGGCCCGGAGGCGACCGCGCTTTCGAATCGCGCCGTAGGTTGCCGGAGGGCCGTTCTCAGGAAGGACCCGGCGCTATTAGCGCCGGGTCCGTTTGCCCTCATCCCTGGTCAAATATGCCGCGGAATTCAGGATCGGCGTAATATTGCAGCTTGCCGGCGACGATCGGGCGTTGCCCGGCGATGAAGAGCAGTTCGGTATGCTGGGGGAGGTTGCGGACCTCATCGGGCGTGAGCAGCGGCCGGCCGACATGCTGTTCGCCGAAGGTGAGGCCGGACTTTTCGGAATCGAGCGCGCGGCTCATGGGCTTGAACACGACGGTCTCCTGGCCGAGCAGATCGGAGACGAGGCGGGCGCTTTCATGATCGTTGACGCCGAAGACCTGGAGGACGCCGGCGTTGGAGAGGAAGGTGCCGGCGCGCTGCCCGTAGGTGGCGCGAAGCTGGTGGACGTCCTGCAGGATCGGCCAGAGCTGGACGCCGTAGCCGGCCATGAGGCCCATGGCGCGCTCGACCGGCGCAAGATGACCGAGGGCTGCGAACTCATCGAGCAGATAGAGGACCGGCCTGGTCGACGCGTCGGCCGGCCGGGCGGGGGAGGTTGCGGCGGTCCTGGCCATGTCGGTGAGGCTTTGCGTGACGAGCAGGCGCAGCCATCTCGAATAGCTCCCGAGGCGATCGGGCGGCAGAACCAGGAAGACGGTCGCGGTATGGCGCTTGAGATATCCGAAGGCGAAATCCGACCGGCCGAGAACCGCGGTCATGCGCGGACTGTCGAGGAAATGGGTGTGGCGCTGCGCGGCCGACAGCACGCCGGCGGCTTCCCGGTCAGATTTGCCGAGATGACGGTTCGCGGCGCGGGCGATCAGGCCACCGGCCGCGGCTGACCGCTGCATTTCCTTCAGGAGCGCAGTGAAGGTTTCGGGGGCAAGGGTGAGGCATTCGCGCAGGGTGGCGAGCGTTCGCCTGTCCTTGGGCTCGTGGGCGACGATATGGAGGATCATCCCGGCGATCAGCGCCTTGGCTTCCTCATTCCAGTGCGCCTCGCCGACAGCGCCTGGCTCATCATGGACCAGGGCGTCGGCAAGGGTATTTACATCCTCTGCAAAATCGAGGCCGGCGGGATCGAGCGCATCGAGGGGATTGTAGGCGGCCGATGGTTTGCCGGTTACGCCAAAGGGATCGAGGACATAGACCGGCCCGAAGTTTCCTCGCGCGCGGCCAGCGATCCTGGCGTTCTCGCCCTTGGGATCGATGCAGATGATGGAGCGATCGGCGGTGAGCAGATTCGGGATGATCGTGCCGACGCCTTTTCCGGTGCGCGTCGGCGCCATCGTCATCAGGTGCGCGGGACCATCATAGCGCAGCAGCTTTCCGGTCTTTCCGTCGCGGCCGACGAGCAGGCCGGATTCCTGGCGGGTGAGGGGAGCGATTTCCGCCTTGGTGGCGAAGCGGGCGGTGCCATGCGTGTCGCCGTCCATGCCGCCGAAATGCTCGATCATGGGATTGGTCAGAAACCGGAAGGCGAGGACAACGAGAAAGGCGGTTATCACCACATCGGCGGCGATCCAAAGCAGGTCGCCCGGCTGCAGGCCGATCGCGTCCAGAAGGTATCTCGCGCCTAAGAACAGGGCGATGGCGACGATCAGAAAGAAGAAGCCGAGTTTCAGGACGTAGGGGCCGGCCCGAAAGGGAGCGGCGATCAGCGCGGCAATCGCCCACACGGGATCACGGGCGGTTTGGCGCATCATGTTCTTGAATGCTGCCCATGCAAAGGTTGCCTGGTTCACGATGCAGCTCCGTCGGTCCTCGGAGTGCCGGTAGGCGCGGCAAGCAGATCGTCGAACAACTCCTTGTCGGCATCGCGGGTGAGAAAGCCTGGCAGCTCGCGGCGCAACCAGTCGCCGAGGCGCTTTGAGAATTCCTCGTCACGATCGGATTCGAGGCGGTGCAGCACGAGCGCGCCGAGCAGGATCTTGCGGCGCGTGTCCCTGACGCGTTCCTGTTTGGAGAGCCTGGCCTGTAGCGTCTTTCGCTGCGCATCCAGTTGCGCCAGCCGTTCCTCGATTGATTTCCGGGCCATAGGCATTCGTCTCCTGCTTTTGTCGCCGACGTTCTAGCGAGACCTGTCCAGCAGGCCAACCGTTCCAGGTCATCAATCCACCATTTCCGCAATATCAAATGTCGAATTCGACAGTCTACATGTGATCCGCCAGCGCTGTTACAGCGCGCTACACCATAACGAAAAGAGCGAAGCGAAGGAAGTTTTAAGGGCGCACTTACGACTTGCTGCGCAAGTCAGTGCTTGATAGCCTGCGATTCGTTTTCGGGAACGCGCAATTTGGCGATCTATCATTGCAGCATGAAGCCGATCGCACGGGCTTCGGGAAGAAGCGCGGTCGCGGCGGCTGCTTACAGAACCGCGACGAAGATATTGAACGAGCGCGACGGCCTGGTGCATGACTTCACCCGCAAGGAGGGCGTCGAGCATTCCGAGATTGTTTTGCCTACGGGCTCAGATGCCGAATGGGCGCGCGATCGGGCGGCTTTGTGGAACGCGGCGGAGAAGGCGGAGGTTCGAAAAGACGCCCGTGTCGCCCGCGAGTTCGAGGTTGCCTTGCCGCATGAACTGTCGGCCGAGCAGCGGGTTGCGCTAACGCGGGACTTTGCCCAGGGCCTGGCCGATCGCTACGGGACGGCGGTGGATTTCGCCATCCATGAGCCGCACGGGGCAGGGGACATTCGCAATCATCATGCGCATGTGATGATGACGACGCGGCGGGTCGAGGCCGACGGGCTTGGCGACAAGACGGCGATCGAATTGAAGAACGCGCGGTTGCTTTCGGACGGTCAGCCGACTTCAATGATGCAGCTTCGGGAAATCCGGCAGTCCTGGGAGCATCATGCGAACGAGCATCTGGCGCGGGCCGGCATCGAGGCGCGTATCGACCATCGTTCTCACGCCGAGCGGGGCCTTGAGATCGAGCCAACCGAGCATATGGGCGTTCATGCCTCGCAGATGGACAGGCGGGGCCTGGCCGTATCCAGAACGAGGTTGGATGCTGAGGCGGCGACACGCAACGCCGAGCTGATCCGGAAAAAGCCGGAGCAGGTTCTTTCGCTCATCACGAACGAGAAGAGCGTGTTCGACCGGCACGACGTGGCGCGGGCGCTGCATCGCTATATCGACGATCCGGACGCTTTCAGAAATGCCTTTGCATCCGTCATGGCGTCGCCGGCGCTGGTCGAGTTGCAGCCGGAAAAGATGGACGGGCCGGAAGGAGCGGAACTGGCGCGCTATTCGACCCGCGAGATGGTCGAGATCGAGGGCCGCATGGCGGGAGCGGCGGAGCGGCTGTCGCAGTCTTACGGCTATGGTGTGGACCGCGCGCATGTCGGCCAGGCGCTCGACCGTCAGGATTCGGCGATCCGGGCGGGTGTGTTCGCCAGCACCGCCGGCCAGGTCGAGCGCGGTGAGATCGGCGCTGCGGGGCTCAGCAGCGAGCAGCGGGAGGCGATCGGGCACATCACCGGCCCGGAGCGCATCGCTGCCGTTGTCGGGCTTGCAGGGGCCGGCAAGAGCACGATGCTCGCAGCCGCGCGGGAAGCATGGGAGCGCCAGGGGTATCGCGTCCATGGTGCGGCGCTCGCCGGCAAGGCGGCCGAGGGGTTGGAGGAATCGAGCGGCATTGCGTCCCGAACGCTGGCGTCATGGGAATATGGCTGGCAGGCAGGCAAGGGTGAGATCGGCCGCGGCGACGTGTTCGTCATCGACGAGGCCGGCATGGTCGGATCGCGTCAGCTCGCCCGCTTCGTCGGCGAGGCCGAGCGATCCGGTGCGAAACTGGTCCTGGTCGGCGATCATGAGCAGCTTCAGGCGATCGGCGCCGGCGCGCCGTTCCGGGCGATCGCCGAGCAAATAGGCTTTGCCGAATTGCAAGATGTGCGCCGGCAGCGCGAGGACTGGAGCCGAGAGGCGTCGGTTTCGTTCGCCAGGCACCGCACGGCCGAGGGGCTTGCCGCCTATGCGGAGCGGGGAGCTATCCGGTTTGCCGACACCCGGGAAAACGCTCGAGCCGACATCGTGCGCGATTACATGGCCGATCTCGAGCAGCGGCCTCAAGCGAGCCGGGTGGCGATGGCGCACCGGCGTGTCGATGTCCGGGCTCTCAACGCCGACATTCGATCCGCGCGCCAGGAACGCGGGCAGTTGGCCAAGGGTGAAGCCGCCGGCGAGATCAGTTTCCAGACCAATGCCGGGAAGAGAGAATTCGCCGCCGGCGACCGCATCGTGTTTTTGCAGAACGATCGCGAGCTTGGCGTTAAGAACGGCATGCTCGGCACCGTCAGTCATGTGGAAACGGGTCGGCTCACGGCCGAGCTGGACGGATCGAGGGGAGGGCCAGGGGGAGGAGAAATCCGGAGCGTTTCCATATCGACGCGGGATTATGCCGCCTTCGATCATGGCTATGCGACGACGATCCACAAAACTCAAGGGTCGACCGTCGATCGGGCGTTTGTGCTGGCGTCCGGCACGATGGACCGGCATCTGACTTATGTGGCGATGACGCGGCACCGCGACAGCGTTCAGCTCCATGCCGGCCGTGACGAGTTCAAGGACGAAAAGGCGTTGTCGGCCACGTTCAGCCGGGCCGGTCTCAAGGAAACCACGCTCGATTACGCTAAAGCCTACGCCGAACGGCGCGGCCTCGCCGAAGAGCTTGGCATTCGCAGCGAGATCGAGATTCCGCAGGCCAGACAGCAGGCACGGCAACGGGAGGTTTCGTCGCATGTGATTGAAACGGTCCCGACCCGCTTGGGCGGGGGGCTTGGGAAGCAGAGCCGGGACCAAACTCACGAAACCGCGAGCGGCGGGAAGGTGGGATGGGCCGGTGTCGAAAACAAGGCCGAGGATCTCCCCGGCGACCGCCAGGAGTCGCCGAAACGGGTGGCCAAGTTCGCCGGCCTTCGGCTTTCGCGCGGCCCGGAGCAGGGGAACCAGCAGCGCCAGGGGCCGGACCGCTTTGCCGGCGTGTCATTGCCAGCCGGGAAGGGGAGGGAGACGGCAGAACCGTTGCGATCGAGGATGCAGGACGGGTTTGCGGTTGCGGTCGACCGCTACGCCCAGGCGCTTCACGCGGCCGAACGCATGGCAGCGAAAGACCTTCCCATCCTCGAACACCAGAAGCTCGATTTACAGAAGGCCGGCGCCGCGCTCGACCAGGAACGGCTTGGCGCGGTCAGCACCATGCGTTCGGCCTTCCGGCACGATCCGGAGATGGGCCGCGCGATGGCGGAATTTTCGGGCCGGGAGCGCACAGCGCAGCTCGTCGCCGGTATTGAGCGCGAGGAAGGTTTGCGAGCCGATCCGAACGTGCGGGCCGAGCGCCTGGTTCAGCGCTGGACCGAGCTCGAAACACAGCACAAGGCGCTTTCAGGTTGGCAGCACGACGCCGAGCGTAAGCAGGTGGAAGGCCAGATGAAAAAGGTGGCGCATACGATCGGCCGCGACCCGCAAGCCGAGGCCGCCATGAAATCGCAGGCCGAAAAACTCGGCATCGGCCGGGACAGCACGCTTGGCCAGGCGTTGCAGGAGCGGCAGGCGGCCCAGATGCTTGAGCAGAAGCTGTCGCAGGGGCTTCGCCTCAGCCGCGGCATCGAAATGGAACGATAGGGCAGGGCGGTCAGGAGAAGGCATGGCGGAAGAAACGCAGCACGGGCAGGACCGGCACGGCGACGAGGAGCAGGACGAGGCGGCACGCGCTTTCGATGATCTTCGCGCCGAAATCAACGTGCAGCGGCGGGCGATCGAAGCCCTGTTCGACCAGCTCGAATCCGCCCGCCCGCCCGATTACGCGCCGACCCTCGGCGTCATCTCCGAGCGGATCGGTGAGGTCGAGGAACGCCTTGCATCCTATGAAGAGCACCCCGCCCTGAAACTCACGCCCGAACAGCACGGCCGCGCCGTCGCGTCGGCCGGGGCCGAACTTCTGCGCAATGCCGTTCAGGCCTTCGACCGTGAAGCGCGCGAGACGGAGCGCGAGCGTCACCAACTCGCCCGGATGATCGGCACGGTGCGCGATCGGCGTCAGCAGCGCCGGGCGCTCGCCTGGACAGCCGTCGCGTCGCTCGTCGCCGGCCTGGTGCTGTTCCCGCTGGTCGCCGCCCTCGCGCCAGGCGGCGGCTATCTCGCCGCGCTCGCCACCGGTAACGCCGATCGCTGGACGGCCGGCAGCGACCTCATGTATGCCGCCGACCCCGAGGGCGCCCGCAACCTGGTTTACACATCCACCCTACTACAGGAGAACGCCGAGGCGATCCGGGCTTGCCGGGATGCGGCGCGGCAGACAGGAACGGCGCAGACATGTGAGGTTTCAGTGCCGGCGCCGTAACGTCGCAAAAATCCTAGCATTCGCGACAAAATCACGGGCGCTGATTTCTCAGGGGAAATTCCGTCGCAAAAGTCAGGGGCAAAAGTCAAATTTGTGCGACAGACTTTTGCGACACTTCGAGGCTTGGATTCCGGGCCGCTGCGAACGCCGGCCGCGCTCTATCATTTTAGTAGAAGCATGGCCGGCCAGCCATTGGCCTGAGCTATACCTCACCTAACGGGCACGATCGTTAAGAGCTTGGATTTGCTAGTTTGGGCCAAGGAGATAGACGCTCGAACGTGCGGGAAGCGCGCAAAACCAAGCCGTCATCGAGACGCCTTCCGATAATCTGCATCCCGATCGGGAGGCCGTCATGAGAAAATCCACACGGAACGGATGCGGCGGGATTTCCTGTGAAGTTGAAGGGATAAGTCAGGAACCAGCCCAGAAGGCGATTAATCGACGCGCCGTTGATCGTACCGGGTGGCCCATTCTCTATAGAAAAGGCGGGAACCGCTGTTGTTGGGCAGATCAACACATCATACTTCTCAAAAATAGAGCACAGCCTGCCCCAAACGACTTCGCGGACGAGATTTGCCCGGCCAAACTCGACGGCGCTCAATTCTCTGCCTCGTTCGATCAGGCCCTGAACCACCGGCTCCAGCATCGAGAATTCGCGGTCCGTAATGCCGGAATAGACCGTCGCCAACTTTGCGCACCACAGGGTGAAGAAAGCCGCCTCTAAGTCACCGTCGAAGCCCACCTCCACCTCGTCAACGACGCAACCTAGCGCCGAAAACGCCTCTGTGGCCCGCGTACAGGCTAGCTTCACCTCATCGGACACCTCAAAATATCCCAAATTCATGCTGAATGCCACTCGCAGGCCGGCAACACCGTGGTCAAGAGATATCAGCGCATCCTGGTCGGCTGGGACGGAAAACGGATCGGAGCTGTCGGCTCCGACCATCGCCTGATACAGTAACGCGGCATCGCCCACGCTTCGCGCCAGGGGACCATTGTGGAAAAATGGAGTGTGGCTGGAGAACGGACCGGCGACATCGGGCACTCGCCCGTAGCTTGGTTTGAAGCCGAAGATTCCGCACATACTCGCCGGGATTCGGATCGATCCCGCGCCATCGCTACCCTCTGCAAACGGGACCAATCCCGCAGCTACAGCAGCTGCTGAGCCGCCACTCGATCCGCCAGGAGTCCGATCAAGACGCCACGGGTTGCGAGTCGGGCCGAAAATGAGATTATCGGTCTCGCCTTTATGCCCAAACTCCGGAGTATTTGTTTTGCCAATGAGAATGGCTCCGGCTTTCTTGAGCCTCCTGACGAGTTCAACGTCCTCAGTTGGCACGGCGTTTTCGAAAAGACGTGAGCCGCGGGTGGTTCGAACTCCCTTAGTCGGTGTCAAATCCTTGAGCGCTACCGGCAGGCCGTGGAGCGGTCCGATCGGAGACCCGCTTCTGAAGGCTTGATCGGCTTGCGCCGCCGCAGCGAGCGCCGCTTCGTGTAGGACGGTGCAAAATGCATTTATCTTTGGATTGATATCATCGATCCTTTTCAAGAAAGCGGATGTAACTTCCAGGCATGAGAGCTCGCGCTCGCGAATCAACCCGGCTAATACCTGTGCAGGCTTCGTCGTAATCTCGTCGATACACGTCATCTTGCTATCCCGTCATGTTGGAAGTGATTGGCTTGCAGGAGTATCGGCCGGCGCTTCTACTCCGCCATAGAGCTGCAAGGTAACATCGCGGAACTCTCGCGCTGCGGGCGCCATGTCTCCGGGCCGCTGAACCAGAAGAGTTTTGAGCCAAATCGGGCGGGCCAATTCCGCTACCGTAGCGCCCGCTGCAGAAGCGAGCTCCCCGACAAATCTCGGTAGAATTGCAGCCCCCGCGCCGGAGACGACGAGTGGAACGTATGCTTCCCGGTATTCAATTCGAACAGCGATTGCATTCTGCATCAGATCCGGATAGTTCGCCCGAAGCTCCAAGTATGGAGGCGATGTTTCCCACCACGGCCCCACGATCAGGCCATGTGCCACGACGTCCTCAAGTGAAATCACGCCATTGTCTGCGATAGGCGTTTCGGGTGGCAGAACCCCGACATAATCTTGGTGCGCAAGAGGATGTGCGATCAGGCCATGCGCAAGTTCGCTATCGTCAGTGAACCCTAGCTCGCACCGACCATCCCGGACCATTTCAGCGACTTCCGGTATGCGCGCCCAAGTGGGACCTTTGATGTGTATCGTTACGGCGGGATGTTTCTTCCGGAATGCACCAACAACCGCGCCGACCGGCCATTCGGCGAGCGGGGGAAAAGTCGCTATGTCCAGTCGCCCGCCTGCCAGGCCCATCACATCTGCAACAACCGCACGAATTGTGCCGAGATCCCTTAGCGCTTGCCGCGCCGGTGTTAGGGCGGCGTGGCCCGCTGCGGTAAGATTCGCATGACGGCCGGTGCGCAGAAACAGCTTGGTACGGAGTTCTCTCTCTAACTGCCCGATGGCTTGCGAAATTGCCGACTGGGTCACGTTCAGTGCTGCCGACGCACGCCCAAATCCGCCGTGCTCTGCGACTGCAACGAAGTATTCCAGTTGTCGGCGCTCCATGGAACCATTCCAGCGACTGTTCAGACCATCTAGTCACATTCCGGAGGAAATCGGTGTCATTACCAGCCTCGGATTGTGACGACGATACCCGAAAGCAATGCGAAGGCGAGAACGAGAGTTCGAACGAGGGGACCATCGATCCTGTGGTGAACAAGGCTGCTCAGCAGCACACCAAGGCCCAGGACAGGAAGAAGGAGCAAAGCGATTCGGATTTGCTCGCCATCGATTTGACCTGAAGCCGCAAGCACGACGAGAGAGAGAATCTCCCCCAGCAGAAAACATGTCGCAATCGTTGAGCGTAGTACCGGTGCAGGTCGATGTTGGTAGGCCAGGGCCAGTGGCGGTCCGCCAATTCCTGTGGCCGTCTCGGTCACTCCCGTGATGGCACCAACCGCGATCAACGCTCGGCTGCCCGGTTTGAACGGTGAGACAATCAGAGAGGCTGATGCAGCGAGGATCGTAGATACCCCGACAAGGAGGTTGAGGCTGTTAAGAGGGATGGCAAGAAGCAGCCACAACCCGCCTGCTGTGCCTGCCACACGTCCTGCCATGATCCACGCCGCGCCCTTAACATCGACGGCGCGGCGCTCCCGCCATGCCACAAATAGGTTCAATGGAATCATCAAAACGAGAATCAGAACAGGGAGTAATTGCGGGTTAATCAACCCGATAACTGGAGCCGCAATCAATGCAAACCCGAGCCCTGTTGCGCCTTGGACGAATGCAGCAATAAATATTACCAGCCCCGACAGAACGAGAAGGTTACCACTCACTGCATTTGCCTTTCGAACCAAAATGATTCTTTTAACTTGCTTCGCCCTGAAGCGGGTGGACCGAATGAGCGCGTCGACCACCGCGTCACCATCGAAGAGGGAACAGTCCGGCAGCATTCCGCGCCTAGCAGCTGGTTCATCGACCAAAAATCGGGGGCACGCAGTCGAGGATCGCGCGTGCCCCACTGATCGGTCCGTTCAGAAGTTAGGGTATTACCGGGCTTGTCGCAAACATTTTCGGAGCGCGCAATTATCCACTGAGCGTCCTCGTTTTCATGCTTTGTTAACCTTTTGTAGTCCGAAGAGGTGCGCGAGCAGATCGTTCTGATCATTTACGGTCCACACGCCGGAAAAGCCGAAGCCCTTCTTCAGCCAGAGCATGGCTTCGAAGCCTGCGATTGTCCGACGCGCCGTTTTGAAGGATTGGAAGCCGCCGATCTTGGGCATGTTCTTCTTAACCCGAAAATGGTCACTCTCGATGCGTTGTTGGAGATGCTTTGTGACGTAGTGCACGGGGTTGGGCTGAAGCAGACCATCATCTACCGATGCTTTAATCGCGGATGGGAAGGTATTCGCTCCATCCGTGCCGATCTTCTTAGGCGATAACAGGGGCTCGTCTTTGAGCATTTTGCGGAAGAACCTCTTTGCAGCATCCAGGTCGCGCCTGGCCGCCAGCAGGAAATCCATCGGGTTTCCATGCTTATCGATCGCCCGGTACAGATAGCGCCACTTGCCGCGGATCTTCACGTACGTTTCGTCGATCCGGATCGAACCACAATGCGGGCGTCGGAACTGGCGAAGCCGCTTCTCGATCATCGGCGCATAAGCCAAAACCCAGCGGTTGACAGTGCTGTGATCGACCTCGAAACCACGTTCCCGAAACATCTCCTCAAGGTCTCGATAGCTGAGCGGATAGCGCAGATACCAGGCCACCGCCTGCATGATGAGCCATGCCTCGAAATGCCGACCTTTGAAGTCGTCCTTTGATTGGCGCTTCAGCTTGTCGGCAATGGCATTCAGAATCATGGCTACGCTCCGCTACATTGGGAGCGGCAATTTCTCCGCTGGTGGTCAACAGGCCGTTAACCAAGAAAATTTGCGACAGGCCCTCCATGCCGGTGCGGGTCACCAGCCCCATGAAGCGATAGCTCTTGCCGTCGATATGGGCCATGCCCGCCATCGATTGGTTCTTGCCGGTCCAGTGCGTCGGCCAGGATTGGGTCAGCTCATCGGTATGCGACCAGACGCTCATGAAGGGGTCGTGGACGATGAGTGGCGTGGCCGGCGCACGGCCCGAACGGGGATCGGTCATTTTTGGAATC